>CAVZVZ010000005.1:0-2337999 GCA_963778895.1 uncultured Iamiaceae bacterium
TGACCGTTCAGGCCGCGACTGGTGGCCGGCTCACGCTCGGCATCGGGTTGTCCCACCAGATCGTGATCGAGAACATGTTCGGCTACTCGTTCGAGAAGCCGGCTCGCCACATGCGCGAGTACTCCAGGCGTTGACGCCGTCGCTCGAGGCGAGGCGGGAATTTCGAAGGCGAAACGCTGAAGGCGACGACCTCGGCCCGATCGAGGTCGACGCGCCGGCGCCCCCGGTCGTTGCCGCGTTCGCGCCGTGATGCTTCGAGGCTCGCGGGCTCGCTCGCGGATGGCACCGCGAGTGGACGACGGTCCGGCGACACTCGAGTCGCACATCATCCCGACGATCAGCGCGGCGGCAACCGAAGCCGGCAAATCTCCACCTCGCATTGCGGCGGGGTTCCCGGTGTCGGTCACGTCCGACCCGATGGGCCGGCGAGCTGGCCGCGCGACTCTTTGCGATTTACGGGCAGTTGCCGTCGTATCGGGCGATGCTCGATCGCGAGGGTGCCGACGGACCGGCCGATCTGGCGATCGTCGGTGACGAGTCGGTTGTAGCCGAGCAGATCCGGCGGTTGGCGCCGATCGGCGTCACTGACTTCGCGGCCGCGCCCTTCGGCGTAGACGTGCGACCGCGCTCTGCACGCTGGCGCTGCTGACCGAGCTGGCGAAGGACTGATCGGTTTCATCGCCCGACCGCTTCGGCGAGTCGGGCGGCTGCCTCCGGATCGGCCCCGGCCAAGCCGACGAGATAGCACGCCAACGGTGCCGCGGTGCGCGTTTCCGAGCTGTGCGCGGCCGTGCCGGCCAGCGACAGCAAGGTTTCGACGATGTCGTCGTCCGGAGCCGACACGCCGAGGCGGGACGAGAAGTCCGCGAGCCACTCGTCGCGGGTCACGCGACCGAGCCCCAGTCGGCGAAGCCGGACGGGTCGTGGCGGCCGAAGGTGCCGTGCTCGAACAGGCCCCAGCCCTCGGCCCCGTCGCACGTCGCCCGGCCGACGTGGTCGATCACGCCGAACGGGACACGGCCGAGCGACGGCGGGATCGTTGAGGTCGTAGGTGAGCCGCTCGGAGAAGTCGCGGCCGCGCCACTGCCCGTGACCCCAGTCGGGGTCGCCGCCGTAGCCGCCGCCGACGTGCACGCGACGTGGCCGAGCGCGTCGACCTCGAGGGTCGAGCGGCTTGCCGTCGGCGTCGGTCAGGTGCAGCAGTGGGCGCGCTCGGGATGGCGGGTGCCCGAGCGGTAGGTGATGTCGACCCGGGCCAGCCGAGCTGCTCGACCCGACCGTCGGCGCCACACCCGGGTGGCGTCGTTGAGGGTGCGGAAGCCGTCGGGCAGCTCCTGGCACGATGATCACGATGGCGAAGTCGTCGAAGCGCAGCGGCACGTACAGCCACCAGAAGCCGTCGAGCGGCTCGTCGGCGTTGCGGCCCGGCGGCTCGGCCTCGCCGACCGGACGGATGCCCCACGACCGGTCGCGGGTGCCGACCCACACGTCGGGAGTCGACGGTGAGGTCGTCGCCGTCGACGCGCAGCGGTGCCCTCCCACGTGCCGACCTGGGCGAAGCGGCAGGCGTCGAGGATGACGCGGTCGCCGGTGCGCATGATGTGGTGCTGCTCCTCGACGGCGGCGAACGAGCCCTCCCACGTGAGGTCGAAGCCGAGTGCCGTGATCGTCGCCGTCGCAGATCAGCCGGATGCGTCTGCAGCGGCTCGATCACCTCGATGCGGTAGGCGCCGACGCGCTGGTCGCAGGCGGTCGTCGCCGAGCGCGTCGGAGAACCGCACGGCCCACTGCGGTCGCCCCGACGCACGCAGTCGCGTACGCGTCGGTGACGCCGAGGTTCGGGTACACGCCGAAGCCGGTGATGAAGAAGAGCTCACCGGTGCGGTCGTGCGCGTTGAAGTAGCAGCGGTCGTAGAAGTTGCGGTCGCTGCTCGGCGACGTGACTGCATCGACAGCGGCGCCTGGTGCATCGGGTACTCGTCGAGGGGATGGGCATGGTGACAAGCTCCTTGCGTTCAGTTCCAGTAGTCGCCGGACAGCATCTGCTCGAGCAGCTCGCGATGGTGCATGAGGTCGTGGATGTCGTCGGGCATCTCGCTCTCGCCGAAGTGCACGGCGCGCGACCCGGTGCGCAGGAACACGATCGCCCATTGGAGGGCGGCGTAGGCCAGGTAGAAGTCGAGGTCCCGTGGCGTGTAGCCCGTGAGGTTCTCGTAGTGCGTCGCCACGTCGTCGAGCCGCAGGAAGTCGGGCATCCCGGGAAGCTCGAAGGACGCGGCGAGGTGCTCGAACACCAGTGGGCGTAGACCAGCCACGCGAGGTCGAGCTCGCGGGGACCGAGCGCCGCCATCTCCCAGTCGAGCACCGCGACCGGTTCGAAGTCGCGGTACATGACGTTGCCGATGCGCGAGTCGCCCCAACTCACCACGGTCGGACCTTCGTGAGCGGGCCAGTGCGCGTCGAGCCAGGCGAAGCCGTCGTCGATCAGCGTCGACTCGCGAACCCTCGTGTCCGCGAACTCGTACCAGGCCCGGGTGTGCTCGACGTGACGGCGCAGCGGCGTGTCGCCCGGATCGTCGAACGCGAGGAAGGCGAAGCGGCTCGTCGGACCCTTCGAGGGCGTGCAGTTGCGCGAGCACGTCGACGGTCGAGTCCTGCAGTCTGGCGCTGATCGTCGCGCGATGCGTCGAAGAGCCAGTTGTCGCCGAAGGTGTAGGGCATCACGTCGGGCGGGACCTCGCCGTCGATGCGTTCCATGACGAAGAACGGCGAGCCGATGTGGACCGGGTCGGACTCGAGCCACCGTACGCGGCACCGGGATGTCGGTGAGCTCACCAACCCGGCGGATCACCTCGAACTGCCGCTCGAGGTCGTAGGTCGGGAAGACCGGCACGTCGTGCTCGTCGGGCGCGACGCGGGCGACGAGCGCCTCGGCGCGGGGCTCGCCGTTGTCCGCCCACTCGGCGGCGAACAGGACCGTGTCGCTCGACATGCCGTTGGCGGTGGTCGCGCCGATCTCGGGCACCACCGGTCGGCTGGCTGGGTCCAACCGGGTTCCGAGCCAGCGCTCGAGGCTCTGGCGCATCTCCTCGGGATCGCGGCTCGACCGCTGCACGTCGGACATCTCGGGCGGGCCCTCGGCACCGGTCTGCGGCGCGTCAACCTCGGCCATCGTCTTCGCCTCCGTCTGGTGCTCTCGGCTCGCGCCACATGCCCCAGAGATCGGGGCCGTCAGGCAGCGAGATCTTGTCGGTCACTTCGAATCCGTGCCGACGGTAGAACGCGATGTTCGCGTGTTTCGACGACTCGAGGTAAGCCGGGACGCCCTCCGTGTCACAACGGGCCAGGATCGGGGCCATCACCGCCGAGCCCACGCCGTGCCCCTGGGCGACCGGATCGGTGCCCAGGATGCCGAGGTGCCAGTGCGGAACCGTGTCCGGATGCTCGTGCTCGATCAGGTTGAGACCCCGCACGATCTCGGGCAGCCGCCGGGCGCCGAAGATCCAGACGAGGCGCGGGCTCATCCGGAGTTGGGCGCCGAGCGGGATCCGCCAGCGGCCGGGCGGTGACCACAGCGCGGCTCCCTGCCGTCGCGCGTCGGTGTACACCTCGTTGTTCGGCAGGTAGATGCGCTTCAGGAACGTGCGGTACGCGAGCTCGCTGACGCGCCGTCGTCGCGACTCATCCGGGAGCATCCACGTGATGACCGGGTCGTCGAAGAACGACCGGGCGAGCACGCGTCCGAGTTGATCCACATCGGCGGCCGTCGCCCGCCGTACGCCGAGATCAGCGCTCATCGGGCTGCCGGCCAATGGCCAGGGTCCCCAGTGACTCAGAGATCGATGGTCGGGAGCTGCAGACCGCAGTTCTGCGAGACGAACGCCGTGACTTCCTGGTTCGCGGCGGTCGCCTGATCGGCCATCGCCTGCGGCAGCGTCGCGGTCGGGTCCTGTTGCACGGCGGCCAGCTTCGTCTGCGACGCGGTGGCGAGCGTCTGCATCTGGGACTGGATCGGCTCGGGCGCGGTCGACGCCAACGACTGGATGGCCTGCGTGAACGCGGCCAGGTCGCCGATGTCGGACAAGTCGTTGGGTGAGCTCTGGTCGATCAAGTTCTGCACCGACGTGCACCACGTTGCGTACTGCGGGTTCGGCGTGCCGCTCCCCTGGCTGGCTGCACCCGACGTGTTCGTGCTCGACGTGCTGCTGTTCGAGCTGCAGCCCGCACTGAGGCCGAGCGCGAGCACGACCGCCACGACCGCGACACCCGCTTTGTCTTCGATCCCATTTGCTCCCCGTTCCGCTTGTCACCCACAACGACCCCTTGTCTAGCCCAGGGTGGCCTTGACGCCAGGCGTATGGTTTCTGCGAGTCGCTCCCACCAATGCCTGACGGGGGCCATCGAGGGCCGCCCCAACCACCCGTGGGGCGGCTCTCGGCGTTTTGCGGTAGCGGGGCTCCAGGTTCCGTCCGGACTGTTCTCGGATTTCGGGTTGCCTGACCTGCGGTATCGTCGCGGAGACTCGAACACATGTTCGACAAAGCGGAACGTTGACGAGCGGGACTTCAACCCGCAGGCCAGGCGACGCGTGACCGTGCGGCTAGGTGTCGGTCGCGGCTGGTGGCGAGGCGCGCCCACCGCGGCCGACGATCTCGAAGACACCCAAGATCAACAACGCGATGAGCGCCACCACGAACACGACCGTCGCCGACGGCTGGTCCCAGGCAATCAGCAACACCGCGGCCAACACGCCGACGCCGATGCGCAGCGCCGTGAGGTTGTGGCCCACCCAGCGACCGACCGGGCCGAAGTCGACGCCATGTTCAGACGCCTCGTCGCCGACCCGGCCGAGCAGTCGCGCCACCCAACCTCGGAATCGGCGTGCGCCCGAGCCCGGGCCGAGGATGATGCACACGAGTACACCGATGATGCCGACGGCCAGCAGCGCACGCGCGCTCTGGCGCAGGAACCGCACGAGCGTGTCGAAGAACGTCGAGGCCGCGTCCTGGGGCATGACCGACGACGGAATGGCGCCGAGATAGACGGTGCGACCGATCGCCAACGCGAGCAGCAGCACCGCCATGCCGAGGCTCAACGCCACCGCAGCCCACAGCGCCCCGCGCCGACGGTTCGGGAAACAACAGGATCCCGCCGATGAACAGCAGGATCGTGAGGAAGGGCAGCACGACCGCCACCGTGTTGAAGGCGCTGAAGGCGAGCTGTACCCGGGTGATGGCGTCGGACTGGAAGATCTCCACCGTGAAGCGCCCCGGTTGGAGATTCACCGAGTCGAACAGATCGACGCCGCGCGACTTGAGCTGGCTCACGACTTCGTTGGCGATGCCGCTGAGGTCGAGACTCACCACCCCGTCCTTGGTGCTGATGACGTTGCTCGACTTGCCGGTCAGGACCGCGACCATCTGTTCATGGGCAAGCCGATTGGCCGACGTCCACAGTTGGGCGAACTGATCGCTCTCCACCACCCGTAGCGTCGCTTCGCGAACGAGCGTCTGCAGACCCGACGTCAGGGCACCGGACAAGAACGCGGCACGTTCCGGCAGCGCGTCTTGGATCGCGGTCTGCACGTCGACTTCCTCGAACAACCGCTGCGTGACGCGATCGGCCACGAAGTTCTGGATCGCGGGATCCGACACCAACGGCTGCACCGTGCGCACGTACTTGTCGGTGTCGGTCACCTGGCTGCGCAACCAGAGGCCCATGGTCGAGATCGGCGCGAGCACACCCGCGAGGACGATGAGGATGATGGCGCCGATGCGGCGGCCGAGGTGGTGGGAGTGGGGCTCGATCTGGTGCTCGAGCTCCTCGTTGCGGCGCTTCAGCTCATCGAGCTCGCGCTGCAATCGCTCGACATCGTTGGTTTCGTCCGGTCCGCTCATCGCCCCCGTCCCTTCCGTTGTCCTCATTGTGCGTCAGCGGGGCGCGACAACGAGCGACAGGGCAGCTTCTAGCATCGCCACCATGCGCCCCGAGCCACCCCGTCCCCGCGCGCGGTCCTGTGCCTGACGGCGCACCCGAGGACGAGGTCGCCCGGCGCGCCTACCGCCGGCAGCTCCGAACGGTGTGGGCGCTGGCTGCGCTCGCAGGCGTGGCCGCCACGTTCGCACCTGCGTCCCCGACGGGGCTCACCGGCCCGGACATCGTGTGGAAGGCCCTGTTCGCCGCGTCGATCGCCCTGATGGCCGCGTTCGCCGACCGTTGGACGTGGGTCGTGGTCGGTGCGTTGGCCTCGGCCTTCTCGATCGGCGGCGACGCGGCCGTGGTCGTCGTCGGGTTCGCGGCCCTCGCCGTCGCCATCGTCGGCGCCGCGCAACGTCGGCGCGTCCCGATCGTCGGCGTCGTGGCGGTGGGGATCGCCGCCCAGGCCCTGCTGCGCCTGCCGAACCTCTTCACCCTCACCGGAGCGAGCGCGCTGGTGGCGGCGGGGGCATGGCTCGTCGTCGCGATCTCGGCGTGGTTGCGCGTGGGCAAGCCCATCCGCCGCCGGGTCCGCCGGTACGCACTGTGGGCCGGCGCCGCGGCGCTCATCATCTTGATCCCGGTCGGGATCAGCGCCGCCATCACGCTCCGACAGTCGGGCCAAGCGGTGGACGAGAGCCGAGCCTGGCTCGAGGCCGCCCAGAAGGGCGACCAGCCGACGGTCATCGCGCATCTCGACGCGGCGCGCGACTCGTTCGACCAGGTCGAAGCCGCGACCGGGGCGTGGTGGACGAGGCCGGCACGCGTCCTGCCGATCGTGAGCCAGCAGCTCGACACGGTGAACGCGGTCGCCGCGTCTGGACGCGACATCACCGCAGTCGGCCAGTGCCGCGGCCCATGTCGCCACCATCGAGGACCTCCATTTCAACGACGGCAAGATCGACCTGCCGACGCTGATCTCGCTTCGCGATCCGTTGCGGACGACCTCCGAGGAGCTCACCCTCGCCCTCCAACGGCTCGACCAGACCGACGAGACCTGGTTGCTGCCGTCGGTTCGGTCGCGGGTCGACGACTTCCGGGCCCAGGTCGAGCGACACGGCCGACGACACCGAGCTGGCGGCGAGCACGCTCGACATCGCCCCGGCACTGTTGGGTGAGAACGGGCCGCGCACCTACGTCGTGTTGTTCGCCAGCCCGGCCGAGTCGCGTGAGCTCGGCGGGTTCGTCGGCAACATCGGCATCCTCAACGCGCACGACGGTCAGTTGGACCTCGACCAAGTCGTACGCGTGCGCGAGCTCAACGCCCAGACGGCCGCGCTCACCCCAGAGCACCTGCGCGAGATCCTCGAGCCCGACTATCCCGAGCGTTACCTGCGTTACCGGCCGTGGGAGTTCTGGCAGGACGTGACCGGTACGCCGGACTTCCCGACCGTCGGCAAGATGGTGCAGGACCTGGCGCCGGATGCGATCGGACGGCCGATCGACGGAGTGATGTACGTCGACCCCGAAGGCCTGGCGGCGCTGCTCCGCGTCACCGGGCCGGTCGACATCAAGGGTCTCGACGCGCCGATCGGTCCCGACAACGCCGCGAGCTTCTTGCTCCGCGATCAATACGTGCAGTTCCCGAAGGTCGACGAACGCGCCGACTTCCTCGAACGGGTGGCCCGCCAGACCTTCACGCGGCTGACGAGCGTGCGGCTGCCCGGACCGCGGTTCATCGGCGAGTCACTCGGGCCGGCCGTCAAAGGTGGGCATCTGCGGATCTGGACCGCTGATCCGAACGAGCAGGCGTTCTTCGACCGTCTCGGCGCCGGTCAAGGACTGCGACCCACGACCGACGGCGACGACGTGATGGTCACCGTTTCCAACGACAACCCCAACAAGATCGACGCGTACCTGCATCGCAGCGTCGACTACGACGTCACCTACGACGACGCGACGGGAGACGCACAGGGAACGATCACCGTCGACCTGCAGAACGACGCGCCGACCGATCTCACGGACTACGTCGTGGCCAACAAGAACCACGACCCGCGGGGATCGAACCGCACCTTCCTGTCGCTCTACACCGGGTTGGGCGTCGAGAGCGCCACGCTCGACGGCGAGCCCCTGCCGCTCGAGCTGCACGACGAATACGGCCTCCATCGGGCGGGCGCGTTCGTCACCGTGCCTCCGGGCGGGGGGCTGCGGGTGGTGTTCACCGTCCGCGGCCATGTCTCGGTCGACGAGACCTATCACTTGCGGGTCCTGACGCCCGCGTTGGCGAACCCCGATCGGGTCGAGGTGACGCTCAAGACCACCGACGGCGACGTCGGATCACCGTCCTTCGAGGCGCCCGACGGAGCTGTGCCACCGGACCTCGGGGCCGGGACCGGTGCGTTCGACCTGGTGGGACAAGCAGATCTCATCTTTCCGCTGCCGACCTAAACCCCGGATGGCGACCGGCCGATCTTGTCTGGGACACACCGCTCGGGCCTTTCGCCACCTTCCAATCCCCGTCGTCTAGGGTGACGCAGGGAGTGTCCAAGGGAGAGGAACCACAAAATGCTTCGCCGTTTCGTCTTTGTGCTCGGTGCACTACTGCTGGTCGGGATCGGCTTCGGCCTGCCCGCGCAGGCCGGGTACACGCCCCCTTCGGGCATCTCGATCGACAAGCCCGTCGTCGACCCGGGCGAGTCCGTCACCGTCTCCGGTGAGGGCTGCGCCGCCGCTGTCAAGGTCACGATCCTTCTCGGTGAGACGCAGGTCGCGACCGCGACGACGACTGCCGGCGGCACGTTCTCGGCCACGTTCGAGGTCCCGGTCGGGCACCGCGGCTGGCACCTACACGGTGGACGCCGTCGACTGCACCGTCGACGTACTGAGCACCACCCTCACGGTGCGCGCCGCGGCGACGACCGCCACGACGACGGCGACCTCGACGGCGAGCACGCTCCCGGTCACCGGTTCCGGCACGACCGAGACCCTCCTCCGGGTGGGCGTCGTGTTGCTCGCTTGCGGTGGGCTCCTGGCCTTCGCCGCTCGCCGCCGGGCCACCACCTCTCGCTGAGGTGGGCCCGCCGGGGCTCCCCCGGCTCAATGGTTCAAAGCCGTCGCCAGTAGACGTAGACGGCTCGTCCGTCGATGACATCGGGGACTCGTCCGACGACCTCGAACCCGAGTCGCTCGTAGAGACGGCGAGCCGGATTCGCCTCGAAGACGAAGTTGAACTGCATGGCGTCGAACCCGGCTTCGCGCGCGACGTCGAACGAGTCGATCACGAGCGCCTCCCCGAGCCCGAGCCCGCGACAGGTCGGCACGACGAAGTACCCCGCGTTGGCCACGTGCGCGGCGCGGCCCACGCCATTTGGCTTTCATCGTGTATGCGCCGATCAACACGTCGTCCGCGACGCGCCGGGCCACGACGCTGACCCGCGCCGGTGCCAACCAGTACCCGACGAAGTCCTCGAACGACAGCGGCTCGTCGGGGACTTGCGGGTACCCCTCGTCGGCCCGGACCAGCTCGGCGAATCGTGCGAAGAGCTCCGCGTGGTCGCTCGCCTGCGTCGGCCTCAGAATCACCTCCAAACCGCCGCTCGTGGTCATCCGGTCCGGAGGCACACCGCATCGTCGCAGACGCGACCGGTGGCGGTTACGGTCCGCTGGATGCAGGAAACGCTGAACGGCATCGAGATCTACTTCGAGTGCCGGGGCCACGGCCCTCGTTTGTTGCTGTTCAACGGCTCCGGCTCGTCGATCGCCACGACTGAACCGCTGATCGACGTCCTCGCCTCCCGGTTCGAAGTGCTGGTGCATGACCAACGCGGGCTCGGCCGAACGGAAGTCCCATCCGAGCCCTGGTCGATGGCCGACTGCGCCGCCGACGCGGCAGCACTGCTCGACGCCGTCGGCTGGTCGACATGCCGGGTCGTCGGGATCAGCTTCGGGGGGATGGTTGCGCAAGAGTTCGCGGTGACCTGGCCCGAACGGGTCGATCGCCTCGCGTTGTTGTGCACCTCCTCCGGCGGACCCGGGGGTTCGTCGTATCCCTTGCACGAGCTCGCCGACCTTCCACCCGACAAGCAGATCGAGGTCGGGTTGCACATCCTCGATGGTCGGTTCACGCCCGAGTGGCTCGCGACCCACCCCAAGGACCAGGCGCTCGTGGAGATGGTGGCCGGTCGCCGAAGTCAGCCGAAGACCGAAGCGCAGGAACGCGGCGAAGCCGGCCAACTCCAAGCTCGACGCGATCACGACGTGTGGGATCGACTGGACCGGATCACCTGTCCGACGTTGGTTGCCGGTGGCCGTTTCGATGGCATCGCCCCACCGTCGAACAGCGAAGCAATCGTGTCGCGCGTCCCGAACGCGCAGTTGCGACTCTACGACGGCGGTCACGTGTTCTTCGTGCAGGACTCGCACGCGTTTCCCGAGATCCTCGACTTCCTCGACGGCAACGCTGGGTGATGGCGAGCGAACGCGTCACCATCGAAGTCGACGGGCACCAGCTCGACATCAGCAACCCCGACAAGATCTACTTCCCCGAGCACGACGACACGAAGCTCGACCTCGTCGACTACTACCGCGCAGTGGAGATCCCCCTGTTGCGGGCGGTGGGCGGTCGCCCCACGTTGATGCAGCGGTTCCCGAACGGCGTGAAGGGCAATTCGTTCTTCCAGAAGCGCGTGCCCGACAACATTCCCGACTGGCTGCAGACCACCATCGTGTCGACCCCGAACGGCACCACGTCACGCGCGCTCGTGTTGGCCGATTTGGCCCATGTGCTCTGGGCGGTGAACCTGGGTTGTCTGGGGTTCCACACCTGGCCCTGCCTCGCCGCCGACCCGGCGCATACCGACGAACTGCGGGTCGACCTCGATCCTCCCAGTGGCGTCGGGTTCGACGCGATACGTGAGGCGTCCTACGAAGTGCGGGCGCTGTTCGACGAGGTCGGTATCGCGAGCTTCCCGAAGACCACGGGGTCCAAGGGCGTGCACGTGTACGTACGACTCGAACCGCGATGGGATTCCTACGACGTTCGGGCCGCCACGATCGCCCTGGCGCGCGAGCTCGAGCGCCGACGACCCGACCTCCTCACGGCCGCGTGGTGGAAAGAGGAACGGGGTCGCCGCGTGTTCATCGACTTCAACCAGAACGCGCCACACAAGACGGTGTTCGCGCCCTGGTCAGTGCGTTCGCGCGTCGGAGCTCAGGTCTCGACCCCGCTGACGTGGGACGAGGTGGCCACGGTCATGCCGGACGAACTCACATTGGCGACGGTTCCTGGGCGGGTGGCCGCCTATGGCGACGCGTGGTCCACGATGAACGACGATCCGCAATCGATCGAGGTCCTGCTGGAGTGGTTTGCGCGCGACCTCGCGGATGGCCTGATGGATGCACCCTGGCCGCCCGTCTACCCCAAGCAGCCGAACGAACCACCACGGGTCGCGCCGAGCCGCGCCAAGAAGTCTGATTAGCCGCTAGCCGGCCGCGGCGAGCTCGGCCCAGACCACTTTGCCGGTGCCCGAGCGATGCGATCCCCAGTCGCTCGCGAGGCCGTCGATGATCAAGAGCCCGCGGCCGCCGGCGATGGTCGCCGCCGGGTGGCGTAACTGCGGTAGGCCGTCGCCGTCATCGGCGACCTCGACACGGATCGACGGACCGTTGCGAGTCAACGTGATCGTCACGACGGAGTCGGCGTGCCGGACCGCGTTCGATACCAATTCGGAGGTCACGAGCACCAACGACTCCGAAACCGCATCGACGTTTTCGTGACGGGCGAACGCCGCGGCGAGCCGTCGGGCGCGTCGTACACCGATCGGATCGACGGCGAGATCGAGACACCACGGCGACTCGACGTTCTGCACAGCGTGTATCTCACCCGTGAGGTCGGATTCGATACACGATTGCAGCAGGTTTGCGATGCGCGTAACCGAAGTGCGCTACACGAGCTCGAACAACAAGCCCTGCGCGTCTGCCCACACCGGCTCGGGCTCGGCCTCGATCGTGGGGGCCGCAGCCGGTGCTGGCGCCGCAGTCCGCCCCGAGAACAGAAGAGTCGTGAGGGACTCATCCACCGCGATGGGGCGCAGCTCCGCGTCGGGGTCGACCTGCGCCCGGGGCGTGGAGCTGTCGATCTGGTGGTTGTCCCAGTCCCAGTCCCATGTCGCTTCCGCTGTTTTCACGACCTGCGCCTCACTTCCCGCTGCCCTGGTCGGGCGGGTTCCCCGTCAACATCGGCGGGTCGGGCGGCCGACTCAACCCCGTTTCCGGGTGAAAACCGTCTCAATGGGCCATTCGGCCTAGACCGTGTGCGGGGGTGGGGCGCTCGGAGCGGCGAAACCGCTCGGTGAGGCGGAGAATCGGCCGAGCAGGCATGATGACGCCGTGACTACCTCGATTCCGCTCGTCGACTACCTCTCGCTCGGGAACGAGCCCCACCTGATCGCCCACGAGTGCACCAATTGTGGGGCGCGCTACTTCGACCGCCGCAACGCCTGCGCTTCGTGCAGCGGCACCTCGTTCAGCGCCCACGCCGTGTCCACGACCGGCGAGGTACGCGCCTTCACGATCGTGTCCTTCGCCGCACCAGGCGTCCCCGTGCCGTTCGTCGCCGCAGTGATCGACTGCGACGGAACGAGCGTGCGGGCGAACCTGATCAACGTCGAGCCCGACGCGGATCACGTCCACACAGGTATGAAGGTGCGGCTCGCGACCTACTCGCTCGGACCGGACGACAACGGCGTCGAAGCCATCGGCTTCGGCTTCGAACCGATCGCCTGACTCGTCGACCACCCGAACCACGATCACTGATACGGAGAAGGGACCCGTCATGGCCAGCGACGACATTTGGATCCTTGGCATCTCGATGACCAAGTTCGGCAAGCATCCCGACAAGGACACGGTCGATCTGGCGACCGAGGCCGCACTCGCCGCGCTCTACGACGGTGGGGTTTCGATGAGCCAGATGGGGGTGCTCGCCGCCGGCAACCTCATGGGCGGCGCGTTGCCCATCGGGCAGATGGTGCAGAAGCAGATCGGCCAGTCCGGCATCCCCGTCTACAACGTGGCCAACGCCTGTGCGACCGGCGCCACCGCGTTGCGCACCGTGGTGATGTCGCTGAAGGCCGGCGAGTGCGACATGGGGCTCGCCGTCGGCGTGGAGAAGCTTGCCGGCGCCGGTCTGCTCGCGGGCGCGTCTCGCAAGAGCGACGAGAACGTCTGGGAGCCGAACGGCCGCTACGGAGCGATCGCTTCGACCGACGGTCGCATCGGCACCGAGACGATGCCCGGCGTCTTCGCCCAGATCGGCATGGAGTACGGCCACAAGTACGGCGGAACGAGCTTCGAGCTGTTCGCGCGGATCTCCGAGAAGAACCACGCGCATTCCACGCTGAATCCGTTCGCCGCCTACCAGAAGCAGATGAGCCTCGAACAGATCATGGGCGATCTCATGATCGCGTACCCCAACACGCGGCCCATGTGCTCGGCGAACTGCGACGGGGCGGCGGCTGCGGTGCTCATCACGGGTGAGGCATTGGGCCGACTGTCCCGTGAGCAGCAGCAGCGCGCCGTGAAGGTCTCGGCCTCCGTCCTCACCACAGACCCGTGGGAGGAAGCGTGCCAGGTGCTTCCGAACGTCAACACGCTCACGCGGAACGCTGCGACCCAGGCGTACGAACAGGCCGGCGTCGGGCCCGAAGACCTCGATCTCGTCGAGCTGCACGACTGCTTCGCCACGGCCGAGCTCGTGCACTACGACAACCTCATGTTGTGCCCCGAAGGAGGTGCGGTCGACTTCTTCGAGTCAGGCGCACCGTTCCGCGACGGCAGCAAGCCGGTCAACGTGTCCGGCGGCTTGCAATCGAAGGGACATCCGATCGCGGCGACCGGCATCGCGAACGTGTGGGAGGTCGCCACGCACCTTCGCGGCGAAGCCGGTGATCGTCAGATCGAGGGTGCCCGAGTCGGACTCGCGCATGTCATCGGACTCGGCTCGGCGTGCGGCGTTCACATCCTCGAGAAGGCCGCGGCCTGACACAAGGGTTGCCGGCAACCCAAACGGGTCAACGGGTTCTCGCGTCCACCCTCACCGGGTACATCTACTGCCCGAGTGGGAGCGACGCTCTCGCCTGACTTGGAGGATGTGAGGGTCATATGACCATCGGAGCTGCACTCGTCGTAATTCTGGCCGGCGTGCTCATCGCGGCGTTCTTGAACTCCACCATTGGTTTGATCGTCGCCGTCATCGGTGTCGTGGGTTTGATCCTCGGCCTGTTCTCCGTCTCGCGGAGCCGCAGCGCTCGCCTCTGATTCCCCGCCGATCAAGCGACGGTCGACCCGTCACCGCTGCCGTTCAACTTCTCGAGCACGGAAACCGCTCGGATAGCGTCCGGCGCCCACGCATCGGCGCCGGCGCTCCGAGCCGTCGGCCCATCCGTCACCGCTGGACCACCGAGGAGCACGGGCACGCCGGGAAGCTCGGCATGGAGCGCGGCGATGACGCGCTCCGCTTCCACAACACTCGCGGCGGTCGACGCGCTCAGCCCGATGGCGATCAGGTCGTCGCTCCCCGAGGCGGCCGACAGGAATGACTCGAGCGGCGTCGACCCGCCCGAGGTCGATGACCTCGTAGCGCTCGCCGCGAAGAACGTCGGCGAGCATCGCGGCCGGCAGAGCATGCGAGTCACCCGGAGCGGCGCCGATCACCACGGTGCCTCGATGCCGGCCGCGACGCGTGAACCTCGGCCCCATGCGGCCGATGACCCGCGTGGCGACGGCCGCAGCGCGGTGCTCCTCCTCGACCGTGAGCCAACCGTCGGCCCAGCCGTCTCCGACCTCGTGCAGCGCCGGACCGAGCACGCGGACGTAGAGCTCCGGTGGCTCCGCTCCCCCGACCAACGCTCGCTCGAGGACCTGCCACGCCCCGGCTTCGTCGCCCTTGACGAGCCGATCACGCAATCGGTGCGCATGCTGCGACCACCGTGGCCGCCCGCGGGCCGCCCGAGGCCCGGGCGTGGGCCGGCTGAAGTCGTCGAGATCCTCACGGCGCACCCGCCACTCGCCGCGTTCGCGCCGAGCCGCCAACTGCCCGGTGCGCACGTACCGGTAGGCGGTCATGTAGTGGACGCCGAGACGCTCGGCCACGTCGTGCAATGACAGCTCGCTCGTCACGACTCTCGACCATCCCGAACGATCCCTTTCTCGAGGAGTTCAATTCTTTTAGCGCTAAAGTATGCCCGTTCGGTCCGGCCAATGGAGGAACCATCGACCGCTTCCAGTACCTGCTGCTGATGGCCGGGTGCCTCGCCATCACGCTGCCGCTCGAGCTCCTGGGCGCACGGGTGTACCGACGCCCGAAGCGCTTGTTGCTCGCCCTGGCCGCGCCGATCGCCTTCTTCGTTCTGTGGGACGCGATCGCCATCGCTCGGGGCAACTGGTGGTTCGACGCGGCGTACGTGACGGGCTGGCGAATCCCCGGCGACATCCCGATCGAGGAGCTCACGTTCTTCGTCGTCATCCCGATCTGCACACTGCTCACGTTCGAGACCGTCCGTCGGGTGCTGCCAAGGGTGCGAGGCCATGCCTGAGTACACCGTGGCGGCCGTGATCGCGGTGGCGATCACGATCGGATTGGAACGTTTCGTGCTGCGCACCGGACTGCTCCGGACGTCGACGTACTGGGTGACGATGCTCATCGTGTTCGGCTTCCAGTGCCTCGTGGATGGGTGGCTGACGAAACTGGACCGACCCATCGTGCGATATGCGCCCGGCGCCATCTCGGGCATCCGGTTCCCGTGGGACGTCCCGATCGAGGACTTCCTGTTCGGCTTCGCGTTGCTGACCTCGGTCCTCCTTCTCTGGGAGTGGGCCGCCAGCCGCGAAACAGTCCACGCAGATCGCACCGAACCCGCACGCGAACGAGCCTCGCGGTGACTGCGGTGCTCGTCGGGCTGGCGGCGGCCATCGCGATGGAGCCGATCGCGGCTCTTCTGCACCGGCTGGTCATGCACGGGCGCGGGTGGGTATGGCACCGTGATCATCACGCACCGCCTCGCGGAAGGTTCGAGGCCAACGACCTGTTCCCGGTCGTGTTCGCCGCCATCACCATCGCCGTGATGGCTGTCGGGGCATCGATCGACGCGCTGCGACCGCTTCTCTGGATCGGCGCCGGAGTCTCCGCCTATGGCGCGGCCTATCTCCTCGTGCACGACATCGCCATCCACGGGCGCATCGGACCACCCACTCGACCGCGTCGGCTACCTGCGCCACGTGCGACGCGCTCATCGGGTCCATCACCTGTTCGGCCGCGAACCCTACGGATTCCTCTTCCCGGTTGTGCCCACCGAGCTCCGGGCGCGAGCGGACCAACGTGATCGCGACGGCGACGGGCGGGCGAACGACAGGGCGACGGTCGAGAGCTTGCGCGCCGTCGGCACCCGGGCCCGTCGGGTGAAGACGTCGTAGTCGTTGGCTTCGATCACATCGAGAATGCTCGAATAGAGAAGCCGGGCTGAGCCGATGCTCCGGGCCGAGCGCGCCGGCAACATCGCGATCCCACGGTCGGCCGAGCGATAGAGCTCCCGAGCCCGGTCGATCTCGAATTCCATCAATGCTCGCCAAGCATCGTCGACGCGGCGGGAATGGGGCGAGGCACCGAACCGCTCGATGTCCTCCTCGGGCAGGTAGACCCGACCACGTTCCAAGTCCTCACCCACGTCGCGCAGGAAGTTGGTCAGCTGGAACGCGATCCCGAGATCGCGCGCCGGAGCAGTGGCCGCCGGATCGAACGGTTCGAGGATGGGCAGCATCATCTCGCCGATCACGGCCGCCGAACCGTCCATGTACACGAGCAGGTCGTCGTAGCTCGGATACGAGGCGATCGGTCAGGTCCATCGTCATCGACCGCAGGAACCGCTCGTAAGCACGACGGGATCGATGTCGAAGCGGTTGGTGGTGTCGACCAAGGCGGCCAACACCGGATGGTCCGAGCGGCCCCGATCGAGGTCGACGAAGAGGCGACGACCCAACTCGCGCAAGGCGTCAGCCCGCACCGCGGCTGGCGCGGCGCCGAGGTCGTCGACGATGTCGTCGGCGTAGCGACAGAACGCGTACAGCGCGTAGACGTGGGGGCGACGGTCGGCCGCCAGCAGGCGGGTCGACCAGTAGTACGTGGTGCCGTGTTCGCGCGTGAGCTGTTCACAGCGGCGGTACGAACCCGCCAGCGCGTCGGTCGATCGGTTCACGACATCTCCTCTACGCGGGCCGCGGCGAGCCGGCCCGACAACAGAACCATGGGGATGCCAACTCCAGGCACCGTGCCGGCGCCGGCGAACACCAGGCCCGGCGCTCGTCGATCGACGTTGGCCGGCCGGAACGGACCGGTCTGCGTGAATCGATGCGAAAGCGAGAACGGCGTACCGCGTTCGAGACCCTGCCGCTGCCAGTCGTGCGGATCCACGAACATCTCGGCTTCAGCGTTCGTCGGATAGCCCTGGGAATTGAGCCGGCGAAGGAGTCGGTCGCGCACTGATTCGCGTTCACGGTCCCAGTCCAGCGATCCGTCCAGATTGGGAACGGGTTCGAGCGCATAGAGGACGTGACCCCCCGGCGGCGCGAGCGACGGCTCGCTGAGGGTCGGGATGCTCACGAGTGTCGACGGGTCGGGCATGAGGTGCCCGTCGAGCAGAGCGTCGAAGGCGCCGCGCCAAGTCGCACCGAAATGGATGTTGTGATGGGCGGCGTCGTCGGGCAGCGGGTCCCGGACGCCTGCGTGCCACACCACGGCCGAGGGCGAGTACTTGCCCTTGCGGGCCACCCGGGGCGCCGCCAGCGAAGGCACCATCGTTCGATAGGCCACGGCGGGCTCGGCGTTGCACACGACCGCGTCGGCCTCGACGAACTCTCCGGTGGCCATCCGCACACCGGTCACCCGGCCGCGCGCTCCGTCGGCGAGCACCACCTCGTCCACCGGCGCGCTCAGGTGCACCTCGGCTCCTGCCTTCTGCGCCGCGACCGCGAGGGCCTGTGACACCGCCGCCATCCCACCTTCGGGGTGGTACACCCCTTGGACGGTGTCCATGTAGGTGATCACCGCGTACAAGGCGAGGGCCTTGTGCGGCGCGAGCCCGGCGTAGAGCGACTGGAAGCTGAACAGGCGACGCAGGCGATCGTCGACGAAGAACGAGTCGACCCGGCGGGCCAAGTTCCCGAACCCACCCAGGCGAGCGAGTCGCCACGCCGGACCGAGCGGACGGACCAGATCGCCGATCCCGTTGTAGTTGCGGTCGATGAACGGCATGCGCTCGGCGGCGTACAAGTCGGTGAGCCAGCGGCAGAAACGTTCGAACCCATGGGCGTCGTCCGCACCGCACACGGCGCGGATCTCCTCGGCCATCTCGTCGCGCCCGGCCCGAACCCGAATCGTCGATCCGTCGGCGTACACGGCGCGGTACGCAGGGTCGAGGCGATGGAGGCTGAGGTGATCGTCCATGTCCGCGCCGGCGGCAGCAAACGTGTCGGCAAGGATCCCGGTCATCGTCAGCACCGTCGGCCCGAGATCGAACGCGTAGCCGTCCATCTCACGACGCGTGGCTCGTCCTCCTGCTTGGTCCGTTCGTTCGAGCACGGTCACCTCGTGGCCCCGGCCGGCCAGGTGACAGGCCGCCGACAGACCGCCGAGGCCGGCACCGATCACGATCACCCGCGCCGTCATCGTTCCCGCCAGGCCAAGCGATCGGCGAGCTGTGCCAACGCGTCGCGGGCCGACGGCGTGATGGGTGCGACGTCGAGCGCAGCAAGTGCGGACTGCACGCGAACAGCAATCGCTCCTTCGACCGCGTCGACGGCACCACATCGGAGCAAGACGTTCCTGGATCGCGGCGATCTCGTCGGGGCGTAGATCACGGTGGCCCACGCGGTCGAGCCGGCGCCGCTGGGCGGGTGTCGCCAGCGCGTGGGCGTAGGCAAGCAGGACCGTGGGCTTGCCCTCGCGCAGATCGTCTCCGACGGGCTTGCCGGTGCTGTCGGCATCGCCCAACGCGCCGAGCAGATCGTCGCGAAGTTGGAACGCTTCGCCCAACGGGGCCCCGAAGCGACGAAGGTGCGGAGCGAGCTCGGGGGAACGTCCGGCGAGAGCGGCACCGAGCTGCAGGGGTCGCTCCACGCTGTAGCGCCCACTCTTGTACAACGCGATCAGCTCGGCGCGTTCGAGATCGTGCTCACCGCGCGCCGCCCCGGTGACATCGAGGTACTGACCGATCGTCAGCTCGATCCGCATCTCGTCCCACACGGCACGAACGTCGTCGCGATGAGGCACGAGTTGATCGGCGTAGACGAACGCGAGGTCGCCGAGCAGGATCGCCAGGCCTTCACCGAATCGGCGGGACTCACCGTGCCAACCCGAGGCGCGATGCTCGGCCAGGAGGCGCACGTGCAGGGCCGCGCGTCCGCGCCGTGTTCGCGCACCGTCCATGACGTCGTCGTGCAACAGCGCGAACGCGTGGAGCAACTCCATCGCCGCACCGAGTCGCGCGAGTCGTGGATCGACCGGGTCGCCGCCGGCGCCCACAAAGCCCCAGTGCACGAACGCGGGCCGTAGCCGCTTGCCACCAGCGAGCACGAAGTCGGCCAGGTCGGCAACCAGGCGCGCGGTCGACGGCTCGATGTCGGACCATCGCACGACCTCACGGTCGAACAGCGCGAGCAGCTCGGCCTCGACCGCGCCGGTTGCGACGAGAACGGGATCGTCCCGGTCTACGTCGATCAGATCCAGGGGTTGCAAGCTGGCCATATCGCTCTCTTCCCGATGCTCGGTGCCGCGTGGCAGGTTGTGATTCCACTTGATTTAGCACTAATCATACGGAGCATGACCCTGATCGAGACGGAACAAGTTGTGATCGTCGACAGCGACGACACCCAGACCGGCTTGATGGACAAGCTTGCGGCTCACCGTGACGGCGGCGCCCTGCACCGGGCGGTCTCGGCCTGCTTGGTCGATGACCTGGGCCGACTCCTGCTCCAGCGCCGGGCGCTGACGAAGTACCACTTCGCCGGACGATGGTCGAACGCCTGCTGCACGCACCCGCGACCGGGCGAATCGCCGGACACCGCGATCGTTCGCCGGGTCGAGGAGGAGCTCGGCGTGACCCCGACCGACCTCGCTTTGGCCGGCACGTTCATCTACCGGGCGACCGACGCCTCCACCGGCCTGGTCGAGCACGAGCTCGACCATGTCTTCGTCGGCCTCGTCGTCGCCGAGCCGGCGCCGGACCCAGCAGAGGTCATGGAATGGCGCTACGTCGATCCGACAGCTGTCACCGATTGGTCGGCGCCGGAGTTCACACCGTGGCTGGCGGGTGTTCTACGCGTCGCGGGCGTGGCGCGTTGATCCGTCGCGTCGACCAATCGACACGGTCAACTCGGAGCGGGCACGCGCTCGACGTGACGCGACCACCAGCACGGCCGTCCCGGCGAGGATCGCCACCGTCGCGATGATCGCGAGGGCCGGCGCCCACGCGACGCACGCCGCCACCGCGGCCACGGCGAACTGCACGCCGATGACTGCCCGTCGCACGGGTTCGGCCAGGCCGTCGAATCGACGGTGGAACGCAACCAGGCGCTCGGGTGATGTGATCGTCGCTCCGAGCAGGATCGCCAACCCGCGAAGGAGACCGAACGCCACGCAGATGCCGAACGCCACCGCCGGCTGGCCAGTGAGCGCGGCGAGCGCAACGGTCAGGTACACCGCACCCGTCATGATGTAGGTCGCGAAACCCACCCCGATCTGCCAGCCGAAGCCTGCGCCGTACACCCAGGAGCGGAACTTGCCGAGCCAGAGCTCGTTCACCTGACGCGGGTTGATCGGGAGGTGCAGGCCGAACGGCCGCAGGTCGGACGTCGCGGTGAAGACCGCAAAGAACCGCAGCCGCGCCGAGTGCCGCGGCCGTGGTGAGGCCGACGAGGCTCACGATCCACGCCAATGTGGCGGCCAGGAGCCCGAGCGTCGCACCGCCCGCCGACGGCCCCGACCACGAACCAGGCTGCCGTGGTGCGGTAGCGATGTCCACGGCCCTGCTCGGCGAGCGGCGTGATCGTCGACAGCATCGAGAGCCCACAGGGCGACCACGTCGAACGGAGTGCCGCGGCGGTCGCGGTGACCAACGCCAGTACGACCAGCACGACAACCTCCTCGGGACTCGCCTGCTCGGGTTCAGCTGCGCCCGAGAATAGGCGACACCTGGCGAGGCGCCGGACATCGCACCTCGCCCGCCTCGATCCTGCGCCGCGAGCACCCGTGTGACCGGGCCAACCGGGTCGAGACGGTTCACCCCGGTACCATCCCGGCTTCGTGGAACAGCCGACAGCGAGCGACGATCCGCAGGTGCTGTACGTCGCCGGCTGGGGACGTAGCGGCTCGACCCTGCTCGAAACCCTCCTTGCCGGCGATCACGCGGTGTCGGTCGGCGAGACCTTCCAACTCTGGTCGAGCTCACCCCTCGCCCGGTACTGCTCGTGTGGCGAGCCGCTCGAGACGTGTCCGGTCTGGAGTCACGCCGTGCACGCGTTCGACGAGCCGTGGGCGGAGCTCGTGGACGAGATGCGCGCGATCCGCCGCCGCTCTCTACGCGTGCGCAACTTGCCGCAGCTGCTGGGCAACCGTGCGTGGTCCGGCTCGTCCGACGTCGCGCGCTACGGGACCGTGATGCGCACGGTGTATCGCGCCATTGCCCAGGCCACGCGGGCCACCACCCTCATCGACTCGTCCAAGCTGCCCATCGAACTCGCCGCGATCGCGCCTTCGTACCCGAAGTTGCGAGTGATCCATCTGGTGCGCGACCCAAGAGCGGTTGCGGCATCGTGGAAGCGCGATATCCGATGGGACATGCCCGACGGCTCCACGTTGCGCCTACCCACGCATGCGGCGTGGGCGTCGGCCGCCCGTTGGAACCTCTACCACTTCCTCACGTCGGTCGTGGTGCGATCGCAACACCTGCCGACATTGCGCATCAGCTACGAGAGCCTTGTGCGCCTCGAGAAACAGGCCATCGCCGACGTCGCCGCCTTCACCGACGACCCGAGACTCGCGGACCGCGCCCGCCAGGCGGCCGCACACGCGGGACTCGAGGTGCCCGTACAACACGCGATCGCGGGCAATCCCGGGCGCCGCAGTGGTGAGTCGCTGATGTTGCGCGAGGACGACTCGTGGACGAGCGAGCTCTCCAATGGCGAGAGACTGGCCGTGAGCGCGATCGGCCTTCCCTACGCGGCCTTCCGGCGACCTCGACTCGCGGCCGGGCGGCGCGGCTAGACACGGGGACGCCGCCTAAGTAGCGAAGATGCCGCCGAGCAACGTCGTCCACCCGGTCCGAAGGAACGCAGAGCAGGTTTCGACCGGACGAACAGGCACCGTCCGGAAATGGCTCGGCGACCCCGTGTTCCCAGCACAGCCGGAAGCAGCGATAGCCCGGACCCAGGAGCTCGGGAACTTCGGTCGGACTCGACGCGTACCTGCGCTGATGTTGCTCCTCGACCTCGACCAGCAGTACCGGTCGATCGGCTGAGGCGAGCAGCCGTGGCGCACCTTGCAGCACCGCCAGTTCGGCGCCCTCCACGTCGATCTTCACGAAATCGATCGTGGGCAGATCTGACGTCTCGAGGAGATCGTCGAGGCGCCGCACTTGCACACGAAAATCACGCGAACCGGTGTCGTCGTCGTCTCGGGCCAGGTGCGACAGTGCTGACTCTCGTTCGGTCACGAACCGGAACTCGCCATCCTCTGCTCCAACCGCATGATCAATGATCGTCACGTTGCTCAAGTCGTTCGCGTGGACGTTCTCCCGCAGCATCGCTAGAGGCACGGGATCGGGCTCGACCGCGAGCACACTCCCCGTGGGCCCGACGATGTACGCGGCCAACAACGTGTACCAACCGCGATTGGCGCCCACGTCCACGACGCGCTGACCCTCGGAGAGCAGACGGGAGACGACCGCGGTCTCGAGCGGCTCGTCGAAGATCGGCCGGAAGAACATGTGGTCACGACGAGGCGCGACCAAGCGCCCCCAGCTGGTCTCGAGCTGTACGGGATCGGCCGAGAGCAATCGCACGCCCGCAGCTCGTACGTAGCTCGAATACGGCTTGGGCAGCACGTCGGCGACACGGAAGCCGTAGCGCAGCGCGCGGCCACGTGGCCGGATCTCGGCCTCGGTCGGACCACTTCGGCGGTCGGCCCAACGCTGCGTATCAGCCGGTCGCAGCGGCGCGGGGGTCATCGACATCTCTCGCGGAGCACGCCCGGAAGCTAGCAGCGACCTCGGCGGCGGCCGCCGCCCCGGAAAAGACGGCGGTCCGTTGGAATTCATTCGCCTGCGAATAGTATGGCTCCGATCCATGCGGCCCGACCCCGATGACTCCCTGGCTCGTCAGATCGCCATCACGGCGAAGTACACGCGCGCCGTGGGCGGACGAAACCTTCGCCGAGCACGGCGCGAGCCTGGTCACGTGGATCGTGCTCAGGCACGCGCTCCAAGCCGAAGCTCCTGGGTTCAGCCAGAGCGAGCTGGCCGCCGACATGTCGATCGGCGGGCCGGCGCTCGTACGTCATCTCGACCGGCTCGAGACGGAAGGCCTCGTGGTACGCCAACGCGATCCCGATGACCGGCGGGTCACCCGCGTGACGATCACCGCCGAAGGGGCGACGGCGTCACACGCAACTGGCCGAGGTGGCTGCCGACATCGATCGCCAGCTGCGGGGCCTGTTGTCGGAACGCGAAGCCCAGACCCTGTTCAACGCGCTGGCTCGGATCGAGGACCACCTCACCAGCGCCGCCCGACCAAAGACTGCATGACCGGAGACCGCATGACCGATACAACCACCAAGTCAGCCGAGCGCAGCCGATCGAACCGCCGACGAGGTCATCCGCACGGTCGACCTCACGAAGGTCTACCCGGGCGACGTCAAGGCCGTCGATCAGCTCAACCTGACCGTGCACCGCGGCGAGATCTTCGGCCTGCTCGGACCGAACGGCGCCGGCAAGACCACTACCGCCGGCATGCTCACCACCCGGGTCGTGCCGACCGCGGGTCGAGCCTTCGTCGGCGGGGTCGACGTGTGGGAGCACCCCGCCAAGGCCAAGTCGCTCATCGGCGTGGTACCGCAGACGAACACCCTCGACCGCTCGCTGACGGTCTGGCAGAACCTCTACTACCACGGCCGGTTCTTCGGCATGAACGCGTCGAAGGCGCGCGTCCGAGGCCGACGACATGCTCGCCCGGTTCAAGCTCACCGAGCGCGCCACCATGCCGGTGCTCGCGCTGTCGGGTGGCATGGCTCAGCGGCTGATGGTCGCCCGTGCGGTCATGCATCGTCCGTCGGTGCTGTTCCTCGACGAGCCGACGGCCGGGCTCGATCCCCAGGGCCGCATCGCGATGTGGGAGATCCTCGACGATCTCCACACCGACGGGCAGACGATCCTGCTCACCACGCACTACATGGAAGAGGCCGACCAGCTCTGCAAGCGGGTGGCGATCATCGACCACGGCAAGGTGCTCGCTCTCGACACGCCCGAGAATCTCAAGAAGTCGACCGGCATCGACACGAGCGTCACCGTCACCGCCGACGCCGATCTCGAGTCGCTCGCGAGCCTTCTCGAAACCGAGATCGAGGGCGCCACGTCGGCCCTGGTGCGTCGACGGCACCGTGCGGCTCGGCGTGAAGGGCGCACGCGGCGTGCTGCCGGCCGTCGTGCAGGCCGCCGAACGGGCCGGCATCACCGTCACCGACCTGTCCATCTCCGAGCCGACGCTCGAAACCGTCTTCATCTCGCTCACCGGGAAGGACCTCCGCGAATGACCGCCACGACCACCACCGTCATCCCGACGGAGGCCGTCGAGACTCGACCGGCCTCACGTCAGCACCCTCACCGCGTTCAAGGCGTTGCTGCTGCGCGACTTCTACGTGCTGTTCCACAACCTGAAGGAGTTCATCCCGCGCACGATCCTGCAGCCGCTGTTGCTGGTGTTCGTGTTCGCCTACGTCTTCCCGAAGATCGGGCAGGGCATCGGCGGGAGCGCCGGCGCCAGCCAGTTCTCGACGATGCTGATCGCCGGTGTCCTGGCCTCGGTGATCCTGTTCCAGGGCATCCAGGCCGTCGCCCTGCCGATGGTGCAGGAGTTCGGCTACACGAAGGAGATCGAGGACCGCGTGCTCGCGCCGTTGCCGGTCGAGCTGGTCGGCCGTGCAGAAGATCGTGTCCGGCGCCCTGCAGTGCCTACTCGCCGCGATCATCGTGTTCCCGATCGCCAAGTTCGTGCCGGCGACACCCGTCCACCTGTCGTTCAACTGGCCGGTGCTGCTCACGGTCGCGCCGCTCGCCTGCGTCATGTCGGCCGCCCTCGGGCCTGATGTTCGGCACGCTGTTCGACCCCCGCACCGTGCCGCTCCTGTTCGGCATCGTGGTCATCCCGCTCACGTTCCTCGGCTGCATCTACTTCCCGTGGGCCCAGCTCGAGTCGATCCGCTGGCTACAGATCCTCGTGCTCGTCAACCCGCTCGTGTACATGAGCGAGGGCTTCCGTGCTGCGCTCACACCCGTTCCTCACATGCATCTGTACGCGATCTATCCGGTGCTGATCGGCTTCACGGCCATCTTCGTCTGGGTCGGGTTGCGCTCGTTCAAGAGGCGAGTGCTGAGCTGACGGTCTACGCTTCCCGGCAGCTGGACGGGCTGGGAGGCTGGTCATGAACTCAAGCAAGTACTTCAGGTGGAAGCGACGCGTCGTCGCCATGGTGGCATCAGTCGCCGTGGTGGGTGCGCTCGTCATCGCTCAACCGATCGGGGCCGGCGCATCGCCGGGCCAGTCGGTTTCATCGATCGCCGACGGCGTGACCCCGGCCGCGTTGGTCAACACGCTGCTGGGCGGCGGGGTGACGACCTCGAACATCACCTACACGGGCGACAACAGCGCCGCCGGCACCTTCGCCGGCATGGGCGCGGTGGGCTTCGACAGCGGCGTGATTCTGTCGACCGGAGCGGCGACAGCCGTTCTCGGACCGAACGTTTCCGACGACACCGGAACCATCTTGGACACTCCTGGTGACCCCGACCTGGACGCCATCGTGACGCCCAACTCCACCGGAGACGCTTCGGTGCTCGAGTTCGACTTCGTGCCGACCTCCTCCGAGCTCACGTTCCAGTACGTGTTCGCATCCGAGGAGTACAACGAGTTCGTGAACTCCGAGTTCAACGACGTGTTCGCGTTCTTCGTCAACGGGGTGAACTGCGCACTGGTGCCGAACACCAGCCAGGCGGTCAGCATCAACACGGTGAACGGCGGCAACCCCTTCGGCACCGGTGCCACCAACCCGGAGTTCTACCGGAACAACACCACTGACGATCCTGGGCCGGCCACGATCGACACGGAGATGGACGGCCTCACGACGGTCTTCACGTGCGCCGCGACGGTCAATGCCAACACGACCAATCACATGAAGCTCGCCATCGCCGACACCTCGGACGGCGATCTCGACAGCGTGGTGTTCCTGCGGGCGCTGAGCTTCGCAGCCGAGGTCGCACCCGTGTGCCCCGATCAGTCCCTCACCGTCGAGAGCGGCACCGATCTGCCGATCACGCTCGCCGCGACCGACGCCAACCCGACCGACGTGCTCACGTACTCGCTGGCCAGTCAGCCGGTGAGCGGCACCCTCAGTGGCACGGCTCCGGCGCTTACATACACGCCGGCCGAGAACTTCGTCGGTGACGACTCGTTCACCTACGCGGCGAGCGACGGCACCCTCAGCTGTGCGGCGGGCACCGTGTTCATCTCCGTCACCGCGCCGGCCGAGGTCACGACGACGCCCGTCAGCCCCAAGTTCACCGGCTGAAGCCGGGCTCAGGGGCGTCGCAAGCCGGCGGCAGTCGACAGCGCGGCGCGCCTACGCTGCCCCGCATGACGGGACCTACGAGCCAGAACAATTCCCCGCGGATCACTCGACGTCGCGTGCTGGGTGCGGCTGCCGCGGGTGCTGGCGCGTTGGCGGTATCAGGAAGCGGTTTGGGTCGAGCCGCGGCAGCGGTCTCGGCGCCGGGTCTTCGGGGCGGCCTGCCGCGCAACCCGATCGACTCGGGCATCGAACACGTCGTCGTGTTGATGATGGAGAACCGGTCGTTCGACCACATGCTCGGATGGCTACCCGGCGCACGACGGTGATCAGACCCGGCGCTATCTCGCGACCGACGGCACTCGCCACAACACGTGGCATCTCGACTCGTTCACCGGCGACGGGTTCCACGACCCCAACCACTCCTACGACGGGGGGCGCCAGGAATTTCGGGGCGGTCATTGCGACGGCTGGTTGCAGACGACCAACAACGACATCTACTCGATCGGCTACTACACCGCTGACGATCTGCCGTTCTACGGGAACGCCGCGCCCTACTGGACGGTGTGCGATCGCTTCTTCGCGTCCATCATGGGTCCGACCTACCCGAACCGGTTCTACATGCACACCGCGCAGACGGACCGGCGCACGAACACCTTCGACGTGAGCACGCTGCCGTCGATCTGGGATTCGCTGACGGCGGCCGGGCTCAAAGGCCGCTACTACTACAACGACTTCCCCTTCACCGCTCTGTGGGGTGGCACGCTCGCCGGCATCAGCGAGCCCTACCCCAACTTCGTTGCCGCCTGCAGCAGTGGCAGTCTTCCCGAGGTCAGCTTCGTCGATCCGCGATTCATCGACACGCCCGGCGGGTTCCAATGCGACGACCATCCCCATGCCGACATCCGTCGCGGCCAGCACTTCCTCAACGAGGTGTACCAGGCCGTGTCGAATGGCCCGGACTGGGAGACCACGCTCTTCGTGATCACCTACGACGAGTGGGGTGGCTTCTTCGATCACGTCGCGCCGAAGGTCGTGCCGGATGTGGATCCGCTGAACGGCCAGCGCGGCTTTCGCATACCCACGTTGGTCATCGGCCCCCGCGCGCGTCGGAACTTCATCGCTCGCCGCGCCTACGACCACACGTCCATCTTGAAGATGATCGAGTGGCGCTGGGGCCTCCCGGCGCTGACAGTCCGTGATGCGGCGGCGCGGAACCTGGCCGAAGCGCTCGACTTCGAGAACGAGCCCGACCTCACCGCACCGCAGTGGGAGGTTCCCGACCCCGACGAGCTGGGACCCTTGACGCTGTCCTCGCTCGCCGCGCCGAGCGGCTCCTTCCGCGACGAGCTCGACGATCACGCCGACGACTGGAGTCGAATCGGAGAAATGGCCGCGCAGCACGGATTTGCGGTCTGAGCGACGGGCTCACACCGAATTCTCAGCTACGTCTCAGCGACCGGCAAGGACGGGGCCCGATCCTCCGGGTCATGAACAACGTGCCGCTCCCCGACCGACGAGAACTGAGTCCCGAGCCGAACCAGGACGGGTCTCGCCGCTCCCGCCGCTACGCACTCCGCATGATCGGTGGGGCGGGCCTCGGTCTGGTTGCCGCCGCGTGCACGACCACGCGGTCCGCGAGCGGCGGGTCCACTTCCACCACCGCCGCCAACGGCTCGACGTCGACGACCGCCGGCGCCACCTC
This sequence comes from uncultured Iamiaceae bacterium, assembly GCA_963778895.1. Taxonomy (GTDB): domain Bacteria; phylum Actinomycetota; class Acidimicrobiia; order Acidimicrobiales; family Acidimicrobilacustridaceae; genus CAVZVZ01. The sequence goes on from CAVZVZ010000005.1 coordinate 28,500, forward strand.
GTCCACGTCCGCGTCGACCGCCGCCGCGGCGGCGTCGTGTTCGACCATCCCCGAGGAGACGGCCGGTCCCTATCCGGGCGATGGATCGAACGGGGTGAACGTGCTCACCAAGGAGGGCATCGTTCGCAGCGACATCCGATCGAGCTTCGGTTCGTCGTCGACGGTCGCCACGGGCGTACCCCTCACCATCGACCTTCAGGTCGTCGACACCGCCAAGGGTTGTCAGCCCATGGCCGGAGCCGCGGTCTACGTCTGGCACTGCGACCAAGACGGTCGGTACTCGCTCTACTCCCAGGGAGTCACGAACGAGAACTACCTACGTGGTGTCCAAGAGACCGACGATGACGGGATGGTGCGGTTCACGAGCATCTTTCCCGCGTGCTACAGCGGACGCTGGCCCCACATCCATTTCGAGGTGTACCCGAGCGTGGCCGATGCGACGTCGGCGTCCGGCAAGCTCGCGACGTCGCAGCTCGCACTCCCGAAGGACGTCTGTGACGCGGTGTACGCGACATCCGGCTACTCGACCAGTGTGCGCAACCTGAGCGGGGTCTCGCTGTCGAGCGACATGGTGTTCCGCGACGGCGCAAGTCTCGAGACTCCGACGGTCACCGCAAGCGCCACCGACGGGTATGTGGCGACCTTGGTCGTTCCCGTGTGAGCATGCGGGAATGACGCAGCCGACGATGCGAGCGTGGCGGACACACGAATACGGACCACCACACGAGGCACTGCATCTCGACACCGTGCCCGTTCCGGAGGTGGGTCCGGGTGAGGTGCGCGTACGCGTACAAGCCGCACCGTTGAACCTCAACGACCTCGAACGCGTCACGGGCGGCAACATGATGGTCGAGCCCGAGCGCCCGTTCACCCCTGGCATGGAGGTGATGGGTGTGGTCGACGCGTGCGGCGATGGTGCCGAGTCCTGGCAAGGCGAGCGCGTCGCCGCCATCACCAAGCAGGCCCATGGCGGATTTGCCGAGTACGCGATCTGCCCCGCGGTTTCCACGTTCGCCATGCCCGACGTGATACCGCTTCCCGACGCGGCCGCGATCCTCTTCCCGTTCCACCTGGCGTGGCTGGGCCTGTTCGATCGGGCCGCGCTCCAAGCCGGCGAGACGGTGTTGATCCACGCCGGTGCGGGCGGCTCTGGGTCAGCCGCGATCCAACTCGCCGTCGACGCCGGTGCCCATGTGATCGCGACCGCAGGATCGACGGCCAAGGTGGAGCTCTGTCGAGAGCTCGGCGCGGAGTTGGCCATCGACTACACCACCGACGAGTTCGCCCCCATCGTGCTCGAGCACACGGGCGGACGGGGCGTGGATGTGGTTTTCGACAACGTCGGTGAAGCGGTGCTCGATGCGTCGATGAACTGCACGGCGTACAACGGCCGCTATCTGATGATGGGGTTCGCGTCGAACAAGATCGTCGCGGACGAGAAGCTGATCGTGCCGCGTCGTCTGTCGATGGGCAACATCAAGCTGTGCGGGGTGGTGTTGGCCTATGCCGACCCCGCCATGGCGAGCATGGTCAAAGAGGCGCTCGGATGGAACCTGCTGCCCCACGAGCTGGGTGTCACCATCACCGAACACATCATCGAGCTCATCGCCGCCGGCCGTGCGCACGCCGTGGTCGGAAGCGTGGTGAACTTCGACGCGCTCCCCGAGGCGCTGCAGGCACTGGCCGACCGGAACACCACCGGTCGGACCGTCGTGATCCTCTGACGTCTAGCTTGAGTCCATGTTGAGCGATGCGATAGGCGGACTGCTCCCGTCGGCCATCGCGGTGGCGCTGAGTCCGATCCCGATCGTCGCCGTGATCTTGATGCTCGACACCCCGAAGGCCCGATCCAACGGACCCGCTTTCGCGGTCGGTTGGGTCGTCGGGCTGACCGCCGTGAGCGTCATCGTTCTGCTCGTGGCCCACGGCGCAAGCGATCCGGACAGCGCGTCGTCCACCTCTGTGAACTGGGTGACGCTCGGCCTCGGGGTGTTGTTCCTCGGCTTGGCCCGTCAGCAGTGGCGAAAGCGACCGAAGAAGGGCGAAGAGCCCGTGATGCCGAAGTGGATGGCGAGCGTCGACGGTTTCACCGCCCCAAAGTCCTTGGTTCTCGGCGTGGCGTTGTCCGCGGCCAACCCGAAGAACCTCGCACTGACGTTGGCGGCCGCCGGGTCGATCGCGCAAGCAGGACTCAGCGCGGGAGAGGACGCCATCGCGGTGACGGTGTTCGTCGTCCTCGCTTCGGTCACCGTCGTCGGATCCGTGCTCTTCTATCTACTGGCGAGCACCAAGGCAGCCGAGCCGCTGGCCGCCATCAAGGAGTTCATGTCCGATCACAACGCGGTGATCATGATGGTGATCCTGCTCATCCTCGGCGCCAAGCTGATCGGCAACGGCCTGGCCGGGGTGAGTCACTGACCGACTGCGCACGGCGACGCGTCCTACGAGTCCATCCACAGATGCGCGAGCCACGGCTTGCCGTCGGGCCGCCCGAAGCCGGCATCACCGAGACTCCCCAGCCCGTGTACGTGCTGGGTCGCGACCAGCGAGGTCGGGGTCCGATAGAGCCACACGTACGCCACGTCGTCGTTCAACCGTCGGGTGATCGTCTGGTAGTAGCCCGCTCGCGTCGCCACGTCGTCAGTGCGTCGTGCACCCTCGAGCGCAGCATCGATCGCGGGGTCGACGGTGTGCGAGAAGTTGATCGACAGCTGACCGGGCGGCGCGACCAGCGACGAATGCCAGAACAGGTAGTTGAAGTCGGGATCGACCGTTCCGAAGTTCGAGATGACGGCCGCTTCGAACTCGCCGTTGATGAGCGGCTTGATGAAGCCCGCTTGCTCGAGAGTGACGATTTGGACCTCGGCGCCGGCGCGCTTCCACATCTCCTGGAGGAGCTGGGCCTGACGCAACCTGGTCGGGTCGGGGAACGTCGACAGCCGGAACGCCAAGGCCCCGCCCGTACGAGAGCGGTAGTCGTCCACCAATGCGCGGGCCTCGTCGATGTCGAAGCTCGGTACGTGAGTGTCGGCGTTGTACCAGGCCTCGCCTTCGGCGAAAGGGCCGTCAGCGACTTCGAGCACGCCGTTGCCGAGCGTCGCCGCGACCTGAGCCCGATCGGTGGCCTTGGCCATGGCCAGGCGCACGCTCGGGTCGTCGAAGGGCGGTTGGCCGGCGTTGAGCACCACGGCGGTTTCCTCCGCGCGCTGATCGGTCAGCACACGGATGCCGGGCTCCGAACGATGGGACGCCACGTCCGATGGCTCATACGTCACGAGCATGTCGAGGGTGCCCGTCGCCAACGCGGCACCTCGCGTCACGTTGTCGGCGATCGGTTGGAACTCCACCTCGTCGAGGTAAGGCTTGTCCGGCTGCCAGTAGTGGTCGTTCCGCTTGACGTCCAAACGGTGATCGGGCAACCACTGTTCGAACACGAACGGACCCGTACCGATCGGCCGAGTCGATGCCGAGCCGTCAGCCAGGGTCGCTGGCGCCGCCATGTAACCCTGCTGACCCGCGAGCGCCGACGGGAACGCGGACCATGGGCTCCGCATGGTGACCACCACCGTGGCCGGGTCCACCGCGTCGACCGACGCGATCGGCGTAAGGGTCACTGCGCCGATGCCATGTCTGGACGCGTCGAGGTTCGCCTTCACCGCCGCAGCGTCGAACGGCGTGCCGTCGTGGAACTGCACACCGTGGCGCAGGTGCAACGTCCAGGTCGTGAAGTCGTCGTTGTGCTCGACGACCTCGGCCAGCTCGGGCACGATCTGGCGGTTCGGTGCCACCGCCATCAGTGGGTCGTAGATGGCCGACGCCACGAAGTGCCCGTCGAGCGCCCATTGGTCGGCGACCGGGTTCCATCCGCTCGACTCCGCGGTGAGGCCGAACACGAGCCGGCCGCCGCGCACCGCCTGGCTCTCGTCCTCGTTCACCGTCGATGTGGAGTCACCACCCGCGATCGTCGTCGTGCTCGATGATCCACACGCCATGAGTAGGACTCCGCACAACAGTGCCAGCGCGCACGCGCGCCGTGGTCTGGCCCGATGCATCGATTCCGCCCTTCCGCCTGCCGAGCGCACGCCGCGCGCTCAGGTCGAAGGCGGAGTGTCGGTCCGGATCGAACGTGATGTCCAGAGCTGTAACGCAGCTACAGAAGAGTTAACCCGTGGTTCGCGGCGCGTCGGCGGCCGAGACGAGGTCGACCACGGGCGCGTCGGGTACTTCCTCGGCATGGAACCAGCGAAAGGCGATGACGCCCTCCTCGTGGCCGATCGTCGAGACCGAGTTCGGGTGCTCGAGTTGATCCCGCGCGATGACGATGGTGACCGTGCCGTCCTCGTTGACCTTCGCGCTGCCATGGTTCACCGATGTGCGCGCGTAGTCGACGTTGTAACCAGCCATGAACGGATTCCAGACCGTGAGGTTCCAGAACCGGCACGGCGGTGGACGGTGCGTGATGACGAGCGCCTCGTCCTCGCGAAGTGAGAACGTTCCGAAGCTGTAGCAGGCGTCACGCGCCGACCAGCCGTAGTTCGCGTCGGGTACTTGGTAGGGCTCGGCACACCTGTTGGCACCTACCGGCGCGTTGTGGCCGAGCGTGGTCTCGTCGTTCCGAGGCTCGACCGTGAGCGGGACGATGTTGAACATCTCCTGCACCCAGCGCAAGGCGGTCCGGAACGCGGCCGCGTTGTCCTCGTCGGTATAGCGGTAGGTGTCGGGCGGGTCGACGGCCTCGATCTTCCACTCGACTCGCTCACCACGGTCCGGGTGCAGCTGATAATCGCGCGTGACGGCGGCCGCCGCGTCGTCCGTCAGTTGGACGAACGGGCCGTTGTAGCGCAGCGGGCGGCTGGGCCCGATCATGAACGAGAACCGCCCCTTGTCGTCGATCTTGAGATCAGCATCGTTGACGATCCCCACGACGCGATCCGACCACTGCCCAGGCGAGGGCTCGTTGTAGACCGTCAACGAGAAGTAGATGCTGTCGCCGCGCGTTCCGCTGATGCGATACGTGCGGCGCGGATCGATCGGAGCGAACGCGTAGTACGCGTCGGTGTTGTCGCCGCCCCAGGCCCGGTCTTGGCGGAACGGCGTGTTGATATCGGCGAACCGAGGTCGCGCAGTGTCGGAGAAGAGGTAGATGTCGAAAGCCACACCGAGCAGGGTGGTCAGGAATCGGTAGCCCTCTACGACCGACTGCTCGCCACGAACTGCCTTCGGTCCCGTGAGGAAAGACGCGTCCAGATCTCGCACTCCGTCGAGCAGCTCCCGCCACGCGGCGGTCGAGTCCCATGGGTGATCGGCTGGGGAGGTTGTCACCGCGCGGACCATAATCGGCGGGCTCGGCATCTGGTCGGGCGAACACGGGACATGGGGGTTGATCCGTGAGCGACGCGGTGCACATCGAGGACCTCGCCACACCGTTGTTCACGCCCGAGGTCGACGACATCCGCGCCGCCATGGCGACCATGGCCGACGACTGTGTGCTCGAACCCGGCGCGCTCCTCGATCGAGCCCGGACCGAGACGGGACTCGACGACTTCGGCGACCGCGCCTTCGAGGAGCCCCTGGGTGTGCTCGTGCAAGCGCTGGTCGAAACGGCCCGCCTCTCCCCCGTCGGCCGGGTGATGCTGCACACCCAACTGGTGCAGTTGCTGAAGAACCGGCTGCTGCTCACCGATCTCCTGTCACGGCATCCCGAGATCCACGACATCGACGTCGTCGCGCCGATCGTCATCGCGGGGCTCCCCCGCACGGGCACGACGCACCTGCACAACCTGCTCGCGGCCGACCCGGCGCTCCGCTATCTGCCCTACTGGGAGAGCATCGAGCCGATCCCCACACCCGGCACCGAGGGAGCCGAACCCGACCCCCGCCTGGAGCGCACGAAACAGGGCGTGTGGTTCATGGACTTGGCCATGCCCCTCTTCCCACTCATGCACGAGATCACGCCGTGGGCGGCCCACGAAGAGATCCATCTGCTGGCGATCGACTTCTCGACCATGTTCTTCGAGACGCTGGCCTACGTTCCCGATTGGGCCACCTACTACCGGGCGCACGACCAGACCCCGCACTATCGCTACATGCGCACCGTGTTGCAGGCGTTGCAGCACCTCACCGGCGACCAGCGGTGGGTACTGAAGTCACCGCAACACATCGAGCAGTTCGGCCCGCTACTGGAGGTGTTTCCCGACGCAACCTTCGTCGTCACCCACCGCGACCCGGTCAACATCGTGACCTCGATGGCGACGATGGTCGCGTACACCGCCCGCATGAACGTCGACACCGTCGAACCCGCTGTGCTCGGCAACTACTGGGCGGACCGCATCGAGGTCATGCTGCGCGCCTGCGCACGGGACCGCGACCTGCTGCCGGCCGCGCAGACCATCGACGTCCGGTTCGACGAGTTCATGGCCGACGACCTGGCCATGGTCCGCCGCATCTACGCGCTCGCCGACCAACCGTTCGAAGGACCGGCCGAAGCCGCCATGGCCGAGTACCTGGCGGCGCACCAGCGGGGCCGCCTCGGTCGCATCGACTACCGAGCCGACGAGGTGGGCCTCGACGAAGACGAGCTCCGGACCCGCTTCGAGTTCTACGTCGAGCGCTTTCTCTAGCTGTCCCAGACCGCGGATCCCGGACCCGCCCCCTTTTCGGTGCCAGCAGGGAGTACAGACTGGGATCCGGATGAAGATCACCACCACGCGTCGAGGGTTCCTGATCGCGGCCGCCGGAGCGGCTGTGGCTACGGCGTGCGGACACGCCAGCGACCGAGCCGCTCCCACCTCATCCACCGATCCCACACCCACCTCCGATGCCACGGAGTCCACAACCATTGCGACGCCGACGGTCGCGCGGTTCGTCGATCAAGGTCCCACGACGACATCGCAGGTCGCGCTCACGTTTCACACGAACGGAGACTTGGCGCTGGCCCAGCGTTTGCTCGACATCACCGTGCAACGCACCACTCCGATCACGTGCTTCATCGTCGGCGACTGGTTGGAACAACATCCCGAATGGGCGAACAAACTGACCAGCGCCGGTCATGAGCTGGCGAACCACACGTACAGCCATCCGGACTCGACGACCCTCAACCACGCGCAGCTCGCATCGGAGATCGATCGTTGCCGCGACGTGCTCGCGCGGCTGACCGGCCGACCGGGTGCGTTCTTCCGGCCGAGCGGAGTGGACGACGGCACCGCGGCACCCTCAGACCTGATCCTCGAGACCGCGCAGGAAAGCGGCTACCAAACGGTGTTGGGTTTCGACGTCGACCCCCTCGACTACAAGGATCCAGGTGCCCGTCAGGTGACCGCTCGCGTGCTCGACACGGTCGCCGCCGGATCGATCGTGAGCCTGCATTTCGGCCACGCCGGCACAGTCGAAGCGCTGCCCGCGATCCTCGACGGCCTGGCCGCCAAGAACCTGCAGCCCGTGACGGCCACCCGGCTGCTCACCTAGGCAGGTGGACCGAGCTGAACGACACCGAGCTGCTGCATGCTGCGCAGGTCGTCGCGCGTGGCCCAGTGCTCGACCAGCCTGTCGTCGGCCACCCGGTACCAATGACTCTGCTCGGCCGAGAAAGCCTTGCCGGTCGGCGGGATGAAGCCGTTGAGCAGGCCGGTGTTCGTTCCCTCCGACCGGATCCGCACGGCCACCGTGTCGTCGTCGCCGACGACGGCCAGCACGGTCATCTGGAGGTCAGGGAATTGGTCGGTGAGCCAGTCGACCACCCCTCGCATGTGCTCGGGTCCGTCGACCGCGCCCGGCTCCTCGGTACCGAAGGGCGCCAGAGCGTGCTCCACGAAGTCGGTGGCCACGATCTCGTCGAGGCATCCGTATTCACGTTGGTTGAACGCCTCGTCGAAAAGCCGCTTCACCAGGTCGGTCCCTACTGCTCCCATGACCACTTCCTCTCTGCTGCCCAGCGCCGGCCGCCTATTCAATAGGCGCAATCATATTCATTAGTAGACTCTCTACTGAATGTCTCCGAGTGTCAACCCGCCGAGAAAGCGGACGTACGACGCCAGCCGGCGCCGGGCCCAGGCCGACCAGACGCGCCGTCTCGTGCTCGAGGCGGCGCAGCGACGATTCACTCGCGACGGATATCGGGCCACAACGCTGACCCGCATCGCGACCGACGCCGACGTATCCGTCCCGACCATCACCAAGCAGTTCGGGAACAAGGCCGGGTTGGTGAAGGCGCTGTTCGATGCCGCGCTCGTCGGTGACGACGAACCAACTCCGCTCGCCGCCCGCGACTTCATCACGGCGATCCACGACGAGCCCGATCCGCGTCGGAAGATCCACCTCTATGCGACGGTGCTCGCGACGATGTTGCCGCGTACCGCTCCGATCCAACTGTTGATCCGCGAGGCGGCCGCCGACCCGGCCGCCGGCGAGCTCTGGGAACTCATCAAGGCCGGTCGGCTCATCGGCATGACCGACTTTGCCAACAACCTCGCCGACGGCAGCCACTTACGATCCGAACTGACCGTCGAAGCAGCACGCGACATTCTGTGGACGTACAGCTCACCCGAGCTGTACGAGCTCCTGGTGCTGCAGCGAGGGCACACGAACGACGCCTACGCGTCGTTCGTCGAGACGGGTGCTGCCGCGGCGCTTCTCGCCGATCGATCAGATCCCACACCGGCCCGCTCTCGCTGAATGACCCGTTGGAGGGACCGTCCTCAGGACGGCGCGGGCGCGCCCTCACCTATCCGGCCGTCGCCGACTCGGTCACCGGTGTCGGGCTCGTCCGCCCAGCCTTCCTCGAACGCGTCGTCGGCGAACACCGGCTCGACGCCACCGATACCCAGTGTGGCAACGTCCTCGACCGACTCGGCCGCGCCATGCATCGCACCTTGATGCGCCAATCGCCTCGGTAGGTAACGGATCACGAGCACCGCTGCGGTCCAGGCGAGAATCGCGCCGACCGTCACCGCGAGGTGGACACCGTCGATGAACGACGCCTGCGCGCCGCGCGTGAGTGCGTCGCCGATCGCTCCGGGTTGCTGACCTGCGACCTGCAGCGCGCCGGCCAACGACGACCGGGCCGTCTCCTGCGCCGCGGGGGTGAGGCTGCCGGTCAACCCGTCGATGGCGTGGGCATACCGAGACGCCGCGATGCTGCCCATGACGGCCACGCCCAACGCCGCGCCCAGCTCGCGGCTCGCGTCGTTCATGGCCGACCCGGCCCCGGCGCGCCGAGGTGGCACGGCCGACATGATGGCGGCGGTCATGGGCGACATGGCCAGGGCCATGCCCGACACGAGTGGGATGACGGCGAAGAAGATGTAGACGTACGGCGTCGAATCGCTCAGTCCACGGAACAGGAGCAGCCCGACACCGACGAGGCTGAGCCCGAAGGCGACGGTGCGATTGGCGCCGAATCGCTCGCTCAGCCGGGGCGTGAGCGGCGCGACGATGATCATGATCGGCGCCATCGGCAGCAGTCGCAGGGCCGAACCCAACGGCGAGTAACCGAGGATCAGCTGGAAGTACTGCGTGATCAGGAACATCACGCCGTACATGGCCATGAACACGAGGATCATGCCGCCGGTACCCGTGCTGAAGGCGCCGTTCTTGAAGTAGCGGATATCGAGCATGGGCTCGTCGTTGTGCAGCTCCCAGAGCACGAACGCGGCCAGCACGACGACACCGACCGCGAAGGCGGTCAATGTGCTCGAACTGCCCCAACCGTGCTCGGGCGCCTCGATCAAGCCATAGACGATCGCCACGATGCCGATGATCGAGAGCACCGCGCCCAGTGGGTCGAGGCGAGCCTCCTCGGGGTCCTTCGACTTGGGCACGAGGAACCAACCGGAGACCAGGGCCAAGACGATGAACGGCACGTTGACCAGGAACACGGCGCCGAACCAGAAGTGATTGAGGATCCAACCGCTCGCGACCGGTCCGATGGCGCCCGCCGCGCCCGTGACCGCGGCCCAGATCGCGATGGCTTTGGTCCGCTCGTTCGGTGGGAAGACGTTCACGAGGATCGAGAGCGTGGCCGGCATGATCAGCGCGGCGCCCACGCCCATCACCGCTCGACAGGCGATGAGCTGGGGCATCGACGTCGACCAGGCCGCGGCGATACATGCGGACAAGAACAGCAGCAGACCGATCTGCAACACGCCCTTGCGACCGAAGCGGTCCCCGATCGCACCGGTCGAGAACAACAGGCCGGCGAACACGAGCGAGTAGATCGCGATCACCCATTGCAGCTGCGATTCGGTGGCGCCGAGCTCGCGCGACAACGTGGGGATCGTGACGTTGAGGCTCGAGTTGCCGATGAAGACGATGAGCAGGCTCAGGCATAGCGCCGCCAACGTCCACCAGCGCCGCTGATAGACGTGCTCGTCGATTCCGTGGTCTTGCATTTCGGCTCCGTGGGGGATTTCGGGGGTCGAGGTCTGGTGAGCGTCTCAGCTCAGTGGCCGGCTCGTCGTTCATCGAGTCGACGGCGCAAGGCGTCGAGCTGGGTGTAGGTGAGGGCGTGTCCGGGCAGAGGTGATGCCTGCTCCGGACGGAGCCCGTCGAGCAACAGCGCGACATACCGTTCGCGCAACGCCCGGTTCGACTCGCCGGCGATCGTGGTGACGCCGGCGATACCGGCGAACAGCAAGGAGATGTCGGCGGGACTCACGTCTTCGCGTACGGCACCGGCTTGCTGGGCCCGGTCGACCAACTCGGTGAGCGCACCGCGCAGCTCGGCCCGTGCGGCTTGCGCGACGACAGGGAGCTCGGGGTTGGCGGCCATCTGCTCGGCGAGGGCCCGGTGGCGGGCCTGGGTCTCGGCCAGCTGGAACACGAAGGTCTCGAAGGCCGAACTCGGGTCGTTCGACTCCAGGGCCGTGCGCGCGTCGGCCACGAGGGAGACACACATGTCCTCGACGACGGCGTCGATCAGGTCCTGTTTGGTGGCGAAGTGGCGGCAGACGGTGCCGACGCCCACGCCGGCCCGCTTGGCGATCTCGTCGATGGGAACGCCGTCGCCCGAGTCGGCGAAACAGGCCGCGGCGGCCTCGAGCACGAGGGCCCGATTGCGGCGGGCGTCAGCGCGAAGGGGCCGGTCAGGGGCATGATCCAGCGGGGTTCGAGGCTTCTTCGTCGCCGTGGACATGCGTGCTCCAACCCAACAACCGGAATGGACATTCCGTTTGTACCGGAGAATCTCGCGAGTGCCAACCAGATTTCGGAACTCGCACCGGCAAGGACGGGGCGTCGCGGGGCCGGTCTACGTTGGCGACATGTCTGACCTCGACATCATTCGGGACGTCTACGACGCCATGGCGGCCGGCGACTTGGCGCGCATCTTCGAGCACCTCCACGCCGACATCGTCGTCACGCAAGATCCCGCGCTCCCCTGGGGAGGCCGCCACGTCGGCCATGACGGATTCGCCGAGTTCGGTCTGGCACTGACGACGAACATCGACTCCAAGGTGACCATCGACGCGCTCTTCGCCGCCGATGGCGACGTCGTCCAGTTCGGGCACACCCGCGGCACGACGCGCGCCGCCGGTCGCGCGTTCGACATCCCCGAGGTGCACCGATGGACGCTGCAGGACGGCAAAGCCATCCACGCGCACTTCTCGATCGACACCGCCGCGATGCTCGCCGCGCTGGAGCACGAGCCCGGCTAGCCCCTGCCCGACCGCCACTATGAAGTTGTCAAGGATCTCTCGGCGCCGAGCGTGATCGCTGGGGAATCGGCGTCATGCGCGTCATCGTTCGTGGAACGAGAGGACGCGTGTGATGGGTTGGCCTTCAGGCGGCCATCCGAGTGTTCGACCGAAGTTCGGTCCTCAGTGGGTTTCCAGCCTTGGTGTTCTTTGCGGTGATGGAGTTTGCAGGACACTCGCAGTTCGTCGAGGCGGGTGTGATGAGTTCGGGCGTATTCGAGGACGTGGTGCACGTCGACGAAGTCGACGCTGTCGCATCCTTTGACCTGACAGCGGATGCCCAAGAACTCGAGCACGGTGCGTTGATGGGCGGTAGTACGCCGTTTGAGGTGGGTGACGTTCTGGACGTCGACGCCGTCTTTGATCACGATCGCGATCGCCGCCTCAGGGAGCAGTTCTCGCACGGTCGCCACCGGAACCGGCCCGACCCCGCGAATCTCACAGGTCTCGCCGGACTCGACCCACCCGCGCCGTAGTGCTTGCACGTCGACGACCACGATCACCTTCACGTTGCTGTTCTTCTTCTTCGCAGCACCGTCGACCCCGCCAGCCGCGGCAGCTTGGGCCATGGCCACGAACCCGTCGGCCTGATAGGCGGCATGGGACTCGACCCGGCCTTCCTGCTTGGCCTGCTTGAACGCCTGATCGGTGAACGGCCGCAACGCGGCCACGATCGCGGCACCCGCCACCGCCGTACCGGAGAAGGACAGGCGGAACGTGCCATCGGTATCGACGCCCATACGTAACCGGCGCCGCTCGTGGATACGACGCTGGCGGCCCTCCTCGTCATCGACCGCTTGGGCCCGCCGCGACTCGTTGCGCAACTCGCGTAGCGACTCTTGCGCCGCGGTGCCCAACAACACTCGTTCGGACTTCGGGTCCGCGGTCGCACCGGCCACCACCTCGCGGGCCTGCTGATCCGACAACCGCCCGGCGCGATACGCGGCCGCGGTGACCGGCAGATCATCCAACTGTTTCGACGGTCTCCAGCTTGGCTTTGGCCTCCGCGATCGTGGTACCGATCCGCCGGGCCAACCAGTGCGCCGCCGAACGATCCGCACTGCCCTCGCGCCAGGCGTCGGTGTCGGCCACCCGCGCCGCCAACAGCGACTCGGCCGCGGCGAACAACCGCTTCACGTCCGACACCACATCCAACAAAGCCAACGCATCAGCACCGGCATACAAACCCGGCTCGAGCTCACTCACCCACCGCCCCGCCGCATCCCGAACCTCAATCACTTCCGCTGCGTCGAACATGTGTTCGAGTTTAGCCGAGGACGCCACTACAACAACCCTTTTCTCGACGAATTCTGCGCGCCGAGCGAGGCTCAGTCCCCAGTGATTGGCAGCAACCGAGCCTCCAACCCCGGGGCACCCAGATGGCGCGCCCAGCCGAGCGGCGTGGCATCGAATCGGTGATCCCGAACGTTCGGATCCGCGCCCAGCGACAACAGGAGCTCGACCATGTCGGCGTCGTGCTCGGCCACCGCCTCGTGCAGTGCGGTCTGCCACGGCTCGTCCGTGCCGACGTCGGCCCGCCCCTTCGCGTTCACATCGAAACCGAGGTCGGCGAGCAAACGAACGGCCTCCGGTCGACCGGCCGCCGCGGCGTGCACGATCAGCGCAGGTCGAGCCGCGATCGCTCGACGCACCACGTCCGGAGCGGCATCGCGGAGTTGGAGCACACGAGCTGCCTCACCGGCGAGCGCGGACGCGATGAACTCATCGACGTCGCCGAGATGCAGCGGCGCGGCTCCCGCGGCCTCGAGATCAGCTACGAGCGCCGGGTACCCGCTCAGCGCGGCTACTTCGATCGCCGTTCGTCCGTCGGCGTAGGGCGTACGGATCTCGACCTCGTGTTCGAGCAAGAGGCGCACGCGGTCGTGCATCCCGTGGGTCAAAGCCCAGCGCAATTGTGATCGCAGCAGTTCCGGCGGCGAGTCGACCGCCTCGCCGAGGCGGGCGCGCCAGGGACCACCGTCACCGGTGCCGAGGCCGTATTCGAAGAGCAGCATCAGGTGGTCGTCATTCGGTTGGAACATCAGGTTGTACAGCGCTTGACCATCGTTGGGATCGGCGCCGGCCTCGAGCAATCGACGCGCCAACAAGTGCCAGTGTGGGTGACGAGGTTGAAGAGCCTCACCCCGCTCCCCACCGCCGAACAGCCCGGTGAGCGCGGTCATGGGTGTGGGGAGCCCGTGCCAGAGATAGCCCGCATTCGGATCGGCTCCGGCGTCGAGCAACCGGTCCACCGTCGCCAGAACCGACGCCTCGTCGATCGCGCGGTCATGGCGCGCGTACGTGACGTACAGCAGCGGCGGCCAGCCGAACGGACCCCCGGCCTCCACGGCGACCGCCACGATCGGCCGACAACAAGCGCGCCACGGTCTCGACATCGGCTCGCGCCGCCGCGGCCCAGGTCGATGTCGTGCCGATGCTCGGATGCTCCTCGACCAGTCGTCGGCCGCCGCCCACCGGTCGGGACCGTCATCGCCGTACGTCAGGCACGCCAACCGCAGGAACTCGTCGTCGCGATCCACCTGTGCGTCCACGGAATCGGGTGAGCGAGTGAGGCGGGCCACCTCCTCCAGGTGACGCTTGAGCCGGGCCCAGCTCGCGAACCCGTACTGGCGCGCCATCACCAGCTGGGCGCCGGCGAGCGCGAAGGTCGCAGTGTCCACGGGCGCGGCATCGGGATGATGCTCGGCCACGAAGGGCCAGGGCGTCGGGGGCTCCGGCCCGCACCGCGCGCTGGAGCTCGCGTGCGCGTCGCCTGAGCTGTCCGAGATCAGGGTCGGTCGGCAAGGGAATGGTCGCCACGGCGACCTCCTTTCTGCTGCCCGTGGTCCGCGTCGTTGGGCGAAAGGAGGCGGCTTACGACGTGCTCCCATTGCTCGAATCAGGTGGGCTCAGCCCTGTCCGCGGACCCGGTGGCGCCCTGAACGCCGATTCGACCGTAGCGCGGCCACCGCTAACCTGCCGCGGGTGGGCGCCACGGATCGACAACGCGTCGAGGGGTACACCGATCGCCGCTCGTACGAAGCCGGCGAACGAGTTGGCCTGCACCTCTCGGTCACTCGCCCTGGGTTTCTCGGTGACGTCGTACCGGGCGACGATGCCCTCGATGTGCGCATCACGGTCAGCCGCGTGGGTAACCAACGCCACGAGGTCTGGACGGCGGACGGCGTACTCGTCGAGCCTCACCCCATCGGCGAGCGCGCATCGGCGATCGGTGTCGACTGGCCGACCGCGGTCGAGATCGAGGTGGACGAGGGCTGGGCGCCCGGTTGGTATCAGGTCGAGCTGACGACCGACGCCGACGGCCCCCTTCACGCCCATGCCGGTTTCATCGTGCGCGCGCCGAAGGGCCGACCGACATCGCCGATGCTGCTCGTGCTCGCGACCAACACCTGGAACGCGTACAACGACTGGGGCGGACCGAATCTGTACACCGGCGAGACCCAGGTGTCCTTCGCCAGACCGTTCGCGTCCGGATACGTCGAACGACCCGACGCTCTCACCCACCGCAACGCGAGCCCCGAACCAATTGCCGATCCTGCCGTCGAGCGTTGGACTCGCTACGTGCTCGAGCATCGCGTCTCACCCTGGTCGGGTTGCGCGGGCTGGCCGAGTTGGGAGGCGATGTTCGTCGCCTGGGCCGAACGGTCGGGCTACCACTTCGATTTCGCCGCCAACGATGATCTGGGCGCCGACCCGACGGTGGTCGACGGACATCGACTGATCATCAGCGTCGGGCACGACGAGTACTGGTCGGCCGAGATGCGCGACACAGTCGAGACCCACGCGGCCGGAGGTGGCCATGTGGCGTTCTTCTCCGGCAACACCGCGTTCTGGCGCGTCGAGAACGCGGCCGACGGCCACACCATGGTGTGTCCGAAGTTGGAGGAGGACGCCGAGGGCCGCACATGGATGTGGTCGGATCCGCGCACCGGCCGGCCCGAGACCGAGATGACGGGCGTGACCTTCACCCGCGGCGGGTACGCGCGCATCGGCCAAGGTGTGCCGCGGGGCGCGGGCGGTTACACGATCTGGCGGCCGGATCACTGGCTGTTCGACGGCACCGACCTGCGTTACGGCGACGTGCTCGGCGCCGAACACACCGTCGTCGGCTACGAGTGCGACGGTTGCGCGTTGTCTATGCACGACGGCGTGCCCGTACCTACCCACGACGATGGCTGTCCCGAGGGGTTCGAGGTCCTCGCCACCGCGCCGGCCCACCTGTGGTCGAAGACGGCGGACCACGACGAGTATCCACCCGGGCTGACCACACTCCGCGACATCGGAGAACTGGAGGAGACCGCCGCCGTGCTCTTCGGTGACCACACACCGGCCAGCACGGCTCGGATCACGAACGGGCACGCCGTGCTCGGCACCTTCTCACCGGGCGGCACGGTCGTGACCAGCGGATGCACCGACTGGACATTCGGGCTGGCCGGCGGGGACCCCCTGGTGGAGCAGATCACCCGAAGCCTCCTGGATCGGCTCGGCACCGACCTGAGTGAGTGAGTGCTCACTCAGGTACATTGGTCGGCCTGATGCCCCGATCGACCCCCACGGCCACCCCCACCGAGACCACCGCCGGGCCCACCACGAGTGAGCCGGAGCCCCGTTCTCGGGCCGCGGCGTTGCCGCGCGGCGAGCGCCGCGCCGCGATCGTCGAGGCCACCCTTCCGCTGCTGATCACCCACGGTTCGGGCGTCACCAGCCGCCAGATCGCGGAGGCTGCCGGCGTGGCCGAAGGCACGATCTTCCGGGTCTTCACCGACAAGGAAGAGTTGCTCGAGGCGGTCGGCGACCTCGTGTTCGATCCCGCGCCGACCCAAGCCGCGCTCCAGGCGATCGACCTCGACCAGCCCCTCGAACGTCGCCTCGCCACCGCCGTCGAGATCCTCCAGCGGCGAGTCACCGTCATCTGGCAGTTCATGACGGCGGTCGGCATGGGTAAGCCACCAGAACGCTTGCAGGCCAGCCGCGGCCCTCACGCACCGGAGATGTTGGCGCTCGCACGAGTCTTCGAACCCGACCGCGACCGACTCCGACGCGACCCCGCCCAGGCCGCGCAACTACTACGCAGCCTCACCTTCGCGTGCAGCCATCCCTCGTTGACCACTGAAGAACCCCTCGCTCCGGACGAGATCGTCTCGCTCCTGCTCGAGGGCATCCGCACCCCCTGACCAACGACCCAGACCCATGCTGACTCGACTCCTCAAGATCAACCTGCGCCCATATCGCGGTTCGCTCGCGATCGTCATCGTGCTGCAGGCGATACAGACGGCGGCGACGCTGACGTTGCCCACGCTCAACGCCGACATCATCGACAACGGCATCGTGAAGAACGACACCAGCTACATCCTGAAGGTGGGTGCAGTGATGCTCGGTGTCACGTTGGTGCAGGTCGTGTTCGCGATCGGCGCCACGTACTTCGGCGCCCGGGTCGCCATGGCTTTCGGTCGCGACGTCCGCAATGGGCTCTTCCATCAGGTGACCGGCTACTCCAGTCAAGAAGTCGACCATTTCGGCGCACCCTCGCTCATCACGCGCATCACCAATGACGTCACCCAGGTGCAGATGCTGGTCGTCATGGGCTGCACGATGCTCATCGCCGCCCCGATCATGGCGATCGGCGGTGTGATCCTGGCGATCCGCGAGGACGGCCCCCTGTCGCTGATCCTCCTCGTGAGCATCCCGGTCCTGCTCTTCGCCGTCGGCAACGTGATCGTGCGGATGGTGCCGCAGTTCCAAGAGATGCAGGACCGCATCGACAAGGTGAACAAAGTGCTGCGCGAGCAGATCACCGGGTTGCGGGTAGTGCGAGCGTTCGTGCGCGAGCCGTTCGAGGTCGAGCGGTTCGGCGACGCCAACGACGATCTGACCGCCACCTCGCTGCGCGCCGGTCGACTGATGGCCTTCATGTTCCCGGTGGTGATGCTGGTCCTCAACGTGTCGAGCGTCGGTGCGCTGTGGATAGGTGGCAATCGCATCGGCAGCGGCGAGATGCAGATCGGTTCGCTCATCGCGTTCCTGAGCTACCTCGTGCAGATCCTGATGTCGGTGATGATGGCCACCTTCGTCGCGGTGCTCATACCTCGGGCGTCGGTTTGCGCCGACCGCATCCAAGAGGTGCTCGACATGGACTCCACGATCGGCGAGCCGGACAATGCGGTCACCGCAGCTCTCGCGGCTCAACACGCTCGAGTTCGACAACGTCGGTTTCCGTTACCCGGGCGCAGAGGCTCCGGTGCTGACCGACGTCTCGGTCGTCGCCCGGCCCGGGCAGATGACCGCGATCATCGGCAGTACGGGCGCGGGTAAGACGACGCTGCTCAACCTGATCCCTCGACTGTTCGACGTCACCGACGGGGCCGTTCGCATCGACGGCGTCGACGTGCGCGACCTCGATCTCGAAACCCTCTGGAGTCGGGTAGGACTGATCCCGCAGCGGCCCTACCTGTTCTCCGGCACGATCGAGAGCAACCTCCGGCACGCCAACCCCGACGCCACCGAAGCCGAGCTGTGGGAGGCGCTCCGAATCGCCCAGGCCGACGACTTCGTCCGGGCCCGACCCGAGGGCTTGCAGTCACCGATCATGCAGGGCGGCACCAACGTCTCGGGCGGTCAACGTCAGCGCCTCGCCATCGCTCGCGCCATCGTGCGCCGCCCCGGCATCTACTTGTTCGACGACTCGTTCTCGGCCCTCGACCTCGCCACCGATGCCCGACTACGCGCCGCACTGGCGCCGCTCACCGTCGACGCGACGGTCCTGATCGTGGCCCAGCGCGTGGCGACGATCATGAACGCCGATCAGATCGTCGTGCTCGAGGATGGTCATGTCGTCGGCCTCGGCACCCACCGCGAGCTCCTCGACGGCTGTCCGACCTACGCCGAGATCGTCGCCTCGCAGATGTCGGCGGAGGAGGCGGCATGAGCGATCAACTCCCGAACAGCGGCGGTCCGGTCCTCGATCCCGAGGACGAGGCCCAACAGTTGAAGCCTCCGGAGGCGCGCACCACCTTCACGTCGCGGTTCTCGGCCGCCGGCATGCCCGCCGAACAGAGCAAGGACTTCCGCGGCTCCACGGCCCGGCTGATCTCGGAGATGCGACCCGAACGGGCCGGCGCGGTCCTGGTGCTGGTGCTCGCGGTCGTGGCGGTGACGCTGTTCGTCCTGGGCCCGAAGATCCTCGGCCAGGCCACCAATGTGATCGTCGCCGGCCTCGGCAACCCGGCCGGCATCGACTACACCAAGCTGCATCGCACGCTGATCGTCGTGGCCGGGCTCTACCTCGGGTCCGCCACGCTTTCCTATCTCCAGGGCTACCTGCTCGCGGGGGTCGTGCAACGCACGATGATGCGCCTCCGAGCACGCGTCGAGGACAAGCTCAATCGCCTGCCCCTGCGCTACGTCGACGGCCAACCCCGTGGCGACCTGTTGAGCCGGGTCACCAACGACATCGACAACGTCGCCCAGAGTCTTCAACAGACACTGAGCCAGATGCTGACGTCCGTGCTCACCATCTTCGGTGTACTGATCATGATGTTCACGATCTCGTGGCTCCTGGCCCTGATCGCGCTCATCACCATCCCGGCGTCCATCTTCACCACGAGGACGATCGCCAAGCGTTCGAAGAAGCGCTTCATCTCGCAATGGACACACACCGGCGTGCTGAACGCACAGGTGGAAGAAGCCTTCACGGGCCACGCGCTGGTCAAAGTGTTCGGCCAGCAGAGCGCCGTCGAGGAGCGCTTCCGCCAGAAGAACGAAGAACTGTACGAAGCGAGCTACTCGGCCCAGTTCATCGCCGGCATCATCCAGCCGGCGATGATGTTCCTCGGCAATCTCAACTTCGTCGCCATCGCCGTGATCGGTGGCCTGCGGGTCGCGTCGGGCGCCCTCTCGCTCGGCGACGTGCAGGCCTTCATCCAGTACTCGCGCCAGTTCACCCAACCGCTCACCCAACTGGCGTCGATGTTCAACGTGCTGCAGTCGGGCATCGCCTCGGCGGAGCGGGTCTTCGAGCTGCTGGACGCGCCCGAGGAGTCGCTCGATCCGGCCCAGCCGCACCACGTCGATCGGCCCGCCGGCCGAGTCGCCTTCGAAGACATCTCCTTCTCGTACAACCCCGCCAAACCACTCATCCAGGACCTCAGCCTGGTGGCCGAGCCCGGCCAGACCGTCGCCATCGTCGGACCGACCGGGGCCGGCAAGACCACGCTGGTCAATCTGCTGATGCGCTTCTACGAGCTCGACGGCGGCGCCATCACACTCGACGGCGAGGACATAGCCACCATGACCCGCAGCGAGCTGCGCTCGAACATGGGCATGGTGCTGCAGGACACATGGCTGTTCGGCGGCACGATCCGCGAGAACATCGCGTACGGCAACCTCGACGCGACCGAAGCCGAAGTGCTCGCTGCGGCCAAAGCCGCCTATGTCGACCGCTTCGTGCACTCGTTGCCCGACGGCTACGACTCGATCATCGATGACGAGGGCGGCAACGTGAGCGCGGGCGAGAAGCAGTTGCTCACGATCGCGCGCGCATTCCTCGCCGATCCGACCATCCTCATCCTCGACGAAGCCACCAGCTCCGTCGACACGCGCACCGAGGTCCTCATCCAGGAGGCGATGGCCGCCCTTCGCTCGAACCGCACCAGCTTCGTGATCGCGCACCGACTGTCGACCATTCGCGATGCCGACATCATCCTCGTGATGGAGCAGGGCCGTATCGTCGAGCAAGGCAATCACGACGAGCTGCTCGAGCAGGGCGGCGCCTACGCCAACCTCTACAACGCGCAGTTCGCCGCACCCGCGGTCGACATCGACGCCGAGGCCGATACCGCCGGCGTCTGACCGTTCGATGCTGTCGGCCGGTCACTCGGCCGATGGCTCCGGGCCCGTCCCCGGCTTGGGGTCTCGGGGCGGCGCCACGAAGGTCGTCACGAGGGCCCCGGTACTCCACGGGCCGGCGCCGAGCGCGTTCTCGGCGCGGACCTCGAAGCGGCAGCGAACGGACGGTCGGGGACCACCATTACAGGTAGCGATCGTCGATGTGGTCGCACCGTCGACGACCGAGATGACCCATGCCGAGTTCCAACGTGCTTGGCCGTCGGCCTCGATGTCGGTGGTCATCCGGATGCGGTAGCGCAGGATCGTCGCTCCCCCATCGACGACCCGAGGCCCCCACCGCAGCACCACGGCGCGGGAATCGAGTTGTGATGCGCCCACGAAACTGGTCGGCGCATCCGGCACGGTTTGCGTGGTGACACTGACCGCCGTGGCAGCGCCGTCGCCCGCGCTGTTCACGGCCACCACTCGGTAGTCGCACACCATCTTCGGTACGCCGCACGCGTTCTTGGTGTGTGTTTCGGCACCGGCGTAGATCGTTTGCCAGCTATTGGCCGCAATCCGACGTTCGACGCGGTAGGTCTGCGCCGGTCCGCCCACCGATGGCGGATCCCACGTCAGTGCGACCAGGCCGAGCGCGTCGGGCCCGGCGAGCTTGACCACGACGTGGAGCGGCGAGCCGGGTAGGGTCGGTGCGCCCGTCGTGATCGAGCCGACCAACACCGTTGGTCCGGGTCCCCCGACGTTGATCGGCGTGACGCGGTACGTACACGTCAGCTCGTACAGACCGCAGTAGTGATCGAGCCGCGTCTCGGTGGTGTGCGCGATGGCTTGCCAACTCGCGCCGTCACGGCTCATCTCCACGTCGTACGCCGCCGGTGGCCCGCCACCGGTCCCGGGCGTCCACGTCAGCTCAGCCCAACCGGGAGCGGTGGCGCCGACGAGCGCCACGCTGGCCCCGTCGAGCTCCGTCGGTGCGGGGGTGACGAAGGTCGCGACCGGCGTGCCATCAGACCACGGGCCCGAACCGACCGCGTTCACGGCCCTGACCTGCAGCCAACAGCTCGCGGCACCAGCCAAGGCAGAGCCGCACGAGTCGACCGTCGCGCTCAGCTCGCTCGTCGCGACCGTCGCCCAGCTCGCATCGGCGGGAGGCTGTCCGGAGTCGTCGGTGGCATCGGTGTAGCGCACGTCGTAACCCGTGATCGGCATACCACCATCGCTCGGCGGTGCCGACCACGACAGCACGATGGTGCGCGATTCCGGCACGGTCTCGGCGACCACCGCTGTCGGGGTTCCGGGCACCGATCGCGCCGTCACCTGAGCGGTGCGCGATGGGCTTGCACCCCCGGTGTTGAGTCGCAGCGATGCGGTACTCACAGACGGTCGCGGGAAGGCCGCAGTCATGGTGAGTCGACAGACCGGCGCCGTAATAGATCTCCTGCCACGTGCCGGATCCGTCGCGCCAGTCGACCTGATAGACCTCGAGCGCACCACCGTCGTCGGGCGCCGACCAGTGCAGTCCGACCAAGCCCGGAGTCAGCGGATCGGCCAAGGCGGCGGTGAAGCTAGTCGGCATTCCTGGCGGCGACGGCGCCTGGGTGACCACCGAGCCGAGAAACGAAGTGGGCCCCGTACCGCCCGTGTTGCGCGGCGTCACTCGGTACTGGCACAGCTGGTTGTAGAGACCGCAGAAATGGTCGTACGACCGGGTCTCGGTCGAAGCGAGCGGTTGCCACGTCGCGTTGTCACGCGAGAGCTCGAGGTCATAGGAATCCGCAGCTCCCCCACCCATCGGCTCGTCCCAGTCGAGGTGCACCCAACCCGGCGCGGTCGGTCCCTGCAGCACCACCGGGTCACCGAACAAGTAGCTGTAGATGTTGCCCGGAGCGATCGGTGGCTCATCGTCACGAATGGTCACCGTGGCGACGGAACGGGCGGTCGTGTCGACCGTCGTGTCGGACACGTCGACGATCTGGAGGAAGAACTCCTCGTCGTTCTCGGTCTCGCGATCCCCAACGATCTGGACGGCCACGGTGGCTGAACTCCGGCCCGCCTTGATCCGCACGCGTTTGTCGATCGGCTTGAAGTCGGGCGGTCCGTTCGCGCTGCCTCCGAACGAATACACGTTGAAGGACACATCGTGGGGAAGGGCCGCGGAGAGCGTAACCGGCACCTTGACGGTCGTACGGCCGCTCGAGCCCTCGAACACCGTTGCCGAGCCCATCCCGAGCCGAGGAAGGCTCTGGTCGGAGACCGTGTCATCGTCGAGGATCGTGACGGTTCCCGTCGCGCCGCCGGCGATGTCGGCGTCGGTAGTAGCCGTGACCTCCACGCTGAACTGTTCATCCGCCTCGGGGATGACGTCGCCGTTCACGGCGATCGACACGTTGGCCGACACCTTGCCCGCGCCGATCTTGATGTTCTTCGGCTTGCTGACGGCTCGATAGTCACTCGGTGAAGTGGCAGTGCGGTCTCGCGTCACCACTGCCACCATCAGGGCGTGTTCGAGTGGGTGTGAAAGCGAGAGCTGCAGAGCGGCCGTGCCTTGACCACTCGGTCCCTCGACAATCGAGACGTCGCCCAGGCGCACGATCGGCGGGGTGACCGCATCGTCGACGTGCGCGCTCGCCACTGGCCCGGTCGCCAACACTGTTGCCGCCAACGCCGCCACGAGCGCCGCCGCCAGAACGCGGCCTTTCCTGGTGTGAATCTTCGTGTCATCTCTCATCCGACCGACGGTAAGGATGCGACGATGGCCGTCGAGTCGGCCTACCAACACACGGCGCGTCAAACAGACGACACCAGGGATCTTCAGGCGGCGTGGAGGGTCACGGGCAACGACCCGAACGAACGAATCAGATTGTTGAGCCGACGAACGGGCTCACCAAGCTCGAAGCGTTCCACCCGCTCCACGAGCGCCGAGAGCACCGCTGCGCCTTCCAGGCGAGCCAGACCCATACCTGCGCACGCATGCGGACCATGACCGAAGCCGAGTTGTCCTGCGGAGTCACGGGTGATGTCGAACTCGTCCGCTCGCTCCCATCGCCGCTCGTCCCGGTTGGCCGACGCATACATCACCATCACTCGCGAACCTGCGGGCACTTCGACCCCGCCCACGTCGGCGCCGATCGTGGCGACACGGGTGAAGCAGTTGATGGGGCTCTCGAAGCGGACCACCTCGTTGAAGGCGTTCTTCACCCGATCGGGCTCGCGTCGCAACCGGTCCCACTGCTCGGGCTGGGTGCCGAAGAGCCAGATCGCATTGCCCAGCGCGCTGATCGTCGTATCCAGCGAAGGCGCGAGGTAGTCGATCAACAGCATCGGGCACTGTTCGGGCGCCACGTCGCCGTTGGTCGCCGCAGCCAGCACACCTGCCGCCATCGAAGCGGCCGGCAGGTCGTCGCGCCGCGCGACCTGCCGAGCGTACGAGAGCATCTCGAGCAACCGGGGACCCGACGCCTCGGCCCGAGCGTTGAGCGGTCCGAGCCCGTCGAAGTTGGCCGCCGCCCAGTCCAAGAGCCGGTCTCGTCCCTCCTCGGGCCAACCGAGAAGGTCGGGTACCCAGGTCACCGGGATCACCTCAGCCAGATCGGTGACCGCGTCACAGCTCCCGCGTGCGACCAACCGGTCGACCAGCTCGTCCGCTAGTGCCTGCGCCTGCGACCGCAGTCCCGCGAGGGCCCGTGGCGTGAGCGGCCGACCGATCACCTCGCGCTGGCGATCGTGAGCGTCGCCGTCACTCATGAGCGTGGTACCGCGACCCGCGTCGTTGATGAACGCGTTGAGGCCCACGCCTCGACCCGAGCAGAACTCCTCCGGGCGGTCCAGCACATCTCGCACCTCGGCATAGCGAGGCACGGCGAACACCTCGTGACGCTCGAGCCAGACGACAGGGCTCAGGTCGCGCAGGATCCGATAGTGCTCGTACGGTTCGGTGAGGGCCTCGTCACTGAACAGATCGACATCGGACGTCCGGATCACCGGTCAGGTGCGGCGATCATCCGATTGCGGATCGTGCCGATGCCTTCGATCCAGCTCTCGAGCACCTCACCCGCCTGCAAGAACCGCGCCGGCTGACGGGTGACACCGACACCGGACGGTGTACCCGTGAAGATGATGTCGCCCGGCCACAACGGCAACACGGCCGACAACTCGGCCACCAGTTGCGGAACGTCGAAGATGAGATCGTTCGTGCGTGAGGACTGCACCGTCTCGCCATCGATCGAGCACCCGAGCTCGAGGTCGTCAGGGTCGGCCAACTCATCAGGAGTGACGATCCACGGGCCGATCGGCGAGAACCCGCGGTACGACTTACCCAACGAGAACTGCCCGGCGGCGGCGAATTGCAACGTGCGCTCGGAGATGTCCTGCCCAACCGTCACCCCCGCAATGTGTGACCACGCGTCGGCCTCGGAAACCCGGTCGGCCTCGACGCCGATGACGGCGACCAACTCCACCTCCCAGTCGGTGGTGGGCGCCGGGATCTCCACCTCGGCGAACGGCCCGGTGATCGATGCCGGGAACTTCGTGAAGGTCGCGGGCACGGAGGGTATGTCCATACCCGACTCCTCGGCGTGGGCGCGGTAGTTGAGCCCGATCGCGAAGACCTGCGGGGGCTTGGGCACGGGCGGTCCCAGCAACGACTCGTCGATCGGATTCGCCGGCGCACCACGGAGCGCAGAAGCGAATGCCACGAAGTCGCGCCAGTCCGCGAAGAGCGCCTGCACGTCGGGCCCGAAGCGATCGTTCGATGCCTGGGCCACGTCGATACCTCCCGCGTCGGTGACGATCGTGGCCCGTCCATCGAGGTTCGCGAGTTTCATGTCGCGATCCTAGGCAGCACCGACATTGCTGACGACAAAGGTGCTAGGGAATGCAGCAATGCAGGAGCACACCGTCACCTTCCTCGTCGCCGCTCCGGCGCGGAGGGTCTGGCGCGCCCTTCACCCGCGATGGCCCGAAGGTCCGGGGCCACACGTCGTCGACTACCCAGGTGGACGCATCGAGATCCTGTCGACTGGTGACGAAGCGAACGAGGGCCTGGTTCGCATCTGCACGTTCGCCGTACCGTCGTATCTCCTCTCGGGCGGGCAAGGCCATGTCGTGGGAGTGCATCGTCGAGGCCCGGCTCGGCGAGTTCGCCCGCTACATCGCAATCGGCAAACCTCTGTGGTCGCGGGCCGAAGGGTGGCACCGACTGGTCGAGGAGCCCGACGGTCGCACGCGTCTCACCTTCCACGAGACGTACCACGCGCGCAACCCGTTGCTCCGCTGGACTCTCGAGAAACGTGTCCATCGCTTCATCTCGGATCGCAACAACGAGTCGTACACGGCGTTGTTGGGCAACCTCGGTGCCGTCGAGCGGGTGACATGACCTTCGATCTGGTCATCAGGGGCGGCACGGTCGTGGACGGAACCGGTGCCGCGGCGTACACCGCCGATGTGGCCGTTCAGGGTGGCGTCATCGCAGAGGTCGGGCGCATCAGCAGGGGTGACGGTGTAGCGAGTCGCACGATCGATGCGGACGGCCTACTCGTCACACCCGGCTTCGTCGACATCCACACTCACTTCGACGGTCAAGCGACGTGGGACCCGCATCTCACGCCGTCGTGCTGGCACGGGGTGACGACCGCGATCTTGGGCAACTGCGGCGTGGGCTTCGCCCCCGTAGCGCCCAGTAGGCACGAGTGGCTCGTCGAGCTGATGGAGGGCGTGGAGGACATCCCAGGATCGGCACTGTCCGAAGGGATCCAGTGGGAGTGGGAGACCTTCGGCCAGTACCTCGACGCGCTGGCGCGCATGCCACGCGCCATCGACGTCGGCGCCCAGATCCCGCACGCGGCGGTACGCGCCTATGTGATGGGCGGTCGCGCCCAAGAGCCCGCGACCGGCGACGACCTCGTGGCGATGACCACGATCGTGCGCGACGCGTTGGCGGCAGGAGCACTCGGGTTCTCGACCGGGCGTACCGCCGGGCATCGTGACGTGCACGGCCAGCCCGTCCCCGGCACCTTCGCGGCCGAGGACGAGATCGTCGCGCTGCTCGGCGCGCTGCGCGACGCGAGCCGGGGTGTCTTGCAGGTGGTTCCCGCCGGCGTCGGCGGCGAGATGGCTGGTGACAAGCCAGGCGACATCGAGCATGAAGTGGACTGGCTCAGTCGGCTCGGGCGCGAGTTCCCGGTGCCGATCACGTTCCTCGCCATGGAGCACGACCTCGATCCCGACAGCTGGCGTTCGTGGTTCGACACGGTGAGGGCGGCGAACGCGGCCGGCGCGAACATTCGCCCGCAGGTCGCCAGCCGTTGCTTCGGGATGTTGATGGGCCACCAATCACGCATGAATCCGTTTCGCCATCGGGCGACCTTCCGAGCGCTCGAGCACCTTCCCCTCGAAGAACGCATCCGGCGCTTGGCCGACCCGGCGACAAAGGCGGCAATCCTCGCGGACCCACCGGATCGCTCGGGTCCACCCTCGGCCGACCAGTTGAACTCGTACATCTTCGAGCGGCTGTATCCGCTCGGGCGACCCGCTCGACTACGAGCCCGAGCCCGATTCGAGCATCGCCGCCATGGCCCGACGATCGGGGCGCGACCCCTGGGAGGTCACCTATGACGCGATGCTCGACCGATGAGGGCCGCTCGTTCTTGTTGTTCCCACTTCTCAACTACGGGCGGGGCTCGTACGACGGCCTGTTCGACATGATGTCGGACCCGATGACCGTGCAGGGCCTGGGCGACGGTGGCGCCCACTGCGGCATCATCTGCGACGCGTCGATGACGACCTACCTCTTGACCCATTGGGTCCGCGATCGCACACGGGGCCCGCGGCTGCCACTCGAAGATGTCATCCGCCGACTCAGTTCTGATCCCGCCGCTTTCTACGGCCTCCACGATCGTGGGGTTCTACGTGCAGGAGCGCGTGCTGATCTGAACCTGATCGATGCCGAGGCACTGCAACTGCGCTCGCCCGAACGAGTCGACGACCTACCCGGTGGTGCCGGCCGACTGATTCAGCGCGCCGACGGCTACCTGGCCACGATCGTGGCGGGCGAGACCGTCGTCGATGGGGGCGAGCTCACCGACGCCCGGCCGGGTGGGCTGGTGCGGGGACGAACAAACTAACGACGGTGTCGATCAGCCAGTGAAGCGAGGCCGCGCGTCGGGCTCGGTGGAAAGATCCTCTGGCGCAACCACGGTCGATTCGTCGCTCGCCGGCGGGGTGCTCGTGGTGGACGTGGTGGTCGAGCTGGTGGGCGGGGGCCCCACGTCGGCACCGGTGAGCGCCGCCAGCGCCGTGAAGTCGTGGTCGATGCTCGCATCGCCGGCGACGACCCGATAGCGCCAGGTGTCGAAGTCGACGTGAGTGAACGGCGAGTCCCAGCGGGGGTATCCGCTCAGGGCTTGCTGTTGTCCGTCGACGGTGAGCGGCGCGTCCCAACCGACCGACACCGCGCCATCGCTCGGCGAGTGGTAGGCGACATCGAAACCGTCCTTGTAGGTGTGCGCCGACCCGTCGGCCGCCGGTAGCGGCGTCACCGCCGGCGCCGAAGCCGTGATGGCGGTGACGAAGGAAGCGAACGGATCCGGCGTACCCGCCCAGTCGGCACTGCGGCCGACCTCGGTGATCCACACGTTGTCCGCCCCGCCGTCGGCCACCAGATCGAACGGTTGGGTGAGCCCGAGGGTGTAGTCGCCCGGCGCGTAGGTGCGCCAGTGGGTCGGCCGCCACGACCAGAGCGCGATGTACCCGTCGCCTTTGCGCCCGATGGTCCATCCGTCTTGTTGGACGACCTGGTCGAAGTGCTCGGTCGGGAAGAACGCGTGCGTCAGGTTCTCGTACTCGAGGTACGGAATGGGATTGCCGGGCGAGTTCTCGTACTGCGGCGCGTAGATCGAGATGTTGACCTTGTCGTGCTGAACCGACCGTGGTGCCGACGCCTGGCCGGTCCAGTAGTACGACGAGTCACTCCGCGCGTCCTCCTCGGTCAGCGGCGCGTCCTTGGCCGGATGGTTGGTGAAGACGAGGGCATCGGGATCGAGGGTCGCTTGGCTCGTCTGGACCTGTTCGCTGCGCTGGCCCTTCCGCCAGTCCTGCGCGGTCGAGAGCATCACCTCGGGCGAGCGCCAGGTGTAGGTGTTCACCTCGGAGAGCAGGCCCGCATTCACCGCGGTGGCCAGACTGCGAGCGCGAGGTTCTGGAGCTGCTCGATGGAGCTGTTCTCGATGATCGGCTTCAGCACACCGAGGTCTTGGAACAGGTCGGTGTCGAGCAGGTCATAGGTCTTGATCAGGTCGATGCTCATCGGCACGGTCTGCCAAGGGAACTGTGCGCCCATCCCCCACCACACCAGCGGGTCGTCGTACGGCGAGCCCGTACGCGGGCGCGGGGTCGGGCGTGATCGGCGCGTGTGGGTCGATGGGGATGCCCTGGCGCTGGCGGACGACACCGACCTCCGCGCTCCTGCGCGATGACCCGTGCCACCTCGGGCGGGCGGTATCGACGCGCCATGGCGAGCAACGATGTGTTGTCGACACCCTCGTAGTCGGTGGGCGTGTCGTCGAACACCATCTTCGCCATCGAGTAGGTGTCCTCGTCCCGTGCCGTCATCTTGTCCTTGAGATACGACCGGCCGTGAGTGGCGCCGAACGATCCGTTCTGGAGATGCGATGCCAGCTCCACGAACATCACGTCGAGCAGAGCCGACGCCCAGTGCGTGATCTCGGGATCGTCGGACCAGTCGGCGAGCAGCAGCAGCCCCTTGAGGTCCTCCATCCAGTACACGTTCGAGAGCCACTCGCTGAACCCGAAGCGAGCACGGAGCGACATCCAACGCAGGATCAGGTCGCGCGCGTGGTCCATGTGCTGCTTGCCGGTCATACCGCTGTTGGCGAACACAGTCGTCGGGATAGGTCTGTCCGGCGATGAACTCGTTCGCCAGATAAATGATCAGGTGGTTCTCGGTCCAGTAGTACTGCGAGTCGATGATCCCGGGCGGAGTCGGCTCCGTCCACCAGTACTTGAAGTTCAGGATCCGCTCCTCGAACGCGGAGGCCAGGTCGGGGCGCAGTTGGTCACGGTGCGCGAGCAACGTGAACAGGTAGTCGTTGATGGCGAAGTCGCCGGTGTCGCGAAACTCGCGCAGCTGCTGGAATCGAGCCTCGTAGTCGCTCGGATCGGGCGCGTTGGAGTCCCACACGAACGATGGATCCCGATCGTGACGCTCGGCGTGCGCCAGCACCGACGGGATCGAACCCGGTGACAGCCCTTGCCCGGTGGCCCACGCCAGGTAGTCGTTCGTGCGGGCTTGCCAGACATCCTCGGGCACGCGCTCACCCCCGTCGTCCGCCCACGCGGTATCGGTCCCGGCATCCGGCCGCACGACGCCGGGCACGATCGCCAGACCGACCCCGAACGCCATCACGACCGCCAATGCGAGCGCGGTCCGGCCCCGTCCCCCCATTCCCATCACGGCGACATTAGACATCATCACCGGCCCACGGAGCCCGGTCGAGCGTCCTGACCCGTCAACCGTCCGGAGGCGTGCGCTTGCGCGCCAGCACCGCCCAGACGATGAGACCCACTCCGAGCACGACAGCGGCACCACCGATCCAAGCCCACTGAGAATGACCGGTCATCGGCGAGCCTTTGGCGACCCCGACCCCTTGCGCGAACCAGAGGCCACCGATCAAGCAGAGTGCTGCCCCGACGATTGCACGTGTCCACATGGCAACTCCGATCAGTTCCGAAGGGCGACGGCCACTTCGATCTCGACGGCACCGCCACGCGGCAGCGCGGCCACACCGATGGCGGAACGGGTGTGGCGACCCGCGTCACCGAAGACGTCGGCCAGCAGCCGACTCGCGCCATCGACGACAGCAGCCTGCTGGTGAAATCCCGGCGCGCACGCAACGAAGCCGATGACCGTCAGCACCCGCTGGACGCGATCCAAGGTGCCGAGCTCGGCCCGCAGGACCGACAGCGCGTTCAGCGCGCACCAGCGCGCCGCTTCGGCTCGCGGCTTCGATGGTGACCCCGGCACCGACGATGCCTTGGTGCACCACCGCACCGGTGAGATCCCGTGGGAGCTGCCCGGATGTTCGGGCCACCCCTCCGTGAACGACCACCGCATCGAGCGGTTCGTGGGGTGGGTACGGGCCAGGGAGCCGCAGCCCGAGCTCTTCCAGCCGCGCTTCGAAGGTCATCGCTGGTTCTCCTTCATCGGGCTCACTTGAGCAGCCCGGCGATGATGTTCACCATCAGCGCCACGATGACCGCACCGAACAGGTAGGACAAGAGTGCGTGGCGGAGCACGGTGTGGCGAATCACTCCGCTGTTGATGTCGGTGTCCGACACCTGGAACGTCATACCCACCGTGAAGGCCACGTAGGCGAAATCGCGATAGTCCGGGTTGTACTCACCGCTCTTGAAGTCGATCCCGCTCGGGTGGGGCGAGTAGTACTCGTGCGCGTACCGCAGCATGAACACGGTGTGCACGACGGTCCACGACAGGATGACCGTCACCGCCGACATAGTGGTCAGCAACACCTCGAGTGTCGCCCCGACTTCGTGCGACTTCACGAGGCCGAAGGCCGCGCCCAGCAGACTGGCGACGCACGCAGTCACGAGCAGAACGCTCGCCGACGTGCGGCTGTTGTCCTCGCGTGTGGCCAGCCGCCTGGTGTCGTCCGGGTCCAGGTTCCGAACGCGGAACCAAACCTGGAGGAGCCAGAACGCGCCGGCCGCCGACCACCCGACGAGCACGGCGAGCTGCCACACCGAGACGAGCGCTACCGCCCCACCGAAGATCAGGCCGACGCACAGAGCGATCAAGACCCGAGTGCGCGAGGAACTCCCGTTCATGCCGAAGGCTTATCGCGAAGAAAGGCGGTTCGTACTACTTCCTCCAACCCCCCCCTCGGACGCCAGGAGACTTCGCGTCCTGACGCGCCGCGGTTGCTCCGACGTCAGGCTGCTCGGGGGGCGAACATGATCACGGCCACGCCGACCAGGCAGATGGTGGCGCCGAGGTAGTCGTAGCGATCCGGTTCGAACCCGTCCATGACGATGCCCCACGCCAGCGAGCCGGCGACGAAGATGCCTCCGTACGCCGCGAGGATGCGGCCGAAGTTGTTGTCCTCCTGGAACGTAGCGACGAACCCGTACCCCGCGAGCGCGACGATGCCCGCACCGATCCAAGCGATCCCTCGATGCTCGCGGGCACCTTGCCAGATGAGCCAGGCCCCGCCGATCTCCGCGACGGCGGCGAGAACGAACAGCGCAACGGCGCGAACGACGCTCATGATGCCGTGCCGACGAGCGCGTCGATCACCGGTCGCGCATCGGGCGGTCCCGTGACCTCGAACGCGACACCATCGACGTCGAAGGTCAAAGCCAGCGTGAAGAAGGGGCAGCAATCCTGCTCCGCGGCCGCGAGCGCGGCCAGCGCCTCCACGCCCACACCACGCGGAAATCGAACCCTCATGCCGCCTTCCGTCGGCTCACGACTGGTGGCCAGAGCCAGGGCCGCTCGCCAGTCGTCGATGCGATCCCCCACCTGCTCGGGCGCCAAGGTGCAGGCGATCGGCGGACTCGTCGCATCTTGCTTCGTCGTGAGCACCACCGCCGAAGGGAGGTGACCTTCGTCCGAGGTGCATCCGCAGGCGTCGTCGCACGGCCCGTCCGGCGTGTGCCGGCGTAGCGTCGCCGACACGCGTTGGAGCTCGGCCGTGAAGGCCACGAGCTCGGTGATCCGCGCTCGGGCGTCGGCGATCTTGGCCCCCACGAGGGCGCGCAGTCGGTCTTGGACGGGAGCGCATCGCTCCTCGTCGAGGAGCAACAGGAGCTCGGTGATCTCGTCGAGCGAGAGCCCGAAGCCCTTGGCTCGGCCGATGAACGCGAGGACCTCGAGGTGGTGATCGTCGTACCTGCGATACCCGGCCGGCGTGCGCGCCGGGCGCACGAGTCCCGATCGCTCGTAGAAGCGGAGCGTCGACGCCGGGAACCCGGTGCGATCGGACACTTGCGAGATCGAATAGCCATCCATGAGCCCACCGTAAAGGTTCGACCGGGGTTGAAGGTCAAGAGCGAGTCAGGCCCGCCGGCATGAAGGTCTAGGGTCCACCAATGCCTGCATCGATTGGTCCTTTGATCGCTGCCGATGAGCAGTTCACGCACCAGATCACCGATACCCACGCTCGCGTAGGCACGAGCGAGCGGAGCTGGACCGAGAAGGTCTGCGCCATGGCTGCAGCCCGGGATGGTTCCATCCAGCTCGCACTCGGCATGGGCAAGTACAACAACCGCAACGTGATGGACGCCTACGCCGGCATCTCCCGCGGCGTGGAACAGTGGACGGTCCGCTCGAGTCGCGTGCTCGCGCCCGATCCCGAGACGACCTCCGTCGGCCCGATCCACTACGAGGTGAACGAGCCGCTCCACGAGATCCGCTTCGCTCTGGACACGAACGACGAACAGCCGATCGCCTTCGAATGGATCTTCACCGGCACCGTCAAGCCCCGACTCGAGAACCGCGAGGTGCATCTGAGTCGCGACCGCTACCGGATCGATGCCGACGTCGTCCGCTACCACCAGGTCGGAACGGCGCGCGGGTGGATCGAACTCGACGGCAAGCGCACGGAATTCGACGACAGCACGTGGGTGTCCACCCGCGACCGCTCGTGGGGTGTGCGCTACGGGGTCGGCGCGCCGACACCCGACATCGCACCCTCGCCGATGCCTCCTGGCGCGAGCGGCTACGTGCTGTGGTTTCCCGTGTCTTGCACAAGCGCCGACGGCACGCCGTTCGGGTTGCACTTCTACTATCAGCGATTCGGTTTCGGCGGTCGTAGCCGGCTCACCTTCGAGGGCGGCATCGAGCACGCCGACGGAAGCCGCGAGGAGTTCGTGGCGGCGCGGCCCGATCTCCGATTCGACGATGCGACGCGCCGGTTTCAGGGCGGCACCATCACGGCGACCATGTCCGACGGCACCGACCGCGAATACCGGTTGAGCCCCGTGAGCGAGACCGGGTTCCTGTTGGCCGCCGGGCTCTACGGCGGGTACGACGATCACTATCACGGGCAATGGCGGGGCGAGGCCCACCTCGAGGGCGATCACTACCCCGATTGCACGCTCCCTCAGGCGGTGAAGCAGCTCCGCCATCACGGTCAACGACTGGTGCGAGTCGAGGATCCCGATGGCGCAATCGGCTACGGCGACCTGCAGAGCATCGTCAGCGGCCCGCACCCCGAGATCGGCCTCACCGAGGAGGGCGAGATCCGTTGAACGACGCGCGGCCGCCTTCTTCAGCGGCTCAGCACCTCGGCCCGGCCGTTGGCCTCGAAACGCCGAAGGATCTCGTCGCGATCGGACTCGGTGAGTCGACGCAGTGGCTCGCGGCGCTCGGGGCGCCAGTAGACGGGGTCATCGGCGGTCGACGTCCAGCGGGCTCTTCGCAGCGGCGTCTTGTCGATCTTGTTCGTCGCGGTGACCGGTAGCGCCGGCACGATACGGACGTAGCGCGGCGACCACTTGGTCCCGAGGTCACGTTGGGTCGGTGAGGAAGGCATCGAAGGCGGCCGGGTCGAACTCGACCCCGTCGGCCAGCTCGATCACCGCCATCGTCTGGTCGTCGACGGTGTGGTCATCGGGAACCCCGAACACCGCGACACCCGCGACGCCGGGAAACCGCTGGATCACTCGCTCGACCGGCGCAGCAGCAAAGTTCTCGCCGTCGACACGGATCCAGTCGGCGTTGCGGCCGGCGAAGTAGAACACGTCGTTCTCGTCGCGGTACGCAAGATCGCCCGACCAGTACCACCCCGCTCGGCTGCGCGCCGCGTTGGCCTCGTCGTTGTTGTAGTAGCCCTCGAACCGGTCGAGCGCGTTGCGGCCCACGAGCTCACCGATGGCCTCGTCGGCGTTTACGAGCTTGCCGTCGGCGTCGAACCGGGCCCGCGGGCATTCCTCGTCGGTCGCGGGATCGATGATCGCGATGTCGAGTCCTTCGCCGGGCACGCCGAGCGCCTCGGGTGGCTGGCCAGGACTCGGGATCATCACGATGGCGTTCTCGCTCGAGCCGTAACCGCCGAACACCGGAGGGCCGAAGCGACGCTCGAACGCCTTCATGTCCGCCGTCGACGACTCGGGGGCCAGCACGAACTTCAGATCGTGGTCCTTGTCGTGCGCGGATTCGGGTGTGGCCAGGACGTACGCGAGCGCGCGACCGATCGTGCTGGTGAAGGTGCAGTGATACTGGCGCACATCGGGCAGGAAGCCCGAAGCCGAGAACTTCCGCTTGAACACCAACGACGCACCGCTCGCGAACGACGGGAACACCATCGCCATGAGTGCGTTGCCGTGGAAGACGGGCATCGAGCAATAGAGGATGTCCCGCGAGCGGAACGGCATCTGGCCCGTCGCCGCGCGCGCCGCCCGGCCCTGGGTGACCCGCACCGCCTTCGGCGCGGCCGTGGAGCCCGAGGTGAAGATCAACAGCAGCAGGTCCTCGGGAACCGGCGCCGCGGTGATCGCGGGTGCGTCGGGCCCGCGGTAGCGGGCAAGGGTCGCCTCGTGCTCGGGTGAGTCGGCGATGATCACATGGCCGGACGCGGCGCCG
This sequence comes from uncultured Iamiaceae bacterium, assembly GCA_963778895.1. Taxonomy (GTDB): domain Bacteria; phylum Actinomycetota; class Acidimicrobiia; order Acidimicrobiales; family Acidimicrobilacustridaceae; genus CAVZVZ01. The sequence continues at coordinate 63,669 of CAVZVZ010000005.1, forward strand.
AGGTCGAGGCCATCGAGCAGTTCCGCATAGCTGGAGTCGGTGACGATCACCTGGCAGTCGGCGTGGCGGATGTCGCGGGCGAGCTCCGCGCCACGGCGGGTGGGGTTGATGCCGACGACGACGCGGCCCGACAGCGCCGCACCCCCCAGCATGAAGAGGTACTCGGGCACGTTGTCGAGCAGCACTCCTACATGGAGCGGCTCTGTGCGCAGAAGGTCCTCGAGGTAGGCGCCGCGGACCTCCATCTCGGTCTCGACCTCGGCCCAGGTCCAGCGCTCGCCCTCGAACTGCAGTCCGACGTTCGGATCACCGGCGCGCGACCGCACCAGCTCGGCCACCGTGTCAGGCGGAGCCACGTCGGAAGTTGCGTTCTCAGCGGGCAATGTCGTTCACCAGTCAGAAACCCAACAAGAAGAAGGCCTCTTTCACCTTCGCCGTCGCGATCCGGTATGCGGCAGACCGGTAGTCGATCGTGTCGGCGTCGGCGCGAGCGATGACTTGATCAGCGGCCGCGACGAGTCGCTCGCGAAGTCGCTCGTTGACCTCCGTGAGGGTCCAGGAGAACTGTTGGAGGTTCTGTACCCACTCGAAGTAGCTGACGATGACTCCACCCGCGTTGGCAAGGATGTCGGGGATCACGGTGATCCCCCGTCGTGTGAGCAACGCGTCAGCTTCAGCAGTGACAGGGCTGTTGGCGGCTTCCACGACGACGCGTGCCTGTACGTCCGACACGTTGGCCTCGGTGATTGCGCCACTGAGAGCAGCGGGCACGAGATAGTCGCATTCGAGGGCGAGCAGTTCGGCGTTCGTGATCGGCGTGCCCTCCGGGAGCACATCGACCTGTTCGGCGGCCGCCACGAGCTGAGCCAGTGCAAACCCGCCGGCAGAGAAGCTGCCGCCTTTGCGGTTGCTGACCGCGATGACCTTCATGCCCAGCTCGGTGACGAAGCGAGCGACGTGCGTGCCGACGTTGCCGAAGCCCTGAATGACGACTCGCGCACCGTTCAAGTCCTCGGCGCGGTGACGGGCGACAGTCTCGACGACGATGCTCACCCCGAGGCCGGTTGCTTCGGTGCGGCCGAGAGAGCCGCCGATGATCACCGGCTTGCCAGTCACCACCGCCGGGCTGAGTCCGTAGAGCTTGGCGTACTCATCGTTGATCCAGGCCATCACCTGGGCGTTCGTTCCCACGTCAGGCGCGGGAATGTCACGGTTCGGTCCGAGCAACCGATGGAACTTCTCGACGAACTTACGGGTCAACGCCTCGAGCTCGCGACTGGACAAGGCGCTCGCGTCGCAGTCGATCCCGCCTTTGGCTCCACCGAAGGGAACATCGACCAAGGCCGCTTTGAGCGTCATGAGGCAGGCAAGGCCTCGAGCCTCGTCGAGGTCGAGCTCGGGGTGATAGCGAATCCCGCCCTTGTAGGGACCCCGGGCGTTGTGATGCTGCACTCGATAGGCATTGAACACCGACACCGACCCGTCGTCGCGCCGCAGGGGCAACTCTGCTCGAGTCTCTCGACTGGCCAACAGGAGAAGCCTCGTCGTCGCGTCGTCGAAGGCCAACGCGCGGCACGCTGTCGGTGAAGAACGTGTCATGGGTCGAACGCGCCGAGCTCGGATCGTCTCCATCCTGAGTCACCGCCGCAGGCTAGCCACGCTGACGAGGCAGGCCGGCCGTTCAGTGCGGTAGCCGCTGGTGGTGGCTCCAGCGAGCAGCGAGACGGTGGATCCGGTGGCTTCGATCGCGTCGAAGGGGTCTTTCGCCGGTTGTCGCGTGGACTCTGTAGAAGAAGTACTTGGCGACTTCGACGCACAGCAGGTAGGTGACGACGAAAGCGACGAGCACGGCGAAGAACGCGGGCGGCAGCGGCGCGAAGCCCAGCGCGTCGTTCACCGGACTCTGCGGTATCAAGGCACCGACGGCCACGACGGCGATCACCGAGATGAGGAGCGGCCGTGACGGGCGGCTGCGAAAGAAGGGGACCCGTCGGGTACGGATGACGAACACGATGAGGGTCTGGGTGGCAAGCGATTCGACGAACCAGCCCGAGCGGAACAGCGGCGCGGCGGCGTGGAAGCCCCAGAGCATGACGGCGAAGGTGGCGAAGTCGAAGATGGAGCTGATCGGACCGAACCGAACCATGAACCGGCGGATGAAGCCGATGTCCCAGTGCGAGGGCCGGGCCAGTTGCTCCTCGTCGACGCGGTCGGTGGGGATGGTCATCTGACTGGTGTCGTACAGCAGGTTGTTGAGCAGGATCTGCGACGGGAGCATCGGCAGGAACGGCAGGAACGCGGCGGCGACAGTGACGCTGAACATGTTCCCGAAGTTCGACGAAGTACCCATGAGCACGTACTTGATGGTGTTGGCGAAGATGCCTCGGCCTTCAGCGACCCCGTCGGCGAGCACATCGAGATCACGTTCGAGCAGGATGATGTCTGCGGCGTCCTTCGCGACATCGGTGGCGGAATCCACGGAGACTCCGACATCGGCGTGGTGGAGCGCGAGGGCGTCGTTGACTCCGTCGCCGAGGAACGCGACGGCCGAACCGGCGCGGCGTTGCGCGCTGAGGATGCGTGCCTTCTGTTCAGGGCTCACCCGAGCGAAGATCGACGCGTGTTTGACCGCTTCGGTCAGTGCGTCATCGTCGAGGGCGTCGAGGTCGGAGCCGGTCAGCGTGCCGGCGGAGACCATGCCGAGCGTCCGGCAGACGGTTTCGGCGACGATCGGGTTGTCGCCGGTGACGATCTTGACGGTGATGCCGAGGGCGTCGAGGCGTGAGATCGAGCCGGCCGCCGACGGTTTCGGCTGGTCGAGGAACGTCAGGTAGCCGGCAAGGCACAGGTCGTGTTCGTCCGCCGGCGTGACGGTGGTCAGTTCGGGTGCGGCGCGGGTCGCGATGGCTACCACCCGGTTTCCAGCACTGAACTCGCGCTCGAGCGCACGACGCGCCTCGTCGGGAACATCGACGCAGTGCTCGAGCACGGTCTCGGGGGCGCCCTTCGTGATGAGCAGGCGCTGATCGCCGCTGATCGACCAGTACCGAGACGCAGCGACGAGTCGTGGTCGAACGGCGCGATAGCCAGGCGATGCACGTCGCCGATCGCGACCGCGGCCGCTCCTGGAGCTTCCCACAGCGCGGTGTCGAGCGGGTTGCCGCCGACTGCGGTCCCTCCCGATAAGGTCGCTTCGTTGCACACCAGCCCGAGGCGCAACACCTCCTGGCTGTCTTCGCCCGCCGGGTTGATCGCACGTTCGAAGCTGATGTGGCCGTCGGTGAGGGTGCCGGTCTTGTCGGTGAACAACACGTCGATGTCGCCCAGGTCTTCGATGCACACCAGCCGTTTGACGAGGACCTTCTTCTCGAGCAAGCCGACGCGAGCCGGTGGCCAGGCTCGTGGACACGACCGCCGGGAGCAACTGCGGAGTGATGCCCACCGCAACCGCGAGCGAGAACAGCACCGCCTCTATCACCGGTCGACCGAGCAGGATGTTCACCACGAAGATCGTCACGCTGAGCACCCCGGCGACCTTGGCCAGCAGCCCCGAGAAGCGGGCCAGGCCACGCTGGAACTCGGTCTGCGGGTGTCGCTCACCCAGACCGACGGCGATCCGTCCGAACTGGGTGGAACGTCCGGTGGCGACGACCACTGCGTCGGCCGAACCCTCGTGCAGGACGGTTCCCATGAACAGGCACGACGACAGATCCGCGATCGCCGATTCCGCCGCGACCGGGCTCGAGGACTTCTCGGCCGGGACCGACTCGCCCGTGAGGATCGACTCGTCGCACTCCAGATCATTCGCGCGCAACAACCGCACATCCGCCGGCACGATCGCACCGACACCGAGACGCACGACGTCGCCCGGCACCAAGTGGGTGACCTCCACGCTGGCAGGCTCACCATCGCGGATCACCGTGACCACATGGCGGATCTCGTCGTGCATCGCCTCGGCGGCCCGCTCGGCCCGATACTCGTTCGCGAACCCCAAACCCACCGACGCCGTGATGATCACCCCGATGATCAACGCATCGGCGCCCTCGCCCACGAACGCCGACACCAACGCGGCGCCCAACAACAGCCACAGCAACGGACTGCTGACCTGCCGGAGCAACACCGACAGCGCGCTGGTGTGATGGGAACGCACCGCGTTCGGACCACACGTCGCCGCCCGCTCCGTCGCCGCCTCTGAGCTGAGGCCGGTCCTGCTCGTCCCCAACAGCTCCAGGACGCGATCCTCGGACATCGCGGCAGCCGCCGTGATCGACGGGACAGCTGCTGGGTCGAACCGGGCCTCCAGACGGAGCGGGACGTCGGAGGACACAGGAAGGAATCTATGACCTGCAGGGCGACATCGAGGTAGGGCCGCAGGTCACGATCCCGGCCAATGAAGGACGTTGGACCCTGCCGCGGGCATGCGAAGACCGACAAGATGTCGGTGGTGCCTGCACCAGGCATCGAGAACAGAAAGGAGCGTGGCTATGAAGGCAGCAGTGGGTGACCAGCTCGTGATCCGAGGCCACGCCATTAGCCAGCACGAGCGACACGCCACCATCGTCGAGGTGCGCGGCAAGGACGGAGGCCCTCCCTATGTGATCCATTGGGACGACGATCCCCACGACGTTCCCCAAGATCACCTGTTCTTCCCAGGCCCGGACGCCGACGTCGAACACACCCCCCGCCCCAGCTGACTCCCGCTCGTAGTACCGCGACGGACGGTGACCGAAAGAGTGTGAGGACAGTAGCGTCACCGCGGTGAACCGATATCGGGTCGAAGTAGCACGATGGACGGATTCCGACGACGGGGCTCGGGCACTCGAGGACCAACTCAATGCGCTCGCCGACGAAGGCTGGGAGCTCACGTTCATGATCCCGACGATGGCGGACACGTCCATCCGGGCACTGATGGGCGCGGCCTCGGCCGGTACCACCGAGATGGCACTTGTTCTCCAAAGGGTCGACGGCTGAACCGACGTCCGAACACCGAATACCGAGTCAGCAGCCCGTTGCTGCCTGGAGCGTCTGGCAGGCGTCGGCCATCCGTGCCGGTGAGAGGGAGACCACCTTCCGGCGAAACGACTCGCGACGAATCGTGTGGATGTTGTCGAAGTTCACCACGCTTCCCGTCGGGACCCCGTCGGCAGTCGTCAGCTCGAGCTCGGACGCAAGGCCGCGACGCGTTCGAGTCAGCGCTGCGACGACCACTGCGCCGATGCGATCGGCGACCGGATCGCGGGTCAATACGAGCACCGGTCGATCACCGCCGGGGGTCGCGGCGAACCAGATCTCACCCCGCTGCATCGACCACCCAGTCCGACCAGTCCTCGGCGGGACCCCAATCGGCGATGTCGGCCAGCACCTGTTCCCCGTCCTCGAGCGGCTGTGCGTTCCAGCGATCCGCGTCGCCCTCGGAGGCCAGTCGATCGAGGTGGCGGCGGAGGGCCTCACGCAGGAGCTCGGACCGGCCCACGCCGAGCGCCTGCGCCCACCATTGGACTTCCTCGGCATCGCGCTTCTCGACGCGAAAGCTGAGCATTGTCATACAGGGACTCTAATGCGTATTACGGGTCCGGGCTACCCACCGCCTCCCCCGTTGGATCAACCAGCTCCAGGGGTCCCGCCGAGATGGCGCCGGTCCGGCACCACGTGCGCACGAACAGGTACATCGCCGCTCCGAGGGTGGCACGTTCAATGTGGTGGAGCACCTGGGTCACATCGACCTAAGGGAGAGCGAGGTCTGCTCGACACAGGTGACGCCAGCGTGCCGACAACTCCGCTGCGGTTTCAACGACCGCGCCGATATAGACGATGTGGGCCGTGGTGCTGCGCGGTGAGTGGGGCAGCGTTACCGGGATGTCGCGACATGAGTCAGCAAACAGTGGATCGTACGCGAGTACGTCGCAGGGTCATCGATTTACTCGCTTGCCGAGCGACTGCAGGTCAACCGGACCACGATCATCCGCCACCTCGACGGCAAAGGCGTTGCGCGGCGGAGGGTTGTGCGCAAGATGACCGACCTCTCCGTTCACCGGGCCGCGACTCGCTACGAGTCGGGCGAATCGCTGAAGGTGGTCGCCGCCCGGTTCGGCGTCGACGCGAGGACGCTCGCCCGCGAGTTCGAGCGGGCGGGGATCCCGACGCGACCTCGGCGCGGAGGGGCTGCGCGAGCGTGATCATCACGTCGCCAACGCAAATATCAGTCGGCTAAGTCCGACAAGCTGGCTGTCTCCTGACACCGCCAAGACTCGCCGTGCCGCAAGGCGTGCGCGAGGCTGTCGGCGTGGCGGAGGTCGTGACTGTCGACAAGCTTCCGGCTTCGCTTCTCGCCGCCGTGCGGTTCGAACTCCGGCAGGCCGTGCGCCCGCCGTACACCGTGCCAGCGGTGGTCACGTTCAATGGACTGCTGATGGCCAGCGCATGGTTCCTGCTGCCGACTAAGTGGTTGGACTGGCTGTTCACCCTGCACGGCCCGCTGGCTTTCGCGATGGTGATGGCCGGGTGGATGTACTCCGACGTGCCCGCCACCAATGTGCTTGCCCCCGACCGCGAGCGGGTCTTGGCTGCGCTCGACGACCCGGTGATGATGCGCCGTCTGTTGTTCGCCAAGAACCTCTGTCTCTGGTGCTTCGTCGCGCCGTTCTGCGCCTTGGTCGCTCTGATCATCGGCGATGTCCATCACGACTGGCCGCCCACTGTGGTCAGCGTCACGGCCATCGCCATTGTGCCGTTCGGAACACTCGGTGTCGCCGCCTGGATCGGCATCCTCTGGCCCTATCACCCCCGCGATCTGCGCTTCCGGTGGCAACACCGCCACGATTGGTTCCACATGATCGTGCGGTGGCTGGTACTGATCCTCATCCCGTACGGGCTCGTACCCGTTCTCGCCGTGCTTGTGATAACTCCCAGCCTGGTGCTGTGGTCAATGCTGTCGACCAATGGGCTCAGCAATCGACTTCCCACCACACACTTCGCCGGCGGGATCGCACTCGCGGCGGTGGTCTCGATGGGACTGTTCTACGGCGGACACCGAACCGGCCTGCGCATCATCCGCCGCCGCCACGACGACCTTCGGGGCTATCTCAGCAACCCCGACCAAGGCTGACACCAAGGGACTCCGGCGTGCCGTGGTGCTTCATCGCACGCTCGCCCTAGGTATTTGCGGTGTCACCCCAATCGTGGTGGTCGTGCCGTTCCGAGCCATGACCACTGATGCCGTCGGTCCCGCTGCTCGTGGTGGCCGAATCGCAAACTAGGGCCCGTCCGCGTGCTCGGTCGGGCCCTAGGACCCTATGGACGACGTAGTGCATGTGGCAGTTTGGACCGATGGGCCGCGTTCCGACTTATGGGGCGACGTTGCTGATGGAGCCTAGGGTGCCGGCGTCGATGGTGGTCCGCCCCCGACTCGATGTCGCCCTCAATCGAATACCGCCGGGCGGAATCGGTCTGGTGGTGGCGCCGGCGGGGTCGGGGAAGTCTGTCCTTCTCGGGCAGTGGATGCGGTGTTCGGCCGTTGCGGCTTGCCACGTGCGGGTCACGCCAGCGCACGACGATCCCGTCGTATTTGCCCGAGCCTTGACCTCGGCCATCGCCTCGGTCGCTCCCGACTTCGATCCGCTCGTCGCGAATTCGGTGAATGCTGCGGGACCGGACCTAGGGACGGTGTTCGTCAGCCAGCTCCTCGTAGGACTCGAGGAGTTCGATCGCGAGCTGGTGCTGGTGCTCGACGACGTGCACCGGCTCGTCAACAGGGCCATGTGGGCCGACCTTGACCAGCTCATCGAACGGCTTCCCGACAACGTGAGACTCGTCCTCAGCGCCCGATGGGACCCGCTGGTGAGCATCCAGTCGCTCCGACTCATGTCCCGGCTGGTCGAGATCCGAGCAAACGACTTGGCCTTCAACGCCGATGAAGGCCGAGACCTGATCGAAGCGGTCTCGGGCCGTTCGCTCACCGCCGCCCAGGGCGACGCGTTGGTTACTCGGACGGACGGGTGGGCAGCGGGCCTGAAGCTCGCGTCGATCTCGCTCCAACGATTCGCCGACATGGACGCGTTCATCGCCGGCTTCACGGGCAGCAACAAGCTGATCGCCGACTACCTCGCCGAGGAGGTCATCGATGACCTCGAGCCCGAGGTACGGCACTTCCTTCTGCACACGTCGGTTCTGGAGTGGCTGAGCGCCGATGTGTGCGACGCGGTCACCGGAGACAATGACGCCGAAGAGATGCTCAACTTGCTGGCCCGCCGCTCGCTGTTCTTGGTACATCCGGAGCGCAGCGGTGATCAACTTCGCTACCACCATCTCTTCGCGGACCTGCTGCGCTACCGGCTACGGGCCACCGAACCGGGCGAGGAACCTCGGCTGCGCCGGCGCGCCGCTGCCTTCCTCCTCGGCCAGGACCGGTTGGCCGATGCCATCGAGCAACTTCTCGCCGCAGGCGACGGAGGTCGGGTGGTACGGGTGATTGTCGAGCGGGGGCAAGGCTTCTTCGAACGTGAGGAGACCTCGACGCTCGTACGTTGGCTGACGACAGCACAGGCGCAAAGCCCCGATCTGCCGGTCGCGCTCGAGGTCAATCTCCTCGCCGCGCAGCTCTCCGCGCACGACACCGGGGCGGCCGTGGAAACCTACCGGCGACTACGCCGCCGAACCGATCTCGACGCCGGAGAAGCCGCGGCGGTGGCCGCGCTGTACGCGTGCCTCGGTCTGAACGACCTTCCCTCGAGCGAGGTTCACCGGACCGCGAACGAGGCGATCGGGCTCCTCGGGACCTCCGATGTGATCGCAGACTTCCTGGGCATCGGCGGGCGCGACAGCGTTGAGTTCCTCGCCTCGTCCATGCGCGCGCTGGCGTGGCTCCACGACGGCGAGCTAGCGGAGAGCGCCCGAGGTTTCGAAGCTGTCCTCGACCTACCGGGAGCCCAGTACCGGCTTTGGCGGGTCTTCGCGCTCGGCGGGCTCGCTCTCTCGCTCGCGCTCGCCGGGCGCAACACGGACGCCAACGCGGCCGCCGACACTGCCATCAACCTCGCCGAGGCAAACGGCATCGCGCACCATCACGGTCTGGCGTACTCTCACTTCGCGCTCGCCCGGGTCTCCTTGGACCAACGCGACCGCACCGCCGCCACCTATCACCTACACCAATCCGAATCTCGGGTCCTCCGCTCGGGTCGCGCTGCGTTGCGCAGCCTCCAACAGCTGTTGCGGATCGAACACCTCACCACCACCGTCGGACCACGCCGAACGTTGCACGAACTTCGGTCGTCGGCGCGAGTCACGTTCGAGCCGACCCTGTTCGTCGAGCTCCGACGAGCCCAAGAGGTTCAGCTGCTGATTTCTTCAGAGATGCTCGGCCAAGCTCGCGCACTCGCCGAGAGCGACCCGCGCACGCCGCACCTGCTGCCCGCGATCATCGAGCTGGAGCTCGCCACAGGGGATCTCGGAGCCGCCCGACGCGCCCTCGATCGGTGGGATCACCAGCACGAGCCACGCCCGACCATCGAGCGACTGCTCGGCACCGTCGCCGTACTGAGCGCAGAGGGCAGAGCGAAGCCGGCCGAGATCGCTCTCCGCGACGCTCTCGACCGCGCCGAACCTGAGCTCCTCCGGCAACCCTTCCTCGCCCACCCGGCCGTCATGCGCATCCTGCTCCACGAGGCCCAGCGCGACTCCCAGACCTTCGCCCGATCAATCCTGCAGGTAGCGGCCGCCGAGCAGCGGCGCGACTCCCAGGAACAGCTCATCGAACCGCTGACCGACCGGGAACGCGAGATCCTCGACTACCTACCGACCCGGCTCCCGAACACCGAGATCGCATCGCACCTGTATGTCTCGGTCAATACGCTCAAAAGTCACCTGCGCCACATCTACGCCAAACTCGCGGCGACCAACCGCGATGAGGCCGTCACCCGTGCGCGGAGCCTCGGGCTCCTGTGACGCCCTGTCCGTGGCGGTCCTCACCGCCGCTTGGCGGCTCATCGGGTTGGCCCGCGTCACCGATCGAACCAGGAGTCATCCTCCGCGGGCGATGTGCTACCCGCGCCGGCCGTCGTACGGTCCGGAGGGCCACTGACTGGCCCGAAGGGACCGACCCGATGCCCATTCGTTATGAGATCGTCGTGACAGGTGATGTTGGACCAACCGTGCTTGGCGCCCTCGCCTGGTTCGAACTGCAGCCCAGCCCGGCCGGGACCTCTCGCTTGATCGGAACCGTGGCCGACCCTGCGGCGCTGCACGGGGTGCTGCACCGGCTCACCGACCTACGCGTCGAGCTCATCGAGCTGCGCCGACTCGCCGATTGACAGGATCACCCCTGGAGGATGATGCGGATGCCCGGCTCCGAGCCGATGATGGTCAGACATCGCTGCAGCCGGGACCCCGGCTGTGAGGCCAGAAGAAGGAACACCATGACAGACGAAGGCTCAACCGAAGAACATCCCCTGCTCGACGCCGTCATCGGGATGAACGCGGTGTCGATCGAGCTGACCGATCTGGATGACCGAGAACTGATGCTGGTTCGACTGGCGGCCCTTGTCGCGGTCGAGGCTCCAGTGTCCTCTTACTTCTTCAACATCGGCGGCGCCGCTGACACGAGCCTGACGCTCGAGGATGCGCGGAGCATTCTCGTCGCCGTCGCCCCGATCGTCGGTGCGCCACGAGTGATCTCAGCCGCCGCAACCATCGCAGAGACTCTAGGGCTGGCGGTGGCCATCGACGACGCCCTCCAGACCACTGACAGCTGAATCGACGACCGACGCAACGGTTGACGAAGGCAGTCCACGGACGACGACGATTCTAAGTAGAAACGATTGGTCGCCCCACGGCGACACGAACTTCCGGGAGATCACAAGACAATGGCTATGGACACGTTCATCGCGTACGCAGGCGTCTACTCAGATGTCGAGGCAGCGAAGGCCGACTACCAGGCAGTCCACGACCTTCATATGAAGGAGAACCTGATCGATGCGTACGACGCCGCAGTCATCGAACGCAAGGACAACGGCAAGGTCAAGATCGTCAAGAAGCACGAAACCCCGACCCGAGTGGGCGGTGTGGGAGGCGGCGCGGTGGGTCTCGCTACCGGTCTCGTCATCGCCTTGTTCCCCGCCGCCGCCATCGGCGGTGGGCTGCTGCTCGGCACGACTGGTGTCGGCGCTGCGCTCGGCGCGGTCGCCGGCCACGCTGCGGCAGGAATGAGCCGCAAGGATCTGAAAGAGCTGGGCGAGCAGCTCGACACGGGTCAGGCCGGCCTCGTGGTCGTCGGTGTCTCCGACATGGGCGCCAAGATCGAATCGGCCATGAAGGGTGCCGACAAGATCGAGCAGAAGCAGATTCGAGGCCGACGTCGACGACATCGCCAAGGACGCCCAGGCCGACACCTGAGGCCGGTAACGCGCTCGACCGCTGCCCGCCGACTGCCCGACCTGGAGCCTGATGAGCCATCTGAACGAGCGCATCGCCTCCGCCCGCCCACGGCAGGGTCACTCAGGTGAAGCGGTGGTTGCCGTTGGTGGCGTTGGCCACGGCGCAGTTCGTGATGGTCCTGGACCAGTCGGTCATGAATGTCTCGATCAGTCAGCTCGTGGCCGACTTCCACACGACCGTCACGGTGATCCAGGCGGTCATCACTTTGTATTGCCTGGTGATGGCGATGCTCATGCTTACCGGCGCCAAGATCGGTGACATCATCGGCCGTCGCCGAGCGTTCACGATCGGGCTCGTCATCTACGGCTGCGGGTCGGCGATGACCGCGGTCTCCCAGTCGGTGCCGGTTCTGGCGCTGGGGTGGTCTGGTCTGGAGGGCATCGGCGCTGCGCTTGTGCTGCCGGCGATGGCCGCGCTGATCGCGGGGAACTACCAGAGCAACGACCGCAAGGCTGCGTACGCGGTCGTCGGTGGGATGGCCGGCGCGGGCATCGCGATCGGTCCCATTGTCGGGGGATGGGCCACCACCAATCTCTCGTGGCGGGTCGTGTTCGTCGGTGAGGTCGTCCTCGTGCTGTTCATCCTCGCCATGTCCCGCTTCGTGGCCGACGCCGCTCGCCCGGAACGGATCCCGCGGCTCGACTATGTGGGCAGCGTCCTTTCCGCGGTGGGCCTGGGCGCCATCGTGCTCGGGGCGCTGCAGTCCACGACGTGGGGTTGGCTGCGTCCGAAAGACTCCCCGATCGAGCCGTTCGGGTTCTCGATCACCCCCTTCGTCATCGCCGGTGGTGTCGCCCTCCTGTGGGCGTTCGTGCGCTGGGAACAGCACCGCGAGGCGAACGGCGCCGACCCACTCGTGCACCTCAACCTCGTGAAGATTCCGCCGGTGCGCTCCGGGCTGGGGGGGATGTTCACCCAGAACCTGATCCTCATGGGCGTCTTCTTCACCATCCCGCTCTACCTACAGCTCGTCCTGGGACTCAACGCCCTCGATACCGGGATCAAGATGTTGCCGGTCTCCGTGGCCATGCTCGTTGCTTCCGCCATGGGCTCGCGTCTGTCGAACCGTTTTCCGGTGCGCTCCATCGTCCGTGCCGGCCTGTGGATCGCCATCGCCGGTGTGGTCGCTCTACTCGCCACCATCAAGCCCGACCTCAACGGCCCCGCGTTCGCGATCTCGATGGCCCTACTCGGAGCCGGGATGGGCCTGATGATCTCCCAGCTCGGCAACGTCGTGCAGTCCTCCGTCGACGCATCCGGGCGCGGGGAAGCTGGCGGCCTGCAGTTCACCGGTCAACAACTCGGCTCTTCGTTGGGTGTGGCCCTGATCGGCTCGATCGTGCTCACCGGCCTGACCGCAGGCTTCGTGGCCAAGGTTGAAGCCGACGAACGAGTCGCACCGGAGGTCGCAGCCCAGGTGAGCGTCGCGTCCGGGAGCGGCGTCGACTTCGTCGCCTCCGGCGACATCGAGTCCGCGGCCCAGGCCGCCGGGCTCGACGACGCCACCACCCAGGCCGTCGTCGATGACTATGAGCAAGCGCAGCTCAACGCGCTCAAGGTCGGCCTCCTCGCCGTCGCCTTCCTCGCCTTCGTTTCCTTGCTCACCACCCGCAACCTCCCGAGCAAGATCACGACGTCGGACGAAGAACCCGCCGATGAAGCAACCGACAGTCCAGCCCGTACCGGCAAGCCCGACCGTTCGAGCATCCCATGACCGACCCCTCGGATGCTGACGACGGGCCAGACTCATCCGCAGCTTCTCCAGACCTTCCTGGTCGGGGCCGTCGGGCTACGGGCCGGGCTCGGCTCACCAGCCCGGAGCGGGTGGTGATGCTCACTGACGGCGTGTTCGCCATCGTGCTCACCCTCCTCGTGCTCGAAATCGCCGTACCAGAGAACCTCTCGGAGCAATCGCTGCGGCACGTGCTCGAGGAATTGCGTCCGACCGTGCTGGCGTGGGTGATCAGCTTCTTGATCACCGGGATGTACTGGGTCGCCCACCGGGACCTGTTCCTGCGGGTAGCAGCGGTGACCCGCGATCTTGTTTGGCTGAACCTGCTGTTCCTACTGCCGGTGGGCCTCATCCCGTTCGCATCGTCCCTGCTCGGCAAGTACTCCGAAGACGCCATCGCGTTACAGCTGTACGGGTTCGTCTTGATCGTCGCCACGATCATGCGCCTTGTCCTGTACTCCTATGTGGTCCGGCGCCCGGAGTTGCTGTCTACGGGCCAGACCCCGGACCGCATCGGACTGGGCCTGAGCATCGCCGGTGCGCCCATCGTCATCTACGCCATCGCAATGGCCGTCGCCGGTGCTTCGACCACCGCTAGCTTGATCCTCTACTTCTCCGTGCCCATCTTGTACTTCCTTCTCGTAACCCTCCTACGCGATCGCAAAGGCACCCGGTCCGAGGCGGACGAGTTCACATGACGCCAGCCGCACTACGACCAAACTGACGAGGAGCCCAACATGACCGAGAACCTTAGCCACGCAACCATCTCCCCGCCACCAGCGCGATCGCGATCGGGCTCGCTCCGTGGAGTCCGCGTGGGCCTGCGCTGCGCCGCAATCTGTTGCATTGCGGTGATGGCCGCGAGCTTGGTGGGATGCAGTTCGTCCAAAACATCGTCGAGCTCGACCACCGTGGCGTCAGCCACGACCTACCCCTCCGACAAACAAGAGCTCTGCACAGCCCGCGATCAGCTGCAGACCTCCATCAGCGCGCTTACGAACCCCGCGCTGCTCACCAGCGGCGCATCAGGAATCACCGCAGCGGTCAGCCAAGTCAAGACGTCGCTCGCGAGTGTCAAGACGGCCGCAAAGCAGGACTACCAGCAACAGATCCAAGCGTTGCAGACCTCACTCGACGACCTCGACACGGCGACCGGGAACCTGGGCAGCGGAGGCGTCGCCCAGAACATGACCGCCGTCGGCACTGCCATCGCCGCCGTCGGCACAAACGCGTCCGCACTGCTCACCGAGCTCAACACCACCTGCGGGTGATCCCCCACCGCCGACCCGAGCCCCGATCCCGCTGGGGAAACACCGAGCGGGAGGACGTCTCGCCCAACCGCTCCAAACGGAACCAGTCCAGCCGACAGCTGGACCCAATCAAGGAGGATCCATGTTCGCCTACGACTTCCCGCTACTGAGTGTCTTCTGGTCCCTGTTGATGTTCGCTCTCTTCATACTGTGGATATTCATCGTGATCTGGTGCTTCATCGACAACTTTGCGCGTCGCGACCACCACGGCTTCGCCAAGGCACTCTGGTTCCTGTTCATCGTCTTCGTGCCCATCATTGGGGTCTTCTGCTACCTCGTCACCCGCCCGGTCAACGTCGACGTCGTGGTGGTGGACGAGTAGCTCGATCCGCCTACATGCGTCGTGGCGGTCGGAGTCGCGAGCGCCCCGCGGTGATGCTCCCGCCCGCCGCGGGCGGCCCGCACGCCGGGATCGTCAGGTGCGAGAGGTTCCTCTTCCGTGCCCATCGTCCAAAACTCGCGAACCTCCGGGATAGCACTGAAGTGACAGGTGACATGGCGGAGAACTCCGGCGATCGGATGGCGGGATGGCGGGATGGCGGGATGGCAGAGTGACCGAGATACATCGCGTCGACGAATACGAGCATCCCGCCCTGCTATGGCCGCTACGAGAGGCCCATCGACTAGACAAGAAGCTTCGTACCGCCGGCGTGGCTGACGAATCGACACGTCGCGACATCTGCACCAACTTCTTCTTCGACATGGCCTACGCGTTCGACGAGGAGCCCGTAGAGAGTGAAGGCCACCCCCTACAGGGTGGAGATCGCGTTGAGCGCCGACGACGACAGGTTGCTGCTCCCCGCGGAATCGTTCGACTTCCATGATTACGCCCACGGGGTCGTGGGCGAGGCATTCGGAGACGTCTAACACCCCACCCGCGTAACCACCCCTGGGGGTGCCCCACTTCGCCCCGCTGTCCATGCTCGGCCGGACCGAATGCACCCAGTCGGGAACCTAGGGCTGGGTGGCCCCAGATGGTGGGTGTATGTGCACCCGTGCGCCCCTTTCCCCGGGTCCCTCGCCGCCAATCCCCGTGGCGCAGGCGCATTCGGAAGTAGGTTGGGGACCGATGCTTCCGCAGTTCAGGTGGGGTGAAGAGGGTGACCGCGCCGAGGTAGCACGGCGACAGCTTGAGATGGAGCAGTCGGACGAGCTGTATCGGGAGACTGCGGGGCAGCGCGAGAAGCGTGTCGGTCCGATCCGACGCCTTTGGGCGCGGATAAGGCGTCGGAAGAAGTAGCGGCGTCCCGTGCGGGTCACGTCTTCTCTCATGCTGGTCGCTGCTCAAGAACGCGAAGGCGTAGGGACTCGCTCGCGGGTGTTGTCACTTGTCGAATGTCGACCGTGTTTCCTGAACGACTAGTCGGCGCTTGGTCTTGTTGGTGGTCTTGATGGTGGTGGGGTCTTCCTCGTGCACCAGTCAGGTCTTCGTCTGACACCAGTCCGTAGTTCTCGTCCACCAGTCCGTCATGGACTGGTCGCATTGGAGTCACAGTTGGAGTCACGCCCAACGGGGTCATCAATTCGTACACCGTCGCCCGTCGCGGTTCGCCCTTGCGGCTCGACCCACGCTCAACCAGGCGGAGCCAGCGGCCTTCTTCCGGCGACGGCATTGGATGTCAGCCACCGAGCAGACCGGAGTGGCGAAGCTGCGGTTTTCACGATGCACGCCGGTTTCTTGCGTCTCACGTTTCTGTGAAGTGGACCTTTGGGGACGGCTTTCAAACCCTGTGCAGCGACGGCTCTCCGAAGGCAACGTGCAGGATCTCGTCCGGTCATACGCCGAGGGTTCATCGATCGATCAGCTGGCTCGGCGCTTCTCCGTTCACAGGACAACGGTGATCAGCCACCTCGACCGGCGCGGCGTACCGCGCCGGCGAATCGTCCGGAAGCTGACCGACCGTGACGTGAAGCTGGCGGCGGATCAGTATTGGCGCGGCCAATCGCTCAAGGAGGTCGCAGAGGGATTCGCCGTGGATGCAAGGACGTTGGCTCGGGAGTTCAGCCGCGCCGGAATTGCGACTCGGCCCCGCCGAGGGTGGCCGCCGATCCCCCCGGCCCCGGATCGTCCTGGTGGAGTTCCATCTTCTACGGCGTGATGATGTTGAAGACTCGGGAATGGTGGCCCGAGCCACTCAACCGACGAGATGTCCTGGTACCTGAGCGGGGGGTTGTCCGGGTCCGCAGCGAAGGTGGCTACCCGTTCCACCGGAGCCGCGATGGTCAGCTCGGTTCTGACATCGACCTGCGTGCAGACATGTTGCTCCAAGGTGCGCCGGCGGACAGCATTCCTCGATCACCTGCTCGAGGGTGGGGCCAGGTCAGTCACGATCTCGAATCGTCGCGTGCGATTTCTTCACCGTCGACACCGTCCTGCCCCGCCGCTACTCCGTGCTGTTCTTCATCGAACTCGAAACGGGCCGCGTGCACCTCGCAGAGATCATGGGCGAGGGTCATCGGGTCGGTGTGGCGAGGATCGTTGCGCTGGTCGGCTCGGCGAGCCATGGCACGAGCCAGGTGCGTGCGGCCAGTTCGGTTTGCACGCGGTCGAGGTGGCGGTGCTCGAGAGCTGCGCGGCGGGCGAGGATCGGGTCGCGCGTGCCCGACCGCGTCAGGCTGGCGTTGATCACCCACCCATACGGTTCGATCCCGGCACGGCGAAGGTCCGCCTGTAGGTCAGCGGCTTCTTGAACCGGTGTTGCCTCGGCGAGGGTCACTAGGAGCACGCGTGTGTAAGTGTCGTCCTGGATGCGCATAAGGGGTGTGGTGACGCGGCCAGAAATCGATGCAGCGTCGCGCATTACGTCACGGTGATAGGAGCCCGTGCGGTCCAACAGCAACAGCGTGTGGCCGCTGGGCGCGGTGTCGATGACGACGATGTGATTTCGGCCTTCGCGCAGGAGGTTGGAGAACGCCTGGAACACCGCAAGCTCTTCCGTGCAGGGCGAGCGGAGGTCTTCTTCGAGCAGCGCCCTTCGCTCGGGGTCGAGGTCTGTCGCCGAGCTGAGCTTCGCGTCGACGTATCGCTGGACCTCGGCGGCAGGGTCGATGCGCGACACGGTGAGCGTGTCCGGTTGGTTTTCGTCGAGGGCGTCGGTGAACCGTCCAGCGGGATCGGTGGTGGCGAGGTGCACGTCGCGGCCGCGGCGGGCCAGACCCACTGCAATAGCCTCGGCGATCGTGGTCTTTCCGACACCGCCTTTGCCCATGACCATCACCACGCCCGGGCCCTCGGTGTCGAGCTCGTCGATCAACTCGTCGATGCCGTCGCTGACGGGTACGCCGGGTTCCCCGTCGGTCGTGGTGGGGGTTGGCTGGCCGGCGACGAGGGTGCGGAGAGCGGCGATACCGGTCAGGTCGCTGGGGACGAGTGGTACCTCAGCGATCGCCAGGGAGCTGAGCGGCGAAGGCATGTCGGCCAACGCGCTGCGTTGGCGGTTGGCAAAGGCTTCGGCGACGGGGTCGCCGGGTAGCGGTTCCTCGAGCAGTCCGTTGATGACGAGACGCTGGTTGGTGACGCCGAGTACGGACAGTTCCGCGGCCGCGCGTGCGGCCTCCCGTAGCGAGGTGCGGTCAGCGCGGCTCACCAAAACGACCGTCGTCTGACGCGGATCCCGCAGCACCGTCACCGTGTCTTCATACAGGTCGCGCTTGCCTTCGAGGGAGGCGAGCGGCCCGAGACAACTCGCCGCTGCCGGTGTGGTCTCGAGGTAGGTGCTCCACGCCGCGGGCAGGCTCAACAACCGAAGCGTATGCCCGGTCGGAGCCGTGTCGAAGATGATGCAGTCGAATGCGTCCGTCGAGTCGGGTGACCCCAGAAGAAGACTGAACTGGTCGAACGCCGCAA
This sequence comes from uncultured Iamiaceae bacterium, assembly GCA_963778895.1. GTDB lineage: Bacteria > Actinomycetota > Acidimicrobiia > Acidimicrobiales > Acidimicrobilacustridaceae > CAVZVZ01. The sequence goes on from CAVZVZ010000005.1 coordinate 81,985, forward strand.
CCTCGACGGTGCACTGGCCCGACAGCTGTTCCTCCATGCTCGCCAGTTCTGATGGCGGCACCACTCCTCGATACGGCGCCAGAGTGCGGTTGCGATAGGCCGCGGCCGCCGCGTCGGGATCGATGTTGACCGCGAACAGACCCGCCACGTTGACGACCGGCGTCGGGTCCTGGCCGACGCGGGTGGCGAACACATCATCGAGGTTCGAAGCCGGGTCCGTGCTCACTACGAGCACCCGTTGGCCTTGGTCCGCGAGCGCCACGGCCGTGGCGGCACCGATGGTGGTCTTGCCGACCCCGCCCTTCCCAGCGAACAACAGGCGTCGCGTGACCACCTCCGTCCAATCGACCCTCGGGATCGCGGTGTAGCCGACCGTTCCACGAGGGCTTGAATCAGGTCCATCGATCACCGTTGGCGGTCTCCTTCGCGCACGCTCACCCTAGGCAGCGATCCTCCCCGACCTGGTACGCCGAGCCGACCCGCAACCCACCGCTCATTAACTCAGCAGAACTTGACTCAAGATATGTCGATAGAGAGGATGTCGTCATGAATCGATCTGCGGCCTTGGAGACACGAGCGGCGCGTCACGCCGCGTTGGGTGATCGGGCTCGGTTGGAGATCGTCGATGAACTGTCGGTGTCGGACCGGGCGCCTGTCGAGCTGCGCCGGCGTCTCGACATGGAGTCGAATTTGCTCGCGCATCACCTCGACGTGCTCGAGCGTGTCGGGCTGATCGAGCGGTCTCGCTCGAGCGGTGACGGGCGCCGCCGCTACCTGCGCCTGCTGCCCGGGGCGCTCGAGGGGCTCGCACCTGGCCGACGGGTGCGGCTCGGATCCGCGCTGTTCGTGTGCAGCGCGAACTCGGCGCGTTCTCAGCTGGCTGCCGCGCTTTGGCGCGAGGCCACCGGCAAGCCGGCCAGGTCAGCGGGAACCCATCCGGCCGAACGTGTTCACCCCGGAGCCGTCGCTGCCGCTCGGCGCGCGGGACTGGATCTGCAAGGAGCTCGGCCCCAGGGCCTCGCCGGCATCAAGGCGTTGCCGCCGCTGGTGATCACGGTTTGTGACCGAGCGCACGAAGAACTCGGCGCCGATGACACCTGGTGGCACTGGTCGATCTCCGACCCTGTCCCGGTCGGCAGCAAGACCGCCTTCAACGCGGCGTTGGTCGAGCTTCGGGACCGGATCCGCGCCGTCGTCGCAGTGGCGGAATCATCATGAGCGACGAGCTGCATCCGAGCGACCTCGAGCTGGGCGTCGAGGTCGAGACCGGCATCGGTGAGCTGCGCCTCGATCTGACCCGCCGCCTGGCCGCCGAAGCGTTCGGGACCGGAATGTTGATCGTGGCCGTGATCGGCTCCGGGATCATGGCCAGCCGACTGTCGTCCGGCGACGTCGGCCTCCAGCTGTTGGAGAACGCGGCCGCCACCGCCGCCGCGTTGGTTGGACTGATCTTGATGTTCGCAGCGGTATCCGGCGCGCACTTCAATCCTGTCGTCAGCCTTCTCGACCGGATGTTGGGCACCACCAGAACACGCGACACCGGTCTCTACATCGTCGCCCAGGTGATTGGTGGGTGCCTCGGGGCGATGCTCGTCAACGCGATGTTCGAGCTGCCCGCGGTGAACATCTCCACCCACATCCGGTCCTCTCCCGCACTGTGGCTTTCCGAGGTGGTCGCAACGGTGACGCTGTTGTTGTTGATCCAGGGTTGCGTACGCACCGGGCGCGCCAACGTGATCCCCTTCGCGGTCGGGGTTTGGATCGGTGGCGCCTACTGGTTCACCTCCTCGACCAGCTTCGGCAACCCGGCCGTCACGGTCGCACGCACTCTGTCGGACAGCTTCGCGGGGATCGCCCCGTCGTCGGCGCCGATGTTCATTGTCATGCAACTCATCGGCATGGTGATCGCGTTCGGGCTCGTCCGCCTCTTCTATCCGCATAACCATTCGGAGAACGCCGATGCCTGACCGTGACATCGCTGATACCCGGCCCGAGGTCCTGTTCGTCTGTGTCCACAACGCCGGTCGCTCCCAGATGGCCGCGGCGCTGCTCGCCCACCACGCCTGTGGCCGGGTCGTGGTCCGTTCCGCCGGTTCGGCCCCAGCGGAGGACATCAACCCGGCCGTCATCGAGGCCATGGCTGAGCTCGGCATCGACCTGCGCGCCGCCGGCGCGCATCCCAAGAGGCTCGACGACGCGGCGGTACGACGCTTCGGATGTGGTGATCACGATGGGGTGCGGCGACGCATGCCCGATCTACCCGGGCAAACGGTACGAGGACTGGAAACTCGACGACCCCGCCGGCCAGGACGTCGACGCGGTACGCCCCATCCGAGACGAGATCGACCGCCGCATCCGTGGGTTGATCGACGACCTGCTCCCGCTTGCCGGCGCCGACGACTGAAAGGAGATCGCCGTGAATAAAGGCCTCAACGACCTCCGCCTCGACCAGCAACACCTCGTGCGCTCAGTGACATCGCGGCTCGAACCGCAATATGCCGGGACGTTCGGACCGGAGACCATCGAACGATTCGTGCTCGACTCGCTCGACCGACTCCTGCCTACCGCCAAGATCACGACCTACCTCCCGGTGCTCGCCGAGAGGTTCGCGAACCAACGACTCCGACGCGCTCGCCCGCCTCGAAGGCACCCTCCCCTCGATGGTGCCCGGTGTGCTGTTCCTGTGCGTACACAACGCGGGCCGCTCACAAATGGCTGCGGGATGGCTGCGTCACCTCGCCGAGGACCGGGCCGTCGTTTGGTCCGGAGGCTCCGAACCGAACTCCGAGATCAATCCCGCCGCGGTCGCCGCTATGGCCGAGGTCGGCATCGACATCACCGACGAGTTCCCCAAACCGTGGACCGACGAGATCGTCCGCGCTGCGGATGTCGTCATCACCATGGGTTGCGGCGATGCCTGTCCCCTCTACCCCGGCAAACGGTACGAGGATTGGGAACTTGCCGACCCCGATGGCAAGAACATCGAATCGGTCCGCCCGATCCGCGACGAGATCCGGGCCCGCGTCGAAGCGCTCATGGCATCAATCGGCGTCGACCCGACCTGACCTACACCGACGCGATCTACGGGGCGAGCGCGGCTTGCAGAGCTTCGAGCCGCTCCGGGACCACTCGATACCAAGCCCACTTGCCACGCTTGTCCCGCGACAACAACCCGGCGTCGACCAGCAGCGCCAAATGGTGCGACACCGTCGGCTGCGACCGCCCGACAGGCTCCACCAGATCACACGCACACGCCTCGCCCGTCTCCGACGCGGCAACCAACGACAGCAAACGCAACCGGGCCGGATCAGCCAGCGCCTTGAACGCCGCCGCGAGATCCTCTGCGTCGGACTCGTCGAGCACCCCTGCAGTAACCGGAGCACAACACCCGTCGAACATCTGGACCTTCACACCAACCTCGATTCCAGATCAATTGAGACCCAAGAACGTATTGACTTCTGTCGATGCATTGATAGAGTGACCAATACATCGATAATCGTCAATGTACCTTAGCCGGAGGAATCCCGTGTCACGAGTACAGCTCGCTCTCAATGTCACCGACATCGACAAAGCCGTCGACTTCTACTCCAAGCTGTTCGGCACCGAGCCGGCCAAGCGCAAGCCCGGCTACGCAAACTTCGCCATCGCCGATCCGCCGCTGAAGCTCGTCCTTTTCGAAGGCCCCGAAGGTGCCACCCTCAACCACCTCGGCGTCGAAACCGAGAACGCGGCGGAGGTCGAAGCCGCCGAGGCTCGTCTGTCCGACACAGGGCTGGAGACCACCGGGATCGATGACACCATCTGTTGCTATGCCACCAAGGTCGAGACCTGGGTCACCGACCCCGATGGCGCGAAATGGGAGTGGTATGTCAAGACCGGTGACTCGGACCAGCTCGCCAACCAGGTCCTCGGCGAAGGCGAGACCGCAACCTGCTGCGCGCCCGCCGCGGCCGAACCTGTGACGCTCGGCCGAGCGCCAGTGTCCGCCGAATCTGGCTGCTGCTGAATCCCGCCGTGACTACCGCCGTCCCACACCGCCAACGGCAGCAGTCGCCGGCGGTTTGGCGGGCCGCCGAGATGGCTCGACCATCGGAATGGACCGTCGAACTCGACGACGCACATCGCCAGGAGATCGTCGACGCCGCCCGCGAGGCTGCCGCCGCCGGAGCCACCATCGCCTCGCTCCGACAGGACCAGTTCCCGCTGCCGGGTCTGGCCGACGACATCGCCGCGTGGACCAAGGAGTTGGCGACGGGCCGGGGCTTCTTGCTGTTGCGAGGCTTTCCCGTCGAGGAGTTGACCAGGCCGGAGCTGGAGCTGGCCTATCTCGGCCTCGGCACCCACCTCGGGATCCCCGCGGGCCAGAACAAGGCGGGAGATGTGCTCACCCACATTCGCGACGAACGCCTCCCAGACGCGTCGACGGCTCGGCTCTACCGCACGAACCAACGCCAGGACTTCCACACCGATGGCGCAGACATCATCGGATTGCTGTGCCTGCATGGGGCCCGACGCGGCGGCGAAAGCCGCATCGTCAGCTCCGGCGCCCTCTACAACGAGATCCTCGAGCGTCGCCCCGACCTCCTCGATGTCCTCTACCAACCCCTGTATTGGGACCGACAAGGCGAAGAAGCACCGGGCGAGGATCCGTGGTTCGAGCTCGCGCCGCTCGCCGACCTCGACGGCGTTGCCCGCGTCTTCTACATCGGTTGGTACATCCGCGCCGCGCAACGCCACCCCGACGTCCCCCGCCTCACCGACGCCCAGCGCGACGCGATGACGCTCATGGAGTCCATCGCCAACGACGCAACCTTCCACATCAAGATGGACTTCCAGCCCGGTGATGTCCAGCTGATCAACAACGCCCGCGTACTCCACGCGCGCGAGGCCTACGACGACCACGACGACCCCGACCAGCGACGCCATCTCCTGCGCCTCTGGCTCGCCGCCCACACCTTCACCTCCGTGGAAGCCGAATTACGCGCCGGCATCGGCCAACGGGCCACGTCCCGGTGACCAACATCGAACACGGCGCCGATACCGACTCGGTCACCGCAAAGCTCTCGACGCTCGACCGGTACTTGCCGATATGGATCGGCTTGGCCATGGTCGCCGGCCTACTGCTCGGCCGATTGATCCCCGACCTGAACACCACCATCGAACGGATCAAAGTCGACACGGTCTCCCTGCCGATCGCCATCGGGCTGCTGGCCATGATGTACCCGATCCTCGCCAAGGTCCGCTACAGCCACATCGGCGGCGAGCTCGCCGACCGCCGCACCCTCGCCCTCTCCCTGGTCTTGAACTGGGTGGTCGGGCCGCTACTCATGTTCACCCTCGCCTGGGTGTTCCTCGCCGACCTCCCCGAGCTGCGCACCGGACTCATCATCGTCGGGCTCGCCCGGTGTATCGCCATGGTCCTCATCTGGAACGACCTGGCGCGTGGCAGCCGCGAGCTGGCCGCCGTGCTCGTCGCTATCAACTCGCTGTTCCAGATCGTCATGTATTCGGTGCTCGGCTGGTTCTACCTGTCGGTGCTTCCCGGCTGGCTCGGCCTCGACACAGCCGACCTCGACGTCTCGCTGTGGGCTATCGCCAAGTCGGTGTTCATCTTCCTCGGCATCCCACTCGCCGCCGGTTTCTTGACCCGCACCATCGGCGAAGCGCGCAAAGGCACCGACTGGTACGAGAACACCTTCCTGCCACGCATCGGACCGATCGCGCTCTACGGGCTTTTGTTCACCATCGTGGTGCTCTTCGCCCTCCAAGGCGACAAGATCACCAACCATCCCCTCGACGTCGCCCGAGTCGCCGTACCACTCCTCATCTATTTCGCGCTCATGTGGGGCGGCTCGTTCACGCTCGGCTTCCGCCTACGCTTCCCCTACGAACGCAACGCCTCCGTCGCGTTCACCGCCGCAGGCAACAACTTCGAACTCGCCATCGCCGTGTCCATCGCGGTCTTCGGTGTCACCTCCGGCCAAGCCCTCGCCGGCACCATCGGCCCCCTCATCGAAGTCCCCGCCCTCGTAGCGCTCGTCTACGTCTCGCTGTGGGCACGACAACGCTTCTACGCGAACCCCGCCACATCCAGGAGTCACCCATGACCTCGCCCATCGTCATTCTCACCGGGGCCCGCACCCCGATCGGCAAGCTCTCCGGGGCGCTTGCATCGTTCACCGCCGTCGAGCTCGGTGGATTCGCCATTGCCGCCGCGCTCGAACGGGCCGGACTCGCCGGTGAACAGATCGATTACGTCTACATGGGTCACGTGCTGCAGGCCGGCGCGGGACAGATCACCGCTCGCCAGGCCGCGGTCAATGGCAGGATCCCGATGGACGTCCCTGCCACCACCGTCAACAAGGTGTGCCTCTCGGGAATGGATGCCATCTACCAAGCCGACCGACGCATACGCTCCGGTGACGCCGAGATCGTCGTGGCAGGTGGTATGGAATCGATGACCAACGCACCACACCTGTTGCCCGGGGCCCGAGCCGGCTATCGCATCGGCGACGGCGCCGTCGTCGACTCGATGATGTACGACGGCCTCTACTGCGCGTTCGATCAGGTGGCCATGGGCGCCGGCACCGAGAAATACGCACAGGCTCACGGGCTCGAGCGCGAGCACATGGACGCCATGGCCGCCGAATCACATCGTCGGGCTGACGCCGCCCAACAGAGCGGGGTGTTCGACGACGAGGTCGCGCCGGTCACCGTCTCTCAGCGTCGCGGCGACGCCGTCATCGTCGGTCACGACGAAGGCGTGCGCGGCGAGACCACCATCGAGTCGCTCGCCGGACTGCGCCCCGCGTTCGACAAGGCCGGCCACATCACCGCCGGCAACGCCAGCCAGATCAGCGACGGCGGGTCAGCCACTGTCGTCACCACCGCTGACGTAGCGGAACGGCTCGGAGTCACGCCGCTCGCGGAGATCGTCGGCTACGGCCATGTTGCCGGGCCTGATGCCTCGCTACTGCACCAGCCGTCCCGGGCCATCAAGGCCGCCCTCGACCGTGCCGACCTGAGCGTCGACGACATCGACCTGTTCGAGATCAATGAAGCATTCGCCGCCGTCGGCGTCGCCTCCGCCGACGACCTCGGTGTCTCCACCGACATCGTCAACGTCAACGGCGGCGCCATCGCCATGGGCCATCCGCTCGGAATGTCCGGCAACCGCATCGCACTGCACCTCGCCCTCGAACTCGCCCGCCGCGGCGGCGGCACTGGCGCGGCCGCCCTCTGCGGAGGCGGCGGCCAAGGCGACGCCATCCTCGTCCGCACCATCGACTGAACAGCCCCTGCGCAGTGCCATCTCGAGTCCTGGGGACCTTCGCCTCTGTGCCGTGTACGGCTGGTGTGAACCAAATGGTGGGGTGAAGAAGCTCATCGTCGCCGTCATCGCCATCGCCGGCGTTGCGTTGCTGGCCAAGCTCTTCGGCTCCAAGTTCGAGAACGTCGATTGGGAGAAGCGGTTCGCCTCGATGCCGGACAACGCGCCGCCGAAGTGGATGTTCCGCAACATCTCCGAGATCCACGACAACACCGAGCGCATCCTCGAACTCCTCGACACCCGCGACGCCGAACGATCTGCGGGGACAAACCCCGAAGGCGTCGCCGCACCCAACGCAACCTGATCGCTCGACGACGAAGCCCGTCATCGAAAGGCGATGGGACTGGAGGCGAACATGCGAGTACTGACCGTCTACGCACACCCCAACCCTCGATCGTTCTGCCATGGCGTGCTCGAGCGCTTCACGACCGGGCTGACCGACGCTGGCCACACAAGCGACGTTGTCGATCTGTATGACATCGACTTCGATCCCGTGCTCCGTCAGCGAGATCAGGCGAGCTACATCAGCCCGAACATTCCCGCCGACATCCTCGAGCTCATGGATCTGCGGACACAGGTGCTCGATTCGTGTCGCGGGCCGTTGCAACGGTGGTTGGCGTCCCGGGCCATCAGCGGGAAGTCCCCAGCCGAGATCGCGGCGCTCATCCGTAGCCACGTTCCCAAAGACGTGTTGGCTCAGCAAGCCAAGGTCACCAACGCCGATGCCCTCGCCTTCATCGCGCCCATCCATTTCTGCAACTTCCCCAGCATCCTCAAGGGATGGATCGATCGGGTCTTCACGTTGGATTTCGCGTTCGGGCTCACGTCTGCCGGTTGGCGCGGCGACGTCAATGGACGCCTTCCCCTGCTGCACCACCAGCGGGCATTGATCATGACGTCGACGATCTTCGACGAACGCAGCTACGACGACGGTGTGCGCGACGCCATCAGCAAGGTCATGGACGACTGCGCCTTCCGCTATCCCGGCATCGAACAGGTCGACCACGTCTACTTCTACGGCGCGACCACGGCCCCACCGGAAACCATCGAGCAGTACCTGCAGCGCGCGTACGAACTCGGCAAGACCTTCGACACCACCACAACCATCACCTCGGCGACCGACCGGCACTGAGCATCACCCCGCCGCGAGGTCAGGCCCCTTCGAGGATCGATGCCAGCCTTGCGAGATCCCTTCGTCTCGTCTTTCAAACCCCGTTTCTGACCAGGGATAGCACGGCGATTTCGTTGTCATTTCGACAACGGTTGTGGACCTTTGGGGACGGCTTTCAAACCCTCGCGAGGCCGTCGGGAAGCTGCCTCACCAGGGGTGGAGCAGCCCAGGACACCCTCAAGGGCCGACCACAAACGACGTCGATAGACCCCGCAGTGGCCGTCGCGCCGCATCGCCAGAGGAAAAGGGACGGCTTTCAAACCCTGTGCAACGACGCCTGTCGAGTGACGAAATCCAACGCCTCACCCACCTGTACCGAGAGGGTGCCTCGGTCGACGAACTCGCCCGTCGGTACGAAGTCCACAAAACCACCGTCATCCGCCACCTCGACCGCCAAGCCGTCACGCGACGGCGAGTGGTCCCCAAGATGACCGATCACTCGGTCGGGCAGGCGGCCGCGAGCTACGCGGAAGGCGCCTCACTCGCCGCAGTGGCGGAACAGTTCGGGATTCACGAACGCACCCTCGCCCGCGAGTTCCGCCGCGCCGGGGTCCAAATCCGGCAACGCAACGGCTGGCCTCCGAGCTGATTGCACAGATCCCGCATCGAGAACCACCCCCTCCCCAACGAGCCCGTCTCGGCACCGCAGAACATGTGTCACGAGATCGTGCAGCAGGCCCGACTTTGCGGTGGCCATGCTGGGCCACACACGCCAGGCCATACTGGGACACGCGAAAGACCTCGCGAGCTTTGGGAGCGATATATGCGCGTGTGGATCGATCAGGACCAATGCACGGGCTCAGGAATGTGTGCGGACGCCGCGCCGGATGTGTTCTTCTTGGACGACGACCTCGCTTATGTGAAAGAGGACGGGGCGATCTTCGGCGAGACCAAGATGTTCAGCCCGCGGTATGCACTTCCAGCGGGGATGTCAGGCCAAGCGCAGGTACCAGCTGGGCAAGAAGAGGCCGTACTTGAGGCATCCAAGGACTGCCCGGGCGAGTGCATTTTCATACTCGTCGACGACTGAAGCCGTAAACGTAGAGCGAACGACTTGCCACGAGTGGGCGATATTCGACTCGAACCAACGACCTCTGCCGTGCGAAGCGTACCAAGCCGACTAATTGAACCGCCCCGGGAAAGGTGCGGACTCGATCCTTTGAGAGGATCGGTCCCCACCACGAGGCGCGGGTCGACGGACTCGTCCTGCAACTCAGCGATGATCCCGGGTGTCTTCTCGGGGAGATGGGTCACCGTGTGCAGCAGACCCACGACGATGCCTGCGGCCCCCGTGACCGCGACCCACCACCAGTGTCCGCCCATCCAGCCCGACTGCGTTCTTGAATCCGCGATATGCGGCTAGTAGTGGCCGAGATGCTCGTTGTCCGGCCAGATGCCGTCGCCCGGCATGTCGAGTTGCTCGGTCATCGCCCGACGCCATTCGGGGGTCACGGTGGGTTCACCCCAGTAGTCGGTCACGCGCACGACCTCGCCATCGTTCAACTCCCCGATCGTGACGTTGCGGTAGAGGCGCCCATCTCCGTAGTTGCATGTCCATTCGACCACGATCACGTCGTCGAGCTGAAGCCGTCGACCGACCTCGAGCGTGAGCTCAGGGAAGTTGCCCTCGACATCCGCGATCAGCTGTCGCGAACGCACGATCTCGCCCATCTGCGGCCACTGCCGCACCACATCCTCGGCGAGGGGGACGCCGAGGATGTACGCGACTCGTGTCGCACCGTTCGAATCCTGCTGACGTGTGGCCACTGAATCACAGTCCTCTCGCGCAGCGCCCTGCCGCATCTCTACGTTAGTATCGAGAGGGCCCGAAACGTTACGGAAGTTGTGAGACGTGCGCCTCGCGCACCTTGCGATGTCGCGTTCAACGGGCCACGACGTGAACCGGACGACGATCATCCGCCACCTCGATCGGGCTGGCGTCGCTCGACGGCGGGTGATGAGGAAGATGACCAATCGGTCGGTTGCCCGAGCCGCGGACCGCTATAGGGAGGGCGCGTCGCTCGCCGCGGTGGCAAGCGAGTTGACCGCCTAACAACCGGTCCCCGACCACCGCCCATCCTCGAAAGTCGGCCACCATGCCTCGAGCGCCATCGCCTCGGCCATCGAATCGGCCCCGATTCTCGGGTGGGCGCCGGGCGACTCGCTGCTCAGCTAGAGCTGAGCAGCGCGGCAGACCACCATCACCGCGGGTTTGAAAGAGCGACTGAACGTGCCGGAGCGACCGGACATGCGAAGTGGCCTCTCATCTGGGCAAACGTTGTATTTCTGACAACGAGTGGACCTTTGGGGACGGCTTTCAAACCCTCCCGAAGTCATGGAAACCCTCGCTGAACAGGGGTCGCAGCCGCCGCGCCGGTCGTGGAACACCGCCGATGATGCGCGAAATCATGCTTCCAAGCGCTCCTCGAGGACCTCTCGAGAGGAAAAGGGACGGCTTTCAAACCCTGTCCAACGCCGTCTGTCTCCGAGTGAGATCGACGAGATCGTGCACCTCCATCGCGACCACGAATCGATCGACTCATTGGCTGAGCGATTCGGCGTCCATCGCACCACCATCCTCCGACACCTCGACCATCGAGGCGTGCCGCGCCCAGCCCATACCCGAAAGATGACCCACCGCACCGTCCTACAGGCGGCAACCCGATACCGCACGGGTGAGTCGCTGAACACCGTCGCCGCGGGCTTCGGCGTCGACGCAAGAACACTCGCCCGCGAATTCAATCGGGCTGGCATCCCGATCCGACCACGACGCGGCTGGCCACCCCGCCACCACAACCAAACGAGGACCCAATGACCGATCGAACTTCGGCTACGACACGCCTCAGTCGCATCCACACCAAGCCCCGTTCAATGCAACCGACACTCGGCCTGGTGCTCGAACCCGCTGAACAACTGGCACTCAGCTCCTGCGGATCCCGCTCAGTGCCCTGACATGACGAGTCCGCTCAAAGAAGGGACTGTCCGATCAACGGTGTAACTGGTTCTGGCGGTTGTCATTGGTCGTTGGTGAGGATTCGGCCTTCGAAGGTGATGGCGAAGGCGTTGGGTGCGGGTTTCCATCGGTTCATCCATCTCGCGGCGCCTTCGCCGGCGGGGTCGAGCGACCTCACGACAAGGTAGAGGCATTTCATGGCGGCTTGCTCGTTGGGGAAGTGGCCGCGGGTGCAGGTGGCGCCGGAATCGGGCGTGGATCGACTCGATGGCGTTTGTGCTGTAGATCCCCCGGCGAACCTCGGGCGGGTAGTCGAGGAAGGGCACGAACTCGGTCCAGGCGTTGTCCCACAGGGTTCGGATAGCCGGATAACGATGACACCACTTCTCGCGCGCGACATGTCCGCGTCGTAGACCTCTTTGAGATGCGCCGAGATCTCCCCCGTGGTCAGAACTGTCGCCCAGGGGCGGTGCCGCTGCGGCGGTGCTAGGAACGGGTCGTGCGCGTCCTGTTGTCGGCGAAGTCAGGTTCGAGTGGTCACCTGTTGCCGTTGGTGCCCCTCACGCTGGCGTTGCGCGACGCGGGACACGACGTCGCGGTCGCGTCGGCTGACCGGCAAGACGAGGTCGCGTCGCTTGATGTTCGCTTCTACGACGTCGGCCTGCCCCTGGCGGAGGTGCTCGAACGTCGGAAGGTCGTCTTTCCCGACTGGCCCTGGGGGCCGGATCTCGATCACGTCTACAGCCTCGTCTTCACGCATCTCCAGGCCCCGGACGCCGCGCGGGGTCTGCTCGTGGCGATCGACGAGTTCCAGCCGGACCTCGTTGTGCACGAGTTCTGTGAGTTCGGTGCCCCCATCGCGGCAGCGCAGCGGCGCGTACCGCTCGTCACGCACGGGCTCGGGCTTCCAATGCCCGAGACCCTCATGGCGGAAGCTGGCCGACAGATCGCGCCGTTGTGGGAGTCGTACGGCCTGCCCGTGCCTCGCTACGGTGGCATGCTCGAAGGGCTTTACATCAACCCCTGCCCGCCCTCGCTCGACCCGGGCGACGGCCCGTCGTGCGACCGCCTGGGGATCGCGCTGACCACACCGCGGAGCCCGACCCGTCCACGATCCCGTCCGTTCGTGTACGTGACGCTGGGGACGGCACCCGTCTTCAACCGTGCCGGTGGTCTCTGGCAGACGGTCCTGAACGCGGTCGGCGACCTCGACGTCGACGTGCTCGCCACCGTCGGACGGGCCACCGATCCATCAGCACTCGGCACGCTCCCACCGAACGTCACCGTTGAGCAATGGCGAGCGCAGGACGAGGTGCTGCCGAGCTGCTCCCTCGTCATATGCCACGGCGGCGCAGGAACGATGCTCGGTGCACTCGCACACGGCGTGCCGGTGCTCGTGCTCCCCCACGGTGCCGACCAGTTTCGTAACGCGAGCTCTCTCGAACACGCTCACGCGGGTGCGACGAGCGATCCCACCGACGCGACTGCGGTCCGTGAGAGCATCGTCTCGCTCCTCGCCGACCCCACGTATGCCGAAAGTGCTCGCGGAGTCGCGTCCGAGATCGCTTCGATGCCCACTCCAATGGAAGTCGTCACCAAGTTGGAGATGGTCGCCTCCCGGCCGCCGGCCCGAGGCTGAGTTGCTCCGCGGAGTTCCCCGTTACTCGGGACTGCCGCGTGATCTGGTGACATCGGACCTGTCGTGCCGAGTGGTCCAGTTCCCGGCGGACCGCCCAAGACCTCGGCCGATGGCTCGTGCCCGCGATCCGCACAATCCAGCGGGCCCCCGGGACGTCCCCGGTTCCACCTTCGGGTTTGAAAGAACGACTGAACGTGCCTGAGCGATCGGACACGCGACACGCGCCCTGACCAGCCCAAGCGTTGTATTTCTGACAACGGGTGGACCTTTGGGGACGGCTTTCAAACCTGTGCAACGCCGGCTATCCCGAGCCGAGGTCGACCGCCTGCTCCACCGCTACCGAGAGGGCGCGTCAATCGCCGAGCTCGCCCGCGGTACGAGGTGCACCGAACGACGGTCATCCACCACCTCGACCAGGCCGGCGTCGCGCGACGGCGTGTGGTCCGCAAGATGACCGACGAGTCTGTTGCCCTGGCGGCTGCTCGGTACGAGGAAGGCGCGTCACTCGCGGTCGTGGCCAACGAGTTCGGAGTACATCAGCGGACCCTGGCAAGGGAGCTCCGCCAAGCGGGAGCATCGATTCGACTCCGCCGAGGTTGGCGCGGTTGACGATCACCGGCATGAGACCCCACCCGCGCCAACAACAGCAGGTCAGCACGAGAGCCGCCGATCCTCACAGTCCACAGAGAGGCGCTGTGATCAGAAGCGAGTGGCTATGAGTTCGCGGGCGCGGCGTTCGACTACCGGCAACCCAATGGTTTCGGCAGCAGAAATGACGTTGGCGAGCAAGTGGCGAGCTCTGTCGTGATCCTCGGGTGCGTCGCGCACAACGAGCATCGCAGCCCAGTCGAGACGGGTCCGAGCGAGGCACGTAATGGCGCCGGCCTTCACCTCGGCTCTCACGGCCTCGGCGAAGAGCTCGTCGGCTTCGTCGAACCGGCCGAGCGTCCCGGCCACAGCACCCGCGAAATGAGCGACCGATCCGAGCGACGTCACGAACAGCGCAAACTGGTCGTGGAACGGTCGAGAGTCGATCGAGGAGAACCGCCGCCGTGGCCCGATCACCGAGCCACGCGCTGATCTCCGCGCAGAAGCACATCGCCTGCAGCCACAGAACGTCGTACGGGATGACTGCGAAGTCGTCGGTCGCGAGCTCGTGCAAGACGTCGAGCGCCTCATCACGTTGGTCGAGCTCTGCATGGATCAGGCACAGGCGCGGTTCGGAATGCAACGACGCTCGGATTCTCGGCCGCCGCCTGAGTCACCAAGTCGAGCAGCTCGTCAAGGCGGCCCTGGTCACGTCGAATCGCGATGAGCTGACCCGCGTAGAACGCGAACGCAGATCGATGGCCGGTCTCCGAGAACACCCGGAACGCTTCGTCGGCGTAGGTCTCGGCGTCGGCGATCCGACCCTCGTGGAGTGCCCGAAAACCCCGGACCAGGTATGGCGCACGCCGGAATGAGCCGATGCCGTATTCGTCGCCGATCGCACCCTGGCGTTCGCTGCCCTCGAACGCCGCATTGATATCGCCACCCTCGGCTCGGGCAAATCCGTAGTCCCCCACGGCCCAACCCAGTGCGACCGGATCGTCGATCGCTTCGGAGAGTGCGACGTTCTCCGCAGTGTTCGCCAGCCGTTGCGCGTGAGTGTGGGGCACACGGGTGGTGTCAAAATGCTGGTGGAGCACGAACGCGAGGGTCGGCGCATCACCCGCCTCTCTCGCCATGGCGAGCGCTTGATCAGCGATCGCGAGCGCGTCGTGGGCCGGTTTCACTGCCAAAGCTGGTCGCGCCGACCTCGGCGGCGAGGAGGGCGAGCAGCCGGGCCCGATTCGCGACCTGGTCTCCGGCAATCGCTGCGAGTGCGGCTTCGACGAGCTCGATCCGTTCGGTGTCGATTCCTGAACTGTCGGCGATGCCCCGGCCGTTAGCGAGCGTGGCGACGACGAGTCGATCCACGCTCCCTGCCGCCAATGCCAATCGTGCGGCCGCGATCAGCGTTTCACGGTGCTCTGGATCTCCAGCCAATCGTTGCGCCTCACCCAGACAAATCAAGGCATCGCACTGCAGGTCCTGGTCGTTGATCCCTTCGAGCAGCTCGACCGCGACGAATGCCAGCCGTTTCGCGTCGTCGATGGCCAGGGCGCTCCGAGCCTGTTGCGCGGCCAGCAAGGTGTAGCGCGCTGCTCGTTCGCTTTCGCCCGCGGCTACGGCCATCCCGAAGTGATATGCGAGCGCCGATACGTCTTCTGACTGCAGCGACTCGACTGCGAGCCCGACTCGGCGATGCAGCCGCACCCGTGCGGTCAGGCTCAGCTCGTCGTAGAGCGTGGAGCGCACCAGCGCGTGCGCGAACCGGTAATCACCGACACCCACCTCGATGAGAAGCCGCGCGGCGATCGCCTCGTCGAGGGCCGCGACGAGCGCGTCCTCGTCTCTGTCACTCAAGGAGCTGAGCACCACGAGCGAGAAGTCGCTTCCGATGACCGCGGCGAGCGCCAGCGCTTCGTTCGCGGGTGGCGAGAGCCGCACGAGGCGGCGTCCAATCACCTCTCGCACACCCTCCGGGATGCCGAGCATGGTCATTGGCCCGTCGGCGACCCAGTGATCGGCGCGCTTGGTGATCGCGCCGGTCTCCTGGAGATGGCGGAACACCTCGCGGGTGAAGAACGGGTTGCCCTCGGTTTCCGCGTACACCGCGCTCGTCAGCCTGCTGTGCGACGGTTGGTCCAAGAGGACAGAAAGGTCGTCTTCGTCGAGTCCGGTCAACGACAGCCGGTCGACCCCAGCCACAGTACGCAGCTCGGCGAGCATCTCCGCCAACGGCGCGGTACGTCCGAGCTCGGTATCGCGGTAGGTGGCGATCACGAACAGTCGGGATGTGGTCGCGCCTCGAAGAACGTGCCGCAACAGCTGGAGCGTCGGCTTGGCGGCAACATGTAGATCATCGAGGATGAGAACCACCGGTCGAGGCGCCGTGGCCGCGCGCAGCCAGCCGCTCACCGCGTCGAAGAGGCGGTACCGCTCCGCCTCGGGATCCGACTGCAGCGGCGGCCCGAGCTCCGGGACGATCGACGCGAGCGCCGGATACAGCCGGACGAGGTCGCCACCGTGCGGTCCGAGCTGCGCACCGAGCGCCCCCGCGTCCGTGCACTCCGCGAAGTACTGCAGCGCGCCGACGAACGGCTGAAACGAGAAGCCCATGTCTTCGTCGCACCGGCCGTAGAGCACAGTGGCACCATCGGCGTACCCGAGCTGAGCGAGCTCGGCCGCGAGACGTGTCTTGCCGATCCCCGGCTCGCCCGCGAGGAGCGTGAGGCGACACTCGCCGGCCTGGACCGCGGACCAGTGCTCAACCAGTACGCGGAGCTCGGCCTCGCGCCCGGCGAACGGAAACTCACGGTCCGTCTGCAACGCCGGCGGTACAGGAATGCGAGCGTCGGCCGCTTCGTCGATCGGTGGAGACCAGGTGACCTCGTAGGTCGCCACGGGCTCCGACAAGCCCTTGAGTTCAAGCGCACCCAGGGCAGTCAAGGTGTGTCCGTGCCGAGACCGCGCCAAGACCCGGACGACGTCGGCCGCGAGGATCTGACCACCGTCCGCCACCGCACACAACCTCGAGGCCTCGATCACAGGAGTGCCAAAACAGTCACCTTCATCCCAAGTGACGTCGCCGGCGCTGAGGCCGATCCGGATCGACTGGCGCCCGGCCTCGCCGGCGTCCCATCCATAGACGGCCCGTTGCATAGAAACCGCGGCGGAGACTGCGTCCGCGGCGCCGACGAACGTAGCGATGACGCCGTCACCCGTGCCCTTAACCAGCGAGCCGTTCGTCTCTTCGACCACGCCACACAAAATCGCGTCGTGCTCCCGGCGCAACCGGTCGGCCATGTCCTCGCCCACCGCCATCCGCAGCTCGGTCGACCCGACCATGTCGGTGACCATTACCGTCACCGTCCCGATCCCCTGCACCACGCGAGCGTAAGGCCTTCCACGTACCTTGGCGCCACACGGAACGGCAGCACTCCGGGCGGGACAGCTCAGTCGGAGCGTGAATCGTCAGCCGGACTGCGTCGAACCACAGCATTTCGCACGGACTGCCCCACGTGACGGCACCGACGCTCTCCATGCGCATCCGATGACAGTTGGCTTCTTGAACCGATCGAGTCGTCAACGACGTCTGGTCCTCATCACCGGTGATCAGGACCACGAACGACGTCCGCGGCGCACGATGTTGCATGCCGCGAGCACCCAGTCGGTCGTGTGCATCGACCAGGTGAGGGTGTGGACCGCCGACTCGCGGCGGGCGAACCCTTCGTTTCGCCTTTCAAACCCAGACTCTGACTAGGGGAAACAGCTCGATCTTGTTGTGATTTCCACAACAGTCGTGGGCGATATTGGACTCGAACCAACGACCTCTGCCGTGTGAAGGCAGCGCTCTAGCCAACTGAGCTAATCGCCCCGGTAGGGAGCGACCACTGTATCCGACCGGCCTGACCTGCCCGATCCGGCATTCCTAGGGTGGATTCTGTTGCTATGACGACCGGATCCACACCAGGAATGCGAGGGGGCGAGCGGGGTAGCGTGATCCGAAAAGGATTACGGCGACGAATGCCTGAACGTGGGAAGGGCAGTCCTGATGGCTGAGGCGTCCGCGGGGACGTTCCAGGAGCGCAGCTTGGCACGGCGGCTGGTGACCGGCGACGAGACAGCGCTCGGCGAACTGTACGACGGCTACGGATCTTTCGTTTACGGCCTCGCCCTCCGCGTGATCGCGGACCGGTCCGCGGCCGAGGACGTCACCCAAGATGTCTTCGTCCAGCTGTGGCAACAGCCCGAGCGGTTCGATCCCACCCGCGGGACGCTGCGCGCCTTCCTCGGCACGATGACCCACCGCCGATCGGTCGACCACATTCGCCGCGAAGAAGCGCGACGCCGCCGAGAGGACAAGGTCGCAGCCGAACCCGCGCCCATCGCCAGCGTCGACGACAGCATCTTGCGAACCGCGACATGTGCTGCCGTGCGCGACGCCGTCGCGCTGCTCCCCGATGCGCAACGAGAAGCGCTCGAGCTTGCGTACTTCGAAGGCAACACCTACCGACAGGTCGCGGAGTTGCTCGACATCCCCGAAGGCACCGCCAAGTCCCGCCTCCGCCTCGCGCTGGCCCGTATCGCCGAAGTCCTGTATCCGGAGGTGAGCGAGCAGTGGGCATGAACAGCAACGAACGCGACCCGGACCTGCTCGCCGTCTACGCGCTCGACGCAGTCGACGACGACGACGCGCTGATGATCGACGCCACGTTGGCCACGTCGGCCGACGCCGCGAGTGAGGTCGCCATGCTCACCAACGCCGCCGGCGAGTACGGCGCGGTCACCGTGACACCTCGCTCCCCCGATCCCGCGCTGCGCGACCGTGTGCTCCGCGCCGGACTGACCTCCCGCCCGGGCGCCGCGGTGCAACCGGCCGACGCTCGAGCGGTTCGGCGCATCGAAGCCGAACGCTTCATCGCCGCTACTGCGCCAGCTGACACCCGAGCAGTGGGAATCGCCCGTCGATCCACCCGAGTTCTCGGGATGGTCCGTGCGCGACCTCGCATCGCACGTGGCCGCATCCGAAGCCTTGACCGCCCAGCTGCTCGACGTAGCGGTCGCGACCGTGCCCGAGTCGGACCTCGGCAACGAGAGCCGGACGCTGCTCACCCAGGCTCGCCATCGCACTCTGACGACGGACGAGCTCGTCGACGAGCTCGAGCTGGCCGCCTCGGCCGTCACCCACGCGCTCGACGAGATGGACGCCGAGACGATCGAGACCACCGAGCTCACGTGGTGGGGCGCCGAGATGCGGCTCTCCACCTTGTGCGTGTCGCGAGCGTTCGAGACGTGGACCCACGCCGACGACATCCGCCGCGCCGTCGGCCGCGATGCCTTACCTCCCCCGGCGCCGAGTCTGGCCACGATGAGCGCGCGCGCCGCCGAGTGGACGGGCTTGATGCTCGCGGTGGCCGGCCATGACATGGCACCCACGCGTGCGATTCTCGAGCTCACCGGTGCCGGCGGCTCGACCCACCCCATCGAGCTCGGCCTCGAACCGGCACCCGCCGACGCTCCGCCGGCGTTCACGTTGCGGCTCGACATCGTCGAGTTCTGCCTCGCTCTCGGCCGACGCGCTCCGGCCGATGGTTTGCACGTCCAGGTCGAGGGCGACGCCGAGCTCGCCGCCGACCTGATCGACGCGTTCCCCGCCCTCGCCCAGCTCTAGCTCGCCGCGGTCACCACGCGATGCCGAAGCGCTCGTCGAGCTCCTTGTTCGGTTCCGCGAACAACGCGTCGAGCCGCTCTCGCACCTCAGGTTCGATCGCATAGGGCTTGCGAGCCGCGTTGTGCCGAATGAACTCGACGGGCTGATATTCGAGACCCAAGAACTCGAGCGCTGTCGCGAACGTGGTCTCGGGATCGGTGAGCAGATCCTCGCTGCGTAGGAGCAACATCTGCTCACGCGGATAATGCGTCAACCAACGGTCGATCTGTTCGACATAACGACCGCGACCCACGTAGCTGTACAGCGCAACCGGCCCACCGCCCGACGGTGCCGTGCCATCGACGATGGCCTGGAACGTCGCGTCGACCCGCCTCGGTTCGGCGTCGATGGCGTCGGCGAACGACAGCGTCTCGAGACCCATGTTGAAGTTCATCTTGTGTTGCGACGCGGCCCGTTCGGCCGGGTTCCGCAACAACACGATCAGCTTGGCGGCGGGCACGGTGGCCGCGGCCCGCTGCGGCGACAAGGGATGAAACAGGTAGTACGGCGTCTTCTCGCCGGTGACGATCCGATGACCGGTCTTGGCTCGTAGGGAGTCGATCTTCGCTCGCCGCGGGAAGTGCGACCGGAAGTACGACTCGCCTTCGTCCCAGTGGTTGTCGAAGTAGTGGATCTCCCCCACGCCCGGTTCGACGAGGACGCCAGGATGGTCGCGCAGGTAGCGATAGAGCGACGTGGTACCGGCCTTCTGAGCACCGATGATCATGAAGTCCGGCAGGCTGCGCCATTTGCTCGTGGCCTTGCGAACGGCCGGCCGTACCTGCGCCTTGGCGCGTTTCAGACCGGTCGGCAGTCGAGGCACCGGCGCATGTTACTGAGCGGGATAGGCCCGCAGCTCCACCACGTTGCCGTCCGGATCGCGCACGTACAACGCGCGGGCCTCACCGCGTGCACCCCAGCGAACGTCGGGGCCGTCGACCACGTCGAAGCGACCGGATTCGGCCAACGCGTCGACGTCGTCGGTCACCACGAGGCAGATGTGGTCGACGTTCTGGCCGCTGCGCTCGTTCGGCAGCACATCCATGATCGTGCCCTCGTTGATGCGAACCGAGGGGAAGAAGACCTCACCACGTTCCCATTCGTCGAGCCGCAGCACCTCGAGCCCGAGCTCGTCGCGGTACCACTCGATCGAACGATGTACGTCGGCCACGTTCAACACCACATGGTCGAGACCCACGACGTTCACCATGTCGAAAGCCTACGACCCGTTGGGGTTCAAGCAGAGCCGGATCTGGTCCGCTTGGAGGTCGAAGGCCTCGAGGCGTGCCGGGGCACGGACGACCCAGATCGAGCACCTGGTCGATGCGCATCGCACCGATCGCGCTGCACTCGTTGGGGACCGGCGTGATGCGTCCATCGACGGAGGTCAGCACCACACACGTGTTCACGTCGAACGACGTTCCTGTCTGGACGTTGACGTCACGATCATCGCTCGACGACGAGGACGACGTGGCCCAAGCCGCGAATCCGAGCATCGCCACCACCGCGACCACGACCACCGCGACGATCGGACCCACCCGCGTGCCGCCCGGCCGTACTCCCGCCCGCGTTCACGTGCTGCGGCTGCAGATCCGCGACACGCGGTGTGACCGGTGCGGTGCGCTTGGCTCGGGCACCACTCTGCTCCCACACGGGTGTGTCACCGCGTAGCCGGGTGTCGTAGTCGGCGCGACGGGCCGGGCTGCGAAGGACCTGCCATGCGGCGTTGAGCTCGCGCATGTGGAACTCGGCCCGCTCGCGCGCCTCGGGGGTCTCATCGCCTTGACGATCGGGGTGGTACTTCAGCGCGCGCTCTGTGTAGGCGCGCTTGACTTCGTCATGACTCGCGTTGGGCGCGACCCCAAGGACTTCGTAGTGCGTCGCCGTTCCGCCAGAGTAGCTGCGGTCAGAACAGCTCGATGTCGCCGAGGCGCACGTCCCACTGCTCGAGTGGCGGCATGTCCGTCTCGGTCACCGCTCGCCACGTCATGATCGGCCCCTGTTTGGGCAACGGCACGAAGCGGCCGGGTGGGAACCGACGATGATCGATCCGGATCAGGTAGTCGGCTCCCGACACCCGCGCCAGCTCCAACACCAGCTTCTGCTCGATCTCGCTGCTGGCCCCAGGCACCAAGATGTCGGCGACGACGGCTTCGACGGCGCCGCCGCGGAGCCGCAGGCGGAACACCAAGAACCCGTCGACCAGGTCGGTGCCGGCGCGCAACACCCGATACGCCAGCGGGCCGAGGCCGTACCGCCACCGGAAGAACTCGGTCGTTCGGCGGGTGCGCAGGCCGTTCACCGCGGGCTGCGAGGCCAGCAACGAGTCGATGGCCGCCTTGTCGGCGAAGGCCGCGAGCGGGCGGGTCGCCGGCGTCGGATTCGAGCGACCACTTGTCGGCGGGCACCCGCGAGCTCGCCATGCGGGCGAGCGCGTTCAGGCCGGCGGGCCGGATCCGCACCGGGAGCCGACCTACGACCTGCCATCCCATCTTCAGGTAGCCGGGTCGACTCTGGTCGTTCGGCGTATTGAAGATGAAGTCGACGTCCTCGGCGATCAACTCGTCGATCGCGCCCAGGGTGAGCTTGGTGAAGATGCCCCGACCCTGGAAATCGGGATGGGTCGCGGTGTCGACGGCCCGGACCGCTCGTGCGACCGATACGCCCGGGCCGCGGTCCCACTCCCAGCGCAGGAACGTGCGGAAACCCGCCAGCTCGCCGTCGACTTCGGCCACCCACATCGGCGATGGGCCGAACACGTTGTCACGGTGCTTCCAGTTGAACAGCGCCTCGTTCGGCTCGCCCTCACGCCATCCGAGCGCAGCCGCGGCCAGGTCGAGGATCTGGGGCGAGTCCTCGGGGCGCGCGCGGCGCACGACGACATCAGTCATGGATCACGATGACCAGGGCAGCAGCGCGGATCACGCGCGCGACCAGGGTGGGGTCAGTCGTACGCGTGTCGGCGCTTACGGGCGGCCAGAGCGAGCAGACCACCCACGACGATCAACATGAGCGCGATCTGCACGAGCAAGGACGAGTTCGAGCCGGTGACGGGCAGCGGACCAGCCGATTGGCCGCCGGTACCGATCACGGTCAGGACGTTGCTCAACTCGATACCGCAATCGACAAGGATCAAATAGTCACCACCCGGCAAGGCGGGATAGACCACCGGGATGTCGACGGGACCGTCGGTGTCGTTCGAAACCGTGGCCGAACCGATCGCGACTTTCTGTCCGTCGACGATGATGAAGGCGTTGGCCTGCACGCCGGGAACGCAGTTGATGCAGTGCAAGGTTCCGGGAGTGGAGACGTTGGCCTGGATCTCCGTGGGGTCGGCAATGCAACCGGGCTGGCCGGGGATGTACTGAGCAGATGCGGGCGGCGTCGGCATCGCGAACGCGACGAACACGCCAAGCACGACTGCCAGAACCGCGAACCGTCGAATCAACTTGTCTCCTCCGCCGACCTGTCGGAGCCCGGACGTATATGACGTATGTGACGAACTGTCGGGGCACATTGTGGCAAACCAGCCATCCCAGGTCCAGGATGCTCCCTCGTACCCCTTCGGAGGGCCATCGACACGAATGCCCCCTTCCATTAGGATCATCTGTCACATCGGGGGGCGAAATGGGAGCTGCGCGTGGCTGACTCCGGCAGTTTGGGGGGTGACCCCAGCACCAAGAAGCGCCTAGGACGCTTCTTCGAGGAACACCGGCTGGTCATCCAGGCCGGGCTGGATTGTCTGGGCTGGATCGTTGCCCTGCCCGCGGCCCTGATCCTGCGCTACGAATTCGAGTTCTCCCCCGACATGTGGGGCCCCTTCCGTCTCGGCGGGCTGGTCGTAGCCGTCTCCGCCGCCTGCTTGCTGCAGTTCACCATCGGCCTCGCACTCGGGCTGTATCGGGGCCGTTGGCGCTATGGGTCCTTCGACGAGATAGCTCATTTGGCCCGGTCGGCCGCGGTCGTCACCGTCCTGCTCGGGGTCGTCAACGCCATCGCGTCCAAGCGGCTCGTGCCGGTGAGCGTCGTCTTCGCCAGCGGCGTGATCGCCCTGCTCATGATGGCCGGCGTGCGCTACACGTGGCGCCTCATCCTCGAGAAGAGCCGCCGCCCGTCGAGCGAGTCGGCCACACGGGTGTTGGTCTTCGGAGCCGGTGAGGCGGGCGCCCAACTGCTCACCTCGATGCTGCGCAACCCCACGAGCCCGTACATCCCGGTAGGCCTGCTCGACGACGATCCGACCAAGCGGAACCTCAACATCATGGGCGTAGCGGTGCTCGGCGATCGCAAGGCCATCCCCCGCGCCGCGCAGCGCACGGGCGCCACTGCCCTGATCATCGCCGTGCCCGAAGCGGGTGGTGACATGGTCCGCCAGATCAGCGATCTGGCCCTCGACGCCGACCTCGATCTGAAGATCCTGCCGCCGCTCGAGGAGCTGCTCGACGGCGTCGTCGGCTTGGGCGACGTGCGGTCGGTGACCGAGGCCGACCTCCTCGGTCGCCACGAGATCGACACCGACATCGACGCCATCGCCGGCTACCTCACCGGCAAGCGAGTGCTCGTCACGGGTGCGGGCGGCTCGATCGGTTCGGAGCTGTGCCGCCAGATCTCGCGCTTCGCACCCGATCAGTTGGTCATGCTCGACCGCGACGAGTCAGCGCTGCACGGCGTTCAGCTCGCGATCGAGGGCCGCGCCATGCTCGACTCGCGCAACCTCGTCGTCGCCGACATCCGCGACAACCGCCGCCTGGTGCAGGTCTTCGAGGAACACCAGCCGCAGGTCGTCTTCCATGCCGCGGCGCTCAAGCACCTGCCGCTCCTCGAGATGCACCCGCGCGAAGCGTTCAAGACCAATGTCCTCGGCACCTTGGCGATGCTCGATGTCGCGACCGAGTTCGGCATCGACCGCTTCATCAACATCTCGACTGACAAAGCCGCCGATCCGGTCAGCGTCTTGGGCTACACCAAGCGGGTCGCCGAACGGCTCACGGCCGCGGCCACCTCCGACTGCGCCGGCACGTACCTCAGCGTGCGGTTCGGCAACGTGCTCGGTAGCCGGGGGTCGGTGCTCACCGCGTTCCGGGCCCAGGTCGAAGCGGGCGGACCGATCACCGTCACCCATCCCGACGTCACCCGTTACTTCATGACCGTCGAAGAAGCGGTCCAACTGGTCATCCAAGCGGGTGCCGTGGGTCGCGACGGTGAAGCGCTGGTGCTCGACATGGGCGAGCCCGTGCGGATCGACGACGTCGCCCGCCGGCTCGCGGCGCAGGCCTCGCGGCCGATCGAGATCACCTACACGGGTCTGCGGCCCGGCGAGAAGCTGCACGAGGTGCTGTTCGGCGGCGACGAACGCGGCGAATCACCGGGCCATCCGCGGATCACCCACGTCTCGGTGCCGCCGCTGCCGGGCGACACCGTCGAGGCGCTGCCCGACGACCTGGAAGACAGCGAGCTGGTCGCCGCCCTGCACCGCCTCACGAGCGATGCCCCCCAGCCCGAGTCGGCGCAAGAGCCGGCCGGGCCCGACGCCTGACCCGTCCGGGTGCAGGTGCCCGCGTCGCTGCACTACACCGACGCGCTCTATGGCCTGACCGTCGGCGCGGTGGCAACCGGCCTCACCATGCTGGCCACGGCACGCCGACCCCTCTGGGCACGCGCGGCGGTGCTCGGTGCAGCCGCCGCAGCCGGTCTCGTGGCCATGTTCCTCGCCCGTGCCGTGCGGCGGGGGTTGATCGATGACGTGACGACCACTGCGGCCATCAGCGTGGTGGCGGTCGGAGCGCTGGCGGGAGTCGGTTGGTCGATGCTGGCGAGGCATCTGAGCAGTCGCTGGCTCACCGCTGTCGTGCTGATCACCGGTGGCGGCGTGTGGGCGGCCGTACCCGACACCGAGACAGCGGTCGCCGTCATGGCGGCATGGCTGCCCTTCGCGGTCTGGGCGGTCGTGGCCCCCTCCCGGCCGGCGCCGCCACGGGGGGCCGCGCTGGTCACCGCGGGCTGGTGCGCGCTCGCGATCGTGATGGCGTGGGCCGCGGCGTGGGGCGCCTCGGCGCGCGATTCGTCGCTGCCGGGGGCGCTGGCGTGCTTCGGCGTCGCCCTCGTGGTGTTCGTCCCTCCGCTTGGTGACGCGATCGACGCCTGCGCCCATTCCACTCCTCGTGGTTCACGTCGTGGCCGTGGCGATCGCGGCGCGGTGGGCGGCGTTCGCGGTGACGATCAGCGGTGGAGTCGTCCGCAGCCTGGTTGTGGTCGCGGGTTGCGCGATCGCTCTCGGGGCCGTGGCCGCGGTCAGCGCTCGACGACGCGAGCGGGAACACCAACCACCGTCTGTCCCGGCGCCACATCCTCGGTGACCACCGCGCCGGCGCCGATCCGGGCCCACGCTCCGACCGTGCGGCCCGGCAACACCACCGCCCCGGTGCCGAGGAACACACCCTCGCCGAGGGTGACGGTGCCGTTCACCAACACGCCCGGGCTGAGGGTCACGTAGTCGGCGACCTCGCAGTCGTGCGACACCACCGCGTTCACGTTGAGGTGCGTGTGCCGACCGAGCGTGACGTTCGTCGTCACCCGTGCACCCGCCGCGAGGATCACGCCTGGGGCGAACCGCAGGTCCGATCCGCACGAGCTCGCGGGATGGGCAAGCACGACAGCCTCGCGACCGAACGCGCTCACCTGCGCGTCGATGTCTCGCCGCGTTTCGCTCGTACCGATACCGATCACATAGCCCGCGTCGGTGCGCTGCAACACGTCGACGTCACCGAGCACATCGACTTGACGACGATCGATCAGCGCGGGCTCGTACTCGGCGGCGCAGAACCCGAGGAAGTCGAAGCTGGGTGTGACGGCGTTGCACGCCTCGACGATGTCGAGGGTCTCGCGGCCGTGGCCGCCCGCACCGATGATCACCAGCTTCGCGGTCACGACTCTGTCCCGTCGGGTGTCGCCAGTGGGTCATCCTCGGGATGTCCCTCAGCGCCTTCACCGCTCAGGAGCACTCTCACCGTTCCGAACAGGATCTTGATGTCGAGCCAGAGCGACTGCGTCTGCACGTACTCGACATCGAACTCGATGCGTTGCCCCCAGGACAGGTTGTTGCGCCCACGGATCTGCGCCAGTCCCGTCAGGCCCGGGCGCACGCACAGCCGGAGCCGTTGCTGGTCGTCGTACCGGTCGACCTGGTACTGAAGTGTGGGCCGAGGACCGACGACGCTCATCTCGCCGCTTGCCACGTTGATCAGCTGGGGCAGCTCATCGAGGGATAGCCGTCGCAGCCACTTGCCCGCCCTGGTGATGCGGGTGGCATCGGGGAAGATCGGGTTGTCACCGTCGACCATCGTGCGGAACTTCACGACATCGAACGGCACCCCGTCCATGCCCACCCGCTCCTGGCGGAAGAAGACCGGGCCTCTCGACGTGAGCTTCACCGCCAAGGCGCACACCGCGCCGAGTAGAAGCGCCGGTATGGCCACCACGGCCCACACCAACAGGTCGAGGGCGCGCTTGCCGCGGTACGGAGGAAATGACCGGCCGCTCATGGCCCGGTGCTGCGGAACCAGTCAACGGTTTGCGCGAGCCCGTCCCGCAACGACACCGCGGTCACGTCCGGAAAGAGCTCGTGCAGCCGCGAGCTGTCGGCCTGCGAGTGGCGAACGTCGCCGGCCCGAGGCTCTTCGTGCTGCACGTCGAGCGGGTGACCGATGATCTCCGACAGCAGCTCGATGACGTCGAGCAGGTCGGTTCGACTGCCGAAGGCGAGGTTGACCGGCTCGCTGCACGTGACCTTCTGGGTAGCGGCTCTCGGCCAACACGTCCGCCACCGTGCCGACGAACGTGAAATCCCGCGACTGGCGCCCGTCACCCTGAACTGGCAACGGACGACCCTCGAGCGCGGCCGATACGAAGGCCGGCACCACGGCGGCATAGGCGTGGCCCGCGGGCTGCAACGGGCCGAACACGTTGAAGAAGCGAAATGCCAACGCGGGGAGCCCGAAGCTGTGCTGATACGACAAGGCGTAGGCCTCGGTGGCCAGCTTGCTCGCGGCGTAGGGGCTCAGCGGCAGCGTCGTGGCTGACTCGTGCTTGGGCAGGGCGGGGTTCGCCCCGTAGACGGAGGACGAGGACGCCACCACCACGTGCAGGTTCCCGGCCCGTCGGGCCGCCTCGAGAACCTCGACCGTGCCGGTGGCGTTCACCACGTGGCTGCGCATGGGGTCGGCTAACGATCGCGGTACCGAAGGTCGAGCCGCCAGGTGGACCACGCTGGTCGCACCATCGAACGCTCGGTCGAGCGCAGCCGGGTCGAGGATGTCGGCTTCGGCGAACGTGGCATCGATCCCGTCGAGGTTCGTCCGCACGCCGGTCGACAGGTCGTCGAAGGCGACGACCTCGGAGACGTCGGGGTCGCGCGTCAAACGGGCGCACAGATTGGCGCCGATGAACCCTGCTCCCCCGGTGACTACGACCTTCATGACGGATGCAGAGTATGGCGCGAGTCGCGACCGCCGATGCGAGGCCGGCTCGTCGGGCCGTTTTGTCCGGATTCCGGACACGCCTCCCCAAGTGCCGTCGACCGGCGCGGACATCCGACCCCGCCCAGCGGTGCTGAACGTCCAACCGGCGTGGTGACCGCTGTAGCGTGGCGGACGCCATGACCCGGATTTTCCTTTCCCCGCCCGACGTGGGCGAGGAGGAGCGGGCGCTCCTGCTCGACTCGTTCGATTCGAACTGGGTCGCGCCCCTCGGGCCGCATGTCGATGCATTCGAGCGCGAGCTGGCGGACTTCGGCGGAGTGGCGCATGCCGCTGCCCTGTCGAGCGGCACGGCGGCACTGCACCTCGCACTCCTGCTGCTCGGGGTCGGCCCGGGCGACGACGTGCTCATGCCGACGCTGACGTTCGTGGCGACCGCCAACGCTGCGCTCTACGTCGGTGCGCGGCCCGTGTTCCTCGACGTCGATCCAGCATCGTGGTGCCTCGACCCGTCGTTGCTCGTCGACGAGCTCACCAGCCGGGCCAGTCAGGGCAATCTGCCGGCGGCGGTGCTGCCCGTCGACTTGTACGGCCAATGTGCGGACTACGAGGCGATTCTCGAGACCTGCGCTCGATACGACGTACCGGTGATCGAGGAAGCGGCCGAGGCCGTCGGCGCGACCTACGGCGGCCGACCGGCCGGCTCGTTCGGGACCATGGCGGTGTACTCGTTCAACGGCAACAAGATCATGACGACATCGGGCGGCGGGGCCCTGTTGTCGGACAGCGCGGAGTTCATCGAACGCGCCCGCTACCTCGCCACCCAGGCCAGAAAGCCGGCGGCCCACTACGAGCACACCGACATCGGGTTCAACTACCGCATGAGCAACCTGCTCGCGGCCGTCGGGCGGGGTCAGCTCCGCACCCTCGCGCCGAAGATCGTTCGCCGGCGTCAGATCAAAGAGCGCTATCGAGATGCATTGGGCGAGCTGCCCGGCGTCGGGTTCATGCCCGACGCTTCGTACGGTGAACCGACCAACTGGCTCACCGTCATCACCCTCGACCCCTCCACGGCGCGCGCTACTCCGGAGGCGGTTCGGCTCCGGCTCGAAGCCGACGACATCGAGGCCCGCCCGTCGTGGAAGCCGATGCACCTTCAACCTCTGTTCGCAGAGGCACCGATGACCGGCGGTGCGGTCGCCGAGCAGATCTTCGCCACCGGACTGTGCCTGCCGAGCGGCTCGAGCCTGAGCGATGCCGATCAGGACCGAATCATCGCGGCCGTGCACGACGTGCTCGGGCCACCTCGGTGAGCGGTCCGCCCGCCGACCGCGTCCGTGTCCTCTGGCTCATCAAGGGCCTCGGCCCCGGAGGCGCCGAGCAACTGTTGGTCAACCATGCCGAGGTGCGTGACGTCGAGCGTTTCGACATCGAGGCCGCCTACCTCGTGCCGTGGAAGAACCATCTCGTCCCGCGACTGGAAGCCGCTGGTGTGACGACCGTGTGCCTCGACGGCAGCCGCGAGTGGGATCCACGGTGGGCACTCCGGCTACGCCGCCAGCTCGTCGAGCGGCCGGTCGACGTCGTGCACGTGCACTCGCCGTACGTCGCTGGTGTCCTCCGTCCGCTCAGTCGCACGCTTCCACGCTCGACGCGTCCAGCCCTGGTGTACACGGAACACAACCGCTGGCCCCGCCACAGCAAAGCGACCCGGGTACTGAACCGGCTCACGTTCCCGCTCGACGATGCCGACATCTCCGTCTCGGCCGATGTGCGGGCGACCATGCCCCCGAACCTCCAGACGCGAGTCGAGGTGCTCGAACACGGGGTGGTGATCGACGAGGTCCGGGCCATGCGGCGCTTCCGTGACGAAGCCCGGGCCGAGCTCGGTATCGACCCGCACGAGATCGTGTTCGGCACCGTCGCCAACTTCCGGCGCGAGAAGGCCTACGAGGTGATGCTCGAAGCGGCCCGACTGGCCCTCCAGTCCGATCTCCCAATTCGATTCGTCGCCGTGGGTCAGGGCCCGCTCGAGGACGAGATGCGAGCGCTTCATGCGCAGCTCGGCCTGGGTGACCGCGTGCAGCTACTCGGCTATCGCGAAGACGCCGTCCGCGTGATGAGCGCGTTCGATGTGTTCACGCTCAGCTCCCGGCACGAAGGGCTGCCGGTTTCGTTGATGGACGCGCTCGCACTGGGGCTGCCAGTGGTCGCCACGCGCGCCGGCGGGTTGCCCGGCGTCATCACCGACGGTGTCGAAGGCCGGCTCGTACCCATCGACGATCCCCGCGCGCTCGCCGATGCCTACCTCGAGGTCGCCGGTAACGACGAGGAGCGAGCGGTCATGACCAAGGCCGCCGCGGCCCGCGCCGTCGAGTTCGACATCTCGACCGCGGCCCGCCGCCTGGAGGAGATCTACACGTCAGCCGCCGCTAATAGATCGCGGTAGACCGAGAGCGTCAGGTCGATCACCCGCTGTTGATCGAACTCGCGACGAGCCTTGACCTTCGCCGCCGCGCTCATGGCGCGCCGTCGGTCCGGATCACCGGCGATCAACCTGAGCGCGTCGGCCATCCGGTCGACATCGCCGAGCGGCACCAGCAAGCCGGTCGTGCCGTGATCGACAACTTGCCGGCAACCGCGAATGTCGGTGGCGATGATCGGCAACCCCATGGCCGCCGCCTCCATCGCCGAACGGGGGAAGCCCTCGCGATGGGAGGCCAACACGTACGCGTCCATCGCGCCGTACAGCACGTCCACGTCCTCGCGGTGCCCGAGGAACACCACGCCTGACTCCGCGGCCATCGCGATCTCGGCCTCGGACATGGCATCCGCCTTCTCCGGCTCGGACGGGCCGACCACGACCAGGCGGAGCACGGGACACTTCGCCCGGGCCCGGCGTACCGCTTCGAACAGCTCGAAATAGCCCTTCTCGCGAACGAGACGACCGACCGCTCCGATCACCACGGCGTCGGGCTCGACCCCGAACTCGGCGCGGGCACGCGCCACGGCCGCGTCGTCCAGCGCCGACCGTTCGAAGCGGGCGAGATCGATGCCGTTGCCGAGCACGTGCAACTTTCGGCGCGGGACGCCGAGTCGCTCGAGCACCGGGAGATCCTCGGGGTTCTGCAGCAGCTCTGCGTCGGAACACGTCGAGGCGATGCGCTCGAGGCTGTAGACAACGGCTCGTTTCGGGAGCGGATCGTCGGGCAACGCGTACAGCCCGTGGGTGGTGTTGACCACCACCGGCACCCGCGCCGCCTTGGCCGCGAGGCGTCCGTACAAGCCGGGTTTGGGATTGTGGGTGTGCACGATCGTCGGTCGTTCGCGACGGAACACCTCGTACAGCTCTCGCAACGCCAGCACGTCCTCGGCAGGCGCCATGGCACGCGTCGCGTGCGCCAACGCGATGTGATGAATACCGCGCGCCTCGATGGCATCGACGTGGCTGCCCGCAGCCGACGCACCCATGACCTCGAAGCCGGCCGCCGCGAACGCCTCCAGCTGCGGGCCGAGCAACCAGTCGAGGCTCATGTCCGTCGTGGTGATGTGGATGAGCCGTGGCTTGGTCATCGGGTGGCCCCGGCGTAGCGTCGCCGGTTGACCACCTCCCGCAGCTCGTCCTCGAGACGCATTCCGCCCTCGGCCTTCCGCCGGAACCACGTCATCCCGTCGCCGACCTGTATGGGGCTGCGGGTCAGCAAGAAGGGGTCCGTGGCGCGGAAGGGATTGGCCCGGGTGCCCGCTATGGCGGCGGAGTGAAACCGAGCGCGGACCGCGAGATCAGCGGCGGGCGACGGCGACAACGCCTTCGGATAGGCGAAGTGGCGAGGCGTCACCCCGAGATTGTCTTCTATCAAGGCGATGGAGCGATCGAGCTCGCTCGCGATCTCGTCAGCCGGCAAGCGATCGAGCAACGCGTGCGTGTGGGTGTGCGATCCGAACGTCACCAGCCCCGTGCTCGCCGCCTCCTGCAGCGCGGCCCACGACAGCACCGATCCGTCGTCCCAGAAAGAGCGGCCCTCATCGACCCACTGAGTCGCGATGTACAACGTGGCCGGTACGCCGAACTCGACGAGCAAGGGCAGGGCGGACTCGACGAAGTCCGCGGTGCCGTCGTCGAACGTGACGGCGAGCCGCGGCCGCTTCTCTATCGGCGCGGTGCTGCGTCGCACAGCCGCGACACCCTCGTCCAAGGAGACGACGCCGCGCGCCTTGAGGTACTCGAGTTGCTCGCGGAAACCGGCGGCGCTGAGGTTCACTGCGTTGGGCTCCGGACCTTCGACTTGGTGGTAGAGCAACACGACGAGACCGTCGGGCTCGCGGCGCACCACGTCGGCCGCCGCGGCCGCCACCTTCACGCTCCTGCGGGCGGTGCGACGGAGTCGGGCGGGGAACGACGAGGCCATGGGACCAGCTGCTACGGTCGCCGCCGCACCGAGCTCGCCCCCCGCACCGGTGGATTCAACGGGCATCGTTCACCATCGCACCATCATGACGACCAACGATCAGCACACGCCAGCACGGCCCACCGCCGCCGGCGACCTACGCCGCCGATTGCGCACCTTGATCCCCGCGTCGCGGCGGGTGAAACCGCTGGCCGGTGCGCGGGGCCGCCGATGGGTACAGCTGCGAAAGCTCGTGTCGCCCTTGATCAATCGTCCCGTCATCCTCACGAGCAAGGACGGGGTGCGTATGGAGCTCACGGTCGATCCCGTCGACGAGCTCGTCGCCAACGACCTGCTGGGCCGCAACCGGACGTTGTGGTTCCCGCCCGTGCCCGATGACCTGGCCGATCGCATCGCTCCCGTGGACGATCCCCGCGTCGTGCTCGATCTCGGTTCGCACCACGGCTTCTACGCCGTGACCGCTCTGGCGATGTATCCGCGGGCGACGCTGATCGCCGTCGAGCCGAGCGAAGAAGGCGTGGCCCGCGTGCGTCGCAATCTCGAGCTCAACGGTGTGAGCCATCGCGTGCGCCTCGTCGAAGCCGGACTCGCCTCCGAAGCCGGCACCGGCACCTTGCTGCACACTGACGAAGGATCGTGGGGCAACTCGCTCTTCGAAGAAGAGGGCGTCCAAGTATTGGGTCGCGAGCAGGTGACGCTGTTGACGCTGGCCGAGATCTTGCGCGGCGAGCGGCCCGACGTGATCAAGTGCAACGCCGAAGGCGCCGAGTTCGCGCTGATCGCCCAGTTGTGCGCGAGCGACATTCGGCCGGAGCTGATGATCGTGATGGTGCATCCGGAGTTCGGGGATCTCGATGACTCGCAACGCCAGATCGAAGCACTCGGCTATCGAGTCGTACGGTCCGGATCGACGCATCATCCGGCCCTGCAAGCCTGGCGCGTCGCGACCTCGAACTGAGTCATGGGCCCCACGATCCTTCAGGTCGTGACGGACACGGATCGTCGCGGCGCCCAGGTCTTCGCGACCGACCTGCACGATGCGCTGGTCCAACGAGGGCGGGACGTGAGGACGGTGGCGTTGGCACCCGGCGCGGTCGGGGGGCTCGACCTGCCGGTGCTCGGGCCCACGCGCGAGACATCCGTCGACCATCAAGGCACTTCGCACCGTGTGCCGCGACGCCGCCGTCGTCGTCGCCCATGGCTCCACGACCTTGCCGTTGTGCGCGCTGGTCCGACCGACGACGGGCACACCCTTCGTCTACCGCCAGATCAGCGACTCGACCTTCTGGGCCGGTTCGACGGCGCGACGGCTGCGCGTCCGGGCCGCCTTGACCGCCGCGAGCCGGGTCGTGGCGCTCTGGTCGGGATCAGCCGACACCTTGCACGAGACGTTCGGCGTCGGTCGCCACAAGATTCGCGTGATACCGAACGGAGTCCCGCCCGAGCGCTTCCCGCCCATCGACCGAACCGCGACGCGTGACGCGCGTGCTTCGCTCGGTCTCGATCCCGACCGCCACACGGTCTTGTCGATCGGTGCGCTGGTACCGGAGAAAGGCGTCGACCTGGCCATCGACGCGGTGAGCCGGCTCGATGACGCTCAGCTACTGGTCGTCGGTGACGGGCCGATCCGCAGCGAGTTGGAGGTCCGCGCTCGCCGTTCCGCTCCGGAGCAGACCACGTTCACAGGCTCGGTGCGCGAGCCGCGGCCCTGCTTCGAGGCCGCCGACGTGGTGGTGCTGCCCAGTCGAGGCGGTGATTCGATGCCCGCAGTGCTCATAGAAGCCGGCCTCATGGGCGTTCCGGTCGTCGCGACCCCCGTCGAGGGCATCGGCGAGATCCTCGATCACGGTCGCGCCGGTGAGCTCGTACCCCGAGACGACGTCAACGCATTGCGAGACGCCATCGCGCGGATCATGACCGACTCGGAACACGCGAATGCGCTCGCGACCGCCGCTCGGCGCCACTGCCTCGATCACTACGCGATCGATGTCGTCGCCGAGCAATGGGACGACATGCTGGGGCCGATGCTCAGCGACTCTTGATCGATCGCCAGCGCGAACTCAGGGCCCGTCGGCTCGCCCCCGGTAGCGCCCGAACCAGACTGCTCACCGACGCCGGCGCCTGATGCCGCCGTCGGGCCTGATCGCGAACCGCGTCGAGCATCTTCGGGTGAACGAGTGAGAGAACTTCCGGCCCGTCACCCAGAACGGGGCCCACGCGCGCCTCGACGTCGTGCGCCAGATCCGCACGCGCGTACACGACGATGTTCTGGGCGAAGTAGAACCCGACACGCTCGTCGTTCCAGAACCGCGGCCGAACCGCGTCGATCGCGCGGTAACCCCCGGCCTCGAACTGATCGGCCCAATACTCCGGCCACTGCTCGTTGACGTGGTTCACACCCCCCTGGCCGGGGATGGCGGCGGAGAACAACACGACCGGCGCCGCCATGACCAGCCAGGCGACGAAAGCCGGGGCGACCGCGGCCGGGAGATGCTCGGCCACCTCGAGACTCACGACCAAATCGAACGTGCGGCCCAGCGCCGGCGGATCGAGCAGATCGACGGCGCGGAATTCGTCGGGGCGGATGTGAAGCGTCGACCGGTCGACGTAGTCACCATCGAGGCCGAGGACGTCGTCGACACCCGCCGCCTTGAAGGCCGCCAGCCACGCGCCTCGGCCACAACCGACGTCCACCACCGACGTGGGCGATAGTGCGCCGACAGCCCAAGGCACGATGGCTGCAGCCGACGCACTCGACATGGCATCGATGTCGTCATAGAAGTCGGCGTCGTAGGACTTGGGCACCGGGCGATGGTAATTCAGGTGGGTTCGATCGTGCGGCCGAGGCGACCGCGCCATCCGTCGCGCACGGCTCGGACGGACAAGCGCAACAAGCCGTCGTTTCGTCGCGGATGACGAAGTGTGTTGACGACCGCCTTGCCGACACCGCGGGTCGCCGCGACGCGCAACGCCGAGACCGGTTGACCGTTTCGCCGCAGGATGTCGATCAGGTTCCTCAACGTGTAGTACTGCCGCCACGATCGACGCGTCACGGCTACGCGAGCGGGCTCCTGTTGGCGCCCGAGCCGGCCGTGGAACTCGCGGGCCCACCGTACGAGATCGCCCGACACCAAGACCCGGTAGCCGGCGGCGCGCAGCCGGAGACCGAAATCGAGGTCGTCGAGTCCCCAGAACAACTCACCGCGGAACACCCCGACGTCGCGAACCGCGCCGACCCGCAACATCGGGAACTGGTTGCCCCCGATGAAGTCGACGTCGAGTGAACCCACCAGTTCGTCGTCGCTCAGTCGTTGCAGCCGACCCCATCGTCGGTCGAAACGCGACCCGGTGAGGCCGACGGCGCCCAACGTGTGGTCGCCCTCGTGGTCCCGCGCGAAGTCGACCAAGCGCTCGAGGACGTCGTCGGCGCGAGGTGGATTGTCGTCGTCGAGCAGCACCACCCAATCTGCGTCGTCGGCGACGGCGAGGGTGGCGCGGAGGCCCTGGGCGATGCCCCCGGCGGCGCCGGAGTTCTCTCGCGACGGTACGTACTGCGCGGGTGCGTAGTCGGCGTAGGAACCCACCAACGCCTCACCAGTTGCGTCGGGCGCGTTGTCGACGACGACGAGCCGTTCGAGGTGTTGCGTCTGCTTCTGGAGCACGCGCAGGTGCTCCTCCAGGTCGTCCGGACGGCGGTAGGTCACGAGCACGCCGAAGAGGCGGCTGGGCTGTTCGTCGGTCGGTTCGGCCGGCACTCCGTCAGCGTAGGCGGCCTGTCCGTCGGAAGACGCCGGCAGCCTCGGCTTTCGCAGCTGCTACCGTCCCCCGCGTCATGCGGTTCAAAGACCTGATGCGCCGCGCCTTGGGCCGAGGAAACACACGCAACCGAACCCAGACGTGGTCACGCGTCGAGGACAATCCGCCCGACCCGTCCCGCGTGAACGACTTCCGGTTCTACGCCGTGCTCGGCACGTGGATGGAAGGCGACGTCGTCGCCGCCTGCGTCAGGAACGCCCAGATGCAGGGCTGCGAGCGTGTGTTCCTCGTCGACAACGACAGCCCCGACGACACGGTCGACCGGGCAGTGGCGGCCGGGGCCGAACTGGCCCGTTCGTTCGCCACGGAGCACTACGACGAAGACCTCCGGATGCAGCTCATGAACGACGTCGTCGAACAGGAGTCACGCGCACAGGACGCCGATCATGTCTGGTGGCTGTGGCTCGACGCCGACGAGTTCGCGCACGGCCCCCACGGACTCTTGTTGCGCGACTACCTCGGTCAGTTGGATGCCAAGTTCCGGATCGTGGGCACCCGCTACTTCAACCACTATCCGTCCGGCGTTCCCCAGTACGTCGCCGATCGCCACCCGATCGACTTCCAGCCGCTCTGCGAAGAGCTCGCCCCTCCGTTCTGCGCCCAGCGTCATCGCAAGCACCCCCTGCAGCGTTGGGACCGCGACGCCCCTCCCGTCATCTGTGAAGCCGGCTTTCATCGCGCCCACAGCGATGCACCGCTCATCGAACCAGCGCAGGGCGCGTTCTTGCACCACTTCCCTTTCCGGGACGAGGCGATGAGTCGCGCGCGCCTCGATGTGTTGTGCAACGTCGGTGGTGGCCGGGCGCGCGAAGACGATCCGGCCACCGCGCACATGCTCCCCCGCTACCGGTCGCTCGAGGCCGTGTACGCCCAACGATGGGCCGAGGTCGAGAACTTCATGCCCGGCAAGGGCCTCGGCGTCTCACTCAAACCGTGGACGGAGTTCGTCGCTCCGACCGATCAGGCCATCGCGCGCTGGTACCCCCATGGTGACTGAGTCGCGCCCGAAGCCCGAGTTGGTGACCGTGATCATCCCGGTTCGCAACGGCGAGCAGACGTTGCCCGAGGAGTTCGAGGCGCTGACCCAGCAGAGCTACCCGGGCCGATGGGAGGTGGTCGTGGCCGACAACGGCTCGACCGACGCCACCCGTGCCGTGTGCGCTGCTTGGGCTGCCCGGCTACCCGACTTCCAGGTGGTCGATGCGTCGGATCGTTCCGGCTCGAGCCATGCCCGCAACGTGGGAGCGGCCGCCGCCCGAGGCGAGCTGTTGGCGTTCTGCGATGCCGATGACGTCGTCGACCACAACTGGCTGGCGGCACTGGTCGAGGCGGCCGGCCAACATGATCTGGTGGGAGGCACCCAGGAGGAGAGCCGGCTCAACGACACCGCCCTGCAGAAGACGCGCGGTGCGCGTAACCGCAAGGCTTTGGTGCGGCCGCTCGGCTTCCTACCCTTCGCGCCGACCAGCAACCTGGCCATATGGGCCGACGTCTATCGCACCGTGGGCGGACTCGACGTCAACTACCCACAGGCCCACGACGTGGAGTTCTCCTGGCGGGCGCAAGTCGAGGGATTCGACCTGGGGCGGGCCCCCGACGCCGTGGTCCACTATCGGTACCGCAGCACCGTCAAAGGCGTGGCCAAGCAGGCTTACCTCACGGGACTGGATGCCGTTCAGCTCTACCGGGACTATCGCGCCCACGGCGCCCGGCGACCGTCGGGCGGAGCGACCCTGCGTCGGTGGCTCGCCTCGCTGGCGCGCATCCCGCTGCTGGCGCTCCCCAGCCACCGGATCGCCTCGGTCCGACTGCTCGCCAACAACGCCGGTCGGCTCGTGGGGTGCGTCCGATTCCGGGTCCTGTTCCTCTGAGCAGCGGCGGTCAGCCGTGAGTGACAGACCGCCTACACTCAGCGGGCACTCTCAGAGCGCCCGGGGTGGCGGCGCGAGGGCGTGTGCTGTCGTTCGGGCCCTCACCACGACAGATCCGCAGACGGAGAAGCCGAAGGGGACGAGACACCCGTGACAACCGAGGCGGTGATTCCCGCCGAGCCACCAAAAGAGCTGCGTTTCCGCCGGTCGAACAGCATCGCCAACATCGTGCGCGACGTCTGGCAGTCGCGTCCGCTCATCCGGGCCATGGCTGAACGGGAGATCCGAGCCACCTACAAGCAGGCCGGACTGGGCGTCGCCTGGGCTGTGGTCACCCCGGTCATCCTGATGCTGGTCTTCACCCTGTTGATCCGGAAGGCCGCCTCGATCGACACCCACGGCGTGCCACCCGCGATCTTCGCCTACATCGCTCTGGTGCCGTGGAACTTCTTCTCCAGCGGAGTGACGACGGGTGGGTTGAGCATCATCAACCAGATGGCCCTGGTCAACAAGATCCGGTGCGCGCGCGAGGTGTTCCCGTTGTCGAGCGTCGCCACGTCGGCGTTCAGCGCCGTGATCGCGGCGTCCATCATCTTGGTCCTGTTCGTCGTGTTGCAGTACATGCCCAGTGCCACCTCGGTCTGGGTTCCGATTCCGATGCTCGTTCAGCTCGTCTTCACGGTCGCCGTTGCGCTGGCGGCATCGGCCATCACCGTGTACCTGCGCGACCTGCGCCATGCGTTGCCGATCCTCATGCAGATCGGCCTGCTCGCCACGCCGATCTTCTACAGCATCGACCAGGTGCCACATGCGTGGCAGATTCCCTACGTCGTGCTGAATCCCATGGCCGCGGTCATCACGACCTACCGCGACACGATCCTGTACGGCCAGGGTCCGCCGTGGCGATTGCTCGTCCCCGCCGCCATCTCGAGCGCAGTGTGGTTGTACGGCTCCCTCCGGTTGTTCCGTCGTCTCGAATTGGGATTCGCCGATGTTGCCTGAGGGGACGATCCACACCAACCATGTCTGGAAGCGGTTTCGGGCCGATCGCGCCCGACGGCTCCTGCGCGACCGCATCAGCGAGGTCGGCAAGATGCGCGGCCGCGAGAAGTACCGCTGGGTACTCCGCGACATCGACCTGGAGATCGAGCCGGGGTCGTCGGTAGGCCTGGTCGGCGCCAACGGCTCGGGCAAGTCGACGCTGCTCAAGATCCTGACGGGCGTCATGTATCCGCACAGCGGGAACATCGAGTTGAGCGGCCGGGTGGGCGCTCTGCTCGAGGTGCGAGCCGGGCTCCATCCCGACCTGAGCGGCCGCGAGAACGTGCACCTCTACGGCACGCTGCTCGGCCTGACGCGCGATGAGATCGATCGCCGCTTCGACGAGATCATCGCGTTCGCCGACCTCGCAGACGCCATCGACCGTCAGGTGAAGTTCTATTCGAGCGGCATGCAGATGCGACTGGGTTTCAGCGTCGCCGCCTTCCTCGAACCCGACGTGCTCTTGGTGGACGAAGCACTCGCGGTCGGCGATGCGTTCTTCCAGCAACGTTGCCTCGAACGCATGCGCGACATGCTGGCCATGGGCACGACGCTCGTACTCGTGTCGCACGACTTGGCGGCAGTCGAGTCCGTGTGCAGTCGCGGCGTTTGGCTGTTGAACGGCGAAGTGGCCGGTGACGGCCCGGTGCGCGACGTGCTGGGTGAGTACCGGGGTTGGATCGAGTCGAACTCTCAGTTCGACTATGCCCACGGCGGAGCCGTCGACATCGTCGATGCTCGGGTGCGCCCGGTGAACAGCGACATGATCCGCAGCCAGAGTGCGATCAGCGTCCGCTTCCAGCTGAACGCGCCCGACGAGCTGCGCGGGTCGGTGTGCCTCGGCGTGTCAGAGGGGACGGCGGCACCGATCTTCATCGTGAACGAGAAGATCGATCTCGTTGCCGGGATGAACTTGCTGGAGTGCCAGCTCCCCCAGATCCCGTTGGCCGGCGGCCGATACTTCGTTTGGCTGGAGCTGACGCTGCCGGATGGCTCGGTGATCGTGCGGTGGCATCCGGTGTGTGGCTTCCGGGTGCACGGCGCAGAGCTGCTGGCCGCGCCGGTGGGCGTCATGCGGCTCGCCCCCGTCCAGGTGCAATCCTCCTGGCGTTGTGAGCCACTCGACGAGGCACCGCCCGTCGACGCCGACGATGACACGGGAGAAACCTTCGATCTCCGGTCGCCAACCGACTGATGACCGTCAGTCAGGCCGACACCGAGATCACCTCGAAAACGCGGCCCGTATTCGTAGTGGGAATTGCCAGGTCGGGCACCACCATGGTTCGGCTCATGCTCAACCGGCACAGTCAGTTGGCGATCCCGCCCGAGAGTCATTTCCTCGCGGCGCTCTTCCGCGAGTTCGATCCGAGTTCGATTCTCACACCCGATGCCGCGGCCCGGGCGATCGAGGTCGTGACCACTTCGGAGCATTGGCAACGAGACTGGCAATCGACCGCCGACCAGTTGCAAACCGCCGTGGGCGAACGCACCGACCTACGGCTCGCCGACTTCATTCGGCTCACGTACGAGATCGAGACCGCCCCGACGGGCAAGCCGCGATGGGGTGACAAGACACCGGCGTACCTGTTCCAGATCCCGCGCCTGTTGGAGTGCTTCCCGAATGCGTCGGTACTCGTCACCGTTCGCGATCCGCGAGACGTCTATCTATCGCTGCGGAAACAGGGCTGGATGGGCGAGACGAAGTTCGAGCAAGAGCAGTACATCGCTCGATGCGGCCTCAAGGCCAAGGCCTTCGCGGAACGATTCGGCCCTCAGCGCATCCGCGTCATCCGCTACGAAGATCTGGTGGCAGACGGCGAAGGCACGCTCCGAGCGGTCTGCGAATGGCTCGACCTACCGTTCGAGCCACAGATGCTGGAGTTCCACCTCGACGCGGATGCCCATGTGCCCTCCTGGGAGGTCACCTCCGGCATCCACAGCAAGCTCGACCGACCACCGACGTCAACCGACGTCGAACGCTGGCGTGACGAGATCTCACGCCGCGAAGGCGCCGAGGTCGAAGCCGTGTGTCGAAGCCTCATCGAGTGGCAGAAGTACCCGACCACGATGACCCGTCGATCCGCGACCGCTCTCAAGTCGGCAACCGAGATGAAGTTCCGGGTCACACGCAAGGCCCGTCAACTGGCGGCGAAGGCACTTCGGCCGACGCGCACCATCCGGTCGGTCCGCAGACGGGCGCGCAAGCGCTGGCGCGATGGTCCACCGCCCGAACGGCAATGGCTCCGCACCGTCATGAACGCGGACATCGAACAACACCTTCGGCGTCTGCCGACGAAGTCGTTGGACGTTCTCGAATGCGCGAGCTCGACGTATGCACGGTTGCCTTGGCGTTCTCACACGCGGCTCGTCTATCCCGCCTTCGATCTCTGCGACCCACCGGTCGATCACGCCCGGTACGACGTGGTGATCTGCGAGCAGGTCCTGGAGCACGTGGTCGATCCGTTGCGGGCCGCCCGCACGCTCCATGCGCTCTGCCGACCGGGCGGCCACCTCGTGGTGAGTACGCCCTTCCTGGTCCGGGTGCACAAGGCGCCCGGCGACTACTGGCGCTTCACGGACGACGGCCTGCACCTGCTGTTGGAACGCGCCGGCTTCGACGTGACATCCGTGAAGATGTGGGGAAACCGGTCCGTTGTACGGGCCAGCCTGTGGCGGTGGCCGGCGCAGCGTCCCTGGCGATCACTCGCCAACGTCGAAGACTCGCCGGTCGTCGTGTGGGCGTTCGCGACGCGAGCCGAAACTCAGGTGTAGCCAACCGAGCGCAGCAGCTCGCCCGCCTCGCGTTCGATCAACTCGAGATCGGCGTCGTCGAGGGCGCTGCGCCACTCACCGACGGCTCCCTTGCGACGATGACGACCGTCGGAACGATCGCTGTACTTGGTGATGCTCGTCTCGTCGACGACCGACTCGGCCATCGGCCCGTCGACCTCCAGATCGAGGAACTCGTACAGCCGGACGACCTCGCCCACGGGGTCGGCGTGGAGGTCCTCGTAGCGCAGCCGGTGCACACGACCGGTCCAGCGGGGCTCGTCGTGCAAGCGCTGACCACGTTCGACCGCTCGGCGCCACAGACGAATCTGGTCCTGACGCCGGGTCGGCGGCCAGCGCAAGGTCAGGGCTTGCTTCTCCAACGACACACAGACGTCCCGTGCGTCGCGCACGACCTCGACCACGCGGGCCTCGGGGAACGTATCGAGGATCTGATCGGCGAAGGCGACGTGCCCAGGAGTCTTCTCGAGCAGGACATCGGCCTCGCCCCGATGAGCGGCGAACCACGTGTCGAACACACGCCGAACGGCGAGGTTCGCGGCGGCCGTGGTGTCGAGGTCCCGACGACCGACCACCTCGCGCATGATCTCGACCAGTTGGTCGCGGGTGACCCACCAATAGATGCCCACCCAACGCTGCTCCCGCCAGCTCACGTCATATCGCTGCAGCACCTTCAGCCATCCTTCGGGACGGCGGATGTCACCAGTCCGGACGAGCGGTGCGAACAGGCTGTCGTACGCGTGGGACTCCTGAGTCGTGGCGATGCGCGGCGACGCGGCGATGATGTCCTGCACCCACGAGGTACCCGAGCGACCGCATCCGACCACGAACACCTTCGGGTACGGGTCGTCGCGCCGAAGTCCCGCGCGGTTCGGACGGAGCAACGCCTGCGCCACCTGGGCGGCGTTGGCCACCTTGCGCTCCGTGCGCCACACCGCGGGCGCCGGGGGTACGTCGACGCGCCAGTCGACCACTCTTCCAATCGTCGCCGGGCGGCTCACGGCCACAGCGTACGAGACCGGATGCTGCCTTCGAGCCGTCCGATGCGTTGCCCGGCGCGCCACGCCCAGATCGTGCGGGCGTCCACTCGCCTCAAGGTCGGGAGGGTCTTCACGAGCCAATACCACGTGGTCAACGCTCGGCGCAGCTCGCGCCGGCGGTCGACCCGACCCCGTCCGAAGCGGCGATACAGCTCGACGTGCGACCAGCCGTAGGTCCGAGCTTGGCGGAACGTCGCCTTGAACCCCGTCCGCCGCCGGCAGTGGTAGACCGCCGCCTCGGCGAAGTAGGGCTCTACCCCGGCCTCGAGGTGCGCGCGTAGCGCCATGTCGAAGTCCTCGCCGGTCGTTCGCATCGACTCGTCGTTGCCGCCGAGCTCGAGCCAAAGCGACCGGCTCCATCCGGTCGCGCCGTTCACGACCGGCAGACCGAAGAGGTGCTCGATCTCCTGGCTCTGGAAATCCGCCCGACCGTCGAGCGCCGCGGGGCCGCTCATCGTCTCGTACACCATGTGCGACGCCACGACGCGGTGCTCGCGCAATGCTTCGCCCATCGCCGCGACCCACGCCGGATCAACCCGGTCGTCGTCATCACAGAAGGCGACGGCGCGCCCGCGAGCATTGGCCACACCGACGTTGCGCGCGTAGCTCAGTCCCGCATGGTCGAGCGCCTGGGTGACACGGATCCGGTCGTCGCGGAGCACGTACGACGCCACGAGCTCGAGCGTGGCATCCGTCGAGCCGTTGTCGACGACCAGCACTTCCCAGGCGCCATCCCACCGAGAGGTCATCAGGGCGTCGAGTTGTTGCGCGATCGTGGCCGCGCCGTTGCGCACGGGCAGGATCACGGT
The DNA here is from genome assembly GCA_963778895.1 of uncultured Iamiaceae bacterium. Taxonomy (GTDB): domain Bacteria; phylum Actinomycetota; class Acidimicrobiia; order Acidimicrobiales; family Acidimicrobilacustridaceae; genus CAVZVZ01. The sequence continues at coordinate 125,626 of CAVZVZ010000005.1, forward strand.
GAGATCGAGGGCCTCGTCGATTCGGGCGCGCTCATCGCCTGGCTGGCGAAGCTTCCGTCATGCCAGATGGCACTAGTACTCGTGTTCCTTCAGCGTGGCGAACATCTGCTGCGGGCTGCTCTGCTGCTGCGTGAGCTGCATCTCCTGGGTGCCAGACCGCAGTCCCTCACCGGAAGCGCTCATGATGTACCAACCGCGCTGGAACTCGACACGCGCCGACAGGCCGTCGGGATTGACCACCGGTTGATGCCCGATGTCGAGGATGTACTGAGCCCCCGGTGGCAGATCGCCCATGAGATCGAGCTGAACGGTCATCTCCTGGCCCGGAGCGAGCTGCAAGAACTTCGCGTAGACGCGATACCCACCCTCCTTGTGCACCTCCATCGGGACACGGTCACCGTCGACCGTGGCCTCCCGCAGCAAATGCGGCGTGTAGAACTCGAAGAACATGGCGTTCGTGCCGAGGGGCAGGCCTTGGTCGTTGTTACCGATGATCGCCAAAGGCAACCCGGATGCGGGCGCGTCGTTCCGCAACGTGATCACCGCGGTCGCGTCGAGCTCACCCGTCGAGGGATCGAGCGTCGCCGTGTAGTCGATCGTTCGATTCAGATAGGAGTCGATCTTGTTGTTGCCCTTGTTCTGGGTGATCAACATGAACGCGTCGTGGTCGCCCGGCGGTTCGAGGCGCCCGCTGGCACCGAGCGCGGAGAAGAAGTCCTCGTCCTCCGGGCGGAAGCCGTACGCCATGAGGTGGCGCTCCTCGACCGCGGGACCGAGCACGTCCCCGACCCGCCGTGGGCCCGGGATGTTGCCGTTCACGAGTTGGTCGAACGTCTCGCGCCCGACCTCCGACAAGGCATCCCGCCGCTCGATCTCGTCGGATTGACCCTCGGTGGGATCGAAATCGAGGTATTGCTGACGAGTCAGGTAGTCGGCGGCGTTCTCTCGGGTGAGCTTCTCCTTGCGACCGTCGATCGACACGGGACCGGTGAAGGTCAACAGATCGGCCAAGCCGAACGGGTCGGCGGCGATCACCCCGTCCACGTGATGGCCGGTCGTCTGCTCGTACAACTCGCCCATCACCTGCGCGACCGACGGGAAGTCGGGCGACAGCGTGACGTCTTGGATGTAGTACGCGGGTTGGAATCGGCTGTAGTTCGTCAGGTACTCGGGCGGGCCGCTGATCGTGCGTTCGGCGCGGTTCGGCACGCGATTGAGCTCACCGCCCTTGCCCGACGATGTCAGGCGGATCTTGCCGTCGGCGGCGTTCAGCTCGGCCCAGCCGCCGATGAACCCACCGAGCCCGCGGGTCTCGGCCGGCTGGGTGAAGATCACGAGGTACGTACGCGGTCCGTCGCCGCCCACCAGGCCCGGCGCGGCGCGCGCACCGAGGGCAGCCAGTCCGACCTCCTGACGGGTATCCGTCAGCTCGGAGGAAAAGCGCTCCACCCGTTCGCGCACGGGAGGCAACAGCCATGGCGAGTCCACGTTCTCGAGCGCCGCCGCCGCTCGGTCCATCGATGCCACGGCGTTGTCGAGCGGTTCCTGCGTGGCGCGCAGACCGTCGACGTTGATCTGGCCGCCCTGGTACTTGAGCTTCTCGAAGTCCGCAGCGGTCGCGGCCTCACCCGCGTTCTCGGACACGTCGGCCGCACCCGCCGTGGCGTCATCGAGAGCACGGGCCTGTTGCCCGAGGATCGGCACCACGCGCACCGGCGCCGCCCACCAGGCACCGAGCATCGACGACGCCGAATTGAGCGAGTCGGTCGCGTCGGTGAAGAGCTGCGCCGCATACGTCATGTCGCCGTCGCCCGCCGAGGCGAGCCCGTCGTGCACCCGGTCGATACCGGACCGAACCCCGGTCACCGCGGCCAACACCGAGAACGCGAAGAGTGCCGATCGAGAACACGACGTAGGCCGCGGCCACGATCCCGATCCGGTGCACGAGACGGCGTTGGCGACGCGGGAGCATCAGATAGCCCGAGACGAGCACCGGGATGACCGCGGCGATGGCAAGGAGCGCGGAGGCGCCACTGAACCCGAGGTCAGGTAGGCGCAGCAACGCTTGGACGGCCAAGGCGGCGGTCACGGCACCGAGCAGCCGGCGGCGAGACATCAGCCCGCCGACGATGGCAATGGCGAGGGCAACGGTCGCCAGCACCAGCAGGCCGCCGTCGGCCGAGGCCACGGCCGTCAGGCCGGCGAGGATGATCCAGGTCCAGCGGCGAGCCCGCGATGCTGCCAGGGTGACCACCACGGCAAATGCGACTCGGAAGACGAGATCGGCGAACCCGACCCCGCTGGGTGCTCCCGGGGCGAAGGCGGCGCCGATGGCGGCCAAACCGGCCATCGCCCAGATCAGGCGTCGATCCAGGTCGGAGGTCCGTGGGATGGCGCGCGACGTGGCACCGTTCTCGGGGTGTGATCTGTGGCCGTTACGGGGAACCGTCGGCAAGGTCGACGCCATGTTTGTCCAGGGAAAAGAAGCCGCGAACCGCTCGCCGGACTGTACTGCCAGTATGGGCCCCGTGATGGTCAGGGGCCCGGTTGTGCTCACAGATGAGAAGCGGCGCCCGATAGATGATTTACGCAGGCTGAAGGCACTATGCTGGCCGTTCCTCCTGCCAGAGGTGGGCAGCGTCGGCCACGGCGCCCCTCAGGAAGTCGTCGGTCGCACGCACGTGTTCTCGACAGGGCAGTGGCCGGGGAAAGACACGTCGGTGGACATGGCCGGCGCAGATGAGGTTTCCGAACCGAACGTGGGACCGCTGACCTGATGGATCTCGTCCGCTACTTGAGGGTGTTGCGCCGCCGCTGGCGCATCATCGCGATCCTCGCGCTCCTCGGTGCCGTCGCCGGCGCCGTGCTGGTGCCCAAGCCGAGCTCGAATCCCGAGACCGGCGGCGGGGCGTGGATCGCTGTTCACACCCTGTTCGACTCCTCGGCCAACCAGAAGAACAACGCGTCGGCCAAGACCGTCGGCGCCGTCACCGCCGAACAAGCGGCCTTCCTGGTGAAGTCGGGCGATGTTCCCGATCGTGTGGCCAAAGAGCTCGGCGGTAACGCCAACGACTTGGCCGACAAAGTCGTAGCCCGTCCCAACTCCAACCTGGGCACCATCGAGATCACTGCGCAGGCGCCGAGCCCGGGCGAGGCGCGCAAGACTCGCCGACTCGTTCGCGGAGTCGTTGCTCGGCTCGGTACAGGACATCCAACAGCGCGAGGTCGACCGCCAGCGCGACGTGCTCAACTCGGCGATCACCCAGCTCCAACTCGAGCTGGCCGGCATCACCGGTGATGACAAGGCCGCCGGTACCTCCCGGGAGCGGCTGAACTCCGACATCTCCGACAAGAAGGTGCAGCTGCAGGAGCTCGACCAGCAGGCCGCGCAGGGTACGAACATCTACTCGTTCGGCTCCTCTGAGGCCTTCCAGGTGTCGCCGGCGCAGCTCGCGACCCTCTTCAACACGCAGAACACCGGCGGCAACGGCGCGAATGCGAAAGCCAAGCAACAAACCACCACCCGCGACATCAGCAAGCAGAGCTCCGAGTGGCGGCCTCAAGCTCAGCCCGATGTTGGGTGCCATCCTCGGCCTCGGGCTCGGCGGGCTCGCCGGCATGATGCTCGTGCTGGTCATCAACACGCTCGACCCGCGCATCTTCACCAAGGAAGACGCCGAGGACGCGTTGGGCTTCCCGGTGATCGCCGAGATCCCGGCGTTCAACCGGCGTCTGCGCAAGGAGACCATCGTGATCAGCCGCGAAGCGCCGTACTCGCGCTTCGCCGAGGCCTATCGCGTGTTGAGATCCTCCGTTTTGTTCGCCAACGCGGCCAACGTCGAGGCCGCCAACGGCAACGGCAACGGGAACGGCCGACCCCCCTCCCCACCGCCGGCGCCGGTCGCGGCCGACGGCACCGAGGGCACACGCCGTCCGGCCGTCGTGCTCATGGTCACGTCACCCGGCCCGTCCGAGGGCAAGACGACGACCGTCTCGAACCTCGCGACCGTGTTGGCCGAGGACGGCAGCAGCATCCTCGTCGTCAACTGCGACTTCCGCCGACCGCGACTGCACAGCTATCTCGGTGGCGGTGGCGAGCCGAGGAAGGTCTTCGACACCGCCGTTCCCGGTGTCAAGCTCGTGACGGGCGTCATCGACGAGCCCGAGCGTGTGGCCCCGGCCGAGGTGATCGGCGCACAGCGGCGACTGATCGAAACGGCCAAGAGCCACTTCGACTACATCCTCCTCGACACTGCGCCGATCCTGACCACCAACGACGCCAGCGAGCTGCTGCCGGTCGTCGACATGGTGGTGATGATCACCCGGTCGGGCAAGACCACCAAGGAAGCTGCTGATCGGGCCGCAGAACTGCTCGAGCGCTTCCGCGCACCGGTCGTGGGTGGCGTGCTGGTCGCGGCGGCGAACGCACCGACGCGGCAGTACTACTACTACTACGCCGCCGCGACGCCCAAGAACGCACCGGAGCCCGAGACCACGAATCCGTTGGAGGATCTCCAGCCGGCCAACCGCGACCGCAACGGCAAGAGCAACGGGAAGTCCGACACCACCGAGCGCGCCGAGGTGACACCCGCCTCCGACGATTCGCCTGAGGCCTGACAAGCGTGGCGACTTCACGCGCCTCGTCGTTCAACTCGGTCCCGCCGTCGCCCCCAACGGGCGAGCCGCCACCCGGCGAACGGCCGGCTGGCAACGGGCATCTTCAGCCGCTCCAACGGCGCAGGCGCTCCAAGGCCGACGAAGCCTCGCCGGTGATGTTGATGCTGTGCGCGGTGACGTTCATCCTCTTGTGCTGCTTCTATCTCTACGCCGCGACGCAGGGGAAGGGCACCGAGATCGGCCTGCTGCTCGTACCGCTCTTCACCATCGCCCTTGCGCCGTGGCTGGCGCGCGTGGCCCGGGCGCAGACGACGTTCCAGTTGCTGCCCATCATGATCCTGGGCCTGCTGCTCCGCTATCTCGCTACGTACTTCCGCCTCCAGAACGCCGCCGATGCGATCTACTACCACCGCTACGGGCTGCTCATCGCACCCTCGTTCCGTGCGCTCAACTTCGGCGTCGACGTCAAGGGTGAGGTTCCCGGCACCGGGTCGGTGCGATACATCTCCGGGCTCGTCACCGTCCTGACGGGCAGCAGCATGTTCGCCGAGTTCCTCGTGTTCACCACCTTCGGATTCATCGGCATCGTGTTCTTCTACAAGGCGTTCGTGACCGCGATGCCGAACGCGGATCATCGCCGGTACGCGCTGCTCATCTTCCTCTGGCCGTCGATGCTCTACTGGCCATCGAGCGTCGGCAAGGAAGCGATCATGACGTTCGGGGCCGGCATCGCCTCCTACGGCGGGGCGCGCCTGTTCCGGCGCCAACTCGTCGGGATCCCGATGGTCGTGTTCGGCGTGTGGCTCGCCTTCATGATCCGGCCGCACATCGGCCTCACGCTGGTGATCGGTATCGGATTGGCCCTGGTCTTCGCTCGCGGTCGCGGCGACTCGGCGTCGGTCACCGCCGGCAAGCTCATGGCGGCCCTCGCACTGATCGTCGTCGGCGGCGTCCTCATGGGCCGAACCGCGTCCTTCCTCGGCGTCGACAGCCTCAACTCGAGCGGCATCGAATCGGCGCTCAACTCCACCACTGATTCGACGAGCCAGGGTGGTTCCGAGTTCTCGCCGGTCAAGGCCGACAACCCGGTCCGCTTCCCCGCAGCCATCGGCACGGTGCTGCTGCGACCGTTCCCGAACGAGGCGCACAACGTCGAGTCCTTCGGCACGAGCCTCGAAGGCTTCGTGCTGCTACTGCTGATCGCTTCGTCGTGGCGAAGACTCAAGAAGCTGCCGAGAGCACTCCTGAACGAGCCTTACGTGATGTACGCCATGGCGGCCACCCTGATGTTCTGCTTCATCTTCTCGTACGTCGCCAACTTCGGACTCCTCGCGCGCCAGAGGACTCAGATCTTCCCGTTCCTGTTCGTGTTGGTCTCGTTCATCCCCGATCCGCGACCGAAGGGCTCCAGGAGGAAAGCGACGGCAACGCGAGACGACCGAGTCGCCCGCCCCGGTCGGACGTCGCGCGCAGATCTACACCGGGCCGGACCCGGTGGCCAACGCCGGCTGACCGCGGGCTGGCTTGCGGCTTCTCTACGTCATCGACAGCCTGGACCAGGGCGGCGCCGAGCAATCGCTCGTCGACCTCGCACCTCATCTGGCCGATGAAGGCGTAGACCTCACGATCGCGGTGCTGAGACCTGGCGGCATGCTCGAGCCCCGTGCCCATTCCGCCAAAGCGAACATCATCCACGTTCAGCCGACCGATCGACGCCGCCAACGTGTGGAGCGCCTGCAGGAAGTGATCGCCGAGCATCGACCCGAGCTCGTGCACACGACACTGTTCGAGGCCGACGTCGCCGGTCGGGTCGCCGCCGCGCGTCGCAGTGTTCCGGTGGTGTCGAGCGTGGTGAACATGGCGTACAGCAGTGACCACCGGCGTGCGCCGGGTCTGCGCCCCCATCGCGTCTGGCTCGCCCAGGCCACCGACGTCGCGACCGCGCAGCTGGTGCGCCGCTTCCATGCCAACGCCGCGTCACTGGTGGCCCCGATGTCGAAGCGATTGCTGGTGCCGCGTCGGCGATTCGAGGTGATACCTCGAGGGCGAGACGAAGAGGTCATGGGCACGAGAGGCGAGGGCCGGCGTCTCGCTACCCGTGCCGCGTTGGGGGTCGGACCGTCGGTCCCCCTCGTCTTGGCCGCCGCCCGCCACGAGTATCAGAAGGGTCTCGATGTGTTGCTCGACGCCGTGGCATCGATCCGGCGCGACCAGCCCGACGTCATGTTGCTGCTCGCGGGACGGGACGGGAACCGCACCGCCGCGCTCCACTACCAGACAACGCGACTCGGACTCGACGACAACGTGCGATTCCTCGGAGCGCGAGACGATGTGCCCGACCTGATGGTCGCCGCGGATGTGTTCGTACTCCCCTCGCGCTGGGAAGGCTTGCCGGGCGCCGTGATCGAGGCGATGGCGCTCGAGACGCCGGTGGTCGCGACAGACCTACCCGGCGTGCGTGAGGTGCTCGGCTCCGAGCTGTTGCGCGGTTGCATCGTGCCCGTCGGTGATGCGACTGCGCTGGCGAGCCGCATCGTCACGTTGCTCAGAGCGGGGCCCGAGACGGCATCGTGGACGGCTGCCGCGCGCAGTCGCTTCCTCCGGCGGTACACCACACGCCGCATCGCCAGTGAGATGGTCGACTTCTACGCACGCGCGCTCGACACATCTGCCTAGGGCTGCCCGGGCGGCCGGCCGGCCGAAGTGAGCACTAGCGTCGGCCCGATGGAGCAACGGACCCGATCATGGTGGGGTTGGGGGTACGAGGACGAAGCCCTCGACGATGCCCAGGCCCAGGGGCTTCGCAAGGCGTTGAGCCGTCGGTTCGACCAAGACCTGTCGCTGCGACCGCCGCCGCAGCTCGACGATCTCGACCTTCCCGACCCACGGGTTGCGCCACCGGACGCCCTCGCCGCGATGTGCGCCACCGATACTCGCGCCCGTGCCGCGCACACGTACGGCAAGTCGTTCCGTGATGTCGTGCGCGGGTCGCGAGGCGAGTTCACCAATCCGCCCGACATCGTCGCCTACCCAACCGACGAGGCCGACGTGGTCGCATTGTTGGAATGGTGCGCCGACGAAGGACTGGCCGCGATGCCTTTTGGCGGGGGCTCGTCGGTGGTCGGTGGGGTCGAGTGCCGAGAGGCAGACCGCTTCGCCGGAGTGGTGACCCTTGATCTGACCAAGCTCGACCGCGTGCTCGAGGTCGACTCGGTGTCGCGAGCGGCCCGAATTCAGGGGGGCGCGCTCGGGCCGGTACTCGAGGAGCAGTTGCGGCCGCACGGCTACACGCTCCGCCACTTCCCCCAATCGTTCGAGTTCTCGACCTTGGGCGGTTGGCTGGCAACCCGGTCAGGTGGCCACTACGCCTCCGTCTATACGCACATCGACGACATGGTCGAGTCGATGCGCGTCATCACACCTCGCGGTCCCGTCGAGAGCCGGCGGCTCCCGGGTTCGGGCGCAGGGCCGTCGCCCGACCGGCTCTTCCTCGGTTCGGAAGGGTCGCTCGGCGTGATCACCGAGGCCTGGATGCGCGTGCAGGATCGCCCGGTCTTCAAGGGCTCGGCCGGCGTCCGATTCGCCGACTTCTCCGCCGCCGTCGACGCGACCCGTGCCGTGGCCCAGTCAGGACTGTTCCCGACCAACTGCCGGTTGCTCGACCCGGCCGAGGCCATGACATCGGCCGGCGTCGACGACGGGTCGGCCTTGCTCGTCCTCGGCTTCGAGTCGGCTGACCATCCGGTGGACGCGTGGATCGGCCGGGCCGTCGAACTGTGTCGCGATCACGGCGGCGCGGTCCCCGACGGCGTCGCACTCAGCGGGCCCGACGCCGGAGCGTCGGCCGGGCGCGAAGGAGCAGTAGGGGTCTGGCGCAATGCGTTCCTTCGCGCGCCGTATGGCCGCGACGCGCTGGTTCGGATGAGCGTCATCGTCGAGACCTTCGAAACGGCGTGCACCTGGGACCGCTTTCCCGCTCTGCACACCGGCGTGATCGAACAAGTCGAGCGGAGCCTGGCCGCGATCTGCGGCGGAGGTTGGGTCACATGCCGGTTCACCCACGTGTATCCCGACGGAGCCGCGCCCTACTTCAGCGTCATCGCGCCGGGACGAGCCGGCGACGAGATCGCCCAATGGGACGAGGTGAAGGCGGCGGTCTCCGAGGTCCTGTCGACCCACGGCGCCACCATCACGCACCATCACGCCGTGGGCCGAGATCACGATCGCTGGTACCGCGCCCAACGGCCCGACGGTTTCGGGGCGGTGCTGGCCGCCGCCAAACAGACCCTCGACCCTACGGCCATCCTTAACCCGGGTGTCATCACCTAACATCTCAGTTGTTTTCTTGTTTTTCTATGTTTCTCGTGTGATCCTCCGCCGGTGAACTTGGGCGGTGCAGTCCCGGTGGACGCGAGATTCGGTCTGTGGTGAGCGCTCGAGTGCGGGTGCGCCATCACCGCGGACGCTTGGCGGCCGTGAAGGTCGGCATCGACGCGAACCGTGACGCGGAGTTGGTTCGAGAGGCGGCCATGCTCACCGCGGCCCGCCACCCCGGCGTCGTCGGTCTGCTCGCACTTTCCGATGGGCCTGACGGTCTCGAGCTCATCACGACGTGGGTGGGCACGCGTTCTCTCGCCGACACCCGCCCGCTCGCGCCCTCCGAGGGTGCGAGCGTGGTCGGTGCCCTCGCCGCGACCGTTGCCGATCTCCACCGCCACGGCATCGTCCATGGCGCGATCGATGCGTCCCACGTCTTGCTCGACGACCGCGGTCGACCGGTGTTGTGCTCCTTCGCTCACGCCGTGCTCATCAACGCGAGCGCAGCGTCGGACGGTCCGCGCCCCTCGGACGACGTCGCTGCGCTCGGCGAGCTGCTGGTCGAGGTCGTCGGTCCAATCGATGATCCGGAGATCGTTCCCGTGCGCCGCTTCGCCCGACGTCAGGAACATCATCTGCACCGCAGCCTCCTCACCATCGCGGACCACGCCCGCGCTCACGACCGGGCGTCCCGACCGAGCGCCGCGTCGTTTGCCGCGGCACTGGCCGAGCTCGCGCCCGCTGCGTCGTTGCCTGCCGACGTTGCGGGCGCGCCCCCGCTGGTCTCACCCGACCCCGAGCCCGTCGCCGACGGACTCGACGCCGCGCTCGATCGGTTGCGGGCCACGACCATGCCACTGCACGTCCGCCGTCGTCGTTGGCCGTTCGTCGCCGGCGGCGCTGCCGTCGCTCTCCTCGCCATCGGCATCGTCGGCACACTCAGCGGTGGCACACCGAGTCGCGCCGAGACCCGCGATCTCGCACCGACACCGGCCCCGACCGGCATCCCCACCTCCACGCGCGTCCTGACCACGACGACGACGGCAGCACTCGCGCCCGCTCCGGTGATCGAGCTGGCGGACCGGCACTATGAAGTCGGGGCGCCCGGCGACCAGGCCTCGGTGGCGGCCTGGCGCTGCGACGGCCAGCCGCGAGTGGTGCTGCTCCGGCCGGCAACCGGGGAACTGTTCCTGTTCGACAACGCACCACAGCCGGGCGCCGACACCGTGGCCACGCCGTTCACCACGGTCGACGGCGCGACCGGTCTGGCTCCCGTCGATCGGGACGATCCGTGCCCCGCTCTGGTCGTGCTGCGCGCCGACCGCAGTGCCGTACCCGTCGATCTACCCGCGGACCGATGACACCGTCCTCACCGTTGCCATCCCGCGCCGGCGGCACACGGCTCGTGCTGGAGCGGCCGCTCGTCGGCGGCACGCTCTCGCTCGTCGGGTTCGTGAGCCTGGGCGTGGCGCTCGTGACGTCGACCCGTCGCGTGGCCGGTCCGCCCGGCTGGACACCGTCCGCGCTCCAAGCATGGTTCGATCGCCAGCCGGTCAGCGCCGCGTTCAGCACTCTGTCCGCGATCGGACTCGTCGTCGTGCTCTACCTGATCCTGAGCACCGTTGCCCTCATGGTGGCCGCGGTGGCCCACGCGGCGCGACGGCCGCGTCTGGGTCGCTCGGCCGAAGTGATCGCCGTGCCGGTCGTACGGCGGACTCTCGCCGCGTTGCTCGGCTTCGGGATCACCGTCGCGAACCCCGGTCCCGCTCATGCTGCGCACCCGACCACGACGATCGCCCTCATGAGCCCGAGCGAGGAGCCGAGCCCGCCGGCACCGGTTGCCACGATGCACTCACTCGACATCACGCCGGTGCCGCCGGCACCGACCCCCGACACGAACTGGACCATTCGCGCCGGCGACCACCTGTGGGGGTTGGCGGCCGCGGCCCTGGCCGAGACCTGGTCCACTCCACCAACCGATGCCGAGGTCAGCGCCTACCTGACGCTCGTCGTCGAGCAGAATCGCGCCAACCTCGCCGTGCCGGATGATCCGGATCTCGTGTTCCCCGGCCAGATCTTCATCCGCCCACCGGTGCCGGCCCGATGAGGCCCCTCGGCCGATGCGACCGCTGTTCACCGCAAGCGAACGGCGACCTCGTTGGCGAGCAGACGCCCCGATCGCGTCAGGATCAGCCGGTCATCCACGGGCTCGAGCAGACCATCGAGCGCGGCGGCGTCTTCGGCCGACAGTGCGTCGCTCGGCACGCCGCGTTGGGTGCGCAACGCAAGCTGCAGACCTTCGATGCGACGGACGTCGGCGTCCAGCGTCTCGGCACCGGCTTCAGACGTCTCGCCTCGGTCGAGTACTTCGATGTAGCGCTCGGGGGTGCGAACGTTCCACCAGCGCCGGCCCGCTTCGTGCGAGTGGGCCGCGCAACCGAAACCGCGGTAGTCACCCTGTGACCAGTACAGAAGATTGTGACGGCATTGACGACCAGGCCGGGCCCAGTTCGAGATCTCGTACCACTCGTAACCCGCGTCGCCCAGTACATCGGTGACGATCTCGTACTTCGCGGCTTGGTCATCGTCATCCGGATGACGCCGCGGGTCGGCCGCGAGCGGCGTGCCGGCCTCGACCGTGAGGGCGTAGGCCGACACGTGGTCGGGTTCGAGCTCGAGGGCGGCGTCGAGCGTGGCGCGCCAGTCGTCGAGCGACTCGCCCGTACCGCCGTAGATCAGATCGACGTTGAGGTTGTCGATCCCTCCGGCGCGGAACGTGGCCACGGCCGAGCCGACGGCGGCTTCGTCGTGGTGACGGCCGAGCGCGGCCAACACCGCGGGCCGGAGCGACTGCACGCCGAGCGAGATCCGGTTCACCCCGGCCGCGGCGTAGGCCTCGGCGTGACGGCCGGTCACCGACTCGGGGTTGCATTCCACGGTGATCTCGACGTCCGGCGTCGTCGGCATGAGGCCGATCAGCCGACCAAGGGCCTGCGGATCGACCAACGAAGGTGTTCCACCGCCGACGAACACGGAGGTAGCCGCGGGAAGCCCCGCCTGGGTGGCCCGTTCGATCTCGACGGCCACCGCGTCGAGGTACTCACCGATCAGATGGTCCCGATCGGTCCACGTGGCGAAAGCGCAGTAGTCGCACTTGTGCGCGCAAAAGGTACGTGAAGGTAGATGCCGAAGTTCCGCCCGTGCCGCCGAGTCGGCGGTCGGGTCATCCGGCGAGACTCAACCCGAGATCGTCGAGCTTGCCGGTGGCGCTGTCGACCGACACGCCGAGGATGCAGGCGATGGCGCGCAGGTCGTCGCGGCGGATGGTGAGCATGCGACCGTTGAAGTCCTGGCGTTGCACCTGGATCATCGTGAGATACCGGTTGAGCATCTCTGCTTCTGGGCCACTGAGGTTCTCGAGGCGTCGAAGATCGATGGTGACCGACGATGCGTCGATGGGTGCGGTGACGGCCTGCGGCGCGAAACCGGGCCCCTCGTCCGACGGCAAGAGCTGATCGACCGGCACGTTGTAGAACCGAGCCAACCGCTGTAAGCGCGGCACCGAGATGGCGCGCTCACCGCGCTCGTACGCGCCGAGTACGGACGCTTTGAACTCCTGGTCTGACGCCGCTTCGACCTCTTGCAGGGACAGGCGCTTCTGTCGGCGGATGGCTCGCAGCCGCTCACCGACCTTCCGGCTATAGCTCAGCGGTACCTCGACCTGCGCGTCGATGCCCATCACTGGAACTCCCTCTCCTCCCGAGCGGCAGCACACGCACCCACCGCGACCACACTCCGTGGCGCATCGCCGAGGGCAGCCTACTGTGGGTCATCGGGCCTACACAATGACCACCGAACGTGACCCCTCTCACCTGGACTTTCTCGCCGAAACACCCCGGATGGGTGTCACCAAACCCGAGCGTAGGGCCGTGAGGAGTGCGGCGCCCGAAATGGCGGCGGTCTCGGCCCGAAGTACCAGGTCACCCAGCCCAACCGTGGTCGGCAGGCGCTGCCCGCTCCAAGTCGCTCCAACCACCCTCGGGGCCGACCAACAACGTCGGGTGCTCGAGACTCGGTGGCACACCGTGCCGTTCGGCTGCTGCTGCCCCGGGCAGGCCGACCACGTCGTCGAACGCGCGCGACGGCGACCGATCGTCGGGCGGGTGACCCGCCGGCACTGCATGGCTGCTTCGCGGGCGACGCGTTCCAGGCGCTCGTGATGGCGCTCGTCACGTCCGTCGGTCCATCGCACGACCGACCGTTCGGCGACGAACGGGATGATGACGTCGACACCCAACTCGGTCAGCTTTTGCACGACGAGCTCAGGCCTACCGCCTTTCACCAACGCAAAGGCGACCGTGACGCGCGGCGCCACCGCATCGACGACCTGAACGGACGAGTCGAGCTCGGGTGATTCGTCGAACCGCGCCGAACGCCAACGACCCCGCCCGTCGGAGATCGTGATGGGCGCGCCATCGCGAACTCGGAGCACCCGAAGCAAATGATGGTGGTCATCGGCGCTCAAGGTGGGAGCGTCGAGGTCGTCGACGAACACGAGCGGGAGATCCGCGGGCGGCGACGAGCCCGGCGGAACGTCGGTCACTTGAACGCAGAGCGGATGCGGGTGAGCAACCCGGCTTCGGCCACCGCGACTTCGTCACCGCGCAGCTCGGCCAGTTGACGGAGCAGCGTCTCCTCTTCGGGCTCGAGATCGGTGGGAACGTCGACCACGACCTGGACGAGCATGTCGCCGCGACCGCGACCTTCGACGTGCGGCACGCCGCGGCCCTTCAGCTTGACGACCCGACCGTTCTGGGTGCCACGCGCGATCTTCAGCTCTTCGGGTCCGTCGAGTGTCTCGAACGACACCGTTGTGCCCAACGCGGCTTGCGTGAACGGGACGTGCAGTTGATGAACGAGGTCGTAGCCGTGACGTTCGAAATGGTCGTGGGGCCGCACCCGCACATGGACGTAGAGATCGCCGAGGCCTCCACCCCGTGGACCCGCGGCCCCGCGACCGCTGAGGCGAAGCGTGGCACCCGTGTCGACACCCGCTGGCACGTCCACCGTGTAGGTCTTGTCCTCGATCTTTCGGCCTTCGCCATGGCAGGCCGGGCATGGATCGCTCACGACCGTGCCGAACCCACCGCAACGCGTGCATTGGCCCGCCGTGACCATCTGACCGAGGATCGACTGGCGGACTCGACGCACCTGGCCGACACCGCCGCAGTCCGGACAGGTGGTCGGTGCGTGGCCCGGCGCCGCACCCGATGCCTGACATTCCTCGCACGGCAACGCGGTGCGAACCGATACCGGCGCTTCGATGCCGAAGACCGCTTCCTCGAAAGCGAGATCGATGACCACCTCGAGGTCGACGCCACGCGGCGGGCCCGGTCGGCCACCACCTCCGAATCCGCCGCCACCACCGCTGCCACCGAAGAACATGTCGAACAGATCGCCGAACCCGCCGCCGAACGGATTGCCCGCGGCCGCGGCACCCTCGGGACCGTAGGCGTCGTAGCGCCGACGCTTCTCGGGATCGCACAATGTCTCGTAGGCGAGGCTGACTTCCTTGAAGCGCGCCTCGGCCGCAGGGTCACCGGGGTTGGCGTCCGGATGCAGCTGCCGGGCGAGCTGGCGATACGCACGTTTGAGCTCGTCTTGGGTCGCGTCGCGCGACACACCGAGCAGCGCGTAGTAGTCCTCAGCCATACAGGTCAGCCTTCACTCAAATGCCGCCCGAGACGCTTGCTGACGACCGCGACCGCGGCCAGGGCTTGCGGGTAGTGCATGCGCGCCGGGCCGAGCACGCCGATGGAGCCCGCGGGCTCACCGTCGACCTCGTACGGGGCGACGACGACCGCACAGTCGGCGAGCGGTTCCATGCCGGTCTCGGTGCCGATCGCGACGTTCAGGCCGCGGTCCATGACGTCGCGTAGCAAGGTGACGACCACGAACTGCTCTTCGAGGATGCGCAGAATCTCGCGCACGGTTCCGATGGCTTCGAAGGCCTCGGTCATGACCGCGGTGCCGCCGATGAACACATCGCGATCGTCGACCGCGGTCGCACCGAGCGCGACCAACGCACTGCGCAAGACGACATCGTCGGCGTCGCGCTCGATCGACCGATACCGCCGTGTCACCGATCGGCCGGCCCACGACCAACGTCGAGAGCCGCGCCGCGGTCGCGCTCAATCGGATCTCGTCGATCGGTTCCTCGAACTCGAGGGTGTGCTTGTCGACCGTGCCGTTGGAGAGCACCGCTACGAGCAGGGCCACGCGACCGGTGAGCCCGACGAGCTGGACCGACCGGATGGTCGCGACCTCGTGGGTGGGGGCGATCACCACGCCCGCGTACTGCGTGAGGTTGGCGAGCAGACGGCTGGTGTCCTGCAACATCCGCTCGAGCTCGCCGTGCGCGCTGGCGAAGAAGCTGCGCACCTGGTTGGCGTCGCCGGCCGCGAGTCGGGCCGGAGCATCGAGCGTGTCGACGAAGAACCGGTAGCCCTTCTCGGTGGGGACGCGGCCGGCGCTGGTGTGCGGCTGGTAGAGGTAACCCTCTTGTTCCAGGGTGGCCATGTCGTTGCGCACTGTTGCCGACGACACGTTGACCGCTGTGGCGCGCGCGACGTGACCCGACCCGACGGGTTGGGCCGTCTCGATGTACTCCTCGACCACGGCCCGCAGGATGCTGGCCTTGCGGTCGTCGAGCCCTGCTGTTTGATCGTCGGTCATCGTTCGAACCCGCAGCTCTTGGCGTTGGCACTCGATTCTATCGAGTGCCAGAGGGTGCTCTACTTGCTTGGCCTGCTGACGCAGGCCCGGCTTCGCCGATCCTGGTCGATCGGGTGCCGCTGCTCCGCTCCGCTCACTGCTTGGCCTGCTGACGCAGGCCCGGCTTCGCCGATCCTGGCTCGATCGGGTGCCGCTGCTCCGCTCCGCTCACTGCTTGGCCTGCTGACGCAGGCCCGGCTTCGCCGATCCTGGCATCGGTGCCGCCGCTCCGCAGCGTTGACGAGCCCAATCCTCCAGGCGGAGGGCGGAGATGAAGGCTTCTTGGGGTACTTCGACCCGGCCGATGTTCTTCATGCGTTTCTTGCCCTCCTTCTGGCGCTCCAGGAGCTTGCGTTTCCGGGTGATATCGCCGCCGTAGCACTTGGCCAGCACGTCCTTGCGCTTGGCCTTCACGGTCTCGCGGGCGATGATCCGGCCGCCGATCGCGGCTTGGATCGGGACGTCGAACAACTGCCGTGGGATCAGCTCACGTAGCTTCTCGACCATCCGCCGGCCGTACTCGTAGGCCTTGTCCCGGTGCATGATCGTCGAGAAGGCGTCGACCGGGACGCTGTTCAACAAGATGTCGACCTTCACGAGGTCGCGATCGGTCGGCCCCGGCCGGTTCGTAGTCGAGGCTCGCATAGCCCTGGGTTCGGCCCTTCAACTGGTCGAAGAAGTCGACCACGACCTCGGCGAGCGGGACGCGATACACGAGCTCCACCCGTTCGGGTGAGAGGTACTCGAGCTTCTGCATCTCACCGCGGCGGGTCTGGCACAGATCCATGACCGTGCCGGTGTACTCGGTGGGCGTGAGGATCGTGACGGTGAGGAACGGTTCCTCGATCGCTTCGATCTCGCCGGCAGGCGGGAGCTCGCTGGGGTTGTCGATGACCAACTCGTCACCGCCGGTACCGATCACCCGGTACTCGACGGACGGCGCCGTCGCGATGAGGCTCAGCGCGAACTCGCGCTCGAGACGCTCGCGGATGATCTCCATGTGCAACAGGCCGAGGAAGCCACAGCGGAACCCGAACCCCAGCGCACCCGAGCTCTCCGGTTCGAAGGTGAAGCTCGAGTCGTTCAGCCGGAGACGCTCGAGGGCTTCGCGCAGCGCCGGGAACTCATCGCCGTCGATGGGGTACAGGCCGCAGAACACCATGGGCTTGGGCTCGCGATAGCCCGGGAGCGGGTCGGCGGTGCGCGACCACTCGGTCACCGTTTCGCCGGCGCGCGCTTCGCCCACGTCCTTGATGCCGGCGATCAGATAGCCGACGTCGCCCGGACCCAAGCTGGCAACCGGTGTCGGGTCGGGTCGTCGCGTCCCGACCTCGTCGGCATCGTGAACGGCCTTGGCATGGACGAACCGCAACCGTGCGCCGGTCTTCAGCGTGCCGTTCACGACCCGGACCGAACTGACCACACCGCGGTACTGATCGAAATGGCTGTCGAAGATCAGCCCCTGGAGCGCCGCGTCGGGATCGCCGATCGGCGGAGGGATGCGGTCGACGACGGCGTCCAACAACTCCGGTACACCGTCGCCGCTCTTGGCGCTGATGAGCAGGATCTCGTCGGCCGGGATACCGAGCACGGTCTCGATCTCGCGGGCATACCGCTCGGGATCGGCGGCCGGCAGGTCGATCTTGTTCAGCGCGGCCACGATCTCGAGGTCGTTCTCGAGCGCGAGATAGCAGTTGGCCAGGGTCTGGGCTTCGATCCCTTGTGACGCGTCGACCAACAGGATCACCCCTTCGCAAGCGGCGAGCGAGCGTGAGACCTCGTAGCCGAAGTCCACGTGGCCGGGGGTGTCGATCAAGTTGATGACGTGATCACGCCAGTCCAGACGGACGCTCTGCAGCTTGATCGTGATCCCCCGCTCACGTTCCAGATCCATCGTGTCGAGGTACTGGGCGCGCATGTCTCGGGGGTCGACGGCACCGCACAACTCGAGCATGCGGTCGGCGAGCGTCGACTTGCCGTGGTCGACGTGCGCCACGATGGCAATGTCACGTATGTGGCGGATTTCGGGCACGGCCGCGTTTCTGCTCTCAGAGGGGAACCGGACCAGCCTACTGACCAGGCCCACCCGCCCCTGCAGGTGTGACTCGGCGGCGGTCCGCCGCTATGCTCTCCCTTCGGCCTTTCCCCCTCCGGCTCGCCCCGCGAGCTACCCCCGCTTCTACCAGCAGGTTTTCTGTGGCGAACATCAAGAGTCAGATCAAGCGCAACCGTCAGAACGAGAAGCGGCGCCGCGCCAACAAGACGGTGCGTTCCGAGATGAAGACCCGTACGAAGCGGGCCGAGGCCGCCGCCGAAGCCGGCAGCGACGACATCGTCGAGCTCACCCGCCTGGCGACGCAGCGCATCGACAAGGCGGCCGAGAAGGGCGTCATCCACAAGAACCAGGCCGCCCGCCGCAAGTCCCGCTTGATGAAGAAGGTCAACGCCGCCAACTGAGGAGCTGCGTCGAAGGTGCAGAGATTCGCTCTGGTCCTCGGGCGTTTCAGCGAGCGGCGCCGGTGCGGCTCCGGCCCGCCAATCGGGCCACCAAGACCTCCATCACCAATCCGTCCGGCCACGCCTTCGCGCCCCGGAGGTCCAGATCGGCCTCGGCGAGCAGCTCGATGAACGTGCGAAGCCGATCGGTGCCGAGCCGTCGGCTCTGTTGCAGAGCCTTCTTCGCGGCGAAGGTCGATCGCCCCTTCATACCGAGGAGCTCCGCAGCCTCCTTCTCGCCGGCGACGCCCGAGCCGTCCAGCCGGAGCAACCGGGTGTAGTGGTTGTGGAGCACGGCCATCACCTGGAGCGGATGGCGTGCACCGGCTCCGGTCATGCGGTGAAGGCGTTCCAGTGCGAGCCGGATGTCCCCGCCGTCGATGGCGTCGGTGAGATCCCAAGGCTGCACGTCAGCCGCTTCGCCCAGGTACGGCTCGACGTCCTCCGCGCGCAACTTGGCGCTGTCGCCGAAGGTCGACACCAATGCCTCCAGCACGCCGCGTAGGCGTCCCGGGTCACCGGCCAGTCGGTCGGACAGCAACGCCTGCGCCTCGCGGTCGAGCCGTAGACCGGTCTCGGCCACGTGCTCCCCGATCCAGTCCTTCCGCGCTCGATCCGCGACGGCGGTGTCGATCACGACTCCCCCGGCGGCCTGAACCGCGTCGTTGAGGCTCCGCGGCAACGCGGGTAGTCGGGCGCCGGTCTTGGGCGGGCGCTCCCATACGAGAACCAGCGCCGTGCTCGGCAAGGGGTCGGCGAGGTAGGCCACGACGGGAGCGACGGCGTCCTTCGTGCCGAAGAGCCCGAGGTGGCGACCGACCACGACCCGGCGGTCCGTGAGGAACGGCGGCGTCTGGGCCGCGTCCACCAACGGCGACACGTCGGTACCGTCATCGCCTTCGAACCGGGCGACGTCGACCTCGTCGACGACCAACGACCGATCATCGTCACCGACCAACGCGTGGACCAGGTCGAGCGCTGCCTCGTTGAGCAACACCTCGTCGGCGCCCTTCAACAGGAAGACGGGAGCGGTGAGATCGATATCGGTCATGCGGCCTCCATGATGGCGGCAACCACATCGGCCACGCGCCGGGCCGCCTTCACATCGTGCGCTCGCAACACGCGACAGCCGAGCGCGACACCCAGGGCGTGCGCTGCCATCGTGCCGTTGGCCGCCTCGTGGCGCTCGACCTGCAGCAGATGCCAGAGAAACCGCTTGTTCGAGGCCGACAGCAGAACGGGATAGCCGAGCGCGGCCAACCGATCCGACGCTCGCAGCAACTCCAGCGATTGCGGTTCGGTCTTGCCGAGATCGAGGCCGGCATCGACGATTATGCGCCGAGGGTCGATACCGGCGGCTTCGGCCCGCGCCGCCCGGTCGGCCAGGAACCCGACGACTTCGCCGACGAGATCGTCGTAGTGAGGCTCGGGGTCGGGCACCCGGGGGGCCAACCGGATGTGGGTGGCCACCACGCTGGCACCGGCCGCGGCGCACACGTCGAGGTACTTCGGGTCGGCGAACCCACTGATGTCGTTGCCCACGGTCGCGCCGGCATCGAAGCACGCGGCGGCGACCGAGGCTCGCCACGTGTCGATCGACAGCGGCACGTCGAATCGCTCGCGCAACGCGGCGATCGCGGGCACGGTTCGCTCGAGTTCTTCCTGCTCGCCCACCTCGGGCCCGGGCCCCGCTTTGACGCCGCCGACGTCGAGCAGATCGGCACCTTCGGCAACCAAGGTCTCGGCCTTGCGCAGGAACTCGTCGAACGCGAAGTACGCGCCCTGGTCGTAGAACGAGTCCGGGGTGCGATTGAGAATGCCCATCACCACCGCCCGGTGGGTGATGTCGAACGCACGGTCGCCGAGCACCAGCTGCACGATCGGCGACGCTACACCTGCCCAATTCGCGGCCAGCCGAGTCAGTCGGACGCCTCGGATCCGGTGGTCTCGACCCGGTCCGTGACCACCCGATCAACCGCGGATCCGCCGCCCGATCACGGCCACGACCGCTTCCATCGCCCGACCCGTCGACGGGAGCTCGACGACGTCGAGGTGCCCGACTCCGAGCGCACGCAGGGCCCGAAGGGCGGACGCCGGGCGCGCATCGGCGGCGACGGTCAGGACCGTCCCGTCGGCCGTTCGACGCAGCGTCCCCGCGCCGTCGATGTACTGCTCGCCGGGGGCCGCCTGACGTATGGCGACCGCGGGCCACACCAGCACGGCGATCAACGCCAGAGCCAGACCGCGACTGAGGCCGCGGTGACGAACACGGGTCCACAGCGCCGCGGTGCCAAGGCCCACGGCGGTCGCCATGCCGGCCACGCCGAGCTGGCCGAGTCGCGCGTCGGTACTCCAGCGCGCCACCGACGCGATCCACCACAACCCGATCATCGTCGGCAGGTGCAGCAACGTCGCCAGTGCCGCGGGACCAGTCCCGCCAGCAGACCCGCCGAGGCGCCCCACATCATCACCAGCCCGGCCACCGGTTCGGCGAGGAGGTTGGCCGGCAGCGACGCGACCGGCAGATCCGCCGAACACCGCGAGAACGAGCGGCGCCACGCCGACCTGCGCGGCGAGGACGACCGCCAGCGGCTGGCGGACCGCGTCGGGACCCGGCATCGCGGCTGCGAGCGGGCGGCTCAGGAGCAAGATGCCGGCCGACGCCGCGACCGACAACCCGAAACCCACTGAGCGAACCAGGAACGGATCGACCAGAACCAGCGCGACGACCGTCAACGCCAGCAGTCGCACGGTGGGCCCGGACCGACCGATTGAGAAGGCCAGGCAGGCGAGCCCGGCCATCACCGTGGCGCGCAACACCGACGGTTCGTAGCGCGTGATGGTGGCGAAGAGCACGAGCAATCCGACGGTCGCGATCACGCGGCTGCGTAGCCCGAGCGAACGCAGGAAGGGTGCCGCCGCCGCCAGCACGAACGCCACGTTCTGGCCCGACACCGCCAGCAAGTGCGACAGCCCCGCACCGAGGAAGTCGTCGGTGATCTCGATCGGCTGCTCGCGGTCGTCGCCGATGACCAATCCAGTGAAGAGCGTGCGTCGTTCCTGGCCCAGCGGCTCGGCGCCGCGTACGAGGACCCGACGGATCGTGTTTGCCGTGCGAGCCAGGGCGTTGCCGTCGTCGAGCGGCACGAGGCGATCGACCTGAAGCCGGCTCACGACATGACGGGACGGTGAGCCACCCCGGCAACGACCCTCGGCTGACCGAGGCTGAGAGCTCGACTCGCTCGCCGGCCAACTCGACGAGCCAGTATTCCCGCCCCCGCACCTCGGGCCCAGGCGTCGTAGTGGTGACCGTCGATTCGCACCTCGGCGTGCACGGCGCCGTTCGCCTGCACTGGATCGCTGACGAGCGTGGCCGCGCCTTGGACCGTGCGATCGGTGGGCGCATGCATACCCGCCCACGCTCGAGCCGCGAGGCACGACGCCAGCGAGCCCCAGGGCGAGGATCACCACGGCAGGCTGACGCAGCGCGAGCGCCAGGCTCGCGACCACCACGACCAGCCACGGCGACACCGGCCACGCGAACCACGCGGCACCGACCACGACGATCGCGGCCACGAACGCGGCGCGGTCGTCGAGCGTCAGCTCGCGTCGCGTCCTCACACCTTCACCAGCGGGCGAAGTTGTTCGAGCCGAGCCGGGCCGACCCCACGGACGTCCAACAGGTCGTCGACCGATCGGA
This sequence comes from uncultured Iamiaceae bacterium, assembly GCA_963778895.1. Lineage (GTDB taxonomy): Bacteria > Actinomycetota > Acidimicrobiia > Acidimicrobiales > Acidimicrobilacustridaceae > CAVZVZ01. Next base: position 147,530 of record CAVZVZ010000005.1, read on the forward strand.
ACGGGCCGTTGCTGTCGCGGTGGTCGATGATCGCCTGGCCGATCGACGGCCCGATTCCCGGCAGTTCCTCGAGCTGCTCGAGCGTGGCCCGGTTGAGGTCGACCGGGCCCGGTGCCTCCTTCGCGGTGCCGGACGGATCCTGCTCGGCGTGCTGGTCGGGCTCGGCGACCGCAGGTATGTCGGCCTCGCCTCGTCTCGGCACGTAGAGGCGCACCCCGTCGGTCAGCGGGGCAGCCAGGTTCAGACGGTCGGCATCGCCGTCCGGGGTCACGCCCCCGGCGGCCGTGATCAGATCGCCGACTCGCGATCCGGCGGCAAGGTCGTACACCCCCGGATGGACGACCGCTCCCGCCGCGTGCACCACCACCCGGGCCGGCGCCTGGGTGGTTGCGCTCGCCGCCGTCGTGCCCGCGAACGGCAGGTCGGGCACTCCGGCCTCGACGGAAGCCGTTGGGCGCGAGGGCGGCGCCGCCGGCCGTCCCGCGGAACATCACGAAGCCCGCGACAGCGAGGCCGGCGGTGATGACGGCCGCCAGCGCGATCGCCCACGGACGCGCGTCGGGTGGGATGCGAACGATCGCGGCGCGGACCCGCTCGATGGGTGTGGGCGCAGGGGGTGCCCGCAACGCGGCCAACGGATCAGTGGCGGCCTGCGGGCCATCTTCGGGACGCACGAGCTCTCCTCACCGCAGGTCTGGACGAACCAGACGGAAGTGTGCGGGGGAAGAACGAGTGCGGCGCCAGGCTAGGCGCGAGCGGTTCGGCCTGTCAGAACAGGCGAGCGGTGAGCTGTTTGCGATAGTCGCCGGTGCGCGGATCGTCGGCACCGAGCAGCTCGAGGAGGTCGAGGAACTCCTGACGCGCGTCGTCGTCGCCCTTGACGCGATCGAGCAGTGCGTCCAGCTTCTGTTCGATGTCGGTGGTGTCGACATCGCCGGCGCGAGCCAACGCCGCGACGTGACGAGTGCCCGCCGATTCCGGGATGCGTTCGATCAGCCTGCAGGGCCTCGTCACCCCGGCCGTCGTTCGCCAGGAGCTCGCCCAACGCCACGATCGCCGCCTCGTTGTCGACCTCGAGCTCGAGCACGCGTCGCAGCGACTCCTCGTCGCCCTTGGCGAGCAGCTCGGCGACCTCGGTCTCCTGCTCGCTCGGGAGCAGGCGATCGACGAACTCCTTCACCACGGGCTCCGGCTGCGCGCCGATGAAACCGTCGACCACCTTGCCGTCCTTGAGCGCATACACGGCAGGAATGCTCTGCACCCGGAAGGCCTGCGAGATCTCGGGGTTCTCGTCGACGTTGACCTTGGTCAAGACGACCTGCCCTTCGGTGGCATCGACGACCTGCTCGATGAGCGGGCCGAGCGTTCGGCACGGGCCACACCAAGGAGCCCAGAGATCGACGAGCACGGGCGTCTGCTTCGAGCGTTCGAGGACTTCGGCCTCGAAGCGTCGCGTCGGTTATGTCGAGGGCCACGGGCAAACACGATAGGGGTTGAATCTCCCGATTTACACCTGCTCAGCTGGTCCGGTTCGCCTGCGCCGGGCTCGGTCGACCAACGGGCGAAGGAGCAGGGCCACTACGGTGGGCGGGCACGTTCGACAGGAACCGGTTCGAACGGCCGGCACGCAGAAGAAGGGAACGCGAGTGACCAGCGATCAGCAGGTCGAGGGCATCGACAGCGAGAAGGGTCACGGCCTGGTTCGGCCGAGCACGTACCGACCGCGATCGCACCACTCTCGTTCTCGCTCATCACTGGCGGTCACTCCAATCTCACCTTCGACGTCACCGACGCGAACGGACGACGGTGGGTGTTGCGCCGTCCTCCCCTCGGCCACGTACTCGCCACCGCGCACGACATGTCTCGTGAGCACAAGATCCTCTCGGCACTGCGACCCACCGACGTACCGGTCGCACCCGTCGCGGGGCTGTGCACCGACGACGACGTGAACGGGGCACCGTTCTACGTGATGGAGTTCGTCGACGGCACCGTGGTTCGCGACGTGCCGACCGCGGAGTCGCTGTCGGTCGACGCAACGTCGGGCAGCGGGCGAGTCGATCATCGAGATATTGGCTCGCATCCACGAGGTCGACGTCGATGCCGTCGGCCTCGGCGATCTCGGTCGCCGCGAGGGCTACATCGAGCGCCAGCTCAAACGCTGGTACGGCCAGTTCAACAAGTCACGCCATCGCGAGGTGCCCGTCGTCGACCAAGTGCACGACCTCTTGCTGGCAAGTGTCCCAGAACAAGGGCCGGCCACGATCGTGCACGGCGACTACCGACTCGACAACTGCATGCTCGGCGCCGACGGCACCATCGCGGCTGTTCTCGACTGGGAGATCTGCACGCTCGGCGACCCGCTCGCCGACGTCGGGCTGCTGCAGGTCTACTGGGCCGACCCCAATGAACCGACCTACTCGGGCTTGCCGTCGCCCACGTCGGTCGACGGCTTTCCGACCAAGGCCGACTTGCTCGAGGGCTATGCCAACGCCTCTGGTCGCGATCTGTCGCAGATCGATTTCTATGTCGCCTTCGGCTACTGGAAGCTCGCCTGCATCATCGAGGGCGTGTACGCCCGTTATGTGGCCGGGGCCATGGGCGATCGTGGTGACGTCAGTGCGTTCGACTTCTTCGGCGAGCAGGTCGTGGCGCTGGCCCAGGCTGCGCACGACGCGTTGAAGCAGACCGCATGAGGCTTCACCGATGAGCCTCTACGAGTTGATCGAGCGCCCCACGCTCGAGGCCCCCACTCTCGTACTCGGGTTGGACGGCTGGATCGACGCCGGCCTCGGGGCCGCGCAGGCGTTGTCGGCCATCGTCGAGCAGACCGAGATGGAAACCGTCGCGACCTTCGACACCGACATCCTTCTCGATCACCGCGCTCGACGACCCACGATGCATCTGGTCGACGGGGTCAACACCGGCCTCACCTGGCCGGTGCTCGAACTGCGTGCCGCGACCGATCACGAAGGCACCGAGGCCCTCTTCCTCGTGGGCGCCGAACCCGATCACAACTGGCGCGCGTTCTCGCGCGCCGTGGTCGATCTCGCGCTGGAGTTCGACACCAAGATGGTCGTCGGGCTCGGCGCCTATCCCGCGCCGGTCCCCCACACACGGCCGACACGGGTCGTGTCCACCGCGACATCGCGGCAACTCGCCGAGCTCGTCGGGCTTCGTGCACGGTCACATCGACGTGCCATCGGGCGTTCACGCCGCGATCGAACGCCGTTGTGCCGACGTCGGTCTGCAGGCCGTTGGATTGTGGGCCCAAGTCCCGCACTACGCCGCCACCATGCCGTTCCCCCAAGCGAGCGCCGTGCTCCTCGAGTCGCTGGGCGCCATCGCCGGGCTGCACTTCGATCGGTCCACGCTGGAGGAGGAAGGACGGCAGTCGAATCAACGGCTCGACGAGCTCGTGGGGAACAGCACGGAGCACACCGAGATGGTGCGGCAACTCGAACAGCACGTCGACGCCATGGAGGTCGAAGGTCAGCTGCTCGCGTCAGGCGATGAGTTGGCGGCCGAGCTCGAGCGGTTCTTGCGCGACCAGGGCGACTGATCGACTATCCGGCGGTCGGCGATCCGGGCCAGGGCGGATAGTCCTTGGCTTTCTCCGACGCCGGCAACGTCGACTCGTCGAACTCGATGACCGACCCCTCCTCGACGAAGGCCTTCGGATCCGTCCTCGGCATCGTGCCGGGTAGGTACCGCTTGCCTCCATCGGAATAGCGCCACACACCCTGACCCGTCCGTCCACCCTCGTCGGTCGCGGTCGCGCTCGGCGTCCCACCAGATCTCGGTCATGTCATCGATCCCCAAGTAGTCGAGGCGCGGCGAACCGTCGAGGTTCTTGAAGTAGCCGTGGTCACCGAAGCTCACGTGCGGTGTCGCCGGTCCGCCGCCGGCCTCGGGTAGGTGGAACATGCCCGCTTGGTACGTGTCCACGTTGAGGTTCGGGCCGGCCATCTGCAGTCCCGCGAAAAGCAGGCTCAAGTTGGCGAGGGTGATGGGCGCCGTGGTCTGCGCGGCGGGAGGGCTCCCGAACCACCACTCGTGCAGGCGCCAGGCATCGCCGATCTCCCGTGGTGTGCGCACCGGCAAGCTCGACAACCCGAAGGCGTGGGCCCACTGTTGCTGGTCGTAGAGCCGGGCCACGGCGGTCGAATCTGTGAACCCAGTCCCGGTCACCACCCACTCCGGGAAGTAGTCCTGGCTCGTTGCCTCTCTCGTGAGGTAGATCAGCATCACGGGATCACCGAGGAAGACGATGGTGGATACACCCGCCTCCTTCATGCGGGCGATGATCCCGGGCGCGCGTTCCGGTGCCCTCGCCACGTCGAAGAGGTAGGTCTCCTCCGCGGCCGGCTTGTAGCCCGCCGCCTCACCCTGCTCGTTCACCAACTTCTCGACGTCGGTGAAGACCGGCGGGTCCAACTCGAGATGGATCGTGCCGAAGACGCGGGGCTTGTCTCGCAATGCCGGATCGCCCGCGAACTCGGCATTGCGCCCGAGCAAGCGGCCGGAGATGTAGTCGCCGACGTTGACGAGGAACTGCTCGGGAGTCGCCGAGGTCGCCCACATGTACGGCGCGTTCGCCTGATAGGTCGCGTCGGGAGCGACAAGGCCGCACTGGATGCAGAGCACGCCACGACTCGCCAGCTCGTCGGCGTACACGTTGGTGAGCCCGGGCCCGCTGATGGCGGCGAACGCGCCGATCTCCTCGGCGATCTTCACCGCGTCGTTCTTGGCTGCGATCGGGTCGTCGGGCTCGCCGCTCGCGTTCACCGGAACGAGCTCGACCTTGCGCCCGTACAACTCGTAGACCTGATTCATGATCTCGACGAAGTCGTCTCGTGTCTCGGCGGAGCTCTCGGGCGAATCGACGAGGCCTTGCAGGGCGGCCTCGGCGTCCGAGCCCGGCTTCGGCACGTAGTACGCGACCTTGATCGTGTCGGCGTTCACCCCTTTGGCGGTCGCTCCCCCGTTGTCGCCGCTGAACACCGGTACACACGGGGGCGGGAGTGAGACCGGCACCTTGATCGTCCCGGTTGCGGTGTCACAGCGATCGCCGAAGTCGGCGTCGAGTCCGCGTTCCTGCGCCTCCGCGTAGGTCGGCGGCAGATCCGCGACGTTTACGAGGCTGGTCGTCGTCGCCGCTTCTTCAGAGTCTCCGCCGCGCGCCACGATCGCGATCACCGCTACGACCGCGACCACCACCACGATGGCGATGATCGGGCCGTAGCGCGCGATCGGACTCGAACGTCGCGGCGCGTCCGGAACCGTCATACCGCTGGGGCCGAGACGTCAGCCTTGGCCGGCCGGCGAGGGATAGGTCGGTGCGGCCTCGCCCGGCGGGGGTGTGCGGTAGATGTCCACCGAGCCGTCCTGACGAACAGCTTCGATGCGCGTCGTCCGGCCACTGACCGGGTAGGTACCGCTTGCCGCCGTCGACGTAGCGATACATCCCGGTGCCGTTGCGCTGGATCTCGTCGGGACCGGTCGCGGTCGGATCCCACCACATCACGGTGGCATCGTCGATGCCCTGATAGTCGTCGTAGGGCCAGAACCCCTTGTCGCCCCACGACAACGACGGCTGGCTGACGGCCGACGGAGTGGCGTCGGCCGCGAAGAGCGCGTCCTTGAAGTTCTGCGGCGTCACATCGGGACCCATCCCCTGCAGCACCGCGTAGAGCGTCTGGAGGTTCGGCACGGTCGTCGCGCCACCGGTGACGGTTGGCGACGGGGTCCCGAAGTACCAGTTCCACAGGAACAACGTGCCGCTGATCGATGGATCGACCCGGGCGGCCAGCGTGCTCACACCGAAGGCGTGCTTCCATTGATCCTGGTCATAGGTGCGGGCGAAGGCCGTGGTGTCCGCGAGCGCGGTGCTCGTCAGGTACCACTCGGGCGAGTAGCCCTGACTCGTCGCGGCGCGCGTGCAACGGTTGCGGCGCGATCGGATCACCGCTGAACATCACGGTGGTGACGCCCGCTTCCTTCATCTGCGCGATGTATTGCGGCGCGCTCGTCTGCAGATCGATCGGGACTCGCGTACGAGAGCGACTTCGCCACTTCGACGCCGGAGTCGCTGAGGTCCTGTTCGAACTGACGGATGGTGGCTTCGCTCGACTCGCTGGTCGAGAGATAGATCAGTCCGAACTTGCGATCCTCCTGCTGCAGCGCCGGATCGCCCGCGTACTCGGCCTTGCGACCGGCCAAGCTTCTTGCTCACGAACTCGGCCGAATGCGTCTGCGCCTGCTCGCCACTGTTGGCGACGCCCCACACGTACGGCTGGCGGTCGATGTAGAACTGATGACCCTGCGCCGGGGTGCAGCCGATGCACAACACCTTGCGGGCCGCCAGCTCGTCGGCGAAATCGGGGACGAGCACGGGACCGCCGAGCACGGCGAAGGGCTGCATGTTGGCGATCGTCACGGCATCGGCGCGCGCGGCCACGGGATCATCCGATGGGCCAGTACCCGTGTAGAACTGCAGATCGACCTTGCGGCCATACGTCTCGAAGAACTTGCTGTACATCTGGTTGAACCCGGTCAACGTCGCCGCGTCGTCGGCGTTCGTGTCGTCGACCTTGATCTCGCTGGTGATGAAGTCGATGACGGGGTCGACATCGGGCGTCTGGTAGTAGACGACCTTGATGGTGTCGCCGGTGACACCGGTCGACGTCGACGCCACCGTTGTCCCCCGTGAACGGCGCGTAGCACTCGCCCGCGAAGAAGCTGGGGAACGCCACTTTGCCGATGCTGGTGTCGCAACGGTCGCCCCAGTTGATGCTGCCGGTTGTGCCCGCCGCTTCAGCGTCGCTCCACGACACCACGCCTTCGCGGCTCGCGGCAAGGCCACTCGTCGTGTCGGTCGAGGCGGTGTTGTCGTCGCTGCCGCGCGACGCGACGATCACGATGACCGCGATCACCGCCACCACGACCACGATGGCGATCAGCGGTCCGTATCGCTTCAGCCCACTCGTTCGTTGCGGTGCGTTGTTCTGCGTCTCCACGCCAGTTCCCCCCTGTGCAGTTGTCTTACGGTCTCTACGCAGTTCTCGACCCCGAGCGGGCGATCACGTCCTGGTTGTTCCCGAGGTACGAAGCCACGACATCGGGATGCGCGAGCACCTCGGCCGGGACCCCCTCGGCGATGACTCGCCCCTGATCGAGTGCGATCATGCGGTCGGCTACTGATGTCACGAGCGGCATGTCGTGCTCGATCACGAGCAAGCTGGCGCCGAGCGTCTCACGGATTCGCAACAAAAGGGGCGCGAGGGCTTCGGCCTCACGCTGGGCGATGCCGCTCGAGGGCTCGTCGAGCAGCACCACTGAAGGACCGTGCGCGACCACGCACGCTAGATCGACCACGCGGCGTGACCCTGTCGAGAGCTCTCGTACGAACTTCGAGCGGAAGGCACCCAGACCGAGCAGCTCGATGAGCTCGTCGACCCGTGCCTGCACCGCCGCCTCGCTGTCCTGGAACATCGGGAGACGTAGCGCGGCGTTGAACGGATCTCGTACGTCGACGAAGCGTTCCAGCGCCGTGGCGATGGTCTCCTCGACCGTCATGGCCGGGAACAACCGGGCGTCCTGGAAGGAGCGACCGATCCCGCGCCGCGCCCGCGCGTCGGCCGAGAGGTTGGTGACGTCCTCGCCGCCGAGCACCACCTGGCCCGATGACGGGCGGGTGTAGCCCGCGATCAAGTCGAACAGGGTGGTCTTGCCCGCGCCGTTCGGACCGATGATCCCGATGATCTCGCCCCCGGGCACGGCCAGCGACACCGAGTCCACGGCACGGATGCCACCGAAGCGCACGGCGAGGTCTTGTGCGTCGAGGAAGATCGGCTTTTCCGCCGGCTCCTCACCGTTCCCGCCCTTGGACGATGCGACGGCGCGCCCGCGCGGCCGACGCAACCGCAGCCGACTCCGGCGTGTCGCCGTTGGGTGAATCACCGTTGCCCGACGCGCCGTTTCCGGACCCGTTCCCTTCGGCGGCGACGGCCATCCCCTGAGCGGCTCCCTCGAGGAACACCGACCGGAGAACATCGGGACGTTGCAGGAGCTCGCTCGTCGGGTCCGTGGAATCGGATCTCGCCCTTCTCCATGAAGTACGCCGTCTGAGCCACGGTCAGCGCGACGTTGACGGACTGTTCGACGAGGATCACGGTCGTTCCCGAGTCGCGCATGGCCTCGAACGATCGGCAGGATCTGCTCGATGATCACCGGCGCCAGGCCGAGCGACAGCTCGTCGATCATGATCAGCTGAGGTCGCGACAGGAACGCCATGCCGAGCGCGAGCATCTGCTGTTGTCCGCCCGACAGGTTCGCGGCCGGATCGGACATCCGTTGACGGAGGACGGGGAACATGTCGAGCACTTCATCGGTGCGCGCTCGCAGCTCCTTGGGGTGTCGGCGCTCCAACCAACCCGCGACCTTCAGGTTCTCCGCCACGGTGAGGCTCGGGAACACACCCTGTCCTCCCGGCACCATCGTGATGCCGTGGCCGGTCACTTCGTTCGGAGGTGCGTGGGTTATGTCGCGTCCGTCGAAGATGACCGCACCCTTGTCGGCCTGCTGCACACCGCAGATGGCCTTGAGCAAGGTCGATTTGCCGGCTCCATTCGTGCCGAGCAGGGCGACGATCTCGCCCTTGGTCGATCTCGAAGTCGACGTTGAAGAGGACCTGGACGCCGTCGTAGCTGATGTCGAGACCGCGCACGAGGAGCAGCTTCACCTTGCCCTGGCGGCGGTCGTAGGCCACCTCCGAGCGCGCCGCGGCCGTGGTCCACACCTGTTTGATGTCGCGACCGATGACGTTGCCGGCGCTGGCGATGATCAGCCCGCCGATGAGGAAGATCGGCGTCATGAGCGCCATGCCCCAGCTGATGCCGAACCTGTCACCGAGCCAACCGACGAGCGGCACGAAGACGACCACACCGGGCAGCACCCAGAGCGAACCCATCGAGAAACCGAGCGACCGGGCTCGCGGCGGAATCGCCAGCGACAACGAGGCCAGCACCCCGGGCCCGACGATCCCCAGCGTCATGGAGATGCCGATGTTCGCCGCGATCGCCACCGGCACGTTGGGCGCGAACGCGAAGACCGCCGCCAGCGAGGCGGTGACGAAGGAGGTGATCGAGATGAAGCGCAGGACGAGTCCGGGATCCTTGACGATCAGGCGAGTACCGAGGCGAGCGCCGTAGTACAGGCCGACCAGGGCGAAAGGTTCAGCCGCGGCGGCCGCAAAACCTCGACCGCGTTCGTCGAGACCGAGGGAGTTGTACTTGAGCGACGCGAGCGACACGAACCCGATGAGCGCCGCGGCGAGGAACGGCAGCGCGTAGAAGATGCGCCGCAGGCTCTCGATCTTGTTGACCATGCGCCAGCCTTCGGCGAACGACGGTGGAGCTTCCTCGGTGGCGATGGCGTCGGCGGAAGCCCCCATCGCTTCGCGCTCGTGGGCGCCGCGAACCGGCTCCTTCAGCCGCAGCCCGAGGACGACGAGGATCAACGTGGGTATCGCGAAGATGAAGAAGGGCACGCGCCACGACGTGTAGTAGGCGATGACACCAGCCGAGAGTGGGCCGATGAACGCGCCGACCGCGTTCGCCCCACGGTGGAAGGAGAAGACTCGCGGACGCAGGCCCGGCGGGTAGTAGTCGGCGAGCAGCGAGTTGTGGGTCGGATCGACCACGGCCTTGCCGAGGCCTGATCCGATCCGCATGACGTAGAGCATCCAGACGAAGATCGCGAGGCCCGTCCCGGCCGAGAAGACCGACCATATGACGGCGCCGATCAGCGCGAGCCGCACCCGGTTCGACCGGTCGGCATAGTGGGCGATCGGGATCTGGAGGATGAGGGCCACGCCGGTGGTGACCGCGACCACGGTCAGGATCCCGGTGAGGTCGAGGCCGAAGGCCGCTTGGATGTTCGGGAGCAGGATGCCGAATCCCGTGCGGTCGAGCTCGTCGACCGCGTTCAAACCGAACAGGATCAGGAGCGGGTAGACCGGGAAGTCGCCGGTCAAGTCGTTCATGTACTTGACGGGGTGGCGCACGCCGCTGACGAAGCGGGAGAAGAGCGAGCCTTCGAGGGCCGGCGGGGTTCCGATGAACATCAGCCCGCCGTGCCTGAGGTCGTGGCCAATTCTTCGTCGGCCCGCTCCACGCCTTCTTCGGCATGTTCCACCGCGTGGTCATCCACCCGGATGTCCGCGATGAGGCTCGGTACGACGAGGTCATGGCGTTTGGCCACCCAGCGCAACCAGCGATCACGCAGCCGGTAGAACAGGCCGCTCAGACCGCCGGGTAGGACGAGCAACACCACCAGCACGCCGATGGCCGAGGGCAACAGGTAGAGCAGAGGTGGGAACGCCGGATTCTGCAGCCACCACTTCCCGCCCCAGAGGTAGAGCGCGCCGAACACCGCGCCGGCCATGGAACCCAAGCCGCCGACCACCGCGGAGGTGAAGACATTGAAGCTCTCGGCCGGACTGAACAGCGCGTCGCTGTACTGCTGTTGAAATTGCACGAGCAGACAACCCGCCATGGCGGCGAAGAACCCAGAGATGGCGAACGCGGTGAGCTTGGCGCGCGTGACGCTGATGCCGAACGACATCGCACCGCGTTCGTTCTCACGTTGAGCCAGCAGCACCCGTCCGGTACGGCTGTGACGAATACCGCGGAGGACGAGCAGGGTTATCGCCAGTGCGCCCAGACACACCCAGTACATGGCACGGTCGTTGCCATCGAGCTTGACGACACCGAACATCTTCGAGCGATCGAACCGGTCGCGTGGGATCCAGGAGAAGTGCTTCGAGTTGAGGAAGTAGTAGGACACGGCGAGCGCGAAGGCGAGGGTGCTCACCGCCAGGAACAGCCCGCGCAACCGGAGCGCAGGGATGCCGACGACCATGGCCACGATCGCGCCACAGGTGCCGCACAACGGCAGAGCGAGGGCGAGATCGAGGTGCCATTCGACCGCAGCGAGCGCCCCGATCGCGCCGCCGACCGCCGCGAAGGCCATCTGTCCGAGCGAGACCTGACCCGCCCAACCGGTGAGTACGACGATCGACAAGACGATGATCGAGAAGACGGCGACCGCGCCGGCCTTGCGAATGTCGCTCTGATGGCTACTGAAATAGGGCAGGAACGGGAGCGCGATGAGCAGTGCCGCGATGATCGCGCCACTCCCCCAGACGACGGCGCGCACCTCTGGCAAGCGCTTCAGCTCGTACGGGATGGAACGCACCTCGTCGGCGGCCTGCCAGCTCGACGTCCCGTCCGAGTCGACTCGTCCGGTGCTCTTGCGCCGGACGAACAGCGCGACCAGGACCACACCCGCCACTACGGGATAGACCAGCTCGGGACTGCGCGGGTTGTTCCACACCACGGCCTGCTCGAGCACACCGAGCGCGACGGCTGACAGCGCGATGGCCGGAAGGTTGGTGAGCCGGCCGAGCATCAGCGCGGCCAGCGCGAACAACAGTGCACTGAAGCTGAGCAGATTGAGCACCGGGAGGCCGACGATGCCGGCGCGGAGAAACAGCCCGACGAACGAGAGCAGGGCCGCCAACGCCCACACGAGGGTCTGAAGGGCCTTGACGGGGATGCCCAGCAGGCTGGCGCGGTCTCCCCGTTCCGCGCTGGCCCGGACCGCCATGCCAATGGACGTGTAGCGAAGGAACAGCGCGACGCCGACCAACGCGAGGGGCGCCACGATCAACGCCAAGAGGCTCTCGGCATGGAAGATGATCGGGCTGAGCGTGAAGTCGAAGGTGAACGGCGCGTGGATCTGGAGACTCGTCGGCGGCTTGTCCCAGATGCTCGGTATGAGCAGTCCGCAGACCGCGAGGAGTTGGGACAGCCCGATGGTCGCGACGGTCAGGATCAGACGGGACGAGCGGAAGAACCGCCGGATGATCAGGAACTCGACGAGCCCGCCGAGCACGATGGCACCGGCGACACCGGTCAGCAGACCGATGAAGTAGGGCACGCCGCTGTACACGATCAGGTTGACAGCCAGGACCGTGGGCACGCTCCCCAAGTCGGCCTGCGCGAAGTTCAGGATGCGATTGGAGCGATAGACGAGCGCCATGCCGACGGCGACGAGCGCGTTCAGCAGCCCGAGGATGATGCCGTACATGTAGATGCCCCACAGGGCCCCCGACGAGCCGTTCTGACTCTTGAGCGGGAAGAAGACGAGTTGCAGGACCAGGATCGCCAGCGCGGGACCCGCCACTGCGAGAAAGCGCCGCAGCCAGGGAGCCCGCTCGGCGACGCGGTCCCACCGATCCCAGAACTCACGCATCGGCGCGGCCCGTTGTGGTCAAAAGACCGTGCAGGACGAGCTCGACGACCGAGTCGGCATGGGCCTCGACCTCTCGAGGGTCGTGCACGTCGAGGCCGTACATCTGTTGGACGGTCTCCTTGATCACGAAGAAGTAGGCGGCGGCCGCGGCGGCCGCGATCACCACGTGCTCGACAGGCAGCGGCTTGGCCCACCCTTCTCTCGCGCCCTCACGCAAGAGCTCGCCGGCGTCGAGGTACGGCACGTCGACCTTCTTCTCGAACAGGTACTGCAGTCGTTCGCCGCCGAGGGCGCCCTCGTAGGCGACGATGCGGCCGAACTCGGGGCAGGCGGCGTTGAATCTGACCATGGCCCGAAGGATCAGTTCGAGTTGCTCGGGACCAGGACGGCCCTCGATCTCGCACCGGAGGGCCTCGACGCCGTGACTGACGAGCCCGAGCACGTTGTCGACGGCGGCTCGCCAGAGCGCGTCCTTGGAGGAGAAGTGGTAGTGGACCAGCGGCTGGGTCACTCCCGCCCGCCGCGCGATGTGGGCCATGGAGGTGCCTTCGAAGCCGTTCGCCGCGAACTCTTCGAGCGCGACCTGCAGGATGCGCTCGCGTCCGGTGCCGGCCGCGGGCTCGGACGAACCGTTACCCGCGACCGTCGCGGTGTCGCGCGACGGCTCGACCATGCGCCTCTCCTCGGTCCCCCCGGTCGACGTGCGCCGCTCGTCTCCGTTCCCGGAGATCTGACCCCATTCCCCTGCGTGAGCGGTCGTTGCACGCCGAGTGAAACTATGTCGAGGTATTTATATGTGACTAAGTGCGGTTGTGCAAGGAGTCACACCTGCCCAACAGCCCGAACCTGTACGCAGATCGGGGCCCATGACCCCCATTCTGCGTACAAGTTCGCCGGGGTGCCGTCGTCTAGGTTGCGCGGCATGAAGGTCGACGGAGGACTCGGAATCTCATCGAACCTCGATGGGGTCGTGCAATCGGTGAAGGACGCGGAGCAGGCCGGCTACGACGGGTTCTGGACGCGCGGAGACGAACCACGATCCGTTCTTCCCGCTCGTGATCGCGGCCGAGCACAGCTCGTCGATCGAACTGGGTACGGGCATCGCCGTCGCGTTCGCCGCGCAACCCGATGACCTTGGCCCAGATCGGCAACGACCTGCAGCTGATGTCGCAGGGTCGTTTCCTGCTCGGGCTCGGCTCACAGATCAAGCCGCACATCACCAAGCGCTTCAGCATGCCGTGGTCGAGTCCTGCGGCGCGAATGCGCGAGTTCGTCCTGGCAATGCGCGCGATCTGGGATACGTGGGCCAACGGCACGAAGCTCGACTTCCGGGGCGACTTCTACACGCACACGTTGATGACTCCGTTCTTCGACCCGGGCCCGAATCCGTACGGCAATCCGAAGGTGTTCCTCGCAGCCGTGGGCGAGAAGATGACCGAGGTCGTGGGCGAGACGTGCGACGGCATGTTGTGTCATGGCTTCACCACCGAGCGCTACATGCGCGAGGTCACCGTGCCGGCTCTCGATCGCGGGTTGCAGAAGGCCGGCAAGACTCGCGCCGACCTCGAGTTGTCTCTCCCCTCGTTCGTGGTCACTGGCACCAACGAAGAGGAGATGGCCGCGTCAGCCAAGGGTGTGCGTCAACAGATCGCGTTCTACGGATCGACGCCCGCGTACAAACCGGTGCTCGAGCTCCACGGCTGGGGTGGGTTGCAGGACGAGCTCAACACGCTGTCGAAGCAAGGCGAGTGGGTGCAGATGGGCGACCTGATCACCGACGACATCCTGCATACGTTCGCGGTCGTCGGTGAGCCCGGTCAGCTGGCTCCTGAGTTGCTGCGGCGGTACGGCGATCTCGTCGAGCGCATCAGCTTCTACGCGCCGTACAAGACCGAGCCCGACACCTGGCTACCGGTGATCGACGCCCTCAAGAAGGGTTAGCCGGCAGCAGGATCTCGCGGAGGGCGGCTACGTCGTCAACGATCCTGTCAGCGCCGGCCACTTCGAGCTCACCACGCGAGCCGTAGCCCCACAGCACGCCGATCGACCGAACGCCGTTGGCTTTCGCGCCGAGGATGTCGAACTCCCGGTCGCCGACCATGACCGCGTCCGCAGCAGGAACGTGTAGCTCCCGCAGCGCTTGTTCGACGAGCGCGACCTTCTCCGACGGCGAGGCGCCGAGCGAGCCCGCCACCACAGCGCCGAACTCGATCTTCATTTCGAGATGATCGATGATCAGCTCGACGAACGGCAGAGACTTCGACGTGACCAACGCGAGCGTGGCACCGTCGGCGAGTAGGTCGTCGAGCAGTTCGATGATGCCGTCGTATGGCCGGTACTCGAGCACGCCCTTCGAGCCGAGGTAGTCCCGAAAGGCCGCGACGGCGACGCTGAGCGACGGTTCGGACAGGCCGAGGTAGGTGCTGAACCCGTATTGGATCGGAGGGCCGATCAGCGGCTCGAGGGACGTCTTGTCGTCGACGGTCACGCCGACGGCGGCAAGCCCGTGCACGAACGAGTCGAGCAGCCCGTCGCGAGGGTCGACGAGGGTGCCGTCGAAGTCGAGCAAGACCGGTCGCGAACCCACGGCCCGCGACGCTACGCGGTCAAGCGGGCTGCAACGCGTCTTCGAGATAGCGCGCCCGACACAAGCTGCGTTGGGGCTTCCCGCTCGAAGTTTTGGGCAAGGTACCCGCGCTCACGAGCACGATGTCGTGGGGTGGTGCACCCGCAGCCTCGGTGGCCCGATGGTGAACCTGCCGGCGGATCTCGTCGTGGTCGTCGCTCTTGGTCTCGGCCACCACGACGAGATGTTCCTTGCCCCGTGGGCTGTCGACACTGAACGCGATGACGTTGCCGGCCCGTACCCCTCCCACCTCGGCGACGGCACGCTCAACGTCTTCGGGGAACACGTTGCGGCCGCCGAGGATGATGACGTCCTTGATGCGTCCGCACAGGACGAGCTCGCCGTTGAGGAGATACGCGAGATCGCCCGTGCGGAGCCAGTCGTCATGAAACGCGGCCGCGGTGGCTTCCGGATTCTCGTAGTAGCCAGGCGTGACCGAAGTGCCCGCGTATCTCGAGCTCGCCGACCTCACGCTCTCGAAGTCTCTTGCCCGTGGCCGGGTCGACGACCCGCATGTGGAGGCCGGGGACCGGCCGACCCAGTAAGGCGAAGGCACGTGCGTTCGGCGCTGACGGGTCGGCCGGAGCCGCGTAGCGCTCGGACTCGAGCACCTTCCGATCGACCGAGTCGGTCCGCAGACCGGTGAGAGGGACGGGGAACGCACCGGCGATCGAGACCTCGGCCATGCCGAAGGCCGGGAACACTGCTTCCGGGCGCATACCGAAGCGGGCGGCCTCGGTGATGAAGGCGTCCACGGTGTCGGGGTCGACGGGTTCGGCGCCGTTGAGCGCGATGCGCAGGGGCGAGAGGTCGAGGTCGACCATGCGCCGCAGGGAGCGTGCCGCGAGCACCCACGAGAAGTTGGGGCCGGCGGTGACCGTGCCGCGGTAGTCGGAGAGCCACTGCATCCAGCGGGCTGGTGAGCCGAGGAAGTCTTGCGGCGCGCCTAACACGAGCCCGCGGCCCGTTGTCATGGGCACGGTGAGCATGCCCACGAGACCCATGTCGTGGTAGAGCGGGAGCCAGGACACGAAGATGTCGTCCGCTTGCAGCCGCCCGGCCACGACGATGGCGTCGAGGTTGGCGCAAAGGACTCGCTCCGGGAGCATCACGCCCTTGGGTTCGGACGTGGAGCCACTGGTGAACTGGAGGATCGCCAACCGGTCGAGATCCTCTGGCGGGCGCGTGTAGCCGGCGGAACCGCGAAGCTCCGCGACGCGGGCCAGGTCGTCGAGCCGCAGCATCGGCGGGTCACCCGCTTCCGGTTCGACGAAGGCGGCCAGCTCGGGATCGATCAGGAGCAGGGTGGTGTCGGCCTTGAGCAAGCGGGCACGCGTCTGCCGGACGAACTCCTCGATCGACGAGAGCCGCATCGGCAGCGGGAGCACCACGAGCGTGGCGCCGGCGAGCCAGGTTGCTTGGATGGCGGTGACGAGCGGGCGCGTCGTCGGCCCGAGGATCGCAACGTGCGAGTCCGGGCCCACGCCGAGGGCTTGGAACTCGGCGGCCATGGCGCGGGCCTCGTGGTGCAGTTGGCTCCACGGGATGTCCACGACGGTGTCGGTTGACGCGAGGTGCAGCGTGCCCTGCGCGTCGGTGGCCTGCTCGATGCGGTCGACAAGGCTCAGCATGGTGAGTTCGACTCCGGATCCGCGAACGGGGTTACCGCAAGATCTACGGTTTGTAGCCGGTTACCGGATGCACCAAGGGGATGGTTGTCCCCGCGGCTAGTGGACGATGTTCACCAGTTTGGGTGGTCGCACGATCACCTTTTTTGGTGTCGCACCGTCCAGATGGTTCTGGACCTTCTCTGACGCGAGGGCGAGGCGCTGCGCCTGGGTCTCGTCGATGTCGGCCGCGACTTCGAGCTTGTCGCGCACCTTCCCGTTCACCTGCACGACCATCGTTACCGTGTCGAACGTGAGCTTGGCGGGATCGGCGTGTGGCCACGGCTGTTCGTGGACGTGCTCGTCATCGTGGCGGCGCAGCCACAGCTCGGCGGTGATGTGCGGGGCCATCGGGGCCATGAGGAGCAAGAGCGTGTCGAGCGCGAAGTCGAGAGTGGCGCGGCGGGCACCGTCATCGGACTGGACGTAGCGGTACAGCTCGTTGGTGAATTCCATGAAGGCGGCGACAGAGGTGTTGTAGGACCAACGCTCGTATTCGTCGGTGACGCGCGCGATGAGGCGGTGGGTCGCCTTGTCGATGGCGTCATCGGCGGCGTTGGGCTCGCGTTCGACCGGGACGGCGGCGCGGGTCTCGCCGGTCGCCAGCCGCCACAGGCGATGGAGATAGCGAGCACTGCCTTCGATGCCCACCCCCTCCCAGTCGACGGAGTCCTGGGGCGGCCCGACGAAGAGATGGGCCAGCCGCAACGCATCGGCGCCTTCGTGGTCGAGGATCTCCTCCGGGGCAACCAGGTTGCCCTTCGACTTCGACATCTTGTCGCCGCCCAAGCGGATGGTGCCCTGGGTGAACAGCCGCATGAAGGGCTCGCGGAGATCTGGTGGCGCGACGCCGAGGTCCGAAAGGGCCTTGGTGAAGAAGCGGGCGTACATCAGGTGCAAGATGGCGTGCTCGACCCCCCCGATGTACTGATCGACTGGCATCCAGTCCTCGGCCGCCTTCATGGCGAAGGGGACTTCGCGGTTCCACGGGTCGGCGAAGCGCAGGAAGTACCAGGACGAGTCGACGAAGGTGTCCATGGTGTCGGTCTCGCGAGTGGCGGGGCCGCCGCACTTGGGACACGTCGTGTGGAGGAATCCGTCGTGCAGCTTGAGGGGCGACTCACCCGTGGGCAGGAACTCGACATCGTCGGGAGCCAGCACCGGAAGGTCTTCGTCGGGAACGGGGACGATGCCGTGGTCGGGGCAATAGACGATGGGGATCGGACAACCCCAGAAGCGTTGCCGGCTCACTAACCAGTCGCGAAGACGGAAGTTGACCTTGCGTTCGCCGATCCCCTGCCGCTCCAGCCACGCGGTGGCCTCGGCGATGCCCTCGACCTTGTCGAGCCCATCCAGCCACTCACTGTTGATGTGCGGTCCCTCGCCCGTGTAGGCCTCGCCCTCCCACCCCTCGGGAGGTTGCACGGTGCGCACGATCGGAAGGCCGTACGCCTCGGCGAAGTCCCAGTCACGTTGGTCCTCAGCCGGTACCGCCATGATCGCCCCGGTGCCGTAGCCGGTCAGCACGTAGTCAGCGAGATAGAGCGGCACCGGCCGCTGGGTGAAGGGATTGAGGAGGTAGGCACCGGTGAAGATGCCCCGCTTGTCGAGGGCGCCCTCGGATGACAGTCGATCGATCTCGCTGGTCGTGCTGACGCGGGCGACGAAGGCCTCGACCGCGGCCCGCTGGGCATCGGTGGTGAGGGTGGGGACCAACGGGTGCTCGGGGGCCAGTACGGCGTAGGTCATGCCGAAGCTCGTGTCGGGGCGGGTCGTGAACACGCGCACCGGCGGCGCCCCGGCGACTGCGTTGCCGGCCTCGTCGCACACCACTAGGTCGAACTCCGCTCCCTCCGAACGCCCGATCCAGTTGCGCTGCATGGTCTTGACCCGCTCGGGCCACTCGAGCTGGTCGAGGTCATCGAGCAGCTGCTGCGCGTAGTCAGTGATCTTGAAGAACCACTGCTCGAGATCGCGCTTCTCGACCAGGTCGCCCGAGCGCTCGCACGTGCCGTCGGCCAGAACCTGCTCGTTCGCCAGCACGGTCTGGCACCCGGGACACCAATTCACGGGCGCCTTCTTGCGGTAGGCCAGGCCAGCCTCGAACAAGCGCAAGAAGATCCACTGGGTGAACTTGATGTAGAGCGGATCGTGGCTCTTGATCTCGCGGCGCCAGTCGTAGACCGCGCCGATCCGCGCGATCGAGCTGCGAAGTTCCTCGATACGTTCGTCGGTGAACTCCCGCGGGTGCACGCCGGTCTTGATCGCCGCGTTCTCGGCCGGGAGCCCGAAGCTGTCGAAGCCCATGGGCGACAGCACGGCGTTGCCGTTCATCGTGCGGTACCGCACGATCAGATCCCCGAACGTGTAGTTCCGCACGTGGCCCATGTGCGCACGGCCGCTCGGATACGGGTACATGCAGAGCGTGTAGTAGTGCGGGCGCGGGTCGTCGTTGTCGACTTCGTACGTGCCGTTCTCTCGCCAGTACGCCTGCCACTCGGCCTCGATGGCCTGTGGGTCGTAGCTGTCGCTCGCGCGCACCTCACTCATGCGCCGCATCGTACCGACCGGACTTTGGGTCCCCGAAACGCCTTCCCGTTCACTGTCGTACCCCGTCAGTACGGTCCGCGACATGTGCGCGGTGTGCGACGATTTCGAGCAGCGGCTCGCCGCTGGTAACGTTGCAAGCTCTCTTGGGGCTATAGCTCAGGTGGTAGAGCGCCTCCATGGCATGGAGGAGGCCGGCGGTTCGAGTCCGCCTAGCTCCACCTATAAGATTGTACAAGCATCGTGGTTTGCCAGCTATTTCATGGCGCAGTGGTGCTCAGTTTTGCGGTCCGCCAGCTTCACGCTCGCCGGCTTCGTGGCCGGCGAAGGCAGCTTCGTCGCGACACGTGCGCTTCCCCATCGGGTCGACGGATCGGCGCGGTACGCGCTTCGTGTTCAAGATCGGCGTGGCGTCACGGGATCGACCGTTGCTCCTCGCGCTTCAGGCGCTCCTCGGCGGCCATGGTTCCATTCAAGACCTGCCACCCGCCAAAGATCATTGGCAACCGCATTCCGTGTACTCGATCAATTCACGCCTCCGGATTCGTACCGTGGTGATCCCGTTCTTCAACCATTTCCTGCTGCGCTCCGCCAAACGAGACCAGTTCGATCGATGGCGCGACGAGTTCGAGGACTACGAACGCGCTCATCCAACCCAATGGGGCAAGGGTCCGTCGACTTGCTCGGAACCCGGATGCGAAAAGCCCGTCCGAGGCCGCGGCCTCTGTCGCAGTCACTACTACCGTGCGACCGGCTACTGACATCGCGGACACGATCGCTGGATTCGTCGCCGCCGAAGGCACCTTCGTCGTCAGCGGCGCTCCCCCGTCCTTCACCTTCGCCGTCGGGCTCGGAGCGAGCCGACCGAGAATCCTGCGAGCTCCTTCGTGACTACTTCGACGCGGGACACGTACGCGCCTACAAACGACGCCAGGCCCACTTCGACGATGAGGTCCGTTTCACGGTCCGCAAGATGAAGGATCTGGTCGAGGTCGTGGTGCCGTTCATGGACGAGCACTTGCCGCCGTCACACAAGCGGGAGCAGTACCTCGTGTGGCGGGCGGCAGCTGCTCGACTACTGGGAGCATCGGGCTCGGCGGCGCCGGCCATGCACGGTCCCGGGCTGCACGCAGCCGCAGCGGGCCAAGGGCGTGTGCCGTCACCACTACTTCAAGCGTTACGGCTGCTGAGCGGCCTCACGCCACGCGACTCGGGGCACGTCACCCCACAGCCGTTCGAGGTCGTAGAACCGGCGCGATTCGTCGTGGAAGACGTGCACCACGAACTCGCCGTAGTCCAAGAGCACCCACTCCATCGCGTCGAGGCCTTCAACGCGCTGCGGACGGGGGCCGCCCGCTTCGGCGAGCACGCGCTCGACCTCCTCGGCGATCGTGCGCACCTGGCGACGGTTCTGGCCGCTGGCGATCACGAACCAGTTGGTGATGGCCAAGACCTCGCCGACTTCGAGCACCACCGTGTCCGCATCGGTCTTGCTCTCGGCGGCGCGTGCCGCCAGTACCACCCAATCGAGATCGTCCGGGGGCGCTCCCGAGGCCGGACCGGTCGTCACCCGCCGGCCCCTGACGGGGCGAGCGTCGGTGTCGGAGCGTTGTCATCAGGTTGAGCCGACTCGTAGTCCTGCCCGAGCACCACGACGATGTCGGCCGCCGAGTTGAGTTCATCGCTCTTCACGATGTCGCCCACGCCCAAGGCGTCGCGCATCCGTTGCACCCGCGTGAGCACGGCATCGTCGTAGTAGATGAACTGCGTGGTGGCGACCCCGAACTCGGGTGCGTTGCCGACCTTGTCGATCTGACCGCCATTGGCCGCGAACACGACGGCCGCCGTCAGCCCATGGTCGAGCGAGCCGGTGCCGTCGAGCACGTTCATGTGCGCACGCGTGCCCTCCGGGCCCGCAGGGAACGGCGCGATACGGGCCATCAGGTCGTGCACGTCGCTCTGGGTCGGCTCGTACACGGGGTCTTGCCCCGGACCGAGGGGCAGCTCGCGCACGGGCAGGCTCGACGCGTCGACCTGGCCCGAGCCCAGCCCGCGTACGAACTGTCCGAGGCCCGAGTCGGTCTCGCCGGGCACGGCGCTCGACTGGTCGGTCGCGGCACCGACCTTCGAGGTCCACGCGCGCCAGAACGCCTCGATCCGCACCAACCGATTGAGGTCCGTCTCCCCCGGATTCCTCGAGCTCAGATAGCTCCAGACCTGATTGGCCGGTAGGTCGATGGAGCCCTGCGGGAACGACACGCCGGCCTGGCCGAACGCGTTGGACGTCCGCACGGGATCGGGGTTCGTCACCTGCAAAGGCGCGACCGGCGCGACCAGATCCGCCCACTCACTCGGTTCGATCACGTCGATATCGGACAAACCGATGCCGAGTATGCCCTGCAGACCCTCACGCAGCACGTCGACCCCACCGGTCGAGTACACGATCGAGAGGGGCACGTTGCCGATGCCCGGCACGCCCATGACCGTGCTCGAGGAGAGCACGACCACCGATCCGCTCCCCTCACCGGTCAGCGCCAACACCGCCACGCTGTCGAGCTGGCCTTGCTCGTTGACGAGGGCGAGCGCCATGACCGGCGTCGGGTCGACCGTGGCCTCCCAGCCCGGCGCGGCGGGATCAGTGATCGTCTTGACGATCTTCCCGTCGCTGCTGCCGAGGACGACGCGGCTGCCGACCCACACGAAGGGTCGGTATGGCGAGCATCAACAGAACCAGCGCGATCGGGAACCCGACTCGCCACCACCAACGGTGAGGCCTGAGGTGTGCCGGCGTGTGGCGCGAAGCCGACGATTCGGTCGCCGCTTCGGGCGATTCCGATGGATCGTCGACCTTCGCGGCCTCCGGCTCGGCCGTAGCCGTCGGGGCTTGTTCGGTCGGTGCGGTCACCCGCTCACCGACCTGCAGCCCATCGCGGTCGCGAGCCCCATCGTCATGGCCGCCCACGATAGAGCCGACGTTCGCGGATGCAGGAAACGACGGCGTCGGGGGTGAGGAATCCGAGCGGTCGACCGCTCGACACGCGGTCCCTCAAGTCGGTGCTCGACACGTCGAGGCGCGGCATCTCGACCCGCTCGAACGACCACCCCGGCGGCGGGTCCGGTGCCGCCATCCCCGGACGATCGACGAGCACCAGCGTCGCTAGCCCCGACAGCGCCTCGGCCCGTTCCCACGTTTCGAGCCCCGCCGCGGCGTCGCCGCCGAGTACGAGAAACCGGCTCCCGGTCGGATCGGCCGCGGCCAACGCCTCGAGAGTGTCGGCCGAGTACGAGGGCCCACCCCGCTCGATCTCCAGCGAGCTCGCCTCCAGCCCCTCGACGTCGCCGACGGCGGCTTCGACCATTGCGAGGCGGTCGGCCGCCGGTGATATCGCCCGCATCCCGGTCTTCTGCCATGGCTCGTTGGCCACGACCAGCAGCACCCGGTCGAGGTCGAGCGCGTAACGAACCTCGGCCGCGGCGACCAGATGACCGATGTGTGGCGGATCGAAGGTCCCGCCGAAGACTCCGAGTCGCTCACCCGCTACGCCCATCGAAGAAGTGTAAGAGCAGGTCGTGCCCGGACCCGGTCGGCCTGGGCGGACCGAGTCCCCGCAAAATCGCGGATCCGGCAGATCTGATCACCCACCCGGCTTCGTATATCTCTCGAGAAACGATCAATTTGATGTGCAACGGGGTAGGGAAGGCCCTAAGGTCGACAATCCCCCAGACAGCGGCCCCCAGACGACCGGCCTCAGGCCCATTTCGTCCGGTGACCGACGTCACGGTGGCAAGTCGGAACATATGCGCTATCCGAGACGCTCTCTCTTTGTGTCTCTGAGGTGGCTCCTCGGAGCGCCCAGTCCCCCACCCTCAGCCCGGCAACCACCCAAAACGCCCACCCCCCAAGCGAGAAGGTCGAGAGCAACGCCGGAATACCCCCTCCGGGTATCGCGTTGGAGCATCTGTCATGAGTGATTCTGTAGGTCAATACCTCAACGAAATCGGCCTTGTGCCGCTGCTGACTGCCGACGAAGAGCGCGAGCTGTCGCAGATCATCGAAAAGGGTGCCGCCGCCCAGGTGGAACTCGACGCCGGCGCCCGCGGTCGCGAGCTCCAGCGGGCCGTTCGCAATGCGGCCATAGCCAAGGATCGGTTCATCCGGGCCAACCTCCGCCTCGTCGTGAGCGTGGCCCGCCGTTATCCGCTTCCGCCCGGCATGGAGCTGCTCGACCTCATCCAGGAGGGCAACCTCGGGCTCGAGCACGCCGTCGACAAGTTCGACTGGCGCAAGGGCTTCAAGTTCTCGACGTACGCCACGTTCTGGATCCGCCAGGCCATCGGTCGGGCGCTCGATCAGAAGGCCAGCCTCGTTCGCCTCCCGGGCGATCGTTCGGCCAGCCTCCGGGCGGCCCTCCGGCAGGTCTCCGGCGACGGAGACGAGCTCGACGAGGAGCACGCCCGGCTCCACCGCCTGACGACCCCGACGTCGCTCGACCGCACGGTCGGCGACGACGACAGCAACGAGTTGATCGACCTCCTGCCGGACTCACTTCCCGGGCCCGAGCAAGAGGTGATCAACAAGGTCGAAGAGGAACTCGTCACGAACCTCCTCTCGGTCCTCGACACTCGGGCGCGCTACGCGGTCGAGCAGCGGTTCGGTCTCAACGACGGTCGCAAGCGCAGCTATCGCGAGGTCGGCGAGGAACTCGGCGTGACCGCCGAGGCCGCTCGTCGCCTGGTGAAGCGGGCTGTGAGCGCAGTGCGCGAGCAGGCCAGCGAAGCCGCTTTCGACGCCGCCTGAGCGTCCCGCCACCCTTTCGTACCGAAGCCCCGAATCCCGAGGGTCGCAATCTGCCCGCCGTGTAGGCAATGTGATTGCGGCCCTCGGTCCTTTCCGGCAACGTGGAGCACGGTGAGCACCGACAGCGATTCCCTCGACAGCGATTCCGCGGGCGCGTGGACGCCCGCGACCTGGCGTGACCACCAGGCCGATCAGCAACCGGATTGGCCCGATGCCGCCTCGCTCGACGGTGTGGTGAAAACACTCTCGGGTCTTCCCCCGCTCGTCTTCGCCGGTGAGGCCCGCTCGCTCCAGCAGGGCCTGGCCGACGTGGCCGAGGGGCGGGCCTTCCTCCTTCAGGCCGGCGACTGCGCGGAGTCCTTCGACGACGGCACCGCCGACGCGATCCGCGACAAGTTGAAGATCATCCTGCAGATGGCGGTCGTCCTGCAGTACTCGGCGGGCGTACCGGTGGTGAAGGTGGGCCGCATCGCCGGCCAGTTCGCCAAGCCGCGTTCCGCGGGCAACGAGACCATCGACGGCGTCGAGCTGCCCTCGTTCCGTGGTCACATGGTCAACGACATCGCATTCACGGCCGCGGCGCGCACTCCGGATCCGGAACGGCTCGTCACCGCCTACCACCAGTCCGCGTCGACCCTGAACCTGCTACGCGCCTTCACGAAGGGCGGCTTCGCCGACCTCTCTCGTGTGCACGCGTGGAACCAAGAGTTCGTGGCGTCGAGCAACGGTGGTCAGCGCTACGAGCAGATCGCCGACGAGATCGACCGGGCCCTCACGTTCATGGCGTCGTGCGGGGTGAACACCGAAGGCTGGCCGCAGTTGCACACGGTCGACTTCTACACGAGCCATGAAAGCCTGCTCCTCGGCTACGAGGAAGCGCTCACCCGCCGCGACTCGCTTTCGGGCGATTGGTACGACTGCTCGGCGCACATGCTCTGGATCGGCGAGCGAACCCGCGACCTCGACGGCGCCCACGTCCGTTTCCTGCAGGGAGTGGGCAACCCCGATCGGCTGCAAGATCGGACCCACGGTCACGCCCGACGACGTCGTCGCGCTCTGCGAGGCCCTCGACCCGCGCCGTGACCCAGGCCGTCTCACCCTGATCAGCCGCATGGGCGCCGCGGACGTGGAGCGGGTGCTGCCGCCCCTCCTCGAAGCCGTGCGTGATGCCGGCCACCCGGTCGTGTGGGCCTGCGATCCGATGCACGCCAACACCTTCACCTCCCCGACGGGCCGCAAGACCCGCCACTTCGACGACGTCCTCGCCGAGATCGGCGGCTTCTTTCGAGCTCACGACCAGGTCGGTACCTGGCCGGGCGGTGTGCACATCGAGCTCACCGGCGACGACGTCACCGAGTGCCTCGGCGGCGGCGACGAGATCACCGATCTCGACAGCCGGTACGAGACGATGTGCGATCCCCGCCTGAACGGCCGGCAGGCCCTCGACCTCGCGTTTCGCGTCGCCGAATTGCTGCGCGATCGGGCCGGAAGCCCCTCGCACATCTGCGTGACATCTGTCCGGACCGGGAATTCTGGACCCGCAAATGTTGATGTAGATGGTCAGGAATTGGTAGAAATAGGTAAATCCTGATCGGAATTATCGGGTTTCCCACTGATGTTGCCGGGAAGTCGGTGTTGCCGGGAAGTCAGGGTCGCCACCAACCAGAGGGGGCTCCCAATGCTGCAGCGGGAGATCGACGCCGGCCAAGCCGCCGACATCGCGAAGTTCGAGGAACAGCTCCAGAACTACCTGGCGGGTGACGTGCCCGAGGATGTGTTCCGGGTGTTCCGGCTGAACAACGGCATCTACGGGCAGCGCCAGGGCGGTCACAACCAGATGGTGCGGGTCAAGGCACCCTACGGATCGGTCACGCCCGAGCAGCTCGACATGTTCGCCTACATCGCCGACGAGTACTCCCGTGGTTGGGGCCACCTCACCACTCGTCAGAACGTGCAGTTCCACTTCGTGCAGCTCGAGCGCGTTCCCGAGCTGCTCCGCGATCTGGCATCGGTCGGTCTGACGAGCCGCGAAGCATGCGGCGACACCGTGCGCAACGTGATGGGTTGCCACCTCGCCGGTGCGTGCCCGTTCGAGGTCCTCGACATCAGCCCGTGGGCCGAGGCCGCGTTCCAGCACTTCCTCCGCAATCCCCTCTCGCAGCGTCTGCCCCGCAAGTTCAAGATCAACTTCTCGGGCTGCGCGACCGACTGCGGCCAAGCGATGTTCAACGATGTCGGTGTGATCGGCGCGTCGCGCACCCGCGACGACGGCACGGTCGAGGCCGGCTTCCGCGTCTACATCGCCGGTGGCCTCGGCGCGAACCCGCACCCGGCGCTGGCCCTCGAAGAGTTCACGGCCCGCGAGGACCTGCTTCCCACGATCGAAGCGATCCTGCGGGTCTTCGAGCAGAACGGCAACCGCAAGAACAAGCTGCGCGCTCGGATGAAGTGGCTCGTCGACACCCTCGGTTTCGAAGAGCTCCAGGAGCGGATCTTCGCCATCCGCAAGTTCCTGCTGGCCTCGTCCACGTGGCCGGGCGGCATCCCCGAAGAGGTCGAGAAGCACGGTGATGCTCCTGCCGGCGTGGCCGTCGGCGTCGTGCCGACCACCGTCGGGCAAGGCACTGCTGTCGCCCTGCAGCGGCACGCGACCCTACGAGCGTTGGGAACAAGCCAACGTGGTGCGGGGCGTGGCCAAGGGCACGGTGTCGGCCAACGTGTACTCGCACCTCGGCGACGTGACGTCCGAACAGTTCCGGGCGCTCGCAACGATCCAGCGTGACCTCGGCCTCGAGGTGCGCATCACGAACCGCCAGAACTTCGTGTTCCGCGGCCTCACCGAGAACCAACTGCCCACGCTCTACGCCGCGGCTCGAGTCGCTCGGCATGGCCGAGCCCGGCGCCGAGCTCTCCCGCGACGTCGTCGCCTGCCCGGGCGCCGACACCTGCAACCTCGCCGTCACCCAGTCACGCGGCCTCGCCAACGCCATCGGCTCCGCGCTCGAGGCCGAAGGCTCTGGCCGAGGTCGGCGGGGTTCGCATCAACATCTCCGGCTGCACGAACTCGTGCGGTCAGCACCACGCCTCCGACATCGGCTTCTTCGGCGCCGAGCGGCGGGCGCACGGCCAAGCCGCACCCGGCTATCAGATGCTCCTCGGCGGCTACGTGGGTGAAGAGCAGATCTACTTCGGCGAGAAGGCCCTACGGCTGCCGGCCAAGAACGCACCGCAAGCCGCCGTAAAGGTGGTCGGGCGTTTCGCCAACGAGCGCGAAGCGGGCGAGACGTTCCGCGGCTGGCTCGACCGCTCCGGCGGCGCCAAGGCCGTGGCCGCCGACCTGAAGGAGCTCGACAGCTTCCCGACGCCCGAAGAGGGGCCGGAGTACTACGTCGACTACGGCGAGACGGGACCATACGTGGCCGAGATCGGCGATTCGGAGTG
This sequence comes from uncultured Iamiaceae bacterium, assembly GCA_963778895.1. GTDB lineage: Bacteria > Actinomycetota > Acidimicrobiia > Acidimicrobiales > Acidimicrobilacustridaceae > CAVZVZ01. The sequence goes on from CAVZVZ010000005.1 coordinate 174,924, forward strand.
CGCCACATGAGTTTGACCAATGTGAACGTGCCGGAGTTCAGCGACGAGGACCTCGCCGAGCTGAGCGAGGAGTTCGAGCGGCTCCCCGCGTCCAAGATCATCCAGTGGGCCGTCGACAACTTCGCGCCGCACCTGTCGCTCGCGGCGTCGATGACCGACGCTGTGCTCATCGATCTCGCAGTCAAGGTCGACCCGAGCATCGAGGTCGTGTTCATCGACACCGGCTACCACTTCCCCGCCACACTCGAAACGGTCGAGCAGGTGCGCCGGCGTTACGGGCTCAACCTCAAGATGATGACCGTGCCGCTGCACGACGAAGCATTGTGGAAGAGCGATCCGGAGAACTGCTGCTCGGCCGTGAAGGTCGGCCAGATGGATCGTGCCCTCGCCGGCAAGGCCGCCTGGATGGCGGGCCTACGTCGCGCCGAGGCCGACTCGCGGGTGAAGGCGCCGATCGTGGCCCGCGACCTGCGCGGCCTCATCAAGGTGAACCCCATCGCCACCTGGTCCGACGAGGACGTGCGCGGCTACGTGGCCGATCACGACATCATCGTCAATCCCCTCGTGCTCGAGGGCTACACGTCGATCGGGTGCATGCCCTGCACGGTGAAGCCCACCGATCCTTCCGACCCGCGCTCGGGCCGTTGGGCCGGCCGCGACAAGACCGAGTGCGGCCTGCACGTCTGACCGGATCTCCCCGAGCCAAATTGGCGGCTCCGCGGACAAATGATGTCGCTTCAGACGTCCCGGTTCGCTGACACTCGAGGCATCGGTCCTCCACGACAACCACGTCATGGAGGACGCTTATGCATCCCGATGCACTCATTGCGTCGATCGCCGAAGGACAGTTCGGCGTCGTCGCCGCGGCACAGCTCCACGCCGCCGGCCTGACCGCTCGCCAGATCCGGCACCGCGTCGACCGCGGTCAACTCGAACGGCGCCCCGGTTCGGTACTGGTGATCCGGGGAGGCGCCGCGTGCTTCGAACGCGAGGTCGTCGCGGCTTGTCTCGGACTCGGCGCCGACGCGGCTGCTTCTCATCGAGCGTCAGCGAAGCTGCTCGGTGTCGACCTTCGCATGAACATCCCGACCGAGATCAGCGTTCCCCGCGCCCGCACGCCGAAGCTCCCGGGAGCAGTGGTGCACCGGGCGACCGACCTCATTCCCGATCACGTCATGCGAATCGGCCCGATCGCGACCACCAACCCGTACCGACTGCTCGTCGACCTCGGCAGTGTGGTGCCGTGGTGGACGGTCTCGCGGGCATTGGAGCAGCTGATCGCAGACCGTCGGGTCACGCCGGAACGGCTGCGGTCGTTCCTCGACACGATTTCGCGGCGCGGCCGCAACGGTGTCGGCGTGCTCCGCCAGGTGCTCGACAACCGCGCGCTCGGCGATCAGATCTCGGACTCAGGCCTCGAAGAGGAGCTCGCGAAGCTCTATCGGGATGCGGGCGTGAAGCTGCCCGACTTCCAGTATTCGATGTGGTTGGACGGCCGATGGCGCCGAATCGACTTCTGCTATCCCGAGCACGAGATCGCTTTCGAGGTCGACGGGTACGAGCCGCACACTCGGTACGACGTCTTCGAGGACGACCGACTCCGGGGCAATGAACTCGAGCTGCTCGGCTGGATGATCCTGCATTTCACCCGGAACATGATCCTGCACCGACCGGGGTACGTCGCTCACACGGTCACCATTGGCCACCCAGTCGGATGTGCAGCGGTGTGACATTTCCTCTTGACCGGGGCCGGCGGTCGTAGGATCCTGCGGTCGTGGGGGAAACGACCGGACCGGACATGACCGCGGGCGTCGGCGGGATTCCGACGCGAGTGCTCGTGCTGGGCATGGCGCACCACGACGGCACGATCGCCGCATCCGAGCTGTATCCCGTGGCCGAGGCCTGCGGGCAGACAGCCGACCAGGTTCGCTCGTGTCTGCGCCGTCTGGTGGCCGAGGAGCTCTTCACCCGGGTGGGTGAAGGGCGCGACGCCATGTTCCACGCCAGTCCGCAGGGGATGCGAGCCCTCGGTGCGTCACTCGAGCGCACCCGACTGGCCTACGCGCAGGACGCGGCCGGTCGCGGATGGGATCGCAAGTGGCGGCTGATCGCCTTCGCCATTCCCGAGACCCGTCGCACGGCGCGCGATGCGTTCCGCGACCACCTCCTCGAGCTCGGCGGCGCGGCCATCCAGAACGGTTTGTACGTGTCGCCCCATCGGTGGGAGAAGGACGCGGTCGCCGAGGCACAGCGACTCGGGCTGGGCGATTACGTGACGTTCGCGTCGACCGACGACATCGAGATCGGCGGCGTGCGCGATCCCGAAGGAGATCGCAGCCCGGTTGTGGCCGATCGACGACTTGGCGGCGCGCTACCAAGCCTTCATCGAGGTCTACGAAGGGCATCCCCGAGGCACTCGAACAGATGCGCAAGGCGAAGCGCCGACTCAGCGAAGCCGAGTTCCTGCCCGGTGCGCTCGTCATCGGGATCAAGTTCCAGGAGTGCTTCGCCGCCGATCCCCTCCTGCCGCCCGAGTTGCTGCCCCGTCCGTGGCCCGGGCGCAACGCCCGCGACCTCCTGGCTCGCAGCCGTCGGCTCGGCATCTTGCTTCGCGAGGAGCACAACAAGCCGCAGCTGTTCGCACCGTTCGACGACATCCTCGAAACGATCGCCTGACCCAACGAGAGGCAACCATGAAGTTCGGCATCTTCTACGAGCACCAGCTCCCTCGGCCGTGGGGCGCCGACGACGAGCACAAGCTGTTGAAGGACGCGCTCGACCAGGTCGAGCTGGCCGACCGGCGTCGGCTTCGATCACGTGTGGGAGGTCGAGCATCACTTCCTCGAGGAGTACTCGCACTCCAGCGCGCCCGAGGTGTTCCTGGCGGCGTGCAGCCAGCGCACCAGCCGCATCCGGCTCGGCCACGGGATCGTGCAGCTCCCGTTCGGCTTCAACCACACGGCCCGAGTCGTCGAACGCATCAACACGCTCGACCTGATCAGCGACGGTCGGGTCGACTTCGGAACGGGCGAGTCGTCGTCCGAGGCCGAGCTCGGCGGGTTCCTCGTCGACCGCACCACCAAGCGCGAGCAGTGGGAAGAAGCCCTCGACGCCGCGACCCGCATGATGGTCGAGGAACCGTTTGCCGGCTATGACGGCCAGTTCCTGAAGATGCCGCCCCGCAACGTGATCCCGAAGTCGTACCAGAAGCCGCATCCGCCGCTGTGGGTGGCGTGCAGCCGACGCGACACGATCCACCTCGCGGCCACCAAGGGCATCGGCGCGCTGTCGTTCTCGTTCATCGAGCCCGGCGAGGCCGAGTTGTGGGTCGAACGACTACTACTCGACGATCGAGTCCGAGGAGTGCGTGCCCGCCGGATTCGACGTGAACGCCGAACCTCGCGGTGGTGCTGCCGATGATGTGTCACCAGGACGAGCAGACCGCGATCGACCGCGGCCTGGACGGCGTCGCACTTCTTCGGTTTCTCGCTCGGCCACTACTACATCTTCGGCACGCACCAGCCGGGCATCACCGACGTGTGGCAGGAGTTCCTCGAGAAGCGCGACATGTTCGGCTTACAACCGCGCCGTCGCGGCCCAGACCGAGCAGCCGCTCGGTGCGCAGCTCTTCGAACAAGGTCTCGGGTCGCTGCGCGGCGCCGTCGGCACACCCGATCAGATCCGCGACCTGGTGCGGCACTACGAATCGGTCGGTGTCGACCAGCTGATCTTCGTGAGCCAGGCCGGCCGCAACAAGCACGAGGACATCTGCGAGTCGATGGAGCTGTTCGCGTCCGAGGTGCTGCCCGAGTTCCAGGACCGTGACGAGGCCCACGTGAAGCAGAAGCAGGAGCGGTTGGCTCCGGCGGTGGAAGCCGCGCTCGCTCGCCGCGAGCCGGCGCGTGAGGCTCCGCTTGACTACACGATGAAGCCTGCGCTGCAGTTCTGAGCGTGCACCAACGGCGGTTGATCGGCTGCGGTCTCGCGATCGCGCTCTTGTTGACGGTTGCGTCGGCATGCAGCGGCGACAACACCGCGACGACCGCGGCCGGCTCGACGGAGGCGACGCCTTCGACTACGGCGCCCGCCCCCGCCCCCGACCACCGATCCCGCGGCGGTGGCTGCGGTGCAGGAGTACTTCTTGCGCGACGGCGTGCTCGCCGCCGGCGAGGCCCGGCTGGTGCCGGGACCGGACCTGGCGGCCCGCGCTCTCGACGTGCTGATCGCGGGGCCGAGCGACGCCGACGACGGACGCCGGGCTGACGACTGCCATTTCACCGAAGGTGGTGGTCAACTCGTTCACGATCGAGGGTGACAATGTCACCGTCGACTTCAACCGGGCGTTCGAGACCGCCGATACGCAGCCGCAGACCGGCCAGGTCGTGTACACGCTCACGCAGTTCACCGGCATCAAGAACGGTGACGTTCCTGATCGACGGGCAACCCAACGGAGCCACCGGCGTGCGGCCGTTGGACCGTGCGACCGTTCGCCGCGACCTAGTCCCGGTCGGTTAGCCGCCGAGCCCGGATCGGGTGACCGGTTGCGTTCAGGCACTCGCCCGTTGCGAGGTCGAACTGCCAGCCGTGCATGTTGCAGGTGAGGGTGCAGTCGTCGACGTCACCGAAGCGGCCGAGATCGGCGCCTTTGTGCGGGCAACGTCGTTGCACGACGAAGTCGCCGATCACGACCTCGTCCTCGTCGTCGGGGGCGGTGTGGGTCGCGGCTTGCTTCTCGGTGACGTAGCGCTCGAGCACCGCGAGACGCTCGGCGTTGAGCGACTTGAGGAACGCGAAGAGCTCCTCGCTGAAGTCGCCGGGTCGCCACGCCGAGAAGCGCAACGACAGGAACAACGAGTTCGACCAATCGACGGCTTGATGTTCGACGCACCACTCGACGAGTGGACGAGGTAGGTCGAGCAGGTACTGGTACGACTCCTGGCCGTCCCACGCCGAACTTCGGCCTCGAGGAAATCGACGAGCACGTCCTCGTCGCCGGCGCGGAGCAGGACCTTGCGACCGATCGCCTGACTCGTGTTCGGCGCCTGCGCGAGCAGCGGCTCCCACCAGCGCTTGATGCGACCGACGAGGTCGGGTGCCGGGGCGGGCCAGCTCGCCCGTTCCTTGTCGAGCCAGTCGGCCCAATCGGCCTGGTACTCGAGGAGGTAGTCGCGCTTGTGCGTGAAGATGCGTTCGATGTCGTCGGCGGGGAGCGGTTGGCTCACCTCGACCACGCCGTCATGCACGTCGAACTGCGTGCCCGGGATGGTCAGCTGGCCGTTCAGTTCGGCCATGTCGTCACGCTCGAGGAATACCGTCTGGTCCGGAAAGATGTTTGCCGGCGCACGGTCGAAGTCGTTGAGCTCGAACAGGTCGGGGTCGAGGAAGCACGGGGGGCCGGCGGAAGGCACGACGACGTGGGCGCCGATCGCCTTCGCGTAGCCGACGGCGCGCTGCATCTGGTTCTCACGTTTGGCTGCACCGAAGCGGGCTTTGTCCTCGGCGGGGAGCTCGTACACGACGGGCCACCACATGGCACCGGAGTACTGGAGGAAGTGAACGTCGACCGGGCCCTTGGCGACGATGTCCTCGGGATGGTTCGGCCGGCAGTCGTTCTGGTCGAGCATGCGACCGGTGGGATCGCTGATCAGAACGGCCGAATCGCCGATCGGCCCGTCTGATGGTGCAGTCGCGGCGAAGATCGTCGACCTCGAGACCGTTACCGAGCGACACGGTTTCGCCGTCCGGACACCGCACGAATTGTTCGAAGCCAAGGGCACGCAGGCGCCAGTTCGAGCTCCGGGGTCGGGAAGTCGGGCAGCAGGACCGGCGTGGTCTTGTCGATCTTCTCCTGCAGGAACGGCGCGTCGAAGTGATCGCCGTGGAGGTGCGATACGTAGAGGTAGTCGGGATGGGCGAATGGCGCCGTGTCGAGTCCGTCGTTGCGCGGGAACACGAACCACGAGCCGTGGAACGCGGGCACGAACCAGGGGTCGCAGAGCACGCTGCCACCCGAGGTCTCGACGAACAGGCCGGCGTGGCCGATGGCCGTGATCCGCACGGCGACCGACTGTAGCGGCGGGCCCTCCCGCTTCGGCGCGACCGGAGACCCAGGTCACGGCTGCGCGGCCGACCCGATCTTCACCTACGAACCGGTGGGCATCTCGCTCGGCACATCGACCCCAGCAGGGTTCCGTCGAAGGCGATGGAGTGCCGAACTGCACGGAGCCGAGGCCTTCGACCGTGCATGGCGACCGGCTCGGGCCTAGCGGTGGTCGCCGACGGTGGTTTCGTGGCGGGCACGAACGTCGTCATCACCGCGCCGTTGCCGATCGGGTACATCGATGTGGCATGTCGCATCGTGGCGGTGATCGACGAGGAGGATCGCTTCGGATTCGCGTACGGCACGCTGTCCGTACATCCCGAGCAGGGCGAGGAAGCCTTTCTCGTCAGCCGGTCGGCGCCCGATGCGGCGACGTTCTCGGTCGAGGCGGTCTCACGTTCGGCGTACCGGCTCGGTCGACTGGCTCCGTTCGTCACCGATCGGCTGCAGAACCAAGCCAACAACCGGTATCTCCGCGCCATGGAACGGGCAGTCGCAGACTGACGCTGCGCTGGGGCACGGTGGCTGCCGCAGGTGCTCGGGCTCGCCACCTCCACCCGGCCAGCCTCGCGCGTACTGCAGTTGTCACGCCGTGTCACACCTCGCCGACCGCAACCCATAGGCACCGAATCGGTACCGAATCTGCGCCTGTGTGACAGGGCGTGACAACTGCAGTACGCGTCAGTACTTTGTTCGATGCTGTTCGTGGCGGCATTTGCACTCATGGCGCCCGCCGGCGCGTGTGGTTCGTCGGCCTGACCGTGGACGGTCGTTGGCGGAGCCGCCGCGTGTCGTCGCTGCTGCGTCAGGCGAGGTTCTCGACGAAGCGTTCGAGCTGACGCAGGTTGCGCGCTTCGAACACGCCGTCGGAGTGGATGCCGTACTCCCCCACGATGGAGTCGCCGGTGTCCCAGTACGCCCGGGGCTCGGGGTTCAACCAGTACACATGCCGGGCCTTCTTCTGGATCTCCTTGATGACCCATGCCTGGCTGGCGTGATAGTTGTTCCGCGCATCGCCGAGCACCAGGACCGTGGTCTTCGGGCCGATCTCACGGCCCCACTGGTTCCAGAACACCTCGAGGGCATGGCCGTAGTCGCTGTGGCCGTCGACCCAGACGACGTCGGCCTCGGTGTTGACCCGGTGCACCGCCTCGCCGATGTCGTCGACACCCTCGAAGAAGCGCGTCACCTCGTCGATGCCGTCGATGAACACGAACGCCCGCACCTTCGAGAATTGATTCGAGATGGCGTAGACGAGATGCAGCGTGAACCGCGCGAACGCCGCGACCGACCCGGAGATGTCGGCGATGACGAAGATCTCCGGCTTCGACGGCCGCGGGTACTTGAACCGCGGCTCGGCCGGGACGCCGCCGTACGACAGCGAGTGTCGCACCGTGTCCCGGAAGTCCAACGGGCCCTTGCGCCCGTGCTTGCGCTTGCGTGCCAATCGCGCCGCCAGCTTGCGCGTGAGCGGATAGATGGCCTTGCGCAGGCTTGCCATCTCCTCCCGCGACGCGTGCATGAAGTCGACGTCCTCGGGCAGTGGCTTGCGCAGCGTCTTGGCCATGGCCTCGACACCCCGATCGGCGACCAGCCGCCGCCGGATCTCGGCCTCGATCTCCTTCTTCAGCTGATCGATGCGGGTCTCGTACTCGTCCTGCTCGAGCCGCTCCTCGAGCGGGCTGAGGGGATCCGGAGACTCTTGGCGGGCCTGCTCCATCAACCGCTCGAGCACGTCGTCGAGGTCGAGGTTCCGCAGCGTGCGATACAGGTAGTACGTGCCGCCGACCGGCCGGCCCGGCTCCATCCCCGCGTACCGCTTCACCGCCTGGCGAGCGATGGCCCGCATCAGCGCGTCGTCGCCCTCCATGAGCGCCCGGTACAACATCTCGGCGATCTCTTCGGGCGACATGGCGTCGCCGCCCGCACCGGCCTGACCCGACTGACCCTCGCCCTCTTGTTGATCGGCCCCGTCCTCGCCCTCGGCCGGCTCGCCGTCCTCGTCGAGGCGTAGGTCGAACTCCTTGCCCCGCAGCGAGAAGTACACCTCGAACACGGTCTCGAACGCCCGCCAATGCGCGTTGTTCTTCACCAACGTGGCCGCCAACGCGTACTTGAACGCCTCGCGGTCCTCGAGCGGAATGTGCTTGATGGCCTGCATCGAGTCGAGATGCTCGGTCGTGCTGACCGGCAACCCCGCCTCCCGCAACTCGCGAATGAACCCGTGCAACAACTCGAGCATCGGCTCGCCCGCGCCCGGCGGCGGGACCTGCAGCTCGATGTCGACGTCGGTCACGGCGCCACTTTGCCCAAGGCGCGGCGCCCACCGGTCTTGTCCTCGGTGAGCTCCTTCACCGCCTTGGCGATGTCGCTTTGGTACTTCAACAAGATGTTGATGGTGTCGGCCGCATCCTTCTCGTTCACCGATTGCACACCGAGCAGCACCAAGGTGCGCGCCCAGTCGAGCGTCTCGGACACCGACGGCGCCTTCTTCAACTCGAGCTGGCGAATCGACCGCACGATGCGCGCCACCTGATCGGCCAGGCTCTCGCTGATGTCCGGCACCTTGGTGAGCACGATCTCTTTCTCGCGCTCCATGTCCGGATAGTCGATGTGCAGGAAGAGGCAGCGCCGCTTCAACGCTTCCGACAGCTCACGCGTGTTGTTCGATGTCAGGAACACCAACGGGATCTGGGTGGCCTCGATCGTGCCGAGCTCGGGGATCGACACCTGATAGTCGGACAGGATCTCGAGCAACAGCGCCTCGGTCTCGATCTCGACGCGGTCGACCTCGTCGATCAGCAGCACGACGGGCTCCTTGGACCGGATCGCTTCGAGCAACGGCCGGGTCAACAGGAACTGCTCCGAGAAGATGTCGTCCTCGATGTCGTCCCACGACTGGTCGACGTTGCGCTCGGTCTGGATGCGCAGCAGCTGCTTCTTGTAGTTCCACTCGTAGAGCGCCTTCGACTCGTCGAGGCCCTCGTAGCACTGGAGCCGGATGAGCCGGGCCCCGAGCCCCTCGGCCACCGACTTGGCGAGCTGGGTCTTGCCCGTGCCGGCCGGGCCCTCGATCAGCACCGGCTTCTGCAGCCGGTCCGCCAGGTAGACGACTCCGGCGATGCCCTCATCGGCCAGGTAGTTGACGTCTTTCAGCTGCTGGCGAACGGTGTCGGGCGACTCGAAGCGGAAATCCATCCCCCGAGACTACCGGCGCACTTGACCGCCCGGTCAAGGCGGTTCGGCGGCGTAGAGTCGTACGGGATGAGCAGCACATCGACCGAGATCGGCATTCGCCCTTCGGACCCCGAACTCGACCACGGCGAACCGGTCGTGGCCCACATCGTGCGCAAGGACAAAGGGTCCGACATCGCGGCGGCCATCCTCGAAGCCCGCATCACCGGCACGCCGCTCGAGGCGCTGTGCGGTGCGATCTTCGTACCCCAGCGCGACCCCCGGCGGGTCCCGCCGTGCGACAAGTGCCGCGAGATCTACGACATGTATCGCGGCGTCAACGACAAGCTGCCCGAAGACCCGCCCGCCGAGTAGACGGTCGAACTGCCTAGGTGCGGATCTGGCCCTCGCCCCGCACCACGTACTTGGCTGTGGTCAGCTCGCGCAGTCCCATCGGACCTCGTGCGTGCAGCTTCTGGGTGGAGATGCCGATCTCGGCGCCGAACCCGAACTCCTCGCCGTCGACGAACCGCGTCGACGCGTTCACCACGACCGCAGCGGCGTCGACCTCGCGGGTGAACCGCTCGGCGGCAGGAAGAGACTCGGTGACGATGGCCTCGGTGTGGCCGGAGCCGTAACGGGCGATGTGCTCGATCGCCTCGTCGAGCGACGGCACGACACGTACGGCGAGCCGCAGGTCGAGGAACTCCGTGGCGAAGGCCTCGTCGGAGTCGAGCAACTCGACTCCCTCCAACGCTTCAGTAGCCCGCGGCAGGAAGTCGGCCGCCACCGCCTCGTGCACGAGCAGTGTCTCGGCCGCGTTGCAGACCGATGGTCGTTGCATCTTGGCGTTCACGATGATGTCGAGCGCCATGTCGAGGTCGGCATCGGCGTCGACGTACACGTGGCAGTTGCCGTCACCGTCGATCACATAGGGCACGGTGGCGTTGTCGAGGATCGATTGGATCAACGCCGGGCCGCCCCGAGGAATGAGGCAGTCGATGTAGTCGCGCTGCTGCATGAACTCCACCGCCGCCTCGTGCGAAGTGTCCTGCAACAACACGACGGCGTCGGCCGGCAGCCCGGCCTTGGCGATGGCGTCTCGCAGCACCGACGCGATCACGATGTTCGAGTTGATCGCTCCCGTCGAACCCCGCAAGAAGGCGGCGTTCCCCGACTTCAGACACAGCGCGGCGGCATCGCTCGTGACGTTGGGTCGGTTCTCGTAGATGATCGCCACGACGCCGAGCGGGACCCGCACCCGCGAGATGCGCAGACCGTTCGGTCGCACCCACCCGTCGAGCACCTCGCCTACGGGATCGGGCAGGCCCGCCACCTGGCGCAGACCACCCGCCATCGCCTCGATGCGCGCGTCGGACAGGCGCAAACGGTCGACCACCGTGGCCGACACCCCGCCCCGCTCGGCCGCGGTCACGTCCTCGGCGTTGGCGAGCAACACATCGTCGGTTCGCGCCACCAGCAGATCGGCGGCCGCGAGCAAGGCCTCGTTCTTGGCCGCCGTCGAAGCCGTTGCCAACGTCCGAGACGCAGCCTTCACCCGACGGCCGAGCTCGGGGATCGGGGTGCGGTCGGCGGGCGCGTTCACGACCGCAAAGGCTACCTGCCCTGGTCACAGCGACACGCCTCGCTAGGCTCCGGCCTCGTGCGGATCGATCTCGGCCTGGACACGGCCGTCACGCGGTTCGTCGACGCGCTCACTCCGATCATGCGTGAGGTGGTGCAGCGCCTTCCCGACGGCCAGCCCGACAAGGCCGCGGACGACGTGGTGGTCGAGGCCTACAACCTGGCCTGCGCCTACATCGATCTCGATGGGCTGGCCACCGACGACGAGCTGTGGGCCCTGATCCAGACCTTCTCACCCCGTCTCGACATCCCGTTGCTCAAGGCCACGCCCGCCGACGTCCGCCATGCCGGGCTCACCACCGGCACGAGCGCGTTCCTCAACGTGCCCTCGACCCTGTTCGAGATCCTCCGCGGGCTCGACGAACGTGACAAGACGACCTACGCCCACACGTACTACGACCTGGCGGTGGCCATCGGCCACGTCGTCGCCTCGATCGACAGCTCACACCAGCCACACCGAGCTGCTCGGCATCGAGCGCTTCCGCGGCATGCTCCTCGCCGAGCTCCAGTCCGCACCGACGGCGCAACCCGCGAACCAGACCCCGCCACCGACCCCCGCACCGGTGCAAGAGCCGGCCCGACCACTCGACGAGCTGCTCGCCGAGTTCGACGCGCTGGTCGGCCTGAACGCGGTCAAGGAAGAGGTGAAGCTCGTCACCAACCTCATCCGCGTGCAGAACTTGCGCCGCGAACGCCACCTCGTGGTGATGGACCAGAGCCGCCACCTCGTGTTCACCGGCAACCCGGGAACCGGCAAGACGACGGTGGCGCGCCTGCTCGCCCAGATCTACCGGAGTCTCGGTGTGGTCGAGCGAGGCCAGCTCGTGGAGACCGATCGCGCCGGGCTCGTCGCCGGCTTCGTCGGCCAGACCGCGACCAAGGTCACCGAGGTGTTCGATCGAGCCGACCAAGGCGTGTTGCTGATCGACGAGGCGTACGCCCTGGTGCGAGGCAGCGACGAGGACTTCGGCCGCGAGGCGATCGACACCATCGTGAAGCTCGTCGAGGATCGGCGTGATCGGGTCGTCGTGATCGTGGCCGGCTACCCCGACGAGATGGGTGACTTCGTCAATGCGAACCCCGGTCTGCAGTCACGGTTCCCGCGCACGATCTTCTTCCCCGACTACAGCGACGACGAGCTCGTCGCCATCTTCCGGAGCCTGTGCAACGAGGGCAACTACCTGTGCGACGCCGAGGTCGAGACGAGCGTGCGTGCGTGGCTCGCCGCTCAGCCTCGCGGCAAGGGGTTCGGTAACGGTCGCTTGGTTCGCAACCTGTTCGAGCACGCCGTCGCTCGCCAGGCCAGTCGCGTCGTCGAGCTGAAGGATCCGACCGACGCGCAGCTCGTCGGGCTCACCGCCGCCGACATTCCACCGCTCGAGGGCGGATCGTGAAGCGGTTCGGCGCGCTGATGCTGGCCGCGGCCCTGATCGTCATCGCCGTCGTCGTCCGTAACCGACTCGATGACAACAGCTCGTCCGGTAGCAACTCGGACACCTCGGCTGCTGCGACCGTCGTGTGCGTGACCGAGCTCGACGCCGTTTGCCGCGCGCTCGATCAGCGCCATACCGACCTGACCGTGCGCATCGAGGACGAAGCCACGACCCAACAAACCCTCGTCTCCGCTTCGTTCGATCCGAGCAACCCGCCGTTCGATGCCTGGGTCACGCTGCAACCGTTCCCGGAGATGGTGGCCGAGCAACGGTCGCGTGCGTTGCTCCCGGTCGCCCTGGGCGACACGAGCCAACCGCTCGCGCGATCACCGCTCGTGATCGCGGCGTGGAACGACCGCCGCGCCGCGCTCGAGACCGCCTGCCCCGGCGGTATCACCTGGAAATGCATAGGCGACCAAGCAGGTCGCCCGTGGGCCGACGTCGGCGGCTCGGCCGCGTGGGGCAGCGTCAAACCCAGCCACTCCGTACCCGACGTGACGGCGTCGGGCCTGCTGGTCCTGGCGCAGGCCAGCGGCTCGTACTTCGGTCGCAGCGACTTCGCCCGCAACGACTTCGACGGCGACCCCGGGTTCGGCCAATGGTTCGAGCAACTCGAACGGTCGATCCCGTACGTTCCCCGTGCCGCCTCGCACGCCTCTCGACGAGATGCTCTCGATCGGGCCGTCGGTGTTCGATCTGACCGGAAGTCTCGAGGCGGCCGCCGGCCCGTCGATCGCCCACAGCCGCGACAAGGACCGCCTCTCGATCCTCTACCCTTCCCCGGCGTCGATCGCTGATGTCGTCGTGGCACCGATCGCCGACAGCAGCCGGGGAGGCCGGGTGACGAAGTTGTTCCAATCGAATGAAGTCGCCGCCTTGCTCGCGCAAGCAGGCTGGCGCGTCAGCGGGCAACCGCTCGCGGACGGACTCGACCCGAGCTACTCACTTCCCGATGACCCCGGTGTGCCGCGGGCCGGCGTACTCGAGGCGCTGCGCGCGCTGTGGATCGAGACGATTCGATGAGGCCAGGTCAATGAGGCGACGGCGATGAAGCGTGCTGGTGCGGTCCTGCTCGCGTGCATGTTGCTGGCCATCAGCGCCTGTTCGACCTCGAAGAACACGGCCGACACCGCGACCGACCTCGGCAAGTCCGGGCGACTGCCGGGTGATCGACATGGCGGTCTCGCCCGAGAAGATCGATCTGCTCACGAGCCTGGCCCAGACGTTCAACAAGTCGCGAACGAAGGTCGACGGCCAATGCGTGTTCGTGAGCCCGAAGAGCAAGGCGTCGGGCGGCGCCATGCAGGCGCTGTCGAACGGGTGGGACGAGAACACCGACGGTCCTCAGCCCGTGGTGTGGTCGCCGGCCTCGAGCGCATGGGGCGCGATCCTCGACCAGCAGCTGGCCGACAAGGGCCAGCCGGCCATGGCCAAACAGGGCACGCCCTTCATGAACACGCCGCTCGTGATCGCGATGCCCAAGCCCATGGCCGAGGCGCTCGGCTGGCCGGACAAGGCGCTCGGCTGGTCCGACATCTTGAGCCTCGCCACGAGCTCGCAGGGTTGGGCCGCCTACGGCCATCCCGAATGGGGCGCGTTCAAGCTCGGCAAGACCAACCCGAACTTCTCCACGAGCGGGCTGTCCGCCCTGATCGCGCAGAACTACGCCGCGACCGGCAAGACGCGCGACCTGACGACCGAGGACCTCGCCAAAGCCGACGTCGAGCAGTACAACCGCAGCGTCGAATCGTCGGTCGTGCACTACGGCGACACGACGTTGACGTTCCTGAACAACTGGTACCGCGCCGATCAGGACGGCACGGCGCTCACCTACGTGTCGGCCGTCGCCGTCGAAGAGAAGTCGGTCATCGACTACAACACCGGCAACCCCGACGGCATGCTCGACCCCGGCGAGGAACCGCGCCCACCGCGCATCCCGCTGGTCGCGATCTACCCGAAGGAAGGCACGCTGTTCTCGGACAGTCCCTTCTTCGTGCTCGACGCGCCGTGGGTCAGCCCCGAGGAGCGCGACGGCGCCTTGGCGTTCCAGTCGTACGTGCAGCAACCCGAGAACCAACAACGCGCGCTCGAGTTCAACTTCCGGCCCGGCAATCCCGAGGTGCCGATCGGCGCACCGATCACGGCCGAGAACGGTGTCGACCCCAACCAGCCCCAGACCCTGTTGCAGGTGCCCGCACCGCCGGTGATGGTGAGCCTGCTCGATCATTGGGCCGAGCAGCGCAAGGGCGCGCGGGTGCTGCTCGTCGTCGACGTCTCGGGCTCGATGAAAGAACGCGCCGGTTCGGACACCCGCGACACGAAGCTCGACCTGGCCAAGTCGGCGGCCATCGACTCGCTCGACGACTTCAAGGCGAACGATCTGGTGGGCCTGCGCGTCTTCACCACCAGCATCGGACCGAGCGGCACGTTCGAGGACCTCGTACCGATCGGGCCGATCTCGCAGAACGGCGAACGCCTTGCGATCGCAGATCGACGGCCTCTACCCGCAGAACGGCACACCGCTCTACGACGTCACCAGTCAGTCCTTCCAGACCATGTACGACAGCTACGACCCGGACCGGATCAACGCCGTCGTGCTGCTCACCGACGGCAAGAACGACGACGGCGAGGTGTCCGACGACAACCGCCAGCTGCAGGACACGCTGCTCGCTCCTGCGGGACAAGAGCCAAGGCGAGCTCGGCACGCCCGGTGCGGGTGTTCACGATCGGGTACGGCTCCGACGCCGATCTGAGCGTGCTCAAGCAGATCGCCGAGGCCACCAACGCGCGCCTCGTACAACGCGAGCGACCCGAAGAGCATCTCCAAGGTGTTCACGACGGTCATCAGCAACTTCTGAGCCCCCACCGGGGCCTCCCGAGCGATCCCGCCGACGGGCTCTAACGTTTCAGCGTGGCCCGACTCCGCTTGCGCGACCGCTTCTTCACCCCACCGGTCGCGCGCGCCCTGACCTCGCCCGGCGGCATCGTGCTCGCGGGCGCGGGTGCCGCCGTGGGGATCGTGGCCGGGCTTCCGATCGCGGCCGCGGCCGCCATCGGCGCAGTGGCCTGGGCCGGGCGCGTCGCCTTCGCCATTCCTCGCAATCCCAGCGAAGAGCACATCGATCCGTTCACGCTGCAGGATCCGTGGCGGAAGTTCGTACGCGACGCGCTCGACGCCCGCCGTCAGTTCGACGACGCGCTGCGCCAGGCCGAGTCAGGTCCGCTGCACGACCGGCTCGCCGAGATCGCCGACCGCATCGCCACGGGCGTCAACGAGAGCTGGCGCATCGCCCGCGCCGGGCAGTCGCTGAGCGACGCACGCGCCCACATCGACACGGCCGACGTCACTCGACAGCTCACCGAGCTCGGCCTGCCGCCGGGCACCAAACCCGTCGAGGGCAGCGCGCTCGCGGGCACGGTCGAGGCCCTCGAAGCCCAGCTCGGCACGGCGCAACGGATGGATACCGTGATCGTCGACACGCGTGATCGATTGCGGTTGCTCGATGCCCGCCTCGACGAAGCCGTCACGCGCGCCATCGAGCTCTCTGTTCGTGCCCAACGCACCGAAGATCTCGGTTCGCTGTCACAGGATGTCGACAGCCTGGTCGGCGAGATGGAATCGCTCCGCCAAGCGCTGGACGAGACCGACACACCGTCGTTGCCTGCGCCACCACCGCAGTCCGATCCGGGTACACCCCTACCCGGAACGGCATGACGAGCCCCACCACCGCCGGCCCGACGGAAGCCGGTCGCCGGCTGCTCCGTTCGAGCGTCGTCGTCGGCATCGGTACCGGCGCGAGCCGCGTCACCGGCCTGCTGCGTACGATCGCGATCGCGTACGCCCTCGGCACGTTGCTCGTCGGCGACTCGTACAACCTGGCCAACACCACGCCGAACGTGGTCTACGACCTCGTACTCGGCGGCATCTTGGCCGCCACGCTCGTGCCCGTCATCGTCGATCGGTTCGAGCACAACGACCACAAGTCGATCGATGCGCTCGCCACGATCGTGACGCTGGCGCTCGCAGGGCTGACAGTGGTCGCAACTGCTCTCGCGCCGCTCATCATCCGGATGTACACGATCGGCAAGGACCCCGTCGTTGCCCACGAGCAGATCCGCCTGGCCGTTCCGCTGCTCCTGATGTTCATGCCGCAGGTGTTCTTCTACGGGCTCTCGACGCTGTGGACGGCGGTCCTCAATGCCAAGCGTTCGTTCGCGGTTCCCGCCTTCGCGCCCGTGCTCAACAACGTGATCGTGATCAGCCTGTTCCTCGCGTCGCTCACCTCATCAAAGGCGAGCTCGACGGTCGACAGCCTGCTGAACGACCGGTCGTTGCTCTTCCTGGTCGGGCTGGGCACGACGGCGGGCATCGCCGCCATGGCCCTCGTGCTGTGGCCCGCGATGCGCCACGCCGGCATTCGGCTCCATTGGAATCCGGATTGGCACGACCCCGCCGTGGCGACCGTCGCACGGTTGTCGGCGTGGACGCTGGGCTATGTCGCGGCCAACCAGGTCGTCTTCTTCGTGATGATCACGTTGGTCAACAGCACGGGCGTCGGCCGCGTGTCGGCCTTCACCTACGCCTGGCAGTTCTTCCAACTCCCCTACGGGTTGTTCACCGTGTCGATCATGACGACGTTCACCCCCGAGCTCGCCACCCATGTGACCCGCAACGATCTCGCGTCGTACCGGCGGCGATTCAGCCAGGGTCTCCGCCTCGGTTCACTGCTCATCGTCCCTACTGCGGTGGCCTACCTCGTGTTGGCGCGTCCGGCCGTCAGCGCGTTGTTGGAGTACGGACGCTTCGACGCGGCGTCGGCCGACCTCACCACGTTCGCGCTGCGGTGGCTCGCGGTCGGCCTGCCCGGCTTCGCGGCCTTCCTGTATTCGATGCGCGGCTTCTATGCCTTCAAGGACACCCGCACTCCCTTCCTGCTGAACGTCTTCGAATACGCGTTGCAGGTCGTGCTCTCGTTCGCACTCCTGCCTTTCTTCGGCTTCGGCGGTGTGATCGCGGCCTTCAGCATCAGCTACACCATCGGCGCGGTGGTGGCCCTGGCCACCCTCCAACGCCGCGCCGGGGCCTTCGCCGACCGCGAGCTGGCGTTGGGCTTGCTCCGTCATCTGGTGGCGGCCGTGGCCATGGGCGCGGTGCTGCTCGGAGTGGTCTCACTCGTCGACAACGCGGCTGCGGCCCTCGCGATAGGTGCGGTCCTCGGCAGCGCGACCTACCTGGGTGTTCTGCTGGTGCTGCGGTCCCGCGAGCTCGGTGAGCTGCGGAACCTGCGGCGGCCGTCGCCCACCGATCCGGAAACCACGCCCAAGCCCTAAGCTTTCGCGCAGGTTCGTCTCTGAAGGAGCACCACCCATGTTCAAGGCCCTCAAGCGCTGGTGGAAGTACTGGGGTGCCAAGGTCAACTCGTCGTTCAACGAGCACGCCGACCCGAAGATCCAACTCGAGCAGGCCATCACCGAGGCGCAGGAGCAACATCGTCGCCTCAAGGAGCAGGCCGCCAACGTCATCGCCAACCAGAAGCAGGCCGAGATGCGCCTGAACCGGTCGATGGCCGAGTACGAAAAGCTCAACGGCAACGCCCGCCAGGCCGTGCTGATGGCCGACGAGGCCACGAAGGCCGGCGACGAGAAGAAGACCCTCGAGTACACCCAGGCGGCAGAGGCCTTCGCCAACCGGCTCATCGCCGTCGAGCACGAGATCGACGAGACCAAGACCTTGGTCCTGCAGTCGTCGCAGGCCTCCGAGCAGGCCAAGGCCGCGGTCCAGCAGAACGCCTCGGCGCTGCAGAAGAAGCTGGCCGAACGCCAGAAACTGCTCTCGCAACTCGACCAGGCGAAGATGCAGGAAGAGATGAACAAGGCGATGGCCACGCTCAGCGAGACCGTCGGCGACGACGTCCCCACCTTCGACGAGGTCCGCGACAAGATCGAACTGCGCTACGCCAAGGCCAAGGGTGCCTCCGAGCTGACGGGCGAATCCGTCGAGGCCCGTATGCTCGAGGTCGAGCAGGCCAGCATGAACACCGAGGCCAATGCCCGCCTGGCCCAGATCCGCTCCGAGCTGGGTCTGGCCCCTGCCGCGACACAGGGCGACGAGTTGCTGAAGCAGGCCGAGCAGATCCAGCAGGCGGACACCGCGAAGGGCCAGGTCAGCCCGGGCACGGCCGAATCCAGCGGGAGCTGAGCCGGCAAAGTCTCAACCCGGGCGCTCCGCCCGCCGATGCACAGATGCACTGTCGATTCGGACAAAAGGCGGAGTCAACACATGAGACCTTCCCTGCGCCGCGCCGCGGCCCTTGTACCGGTGGCCGCTCTCGGTTTCGCAACGATGAGCGTCGCCAACCCCGCCGGCGCCGTCGATCCACCGAAGGTGAACATCGGCAACGTCACGATCGCCGAAGGCGACAGCGGCGGCCCCAACACGATGAAGTTCCCGATCACGCTCTCGGATCCCGCGGGTGGCGACGTGCTCGTCCAGTGGAGCATCACTCCGGGCACGGCGTCACCTGACGCCGACTACACGGCGCTGAAGAAGCCCAAGGTCACCAAGATCAAGCAGGGTAAGACCGCTGCATTCGCGGCGGTGAAGGAACTGCCGGACCTCGGCGCCGAGGGCGACGAGACCTTCACGGTGACCATCGACAGCGTCACGGGCCCGGCCGTGGCCGGCGCGCACGCGGCCGGTACCGGCACGATCCTCGATGACGACGGGCCGGTCGGCACGACCGTGAGCGTCGGCGACGCCGCCGTCGTGGAGACCAACACCGGCACGCCCAAGCTGGCGCTGCCGTTCACGCTGTCGGCGCCGCTGACCACCGGCGAGGTCTGGGTCACCTGGACGATCGTCCCGGGCACGGCGGACCCGCTGAACGACTACAAGCCATTGAAGAAGCCGAAGGTCACCAAGATCAAGCCGGGCAAGACCAGCGCCCAGGCCACGATCCCGGTCTACGGCGACATCAACTCGGAGGGCAACGAAACGCTCACCGTCCAGATCCAGAGCGTGACCGTGCCCGTCGGTACGGGATCGGCCAGCGCATTGCGGGCCAGCGGTACCGGCACGATCATCGACGATGACGCCGCCCCCCTACCTCCCAACGCTCCGACCAACGTGGTCGCCTCGTTGAACGGATCGGGCGGGATCGACGTCAACTGGAGCGCCCCAGCTGTTGGTCCGGCCCCGACGCAGTACGACGTCGAGTGGTCCAACGACAGCGGCGTCACGTGGAACGCGGGCAACTCGGTGGCCGCGCCCACCACGACCGACAGCTACACCTTCGGGCCGGGCACCTACCGGTTCCGGGTGACCGCCCAGAACGGCGTCGGGCCCAGCGATCCGTCGGCTTCGAGCAATGACGTGACCATCGAGGCCCCCGAACCGCCCGGCGCTCCATCCAACGTCGTGGCCAGCCTGTCCGTCGAGAACTTCGCCCACGCGGTGTGGGATCCGCCGACGACGGGCGATGCCCCGACCGGTTACAACTACGAGTACTCGACCAACGGCGGCGCCACTTGGATCAACCTCGGTGGAGGCGGGACCACACCCCAGTTCACCATCGAGATGCCCCCGGGCACCTACGTGTTCCACATCCAGGCCGAGAACGCCGGCGGCGCCGGCCCGTGGAGTGCGCCGAGCAACTCGATCACCATCGAGGACACGAGCTGCAACCCCTTCTGCAACGGTTGACGAAGGTCGGTTGAGGAGGGCGGACGGGCAACCGTCCGCCCTCTTCGCGTTCGCGGATCAATCGGGCAGGATCACCAGGTCGTCGGAGTGCACGACATACCGCGGCGCTCCGTCGGGCAGGTCGACGCTGCGCCGACCGGCGATGTCCTTGGCCATCGCGGCGTCGACGCGCACCAGTCCCTTCGCGAACACCCGACCATCGGGTGTCGCGATCTCGACGGCGTCGTCGGCGTCGAAGCTGCCCTGCACGTCGACGACACCGGCGGCCAGCAACGAGGTGCCACCGCGCTCGAGCGCCCGTCGCGCGCCATCGTCGACCACGAGCGTGCCGGCCGATCCCACCGCGAAAGCGATCCAGAGCTTGCGGGCGGGCAAGTCGCGGTCGTGGGGCAACAACGTGGTGCCCACGCCCGCGGCTCCCGCGACTGCGTCCGCCAGCACATCCGCGCGTTGGGCGGCGGCGATCACGGTGCGCACCCCGGACCAGGCCGCGATCTTGGCCGCCGCCACCTTCGACGCCATGCCACCACTACCGCGCACCGAGCCGGCCCCGCCCGCCAGCGCTTCGAGTTGTTGGTCGACCTGGACGATCTCCTCGATCAGCGACGCGTCCGAGTCGAGACGGGGATCGGCGGTGAGCACCCCCGCGGTGTCGGTCAGTAGTACGAGCACATCGGCATCGACGAGGTGGGCGACCAGGGCGGCGAGGCGGTCGTTGTCACCGAAGCGGATCTCGTCGTCGGCCACGGCGTCGTTCTCGTTCACCACCGGTACGACGCCGAGCTCGATCAAACGCCGCAGGGTGCCGCGTGCCTGCAGGTACTGCCGGCGCTCCATGAAATCGAGGGGTGCGATGAGCACCTGGCCGGCCACGAGGCCGTGGGCGGCCAGCTCGTCGCCGTAGACCTGCATGAGGCGGCTCTGGCCCACGGCGGCCACCGCTTGGAGCGTGACGGCGTCACGGGGCCGCTGCGGGCCCCCCAGGCCCAGTGCGGGCAAGCCGGCACCGATGGCTCCACTGCTCACCACCACCACCTGATGACCGGCGGCCTGCACCGCCGCCACTTCGGCACAGAGCTTGGCGATCGCCGCTCGGGTGATCTCGCCCTGCTCGTCGGTGATCGACGAGGTGCCGATCTTGGCGACGACGATCGACGGGCGGCTCATGCCCCAACGCTACGTCGGGCCCAGGGATCAACCGAACTCATTCGATCTCGTAGTCGAAGGACAGACCACCGATGTGCACGGTGTCGCCCTCTTGCACGCCGGCGCGCGCCAGGGCCCGGTCGACGCCCAGCTTGCGCAGCCGATGGTGAGCCAGGTCGAGGGCATCGAGATTGGTGAGATCGGACAGCGCCACGGCCCGCTCCGCTTGGCGGCCGACGACCCGATAGCTGCCGTCGTCCTCGCGCTCGATGCGGAAGCCCTCGCCCGCCGGACGGTGCACGACGAAGGATTCCGACACCGGTTCGGCGTCGCGCGCGCCACGTACCGCATCAGCCATGCGGCCGACGAGCACCGGAAGATTCTCCCCGGTCACGGCGGAGATCTGAAGGTCGATCGTGGGATCGTCATCCGCGGCGGGCGCCATGTCCGATCGTGATCCGATCACCAATCGCGAGCGTTCGAGCAAGTCAGGTTGATACGCACCCAACTCCCGCAGCAGCACCGCCTGTTGATCGGCGGGCGACATCTGGCCATCGGGGCCGCCGGCCATGTCCAACAGGAGCACCAGCACGCGCGCACGCTCGATGTGCCGCAGGAACCGGTGGCCCAGGCCTTTGCCGTCGCTCGCGCCTTCGATCAATCCGGGGATGTCGGCCACCACGTACTCGAAGCCACTCTCGACGCGCACCACACCGAGGTGGGGCTCGAGCGTGGTGAACGGGTAGTCGGCGATCTTCGGCTTGGCGGCAGAGATGCGTGAGATGAGCGTGCTCTTGCCCACGTTGGGCAACCCGACCAACGCCACGTCGGCCATGAGCTTCAGCTCCAAGAGCAGCCAGCGCTCCTCGCCCCGCTCCCCTTGTTCGGCGAAGGTCGGCGCCCGGCGGCGGTTGCTCAGGAACCGGGCGTTGCCCCGCCCACCCTGGCCGCCGGCTGCGGCGCGGAAACGGGCGCCGGCATGCACCATGTCGGCCAACACGGTGCGATCGCGATCCATCACCACAGTGCCCTCGGGCACGGCGACCTCGAGGTCGGGGCCACTCGACCCGTGGCGCTTGTTGCCCTGACCGTGTTTGCCCCCCACGGCCCGGCGGTGGGGGTGGTCGGCGAAGGCCAGAAGCGATGCCACGTTGCGGTCGGCCACGAGCCACACGTCGCCGCCGTCGCCGCCGTCGCCGCCGTCGGGGCCGCCTTTGGGGACGTGGGCTTCACGACGAGTCGACACCGCGCCCGCGCCGCCGTCACCGCCTCGCACGTTGATCAAGCACTCGTCGATGAACCCGGCCACCCCGAAACACTAACGAGGGGCCGCCCCAAGGCGGCCCCTCGTCGTACGTTCTCTTGGAGATCCGGTCGATGTACTAGCTGATGAGGTGTACCGGGTCACCAGTGATCGTCACGGACCAGGTAGTGCGGTCCGTCGCGGATCCGCTGTATTGGTACCGGATGCGCCACCATTTGTTCAACGCCGGCGGTGAATAAGTGGACGGAAGCGTGAACGTGATGCTCAAGAGACAGCCGTTGAAGGGCAGCGTCGCGCCACCGTTGGTGATAGCGGAGACGCCGGTGCCGGAGGCTCCCGCGGTGTTACTCGGACCACAGGTCGACGAGTAGTTGAAGCTCGTCAGGGGTGTCCACGAATTGCTCCCGTTCGGCTGCATGATCTCGATCGATGTTGCGCCTTCAGCGGAGTCCCAAAGGCCGATGGTGACCTTCTTGCCGGCATGTTCGGGACCGATCTCGGCCAGGAAGAAGTTGGCGGAGCCGTTGGGCAAGGCGTAGATGGACAGGAAGTCCTTGGCGTACACCTTCGGACAGTTGGTGTCCGTGCGGGCGTCGCACAGCTGTTGGGCTGTCGAGGGAGTGGCCACGATGCTGAACGCATTCGAGCCGTTGTTCTCCGAGGCCGCGCCGGAGGTCGAGTCCTGATTGCGCACGCGCAGGATGTATTTGCCTGCCGGCGCGCTCGACGGGATCTGGCAGATCCGATACCAACTGCTGTTCGCAGCCGTCCCAGTATTGGTGAAGTTGCCGGGGCTCGGATTGAAGACGTAGTTGCTCTCCGCGGGGCTCGTCGCCGGCGAGATCGGGTTGAAGGTCTTGGTGCCGCTGCCCGTACCCGATGCGCAAGAGCTCCCGGAGGCCATGGTCGGGTTGTCGCTGTCGTCCAACGGCGTGGTGTCGGCCTTGTACAACGTCATCGTCGTCGGCATCAGCGGCTTTGGACCGGTGTTGCCCGCAGGGCAGAACTCATTGGGTGTGTTGGCGTTGGCCGTGCCACCGCAGTCGGTGTTTCGTACGAAGTTGCCGTGGTAGATGATCACGTCGGTCGCATAGGTACGACCCGCGGGCAACTCGATGTAGTACTCGTAGTTGGTGTCTTTCCACTCTGGGTTCTGCTGACCGACACAGTCGTTCTCGGTGTCGCTGTCGTAGTACCTCGACGCGATCTGGTCCCCCTGGTAGCGGTCGGTGCAGTAGCCGCTCACCGCGGCCCACAGTCGCTCTTTCTCGTACGGCGTATCGACGGCACCAGTGCCGAGACCGCCCGTACCCAGGTAGTTGCGAGGACTGCCCAGCGGCACCGGCAGGACGAACTCGGCCGTGGACTTGCGACTGAGCCGCTCACCCTGCGGGAAGATGATCTTGGAGAAGTACTGAGCGCCGTCCTGCTTGATGGTGACCTTCACCTGGTTCGTGGCCAGCTTCACCACGTCGACCGACACGCCGTTGACGCCGTCGGTGTAGCCGTTCTTCGTCGCGGTGGCTCGGGCCACGGTGTCCCACTGATTCGAGCTGTTGGCCCACACCACACCGGCGAGCGACGCGGCGTCGGCGGAGCGTTGCATCTTCTGGCCCTGGGCGTACCAAGAACCGAGGTCCATCGAGAACGCCATCATGATGACGATCGGGATCATGAGCAGGCCCATCATGGCGAAGATGTAGCCCGAGTCGTCGTTGGCCCGTTTCGTCGCGAGCGTGGTTCCGGAGTCGCCCCTGAAGATCTGCGTGCGGCGCTGGATGTCAGCCGTTGATTCCTTCATGGGACTACACCTTCGGTTCGAGCCGCATGACGGCGCGGTCGGTCATCGTGATGGTGGTGGGCAGGAGCCTCGTGTAGCTGGTGTACGAGACGTTGGCGTACACGCCGAGGTAATCCGGAGGGTCACCTTGGTCGGCGTTGCGGTTGATCGGACACCAGTACGCATCCCATGCGTTCGTGCAATGCGTATCGTCCGGGCCGAAATGAACCGTGTACGGCGAACCAAGCGCCTGGAGCTGGCCATTGGAATAGATGTTGCATTCGCCGGAAATGCCGCTGGGCGTCGTCCCGCTGGGCGCAGCGGTCGTGAGGCAACTGGCATTGTTGGGTGCGCCATCGCTGCCCGTCGCCCGGTACACGACCACGCGATTGATCTGCATGTGTTTGGCCCGGGCCATGACCGATTGGAATCCGACCATGGCTTCGTAATCGGCGGGCCGGGTGTCACCGAGGTTCGAATCCTGGCGGCCGGCCGAACGGACGGCGCCGGTGAGGTTGATCTTCTCGCGATAGCCCATGCCGAACTCGAAGATGGCGAGTAGGCCGAAGATCAGGATCGGAGCACACAACGCGAACTCGGGGATGAGCGAGCCGCGATCGGACTCGAACCGGCCCACGACTTCGGGGTGAGGTGTGTTCATGCGTCCCGCCTCCATCAGATCAGCGAGCTCGACTCGAGGCGGGTCACCGTGGTGCTGGTGATCGTGAACTTGTCGCCGAACAACCCCGTGAACCACTTGTGTTGGAACTCGATGTAGATGCCGAGGAAGTCCGGCGGTCCGTTCCCGTTGGTGTTCTTGGCTGCGTACTTGCGGGATGTCGGGCACCAGAACGACTGCAACGAGAGCGGGCTACCCGATGTGTTGCAGTTGGCGAACCCATTCGCCTCCGCCGTATTCAAGTTCGCCGCGGCATAGACGTTGCACACGCCCGTCACTCCCACGGCGGCGACCCCCGTCGTCGTCAGCGACTTGCAGTTGTTGGGCACCGCCGAGGCCGAGTTGGTCGCCTTGTACACGATGATCTTGGTGATGCCGGTCTTGGTCAGGGCGTTCGTCGAAGACTTGATGCCTTGCAGGATCTGGTAGTCGGCGTTGGCGTCGTTACCGGCGATGGCAGCGGCGCGGGCGCCGCTGGCCGTGGCGTCGTTGATGGTGAGGTAGTCCCGGAACAGACCGCCGAACTCGAGGGTGCCGAACAACAGGAAGATGAACAACGGAGTGATGAGCGCGGCCTCGACCATCACCGCGCCACCGTCGTCCGCGAGACGACGTGTCTTTGCTCCCGACCTCTGCTTCATGTTCTAGCCCCGCTGGATCTCGCCATCTCCGGCACATACAGCTCGTCGCTGCCTCCCGCCCCAGTCACAAAGAAGCGTCGGACCGTCGTGTTTTCGACGTTTTCGCCGGTCACCTTGAAAGGTTGGGGACCATTTTTAGCACGCAGGGTGTCAGAATCACCACCGGATCTCGCGCGACGCGTGAGGTTGACATCTCGTTCCGTGGCCACCGGTTCGCTGTCACACCGGGTCCATACGATGTCCGCCATGCGGCCATTGATCCTGGATCGAGATAAAGCCAACGAAAAACCGCAGGTCACAGCGTTGTTGGTCCGCGCGGAGCGTGAGGAGATCGAACGGAGCGCGTTCTCGCCTCTCGCGGCCCGCTCCGGCGGCCCCGGTCACCGGACGGTCCCCGAAACGGCCGATTCCTTTCGCACTTGTTTCGAGCGCGATCGCGATCGGATCCTTCATGCCGCCGCGTTCCGGCGCCTGGCCGGCAAGACACAGGTGTTCATCTTCCCGACCGACCACCTCCGCACTCGCCTCACCCACGCGCTCGAGGTCGCCCAGGTCGCCACCGGCATCGCCCGCGCCGGCCGGCTCAACGTAGCCCTGGCCGAAGCCATCGCCCTCGGCCACGACTGCGGCCACGGGCCGGGGGGCCACGCCAGCGAGGAAGCCCTGTCGCCCTTCCTCGACGAGGGCTTCGATCATGCCGTCTGGGGCGCCGACGTCACTCTCGCGCCCCTGAACCTGTGCGCCGAGACCCTCGACGGCATCCGCAACCACTCGTGGCGCCGGCCCCCCGCCACCACCCTCGAAGGCCAGGTGGTGTCGTGGGCCGACCGCATCGCCTACGTGTGCCACGACTTCGAGGATGCAGTGCACGCGGGCGTCGTCACTCCCGACGAGCTGCCTGCGATGGTCCGGCGCCGATGCGGGAGCGCACGTGGCGCCCAGCTCGACACCTTCGTGGTCGGGGCGATCGAGTGGTTCGCCACGACCGGCCACGTCGGTCTACCGCCCGATCTGGCCCACGCCCTCGACGAGTTCCGTGCCTTCAACTTCGACCGCATCTACTTGCGGCCGGCGTCCCGGGCCCAGGCCGTTGCCGTCGTCGACCTGCTACGCGATCTGGTCGAGCACCTGGTGCGCTGCCCCACCCTGGTCGACCCCGACGGCTCGCAGGAGGGCGACCCGATCCGAGCCGCAGTCGGCTACGTCGCCGGCATGACCGACCGCTTCGCCTGTCGTCTCGCCCTCCAGGAGCTCGACTACCCCGCCGATCGACTGCCCCGCGGCATCGACATCACTGCCTGACCTCGGCAATCGCGCGGGCATTCGGTGCGGTTGATGGCTCAGATTCGGGTCGTCGCGGCCGAAAGGTAAGGCGTGCAGACCTTCGTGATTTCGAAACGGGCGGTGCTCGTCCGCAAAGTGTTGCCGGCCGTCGCCATCGGAAGCCTGGTGTTCGGCGCCAGCGCCTGCGGCGGGTCGAAGAAAGAAGCGTCGGCCGACAGCTCCAGCACCAGCTCGACGGCGAGCACGTCGACCACGAGCACGACGGCACCACGCAAGCCCTGCACCCCGGGCAACCTCGAGGCGGCGGCCGCGACCGAGTACCCGAGCTCCACCGTCGATGACGTCACCTGCAGCGCCGCATTCGCGGTGGCCACGCTCCAGAGCGGGCGCCTGTCGGGCGGCTCGGGCATGGCGTTCTTCGGTATGGGGCCGGACGGCACCTGGGCGCTGCTGCGAGTGGCCCCCGTGACCTCCGATCTGACGGCGGATCTACCGGCGGGACTGCCCGCGAGCCTGCCGAACGGCTGGAAGTCGCGCTACGACGCCCGCGTCAACACGCCCGCCCCGAAGGGACAGGGAGAGGCCAACGGCGACTATCAGCCGTTCGTCGATCCTCCGACGACGACCACCACTGAGCCCCCGACGACGGAGCCTCCGCCCGAGCAAGCACCTCCGGAAGAGCCGGCACCTACCGAGTAGCGGGCACCTATCGAGTGGACGGTGCCTGGCTAGGAGAAGTTCAGGCCGGCAGGACGTCGACGAGCTTGCGGCCCCGGCGCTGGCCGAACTTGACCTTGCCGCTCGTGGTGGCGAACAGCGTGTCGTCGCCGCCCTTGCCCACGTTGTCGCCCGGGTGGATGCGGGTGCCGCGCTGACGCACGATGATCGTGCCCGCCGTGACGACCTCGCCGTCGAATCGCTTCACGCCGAGGCGCTTGCTCTGCGAATCACGGCCGTTCCTGGTGGAGCCGCCGCCTTTGGTCTTCGACATCGCTGGCCCCTAACCCTTCTTGATGCTGGTGATCTCGATGGTGTCGTACTGCTGACGGTGACCCCACCGGGTGCTCTGGTTCGACTTGTTCTTGTACGTGAACCCGTCGATCTTCGGGCCCTTGGTCTGGCCCACGACCCGGGCGGTCACGGTTGAGCCGGCGAGCGCGTCTGGGGTGGCCAGCACGGTGTCGCCGTCGACGAGCAGGACAGGACGCAGATCGACGGTGCCGTCGGCGCCCAGCAACTCGACGTCGAGCTGCTGACCCTCCTCGACCCGATACTGCTTTCCACCGGACTGAATGACCGCATACATAGGGGGTCGATGCTATCGGAGCCGGGGCGGCGGAGGAAACTCGGGACGCCCCAAAAACCCGGCGGCCACCCCGAGTGACCAGCGCTCTCTCCCGGGACGGGTCCCCCCTCGCGGCACCGCTCCTCAGTCGAGCAGGGCCTTGTCGATGAGCAGGCCCCGTCCCTCGCACTCGGGGCACAGTGACGAGAACGACTCCAGCAGGCCTTCGCCGATGCGCTTGCGGGTCATCTCGACCAGGCCGAGCTCGGAGATGTCGAACACCTGGGTGCGGGTCTTGTCGCGGGCCAGCGCGTCGCGGAACGTCTTGATGACCTCGTCGCGGTTGTCGCGGATCTCCATGTCGATGAAGTCGCACACGATGATGCCGCCGATGTCGCGCAGCCGGAGCTGCTTGGCGATCTCGACCGCGGCCTCGAGGTTGTTGCGATAGACGGTCTCTTCGAGGCTCGACGACCCCACGTTCTTCCCGGTGTTCACATCGATCACGGTGAGCGCCTCGGTGTGCTCGATGATCAGTGACCCACCCGACGGCAACCAAACCTTGCGGTCGAGCGCCTTGTGCAATTGCTCGTGCACGTGATGACGCTCGAACACCGACAGGGGCTCGTTCTCCTTGTCGTAGAACTGCACCCGGTCGGCCAGTGCCGGCGAGATGGACCCGACATAGCCCCGAATGTCTTCGTAGAGCTCCCGGTCGTCGATGACGATGCCGCGGTAGTCCTCGCTGAACTCCTCGCGGATCACGCGCACCGCCATGTCGGGCTCGCGGTAGAGCAGGTTCGGTGACTTTGCCGTCTTGGCCAGCGCGTCGATGCGACTCCACTGGTCGAGCAGCCGGTGCACGTCGGCCTCGATCTCCTCGGCGGTGACGCCTTCGGCCGCGGTGCGCACGATGATGCCGTGCTCGGCGGGCTTGGCCCGATCGAGGATCTGGCGGAGACGGCGACGTTCGTCGTCGGGCAACCGCTTGGAGATGCCGTAGGTCTTGCTGTTCGGGATGAGCACCACGAAGCGGCCGGGAAGCGAGACCTCCTGCGTGAGGCGGGCACCCTTGTGGGCGATCGGGTTCTTGGTGACCTGGCAGACGATGTTCTGCTTCGGCCTTCAGGATCTGCTCGATGCGCGCCGTGCTCTTCTCCTCGATGTCCTCGGCGTCGTACTGCACGTCACCGCGGTAGAGCACCGCGTTCTTGGGTGTGCCGATGTCGACGAACGCCGCCTCCATGCCGGGCAGGACGTTCTGCACCTTGCCGAGGTACACGTTGCCGTGGATCTGAGACACGTCGTCGGCGGGTCGCGACACGTAGTGCTCGATCAGATTGCGGCCTTCGAGCACGGCCATCTGCGTGGCCCCCTCCCGCACGCTGACGACCATCAGATAGCGGCCGACCGGACGACCCTTGCGGTGGCGGCCGCGCCGCTTCTCGAGCTGCTCGTCGTCGAGCTCGAGGGGATCGCCCCCGAGGATCGCCTCCACCGGCTTCACCGGCGTCGACGCACCGCCGCGGCCGTTCCCGCCTCCACTCGGACCGCCGGCGCCTCCACCGCTGCGGCCACGTCCACCTCGGCGGCGGCGGGGCTTGGCCTTGGCCTCGGCTGGCTCGGGTGCTTCGGTTTCGGCGGCCGGCGCCGGCCGGGTGTCTCCGATCTTGGGCTTGCGCACGAGCGCGCGATCGGCAGCCTCGGCTGACTTCGGGCGGCCTTCGTTGGCCCGCTCGGGCAGTTCGTCGGGGGTCTTGTCGCTCTCGCTGACGCGCTCGGTCTGCTTGGGCGGACGGGTCTGGCGGTTGGATGAACGGGCGGGTTTGCGCTCGGCATCGCCGCCGCCCGCGTCGGCTGGAGCCTCGTCGTCCGCACCTTCGTCGACGGCACCCTCGTCGCTTGGGTCGTCCGGCGATGCTTTGGCCCCACTGGACCCGCTGCGGTTGCGACCGCGGCCGCCTCGCGAGCCTCGCCGCCGGCGTGGCTTGTTCGCCCCCTCGCCGGAGCCAGATCCACCGGAGCCAGGGTCGTCACCCGTGGGTTCGGACGGGGCCTCGGGTTGCTGTCGCTTGGTCTCCGGCGCGGGCACGGGCCCACGGCTCGAGGAGTCGTCTCGATCGTTGATGACCGGCTCGGTCATGGTGGCGTTCCCTTCTCATGACGCACGCTCCTCCGCGTGCGTGGCCGGCGTCGCGTGCAGCGGTTCGCGCTTCGCGCCGTCGCCAGTGCTGGACGATTCAGTGGTGATCCATTGGTGTGTACGACAAACCCGCCCGCCCTCGGTGATGGGATCGGGGAGCGCGGGTTCGAAAGCAGCCAACAGCTCGGCAGGTCGTACACCCCGAGGTTGGGTAGAGAGCTCGGTCTCGAGATGGTCGTCGACCACCTCGAGCCGGAGAATCGTGGGACGCAGGTCGTCGTGCACCGCCTGGCCCTTGCGCTCGCGCGTGACCGGAATTTCGTCGCGCGCCAACAACGCCGCGACCTGATCGGCGGCGGCCGCCGGCGACTGATCGACGAGGTCGAGCCGCCAGGTGCAACTCGTGACCGCCTGCTGGAGCGACGTCTCGCTGCGCTCGATGACCGCAGCTGTCTCGACGTCGAGGCCCGGCGGCAGCAACGCACTGAGCTGTGCCGGCAGGGCCGCCACTTGGACGTCACCGGCATCGTCGGGGCGCAGATCGATGTCGAGGTACTCGCCGAGCGACTCGTAGCCGGTCGACAGCGCCAGGCCGAAGTGCACCTTCGGGCGGGGCGAGAACCCTTCGGTCATGGCCAGCGGCAAGCCGGCACGGCGCAGCGATCGCTCGAGGATGCGGGCCACGTCGCGGTGGCCCGTGAACCGGACCTTGCCGAGCTTGGTGAACCGCAGCCGGACCCTCATGTTCTCGCCGCCGAGAGCGCTACCGGCACCTCGATGCCGAACTCGAGACCCTGGCCCGTGCCCTGGGAGCCGCCGGCGGGCGGAGTCGCCGAGGCCACGATGTGCTCGATCGAGTAGCCGGTGCACGCCCCGCAGTCGTAGCAAGGCGTCCACCTGCAGTCCTCGAGGCCGACCTCGTCGAGGGCGTCGCGCCAGTCCTGCCACAGGAAGTCCTTGTGCAGGCCGGCCGACAAGTGGTCCCACGGCAGGACCTCGGTCTCGGTGCGATGCCGGTACACGTACCAGTCGAAGTCGAGCCCGTGACGAGCCATGGCATCGGTCCAGAGGTCGAGCGAGAAGCACTCGGACCATTCCTGGAACGTGCCCCCGTTGCGCCAGACGTCCTCGATCACCGGGCCGAGACGACGATCGCCTCGACTGGTGAGGCCTTCGATGACGGTGGCCTTCGGGTCGTGCCACTTGAGCTGCGCGCCACGCGACTTGCGCAGATCGTCACGGAGCAGCCCGACCTTGCGGTGCAGTTCGGTCACCGTGTTCTGTCCGAACCACTGGAAGGGCGTGAACGGCTTGGGCACGAAGCCACCGACCGACACGGTGACGGTTGGGTTCTTCTGGTGTTCCCGGCCGATGTCGATGCAGTTGCGGGCCAGATCGGCGATGCCGAGCGTGTCGACGTCGGTCTCGGTGGGCAGGCCGGTGAGGAAGTACAGCTTCACGCGTCGCCAGCCTTGCGAGTAAGCCGAGCCCACCGCGCCGTACAAGTCGTCTTCTTTGATGAGCTTGTTGATGACTTGGCGCATGCGCCACGAACCGGCCTCGGGCGCGAACGTGAGTCCCGTGCGCCGACCCTTCTGCAACTCGCTCGCGATGCCGACGGTGAACGCGTCGACCCGCAGACTCGGGAGCGACACGTTGGTCGACTGACCGTTCACCGGGTCGGCGACGATGTCGCGCACCAGCGGCTCGATCCCGCTGAAGTCCGCGGTCGAGAGCGACGTGAGCGCCACCTCGTCGTAGCCGGTGCGACGCAAACCGTCGGCGACCATGGTGCGCACCTGGTCGAGCGGCCGCTCGCGCACGGGCCGGGTGATCATCCCCGCTTGGCAGAATCGGCAGCCCCGGGTGCACCCACGGAACACTTCGACGTTCAAGCGATCGTGCACGACCTCGGTGAGCGGCACGAGCTGGTTCTTGGGGTAGGGCCACTCGGCGAGATCGGCGACGGTGCGCTTCTCGACCTGCGCGGGCACGTCGGGATACTTGGGCGTGACCGACACGAGGTCGGCGCCCGAGTACTGCACGTCGTACATCGACGGCACGTACACGCCCGGGATGCGGGCCAGCGCGCGCAGGACCTCTTCGCGGGAGCGATCACCGGAACGACCGCTGGTCTTCCACGCCTGCACCACGTCGGTGATCTCCGACACGACCTCTTCGCCGTCGCCGAGCACGACGAAATCCATGAAGTCCGCGATCGGCTCGGGGTTGTACGTGCAGTGCCCACCCGCGGCGATGAGCGGATCCTCGGGCCGGCGGTCGGCTGCCCGAACCGGGACGCCCGCCAGATCGATGCAATTGAGCACGTTCGTGTACACGAGCTCGGCCGACAGGTTGAAGGCGATCAGGTCGAAGTCGGCCGCCGGACGATGGGTGTCGACCGAGAACAGCGGCAGGTCGCGGGCGCGCAGCTCCGCTTCGAGGTCGACCCATGGGGCGTAGGTCCGTTCCGCCACCGCATCGGGGCGCTCGTTCAGGATCTCGTAGAGGATCTGCAAGCCCTGGTTGGGCAAGCCGATCTCGTAGGTGTCGGGATAAACGAGCAGCCAGGCCACTTTGCCGGCGCCATGCTCAGGACGGATCGACCCGTCCTCGAGCCCGATGTAGCGAGCAGGTTTCTGGACCTTGGCCAGCAGGGATTCGAGCTGAGGCCAAAGATCGGTCATTTCGCAGGATCCTACCGGATGTGCCCTCTGACACTCGCACTCCACCCCCGTTCTGGCAGGTCAAGTGCGGTTGGGTCAGCGGAAGCGGCGCATGTGGACGTTGAGCACCAGGCCGATGGCCGCGAAGGTCACCAATGTGGACGAGCCGCCGTAGGAGAGCAGCGGCAAGGGAATGCCGGTCACGGGCATGATGCCCATGGCCATGCCGACGTTCTCGAACACTTGGAACACGAGCATCGACAGCACACCGACGCAGTACAAGGTGCCGAGCAGGTCACGGCTGAGCTTGGCCGTGCGCCAGACCCGCCAGATGATCACGCCGTAGAGACCCAGCACCACCGCTCCCCCGACGAAGCCGAGCTCCTCACCGACCGCGGTGAAGATGAAGTCGGTCTGTTGCTCGGGCACGTAGTTGAGCTGGGTCTGCGGTCCCCGGAAGAGTCCCGCACCCGTGACGCCCCCGTTGCCGATCGCATTCTGGCTCTGGCCCACGTTGTAGGACGTGCCCTGGGTGTCGGAGTTCGGCGAGAGGAATTCGGTGAAGCGATCCTTCTGGTACTGCTTCAGGACACTCGAGTTGAAGGCGCCGAGCACCGCCACGATCCCGAGCGCACTGAGGATCACGATGTAGCGGAAGCGCAGCCCGCCGATCAGCATCATGCCGAGCACGATGGCAACGAGCACGGCGACGGTGCCGAGGTCGGGCTGGATCAAGATCAATCCCATGGGCACGCCGCACAGCACCCCCAGGATCCCAATTCGTTTCAGGTCGATGTCGCCGGCCCATTCGGCGAGCAGTGCCCCCAAAGTGACGATCAACGCGATCTTTGCGAACTCGGCCGGCTGGAGCTGGAACGGCCCCAAGGCGAACCACGCCTGTGCACCGTTGACCTGGCTACCGAAGGGCGACAACACGAGGACCAGCAACACCACCGCGCCGCCGTAGAGCACCCACGCGAAGTCACGGATGCGGTGGTAGTCGACCAGCGTGACCACCGCGAGCACGCCGAACCCGATGATCATGAACAACGACTGCTTGATCAGGAACGACGTGTCGGGCGTGCTGCCGGAGCCCTTCGTCGAACTGAACACCATCAGAATGCCGAGCGCGGCCACCGCCATCGTGCACACGAGCAGCACCACATCGACGTGGCGCAGCGGCGCCGACGGATCGCGGCGGCTGCGGTCGGTACCGAGGCGCGGCGCGGCGGCCGTGGGGTTGAGACTCGCCAGCCCCATGCGGGAGAGCGCCATCAGTCGGCCTTCCCGACGAGGATGTCGCCGACGTTGCTGATCTGTTGACCCGACAGCAGCTCGAGCACACGCCTCATAACGGGAGCGGCGGCATCGGCGCCGAAGCCGGACTCCTCGAGCACCGCGGCGCCGGCGTACTTCGGATCGTTCACGGGAGCGAACATGGCGAACACCGACGTATCGGCTTTGCCCTGCACCTGTGCGGTACCGGTCTTGGCGGCGATGAGGAAGTTCTTCTGGTCGAAGCCCTGGAAGGTGGCGTACGCCGTGCCACCGGATCGGTTCGTCACCCCGACGAGCCCGTCCACGATCGGGTCCCGCACGTTGCCCGGCATGTCGAGCTGGGCCTTGACGACCGGGTCGATCGTGCGGATGACGCTGGCGGGGTCGTACGGATTGCTGTTCGGCTTCAGGATCCTCGCGACGACCTGAGGCTGATACACGGTGCCGCCGTTGGCAATCGTCGCGTACACGTTCGCCAACTGCAGCGGCGTGACGAGCACGATGTTCTGGCCGATAGCGCCTTGGATGTCGTCACCGGGGAACCAATCGCTGTAAGGGAAGCCCGCGGGGTTCTGTTCGTGGAGCTTCTTCTTCGTCTCGGGATCGATGATCAAACCGGGTTGCTCCCCCGCGATCGGGATACCGCTCGTCGAGCCCAGGCCGAAAGAGCGCGCCGTGTCCTGCATCGCGTTCCCGAGTTGATCGCGTTGGCGGTAGAAGTTGTTGCCGACCCAGTAGAAGTACACGTCGCTCGAAACGGTCAGGGCCTGGGGAACGTTCACACTGCCCTTGGCCCCGCCGCTGCTGAATGTCTGGTTTCCCGAGACATAGGAGCCGGTGTCGTTGTAATAGGTGTTGGCGGTGATGAGTCCACTTTCCATGGCGGCGTAGGCCGTGATCGGCTTGAACGTCGAACCGGGCGCGTACTGACCCTGCAGCGCTCGGTTGATCAGCGGGTTGTCGGTCTCGGCACCCAACGTCAACTGGTTGTAGCGGGCTTGCGAGATGCCGTTGACGAACTCCTCGGGGTTGTACGTCGGATACGACGCCATGGCAACCACGCCGCCGTTGCGCGGATCGAGGATGACCGCGGAGCCCGCGGGTGCTTTCTTGATGTGACCGTCGGTCGTACGGTGCCCGCGCGCCGCGTCCAGCTGTTCGCGCAACGCGGTCTCCGTCGTCTTCTGTACGTCGAGGTCGAGCGTGAGCTGAATGTCGTTGCCCGGTTCGGGTGGCGTGTAGTCGACCGTGCGAATCGGACGGTTGTTGGAGTCGACCTCGATCACTCGCACACCGGGCGTACCGCGCAGCTCGTCCTCGTACGCGCTCTCGACTCCGCCCTTGCCGATCGGGCTGTCGGGTTGGTACGGCTTGGGCTTGTCGGAGCCCTTGCGCGCGTTGTACTCGTCCGCCGAGATGCGCCCGACATAGCCCAACAGGTGCGCCGCGGTCGTTCCCTCGGGATAGTTGCGCACCGACTGGCGGGTCACCTCGACGGCGGGGAACTCGTCTTCCCGCTCACCTAGGTACAGCTGAAGTTCCTCGGGTACGTCGATCGCGACGGGAATGGGTTGCAGCGGGCTGTACTGCCCGTCCGTCAGACTGCTGTCGATGCTGCTGACCTTGGTCGGTACTCCGAAGCTCGTAAGTGTCTCGGCCAAGTGCAACACCAGTGCGTCGCGATCGGACTGGCTCATGGTGCGCAACTCGACCGGGTCGACCGTGACCACGCGCGACGTGCGGTTGTCGACGATCACGCGTCCTTTGGCGTCGAGGATGCGGCCCCGTGGCGCTTCTTCGGTCACCGTGCGCACCCGGTTCGCCTGCGCCTCGACCTTGAACTCGGGCGCCGCCATCACTTGCAGGTACCAGAGCCGCGCGAAGAGCGCGCCGAAGAGCGACAGGGCGACGATGCCGAGAATGCTCAGCCGGAGTCGGGGGGACTGGTTATCCATGAGGGAGCTTCGAGAAAACCTCGCACAGCGGGCGGCTCATCGGAGCGCGGCCCGCAGCGACGGCTCGACGGGCCAGGACCACCGGACCACGCGTCGAGCCAGGGGGTACAGGATGACGTTGCCGACGGCGACCACCAACATGGTCACGGGCAAATGCGCGGAAATCGCGTTCGATTGGCCCAATACCTCGGCCACCACCGCGTACAGCGCGATGGCGGCCGCGCTCGACGCCGCGACCAGCACCAGCGGCCAGAGGCGGTTGGCGCGGAGCACAGCGCCCTGCAGCCGACCCATGCCGTACCCGACCAGGCAGTAGACGAGCGCCGACAGCCCGAGCGGCGTCTGCACCAGCAGATCGAGGGTGAGCCCAGCGAAGAACCCGAGGATCGCCCCACGCTCGGGACCGAGCATCATGCCCGCCGCGATGGCGATCAGCAGGAAGACGTCGACGGAGACCCCCGCCACCCGCAGCTGTGAGAACAGGCCCCGCTGCAGCACGGCAGCCGAGAAGAGGACCAGGGTGATCCGAGCGGCGCTCTTCATCGGGGCGCCCTCATCGATCCGTGGGCTCCCACAGCACGACGCTCACGAACGTGAGGTCCGACAGATCGGCCAGCATCTGCACATCGAGGTGCTGATCGAGCGAGCCGTCGTTGGGCTGCACGTTCGTCACGGTGCCGATCGGCAGGCCCTGCGGATAGCGACTGCCGGCCAAGCCACTGGTCACCAGGATCTGCCCGGGCAACACGATGCGCCCGACGTCGGTGGTGGCGCTCAGGCGCACTCCGTCGGCCAACCCACGTGCTTCGCCCAACACGTTCGTGCCGACCACGCTGAAGCCGACGGTGAACGCGCCGCTGCTCAGCAACTCGACCGTCGCACGGTCACCCGATGTCGTGTCCACGCGACCAATGAGCCCTCGTCCCGTGACGACGGCCATGCCCTTCTTGATGCCGGCGTTCTCGCCCTTGTCGATCTCGATGGTGTGATCGAAGTTCGCGACCGCGCCCGACACCACACGTGCTCCCGCCGTCGGAATGTCACCGACGAAGGGAATGTCGACCTGTTCGAGCAACTGCTGCAGGCTCTGCTTCGCCACGTCGCCGCTAGTGATCTGCCCTTCGAGCTCGTCTACGCGTTGACGCAACGCTTCGTTCTCGCTCTTCACGTTGTCGTAGTCGAACGCGCCGTTCCAAGCGTCACCCACGGGGCGCAACGTGTCGCTGGCGAAGTTGCCGACCGGCTCGAACGCGTCGAGCACCGCGCTGCGAACGGAGTTCAGCGGGGCGAACCCGCGGAAGTCGAGCGTCAACAGCGTGATCGACGTGAGAATCAGAAGGATGAGTGTGAAGCGCGTGCGACCGCCGCGCCTCGTGGAGAGGGCCACCGAGCCCGCTCCGTCAACCGCTCACGTTCGCCGAGAAGAGCACGCCCTTCAACGCCTCGAACTCCTCGAGCGACTGGCCCGACCCGATCGCCACCGCGTACAGCGGGTTGGGGGCGACCACGATGGGCATGCCGGTCTCGTGCTCCAGGCGGGCATCGATGCCGTTCAGGAGGGCGCCGCCACCAGCAAGAACGATGCCTTGCTCCATGATGTCGGCCGCCAGCTCCGGGGGTGTCTTGTCGAGCGTGACCTTTACGGCGTCGACGACAGCCGACACCGGTTCTTCGATGGCTTCGCGGATCTCCTCGGTGGAGGTGACGATGGTCTTCGGCAAACCGGTGACCAAATCGCGACCGCGAATCTCGGCGTGCAGCTCTTGTTCGAGCGGCCAGGCCGAACCCAGCGCCATCTTGACTTCTTCCGCCGTGCGTTCTCCGAGCGCCAGGCTGTATTCCTTCTTGATGAAGTTGATGATGGCGTCGTCGAGCTCGTCGCCGCCGACGCGAATCGACTGGCTCGTGACCACACCGCCGAGGGAGATCACCGCGACCTCGGTCGTGCCCCCACCGATGTCGACGATCATGTTGCCGGTCGGCTCCTGCACGGGAAGACCCGCGCCGATTGCGGCGGCCATCGGTTCTTCGATGATGTACGCCGGCTTACGAGCGCCCGCGAACTCGGCGGCCTCTTGCACCGCGCGTTGTTCGACAGGCGTGATGCCCGAAGGCACGGCGATGACCATGCGGGGCTTGGCCCACTTCGAGCGATGCACCTTCTGGATGAAGTAGCGCAGCATCTTCTCGCAGTAGTCGAAGTCGGCGATGACGCCGTCCTTCAAAGGGCGAATGGCCCGGATGTGTGCCGGTGTGCGGCCGATCATGCGTTTGGCCTCGGCGCCGACCGCAACCGGGCGACCGTCGTCGACGTTGATCGCCACGACCGAGGGTTCGTTCAGAACGATGCCCTCGCCGCGTACGTAGATGAGCGTGTTGGCGGTGCCGAGATCGACCGCCATGTCGCGGCCCATGATCGAGGAGAGGGTTGGCATTCGAGCGGCCATAGCGAGTGTGCGGCCTCCGGCGGGCGGAGTGAGGGTGGGCGAGCCGATGCGTGAAACCTGCGCGAAGGCTAGGCGACGATGCCCGCCCTGTGCAGGGGTTCTTTGCACCCGCTGGGGTCGCACAAGCGTAGCGTTTCGTAACGAGACTGCAATATCGGGCTGGTCAGCCCTACGCCGGGAACCCCAGGGCGGGGAACCAGAGAGCGATCTCGCGCTCGGCCGACTCGGCCGAATCCGAGCCGTGGATGAGGTTCTCGGTGAACAAGACGCTGAGGTCGCCCCGTATGGTGCCCGGCGCCGCCTCCGCCGAGTTGGTGACGCCCATCATCGTGCGCACGATCTGCCAGGTGTCTTCCGGCCCTTCCACCACCAGCGCCACGACCGGTCCCCGGGTGATGAACGAGATCAGGTCCGGATAGAAAGGCTTGCCGTCGTGTTCCTCGTAGTGCTTGGCCGCGGTCTCGCCGTCGACAACCCGCAGGTCCATCGCCGCGATCGACATGCCTCGGCGCTCGAAGCGACCGACGATCTCGCCGACGAGCCCACGCTCGACCGCGTCGGGCTTGCAGATGACCAGGGTGCGATCCATGAGCGCAGCAGGCTAGGCGTTCACCCCACTCCCCCACCAAACCTGCGTGCCACACCCGCGAAACCGCGGCGCTGCTACGCAAGTTCGTCGGGTTCGCCGAAGTCACCGAAGTCGTCAGACTCGGCGGGGTCGCCGGCGTCGCCGTTGCCGCTCGCGGCGAGGTCGATGACCTCGTGCAACACGGACCGGGCCGCTCCGGCGACGTACAACGAACCGCTGACGAGCACGGCGTCCTCCTCGGAGGCCACCGACAGCGCGCGGTTCACGGCGTCGCCCACGTCGTTGGCGACCTCGACCACCACTGGCACGGTGCGAGCCGCGGCGGCGATCTCTTCGGCCGGAATCGCACGGGGTGAATCGGGGGTGCACGCGATGACGAGGTCGGCCCGTTCCGACCGCAAGGCATCGAGCATCTCCCTGGGCGCGCGGCCGCGCAGCAAGCCGATGACGAGGATCAGTCGACCGGCGATGTCGAACTCTTCGGAAAGCGTGGTGGCCGTGCGCTCCGCACCGTCGACGTTGTGGGCGCCGTCGAGGATCACGAGCGGGTTGCGGTGCACGACTTCGAACCGTCCGGGCACCGTGATCGAACCGAATGCCTTGCTCACCGTGTCGTGATCGAGCGCACGCCCGAAGAACTCCTCGGTCGCGGCCAAAGCGGTCGCGGCGTTCGTCGTTTGATACGAGCCGTACAACGGTAGGTACAGATCGTCGTACACGTCGCGTGGTGTGCGTACACCGAACAGCCGGCCTCCGAAGGCCGCCAGTTCCGTCGTCGGTTCGAAGTCCGTACCGATCTCGATGATCTCGGCTGGGCCCTCGGCCTCATAGATCGGACGCAGGTCCGCGCTGTCCTGGCCGAGCACGAGTGTCGACGCCGGCTTGATGATGCCGGCCTTCTCCGACGCGATCGCTGTTCGCCAATCGCCTTGCAGGTCGGTGTGGTCGCGCCCGATGTTGGTGATGACTGCCACGGTGGCGTCGGCCACGTTGGTTGCGTCGTAGCGACCGAGCAGTCCCACCTCGACCACCGCCACGTCGACGGCGACCTCGGCGAACCAGGAGAACGCGGCCACAGTGAGCAACTCGAAATAGCTGGGCGGGCTGTCGAGCAGCGGCTCGAGCACCGCGATCTCCTCCAGCACTTCGGCGAAGGCGTCGTCGCGGATCGGCTCGAGATTCCAGGCCAATCGCTCGTTGACGCGCTCGAGGTGAGGGCTCGTGTAGGTACCGACCGACAGGCCGTGCTCGACCAGCAGCGCCGAGATCATCCTCGCCACCGAGCCCTTGCCGTTCGTGCCCGTGATGTGGATGACCGGGTAGGCCGTCTGCGGATCGCCGGCGACCGCCGCGAGCTGACGCATCTTCTCCAGCGACAGGCCGTCGACACGACCCGCGGTCGCTTCGAGGTTGATGTGTCGGTCGAGGTACGCGAGCGCGCCCGAGTAGTTCACCGGTGCAGCCTACGGCCGCCGAACTGGGGAATCAGGAGGCGGCGCGGCGAGGGCGCTGCTGCGTCTGCGAGCTGCGCGGCACGAGGGTGGGATTCACCTTGTCGAGCACGACCTCGTCGTCGATGACGACCTTGCCCACGTCACTGCGACCGGGCAGCTCGTACATCACGTTGAGCAGAACCTCTTCGAGGATGGCGCGCAGGCCACGGGCGCCCGTGCCTCGCAACAGCGCCTGCTCGGCCACGGCACCCAACGCGTCGTCGGTGAAGTCGAGCTCCACGTCCTCGAACTCGAAGAACTTGCGGTACTGCTTCACCAGCGCGTTGCGCGGCTCGACGAGGATGCGGATCAACGCCTCACGATCGAGGTTGTCGACGGCGCCGATGACGGGCAGCCGGCCGATGAACTCGGGAATGAGGCCGAACTTCAGCAGATCCTCGGGCAAGACCTTCGAGTAGATCTCGCCGACGTTCTTGTCGGTGACGGAGCGGATGTCGGCCGAGAAGCCGACGCCCTTCTTGCCGGTGCGGCCTTCGATGATCTGGTCGAGCCCGGCGAACGCGCCACCGCAGATGAACAAGATGTTCGTGGTGTCGATCTGGATGAACTCTTGGTGCGGGTGCTTGCGCCCGCCTTGAGGCGGGACCGATGCGGTGGTGCCTTCGAGGATCTTCAGCAGTGCCTGTTGCACGCCTTCACCGGATACGTCACGCGTGATCGACGGGTTCTCGCTCTTGCGGGCGATCTTGTCGATCTCGTCGATGTAGATGATGCCGGTCTCGGCCTTCTTGACGTCGTAGTCGGCCGCCTGGATCAGCTTCAGGAGGATGTTCTCGACGTCCTCGCCGACATAGCCCGCTTCGGTGAGCGCGGTGGCATCGGCGATGGCGAACGGAACGTTCAACATCCGAGCCAACGTCTGCGCGAGCAACGTCTTGCCGCAACCGGTGGGGCCGATCAACAAGATGTTCGACTTGGCCAACTCGACGTCGTCGGTGTGCGTCGCGCCGTACTGCACCCGCTTGTAGTGGTTGTAGACGGCGACGGACAGGATCTTCTTGGCGTGGTCCTGACCGATGATGTAGTCGTTCAGGAACTCGTAGATCTCGGCTGGCTTCGGGAGCTCTTCGAACCGCAGATCAGAGGTCTCGGCGAGCTCTTCCTCGATGATCTCGTTGCAGAGGTCGATGCACTCGTCGCAGATGTAGACGCCGGGGCCCGCGATGAGTTTCTTGACCTGCTTCTGCGACTTGCCGCAGAAGGAGCACTTGAGGAGCTCACCTCCGTCTCCGAACTTCGCCACGTCTGTTCTCCCCCTGGCCTCTCGGGTGCGGTCTCTAGTTTGCGGCTTCTCTAGTCTGCCGGGCTGCGTGCTACCGGACCGCTGAAATTGGCCCGGCGTTGTCGGCCAGCTCCCTGGCCTCGATGACCTCATCGATGATGCCGTATTCGCGGGCCTCTTCCGCGGACATCACGAAATCCCGGTCGGTGTCGTTGTGGATCTTCGACATTTCCTGCCCCGTATGGCGGGCCAGGATCGACTCGAGGAGCTCTCGGAGCCGGTTGATCTCCTTGGCCGCCAGCTCGATGTCGGTCGCCTGGCCGTAGGCCTCGGAGTAGGGCTGGTGCAGCAGGATGCGGGTGTGGGGCAACGCCAGGCGCTTGCCGGGGGTTCCCGCGGCGAGCAGGACCGCGGCGGCCGAAGCCGCCTGCCCGAAGCAGATGGTCGACACGTCGTTCTTGACGAACTGGGAGGTGTCGTAGATCGCGAGGAGCGAGGTGATGCTGCCGCCTGGGGAGTTGATGTAGAGGTTGATGTCCTTGTCCGGGTTCTCGGACTCGAGATGCAACATCTGTGCACAGATCAGGTTGGCGATCGTGTCGTCGATCGGCGTGCCGACGAAGATGATGTTCTCTTTGAGAAGCTTTGAGTACAGGTCGTAACCGCGCTCCCCCTGTGCCGTCTTCTCGATCACGTTGGGCACGAGATAGTTCCGGGGGTTCATTCGCCGTCCTCTACTTCTTCCTCGGTTGCGGAATCTTCGCCGACGACGGCCTGCGGATCGGGATCGTCGGTATCAGGATCTTCGGACTCGGATGTGGTGGGCTCATCCGTGACATCCATCTCGAGATCGGTCCGGTCGATCGCATTGCCATCGTCATCGACGATCTCGACAGTCTCGACCAAGTAGTCGAGTGCCTTGCGTTTCTTGATGTCGGAGCGTATCGCCTCGATCTGATCAGCGCGCTCGAGGTCGGCGCGCACCTTGGCCGGATCGAGCTCGAGTCGACCCGCCGCGACCTCGACTTCTTGGTCCAGATCGTCCTCTTCGGCCTCGATCGACTCAG
This sequence comes from uncultured Iamiaceae bacterium, assembly GCA_963778895.1. Classification (GTDB taxonomy): domain Bacteria; phylum Actinomycetota; class Acidimicrobiia; order Acidimicrobiales; family Acidimicrobilacustridaceae; genus CAVZVZ01. The sequence continues at coordinate 217,937 of CAVZVZ010000005.1, forward strand.
CCTCGGCGACGGCACGGAGTGCCAGGTCGACCTTGGCGGCGGTTGTCGCGGTTTCGCGGAGCTCGCCGAGCAGATCCTCTTGTGATCGGCCGGTGCCGCCGAGCCACTGCTCGAGGGTGAGGCCCTGAGCCTGCAGCCGCATGGCGAGATCGTTCAGACGCTCCTGCATCTCGCCGTTGACGAGCGCGTCCGGGATGTCCTCGGCAACGAGATCGGCCAGTGCTTCACCGACCTTCTCGCGCAACGCCATCTGGGCGCGAACCTGCTTGACCTGCCGCATGCGCGTGTTCAGGTCGCCACGCAACTCTTCGAGCGTCTCGAACTCGCTGGCCTCGCTCGCGAACTCGTCGTCGAGGTCGGGCAGCTTGCGCTCCTTGACCTCTTTCACGAGCACACGGAAGTGCAACGGCGAGGCGTCTTCCTCACTGGGGTGCGGGGCGTCGAACTCGAGGATCTCGCCGGGCTTGGTGCCGAGCAGTTGCTCGTCGAGCTCGGGCACCAGTGCGGCGCTGCCGACTTGGTAGAGGTAGTCGTCGGCCGTGAGACCATCGAGCGGTTCGCCGTCTTGCGAACCGGCGATGTCGACCGTCGCGTAGTCGTCGGTGGCGACGGGCCGCTCCACGACCTCGAGCTCACCGAACTGCGTGCGCAACCGCTCGAGCTGCTCGTCGATCTCTTCTTCGGTGGGGTTCGGCGAGGGGATGGTCACCCGCAGGCTGTCGTAACCGCCCACCGTGACCGTGGGGCGGATCTCGACCACGGCGTCGAACGCAAGGGGCCCTTCGTCCTGTCCCTCGGTGATGTCGATGTCGGGCGCCGCGATCACGTCGACGTCGTTCTCGCGCACCGCACGGGCGTAGTACTCCGGCAGAGCGTCCTGCAGCGCCTGGCCACGGGCGACGTCTTTGCCCAACCGTGCCTCGAGGATGCGCCGCGGTGCCTTGCCGGGCCGAAACCCGGGAATGCGGACCTCGCGGGCGATCTTCTTGAACGCGGCGTTGATCGCGTCCTCGAACTCGTCCTCGTCGACCTCGACCGAGACCTTGACCTTGTTGCCCTCGAGGGGCTCGACGGTGGCTTTCACAGGAAGATGGCTTTTCGGGGCGCGGCTTTCACAGGGCAGCGAGTGTACCGGCGGGGTTTGTGCGGCCGTGCACGTTGGCCCGGCCGACGCCGACGATGATGCCGAAGGCCACGTGGTCTGCGACCTGGGGGCCGCGGGGCAATCGGCGGATCGCGGGGAACCGCCGGGCGACGAGCCCGAGATCGAGCGCGGCGATGACAAGGCCGGCAAGACCTCCCCACACGACGGTCTGCCGTTGGGGCAGCACCCGCCAGAGAAGTGCGCCCCAGAACGTCGAGATCGCGATGTGCGCGCCCACTCCGGCAACGAGATGAACAGACCGTGACGCGGCATCGGGAGCGACGAGCGTGCCTGCGGCGCGGGTCGACTCGAGGAGGGCCCCGCCCCGAAGGACGGTGACGACCGTCGAAGGCACACCGCTGCCGAGGATCGCGAAAGCGATCGCCGTTCTCATTCGCACCGAATGCAAGCTTGCCCCAGGCAGACCGCGCGTCACTTGGCAAACGCACAGCACGACCCAACCCATGAGGGTTATCGTTCCGGCGGTCGGTGAATGGGGAGCACATGCCAACCACCAACGACCTCCCCCATCGGGTGGCCGACGAACCTTTCTTCAACCGAACAACCGAGATCGGCGTCGTGGACCGGTGGCTCGAGTTGGCTGCCGACGGGACGCCGCGAATCGGCATCGTCGGTGGCGCACCCGGTGTGGGGAAGTCACGGTTCTTGCGCGCGGTCGCGGACCGAGCGCAACGACGCGGCTTCCGCGTGCTGCGGGGAAGCGGCTACTACGAGACACCGCCGTTGTTGCCGGTACTCACGGCCATCGCGCCCCTGATCGACCAGGCCCGCAACGGTCGCCGCCCCGACCTGTCGGACGACGATGTCGAGGCGTTGAACCTGCTCACGGAAGCCGGAGTCGATCGCCCTGCGGACGACGATCCCCGGCGGGGGCGTACCGACGACACCCAGCGGTACCTCGCCGCGTCCCGACTGGTGCTCGGTGCGGCGCGATCGCGTCCGATCCTGCTGGCGATCGACGACGCGCACGCGCTCGACGACGCCAGCGCGGCATTGATCGCCCACCTCACCGCGGCCGCGGTGCACCAGTCCGAGGAGTTGCCTGTGCGTCTGCTGACGCAATTGGCGATCCGCCCGGGGGCAGGCCGTCGGGTCGCGCGCCGAACCGCTAGCCGGCTACGCGCCGAACAAGGTGGTGCCGAGCTGTTGCTCGAGGGCTTGCACGAGGTCGATCTCAACGAGCTGCTCGCGTCGTTTGGGCCCGCGCCACCGTCACGGCCCCTTCTACGCACCGTGGGTAGCCGCACGGGCGGCAATCCATTGTTCGCCCGCTTGCTGTGGACGCATCTGCTCGACACCGGCGCCGCAGTGACCAAGGGCGATCGCGTCGTTCTCGCCGATCCTGCCGCGGTCGAGACCGCACGAGTGGGCCTCGACGAGGTGGTCGACGAGCGAGTCGATGCGCTGCGCCAGGTGGTTCGTGACCTGCTCGGTGTCGCGGCCGTTCTCGGCACCGAGGGAGACATCGACGTCCTGGCCCGCACGACGGATCAACCCCGCGAGCTGGTGGAGGATTTGCTCTCGGAGGCGGACGAAGCCGGCGTCTGCCGGGTGAACGGCGATCGCTATCGCTTCGACCACCCGCTCCTCGTGGCGTCGCTCGGCCGCACCTACACGCGCCAGCAACGCCGACGATTGCACCTCGACATCGCGATGACGATGGCCGACCTCGACCATCCGCCGGCGCTCGACATCGCCAGCCATCTCCGCTCCGCCGGGTCCCTCGCTCCGGCCGACGCGCGCCGGCTCTGGGGCGTCGCGGCGGCAGACCGTGCCATGGAGCTCGGCGCCTGGGGTGATGCCGTTGCGGGGTTCGGGCTCGCCCTCGACGATGGGTTGGAGGAGGGGTTCGCGCCCGAATATCGCGTCGAGCTGTACACCCGCGCCGCGCGGGCCGGTGCCGCAGACCACGATCTCGAGAACTGCGAGCGCTTCGGGCTCGCGGCGGTGGGGTTGGCTCAGGAGCTCAACGATCTCGAGACGTGGTGCGAGGCCGTGTCCGAGCTGGGCCACGCGCGCGTGCGCGTCGCCCAAGGCGGCGCACCTGAGCCTGTCGCGGAGCTCGAGCAGTTCATCGAGGCCGCCGGTGATCGCGTGCCCCACCTTCGAGCTCGCGTGCTCGGCCTGATGGCCGAGGTGTCGTTCGCGGCCTTCGACTTCGACCGTGGGCTGGAGTTCGCCCGTGCCGCGCGCGAGCTCGCAGAAGAAGAAGGTGACGACGATGTCGTGGCCTTCGTGTCGTTCGCGCAAGGCCTGCAGCACCAAGGTCGGCTGGAGCTCGACGAATCCGATCGATGTTTCGCGGAGAGCGTGGAGCACGGCGACGCCACCGACTCGTTCGTGAGTGGATGGGCGCGAGCCCGGTTGCCGTCCGCCCATTGGTTGCGCGGCGAACTAACCGAAGCCGAGGCCGCCGCCGCCGAGGCGGAGCTCCACGCCAGCGCGCGCATGGATTGGGCCGAGTTGTCGCTGATTTCGGCGTGGCGCGCCAACGTGGCCGGAGCCTCAGGCCGTTTCGCTGATGCGGAGGTGCTCGCCGAGCGTGCGCTCGCCCTGCAGCGGCGCTCCGACTACGCCTTCACCCAGATCGTGGCCAACCCACCGTTGGCCATCGCGCGAGCCATGCGGGGCAACGTCGAGGGAGCCCACCGGGGCCTCGACGAATGGCGCGAGATCCGGAGCACTCGCTGGATCGACCAGCTCGACACGCTCGTCGACGCGCTGGCCGGCAACACCGAGGCCGTAAACGACGCGCTCGACGATCGGCCGTGGCGGGTGCTGACCGACGACACCATCGACTTGCGGAGGGCATCCGCGCTCTTCGCCCAGATCGAGGTCGGTGTTTTCGCCGGCGCAGCCGACTTGGTCGTGCCCGCTCGTCCGGCCCTCGACGCATTGCACGAGCGCGGTGTGCGCTTCGCGCCGGGGAGCCTGTCGCTCCTCTCACGTCTGTGCGCGGCGGCTGCGGCCCTGGAACGCGATGTCCCGGGCGCGCGGCGTTGGCTGGCAACGGCCCGCGCCGACGCCGAACGCTCCGGTGCGGGGGCCGAGCTCGCTCGCTGCGATCTCGACGAGGCCGTGCTGTTGCGTGAGTCGGTCGACGACGCCGATCCCGCGACGATCGATCGCTTGCTGACTGCCGCGTCGGTCACCTTCGACCGTTTGGGGATGCTGCCGTTCCTCCGAAGAGCCGAGCAGTTGCTCGGGTCTTCGAGCACGAACCGCACCACGCGCGCCCGCAAGGTCATCTTGTTCACCGACCTGGTCGGTTCGACGTCGTTGAACGTGACGGCTGGCGACGAGGCCTACCTGCAGCTGCTCCGAGCACACGATCGCGTCGTGCGCGACGGTCTGCGCCGGCACGGGGGCGTGGAGTTCAAGCACACCGGCGACGGTGTAGCGGCGTGGTTTCGCTCGGCGCGCCAAGCAGTCACCTGCGCGCTCGACCTCCAAGACACGCTCGCGGGTGCGCTGCATGCAGAGTCGGGAGTCGAGGTACGCGTGCGATGCGGTCTGGCCGCCGGGGAACCCATCGAGTCGAGTGGGGACCTGTTCGGGTTGTCCGTGGCGCGCGCTTCACGAATCTGTGCGATGGCCGACGGCGGGATGGTGCTCGTATCCGACGAGATCCCGCCGATGGCGGTCGGCAGCGGGCTGCGGTTCACCGACCGGGGCGCCGTCGTGCTGAGAGGTATCCCGGGAGAGATCCACGTGTTGTCGGCGCACGCCGACGGCGACTGAGAAACAGAAACAGCGAGGGAGATCCGACATGCCGATGCCCTACACCCTGACCAAAGGCCCGTTACTCACCCTGCTCGAGAACACACTCAATCCGACCAATCCCGCCGAGGTGGCCGTTCGCAACACCGCACTCGCACAGCTACGCGACGGGACCCCCATCTCTGCGATCCCGTGGGCCGTTTCACCGGCCTCGGCAGGGGTGACGATTCCCCAGGGCACCCTCGACATCCGGCTCGAACAGGACTGGTTCGGACGGACGCAGAACGCGAGCGGTGCTTGGCTGGACCAACCCGGGTTCACCGGACAAGGAACCGGATACTGGGTCGGCTACTACGGCGACGTCGAGCCGGTACTGCGTGAAGGTGTGATTCGCGCCATCGAGGCATCACTGGGGATCGCGCACGGCGCGAGCCCGGACGACGCGCCCCGCAGCTGGCCCATCGAGATCAACTGGAAGTGCCCCAACCCGTACTTCGAGGTGTGGGTCACCTGGCGGCGTCACCGCGCCGCGGACGGCCCCAACAAGGAGACGGGGCACGTGACCATGATGATCGCTACGCCCCCCGACAAGGTGAACCGACTCTGCACCCAGCCGGAGTTCCCGCCCGATCCGCCACTGGCGCGGAGAGTCAACCCGCTCCCCGCTCCCGGGCCGCCGGTGGCCTCACAGGGCATGTGGTTGATCGCCCATGCCAAGCACCGGCCAGGCTTCATCGATCTCACCGCGATCGGAGGGGCCCCGACCGGCGACAGCGTGAGCGGGACGCCGAGCGCCTTGGCGCCGCTCCCGCAGGGCACCTGGCTCGTACCGCTGCCGACGACCTTCTGGAGAGACGACGGCCCCGTCGTCGTCGTTGCCCCGCCGTCCAACGCGGGCGGTGCCGACACCACCCGAACCAACGCACCGTAGAAAGGGAGCCGGATCATGATCCCCGACAATCGTGACGACATCTTCAACCTCATAAGAGACGACGTGCAGTCCTTCCTCGGCGGTGCGTTCCCAATTCGCGATGGCGACGACGGACGAGAAGATGGCTTCCGTGTACCCATCCCCTTCGGTCCACTGCTACCGATAGGAACCGGCGGATCCACCGCAGTGCCGTGGAGTTGGCGTGGCCAACATCGCGAGACTTTCTTCGAGGTCGCGGCCACGGGAAAGGTCGTCGACGTCGTCGGCGTGACCCTCTTGACCGAGGCCAACGGCGAGCTCCAGTTCCATCGCGTGGTCGACTGGCTGACGACCTACCGGCAGCTGGGGCTGATGATGGTCTGCCGACGTCCGCGGTACTCAGGTGAGCCCGACGCGGATGACCCCGAGTCGTTCCTCTTCACCGAGGCCTTGGACACCCGCGACATCCCCGGCGTCGCCAGCTGAGACGACCTCGAGCGAGTTGACCTGTTGGCAGATCTTCACGCCCGCGCCGAGATCATCTGCGGTGTTGCCGGCGCTGGTTGAGTCGCGCGGCTTGGCGCGTCTGATGGTCGCGTTCTGCGAGGTTTGGTGCGTTGCGAGCCGCGTCGGCATACAGGCGGGCCGCGAGTTCGAGATCGCCGTTCCTCTCGTGGAGGTACGCGGCGACCGCTTCGCGCCGAGGGACGTCTTCAGGAACCTCGGCCAGTGCCGCCAGTCCTGCGGGCGCGCCGTCGGCCTCGCCGACGGCGACCGCACGGTTGAGCCGGACGATCGGAGTGTCGGCGAACCGGAGTAGCTCGTCGTACCACTCCACGATCTGGATCCAGTCGGTCTCCTCGACACGCGGCGCATCGGCATGCAGCGCAGCGATCGCCGCTTGCGCCTGGTATTCGCCGAGCTGATCGCGCGCGAGCGCAGCTCGTTCGATGTCGATGCCCTCGGCGATGAGCCCGGTGTCCCACTGGCTGCGGTCCTGATCGGCGAGAGGCACGATGCTTCCATCCGGTCGGGTACGGCTGCGGCGGCGCGCATGGTGTAAGAGCATCAGGGCGAGCAACCCGTGGACCTCGGGGTCGTCCACCAAGGCAGCCAGCTGCCGGGTCAGTCGGATCGCCTCCGCCGCGAGATCGACGTCGCCGGAATAGCCCTCGTTGAAGACGAGGTACAGCACCCGCATCACCGTGCGCACGTCGCCGGCCGACTCGACACTTGTCTGCTCGACACCGGCTCGACCGACCATGCGCTTGGCGCGGCTGATGCGCTGCGCCATCGTGGCCTCGGGCACGAGGTAGGCCTGAGCGATCTGGCGGGTGGTGAGGCCACCGACGGCTCGGAGGGTCAGCGCAACCGCCGACGACGGCGTCAGGTCGGGGTGCGCGCAAAGGAAGTAGATCCGCAGGGTGTCGTCAGCGCTCGAGACCGCGGCGGGCGGCGGTTCGGTGTCGAATCGGATCTCTCGGTCGCGGCGCGCTGCGTCCGACCGTGTCAGGTCGAGCAAGGCCCTCCAAGCCACCGTGATGAGCCAACTCGTGGGGTCAGCGGGCAGCTCGTCTCCCCACGCGGAGAGCGCCCGGATGAGCGCTTCTTGTACGGCGTCCTCGGCCGTCGCGAAGTCAGCACCGCGACGGACGAGGACGCTCAAGACCCGTGGGACGAGCTCGCGTAGCTCGATCTCATCGACGGTCACTGGCCCGTCCACGGTCAATGGGTGAAGTTCGGCGGCGCGGCCAGGAAGGGTCGGACCTCGAGCCATTCGTGGATCGGCTCGCCGCCGGCACCGGGTGCGGCCGACAGCTCACCAGCGAGCTCGATCGCTCGCTCTTGGCTGTCGACGTCGATCACCATCCATCCCGCGATCAAGTCCTTCGTTTCGGCGAACGGACCGTCGGTCACCGGCGGCCGGCCCTCGCCGTCGTAACGGACCCACATACCGTCGGGCGACAGCGCCTGTCCGTCGATGAACTCACCGCTGCTCTCGAGCCGAGCGGCGAACTCGTTCATGAACCGAATGTGGGCCTCGACCTCGTCGGGCCTCCACTGGTCCATCGGCGCGCCGTTGACGGGCGTCGGTGCGCCTCGGTAGTGCTTGAGCAACAGGTACTTGGCCATGGTGTTCTCCTTGGGTGAGGTCGGCCCTTCCGGCCGTATGTACCCGAGGGACGGAGTCGGCCCCGCGTTCTCGACATTGTCGCCGGGAATTTCACACGAGATCTTGTGAAAGCCCCGAGGGGCCCGACGCGGGCTCAGGTACCAGCGAGGCGCTCGACGATCGGGGCGGCGGCGTCGACCACCGCCGCAGGGATGACCCAATACGAGATCCCCCAACGCTCGCGCCGCTCCTCGAGCAGTTCGCAGATCGCGTCGACCGAGCCCAGCACGACGTGCGGCGACGGGAGCACGTCGCGAGGCTCGACGCCGAGGCTCCCTCCGATCTGAGCGGCTTGCTGTTCGACGTCGCCGCCGACGCTGAAGGGAAACGCGACAACCTGCAACTCGAGCTGGTCGAACCGGCCTCCGGCGGCGGCACGAATCCACTCGAGCTGTCGGTCGGCCGCCGCGGCCGGCGACATCGGGGCCGGCCGAGACGGCAAGGCCCGGCCGTCGAGGCTCGGGCCGATGCCGACGATGTCGGCCTCGCGTGCCGCGAAGGAGAGCAGACGCCGCTGCGAAGCACCGATGAGCAGCGGCGGGTGCGGACGCTGCACGGGCTTGGGTGTGCCGTCGAGATCGGTGATCCGATAGTGCGCTCCGTCGAACGAGACCTTCTCGTCGCCGAACAGGCCCTTCATGATCGATACCGCCTCGGTCAACCGATCGACCCGAACACCGGGACGATCGAAGGGGATACCGGACGTCTCGTAGTCGGGTGGGAACCAACCGGCACCCATCCCCCACTCGAGGCGCCCGTCCGAGAGCAGGTCGATGGTGGCTAGCTCCTTGGCGTGCACGACCGGGTGCTTGTAGTCGTTGCACAGGACCAACGTGCCGACCCGGAGCGTGTTGGTGGCTTCAGCCGCGGCGGCCAACGCAGGCAACGGCGCGAGCTGTTCGTTGAAGTGGTCCGAAACGGACAACGTCGAGAAGCCGAGACCCTCGACCTTCCTCGCGAACTGACGCCACGCCTTGCGCGAGCGGGCGACTCCTGCGCCGACACCGAATCGAAACGGGTGTGGATGTTCGGCGTTCACACGCGCGTCAGGTGAGTCCGAAACCACCGCAGCAAGCTATCCGGGATAGCTGCCGTGGGACCGGTGACACCTCGAGGCGTGACCGGTGCCGCTCGACACGGCGGCGACGAACGGAGCAAAGATACGCCTATCGCGTCGCAATGATCGGGTGGAGTATGCGAAGGCTGCGAAGGGGCGCATTGATCGGGCTGGTGCTCGTGATGGGCGCGCTCGCGACCCTGGTCGGCTCGGCACCGAGTGCACCGGCGCTGTCGAGCGACGGTCAGTACTTCTTCGACCAGATCAACGCGTTGCGCACGTCGTTGGGCCTGCAGACCATGCAGATCGACCCCAACCTTCAAGAGCTGTCCGAGCAATGGGCGCCCTACATGGCCTCGAATCCGCCGGCCACGTTCGTCCACCCCGACGTGACGGCCGGCATCACCACGCCGTACATCTGGGTCGGCGACAACATCGCGTTCGGGCCGACCGACGAGATGGTTTGGAACGACTTCCTCAACAGTCCGGTGCACTACGCCAATCTGACCGACCCGCGGTTCGATCGCGTCGGCATCGGCGTGGCTCGAGCGGCCGACGGCTCCGAGTACGTGATCACCCGGTTCTTGGCCTCCGCTCCGGTCGACACGCCGACGGAACCACCCCAACAAGAGGCTGCGCCACCACCTCCTGCGGTGACAGACACGACCGCGCCCCCGCCCGCGGAGGTCGAAGTGCTGGGCGAGACGTTGGTCAAGCCCGTCAACATGGCGGTCATCCCCTCTGTTCGTTACGGCATCACGACCACGGCAGTGGCGGCGGTGCCGCTCGACCAGACGAAGTCGTCCTCCAAGCTTCCGGCCTTGCTGCTCGCCCTGGCCCTTGCCCTGCTGCTGCTGCTGGCGGCCGCACTGTTCATCCAGTCACGCCGCAGAGCTGCGCGCACCTGACACCGATCAGGACGAGCGCAACACGCAATCGTCGAGGGCGAGGCTGCGGGCCGCGTCGGCGCCCGTAGCGGTCACAGCCAGCAACTGCGTCACGAGCGGGGGCCGAGCGTCGGCGGACGCTGCGAGTGCTTGGTTCACCAGCGCTGTGCGCCGGCGATAGCTGTCGATCATCGTCTGGTACTGACCTGCGATTTCCGCCGGTGGCTGCAATGCGGCCAGCTCGTCGAGCGCGTTGTCGAGCACGACCGCCTGCTGCCGTGCCACCTCGTCGCTACCGGCACCCGCATTCAGAATGGCGTCATTCTGTTCGCCGGCCGTTGCGCAGATGGCGTTGGCCTGCGTCGCGAACTCGCCGCTCGCGGTTTCGGTCGATCCGTTGCCCGCACCCGATGGCACTGTGCCCGGCGGAGAAGGCGGATTCGCGGCGTCCAGGGCCAAGTTCTTCGCGATCCACGGATCTTGTTTCAGCTGATCGACGCCGACGTTCGTGGGCGTGCCCGCGGGCGTGTCCTGCTGGACGCTGATCATCAGGCCGGCGGTGAGCGTGACGCTCGACCCATCCGACAGCGCCAGCACCACGACGCCGCTGACCACGGCAAAGGTGCATGCGACCGGGGCCGTCGTGCAGTCGATGGAGAACTCGGTCCCGCGCACCGAGCCGACCGCGACGGGTGTGTCCACCTCGAACGAATCGTCCTCGCTCGTCAGTTTCTCGACGCGTTGCCACGCCTTGCCCTGATCGAGACCGGTGCGCACGACTTGGCCGCCTTCGATGTCGACCAGTTCGGTGAGCGTGAGGGTTGCTTGGCTCTCGATCCGCTGCCAGGAGCCGTCGAAGTACGCCACTTCGGCCAGCCCCGACGCGTCGGTTTGCACACGATCGCCTTGGTTGAGCGATTGGCCATTCTTGAGCGGGCTCGAACGCGCCTTGCTCTCCCGACGCGGCCGTGACTGCGTCGGACAGGATGTTGAGCGTCGCCAGCGACTTCCCGCCCGCGTCGTCACCGCCACCGGCGGCTTCGTTGCCCCCACCACCACACGCGGCGGCTGTGGCACCGAGCACCAGCACGAGCGCGACCGCCGCGCGCGCTTCGTCGATCGTCGCAACCCGCGAATTTTCAACCTGTCACCACCCGTCGTCGCCCGTGATTCTATTCCGACGCGACGAACCGGCATAGTGACAAGCGTCCCGTCGAACGACCGCGTAGGGTGCCGACCGTGCGGGAGCAACAGCGATGAGTCCCCGCGCTCGGCGGTTGGCCTTGCGCGTGGCCGCGTGCCTCGCCATCTCGGTGACGCTCGCGGGGCTGACGGCGTTGCTCGAACCGACCGGACGATTCGGACGCTTCGAGGGCGTCGCCTCCGATCTCGGCTTCCCGCGCGGCGAGGTCGATCCCTCCGTCGCGGTCGTGGCCATCGACGCCCGCGCGCTCGAAGAAGTCGAACCGAGCTGGCCATGGCCGCGGTCGCGCTACGCCGAGCTGGTGCGCGCCCTCGACGCCGCCGGGGCGCGGGTGATCGCATTCGACATCGTGTTCGCATCCCCGGCCGACGGTGACGCCGAACTGGCCCAGGCCATCGCCGATGCCGACAACGTGGTACTCGCGGCGACCGCGCTCGACAGCAACGACGGCAACCCAGGAACTGGGGCGGCGGCGAAGGTGCGCCAATCCGTCGTGCTCCCACCGATCGAGCCGCTCGCGCAGGCTGCCCGTGCGGTCGGCCAGACCCAGGTCCTTCCCGATCCGAACGACGGCGCGGTTCGTGAGGTCCCGCTCGTGATCGAGGACAAGGACGGCAGCCTCGTGCCCGGCCTCAGCCTGGCCACGGTCGCCACCGAGGCGGACCAGCCCGCCGACCCGATCCTCCGGCGCCCGTCCGGTGTCCAAGTGGCCGGGAGAGCCATCCCGACGAACGAGCACTACGACCTGAGGGTGAGCTATCCGCCCGAGCTGGACAGCCCCCGCGACAAGCCCGTCATCTCGGCGGCCGATGTGCTCAACGGATCCGCCGCGGACCAGCTCCGGGACAAGGTGGTGTTCATCGGCGTGACGGACGTGTCGCTCGGCGATCGCCTTCCCACTCCCGTCGAGAAGGGCGGCGGCCTGCCGGGTGTGATGATCCAGGCGAGTGCCTTCGACACCATGACCAGTCGGGCGTATCTGACCACGTCGTCCACGTTCGAGATCGCGGCCTGGGTGCTGCTGGTGTCGCTCATCGTCACGTTCGCGGTCCAGTTCCTGCCGGCATGGATGGCCGTCATCGTCGCGGTGGGCACGCTCCTCGCTTATCTCGTCGGCGCGATGCTCCGGGTCGACGCCGGCACGATCATGAACTTCGCGTACCCGACGATTGCGGTCGCCCTCGCTGTTCCCTTGTCGCTCGGTGTCCGGTACTTCGTCGAAACCAGACAGCGGCGGCGGGTCGCCGCTCTCTTCTCGCAGTACGTGCCCGATCGAGTCGCGGCCCAGCTCATCGAGGAGGGTCGTGTAGAGGCTGTCATCGAAGGTCAGCGCGTCGACGTCACCGCCATGTTCTGCGATCTCCGAGGCTTCACCGAACGGTCCGTCGACGCTCGAGCCGGTGGCCGTGAACGCGATGCTCAACGACTTCTACGAGTTCAGCGTCGGCAATCGTGTTGTCGCACGGTGGGACGCTGATGACGTACATCGGCGACGAGGTGTTCGTCATCTTCGGTGCGCCGTTGGCGCGCCCGGACCACGCCACCGCGGCCGTCGCGTGCGCCCGCGAGTTGCAGGAACGGGTCGACGAGCTCGATGACCTACTCGCCTCCCACGGCTTTGCCCCGTTGCGATTCGGCATCGGGCTGCAACACCGGCGAGATCGTCGCGACCCACACCGGTTCGCAATGGCGCCGGCAGTACACCGCCATCGGTACCACGGTGAACATCTCAGCCCGCTTGACCAGTCGCGCCGGTCCGGGCCGCGTCGTGCTGTCCGAGGAAGTGCGCGAGCAGATCGACCCGCCCCCACGCGTCGTCGAGATGCCCCACCAGAAGATGAAGGGTGTGCGCTCGGACTTCAAAGCGTGGTCGCTCGTGCTCGACAAAGAACCGTCGGGCAGTCAGGACCGCTGATTCGTTCAGACGCCCACCGGCGGGCGATCGAGAAAGAGCTGGAGACCGACCGCCAACTCCAGCGCGCGGTCGCGATATGTCTGGTCGGCGAGAAGGTTCGTGGTCTCGCCGGGATCCGATTCGAGGTCGAAGAGGACCGCTTGGCGGGACGGGCCATGACGGAAGTACTTGAGGCCCCCCAGCCGCACTCCCGGCCAGCCGTCACCGGTTCCGTACGCCGCCCAGCGCTCTTCGATTGGCGGTTCACCGTCGAGAAACGGCCAGAGGCTCACCGCATCCATCCCCGACGTGTCGATGGTCGGGAGCGCCACCTCACATACCGTCGGCACGAAATCGAACGACTGCACGAGGGAGCTGACGCGACGATTCTCGACCACCCCCGGGCCGGCCACCACGAGGGACACTCGAAGGAGATCGTCGAACGGGATCCACGGAACCTTCTGCAGCAGGCCTCGGTGGCCCGGCGTAGTCACCGTGGTCCGAGGTGAAGAAGACCAACGTTCGATCGAGGGGCGTGCGTTCGAGGAGCCGACCCATGGTGTCGTCGATCTGGCGGATGAGGGCACGGGTCTTGGTGAGGCGCGCTCGCACGCGCCCCGGGCGAGCGGGATCGACGCGGCGGGGTCGGTATGGCGGAGTCTCCGTGGTCAACGCGTTGATGAAGGTGCCGGGGAGACCGTCATTGACCTCGAATCCGTCGGTCGGAAGTTCGATGTCGGCAGGGTCGTACATCGATGCGTACGGCTCGGGCGGGTCCAGCGGAGCATGTGGGTGTGGGAAGGAGATCACCAAGAACATCGGTCGCTCGGGGTCGCGTGCATCGAGCACCCGGCAGGCCTCCCGTTCGATCCACGCCGTCGGGTGGTAGCTGATGTCGTACGGGAACCCTGAACCGCCCGCCGCGGCTCGGGCCGAGGCTCGGCGGAAGCGGGCGGTATTCGTCGACACCCTGCTCGACGAGCCATTCGTGGTAGTCGTCCACGTCCGGCTGGCCATCCGGGCGCGGGAACGATCGCGCTGGCCGCGAGATGCTCGCACGTTCGCATCACATCGAAACCCTGGTCCGCGTGGATCGGTGCGAAATGCATCTTGCCCACCAACGCGGTCTGGTAGCCGACGGCCCGGAGTGCACGCGCCAGCGTCCAACTGCCCTCGCGGAACGCCAGGCCGTTGATCTGCGTCGGTAGCCGGTGTGGATGCATCCCGGTCAACAGAGCCGACCGGGCGGGCGTGCAGGTGGTCGACGGGCTGTACGCGCACTCGAAGGTCACCCCGTGCGCGGCGAGCGAGTCGAGCGCGGGCGTCTCGAAGACCGACGGGCCGAGATACCCGACCTGGTCGAAGCGTTGCTGATCCGTCATGAACAACACGACGTCGGGTGGTCTCACTGCCACCCGAGGAAACTAGCTCGGGCGATCTCGACGAGATGTATCCGTGGTCACGCCCGCTTCGTCGGCGAACCGTTCGAGGGCATCCGCAAAGCTGTCCCAGTACGGGCGCTCGGGATCGTCCGCTATCGCAGCGATCAGGTGCCTGCGAAAGTCCTCCCACTCGACTCCGGTCTGTTCGACCAACAAGATCGCCATCGCGAGGGCACGGCCCTGCCACGGTGCGTCGAAGGTCGGAGTTCCGTTCGACCGCGGGATCGTTGCATCGGCCAACCCGGCGGCGAATGCGGCCGACTCGCTCACAGTCGCGCCACGCCGATCATCGAGTCACGAGTGACCAGCTCTGCCAGTTGGGCCTCGGGCAGACCGTCGGCGCCGGCCGGTCGTTCGGGCAGAACCAGGTACCGAACCTCGGCAGAGGAATCCCACACGCGGATCTCGACGTCGTCGGGCACGTCGCATCCCATCTCGCGCAGCACGACCCGCGGCTCGCGCACGACCCGCGACCGATAGGGCGGGCTCTTGTACCAGTTGGGCGGCAAACCGAGCACGGGCCACGGGTAACAGGAGCAAAGGGTGCACACCACGACGTTGTGAACCTCGGGGCCGTTCGCAACGACGACCATGTGATCGCCTTCCGGTCCACCGAACCCGAGCTCGCTGATGGCGGCGGTGCCGTCCTCGAGCAACCGGCGACGGTATTCCGCGTCGATCCAGGCTCGCGCCACCACCTTCGCGCCGTTCATGGGGCCGACGTCGTATTCGTAGTGCGCGACAACTGCGTCGATGGCGTCGGGATCGAGCAGGCCTCGCTCGACGAGCAGCGCCTCGAGCGCATCCACTCGTTCCTCGACGGGTGTCCGAGGGATCGGATGATGGTGATCGTCGGTCACGTCGCTTCCTCCAAGTAGCTCTCCCACAAGTCGACGTGCACAGGGTCGCCGGTTTCGCCCCAGAGCTCGTGCGCTTCGAACCGGACGGTGTATGTCGGCTCATTTCGTTTCTCGTCGCAGTGATACTCCACGTCGGGTAGCGAGAACACGCCGTCGAGCCGGACGATCGCGCCGCGCTTGCCCTGGACGTAACGCGGTGCCCGCGTGTGACCGAGGGGGTGCCACTCGCGGACCCGGACTTGATCGCCCACGCCGAACCGGGGCTCGTACGACGACGCGCCGGGGTCGGCCAGTCGGGGTGCACGCACCGGTCTCGCGATGTCAAACGGTGCGCCGAGTCGCGCGTCGAGCTCGTCGGGCTCGATCGCTCCGGCCTCGATGAGACCGGTCGCCGCCGCGGTGAGCCAGTGCTCGTAGTAGCTCGAGGTGAGGTACCAGGCCGGATCCATCCGTTCGATGGCGTGTCGGAACCGCCCGTTCAGATGGCCCGACATCATCGCCGAGATCGTGGCGCGGAAGGCTCGTCGCTCCCACTCGTGGTGGAACACCGGCTCGTCCGGCTCGACCTCGACGGGACCGAAGCCTTGGACACCTCCCAGGTCATGAATGCCGTCCACGCGTCGATCTCAGCACAGGCGGGCCAAATCGTCGAGGGGACCGTTGAGGAACGTGCCCTTCGCCAATCGAGATCGACTGCTGCCCGAGACCGTCCTCCAACTAGGGTGCCGCCGGTGAGGTCGGTCCCGGTGGCGTCCGCCAAGCATCCGAGCTCCGGCCTTCGTGAAGAGCGGGTCACGCCGGGAGCCGCATGGTCGATCCTGTTGGGCACGCTCGCCATAGCCGCCACTCGTGCGCCCTACGTACTCCTGCACGGCCGGTTCTGGGCGGAGGAGGGTTCGCTTCACTTCCAACACATGGCCAACAACGCGAGCCCGCTCGACCTGTTCTACGTTCAAACTCGCACGGGCTACTACAACGCCTTCGCGAACGGCGCGACGTGGCTCGCATCACTCGTGCCTCTGTTGTACGCCCCGCTCGTGACCGCTTGGTTGTCCTTTGGCGTGCTCGCGACCGTCGTGGGAGTTGCGCTCTTCTGGCCGTCGGAGTTGTTGCCGATCGCGGGCGCCAAGATCGCCGCGGCCGTCCTTCTCGCCGTGGGCACGCTCGCGGAACCCGAAGCATGGCTCAACACGATCAATGCCCAGACCTACCTGGGCATCTTGACCCTGTTGTTGCTGTTCACGCCCGTCGAAAGAATCGGCCGCAAGCGTTTCGGCGTCAGCCTCGCCCTGTTGGCGCTCGCGTGTCTGTCGGGCCTCTATTCGATCGCACTCGCACCCCTGTTCGTCATCCGGGCCGTCACCGAGCGGGGCCGACGCAGATGGGTGCAGGCAGCCACGATCAGTGCGGTGGCTGTTGTCCAGATCATCGTGCTCGTTCTCGCTCGCTCATCCGGAAATCTGGCCGACACCAAGCTCTCGATCCCTGGCCCGTCCGAATTGGCGCGCACCGTCGGCGGGTGGCACCTCGGCGCGTTCGTGTTGGGGCCGACGACGATCGACACATTGATGCAAGGGCTGGAGGATCGTTCGTGGTTGGCGGCCTTCGCGCTCGGAGTCACTGCCCTCGCCGTTGCGGGCTCGCTCTTGTTCCTGCTCTGGACCGCACCGAACGCTCGCGTGCCGTTGTTGCTTGTAGGCGCGTTCGTGTTGGTCGAACTGCTGGTGCAGCTCGGTTCTCTCGAAGAGGCAACCGGTCGGTATGCCGTCTTGCCCATCGCCATCCTCACGCTCATGGCGATTCATGGCGCGGCAACGTCCGTTCATCCGTGGGCCCCAAAGGTGGGAGTCGGGCTCTGCGCGATCGTTCTCGTGGCCGGGCTCTCCGGGTTCTGGACGCGACAGCCAACACTCCTGCGTTGTCAGGGCTGCCCTCAATGGAGCGACGAGGTTCGCGAATGGCAAGCCGGCAACACGACGACGCTCGCTATATGGCCGTATGACCGCGGCTCATGGACGATCGAACTTCACCATGATCCACCGCAGAGCGAGCACGACCAGAAGAGTCCATGACTCAGCCTCTCGCTCCGCTGCATCGTGGGCGCATGATCAGCCGAACGTGAACGCGAAAGCCGCGACGCCCGGGTCCAGGAACTCGATCGCCAACTCCCGATCAACGACGTCCGCCGGCTGCCGGACGAGTTGGTACAAGCGGGGGTCCACAACGGTGCCGTAGCCCTCGGCGTCGACATCGAGACCGTGCGCGGACCCAGGCGGATCACCGTCGAGGCGCACGCGGAACCGCACCGTCGCACCGGGAGTGGTCGGCGACAGGATGAGATGCACATCGCGGGCGTGGTATCGGTACACGATCCGGCCGTTTGCATCGCTCGACACCGCCGCCTCCTGGCCGATCGTCCAGCTGCCGGCAAGGGCCCACTCATTGCCTCGCAAGTCCGCGGGCAGCGTGTACGTACGACGCTCGTCGAACGCAACGCCGCCCGGAGATGCGAACCGCTCGGCGCGCCCGTAGCCGACGTAGGTCTCCGGCGACTGCAACTCGTCCCAATCCGCAGCGACCTCTATGCCCTGCGCGTCGATCGAGGCCATGCGGCCGCGCGCGCCACTCGCGCCCGCATCGACGAGCAGCTCTTGGATGACTTGCTCCGATCGCTCGTAGTCGCCTTCGCCGAACCGGTGATGCCGAATCTCACCGCGAGCGTCGATGAAGTAGAGGGCGGGCCAGTAGTGGTTCGCGAACGCCTCCCAGATCGCGTAGTCGTTGTCGATGACGATCGGGTAGTCGACGTGCATCTCCTTCGCGGCGCGACGAACGCTGTCGATGTCGGTCTCTATCCCGAACTCGGGTGTGTGTACGCCGATGACGACGAGACCATCGGTCTCGTACTCCTCTGCCCACGCTCGGACGTACGGCAGCGTACGGAGCCAGTTGATGCACGTGTACGTCCAGAAGTCGACGACCACGACCCGACCGCGCAACCCCTCAGTCGCAAGCAGCGGCGAGTTCAGCCACTCGGTCGCGCCGTCGAGCGACGGCATGCGCCCTTCGTGCGGTAGATCAGCGGCGGTGAGCGGGTTGGTGTTCATCTCGTTCCCTCACGAAGCGAAGCCGTCGACTTCCACGATGGCTTCGACGAAGGACTGCGGGGCCTCTTGCGGCAGGTTGTGGCCCACGCCACCGGTGAGCGTTCGATGCATGTACTTGCCGGAGAACTTCGCGGCATAGGCACTCGGGTCCGGATGGGGCGCGCCGTTGGCATCGCCTTCGAGGGTGATGGTCGGCACGGTGACGACGGGACCCTCGGCGAGCCGTGTTTCCAACTCGTCGTATTCCGATTCGCCGGGGGCGAGGCCGAGTCGCCAGCGGTAGTTGTGGATGACGATACTGACGTGGTCCGGGTTGTCGAACGCGGCGGCGCTGCGATCGAAGGTCGTCTCGTCGAAGTTCCACTCGGGGGACGCGGTGTGCCAGATGAGCCTCGCGAAGTCGCGTCGGTGCTTCTCGTAGCCGGCCCGGCCGCGCTCGGTCGCGAAGTAGTACTGGTACCACCACTGGAGCTCCGCTGTCGGAGGCAACGGCGCTTGGTTCGCTGCTGGGCTTCCGATCAGGTAGCCGCTCACCGAGACCATCGCCTTGCATCGGTCGGGCCAGAGCGCGGCGACGACGTTGGCAGTTCGCGCACCCCAGTCGAAGCCCGCGACGATCGCCGACTCGATGCCGAGTGCGTCCATCAGTGCGATGGCGTCGACCGCAAGCGCCGCCTGCTGCCCGTTTCGCATCGTGGCGTGCGACAGAAAGCGTGTCGTGCCATATCCGCGGAGGTACGGGACGACGACGCGATAGCCCGCGGCGCCGAGCGCGGGCGCGACGTCGACGTAGCTGTGGATGTCGTAGGGCCAGCCATGGAGCAGCACCACCGCTTGACCGTTGTTCGGCCCGACTTCGACGTACCCAACGTCGAGCACGCCCGCCGCGATCTGCATCAGCGGACCGAACGACGTGGGATTGGGCTGCTGTGCCATGCCTCACCCTCCGAACAGCAAGAGTGCGTTTGTGCTGTGCCGGCATCACCCCGTACCACGACGGCGCGATTCGCGGACGGTATCCCCGTCGCGGGTCATGGGCAACCGCCCGAACGTGCTCCTCAGATGCCTTCGTGGTGGGGCGGCGCATGAGTCGAACGGCCTACCGATTCGGGCAATCAGACTCAGGCGCGCGCTACGCGCCCGGAGCCACCCTTGGGTGAGGCATACGGCGGGGGATCCCTACTGTGTCGAAGGCGGCATTAGCAGCAATGGGAGTGGCCGGGTGCGCGGCGATCGTCGTCGCGGCCGAGCCCAGCCATGCCCTGGCCATCGGCGCCGCGTGCGCGGCGTTGGTCGCGTCTGGCTGGCTGGCTGGCGCGCGACGAACCGACGCTCGACGCGCGTGGTCGGCCTCGATCGCTGCCGCGGCGCTTCTCCAACTCGAGGTGTTGGCTCGGCTCCTGCAGAACGACCAGGCGCTCGGCAACCTGCTCTCGCTGCTGACCTTGCTCGTGTTCGTCGCAGTCGGCCAAGCCGTCTGGTCGCTGCTCGTCGAGCGCACCGGCCCGCGCGCGGCCCAGCAAATGGTGGTCTGTGTCGTGGTGGCCACCATGGTGCTGCTTCCCGTATGGGTGTTGGTGCTCGAGCCCCGGCCATTCATGTCCGACCACGCCGCGTACGTGGACGCTCTACTCGCGGTGGCGAAGGCGGGTATCGCCCTCGCGCTGGTGGTATGCACCGTGCCGCTCGTCAGAGGCGACAGAGGTGCCAGCCCCGGTCGGCTTGTTCTCGCTGCGCTCGCTGTTCTGTTCGTCATCCAGATGTCGCAAGCTGTTGGGGGCTTGCGTTCCTCGGTCCCGGCCTCGTCGCTGGCCCTCGAGCTGGCGGCCGCGGCGCTGCTGGCTGGCGCAGCCACACTCCGTACCCAGAGCCGGCGCACGCTGACCCCGAGCGCGTCGCCGATCAGGCGCAGTCGGTTCCTGGCCCTGATCTTCGTCGTGGCCCTTCTGGTTGGTC
This sequence comes from uncultured Iamiaceae bacterium, assembly GCA_963778895.1. Lineage (GTDB taxonomy): Bacteria > Actinomycetota > Acidimicrobiia > Acidimicrobiales > Acidimicrobilacustridaceae > CAVZVZ01. Next base: position 238,312 of record CAVZVZ010000005.1, read on the forward strand.
CGGTCCTCACCGGACTCAACCTGGCACTCGGGCTGAGCCTTTCGGTCGGCACGATCGCGATCGGCACGGGACTGCTCGCGATCTTGGTCGCGGGCGCACTGGCCCTCGTGCTGCGTGACCTGGAAAGAGCGGACTACTGGGTGCAGCACGACCACCTGACGGGGCTGCCCAACAGCCGCGCATTCCGGGGCCGCCTAGGCGAGGCGGTGACCGCGGCACAGCTGGGTGGCCAGTCGGTGGCGGTGATGTTCCTCGACCTCGACCGATTCAAGTTCGTGAACGACAGCCTCGGCCACAGCGCCGGCGACCAGCTCCTCATGGCCGTCGCCGGACGCCTGGCCGAGTTCAAACGGACAGGGATCGACGTGGCCAGGTTGGGCGGCGACGAATTCGGGATGCTCCTGCAATGGGAAGTCGGCGAAGACGACACGATGACCGTGGCTGACCAAGTCATCGACGCCTTCTCCGACCCGTTCTCGATCGCATCACCGACGCACGGTCTCCGACAGCTCCACGTGGCGCCCAGCATCGGTGTCGCCCAGTTTCCGGTCGATGGTGAGAATGCGGAGGAGCTGCTGCGAAGCGCCGACACCGCCATGTACCAGGCGAAGAGACTCACCGGAGGCCAGGTTCGGCGGCACAGCCCGGAGATGTACGCCGATGCCGTTGGCCGACTCGAGCTCGAATCAGCACTCCACAGTGCCATCGAGCGCGAGGAACTCGAAGTGTTCTACCAACCGCAGCTCGATGTGGCCTCCAATCGCGTGATCGGCATCGAGGCGCTTCTCCGCTGGCATCACCCTACGGACGGCCTGCTCGGTCCGGGCCGCTTCATCTCCATCGCTGAGGAGACCGGACTCATCGTTCCGATCGGTGAGTGGGTCCTGCAGCAGGCCACGCGTTGTGCGGTCGAGCTTCTACCGCTTGTCGGTGACGACTTCACGGTGGCCGTCAACTTGTCAGCGCGCCAATTCGAGATGCAGTCGGTGGTCGATATGGTTGCCCGCGTGCTTCGTGGCACCCATCTCGACCCTCGGCATCTCGAGCTGGAAATCACCGAGAGCCTGGCCATGGCCACCACGGTCGACGTACGGCAGGTGCTGACCGACTTGACCAACCTCGGCGTCTCCTGTGTCATCGACGATTTCGGCACCGGTTTCAGCGGACTGGGCTACCTCGACCGATTGCCGATCCGCGCCATCAAGATCGATGGTTCCTTCATCGGCAGGATCGAGAACGACCAGTCGGATGCGCCGTTGGTCGTGGCCGTACTGGCACTGGCGACGACCCTCGGCCTGCGCGCCGTTGCCGAAGGCGTGGAAACCCGCTGGCAACGCGACTTCCTGGTGCGCAACGGCTGCACCCTGATGCAGGGCTATCACTTCGCCCACCCCATGCCCTTCGCTGCACTCGCCGATTACTTGTCGAGCAACGAACGCCCCCACGACTCGACGCCGTTGATGCCAGAGCCCCAAGTTGACGTTCAGGACGAGCTCATCGACTGGTTGGCGTCATGATCCAACTCGGGGACCGAGATCGAAGGAGTCGGCGCGGAAAGGTGAGGGGCGCTCGATCGTCGTGATCCGCACGGCCGCGGCTGTGCCACCGCTGACAGTAAGGATCTGTCAACTCAGCCTGGACCTGGCGGCGGGGAGTGATCAGGGAGCTGCACGGCGCTCCGAGCTCGAGTCGCGCTCTCGACCACATCCACCAAGGCGTCGGCGAGGATCGCCAACTGATCGGCGTTCTGTCGCGACAGCATCTGCGGATGCAGGACCGGCACCTCGATCCAGCGCAGACCGTCGGGCGCGAGACGTAACCAGAGCCGTTTGGGTGTTGGGAACCGGCGGGTGTGTATGACCACGAGGCCGCCATGGTGCGGTCGATACGTGTACCGGTGCCGGGCGTCGGTGAACAATCGAGTGATGTCGTAGGCGGCCCCGGCCACCGGTGGTGCCCGAGTAGGTTTCAGGCGTCGAACCCAAGCGCGGACGAAGTCCCGGACCGTTCGAACAGCGTCGCCTCGGCGTACCTGGTCGAGTCCCTGGCCGAGCCGGTAGATCCATCCTTGTCGGACCGCCGAGTGCACCCGCTCGAACACCCGTGAACGTACGACCGCTGCTGCGATCGGGGACTGACCATCCCAGGCACCGGGGAGCGGGTCGATCAGCAGGAGCGGCGCAACCGCCCTGCCGCGCGCCTCCAACAGACGGGCCATCTCGAACGCGATCGGAGCGCTACCGCAGATTCCGGCGAGGTAGATCGGTTCGTCGGGTGCGAAAGCCGTCAACGCGTCGACGTACTCGACCGCCATCTCGCCGATGTCGAGCTCGCTCTGCTGGGGGTCGTCGAGCGCACGTGCACGAAAGCAATGGAGCGGATGATCGGTTCCGAGACGATCGGCGAGAGGGACGAACTCGACGACGTCCCCGGCGCCTCCGTGGACGAGGAAGAGTGGTGTCTTGACGCTCTCACGGTCCACGGGAACCATCGGGATGAGGACCGGGGAGTGCCTCCGGGAACCGTTCTCCACCCAGGCGGCGAACAGTGCCGGAGTCGGCGCCCACAGCAGTGCGGCCAACGGCGCATCTGGAGGACACAGCCCAATCTCTTGCAGGCGGACGATCAACTCAACGGCGAGTACCGAGTCGCCCCCGGCGTCGAAGAAGTTGTCGTGACGTCCCACCCGATCCTGGCCGAGGACACTGCAGTACTCCTGCGCGAGTGCGCGCTCGAGGTTGGTGCGCGGCGGTTCATACGTCCGCTCGATCGGCGAGCCGACAGTTCCGTCGATCTCGAGTTCGTCTGCCAGTGCCATTCGACGCAGCTTGCCCGTCGACCCTTTCGGGATCTCGTCCACGAAACGGACCACTCGAGGCACCTTGAAGTCGGCGACCTTCGCCGCGACGAATTCCTGGATCTCGCGTTCTGACGCTGCGCAGTGCGGACGCAGGACGACGGCTGCGCCGACCTCCTCGCCCAGACGGGGGTCAGGGAACCCGAAGCAGACCGCCTCGGCCACCGCTGGGTGGAGCAGGAGGACGTTGTCGATCTCGAGTGGGGAGATCTTCTCGCCACCCCGGTTGATGATCTCCTTGAGCCGCCCCCGCAGGAACAGGTAGCCGTCCTCGTCGAGCATCCCTTGGTCACCCGTTCGGAACCAACCGTCGACGAATGCCTCGTCGTTGGCGGCCGCGTTGTCCTGGTAGCCCGAGAAGATCGTGGGCCCCCGGACCGCGGCTTCACCGATCACACCGGTTGGTACGTGTCGGCCGTGCTCGTCGAGGATTGCGATCTCCGGACCCGCAGCCGGGCCAACCGACCCTGGCTTCCGCAGCCGGGGTGGGAGGGGGTTGCTCGCCATCTGGTGCGCGGCCTCGGTCATCCCGTATGACTCGATCACGGGCGCGCCAAAGGTCGCTTCGAGTTCGGCGAACACAGCCGGTGGGAGCGCGGCCGAGGACGATCGGATGAGCCGAAACCGCGCTCGGTCGGCGAGCTCGGGGTGCTCGCGGGTTCGCGCGAGAAGCGCTTGGTGCATCGTTGGCACCGCCGTATACCAGGTCGGTTCGAGCTCGTCGACCCACGAGAAGAACCGCACGGGGTGGAAACCGGGGGTGCATGCGACGCTCGCACCGGCCGCCAGGGACGACAACGCAGCTCCCACGATTCCGTGGATGTGGAACAACGGCATCACGTTCAGGCACCGGTCGGACGGGTCGAGCGCGAGCGTCGCCGCGATGTTCGTGGCAGAGGCGATGAGCTCTCGGTGGCGCAACGGTACGACCTTTGGACGCGCGGTTGTGCCCGATGTGTGCAACACCAGCGCCACGTCCGCATCTGCGGGGGGCTCGCCGGCACATCCCCGAGTGTCCCCGGAAGCGGGGACCAGGTCGTGATCCGTAGCGCCGAACTCGAGGATCTCGATGCCGAGTGCGCGTGCGACGTCCCGAACGGGAGAGTCGAGCTCGGCCTCGATCACGACGGCCCGGGCGCCGAGATCGTGCAGGTAGAAATCGAACTCAGCAGTTCGATACGTCGGGTTGAGCGGGGCACAGGCGCACACCGACGAGATGCCCACGAAGCCAGTCAGAGCGGCGGGCCCGTTGTTGACGACGAGCGCGATCCTGTCGCCGACACCGACGCCGCGTGTGCGCAGGCCGCCCGCCACCCGCTGCGTCGTGTCGAACAGCTCCGCGAATGTGATCGGTTGGCGCCCCGGAGCAACAATCGCAGCGGCGTCAGGCGCGGCGTCGGCAAGACCTTCGAGCCAGGACGGGATCGGGCTCATCGCTCACCGTCACTGCGCTCGCTCGGCCCACGCGTGCCGCTATGCGAGGACTTCACGCCAGCGAGTGTACGGCTGCCCGTAGCTGTGGATTGGACCTGTCACGGCTGATCGCCCTCACAAACGGTGTCCGAGGTGGCCTTCTCGGTCATGAGCATGACGGTGCGCCGGTTGTTGTGGCTCCTCGCGTGTGTCTGACTTCACGGCTCGATTCGCCGGAAGTCGCGAACCATGTCGTGGTCATGGCCGTACTCCCGTGTACACCCCCCAACCCCCCCAACACTGGAGGCAAGATGCGATTCAAGGCAGTCATCGGCATCGCGATCGCGGGAATGATCCTGCTCGCGGGCACGGCGTTGTGGGCCGCGCACGGTGGAGGCGGTAGTAGCTACAGCGCGTCCACCGCCTCCGCCGCGCCTGCGGCCCCCGCCGCCAACAACTCGGCCGCCGACGCAGGCGTGGTCAAGGTGGCGAACACCCAGCTCGGCAACGTTCTCGTCGACGCCAACGGAAACACGTTGTACGGGTTCACCGACGACCTGAACGCAATGAGCAGCTGCGCCGGCTCGTGCGCAGAGAACTGGCCACCGTTGACGGTCACCGCCGGCTGGAAGGTCGGATCTGGACTCGACCCGGCAACGTTCCACACCGTCATGCGCAGTGACGGTGAGGTCCAGCTCGTCGCCGGTCAGTGGCCGCTCTACACCTTCGCGGGCGACAGCCAGCCGGGTGACGTCAACGGCCAGGGCAGCCTCGGCAAATGGTTCGCCGTCACATCCGACGGAATGCTGATCAAGAGCAGCTCCTCTGCGAGCAGCTCCTCTGCGAGCACTCCCTCGATGAGCGCGCCGCGGTCGTCGTCTGGCTACGGCTACTGAACCGGTTCCCGCACGCCGCGGCCCGATGACGGGCCGCGGCCTCTGCGCGTCCATCGCGGTGGATGACGGGGGGCCGATGGATCTGCTCGTCAGAGGCGAACTCGGACGCGCCGTTCCATCGTCACGCGGCATCTAGAAGCCCGTGGGTTGGGTCTCGAGCTCGGGCTCTCGGGGACGTCGCTCGTGGTGGAGCGGTCTCAGGGCGACGGCCTGCTCGAACCAGATCAGCGCGTCATAGCGACCGCCCATCTGTGTGGGGACGTAGTTCCCCGCCTCGCGCTGGGGCTGGTAGACGACGCCGATCGCGCGGTGGCCCAACCAGCTCGACAGCCAGGGACCGGATCGATCCTCGCCGAAGACCAGTACGGCAGGCTCGCCCAACGTCCGGTGCAGCAGGTCCTCGTGGCTCCCGCTCCGGGCTTCCGGTACCGGGAGGACCAACTCGGGCGAGCCCCATGCGGCGGCGGCGAGCACCGAGCCCCGGTGCGAAGCGAACCCGACGAGCGCGACTCCATCCTTCTCGTGTCGTTCACGGACAAGCTGACCCACGTTGACCATCCCAGCGCGCGCCATGTCGGTGGCCCGAGCATCGCCGACGTGGGTGTTGTGCTCCCAGACGAGCCCCCTGGACTGCGGGCCGAGATGCCGAGCCAAACGGTCGATCGTGTCGGCCATGTGGTGATCACGGATGTTCCAGGATTCGCGGTCACCGCGAACCATGGTCCGGTAGTAGTGCTCGGCACCTACGGCCACCTCGGCGTTCTGGAGGGCATCGAAAGCTTCCTCATCATCGGGCAACCGCGCGGCCGCACGGCGTTGGACCTCGACGAGCAGTGCGACGACGTCGGGCTCGCACGATTCCGGAACGAGCCGCGTGGACCAGGCATAGCCGTGAGGATCCTCGTGATGCGGAGCGAAGCACCGCCACGCCTCCATGGCCGCCGGGAGCGCGTCAGGCGCGTTGCGCTCGAGCCAGGAGATGATGACGCGAAGCGAATCCCACAACGAGTAGACGTCGAGCCCGTAGAACCCCACGCGCTCGGAGACTGGTCGGGTTCGATTCCACTCGCGCAACCACCCGAGGAAGTCCGCCACGTCTTCGTTGGCCCACATCCAGGTGGGCCAACGTTCGAAGCCTGAGAGCAGGCCGTACGCATCGAGGGATTGGTCGTCCTGACCCCGAACCCAGCGGTTGATCCGCCAACAGTCGGGCCAATCGCCCTCGACCGCGATCCACGTGAAGCCGTGTTCCTCGATGAGCGTGCGGCTGAGTCGCGCGCGCCATTGATAGAACTCGTGCGTTCCGTGGGACGCCTCGCCGATGCAAACGAATCGGTCACCGCGGACACGGTCCGCCAGTCGCGTGAGCGCAGCCGGGTCACCCAACGGCGTCGCCAGGGACCGGATCTCCGCGGCGGCCGCTCGGAGGCTCGGCTCACGCTGCAACGAGGTCATGAGATTCCTTCCGATTCGGGCCCAGGCCCGGTGGGCAGCAAGTAGCGGACGAACCAGTCCCGGGCCAGGAGCGCGGCCTCCGACAGCGTCCCGGGCTCTTCGAAGAGGTGGGTGGCACCTTCGACGACCGCCAGCTCTCGCGGACAGGTCAGTTGGGCCAGAGCTCGGCGGTTCAATTCGAGGACGACGTCGTCGGCACCACCGACGATCAGCAGGGTGGGGGCCCGAACGCGGGAGAGGGCGGAACCGGCCAGATCCGGTCGGCCGCCCCGGGATACGACCGCCGCGATCTCCGTCGGGCTCTGCACCGCCGCGAGCAGCGCCGCTCCTGCGCCCGTGCTCGCCCCGAAGTACCCGAACCGGCACGACGCAGCATCGCGTCGACCACGAAGCCATTCGGTTGCGGCCACGAGTCGGCCGGCGAGGAGCTGCAGATCGAAGACGTTCTTCCTGTCCGCCTCTTCGTCACTCGTGAGTAGATCGAGAAGCAGTGTGCCGAGCCCGGCCTGGTACAACACCGACGCCACGAACCGGTTCCTCGGGCTGTGGCGACTGCTCCCGCTCCCATGAGCAAACAGCACCACACCTGCTGCCGGCTCGGGCAGGTGGAGATGTCCCTGCAGCCGGACCCCATCGATGGGGATCTCCACCTCGATGTCGCAGTCGGTGGTCGGAAGAGGTTCCTGCTGAGCCTGCATCCTTCGCGCCGCGGTATCGAGGAGCACCATCACCTCCTCGTCCGAGGTCGGTGAGAAGTCGCGGTAGTGGTAGCCGACTGCGAACAGATCGGCCGGCATGGAGACGCACACGACGTCATCCGCCTCGGTCAACCGATCCACGGTGTCTCGCGGCGCCACGGGCACAGCAAGCACGATTCTCGCTGCTCCAAGGTGGCGCGCAACCTGACATGCCACCCGTGCGGTCGAGCCGGTTGCGATCCCGTCGTCGACCACGACGGCGACCCGGCCGGTGAGATCGATGCGTTCACGGCCTCTCCGTAGGCGATTCACCCGAGCGGCGAGCTGCTCGCGTTCTCGGATCTCGACCGCACGAAGTTCCTCGTCCCGCACCTGGGCATGGCGAAGGACATCGGCCTCGAGGACGCGTGCCCCACCTTCGCCGATCGCCCCCATGGCCAACTCGGGCTGAAAGGGAACGCCGAGCTTGCGCACCACGATCACGTCGAGCGGGGCGTCGAGCGCTTGTGCCACCTCGAAGGCCACAGGGACGCCGCCCCGTGGAAGGCCGAGGACGACGACGTCCTCACCTCGTAGGAACTCGAGGCGCGCCGCTAGTTGCCTGCCTGCATCGACACGGTCGGCGAAAACCGTCATGAAATGATCGCCACGTCGCTCGGTCCCACGGGTCGATCGTGCCCACGCGGCGGTGCGCAGGCCCAGAGTCCTTGGACCTGAAATGATCCGCCGATTCCCGCAGGCTCAGGGCATGAGCGAGCAGACCACGTCGCGATCTGCGGGCGCTGGTAGTCCCCATCCGGGCTCGTAGTCGAACACCCGGGCGCCCGGGACCCCGACGTAGCTCTGGCCGACGAACTCGAGATCATCGAGCGTGAGCAGAGCGGGATGGGCGAGGCCACAGGTGCGGGCCAACCGGAGCAGCTCGTAACGCAGGGTGATCAAGTAGTTCGCAACCCGCGTGTATTTGAGCGATGGGTCCAGCCCGCTGGCGAGCCAACGGTTCTGGGTGGCCACACCAGTAGGGCAGCGGCCGGTGTGGCAGCGCTGGGCCTGAATGCAACCGATGGCCAACATCGCTTCTCGACCGACATTGACGAGATCCAGGCCCAGCGCCACGCCGAGAACCGCTGACTCGGGAAGGCCCAGCTTCCCCGCGCCCGCGAAGACCACCTTCTCGTGCAGACCGGCCTCGGCGAAAGAGCGGTACACGCGCGAGAAGCCGAGCTTGAAGGGCAACGCGACGTGATCGCTGAAGACCAACGGCGCGGCACCGGTTCCCCCCTCTCCGCCGTCGATGGTCACGAAGTCCGGCCCTCCCTCGGTGGCGACCATCCGGCGAGCGAGGTCATCCCAGAAGGGCTGCGCTCCCACCGCCGACTTGATGCCCACCGGGAGCCCTGTCGCGTCGGCGATGCGCTCCACGAACTCGAGCAGGCCGTCGATGTCCGAGAAGGCAGAGTGATAGGGAGGGCTGACGCAGTCCTGGCCGACAGCCACCCCTCGTATCGCCGCGATCTCCGGAGTCACCTTGGTCGCGGGCAGGACGCCACCGAGCCCCGGCTTGGCGCCCTGGCTCAGCTTTATCTCCACGGCTCGCACGGGGGCTGACGCGATGGTGTCGACGAGCCGAGCGAGATCGAACTCGCCGGAATCGGTGCGACACCCGAAGTACCCCGTTCCGACCTGCAACACCAGATCACCCCCATGGCGGTGGTGAGCCGACACGCCCCCTTCACCGGTGTTGTGGAGGGCGTTCACCACTGCCGCACCGCGGTTGAGGGCCTCGATCGCCGGGGCGCTGAGCGAGCCGTAGCTCATCGCCGAGAAGTTGACGATGGATTCCGGCCGAAACGAGTGGCGACGACCGTGGGTCGCGCCCAGCACCTTGGCGCACGGCACGGCTGTGGAAGGGTCCGTGCCGCGGTTGTCCGTTGGGCGATGCGGGAACGCAGCCTGCTTGATGACCAGATAGCCGGCTGAGTGCTCGATGTCATTGTCGGTGCCGAAGCCGAAGTAGTTGTTCTGCTTCTTCGCCGACGCATAGATCCAATGGCGCTGGTCGCGCGAGAACGGACGCTCGGAATCGTTGTCGGTGACGATGTATTGGCGCAGTTCCGGTCCGATGGCTTCGAGCCCGTAGCGGAGGTGCCCGACGACGGGGAAGTTCCGCAGGATCGAGTGCTGCTTCTGGAGCAGGTCGTAGGTGACGAGACCGGCCAGCCCTCCTACGAGAACACGCGCCACCCAGCGGCCCACGCGCGTCGAGCCCAACCTTGTCGATGACACGCGCGCTTCCACACACGAAGCGTACGACCCGACCGCCCCCGTCGTAGGGCCGAGTGGCCCCACAATGCGCGGAGAACGTCCCGGAGCCTGTCGGCCGATCTCGTCAACACCATTACCAGCCTTCCTCTCTGCAGGCGGAGGTGGTCTCGGCCCTGGGATCCTCCGGTACGCAGCCACGACTGGCATCCGTGCCCGCGCTCCCGGACCGCGCCAACCCGGGTCTTTGTGCCCTGGTCACGCTGCCCCGCTGCCTCATACGTTGAACGAACCGCCGACAGTCCAACAGGTAGCTGTCGATGTCGCGGCGACTGGGGACTCCGATGTCGATTCGCACCGTGACCATCCGCCTTGTGATGCTGGGGGTCCTGGTTGCGGCGGTGCTCGCTCCCGTCGCCGAATCGACCGCAGCCACCGCCCTCGCACCGAGCGCGCACTCCATGGTCTCGGGCGGGATACACACGTGTGTGTTGACGGCGGCGGGCGGGGTCAAGTGCTGGGGTTACAACGGGTACGGCGAGCTCGGCGACGGTACGAAAACGGACCGCTCGACGCCCGAGGACGTACCCGGCCTCACGTCGGGGGTGACCGCCGTGGCCGCCGCCGGGCAGAGCACATGTGTGGTGACCACGTCCGGCGGTGTGAAGTGCTGGGGCTCCAACTACTACGGCGAGCTCGGCGACGGTACGACGACGCAGCGACTCAGCCCCGTGGCCGTTGTCGGACTCACCGACGTGGTGGCGATCGCGGCCGCCTACTACCACACGTGCGCGCTGACGAGCACGGGAGGCGTCAAGTGCTGGGGCCTCAACTCCTCGGGCCAGCTCGGCGACGGCACGACGTCCCTTCGACTCACCCCCGTAGACGTGACCGGCCTGGCCTCGGGTGTCACCGCCATCGCGACCGGAGACGACGACTCGCAGATCGAGCAGACGTGCGCGCTCACCGCGGCCGGCGGAATGAAGTGCTGGGGCGCCAACGCGGACGGCGAGGTCGGCGACGGGACGACGAACGACCGATCGACGCCGGTGGACGTGACCGGCTTGACCTCCGGTGTCTCGGGCATTTCCGCGGGTGGTCGGGTCAGCTGCGCGGTGACCACCGCAACAGGTGCCAAGTGCTGGGGGCTGAACGCCCATGGCCAGCTCGGTGACGGTACGACGACGAATGCCCTCACGCCCGTTGACGTTTCTGGGCTGACCAGTGGCGTATCGACGGTCAGTGTCAGCCAGGGCAGCAACGAGTTGTCTCACGCCTGCGCGTCAACGACCGCGGGTGCGGTCAAATGCTGGGGGTACAACGCCAGTGGCCAAGTCGGGAATGCCAATCCCGGACCAGATGTGCTGACCCCGGCCGACGTCACGGGACTCAACTCCGGCTTCGTTGGCGTCGCGACCAGCTTCTATCACTCCTGCGCCCTGAGCTCGGCGGGAGGGGTCAAGTGCTGGGGAGAGAACCAGTACGTCGAGATCGGCGACGGCACCAACATCCGGAGACTGACGCCGGTGGACGTGTCGGGTTCGTTCTTCCGTCCTGAGTGCCCGACGCTGGTGGCGTCGGTTCACTCGACCTTCGCGCTGTCGGACGGCTACGCGACCGGTTCCATGGCAACCTTCACGGCTGACGCCGGCTACACGCTCGTCGGGTCGGACTCGCTGACCTGCCAGCCGACCCAGCTCTGGAGCGGATCCGCGCCCGTCGCGGTGCTCATCGGTGCCTCACCTGCCGTGATACCCGGCAGCGCGAAGATGCCCGAGGGCAACGCGACGACGACCAGCCTGGCCATTCCCGTGAGTCTCTCGGGCCCTTCGGATCGAACCGTCACCGCGCAATGGACGACGCTGCAAGTCGCGGGCGACCGGCCGGATCAAGCCGATCCCACCACCGACTACACCCCAGCCAGCGGCACCGTCACCTTCGCTCCCGGCGAAACCACCAAGACCGTGACGGTCGCCGTGAACGGCGACAGCCTGGTCGAACCGGACGAATACGTCGTCGTCTCGTTCCGCGATCCGACCAACGCCATCATGGGCGGCTTCTGGGGCCTCGGCATCGGCTTCATCACCAACGACGACCACGCCGTGGTGATACCTGGTTTCGTCTCGACCGCGGAAGGCAACTCGGGCACAACCACTCTGGCGGTGCCGGTCACACTGTCGAACCCGTCCACCCAGACCGTCACCGCGCAATGGACGACGCTGCAAGTCGCGGGCGACCGGCCGGATCAAGCCGATCCCACCACCGACTACACCCCAGCCAGCGGCACCGTCACCTTCGCTCCCGGCGAAACCACCAAGACCGTGACGGTCGCCGTGAACGGCGACAGCCTGGTCGAACCGGACGAATACGTCGTCGTCTCGTTCCGCGATCCGACCAACGCCATCATGGGCGGCTTCTGGGGCCTCGGCATCGGCTTCATCACCAACGACGATTGAGGCAACGGTTGACCTCAGTCGTCGTTCATGATCGTGATCAAACCCACCGCACGGTTGATCGACAGGCCGAGACTCGGGCTCGAGAGCACCACGGTCATGAATTCGTCGGGTTCGACTGTCACGTCGGGATACACCTTCACCGACACGGCCTTCTGCCACTGTCCCGGCTGGAAGACGAGGGTGAGCACGGTTGAGCCCTTGTAGTCGTGATCACCTTCGGTCGCGGTGCCATCGGTCAACGTGACCTGCACGCTCACGCTCGCCGGGGCGGGCGCCGAAAGACTCACCGCGAGCTTCACCGCGTTGCCGGCGCCGCCTGAGCCCTCGACGATCGACCCGTCGGCTACACCAACCGTCAGGCCGGTTCCCGGGTCGTCGTCGAGAATCGTCCCCGTGGCGACTCCGCGTTCAAGCGCATATCCACCCGTCGGATTCGACAAGATCACGTGAAACGTCTCGTCGCCCTCGAGCGCGGTGTCCGGATACTCCTTGATCGTCACATACCTGACCGTGGTCGTGAGTCCCGTCTTCGTCGATGGTTGGAAGGTCACGGACCCCGCCTTCGTCGGCAGATCGTCACTCGACGCAGAACCGTCAGCCAGCATCGACCACTCAACCGTCACCGGTTGATCGGACGGAGCCGACAGCGTGACCGGGAACCGAACGCTGCGTGGCTTGCCGCTGTCGCCCTCGACGACCGACGCGTCGCCGATCGAAAGGACCTTGGGTACGACGTGGTAGGTGTGCACGACCGAGCTGACATTCCCAGCCCCATCCATGGCCGACACGGTGAAGGTGTGGACGCCCAAGCTGTTCGTGTCGATCGGCGAATTGGAACCGACGTCGCCCGCGCAACTGACCAGTCCAGAGCTGACGGCCGGGTCGGTACAAGAGTAGGAGGCTGCGACGTTCGTCCCCAACGCGTAGACGACGCCCTGGGCCGGTGTCAGCAGCGTTGTCTTCGGCGCCACGATGTCGGGCTTCACGGTGTAGCTATGGGTGACTGCGGCACTTTGACCAATCCCATCAATCGCGGTCACCGTGAACTGATGCGGACCCGGTGTGGAAGTGTCGACAGGCATGTTGTTCGAAACCGTGCCCACGCACGAGACTGACGACGCTGAACAGGAGTAGTTCGCGAGCACGTTCTGACCTTGTTTGTAGCTGGCACCTTCAGGTGGCGTCACAAGGCTGACCAGTGGCGGAAGCAGCGGCCCTGCCCAACTCGCCGCGTGATAGAAGACCTCCCCGTGGTACAGGGTGTCGGCCGTTCCGACGATCATGCCGTTGTCGTTGACACCGTTCGCCACCGAACTTGGACCACCAAGCGTCCCGAGGTCCACCATCCCGTCGACGGCATCCCAAGCGAAGGCATGGGTGTCGCCGGCCGCGGTCGTCGACTCTCCAACGACCACGCCACCATCGTTGATCCCGTGCGCATGCGATTCCGAACCGCCGAGGGTGCCGAGGTCGAACATCCCGCTCGTCTCGCTCCCGATGAAGGCATGCTCCTGACCCGACGCCGTGGTCGAGGAACCCACGACCTGGCCGAACGCGTTGACGTCTTCGGCGCCGGAGCTCGCACCTCCCAGCGTGCCGAGATCCCGCATGCCGCCGACAGCATCCCAGATGTAGGCATGCCCCTCACCCGATGCTGTGTTCGATCCACCCACGACCTGATCCGCATCGTTCACGGCCACGGCCCCGGAGCCGACACCGCCCAAGGTGCCGAGATCGATCATGCCGCCGACCGGCTTACGGAGGAATGCATGACTACCGCCGCTCGACGTGTCGGCCCAACCGACGATGTGGTCCGAGTTGTTGATGCCGTACGCACGGGACTCAGCACCACCCAGCGTGCCGATGTCGGTCATGCGGCCGTTCCAGAAGAAGGCATGCGTACGAGAGTTGTTGAACGATGTGTGGGAGAAACCGACCACACGGCCGTTGTGGTTGACATCCGTGGCCTCAGAGAGCCGACCACCGAGTGTGCCGAGATCGCTCATCGTCCCGCTCGGGCTGCGGGTGAAAGCGTGAGGCTCGTCGCTCAGTGTCAACGACCAACCCACGACCTGCCCTCGATCGTTGACGTCGTTCGCCTGCGAAAAGAACACGAACGACGACGCGCCCGCAAGCGTTCCGAGGTCGACGGCGGGTCCGATGGCCGATGCGACCGGTGCGTCCGCCGTCAGTACCCCGGCGGTGACGCCGAACAGAAGGAGCGACCATGTCACGACCACTACCGCAGTTCGCCTCATGGTGGGCTCTTTCGCGCTGAGAAGGATGGAGGCCCATGGTTTCACGAAGTCACAATCGGAGCCACACGGATGATCGGTGAGGTCCGATCGAGAACCCGGCGTTCGCACGGAAACGCCTGCGTTGGGAGCAGCAGGCCGCAGAACAAGAACGGTTAGCCAGCAACCCACCACGGCGACCGCTGAAGGTGCCGGTGAAACCCTGTGAGAAGTCTCTAGCTCGGGGACGACGGGCCGGTGCTCCGCCGAGTGCCCGGCTAACGTTCGTGGCCGATCGGAAAGGCGGTAGGCGCAGTGAACTGTCGTACCTGCGGGACCTACAACGAAGTGGGCTCGAATTTCTGTTTGTCCTGTGGCGCGTCGTTCGCGGGATGGTGGCTTGCGTCCGACGGGGAGTGGTATCCGCCAGAACTAGCGAACCCCCCGGCCACACCGCCTGCATCCACGGTCGGTGACCCTTCGGTGCCACTCACGGTCGCTCCGGCCGCGGTCACGGTCCCTACCGCTCGGTCGCGGTTTTCGTGGAAGGTGGTGGCGTTCATCGTGGTGGCGGCCGCGTTGCTCGGAGCGGTGGTGGGCGTAGTAGTGGTCAAGGTCACCTCCTCGGATACGACGGCGCTCACGCTAGAGCCGGCGGACTCTGCCGGAGCCAACCCGTTCACTGATTCGGTGGCGTCGGGGGGACCGGTGGCCTTCCCCCCCAACGTGCAGACCGCAACGGCAGCGACACGGGCCAGCTTCACCAAAGACGCCAAGACGGGCGCGCTCGTCGCTGCGGCCAGTGCACCGGGTCTGTACGGCGGCTCGGGCGAGACGCACGTGTGCAATCCGCAACAGATCGTCGATTTCCTGGCCACGGATCCGGCGAAGGCCAAGGCGTGGGCGTCGGTCTTCGACATCTCGACCGATGACATCGCCAGCTACGTGGCCTCGCTCACACCGGTGCTGCTGACGAGTGACACGCTGGTAACGAACCACGGCTACCACAACGGCAAAGCGACCTCGCTGCAATCGGTCCTGCAAAGCGGCACTGCGGTGCTGGTCGACTGCCACCGGCACCCCCCGCGTCAAGTGCAACTGCGGAAACCCGCTCACGCCCGCCGCAGGCCATCTCGCTGTCGACCGCCAAGCTCACCGGCACCGCCTGGCCCGACTACAACGTCACCAACTTCACCATCGTCCAAGCCACCACCCAGATCACCACCTTCGTGATCATCAACGTCCAAACCGGAGTGACCTACAACCAACCCGCCCCCGCCCCATCCACCAACCCCAACAACCCAACCGACACCACCGGCGGCATGTGGGTCGCAGCCAGCATCAGTGACCAGGCGGCCAGCACGACGATCTCGACGAGCACGGACGGCACGACCTGGACGACGACTGCGGTGCTGCAAGGCCCTCCAGTCAGCGGGCTCACCTGGGGCGCCGGGAAGTGGCTGGCCTTCAGGACGCCCGACAGCGGCGAAGGAGCCACGATCTTGGAGAGCACCGACCTGCGCACCTGGACACCCGTCGCGACCATCGCCGACCGACTCACCGACATCGCGTACGGCGACGGTCAGTTCCTCGCCGTTGGTTACAGCGCAGCCATCACACCGGGCTCCAACGTTGCCGTCGGAGTGGCGTATTCCAGCGCCGATGGGCATTCCTGGACGAAGGAAACGGGTGACGTGCCGAACTCGGACTCAATCGGGTTCGGGAACGGCACCTGGATCACGACCGGGTTCATCAAAGGTGACTACGGCGAATGGACCCTCAACCGGAGTACCGACGGCAAGACGTGGCCCAACGACGGTGGCGGTTCCCCCGACGTGTTCGAGGACATGGCTGCGTACGGCGGAGGCCAATGGTTGGTCGGAGGCCAGCCGTCGCTCACCGGCGTCGGCACAAGTCCGAACTATCCCGACGGCGCCATGAGCACCAGCCCCGACGGTCGCTCGTGGTCGCCGGTCGCGGAGGGCCAGTTCCCGATGAACGCGATCGCGGGACTGGCCTACGGCAACGGCATGTGGATGGCCGTCGGGAAAGACGGCACGCATCCGAACGGCATCCACGGCAACCCGTCGGCACAGTTCTTCACGAGCACCGACGGGAGAACGTGGTCGAAGGCCGGTCACCTCGACACCGAACCAACGGACCTCGCGTTCGGTGGAACCGATACCACGGCATCGCCGTCAGGACCGACCGACACCATCGCCACGAGCGACCCACCGTGCACGACCGAGGCGATCCAGGCCGCGCTACAGAAGGCGGTGGGCACGATCTACAAGAGGGCCCCGGACGCGACCTACGCGAGGATCGTTTGCAACGGCAGTTGGGCTGCCGTGAATCAGATCACCACCCCGGAACATGGGGACCACACCAAAATCGTGTTCCGGGCCAATGGTGACCAATGGGAGGTCGGCGGAGACTGCACAGACCCGAACATCCCGGCCAACATCTTCGAGTACGCCTGCCCTTCGAGTTGAACCGCCCAGCGCACTGACGACGCGACGGAAGCACGTCCCTCGGACACGTACCAGGTTCGGTCGGTCAGCAGTGGAGCCACGACGAGAGGTCGTGGTCCTGGTAGGAGGAACCGGTTGCGGCGGTGAAGCCGAGCCACGCGCGTCCGCCCCTGAGCGACAGCTCCGTGGAGAGGTTCACGGAGACGGTGAGCACGGGTGTCACAAGATCGTCGACGTACACCTTCAATGTCGACGCGCCGTCGTACTCGATTCGAGCCGCGTGTTCAGCTCCGTCGGCGAGCGTCGGGATCGAGGACGTCGAACCGAGGGACGCGCTCTCGTGGGGATCGTTGGCGGCAATGCCCTTGGTGTGCACGGACACGTGGTTGGCGTCCGGGTCGCCCAGCTCAGGGTTGAGGAATGTGTCGAACTCCACGGCGACACTGTTGGGGATGCCGTCGTAGCCGAGGGCGCCCCCGTTCGCCCCGAACGCATTTGCCGCGTGGTTCTGGATGACGAATGCAAAGCCATCGGCTTGACCTGATCCGCCGGACATCTTGAAGGTGAAGTCCGAGTGGAAGCCGCCCGCGACGGGTTGGCGGGTGGTCGTCCAGGCGGCCCCGGTCTTCGCCTGCGATGCGGGCGCGAGTCGGAGGACGGGCGCTACCTGCTGCGCGTCACCCAGGAGCGTGAGTCCGGCAACGGACTCGAAGTCCGGATAGTCGTCGCATTCTGTCGGCTCGGCCGGCTCGTCGTCGATGATCGTCACACGGGCGCGGCCGTCGGCGACGGTGATCGAGGGGTCAGGTGTGGGCGAGCAGGTCGTACCGACCATCTGAGTGACCTGGTCGACGACGATCGTGTAGGTCTCGTCGTCTTCGGCCGTGAGGTCCGAGATGACCTTCGTCGCGATGTTGGCGGCCGTCTTACCCGCCTTGATCTTGACCGTCTGGCTCGTCCGCGCCCGGTAGTCCTGCGTGCCGTCCTGGAGCGTTGGTTTGACGGCGCCCGTAGCAGTGCGATCCTCGGTGTGGAAGGAAACGCAGGTACCCGAGGTCGGGGCGGACAGACGGACGGGTGTGTAAGCGGTGCCGATGAGCGTGCCGTTCCCTTCGACCACGGAGCTGTCGCCGATCGACAACGCGGTCGGGCCGCCCGAGTCGTCATCGGTGATGGTCACCGTGCCGACGCCGTCGACGATCGCGATGTCCGGGTCGATTGCCGCGCAGGTCGTGCCGCTCATCTCGGTCACGCGGTCGATGATCACACTGAAGCTCTCGGTCCCTTCGCTCACGGTGTCGAACACGACCGTGGACGAGATGGCGGCGGCGTCCTTGCCGGCCTTGATCTTCACGAACTTGCCCGCGCGGCTGATGAAGTCTTGTGAGCCGTCCCGTGCTCCGGCTTTGGCCGCGCCGGTCGCGGTTCCGCTTTCCGTGTGGTAGTAGACGCACTGCGTTGTGGCAACGGCTGCTGAGAGGCGCACTGTCGTCTTCACGCTGGCGTCCCTGGGACCATTGCCCTCGGACACGCTCACGTCACCCACGCGCAACTCGATGGTCGCCGCGGCAGCTGCATGGCTGGGCGCGATCGCGAGCCATCCGCAGGCCAGCGTGCCGGTCATCGCCAATGCGAGCACCTTTGCGCTGGTCCCACCCCACCGCCGACCTCGCTTGGCGCAACCACGACCGTTGATCGGACTCTCTGACATCCTCTGCTCCGTCGTGTCATGGCTCACGAGTGGACTCGCGTCCGCCGTGTAGGCGCGTGTGGGCACATGCCGCCTGTTCCCGACTCCAGAGCGGCTCACGTTTAACGACAGATCTGCGCCGCACCTTGAGCTGCCTCAGGACCTCGGACCTCGCCGGAAGGCAGGTCTCCGGAACCTTGACGATCATCAGTAACTGGGGCGACGCCGACGCCAACGGGCACAGCCGATGTAGCCGTCGGGTCGATGGGCTCTGGCTGATCGTCCAGCCACCGCCGCAGTTGCTCGACCGCCCCCCCGTAACCCCTCGGCGTCGTGACGCTCTTGTTCGAGGCCGCACGCAGCGCTGAGAGTAGGGGCCAGGGCGTCGTGGTCGCGAGGTACGCTCACCGGGCTCTGGCCGTGTCGTCGCCAGCGATCGCACGACTCGGCTATGTGGTGTTCGTGCGAACTACTAGGTGATGGTCGGTCTACACGCCGAGTAGATTCCCCTGGTCAAAGCAACGACGTCCGGGGAGTAGCGCAGCTTGGTTAGCGCGCCCGATTTGGGACCAGCCCGAACTGAGCGCTGTGCTCACTTGCAGGTTCGCAGGTGGATCGCGAGCGACAGCGATCGAGTTATGCGCGGTGCGCTTGCCCTCCAGCCCTTGTTGTCTCTGCTGGGTGATGCGTCGACCTCGCCCAACCCTGTCGTCGGCGCGAGACGCTAAACATGACTTTCGGCTCTGTTGGGGTCGGCCGTCGCGGTGTCTGCTGACGGAAAGCCGATCCTGCGGTGCGGGAGGAATCATGTTTGGTTCACATTGGCTCTTCCGTGCCAGTCGCGGCTTGGTCCTGGTGGCTGTTGTTTCGCTAGTTGCATCGGGTTGTCAGTGGCTGTCGTTCCGGGGTGGTCCGGCTCGCACGGGCCAGAGTTCTGGGATCAATACGACGAACCTCTGGTATCTGGGCGAGGCGTGGAACGCTTCGACCGGAGGTGCAGTCGAATCGTCACCGGCGGTCGACCAGGCCCGCCACGCGGTCTATGTCGGCTCCGACGATAGGTATCTCCACGCCTACAATTCGGTCGACGGTACGCCTTTGTTCATTGGGTACGTCAACGGCGGCGCGGTGCGCTCGTCACCGACGATCGCCGGCGACCGCGTGTATGTCGGCTCCGACGATGGCGGCGTCTACGGCTTTGACGCGAACGGAGTCAACGGTTGTGGGGGTGAGCCCGGTCAGCTCTGGATCTGTGGGTCTGTGTTCACCGTTAAGACCGGCGGTGCCGTTCGGTCATCCCCAGCGGTGGTCGGCAACGTTGTCTATGTAGGCTCGACCGATGGCACGCTGTACGCCTATGACGCCACATGGGGCGGACTGCCCATCTGGACTGCCGCGCGCCGCCTGTGTCGGCACGCCGGCAGCCACGTGCGCGATGGGCACACCAAGCGTCGTCAACGGAGTCGTCTATGTAGGCTCGGATGAAGGCAACGGGCTCAGCGAAACGGGTGCGCTCTATGCCTTCGATGCCGCTACCGGTGCATCGTTGTGGACAGCCCAGCCCGGGATCGTGCAGTCCGCCGTCGCTGTGGCCGATGACAGGGTCTACGTGAGCGCGGCGACCATCACTCAGGTCACCCCCGAGGTGGTGACCGACACGCTGTACGTCTACGACACAACGTCCGGTAACGAGGTCATGGTCGCGACGATCGGTTCCGGCCGGGGCCTCGCATCACCGACCATCATCCCGAACGCCAACTACTCCGACGGTCTCGTGTCCGTTCCTGCCGCCGACGGTCTCGGGGGCGTGTTTGACGCGGCAGGATCGGTCGATTGCTCCGGTATCCCCGCGGTGTGCGCACCCATTTGGGCCACCCGGTCAACCCCACCCGTGATCTCATCGAGTGCGGTGGCCAACGGCATCGTGTTCGCCAGCGGCGCCAACGGGAATCTCGACATGTACAGCGCCGTCGGCGACAGCTGGTGCCAACCCCTCCCCGACCTCTGCCAGCCCACGCGAAGTCTGCCCCTCGGCGCACCCTCACGTTCGTCGCCCGCCGTCGCCGGCGGATGGGTCTACGTCGGCACTGACGACGGCCGACTCCACGCCTTCCACAACCTACCCGGGGCCGGTATGACCGTTGCCGGCGGCAACGGCGGAGGGCCGGCCGCCAAGCAGCTCAGTTCGCCGCAGGGAGTGACGGTTGATGGCGACGGCAACGTGTACGTGGCCGACTACGGAAACTCTCGAGTGCAACGCTGGGCGCCAGGGGCAGCCAGGGGGGTGACCGTCGCTGGCGGCAACGGTTATGGGAGCGACGCCAACCAGCTTCGGACGCCATGGGGAGTCGCGGTTGATGGCGACGGCAACGTGTACGTGGTCGATATGGAGAACGCAAGGGTGCAACGCTGGGCGCCGGGAGCCACCAGTGGCGTGACCGTCGCCGGCGGCAACGGCTCCGGGCCGGGCGCTAACCAACTTCAGTCCCCGATCGCTTTGGCGTTGGACAGCAACAACAACTTGTACGTGGGCGACTTCGGAAATAATCGGGTGCAACTCTGGGCGCATGAGGCAACGAGTGGGGTCACCGTGGCCGGCGGCGGCGCCCCCTATGGCGTGGCGCTAGACCGCGACGGCAACCTGTACGTAGCCGACTGGGGAAACAGTGAGGTGCAACGCTGGGCGCCTGGGGCCACCAACGGGGTCACCGTTGCCGTCGGCGGTTATCCGCAAGGAGTGGCCGTGGACAGCAGCGGCAACCTGTACGTGTCTGACGCCTACTACCAGCGCGTGCAACGCTGGGCACCGGGCGCCACAAGCGGAGTTACCGTTGCCGGCGGCAACGGCGGAGGGCCGTCCGCCAATCAGCTCAATTCGCCAAACGGGCTCGCGGTGGACAACAGCGGCAACCTCTACGTCGCTGACGTGAACAACTCACGAGTACAACGGTTTGCGCTTCCCCTGGCCGCCAACTAAGCACCCAGCCTGCACGAGATGCTCCAACTCAATCTCCGAGCTGCTCGTGATCTGACCGAAACTCGGGTCCGCTTACGTCCAGGAGCCAGGCTGACGGCCACGTTGGTCTTCAAAACGGCGTCGTGCCAGCCGGTCCCCTGGTGACAGGCGGCGGTGGGCGTTGCGGGCTCGTTCGTCGGCGGCAAGCTGTCTCGGCTGCACCACGCGGCGGGGCGCATGAGGTCGCCTTCGTTGCCTGCGGCGAGCCATTGGTGGGCGAAGGTATGGCGAAGTCGGTGAGCGTGCACGTGGCCGGTGCCCGCCTCCGAGCCCCCAGGCGACCAAACACCGTCCACGCAGCTTCCTGATTCCAAGTCGGATCGATGAATGACTGCTTCGGCTCCGTCAATCCCCGAACGCCCACCGTAGGTACGACCTCCGGTCGCAGGTGAGCAAGTCCCTGAGCTGATAAATGGCCTCCCGTAGGTGGCGCAAGTCTTCGGACCCTTCCCCGAAGCGCACAAGTAGCGTTCGAGGGTAGGCGAGGGCGTCGTAGTCGGCCGGTAGGGTCATGAGCCGATCGTCCGCCGAGGAGGCCGAAACGAAGCAGACGAGTCATCAGCTATTCGAGCGCTGTGTAGGGACGCCACGAACGCGAGATACCGGCAAACCGCAGCTCAACAACAGTAATCACGGGGAGTAGCGCAGCTTGGTTAGCGCGCCTGCTTTGGGAGCAGGAGGCCGGGAGTTCGAATCTCCCCTCCCCGACCATCTTCAGTCGTCGTCGAAAATGGCGGTTGCTCCGGTTCGCC
The DNA here is from genome assembly GCA_963778895.1 of uncultured Iamiaceae bacterium. Classification (GTDB taxonomy): domain Bacteria; phylum Actinomycetota; class Acidimicrobiia; order Acidimicrobiales; family Acidimicrobilacustridaceae; genus CAVZVZ01. The sequence continues at coordinate 260,512 of CAVZVZ010000005.1, forward strand.
GCTCGGGCGCGGTCGTCCGTGCGGGTCAACTACAGCGATCGGAACGTTGCCGAAGGTGGTTCAGTCGGCCGCTACGGTGTAGCGACCCGCGGGTGTAGCTCAATGGCAGAGTCCCAGCCTTCCAAGCTGGTAATGCCGGTTCGACTCCGGTCACCCGCTCTAGCCGGTCGGCCGACGCCCTCGGAGGTGCGTAACGAAGTCCGCACGCTCGACGCCATCAGCCCGATGCGACGTTACGTAGGATTGTGAGGTGGCTTCCAAACCCGGCGCGACGGCTCTCGAGGTCGTGTCCTTCGTCGTCGGCGCCGCGATCCTTCTCTTCGCCGGGCTGGCGTACATCGGCTACAGCATCGCGGGAAGCAACGACCTGGCGGGGCTCTTGAGCGTCGAGATACCTGCGTGCCTGATCGCCATCGTGTTCCTGGTTCTGGGGCGAGCCGTCATGCGTGGCGCGGGGAGCGCTACGCCGCGGACCGGGCCTCGTCCGCCCCCGCCAGGGAACCCCGGGCCGAGTTGAGCGGTACAGTCCCGTCTTGTGCCCGACCACCAACTGAACGCCCAGGGCGACCGCGCTGACCTGGAACGGCAACACGTGGACCGAGATCGGTTGGCCGGCCTCTATAGCGACGCTGCGGGCCGGCGAGAGCGGCGGGTGGGTCCGCTTCGGCGTCTGTGGGCGCGCTTGACGCGTCGACGGACGTAGCGCTGGTCCCTTCGGTTCTGTTTGTCCTTACTGACAGAAACGGAACGGACCGGGCGCGGCCGCGCTCACCTCGAAGCGCAACGATGGCACCTGGACCGTCAGGAACTGACCACTCCACAACGTGGAGTACGTGATGAGCGGTCCCGCCGGCCGGCCGTTCTCGTCGAGCGGGACGACGTGGATGTTCTTGTCGAACCCGAAGTGGTCACCGCGGCGGCCATCGATCACGATCGGTTGCTCGTAGGTCCCGCACGTCACCTCAGGTGGCATCGGTTCGCCGCCCCCGCTCTGGCTCAGCCGCAACTTCGTCGCGGCGACCGCAGCTTGCACCGGGTCGATCACCGGCTCGGGCGGTAGGCGACCGTCCGCTTTGGCTGAGCGCAGGAACCCGACCGTCACCTCCGCACCGCGCAGCTGATTGGGGTCGGGATAGACGTCCGCCGGTACTTGATCGACGACGGGCGAGTAGGCCGCCGCAAGCATCGCGCTCTTCGAGATCTGCATGAAGCTCGCCACGTCGTTCGAGTTCGTGCCGAGCGAGTTGATCGAACGCGGGACGCCGATGACGAACAGCGCGAGCAGGAACGGCGCCGTCACGCGCCACCGCTCGATGAAGGCGTATGTCGCGACTCCGAGTGCCGGAAGGATCATGGGCGCCGTCCAACCGATGTATCGGCTCGCATCCGGCGCGGCGAGGAGCAGCCGCTGCGTGCTCGTGACGACGAAGAACAAGCCCGCACCCACCAACAGGGCACCGACCGCGGGGGCCCGGCGGCGAAGCGTTGGGCGGTCGAGTTTCGTCCAGGCCAGTACGAGGCCGGCGACGAGGAGCACCCCCAGCAAGACCGCTACGACGGGATAACCACCGATCGACCGGAACACCGCGGACCAGCCGGTCGACAGCCAATAGCGCATCGTCGAAAGGTCGAATTGCGCGCCGGAATCCTCCTTGCCCCACACGAGGAACCAGAGGATCCAGACGATCCCCAGCGGAACCGTGTTGAACGCCGCGGCGCGCCAGCCTCTGCGAACCAACGTCGACAATCCGACGACCATGACCATGATCGGCCCCAGTCCAGAGGACGAGATCGCAGCGAGGCCGGCCAGCAATGCGAACACGTCCCGCTTGTCGATCGGGCCGTCATGATCGGCCAGGATCAGTTGGACGAAGCCGAAGACGAGCGTGAGCATCGGCCCCATCATGATGATGAGCAACATCGACTCATCGGCGGCACCGAGGAGAACGAAGCTGCCCGCCACGATCGTTGCGGTCCATGGGCCGACCCCGGCGCGTCGCATCACCACTCGAGCCAGCGCCGCGAGGGCGATGTGGAGCCCGACCACGATCGCCTGGTACGGCAGATAGCTCCGGATGCCGACCAGACGGAACAGGATCTGATTGATGAGCGTCGGCCAAAGGAGCCAATGCCGGTTCTGAGGACGCATCCAACTCGAAGGGTGCGAAAGGCTGCGTTGGACGATCAGACCCCAATCATCGCCGGCAAACCAATAGTTGCGGCCGTAGTGGAGGAGCAGCAACCCGAACGCCACTGCGAGGTAGAGGCCAAAGGCGATGGCCGCCCACCGGGCCGAGGCGCCACCTCGCGTATCCGCCGTCTCCTTCGCCGGTGGCTCCATAGGAGCGGCGAGCCTACGCGAGCACCATGGCACTCCGGTCCTCGCGCGCGTACGGTCGCGGTCGTGCCAGCCAAACCACCCAGCCGGGCCGCCCGTTACGTGATGGCCGCGACGTTCCTCGGCGCAGGGGTCACACACTTCACCTCGCCCGACTTCTTCGAAGCCATCGTGCCCGAGGAGCTCCCCGGGAAACGTGAGCTGGTCTACGGAACCGGCGTGGCCGAGATCCTCGGCGGCGCAGCGCTCCTCGCTCGTCCGAACCGCAAGCTCGGTTGGCTGCTGATCGGCTTGCTGCTGTTCGTGTTCCCGGCCAACCTCAACCAGGCCTTCCGCGGCGCGCACTCGGCATCGATGCCGGAACCACCGCGCTGGGTGTTGTTCGCCCGTCTGCCGCTGCAAGCCGTGATGATCTGGTTGGTACTCGCCGCGACGCGTCCCAGTGACCGATGAGCCGGTTCTTCCCGTACGACTTCGACAAGCGGTTCGCCGCGATGTGGATGGCGTTCGGCGCCAGGCCGTCACGTGACGGTGTCACACTCACCGACGACGGCCGCCTCAAGGCCACGTTCGGCTTCTTCCATGTCGAGACAGCGAATCGACAACGTCGAGGACGCGCACATCACCCGCGACTACCGCTGGTGGACCGCTATCGGGGTCCGTGGTTCGATGGCCGACGACGGCCTGACGTTCGGCACCAACTCGCGGGGCGGTGTCTGCGTGCACTTCCGCGAACCCGTCAAGCGCGCCATCGGCTTCCGCGACCACTCGGCCCTGACGGTCACGGTTGCGGACCTCGACGGCCTCGAACGCGCGCTGACCACCAGCTGAGGTAGTGGCCGGGTCGCGAACGCGCGAGCATGCATCGATGCGCGCTGCGATCCTCCAACAACCCGGTGAACCGCTTGCGATCACCGATCAGCCCGACCCCACGCTGGCCGCGGGCGAGCTCCTGCTCCGGGTCGACGCCTGCGGGATCTGCGGCTCCGATCTCCATGTCAGCGACGCCTATCCCCTCCCCGGCCTGGTGCTCGGCCACGAGTTCTGCGGCACCGTCGAGGAGATCGCGAGCGAGGTGACCGGATTCGAGGTCGGTGACCGGGTCGCAGGTTTGTCGCTCACCACCTGTGGCCACTGCGCGGCGTGCCTGTCGGGACGGCCACGCAAGTGCCCGTCAGCGGTGATGATCGGTATGGAGCGACCGGGCGCCTTCGCCGAGTACCTCACCATGCCGGCGCGGGACGTCTACCGCTTGCCGAACACGCTCGACCCGCGCCATGGCGCGTTGATCGAACCGCTCGCGGTCGCCCTGCACACCGTCGATCGGGCCTCGCTCGAGCCCGGCGACGACGTGCTCGTGATCGGTGGCGGACCCGTCGGTCTCGCGGTGGCCATGTGGGCCCGACAACTCGGCGCCCGCGAGGTGGTCGTCAGCGATCCCGTCGACCAACGACGGGCGTTGGCCGAGAAGCTCGGCGCGAGCACCACGGTCGATCCCACGAAGGACGATCTCGGCGATGCCTTCGAACGCGTCACCGGAACGCGACCCGGCGTCGTCATCGAGTGCGTGGGCATCCCGGGGATGATCCAACACGCCGTCGATGTCGCGTCGACCGATGCCACCGTCGTGATCGCAGGCGTGTGCATGGCACCCGACTCGTTGATGCCGCTGATCCCGATGATGAAGGAGCTCGACGTCCGCTTCGCGTTCTACTACCGGGCGCGGGACTACACCACCGCGATCTCCATGATCGATCGTGAGCGAATCGATCCACTGCCTCTCGTCACGTCGGAGATCACCCTCGACGAGCTACCCGAGCGCTTCCAACAACTGAAGTCACCCAGCGTCGACTGCAAGGTGCTGATCCGGCCGTAGCGCTCAGGAAGTGGTAGCCGACGCCGGGACGATGGCGCGCGCCGACGCCGGCAAGCGGGTGGCCAACGACCGCCCCACCTAGGGCAACCACGATGCTCATGCCGTAGACGAGCAATAGCGCGCTGCGCGGCAACCAGCTGACATCCTCGCCGAACGCGATCAGCGCCCCGGCCACGCCGGTGCCGAGGGCAATGCCCAGCACGTCGCTCAGTTGCAACGCCGACGCCGCAGCACCTTCTTGGCCGACGGTCGCCTCACCCAAGACGATCAAGGAGAGCGGCGCGTAGGCCAATCCCATGCCCAGGCCGGCGACGCCCCAGCCGAAGATGCCGACCGCAGCCGGAACGCGCGACGAGACCGCGACGGCGAACACGGCCGAGCCGACGAGGATGATGAGGAAGCCGACGCGCACGAGCGAACGCGGGCCGACGCGATTGACCAATCGCTCCTGCACCCACGCCCCGGTGGTCCAGGTCAACGTCGCCGCGGTCAGGGCCAAGCCGGCGATGCCGGCACGCAAGCCGCGTACGTCGGTGAGCATCAATGGCACGTAGGCATCCGTCGCGAAGAAGGCAAAGGTGAGAACGCCACGACAGGCCACAGCGGCTGGAAGGCCGCGCGCCGCATGCAAGGTGCCCCTCGGTGTGAGCCGCCGATAGGCCGGCACCGCGAGAACCGCACCGATGACGAACAGCGCCACGTCCGAGCACGCGCTGCTGCTCACTCAGGCCCGCCAGCAGTATCCCGGCGCCACCGGCTACGAGCAGTGCATCGAGCAAGGACGCACCGTCGCTCGGTACATCGGGTGCGGGGATCCGCCTCAACGCGACCACCGCGACGGCTCCGATACCGACGAGCAGCGGCACGAGACCGAGGAAGACCCATCGCCAGCCAGCAGTCTCACCGATGAAGCCCGACAGCGCCGGTCCGATCAGCGACGGCACGACCCATGCCGTCGACAGCAGGGCGAACATCCGCGGTCTCATCTCGGGTGCGTAGGCGCGGCCTATGCAGACGTACGCCACGGCGGGCAACGCACCGGCCCCGAGGCCCTGTAGGGCGCGACCCACGACGAGGATCAACATCGAGGGTGCCAGCCCGCCCACGATCAGCCCGACTCCGAAGAAGACCAACCCGACGGCGAACGGGATGGCGGGCAGCATGCGATCGGCGGCCCGACCGGCCAGCACGATGCCGACCAGGTTGCCGAGGAAGAACGCGCTGAAGACCCAGCCGTACAGATGAAGATCACCGAGCTCGTCCTCGACGAGGGGCATGACCGTAGCGATCGCCAACGCTTCGAACGCGACCGTCGTGATCGTGAGCACGAGGCCCGCGGTGAGCGTGCGGCGGCCCGGCGCCCACACCCCAACTCCCCCGTTCGAACCCCCGTCGGACATCCGACGCAGGCTACGAGCTGGGCCCGCCCCGATGAGTTTTGGTTTCGTCCGCCGTCTCAGTAGTGACGGAGATCCGCAACCGCGAGGAGCGTCCCATGTCCTTTCCCGACCTCGAGCCCGCTACCCGACAGATGGGCAAGCTGCTGGGTGAGCTGACCGACGACCAGCTCGACCAGCCCACGCCGTGCCCGGACTATCGGCTGGACGACTTGGTCGAACACGTCGGCGGGGCCGCGCTGGCGTTCACCGCGGCCGCGAACAAGGACATGGGTGAGATGACGGCGCAGGGGCCCGCAGGCGATGGATCGCGATTGACCGACGGTTGGCGAGTGGACATCGCACGGCACATGACGGGCTTGGCCGAGGCCTGGCGAAACCCCGACGCATGGACCGGAATGACGAGAGTGGGCGGTATCGACCTGCCCGGTGAGGTGGCCGGCCTGTTCGCGCTGGACGAGGTCGTCATCCACGGCTGGGACATCGCCGTGGCCAGCGGGCAGCCGTTCGAGTGCGAACCCGAGTTGCTCGAGGCCTTGCGCCCGCTGGTCTTGCAGTTCGCCGCGCCGGACCAACAAGCGGCACGCGACGGCCTGTTCGGTCCCGTGATCGAGGTGCCCGACGACGCGCCGCTGCTCGACCGAGTTCTGGGTCTCACCGGCCGCGACCCGGCCTGGTCACCGAAAATCAGATAATCTGATCTGGATGCCCGAGATCAGTGCGACGGAGGCGGCCCGTAACTTTGCCGACCTGCTCGATGGAGTCGAACATCGAGGCGAGCGATACACCGTGGTCCGCCGCGGCAAGCCCGTCGCTCGTATTGAGCCGGCATCGAAGGGTCGCGGCGCCGACCTCAAGGAACTCTTGGAGTCGTTTCACCCCGACCACACCTGGCGCATGGATCTTCGCGCCGTGACCGACCTGCTCCACACCGAAGCCCGGCCGTGAAGCGTCTCCTACTCGACACCACGTTCATCATCGACGCCGATCGGAACGCCTCCGTCACGACCCTGGTCGACGATGACGACGATGTGGCGATCGCCGCCGTGACCGTCGCCGAACTACGCGTGGGTGTGGAACTGTCGACCAAACGGTACCGGGCGGCACGCGAGGCATTCTTCGCGGCCGTGCTCGGGTCGATTCCCGTGCTGAGCTACGACGCCGACATCGCTATCTCCCACGCCCGGCTGTTGACCGCGGTTCGAAAGGCGGGTGAGCCCCGGGGAGCGCACGACCTGATGATCGCGGCCACCGCGTTGGCCCACGACCGCACGATCATCTCGGCGGACCCGGCCGGTTTCGACGGGCTCCCGGGCGTCAGACTCCTCGCTCACTAAACGGAACAAAACAGGACGAAGCGCCCCCGGTAGGAATCGAACCTACGACCTTGGGATTAGAAGTCCCCTGCTCTATCCCCTGAGCTACGGAGGCCAGGGACCCACTCTAAGGGGGGCTGGCGGTTCGCTCTGGGTACCAATCCGGTGGCTCTGGCAACCGATTTGGCACCCGGTTCGGGGTAACTATGCTGGTCGGTCCCACGGTGGCCGTAGCTCAGCCAGGTTAGAGCGCCAGGTTGTGGCCCTGGAGGTCGGGGGTTCAAGTCCCCTCGGCCACCCCATAGGAGTGCGTGGTCGCTCGCCGCGACCACGCACTTCGTCGACAACGCACGTGTCTAGACTGCGATCCTTCTAGCGCCTCTAGCTCAATTGGCAGAGCAACGGACTCTTAATCCGCAGGTTCTGGGTTCGAGTCCCAGGGGGCGTACCACGAACCGATTGGTCAGCCCGGGTACCTCGCCCGGGCTGATTCGCGTCACGGCTCGAGTTGCTCCCGCCGCGCTGGACATCGACACGCAGGGGCATCGGCAGAACGACAGGTGGCCGTGACCTTGGACCCTGGCCCGCAGCCAGGACGGGGCGCAGGATGAACTTCTACGTGTGGATGTGGGCCGTGTCGTTGGCGTGCCTGCGTGACGTCAAGCCGATCCCGGCACCGACTACACCCCCATCAGCGGCACCGTCAGCTTCGCCCCCGGCGAAACCTCCAAGACCGTCGCCGTCACCATCAACGGCGACACCCTCGTCGAACCCGACGAATACGTCGTGGTCACCTTCCACGACCCCACCAACGCCACCATGGGCGGCTACTGGGGCCTCGGCATCGGCTTCATCACCAACGACGACTGAGACAACTTGGCGTCGGCCGCAGCCGCCCGTCAGGCCCTGCGGTACTTCCGCACCGCTATCGGTGCGCACACGGCGATGATGCCGAAGCTCCAGAGCAACGACTGGGTCACGTTGGCCGCGAGCGTTTCGGCGGCGGGGCCGCCGACGAGCAGGCCCCGGACCGCGTTGACCGTGACCGACACGGGTTGGTGGGTCGCAAATCCCTGTAGCCACGACGGCATCGAGCTGACCGGCACGAACGCCGACGACGCAAAGACGAGCGGCGCCAGGAGCGGGAACGACGCCGCTTGCGCGGTTTCGGCGTTGGGTGCAATCAGGCCGATGATGCTGAACAGCCAACTCAACGAGAAGGCGAACAGCAGCAGGATCGCCACCGCGGCCAAGAACTGCAGAAAGTCGGTGCTGACGCGGAACCCGACCGCGTAGCCGACGATGAACATCAGCGCGACGACGAAGGTGTTGCGCACCAGATCGGCGCCCGTCCGGCCCGCCAATACCGCAGACCGTGCCATCGGCAATGAGCGGAATCGTTCGATGATCCCCGTCTGGAGGTCCTCGGCCAGCCCGACTCCGGTGTTGAGCGCACCGAAGGTGATGGTCTGCACGAAGATGCCCGGCATGAGGTAGTCGACGTAGCTCGGATAGCCCGGGGCGACGATGGCACCACCGAACACGTACGTGAACAGCAGGACGAAGACAACCGGTTGCACCGTGGCGAAGACCAGCAGCTGCGGTGAGCGCCGCAACTTGGTGAGGTTGCGCCCGATGATGGCGAACGTGTCGGAGATCGCCCACGCCAGCGCCTGACGTCGCGAGCCGCTGCTGACCGCTCGCGGCCGCGGGAATCGTGGTCGGCGGTCATGACTCACCTCCTCCGACGGCGGACGGCACCGAGCCGTCACCATCCGGTGATGCGTCGGACTCGGCCGGATGACCGGTCAGCGAGAGGAACACGTCGTCCAACGTGGGTTCCCGCACGGTGAAGTCCTGCGGCACGAGCGACTCGCGGTCGGTGATGCGAGCGATGTCGAGCACACCCCGCGCACCATCGGTGACGTTGACGCGCACGGTCCGGCCGTCCGGGAGCATCGACGACGAACCAACCGGCTCGAGTGTGGTGAGCGCCCGCTCGGCCGAAACGACATCGGCGAAACCGATCTCGACGATGGTGGCGCCGAGCGTGGCCTTCAGCTCGGCCGCGGTTCCCTCGGCCACCTTGCGGCCGTGATCGATCACCGCGATGCGGTTCGCCAAGCTGTCGGCTTCCTCGAGGTACTGCGTGGTGAGCAGCACCGTCGTTCCGTCGCTCACCAGCTCGCTGATGATGGCCCAGAGCTCGTTGCGGCTGTACACGTCGAGACCGGTCGTCGGCTCGTCGAGGAACAACATCGTCGGTCGGTGCACGAGCGCGGCCGCGAGATCGAGGCGACGTCGCATGCCTCCCGAGTAGGTCTTGAGCGGCCGGTCGGCGGCATCGGTGAGCGCGAACCGCTCGAGCAGCTCATCGGCGCGCTTGGCGACCAGCGCGCGATCGAGATGGGTGAGCCGTCCCATCAGGCGCAGGTTCTCGCGACCGGTCAGGTCTTCGTCGACCGCCGCGTACTGACCGGCAAGCCCAATGCGCTCTCGTACCGCCTGCGGATCGGACGCCACATCGATGCCGAGCACCGACGCACTTACCTCCGTCCGGTCGCAGAATGGTGGTCAACACTCGGATGATGGTCGTCTTGCCGGCGCCGTTCGGTCCGAGCAGACCGAACACCGTGCCTTGCTCGACGCGTCAGGTCGACACCGTCCACCGCGACGACGTCGCCGAAACACTTGACCAGCCCATCGACTTCTATGACCGCATTCACGAGGGAGCACTCTACGGGCGCGCCTCGATGGTCTCCTCCACCATTGACCGGCATTCCTCCCGGTGATCGCGGAGGTCGACGTAGGTGAATCGCAGCACAGCATGACCGTGAGCGGCGGCCAGGTTGTCTCGTCGCCGATCTCGCACGAAGTCCGCTTCCCTCGTGTGCCAACGGCGACCATCGGCCTCGACGATCAGCCGAGATGGGGCGCAGTAGGCATCTACCCGCCCTTCGCCGTGTCGGCCACCAGGGAGGCGAGGCCTCGAAGACGAACTCGCAGTTCGCGACGCTGCCGAGCATCAGCCGCAACCATCGCTCGAGCTGCGACGTCGCCGGTACGAAGCCCGATTCACCTCGGGACTCGAGCAGTTCTCGAAGCTGACCACGGCCCGCCGCGCGCCGCGGCACACATTCGACGAACCGGTCCTGCAGCGTCTTCGATCGTTAGCGAGTCGGGCGACGAGCACATGGTCGACCACGGCGGCAAGCTCGGCTGGACTGATCCGATTCAGTAGGCGCACAACCGTGTCCGCAAGTGGCAAACATGGGATGTGATCGATCGTCACGCGTCGCACGCTCGCGGCCGACCGGACAACCGCCAGCCGTGTTCGCGTCCCGCGTCCAACACGAGGGACGAGCAACTCGACGGCGCCGGGCTGGAACGAAGGCAGCGCGTGCAGAACGGCGGCAGCCCTGCCCGAGATCACGCCGGACGGCATCGCCAGCGTCGCAGCCATGCACTGACGTCGCCAGGTGAAGGGATGGCTCGCCAACGCGTAGACCCCGTCGTCGAGTCGCAACCACCGTCCGGTGCCGACACGGCGGCGGATCGTGCTGTCCGTGAAGCCGAGTGCGAGCGCCTGTCGGTCGACTGAACGCACCGTGCTGCCGCCGTGCGACGGCGTCGAGTTGCTGCTCCGGAGATCCCTGCATCGGCACCCCATCGCGTCGCGTGTGCGAGGGTGCCGGGACACCGAGGGGGCGAGTGAACCGCAGGCGTGCCACCCGGTCAAGGGTCGATGCCTACGAGTCAGGAAATCTGCGCTCCAGCGCGAGATTTCGTGACTGGTGGCGATGGGCCGCGGGCGTCAGCGGCCGTCGTGGTACTGGATGAGCTCGATGCTGTAGCCGTCGGGGTCGTTGACGAACGCGACCGTGACCGGCCAGCGGTCGAGGCGGGTCGGCTCCATCGTCGACTCGTAGCCGGCGTCGACGGCCTTCGCGATGCGTCGCCACGCAGTCGTCGACCCGCATGTAGATCTTCCAGAGCGCGAAGCCGTGGTCGATCGGCTGGCCGTCGTTGTAGCGCTCGGCCAGCTGCAGGCGACCGCCGCCCTCGTCGGCGGCGAGGTGCGCCTCGTGCACGTCGTCGATCTCGGTCCGACCCTGCAGCTTCAGCCCGATGATGTCGGTGTAGAAGCCGATCGAGCGCTCGATGTCGCTCACGTAGATGCAGTACTGACCCGACCGTCGTCGCCACGTGCACCCCCGTCGGACGCTAGGACCCTACGGCCGAATGCGAACATGTTCCAGATCTGTCCTTGTCGGGGCCGATGACGGCTTGGTAGACCGGCGCGGTGTCCGGCGAGAACTACGTCGTGATCTCGGCGGACTGCCACGGCGGGGGCGAACATCGCCGACTACCGGCCCTACCTCGAGGCCCGCTACCACGACGACTTCGACGCCTGGTTCGTCGACGTTCGAGAACCCCTACGACGACCTCGCCGGCGACGACGGCAGCCGCAACTGGGACTCGACCCGCCGGCTGCGCGAGCTGGAGGCCGACGGTGTCGTCGCCGAGGTGATCTTCCCCAACACCGTGCCGCCGTTCTTCCCGAAGTCGTCGCTCGTCGCAGCCAGCCGCCGGGCGCCGGGCGCCGGCGACCTCGAACGGCGCTGGGCCGGGCTGCGGGCGCACAACCGTTGGCTGGCCGACTTCTGCGCCGACGCGCCGGGCCGGCGGGCCGGCATCTGCCAGATCATGCTGCACGACGTCGAGGGCGCGGTCGCCGAGATCCGCTGGGCGGCCGAGCACGGGCTGACCGGCGGCGTGCTGCTGCCGGGCGCGCCCCCCGGCTCGGGCGCTGCCGCCGCTGTACGCGCCCGGACTACGAGCCGATCTGGTCGGTGTGCGAGGAGGTCGGCCTGCCGATCAACAACCACAGCGGCAGCGCGGCGCCCGACTACGGCGACTACGCCGCGGCCAAGGCGATGTTCCTGCTCGAGGTCACGTGGTGGGCCCACCGCACGCTCTGGCACCTGATCTTCTCCGGCGTGATGGAACGCCACCCGAACCTGCAGTTCGTGTTCACCGAGCAGGGCACGGCGTGGTTGCCCGACGAGCTGACCCGGCTCGACTACTACCACGACCGGCTGCGGGGCGTCGGCGGCGCGGCCGGGTCGCAGGAGGCCAAGTTCGGCGAGCTCGACCGCACGACGCTGTCGCTCAAGCCGTCGGAGTACTGGGCCCGCCAGTGCCACCTCGGGTCGAGCTTCATCCGCCGGCCCGAGGTCGACATCCGCCACACGGTCGGCGTCGATCGGATCATGTGGGGCAGCGACTTCCCGCACCTCGAAGGGCTGCTGGCCGTTCTCGCGCACGCCACCTGCGGCTGGCCTTCGCCGGGCGTGCCCGAGGACGAGGTCCGGGCCATGGTCGGCGGCAACGCCGCCGCGCGTCTACGGCTTCGACCTCGACGCGCTCGACGCCGCTGGCCGCCGAGTTCGGCCCGTCGCCGGCCGAGGTCGCCGAGCCGCTCGGACCCGGCGACATCCCCGACGAGGCGTTGCGCTGCCCGGCCTTCGCCGCCGCCCGCTTCCTGCCGCCGGCGGCCTGATGAAGGACTTCGCCGGCCGGGTGGCGGTGGTGACCGGCGGTGCCGGCGGCGTCGGCCAGGCGCTCGGTGAGCGCTTCGCCGCCGAGGGCATGCAGGTCGTGCTGGCCGACGTCTTCCCCGACCCGCTCGACGAGGCCGTGGCCGCGCTTGCGGGCCGACGGGCCACGACGTGACCGGCGTGGTCACCGACGTCACCGACTTCGCGTCGGTCGAGCACCTGGCCGACGAGGCCTACGCCACCTACGGCGCCGTCCACGTGCTGTGCAACAACGCCGGCGTCGGCGCCGGGCGCCGAAGGGCAAGATCTGGGACCACACGCTCAACGACTGGGGCTGGGGCCTGGCCGTGAACCTGTGGGGCGTCATCCACGGGATCAAGGCGTTCGTGCCCGCGCATGCTCGACGGCGGCGACGAGGGCCACGTGATGAACACGTCGTCGGGCAACGGCGGCATCGCGCCGCTGACCACGACCGCGATCTACGCCACGACCAAGGCGGCGCGTCACCACGGTCACCGAGGTGCTCTACGGCCAGCTGCGGGCGGTCGACAGCCGCATCGGCGTGTCGGTGCTGTTCCCCGGGCCCGAAGGTGCTGCGCACCGGTCTGCTCGAGTCGTCGAGCAAGCGACCCGAGCGCGTGGGCCAACGAGGTGCCCCGGGTCGACGCCGTACACGACGATCGAGTCGTTCGAGGCCCGCCTGCGCGCCGCCGGCATCGAGCCCGACTACACGCCGGTCGAGTCGATCGCCGAGGAGGCCTTCGTCGGCATCCGCGAGGGCCGGTTCTGGATCCTGCCGGCGAGCGAGCGCACCGACGACACCATCCGGGCCCGGGCCGAGTCGATGCTCGACCGCTCCGGCCCCGACCTACCTGGAGGACCTGCGATGAGCCGCTACCTCGTCATCTCGGCCGACACCCACGCCGGGCTGCCCGGCCCGGAGTACCGCGAGTGGCTCGACCCCGAGTACCGCGAGCGCTTCGACGCGTTCCTCGTCGAGCGCGAGCGGGCCGCCGAGATGGCCCGCGCCGGATTCCTCAACGAGGAGTTCGCCAAGGCGTGGCACGAGGAGAACGAGGAAGGCCTGCGCGGCGGCTGGGACGCGGCGCGGCGCGACAAGGAGCTCGACGCCGACGGCGTGGTCGGCGAGGTCATCTTCCCCGACGCCGACTCGGTGAGCGGCGGCGCCTCGGCCCCGTTCGGCGCCGGGCTCGGCGCCAGCGGCGACACCCCGGGCTGACCTGCTGTTCGCCGGCGCCCGGGCCCACAACCGGTGGCTGGCCGAGCTGTGCCAGGAGAGCCCGGAGCGACGGGCCGGGGTGGCGATCGTGCCGATCATGGTCGACATCGACGCCGCGGTGGCCGAGATCCGCCGGGCCCACGCGTCGGGCCTGCGGGGCGGCATCCTCATCCCGCCGATGTGGCAGCCCCACGAGCCGTACCACCACCCGCGCTACGACCCGGTGTGGGCGGTGTGCGAGGAGCTGTCGATGCCGGTGCACACGCACTCCGGTGTGGCCGACCGGGCCGTCCTACGGGCCCGCACGTCGGCATCTTCACCACCGAGACCCGGTTCTGGTCGTCGCGTCCGCTGCCGTTCCTCATCTGGTCGGGCGTGTTCGAGCGCTTCCCCGGCGCTGCGCTTCGGCGTGGCCGAGTGCGGGGCGTTCTGGGTGAACGACCTGCTGTGGCGGATGGACCTCGTCTACGAACGCGACCACGGCTCGCGCAAGCTCGGGGCGCAGCTGACGGCGAACATGTCGATGAGCCCGAGCGAGTACTTCGACCGCAACTGCTTCATCGGCGCGTCGAACATCGTCCGGGTCGAGATGGCCCGGCGCTACGAGATCGGCGTCGGCAACCTGTGCTGGGGCAACGACTTCCCCCACCCCGAGGGCACCTGGCCCCACACCCGCGAGTTCCTGGCCCAGGTGTTCTGCGACATCCCGCGCGACGAGACGGCGGCCATGCTCGGCGGCAACGCGGCCGAGGTCTACGGCTTCGACGTCGACGCGCTGGCACCGCTCGTCGATCGCATCGGGCCGACGCCCGAGGAGCTCGGCCAGAGGCGACGACCCGACGGCCAAGTGGGCCGACGCCAAGCGGGCCGGGCGACCGTGGCTCACCGGCATCGAGACGTGGCCGACCGCCACCCCGCCGTCGTGACCACGACGACCGGCCCGGCGCCGTTCGATCCGCTCGACCCGGCCTTCGTCGCGTCGCCCTACGAGGCGTACGCCGCGGCTGCGCGACGAGGACCCGGTCCACTGGTCCGAGCTGCTGTAGGGCTGGGTCGTGACCCGCTTCGACGACGTGGCCGCGATCCTGCGCGACCCGTCGATGTCGAGCGACATCGACAAGGCGACGCCCAACCCGATCATCGAGCATGGAGATCGAGGGCCTGGCCGAGCACGGCCAGGCGACGCAGACGATCGTGCACCTCGACGATCCCGACCACGCCCGGGTGCGCAAGCTGATGGCCGAGCCGTTCCGGGTGCGCGAGGTGAGCCGGCTGGCGTCGCTGATCGAGCAGCGGGTCGGCGAGGCGCTCGATCGGCTGCGCGACGAGCACGGCGACGGCGTGGTCGACCTCGACCTGATCGCGCGACCTGGCCTATCCGCTGCCGGTCGAGATCTTCTCGGAGTGGCTCGGCGTGCCGGAGGAGGCCAACCCGCAGTTCCGCTACTGGACGAGCTGGGTGGCCCGCAGCCGCGACCCGATGAGCGTCGCAGGAGCGCGACGAGCTCTACGAGGCGCTCGGCGGCATGTACCTCTACCTGGCCGAGCAGGCCGAGGTGAAGCGCCAGGACCCGACCGGCGACCTGCTGTCGTACCTGGTGCACGCCGAGGCCGACGGCGACGCGCTGTCGACCGACGAGCTCATGTCGCAGCTCGATCACGCTGTACATGGCCGGCCACGAGCCGACGGCCGGCCTGGTCGGCAACGGCATCCTGGCGCTGCTGCGCCAGCCCGATCAGCTCGCCCGGCTGCAGGCCGAGCCCGACCTGATCCGCAACGCGGTGTCCGAGCTGCTGCGCTTCGACGGCCCGAACCAGTTCGTGCGGCGCATCACCACCCAGCCGACCATGGTCGGCGACGTCGAGGTGCCGGCCGGCGCGGTGCTCTTCCCCGGCCTGGCGTCGGCCAACCGCGACCCGCGCCGCTGGGGCCCGACCGCCGAGCAGGTCGTGGTCGACCGGGCCGACGCCGACCAGCACCTGCAGTTCGGCGGCGGCATGCACGCCTGCCTCGGCGCGCACCTGGCCCGGCTGCAGGCCGAGCTCTTCCTGCGGGCCATCCTGGCGCGGCTCGACGGGCCTGGAGCTGGCCGGCGAGCCGGTGTGGAGCACCCGCATGTTCATCCGAGGCCTCAGCTCGCTGCCGGTCCGGTGCTCGGTGCGGGCATGAGCACTGCCTCGGACTGGAAGGCCCGGCCCGAGGGCCCGGATTACGCGTCGACACGACGACGCCTCGTCGACGCCGCCGGAGCGCATCGTGCGCGATCAGGGCGCGGCCGCGCTGCGCCTGGACTCCGTCAGTGAGAGTGTCGGCCTGCATCGCTCGTCGGTGTATCGCTACTTCGACTCCAAAGAAGATCTGCTCACCGCCGTCGTCGTGCAGTCGACGTTGCGGGTCGGTCGAGAAGTCATCGAGCGTCTCGGCGCATCGGCCAGCCCCGAGCAGCTGCTCGTCGACGGTCTGGCGATGGCGATGGCCCTCATCGCCACCGACCCGGTCCATCGCTCGTTGATGGCGCCGTCGAGCAGCGAAGCGATGACCCGCGTCGGCGACCGCGCCTTGAACGAAGGCATCCGGCCGTTGATCGAGCCGATGTTCGCCGCGGCGGCCGATCAAGGCTCGCTCCGAAAAGGTGTTACCCCCGATGATGCGCTGCGGTGGTTGCGCATCGTCGCCACAGGACTGTTCCGCGCGCCCGACATCGTGCCGGATCTCGACGAGCTCACCCGCATGCTCGAGCTCATGCTCGTGCCGGCATTGCTCGACGCGACACGCGTCGGTCCGTCGACCCGGTGAGCTCCGCACCGCGCGGCGCCGGTATGTCTGGCATGGTGTGCGGAGACACGGAACCGGAGGTCGCGAGATGATGGATGTGCGCAATGTGCGCGACGTGGAGCCCGAGGTCGAGCACAACGGCACCGTGCCGGTGTGGTGGCTGATCCGGCCCCGCGAGATGAAGGACGCGACCGACGGCGGCTACCTGGAGCTCGCCAACGAGTTCGAGGTCGCGGTCGGCGGTGAGGTGTTCCCTCACAGCCATCCGACGCACGAGTTCTATTTCGTGATGACCGGCGAAGGCGTCATGACCATCGGTGGGCAGGAGCGTCCGGTGGTGCCGGGCGACCTCATCCAGATCCCGCCCGACGAGGTCCACAGCCTCCGCCCGACCGGCGACGCGCCGATCCACTGCTTCTGCTTCGCGGTGGGCATGAAGGACGCCGAACCGATCGACTACACGAATCACTGACGAGCGGCGAGCGCTCAGTCGGTAACCAGCAGGTACAAGCTGTCGCCCAGCAGCCAAAGCCCGGCAACGAGCGAGATGATCACGATCGCTTGATCGCGGTGGGAGTCGATCCACTCACGCAACCGCCGGAGCCGCTCCGTTGCTTCCTCGTGGCGGAACACGGTGTACAGCTCGATGGCGAGAAGTGACGCGGTCGACAACAGACAGAAGTAGAGGAGCGTCAGGTACTCCCACACTCCGGTGAGCGACGCGGTGAGCACGACCATGGCCCCGGCGGCCACGAGGCTCCACGGCTGAAGAAAGAAGCCGAGCAACGCCGCGCTGCCATACGACATCTTGTCGAGACGCGCCATCCAACTCGGAGGCGGATGCGGCTGGCCGATGCGGCGGCGTTGGCGGACCGCGATGCCGATGAGCAACACACCCAACAAGAGCTTGATCACGAGGGCAGAAGGTTGATGGGGCCGACTTCGGTGCGAGCGGCTCGCCACCGGTGACGATGACGGTCGCCCCGACCACGACGCCGAGGCAAGCCATCCAACTCAGCACGAACGCCAAACCAACGCGAGTTCCGCGCGCCGTGCTGAGCAACAGGATGAGCGCGGTGACGGGGAACGGCTCGAGCGTGACCGCGAGCCCGATGATCGTCAGGTCGAGCAGCATCAGCCGGCGGCAGTCATGGCCTCGCGGCGCACGCAGGACTCATCCTCGAGTTGCCAGATCTGGAGACGATCGAGGTCAGGCTGGCGCTGATAGCACTCCTGCAGAATCGTTCCGAACGAATAGTGATCCGGTCGATAGTGCGTCCAACCGTCGAGTCCCGACCCCGTCATGTCGACGATCAGCGCCGGTGGATGAGCACGCAGGTCGCTGTCGAAGATCGGCCACCGCCAGCGCCACGGTCGAGTGTGTTCGGGGTCTTTGGGCGGGTTGGTGCGGTCCGCCCACTTACCTGTCAGGTAGCCGACCGACAAGAAGCGCGCCGCGGGCAACCGTTCGGCACGCCAGTAGACCTCCGGCATCGCTCCCCAAACCAGGATGCGGTCATCATGCCCGGTGTGCTGCTGGATCGCGGCGATCAGGTCCGGCTTCACCCGCCCGGCGTCGAACGCCGGCAGTACTGCGAGCAGGGTGCAAACCACGGCGATCACCGATGCGCCCAGCATCGTGTAGTTCACCGTTCGCCGGCTTTCCTTCGAGAGCACCCAGCCGGCGAGCACCGCAGTGGGCGGGACCAGCAACTGGAAGTAATGAAAGATGAAACGGAAGCCCGGGATGATGGCGATCAGCGCGCCGATCAGCCACCACCACACCACCGCGTCCACCTCACGGAGATGCGCCCGGCTCCGCCAGCTCGCGGCCAGCGCCGGGAGGTGGAAGCCCACGAACACCGCCACGACGACCAGCAGCACTCCGACGATGCGCCAGCCACCCACCTGCCCGTCGAGGAAGTCGGACGTCTGCACCCAAGCCCACTCCCACACGCGACTGAGCCCGAAGGGCAGACCGGTCACCACAACGGCCGACACCAATCCGATGGCCACCGCCAACGCGCCCACGACGCGAGGTCGACGCTGCCAGACGACACATCCAACCGGCGCCGCCATGGCGAAGAAGGGCTGTTTCACCATGCCCGCCACTCCCACCAAGGCACCTGCGGCGACCAGACAGATGAGACGTTGCGACAATCGCCGATCCCGCCCGACCAGTGCGACCCACACCGCAGCGCACGCGGGCAGGAGCGCGAACAGTTCGAAGTTCGCGGCCTGACCATCGGCGGGAAGAAATGCCACCGTGCCGAGTACGAGTAGAACGCCGGCCGCCGCTGCTCCGCGCCGGTTGCCACCGACCCGGAGGACGATGCGGGCGACGACGAAGCCCGCGCCGGCTACCCCCAGAACGAGGAACCAGCGCAAAAGGCGGAGGTCGACGGTGCCCAACATGTGCTCGGACAGCGAATAGAGCCACGGCAGCAACGGCGGTTTCCGGTCGAGCGCGTCGATGTACAGCTTGCCGCCCCGACCCATCGTCAGCCCCATGGCCGCCAGGTACGACTCGTCGACGTCGAACATCCGGGCTGACACGAGGCCGGGCAGCCGCGTGAGGACCGTCAGTACGAGCAGCGCCGCACCCAACAGCCACGACCAATATCGCCCAATCCACGGGCGGTCACGGCGGCGGATCGGCTCGAACATGGTGCCGAACCCTACGTCGGCTATAGATGAACCATCACGCGGGGGCCCTACAGGGGCTCTATCGGCATCGTGAAAGCGGGTGATTCGACCCCGCCGTCGACCTCGAAGATCTTGCCGGTTACCCAGGACGACGCTGGTGACGTGAGATACAGCGCGGCGGCTGCGATGTCTTCGACCTGGCCGACCCGGCGCATCGGAGTGTTCTCCTCGAGCTCCCGGCGGATGCTGTCGTCGGTCAGCACCGTGGCCAGCGCGTCGGTCTCGACCCCGCCGACCTCGATGGCGTTGACCCTCACCTTTGGCGCGAGCTCGGGCGCCATCATCTTCGTCATGAACGACAGCGCGGCCTTCGCGGTCCCATAGGAGGTGAACCCCGCCTGCACCATGCTCCCCGCCCGCGACGAGATGTTGACGATGGCGCCACCGCCGGCGGTTTCGACCATGTGAGGCACGGTGAACCGCGTCATCAAGAACGCGGACGTGACGTTGAAGCGGAACGCTTGCTCGAACGCACGCTCGCTCGTGCGAAGTAGCGGCTGCGGAGGCCACCCACCCGCATTGTTGACGAGGATGTCGATCCTTCCGAACTCCGCCATCGCCGCCGCGACCAGAGCCTCCAGCTGAGGCCGTTCCGTCACGTCGGTCGGCACCACGAGGGCACGCCGGCCGCGGTCGCGGATCTCGCTCGCCGTGTCCTCGAGCTGGTCGACGGAACGGGCCGCACACACCACGTCGGCACCCGCTTCGGCAAGGGCGAGCGCGATACCGCGGCCGATGCCACGACCGGCACCCGTAACGATCGCTACGTTGTCGGTCACCTTGAACCTGTCGAGGATCATCGTTTCCCCTTGGTCGGGCCGTCGTTGGTCGAGACCGTCGGGGAACCGTAGCAACGGAGGCACAAGCCATGACCTACCGGGTCATCCAGTGGGCGACCGGCAACGTCGGCCGCGCTGCGATCGAGGGCATCGTGAATCATCCCGACCTCGAGCTCGTCGGCGCGTACGTGTACAGCGATCAGAAGGCGGGCCGCGACATCGGTGAGGTGTGCGGGCTCGGGGCGCTCGGAGTCGTCGCCACCAACGACGTCGACGAGATCCTCGCTCTCGACGCCGACTGCGTCGTCTACAGCCCCATGCTCGCCAATCCGCCCGATGTGGTGCGTCTCCTCGCCTCGGGAAAGAGTGTGGTGACGCCGGTCGGATGGGTGTATCCGTTCCGCAGCCACGACCTCACGGCGATCGAGGCGGCATGCCACGAAGGCAATGCCTCACTCCACGGCACCGGCATCAATCCCGGAGGCATCACCGAGCAACTGCCTCTCGTGTTATCGGCGTTCTGCACGAACATCCGCGGCGTGCGGGCCGAGGAGTTCTCCGACATCCGGACCTACGCCACCGAGTTCGTCGTTCGCGACGTGATGTTGTTCGGCCACACGCCCGAGGAGAGCGCGAACAGCTCCATGCTGTCGATCCTGGGCGACGGCTTCTGTCAATCGATAGACATGGTGGCCGATGCCCTCGGCGTCACGCTCGACGACGAGAAGCGCACGACTCACGAGATGGCGGTGACGACCGAGCCGATCGATACTCCCGTTGGCGTGATCGAGGCTGGCACGGTGGCCGCACAACGCTTCACTTGGGAAGGCACGATCGACGGCCGCTCCTTCGTCACCGTGCGCGTGAACTGGTTGATGGGAGAGGACCATCTCGACCCTCCGTGGACATTCGGCCCCGAAGGTGAGCGGTTCGAGATCGAGTTCGATGCCGACCCACCGCTGCGCGCCAGCTTCCACGGCATGCACCCGCCGAGTGTCGAGACGGCCGACCTCGATCGCAACGAGGGCATCCTGGCCACCGCCATGCATTGCGTGAACGCCATCCCGTACGTGGTCGACGCCGAACCCGGTATTCGGACGTTCCTCGATCTTCCGCTGATGCCGGGACGGGCCGGCATCTAGTCAGAACATCGCCGCCAGGGCGTCGGTGAGGTCTTGGCCCGCGACCGAGCCACCGTCCGCGACGAACTCCATGCCGGTGCAATACGAGGATTCGTCGGATGCCAAGAACAGCGCCAGCCGCGCGATCTCTATCGGGCGGCCGGTACGAGGGATCGGCTGTGCGGCACTGCGCGCGTCGGCCACAGCCAGCTCCGGATTCGGGTCGATTGCACCCGTTTGAGGTGGCTCGACCATCACCGGTTCGTGGGCGTTCGTCATCGGGGTTGCGACACCTCCCGGATGCAGTGAGTTGACGCGCACCCCATGCGGACCGAACTCGATCGCCGCGGTCTTCGTCACGCCCCGCAGACCCCATTTGGAGGCCACATAGGCGCCGATCATCGACATGCCGACCATGCCCCCCGTGGAGGACACGTTGATGATCGAGCCGCGTCCGGCGTCCACCATCGTCCCCCCGACGATCTTCATCCCGAGAATGGGGCCGATCAGGTTGATCGCCAGGACCTGCTCGAGGTCCGCTCGCTCGAGCGTGACGATCGGACCCGTTCGCAGGATCCCGGCGTTGTTGACCAGAATGTCGGGCTGGCCGTATTGCAGGATCGTCTCGTGCAGGACCGCTCGCCAATTCGCCTCGTCGGTGACGTCGAGATGTACAAAGGTCGCCGCTGCACCTATGTCGTTGGCCACGTGCTTGCCCTCGGCGTCGAGCACATCGCCCAGCACCACCCGCGCGCCCTCGGCCGCGAACAGGCGGGCCTCGGCCTCACCCATGCCCCGAGCGGCGCCGGTGATGATCGCCGTCTTGCCTTCCAATCGCATGACCCAACGATGAGCCGGCCCCGTCCTCGGCGACAGGGCCCGAAGTCACATTGCGGCCCTCCGAGCGCGGAGATCCTGGCTGGCCACGCCCGATGACCTTCGGCCCTTCCGCGCCATGGCAGGCCGCCGTACGTTTTCGCCGTGAGCCCTTCGCCGGACCCGAGCGGCAACCGCACGCCGACCGTCAGTTGGTTCCGAGACATCTCTCTGACGGATGCCCCGCAGTTCGGAGGCAAGGGCGCGAACCTCGGTGAGCTCACGCAGGCCGGCTTTCCCGTGCCGGCCGGCTTCGTGGTCTCAGCGGACGGTTTCCTTCGAGCGATGGACGTGGGCGGAGTGCGTTCAGAGCTGCGGGAGCAGACAGGGGCGCTCGCGACCACTGCGTCGAGCGAGTTCGAGGCGCTCTCCACCCGCCTACGGCAACTGGTTCATTCCGCCGCGGTCCCGCCGGAGATCCGCGCCGAGATCGCACGAGCCTACGAGCGCCTCGAGCCCGAGCCGAGCGTCGGTCACCAGAAGACCAACGAGGTGGTCGTGGCGATTCGCTCCTCCGCCGCGGGCGAGGACAGCGCCGAGACATCGTTCGCCGGTGTCAACGAATCGTTCACCAACGTCCACGGACTCGACGCGGTGGTGAACAGGGTCGTCGACTGCTGGGCGTCGGCCTTCAGCCCTCGGGCGCTCGCCTACCGAGCCAGCAAGCAGGCGAGTGACGAGGTGGCGGTGGCCGTTGTCGTGCAGCTCATGGTTCGCGTCGATCGCTCGGGAGTTGCCTTCAGCGTCGATCCCACCACCCAGGACCCCAATCGGCTGATGATCGAGGCGGCGTTCGGCCAGGGCGAGGTCGTCGTCGGCGGCCAGGTGCAGCCCGACACCTACGTGGTGGATCGATCAACCAGCACCGTCGTCGAGAGTCGCCTCGGCCACCAGGCCTTCGAGATCGTGCAGGGCTCGACGGGTGCGGACGAACGCATCGATCTGCCGCCGGGCCGCCGTGAGAAGCGCGTGCTCACCGACGCGGAGGTCCTGAACATCGCGGCCCTCGTCGAGCGCGTCGCGACCCACTACGGCGTGCCGCAAGACGTCGAGTTCGCGATCGACAACGCGGGAGATGTGTTCCTCGTCCAATCCCGACCCATCACGACGCTCACTCGAGGCGGCGAGGCCTCCGACGTCGGCGTCGCGTTACCGACCGCGCCCGTGCTCGTCAGTGGGTTGGCGGCCGCACCCGGGTTCGCCATCGGCAAGGTCCGCCTGTTGCTCGATCCCAGCGAAGGCCGGGCACTGCAGAACGGCGAGATCCTGGTCGCTCCCATGACCAATCCCGATTGGTTCCCGACCATCCGCAGGGCCGGCGCGCTGGTCACCGACAGCGGCGGCACTACCTGCCACGCCGCCATCGTCAGTCGTGAGCTCGGCGTGCCCGCCGTGGTCGGCGCCCAGAACGCCACCACGATCCTGACCACGGGCCAAACCGTCACGGTCGACGGCACGCACGGATTGGTCTTCGCCGGCCAAGCGCCGCAAGCCGTGGCCGAGCCGGCGCGTCCCACGACACGTTCCACGTCGGCGATGCCGCCCTCCGAGGCAGAAGGCTCGACCGCCGAGGCGACCGGCACGCTGCTGTATGTGAACCTGGCCTTCTCGAAGAAGGCACTCGAGGCCGCCCGGTTACCGGTTGACGGTGTGGGGCTGCTGCGCGCCGAGTTCATGCTCACCGAAGCGTTGGATGGCACCCATCCCCGCAAGCTGATCGCCGAGGGTCGATCGCAAGAGTTCGTCGAACTACTCAGCAAGTCCGTGCTCGAGGTGACCAGCGCGTTCGCGCCGCGACCGGTCATCTACCGCACCACGGACTTCCGCACGAACGAGTTCCGCTCCCTCGAAGGTGGATCCGAATTCGAACCGAACGAGGACAACCCGATGATCGGCTATCGCGGCGTCTTTCGGTATCTGAAGGAGCCCGACGTCTTCCGCCTGGAGCTCGACGTTCTCGCTCGCGTCCGCGACCAGACACCGAACCTGCATCTGATGCTCCCGTTCGTTCGGACGGGTTGGGAGCTCGAGGCCTGCCTCGAGATGATCGACCAGAGTCCATTGGGCCGCCAACGCGGTCTTCGTCGTTGGATCATGGCCGAGGTGCCGTCGGTGATCTACCGGATCGGCGACTACGCCGCCATGGGAATCGACGGTGTGTCGATCGGCTCCAACGATCTCACGCAGCTGATGCTCGGAGTGGACCGAGACTCCGAGATCTGCAGCGAGCTCTTCAACGAACGCGACCCCGCGGTGCTTGCGGCCATCGAAGCGATCATCAGGGCCGCGCGCGCCAACGGCCTCACGTCGTCGCTGTGCGGCCAGGCTCCGTCGAACGACCCCGGCTTCGCCGAACAGTTGGTTCGTTGGGGCATCACGTCCATCTCGGTGAGCCCCGATGTCGCGCGCCACACGCGTGAGGTGATCGGCGCCGCCGAGCAACGGTTGGTGATCGAGGCAGCTCGAAGCGCGCTGGAGGGTTCTCCGTGATCACGGTCGTGGTGGTTGCCGCCTGGCTGCTCTGCGGTTGTGCCGTGGCGATGTTCATGGTTCGGCGGGGTCATTCGCCATACCTCTGGTTGATCCTGGTCTGCTTCGGCCCACTGGCCATTCTCTTCGGTCTGGGCTCACGGGACGACGAGGCGACCCTTGGTCCGAAGGTGACGCGTGTGGGCGAGATCGGGTCTGGCCCCCTGCATCTGCTCTTGGGAATCGACGGCTCTCGCAGCTCACTCGACGCGGCGCGCCAGGCAGTGGTTCTGCTTGGCGAGTTCACCGGCGAGATCACCCTCGCAGCCGTTCTGGACTACGAGGCCCCGGAGACGCATCCGAGAGGCGACGCCGAGCAGGAAGCCGACGCGTGGTTGGTCGAGGCGGCCAATGCCATCGAGAACGCGGCCGGGCTCTCCCCCGGTCGGGTCGTGTTGTTCGGCGACCCCGTTCGCCAGCTCACGCGGTGGGCCGACGAGCACGGGGTGAACCTCATCGGCGTCGCGGCTCGTAGTCACTGGGCCACCCGCCACCTGCTCGCAGGGAGCGTCACGAAAGGTCTGGTCGAAAGGGCGCCCTGTCCGGTGATCGTGCTTCCCCAGCCGGTACCCAGCGACAAAGGGACTTTCGCCCCTGACCAGCGCTTCCCGTAGGAGGGAGGCTGACCTTGTGAAGTCGACGTTCCGGCTCGGACGTATCGCAGGCATTCAAGTCGGTGCTCATTGGAGCGTCTTCGCCATCGCGGCGCTCATCGCGTGGACACTTGCAACCTACGTACTTCCCGAATTGGAGCCTGGCTACGGGGTCGTGAGCTACTGGTCGGTCGGGCTGGTCGTGGCGGTGATCTTCTTCGCGTCGCTCCTCGCCCACGAGTTCGGGCATTCGATCGTGGCCCGCCGACACGGCATCAAAGTCGACGAGATCACGCTGTGGCTGCTCGGAGGCGTCTCGAAGCTCGGGGCCGACAGCGAGACCGCGGGCGACGAGTTCCGGATGGCCGTGATCGGCCCGGTGATCAGCCTCGGTCTCGGCTTCGCCTTCGCGTTCGTGGCGGGGCTCGGCGCCCTGGCCGGCGTGCCCGACCTGTTGGTCACCGGCGTCATGTGGCTGGCGGTGACGAATCTCCTACTCGGTTTCTTCAACCTCCTCCCCGCCTTCCCGCTCGATGGCGGCCGGGTGTTGCGCGCCATGCTCTGGGGGCGGAGCGGCAACCGCCTGCGTGCGACCCAGACCGCGGCGCGGGTCGGACAGGCTTGCGGCTACGGCCTCGTTGCGCTTGGTGTGGCCGAGTTCCTGTACGGCGGGTTGGGTGGCCTGTGGATGGTGCTCCTCGGTTGGTTCATCACGCAGGCCGCGAGGAGCGAAGCAGCGATCGTGGCGCAACACGAGCTTCTCGCCGACACGGCGGTTCGCGACATCATGAGCGTCGACCCGGTGACGGTGCCGGAGCAACTCACGATTGATGACGTGATCAACGGTTTCGTGTTGGGTGCCCGCCATTCCGCCTACCCCGTCGTGACGAAACTCGGTATGCCCGTCGGCCTCATCGACCTCGACGCAATTCGCCGGGTGAAGGCAACGGAGCGCTGGTCGACGACGGCCGGCGCGGCGATGGAACCATTGTCGGCGCTCGTCGTTGTTGCACCGACCGACGCTGTGAACGACGTGCTACCGCGGATGGTCGAATCCCGCTCGCGTCGAGCCATTGTGATCGACGAGCGCGGACATCTCGTCGGCCTCGTGACGATGACAGACATCGGCCACACGATGGAGGCCAGGGGCGTGACGTTGACCAGCCCGCGGACCACCCGCGAATCCACCCACGCGATGCACGAAGGGAACAGCACATGAGCGAGAACCAGCGCATTGTCGAGCTCGAGCGGCGAATCGAGGAGCTGCAAAACCAGCACGACGAGCTGCGTCGGCAATTGGTCGAAGCGCGATCCGATCAGTGGCAGGCTCGTATCGACGACCTCGATCTCCAGGCCCACTTGGGCGCCATGGAAGCGCAGGACACGCTCGACCCGCTGGTCGAGCAACTCCGCAACGCCTGGCTCGACGCGCGCCAACGCTTCGAGAGCGGTGCGTCGACGGCATCCGATGTCATCGATCAGCTGAGAGATGGCTTCGAGCAAGCCGGGCGCGACATTCGCGATGCGCTGAGCGAGGTACGAGCCAGCGTCAAGCAGTAGCTGGGTCCGACCTCAGCACGAGTCGGCCATGTGGGCCAGGCGTTACCGCGTCTGCGGTGTCGTTCTTTCGCCGGTGAACTGGTTGACGTACACCTTCCAGGGATAGTGATCGCCTTCACCCGCCGTGCCCTCGACGCGTAAGTGCTGGGTGAGGGCGCGCCGCCACGTGTCGCTCTGGTTAGCCGGGGTCATGTGGGGGGTCTTGCCGTGATGGAACGTGACGCCGCCGAGAGGAAGGGGACATGCGACCGCTCTCGACTCGTCCGGCTCGCAGAACAACAGGTCACTCTGCACGTTGTCGGGCTGGCGGTGTTCCAGTACCCCGAGCTGGTGGCCCCCGTCGATGAAGTGCATACATCCGTTGTTGGGATCGACGTCGTGCATCGGCATCCAACAGGTGATGCCGCGATCCTCGAGATTGCGTCCCCAGTAGCCCTCGTCCTGGTGCCACAGGGTCGGCGCGCTCTTCTCGGGCGGCTTGGCCAGGAACTGGTCGTACCAGAACTCGACGGGCCGACGCATCAACGCGCTGGCGAACTCGACCGCCCATCGCCGATAGGCCGCGTCCACTAGTTCGGGGAAGAACAACGACGGGCTCGACTGCACGATCTTGAAGTCGCGCTCCTCTGGCGCTTGGCCCTTCTCCCACGCCCAATCAAAGGCCATCACTTCCTTCTTTGCGAGGATCACTTCGCACCGCTCGGCGAGCACCTCGAGGTCGGCCGGGTCGACGGCGTCGTGGATCGCGATCCAGCCGTGCGCCTCGAAGAACGCCACATCGTCGTCTGTGGGTTGCGGATACGGCATCGGACACGCCCTTGCCGGGTGCCGGGAGCCGACTTAGCCTACGACCAAATGGGTGGACGAAGACCGCAATGCGCACTCGACACCCGAGTGGCGGAGCGTTCGTGAGCGACCCTGCGTGGAACCCCGCGCTGATCGATCCGACGCTCGATGCTCGCGCCACGTCGTTCGAGAACCTGTCGGGCGCACGCGGCGCGGGAGGCCAGGAACATGGTGGCCGCAAGGGCGCGCCCAACCGACAGCTGCAACCCGGCGAGCGAGTGGTGCTCGCGGACATCGACGGGACCGGCGTCATCCGCCACATCTGGATGACGTTCTTGCCCGCCCGGCCCGAGCGCATGCGTTCGCTGTACCTCGAGGTCTTCTACGACGGCGCGAGCGAACCGAGCATCTCGGTGCCGTGCCTCGACTTCTTCGGGCTGCCCCACGGACGCCCCGTCGCATACCACTCGGCACTCACGGCGGTGAACGAAGGACGGGGGTTCAACAGCTACGTGCCCATGCCGTTTCGGCGTGGAGTGCGCGTCGAGTTGGTGAACGGCAGTCCCAAGAGGGCGATCCTCTACTACCAGATCGACTACACGCTGCAGCCGAGCCTCCCCGAGGCCATGGGGTATCTGCACACATCGTTTCGGCGCGAGAACCCCACCGTCCTACGACGCGACTTCGTGATCACCGAAGGCCTCCGCGGTCCCGGTCGTTTCCTCGGCTGCAACGTCGGCGTACGCGTCATCGACGCCGGTGCCTGGTACGGCGAGGGTGAGGTGAAGGTGTTTCGAGACGGCGACGACGAGTACCCGACCATCTGCGGCACCGGACTCGAGGACTACGTCGGCAGCGCGTGGGGCATGGGGGCTCACAGCGCGCCCTACGGGGGTGCCCCGCTCGTCGTCGGCGAACATGGTGAAGTCGATCCCGACTTCGTGGGCTTCTACCGATGGCACCTCCCCGACCCGATCATGTTCGAGCGTGAGTTGCGCGTCACCATCCAACAGATCGGCGCCATGTTCTTTCCCGTCGGTCAAGAAGAGCAGATGGCCGCCTACGAGAAGACGAACCCGGTGGCCGGACCAGGATGGAACCTCGACGCCGGTCCGGCCATGTTGGCGTGGGGCATCGTCGAACGGGTCGACGACTACTGCGCGACCGCGTACGTGTACTGCACCGAGCCCCAGCCCGTCCCTCGGCTCGATCTCGCCGCCGCGCTGGCCGACATCGAACGCCGTGACTACGAGTCGCCGAGCCCGACCGAGCAGCTCAATTCGGTCGTCGACCCGTCGAACGCCTGATTCGCGGCCGAAGGGCCGTTCAGGCCGCCACGTGGGCGTGCACGGCGTCCGCTCCGACCAAGCGGAGTACGACCCGGCCGGTGCGGTCGGCGTGGATGACCGTGGGCGCGCGTCGCACCGCGTACCTCTCGGCCAGCTGAGGTTCCTCGGTCGCGTCGATCTTGACCACCTCGTCGTCCGGATACGCCGCCGTGAGCTCGGCTGCCACCGCGTCGCACGAAACGCACAACGGCGTGGTGAAGATCACCCACGTGGGAGCATCGTTCGCCAACGCGGCCGCTAGCGGGAGCAGGCCGTCGGCCGCGGTGGCCGCGTCGATGCGTTTGGCGCGCCTGTACCGCAGGGCCAAGCCGAACACGAACGCGGCCAAGACCGCAGCGATGAAGAGGCGGATCAACACTCAGGCCACCAACCGCACACCAGTGCGCCGGGCAAACATCAGATAGATCTCGCAGCCGACACATATGCCGGTGACCGCGGAGAGTCCGGCCAAGGCTGCAACGATCAGAGCCAAGACCCAACCGACGACGCCGGCCCCCAGCGCGAACGCAATGGTCGCGGCGGAGAGGAACACCACACCGACCGCCGCCGCGAATCGCGGCGGACGCGGATCCTCGAGTTCGCGAGGCGGCGACAACCGCGGTTTGATGAGCTCCGCGTAGATCCGAAGGAACGGTCCGTACTTGGCACCCAACGCCGCGCCGGCAAACAACACGACCGCGAAGACAGGTGCCACCCACCGCTGATCGAGAACGAAGCCGATCATCAGCGCGCTGGCGAGCACCGCCTGGTTGAAACGGGGTCCTCGTGGGTCGATCGGTTTGGGAGTCGCTCTCGGCATGGCGACATTGTAAACCCGACCTGACCGGTCGGGTATTCCGGCCCTCGACAATGCGCTTACGGAGCGCGTTCGCGCCAGTACAGTTCGCCGCCAGAGCGACCGATGAAGTCTCGACGGGCGCCAGGCGCACAGCAGAGGGGAACGGGTGGGCAGCATGGGGAATTCGGCTGGGCGCGCCAAGCGCGGGACGTTGTTGGCCATCCTGACGGCCTTTGCCGCGACGATCGGGATGGCGGCCGTAGCCCCCGCCGCCCATGCGGCAACAACGAGGCGCGGCGCGACCGTGTCACCCGAAGTCGAGCAACAGCTCGGCGACAGCGGGCGCGTGAACGTGGTAGCGACTCTCAGAACGACAGCCGGTAGTGAGCCGGCTCCGGACCCCACGACCGAGCAAGAGTGGCTCGACTCCGTGGGCCACGAGGCGCAAGCTCTCGTCGACCGCATGCCGGCCGGAAGTCGTACATCGGATGCGCCCGTTCGACAGAGCCGGCGTGTCGCCCTGAGCGTCGATGCGCAGGGCCTCGATCAGCTGCGGGCCGACCCTGCCGTGGAGTCGGTCGCCGTGAACCAATTCCGCCAGTTCAGCTTGGCCAAGAGCACCAAGACCATGGGTGCGCCGGTGGCATGGTCGAGCGGCTACACGGGGGCTGGCCAAGCCGTAGCGATCCTCGACACCGGCGTGCAGAGCAGTCACCCCTTCTTCGGCGGGCGCGTCGTGGCCGAAGTCTGTTTCTCGGGCAGTCAGGGAGCAGTCGCCCTGTGCAACGGAGGAGACCCGGGGGGAAACACCCACCACACCGAAGGACCGAACTCGGCCCTGCCGTGCGTCGGCTACCAAGGCTGCGAGCACGGCACGCACGTGGCCGGCATCGCCGCAGGGGCCAACGGCCCGCCGATCGCACCATCGGGCGTGGCTCCGGGCGCCAACATCGTCGCCGTCAAGGTGGTGTCGAAGGACCCAGCGTCGAACGCCATCGGTGCGGTCGATTCCGACGTACAGGCCGGCCTCGACTGGGTGAACGCCCACCGCCTCACCTACAACATCGCCTCCGCCAACATGAGCCTCGGCTCGGGCTCGTTCGCCGACAATTGCGACTCGGCCGAGCCCGGCTACAAGACCGCTATCGACACGTTCCGCGCCAACGGTGTGGCCACCGTGGTCGCGTCCGGCAACGACGGCGACCCGTTTCACATCTCCTCGCCGGCCTGCGTCTCGAGCGCCATGGCCGTCGGGTCCATCGCGTCGGAGACGCTCGACGTTTCGTTCTTCTCGAACGCGTCACCGATGTTGGACTTCCTCGCACCGGGTGCCGCGAACAACGAAGATCCGTCAGGCCCGTTGTTCGAAGGTGTGTGGTCGTCGGTTCCCACGAACCAGTACACCTGGGAGGCCGGTACGTCGATGGCCGCGCCCCACGTTGCCGGGGCATGGGCCGTGATGCGCCAGGCGTATCCCGGGATCAGCGTGGACCTGGCCGAGTTCATCCTGAAGTCGACCGGACGCCTCATCCAGGACCCGGGCAACCACTCGTTCTACCCCCTGATCCAACTCGATGAAGCCTTGCCCAAGCCCAAGGGCACCTATCACCCCGTTGATCCGGTTCGCCTGCTCGACACCCGCACGGGCAACGGCGCAACCAAGGCCCGGGTGGGCGCGGGCACGAGCATCGACCTACAGGTCGGCGGCCGCGGTGGCGTGCCGTCGTCAGGCGTCTCCGCGGTGGTGCTCAACGTGACCTACGTGCTGCCGACCGTCGGAGGCTTCGTTACGGTGTGGCCGACCGGCGCCCTCCGTCCGGTCGCCTCGAATCTCAACCTGAACGTGGGCGACGCCCGTCCCAACCTCGTGACCGTTCGTATGGGAGCGGGAGGCAAGGTCTCGCTCTACAACGAGGTCGGCAGCGTCGATCTGGTCGCTGACGTCGCCGGTTGGTACGACACCGACGCCGCCAACACGGGCAGTTACTACCACCCGTCCGCACCTACCCGGGTGCTCGACACTCGCAACGGATCGAAGGTCGGTAACAAGACCAAGCTCACGATCGACGTGACGAACGCCAACGGCTCGCCCATTCCTGCGGGCGCAACCGCGGCCATCGTGAACCTCACGGGGACCGGCGCGACGGCAGGCACCTACGTGACGGCGTATCCCGCGAACCTGCCCGATCCGCCCGTCACCTCGAACCTGAACCTTTCGCCGGGACAGACCAGACCGAACTTGGCCATCGTGCCTCTCGACGCGGCCGGCAACCTGACGCTCTACAACAACGCGGGATCGGTCGACCTGATCGCCGATGTCGAGGGTTGGTACGACGGGACCCCGGGCTACCGGTTCGTCCCCAAGACACCCACGCGCATCCTCGATACCCGCTTCGGCAACGGCGGTGTCGGTCCGCTCGGTGGCGACTCGATCCTGGACTTGCAGGTGACGGGAAGCGGCAACATCCCGAGCAATGTGGCCGGTGTCGGTGATGAACGTGACCTCGACGGGTGTCTCACTCGGTGGCTACGTCACCGTGTACCCGAATGACGTCACACCGACGCCGGTCGCGTCCAACCTCAATCTCGAGATCGGCAAGGACGTACCGAACCTGGTGATGACGAGTGTGCCGGCAGGTGGCAAAGACCGGTTCTACAACAAGGTGGGCAACGTGCAGTTGATCGCCGACGTGGCCGGCTGGTTCGAGACGTAGCAACTAGGCGGTTTCGCCGACCACCACTGGTTGGTTCTGCGAGGCGATGACGCCACCGGCGGCCTCGTCGGTGATGGCGTAGGCCGCGACGCGGTTGGCGTCGTCCACCTGGAACGCGGTGATGTCGGGGTTCGTGCCGAGCACGCCGAGCGAGATCGCCTGGTCGTCGACCACTCCCCACAGTTGATAGGTGCGATCCGCGGGCAGGGCCGGCAGGTTGCCGGCCTCGAGATAGCCCTGACCGTCGGGCGTGACGATCGCAACGGCCTTCACGCCGCTCTCACCCTCGGGTGGGCGCAACGTTGCGGTCGTGGATCCCGGCGTGGACCGCGCTTGCTCGGCCAGCGTGCTCAACGCCACTTGGCCCGAGCTGTCGTCGCGCTGGCGAACGGCCGCGATGCCGAGGACCAACGCGATGGCAGCCGCGACACCTGCGACCGCGATGTAGATCGCCGCGCCGGCGCTTGGCGCCTCGGTGCGAGTCGAGAGGGATGACGTCGCCGGGACTGTCGACCTTCAGGCGCATCGCCGGCGGCGGCTCCTCGAGCGTCACCACGATCCGATCCCACACATCGCTCGGCGCCGGCGCGCCCTCGTAGGCCAGCAGCGCCGCGACCTCGCGGTGCTCGACGAGCTCCGCCCGGCAACGCGCACACACCGCAAGGTGCTGCTCGACTGCGTTGCGCTCGTCGTCGTCGACCGCGTCGAGCGCGTAGGCGCCGATGAGCTCTTCGATCTCCGGGACGCTGTGTTCGCTCATCGCAGGCCTCCGACGCCCACATCCTGAAGGGATTGACGCATCTTCTTGAGCCCTGAGCGGATGCGGCTCTTCACCGTTCCCTCGGGCTCGTCCAACAGTTCGGCGACCTCGCGGTAGGTATGGCCACCCAGGTATGCGAGCTCGATCGCCCGCCGCTCGGTCGTCTGCAATCCGTCGAGCGCGCCCCGAACCCGCTCGGCGACCACGAGATCGACCACCTCGTGCTCGACGTCGTACCCGGCCTGCGCCGTGCGACGAGCGTCCTTCTCCTCCCGATTCCGTCGGGAGGTCTCCGAACGGAGGAGGTCCACCGCCCGGCCGTGACATTGGGCCAGCAGGTACGACCGCAGGCTGCCCCTTGCCGGATCGAACACCTCGGGCCGATTCCAGAGCCGGAGGTAGACCTCCTGGACGATCTCCTCGGCCATCGCCCGCTCGCCCAGGAGTCGCTGGGCCAGCGCGTACACCGCGCCGGCGTGGCGCCGGTACGCCTCGGCCAGGGCTTGTTGGTCGTAACGGCTGATGCCGATCACCAAGACGGCGTCGCTCACATCTCGCAGGTCGGTGGATTCCATGGGTCTGGTCAGTTTTCGCAGCCGAGTCCGTTCCTGGATGGCCAAAACCCTCGGACCGACGCACCGAATGGTCTCCGGGCCCGACCGATCCCGAGGGTAGGGTCCCACGCCATGGGCGAGCTCACCCCCAACGATCGACCGATCGAGATCGTGCCCTCGGTCCTACCGGCCGATCTGTCCCGCCTGGGCGACGAGTGCATCGCCCTCGAGAAGGCCGGCGTCGATCGAATCCAGTTCGACGTGATGGACGGGCGCTTCGTGCCCAACCTAACGTTCGGCGCCGATGTGATCGCCTCGGTCCGACCCCATGTGTCGGTGCCCTTCGAAGCCCACCTCATGGTGCAGGAACCGAGCTGGCTCATCCCCGACATCGTAAACGCCGGCTGCGGCATGGTGATCGTGCACGAGGAAGCGAACACCCACCTCCACCGCGTGTTGGGCCTCATCCGCGACACGGGCGCGAGCGCCGCCGTGGCCCTCAACCCGGCGACTCCCCCCGAAGCCGTCGAATACGTGCTCGACCTGGTGTCGATGGTCCTCGTGATGACGGTCAACCCAGGCTTCGGCGGCCAGACCTACATCGCCACCATGGAAGCCAAGATCCGGCGCCTGCGAGAAGTGATCACCGAGCGAGGCTTGGATGTCGACATCGAGGTCGACGGCGGGATCGCACCCGACACCGTCGCCGGGGCGGCCAGCGCCGGAGCCAATGTCTTGGTCGCCGGCAGTGCGTTGTTCCGTGACGACAAAGGCCTCGACCACGCGGTCAGCGAGCTGCGCTCGCGGGCTCAGGCGGCGCGGTAGACCAAGCCCTGCGCGGCCTTGGTCAACGTCAGCTGAGCTCCCTCGATCGCGAACGTCACGTCGCCGTCCAGCACGGCCAGCACGGCGGTCTCGACCGCCTGGGGCTCACCGTTGCACGCCATCTTGGTGAGCCGCATCGGACCGAAAGTCAGCGACGCGTCGTTCACGACGACGGACGCGCCCCCGTGTTGCACCCCGTGGTAACTGCCGCCTGTCCGTCGGCGTCGATGCGCAGGGTCGGGGCCTCGACATCGGCCGGCACACTCGACGCGGTCTGTCCGTCGATCATCGTCTCGAGCGTCCAGGTGGTGCCGACGACCGGCCGAGGCGGCGTCGCGGCCGACGGGCTCATCGTCAGGGTGGCTCCCTTGGCGGTCATGGTGAGAACGTCGCCATCGAGCGACAGGGCCGGGGCGGCACCCAGAAACCCGGCGAGCCATGCGTCTTGGGTCATCAAGTCGGGATCGCAACCCATCAACGTGCTCGAGAAGTGCTCGCCGCCGTTCAGGACGGAGTTGGCAACGGTGTAGGTACCGCCGATCGAGTTGCACCCGGCACTCGCGCGGAGCGTGCCGTTGTCGAACGACATCGTGATCTGCGAGCCCGGCACCAACGTCTGGCCGGTGAGCGCGGTCGAGACGAACGACTTGCCGTCGAGCGAGGCCACCGTCACCGCCTCGGGCTGCGAGCCGGTGCTCACGCTGCTGTCGTCACTGCAACCCCCTGTGGCCAACAAACTCACGGCGACCAATGCCGCCAGATGGTGGATCCGCATCTCTCGAACCTAGTGGCCGAACTCATGATCGGTCACCCACCCGCGGTCGCGTGGCGGCCATACTGGCCGATCCTGAGCCGCGGGCGGATCGACACGGGAGGTCGCGTGGCGCGTCGCCTGACTCGCTGGCCGTTGCTGATAGCGGTGGTGGCCGCGTTGGCCGCCATCGGTGCCGTCATCGCCGCGTGCGAGAGGCCTCCGCAGCCGTCGGTCGAGGCCTACTGCCGCGAGATCGCCAACGCCGAAGGGCTCGACGAGAGCTTGGCCGGCTTCGATCCCCATGCGCTCGACCCACAGGTCGCGGCGCTGAAGAAGGCGAGCAAGGTCGCACCCCTAGAGATCGCACCGCAGGTCAACACCCTGCTCGATCTGACGACGGTCCTGCAGGCGACGATTGACACAGCTCGCACCGACCAGGCCGCGGCGATGGAACAGACGCTTCGAGACCACGCCGACGAACTGGCCGCGGTTACCGCAGCCGGCAAAGCAGTAGAGACCTATACACGCGACAACTGCGGCGTGGAGTTGAACAGCACGGCCGTTCCGACGCCGACCGCGCCGTGAATCAACCGATCAGCTGATCTCGCCGCGCTTGAGGATCACGTGGTCGATGATGCCGTAGTCCTTCGCCTCGGCGGCGGTGAACCAGCGGTCGCGATCGGAATCGGTCTCGACCTGGTCGACCGATTGGCCCGTGTGGAACGCGATGCGCTCGGCCATCAGCCGCTTCGTGTAGGCGATCTGCTCGGCCTGGATCGCGATGTCGGCCGCTTGACCGGAAACGCCGCCGTGGGGCTGATGCATCATGATCCGCGCGTGCGGGAGCGAATAGCGCTTGCCTTCGGCCCCGGCACACAGGAGGAACTGGCCCATCGACGCACCGAGGCCCATGCAGATGGTCGCGATGTCGGGCCGGCAGAACTGCATCGTGTCGTAGATGGCCATGCCGGAGGTGACCGAACCGCCGGGTGAGTTGATGTAGAGCCAGATGTCGCGGGTGGGGTCTTCACCTTCGAGGTAGAGCAGCTGGGCGATGAGCTGGTTCGCGACCTGGTCGTTCACCTCGCTGCCGAGCACGACGATGCGCTCGCGCAGGAGCATCCGAAAGATCTCGGAGCCCGGATCGCTGGTCATCGGCGATTGGGCGAGCGGTCCCGGCAACACTGGCTCCATCTCTGTCCTCTCCATCGGGTCCGGCCTCTCCATTGGGTCCGGTCCTCTGTGGCCTTGGCAGGCTAGCGGCTGTCGTGGCTGGTCCGACCCACCGCAGTGGATAGCGTTGGACGGCCACGCGGGCGTGGCGGAATTGGTAGACGCGCTGGGTTTAGGACCCAGTGTCCTAGTGACGTGAGGGTTCGAGTCCCTCCGCCCGCACCGAGCGAAGGCCGTCGATTCAGACTGCCGGTGTGGACGCGAACAGGTTGAGCCCGGCCGCCTCGGAGAGATAACGGGTGACCAGCTGCCCGCGGACGCTGTTGCCGGCCGGGTCGAGCGGAGGTGAGAACACGGCCAGGCCGCCCTTGCCGGGTGAGATCGTGACGATCCCGCCGCTGACCCCGCTCTTGCCCGGCAGCCCGATGTCGAACAGCCAGTCGCCCGTTCGCTCGTAGAGACCGGCCGTTGCCAGCACCGCGAGCACGTGCTTGCAATGCTGTTCGTCGATCACTCGCTCCCCTGTCCGCGGATTGACCCCACCATCGGCCAACGTCGCGCCCATGACCGCGAGATCGGTCACCGTGACGTTGAGCGAGCACTGCCTCGTATAGATGTCCGTGGCCTCGTCCGGATCGGCGTACAAACGCCCGTAGCCATCGAGGAGATGCGCGATCCCTTGGTTCCGCAGATTCGTCGCCGACTCCGAGGCATAGACCTCAGCGTCCACCGCCAGTGTGCGACCGGCGAAGCGCGAAAGACCTTCTTCGATGTGTTGCCATTTCTCTTCCGCTGTCGCGCCTGGGATCAGGCTCGTCGTTGCGATGGCACCGGCGTTGACCATCGGGTTCATCGTTCGGCGTGCGTTCAGCTCGACCGCCATCACCGAGTCGAACGGCAACCCCGTGCTGTTCACGCCGAGCTTCTCGCGCGCTACGTCGTGGCCGATCGCCTGACAGACCAGTGCGAAGACGAACGGCTTCGAAACGCTTTGGATGGAGAAGTGATGGTCGGCGTCGCCGAGCACGAGGACGTTGCCCCGCACACCCGCAACGCAGATTCCGAAAAGATCGGGTGATGCGCTGGCCAGCGCGGGGATGTAGTCCGCGACCTTTCCGTCGTCCACGCTCCGGTAACGCGAGTACGCATCGTGCAGCACCCGCACCACCTGCTCTTCATCCGGTAGCTCACCGGTCGACACCAGCGCCGCCGGCATCGGACCCGACGGATCGGACGCGCCGCCCAACATCGCTCAGGTCGCTCCCGCGCGAACCACCATCACCGGACACGGTGCGTTGTGCACGATGTGGCGTGCTCACCGAGCCGAGCAGGGCGCGCTTGAAAGCGCCCTGTCCTCGCGAGCCGACGACCACGACATCGGCGGCCGCGCTCGACGACCAGGTCGCACAGGATCGGTCCGGCGCCACCGGACTCGACGACCAACTCGACCGAGCCCGCGGTCACTCGGAGATCGCCTCCGCCGTTCGCTCCAAGGCGTTGCGCGCCGTAGTCGTCCGCGGCTGCCCACGCCTCGCCGAGCACGTCCGGGGCCACCACTCCCCCGGCAAAGCCGGATTCGAGACCGGCTGATACTTCGGCCGGTGGCTCGACCACGCAGACCAACGTCACCACGTCCGCGGTCGCGAGCAACGGCAGGGCGTGCCGCGCCGCGTTGATGGCGTCGTCAGAGCCGTCGGTCCCTATCAGCACGTGCACGGTCGCCGACCCTCTCAGAACGCCGATTCGGCGTGAGCCGCGTCGGTGTAGATCTTCTCGGAACCGTCCGGGTACATCGCATGGGGCACGAGCATGCCGTCCGGCGCGTCGTGCAGGTACATCAGAGTCTGGTTCACCACGGCGTGGTCGTGACCCCTGTCCCGCATCGCCTCGTCACCGTGCTCGGCGCGCCATTCATCGACCGCCGCCGGCGTGCCGTCGGCGGCCGCCGCGGCGCGGATCTTGCCGACCATCTCATCGACCGCACGGGCCTCGAGAATCACGATCTCGATCCCGTTCGTTTCCGTTCCACTGTCGGTGTCGCCAGTCATCGGCACAGCTTGGCACGCGCCTCAGGCCTCAGCCGACCGCGTCGAGCGATCACGGGCCAGGAGGTGGTACGCCAAGGTGACCTCGACGAGTGACACGAAGATGGCCACGGGTGCATCGATCACCACACCGACGGCGAGATGGCGGAGGAAGCCGTGGGACCACTCCGCCCTGGCGAGCCAATCACCCAGCATGTTCTCGAAGATGATCGGGATCGTCACCGCTGCGAAGGTGAGCCAGAAGAACGGACGCACCAGCTGCGCGCTGCGGCGGAGCGCCGCGACGGGGCCGGTGCCCTCGATCATCACGACCGGACCGACCACGCTCAAGAGGGTTATGGCGATGAAGCCCGGGATGATCAGGAGGACGAAGCCGAAGATCTTGAGGAACAAGGCGAGGATGTCGGCGATGATCAACGGGCCGTAAGGGATGCGTCGCAGCAGCTGCCACAACGACTCCGCGGCATGACCGTGCTGGTGCTCACCGACAGTGCGATCCAGCACGCCCGAAAGGAAGGTCGTGCCGAATCCGTTCGCCGCGCTCGAGCGCGACAGAGGCCAGCGCGAAGCCCAACGCGATCTTCCCGTCGTTCTGTGCCTCCTTGTTCTCGAACATCAGGTCGAGCAGCGTGCCCGCCGTGACGGTGAACGCTGTGACGACGGCACCCACGCCGAGCACACGCTTCCAACGCGCCCTGAACGTGCCCAGTGCCTGGCCGAAGAGGAACCACGGTGTGAGCCGCCGCGTGCCGTTGTCGGTCATGTGGCCAGATAGCTCACCACACCGATGCCGTTGATGACCATATGGGCGATGATCGAGGGCCAGAGCCGCCCGGTGTAGACGTCGAGCAGCGCGAACACGAGGCCGTAACCCGTGATCACGAAGGCGATGAACAGGCCCTGCACCGCGAAGTCCGCCAGGTTCGACGCCGATGTGACACCGGTGATGTGCAACGAACCGAACACGACGGCCGACACGACGATCGCGATCGTGGTGTTGAAGCGCTTCTCGAGCGAGCGCAGGAGCAGGCCGCGGAAGAACAACTCTTCGGCGATCGGCGTGATCACGGCGACGGCAAGGAACAGACCGAGGCCGGCCAGCAGCGAGGGTGACTTGGGCAGGAAGCCGGAGTTGTCCGGCGCGGTGTCACCGGTGACCACGACCCAGAAGAGGTTGAGCGCGATCGTGAAGGCCAGCACCGAGAGCCCGCCGAGGACCCCCCATCCGAGGTCGACCGGTTGGAACCGCATGCCGAAGTCGAGCGCAAGGCTTCGCTGGCCCTTCACGTAGGACGCCAATACCGGCCACCCGATGAATCCCAACCAACCGGCGGCGACGCTCAGCAGAATGCCCCACGGCGGTAGATCGAGCTCACCGCTACCGGTCACCCCGAGAACGATGAGCAACACCCCCACCACGGTCTGGCTGCCGACGGCGACGAGAAGCCCGTAACCCACGTCGCCGAGGCCCCACCGGCGCGGATCGGCCGGGGTCCACCAGGGAGGCCGCATCGCCGGATCGCCGCCCCCGGGATAGCCCGGAGGAACGGGCGGACCGGGAGGTCCGGGTGGATACGACGGCCACGGAGGAGGACCGGATTGCGGGGGCGGGGCCCACGGGTCCGTCGGGAAGGTCACTCCCCCAGTGTGCCTGCCGACGCGCCGGCCTATCGGTCAGCCGGTGAGCCAGTTGCGGTAGCGGTCCGCGAAGAGGCTCGGCAGCCCGCCGGTGTGCACGAACACGGTCGGCTGGTGAGCGGCCAACGCCCCCGAACGACGATCGGCGATCAGCCCGGCCATGGCCTTGCCCGAGTACACGGGGTCGAGCAACAGGCCCTCGAGCCGAGCCCCTGCCTCAACCGCTTCTCGCGCCTCGTCGGTGGGTACCCCGTAGCTGGACCCGATCTGCGAGCGGTCCAACTGGAGATGGCCCTCGGGCAGAGGCCGGTGCGCGAGCGATGCCGTCGCCGCAACCAGCGCAGCAATGCGCTCGGCCACATCATCGATCGCGCCGACATCCACGCCGCGCACGCGGCCGTGATGACCGAATCCGACGACCAGACCGGCCTGCGTGCCACCGCTACCCGTCGCCGTGTACACGACCGAGCCGATCGGTGCCTCCGACGCGATCTCACCCGCGGCCACCACATAGCCGAGCGTGCCCACGTCCGACGCGCCGCCGAGGGGTACTTCGTAGGGACGGCAGCCCTCGTCGGTGAGCCGCATGCACGTCTCCGCCATGGTGGTTTCCAACATCTCCGCGTCGTACGCGCCGGCCCACACCAGTTCAGCACCGAACATCTGGTCGAGCAGCAAATTGCCGTCGGCAACCTCGGGGGACGAGCCACCCAACACCGCGACACAGCGCAGGCCGGCGATGCAGGCCGCCGCGGCCGTCATCCGCACGTGGTTGCTCTGGGCCGCACCGCCGGTCAACAAGGTGTCACAGCCCTTCTCCAAGGCATCACCCACGAGGTACTCGAGCTTGCGGGCCTTGTTGCCGCCACCAGCGAGCCCGGTGAGGTCATCGCGTTTGACCCACAAGGCGTCAGGCTCGAAGCCCAGATGCTGCCCGAGCCGCCGCATCGGCTGGAGCGGCGTGGGGGTCACGGCCAGTGGGCATCGCGGCGGGGCCATCGCGTGCGAACCTACTGCCCATGCAGCTCGACTCGCTCCCGACGCCCGCCCTCGTCGTCGACAGCCGCGCGCTGGCGCACAACATGGCGATCATGACGGCGGCGTGGCCGGGCACGCGA
The DNA here is from genome assembly GCA_963778895.1 of uncultured Iamiaceae bacterium. Taxonomy (GTDB): domain Bacteria; phylum Actinomycetota; class Acidimicrobiia; order Acidimicrobiales; family Acidimicrobilacustridaceae; genus CAVZVZ01. The sequence continues at coordinate 301,674 of CAVZVZ010000005.1, forward strand.
TTGCGTCCGCATGTGAAGGCCTTCAAGTGCACCGCGCTCGCCGCCGCTCTGGCCGAGCGTGGTCACACGTCGTTCTGCGCGGCAACCGCACGGGAGATCGAGGGATTGGCCGCGGCCGGGTTGGGGTCGGACCTACTGCTCGCCAACGAGCTCCTCGAACCCACACGGTTGCGCGCCCTCGCTGATCTCGACGCGCGAGTCACGGTCGCGGTCGACTCACCCGAGACGATCGCCGCCGCGGCCGACGCCGGTCTCCGCGAGGTGTTGATCGACGTGAACGTCGGACTACCCCGGTGCGGCTGTCACCCCGACGACGCCGGCGGCTTGGCCGATGCCGCACGGGCCCGAGGCCTCGAGGTGCGCGGCGTCATGGGCTACGAGGGCCACCTCGTCGGGCTCGAAGACCGCGATGCACGCGAGGAAGGCACGGGCGAGAGCATGAGCCTGCTCGCTCGCGCTCACGACGTCGTCGGCGGCGACGTGGTGAGCGGGGGCGGAACCGGTACGTGGGACATCAACCACTCGATCACCGAGCTGCAGGCCGGGTCGTACCTGCTGATGGACACGGCCTACGCCAAACTCGGGCTGCCGTTCGAAGCCGCCCTAAGCGTCATCGGCACGGTGCTATCGGTGAACCGCGACGGCTACGCGGTGGCCGATGTCGGGCTCAAGGCGTTGGGAATGGACCACGGCAACCCGAGCATCGCAGGAGCGAAGGTGTGGTTCTGCTCCGACGAGCACATCACCTTCTCGATGCGCGACGGTGGCGAACTACCGGCAGTCGGTAGCCACATGAGCGTGCAGCCGGCCCACGTCGATCCGACGGTGGCATATCACGACCGCATGTACATCGTGACCGACGATGCGGTGATCGACGAGTGGGCCGTCGATCTACGTGGGTGGTAGTGGCTACTACGCGAGTTTCATGAACATGCGCTCGATCTCACCGAGCGGGTAGCCATCGGCCTCGGCCTGCTCGGGGTTCTCGATGCACGCGGTGAGGTTGGCGGCCAGCAGTCGGAACCCGGCTTGCTCGAGCGCTCGGGTCGCGGCCGAGACCTGAGTGATCACGTCGCGACACTCGCGGCCTTCGACCAGCATCCGTTCGATGCCCTGCACCTGGCCGGCGACCCGCCGCAGGCGCTTGCGCACGTCCTCGACGACTTCTTCGGGCATCTCCATGGGAATGGCGCTCCTTCGGTCCGCGTGGCGGTACCCCGGAGGGTACCGACCCGCCCCACCCCCACCGTTCTGGCAGGTGAACTGCGCGCCATAGCGCGCAGTTCACCTGCTGGTTCGTGGGGTGAGGGTGAGGAGGGGCACCAGGGCGCGCAGGGCGCGACCGCGGTGGCTGATGCGGTGCTTCTCGGACGCGGCCATCTCGGCGAAGGTGCGACCATCGCCTTCGTCGGGCACGAACACCGAGTCGTAACCGAAGCCGCCCTCGCCCCGCCCCTGGTAGGCGATCGTGCCCTCGACCACGCCCTCGGCGGCCACTTCTGTCCCATCCGGAAAACGAACGAGCACGACGGTGCGAAACCGGGCCTGCCGCTCGGCCTCGGTCGTCGCGCCGACTTGCTTCAGCTCGGCCAGCAACTTGGCGATGTTGGCGGCCGGATCAGAGGGCTCACCCGCGTACCGCGCCGAGTGCACACCGGGTGCTCCACCCAGCGCGTCGACCTCGAGACCGGTGTCGTCGGCGATCGCCGCGTCGCCCGCGAACGCACTCACGGCGACTGCTTTCAGTCGCGCGTTGCCCTCGAGCGTCGCCGCGTCCTCGACCACGTCCGGCAGTGCGGCCGGACGTGGTGCCAACACGAAGCCGTGCTCACCGAGGATCTCCTCGATCTCCGCGAGCTTGCCGGGGTTCGCGGTCGCCGCGACCAGCCTCACGTCGTCGCGGAGCGGGGCGGCGGCGCATCGGCCACGAACTCGCGTTGCAACGCGACGATCTGGCCGATCCCACCCTCGGCGAGGGCCAGGAGGTCGTCGAGCTCGCCCCGAGAGAAGGCCATGCCTTCGGCCGTTCCCTGTACTTCGACGAACCGACCGGATCCTGTCATCACGATGTTCATGTCGACCTCGGCCGTCGAGTCCTCGACATAGGGCAAGTCGAGCAGCGGGGCGCCACCGACGATCCCCACGGACACGGCCGCGCATTCGTCGTGGAGCGGGTTCTCGCCGAGTTCGCCGCTCGCCACCAACCGGCTCAACGCGTCGTGCAACGCGAGGTAGCCCCCGTTGATCGACGCGATGCGCGTTCCGCCGTCGGCCTGCAACACATCGCAGTCCACGATGATCTGTCGCTCGCCGAGCACCACCATGTCGCACACGGCGCGCAGCGCTCGTCCGATCAGCCGCTGGATCTCTTGGGTACGGCCCGATGGTTTGCCCGATGCGACCTCACGCCGAATCCGGTCCGACGACGATCCCGGCAACATCGAGTACTCGGCGGTGACCCAGCCCTTCCCGGTCCCGCGCATCCAGCGCGGCACGTCGTCGTCGACGTAGGCCGTGCAGAGCACGATCGTGCGTCCGGCGGTCACCAGCACCGAGCCGGCGGCCTGGTCGGTGAAGTCACGCTCGAACGTGATCGGCCGCAGCTCGTCGGCTTGCCTGCCATCGGGTCTCACAACTCGTACCTCTCGTTGGTTCGGGCGACGTCGACCTCGCGACCGAAGCCGGCGGAGCCTTCACGTCGGTGGTCCTCGACGTCGGTCTCGGGCCACAGATGGGTGAGCACCAACCGTCTCACACCTGCGACCCGCCCCATCTCACCGGCTTGGCGCGCGCTCAGGTGCAACACGCCCGCCGCCTCCTCGTCCGTCGGGTAGGTCGACTCGCACAGGGCGAGGTCGAGCCCCGATCCCAGCTTCGAGAGCGACCACCCGGGTCCGGTGTCGGCCGAATAGCCGATGGCCTTCCCGCTCACGAGGTCGTCGATGCGCACCGCAAGCGTCTCCACGTAGTGATCGGTCGCTGACATCCGGAAACGCAGCGAGTCCACCTCGAACTCGACGCCATCGGAGGTGTCGTTCCAATCGAAGGTGGGGTCGAGCGAGGACGACAACGCCGACGCCAACGCATGGGTCTCGGCGGTCCCGAACACCGGCACCCCCTCCTTGCCGAACCGGTAGCGCAGCGCGGTACGCAAGCCCGTCAGATCGACCCAGTGGTCCGGATGACTGTGGCTGAGCACCACGGCATCGATGTCGGTCAAGTGCACGTACCGCTGCAGGTTCGCCAACGAGCCCGGTCCGAGGTCGACGACCACGGAGCAGCTCGGCGTCTGCACCAAGTAGCCACTGCACGCATCGCCCTCTGCTGGATAGCTCCCGGAGCAACCGAGAACCGTGACCGTCACTCCCATGCAATCGCCTCGACGAGATCGAGCTCGGGACCGAGCAGTTGCGAGCCGAGCCGTCGGAACCAATCGATGTCACCGGATGAATACCACCGGTGGGTCGCCGGCATCGTGGCATCCACGGGCCGGGGCGCAAGTCCGCCGAGCATTTCTCTGACCGAGAAAGCGGTCTCGTCGGCGGAATCGACGAGCACCACGTCGCGACCCAGAACGTCGCTGATGGTGCGGGCGAGGAAGGGATAGTGAGTGCAGCCGAGCAACAAGGTGTCGATCCCCGCGTCCTGCAGGGGTGCGAGCAGCCGTTCGGCGAGGACATGGACCTGATCGCTGTCGGTGTCACCTCGCTCGACGAACTCGACGAAGCCAGGGCACGCGGCACACGTGAGCTTCACGCCGCCGTGGGCCTCGTGGACCGCTCGCTGGTAGGCGCCCGAGCTGATGGTGCCGACCGTGCCGATCACGCCCACGTGGCCGTTCCGGGTCGCCGCGACCAACGAGCGGACGCCCGGCTCGATGACCCCGACGATGGGCACATCGAACGTCGCCCGCAGATCGTCGAGGGCCGCGGCCGATGCCGTGTTGCATGCGACGATGACGAGCTTCACGTCGTGCTCCTCGACGAGGAAGCCCGCGATCTGGTGGGCGTAGCCCCGAACCGCGTCCATCGAGCGCGGCCCGTAGGGATAGCGCGCCGTATCGCCGACGTAGACGAGGTCTTCGCCGGGCAACAGGTCGATCAACGCGCGGGCCACGGTGAGGCCACCGAAGCCGCTGTCGAACATGCCGATGGGGCGACCGTCCACGACGACCCAGGCTAGGTGAGCGACAGCTATCGCCTCGGTGATCGCCGCGTTCGCGCCGGACCTAGGGCTTGGGCCGAGCTCGGCCGCCGCTGCGGCCTCCACCCTTCGACGCCTTGAGCGCCTTCGGCCGTTCCGCGTCGTTCTCGGGCTCGTCGTCGCCGTGGCTCGAGGCGCGATGAGTGCGCCGCTCGGCCTGACCGCCCTTGACCTTCTCGTCGAACAGCGCCCAGGTGAGATCGTCGTTGGGCTCGCCTCCGCCCAAATCCCGCAACCGCACCACCGGGGTCATCATGGCCCATCCGGCTCCGCCCGTCACCATCTGACTGCACGAGCTGTGTAACAAATTCATGATCGAGTTCTGAACCGCGCACGCTCAGAAGTAGATGATCTTGCTGGCCCGCTCGGCGACCTCGTCGATGTCGTCGGTGTAGGCCCCGGTCGAGAGGTACTTCCAGCCTCCGTCGCACACCACGAACACGATCGTGCCGGTCTCGATCTGCTCGGCGACCCGGGCCGCACCAGCCAGCGCCGCACCCGACGAGAGCCCTGCGAACAGGCCGCACTCGTTGACGAGCCGGCGGGTCCACTCGATCGACTCGAGCGGGCGCACGATGCGTTTGCCGTCGAGGAGCTCGGGCCCACCCCATTTCTCGTACACCGGAGGGATGTAGCCCTCGTCGAGATTGCGCAGACCTTCGACGAGCTCGCCGATCGGCGGTTCGACCGCGAGCACCTTGATGTCGGGGTTCTGTTCCTTGAGGAAGGTGCCGACACCCATCAACGTGCCGCTGGTGCCGAGGCCGGCAACGAAGTGGGTGATCTCCGGGCAGTCGCTCCAGATCTCCGGGCCGGTCCCCTCGTAGTGCGCGCGAGGGTTGGCCTCGTTCGCGTACTGGTACAGGAACACCCAATCGGGATGCTCGTCGGCCAGCGCGATGGCACGGCGCACGGCGCCGTTCGAGCCTTCGTTACCCGGCGAATGAATGATCTCGGCACCGAAGACCTCGAGCATCTGGCTGCGCTCGATCGAAACGTTCTCCGGCAAAACGATCTTGATCGGGTAGCCCTTGATCTTGGCGATCATGGCCATCGCGATGCCGGTGTTGCCCGACGACGGCTCGATGATGGTCTTGCCCGGCGTGAGCACGCCGTGCGCCTCGGCATCCTCGATCATCTTCTTGGCGATGCGGTCCTTGACCGAGCCCGCGGGGTTCTGACTCTCGACTTTGGCAAGGATGCGAACGTCCGCGTTCGGACTGAGATTGCTCACGTCCAAGAGCGGCGTGTTGCCGATCATGTCGATGACAGATGTGAACACGGCCATGCGGCGCTCCAACAGGTACCGACTCGAGTGGGGAATTGTCGACCGAAGTGGTCAAGATTCTAGCGGGCCTCGGTCGAGACCACCTCTTCGCTCTGCTGGCCGTCTCGGATCCGATACGAGTGGAGCACCGGTGCCTCGTCCCGCAGGGACACGATCACGTAGTGCCAGTTCGGGTCGACGGCCTGCGCCACGTCGGTCGGCGACGGGTACGCCTCCGTGTGGGTGTGCGAGTGCATGACGCCGATGATCTCGAGACCACGGTCCTCGGCGTCGCGGTCGGCCCGCAAGTGGTCTTTGGGATCCACCTCGTAGATGCGGCTCGACTCGGCGACGTTGCGGCAGCGGTAGAAGCGCTCGACCCGCCCGGTTCGCGGGTCGCCACCCAGCAGGCCGCAGGCCTCGTTCGGCAGTTCGTCGAAGGCTAGACCGACCATGTCGAGATACACGTCGTGGGGCAGGCGCAGCACAGTCCTGCACGCTATCGCTCGACCGTGGGGGGCCGGCTACCGCGGCGCGGTGGGTAACCTCGATGCATGCCACGCGTCGACGTTCCGAGCGGAGCCGATCCCACGATCCATGTCTGGACGAGCCTCGCCCAGCCATTGACCACCGCCGCCGCCTCCCTGTCGGACGCCGTGTACTCGAAGTCGTCGCTGTCGTTCCGCGAGTTCGAAGCGGCACGCGTTCGCATCGCACAGATCAACGACTGCAACATCTGCTTGAACTGGCGGTCCGCCCGAGACGTGAAGGACCGCGCCGCCGAAGCCGACACCATCGACGAGTCCTTCTACGCACACGTCGGCGAGTACGAGTGGTCCGGGTTCAGCGACCGAGAACGACTCGCGGCCGAGTTCGCCGAACGCTACGCACTCGACCACACCAACATGGACGACGACCTCTGGAAGCGACTTCACGCCTCGTTCACCGACGACGAGATCGTCGATCTCGGCATCTGTGTCGGGTCGTGGTTCGCCTACGGGCGCTTCAACCGGGTGTTCGACATCGACGGCGCCTGCCGCATACCGCTGGCTGATTGATCAGCTCCCGCCCGTTCTGGGGTGTGCGGCCAAGAAAGCCCACAGCTCCGCGCTCGTGTCGTAGTTCGGATAGGCCGGGCCGACCAGCCGTGAGCTCGGTCCGGTTCCTCCCGGCCAGGCGTGCGAGGCGCCGTCGATCGTCACGAAACGCACCTCGGCCGCGTGCTCACACGACGACCACGTGGTGGTCGTGAGATCACCGCTGCGTTCGACCGTGGGCGGATCCGCGCACCCGTCGGCGCCAGCGAGCGTGCGGACACCGTCGAGCGGTGGAGCGAAATCGACGCCCGCCAGACTGCGCGAACCGGCGCCGCCGTTGATCGGGATGTTCTGATCCCCAGTGCCGTGAACGTGCATGACCGAAACGGGTTCGGCCGGTTGGCAAGGCGCGACGCCGAGCGACGCGGCGTAGACGCCGATGGCCGCGATCTTGTCCGACAGCTCGCACGCCAGGCGGTAGGCCATGATGCCGCCGTTCGAGTGGCCCACGGCGTACACCCGATCGGGGTCGATCGACACCGAAGTCGACACCTGGTCGATCAACGCGTCGATGAAGGCCACGTCGTCGATGTTCTGCTGCTGGGCCGGACCACAACAGTTGCCCGCGTTCCACGTACGCAAGTTCTGATTGCCCATCACGCCGCCGATGCCGTCGGGGTAGACGATGACGAAACCGTTCTCGTCGGCCACCGCGTCGAAGCCGGTGTTGGCTTCGAACTGTGGACCCGATCCCATGCCGCCGTGTAGGCCGATCACGAGCGGCGCCGGACCATCAGGCGCGGTGGCCGGGTAGTGGACGTGGTAGCTCCGCGTACGCCCGCCGATCGGGAGCGTCCCGTCGACGGTGGTTCCCGCCTGGGACTCCGGTGCCGCCACGGGCGTGGTGCCGGCCGCGCTCGACGACGTCGTCGGACCACGGCGGGTGCACGCTACGAGGGCCACCACGAGCACAGCGACCAGACCAAGTGCGAACCCGCTCTTGAACATCATCATGATCACGAGCTTGGCAGGGGTGTTGTGTGGGATCAGTGCGCGAACCGTGAGGAAATGATGAGCGGGTAGCCTCGCTCGTCTATGGCTCCCCCAGGCGTGAAGGTGATCGCCACCAACCGCCAAGCACGACGCGACTACGACCTCGGCGACAGCGTCGAGGCCGGCATCGTGCTGCAGGGCAGCGAGGTCAAGTCGCTCCGGGAGTCGAAAGTCACGATCGCCGACGCCTACGCCCGGATCTCGGATGGCGAGGCCTGGTTGGTCGGTCTGCACATCGCTCCGTGGCGAACCTCGAGCCTGCTCACGGGTCACGAGGCTGATCGCCGGCGCAAGTTGTTGCTGAAACGCGACGAGATCGACCGGCTACGCGCCCGCATCGATCAGGATCGACTGTCGCTCGTTCCGCTGTCGCTCTACTTCAAGGACGGACGAGCCAAGATCGAACTGGCACTGGGCAAGCCGCGTCGCAAGGGCGACCGGCGCGAGGTGATCGCCAAGCGGGATGCCGAGCGCGAGGCCCAGCGCGCGATGAGCCGAGCCCGACGGGAGAACGCGACATGACGAAACGGCTCGGCTCCGCCGTCGCTGTCAGCCTCCTGCTCGTTGCGATCGCCGCGGGATGTGGCAAGACCGGCGAACAAGTCCCGACCGCACCTGGCGTATCACGGGCCGAGCCGACGGGCACCGTGAACACGACCGTCCCGGCCTCGACCACCACGAAGGGCTGACGATGTCCGCCACGGTCGTGCTCGTGCACGGCGCGTGGCACGGCGCGTGGTGCTGGGATCAAGTCGTCACCCACCTGCGAATCCGCGGTGTCGACGTGGTCGCCGTCGACCTGCCGGGCCACGGCGACGATCCGGGACCGTTGACCGATCTCCACGGCGACGCGGCGCGAGTCCGGGCCGTCATCGACGAGCTCCACGGGCCCGTCGTACTCGTCGGTCATTCCTACGGAGGGGCAGTGGTCACCGAAGCCGGTACTCATCCCGCCGTCGAGCACCTCGTCTACCTCGCTGCGTTCGCGATCAATGACCAGGAGTCGTGCGGGAGCGCGGGTGCCGGCGACCCTGCCTTGGCGATGATCGACCACAGCAATCGGCCCGACCTCATGGCCCTGATGGTCATCGGCGATGACGGGGTCGTCACGCTTCGGGCCGACGGAGCCGACGAGGTCTTCTACAACGACTGCGACGCCCCCACCGCGGCCGCGGCCACCAGCCGTCTCGGTCCCCAGCGGCTCGACACGCTCATGCAGACCCCGACGGCCGTGGCTTGGCAGGAGACGCCGTCGACCTATGTCGTCTGCACCGCGGATCAGGCCGTGCACCCCGACCTGCAGCACCTGCTCGCCGCTCGTTGCTCCGAGACCGTGGCCCTCCCCACGAGTCATTCACCGTTCCTGTCCCGACCCGATCTCGTCGGCGACCTGCTGGTGGAACGGGCGAATCGATTCTGAGCCCGGCGAGCTAGGATCTTGGGGCAATACATGGGGCTGATCGGTTTCGACGTCATGATTCGGAAACCGCCTCGTGCGACCGGAGTTGCCTCAGACTCCTTAAACGGGGGCAACAAAAGAACCGCCGATGGCGAGTTCGCTCTCGCAGCCTGATTTAGGGCTTTAGAGAGACATCGCGACCAGCAATGGCACGCGGGGCCTGACCAGCGCAGCCCGGCAACAGAAGCGTTGGTGACGGCAGGGACAGACCGCTGACGGCGTGAAAGACCGCTGGCACCGGGGAAAGACCCGGCGGTGGGTCCGCGAGGACCGCCTGACCCGGCAGGCCGGCTACCGAAAGCCGGAATCTCGGGGATGGTCGTAGCGCGAACGGTGACCGCATGGCGGACGGGGGTTCGATTCCCCCCAGCTCCACTCGGTTGGACATCCGACCCCGCCCACCGGGGTCATATGTCCGATCGTCGTCGCGACGCCTTGTGCCGTGACCGGTGGACGTCAGTGATGGAACCTGATCTCAGCCAGGGGTGGCATCCACATACTGGTGAGAACCGTCCCGCCGGTTGCCGCGTCATAGAGCTCGACCACCGTGCCGTACTGACAGGTCTGAACTGACACGCCACTGGGGTCCGGTGGACCGTTCGGCCCCGAGTATCCCGGGGTGTGCTCGGCGTACACCGCCCAGACCAACGTCGGAGCGGACGATGGTCCGAATTGGGTCGGCCCGGCCGAGTACGAAGCCAGCGCGAGGTTGAATCGAGCCGAGATTGGCACCGCCATCGCCCGCTGCCACACGTCCTCGGGCGCAACGGATGCCTGTGCTCCGCCTGCCGGCGGCGACAATGTGCCGCCCTGCGGGAAGTCGAGGATCTCAGTGAACGTAGTGGGCTCCGGCATCGGCTGAGACGTGGGCATGCTCTCGAAATCCGCCGCGCAGGCGCCATCCGGAATCTGGTGCGTCAGCGGTCGTGTCGGGAGAGGTGCTCGATGTCCCCACCTCCAGCGTCGACCCCGCGCACGCGCCGGCCGCAAGCGCACAACTAACGATCAGCGCCGCAGAGCGATACCGCACTCATTCACCCTAGATCGAGGCGCGTGCTCGACCCCGATGAGGCGCTTCCCGTTTCGACCGGGGTGTAGGACATCTGAACGCGGCCGCTGACTAGCTCGCTGCGGCTTGCAGGATCTCGAGCGCCCTGCTGGCCCGTTGACCGTGGACCGTCTCTTCCCGGCCGTTGAGGCGCAGGAGGCGCGCGACCTCGGGATCGGACTCCTTGTCGGCCCATCGCTGATAGCCGGCGTCGCCGTCGATCTCGGCTTGGACGATGACCGGGAACACGTCGAGCCCGATCTCGTCGGGCAACGGAATGGCGAAGCGTTCGAGCGCCTCGGCCGACGGCTTCCACTCCTCGCCGAGCTTGATGGTGATCGCTCGATGCAGACGCCGCGCATGCCCGCGTTCTTCGCGGCCGTTGCGACGCAGGAGCTCAGCCGCCTCGTCGTTGTCGATGCGATCGGCCAGCGCGTTGTAGAAGTCCTCGCCACTGTTCTCGAGCCGGAACACCAGCTCCATCGTGGGCAGATCCATCTCGCGCGCCTTGGCCACGCGGGCCGACGCGGTGAAGAAATCCATGGTCTCCGTCATGCGACGAACTCTACGACGGATCAGAGGTCGGGCGGGGTGCTCTTGTACAGGTCCTCCGAAGGACTCATCAGCCCCACAAAGTTGCCGTCAGGATCATCGACCACCGCATACCGGGCACCCCAGAACGCGTCATAGGGAGGCTGATGGCCGGCGTAGCCCGCATCCGTGAGCTCGGTGTACAAGACGTCGACCGCCTCACGACTCGGGAGGGCGAAGACGATTACGTTGCGAACGGCGTCGGGAAACCCTCCAGCGACGGGGTCGTAGCTGTCGGCGAGCTTCGTGCTGTCGAACTCCAGCTCGAATCCGTTGGGCATCGCGGCCGTGACGTGGTGCGTACCCCATGGGTGGTCGTCGTCGATGTCGAGCCCGAGCCGTCGATAGAACTCCACGGTGCTGGCCATGTCGTTCACGACGAGGTTCAACCCCGAAAGCACCGCTCGGTCATCGGCCACTACATCACCCTCCCACGGCAGCAGTCGGTCCGCGCCCGACGACCTGGTCGGCCACGCTCAGCTCGACGGCTCGAGCACGAACAGCGGGATCACCCGGTCGGTTGATGCCTGGTACTGGTTGTAGTTGGGCCAGGCCTCGGTCGCCCAGACCCACCACTGCGCCTTCTCGTCGCCGGTGACCTCGCGAGCTCGTAGATCGAGCACGGTGTCGCCGTCCTGGAGCATCACGTCGGGATTCGCGACGATGTTGTGATACCAAACCGGATGTTGCGGGGCGCCACCCAACGACGCGACAACCGCGTACTTGCCGTCGTGCTCCACGCGCATCAGCGGTGTCTTGCGAAGCTTGCCGGACTTCGCACCTTTGGTCGTGAGGATGATCACGGGCTTGCCCTCCAGTGTGCCGCCCTCACGACCACCGCTCGATTCGTACTGCCGCACCTGATCGGCGACGGGCTCCCATGGACTCGGTTCGTAGTCGCCGTGCAATGGCATCTCGTGGACCTCCCCATGTCGATTCTGGCGAGGGCTGAAGGCGCCTCGCCCGGTAGGGAGAAGTATGCCGTCGCTCGGCTCGGTCGCAATGGGTCGCCATCATTGGCGCCCTCAGCTGCGGTGCGTAGGACTTTAGTTGGCCGGCGAAGCTTGTAGGACACCGAGGAATCGGCAACGCTTCTCAGATCCGGACCCTCCGCGCTCTCCTCTTCGCCGTCGCCATACTTCCGCTCGTCCTGGCGACCTCCGGCGCGCTCGCGCAGGACGAATCGACGACCACGACGGTGGTGAGCCCGACCCTGCCGGTGTCGAACGACGCGGTCGACGTTCAGCAGGACATCCCGTTCTACGAAGGTGGCCCGGTGCTCGATGCCTACCTGCCCAAGAACGGCCAACTGAAGCGCCCGGCTCTCGTCATGGTCCACGGCGGAGGCTGGAACAGCGGTGACAAGGCAGAGTTCGCCCCGTACGCCATGAGAGCGGCCACCGAGCAACAGTGGGTGGTCTTCGACGTCGACTACCTACTGAGCGCAACCGATGTCAGCTCGTGGCCCGACGAGCTCCACGACATCCAGGCCGCGATCCGCTTCATCGCGACGAATGCCCAGAACTTCGGGATAGATCCGCAGAGGGTCGTGGCGCTCGGTGAATCGGCCGGCGCGAACCTCCTCGCGCTGATCAGCTCGGAGGGAACGGCCAACCCGGTCACGGGCGATCCCGTGGGTGACAACCCGACACTCGCCGTACCGCTGCGAGCCGTCGGACTGTGGTCTCCGCCGGTCGACCTGGCTGACCTGTATTCGAACGGCGGGCAGGCACCGGTGAGCTGTGGTCCCGACCAGGCCTGTGACTTCGTGTGGACACAAGGCGCCATCGCCCAATACATGCATTGTGACCCGGCATCGTGCCCGGAGGCGTACGCGGACGCGTCCCCGTCGAGTTGGGTGTCGGGGAACACGGCGCCGAGCTTCGTGGTCAACTCCACCACCGAGTTGGTTCCGCTCGGCCAGATCGTCCAGTACGTGATGAGTTTGCAGTCGGCCCACGTCGAGGTGCAGTTCGAGCAGCTGCCGGGCGCGCTGCACGGCATCGAGTACGCCGACCAGGTGTGGAGCCAGACCATCGGTTTCCTCGCTCAACAGTTGGCTGCACCGTCCACGACGACGACCACCGCGGCCGCTCCCGACCCTTCCTCCACCGCCACCACCGTTGCCCCGGTCGCCGCGCCGGCCGACCCGGAGTCCGGCTCCAGCGCGGGGGCTCGGCCCTGGTTGATCGCCGGAGGGATCATCGCCGTCGGCGCTCTGATCGCCTTCATCGCGCGCCAGCGGCATCCCCGCGCGTCGGCGGACACAGGCGAGCCCGAGGAGCCCGAAGTCAGCGACTGAGATCGATGCCGGTCGCGAAGAAGCCCACCGCCGCGGCGACGTCGGGAACGTCGCCGCGGCTGATGGATGCACCGAAGCTCTCGTTCCAGAACGGCCCCGACTGCGGCTCGAAAGGTCCGACGTAGAGGTACGGCTCGTCGTGATCGGCGTCACCGGGCGATGCGCCGAAGTTCACCCGATTGATCGTCGTCGCCAGATCGAAGTGCTCGGGCCACAGTTGGATCTCGCTCGCTTCGGCGGCGGCCTCGAGCGAGACCAGTTGGTGCAAGGCCTCGTTGCCCAATCCGAACCAGTCGGCGATTTCACGCGCCGCGGCGACATCGACCGTCAACGGACATTCCGGGTCGAGCGGTGTCGACGCTGTGTACACATCCGCCGGTGCGCCGGGCGCGATGCCCACGAACGTCGCCAACTCCCCAAGGGTTGTGAGGGGTGCGCGTCTGCTCGTCTTCCCCGTGCCGATCGACGAGCATGGTGTCGCGCACGAGAAGCTGGCGCTCGCCGCCCGAACCGGGGAACGGCGGCGTTCCGAAACCACCCGGGGTTGCACGCAAGCCGATACGACCGGTGACGGCGTAACGCGCCGGCGCGAGCACGTGCTCGGCGATCGTGTGCAATGCCTCTCGGGTCTCGACGGCCGTCATTCCCACCTCCGGTCGGCGCGATCGTAGGTCGCAGGCTCAGGCCTCTAGCCTGCGACCATGGGCTCGAGCCTCACCGATGCAGCACCAGGACGAGCCGCGGGACTACCGCTGGCCATCGCCGCGCTGGCGATCATGGTGGTGGTGCTCGTGTTGGTGCTCCGCGCTCGGCGAGCTCGGCGCATACCCAAACAACCCGACGGTCAGTTGGACGAGGGGTCGGGCGGGCAGTAGCTCAACAGCGCGAGATCGCCACCTTGGCGCGCCAGGACTTGTCGCCAAAGGGTGTTCGGGTCGTCGCAGAGCACGTCCTCGGGTCGCGCGTCGAGGACCAACCACGCGTCCACCGCCAGTTCGCCTTCGAGTTGTCCCGGGCCCCAGCCCGCGTAACCGGCGAACACCCGCACCTGCTCGATGCCCGTCGACACATCCGACGGGTCGCGGCTCAGATCGAGGGTGCCGATGCCCTCGACGACCGGGCTCCAACCCTCGGCTGCGGTCCCGAGCGTCGCCCGGGCCAGCCCGATGGCTGCCCCCTGCTCGACGGGACCACCGACGAAGACGACGGATGGCTGCGCGGCCAGATCCGTTCCATTCCGGGAGCGGATCGAGCACCGCGACATCAGTGGGCCGGTTCAACACCAGACCGAGAGCGCCATCCTCACCGTGCTCGAGGAGCAAGACCACCGTGCGATCGAAGTTGGCGTCGCCGATGACGGGAGTGGCAACCAATAGCCGGCCCCGGTGTGACGCCATGACGGCCCATCCTGGCACCACCGGACCCCCAACCCGCGGAGGAGCGACGCGCGGCTCCGCGGCGGATCCGCCAGTGCGCTGAGCCGCGAGAACATCGAGACCCGTGATGGGCGAAGCCCGCCGTGCCGAAGGCACGGCAAGGCAGTAGAGCGGCCGACGCCGACGATGGTGGCGGGAGTGGGAGGGAGACCCACGCCGACGCCGGCCGATCAATCGGTCTGGTGCGAGCTCGCCGTTTCGGCCAGCTGGCGCCGGACCTCATCCATGTCGATCTCACGGACCTGGCTGATCAGATCCTCGAGTGCGTCAGCCGGGATGGCTCCCGGTTGGCTGTACAGGACAACCCGATCACGCACGACCATGACGGTCGGGATGGACATGACTCCGAAGGCTCCGGCGAGATCAGGCTCGGCCTCGGTATCCACCTTCGCGAAGACGATATCGGGATGACTTTCCGACGCCTGCTCGAAGATCGGACCAAATGTGCGACAGGGGCCACACCACGACGCCCAGAAATCGACGACAACGATGTCGTTGTCGGCAACCGTGCTCTCGAAGCTCTCTCGATCGACTGCGACCGTGGCCATGAGGTTCTCGCTCCTTCGGCGGGAGTCCCGGAGCCAAGCTGCTCCGGTGTACCCCCGTGGGTATCAGTAGCCAAGACAACCGAAGGTGGGATGGGACTATTCCGCGACCGCGGCCTCTACCCAGTCGATCAAGCCGGGATGCGTCAACCCGGCCACCACGAGGTCGGCGGCGGACAGATCCTGATGAGCTGAAGTCGCCGATGCGGTGCGCGGCACAGGTGCCGACCACTCGCACGCCTGCAGCTCGAGCGGCGGTCACGCCGGCCCAGCTGTCTTCGATCGCGACCGATCGATCGGGCGGCGCGCCCAGCGCTTGCAAGGCGCGCGACGTAGCAGTCGGGCGCCGGCTTCCCTCGCGGTAGTCCTCCGCCGCGACGACGACGGCGAACCGATCGAGCAGCCCGAGCGGCCCGAGCGTCGCTTCCACCTCGCGTCGGGTCGAACCCGTGACGACGGCGAGCGGAACACCTCGATCAACGAGCGCGTGAACCAGGTCAGCCGCGCCCGCCAGAGCCGGCATGGGGAATCCCTCGACCACACGCGCCTCGGCCGACACGATGACCGTGTCGACGAAGCGATCCTCGCTCCATCCGGTGTGGGCCTCGACGTCCAGCTCGCGGTAGACGTCCTGCCACGCACGACCGAACACCGCATCGACCTGGTCGTCGTCGAGAACCCAGTTCGCGGTCGCGCACGCATCGACGAGCGCCTGCGCGGCCAACGGTTCGCGATCGACGATCGTGCCGTCCATGTCGAACAGCACCGCACCGCTCATCGAGACGACACCTGTACCTCGGTTGCCTTCACCGACGCCCACACCTCGCTGCCCTCGCGAAGACCGAGGTCCACCACGGCAGCGGTGGTCACCTCGGCCACGAGCGCCACCTCGCCCGTGAGTCGCACACGGGCACGATCACCGATCGACTCGATGCCGTCGACGCGCGGCGGCCCACTGGTTCCGCGGACTCCCGTTGATCGGCGCGATCGACAGATGCGACCGCTCGCGGATCGATCACGAGCTGAACCGCACCCTCGACAGGGTCGGCGACCACCACCCGTGCTCCGCCCGTCAAGGTCACCTCGTGGCCTTCACCGTGACCTTCCAACAGATTGACGCCGACCAAGTCAGCCACGTAACGAGACCGCGGCTGAGCCAACACCTCGCTCACCGCCCCGCGTTGTACCAACTGGCCCCGATCGAGGATGGCGATCTCGTCGGCGAGAACTGCGGCGTCGACGGGGTCGTGACTCACGAGCACGACCGCGCCGGCGAAGTCGCGCAGGTGACGCGACAGGTCGCGACGAACGTCCTCTCGTGCACCCGCATCCAACGCGGCCAACGGCTCGTCGAGCAGCAGCACGGTGGGCTCGATGGCCAGAGCCCGGGCCAACGCGACGCGCTGTGATTGACCACCCGAGAGCGCGGCAGGTTTGGCGCGAGCGCGTTCCGCAACGCCGAGCCGTTCGAGCCACTCGAGCGCCGCAGTGCGCGCGTCGGCGCGACGAGTGCCCCGGGCGCGCAGACCGAAGGCCACGTTGTCGACCGCGGTGAGATGCGGGAAGAGCAAGTAGTCCTGGAACATCACCCCAACCGCACGGTCCTCGGGCACGACGAAGACTTCGCGGGCCGGGGCAGTCGACGGTGCGATCTTCGATGCGCACCTCGCCTCGATCGAGCGGTTGGAGGCCCGCGATGGCCCGCAACACCGACGTCTTTCCGGCACCGTTGGGGCCCACCAGCGCCAGCACCGAACCCGCGGCGACCGTCAGCGACACGTCCAGGGTGAAGTCGTCGAGATCGACACCGATGTGCACATCCAGCGTCACGCTCGAACGAACCAGCGGTCGCGCAACGCCACGAGGACGGCGAGAGACACCACCAGCAGCACGATGCTGAGCGCGATCGCGCTCGAGGAATCGCCCCCCTCCCGCGCCAGGTACACCGCGAGAGGAATCGTGCGCGTCTTGCCCTCGATGTTGCCGGCAAAGGTGATGGTGGCCCCGAACTCGCCCAGCGCGCGCGCCCACGCCAGCACCGCACCCGCAAGGAGCGAGGGCGCGATCAACGGGAGCGTGACCCGACGGAACACCGTCGCCCGACCGGCCCCGAGGGTGGCTGCGACATCCTCGTAGCGGGCGTCGAGGGATCGCAGCGCGCCCTCGACGGTGATCACCAGGAACGGCATCGCTACGAACGTCTCGGCGAGGATGACACCGGCCGTCGAGAACGTGAGTTGTATTCCGAACGAGTCATAGAGCCAGCCGCCGACCGTACCCGAGCGGCTGAATGCCGCGAGCAGAGCCACACCCCCCACAACCGGCGGCAGGACCATCGGTAGGAGCACGACACCTCGCACGAAGGCCTGGCCGGGGAAGCGAGTGCGAGCGAGCACCCACGCCAACGGCACACCGAACACGATGGCCAGAGCAGTGGCGCCCAAGGAGCACACCACCGACAGGCGCAGCGCGGTCAGCGCCTCGTGTGTCGTGAGGTCACCCCAGAGGCTGCCCCAGTCGGCCCGACGCAGCAGGCCGACCAGCGGCACGACGAAGAACGCGAGGGCAACGACGGCGGCGGCGACCACCAGGAACGGTGGCCGGCGCCGGCCGCGACCGCTCACGGCGCCTGGAAGCCCGCTTGTTGCAAGACCGCTTGGCCCTCGGGGCCCGACACATAGGCCAGGAAGGCGTCGGCCAGGGGTTGATTGGAGGTGCCGGTCAAGGTCGCCATCGGATAGACCGCCACCACGTTGGCCTCGGTAGGAATCGGCGACGCCCGTCACGCTCGCGCCGGCACCCTGCACATCGGTCACGTAGACGATGCCGGCATCGGCATCACCTTCGGCTACGGCAGCGATGGTGGCGGTCGCGTTCTGCCCGCGGGTGACCTTGTCCTCGGGGATCGAGACACCTGCGTTGTCGAGCGCCTGTTGCGCGAACTTGCCGCACGGCACCGTGTCGCCGCACAACGAGACGATGCCCACGTTGTTGAGGTCGGCGAGGGTCTGGATGTTGTTCGGATTGCCCGGCTTGACCACGATCATCAACGAGTTCTTGGCGATCGTCGTCGGCTCGCCGATCACCTTGCCGGCATCGACGAGCTTGGTCATGTTGGCCTGATCGGCGGACGCGAAGGAGTCCACCGGGGCACCGTCGAGCACTTGTTGCGAGAGCGTCGTCGACGAGTCGAAGTTGAACTGCGACCGTCGTGCCGGGATTGACGGCTTCGAAGTTGTCGCCGATCGTCTGGAACGCCTTGGTGAGTGACGCCGCGGCCGAGACCTTGATGGCGCCGACGACGCCGCTCGACGCGGTCGTGCCCGTCGTGTTCGTCGCGGACTGACCGCTGTCACCGCAGGCGACGAGCCCCAGCGTGAGGCAGAGCAAGAGGAACAGACGACGGATCACGGTGTGGCCTCCACGATGACGGTTGTGGCTTTTACAACTGCAGTGGCGAGGTCACCGGGCTCGAGCGCGAGCTCGTCGGCGGCCTCACGGGTCATGAGCGAGACGACGCGGTGCGGCCCGGCCTGGATGTCGATCACGGCGGTGAGGGTGTCGCGCTTCACCTCGAGGACGATCCCGGTGAACCGATTCCGGGCCGAGCGCACGACCGGCGCGTCGTCCTCGGCCGCCGGGGCGTGGTCTCGCGGAGGTACGCGGCCAGATCGGCCCCCGCGATCACCCGGTGACCCTCCGTCGCTGCGGGTCGTGGCCAGGCGACCTTCGTCGCACCACCGCCGCACGGTGTCGACACTCACCCCTAGCAATTCCGCGACTTGTCCCGGTCGATACTCGCTGATGCGAGGATCCTAGGAGAAATGCCTCGCTACTGCGTAGTGGTCGGGGTGCATCCGACTGGGAGCGACAGGCAGATCGACGTTCCGCAGGATCGCATCAGCCGCCGGCCAACGGCGGTCACCGGCTAAGTGTGTCAGGAACGCACCGAAACGGTGCACAGGTGACACATCCATTGGCCCGGAGGCCTTGCCGTCACTGGCGAAGGAGGCTGAGGAGCCGCAGGATCTCCAGGTAGAGCCAGATGAGCGTCACCATGAGCCCGAAAGCGCCGAACCACTCCATGTACTTCGGGGCACCGGCGTTGGATGCCTGCTCGATGAAGGCGAAGTCGATGCCGAGGTTCATGGCCGCCACGATCACGATCACCACGCTGATGCCGATGCCGAGTGGCGTCGGGTCGTTCCAGAACGTGATGTCGGCACCGAACAGGGTGGCGATCCACGTCGACCATGTACAGCAGGAAGATGCCCGCGGTCGCCGCGATCGTCACGACCACGTACTTCTTGTTCACCTTGATGATCCGGGTGGCGTAGAGGAACAACATCACCGCGAAGACCGCAAGGGTGGCGCCGACGGCCTGCAACACGATGCCGTTCCACTGAAGGTTGTACATGTGCGAGATGGCGCCGATGGCGAACCCATAACCGAGCGCGTAGAGCGGCGCGGTGAAGCGGGCCAATTTCGGCCGGAAGACCGTCACGAAGCCGAGGATCACGGCAGCGATCACCGGGAACCACACCCAGCCGGGGAAGTTCGTGCTGATCGATGTCTGCGGCACACCCTGCACGATCGTCGTCGTCTCGGTCTGGGTGACCTGCAGCCAGCCGATCGTTGCCGTGATGAGCAACAACACGAAGAGCACGGCAGTGGCGAGCATCGTGCCACCGATGGTCATCGTGGCCTCGCCGGCGATGGGCGCATCGGCGCCACCCTGGGCGGTACGAGCACCTAGGCCACCGGCCATCCCGGCCGCACCGGTGGTGGGTGCGGCCCAACCAGCCTGGCCTTGGTCGGTCTCGGTTTCCTGTTCCCAGCGCTGCGGAGAAAGCACCGGATTCGGCATGTCGTTCAGCTCCTTGGAAAGGTTGCGGACAGTCTCACACGTTTCACGGCGAATCCGACGCGCGGGCCGACGCTTCCTTTGCCGCTGAACCGTCAGATTCGCCCACGTCCTCGGCATCCTCGACGCTGCGGCGCCACCACGAGCGCAGACTGGATCGGCGGGGCTGTTGCTCAGCGGTCATCTGCGTTTCGATCACCTCGTGACGCGCGATGTACGTGGAGCCGAGGGCCTGGATGACGGCCGCGGCCGGCAGCGCGAGCAAGGCGCCCACCGCGCCGAAGAGCGCGGCGCCCGCGATGACCGTGGCGAACGCCACCGCCGGATGGAGGGACATCGTCCGAGCGGTGATGCGCGGCGCGAAGAGGTAGTTCTCGATCTGCTGGTACGCGACCACGAATCCGAGAACCCACAACCCATCGACCGGATTGTGGGCCAGGGCGACCAGTACCGGAACGGCGCCGGCTATGTAGGTGCCGATCGTCGGGACGAATTGGGAGATCAGTCCGACGAACAAGGCCAGCGCGGCGGCGTAGGGGACGCCGATGGCCTGAAAGAACGCCCAGTGGGCAAGCGCCGAGATGAGCGCCAGGAGCGCCCGCGAATAGAGATAGCCACCGGTCTTGTCGATGGCGATCTCCCAGGTCTCCAGGACATTGCGCTGACGCCGAGGTGGGAGGAACGAACACACCGTTCTTCGAAACTTGGGACCGTCGGCGACGAGGTAGAAGGTGAAGAGTCCGATCGCGAGCAATCGGAACAGCACGCCGAGCGCGCTGGCGCCGATGGCCAACGCGTTGCCCGCGAGGTTCGTGGCCAGGTTCTGGGCCGGGCCGTCCTGACGTGTCAGCTCCTGTTGGAGCTCGTCGACCGACACGTTCGTGCCGAAGTGATCGTTCACGAAGTCGGCCCCGTCCTGCGCGTACTGCGGTGCTTCATCGATGAACTGCGAGACCTGATCCACCACCACGGCACCGATGGCGAACAGGAACACCGCGGTGAACACCACCAGCCCGAGGAAGGCCGCGCCGGTGGCCCAACCGCGTCGCCACCCTCGCTCCTGCAGCCGGTTGACGACCGGCTCGAGGGCGAACGACAAGAAGAGAGCCACGAAGAGATCGAGGAGCAGGTTCGACAACCGGCCGATCAGCCAACCGACGGTGCCGAACGCGGCGAGCCCGACGAAATAGAGCAGGATCGCTCGCGGCAGCCAGCGGGGCATGCGATCTCGACGGGGCGCGTCGTTCTCGGCCGCGGTTCGCGGCGACTCCTGCTCGGACACGCCCGCAAAGCTGCCACCGCGTCCCGCGAGAAGGGTGGATGTCGCTCTCAGTCGGGGAGGTCTGCGTGGATCCCACCGTCGCGCTCGACGGCCGGGAACACCGCGATGTCCGCCTTCACGTCGCGTCGTCCGAGCACGTTCAGCTTCGACCCATGACCCGCGCAGTCGAAGCGCCAGAAATGCGCGGCGCAGACGATCTCGTCACCGTCGACCAATCCTTCGAAGCCGAGATACGACCACTGATGCGGACACCGCGCGTCCATCACACAGACCTGACCGTCGACGGCTCGCCACACCACCAACTCGAGCGGGTCGCGGTCGACCCCGACCACTTCCCCCACGCCGACCTCGGCTGACGCAGCGATCCGCACCCAGGACATCGGTGAATCCTACGGTCCGTAGACTCCGACCCATGGCCGCGAACTCCACCATGCTCGAGCTGGGCACCACGGCGCCAGACTTCGACCTCCCGGACCCGTCCGGCACTGTATGGAGTCGTCAACAGTTCGACGGGGCACCGGCGCTGCTGGTTGCGTTCCTCTGCAACCACTGTCCCTACGTCAAGCATCTCGGCCGCGAGCTCGGACTCCTGACACAACGTTGGGCGGCACGCGGCGTCGCCGTGGTCGGCATCAACAGCAACGACGTCGGCGCGTACCCCGACGACGCGCCGGACAAGATGGTGACAACGGCGCGGCAGTACGGCTGGGACTTCCCCTACCTCGTCGACGACGACCAACGCGTGGCTCACGCATACCGCGCGGCGTGCACGCCGGACTTCTTCCTCTTCGACGGCGATCGACGGCTCTTCTACCGCGGTCAGTTCGACGAGAGTCGGCCCCGTAACGACCAACCGATCACCGGGGCCGCGCTCGACGCCGCGGTGAAGGCATCCTTGGCGGGCGAGGCACCACCGGCCGACCAATGGCCGTCGATGGGCTGCAGCATCAAATGGAAGCCGGGCAACGAGCCCGACTACTCCGGCTGATCGGTCTCCGCCTCGGGCACCACTTCCACTTTGACCGCGCGTTGCTTGGGTGCGTTGTCGTAGATGACCTGGGTGCGGGCGGCCCGGTCGTGCAGCGCGAGACGTGACTTCGAGAAGATCAGCCAGACTTCGCCGACGACGAAGAGCGTCAAGATCATGACCCAGAAGCGAACCGTGGCGGCGACGATGCCGACCCGGCGATGTTTGCGGCCGACCACCCGCATACCCATGACGATCGCGCCGATCGTGCGACCGGTCGCCCACCAGAGGCCGACGAAGTACCAGAACGTCCACAGCACGGAGATCGACGCCGAGAGCCAATCCGGGATGTCAGGCGGGTAGGTCGGGGCTTCGAGGTGCAACATCCCTTGCACGACGGCGATGCCGTAGAGGATCGACGGGACGCCGATGATCACGATCAGTGCATCGATCGAATACGCCAGCGCACGCGTCACGAACCCGGCCCGTCGACCCTGCAGCTGCTCGACGTCGGGAGCGAGATCCGGCATGAGCAGCCGGGTGCGGGAGACGTTCTCGTCGGTGTCGGTCATGGCTGCGATTCGTCCTCGGGACGAGATGGGGGTGGTAGTTCGGCCAAGCGCCGGCGCAGCACCTTGTCGAGGATGCGCTCGACGAGCGCGTCACCGTCGGCACTTCGATTGCGGACCTCGCCGAGCACCTCGGTCGTCATGCCTCCGGTGGCTTGCATGACGACGCTGGACATCTCCATGTCGCCGAGCACCTCGTTCACGATCGAACCGAGATCCAGATTCGTCAGCACTTGCTTCACGATCGGGTCGAGGTCGAGCTCGCTCATCACGTTCTCGACGAGCGCGGGCAAGTCCATCTGCCCCATCACCTGATCGATGACCGGTCCCATGTCGATCTCGCCCAGCACGCGTTCGATCAGCGCGCCCATGTCCAGGGAGCCGAGCAGCTGGTCGACGAGCGTGTCGATGTCGATGCGCCCGAGCACCACCGGCACCGCGAGTTGGACCGCTTCCTCACCGGATTGCCCGGCGACGGCGCGTGACCGCTCCTCCTCGGCCAACCCCGCCTCATAGGCCGCGTCGACTTGCCGTTGCAGCGGTGCGCTCAAGCTCTGCAGGAGCGGATTGGCCGCAACCCATCTCACCGACGGCCCGACGACCTTGGCGGCCTTGTCCAGACCGCCGAGCACCCGCCGCTGAGAGGCGAACGCCAGGCCGACCGCAACCCGGCGCGAGGTGACGGCCAAACCGGGCTCGCTCGCCGGCGCGACGGCGGTGGGATCGGCGCCGACCTGGCTGACCACGTGGGCCACACCGTCGATCGCGATGAGCACCACACCGAGCACGGTGCGCGAGGCCTGCTCGACCATGGCCGCCGCGGGTATCGCCGGTGCGGAGGCGGGCACGACCGGAACCAGAGCGTTGGACGCCTGGGGATCCGGCTCTGGCGGCTCTACTCGTATGTCCGCTCGGTCCACCACGGGTACCACTCTGGCATGTCGGTGCTGGGATTCATCCCCCAGTCCGGATGACGCTTCTCGAGGAAGGCGCTGACCCCTTCGAACGCGTCGGGCGATCGGCCAGTCGAGTAGACGCCCCGCGAATCGATCTTGTGAGCCTCCATGGGATCGTCGGCACCGAGCATCCGCCACATCATCTGCCGCGTCAGCGCCACCGAGATCGGCGCGGCGTTGGTCGCGATCTCGCTCGCGAGCTCTCGTGCGGCCGGCAGCAGCTCGTCGGGCGGATGAACGCTACGCACCAGCCCGCCGCGGAGGGCCTCGTCCGCCTTGAACACACGAGCCGTCATGCTCCACTCCAACGCCTGGCTGATCCCCACGACGCGAGGCAGGAACCAACTCGAGGCCGCCTCGGGCACGATGCCGCGTCCCGCGAACACGAACCCGATCTTGGCGTTCTCGGCGACCAGGCGGATGTCCATCGGCAGCGTCATCGTGATGCCGATGCCGACGGCGGGCCCGTTGATCGCCGCGATCACCGGCTTCTTGCTCTGGAAGATGCGCAGCGTGAGCAATCCGCCGAAGTCGCGCGGATAGTCGTGAGTGCTCCCTTTGGACCCGGTTGCATCGGCATCGAAGCTGCCGCCACCCGTACCGAGGTCCGCGCCCGCGCAGAACCCGCGGCCGGATCCGGTGACGATCACGGCACGCACGGCATCGTCGGCGTCGGCGAGATCGATGGCGGCCACCATCTCGCGCTGCATGGTGATCGTGAAGGCGTTCAGCCGGTCGGGCCGATGCATGGTGATCGTGGCGACCGGGCCGTCGACTTCGTAGAGGATCTCCGTGAATTCCACGGCCGGGAGTCTGGCCCATCCCAAACGAACCTGCAGTGGAAAACCGCGCGGTAGCAACCGATTTCGCTGCAAGGTCGTCGGAGAAGGGGTGACGGTGACGGGGTGGCGAGCTAGGGCTCGGGGGTCTGGTTGAGGTAGGGGGTGCCGTCGACGGGGAGGCCCAGCACCCGCACTTCCCAATGACAGTGGGGCCCGGTCGACACACCGGTACTGCCGACGAGCCCGATCTGCTGGCCGCGTTGCACCAGGTCGCCGGGTTTCACGTCGAGCTCACTCATGTGCCCGTAGAGCGTGGCGAGTTGATTGCCGTGATCGATCACCACGGTCAAGCCGTAGCCCCCTTGCTCCGACGCGATCAACACGAGCCCGTTCTCCGAGGCCCGCATCGGATCGCCCATGTGGCCATCGAGATCGAGCCCGTTGTGCTGTCTCACGACGTTGTAGATCGGATGCAACCGCGGGCCGTACCCCGACACGATCTTTCCGTTCTTGATCGGGTCGAGGAAGATCCCATAGGTCTCCGTCGCCGGCTGTTGATCCTTCTGCCAACGCGCCAGCATCTGCGTGATCGAGTCGGACTGGCTGACCTCCTCCGCGTACGCGAGCTCGTCTTCGCGTCGGCGCGTCTCGATCTCCTCGCCCAAGCGTTGCTGCTCGGCCGCGGCATCGACGGCGGCCGCCTGCGCGTCGGCTTGTTGCGTCCTCGTCTGCTCGAGCTCGTCGCGCCGACCGGCGACCTCGTCACGCGCGTCGGCCGCACCCTGTCGATCCTCGTTCGCGTTGGCGCGCAGGCTGTCGGCCTGCGATCGCAACTCGCTCACCCGTTGCACGACCGCTTTGCGATCGACCACCACGGCCTCGGCGTAGACCTGGCTCTTGGCCATGTCCTCGAGCGATCCAGCGTTTCGCAACGCGGCCACGAAATCCGGCACCGGCGTGGCACCGCCTCCGACATAGGCCTCGATGGCCTGGTTGCGCAGACGCTGCTGCTCAGTGTCGAGCCGGGACTCGACGTCGGACAAGGAGCTCTCGGTTTCGTCGAGCGCCGCCTGTTTGGCGTCGAGTTGCGCCTGGGCGGCGTCGAGCTCTTGTTGCACGTCGGCCAAGCGGGTATCGAGATCGGCGATCTGCTGGCCCAGGTCGTCGGCCCGCTTCTGCGCGGCCTGTTGGGCGTCGCGCACCTGTTGCTCCTCCTGGAGCGAGTGCAGGTACTCCTCGTGGGTGGAGCTGTCCGACGCGGGCGCCGACGGGTCCACTGCGCCTTCGTCCTGCGCTCCGGCCAGCGTGGGCGCGAGCAAGCACGAGGCTGTCACCAGCGCGACGACACCTCGCAGCCACCAGCGACGGTGTCGCTGACCAGCGCTCACAGCTCCTCGTCGATTGAGGTCGACGGTTCCCCCTCGCTTCTCCTCTGTTGCCGCCCTCGGGCGGCTTCCCGCAATATCGACCGATTTCGCTGCCTCGTTGAGCGATTGGCGTGGTTGAGCGGACTGGGACGACTTCGTGCCGGGTTCAGATGTCGAGGAATCGGGTCACGGCGACGCCGGCCCCGGCCGCCCCGATCACACACCCGATGGCGCCCATCACAACGTAGATCAGGGCGGCCTGGCCGGTACCGAGGGTGATGGCACTGAACAGCTCGAAATCCTGCGGGAACCAGTCCTCGAAGAACGGGCGGAAGATCGCGAGCGAGATGATCGCCAACGCCGCACCCACCACACCCTGGACGAGTCCTTCCACCATGAACGGCACGCGGATGAACCAGTTGGTCGCGCCCACGAGTTTCATGACCTCGATCTCGCGTCGGCGAGCGAACATCGCCATCCGGATCGTGTTCAGGATCAAGAGGCCGGCGGCACCGAGCAAGAACACCGCCACGAGCAACATGCCAACCGTAAGGCTCGACGACAACTGCTGTACGAGCCGGATCGTGTCGGTCGCACGGGCGACCTGTTTCACCCCTGGCTTGGTCTCGTACTGCTGGCTGAGCGCAGTCACGGTGTCGACGTCCTTGTTGACCGGCACCACGCGGTACGACGGCGGCAGGATGTCGGGCGCCACCGAATCGATCATCTCGGGTGAGTCCGCGAACAACCGCTTGAACTCTTCGTAGGCCGCTTGCTTGTCGACGAAGGTGACCTTCTCGACGTCCGGGCTGCTCTGTAGGTCGTTGCCCACGCTCGCGATCTGGTCGTCGGTGGCGGTGGGGTTGAGGAACACGACGAACTCGACGCCGCCCTGCCAACGCTGCGTGGCGTTGCGTACGCCTTGGCTCACCATCATGGAGAACCCGACCAGGAACAGCGACACGGTGACCGTGAGCACGGTCGCGATGCTGATCGTGACGTTGCGGACCAGGTTGCTGGCCGTCTCTCGTGCGACGTAGTCGACTTTGATAGCCATGCCGTGCCCTACTCGTAGACGCCGCGAGCTTGGTCGCGGACGATCGAGCCGCGGTCGAGCTCGATGACTCGGCGCCGCATCGTGTCGACGATGCCGCGGTCGTGGGTGGCCATGACAACCGTGGTGCCAGTCTTGTTGATGCGGTCGAGCAATCGCATGATGCCCACTGACGTAGCCGGGTCGAGGTTGCCGGTGGGCTCGTCGGCCAGCAGGATCAGCGGCCGGTTGACGAAAGCCCGGGCGATCGACACGCGCTGTTGCTCTCCACCCGACAGCTCGTGCGGGAACCGCTCACCCTTGTTGCCCAGCCCGACGAGCTCGAGGATCGCGGGCACCTGGGTGCGCACCACGTTGCGCGGACGGCCGATCACCTCGAGGGCGAAGCCGACGTTCTCGAAGACGGTCTTGTTGGAGAGCAACTTGAAGTCCTGGTAGACGCATCCGATGTTGCGCCGCAGGAAAGGCACCTTCCACATCGACAGATCGCCGATGTCCTTGCCGGCCACGAAGATGTGCCCGCCCTCGGGCATCTCCTCACGGTTCAGCAGTCGGATGAAGGTGGACTTCCCCGACCCCGACGGGCCGACCAGGAAGACGAACTCGCCCTTCTGGATCTCGACGGTCGCCTCACGGAGCGCGGTGACGTTGCCCTTGTAGGTCTTGGTGACGTGCTCGAGCTTGATCATTGTTGCAAAAACGTTACAACCGGCGAGAGGGGGATCCCGGTCAGGCCGGGCCGGTTGCGCGGTCGGTCACGGTAGCCGCTGGGCCCTGCGGATTGGTAGACGGGCAGGTGGTCGCGGGCTCATTCCCCCGCGGGGCTGGCCGCCGAGCGCTCCCAGCGGAGGTACGCCTCCATCAGGCGGTCGAGATCGCCGTCGAGGACGCCGTCGACGTTGCCGACCTCGAAGCCCGAGCGCAGATCCTTGACCTGTTGATAGGGCTGCAGCACGTACGAGCGGATCTGACTCCCCCACTCGACCTTCTTCTGCTCGCCCGAGATGGCCGCGAGCTCGTCGGCCCGCTTCTGCCGCTCGAGCTCGGCCAGCTTGGCCTTCAGGATCTGCATGGCCCGGTCCTTGTTCTGGTGCTGGCTGCGCTCGTTCTGGCACGACACCACCACGCCGGTCGGGAGGTGCGTGAGACGAACCGCCGAGTCCGTGACGTTGACGTGCTGGCCGCCCGCGCCGGACGAGCGATAGGTGTCGACCCGCAGGTCCTTCTCGTCGATCTCGATATCGATGTCGACTGCTTCGGTGAACGGGACCACGGCGACCGATGCGAACGCGGTGTGCCGGCGCGCGTTGCTGTCGAATGGCGAGATGCGTACCAAGCGATGGACCCCGCGCTCGGAACGCAGCAATCCGTAGGCATACCGACCGCGGATGATGGCCGTGGCCGAGGTGATGCCGGCCTCTTGCCCGGCCTGCACCTCGTCGATCTCGATGTCGAAACCGCGCCGCTCGGCCCAGCGCAGATACATGCGCAGCAGCATGTTGGCCCAGTCCTGTGAATCGGTGCCGCCCGCGCCGGAGTGCACGTCGAGCAGCGCGTCTTGCTCGTCGTGCTCACCGGTGAACAGCGCGCGCAACTCCAGTTCGTCGAACTCACGACCGAGGGCTGCCAGTGAATCGGTGATCTCGCCCTCCACCGAGTCGTCAGCTTCCTCGCGGCCGAGCTCGAAAAGCGTCTCGGCATCGTCGATCCGCTGAGCCAGCGACGTCCAACGCTCGATGTCGTCGACGACGCTCGACAGCTCTCCGGTCACCTTGCGGGCGCGCTCGGGATCGTCCCAGAGATCCGGACGCGACGCCTCTGTTTCGAGTTGAGGGCGGATCTGCTCGAGCTCGTCGATCCGCAGGAAACCGCGCGCCGCGTCGAGGCGCTCCCGTAAGGACGCGAGGTCGTCGGAGAAGTCACGCACGAGGTGCAGACTCCCGCGTCAACGGCCGTGACAGAGTTTGAACTTCTTGCCCGACCCACAGGGGCACGGAGCGTTGCGGGGGGTCTTGTCCCACTCGCTCTTGACCACGGGTTTCTGCACGACCTCTTCGTCGGCCTGCGCGACGGCGTCCGGCGAGTCCTGCTCACCATCGATCGCGGCCTGGGCCCGGGCCGCCGCGACCATGCCACCCTGTGACTCGGAGGGATCGACGGGTGCCGTGTACTGCATGTCGCTCACACGCGGCTCGGCTTGTGGCTGTTCCGCCACGCTCACCTGTGCGTGCATGACGTACTTGACGAAGTCCTGGGCGACGCTCTGCATCATGGCGCCGAACATCTCGTAGCCCTCGCGCTGCCACTCGACGAGCGGATCCTTCTGCCCCATGGCGCGCAGGTTGATGCCCTCTTGGAGGTAGTCCATCTCGTACAGATGCTCACGCCACTTCTGGTCGATGATGCGCAGCATCACCTGGCGCTCGACCTCGCGCATCGTCTCGGGGCCGAGCTCGGCCTCGCGTTGTTCGTAGTACGCCTGGCCTTCACCCATGAGGCGTTCGTAGATCTCGTCGGTGTTGGACAGCCCACCGAGCTCTTCGACCGTGGCAGTGGTGGGCCAGAACTGCTGGATCTCGGGGAGGAGCCCCTCGAGATCCCACTCCTCGTTGAAGTCGGTCACACAGAACGTGGAGATGACGCCCTCGACGGCCTCGACGAGGTACTCGAGGGCTTCGTCGCGCAGGTCGGCGGCGTCGAGGATCTGATCGCGGCGCTTGTAGATGACCTTGCGCTGCTCGTTCATCACCTCGTCGTACTGCAGCACGTTCTTGCGGATCTCGGCGTTGCGCTGCTCGACGGTGTTCTGGGCCCGTTCGATCGCCTTGGTGACGCTCTTGGCCTCGATCGGCATGTCGTCGGGAAGCGCCTTGCCCATCACCCACGCCATGGCGCCGGTGGCGAACAACCGCATCAGCTCGTCCTCGAGCGAGAGGTAGAACCGGCTCTCGCCCGGATCACCCTGGCGGCCGGAACGACCCCGCAGCTGGTTGTCGATGCGGCGGCTCTCGTGCCGCTCGGTACCGAGCACGTACAGCCCGCCGAGCTCGCGCACCTTGTCGCCCTCGGCCGCCAGCTCGGGTTTGTACTTGGCTGCCAGCTCGACGTGGCGGGCTTTGCCTTCGTCGCTCTCGAAGTCGAGCCCTTCGGCTCGCACATCGCGTTCGGCCAGGCCGTCGGGATTGCCGCCGAGCAAGATGTCGACGCCGCGACCGGCCATGTTCGTGGCCACCGTGACCGAGTGCAGTCGCCCGGCCTGGGCGATGATCTCGGCCTCGCGGAAGTTCTGCTTGGCGTTCAGGACTTCGTGGTCGATGCCGCGCTTCTCGAGCTCGCGCGACAGCTTCTCGGACTTCGCCACCGAGATCGTGCCCACCAACACCGGCTGGCCGGTCTCGTAGCGGTGCTCGATGTCGTCGACCACCGCGGCGAACTTCGGGTCCTCGGCCTTGTAGATCAGATCGGCCTGATCGTCGCGAACCATCGGCCGGTGCGTCGGGATCGGCACCACCTGCAGCTCGTAGGTGTTGGCCAGCTCGGCCGCGTCCGACTGGGCCGTGCCGGTCATGCCGGCCAGCTTGTCGTACATGCGGAAGTAGTTCTGGAGCGTGATCGTGGCGAGCGTCTGGTTCTCTTCCTTGATCTTGACGCCCTCTTTGGCCTCGACCGCTTGGTGGAGACCTTCACTCCAACGGCGCCCCTCGAGGATGCGACCGGTGAACTCGTCGACGATCTTCACCTCGCCGTTCTGGATCAGGTAGTCCTTGTCGCGGCGGAACAGCTCTTTGGCCTTGAGCGCGGCCTGCAGCTGATGCACGAGGTTCTGCGAGACACCGTCGTACATGTTGTCGACGCCGAGAGCCTTCTCGACCGACTCGACACCTTCGTCGGTGGGAGCGACCGTGCGCTTCTCTTCGTCGACCTCGTAGTCGACGTCGCGCTTGAGCCCGCGCACCACACTGGCGAACTGGTAGTAGAGCTTGGCCGCGTCGCTCACGCGCCCCGAGATGATGAGCGGGGTACGGGCCTCGTCGATCAGGATCGAGTCGACCTCGTCGACGATGGCGTAGGCATGTCCGCGCTGTACTTGCTCGGCACGGGTCATCGCCATGTTGTCGCGCAGGTAGTCGAAGCCGAACTCGTTGTTCGTGCCGTAGGTGATGTCGGCCGCATAGGCCTCGCGCTTGGCGGTCGCGTCGAAGTCGCCGGGAATGACGAGCCCGAGAGTGAGACCCAGCCAACGGTGGATCTGGCCCATCCACTCGGCGTCACGAGTCGCGAGGTAGTCGTTCACGGTGATGAGGTGCACACCGGCACCACCGAGGGCATTGAGATACACGGGAAGGGTCGACACCAATGTCTTGCCCTCACCGGTCTTCATCTCGCCGACCCAACCGAAATGGAGCGCGGCGCCGCCCATCAACTGCACGTCGTAGTGACGCTGTCCGATCACGCGCCGCGACGCCTCGCGGGTGACCGCGAACGCCTCGATCAGGAGGTCGTCGAGCGTCTCGCCGTTGGCGAGGCGCTCGCGGAACGCCGGAGTCTTCGCCTGCAGCTCGGCGTCGGAGAGCGCCTCCATGCTCGGTTTCGAACGCGTTGATCTCCGGCACCAGCGACTGCAGAGCCCGGACCTTTTTGCCTTCGCCAGCGCGAAGGAGCTTGTCGAGAACGCCCATGAGACCGACGAGTCTACCGGTGGGGTGCGCGGCGGCCAGCTCGGACCCGGTCGATTGTGTGACGCCGGGGCGATCAGCTGCCTGGAGTCTGAGCCTCGGCCCGACGGGCCCGCGCCGTGGTGCGCGCCCACCGTTGGAGCTTCCGCAGGGCATTCGCAACCAGATTGGCGGCGGTGGTGACGGGCAGGCCGAGCCGGTCGGCCGCGTCGGTCAAGGTCGCGCCGGCGGCGAGTTGTTCGAGAACCTGCTGCTCGCGAGCATCGAGTGGCGGTGGAGCCGGCCGTGGCGCCGTCGGCGGGGCTCGCCGGCGGCGCGTGGTCGCTCAGGAGCACCCGCGCCGCGAACGCGTCGATCACCGGGCGGCCGGCCACGAGAGATCGGGCCACCGAGACCACTGTCGCGTCGGCCGAGCCGCGCACCAACACACCGGTGACGCCAACGCGTAAGGCGCGGCGCAGCTCACGCTCCTCCCGTTCGTCGTCGGGGTCGTACACCAGCGCCAGTCCGATGCTGGGGTTGGACTCGCGGAGCGCCGCCGCGGTGCGCACGCCACCGATCGGCGGCAGGTGACCGCCGATCACGGCAACGTCTGGGGCGTTCTGGAGCGCCGCGCTCCGCGCCACGTCGGCATCCGGGGCCTCGCCGACCACCTCGATGTCCGGGGCGTGCTCGAGCGCGAGGATCAGGTGCCGGCGAAACAAGGCGGACTGGTCACAGACCAACACGCGAATCACACCGTCGTGCCACTTGCGATCGGCAATCGGGAAGACGATGGTCGCAGTCTACGGACCTCGAGCGCGACGTCAGACCGTGACGATCACCGCAAGCGATCACACACGAGCCGGCCGATCATCCGCTCGGCCAAGTCCTCGGCGGTCGGCGTGTCGCCACATTCGAGCCGGCGCCGAGCCTGTTCCAGCCGTTCGGGACGCAACGCCGGTGCCTCGCGCATACGAGCGAAGACCTCGGTCGGAACGTCGTCGAGCCGACACAGCTCGGTGTGAAGCCCATTGGTTTGGTCCTCGTTGCAGCCATCTACCGCGCTCTGCGGCGCGCCGGTCAGGAGAAGAGCCGCCAGCGAACGCTGGACTTGCTGCTCAGTGGGTTGCATCCGTCCCTCGGTTGTGTGAGATCCCGCCATCTCAGTCCCAATGTTCGGCCCGTGTGAACGCCGCCTTGAGCGGGTGTTACGCGCCGATGCAACCTGAGAGGCACCCTCAAACGGTGACTTCTGGCAAAACGCGCATCGAGCCGGCGGTCATCGCGGAACGAGCTCGTCACCCGGGCCCGGCGTGCGCGCCAGCACCAAACCGTGCACCTGCGACACCCCTGCCCCTCGCAAGGCGCGTGCCGCCGCGGACAACGTGGCGCCGGTCGTGATCACGTCGTCGATCAACAACACGCGCGCCCGGGGAGTACCGATCGCGGCGAAGGCCGGGCCCTCGAGCCGCGCCGCCAACGACCGTCCGGTCTGCGCGACCGCTGACACCCGCCGCAAGGCTCGACGGCAGGGAAGCCGCAACCGCCGCCCCACTGCACGCGCCAGGAGCTCGGCCTGATCGAACCCACGCGAGCGGCGACGCTCATCCGAAGTCGGCGCCCACACCACCTCGTCGACCGTTGGGAGCGCGAGCGCCGCCAACGCCGTTGCCAAACGAGGCAACCCGCTGCGCCGATTGCGGTACTTGAGCGCGGTGATCAGCCGGCGAGTCCCGCCCTCGTACAGCAGCAACGCCGTACAGCTGTCGAGACCCGGCGGGACGCGCACGACGCCAGCGGGACGCAATCGTTGTGAACATGACGAACAGGGCGACGGACCAACCTCGTCACACACGGCGCAACGCGAAGGGAAGAGCAGTTCGAGCACGCCGACAGGCTACGAACGGCGTGTGACACCGTCCTCGCTCACGTAGGCCGTGACCAACGCGGCCGGGGTCACGTCGAAGGCGCGATTCTCCGCCTGGACTCCAGCCGGCGCGACACGATGCCCGTCGAACTCGACCACCTCGTCGCTGGCCCGCGCCTCGATCGGAATGTCGGAGCCGGTCGGGGTGCGATCGTCGAAGGTCGACCTCGGAGCGGCCACGTAGAAGGGCACATCGTGGTGATGGGCGAGGACAGCCAAGGAATAGGTGCCGACCTTGTTGGCCACATCACCGTTCGCGGCGATGCGGTCCGCGCCGACGATGACCGCATCGACCTCGTTGGCCGCCATGAGCGAGCCGGCCAAGACGTCGGGGATGACGGTGCACGGAATTTCCAGGCGCTGCAGCTCCCAAGCCGTGAGGCGCGCCCCCTGTAGCACCGGCCTCGTCTCGTCGACCCACACCGCCAATCGCTTGCCGGCCTCGTGGGCCGCGCGAAGGACACCAATGCGCGGTGCCGTAGCCGACGCAGGCCAGTGCGCCGGCGTTGCAGTGCGTGAGCACTCGCGCACCGTCGTCGATCAGGGCTGCTCCATGAGCACCGAGGCGGCGGTTGGTCTGTACGTCCTCGTCGGCGATGCGGACGGCCTCGGCGATCGGATCGGGCGCCGCGCGGGCCCGCTCGACTCCCCACGCCAAGTTGGCGGCGGTGGGCCGGGTCGCGATGATCGCTGCCGCGGCGTCGTCGATCGATTCGCGGTTCACGCACGCCAGCGCGACGCCCATCGCTCCGGCGGCACCGAGTGCCGGCGCCCCGCGGATGGCCAACGTGCGGATCAGGTCACAGAGCTCGGCCACCGAGTCCACGTCGAGCATCACCAACTCGTGGGGCAGGCGACGCTGGTCGATCAGTTGGACTGAATCACCTCGCCAGGAGATCGTGGGCGGGATGGGTTCGGACGCGCTCATCGGAGGTTCTCGGCCGCGATCAGAAGTTCTCGGGGCCGATGACCGGCGGATCGTCGCCGGTGATGATGGCCTCCATCCGACGCCGCACCATGTCGGCCGAGCCAGGGTGGGTGAGGATGTAGAACCGGCGTTCCTTCACCGCCGCCACGACCTGCGCGGCGACATCGGCGGGATCCATGCCGGATTCGACGAAGCCGCGAATGACGTCACCGAACACGGCCGCCATCTCCGCATCGGCCTCGTCAGCCCCGGATGCCTCAGCGAGTCTGGGCCTCGACGATGTTCGTACGGACCCAACCGGGGCACAACACCGAGACGCCGACGCCCGGCGCGAACATGGCCGCTTCGTGAAAGGCCGCCTCGGAGATGGCCACGACCCCGAACTTGCTCACCTCGTACGGGCCCATGAACGGCGGTGCGAACAACCCCGCGACCGACGCCGTGTTGACGATGTGACCCTCGCCCTGTTCGATCAGCAAGGGCATGAAGACGCGCAAGCCGTGCAGCACGCTCCAGAGGTCGACGTCGATCACTCGCTTCCAATGGTCGACGTCGAACCCGGCGACCATCCCACCGCCGCCGACACCCGCGTTGTTGCACACCACATGCACCGCGCCGAAAGCGCTGAGCGTCTCCTTCGCCAACGCCTCGATCTCGGCGCCGTCGCCGACATCGGTGACCCGTGAACTCACCTCTGCGCCGGTGTCACGCAGTTCAGCCGCTGTCGCGTCGAGGTGTTCGGGATCGATGTCGGCCAACATCACGCGCATGCCTTCGGCACCGAAGGCGCGGGCCAGGGCCCGGCCGATGCCGGACCCTGCTCCCGTGATGACGGCCACCTTGCCGCTCAGCTGTTCCATCGCACTTCCTCAGGCCCGAGCGGCAGAGGTTCTCGACTCAATACCGGTACTGATCCGACTTGAACGGCCCGTCGACCGGGATACCGAGGTAGTCGGACTGTGCCTCGGTGAGCTTGGTCAGCTTCACACCCAATGCGTCGAGGTGCAGGCGTGCCACCTTCTCGTCCAGGTGCTTGGGCAACGTGTAGACCTTGTGCTCGTAGAAGTCGTTGTGCGTGAACAGCTCGATCTGCGCGATGACCTGGTTCGAGAAGCTGTTCGACATCACGAAGCTCGGATGGCCGGTGGCGCACCCGAGGTTCAAGAGCCGCCCTTCGGCCAGCACGATCACCGAGTGGCCGTCGGGGAACACGTACTCGTCGACCTGAGGCTTGATGGTGACGCGCTGCACGTCGCTCATGCGCTTGAGGCCGGCCATGTCGATCTCGTTGTCGAAATGGCCGATGTTGCCGACGATCGCCTGGTGCTTCATCCGGGCCATGTGCTCGGCGCTGATCACGTTCATGTTGCCGGTCGCGCTCACGTAGATGTCGACGATGTCGAGAACCTGCTCGATCGGCTTGACCTCATAGCCCTCCATCGCGGCCTGCAACGCGCAGATCGGGTCGATCTCGCTGACGATCACCCGTGCACCCTGGCCCCGCAGCGACGCCGCGCAACCCTTGCCCACGTCGCCGTAGCCGCACACCAACGCGACCTTGCCGCCGATCATCACGTCGGTGGCCCGGTTGATGCCGTCGATCAGCGAGTGGCGGCAGCCGTAGAGGTTGTCGAACTTCGACTTGGTGACCGAGTCGTTGACGTTGATCGCGGGGAAGAGGAGATGTCCGCCTTCCTGCATCTGATAGAGGCGATGAACACCGGTCGTGGTCTCCTCGGTCACGCCTTGCAGCCCTTCGCCGATTCGATGCCACAGCTTCGGATCTTCGCCCAACGTCCGCGCGAGGAGCTGCAGGACGACGGTCCACTCCTCGGAATCGTCCTCGGTCGGCACGGGCACCTTGCCGGCGCGCTCGTACTCGACACCTTTGTGCACCACCAGCGTCGCGTCACCACCGTCGTCGAGGATCATGTTCGGTCCCTCGTCGGGCCAGCCGCACAGCACCTGCTCGGTGCACCACCAGTACTCCTCGAGGGTCTCGCCCTTCCACGCGAAGACCGGCACACCCTTCGGATTGTCGATCGTGCCTTCGGGACCCACGACGATCGCGGCGGCCGCGTGGTCCTGGGTGGAGAAGATGTTGCACGACGCCCAGCGGACGTCGGCGCCGAGCTCGGTCAGCGTCTCGATCAACACCGCGGTCTGGATGGTCATGTGAAGCGAGCCGGCGATGCGTGCACCGCGCAGCGGCTTCTCGTCGCCGTACTCGGCTCGTAGGGCCATCAGGCCGGGCATCTCGTGCTCGGCGAGCTGGATCTCCTTGCGGCCGAAGCTGGCGAGCTCGAGGTCGGCGACCCGAAAATCGAAGCCGGCCTTGTCGGTAACGGCAGTAGTGGTGGTCATGTTGTCCTCCGATGCGCGACGAACGAAACGTCGAATGGGTTTCATCGTCGGGCTGGGGTCTTCTGACGCCACTCGGGACAGCCCTCGCCGGTAAGCCTACAACGGCACGCCCCGGCCGGCAGATGCTTCGGTTTCGCGCCGGATTCGACGGATCCAGGCCACCACGAACCCAGCCGTGGCGATCAGGCCCGCGGCAATCGTGGCCGGGCTCTCCGGCCGGATCATCACGAGGGGCAGCAGCACGCCGAAGAACAGGCCGGCACACCCGATCGGGCGCCGCGCCGAGGTCACGGCGGCGATCTCGCGGGCGGCCCCCTCCTGGAGGGCATGGCCGTCGAACGATGCCTCGCGAGCCATGGCGCCCAGCTCGTCACCCGGTTCCTTTCGCGGCCACCGGGTGACACCGGCGAGGACCAGGGCGACCGTGATCACCGCGCACGGCACCACGCCCCAGAGTGTGGGCTCACCCCAGGCCAGTGCGACCGAGGCGCCCGCGGCCACCAGCGCGAAGGCGGCCGCGAACCCGTGGAGCCGAGGTTCGGGGAGAACCATTGCGCCCCGCTCGTCGAGGGGCCACTCGGCCTCGACGACGATGTCCGAGCCGCAGATCTCGCATTGGCCTCGGTGCGTGTAGCGCACACGACAGCCTCGACAGACGAAACGGTGACTGTCGAGTGGGTCGGCCATGTAACGCCCCTCTGCCGCGAAGTCAGACTGGTTCGACCAGTCGCTCCTTCATCCAGTCGAGCACGGCCACCGGCCCGGGGTCGACGTCGGACAAATATGCGAGGTACAGCGACACGAAATCGCCGTAGATCACCAGATCGAAGAACTGAGCCAGCGAACCTTCGCCCTCGGCGCGCACCTCCTCGATCTCGGATACGACCTCGTCGACCATCTCGTTCACCAACTCGAACCGTCGCATGATCTGAGGATGTTCGAAGTCGTGGCGCACGTTGAGGACTCGGAAGACCTGGCGGGTGACGTCGCCGTGCTGACCCCACCCGCACAACTCGTTGTGGCACAGCTCGGGGATCTGGTTCCAGAAGGAGGCGACCTTTGCGTTCTCGTTGAACTGGTTCTTCCAACGCAACGCCGCGGCGGCGCCCAATCCCCCACCCCCGTAGACGATCGGCAGCTCGCGGCCGATGCGACGGGCCAGCTCCTTGGCGGGATTGCTGTCGGCGATCAGCTCGTCCCGACGGCGTCCGAGCTGCGCGATGGCCGCGTCGATCCAAGACGATGCGCCCGGGAACAGGCCAACTCGTTCGAGAAGGACCAGGGGCGGGATCGAGACCGCACCGATCCCGGCGCGGGGCATCGGAATGCCGTCGGCGATCGGGACGTGCGGTATGCCCCACTCGTCGGCCATGGCCGCGAGCTCTCCGCCGTTGCTGACAGCGACGATGTGCGCGCCGGCGGCTGACGCCTCGCCCACCGCCTCGAGCGTCTCCTCGGTGTTACCCGAGAACGACACCGCGAACACGAGGCTGCTGTCGCTGATGAAGTTCGGCATGCCGTAGCCCTTGTGCACCACCACAGGTACAGGCATGAACGGGCCCGCGACTTCGCGCACCACATCACCGGCGATGCCACTGCCGCCCATTCCCAGCACCACGACGTTCTCGATGTCGTCGTGCGCCGGCAGCGGGCCGGTTACGGCGCGGGCCGTGGCCGCCGCCTGCTCGACCTGTTCGGGCAAGCCAGCGATGGCGGCGAACATGTCGAGGGTGTCGATCACATCCGGGAGAGCCACCGTCAGACCTCGAACGTCGGCGTGATGGCCTCGGCCTCGGCCTTGGCGAGCAACCGCGTGTTCTCCTCGTCGGACACGGTCTCGGCCTCGTCGATCAGCATCACGGGGATGTCATCCTGAATCGTGTATCGCCGCTTGAGCCGAGGGTTGTACAACGCGTTCTCATCGGCGAAGTACAGCAGCGGGCCTTTGTCGTCGGGACAGGCCAGGATCTCGAGCAGCTGGGGATCGAGGGCCATCAGATCGCCTCCTTGGCAGAAGAGATGAGTGCATCGAGCTCGGCCACGTGCCGGTCACAGTCGTCGCGATCCGATGCTTCCAGGTTGAGGCGGAGAAGGGGCTCGGTGTTCGACGGGCGCACGTTGAACCACCACGAGCCCAGGTCGACGGTGAGACCATCGAGCCGGTCCTGCTCGGCATCGGCAAAGCGCTCGGCGATCACCTCGATCACGGCTCGTGGATTGGTCACCTCGAAGTTGATCTCGCCTGAATCGGCGTAGCGCTCGAACGGTTTGCGCAACTCCGAAAGAGACTGGCCGGTCTTCGACAGGACCTCGAGCACGGTCAGCGCGGCGATGATCCCTGAGTCGGCGCGGTAGTTGTCGCGGAAGTAGTAGTGACCCGAGTGTTCGCCGCCGAAAGCCGCGCCGGTCTCAGCCATCACCTGTTTGATGAAGGAGTGACCGACGCGGGTGCGAACAGGAATGCCACCGTGCTCGCGAATCACCTCGGGCACGGTCTTGGAGCAGATGACGTTGTGCAGGATCGTCGCGCCGGGGTGCTTCTCGAGCATGGCGACCGCGACGATGGCCGTCGTCAGCGAGCCGGACACCAGTTGACCCTCGTTGTCGACGAGGAAGACTCGATCGGCGTCGCCGTCGAACGCCAAGCCGACGTCGGCACCGGTCGCGAGCACGCGCGACTGGAGGTCACGCAAGTTCTCGGGCTGAATCGGATCAGCAGGATGATTGGGGAACGTGCCGTCGAGCTCGCCGTACAACACCTCGAGCTCGAAGGGCAGCCCGGCGAACACCGCTGGTGCGACCAACCCACCCATGCCGTTGGCGGTGTCGGCGACGACGCGCAGCGGTTTCAACACCGACACGTCGACGAAGCTGTGCACGTGCTCGGTGAAGAGCGACGAGCGCATCGGTGGACGATATGGAGCCCGCGGTAGCGACCGGATCGAGGCCGTGGAGAACGTCGTCGCGGATCGCGATCAAGCCTGACTCCTCACCCACGGGCCGCGCCCCCGAAAGACACAACTTGATGCCGTTGTACTGCGCCGGGTTGTGCGACGCGGTCAGCATGGCTCCTGGGGCGTCGAAGTGCCCAGAAGCAAAGAACAACTCGTCGGTGGACGCCAGACCGAGCAGCACCGCGTCGACGCCTTGGGCATTGACGCCGCGCGCGAACGCGTCGGCGAACTCCGGGCCGGTCGGCCGCATGTCGTGCGCCACGAGGATTCGGGAAACAGGAGCCGCTCCAGCGTCAGCGGCCTCGCCGATCGCGAACCGCGCGAACGCGGCGCCGGTCCGCTCGACGATGCCGGCGTCGAGCTGATCCGGCACGGTTCCCCGCACGTCGTACGCCTTGAAGATGTGGTCGAGGGCATCAGCTGTTATCGCAACCATGGTCTGACCACACTAGTGCCGGTACCGACCGGCCCCGCCAAGGCGCCACGCACTGCGACCACGTTTGCTTGGCTACCCTGCGCAGCCATGAGCTGGTTGCCCGGGCATGCGAACGACTCGGCCGAGATGGTCCTGGGTCTGCGCCCCGAGGCCGCCGAACGCGCACGCGAGCTCGAAGCGGCCCTCTACGTCGATGATCGGATCGACCCGAACATCGTCGCGACTCGTGCACGATCGCGTGAACCGTCTGCTCGGCATCGACGGCAGCGCGTTCGCAACCGCGAACGGACCTTTCGACACGCGAGCGAGCCGCTCTCGCGTTCGCGGAGCAGTACGTGATGGACCCGAGCGGTGTGACCGACCAACAGGCCGCCGAGCTCAATGCCTTGTTCACCGAGCCCGAGCTCACAGCCTTGACTTTCGCCGTCGCGGTTTACGACGCGATGGGGCGGGTACGACTGGTGCTCGATCTCGAACCCGAGGCGGTGGCGACGTGAGAATCCACGCGCCCGAAGGCGGGCTGAGCTTCCTCGATCATCAACCGGAGCTCTTCGGAGCGTTCAACCGGCTGTACGGCACGTTGTGGTCCGAGGGTGTGGTCGATCAGCCGACCAAGGAAGTCGCTCGGCTCCGCAACGCGCGGGTCACCGGATGCAACATCTGCAGGAACCTGCGATTCGCCGGGGCCCGCGAGGCCGGTCTCACCGAGGAGCTCGTCGATGACATCGACGACGACTACGAGGCCAGTGACCTCCCCGACCGCTTCAAGCTCGCCGTGCGGTACGCCGACGTCATCATCAACGACCCCGCCGGCCTCTCCGACACGCTCAAAGAGGAGCTGAACGAGGAGTTCACGCCCGAGCAAGTGGTCGAGCTCACGCTCACGACGGCGTTCGCCATGGCGTTCTCGAAGGCGGCGGTCGCATGGGGACCCCCGCCGGACATGCCGGTGCTCGAGGTCCCGACCCCCACCCCGGACGGCTCGGTGATGTAGCCCGCGCTACACGGCAGTGCTGGCCGCGAGGTCTCCGTCGTCGACGGTGAGGTCGTAGTCGCCGTGATGCGCCCAGCGACGTATGCGGAAGAGATCGCGCACGAGCCGCAACGCGTCGCTCAACACGTGCACCGTCGACC
The DNA here is from genome assembly GCA_963778895.1 of uncultured Iamiaceae bacterium. GTDB lineage: Bacteria > Actinomycetota > Acidimicrobiia > Acidimicrobiales > Acidimicrobilacustridaceae > CAVZVZ01. Next base: position 342,857 of record CAVZVZ010000005.1, read on the forward strand.
GCGAGGAGTTCTCCACGCGCACCGGCACTTCGGCCAGCGACAGGTGGTACTGCTCGACGAGGAAGAACACCTCTACGTCGAACGCAAAACCGTCGATGCGAGTGTGGGCGAAGATCAGGCGAGCGACGTCGGCACGAAAGGCCTTCAATCCACACTGGGTGTCGCGGTACTGGCCGAGCAGGACTGCGCGCGGTCAGGGCGTTGATCGCTCGGCCGCCGATCTCGCGCAATCGGCGAGCGCGAACGAGCGTGGTGGTGTCGGTGTGGCGGCGACTGCCGGTCACGACGTCCCAACCCGCCTCGACCTCCTGTAGGAGGCCGACGATCTGATCGGGTGAATAGGCGAGATCGGCATCGGTGAACGCGATCGTGCGGCCGTGCGCGGCAAGGACGCCGGTACGCACGGCCGCGCCCTTGCCTCGATTGCGATCGTGGCGCAACGCCTGATCGGCGCCGGCCGCCAAAGCACGATCGCGTGTGTCATCGGCGGAGCCGTCGTCGACCACCACGATCTCGACGCCGCCGTCCTCGTCGATCTTGTCGAGCGCGGCCCGCAGCCGGCCGATCGAGTCTGCGATCCGCTCGCCCTCGCCGAACGCGGGCACCACGACGCTCAGTCGCTGGCTCCCGGGTGGAGTCGGGCGCACGCGCCGCCGCTCGAGGTCGGAACGAACTCTCAGGTATTGACGGCGCCGGTCGTCGAACAAGAAGCCGAAGGCGGCACCGAACAGCACCCCGACCGCGAGCAGCCCGACGAGACCCGCACGGCGAACGAACGGGCGCACGTCAGACTCCGCCGGTCGGCGCGGTCGGTGGCGCCGGCGGCATCGGGCCGAGGATCACCTCGGCCGGGTCGAAGCTCGCCGCAGGTATTCGGTCGGGCTCGACCACGCCGTCGTCCTCGGGCGGGCCCGCGTCCGGATCGCGGGGCCCATCTCCGGGTCCGCCTCCAGGAGAACCGCCATCAGGTTCGGGTCGGCGCCGGCGACGACGCGGGGCTCGGGCGGCATGGTCACCGCGCCCGCACGCCACAGCCACACCAGTCCGACCACGCCGAGCAGGCTCACGCCGTACCCGAGGAACTCGACCTTGGTGTAGCCGTAGTGCAATTCGACGTGATTGCTCGTGGGCACGACGACCATGAGATTGGGTGTCACGCGCCATGGACCGTCGGCGCCGGTCGCCTGCCAGTTCGGGAAGTACGACGTCTTGACGAGGATGGGTGTGCCGGGTTCGCTCACATCGAACTCGATCGAATCGGTGCCAGTCGAGATGTTCGACACCGTCACCGGAGTCTGGGGCCGTATCTCGGGTTGCTCACCCTTGGCGACGCGCTGCCAGTCGAAGCGGGGCCGGCGTCGGTGAGGGGCACCGACCAGTCGTCCGGGTTCATGTACCAGTCCATCGACCGGTCCAGCCAGCCGTGCTCTTCGTCGGACAGGTCGGACATCACCGCCGGCTGGTTGTCGAGCGGCTCGACCGAGTGGCGACCCCTGGACCTCGAAGACCACCCACGGGCCCGACGTCGCGACTTCCTGCAGATCGGCGTTGCGTCGACCGAAGTCGATCATCCGATCGGAGATCGCCATGTAGTACTTGACGCCCAGCATCTGCAGGTGCTCGATACCGAGATCGAACTCGGTCTGGCTGGGCGCGCCCGGTACATACGGCAGGTCACGTTGCGCGTTGGAGGGCGCCGATGACAGCTCGTCCTGATTGATGAAGTGATAGGGCGTGGTCGACGATGCCTCGAAGTAGAGGCCTTCCATCGAACCGATGCAGCCCTTGGTCCAGAAGGGCAACAACATGAGGGCCATCGGCGTGCCGTACCGGTTGTGCTCCTCCTCGTGCTCCCACATCGCACGACCACAGCCGTTGTCCTGGCCGAGCTGTCCCATGGTCTGGATGATGTCGTGGTACTCGGGGTACGCCGGCTTGCCTTCGTAGCCCTCGAAGTTCCACCGCGCCCATGAGTCGACGAAGCTGTTGTCCTTCACCGTGGGCAGGAACCACCACTTGTAGCTGTTGCCCGACTCTTGGCCGAGCTGGATGCCGTGACCCGGGATCCCGATGTAGTTCGGCATCGCGTGCAGAGGCAGGGCCAGAAGGACGAGACCCACTACTGCCCCCGCGATGGCGACCGCGCCCCCCACGGCCCGGGCCGGCCGGGCCGGATCCTTGGCGACGAGCATCGCCACCGTGCGACCGATGTAGCCCACTCCGATCGCGGCGAGCAGGTAGAGCGCCAGGTAGTAGAACGGCAGCAGCCGCGCGTTCCACAAGCGGCCTTGCGGGACGATCGTGAAGGCCACCGCCGCGACCACGGCCATGACGAACCAGAAGAAGCCGGCGCGCCGTCGTTCGATGAACATGAAGACGATGCCCATCAGCGCGCCCACCGCCGCCAGCGCGAGCAGCCATTTGATCGGTGGCGAATCGACCAGCTGTGGATCGAGCTTCGTGCGCTCGAACAAGTAGTTCCCGTAATTGAGCTTCTTCTCCCAGCCCATGTCGTTCATGTAGCCGTGACGGAGATAGAAGGGGATCGTCCAGAACGCGCTCAGCGCGCCGCCGACGCCGAGGACGGGCAGCAACCACCACAGACGAGCCCACGGCGGGTCGATGATGAACAACGCCACGCCGAACAACACCACCGCCACCGCTGCGGTGATCACCCCGAAGCGCACGAACGACGCGGGGAAGTCCTCGAAGAAGAGCTCCTGGCGCCAGAGGCTCGTGGTCGTCAACAGGCCGCCGAGCACCACCGACCCGAACCCGAGCAACGCAGCGGTGCGAGCCGACAACCGCGACCAGCTCAGATAGAGCAGGAACCACACGAAGGTGCCGGCGACCGCGAAGAACAACGGGATCAGGTGACACAACGCGGTCGCGGCAAGCAGGATCGCAGCCCAGGCGCGGTACTTGCCCGACTCGAGCCCGCGACCCACAACTCCGAGGTAGAGCAACGCGAAGCTGAGCGCCATCGAGAACGCGAACTCGCCCGCCAGCGTCGACGCGATGTTGCCGCCGAGGATCGAGAACGAACGATCGAACAGATACATCGTCGCGGCGACGGCCAGTAGCGGCGGGATCGGGAAAGGGCAACCGCGTGAGCCGACCGAAGGCGTAGGCCGCGATCGGAAGGGTGAGCACACCGCTGATCGCGACGAGCTTGAAAGCCACGCCGTACGGGATGACGTAGCTGAGCAGTGCGATGATCAGCGAGGGCAACACCATGTAGAACTGGTATGCGGGGAAGCCGGCATACCAGTCGGGAGTCCAGCCGGTCAGCCGTCCCTGGGGCAGCAGGTTGTCGCGCAGATAGGCCGGGCCCCACACGTGGGCGCCCATGTCGCCGCCCGCAGGGGTGGTGTTCGACAGGATGTTGCTCGGCCCGAGTTGCACGAACGTGAACACCACGCAGGCCACGATGATGCCGAGGGTGATGTAGCCCTCGATCGGCATGTTGGCGAGCCGATCCGCCGCGGCCCGCAGTCGGCGGCGGATGAAGCCGCCACCGTCACCCGATCCTGGACCTCCAGCCTCAGGTGGGGTTTCGGGCGCGACAACATCGTCGAAGGAGTCACCGAGGTCGACCTCGGTGCGCGCACGATCATCGGTCAGCGCGTCGGTCATGTCTCCCTATCGTGGCATCCCGGACCGGCGACAAACGGTCATGGAAACCGGCAATGCCCGAGGCCAGCCCACGGTCAGAGGTTCCACACCAGCACCACCGCCGCTGTGACGTTGAAGCCCACATGGGCCCAGATCGCGGGGCCGAGCCGGTTCGTGCGCTGCACCAGCCAGCCGACCGCGATGCCGAACAGCACCAGCGCGGGGAACTGCAGCGGCTGGAGGTGGGTGGCACCGAAGTAGAGCGCCGTCACGACGATCGACGGCCACCAGGCCCACCCCTTCTTGCGGAAGGCGCGGAGCGCGAGCCCGCGGAAGAAGACCTCTTCGGCGATCGGCGCGCCCACACCGACGATCAGGAACAGCAGGATCACCCCGAGGGGTGTGGTGGCGCGATCGGTGAGCTGGCGCGCCTGGGCCGAGACGTCCTGATCGCCGATCAGCTTGAAGAGCAACCAGTAGAAGCCGCTGACGAGCACGAGTTGGCAGAAGATCCCGACACCCAACCCCACGAAGATGTCCGAGCGTTCCATCCGGATGTGGAAGTCGCGGATCCAGCCGTTGCCCTTGAGTCGCGCCGCCAGGTACGGGACCACGAGGAGCACGGCCCAGAACGGCAGCTGTTGCAGCGCGTCGAGCGCGAGCGACCGGGCCGCGGGCACCGCGAACGCCTGACCGGTGACAACCTGGCCGGCGACCCGACCGACGGCGCCACCCGGTGACGGCAGAGGTGCCTCGTACCCGACGATGGCGAGGATGACGCCGGCAAACAGTCCGCCGACCACGATGGCGATGGCGAAACCGCCGAACGCCTCGCCCAGACCCCAACGGGGTTTGGGCAGGCCGTCCTCGGTGAGCTCGACTTCGACCTCGACGGCCTCGTCGTCGGATCGGGCCTGGGTCTTGGTCGCCGGCGCGCCGAGCCCGGACAAGCCGAGGCGGAACTTGTCGAACAGGCTCGCGCCGGACGTTGCGTCGCCAGTGATGTCATCGGCGCCGTCGACTTCGACCACTTCGGTCGACGTTGTGCTGGCGGCGCGACCGGCCCGCGGCTGGGGCCGTTTCTTCTTCTTCCGCCGGTCACCTCGCTTGGACACCGGGTCAGGCTATGTCCTCGGGATGAGGGGGCGGTCAGGCCGCCGCCGAGAAACGCCGTGAGGGCAGGGGTCGCGGTCCACGTCCGGCCCCGGCTGGTCCGATACCGTCACCGCCCATGACCCGCCAGTGCGCTCGCCCCGACTGCGCCGAACACGCCACCTCGACCTTCGGCTACGACTACCGCGAGAGCACGGTTTGGTTGGTCGACCTCACCGAGGAGCCCCACCCGGCCACCTACGACATGTGCCGCCGCCACGCGAACGCGCTGAGCGTGCCGGTCGGCTGGCAGCTCCGTGACCGCCGGAATTTCCTGCCGAACCTCGCTCGCGAGGCCTCCTGAGAACCCGTCCCCTCGTGCGGCCGGTGTCCCGCGACCACGGCTTGTTCGGAGCCTGACCGGGTTTTTCGGCTTGGTCTTCTAACCTTGGCGGCATGAATCCCGAGAACCCCCCGCCCCCCGGCCAGGACGGCAAGGGCAACGGCGGCCGCTTCGGCAGCGACCAGGGCTGGCCGAAGTGGATGATCTGGGTTCTTCTCGGGGTACTCGTGGCCGCGTTGTTCCTGCCCACCCTGCTCAGCACGAGCAAGGGAAACGACGTCGAGCTATGGCGACTTCGTCGAGCAGCTGAAGGACGACCAGGTGAAGTCGGCCGAGTACAACAACACCAACGGCCAGATCTCGGGCACCTACACCGACGGCACGGCCGTCACCACGACCGGGCCCACACCGCTTTCCGACGCCGACGTCACGCTGTTCACCCAAAAGGGCGTCAAGTTCACGACGCCCACGTCCAGCATCTGGGAGACCTTGCTGCCGCTGTTGCTCCCCGTCGGGCTGATCGTGCTGTTCCTCGTCTGGATGCAGCGTCGCGCGTCGTCGCAGATGGGCGGCATCATGTCCATCGGGCGGTCGCGGGCGAAGATGTACACGACCGAACGACCTGGCACGACATTCGCGGACGTCGCCGGCTACGAAGGCGTGAAGCAGGAGATCCGAGAGGTCGTCGACTTCCTCAAGTACCCCGAGAAGTTCGGCGAGATCGGCGCCCGCATCCCGAAGGGCATCCTGCTCGTCGGTCCCCCGGGCACGGGCAAGACGCTCATCGCGCGGGCCGTGGCCGGCGAGGCGGGCGTGCCGTTCCTGTCCGTCACGGGCTCGGACTTCATGGAGATGTTCGTCGGCGTCGGCGCGAGCCGCGTGCGCGACCTGTTCCAGTCCGCCCGCAAGGTCGGACGGGCCATCATCTTCATCGACGAGATCGACTCCATCGGCCGCAAGCGCGGTGCCGGCCTCGGCGGCGGCCACGACGAGCGCGAGCAGACGCTCAACCAGATGCTCGCCGAGATGGACGGCTTCGAGGTCACCACCGGCATCGTCATGATGGCGGCCACCAACCGGCCCGACATCCTCGATCCCGCGCTGCTCCGTCCCGGCCGCTTCGACCGTCAGGTCGTCGTGCCGCTGCCCGAGCTCGAAGATCGCCGCCGCATCCTCGAGGTGCACATCCGGCACAAGCGTGTGGCGTCCGACGTCGATCTCGATGTCGTGGCGCGCGGTACGCCGGGCATGAGCGGCGCCGATCTGGCCAACCTCGTCAACGAAGCAGCGCTGTTCGCCGTGCGGGCCGGCGCGAACGAGATCCACGGCCTGCACTTCGACATGGCGCGCGACCGCGTCGTCATGGGTCAGCGTCGCGAGTCGATGGCGCTATCCGAGGTCGAGAAGGAAGCGATCGCGTACCACGAGGGTGGCCACGCGGTTTGTGCCGCGGTGCTGCCCACCGCCGATCCTCTCCACAAGGTGACGATCATCCCCTCGGGCATGGCGCTCGGCGTGACGATGCAGTTGCCCGAAGAGGATCGCCACATCTATCGGCAGGACTACATCGAGGACTCGCTCGTCGTCCGGATGGGTGGCCGTATGGCCGAGGAGCTCGTCTTCGGCGTGATCAGCACCGGTGCGAACAACGACCTCGTCGGGGCCACCGAGCTCGCCCGCAAGATGGTGCGCGAATGGGGCATGAGCCAGCGCGTCGGCCCGATGGCATGGGGCTCGCAGGGCCAGGTGTTCCTCGGTGAGGACCTGATGCACACGCGGGACTACAGCGACGACACGGCGCGGGTCATCGACGAAGAGGTCGAGCGCATCCTGCGCCAGCAAGAGGACCGATGCCGCGAGATCCTGCTCGAGAACCGCAACGGGCTCGACCTCGTAGCCCGTGCGCTGCTCGAGCACGAAACGATCGACGGCAGCGAGGTCACTCGTTTGATCGAGCTGGCTCGCAACGGCTCGACTCCCGGGCCTGCCAGCTCGCCGTCGTCGGCGGGCGCAGTTCCGGGTGCGTACCGCTTCACCGACGACGGCTGACCCACTCCCCGAGGGTGGCGTCAGGGCTCGCGTAGATCGGCCAACGTCGACCACAGATCTGCCGCGCTGACCGGCCCGAAGAAGTGGGCTCGGACGGTGCCGGTCTGGTCGGCGATGACCAACAACGGCACGGCGTCGACGCCGTAGCGATCGTGCATCGCCCGATCCCGTTTGGCTTCGAGCTCTTGTACGGCGACGACATCGCTCGCGAGCGCACGAGCCTTCTCGCTCACGAGCGCGCAGGTATCGCAGGTCGACGAGGTGAACACGGCCACCAGCCACGGTGCGTCGGGCCGCTCGAACGACTCCCTTTCGAGCGCGCCGGGCACTTCGAAGCGTCGGTGCGTGCGCCGCCTCGGGTCGGCGCCGTTGGACCCACCACGCGACGAGCACCGCGAGCCCGACGAGGACGACCGCGAGCAGAACCCTTGTCACCTCAGTCGCCCCCGAGCACGACCGACTGATTCGACAGTTCACCCACAACGGCAGTCGGCGCCTGAACCGTTCCGTCGACGGGGATGGCCACCAGATACGACAGGTCGTTGCCGTTCGCGAAGCCGAACCGGCTTTCGGCCACCAGCAGTCCGTCGGTCTCGATCTCCAGACCGGGGCCGTCGAAACCGAGTCCGCCGGCCCCGATGTCGATGACCACGCGCCCGAGCGGTGGCACGGTGGCACCGTCGAGGCCTTCGATGGTCTCGTACCGACCGCCGCCGAACACGCGGGCCGAGAAGGTGACCGGATCGGTGGGCGAAGGGTTGAAGACGATCAGCGCCGCGCCCGAGACACCCGGCACGCGTGGCCAGCGGAGCCAACCAACGCCCGGCCACGACGGGTGAGCCGAGCGTGTACCCCACACCGCGCTGCGCCGAGCCCTGTTGCCCGACGATCACGCGCTGCGCCACCACGGGGACGTCGTTGCGAGTACGCACGACGGCTGCATGGGCCACGCCGACGGGCACACGACCGTCACCGAACACGTCGATGGTCGTGTAGCGCCGGGGCGGCACGCTCACCTGGAACGGTTCGGCCACCCCGTTGGTCTCGGGGTCGTCGAGCAAGACCTCGACATCGACCTGCGCCTCGACGTCGCCCGGGTTGTAGAGCACGAACCGCTCTTGGTAGGCGTCGGCGCCGATGCCATCGGGGAAGATCCATACCGGCTCGGCCGTCGGTGCGCCGAGCATGGCAGCGACGGTGGGCGGGAAGCCCTCGGCCTCGTTGATGATCTGCAGCTGCTCGGCCACTACCCGACCCGACCGCACCGTGACCGCCGTGGCGATCTCCTGGCGCAGTGTGACGACCTCGCCGATGTCGAGCGTGGTCACCTTTCCGCCGGGGACGACGAGACCCTGGAAGGCTTGCGGGGTGCGGGCTCCGTCCTCCGCCTCGAACGACAGGTCGACCACCGCGTCAGTGGGGAACGGGTTGAACAGGGTCAACAGCAGCTTGGCCCCAGACCGCGTCGTCGCGCTCGGGAAGTACCAGGTGGCCGCAGGTCCCGAAGCGCACGCGCTCACCGATCGACCACTCGGCCCGATCAACTCGTGCTGCACTGCGATCTCGCCTCCGTCGAACTCGGCGAGTACAGACGCGTACGGAGCGCGGGCCAGATCGCTGACGCGGATGTCGGCGCGAGCGAGCGGTGCGATCTCGATGGTGCTCGCGACCGGCGCGGCGTCGCTCGGGTACACGGTGAGCCGCCCCTGCACGGAGGTCGACGACGCGTTGGCCATGTGGAGGTACTGCTCGGCCTCGCCTTGCGGCGTGCCGGTCGCGGTACCCGCAGCGCAGTACCACGTGGAGCCGAGCGAGCCGGGGCGGGCCGCGGTCGGCACGGCTGCGATCGCGGCGACGTCGGTCGTGTCCTTCGTGCGCTCCGAAGTCGGCGTCTGGGTCGCCAGCGCGGCGACGAGGAGCACCACGACGATGATGAGCATGGGCCACCGCCAGGCCTTCATTGCCCACCCCCCGTCGTAGGAGAGGTGTCGTCCAACGAGCGCCGCTCGTCGCGTACGACCCGCACTCGGAGCAGGTAGACGATCGCGACGATCCACAACAACGTCTGGAGGCCGAGAAGTAGGTAGCGCACGAACGGCGTGTTGAATCGAAGCGTGGCCGAGCCGGAGCCGTCGGCGTGGAACACGTTGGCCCAACCGAGCGCCTCGTCCCGCTTCATCGACGTGCCGTCGACCTGCAGCTGCCAATGTTCCGACTCGGCCTCGGCGAGGTAGACGTCGCTCGGTTCGTCGATCGACCCGCCGAACTGCTGCACACCGTTGTCGTCCGGGAGCGCCACGGGTGCGCCTTCGACGGGCGGGAAGAACCGATCGGCCAGGGCAGGGCCACCTGCGGGCACCGGCGTGTCGGCGCCCAACCGAGCGCGTGTCGGGCCCCACGCGTTGTTCCGATACAGCACGACGCCGGCGGCGGTGACCGGTGACAGATCGAGCTGCGCGTCGAGCATCGCGACCACCGTGTCGGGGTTCGAGGTCGGCGGCGAGTACGGCTCGGGAGCGGGACCGAGCGGCACGACGATGTAGCGCACTCCCATCGGCGCGAGCAGCGCGCCGAGCCGGCTGGTACCACCCTCGCCTGCGACGGTCAGCACGTCGCCCAACTGCGTCGTCGCGCCCGCGTCCGAGGAGTGCCACCGGTCATCGAGGCTGGGTGTGCCGTTGTCGGAGGTCGCGTACCCGAACGAACCATCCGGTGGCGTGCCATACGCCTGGCTCTCTAGCGGCCAGGACGCGAGTGGCAGGACATCGGTGTCGCCCATCCAGAGCACACGGAACGGCGACTCCTCGCCTTCCTTGTCGATGAACGACAGGGCGCGGGCGTAGTCGCCGCGCGGCATGTCCCACCGTCCGTCGATGGTCGCGCCGATCACCGGCAGCACCGCGAGGACGAGGGCGGCGCCAGCGATCACCGACAAGATCTGGCGCCAACCGAAGTGGTAGTCGGGCAGGTCGACTTCGAAGGCCGCCATGCCCATGGCCGAGGCCAACGCTACGCCCACGGCCGCCGGTACCAGGAGCGCTTCCGTCGGTGGAAGGTCGAACGGCAGCCAACCCTGCGCCTGCACGAAGACCAGGGCGAAGCTCGCCAACACCAGGGTCCACGCCCGAACGGCCCACGCGAGCCGCCACGCCCGGCCGATGCAGAGCGCCAGGGCCGCGGCACCGAGGAAGAGGTAGCTGAGAGTGCCCGACCCGAGCGGTCCGGTCTCGAAACGGACGATGGCGCCGAGGTCGAGCGTGCTGCCGCCTGACGACGTGTTGATCACCGACGCCCAGTCGTTCCGCAGGAAGCTGGCACTCCACGGCAGTTGGAGCACGAAGGCGACGACGGCACCGCCGAACCCGACCACCAACACACGTGTCGCACCGCGCACGGTGCCGCTCAGCGCACCGCCGACGACCAAGGCCAACGCCAAGGCGGGCGTGACCAAGACGGCCGAGCCCGACGCCATCGCCGCGAGCGCGGTCAACACGCCGACGGCGACGATGCGTTGGAACAACGGTCGGCTGCGAACTCCGGGGCCAGCCGTGCCGCCGATCGAACCGAACGGCGCGACGCCCGACGCGCTGGCGAGCTGGCCGAGGATCCACGGCACTACCGCGTACCCGACGAGCGCGTTCCATTGGCCGGCGGCGATGGCGTTGTACGCGAGCGGAATCGCGACGTAGACGACGAGCGCGACGATCCGCGACCGCCGCGAGCCGATGGGCTTCGTGAGGCGCCACATGCCGGCGGCGCCGAGCGGCAGCATGCCGAGCACCAACACCTTCGTGAGGATGCCCAGCGCGTTGAGGAACACCAGACCGAGACCGCCGATCAGACCCGAGGCCGGTCGGGTTGGGCTCGACCGCGCCCAGACCCACGGAGCGATAGCCCGACGCCCACGTACGCAACAGCTCCGTCGCGCTGTGGCCGAGCACCGGGATGTCGCCGATCTCGGCGATGTGACCGAGGATCAGGTCGCGACTGCCGACGACGAGCACGCCGGCCACGATGAGCCACACCACGACGGCGGTGCGGGCCTTCGACGACCGCAGCGTGTCCGTGACCTCACGGGTGCGTTGCACCGACAGCAGGCGGTCCTCGGTCGAGCCGATCTGACCGCGAAGGTAGGCCGATAGTCGCGCACTGCCTCGGACCTGCATCTTGCGAACGTCACGATCGGGGACGCGTCGGATCTTGGCCAACGCGTGGCGCTGCCGACGGATCTCGCCGCGGTGACGGAGTTCCACACCCACGCGCCACCGACGTCGCGAGCCTGGCGGAAGCGACCGAGCACGACGCCGTAGATGATCTTCGAGCAGGGCGAGCACTGCCGCTTGCGGGACGAGCCGCGTTCGCGTCCACCAAGTGGACGACACGCGCATGGCGCGGAGACGATGGCGCATCTGCAGCCGGCGACGGTCGTCGATCGGTCGCCGGTGCCGAGCGCCTCGAGGTGCGCCACCGTCGCGTCGGGCGCGACGACCACGCGCGCGCCCGCCACCTGCGCCCGCCAACAGAGATCGAGATCCTCACCATGGAAGTCGATACCGGCGTCGAACCCTCCGAGCGCAGTGAACAGGTCGGCCCGGACGAGAGTGACGGCGCCCGGCACGTAGAACGTGTCGCGCACGCGATCGTGCTGCTCTTGGTCGAGCTCGCCACGCTCGACGTTCGGGACGGGATAGCCCGTCTTGTCGGCGCCCATGCCGACCGACAGCAGCCGCTCGGGGTCGTTCCAGTCGACGAGTTTCGGCCCGACGATGCCGGCGTTCGAGCGGAACGCCTCTTCGACCATGACCTGGAGCGCGTCGGGCTCGAGGCGGATGTCGTCGTGGCAGAACAGGAAGAACGCCGCGCCCTGCACGGCCCGTAACGCCTCGTTGCACGCGGTGGCGAACCCGGGGTTGCCTTCGAGGCCACGAACGAGAGCGTCGGGCACCACCGCCGCGATGCGATCGCGCACGGTCGGATCGCGTACCGACGTCGATGACGAGCAAGGAGGAGTTCGAGTAGTGCTGCGCCGCGATGCTGGCGAGCGTGTCCTCGAACCAGTCCCCCGGGTCGTCGACGACCATGACCACGACGACCGGCGGGACGACTTGGGGATCGCCATCTGGGGTCGTGGGCGCGTCCGGCTGCACGTCCTGGTCGGGGGGATTCACGACCGCCCGAGGCTACTCGCCCGGCCTGCCCGTACCGACTACCCCACCCCATGTCACGGTTGACACGACGTTGTGGTCGGTCGATCCACCACCACTAGCGTTGCGCCGTGCGCGACGAGGCCTTTCGATTCATGCGCGACACGTTCTACGTGGGTGTCGGCTTCGGTGTCCTGGCGGTTCAGAAGGCGCAGGTACGCCGGCGCGAGCTCGAGCGGACCCTCGACCAACAGCTCGTCAGGCCCGCGCGAACATCTCGGACGTGTATTCGGTCACACCGGCAACGGTGCACACCCTGAGTCCGCCGCGCCGCGTCTGATGCACCCGTGATGCCTCGACGCGTGCGCGTCGCCATCGACGCCGTACCCCTGCTCGACACCCGTACGGGCGTGGGGCGATTCGTCGACGAGACGACGTCCCGCCTGGCCGGCGATCCAACGCTGTCGCTCGTGGCCTACGGTTGGCCGCTCGGCGGCAAGGACGCGATGCGCCGTGCGCTCCCAGCCGGCATCGCGACCGGTCGTCTTCCGATGGCCGGGCCGCCGTTGCGCGCCGCGTGGCGCCGCGTGAGCGCGCCGCCAATCGAGATGTGGACCGGACGGGTCGATGTGGTCCACGGCCCGAACTTCGTCGTGCCCCCAGCCTGGCGAGCGCGCGAGTTGGTGACGGTGCACGACCTCACCGTGTTGCGCCACCCCGAGCTGTGCACCGACGACACGCTCGAGTTCCCGCCAGCTGTTGCGACGTGCGCTTCGTCGCGGCGCGTGGGTGCACACCGTGTCGCATTTCGTTCGCGACGAAGTGATCGATCTACTCGAGCGTTCCTCCCGATCGGGTCGTCGTCATCCCGAACGGCGTGACCGCGGCGCCGCCGGGTGACGCGGCACGCGGTCGGACTCTGGCGACCAGCGAGCGCTACATCCTTGCCATCGGCACCATCGAGCCGCGCAAGGACTTCCCCCGATTGGTCGACGCGTTCGATCGTTTGGCGGCTGATCAACCCGACGTGAAGTTGGTCGTGGCCGGGCCCGAAGGCTGGGGCGCCGAGCAGTTCCGGCGGGCCGTCCGGCGCGCCGATCACCGCGACCGCGTCGTTCGGCTCGGCTGGGTCACCGATGCCGACCGCAACGCGTTGCTGCGAGGGGCGACCGTGTTCGCCTACCCGTCGCTCTACGAGGGCTTCGGGCTCCCGCCGCTCGAAGCGATGTCGGCTGAGGTGCCTGTGGTGACCACCCGTACCGGCGGCATCACCGAGGTGGTCGGCGACGCCGCGGTGCTCGTGCCACCCGGCGACACCGACGCGCTGGCGGCGGGACTGGCCAAGGTCCTGGCCGACGAGGGACTGGCCGACGACCTGCGGGCACGAGGCACCGCGAACCTGACCCGGTTCTCGTGGGATCGCACCGCGACCGAGCTCGGAGCGCTCTACCACCGTCTCGCCGAGTCCTGATCGGGGTCGCCGTTTAGGATGACCTCGTGAAAGCGCTGGTGACTGGCGTAGCCGGATTCGTCGGCCGCCATCTCGTGACCCATCTCGAAGCGAGCGGCGACGCCGTGACCGGGATCGATCGCGAGCACGGGATCGACTTGCTCGACCCGCCCGCGCTCCTCGACGCCATCGCGGCCGCGCAGCCCGACGCGGTGTACCACCTCGGCGGTTGGAGCGATGTGGGTGGCTCGTGGGACGAGCCTCGTGCCGCGTTCCGCGTCAACGCCGAGGGCACGCTCAACGTGCTCGAGGCCTGTCGCACCGTCGGGGTGGCGCGCGTGCTGTTGGTCAGCAGCGCCGACGTCTACGGCAAGGTGTCGCTGTCGGAGCTGCCGCTCACCGAGGAGTCACCTTTCCGACCGGTGACCCCGTACGCCGCCAGCAAGATCGCCGCCGACGAGCTGGGACTGCAGGCGTGGCTCGGCTACGGGCTCGAGGTGTTGCGCGTCCGGGCCTTCAACCATCTCGGCCCCGGTCAGACGAACCGCTTCGTCTGTCCCGCGCTCGCTGAGCGCATCGCGCTCAACGAGCTCGAAGGCCGAGAGGTCGTCACCGTGGGAAACCTCACCCCTCGCCGCGACTTCACCGACGTTCGCGATGTCGTGCGCGCCTATCGCACTGCTCGTCGAGAACGGCGAGCCGGGCGAGGCCTACAACGTGTGCTCGGGCCACGACATCGCCATCGCCGAGCTGGCCGATCGTCTCATCGCCATGGCCGCCCGCCCGATGCGGCTCGAAGGCGACCCCGCCCTGCAGCGACCGGTCGACGTGCCGGTCCTTCGGGGCGATTACACGAAGCTCCACAAGGCCACCGGCGTGGAACCCCGAGATCGACGCTCGATCAGACCCTGCTGGACGTCCTCGACGAGTGGCGCGACCGCATCGCCTGAGGCGGCGTCGTCAGCTCAGCGGGCGCGTTGTTCGGCGAGGAGTGACACGCACGCGGCGCAGCGCATCGGTGAGCACCGAACGCTCACGCCCGTCGTAGCTGTCGTCGCGCAGCGCGGCGAAGGTGCTCTCCCAACGACCGAGCACGATCTCGACCTGTTGCGGCGTCACCGACTCGAACCACACGAGGTCGTTCTCGAACAACGCGAGCTGCAGCTCGACTTCGGTGTGCTGGGTCGACGACGACCGGCAGTCGATCGGCCTTGGCCAGCGGGTAGTCGGTGCCGGCGACGAGCTCGTGCGGCGTGACCTTGAAGAGCCCCGCCAGCAGCGCCACGGTGCGCTCACCGGGCATCGTCATGCCCGCTTCGAGGTGCGACACCGACGACTCGCGAGACGGCCAGACGCTCCGCCAGCTCCTGCTGGGTCCAACCGAGCTTGGCGCGGTGCGCGGCGAGGCGCCGACCGAAACGTTCTTGATGATCAGGACCAGGAGCAGGGACTTCGCGCACGTGCCAACCCACTTAGCAGACGGGATCTCCGTCGCAGGATAGACCGACCCCATGGCGAGACGAGCGCTCATCACCGGCATCACCGGCCAGGACGGCTCCTATCTCGCGGAGTTCCTGCTCGAGAAGGACTACGACGTCATCGGCATGGTGCGGCGCTCGAGCACCGTGAACTTCGAGCGCATCGGCCACCTGCAGGATCGCATCACCTTCGTGCCCGGTGACCTGCTCGACGAGGCATCGATGATCGAGGTGCTGCGCACACATCGACCTCATGAGGTCTTCAACCTGGCGGCCCAGTCGTTCGTGCAGACGTCGTTCGGACAACCGGTGCTCACGGGCGAGACCACCGCGCTCGGTGTGACGCGCCTGCTCGACGCGATTCGCATCGTCGATCCCGGCATCCGCTTCTACCAAGCCAGCAGCAGCGAGATGTTCGGCAAGGTCGTCGAGGTGCCGCAAACCGAGACGACGCCGTTCTATCCGCGCAGCCCGTACGGCGTGGCCAAGGTCTACGGCCACTGGATCACGGTGAACTATCGCGAGAGCTATGACCTCCACGCGACGAGCGGCATGTTGTTCAACCACGGTTCGCCGCGGCGCGGGCTCGAGTTCGTCGAACGCAAGGTGACGCACGGCGTGGCCCGCATCAAGCTCGGACTCGATACCGAACTGCGCCTGGGCAACCTCGACTGCCCGCCGCGACTGGGGCTTCGCCGGCGACTACGTCGAGGCGATGTGGTTGATGCTCCAACAAGACGAGCCCGACGACTTCGTCATCGCGACGGGTGAGACGCATTCCGTGCGCGAGCTGTGCGAGCTGGCGTTCAGTCACGCCGGTCTGAACTACGAGGATCATGTCGTCATCGACGAGCAGTTCTTCCGACCGGCCGAGGTCGACCTGCTCGTCGGCGATCCGACCAAGGCGCGTGAGGTGCTCGGCTGGAAACCCAAGACCTCCTTCGCCGAGCTCGTCCGCATGATGGTCGATGCCGATCTCGATCTGCTCAGCGGCCGCCTGCGGCACCTGCACTGATCACATGATCACCGTTCTCGCCGGAGGCGTCGGTGCCGCACGCATGCTGGCCGGGCCTCGTACAGGTGGTGCCGCCGCAGCGAGATCACCGCGATCGTCAACGTCGGTGACGACGTGGTCCTGCACGGCCTGGCGATCAGTCCCGACCTCGACACCGTCACGTACACGCTCGCCGGCGCCATCGACCCCGAACGCGGTTGGGGCCTCGAGGGCGAGACGTGGTCGGCGATGGAGATGCTCGGTCGCCTCGGAGGCGAGCGTTGGTTCAATCTCGGCGATCAGGACCTGGGCACTCACCTGTACCGCACGGGGCGGCTGGCCGATGGGGCCGACCTCGCCACCGTCACCGCCGAGATCACCCGCGCCTGGGGCCTCGAGCTGCGCTGCTGCCCGCAACGAACGATCCACTGCGCACCTTCGTGACCTTGCCCGACGAGGGTGACATCGAGGTCGGCTTCCAGGAGTACTTCGTTCGTCGGCAACATGATGTGGCGGTGTCCGCCGTGCGTTTCGACGGTGCCGACGCGGCGCGTCCCGCCCCGGGAGTGCTCGAAGCCATCGCGGCGGCCGACACGATCGTCGTGGCGCCCAGCAACCCCATTGTTTCGATCGGACCCGTGCTCGCCGTTCCCGGCGTACGCCAAGCGGTCGAGCGCGACGCGATCGAACGGTGGCGGTGTCGCCCATCATCGCCGGCGCCGCGCTCAAAGGTCCGGCCGACCGCCTGCATGCAAGAGCTCGGCCACGACGCGTCGGTGGTCGGCGTGGCCCGGCTGTACGAACCCTTCACCTCGACGCTGGTGATCGACGAGGCCGATCGAGCCTCGGCGCCGGCGGTTGACGCCGCCGGTGTGCGTAGCGTGGTCACTCAGACGATCATGCGGACGCCGGCCGATGCCGCCGAGCTGGCACGCGTCACGCTCGGAGCCCTGTCTTGAGCCAATGGAAGAACTGTGATGGCGAGACTCGAGATCATCCCTGTCGAGGGCCTGCCCGAGATCGGGGTCGGTGATGACCTGGCGACGTTGATCGCCGACGCCACGACCGCGCAGGGCACCCCGCTTCTCGATCACGACGTGCTGGTCGTCACCCAGAAGATCGTGTCGAAGGTCGAGGGTCAGATCGTGGAGGTCGATCCCGACGACCCGCTGTCACACAAGCCCCTCGTCGAGCGCGAGTCGGTCCGTGTGCTGCGTCGCCGTGGCGATCTCGTCATCTCCGAAACCCGCCACGGGTTCGTGTGCGCCAACGCCGGGATCGATCTGTCGAACGTGGCTCGCGGCTTCGCCGCGTTGCTGCCCGAGGATTCCGATCGGTCGGCCCGTCGAGTTCGCGACGCCCTCCGCGGTCGCGCCGGCGTCGACGTGGCCGTGATCGTGTCCGACACCTTCGGCCGGACGTGGCGTCGCGGCGTGACCGACGTGGCCATCGGCTGCGCGGGGTCTGACCGCCATCGCCGACCTGCGTGGCACCACCGACTCCTTCGGCCGCGAGTTGCAGGTGACCGAGGTGGCGATCGTCGACGAGATCGCCGCCGCGGCCGAGCTGGTGATGGGCAAGGCCACCGGCGTGCCCGTCGCCATCGTGCGGGGCGTCGAATCCTGAATGGTTCGGCGAAGGCAGCGTCGCAGCGCGACGTCGTGCGCCACCCCACCGAAGACCTCTTCCGCTAGCTACTTCCGCCTTAGCTCTCGAAATTGGCGTCAGCGGCGAGTGCGGAACCAGTCGAGCACGGCGGCGGCGCCGCGATCGAGGCTCGGTCTGCGGCCTCCATCCGAGCCGCTCGCCGGCGAGCGACGGATCGAGCGACGATCGGGCGAGCTCGCCGGCGCGCGCCGGTGCGTGGGTCGCCGGCTCCGTGACTCCGGCCGCGCCTGCCATCGACTCGTACAGCTCGTTCACCGACGTCTCGACGCCGGTGCCGATGTTGAAGAGCGTCTCCGATCCACCGTCGATGGCGCGGACGAAGGCGTCGACCACGTCGTCGACGTAGACGAAGTCGCGGGTCTGCTTGCCGTCGCCGAAGATCACGCACGGGTCGCCGCTCAACAATTTGCCGGCGAAGATGGCGACCACACCGGCTTCGCCGTTCGGGTCCTGCCGCGGTCCGTAGACGTTGGCCAGTGCCAACGCGGTGAAGTCGAGACCGTGAAGTGAGCGATAGGCGAAGAGGTAGTCGTCGACGACCTTCTTGGCCACGCCGTAGGGCGACACCGGATGCTGCGGATGCGTCTCGCGGACCGGGAGGTCCTCGGGGCGCGGTTCACCGAAGATCGTGCCGCCGCTCGAGGCGACCACCACCTTGCGCGTTCCGGCCCGGCGGGCGCCTTCGAGTACCTGGAGGCTGCCGAGGACGTTCACCTCGGCATCGAAGACCGGACGGGCAACCGACACGCGCACGTCGGCCTGGGCGGCGAGGTGGAAGATCAACTCGGGCTTGCGCTCGGTGATCAGCTCCACGACGGCCGGATCGCGGATGTCGAGGTGATGGAACGCGAGACGATCGCCGCCGTCGGCACCCGAGCCGTCGAGGTTGCTCAGGTTCCCGGTCCACAGGCTGTCGACCACATCGACGTCGTGACCCGCCCCGAGCAGCCGGTCGACGAGCGTGCTGCCGATGAAGCCGGCGCCGCCGGTGACGAGTGTGCGCATCAGTCCTCCGATGGGATGCGAGCGTCGTGCCACTGCGTGCCGGCCTCGACCGAGGTGTCCGCGCCAACGACGGTGAGTGCCTCGAGCTGCGCGCCGGCGCCGATCGTCGCACCGGGACCGATGATCGATCGCTCGATCGAGGCGCCGGCCTCGATCGATCGCGCCAGGAAGGATCGCACTGCCCGAGATCCGGGCACCCGGGACCGATGCTGACACCGTCCATCACGACCGACTGCTCGACGAACGATTCGGAGTCCACCGCGGCCGTCGACGCGATCGCTCGCTCGGTGGTGCCACGCACCCCGTCGATCAGATCCAGCTGCACTTGGAGGTAGGTGGCCGGCGTGCCGGCGTCGACCCAGTAGGCGTCGGACTGCATCGCGAAGAGCGTGCCGTCGGTGACCATGGCCGGGAACGTCTCACGTTCGATCGACACCTTGCGACCGCCGGGGATGCGTTCGAGCACCGACGGCTCGAGCACGTAGGTGCCGGAGTTGATCCAGTTCGACGGCGCCTCGGCCGGCCGGCGGCTTCTCGATGAAGGCCTCGACCAGCCCCCGCTCGTCGGACGACACGACGCCGTAGCGCGACGGATCGTCGACCGGTGTGAGGGCGATCGTGCACTCGGCTTTGCGCTCGCGATGGAGGTTCCACAGCCCGGCGATGTCGAGATCGGTCAGCACGTCGCCGTTGACGACGATGAAGGTGCTGTCGACGCCACCCTCGTCGGCCGCGAAGCGCACGGCGCCCGCGGTGTCGAGCGGCTCGCCTTCGACCGCGTAGTGCAGGCGGACACCTGCGCACACGTCGTCGGGATAGGCCTCGATGAAGGCATCGGGCCGGTAGCCGAGCGAGAGGATGGCGTCGTCGACGCCGTGCTCCGCGAGCTTGGCCAGCACCCGCTCGATCATCGGACGGTCGACGATCGGCAGCATCTGCTTGGGGATCGTCGTCGTCAAAGGACGCAACCGCGTCCCGAAACCGCCGACCAGAACGACCGCTCTCACTGGCTGGACGTGGGCACCGTGGTACTCGACGGGACCGGGACGGTCAGCGTCGAGGACGGGGTGGGAGTCGAAGCCGACGATCCGGTGACGTCACTCAAGTTGTCGAGCGTGGGAATGCTGTCGGGCTTGGGCACATCGGTGCCGTCCGGCACCACCGCGAAGGTGAACGCGGAACGATCGGCGTCGAGCTTGATGTCGCCGAAGTCGCTCGTGAACACCTGGGGTGCGGCGTTCGGGTCGTCGACGTTCCACTTGTAGACCGAGAGCTGGGCCGGCTGACCGTTGCAGTCATAGCCGTTCTCGTACTTCGTACCGTCGGGCAGGGTCCACGAGCTCTTGCCGAACTGGATGTCGACCGTCTGGCCCCACGCGCTCATGGTGGCGTTCTTGCCCGCATAGGCGTTCGAGAAGGGGTGGATGTGGATGATGCCGTCGCCGTGAGTGTGGATGCCGGTGCGATCCTCGATGGCGTCGGTGACGGGCGGTTGGAAGGCGTCGCACACGTAGAACCCGTACGCCGCGTGCCAGTGCTCTCCCGGCTTGGGGGACGCCGCGGCGTCGGGGCTGAAGCCATTGCGCGCGACCAGGATGAGCAGCACGCCGACGATCAGGATGCCCCCGATCGCGAGCGGGAACATGACCTTGCGTTGGTTGCTGCTCTTGACGCCGCCGGCCCTGGCGGCGCGAGCGACTTTCTTTGCGGAAGATGCCTTGCCCATAGCGGCTGCTGAGGCTAGCCGCGGCCACGGGTGCTTTGAACGCGCACCGCCTCGAAGAGCTGCTCATATGCCTCGGCAACCGCGGCCGGCGACGCCCAGCTCTCGACGAAACGGCGCCCTGACGCCCCCATGGCTTCCCGATCGCCCTCGTGGTCGAGCAAGCGGCGCACGGCCTTGGTGAAGGCCTCGGGGTCCTCGGGGGGCACGGCGAGCCCGGCACCGGCTCGCTCGACGGTGCGGGCCACCTCGGTCCCGGCATCGATGCTGGCCACGATGGGTCGGCCGGCGGCCAGGATCGAATACAGCTTGCTCGGCACGCTCGACCAGGCCAGGCCGCGCCGGAGCGGCACCACGTGGACGTCGGCGGCGGCGAGAACCTGCGGTAGCCGTGCTTTGGGCTGCATGTCCACGAACCGCACGTTGTCGAGTCCCCTCGCCCGCCGCTCGAGATCGGGTCGAGCCACGCCCCCACCGTTGATCACGAAGGCGACGTCCGATTCCTCGGCCAGATCGACAGCGGCGTCGAGGAGGAGGTTCAGCGCCTGGGACAGGCCCACGTTGCCCGCGTACATCACGACCCGTTTGCCGGTGAGGCCGAACTCCGCTGCGATAGGAGTTCTCCTTCGGAAGCGGTCGAATCCACTCGGTGTCGACGAAGTTCGGTATCACGTGCACGCGGGAACGGGAGGCGTCGTCGCCTGCTTCTGCGCTGGACAATTTGGCGCGAACGTTGTCGGCCAGATCGTCGGACAGCACGGTCACCGCGTCGGCGCTGCGATAGGTGGTGCGTTCGAGCCAACGGGCGGCGCGGATGACCCTCTCGCCTTTGAGGTGGCCCAACTCGATGGCGACGTCCGGGAACACGTCCTGGATGTTGAACACGAACGGCACCCGGCGTGCCTTCGCGACCGTCCACCCCGCGGTGCCCAACGTAAGCGGTGGGGACATGGCCAGCACCACGTCCGGCTTGGTTCGGGTTGCCGCACCGACAACGGTGGCGAGCGCGGTGAAACCGCCGAACGCGAGGGCGCGGGCCGGAATGTTCCGCTTGTCGGTGGGGAACGGGTGGACACGGGTGATGCGACCCCACGTCGTGCGCTCCGAACGAACCAATTGACCGTCCCACCCTGGTTCGAGCGCATGGTGTTGGTACCAGGGCAACGCGGTGACGACGTGGAGACGATGACCGCGGGCCGCGAGCTCGACGACGATGCGGCTCATCACCTCGCCGGTCGGGGCCACGTCGGGCGCGAAATGGGGACAGAGCACGAGGATGTTCATGAAGCGGCCGCGCCTCTGGCCGAGCCCCGCGCGATCCGCCGGTAGAGCGAGACCAGATCGTCGACGCTGCGATCCCAGGTGAAGGTGGCCGCACGGTCGGTGGCCGCCCGGGCCAGTTCATGCCATCGACGGCGATCACGGAGGAGCCCGTCCATCGCGGTGGCCCATGCCGTGGTGTCGTCCGGATCGAGCAGCACGCCACCTTCGCCGACCACCTCGGGCAACGCTCCCGCGGTCGACGCGATGACGGGACGACCCTCGGCCATCACCTCGAGCACTGACATTCCGAAGCCCTCATAGCGTGAGGGAAACGTTAGTGCTGTGGTGCGGCGGTAGAGCACCTCGAGCACGCCATTGGGGACGCGACCCAGCCGCCGAACCTGTGAAGCGACGCCTTCGCGCGCGATGGCGGCGCGCACGTCGTCCTCGGCGGGGCCCTCGCCGCCGGGCAGGACGAGCAGGGCATCGGGGTGCTGCGACGCGATCCGCGCGAACGCACGGATCAATGTCTCGTGGTTCTTGTGCGGATACGTGATCACGGGATACAGGAAGAACGGGCGGTCACCGATGTCGAGGCGGTCGAGCACCGCGGCTTCGTCGATCGGAACGTCGGCGGTGCCGACCAGACGCTTGGCTCCCGGCGGAAGGCAAACCATGCGATCGAGCGGCACACCCAAGCGCTCGTGCACGTCCCGTTGCACCCAGCGGCTCAAGGTGGTGATGGCCCGAGCCCGACGAACGGTGGGCGGAACCGTCGCTCGTAGGTAGGCACGCTTCAGGGCGCTGAAGTTCTCGGGCATCGCCCACGGCTGCAAGTCGTGCACGAGCACCACCGCCGGCGCGCCACGAAGGAACGGCGCGGTGCCACCCATGTGGTGCACGAGTTGCACACCGTCATGGCGCGTGGTCGACCGCAACCACGTGTGCTCGGCCCAGATCCGTGCCGGGCGACTCCGCCCGCTGATCGACGAGCGCCGCGGAATGAACGATCGTCCGAGATCCGGATAGGTCGCGTCGATCTCACGGTTGAGGTACACGATCACTTCGAGGTCGTCATACGCGTCCCGCCGTTGGGCGAGAGCGCGCAGCAGACCGATGCAGTAGTCCTCGCTCCCGCCCACCTCACCGGGGGCGAGCCACAGCAGGTTGACGCCGACGCGGGTCGGGGTCATGGGCTGCCTCGCGGTACGCCGCCGCGATCTGGTTGGCGGCGCGCTCCCACGTGAAGGTGCGAGCGCGAAGGGCGCCCCGCTCCCCCTGCGCCTTGGCGCGGTCCTGGTCGCCGAGCAGCCCGTTGATCGCGGCCGCGATGGCCGCCGGATCCGTCGGTTCGACCAACTCGACCGCATCGCCACCGACCTCCTCCGTCGAGGTTCCGGCCGAGGTCACGACCGGCGTGCCCTGGGCCATGGCCTCGAGCACGGGCAGACCGAAGCCTTCTCGCAGGCTCGGATAGCAGAAGACCGTCGCGCCGGCGTAGAGCGGGGCGAGCTCATCGGGGGGGACGAAGCCGATGACGCGAACCCGCGACCGCACTGGCGCGAGCAACGCGTCGAGGTCCTCGTTCCATCCGCGCGGGCCGACGAGGACGAGTTCGGCGTCGCGATCGACCTCGGCGAAGGCTCGCAACAGGGTGGGAAGGTTCTTGCGCGGTTCGATGGTGCCGGTCCACAGCACGAACGGTCGCTCGAGCCCGTGTTGGGCACGCGAGGCGGCGATCTGGGCCTCGTCAACCGTGTCGATGTCGATGCCCCACGGCACGATCCGAACACGTTCGGCGTCGATGCCATGCGCGATGCAATCGTCCGCTGTCGCCTTCGACGGAACCAGGACGAGGGCGGCATCGCGACGGGTCAACTGGAGGGCGCGTTTGAAGAACCGGAGCCCGTGACGGGTGAAGTGCGACGCGTCGTGCAGGAACGCGAGGTCGTGCACGGTCACGACGAGAGGCACGGACGGGGGCGGCACCGCCCCGCCGGTGGCGTGGATCACGTCGACGGGCCCAGTGGCTCGCTCCACGTTCGGGCGGCGCGCGTAGTGCCAGGACTCGTAGAGGGCGGGCTCGAGGCAGCGGCAGCATCTCGATCGGGATGGTCGGCGTCCACGCGTCGGGAGGTGGGTGGCCGTGGCGCGCCGCCACACCGATCAGTTCGATGTCGGTGAACGTCTGGAGCGCGCGGGCCGACTCGATCGCCGAACGGGCCGTGCCGCCGGGGACCGAGTGCCAACACTGCTCGAGCGTGAACGCCACGCGGAGGCCGTCACCCACGGCTGGCGAGTCTCCCACGCAGGGAATCGACCGCGTCGCACGACGTTCGGGCCGCAAGCGGGCGGCGCGGCCAGTGACGGGGTGGCTCGCATCCAGATCGGTAGGCTGGCTGACCATGATCGAGGGTGACTTTTGGTCCACCAAACGGGTGCTCATCACCGGTGGCGGCGGCTTCCTCGGGAAGGCCGTGGTCCATCGCCTCGAGCCTCGGGAGCCGGGTGCGTTGCTCACGCCGACCAGCGGCGACTACGACCTGCGCGACCCGCTTCAGGTCGAAGCGATGTTCGATGAGCTGACCCCCGACGTCGTCATCCATCTGGCCGCCCGCGTCGGAGGCATCGGGTACAACCGCGAGCACCCCGCCGAGCTCTACCTCGACAACCTGTTGATGGGCACGTACGTGCTCGACGCCGCTCGCCGGCACGAAACACCGAAGACGGTCGTCGTGGGCACGATCTGTTCGTACCCGAAGTTCACACCCGTACCGTTCAGCGAGGACTCGCTGTGGCAGGGCTATCCGGAGGAGACCAACGCGCCGTACGGCATCGCCAAGCTCGCCCAACTCGCGCAACTGCAAGCCAACCGTGCTCAGCACGGACAGAACGCGATCTACCTGATGCCGACGAACCTGTACGGACCCGGCGACAAGTTCCATCCCGCGGTGTCACACGTGATCCCCGCGCTGATCAAGACGATCGTCGACGCCAAGGAAGCCGACGCCGACCACATCGTGGTGTGGGGTACCGGCAGCGCTAGTCGCGAGTTCCTGTACGTCGACGACGCGGCCGAAGGCGTGCTGCTCGCCGCCGAGCACTACGACGAGGGCGACCCGGTGAACCTCGGGTCCAACTCGGAGTTGTTCATCCGGGATCTCGTGCCGACCTTGTGCGAGATCCTCGGCTACGAGGGCGAGGTGCGGTGGGACACCACCAAGCCCGACGGTCAGCCCCGCCGTGCCGTCGACGGGGATCGGGCCGAGAGCTCGTTCGGCTTCAAGGCCACCACACCGTTCGACGAGGGATTGCGGCGAACGGTCGACTGGTACCTCGAGCACCGCGTCGAGGCCGAAGCCCGCAGCAACTGACCGCTACTGGCCGAGGGCGGTGCGGAAGTACTCGGCGGCGCGGATGAGGCCCTCCCGTAGGGGAATCTCCGGGGCCCAACCAAGGCGCTCGGTCGCGAGCGTGAGATCGGGCCGTCGTTGCTTGGGATCGTCGACCGGCAGGTCTTCGTGCACGATCTCGGACGACGAGCCCGTCACTTCGAGCACGAGCTCGGCCAGCTCGCGCACGGTGAACTCGCCGTCGTTGCCGATGTTGATCGGCCCGATCTCGTCCGAGTCGAGCAGGGCGAGGAAGCCACGCACCTCGTCGGTCACGAAGCAGAAGCTGCGCGTCTGCAGTCCGTCGCCGTAGAGCGTGATCGGCTTGCCCTCGATCGCCTGGGTCAGGAAGTTCGACACCACGCGACCGTCCTGCACCCTCATCCGAGGGCCATACGTATTGAAAATACGAACGATGCGGACGTCGAGACCGTGGTAGCGGTGGTACGCCATCGTCATGGCTTCGGCGAAGCGCTTGGCTTCGTCGTACACGCCCCGCGGGCCGATGGGGTTCACGTGACCCCAGTACGTCTCCGGTTGCGGGTGAATCTCGGGATCGCCGTACACCTCGCTGGTCGAAGCCAGCATGAACGTGGCGTTCTTGGCCTTGGCCAAGCCGAGCGTGTTGTGCGTGCCGAGACTGCCGACCTTCAAGGTTTGGATCGGCTTCTCGAGGTAGTCCTTCGGCGAGGCCGGGCTGGCGAAATGCATTACGGCATCGACGTCGCCGGGCACGCGGACGTACTGGCTGACGTCGTGTTCGATGAACGAGAACTCGCGGCGCGCGAAGAGATGTTCGATGTTGTCGACGGACCCGGTGATGAGGTTGTCGACCGCGACGACCTCGTCGCCCCGCTCGAGCAGCGCCTCACAGATGTGCGAGCCGAGGAAGCCCGCTCCGCCGGTGACCACGATCCGCGCCATCAGCTGCGTCCGATGCCTTGATATTCGAACCCTCGGCGAGCGAGCGAAGTTCGGTCGAGCAGGTTGCGCCCGTCGAGCACGCGTCGATCCGCCATGGCGTCGGCCACCTTGTCCAGGTCGAGCCACTTGAACTCGTCCCACTCCGTGAGCACGGCCAGCACGGTCGCCCCCTCGACGGCGGCATACGGATCGGGCGCAATCTCGACATCCGGGTAATCAGGCAGCGGCTCGGTGACCGTGGGGTCGTAGGCGGTGACGTTCGCACCAGCGGCGAGGAGACGGCGCAGGATCTGCAACGACGGCGACTCGCGCAGGTCGTCGGTGTTCGCCTTGAAGGTGAGCCCCCAGATGGCGACCTTGCGACCTTCGACGGAACCGCCGGCCAGCTGCACGACCTTGTCGGCGACCCGATCGAACTGTTCGTCGTTGACCTCGATCACACCTTCGAGCAAGCCGAACTCGTAGCCGGCTTCCTGTGCGATGTAGAGCAACGCCCGGGAGTCTTTTGGAAAGCAGGAACCGCCCCACCCCGGGCCGGGCTTGAGGAACTCGTGACCGATGCGCTTGTCGTAGCCCATGCCGAGCACGACGTCGTTCACGTCGGCGCCGACTGCCTCGCACATCGCAGCCACGGCGTTGACGAACGAGAGCTTGGTGGCGAGGAACGCGTTGCTCGCGTACTTGATGGTCTCGGCCGACGCGGGGTCGGTGACCATCAGCGGCGCCGGCACGCCGATGTACAACGACGCGACGCGAATCGCGGCACTCTGGTCGTCGCTACCGATGATCACACGGTCGGGATGCAAGAAGTCGTCGACGGCGGTGCCCTCGCGCAGGAACTCGGGATTCGACACGACCTGCACGTCCGACCGGCCGAGCGCCTGTTCGACGAGTCGCGTCGATCCGACGGGCACGGTGGACTTGTTCACCACGACGGTGTCGCGTTGCAGATGCGGCGCTATCTCACGGGCCGCCGCTTCGATGTAGCTGAGGTCGGCCGAGCCGTCGGCGCCCTGAGGGGTGGGCACGCACAGGTAGGCGAACTCGGCATCGGCAACCGCGCCGGAGGCACCGAGCACGAACGTCAACCGCCCCGACTGCAGTCCCTCGCGCAACAAGTCGTCGAGACCGGCCTCGAGGATCGGGAATCTCGCCCCGGCTCAACCGCTCGACCTTCTCGGCGTCGATGTCCGCGCACGTGACCTGGTGGCCGAGGTGAGCGAAACAGACACCCGTTGTCAGACCGACGTATCCGGTGCCGATCACCGCGATCTTGGCCATACCGAGCGACTCCTAGCGCTGTTCGGGGGTCCGCCGACCCGCCCATTTCCCTCGTACCGGGTGATCCCGGGACCACCATGGTACGTCACGGGCGCACCCGGATCAGCAGGATCAGCAGGTGACGCCGGGGGGTGCCTCGGGCACGAATGCCGGTGTCGTGGTCGTCGTGTCGTCGCCGGGCACGCTCGAGTCGGTGGTCGAGGTCGCCGCGTTGTCGAGAAAGGACTGGAAGTCCTCGAGCGGGCGCGGATCGGTGCGCACGCCCGTGAAATCGCCGCCGGTGACCAACGCGACGCTGACGTCGGACAGAGTCGAGTCCTCTTGGAACGTCGGGTTCCCGTCGACGAACCGAGCCACGTTGGCCGCGGCGAGTTGTTGACCCGGCGCGTACAGGATCACCGTGCCCGGGAACCGGAAGTCGCGAGCATCAGTCGAACGCACCGCCACGAAGCCGCGGTCGGATAGATCGTTCAGCACCGTCTTGCCCTGGCCGCTCTGGCCCGTTCCGTTGCGAACCTCGACGCGAACGGTTGGGATGATGTTCGCCTCGGTGTCGACACCACGAAAGATGTCGAAGATCGGTTGCGCGACCGCGTTCGTCGAGGAACAAGACCGACGCGGCGCCCACGTTCCCACCGCGGGTCGGCGGCGTGTAGAGATCGAGTTGCTCGGGTCGAAGTCGCGGAACTGCACACCCAGGTCCACGATGTCCTGGGTCGTCAAGGAATCGTCGAGCGTGACGCTCTGCTGGCCCACCTGGATCAGCTGATTCATCGTGAACGGGTTGCGCACGCCCTTCGCGATGGCTCGCTTCAGCGCAGCCTTGATGAACAGCTGCTGGCGATTGATCCGACCGAGGTCGCTCGCGGGGTCGGATACGTACCGCTTGGTCTTCTCGTCGTAGATCTCGAAGTACCGCGATCGCGCGTAGGCCAGCGCCTGGTCGGGCTCGAGGGTGACACAACCCGTTTCGTCTTGCTGGAACCCGCTGTGCTGATCACGAGCCGCCCACGGGAAGTAGATGGGGACCCCGCCTACTGCGGACACGAGATTGCGGAAGCCGGCCAGATCGAGCATCACGAAGTGATTGATCTTGATGTCGAAGTTCTGCTGGATGGTCTGCACGAGACGCTCGGGTCCACCGAGCGCCATGGCCGAGTTGATCTTGCCCTTCTGGGTGGAACCAGCGATCGGCACCCACAAGTCACGAGGGAACGACAACAACGCGGCGCGATCGCTCTTCGGATCGACGCGCAACACCATGATCGTGTCGGTGTTCAGTGACTTGCTGCGACCACGTAGGACCGGGTCGCCCGCCGCGAGCCCCGAACCGTCATCGACACCGACCAGCAAGATGTTCTGCGGTTCGCCCGGCGTAGTCTGCTGGTCGAGCACGCTCCCGAAGGCCAGGCGAGGCACATCGCTCACCTGACGCTGGACGTAGGCCAGCCCGGCTGCGGACGCGAAGCACAGCACCACGAGCATCGACATACCTGCGATGAGCGCGCGCTGGGGCCAGGTGCGGCGGGGCCGGGACATGGCCCGCCAAACTATCAGCGGCCGGTGGGACAACTTGGTCGCCCCAGGCGGGCGGACCGGCCCCGGCGGCCCGGCCTCAGCGGACGGGCAGGCCCAGCTCGCGGGAGATCACGAGACGTTGGATCTCACTCGTGCCCTCACCGATCTCGAGCACCTTGGCGTCCCGGTAGTGGCGCGACACCAACGTCTCGTCCATGAATCCGTAGCCGCCGAACACCTGCGTCGCCTCGCGGGTGACCGTGACCGCGGCCTCCGTGGCGTAGAGCTTCGCCGTCGCCGCCTCGCGTTTGAACGGGCGGCCGGCATCACGCAACGCGGCGGCTCGATAGGTCAGAGCGCGGGCCGCGTCGGCCATCACTGCCATGTCGGCGATCTTGAAGGCGACCGCCTGATTCGTGCCGATGGCCCGCCCGAACGCCACCCGTTCGTTGGCGTACGCGGTGCAAGCTTCGAGACATCCTTCGATCACACCGACCGCAAGTGCCGCGATGGCCACGCGCCCGTCATCGAGGATGGCGAGGAAGTTCGCGAAACCCCGCCCGGCTCCGCCCAGCAAGTTGGCCGCCGGCACACGACAGTCGGCGAAGGTCAGGCCGTGGGTGTCCGAAGCGTGCCAACCCATCTTCCGATAGGGCGGCTGCACGTCGAAGCCTGGGGTACCCGCGGGGACGATGATCGTGCTTATGTCCGGGCTGCCGCCCGTACTGGAGGTGACGGCGGTGACGGTGACGAGCGAGGTGATGGGCGTTCCCGAGTTGGTGATGAACGACTTCTCGCCGTTGATGACCCACTCGTCGGTGGCGCGGTCGAGCACTGCTTTGGTGCGGGTGCCTCCGGCATCGCTCCCCGCATCGGGCTCGGTCAGGCCGAAGCCACCGAGGGCGCGCCCGGCGCAGAGATCGGGCAGCCACCGCTGGCGCTGCTCCTCGGTGCCGAACTGGAAGATCGGATTGGCGCCCAGGCCCACCCCGGCTTCGAGCGTGATCGCCAAAGACTGATCGACCCGTCCGAGCTCCTCGATGGCCACACAGAGCGTCGTGAGGTCGGCCCCGCCTCCGCCGTACTCCTCGGGGAACGGCAACCCGAACAGGCCCAGCGCGCCCATCGCCTTGCACCGTTTCGACCGGGAAGGTGTGCTCACGATCCCAGGCCTCCGCATTCGGCGCGATCTCGGCCTGCGCGAAGTCCCTCACCACCTTGCGGAAGGCCTCTTGCTCCGCGGTCAGGTCGAAGTCCATCGCACCGGATCGTACGCTTGCCCCGTGCCCGCCTCGCAGTTCTCGCCTTCGGCGCTCGCCGTCGTGGGCGACCGGCTGGCCACCGACCTGGTCGATGTCACCTCAGACCTCACTGCGCTCGACAGCACGGGGTTCTGGGCCGTCGTCGTTCCCTTCACCGGGCCGCCCACCTGTGCGCGCTTCGCCGACGTGCGCGCCGCCCGACCATGGCCCGGCCGGCCATGGGTCGGTCCCGACCCGGGCTCGTGGCGCAGCAGCCTCGACCGACCGGCTTTCGAGGCGGGCGTCGACACGATCCGCGCCGCCATCGGTGAGGGCAACGTGTACCAGGTGAACCTGACTCGTCGGTTGTCGGCACCGCTACCGGCCGACGCCGAGATACCCGCGCTCGGTGCCGCGCTGGCGAGCGGCAACCCCGCGCCTTTCAGCGCCGTGGTGCACCTGCCGCGTCACGGCATCGCGGTGGCCTCCGCGTCACCGGAGCGCTTCCTCACCCGCCTCGGGCGCCGGGTGTGGTCTTCGCCGATCAAAGGCACGGCCGCCTTGCCCGATGGGTTCCTGCCGAAGGACCGGGCCGAGAACGTGATGATCGTCGACCTCGTTCGCAACGACCTCGGACGCGTGTGCGAGTTCGGCAGTGTGCGGGTGCCCTCGTTGCTCTCCGTCGAGCCGCACCCCGGCCTCTATCACTTGGTCACGACCGTCGAGGGTGAGCTGCGCCCCGGGGTCGGGTGGCCGCAATTGCTCGACGCCACCTTCCCGCCGGGATCGGTCACGGGCGCCCCGAAGCTGGCCGCTCTCGAGTACATCCATCGCCTCGAGCCCGTGGATCGGGGCCTTTACTGCGGGGCCATCGGATGGGTGGACGCCGACCGGCGGCAGGGGGAGCTCAACGTGGCCATCCGCACCTTCTGGGCCGAAGACGGCCAGCTCCACTTCGGCACGGGCGGCGGCATCACCTGGGGGTCGACGCCGGCCGGAGAATGGGAGGAGACCGAGTTGAAGGCGCGCCGATTGCTGCACGTGGCCTCCGGTCTCGCCACGGTCTGAAGCACGCAGGCAGACTGTCGCGGTGTCCACCACCGACGCCGTCTGGATCAATGGCGAGCTGCACGACGCGGCGTCGGCTCACGTCTCGGCTTTCGACCACGGGTTGACCGTCGGCGACGGAGTGTTCGAGACGATGAAGATCATCGAAGGACGCGCCTTCGCCATGCGGCGCCACCTCGAACGATTGCGCCGGTCCGCGAAGGGACTGGCACTCGACGTTCCTTCGTCTGACGCCGAACTTCGCAACGCCGTCGAGAAGACGATCGCCGCCAACGGACTCGACGACGGGCGCGTGCGGATCACGGTGACCGGTGGAGTCGGGCCGCTCGGTTCCGATCGGGGCAGCGCGGGCTCTTCCGTCATCATCGCGGTGTCGACGCAAGCCCCGTGGCCGCCGAGTGCGAGCGTGGTCACCGTGCCATGGCGCCGCAACGAACACAGCGCCGTGGCGGGTCTGAAGACGACGTCCTATGCGGACAACGTGGTCGCCCTTCGGCACGCACGCGAGCGCGGCGCCGACGAAGCGATGTTCGCCAACACCGCCGGGTATCTGTGCGAGGGCACGGGCACGAACATCTTCGTCGGTTTGGCCGGCCGCCTCTACACCCCGCCGCTCGCGTCGGGATGTCTCGCCGGCATCATCCGCGGACTGTTGGTCGAATCCATCGCCGTGAGTGAGACCGATCTGCCCATCGAGCGTCTGGGCGAAGCCGACGAAGCATTTCTGACCTCGAGCACTCGCGAGGTGCAGCCGATCTCGACGGTCGACGGGCGCGTCCTTTCGGCATGTCCTGGTCCGTTGACCGAGCAGGCGCGCGCCACCTTCGACGCCTTGAAGGCGAAGAACCTCGACCCCTGAGTCAGGTGGCGCGCACGTGCACGACGTCGCCCGCAACCACCTCGCGCTGCACTCCCCCCTCGTCGACGAGCAGATGCCCCTCGGGGGTGATGTCGACCGCCCGACCGGTGAAGGAGCTGTCGTGCAACTCGACCCGTACGGTCGCGCCCAGCGTCACGCACAGCTGCCGGTATCGGTCGACCAGTCGTTCGCGCCCAGCCGGATCGTCGAGCGCGCCGCGCCATTCGTCCAGTCGCTGCACGAACGCGAGCAACAGGTCCTCACGGTCGACATCGTGGCCGACGACGTGATTCAGGGCGACGGCAATCCCCTGGAGGTCGGCCGGTAGATCGGGCGGCCAGTTCACATTGATCCCGATGCCGACCACGACGGCTCGCAGCTGATCGTCCTCGACGATCGACTCGGCGAGAATGCCGGCGAGCTTGCCGCCCAGCGCGCCATCGTCACCGACGACCACGAGATCGTTCGGCCACTTGAGGCGAGGCTCGGCGCCACTGACCTCGGTACAGGCCTCGACCGCGGCGCAGGCGACCGCCGTCGACACCAGATGGGCATCGACCGGGGCGAGCGCCGGACGCAGGAGTATCGACATCAGCAACGAGCTGCCGCCCGGCGCCTGCCACGTGCGATCGAGACGCCCACGGCCGGCCCGCTGATGATCGGCGACCAGCACGATCCCCTCAGGCGCGCCCTCCCTGGCCAACCGGAGGAGATCGTCGTTGGTCGACTCGGTTTCCGCGACCCACCGGAGGTCGGCCCATCTCGATCCCTCGAGCGCCGATCTGGCACGCGACCCCTGCATCCCTGTAACCATATGGCGTGCTGAACAAGGTCCTCATCGCCAATCGCGGCGAAATCGCTGTCCGAGTCATCCGGGCGTGCCGCGAGCTCGGCATCGCAACCGTCGCCGTCTACTCAGACCTCGACCGCGATGCGCTCCACGTCCGCCTGGCCGATGAGGCCTATGCCTTGGGCGGCCAGACCGCGGCCGAGAGCTACCTGAACACCGATCTGATCCTCGATGTGATCGACCGGTCCGGTGCCGACGCCGTGCATCCCGGCTACGGGTTCTTCTCCGAGAACACCGACTTCGCCCGCGCCATCACGGCCAAGGGCGTGCAGTTCATCGGACCGCCCCCCGAGGCCATCGACGTCATGGGCGACAAGGTCAGCAGCCGCAAGGCGGCCGAGGCAGCCGGGGTCGCCGGAGTCCCCGGCACGACCGAGTTCCTGAAGAGCGCGGACGAGGTCGTCGCGTTCGGCGAGTCCAATGGCTGGCCGGTCGCGATCAAAGCGGCATTCGGTGGCGGCGGACGCGGCATGCGAGTTGTCGGTTCGGCCGACGAGGCCGCTGATGCTCTCGAGTCAGCGCAGTCCGAAGCACTGAAGGGCTTCGGACGCGACGAGTGCTACGTCGAGCGATATCTCACATGGCCGCGTCACGTCGAGATGCAGATCATCGCCGACACGCACGGCAACTGCGTCTGGATCGGCGAACGCGACTGCTCGGCCCAGCGCCGTCACCAAAAGCTCGTCGAGGAGTCACCGGCGCCCGCCTTCCCCGACGAAGTGCGCCAAGCCATGGGCGAGGCAGCGGTCAAGGTGGCCCAGGCATGCGGCTACGTGAATGCCGGCACGGTCGAGTTCCTGTTCCAGGACGGCGAGTTCTTCTTCCTCGAGATGAATACCCGGCTGCAGGTCGAACACCCGGTCACCGAGATGGTGTCCGGTCTGGATCTGGTGGCCGAGCAGATCCGGGTGGCGTCGGGTGAGCCACTGTCGTTCAGCCAAGGCGACATCGACCTGCGCGGCCACGCCGTCGAGGTGCGCATCAACGCCGAAGATCCGGCGGGTGGGCGGTTCCTTCCTTCCCCCGGGCGGATCTCGCGCCTCGTGCCCGCCCAAGGGTTCGGTACCCGATGGGACGGCGGCTACGAGTCCGGTGACGAGGTGAGCCAGTACTACGACAACTTGGTCGGCAAACTCATCGTGTGGGGCGCGGACCGCGACATCGCTATCAAGCGAATGCTGCGAGCGCTGCGCGAGATGCGGGTTGAAGGAATCGCCACGACCATCCCGGCCGACATCGCGATTCTCGAGCACGCTGACTTCCAAGCGGCGAAGCACTCGACGAAGTGGGTCGAGGACACGCTCGATCTGTCCGACGTCAGCGCAACACCTGTAGCCGCTCCCGTCGAGGACGACGCCGAACCGAAGGTGCGCCGTGACGTCGACGTCGAGGTCAACGGCAAGCGCTTCTCGGTCAGCGTGTGGGTGCCCGAGTTCGCGGCCAGTGCCGGACGAGCCGCCCCAGCAGCTGCCCGTCCCCGACGAGCCGCCGGCGGCGGCGCTGGTGTGGCCGCGGCCGGCTCCGGCGCGGTGACCGTGCCGATGCAGGGCACGATCGTGAAGGTGCTCGTCGAGGTCGGCCAAGATGTCGAGGCCGGCCAGACCGTCTGCGTGCTCGAGGCCATGAAGATGGAGAACAACATCACCGCCGATCTGGCCGGCACCGTCACCGAGGTCAAGGTGGCACCGGGCGACTCCGTCGGCTCCGGAGACGTCGTCGCCGTCATCGAGTGACCCGCTCCGCCCCGCGCTTCTTCCCCCACACCACCCCAACTTGCGTAGCACCCGGACCCTTTGGGGGTCGCTGCTACGCAAGTCCGAGATTTGTGTGGGGAGTGCCGGATGCGAAGTTCGGAGATCAATCGCGCACTCGCCGACATCGGGCGAGTCCAGCATCAGCTCGTTCGCGTCGACGACGCTCAGGACGCGGGAATCGCGCGACGGTCACTCGACCGACGGGTCGCCGCGGGACTACTCGAACACATCGACGAGAACCTGTATCGCTTTGCGTCGTCGGCGCCGAGCTGGCACCAGCGTGCCCTGGCCGCGGTGTGGTGCCAGGGACCGACCGCATTGCTGTCCCACCGAGCCGCGGGCATGCTCTGGGGACTAGAGGGCGTCGAGGCCGCCCCGCTCGAGGTGCTCACGGAGCGCTGGGCTCGCCGCCAAGGGCGACCAAACGTCAGGGTGCACGAAACCAACCAGCTCCTCGGTGTGGATCGCACGGTGGTGAATGGAATCCCGTGCACGTCAGTCGTGCGAACTCTCCTCGACAACGCAAGCGTGCTCCATCCGTTTCGAACGGATCAGATGTTCGAGGATGCAGTGCGAAAGCGGCTCTGCACTCCGGAGGACGTCGCCGAGCGCTTCATTCGCTTCGCCCGTCGAGGTCGCCGGGGCACGCGCACCATGCGTCATCTCCTGGCGAAGCGGGTCGGGCGCGATGTCCCGACGATGAGCGAATTCGAGCGTCGCTTTCTCGAATTGCTCGTGGCCCGCGGGTTCGACGAGCCGCAACTGCAGGTGCCCGTGGTGCTTGATAGATGCACGGTCTACCTCGACTTCGCCTGGCCCGAGCGCATGCTCGCCGCGGAATGCGACGGCCTCCTCGCCCACGGCCGCGACCTTCGACTCCCCTGGGACGACGACCGACAGAACGAGCTCGTCCTGCGGGGTTGGCTGGTACTTCGCTTCACCTGGAAGCAGTTGATCGAGGAACCCCGCGTGGTCGAGCGACAGCTCCGAGAGGGATTCGCCCGCCGCCTCCCCAAATCGGCGTAGCAGCCGGACCCGATGGGACCCGGTGCTACGCAAGTTCGTGAGGTGGGTGGGCTAGCGGGTGCGGATGACGACGGTGCCGCCGGCGAAGTCCTGGAAGCCGCGACGCAACGGGTTGTAGAGCGAGCCCATGTACACGACGATCCAGCCGGCGTTGACGATCGGGATCGGGATGGCCGCGATCGACGCCGGCAGGAGCGAGCGCAGGGCAGCCTGATCGAGCGTGGGTTTGCCGCCATCGGCATACCGCGCCACCCGGATTCCGCACACCCAGCAACCGAGCGTGCGTCCCATCCACGTGAGCAGCACGACCGAGTAGATCAGCCACACGAGCAACGGGATCGCGGTGGCATAAGTCGGCAGATCACCTGTGCGCGTGAACTTGTCGAGATCGATGAACGGCAGCACCGCGACGCTCGCCGGGACGACCGTGACCAAGATGTCCAGCGTCCAGCCGCCCAGCCGCTGCCAGAGAGACGCCAGTGAGTTCACGCCCGTTGCCGGGAAGTCCTGCACTCCTGGGGGCGGACGCGTCTCAGACGTTTCCATCAGCCGATCACTCTGCTGCGTCGGCCAGCGCCTCGGCCAATGCAGGGTGGACGAGCAGGCTCTCGACGATGTCGTTGACCCGGAGCCCGGCCGTGACGGCCAGCGCGATCACCGAGATGAGCTCGGCGGCGTGGCGACCAACGATCGAGCCACCGAGCACCACGCCCGTGGCCGGATCCGACACGATCTTCACGAAGCCCCGCGGGTCGTCCTCGATCAACGCCTTGGCGTTGGCCGAGAACGGCACCTTGGTCACCCGGATCTTGCGGCCCTGGGCGAAGGCGTCGGCCTCGGCCAAGCCCACGTCGGCGATCTCGGGCACGGTGAAGATCGCGGAGGCGGCCTTGTCGTAGTCGAGATGTCGATGCGGACCGACGTGCAGCCCCATCGCGTGCTCGGCGATCTTGCGGCCCTGCACCGCCGCGACCGACGAGAGGGGCAGCTTGCCGGACAGGTCGCCGGCGGCATAGATGTGCGGCAAGTTCGACTGGCAGTTGTGGTTCACGACGACGTAGCCGCCGTCGTGTTCGACCCCGGCCTCGTCGAGACCCAGGCCCTCCGAGTTCGGCAACGAGCCGATCGCCAGCAACGCGTGCGACCCGAAAGCGGACCGACCATCGTCGCAACGGACCGTGACGCCGTCGGGCTCGACATCGACCGCTGTGGCCCGCGCGCCCTTCAACAGCTTCACTCCTCGCCGCAGGAAGTCCTCCTCGAGCGCCGCCGCGACTTCGGCATCCTTCTGCGGCAATACCTGTTGCCGGCTCACGATCAACGTGACCGCCGAGCCGAAGGACGAGAACATGTGCACGAACTCGACGCCGGTGACTCCCGAGCCGATCACGACGAGATGCTCAGGCAATTCCGGTGGCGGGTACGCGTCGCGTGTCGTGAGCACGCGCCGACCGTCGACGGGCGCCCATTCGGGCACACGCGGCCGGCTGCCCGTCGACAGGACGATCACGTCGGCATCCAACTCGCGCAGACCGTTGGTGGTCTCGACCACGATCTCGTGCGGGCCCTTCAACCGAGCGGTGCCTGCGATCAGTTGCACGCCCTGGCTTTCGAGCAGATCGGTGACCGAATGCCGCAGACGCTCCTCGATGCCGTCGATACGGGCTCGGAGGGCATCGAAATCGAGCGACGCCCGAACTTCGGTGAGACCCATGCCCTCGGCGTCGTTGATCAGGCGAAGCGCGCCACCAGTCGCGATCATCGCCTTCGACGGGATGCAGTCCCACAGGTGCGCAGCGCCACCCACGATGTCGCGCTCGACCAGGGTGACCTCGGCACCGAACCGGGCGGCATGGGTGGCCGCCTGGTTGCCGGCGGGGCCGCCGCCGATGATCACGAACCGCTTCGCCATGACTCGCAAGGCTACCTGGGGTCGCCCAGCTCCCAGGTCGCTCCGAGCCGGCCGATGGCCAGGCGCATTTCAGATCCGCCGACCGCGGCCCGTAGCCTTGACACCGTGACCGACCAGCGGGACTTCCCGAACCACGACGTCGACGAATGGCGCGACCTCGCCGCCGGTGAGCTGAAGGGCACGGACCCGGACGCGCTCACGTGGCACACGCCCGAGGGCCTCGACGTGAAGCCCTTGTACACGGCTGCCGACGTCGACGGCATCGAGTTCGCCGACACGCTGCCCGGCTTCGAGCCGTTCGTCCGCGGCGTGCGGGCGACGATGTACGCCAACCGCCCGTGGACCATTCGCCAGTACGCGGGGTTCTCGACGGCCGAGGAGTCCAACGCCTTCTACCGCCGCAACCTCGCGGCCGGCCAGATGGGTTTGTCGGTGGCCTTCGATCTGGCGACCCACCGCGGCTACGACAGCGACCACCCACGTGTCGTCGGCGATGTCGGCAAGGCGGGTGTGGCCATCGACTCCGTCGAGGACATGAAGATCCTCTTCGACAGCATCCCGCTCGACAAGATGTCGGTGTCGATGACGATGAACGGCGCGGTCATCCCCACGTTGGCCATGTTCATCGTGGCGGGTGAGGAGCAGGGCGTCGATCGGGCGAAACTCAGCGGCACCATCCAGAACGACATCCTCAAAGAGTTCATGGTGCGCAACACCTACATCTACCCGCCCGAACCGAGCATGCGGATCGTGGCGGACATCATCCAGTACACCGCGCACAACATGCCGAAGTTCAACTCGATCTCGATCAGCGGCTACCACATGCAAGAGGCGGGAGCGACGGCCGACCAGGAGCTCGCCTTCACCATCGCCGACGGGCTCGAGTACGTGCGCGCGGCCAAGGCCAACGGGCTCGACGTCGACGCGTTCGCCCCGCGCCTGAGCTTCTTCTTCGCCATCGGCATGAACCTGTTCATGGAGGTCGCCAAGCTGCGCGCGGCGCGCTTGCTGTGGCACCGAGTGATGAAGCAGTTCGATCCGAAGAAGCAGCAGTCGCTGATGCTCCGCACGCACTGCCAGACGTCCGGCGTGTCGCTCACCGAGCAGGATCCGTACAACAACATCGTGCGCACGACCGTCGAGGCCCTCGCCGCCGTTCTGGGCGGCACGCAGAGCCTGCACACCAACAGCTTCGACGAGGCCCTCGGCCTGCCGACCGAAACGAGCTCACGGATCGCTCGCAACACCCAGCTCATCCTGGCCGAGGAAACCGGTGTCACGAACGTCATCGATCCACTGGCCGGCAGCTACTACGTCGAGTCCCTCACCAACGACCTGGCCGCCAAGGCATGGACCATCATCGAAGAAGTCGAAGCGATGGGTGGCATGACCAAGGCCGTGGCCACCGGCATGCCGAAGATGCGTATCGAAGAGAGCGCGGCGCGACGCCAAGCGCGCGTCGATCGCAAGGAAGAAGTCATCGTCGGCGTCAACAAGTACGTTCCCGACGAGGTCGAGCTGGTCGACGTGCTCGACATCGACAACACCAAGGTTCGCGAGCAGCAGGTTGCACGACTGCAGCGTGTTCGCGACGAACGCGACGAAGCCACGACTCGAGCGGCGCTCACGGCGTTGACCGAAGGCGCTCGCGGCGACGCAAACCTGTTGGAGCTGGCGGTCGAAGCCGCTCGGGCCCGAGCCACCGTCGGCGAGATCTCCGACGCGATGGAGGAGGTGTTCGGTCGCCACCGCGCCGAGATCCGTAGCATCTCGGGTGTGTACGGAGCCGAATACGAAGGCGACGAGGAGTTCGCCGCCATCAAGAAGGACACGGAGGCGTTCGCCCAGCGCGAAGGCCGCCGGCCCCGGATGCTCGTCGTGAAGATGGGCCAGGACGGTCACGACCGCGGCGCCAAGGTGATCGCCACCGCGTTCGCCGACATGGGCTTCGACGTGGACGTCGGTCCCCTGTTCCAGACGCCGGCCGAGGCCGCACGCGATGCCGTCGAACACGACGTCCACATCGTTGGCGTGTCGAGCCAGGCCGCTGGTCACAAGACGTTGGTGCCCCAGCTCATCGAAGAACTGCGCGCCGCCGGCGCGGGCAATGTCGTGGTGGTCTGTGGCGGTGTGATCCCCCCGCAGGACTACGAGTTCCTGCATGATGCAGGCGTGGCTGCCGTGTTCGGTCCAGGAACGAACATCCCCGAGGCAGCGCGCAAGGTGCTCGAGCTGGTCGCGGCCCGACGCGACGCCGCCTGACCAAGACCGCCATGGCGGAGCTGGCTGCACAGGTTCTCGACGGCGATCGGCGCGCCCTGGCCCGAGCCATCACGCTCGTCGAGTCGACCCGCGCCGATCACCGACTCGAAGCCGACGCGCTGCTCGACGCGATCCTGCCGTCGACCGGCAACGCGATCCGTGTCGGTATCAGCGGCCCTCCCGGTGTCGGCAAGTCGACGTTCATCGAGGCCCTCGGACTCGAGATCGTGAAACGCGGTCATCGTCTAGCCGTTCTCGCCGTCGATCCGTCGAGTCGCCGATCCGGCGGGTCGATCCTGGGCGACAAGACGCGGATGGTCGAGCTCGGCGAACGAACCGAACGTGTTCATCCGTCCGTCGCCGGGCGGCACGCAGCTCGGTGGCGTCGCCCGACACACACGCGAGGCGATGTTGACGTGCGAAGCCGCGGGCTTCGACGTGGTGTTCGTCGAAACGATCGGTGTGGGTCAATCCGAGGTTGCGGTCGCGGACATGGTCGATCTGTTCCTCCTGCTGGTTCCGCCGGGCGGCGGGGACGAGCTGCAAGGCATCAAGCGCGGGATCATGGAGCTCGCCGACGTGGTCGTGGTGAACAAAGCCGACGGCGATCTCGCGGCAGCTGCGGGTCGCACCGCCGCCGACTACCGCAACGCGGTGCACCTACTGCGGCCGAAATGGCGGACCTGGGCCACCGAGGTACTCACCTGCTCCGCGCTCGAACAACGCGGCATCGGCGAGGTATGGGATGTGATCGAGCGCTTCGAGCACGACGTGCAGGCCTCAGGTGAACTGGCCGATCTCCGGGAGCGGCAAGCCAAGTCGTGGTTGTGGACCGAGCTGCAGGACGGCCTGCTCGACCAGCTGCGCGCCGACCCCGACGTGCAGCGCCTGCTCACCGACGTCGAGAAGGATGTCGTCGCCGGCACCGTCACCCCGAGCACCGCGGCCCGCAAAGTGCTCGAATCCCTCCGATCACACTGACGAAGACTGGCGGCATCGTGTCGACGAACGGCGACGTGGACCTCGGGCCTCCTTCGACCTCGCATTGGCTGCGTTGGACGGCAGCGATCGCGCTGTTCGCACTTGCGGTGGTCGTGCCGCTGGCTCGCCAACAAGGTCTTCACCCTTGGCAGGTGATGTGGGCCGAGGACGGAGTCGTGTACTACCCCGACGCGATCCACTCCGGAGTCGGCGCCCTGTTCCGCGGCTCGCAGGGTTACGTGCAGTTCGCGTCCCGGTTGCTGATGGCGCCCGCTGCGCTCCTGCCGATCGCGCGGGTGTCCTTGTATGTGGCGTTGGCCGCCGCGTTGTTCTCGGCGGCGATCGCCGCGTTCGTGTATCGATCCACGTTCGGCTGGATCGCCTCGGTCCCGATGCGCCTGCTGGTGGCCACCTTCTATGTGCTCGGGCCGGCCGCGGCGTGGGAGCACACCGGCAACGCCACGAATGCCATCTGGGTCGTGTTGGCGGCAACGCCGTGGGCCCTCGTCTCGACGCGACGAACCAAGGTCGACGTCGCCGTTCGTGGGCTCGTCGTGCTGATCGCCGCGCTGTCACATCCCTTGGCGGCGTTGTTCCTGCCCCTCGCTGCGGTCGCCATCTGGCGACGACGATCCGTCGATGCCTGGGTGGTTGGCGGAGCACTGACCATAGGAGTCGCGGCGCAAGGCCTGTTCATGACCGTGGCGCCCGACCGACATCCCCGGGTGCCAGGGCCAATGAGCTCGATCTTCCCGACCGTTTCGGTCGACGTGCTCGGCAGCTTCCTCACCGGCGAGCGATATCTCTCCAGCTCTGTGGGTGCGGTTCGGCTTCACCCTCGCGATCGCGTTCGCCGCCGCCACCGCCGCGATCATCGTTCTCTGTGCCTGGGGCGCATCATCGCGAAGCCGCACGCTGGGTCTGATCCTCGTGGGGTACGCCGCCGTGATGGCCGGCGCTCCGCTCGTGTCGAACGGCCCGATCGTCCTTCAGGAGGGGCTACCGCTCCAACCGCTCGAACGATATGTCTTCGTACCGGTGGCATTGCTCGTCGGTGCACTCGCGGTCTTCCTCGATGCGCCGGACAAGTCCCGTGATCGGCGCATCGCACGGGTCGGGCGCCCACTCCTGGTCGTGCAGTCCGTCGTCG
The DNA here is from genome assembly GCA_963778895.1 of uncultured Iamiaceae bacterium. GTDB lineage: Bacteria > Actinomycetota > Acidimicrobiia > Acidimicrobiales > Acidimicrobilacustridaceae > CAVZVZ01. The sequence continues at coordinate 384,899 of CAVZVZ010000005.1, forward strand.
TGATCCTGCTCAGCTTCGCGGTGTCGAATCCCCGGAGTAACGGACCGGCGTGGATCGACTCGGTCGACCAGGCACGAGTGTCGTGCGCCAACGGTTCCGGCATCGCGCAACTCGATCTCACCCCCCCGGGCTGGATCGTCATCTTTCGATGCACCGACATCCCCTTCTGACCCACGACCGACCCACCCTCAAGCTCGCGTAGAGTGCGCCCGATGACCCCCGGCGAACCAGTGCGAATCGACTTGGGCTGCGGCAGCGCGAAGAAGGCAGGCTTCATCGGGCTCGACTTCGTCGAGGCACCCGGGGTCGACCACGTGCTCGACCTCACCAAGGATCGCTATCCGTTCGACGACGCGTCGGTCGACGAGGTGTTCTCCGCCCATTTCCTCGAGCACATCGAAGCCCCGAACAACGTTTTCAGCGAAATCGGCCGCATCGCCAAGGACGGCGCGCGCATCGAGTTCTGGACCCCGTACGCCTTCAGCGACGAGGCCTCGCTCTACGGCCACCTGCACTACCTCACCGAGGAGGAGTGGCTGCACTTCACCGTGCTCCACCGTGACGCCCACGTGCAGATGCTGGGCGGTCGCTGGCTGCTGCATCGCATCAACTTCGTCGTCTTGCAAGAAACGATCGACGATCTCACCGCCAACGGCGTCGCCGTCGACTTCGCGGTGAAGTACTTCAAGGGAGTCGTGGTCGAGTTCGGCGTGGAGATCGAGTTCCAACGCAACCTGGACACGCCCGTCGTGCACCCGACCCGCGCTTGGAGCACCAGTCGTTACGGCGAGCGCCACGCATTTCCGCCTGCCGCATCGCCGCCCGCCGCGTCACGGGCTACCGGCTCGCCGGGCAACGGCCACAGCCGGCGTAGTGCGCCGAGCTGCGCGGAAGCTGCCCGCACCGATCAAGAACACGATCCGCTCGATCCTGCGGTGACGGCTGCTGCGCTCAGTCGGAGTTGCGGCGCAAGAATCCCCGGGGGTTGAACGTGACCATGAACCGCTCGCAGTGCTCGTCGATCTCGAACTCGGGATGCTCGGGCAGGAACTCGTCGATGGCCTCCATCGGGACCCGGGCCGAAGTCGGGCAACACCGGATGCCCGTTCACGTTCGAGTCCTCGACCACGAGGTAGCTGCCCGGCGTCACCATCGAGTGATACGCGACCAGTTCGTCACGCACGTGGGCGTACGAGTGGTCCGAATCCAACAGCACGATCACCGTCGTCGCCGCGGTCGCCTCGCCGCGCAACCGTTCGACGATCGCCGGATCGGTGCTCGACGACGTCACGAACTCGATCCGCGGATGAGTCGGCAACGGGTCCTGCGGCGCGATGTCGACGGAGACGATCCGGCCCTTCCCCAACAGATCACAGATCGAGGCCAAGTACATCGCACTGCCGCCGCTGTAGGTGCCGGTCTCGATGATCAGATCCGGCCGTACCTCGTACAGGAGCTCCTGATAGATCCACAGATCGAGCGGGCACTTCTGCGTCGGTACTCCGAGCCACGCGGTGTCGTCCCGCCACACCTCGCTGTCGTAGTACTTCTGGTGAAAGCCGACGACGGGGTCAGTGGTGCGTTTGCGCACGCTCAGATCTTCCCCTCGTCGATGGCCTTCTCGATCCAGGGGATCACCTCGTCGAGCATCTCGTCGAGCGACGTCGTGGCCTCGATACCGAGAACCTTCTTGGACTTCTCGACCGAGGGCACCCGTCGTTGCACGTCGTACTCGAAGGCTGGATCGCTCACGAAGTTGAACGGCACATCGGGTCCCTTGATCTTCTTCCAGATCAATGCGGCCAGCTCCAACACGGTCGTCGACTCGGACGTCGAGATGTTGAAGTCGTCGTTGAGCGCGTCCGGATGCTCCATGGCAGTCACGATGCCCTTGGCCAAGTCACCGCCGTATGTGTAGTGCCGGATCTGATTGCCCTCGCCGAGGATGTGCAGCGGATCTTGGCCTTTCAAGATCTTCTGCACGAGATCGGGCACGACGTGGCTCATGGCCAATTCGACATTGCCGGAGAGAACCGAAGCCTCGCCGAGCGCCCGGCCCTCGCCCACACCCACACAGTTGAACGGCCGCACGATGGTGTACGGCAACCCGTACTGCTCGTGCGCGGCCTTGGCGTAGTACTCGACCGCCAACTTCTGAAACCCGTAGGACGACAGGGGCGGTGGGATCTCGAGCTGTTGACCCTCGTAGCTCGGCCAGCTGTCAGCCGACTCGAACACCATCGACGACGACAGGTAGGTGACCTTCTGCAGGCTCCCCTGTCGATGCGCCTTGATCGCCCCGTCGCAGGTGGCCGCCATGATGCGTTCGTTCGTGGCGAGCAGGTCGTAGGCGTACTCGTGGAAGTACGAGATTCCGCCGATCATGGCGGCACCGGCGATGAGATGGTCGACGTTCATCGCGAGCTCGGTCATCAGATCGGCATCGCGGGCGTCGCCCTCGACCAGGGTGTAGTTCGCGTGGTGGTCGTAGCTCTTCGAGACCGGGCCGTACTTCGAGAAGTTGTCGAGACCGACCACCTCGTACCCCCGGCCCAACAACTCCTCGACGACATAGCCGCCGATGAAGCCGGACGAACCGGTGATGAGGACCTTGGGCATGACGGGACGTTCCTCCAGCTCGGGGGCGGTTCGACTACTTGGTCGCCTCGGCGGCGACCTGCTCGACGGTGAGCTCCTTGCCGAACGCAAAGAAGTACCAGCGTAGGTAGCGGGGCAGCCAGGCACGCAATTTGAAGTTCGAGGTGCCGAACGAGCGATCGAGCCAGATCGTGGGGATCTCCGCGATCGGCAACCGTGCCCGGCGGGCTTTGGCCACGAGCTCGATCCCGATCTCGAAGCCTCGATCACTCTGCAGTCCGACGGCGTGCACGAAGTCCGCCGAGTAGGCCTTGAACGAGTTCGTCGCGTCGTGGGTACCGACCCGACCGAACCAGAACAACGTGTTGCCGGCCAGGCGGGAGAGGAAGGCTCTTGAACGCCGGACCACCGACCTGCTGACCGCCCCGCATGTAGCGGGATGCCGCGGCCACGACCACGCCGCGCTCGACGAGACGCGTGAGCGTGTCGATCTGCATGGCGTCGTCGCAACCATCGGCCATCGTCACGACGAGTACGGGTGACGCGGCGTTGTCGAGGCCGTATCGGATGGCCTGCGCCGGCCCGGGTTCGTACGTGTTCAACGTCGGCAAGAGGCGCGGCTCCTTCTCGGCGTACTCCTCGAGCACCGGACGGGTGGTGTCGTCCAAGCTGTCGTACACCACCAGCACCTCACAATGGAGGGTGATGGCCTCGAACAGTCGGTCGAGCACCGGGATGATGTGGTCGCCCTCGTTGTAGACAGGGATGACCACCGAGACGCGAGGACTCACACGCGTACGCCTCGGCCGAGCATGTTCCAGATATCGACCACGGGCTTGTCGGTACGAAGCTCGGCGTAGCGATCGTGCGGCGCTCCGATGATCAGCAGATCGGCTCGATCGACCACCTCGTCGAACGGCAGCAGATCGGGGTCGACCGTGACGTAGGGATCGGAGCAGAGCACGTCGTGGGCCTTGAACCGGAGGATGCGGCGAAGCTTGTACGACAGGCTCGACCGGATGTCGTCACTCTCGCCCTTGAAGGCCATACCCAGGATGCCGACGGTCATCTTCGACAGGTCGTGGGTCTCCTCGACCTGCGCTACGAGGTAGAGCGGCAATCCTTCGTTGACCAACATGCTCGCGTTGCCGAGCGGAAAGTTGTTGTTGTTGAACGCCGCGAGTTGCGCCGTGTCCTTGTAAGAGGCACGGTCCGGCGGCGAATCCCGCTCCAGGAAGATCCTTGGCGCGGGGATAGTCGAATGTGATGGCGTTGCGCACGCGCTCGTAGTCGACCCCGAAGTTGTTGGCGATCATGAAGAACTGATTGGCAGCCGCGAACTTGATGTAGCGCCAGGTGTTCGTGAACAGCTTGGCGAGCTCAGCCTCTTCGGGCTCGACCTCGACGATCTGGTCGGTGAGCAATCGGAACAGCTTGGACGCTCTCTCGATTGCTCCCTCACCGATACCGGAGACCAACTGTGGCAGTTCGTACAGCTCGACGAGGGCCTTGCCTTCGGCAATGCGCTCTGGGCAGAACGCCACGTCGACACGCGGCCCGAGTTGGTGGACGTAGTCCGCGACCAGCCGGGTGACCCCGGGATAGACCGTGCTGCGAAGCACGAGCAGCTGTCCGTCGCGGAGCTGTCCGCCGATCTCGGACACGGCGCGACGGACGGCGTCGGGATCGGGGTTCTGGTGTTCGTCTACGGGCGTGCCGATGACGACGACGATGACCTCGGCCTGACCCGCCACGGCGGGATCGGTGGACGCATCGAAGCGACCTGAGGCCAGACATTCAGCCAGCAAAGCATCGGCGCCCGGCTCCTGGAAGGGCATCGTGCCCCCGTTGACCTTGTCGACCGCTGCGGCGGAAAGGTCATAGGCGGTGACCCGCAGCCCGCGAGCGGCAAACGCGAGGGCCAAGGGCAGGCCGACGTGACCACAGCCGCCGACGACCACGACGTCTCGGGAGAATGGGTCAGCGGCAGGTGCCATCCGGACGAGATTACTGCTCCGGGCGATGCAGCCGCGACCGTCGCGCTGCCAGTCGTCGCTTCTAGCCGACCAGCTCTGAGCAGGGCACGACCGCCGACCAATCGGGCGCCGGCGAAATCGGGATGCGTTCGGCCGGATCGCCAGTGGCGAGGCACGCCTGCTCGGCCGCGGTGACACCGATACCCCAATCGGGTCCTGTCGACCGCGCGGTCGTGAGCCGGAACGACGGCACGAACGCGACCAGCAGCCAGACCACAGCGAGCGCGATCACGAACCGTTGGTCGCGCACGTCAGAGGCCCAGCTGCGAGGGGCTCTCGGTGCCGGCGGGTCCAAGATCGCGCTGGCCGGCAGGTCGACCGGGCACGAGCAGTGCCAACAGCAGCAGCGCAGCGGGAAAGAGCTGATAGCGCATCCCGGCGAAGTTGTACGGAGCGTCGTTCACCAACAACATCGCGGTGAGGAAGTCGGCGCGCTGCGAGAGCGACAACGTGTAAGATCGCACCGCTCGCGATCACGCACGCCAACATGAACCACCTCGCGGTCCAGTCGGCGCGCGACCCACCTCCACACGAGCGCAGCCGCCAGCGCCAACGATCGAAACCAGCGCGATCCAGTATCCGAAGCGCTCCCACAGGTGTTCGGTGGCGCGCACGCCGAACAGGAACTCGGTCGACACCCGCGTGCCGTAGAGCTTTGCGACATCCTCCGCGAACGTCGGTCTTCGACGGCATGGTTCGATTGGCTTGCTCGGTCGTGTGCCAGATGAAGAGCTGCACGGCAGACGCCAACGTGTAAGCAACCGGGACGACGAGACGCACGAGGCCAGCACGCCGGATCAGGACCCGCAGGATGTGCCAGAGGGCAATCGGAACGAACAGCACGCACAGCGGGCTCGACAGCGGGGCGAGCACGACGATCGCTACGCGTACGACGATCGCAACGGGGCGATCGACGGGCAGCGAGCACGGCCAGCAGGCACGGCACCACCATCACCCACTGCGTGTTGGCGATCACCCCGCTGATCTCGAACGGGAGAACCGGCCACAAGCAGCAGCGCCCCTGCGAGCACTGCCCTGTCGAATCCTCGAACGCAACAGCGGTGCGCTGGCGAAGTAGACGAACAGCGCCAACACCGACGCCAGCAAGGGCCGACGACACTGCGGCGAAATAGCTGTACCGCTCGGGCGGAAGGTGGACGCCGATCGAAGCCAGGATCCGCGGCACGGCGAGGGCGTATCCGGCGTAGGGCCGTAAAACGATCTGGCGCGGAGTGGCTCGTGCACCGCATCTACGTAGAAGAGCGAACCGTCCTCGGCCCACACGGTCCGCCACATGTCCGCACCGGACTGCCGGAGCAGTTGGGTGACCGTCGCCACAACGACGAAGACCGTGCTTCCCAGCACGACGGGCAGACGGGATCGACGAGGTGGAGAAGCAGCCTGGCACTCGGTGGGGCCGGCCGTGAGCACGGCGGCACGTTAGCAGTGGGCCCGGTGGCCGCTGCTACGCTCGGCCGGCTGTGCAGCCCCGCGTTTCGGTCGTCATCGTCAACTTCAGGTCAGCCGAACACACGCTGACCGCGGTCGAGGGTCTGCGCGGCCTCGACTGGCCCATGGAGCAGCTCGAGATCATCGTCGTCGACAACGCGTCCGGCGATGGCAGCGTCGACATTCTCCGCGCCGGGGCCCCCGACATCGCGCTCGTCGAGTCCGCGACGAACGTCGGTTTCGCCGGCGGGCTGCAATCTCGGCGTCTCTCACGCCACCGGCGACTACATCGCGCTTGTTGAACCCTGACGCGCGGCCCCATCGGAACTGGATCAGCGCGGCTGTTCACGTCCTCGAGACGCAGCCGTCGGTCGGGTGCGTGGCGAGCAAGGTGCTCGACTGGGACGGCACGAACCTCGACTACGCGTCGGTCGGGATGAGCTTCGACGGTCAGGCGTACAAGTACCACGCCGGCCAACCCGACACCGGTGCCTTCGAGGAACAGGCCGATGTCCTGTTCCCCACCGGATCGGCCATGGTCATGCGCACCGATCTCTACCGCGCGGTCGGTGGATTCGACGAGCGCTACTTCATGTTCTTCGAGGACGTCGACCTCGGCTGGCGGCTGTGGCTGCGCGGCCACAAGGTCCGTTACGTCCCGACATCGCTCACCTACCACCGACATCACGCCACGATGGAGCGTTACGGCACGTGGCTCGAGCGCTATCTGCTGTCGCGCAACGCGCTGTACACGATCTACAAGAACTACGACGACCACCACCTCGACAAGCTCCTCGCGTCCGGCGATCCTGTTGACGATCCGCCGCGGCATGGCGTTGGGCGAGGTCGATCGTCACGCCCTCGACCTCGAGACCGGCCCGTCGTTCGACGACGCCCTCACGATGCCGGTGCCCAAGCAGACGATGGCCACCACGTTCGCCGTCGACACCTTCATGGAGCGCCTGCCGGAGCTGGCCGAGACTCGCCGCGAGATACAGGCCACCCGCGTCCGCGGCGACGCCGAGCTCCTGCGACTGTTCCGCACGCCGTTCCTGGCCAACATCCCGCTGCCCGAGTACCGCCAGGCGGTCGACGATCTCGTGCAGGTCTTCGGCCTCGAAGCCGAGCTCTCCGAGCGGCGACGCGTCGTGATCGCCACCGCCGACACGCTCACGCCGCGCATGGCCGGGCCCGCGATCCGGGCGTGGAACATGGCCAAGGTGCTCGGCAAGGAACACGACGTCAAGCTGGTCACCAAGTCGGTCTGCGAGGTGTGGCACGCCGACTTCGAGTGCCGCGGTGACGTCACGCCCGAGGACTGGCCCGAGCTCGAGGCCTGGGCCGACGTCATCGTGTTCCAGGGCTTCCTGCTGCACGAGGTGCCGATGCTGATCGGCTCGAGCAAGGTGATCGTCGTCGATCTGTACGACCCGTTCCATCTCGAACAGCTCGAACTGTCGCGCCACGATCCCCTCGACCGGCGCGTGCTCGAGGTGGGCGAGAGCGTCCGGGTGCTGAATCAGCAGGTCCGCCGAGGCGACTTCTTCCTCGTCGGCGAGCGACAAGCAGCGCGACTTCTGGCTCGGTCAACTCTCGGCCATGCAGCGCGTCAACCCGTATGTGTACGACGGCGACGAGAGCCTGCACGGCCTGATCGACGTGGTTCCCTTCGGTGTGCCCGACGAGCCACCGGAACGCACCGGTCCCGGTGTTCGCGGCGTCATCCCCGGCATCGGCGCCGACGACAAGGTTCTGATCTGGGGCGGCGGCATCTACAACTGGTTCGACCCCGTGACGTTGATCCGCGCCGTCGACAAGCTGCGTCGCCGCGTTCCCGAACGTGCGCCTGTACTTCCTCGGCACGCGCCATCCCAACCCCGACGTGCCCGAGATGCGGGTGGCGTGGGACGCCCGCCAAGCGGCGACCGAGCTCGGCATCCTCGACACTCACGTGTTCTTCAACGAGGGCTGGGTCCCCTACGAGGACCGCCAGAATCACCTGCTCGACGCCGATGTGGGCGTCACGACGCACCTCGACCACGTCGAGACGGAGTTCTCCTTCCGCACGCGCGTTCTCGACTACTTCTGGACCTCGTTGCCGGTGGTCACCACCGCCGGCGACCCGCTCGCGGCGCTCGTCGAGTCCCGAGGGCTCGGCCTCACGGTTCCCGCAGAAGACGTCGACGCCCTCGAAGAGGCACTCCACCGCATCCTCACCGACGAGCAGTTCATCGCCGAGTGCCGAAAGAACGTCGATGAGATCGCCGAAGAGTTTCGCTGGTCACGGGTGTTGAAGCCGTTGGCCGAGTTCTGCCGGCGTGCCGAGCGGGCGCCCGACTCGTTCGCATTGCAGCCCCCGATGCGCGAATCGGCGGCATCAGGGCTGGTGCACTCGCTCAACGCCAAGGTGGAGCGCAAGCTCCTGGCCGCTCGTGCCGCTCGCAAAGAAGGCGGCTACACATTGCTGATCCGGCGTTCGCTCGGATGGGTGAAGCGTCGCGTCAGCGCCGCAAGCGTTCCTCGATGAGACGGCGCGACCGCGCGTAGACCTTGCGGAACGTCTGGCCGTAGCGCCACAGCTTCGTGTTCAGCATCGCGTTCAGCTCGGTCTCGAGCCGATGCCGCTCACCCTCGGCGAAGATCACCCGGGGCCGTAGATCCTCGAGCTCCTCGCGCATCGAACGTTCGGCCGCGAGGCTCTTGACGAGCGTGCGGCGCTGCGCCGCCAGCCGGGCCACGCCTCCCGGAGGTAGCAGGAACGCTCCGGACCCCAGCCCCTCGCGGACGGCATCGAGATCCTCGTCGGCGTCGCGAACCCTCCGAGCGTCGACGGCCACCTGGGCGTCGCCCACGCCGCGCAGGCTGCACATCTCGACGGCGCGGGCGAGGAACACCGACGGCGCCGTGGTGCCGAGCGCGGTCTCGAACTGCACTCCCAGCGTGCGTACGGCCGACGCGGGCACGGCGTAGGCCGACAGCGCGGTGCGACCGAGCACGTCGGATCGCAGCAGGTCGAAGCCGTCGGGCTCGATGGCCACCCGATCACCGACGATGGCGTCGAACGGCGCGGCCTCGCCCACCTCGGCCTCGTCGAGGAGCACGGCGTCGATCCGCACGACGCAGTCGACCGCGATCGGATCATCGGCGTCGCTCGCACCCTTGCGCAGGGCAGCCACATAGTCGGGACCCACGCGATCGGATGCATCGAGGAACGCGAGATAGTGGCCGCCCGCCCGTAAGGCAGCGGCGTTCACTTCGTCGAAGTCCCACACCGAACCGGCGTCGACGATCTCGAAGTCGGGATCGGACTGGCGATCGAGATCGTCGAGCAGACGGCGGACGAGAGTCATCGTCCGTGAGCCCGCTCACGACGACGGAGAGAAACGGCGACTCTTGCACCGCGAATGTTCCGCTCCGCCCACCATGGCGGACGGGTCGAAGGTCAAACGGCGCACGTACTGGTAGGTCGTGGCATGCGGCGCGGCCTGGGCCCGGATCCGTCGGAAGAAGTCACCGATCGGGGCGCCGGGCTGCACCGCTGGCGTACGCAGCATCGTGAACTGTTCGGTGTATTCGGCAGTGGTGTCGAGCGCGTCGACCTGCAGCCAGCCGGTGCCGGCGAACAATCGCTCGAGACCCGCTGGCGAGAAGAACCGCAAGTGGGTGTCGTCGAGCAGGCCGACCGGCGTCATGTCCCAATGGCCGAGCATCAGTCGAGTCGTGATGTCGCGGTGGGTGATGTTCGGGATGCTCACGAGCAGACTGCACGCCGGCTGGGATTCGGCGACGGTTGCGAGCGTCTCGACCACCGAACGAGGCTCGATGACGTGTTCGAGCACGTCCAGGGCCAGGATCGCCACCACCTTGCGATCGCCGACGATCTCGCGCAGCTTCTTGACGAGACGGGCCGGCGTGACGCCGAGGTCGACCTTGTGGGTCTCGAAACCCCGGTCGCGAAGACCGTCGAGCGAAGTCTTGTCGACGTCGAGACCCACGTACTCGAAGCCGCGATCTCGCAGCGGCTCGGCGCCGGGCGCGTTGCCACAACCGATGTCGAGCACCATCCCGGCTTCGGGGTCGCTCTTGTCGAGCAGCGCGACCGCGTTGGCGTGGCTCGTGTTCGGCTCGAAGTCGCGCGGGTAAGCCTTCTCGCCTGAGGTGTCGCTCACGGCGTCTCCTCGTGGACCCTCTCGTCCGGGCTGGCCGGAATGGCCGGGGTGGCAGGTGCTGCGATCATCTTCGCGCCGCCGGCGCCCGGAAGCGCCGACGCGCCCTCGAGCTGCCCCCATCCGCCGACCAGATCGACAACGCCGCGCACGGGGCGGTTACCGGGTTGCACGTGCAGCCTCACCACGTCATCAGCGCGATCGAAGACCGTCATCGCGTGGTGGTCGTGGGCCGCGGCGGTGATGCTGTAGACACCCGGCGACAGCGGAAGACGATCGATCCGGTAGTCGACGAAGCCCTCGCCCTCGTACAACCGGCCTCCCTCCTCGTGGGTCGGGAGCATCCCCGGGTTGGCGATGGCCTGACCGGTCTCGGTCCATACGACGAACGAGAACAGCGGGCGACTCGACGGGCTCGTTGGCACGCCAGTGCAAGCGGATCGTGAGGGGCTCGAGCGTGGTGCCGACCGGTGACGGCGTTCCCGACGCGTCGAGGAACTCGACCCGTTCGATCGACATCGTGGTGCCGTGCGGCACGGCGTCCTCGTTGCCGGCCGCGGCCTCGCGTTCGATGCGTTCGATCTCGTGCTCGTTCACCTGGCTCACATAGGTACGCGTGACCTCGGCCGATGGGCCCTGTGCCTTCGACTCGCCGTGGTCGAGCCACGTGGCTTCGTCGCACATTTGTTGCACCAAGTCCATGCTGTGGGTGACCAAGACGATCGTCACGCCACGCGCACGCAAGCGATTCAAGTGCTCGAGACAACGGCGCTGGAACTCCTCGTCGCCAACGGCAATCACTTCGTCGACCAACAGGATCTGAGGATCCACGTGCACCGCGACCGAGAACCCGAGCCGCACGTACATGCCGCTCGAGTAGTGCTTGACCGGCGTGTCGATGAAGTCGCCGAGACCGGAGAACTCGACGATCTGGCTGTAGAGGTTGTCGGTTTCCTTCCTCGACAGACCCAGGATCGCCGCGTTCAGGTAGATGTTCTCGCGGCCGCTCAGATCGGGGTGGAAGCCCGCACCCAGTTCGAGGAGCGCCGAAATACGCCCGTGCGTGGTGACCGTGCCCTTCGTCGGTCGGTGGATGCCGGCCATGATGCGCAACATGCTGGATTTACCCGAGCCGTTGTGGCCCACGAGGCCGTACACCGTGCCGTGCGGCACGGTCACGGACACCCCCTTGAGCGCCCAGAACTCCTCGTAGCGATCGCGCGAGAACCGCGTGATGCGTTCCTTCAGGCTGTTCGGGCGTTCCTGGTAGACGCGGAACCGCTTCCAGATGTCCTCGACGACGATGGCGGGCTCGCTCATAGATCCTCGGCGATGTTGCGGGCCTTGACGTTGAACACGACCCAGCCCAGCACGAAGGTCGCGATGCACGCCAACGCCGTCAGCGAGAACGAGGCGAAGCTCGGCCAGGTGAGGTTGTAGAAGGCGTCGCGGCACCACCCGACGAGCTGCGTCAGCGGATTCAGGCTGATGAGGTTCCGGACCCAGGCGATCTGTGATCAGGCTGAGCGTGTAGATGATCGGCGTGGCGTAGAACAGGACCTGCATGCCGATGCCGACCAAGTAGCCCACGTCCCGGTAGTACACGTTGAAGACGCTGACGAAGAGCCCCAACCCCATGGAGAACAACGCGAGGAATACCAACGTGACGGGGAACAGGATGTAGGTGATGCTCGCATTGCCGAGCGCGATCATGATCACGGCGAGGATCCCGCCTTCGATCAGCGCTTGGAGTACCACGGTCATCAGGTTGGCGATGGCGGGCGCCGAGGGCGGGAAATACACCTTGTTCAGCAGACCACCTGAGGTCTGCAACGCGACGATGGCGCCGGTCACCGTCGAGTTGAACATGTTCCACACCACCAAACCGGCGAAGAGGTACAGGCCGTAACTCTTCGTGTGTCCGTTGCCCGCGACCGGCGGTTGAGAGCCGAAGAACACACCGAACACGACGGTGTAGATGCCGAGCATGGCGGCCGGGTTGATCAGCGACCACATCCAGCCGAGCACACTCTTCTTGTACCGCGCGCTGCAGCTCGCGCTGGGCGAGGTTGTAGATGAGGTTGCGGTAGGTCCAGATCTCGGTCGCAGCAGTCATGGGCCTCGCCACACTACTCGGAGGTCACCCGGACCCTCAGACGGGAGTGAGCTCGCTGAGCAGCACGTTGTCGTCAATTCGCTGCCGGGCTCGCACGCTCCGGCGGTCGCGCAGCACGCTCGGCGCCAGACGGGCGAAACCGGCCAGGGCGCGCATACGCCGCGACACCGGGAGCGCGTTCGGGCGGCGGCCTTGCGCCACCGCGCCACCGATGTCCCGCCGCGCCGCGTCGTAGGTCTGGCCGAGGTACTCCCCCACGACCCTGCGAACCATCGGGCCCGGCGCGTTCTTCAACACCATGAGCAGGTGATTGCGCTCCGTGAAGTAGGCGAACGAGGGTGAGCCCTCGACCGTGGTTGCCGCATGCACGTGGCGAACGGTGGCGTCCGGGACGAACTGGTACGTCCAACCTCGCGCTCGCCCTCGCCACGACAAGTCTGTGTCCTCGTAGTAGAGGAAGAACTTCTCATCGAAGAGTCCGACGTCAGCCAAGTAGTCCGACCGCAGCAGGACTGCACCACCGCACCATGCGAACACGTCGCGCTCCTCGGCGAACTCTTCGCCATCGGGCACGCCGAAGCCCCGATCGGCGCCGTGGCCATCGGTGAGCACGACGGAGCCGGCGTTGTTCACCACGTCGTAGGGATCGCCTTCGAGGGGCACCGGGCACCAGATCGGCTCACTGTCGACAGGGATGACCGTCGACGAGTTGCCGCTGCGCAGCATGACCTGCTTCGGCTCCGGGGCCGAGAGCAGGATCTCGACGCTCCCGAGCGGCGCCGTGTCGGGCCCGGCGGGCCCGGTGGGCACGCGCACGCATGCGCGTTCGCCCGTCCATTCGAACGCACCCCAGCGCGCGATCTCCGAACCGTGACCACCAACGACGTGAGCACGCCGCCAGATGTTGCGCCCATCCGCGGTCATGCCCATGATCCGAACGCCCAACGAGCGCGGATCGCCTCGACCGGCGGGCGTGGTGGACGTCTCGATCTCGAGATCGAGGAACTGCGATTGGAACAACATCTTCGGACACGCCGCACCCCGTTCCCGATCGGCCTCGAGGGCCTCGACGAGCGGCGACAGGTACGTCGGCTCCACGAATGCGTCGTCGTTGACAAGGCCGACGTACTCGAAGGCGTCGAAGTCGCGCAGGGCGTAGTTGTTCGCCGGGAAGCCCAGGTTCTTCGGCATGCGCAGGATGCGCACGTCGGGAAACGCCTCGGCCACCAGATCCGCGCTCCCATCTCGTGAGCCGTTGTCGACGAGCACGAGCTCCAGGCGGTCCTGAGGCCAATCGAGGGCGTGAAGATGTTCGAAGCACCGCGAGAGGTTGTCCCGTCCGTTGAACGTGAGCACCACGAGCCGGACTCGGGGCCGGGTCATGTCGACATCTCGGCGGCGTATCGCAGCGCGTCAATCCTCGCCGAGGCGAGCCACCAGCCGCTCGAGGGGCTCGCGGAAGTCGGCCAGCAGGGGCAGGCCCGACAGTCGGAGGGCGGCGTTGTCGAGCACGGAGTTGGCCGGGCGCGGCGCTGGCCGCGGTGGATCCAGGTCAGCGGTGCTGATCGGCTTGACTCGTTCGGGGTCGGCGCCCGCGAACCGCAACACTTCGCGGGCGAACTCGTACCACGACACCTCACCTTGGTTCGTGACGTGGAACAGGCCCGGGCGACGCTCGACCACCAACTGCTTGATCGCCGCGGCAAGGTCTTCGGTGAACGTGGGATGGCCGCGCTGGTCGTCGACGAAGCTCAAGGTCTCGTGCTCGCCGGCCAGCCGCAGGATCGTCTTCACCATGTTGGCCCCGTGGTACCCGCAAACCCAGGAAGTACGAACGATCGTCGAGCCCGGATCGAGCTCGCGCTCCCCCGCCAACTTCGAACGGCCGTAGACCGACTGCGGGTTCGGATCGTCCCACTCCTGATAGGGCTCGGCTTTCGTGCCGTCGAACACGTAGTCCGTCGACACGTACACCACCGGCGCCCCGACCCGCCGCGCACCCTCGGCCACATGGCGCGGACCGAGCATGTTCACCGCAAAGGCGCGATCGGGATCACCCTCGCACGCGTCGACGGCCGTCCAGGCCGCGGGATGAACGATCACATCGGGCTGGGTCGCGGTGATCAGGCCCAGCACGGCGTCACGCTGGGTGATGTCGAGATGCTCGTGACCCGCGGCGATGACCTCGTGGACGCCATCGCGTTCGAACTCGGTGACAAGGTCACGACCCAGTTGCCCGGCCGCACCAGTGAGGAAGACCCGCATGGACCGCTCAGGCCGCCTTCAGGGGTTCCCACCACCAGCGGTTGTCGCGATACCACTCGACCGTCGCCTCCAGTGCTTCGCTCAGCTCCCGGTCGGGCGCCCAACCCAGGGCTCGCACCTTCGAGCAATCGATCGAGTAGCGCCGGTCATGACCCAACCGATCCTCGACGTACTCGATCATCTCGTCGCCCGCGCCGAGCGCCGACAGAATGCGCTCGGTGAGCTCGCGATTCGTGATCTCGTTGCCGGCACCGATGTTGTAGATCTCGCCGACTTCGCCACGGCGCAGCACCAGATCGACGCCCGCGCAGTTGTCCTCGACGAAACACCAGTCGCGAATGTTCAGCCCATCGCCGTACAACGGAACCTTGATGCCTTCGAGCAGGTTCGTGACGAACAGTGGGATGACCTTCTCGGGAAACTGATACGGCCCGAAGTTGTTCGACGACCGGGTCACGATGACGGGAAGGCCGTACGTCTCGAGGTACGACAGCGCGATGAGATCAGATCCGGCCTTGGACGCGCTGTAGGGCGATCGGGGGCTGAGGAGGTCGGTCTCACGAAACGAGCCGGCGTCGATCGATCCGTAGACCTCGTCGGTCGAGATGTGCACGAAGCGATCGACACCCACGCGCTGTGCGACGTCGCACATGACATTGGTGCCGAGACAGTTGGTGCTGACGAACTCGTCGGGGTTCACGATCGAGCGGTCGACGTGGCTCTCGGCCGCGAAGTGCACGACGGCGTCGTGGCCTTCCATGGCTCGGCTCACGGCGTCGCGGTCGCGGATGTCACCTTTCACGAACGCATAGCGTGCGTTGGATTCGAGATCGTGCAGGGTCGCCTCGTTGCCCGCGTAGGTCAACGCGTCGTAGACGGTGACCTCGTCGTCGCTGGTCGCGAGGACGCGACGGACGTAGTTCGACCCGATGAAGCCGGCGGCGCCGGTGACGAACAGCCTCATAGAGGGGACATCCTCGCAGACCCCGGCCGCCCCCGGCGAAAACCCCTCGGGACTGGCCGCACCGGTACCCTTTTCTTCCGATGGACGAGGATGCGGGACTCGACTGGTTCGGCGAGCCATTGCCACCGTCACAGGGGGGTGCGCGCCTCGCGGTTCCCTGCCCGTTCTGCAGCGAGCTGTTCCAGGAAGGACCCGCACTGGCGGGCCACCTCGATGCGGCCCACGACTACCGGGTGACGCGTCGGACCTCGCCCCTCGACCGCCTGCCGCCCTGGATGCGGAGCCTCGGCTTCTTGCCGCTCTGGTTCGTGTTGCCGATGACGATCGGGCTCGTCGCGCTCGTCTACCTGATCGTGCGCGAGTTCGACCCCTGGCTCGCGGTGTACGTCGCGGCGTTGACCACACTTCCGCTCGTGCTCGTCCTCGCGCACCGCATTTTCAGCCGGCAAGCGTGACGCTCGGTCGCGCGAGTCAGGTGCGCAGGCTGAAGTGCGGCTGCCATTGCCGGTCGATGTCGGCCCGCCTCGGGTTCTTCTGATCGCGACCCGACAACACGGGATCGGTGATGCCCCAGTCGGCGTCGATCGCCGGATCGTCCCATGCCACGCCGAGCTCGTCGGCCCCGTTGTAGTAGCCGTCCACGAGGTAGGTGATCGTCATGTCGGTGAGCGCGCCGAACCCGTGTGCCACCCCCGGCGGGATGAACACGCCGCGGTGCGAGTGCGTGCCGTCGGCTTGACGACCGAGGTCGATGGCGAGCGTCGCGCCGTCGGTCGGTGAGCCCTCACGAAGGTCGTGCAGCACCACACGGGCCGTGCCGAAGGGGATGTACCAGTAGTCGGCCTGGTGCAGGTGGTAGTGCAAGCCCACGATGGCGCCGGCCTGACGGTCGGCCCGGTTGCCCTGAATCATCTCGCGCCCATGGGGGAACCACTCACGGCGGTAGGTCTCGACGAAGATGCCACGGTCGTCGCCGTGGACATCGGGGTCGACGAGGTACACGTCTTTGATCACATCGGATTCGGTCACGGTCGCCATACGCGCAGGAGGTTAGCGGCGCCACTCGCGGGCAGCCGACGAGCGGCGCCTACGGTGGTCGAACCGGTCAACGACCAGGCGGGCCTTCGCATGCACGACCCCCTCGACGACGAGCGACCCAGGCACCGCGATCGCGTCGATCTCGCGATCGCAGCAGCGCTGCTGCTCGTCGGACTCGGCGTGGCGATCGGAATCGTCGCGACCAAGAGCACGAACGCGACGGGCCTGCTCGACCTGCGCATCTATCGGGATGCGGCCCGAGGGATCAGCCGACGGCGCGCTGTACGACTACGAGGATCCGAACTTCGGCCTGGGGTTCACCTATCCACCCTTTGCCGCGCTGCTCTTCGCGGCGCTCGCACCGTTTCCCGAACGCGCCCTCGAGTTCGGATGGACCATCGCCGCCGCCGCGAGCTGGCTCGGGGTGATCGCCTGCCTCTGGAGGCGCTCGGTTCGAGACCGTGCGCCCCAGTGGGCTCGTGAGCTCCCGGCGACCACCGTCGCCGGCGTGTGGTTGATCAGCTTGCTCGGCGCGCCGATCTGGCTCGCGTTGAACCAGGGACAGGTAGGCGTCTTCCTCTGGGTCGCGCTCACGGCCGACGTGCTGTTCACCATCGACAACCGTCGAGCCGCGGGCATCCTGACCGGGCTCGCCGCGGCCACGAAAGTGCTGCCGCTCGTCGCCATCCCGCTGTACCTCTTCGGGAATCGGGGTCGAGCCGCCAAACGCGCGCGTGCTGGCGTTCGCCGCGGCCACGCTGCTCGGCGTGATCGTGCTGCCGTCCGAATCACGCCGGTACTGGGGCGAGCTGTTGTGGGGCACCCGAGTCGGCGAGCAGGCCGACGTGAGGAACGACTCCCTGTCCGGTGTGCTCACGCGGGCGATCGGCGAGGGACGATTGACGACGATCTTGGTGGTCGCTCTCGGCATCGGAGTGCTCGTGCTCGGCGTACGCTCGTTCCGAGCGGCCGTGCAACGCAACGCAACGCTGACGGCGATCCTCGTGCTCGGCTCGACCATGGGCCTGATGTCGCCGATCACCTGGACCCACCATCTGGTCTTCCTGTCGTTGCTCGTCTTCTTCCCGCTGCTGAGTTGGCGAGATCGGCCAACTGCCTCGGCCGTTGCCCTCGCGCTCGTGGTCGTCGTGCTCGTCGATCCGCTAGGTGCGGGCAACGCCGATGCGGCCTTCAGCTCATCACTGCGCGCCTTCGTGATGCTCGGGATCCTGGTGTTTCACGAGCGCCTGGTCGGGCTGGAGCAGCCCCGAGCGGTCAAACGCTCTGACAGCCCAGAAGCCGGTGGCTCATACCTTGACCGACGTTGAGTCCCCACACGCACACCTGATGGCTGCCCGGTGACACCGGGATGACCTGGTCGAATCCGTGCCATCCCCCGTAGAACGGGAAGGCCGCCGCGATGTCCCCGCGTGTGATGTCGGCGGTGATCGGCGCCAACGGCGCGCCGTCTATGTAGACGGCTACCTGCGCGGGATACACCATGTTCGGATCGATCACCCATCCGGCCACCCGCACGCCACCGGCGACCTTCGTCACCGCGTCGACGGAGCCGATGGGCTCACCCGCCGGACGAACGTGGCGGCACCCGAGCATGGGATTGACGTCACCGACATCGACATTGATGGCGTAGACGCACACGTCGTGGTCGGCCACCCAGAGGTTGGGCAGGAACACTTCGAACCCGTGGTTGTCCCCCCATCCCGCGTAGGCCGCGCCGACGTCGGGACGGGACGCGTTCGCCGTTGCCTCTCGATCGAAATGGCCATCGACGTACACGTGCACCGGAATCGATCCACTGCGGTCGGGATCGAGGGCCCAGCCACTCAGCTGGATCCCGTTGTTGCCCACCTGCGCGGCGTCGAAGGAACCAACCGGATTGCGACGAGCGTCGATCGACCGGCAACCGAGGATCCGATGCGACCCTGGCCCGACGTTGATGGCGTACACGCAGATGTCGACGGGCGTGGTCAGACCAGCCAGGTCGATCGAGAACCCGTGGTCGGTGTTGGTCACGTCGAGGGCGCTGGCCAGATCGGGGCGATCGTCGTTGGCCATGGCCGACGCCCACGGCTGGGCGTTGACGAACACGCCGACCTGCACGGGGCCCGCCGTGTCGGGATCGAGCGCCCACCCCTCGACTCGGACGTCACCACCGGGCCGGCGCGTCACGGCGTCGAGGCTCCCGATCGGGTCGCTGTTCAGCGTCTGGCAGCCGAGCAGGCTGTTGGCGTTCCCCGAGCCGGCATTGATCGCATAGGCGCAAACCGTGTGCGTGCCCGGGCCCACGGGGGCGGAGAACGAGAACCCATGGGCGCTGCCGAAACCTGGGAAGGCCCCGCCTACGTCGGGACGGGCGTTGCCCGCCAACGTGGAGCCGGCGATCGCGCCGTCGACGTACACGTGCACGGGAATCGACGCGGTCGTA
The DNA here is from genome assembly GCA_963778895.1 of uncultured Iamiaceae bacterium. Lineage (GTDB taxonomy): Bacteria > Actinomycetota > Acidimicrobiia > Acidimicrobiales > Acidimicrobilacustridaceae > CAVZVZ01. The sequence goes on from CAVZVZ010000005.1 coordinate 403,977, forward strand.
TCCGGATCGATGGTCCAGCCCGAGACGTCGATGTGATCCGGCAGCCGGGCCGCGCCGTCGAGCGCGCCGAATGGGTTGCTGAACGCGGGATTGCCCCCACCCGCGAGGAGACCGAGGTTGGCATCCGGGCAGCAGAACCGGTTGAGGTCCGTGGTCCACGGGATGCCCGCCGATGAGCCGGTGCTCGTCCATTGCCAGAACGTCCAGGTGCTCCAGCTGCTCGGGATCAGCGCGGGTGCCGCCGCGTTCGTCCAACTCGCCACCCACAACGGGTAGCGGCCGAAGTCGGTCGGCCCACCGACGGAGTCTCGCCAGAAGTAGTACCCGGTGTAGATCATGGGTGTCCGTCCGGTGAGGCGTTCGACCTCCTGCAGCCAATTCCGCGCCCACTGCGCGACATCACCCGGCGCGAGGCCGCCGTTCTCTTCGAAGTCGAGCACGGGTGGAAGATCGAGCCCACCTTGCATCGTGCCGGTCACCGAAACGAAGTGGCGAGCGTCCTCGACCGCAGTCGACAGCGGCAGCTTCGGCCGCCCGTAGTGATACGCGCCGCGGTACAAGCCTGCGGCCGCGGCTCCGTTCCAATCCTGTTTGAAGTACGGGTTCGTGTAGTACGCCCCGCCCGGCGACCCAGGTCCTTCGTCGGCCTTCATGAACGCGAAGTCGTGTCCGGTCGCGCGCACCTGGTTCCAGTCGATCGGCGCGCCGCTGGGGTGTTGCCACGACGCCACGTCGGGACCCGTCGCCGCACCGGCCGGAACCGCGAACGCCGCGGAGCCGAAGAGCAAGACCGCGAAGCATCGCGAGCAATGCCGCGTTTGATCAAAACCAACACCCGCAGACATCCCCTCGTCGTCCAACCAGCCCATAGTGCATCGGCCTCGTCGCCGATCCGCCTTAGCCCACCCAGACGGGTCGGCCCGGGCCGGCGAGATACCGGGCGGCTACTCGAAATCGACAATGGAGTGGTCGCCGAGCATCAACCGCGTAGCGCGCGGGCGCTGGCCGGAACGGACGACCTCGACCTGCTTGCCGATCAGCGAGTCCTGGATGCGGTGGATGCCGGTGATGTGGCTGCCACCCAGCACGACGGAGTGCTCGATCTCCGTATCGATCAACTCGCAATCCCGATCGATCGATGTATACGGACCGACATAGGTGTCGCGCAGCACGGTACCTCGACCGATGATCGCCGGCCCGCGCACGGTGGAGTTGATGAGGCGGGCATCCTCCTCGACAACGACGCGACCCGTGACGCGCGATGAGTCGTCGACCGAACCGTCGATCGCGGGTTCGAGCGTGTCGAGCACGACACGGTTGCAATCGAGCAGCGGATCTTTCTTGCCGGTGTCGATCCACCAGCCTTCGAGCACCTCGTGGCGAACGGTGAAGCCTTGGTTGATGAGCCATTGGATGGCGTCGGTTATCTCGAGCTCACCGCGTTCGGACGGTTCGATGGCACGCACCGCGTCATGGATGTGCGGATCGAACAGGTAGACGCCGACCAACGCCAGGTCCGATGGAGGATCGGCGGGCTTCTCGATCAGCTCGACGATGTGGCCCACGTCGTCGACCACCGCCACACCGAATCGGCTGGGATCGTCGACCTTGGTGAGCAGGATCTGTGCGTTGGGTACGACGACGTCGTCTTGCAGCGTGGGCGAGTTGGCCGCGTTGCGTTCGTTCTCGAACCCTTCGACGAACTCCGTCAGCCCTTGCTCCAACATGTTGTCGCCCAGGTACACGACGAAGTCCTCCTCGCCGAGGAACTCCTTCGCGATGAGCACACAATGCGCGAGGCCACGCGGCGCGTCCTGCGGGATGTAGGTGATCTGGACCCCGAAGGCCGATCCGTCGCCGACCGCCTCACGGATCTCGTCACCTGTGTCACCTACGACGATGCCGATGTCCTTGATCCCGGCCTCCGCCATGTCCTCGATGCCATAGAAGAGGATCGGCTTGTTCGCGATGGGAACGAGCTGCTTCGCACTCGTGTGGGTGATGGGGCGCAGTCGGGTGCCCGAACCGCCCGACAGGATGAGACCTTTCACGGCCGCGATTCTTACCACCCGGACCGGTGAGACCCTCAGCCGACCGTCTTGCACCCGAGCTGAGGGTTGCCCCAACCCGGGCCCCAGTTGATGGCGTAGACGCACACTTGGGTGGGCCCAGACGGAGCCGCGAGAGTGACGTCGAACCCGTGGTAAGGGCCGAAGATCGGGAAGGCCGCGCCGAGGTCGGGGCGATTCACGGTGGCCGACAGGCCGGCGGCAAAGGCCCCGTTCACGTACACGTGGACATCGACGGGAAACACCAGGTCCGGGTCGATCGTCCATCCGGCCACCCGAATGGCTCCGCCCGCAACCCGAGTGGCGATGTCGAACGAACCGAACGGCGTGCGATCGGGCACGACGAAGACCTTGCATCCGAGCACGCTGTTCGCGCCCGGCCCGGCGTTGATACCGAACGCGCACACGGTGTGCGCGCCGGGCATCGCCGGCACCTCGAGCGCGTACCCGTGATCCGCACCCGCCCACACGAACGCACCTCCGACGTCGGGTCGATCGAGATTCGCGGTGGTCTGGCCGGCGAAGCTGCCGTCGACGTACACGTGCACATCCACCGGCGCTGCGGTGTCGGCGTCGATCGCCCAACCCGTGACTCGGATGCCGGGGCTCGAAACCATCCAGTCGTCGAAGGTACCCCGCCGGATTGGCCGCAATCGTGACCGACCGACAGCCGAGATTCGGGTTCTCCGCGCCGAACGGACCGACGTTGATCGCGTAGGCACACACCTGATGCGCGCCCGCGCCGATCTGTCCCAACCGGGCGCTGAAGCCGTGGCGATCGCCGTAACCGGGAACCAGCCCGGCGACGTCAGGTCGGCTGACGTTGGCCGGCACCACCCCGAGGATGTGGCCGTCGACATAGATGTGCACGTCGAGCGAGTCGTTGCTGTCAGGGTCGATCGCCCAGCCGCTGAGGTCGACCGAGCCCACGTTGGGGCTGGCGACATCGAACGACCCGAACGGAACAGCGGTCTTCGGGCCCCACGGCGTCATCGCCACTCGCGCACCTGGTCCACAGTCACCTCGGCCGACGGTGGTGTCGCACAGCTCTGCCGCGGTCGACCACTGCAAACTCGTTCGCGCGTTCGCCGTGACAGGTTTGTCGGCTTTGATCGTCAGCGGGTATCCCGTGTCCTGCGCCAACCAGTAGCGCGTCTCGTGGCCGTTGATCGACACGACATAGAACGGTGCGGTGATCGGGCTCGGGCCCGCTCCTGGGGCCACCCACCAGTTCGCGCCTTGGGCGCGCGCCGGATCGATGTACCAACAGAAGACCGTTGCGCCGTTGAGCGTGCAGGTGCGCGCCTCCATGCCACCGTCACGAGTCACCGATGGCTGCAACGTGATGTTCCGAAGTTGTGAGCCGTCGAAGATGTCGTTGTAGATCGCCCTCACAGTCGCTCGTGGACGCGCACCCGTACCACGGCGCCCACACATAGGACCGGCTGGGGTTCGCACACCATCGACTCGACATGACTGTCGCCGCTTGTTCCGCCGCGGTCCACGTACTGATCGCCCCGACCGCGGTGAGGTTCCATCCGCCCGCCGAGTCGAAAGCCCAGAGTCCGACGCCCGGATGCCAGAACGCGCGTTGCCACGGCGTGTTCTTGTCGCCGAACGCGTACAGCCCCGCCTGAGTGTCATACCGGCTGAGGGTCATGGGCGAGGGCGACTGCTCGCCGCTCGCACCGGCCTCGGGATAGATGACGGTGAGCATCATCGCCGCGAGTTGATCGGTACCGAGCCCGCACGCCTTCTTCTGATCGGCCCAGAACCGAATGTCGTCGAGCGGGTTGGCTGCCCATACCGCGTGCCTCGGCGACACGGGGTGCGAGGCCGACGACCGCCGTGACGACCAACAGCAGGGCGAGCAGGGGCCGAGCGAATCTCACAGCTGCGCCAACCCGAAGCTCGGCTGCGCGTCGGTGAGCTGGTCGGCGACGGGCGCATCCACGACGACCAACAGATCGCCAGCTGCGCCGGGATCGAGATGATCGAGCGCGACACCCTGCGGGTCGAGCACCGAGACGGTCGCCTGATGGATCGAACCACCGTTGGCATACCAGTCGACGGTCACCTTGGGTTGGGCGAGTGGCTTGCCGCCCACGTTCGTGACCGAGCCATAGAGCACATAGGGATACGGGCCGTCCGACTGGTCCTGGTATGCGGGAATGTTGATGGGCCGGGCCGTGCCACTCGGCCGCGTCCAGTACACGGCGACCGAGATGGCGTCCTGCGCGGCGGGGATCGACGTCGTGGTCTCCCCTGTGGTCGCCGATGTCGTCGTGTCCGTCGACCCGGTCGTGTTCGACGACGAGGTCGCGGCTACCGCGGTTGTTGTCGTCGTCGATTCGGCGGCGCGGTCGTCATCTTTCGAACTGCACGCCGTCGCCAGCGCGACGAGCGCGACAACGGCAAGCGCAAAACGAAGTACGGGAGGGCGCGACATGACTGATCGAGGCTAGCAAGCAGGGTCGCGCCGTTACCGGCACCACCCCGGCGTTCACTGCTGAATCGGCAGCTCAGCGACGGCTTCGCTCAGGTCGAGAGCATGAATGCGGCCATGGTGACGTAACCGACCTACGAGGTTCACGCTCATCCACACGAGCGCCACTGCGGACGCGGTGAGCAACCCGATCTCCACTCGCAGGAACAGGTCGTTGCCGAGCGCGGTGACCACAACGAAGACGAAGAGTGCGATGAACCAACCCACAGCCATGCGCGAGTGCGCACTCAAGGCAACCAGGCCCTGATCGACACAGATGGTGGCCATCACCAACACGAACGAGGCCGCGAGCAGGGCCAGGTCGCGTGACGTCAGGTGATACGCGGAATGGAACACGATCTCTATGAAGAACGGCCCGAGGACTGCTGCCGCCACCGTCGCCACCGCGCCGAGGGCCAAGATCGCGATCACGAGTCGGCGCAGCGCGACGAGAAACGCGTCGTAGTCGCGCGTGGTGGCCAGCCGCGACAGCTTCGGGAGCAACGCGGCGAGGATCGCTTGAAACAGGAACAGCGGGATGCGCGCGGTCTGCAGACCGTTGTTGAACACGCCGGCCGCCTCGGTCTGATCCGGGCTGGCCAGCCAGTCGACGGCAATCGTGCTGCCCTGCAGCAGAAGCGAGAGCGAGGCCGTACCCAGGAGCAACCAACCGAGCGCCTTCGTGAGCTCGCCCCACGGCGCCTCGGGACCGTCCTCCAGCAAGTCGTGTTGGCGCGCCAACGCGACACCGATACCGATGAACGGTGTCAACGCGAACAGCAGCCCGTACACACCCACCGCCGCCACACCTACCGCGCCGAACACGGCCGCGAGCGCCACACGGCTGAGTCCATCGGCGCCGAAGAACGCGGCGTACGCGCCGAATCGATGGTGGGACGACAACACGCCACGCGTGAGGTGTCCCGCACAGAAACCGAGCAACCCGACGACGAGCGCGACGACGAGCCAGCCGTTGATCGAATCGCGTTTGACGAACACGGAACCGACCACGACGAGCACGCACACCCCGGACGCGAACGCGACGCCGAGCACGATCGCGCGTCGGATCACCGGGCCGGGGCCGAGCCCGTGCGCCCGGCGGCTCGACACGGCCCGAGCCAGTTCCTGTTCGAGTGGCTGCATGATGCCGTTGCCGAGCCCGAACAACAGCGCCATGAGGACGACGAGCGAGCTGTAGTCAGCGGGAGCGAGCCGCCGGGAGGCCACGGCCAGGAAGCCGACCAGCGCGATGCCGTTGACGCCTAGACCCAGGCCGACGGGGATGGCCCCCTCGGGCAGTGGATTCTCGCGGCGAAGGCGAGCTATCAGGCTGATGGCAGGCCTCCCAGAACGCCGGCGGACGCGCCGAATCTACTGGCGAAGGGCACTGCCGAGGGTATTTCCGACCGATCGGTCAGCCGGCAGGGGCCGGCACGTGCGGCATGCAGTACTCGTCGTACTCCGCGATCACGATCTGCTCGGGCGGCAGGCTGCAGGCCGGGCAATTCGGGTCGCGGTTGATCTTGTACTTGCGGAAGTCCTCTTCGAGTGCGTCGTAGACCAGCAACCGACCCGACAGTGACTCGCCCAGATCGAGGATGAGTTTGATCGCCTCCATCGCCTGGATCGACCCGATGATGCCGGGCAGCACGCCCAGCACGCCGGCTTCGGCGCACGACGGAGCCAGCTCGGCCGGCGGCGGTTCGGGGATGAAGCACCGGTAGCAAGGGCCGTCATACGGCTTGAAGACGGTGGCCTGGCCCTCGAAGCGGAAGATGGAACCGTGCACCACCGGTGTGCCGGTCTTCAACGACGCGTCGTTGAGCAGGTATCGACTGGGGAAGTTGTCGGCGCCGTCGACGACGAGGTCGTACTGCGAGAGCAGCTCGATCACGTTGTCCGCGCCGAGGCGCGTGTCGTGCGCGACGACGTTCACGTCCGGATTGAGCGCGGTGAGCGTCTTCTTGGCCGAGTCGACCTTGCGGTCACCGACGCGGTCGATGTTGTGCAGGATCTGGCGTTGCAGGTTCGACTCGTCGACGACGTCCATGTCGATGATGCCGATGGTCCCGACGCCGGCGGCCGCCAGGTACAGAGCTGCGGGCGAGCCGAGCCCTCCCGCGCCCAGCAACAGCACCTTGGCATCGAGCAGCTTGAGCTGACCTTCCTCGCCGACCTCAGGGAGCAGGAGGTGGCGCGAGTAGCGGTTGCGCTGTTCGGGGTTCAGCACCCGCGGCGTCTGCCAGTCGCGACCCTCGTCCTTCCAACGGTTGAAGCCGCCCTTCATGGAGACGACGTCGGTGTAGCCGAGCTCCTCGAGGGTCTTGGCGGCGAAGGCCGAGCGATTGCCGCCGGCGCAGTAGATCAGGACCTTCTGGTTCTTGTCCGTGATGCGGTTCTCGACGTTGGATTCGAGCTGGCCGCGGGGGATGAAGACAGAGCCGGGGATCGTGCCCTGCTCGTGCTCGTCGGGCTCGCGGACGTCGAGCAGGACGGTGTCCGGCTGGGCGCGCAGCTCGTCGACCTCGGCGGTGTCGACCTCTCGAATCTCGGATTTCGCCTGTTTCAGCAGGTCTCGGTATGTCGCCACGGAAGTCTCTCTCGAAGGTCTGGGTGCGGTGACGGGCTCAGGCCCGTCGAAAATCCTACCTAGCCGGTCAACATTTGCGCCAGAGCAGAGATTCCCGCTCGCTAGGGGGCCGGCAGGATCGCCGTGAGCACCTCGCTGATCGACCCTCTGACCACGACATCGGCCAGGTCGTCCATCTCGGTGGGCTCGGCGTTCACGATCACGATCTTGGCTCCGGCCCGGCCGGCCATCGGCACCATGGCCGCCACCGGGTACACGCTCAGCGTCGAGCCGATGGCCAGCAACAGGTCGCATTCCTCGGACGCCTGCTCCGCCCGGAGCAGGTCGCCCGGGTCGAGCGATTGGCCGAACGACACCGTCGCCGACTTGAGCATCCCGCCGCACACGAGGCACACCGGGTCGTCCTCGCCGGCCCGCACCCGGTCGAGGGTCGCGTCGATCGGCCCGCGGGCCCCACACGACAGGCACGCCGTCTCGTGGATCGTGCCGTGCACCTCGACCACCCTGGCGGGATCGGTGCCAGCCGCCTGGTGCAAACCGTCGACGTTCTGGGTCACCAACGTGTGCAGCACGCCACGGCGTTCGAGCTCGAGGAGGGCGTGGTGGCCGGCGTTCGGGGTGCGGGGGTGCTCCAGCCAGGCGAGCCGGCCCTGCCAAGCAAGCCGGCGCACCTCCGGATCACGGACGTAGAACTCGATGTTCGACGTCTGCTCGGCCTTCGGATTCTTCGTCCAGAGGCCCTGAGGGCCCCGGAAGTCCGGGATGCCGCTGTCGGTCGACATGCCGGCCCCGGTGAGCACGCTGACGGCCGTGGCCGCATCGAGGAGGCTTCGGGCCTGCGCGACCGCCTCGGGATCGGCCTCGGGTATCCACGTCGAAGACATCACCCGTCAGCCTGCCACCGACCTCGCAGTCGACGCGTTTCGAAGGCCTCAGGTTCGAAAGAGCTGCATCCATCGACGTAACCGTGACCTTCGACCCTGTTGGCGGAGGGTGTTGCGGAGTTGGCTAACGGAAAGCACTTCGGCTGAGGAGGAATCATGATTGGTTCGCGTTGGGTCTTTCGTGCCAGCCGTGGCTTGGTTCTCCTCGCGGTTGTGTCGTTGGTTGCGTCGGGGTGTTTGTGGACGTCGTTTCGGCATGGGCCGGATCGGACCGGCAGTGGCGGGGACACGATCATCAACACGACGAACCTGTGGACGCTCGGCCAAGCCTGGAATGTCTCGACCGGCGGAGCGGTCGAATCGTCGCCCGCGGTCGACAACTACCAGCGGCACGCGGTCTATGTCGGCTCCGACGACGGCAAGCTCTACGCCTTCAACTCGTTGAACGGAACGCCACTGTGGACCGCAGCAACAGGTGGCGCAGTGCGCTCGTCTCCGGCGCTCGACGACAACGCCGTCTACGTCGGTTCCGATGACGGCACGCTCTACGCCTTCGACGCCACGACCGGCAAACCGCTATGGGGGGCCTTCACGGGTGGTGCAGTGGTTTCGTCGCCGACGGTGGTGAACGGGATCGTCTACGTCGGCTCGAACGACGGTCGGGTCTACGCGTTCAACACGGCTGACGGCAACCCGGTGTGGAGCGCGGACGCGGCCTGTGTGGGCGCGGTGTCGGGCACGTGCGCGATGGCCACCCCCGCGGTGGTCGGCGGGGTCGTGTTCATCGGGTCCGATGAGGGCGCCGGGTTGAGCGAAACCGGGACGCTCTACGCCTTCGACGCCGCCACCGGCACACCGGTGTGGACCGCCCACCCCGGCATCGTGCAGTCCTCGGTCGCGGTCGCCAACAACACCGTCTTCGTGAGCGCCGCGACCATCACCCAGATCAACCCCGAAGCGCCACCGACACGCTCTACGCATTCGACGCCACCTCGGGCGACCTCGTGATGACCGCGACCATCGGCACCGGCCGAGGCCTCTCCGTCGCCCACGATCATCCCCAACCCCGGCTACCCCGAAGGCCTCGTCTCGGCCCCCGCGTCCGACGGCTTCGGAGCGGTGTTCGACGCCGCCGGATCGGTCGGCTGCTCGGGCACCCCGGCGTCATGCACACCCATTCGGGCACCCAATCCACCCCACCCGTCATCTCGTCGAGTGGCGATCGACCAACGGCGTCGTCGTTCGCCAGCGGCGCGAACGGAAACCTCGACCTCTACAACGCCATCGGCGACAGCAACTGCCCGCCCCTCCCCGACCTCTGCCAACCGACACGAAGCCTGCCCCTCGGCGCACCATCGCGCTCATCACCCGCCATTGCCGCCGGATGGATCTACGTCGGCACCGACGACGGCCACCTCCACGCCTTCCACACCTACCCACCCAACACCGGTGTGACCGTCGCGGAACGCGCAGTATCCAAACGATGCCGCGTTGGACGGCAGCGGCAACCTCTACGTCGTTAGCTATCTCGACTCCTGGGTTCAGCGGTGGGCGCCCGGAGCGACGAGTGGGCTTACGGTCGCCGGTGGCAACGGCTTGGGGTCGGACGCCAACCAGCTCCGCTACCCACTTGGGCTTGCACGCGACAGCAGCGGAAACCTGTACGTCAGCGACACCAACAATGATCGGGTACAGAAATGGGCGCCCGGCGCCACCAGCGGCGTGACCGTTGCCGGTGGCAACGGCACCGGAACGGCCGCCAACCAACTCAACCACCCAGTCGGCTTGGCTTTCGACGACGGAGGCAACCTCTACGTCGCCGACGAGTACAACTACCGGATACAAAAATGGGCGCCCGGCGCCACCAGCGGCGTGACCGTCGCCGGTGGCAACGGCACCGGAACGGCCGCCAACCAACTCGGCTTCCCTATAGATGTTGTGTTGGACCGGAGCGGCAATCTCTATATCGCGGACCCCTCATGGAACAACAACGGCCGGGTGCAACGGTGGGAGCCGGGCGCAACTAGCGGCGTGACCGTCGCCGGCGGCAACGGAGCGGGATCGGGCGCCAACCAACTGGTGGATCCGACCGGGTTGGCCTTGGACAGCCTCGGGAACCTCTACATCGCCGACTACTCAAACAATCGGGTGCAGAAGTGGCGGTTGGGAGCTATCAGCGGAGTGACGGTCGCCGGTGGCAACGGGCAGGGATCGGCCGCCAACCAACTCTTCTACCCGGTGGGACTGGTGTTGGACGAAGCCAGCCGAAACCTGTACGTCGCCGACAGCCAGAACGGTCGGGTGCAACGATGGGCGCTCGGCCCGCCCGCCTAGTAAGCCGCGCGACCCCGGCGAACACCACCTTGGGCGAGCCGTCCTCACCGCCTCCCAGCAGAACCCGACGGCGACACCCTTGACATCGTGGCGTATCCAATAGCATGGTAAATGACTGAGACGATATCAAAGGAGTTGACGTTATCTTGAACGGGAGCTGACCATGCCGATCACCGATCCCCTGCTGAATGCCTCCTCGCTCGCCGTCGAACCGTGGAGTGATCCCGTGGTCGACGAACTGGGCCACGATCCCCGCTCGCCCTACGTCGAGCGGTTCTGGCTGGCGATCCTCGGGCCTTCAACGGTGTGGTTGCTCCGGCGCCTCGCCGACGGGCTCGACCGCGAGCCCGAGGGCTTCCGCCTGGATCTGCAGGAGACGGCTCGATCCATCGGCGTGGGCCTGCGCGGCGGGCGGAGCTCGCCCTTCTTCCGTTCGGTGGACCGGTCGTGTCGATTCGGCGCCGCCCGGTTCGTCGCCCAGGACACGCTCGCCGTTCGGCGCAAGCTCCCTCCGCTCACCCAGCGCCAAGTCGGCCGGCTACCCGCCGTGCTGCAGCGCGAACACGTCCACTGGATCGAGCAACAACCACTTCGTCGCACGGTCGAAGAGATGCGTGAGCGCGCACGACAGCTCGCGCTCTCGTTGCTCGAGATCGGCGAGGACAGCTCGGCCGCCGAACGGCAACTGCACCACTGGCGGTTTCATCCCTCCATCGCGCACGAGGCCGTGCACTGGGCGATCGAGCAACACGGCCGGCTCCGCCTCGAAGATTCCCCGCCGATCCCGAACGACGCGGCGTGAGCGCCCGCAGGGCGCTAGGGCCGGAAGGTCGCGGCGAGCTCGAGGATCGTACGAACACCCCAGCCGGTGCCCCCGGGTGTCAGATCGCCCTCGACCCCCTCGCCGCGCCAGGCCGTGCCCGCGATGTCGAGGTGCGCCCACGCGATTCCCGGCGCCACGAACTCCCGGAGGAACAGTCCGGCCACGATCGAACCGCCGCCGCGCGTCTTCGAGATGTTGCGCATGTCGGCCACATCGGAATCGAGCACTTTGCGATAGTCGTCGGGCAGGGGGAGCTCCCACACGCGCTCCCCCGCCCGATCGGCCGCGGCGCGCACCTGCTCGGTCCAGTTCTCGTCGTTGCTCATCAAACCCGCGATGCGATTGCCGAGCGCGATCTCGACCGCGCCCGTGAGCGTCGCCAGATCGAGAATGGCGTCGGGTTGCGCCTCGCTCGCCAGCGAGAGCGCGTCGGCCAGTACGAGCCGCCCCTCGGCATCGGTGTTGAGCACTTCGACCGTCTTGCCGTTGCGGATCTTGAGGACGTCACCCGGCCGGGTGGCGTCGCCGGCCGGCATGTTGTCGGTCGCCGGGATGTAACCGCGCACGCGACATCGCGGGGCGACCGAGCTCATGACCGCGAAGGCGCCGAGAATGGCCGCCGCACCACCCATGTCGTCCTTCATGGTCATCATCCCGTCGGCGGTCTTCAGCGAAAGGCCGCCCGAGTCGAAGGTGATGCCTTTGCCGACGAGCGCGAGCGCTCCCCGAGCGTTGGTCGGCTCGTAGGCCAGCTCGATGAACCGCGGCGGATGGGTGGAGCCGCGGTTGACGCCGAGGAGCCCACCGAGGCCGGCCCGCTCGATCTCCTTCTCCTTCATGATCGTGATCTTCAGATTCTCGGACTCGGCGATCTTCCTGGCCGCGGTCGCGAGCAACGCCGGGGTCAGCTCGCCGCCGGGCGTGTTCACGAGATCCCGGGCCAGCGCGACGCCGTCGGCGACACGAGCACCGAGCGCCAGCGCGTCGCGGACTCTCTGTCCGCCCGCGCCGACCCACACCACGCGTTCGACGAGATCGGTATCGCCGCTCGACTTGTACCGATCGAAGCGATAGAGCGCGAGCGACGCGCCGTCGGCGAAGGCTCGGGCCAAGCCCGGGGCGGCGGCACTGTCGGGCCACGCCTCGTGCAGCCTGCTGGCCAGGCTCTCGCGTCGCCGACCGGCTCGTACGAGGTTGGCCGCGGCGCGCCGCATGGCCGTCATGTCGAGTTCGGCGGAGTCACCGACACCGACGGCGATGATGTCGGGGGCGTCGTTCCCGGGGATGACAGCGACCTGATCGGTCTTGCCTTCGAATCCCTGCGCGCGCAGGAACGACCACGGCAGGTCGAGCTCGCCCACGCGATCGGATGCCACCGCGACACCCACCGCCGACGCGCCCGCGGGCACCACCTTCGCGAGCTCGAAGTTCACCGCCATCGACATCTCCTCATTGATCGGTCACCGAGCGGGTCGTGAGCGACTCGCCCTCTTGCCAGCGTGCCAGCGTCCACAGCAGGTCGCTGAGGCGGTTGAGATACGACAGCACGTGCGACGATTCGTCGGCCGCGCCGATGGTGTCGCGCTCGGCCCGCCGCACGACCGTGCGGGCTACGTCGAGCAGCGCCGACAGGCGGTTCTGGCCGGGCACCACGAACTCGGTCGGCGGCTCGAAGCGCTCACTCACCTGATCGATGAGGTGCTCGAGGTGAGTGACCATCTCCGCGGTCACCAGGCTCTGGCCGGGCGTGAGCTTCGAACGGTTCTCGGGTGCGGATGCCAGCTCGCTCATGAGAACCCACAAGTCGCGCTCCAGGTGCACGAGCATGGAATCGAGGTCCGAGTCCTGCTCGACTTCGGCGCGCGCCAGCCCTACGAAGGCCTGGGCCTCGTCGACCGCGCCGTACGCCGTCGGCTGAGGGGCGTTCTTCGCGACCCGACCCCCGAACAGGAGGCCGGTCGTGCCGTCGTCGCCCTTGCGCGTGTAGATCTTCATCAGGGCAGGAGCCTAGGGCGCAGGGATCGGGCCCCTCCGTCTCGGGTGCTGGGCCGAACCGCTTTCGAGCCCGGCGGCCGCCCCCGGTAGCCTCGTGGGATGGGGAGCAGCAGCTACACCGACGCCGCCGCCGAACGCGTGGTCATCTTCGATGGCGCTTTCGGCACGGGCATCCAGTCTCGGAACCTCACCGCGGACGACTTCGGCGGCCCTGATCTCGAGGGCTGCAACGAGATGTTGGTGCTCACCCGACCCGATGTGATCGGCGAGCTCCACGCTTCGTACCTCGACGTCGGCGTGGATGCCCTCGAGACCTGCACCTTCGGCGCCTTCGCCGGTCCGCTCGGCGAATACGGCATCGCCGAGAAGTCCTACGAGATCAACCTGGCCGCCGCCCGCCTCGCCAAGGACGTGGCCCAGCAGTACACGACGCCAGACCGCCCCCGATGGGTGGCCGGCTCGGTCGGCCCCGGCACGAAGTTCGCGACGCTCGGCCAGATCCGTTTCGCCGAGCTGCGCGACATGTACGAGGAGCAGTGCCGCGGTCTGCTCGATGGCGGCGTCGACCTCATCCTGATCGAGACGCAGTTCGACCTGCTCGGCGCCAAGGCCGCCATGGTCGGCGCGCGACGCGCCATGCAAGCAACGGGCGTCGAGGTGCCGTTGCAGATGCAGGTGACCATGGAACTCACGGGTCGGATGCTGCCCGGTACCGAGATCGGTGCCGCGCTCGCCGCCCTCGATCCCATGCGGCCGGACGTGCTCGGCCTCAACTGTGCGACCGGACCAGCCGAGATGAGCGAGCACCTACGCCATCTCGCGCAACATGCCCGCATGCCGATCGCGTGTCTTCCCAACGCCGGCTTGCCGTCGGTGGTCGACGGCCAGATGCACTACGACCTCACGCCCGATCAGCTCGCCGAGTACCACGTCCGCTTCATCACCGAGTTCGGCGTGAGCGTCGTCGGCGGCTGCTGCGGTACCACCCCCGAACATCTCGACGCCGTCGTTCAGGCCTGTCGGGACCTCGAGCCACGACCGCGCACCCCCGAGCACGAAGCCGGGGCCACGTCGATCTACTCGTTCGTCCCCTTCCACCAGGACACCTCGTTCCTGATCATCGGCGAGCGCACCAACGCCAACGGCTCCAAGAAGTTCCGCGAGGCGATGCTCGAAGGTCGACTGGGACACCTGCGTGCAGATGGCCAAGGATCAGGGCAAGGAGGGTGCGCACGTACTCGACGTGTGCGTCGACTACGTCGGACGCGACGGCGCGCTCGACATGGACGAGATCGCCCAACGATTCACCACGCAGGCCAACGGACCGTTGGTGCTCGACTCCACCGAGCCCCAGGTGCTCGAAGCCGGGCCTGCAGTGGCTCGGCGGTCGGGCGATCCTCAACTCGGCCAACCTCGAGGACGGCGAGGAACCGGGCTCGCGGCTCGATCGGGTGTTCAAGCTGGCCCGCGAGTACGGGGCCGCGGTGATCTGTCTGCTCATCGACGAGGAAGGCCAGGCGCGCGACGTCGAGTGGAAGCTGCGCATCGCGCACCGCATCCACGACCTCGCCGTCAACCGCTACGGCCTCGAGTCGTCCGACCTGATCTTCGACGCGCTGACGTTCCCGCTCTCCACCGGCGACGACGACCTACGCCGTGACGGCATCGCCACGATCGAGGCGATCCAACGCATCAAGGCCGAGATGCCCGGCGTGCACACCACGCTCGGGGTGTCGAACGTGTCGTTCGGTCTCAAGCCCGCGGCGCGGCACGTGCTCAACTCGGTGTTCCTGCACGAGTGCGTCGAGGCCGGGCTCGACTCGGCCATCGTGCACGCGGCCAAGATCATGCCGCTCAACCGCATCCCCGACGAGCAGCGCGAGGTTGCGCTCGACGTCGTGTGGGATCGACGCCGCGACGGCTACGACCCGCTGGCCAAGTTGCTCGAGGTCTTCGAGGACGTGCAGGAGGTCAAGACCGAGCGTGAGGACCGCTCGGGTTGGCCGGTCGAGGAGCGCCTGAAGCACCGCATCATCGACGGCGAGCGCGACGGCCTGATCGACGACCTCGAGGAAGCACGGGCCAACGGCATCGCCCCGCTCGACATCATCAACGACGTGCTGCTGTCGGGCATGAAGGTCGTCGGCGAGCTCTTCGCGTCGGGCGAGATGCAACTCCCGTTCGTGCTGCAGTCAGCCGAGACCATGAAGATGTCGGTCGCCCACCTCGAGCAGTTCATGGACGAAGGCCGACAGCGGCGGTAAGGGACGCATCGTCCTCGCCACCGTCAAAGGCGACGTGCACGACATCGGCAAGAACCTCGTCGACATCATCCTGACCAACAACGGCTACGAGGTTCACAACCTCGGCATCAAGGTGAGCATCGCCGACATGATCGCCAAGGCCACCGAGGTGAAGGCCGACGCGATCGGCATGAGCGGCCTGCTCGTGAAGAGCACGCTCATCATGCGCGACAACCTCGAGGAGCTGAACGGTCGCGGCCTGGCCGAGATCCCGGTACTGCTCGGCGGCGCCGCACTCACGCGCTCGTACGTCGAGCGCGACCTGCGCGATGTGTACGACGGCCGTCTCTTCTACGGCAAGGACGCGTTCGAAGGCCTCAACGTCATGGATCGTCTCGGAACGATCAAGCGCACGGGCACGGACGACGAGCCGGATTGGGGTCGGGTTCCGTCGGAGTCGCGGGTCCCGGCCCGGAGCTCCACCGCCGACGGCGACCGTCGACCGTGACGCGCTCCCCGCTCGATCACCCGATGTCGCCACCGACAACCCGGTGTTCGTGCCGCCGTTCATCGGCACGAAGGTCGTGAAGGGCATTCCGCTCGACGACATCGGCGCCTACGTGAACGAGACCGCGATCTTCCGGAACCAGTGGCAGTTCCGTCCCGAGAAGAACGCCGACGGCACGTCGGAGACCGACGCCGAGTTCAAGGCTCGACTGCAACCGGTCCTGCGCGAAGAGCTGGGCAAGGCCAAGGCCGGCGACATCCTGATCCCCCAGGTCGTCTACGGCTACTTCCCGGCCAACAGCGACGGCGACGACCTCGTCATCTGGAAGGACGACTCGCGCACCGCCGAGTGGCTGCGGTTCGGCTTCCCGCGCCAGAGCAAGGAGCCGTTCCTGTGCATCGCCGACTTCTTCCGGCCGGCCGACTCCGGCGAGCTCGACTACGCCGGCTTCCACATCGTGACGATGGGCGCACGGGTCAGCGAGCTCACCGCCGAGCTGTTCGCCGAGAACCGCTACCAGGAGTACCTGCTCCTGCACGGGCTCGGTGTCGAGATGGCCGAAGCGCTCGCCGAGTACTGGCATCGACGCATCCGCGAGGAGTGGGGCTTCGCCGACGAGGACGGACCGTCGATCGCCGGCCTGTTCCGCCAGCAATACCGCGGTGGGCGCTACTCGTGGGGCTATCCCGCGTGCCCAGACCTCGAGGACAACCAGAAGGTGGCCGAGCTGCTCGACGCCGGGCGCCTCGGTATCGAGGTCAGCGAAGAGACCGGCTTCCAGTTCCAGCCCGAGCAGACCACCAGCGCGCTCATCTGCCACCACCCGCAAGCCAAGTACTTCGTCGCCCGCTGACCGCCCCGCGAACCTGGTGCAGATACCGGTGCCAGAGCACCGGAATGTGTACCAAGAATGCGATTAGTTGGCGGGCGGGAGCTCTTGTTCGAGGGTGGCGGCGTCTTCGAACAGATCACCCATCTGCTCGACACGCTCGAGCACCTCGTGGGCCTCGAACGACAGCGCCTCACCCGACGCGGCATCGTCGACCTCGTCCCACGTGACGGGTGTGGACACGGTCGGATGCGGACGCGCGCGTAGTGAGTACGCGCAGACGGTCGTCTTGAAGTACGCGTTCTGACTCCAGTCGATGAGGACCTTGCCCTTGCGCAGCTCCTTCTTCTGATCCGTGACCACCAGATCGCCGTGGTGCTTCTCCATGAGCTGCGCCAGAGCCAGGGCGAACGCGCGCGCATGGTCCTGCGTGTGCGTGGTGTTGAGCGGCAAGTAGAGCTGCATGCCCTTCGAACCCGATGTCTTGGGCAGGATCTCGAGGTCGAGCGGGCTGAGCGACCTCATGGATCATCAGTGCGATCTGCGCGCATTCCGTCATACCCGCCGGCGCGCCAGGATCGAGATCGAAGACGACCATCGTGGGGTTGTCGATGTCGTCGGCCCGCGACATGGGCGTGTGCAGCTCGAGTGCCGCCAGGTTGCCCGCCCAGACGAGCGAGGCCACCGACGACAGCTTGCAGTAGTCGATCGCTCCGCCTTTGTCGCCCGGACCAGGCGCCGTTTCGACCCACTCGGGACGGTGCGACGGACACCGCTTCTCGAAGAACGACTTGTCATCGACCCCGTTCGGGAAGCGGCGGAAGGTCGTACAGCGATCGCGTAGATGCAGGAGCATCGTGGGCGCGATGCGGGCGTAGTAGTCGATCACCTCGCCCTTGGTGAACCCCGTCTCGGGATACAACACCTTGTCGAGATTGGTCAGCTTGACCTGATGACCGTCGATCTCGACGATGGTCGGCTTCGACGCCACGTGAGTCGGTGAGCCGCGTTACGCGCTGGCGCGCTTGCGTGGCTTGGACGCCGCCTTCTTCTTCGTCGCTTTCGCTTCGCCGTTCGACGACGTCGGGTGACGCTTCCGCGCGTCCTTGGCCGCCTTCACCGAGTTCTCGAGCGCCGCCATGAGGTCGATGACCTTCTCGGGTTCGGCCGACGCGGCCGGCGCGACGAACTCCTCGCCCTCGGCCTTGCGCTCGATCATCTCGAGCACGGCCTCGCGGTAGGTGTCGTGGAACTGCTCCGGCACGAACTCGCACGCGAGTGTCTCGATGAGCTGGCGGGCCATCGTCAGCTCCTTGTCGTCGAGCTCGATGTCTTCGAGCTCCGCGAGCTCGGGGATGGCCACCGGGATCGTTGATCTCGTCGGCGTACACCATCGTCGAGAGCAGGAGCTTGCCGTCCTTGGGACGGATCGCGGCCAGGTACTGCTTGGTTCGCAGAACGAAGTGGGCGATGCCCACCTTGCCTTCGTCTTCCATCGCCTTGGCGAGAAGGGCGTACGGCTTCCCGGCTTTGTCCGGCGCCAGGTAGTACGCGCTGTCGTAGAAGATCGGGTCGATGTCGACCAGGTCGACGAACTCGTCTATGTCGATGGTGCGCAACGACTTGGGATCGAGGGCCGCCATCTCCTCGTCGCTGATCACCACGAACGCGCCCGAGGGCATCTCGTAGCCCTTGACGATCTGCTCCCACGGCACCTCCTCGCCGGTGTCGGCGGAGACGCGCTTCTGCTTCACGCGTGCGTTCGACCGTGCATCGAGCTGATTGAATTGCACGTTCTTGCGGCTGACCGCGCTGTACAGCTTCACCGGAATGTTGACGAGGCCGAAGCTGATCGACCCACTCCAAATGGCCCGTGGCATCACGTCGAGAGTAGCGCCCTCGCGACCAAGTCGACTCCGAACGCCGTGAGGATGGCCAGGTACAGCAGGCCCGTCGCCGCCATAACCGCTGAGTAATACCGTTCCTTCAGGGCCAAACGGGTGACCACGATGAGGCCCGCCGTCGTGACCACGCACGCGATCCAGAACCATCCGAGCAGCCCGCCGTAGCCGTCGTCGATCGTGCCGTTGATCACCGACACCATGCCGGTGGGCACGAGGAGCAGGACGACTTCGGGGACCAGGAGCCACTGCACCCAACGGACCATTTCGAGCAGGGCGCCCCGCGCCAAGCCGGGCTGGACCAGGTACCAGTGGCCGAGCAACATGGCGTCGGTGACGGCGCCGAGGAAGGCCGCCCCCACCAGGAAGCGGGCTACGGCCAGCCACGTCGGTCCGCCCGCGTCGAGGGCCGAGGCCACGACGCCAACCACGCCGATGATCGGCGCGATCAGGTCGAGCGCGGGCGGGAACTCGCGGGCCGTGGCGTCGTGAACGACCGGCTCGCGTTCGATACCGGTCATGGCTGCGACGCGCGCCGAACGACGCTCCTCGTCGGCCGACGCCGCGCGACACACCGGCACCCCGCCGCAGGATCGACACGACCAGCGCTACCGATGCCGCCACGGCCACGCCGAACGAGGACACATCCCGCACGGGCAACGGCGTGATCACGAACACACCGACCAGGAAGGCGCCCGCGGCCATGAGGGCATAGACCCCGCGCATGAGCCAGCCGTAGCCGAGGCTCACCTCGCGTCGCCGCGTCGTGACCCACAGGAAGAGCAGGCCACCCGTGGCCCATTGCAGCAGCAGGGACGCGCCGTCGAACCCGATCACGCGTCGACGACGGCCAAGGAGTGATCGACGGTGTTGAGCGAGTCCGGACCGTCGGCACTCGCAACGACGATGTCCTCGAGACGCGCGCCCCACCGACCGGGGACATAGATCCCCGGCTCGATCGAAAAGGCGTGACCGGGGACGAGGGCCGTGCAGTTCCCGGCGACGATGTACGGGTCCTCGTGTTCCTCCACACCGATGCCGTGGCCGGTGCGGTGGATGAAGTAGTCGCCGTAGCCACCTTCGGTGATCAATCGGCGAGCCACGCCGTCGACGTCTTCGGCCGGTTGGCCCACGACCGCCGATTGCACCGCCGCTTGCTGCGCGTCGTGGAGCACCTGATAGAGATCCCGGAACTCGGCCGGGGGCGCTCCGGTGTACACGCACCGCGTGATGTCGGAGCAGTAGCCGACACCGTCGAACAGCATCGTGCCGCCGAAGTCGCACAAGCACCACCTCGCCGGCGCGAATGGTGCGGTCGCCGGCCTCGTGGTGCGGGCTGGCCGCGTTCTCGCCGGCCGCCACGATCGTGAAGTTCACTCGGTGGTGACCCTCGGCCAGGATGCGCCGAGCCAGTTCGGCGGCCACGTCCGCCTCGGTGCGACCGATGAGCGGAATGGCACCGGACTGCAGTGCGGCGGCGATGCGATCGACGGCCGCAGCCGCGGCACGCAGCGCGTGCACCTCGTCAGGGTCCTTCACCGCGCGCAACGGACCGATCACGTCGCTCGCGTTCCGGAACTCGGTCGTCGGCATCCGTCGCAACAGGTCGACGACGAATTGGCTCCACGTGCGATTGCCGACGGCGGCCACGCGCGGCGAGCCCGCGAGCTCGGCAACGAGCGCGACGGGGTCCTCGGTCTCGTCCCAGGCCGCGACGCTGAACTCGTCGGGCCGTTCGACGACGCGCGGCGCCTCGAGACGGGGCACGACGAGCGTGGCGTCGCCGTCGACCGGAAGCACCAGCATCGTGAGCCGTTCGAGCGGCATGGCCTCGTACCCGATCAGCCACGGCAGGTCGGCACCGACCGAGAGCAACAGCACGTCGACGTCCTGACGGGCCATCGCGGCGCGCACCCGGTCCATCCGCTGCTCGTGCATGGCGCTCAGGCTAATCCCGGCAGCTCGGATCTAATCTGACGCCCTCGTCAGCTTCGACGACCCGATCGACAGGAGCCACGATGACGACCATCCTCCACGAGGACGATGCCGAGTCCACGCTCGATCAGCGGATCGAGAGTCGCCGTCGTCGGCTACGGCAACCAGGGCCGGTCGTGGGCGCTGAACCTCCGCGACTCCGGGCTCGACACCGTCGTCTGCGTGCGGGCCGACGAGACACGGGCCCGGGCCGAGGCCGACGGCTTCACACCGGCCGAGCTCGAGGCGTCGAGCGACGCCGACATCGTGTGCTTGCTCGTGCCCGACGACGTCATCCCGACCATCCCGCTCACGGCCAAGGACGACGCGCTCGTCGTGGTGGCCAGCGGGTACACCCTGGCCTTCGATCGGCTCGATCCGCAGTGCGATGTCGGCATGGTCGCCCCTCGGATGCTCGGCCCCGAGGTTCGTAGCTGTTACGAGGAAGGCGTGGGCTTCATCACCGCGTTCGGGGTCCACCGCGATGCCACCGGACGAGCGCGCGCATCGCACGCTCGCCGTCGCCGCGGCGATCGGCGGTCTCCGTCAGGGCGCCATCGAGATGACGTCCGATGCAAGAAGCCGTGCTGGACCTGGCAGTGGAGCAGGCCCTGGCCCCGGCCCTGCGGCGCATCAGCCAATCGTTCGTACAGGTGATGCTCGAACAAGACATCCCGCTCGAAGCGATCCTGTGCGAGCTGTTCCTCTCCGGTGAGGTCGAGCGGACGTATCGGCTGTTGCGGCTCGAGGGCTACGGCGCGCAGATGGAACACCATTCACCGACCAGCCAGTACGGGCAGCTGTCACGCGCCGACTACTACGACGGGTCGGTCGAACCCGTGCCAACCATGCGAGAGATCGTGGAGAACATCCGATCGGGACGCTTCGCCGACGAATGGGACGCGGAGCGCGATGCCGGACACCCGACACTCGAACGATTGAAGGCGGCCGCCGTCCCGGAGGAGATGGCGGCGTGGGAACAGGAGCTGCGCAGTCAGCTCGGTGAAGGGGTCAGCCGCTGAGGCCGGCCATGCCGTCGATGCTCGTCGTGTTCTTCTCGGCGTGGTACGCCTCGATCCCTTCAGGACCCTTCCGCTCGGCCCAGTCGAGCAGGGTGTCGCGTTCACCTTCGTAGGCCATCAACGGCACCGAGTACCCACACGACGACGAGATGCGATCGATGCTGAGCCGGATGATCGAGCGCACACCGGGCAGAGTCGGGAACCGACCGACCAGATCGTCGAAATCGGGTGCCCCGGGTTCGATCGCTTCGCCTCGTCCATAGAGGCGAACGATGCGCGGCGGTCCTTCGAACGCGCAGAACATGATCGTCAGACGTCCGTTCTCCCGAAGGTGCGCAATCGTCTCGACACCGCTGCCGGTCAGATCCAAGTAGGCCACCGTGTGTTCGTCGAGTACGCGGAGCGTGTCGTGGCCCTTGGGTGAGAGATTGACGTGCCCGCCGTCGAGTGGCGCCGTCGCCACGAAGAACAGGTGTTGTTGACCGATCCAGTCGATCAGGTTCTCGTCGAGTGCTTCATGAACGCGACCCATCACCGGATTGTCGCAGACCCCCGACGGTGACGAGAACGCTTTCCGCGCCGGCCGCAGCCTGTTTGGCGTGATAGCTCGAGCGGGTCAGCGGGGATGCCTCGACGTGAGCGAGGCCGAGCGAGCGGCCGACCGCGGCCAGTTCGTCGAACTCTTCGGGTCGCCACCACCGTTCGACGGGCAGATGGCGCGCCGTCGGGCGCAGGTACTGACCGATCGTCACGATCTCGACACCGACGCCGGCCAAGTCGGCCAGCACCGCCACGACCTCGTCGCGAGTCTCGCCCAGGCCGACGATGAGACCGGACTTGGTCGTGAGCCCCGCGGCCGCCGCTCGCGCCAGCACCGAGAGGCTTCGCGCGTAGGACGCCGACGGCCGGACGGCCCGTTGGAGACGGGGCACGGTCTCGACGTTGTGATTCAAGACATCGGGAGCCGCAGCGAAGATCGTGCCCAACGCGTCGGCATCACCCCGGCAATCGGGTATCAGCAGCTCGACCTGGGTGTCGGGCCGCCGAGCGCGTATCTCGGTCACCGTCGCCGCGAACGCCGCGGCACCTCCGTCGTCGAGATCATCTCGGGCCACGGCGGTGAGCACCGCGAACTGCAAACCCATGCGCTCGACGGCTTCGGCGACGCGGGTCGGCTCGTGAGGATCGAGGGGCTGCGGATGCCGGGTGTCGACCAGGCAGAACCCGCAGGCGCGTGTACAGCGCTCGCCGTTGATCATGAACGTGGCGGTGCCGTCTTGCCAGCACTCGTAGATGTTCGGGCAGCCCGCTTCCTCACAGACCGTGTGCAGATCGAGGTCGCGCATCGTCTTCTTGAGCGCGAGATAGTCGTCGGTCAGCCGCATCTCGGCGCGAAGCCACGGCGGCTTGCGTTCCTTGATCTGAACCGACTTCGTCACCCCGGCCTGCGTCAGACGTCGTTGCATCCGGACCGAGGTCTCGCGGCTGTCGGCGTTCGCCTCGCGTGTGAAAGGGGCAAGATCTTCGGCCGCGACACGCCATGCCACGTCGGCGCGGTCCCACGTGCGATCGCCGGCGAATCGCGCCACGGCCCGAGTCGAAACGGCGTCGACGACGTCGCGCATCGAAGCGTCGACGCCCTCATCCGCCAGCGACGTCACTCCTTTGCCCTCGATCCCACAGGGGACGATGTGGCCGAAGTAGCTCATGTCGGGTGCCACGTTCAGCGCGAACCCATGCATGGACCGCCCGCGGGCGAGTCGGACGCCGACCGCCGCGATCTTGCGCGGGTGGGGCCCGTCGGGCTCGACCCAAACCCCGGGATACCCGGGCAGGCGGCCGACCTCGGTCAGTCCGAGATCGGTCAGCGACGTCGATCACGAGCTGTTCGACCGACGAGACGTAGGCGACAGTGTCGGTCATCCCTCCGCCGCGCTTGCCGGGGACGGACAGAATCGGATAGCCGACCAACTGACCTGGGCCGTGGTAGGTGACGTCGCCCCCACGGTCCGTCCGTACGAGCTCCGCACCCACGGTGGCCGGGTCGACGAGGACGTGGTCGAGCTGCCCGTGCACGCCGAGCGTGTACACGTGCGGATGCTCGAGCAGCAGCAACCAGTCCTGCCGACCGTGCTCGAACAAGCGGTGCTGCAACGCGAGCGCGTCGTCGTAGGCGACCCGCCCGAGCCAACGTACGTGCAGGCTCAGAGCTCGGCCTCCCAGTCGCGCGTCTCGATCACGGTCTTGACCTGACGCAGGAAGGCCGCGGCGTACGACCCGTCGAAGGCCCGATGGTCCCAGCTCATGCCGAGGAGCCCAACCGAGTGGATGGCTACGGCTTCGGTGCCGTCGGCGGCGGTGACCACCACCGGCTTCCGGCTCACGCCGTCGCTCGACAGAATCGCGACCTGGGGCTGATTGATGATCGGCAGCACCAAGAAGCTGCCGAACGAGCCCGAGTTCGAGATGGTGAACGTGCCTCCGGTGATGTCGTCGACCGAAAGCTGCTTGTTGCGAGCGCGAGCGGCGAGGTCGTTGATCTCGCGGGCGATGGCCCGCAGGCGGAGGTCGTCGGCCTCATGGACCACGGGTGCCAGCAGACCTTCGAAGTCGAGATCAACAGCGATCGCCAGGTTGACGTAGTTGTGCACGATCAACTCACCCTCCGCGACGGTGGCGTTGATGTGCGGGAACTCGCGGAGCGCGTCGATGACCGCCCGCGCGATGAACGGTAGGTAGGTGAGACTGAAGCCCTCGGCTTCGCGCCAATCGTCGCGGTGCGCTGCGACGAACGCGATCGACACCCTCGTAGTCGACCTCGACGATGGTGTACGCATGCGGCGACGTCGCTTTGGACATCACCATGTGCTCCGCGGTGCGACGCCGGATGTTGTTCAGCGGCTCGACCGTGTCGCCCGTACCGGATCGCGGCTTGGGCATGACGACGCGACCGCTGCTGGGTGCCGGCGAGGGCGCTGGAGGCGCCGTCGGCGTGCGCGCGTGCGGACGGTTCCCCCGACCTGGCACCAGTCTGTTGGATGGCCTGCTCGACGTCGGCGCGGGTGATGCGTCCGCCGGAACCGGTAGGAGTGATGCGATCGACGTCGATGCCGTAGTCCTCGACCAACCGCCGGACGACGGGCGACATGAGCCGACCCGGAGCACGAGGTGCGGCCGGCGCCGCTGGTGTGGGTGGGGCGGAGGCCGGCGCGGCGGGAGCGGCCGGGGGCGGAGGCGGCAATGGAGCCGCCGCGGACGGAGCGGCTGCCGGCGGTGGAGGCGCGGGCGCCGACGCCGGTGGCGCGGGCTCGGCGGCCGCAGGTGCGGCGCTGCCATCGTCGCCGGGAGCGTCGCTCACGACCGCGAGCACCGTGCCCACGTCGACGGTGTCGCCTTCGGGAACCTTGATCTCGGCGAGGTAGCCCGACACGGGCGAGGGCACCTCGGAGTCGACCTTGTCGGTCGACACTTCGAACAGGACCTCGTCCTCGTCGACGTGCTCGCCGACCTGTTTGAACCATTTGGTGATGGTTCCCTCGGTGACCGATTCACCGAGTTGGGGCATCTGAATGTCAGCCATGCAGTTGGTGCTCTCTCATCGGTGATTGGGTCATCCGTGTAGTGACCGGCCAGTGAGAGCCAGCACGCTCTCACCGAAAAGCTCGCTCAGGGTGGGATGGGGCTGGATGAACTCGGCGATCTCGTCGACGCTCGCCTCCCAGTTCACGGCGAGGTACGCCTGGCCGAGCTGTTCGGTGACCCAGGGCCCGACCATGTGCACGCCGAGCACTCGGCCGGCCCGGCCATCGGCGTTCTTCTCGGCGATGACCTTCACCATGCCGTCGGGCTCGCCGAGGATGAGCGCCCGGCTGTTGCCGATGTAGCGGTGCTTGGAGGTGACGACGTCATAGCCCGCCTCCTTGGCCGCCTCTTCGGACAGCCCTGCGAACGCGACCTCCGGGTGGCAGTAGATGCACCAGGGCACGCGGTCGTACTGCACGGGTAGTGGTCGCTCGCCGAGCATGTCCTTGATCGCGCCGATGCCTTCGGCGAAACCGACGTGCGCGAGCGCCGGCGTGGCGATCACATCGCCGATCGCGTACACCCCGGGCTCGGCCGTACGGCAGAGCTCGTCGACCTCGATGTGGCCTCGTTCGCTGATGGTGACGGCTGTGCCCTCGAGCCCGAGGTTCTCCGACAACGGTCGTCGGCCCACGGAGACCACGACGAGGTCGGTGTCGAGTGTCTCGCCCTCGCCGAACATGCACGGTGGTGCTGCCCTTGCCGTCGGGCTTGTGGCCCTCGACGATCACCCCGGCGCGAACCTCGATCCCGCGCTTCTTGAAGATCCGGGTGACGAGCTTGGTGATGTCGTCGTCGCATCCGGGCAGGATCTTCGGCAGCGCCTCGAGGATCGTCACCTGCGAGCCGAGCTCGGCGAGCACCGACGCGAACTCGCAGCCGATCGCACCGCCGCCGATGACCACCGAACGCGCCGGGAATGTGATCGATCGACAGGAACTCGTCGGACGTCATGATCGAGCTGGCCGTCGACCTCGAAGCCGGGGATCTCACGAGGCACGGAGCCCGAGGCGAGGATGACGTGGTCGCCGTGCAGCTCGACGTCGCCGCTGGAGCCGCCGGTGACGCGTACGACGTGGTCGGCATGCAAGGTTCCCAGGCCGTCGAGGACCGTGACCTTTCGCCGGCCGAGAAGCGTCGACAGCCCGGAATAGAGCTGGTCGATCACCTTCTGCTTGCGAACCTGCGCGGCCGACCATGTCGATGGTGGGATCACCGGCGCGGACGCCGAAGTCACGGGCCTCGATGACGGACTGGAAGAGCGCACCGGTCTCGAGGAGCTCCTTGGTGGGGATGCATCCGACGTGCAGACAGGTGCCACCGACCTTGTGCTTCTCGATCATGGCGATGTTCAAGCCGGCGGACGCGCCGTACAGGGCCGCGGCATAGCCGCCGGGGCCACCACCGATGATGACGACGTCGTAGCTGTCCGTCGGGACCACCTCCTACATCGGACTTGGCTAGATCCGGTCGAGCCTACCCAGGCCCGGGTGGTCGAGGAACCGGACGCCGTCTGGTTCTAGCGCGCGACCAGCAGTTGCGCCGCGAACGCCGCGAGGATGGCGATACCGCACAACAGGGCGAGGATGATCAGCGTTCGGGTCCGCATGAGTGCGAAGGAGCTTAGGAGCCGCCGGCCCCTGATCTACCATTCGCGACGTGCCCGATACCTCTGCTGATCCCACCAAGCTGGTCGTCGTCGGACAGGGCTATGTCGGGCTGCCGTTGGCCGTGCGGGCCGTCGAGCAAGGCTTCGACGTCGTCGGCTTCGATGTCGACAGCGCCAAGATCAAGCGCCTCGAGGCGGGCGAGTCGCACCGTCGAGGACGTCACCGACGACCGCCTGCGCGCCGCGTTGGCCACCGGCCACTACCTGCCGACATCGTCGGCCGACGATTGCACGGACTTCGACGTGGCCGTCATCTCGGTGCCGACTCCTCTTCGCGACGGCAACCCCGACCTGAGCTACATCGAGCAGGCGGCCCACGCCCTCGTGCCGCACTTGCGAGCGGGCGCCACGGTGGTCCTCGAGTCGACCACCTACCCGGGCACCACCGAGGAACTGGTCGCGCCCGATCCTCGAGGACGGCTCCGGTCTGCTCGTCGGCCGAGACATCCACCTCGGGTACAGCCCGGAGCGGATCGACCCCGGCAACCCGCAGTGGCGGCTCGAGAACACACCGAAGGTCGTCTCGGGGGTCGACGCCGCGTCGCTCGCGGCGGTGCAGGGCTTCTACGACCGCATCGTCGAAACGACCGTGGCCGTCTCGACACCGAAGGAAGCCGAGCTCACCAAACTGCTCGAGAACACGTTCCGTCACGTCAACATCGCGCTGGTCAACGAGCTCGCCATGTTCGCCAGTGATCTCGGCATCGACGTCTGGGAAGCGATCGACGCCGCCTCCACCAAACCGTTCGGCTACATGCGGTTCACCCCTGGCCCGGGCGTCGGCGGTCACTGCCTGCCGATCGACCCGTCCTACCTCTCGTGGCGGGTTCGCCGCTCGCTCGGTCAAGCGTTCCGCTTCGTCGAGCTGGCCAACGACGTCAACGATCACATGCCGGACTACATCGTTCGCCGTTTGGTCTTCGCGTTGAACCGACGGGGCCTGGCTGTCAACGGCCAGCGCATCCTTCTGCTGGGTCTGTCCTACAAGCGCAACACCGGCGACGCCCGCGAGTCACCCTCACAACCGATCGCCCGCCAACTCCTGCAACTCGGGGCGCAGGTGCAGGCCGCCGATCCCTACGTCGACGCGTCACGCGTGCCCACCGGCGTCGAACACGTCGACGTCGATGCCGCGACGCTTGCGGCGGCCGACGCCGTGATCTTCCTCGTCGACCACGACGAGTTCGATGTGGCCCAAGTGGCCGAGCACGCGTCCTATGTCCTCGACACCCGCCACTCGCTCCCAGGCGGCGACAACGTCGAGTACCTCTAGCGAGACCTCCGACTCCCGAAGTTCGTCCCTCGTCTCGGTTCGCTCCGTACTGGTGGAAGGGAGTGAGATGGAGCTCCACCCGCCGGCGCAGAGGAGAACCGCATGGACGTCGCTATCACCGGTGCATCGGGACTGATCGGCACCGCGCTCACTTCCTCCCTGCGGGCCACCGGTGATCGTGTGGCTCCGTTGGTCCGCCGGCCGGTGCGGGCGGGCGAGGACGCCATCGAATGGAACCCAGCGGAGGGCCGGGTCGATGCGTCGTCGCTCGAAGGCATCCACGCGGTCGTTCACTTGGCCGGCGCCGGGATCGGCGACAAGCGTTGGACCGACGCCTACAAGCGCGAAGTCCTCGACAGCCGCACCGGTCCCACTCGTCTGCTCACCGGGACGCTCGCCTCACTGCAGCGCCCACCCTCGGTGCTCGTGAGCGGATCGGCCATCGGGTATTACGGCGATCGCGGCGATGAGCTCCTCACCGAGAGCAGCGGTCCTGGTGATCTCTTTCTCTCCGAGGTCTGTGTCGCTTGGGAAGCCGCGGCTCAGCCCGCGATCGATGCGGGCATCAGAGTCACGTTCAGCCGTACGGGCATCGTGCTCGATGCCCACGGTGGGGCGCTGCCCAAACTGCTGCCGCTGTTCAAGCTCGGCGTCGGTGGTCGCATGGGATCGGGGCAGCAGTGGTGGAGCTGGGTGTCGATCGACGACGAGATTCGCGCTCTGCGCTGGCTGATCGAGAACGATGTCAGCGGACCGGCGAACCTCACGGCGCCGCAACCCGTGACCAACGCCGAGTTCTCGAAGGTCCTCGGGCGCGTGCTCCACCGGCCTTCGGCCCTTCCTGTGCCCTCGTTCGGACCGAAGCTCCTGCGCGGACCGGAGCTGGCCCAAGAGCTGCTCTTCGCCAGTCAACGGGTGCAGCCCGACGCGCTCGTGTCGTCCGGGTTCACCTTCAACCATCCGGACCTCGAGACGGCCTTACGGGCGGTGCTCGACAAGTCGGCGGCCGCCTGACCTCGAGACCTGAGTCCAAACGCGGCCCTGGCGCAGGCCCCCCGCCTTGCACCAGACCAAGGTGACCCGCGCCAGGACGCGAACTTCTCGGGATGTTATCGCTGAACGAAACGGCTCACTTGGGCGGCATCCGGATGCCGCCGTCGACCCGAATCGTCTCGGCGTTCATGTAGCTGTTGCCGAGCAGTTCGACGACCATCGCCGCCAGCTCCTCGGGCGCGCCGAGCCGCTTCGGGAACAGCACGCCCTTCTTCAAGTTGTCCTTGAACGCTTCGGAGCCCTCACCCTGGCCGTAGATCGGCGTGTCGATGAGGCCCGGGAGCGATGGTGTTGACGCGGATGCCGACCGCGGAGAGATCACGAGCGATCGGCAGGGTCATGCCCGACGACGCCACCCTTCGAAGCGGAGTACGACGCCTGGCCGATCTGCCCGTCGAACGCGGCGACCGACGCCATGTTCACGATGGCGCCGCGCTCGCCGTCCTCGAGGCGGCTCGGTCTGGCTCATGGCCGTCGCGGTCAACCGGATGCAGTTGAAGGTGCCGATGAGGTTGACCTCGACGACCTTGCGGAACACCTCGAGGTCGTGCGCCGAGCTGTACTGGCCGTCCTTGCCGATGGTGCGGGTCGCCCAGCCGACACCTGCCGAGTTGACGAGCGCGCGGACCGGGCCCATCTCCTTGGCGAGCTCGATCGCCGCGGTCACGTCTTCGGTGCTCGTCACATCGACGTGCGCGAAGGCTCCACCGAGCTCGCTCGCCAAGGCGTTGCCCTTGTCGTCCTGCAGGTCGGCGATGACGACCTTCGCCCCGCGCTTGGCCAGCTGGCGTGCCGCGGCTTCGCCGATGCCCGAGGCGCCCCCGGTCACGATTGCGGAAATTCCGTTCAAGTCCATGGCCGGCGAGCCTAGGACGATGATCTGGCCGTGGGCGAACCCCACGCCGCTTTTCGCCGTCAGTCGGCGATGGATGCGGTGGCACGCCACACCCCGGCGAGCTCGGCGACCGTGCCGTACCGATCGGCAGGGTCGGGTTCGGTGGCGCGTCCGGCCACCGCAGCCAGCTCGTCGGAGGCTCGCCACCGACCATCGTCGTCACCCTCGTCGAGCAGGATCTGGGCCACTCGACCGAGGACGTAGACCGTCGACCGTTCGTCCACGACCGCACCGGGCACCTGCTCCTCGGGCGAGCGGAATCGCGTCGAGCCGGGCAACGGTTCGTCCGGTACCTGAACCGGTCCGGGCCGGTACTCGTCGAGGTCGATCAGACGCATGCGCCGGCGATCGAAGTCGTAGTGCAGACTGCCGTCGTACAGGTCGACGGCGACGAAGCCCTCGCGGGTGATCTCGACATGCGCGGAGTAGATCGCGTCGATGGCGAACACGATCTGGTCAACCGGTAGGCGACGGAACCGCTCGTGGGGTGCATCGTCGGCAGTTCGCACGGCGGCGCCTCGTCGCTCTGTGGTCGCGTGGTAGAGCGTTTCGCCGTCGACCCACGGATACCGCAACACCGGCAGTCCTTCGACGTCGACCACCTCGACCGGACGCACGATCACCGCGTGCCGCACGCGTGCGTGGAACTCCACGACCGATGCCACGCTCTCGACCGCGGCCTCCGTGCGGGGGCCCTTGATGAACCAGCGGCGGGTGCCGGCTTCCACCCCGAACGACACACAGCCCGAATCCTGGGCCTGGAACGTCGCGAACACCTCGCCGCACTGCTCGGCGAACGCCCGCAATAGCTCGGGCGCATCGTCGGGAGCAGGTCGACTCATCGGGTCATCTTCGCGCGCACGAGCGTGGCGATCTTGCTGCGGTCAGACTGTTCTCGTGCTGACGAGCGACTCACGCATCCTGACCACGCACGCCGGAAGCCTGCCGCGTCCTGCGTCGCTCGGCGATCTCCACGGCCGTCGCTCCCGCGGCGAGTCGGTCGACCCCGATGAGTTCCGCCAAGCCGTGGAAGCTGCAACCGCTGCCGTCGTCGCCGCCCAGGCCGATGTCGGCATCGACATCGGCAACGACGGAGAGCAGGCGAGGGAGAGCTTCTTCACGTACGTCCAGCATCGAATGACCGGATTCGGTGATTCGGGTCGGCGGCCCTTGATGGCCGACCTCGTCGAGCATCCCGACTACGTGGAGCTCGGCGCTTCCCCGCTTCGAGCGCACGAAGGTCAGCCTGATGACCGCACCGGCCGCGATCGGTGAGGTGACGTACGGCGACACGGCCGAGCTCGACGCGGAGTTGGCGCTGGTAGCCGACACGCCGTTCGCCGAGACCTTCATGACCTCGGCCTCGCCCGGCATCGTGGCGTCGGCCATGGAGAACCGCTACTACGACTCGCGAGCCGCCTACGTGCACGCGGTGGCCGCGGCTCTACGCACCGAGTACCGCGCCATCGTCGAGCGCAACCTCCTGCTGCAGATCGACGCACCCGACCTGGCGCTCGAACGCCACACGCTGTTCGCGGATCGTCCGCTGGAGGAGTTCCTCGCATGGGTCGAGCTCGTCATCGATGCCATCAACTTCGCGCTGGACGGCATCGACCCGGCCGCGGTGCGGCTGCACGTCTGCTGGGGCAACTACGAAGGTCCGCACACTCATGACGTCGACCTGGCCGCCATCCAGCCCTTGCTCTACCGGGCCAACGTCGGCGCGCTGGTGATTTCGATGGCGAACGCGCGTCACGCCCACGAGTTCCGGTGCTTCGAACGGGATCCGCTGCCCAACGGCATGGTGTTGATCGCGGGCGTGATCGACACGACGAGCAACTATGTCGAGCATCCCGAGGTCGTGGCCGACCGGCTGGTCCGAGTGGCCGAAGCGGTCGGCGATCCGCGGCGCATCATCGCCGGCACCGACTGCGGGTTCGACACTTCGGCCGGAATCGGCGATGTCGCGCCGTCGGTGGTGTGGGAGAAGTTGCGAGCGTTGCGCGCCGGTGCCGACCTCGCCACCGCGCGCCTGTTCTGACGCCGCAGTCGGACGATCAGCCGGTGAAGCTCGGCTCGACCGCCGGCTGCGTGTCGGCGACGGGAGTGATGGGCGCTTCCGGCGTGGCCGTGCACGGATCGTCGACCGGACCCGCGAGCGAGATCGCGACCACGGGGGGCTCCGGTTGTCCGGCCGGCCAGACGAGCACGGTGACCTCGGTGCCACCGGCGTCCGCGGCCACCGTGAGTACCTCGGCGTCGGGTGCCGACGTGATCGTCCCACCGATGACGCGCGCGTCGTAGCCCTCGGGATATGTCCGCGAGGCCACCTGGAACTCGGACTCCGTGCCCGACGGCCACGTGCCTCCATCCACGGGAGTCGTCGAGTACGTGAACTGCATCGCTCTGGACGCTAGGTCGTAGCTGTGCAGCAACGGCGTGCCGGCCACGGCGCGCGGATGGGGGCGCACCAGCGTGTTGACGACCGGTTCGTTTATCGGCGTCTCACCGATCGGCTTCGACATGTCCCCGGCAAAGTTCTCGTTGTACGCCCACCAGGTCCACGGGATCAACGCGCCGTCGAGCTCCTTGACTTGGCGGTCGATCGCAACGGTGTCGGTGGTGGCGCCGAACTCGGTGTTCATCAATGCGCCACAGGTGTTTTCGGCCCATTGCACTGCGAAGTCCTGCACCGCCGGTTCGAGTGCCGGGTCGGAGGTGTAGAGGTGATAGCTCATGCCGCTCTGGGGATCGTTACCCGGCAAGGTGATGTTGGTGGGTGCCCCGCCGAAATTGAACAGCACGTACGGCTCGCCGAGCAGTAGTCGGGTCGGATCCTGTGTCCGGATCGCTTGGGCCATACGGGCGTTGTAGGCGTCGAGGGCCTCGTCCTGCGCGGGACAGCCGGCCGGATCGGTCGCGCACGGCTGCCACACGGTGCCGGGCCACGGCTCGTTCAGCAGGTCGTAGCCGAGCACACCGGGGTTGTCGCCGACCGACTGCGCCAACGCCGCCATCATCGTGCCCACGCGGTCTTGGATGTTCACGTTCTCGGGGCCGGCCTCGTTGCCCCAGAAGCTGTCGAACGCGGCCTGAATGGCGGGGTTGGTGATGTAGTACAGCGGGAAGTCGGTGTGAGTGTTCTCGGCACCGTGCGTGATCGTCATCCACTCGGGGAATCCGTCGCTACCGAGACTCGGGCCCCAGCCGTCTTGGTGCAGATCGACCAACACCAAGAGTCCGTGAGAGGTGATGGTGTCGATCGTCTGGCGGAACGACGCGAGGTACGCGGTGTCGATCACACCGGGACTCGGCATGATCGAGCCCGCGGTCAGCCCCAGGCGCACGACGTCGAATCCGTTGTCGGCCAAGAACTGGGCGTCGTCGTCGCCGAAACCCATCTCGGCCGGTGTCTCGCCATCGACCTTGGCCACGAAGTTGACCCCGTGCAGCAACAGCACACGTCCGTCGGCATCGGTGACCCAGCGACCGTGGTGGCCGATCGGCCCCGGCAACGACTCGGTCGCGAGGAGCTGCGCACTGCCGCCCGCCCGAGACATCGCGCTCGGCACGAGAATCGCCGTCAGCACGCCGAGAACCGCGAGCACCCGAAGAACGTTCGCTCGATTCATCGTGGTCTCCCCCATCCCCCGCCCCCGGGTGTCAACACCCGGAGCACGTCGCCTGCATCGACCTTCAACGTCACTTTGTCGGCCAAGGACCGAGCCCGCGTCTCGTCGCCTCCCGGCAACAACCAGTTCTCCCCCCTCGCTCCCGGCTCACCTCCATCCACACCCCAAGGAGCCGACCACCGGCGCTCGGTGATGAGCGAGATCGTGGCCGGTTCGAGCATCTCGAGGTCACGCTCGATGCCCTCGCCACCGGGATAGCGACCATCGCCCCCGCTTCCTTCGCGAAGCCGCAGCCGCTGGACTCGCATCGGGAAGGCCCGCTCGAGTGCCTCGACCGGCGTGTTCTTCGTGTTGGTCATGGCCGTGTGCACACCGCTCATACCCGTCCGGAAGTGACGGCCGCCCTGTCCGCCGCCGATCGTCTCGTAGTACACCCATCCAGGCGCCCCGATGAGGACGTTGTTCATCGTTCCCTGCGAGGCCGCGCCGACACCTGCGGGCAAAGCTTGCGCGAGGGCACCGAGGCACACGTCGGCCACTCGCTGGCTCACCTCGACGTTCCCGGCACCGACCGCAACCGGCTCCTGGGCGTTCACGATCGTGCCAGGAGGCGCGATCACGGTGACCGGCCGCAACGCCCCGCCGTTGCTCGGCAACGTGGGGTCGAGCACCGATCGCAACGCGAACGCGACCGAGCTGACGGTGACCGCTTCGACCGCGTTGACGTTGCCCTCCCGTTGCGCCGCGGTGCCGGTGAAGTCGAACTCGATCTCCGATCCGTGGATGGTGACCGTGACCACGATCCGGCTGGGCAGTTGCTGTGACACCTCCGGCCCGAACGAGTCGACGACATCCTCGAAGCGCCACTGACCATCGGACATCGCTTCAAGAGCCGTCCGCATCCGACGCTCGCCGTAGGCCACCACCTCGTGCAATGGCTCGCCGGCCAGCCGGGCGAAGCGTTTGGCCCCGATTGCGTTGGCCCCCACTTGCGCGTCGAGATCACCGTCGCGTTCGGTCGGGAGTGCGCGAGTTCGTCATGAGAAGCGCCTTCACTTCCGGCGTGAGTCGCACGGGCGGGATCCGCAAGCCCTCGGCGAAGATCTCCGTGGCGTCGGCCGGGATCGAACCCGGTGCCGCGCCACCGACATCGGCGTGATGCGCCCGGTTCGCCACCCAGCCCACCAGAGTGCCCGACGCGAAACACGGCGCGACGAGCGTGATGTCGTTGAGATGCGTCCCCCCTTGGAAGGGGTCATTCAGGATGATCTGATCGTTCGGCGCAACCGACGAGCCGAAGTGGTCGATAGCAGCGCGCACCGACGCCGGCATCGAGCCGAGGTGCACAGGAATGTGCTCGGCCTGCACCAACAATTCACCGTCCGCGGTGAACATCGCCGCCGAGCAGTCGGCGCGTTCTTTGATGTTGGGGCTGAACGCCGCGCGCCGCAGCACGGCGCCCATCTCGGTCGCGATCCCAGTGAGACGAGAAATGAGGATCTGCAGCGATGCCGGATCGAGCATCAGGCATCCCTCCGCAGGACCAGCGCGCCCGCGACACCTTGCTCGGCCGACCACCCAGCCGGGAGCCAGA
Organism: uncultured Iamiaceae bacterium; assembly: GCA_963778895.1. Classification (GTDB taxonomy): domain Bacteria; phylum Actinomycetota; class Acidimicrobiia; order Acidimicrobiales; family Acidimicrobilacustridaceae; genus CAVZVZ01. The sequence continues at coordinate 439,332 of CAVZVZ010000005.1, forward strand.
TCGTGCAGTCGCTCTCGGCGATCACCCGTGGGCCCGATCCTTCTTCCCTCGTGACGTCGGGCAAGGCGGTGACCGACGTCGGGGCACGTCCGAGCGCGGTCGCACGAAGGGCAACGATCTCGATCGGATGATCGGGACGCACGTAGCCGTTGCGCCGTTCGTGTTCCGCGGCGAACGCCTTCACGGCCGGGACCGTGAGCTCGTAGCTCTGGCCCGCATAGCGACAATCGAGCGCGAGCTCGAGGGTGTCGACCGGCTCGCCCAGTGCGCGGGCCGCCTCTTGCCCGAGTGCCTCGAGTGCGCGCTCGACCTTGCGGTGATCGGCCGGCGTGGGCCACGAACGCACCCGGTCGACGCGTCGGGCCGCAGCCAGGATGCCGACCGCAGACAACACGCCGGCTCGCGCCGGGACGATGACACAGGACATCTCGAGCGCGTCCGCCAACGCGCACGCATGCAGCGGTCCCGCACCGCCGAAGGCCACCAACGCCAGCCCACGCGGGTCGACGCCACGCTCGACCGAGACGGCACGGAGGGCCTGTTCCATGTTGGCGTTGACGACGGCGATCACACCGTCAGGATCCGTGCCCGATCGCGCCATCGCGCGCTCGGCGGCGGCGCGGTCGAGTTGGCCGAGACCAGGGAACGTGGCATCCGGGGCGATGTGGCCGGCCAACAGGTTCGCGTCGGTGACCGTGGGGCGGTCGCCCTCCCGGCCGTAGCAGGCCGGACCGGGGACCGCCCCCGCACTCTCGGGGCCCGACGACCAGCGCGCCGCCATCGTCGATCCGCGCGATGGATCCACCGCCGGCGCCGATGGTGTTGACGTCGAGCGCCGGAAGCCGCACGGGAAAGCCGGCGATGTCGCGCTCGGCGGCCGGCTCGGGCCGACCGTCGAGAATGAGGCAGACGTCCGTGCTGGTCCCGCCCATGTCGAAGCTGATCGCGTCGGGAAAGCCATTGGCCGCCGCGACAGCAGCGGCGGCCGCGACACCACCCGCCGGACCCGACAGCAACAACGCGGCGGGGCGCTCGGCCGCCGCCAAGGCATGGATCAGGCCGCCGGCCGACGTCATCACGAACACATCGGCTGCGACCGATGTAAGGCCACGTAGGTATTCGCGACAGACGGGCCGAAGGTACGCGTTCACGATGGTCGTCACGGTGCGCTCGTACTCGCGGAACTCGGGGCTGATGTCACACGACAAGCTGACATCGACGCCCTGCCGCGCCAGCTTCTTGCCCAACACGCGCTCGTGCTTCGGATTCAGATCCGAGTGCAACAGACACACCGCAACCGCGTCGACGGCCTCGTCGACCTCGGGCAACGAGTGCAAGTCGAGCGCAACGAGCTCGGTGCCCGTCGCGTCCAGGCGTTCGGTGACCTCGTACCTCCAGGCTCGGGGAACGAGCGGCTCGGGCCGATCGACGGACTGGTCGTACAGCGAGGGTCGGTCCTGGCGGGCGATCTCGATGACATCGCGGAAGCCTGCGGTGGTGAACAGCGCGACGTTCGCACCGCGGCGCTCGAGCAGCGCGTTGGTCGCTACGGTGGTCCCGTGCGCCAGCACGTCGGGTTGCTCGTCGGTCAGCGCCGCGACACCCGCGCGAACCGCGGCGCCGGGATCGTGACGCGTCGATGGCACCTTGCTCACGCGCCCATCGTCGGACACGAGATCGGTGTAGGTACCCCCGGTGTCGCTCGCGATCCGCACAGCCGGAAGCTACCCCGCGTTCGAGGTAGGCGGCTCGAGAGTCCAAACGTGTTCCTCGCCGAGATGATCGACAAGGGACCGATAGAGCTTGCCCAGGGACGCCTCGCGTTGGTCCCACACGAGAACGGCTTCGTTCGCGTGTCGCGCGAGCCACGCGTCGCGGCGCGCCAACGCCGCGCCGGCCTTCGGCCTTGGACTCTGGCGGCTTGCGCTGGAGCGTGATCACATCGAGCGCGGCATCGGTGAGCGCTGCGAATCGATCCTGCGACACGCGCGGCCAAACGCGCTGCGGCTCCGGGTACGCCAGCGCCACCACGTAGGGCACACCGACGTCGAGCGCGGCTTGGGCCCCGAGGGTTTCGGCGCCGAGCAACAGTCCGGTCACGATGACGAGCTCCGGCGCGAGCTCCCGTTTGGCGAGGAAGATCTCACCCAGCCTCCTCCGGACCGTGTCAGCCGTGGGGTTGTCGTCATACCCACCGAGCTCCGGCGGACGATGACCCAACACCACCAGCGGATGACCCGGCAGTCCGGGCTCGGCGGGCCCAGCCCCGGTCTCCGTACCGGCACGGCCGAGCGTGTCCGGCTCGCCGACGTGCTCGGGGGGTGAGTCACCGCTCCGGCCCTTTTGTTCGAGCGCGGCTTCGACCGCCAGACGGTCGACCAGATCGTTGTTGGGATCGCCGCTGTGGCCCTTGACCCAGCGGAACGTGACGTCACCACGCGAGCGAACGAGCTCGATCAACGGCTCCCACAGGTCACGGTTCGCCACCGGCTTCTTCTGACTGTTGAGCCAGCCGCGCTTCATCCAGCCTTCCCACCAGCGGTCACGGAAGCAGTTGACGACGTACGTCGAGTCGCTCACCACCTCGAGCGGGACCGTCGATGGCGCGCACCGCCTCGAGCGCCGCGGCGATCTCCATCCGCTGATTCGTGGTCTGCGGGGCCGCACCGCTCGCGAACGCGCCGCCCGGCACCGCCCACGCCCAGCCTCCCGGACCCGGATTGCCGCTGCACGCGCCGTCCGTGTACACGACAGTGCTGGTGCGAGCGGGTCCCATGACCCCTGGATAGTGACACGACCGCCGGTATGGCTGAGGGTTCCGGCATCATGGTCGTACGGCACGATCGAATCGACACCCCCGGCGCACATCAGCGGTAGGCCCCCATCTGCCGCAGAAAGGTCGAGCATGATCATCGACCAATTCGTTCACCAGCTCCCGGACACGGATCCGGCGGAGACGGGCGAATGGCTCGACTCCCTCGACGCCGTCATCGACGCGAAAGGTACGACCCGGGCGCGCTACCTGATGAGCAAGCTCACCGAGCGGGCGCGCGAGCGACAGGTCGGCACGCCCGCCGAGGTCAGCACGCCGTACGTCAACACGATCCCCACCGCCGAACAACCGTGGTTCCCGGGTGACGAGTACATCGAGAAGCGGATTCGCGCCTACATCCGTTGGAACGCCGCGGTGATGGTCGTCTACGCCAACAAGAAGGCCGACGGCATCGGCGGGCACCTCTCGACGTTCGCATCGTCGGCGGCGCAATACGAGGTCGGCTTCAACCACTTCTTCCGGGGCAAGGACGACGGGCTCCCCGGCGATCATGTGTACTTCCAGGGTCACGCCGCCCCTGGCATCTACGCCCGAGCGTTCGTCGAAGGCCGGCTCGACGAGGAGCACCTCGACAACTTCCGGCGCGAGCTGACGGGCCCCGGCCCGGGCCTGTCGTCGTATCCCCACCCCTGGCTCATGCCGGACTTCTGGGAGTTCCCCACGGTGTCGATGGGCCTGGGTCCGATCAACTCGATCTACCACGCACGATTCAACAAGTACTTGCACAACCGGCGGATCGACGACACGAGCGGCTCGCGTGTGTGGTGCTTCCTCGGCGACGGCGAGACCGACGAGCCCGAGACGTTGGGCTCCATCTCGCTCGCCGGACGCGAGCAACTCGACAACCTGATCTGGGTGGTCAACTGCAATCTGCAACGACTCGACGGCCCGGTACGCGGCAACGGCAAGATCATCCAGGAGCTCGAAGCGTTCTTCCGCGGCGCGAACTGGAACGTGATCAAGGTCATTTGGGGATCGGCGTGGGACGACTTACTGGCGCGTGACAACGACGGTGTGTTGCTGCACAAGATGAACAGCACGGTCGACGGTGACTTCCAGCGTTACGCAGTGACCGACGGTGCACACATCCGCGATCACTTCTTCGGTCCCGACCCCCGACTGCGCCAGCTGGTCGAGCATCTGAGCGACGAGGAGCTGCGGGCGCTCCCCCGCGGCGGGCACGACTACAAGAAGCTCTATGCCGCCTACAAGGCTGCGACCGAGCAGCGAGGCGCGCCGACCGTGATCCTGGCCAAGACCGTCAAGGGCTGGGCGCTCGGGTCGGACGTCGAAGGCCGCAACGCCACGCATCAGATCAAGAAGATGACCATCGATCAGCTCGAAGACACTGCGCGAGCGCCTGTTCATGCACGACGAGGTACCCGACAGCGCGTTCGACGGCGATCGGCCGCCCTACTTCCGGCCGGCAGAGAACTCGCGCGAGTACCAGTACCTGATGGAGCGACGGCGCGTGCTCGACGGTGCGTTGCCGCGACGCGTCGTCCGGGTCCGTCAACCGCTGCAGTTACCGCCGGACGATTCGTTCGCCGAACTACAAGCAGGGTCGAACGGTCAGGAAGTGTCGACCACGATGGCCTTCACTCGTCTGTTGCGCACGCTCGCCCGCGCCGAAGGATTCGGGCCGCGGGTGGTGCCCATCATCCCCGACGAGGCCCGCACGTTCGGCATGGATGCCCTGTTCCGCGAGTTCAAGATCTACGCCTCGCAAGGTCAGCTCTACGAACCGGTCGACTCGCAGTTGCTGTTGACCTACGCCGAGAGCAAGGACGGTCAACTGCTCGAGGAGGGCATCACCGAGGCCGGCGCCATGTCGAGCTTCACCGCTGCGGGCACGGCCTACGCAACTCGTGGCATCCCGATGGTGCCCTTCTTCATCTTCTATTCGATGTTCGGCTTCCAACGGGTTGGGCGATCTGATCTGGGCGGCGGCCGATGCGCGCACTCGTGGCTTCCTTCTCGGCGCGACCGCCGGCCGCACCACGCTGCTCGGCGAGGGACTGCAACACCAGGACGGACACAGCCACGTGCTGGCGTCGTCGGTGCCGACCTGTCAGGCCTACGACCCCGCCTTCGCCTTCGAGATGGCCACCATCATCCAGGACGGCCTGCACCGCATGTACGGCGGTGCCGGTAACGAGGGCGCGGACGAGTCGGAGCTGGGCGAGGCGATCTTCTACTACCTCACGCTCTACAACGAGAACTACGAGATGCCCGCCAAGCCCGACCACGTCGATCCTCGGCAGGTCTGCGAAGGTCTGTACAAGTTCGAGGACGCACCCGCAGGCGACGGTCCGACGGCCACGATCCTGTTCTCTGGCACCGCCCACCTCGCGGCGCGAGAAGCCCGCGATCAACTGGCCGAGCGCTACGGCGTGCGCTGTGAGCTGTGGAGCGCAACGTCCTACAAGGCTCTGCGCGAGGAGGCCCTGTCGACCCATCGGTGGAACCGACTGCACCCGCTCGACGACCTCCGCACACCGCTGGTGACCGCTCGACTGGCCGAGAGCAACGGACCGATCATCGCGGTGACCGACTTCATGAAGATGGTGCCCGATCAGGTCGCGCCCTTCGTCCCGGACAACCGATCCTTCGCCGCGCTCGGGACCGACGGCTTCGGCCGCAGTGACACGCGCGAGGAATTGCGCCGCTACTTCGAGACCGACGCCGCCCACGTGCAGGTCGCGGTTCTGTCGGCGCTCGCGCAGGCGGGCGCGGTGGATCGCTCCGTCGTCGCCGATTGCATCAAGGAGAACGAGATCGACGCCGACGTGGGCGACCCGCGTACACGGTGACCCGAGTTCTGATCAGTTGGCCGCTTTCTGCATCGCTGCGGCAATGGCCGCCTCGGTTTCGGCTAGTTTGAGGACGGATCTCCGGCTTGTATCACGCTTTGTGATACAAGCGCGGCATGACGCAGGCAATCTCCGTTCGGCTCGATGACGACGCCCAGCGAGCATTGCGAACGCTTGAAGCTGCGGGGATGTCCCGGTCTGAGGCGATTCGATCGGCCCTGATCTCGTCGGCCGATCGCCTTCGACGTCGCAGCTCGCTCGCGGCCGAGGTCGCCGCGCTCGAGGCCGACGCGACGGACCGCGATGAGATGTTGACCGTCGCGGGGTTGATGGAATCGCTCCGTGCTCCGAGGTGACATCTACCGGTTCAAACTGCCGAAGGGGATTGGGCACGAGCAGCACGGCGATCGCTTCGGGATCGTCGTTCAGGCTGACGAGCTCCTCCCCCGATCGGTCGTGATCGTCGCTCCCACGTCGCGAAGCGCCCGGCCGGCATCGTTCCGCCCTGAGATCGAGGTTGGCGGCACCTCGACCCGGGTGCTCGTCGAGCAGATCGGCGCCGTCGACGTCGGCCGCCTGGGTCGGCGCGCCGGCCGCTTGACCACCGAGGAGCTGTGGAGCGTCGACGAAGCCCTGATGACCGTGCTCGGACTCGATTGATCGAGTCTCCGTGATGCCTCCATCGCCGGTCGGCTTCAGTCGTGGCGAGAGGGGTGTGGGCAGGGTGACGACGCGGTCCGGGCGCACGTCTCGGACCGCTGACACATGGATCCGGGTGGCGGCGGCAGTACTTCTCGACCGCCCGGTGAACGGCACCTTCTCCGTCGACCCTCTCATCCGGGTACCCGAGCTCGGGCCGAGGCAACGTATCCGGCGCGTCTTAGAATCGGCCGATGCCGACCAAGACGATGCCGATCACCGACAACCCCGAGGCCAACAAGTTGTTGATGAGCGACCCCTTCGCACTGCTCGTCGGCATGCTGCTCGACCAACAGGTGCCCATGGAGTGGGCGTTCAAGGGTCCCTACACCCTGAAGGGCCGCCTCGGTGGCGAGCTCGATGCCACGAAGCTGGCTGCGATGTCACCCGAGGAAGTCGAAGCGGTCTTCAAGGAGAAGCCGGCGCTGCATCGCTTCCCCGGCTCGATGGGCAAGCGCACGCACGCGGTCGCGGTGTTCGTGGCCGAGAACTACGACGGCGACACGGCCAAGATCTGGACAACGGCCAAAGACGGCGCCGAGCTGTACGGCCGACTGCGCGAACTGCCCGGTTACGGCGACGAGAAGGCCAAGATCTTCATGGCGATCCTCGCCAAGAGGCTCGGCGTCAAACCCAAAGGGTGGGAAGAGGTGGCGGCACCGTTCTCGGACGACGTACCGCGCTCCGTCGCCGACATCGACAGCGAGGAAGCCTTGCAACGGGTCCGTGCCTTCAAGAAGGAGATGAAGGCGAAAGGCAAGCAGAAGACCGACTGACGACTTTTCGGTGCCGCTCTCGGGCGCGGTGTCATCGGTGAGTTCGTCCCATTCGTGGGTGTCTTCGTTCCAGACGACCCACTTGCCTTTGACCTCGTCCCATTGCGCATGCGGGTCGGGACGATCGTCGGGCTCAGGGATGCGATCGACGTCCGGTACGTGCGCGACCGCGTCGTGGCGAGCGGCCATGTCGCCCACGATCGACGCCTGGAAACCGACCGAGCCGGCATCGGCGGCGCTCATGGTCGAACGCTCACCCAGGCGTCGGCGCCCTCGTCCCATACGACCCACTCACCCTTGACCTCATCCCATTGCGCATGCGGATCCGGTCGGTCGTCGGGCTCCGGCTGCCGGACGACATCCGGCGCGGTCGGGCGCGGTCGGCGTGCGGTGCCGAGGATCATTTCCTCGGCAAGAGATCGACGGGCCGCGTCCTGGCCTGCACCGCTCGCACTCACGAGAGGCAGTGTAAGCAGCGACGAGTCTCAGCTGCGAGAAGTCGACTGCGAACGTTGGAGATCGAGCCAGCCGAGCAGGATGGCGATTGCTCTCGGGTCGTGGCGTAGTTGGTGGCTGCCGCCGTCGATGATGCGCAGATCCGCCTCGCTGTGCGCGTCAGCCAGCACACGCGCGTCGAACACGGGCACGGCGTCGTCGTCCGATCCGTGCATGAGCAGCAACGGGCGCGGCGAGAGCTTCGAGGCGCAGGACACGGCACGGATCTCGCGCAGGTCGCGCGACCAACGGTCGAATGACGCTGGAAAGTCCGCCGAGTGGATGATGTCGACCTCACGTGAGTGCTGCAGCAGACGGCGCGGGTGATTGGCCCAGTCGTCGAAGTCTGCCGGCGCGCCCGAGCGCCGCGACGCCTTTGATGTCGGGATCACCCGCCGCGGCGCACAGGGCCAGGGCACCGCCCGTACCGAATCCCGCGACCCACACGTCGCGCACTCCTTCGACGTGACGAAGAAACCGCGACGCGGCGCGTAGGTCGTCGAGCCACCCGCCGAGCGAGAAGTCGCCGGCGGAATCGCCGCAGCCTCGGAAGGTGAAGACCAACACGAACCAGCCGAGCTCGGTGGCGATTCGGTCGGCGAGCTCCGGGAACGACTTGGCCGACAGCCGGCCGCCACCGCGCAACGGAGGGAACCCGTGGCAGATGACCAGCCCGGGGAGCTTGGTGCCCGGCCCGCTCTTCGGTCGGGCCAGATGACCGGCCAACTCGACGCCGTCGCTCGAAAAGATGCGGTCCACGCGATCAGAGCCCGAGCAGTCGTTCGGCGTTGCCCTTCAGCACCTTCGCCTCGAGCTCGGCACTCGGTTCGTGGGAGCGGAAGGCTTCGATCCATTTCTGGAAGGTGATGAACGGATAGTCGGTGCCGAACAACACTCGATCCTGCAGAGGGCCAAGCACGTTGCGCACCAGGTCGGGCGACCAACGACGGGGTGACCATCCCGACAGGTCGATCCACACGTTGGTCTTGTGCTGGGCGACGGCGAGCATCTCGTCTTGCCACGGCCACGACGGGTGAGCGCCGATGATCTGCAGCTCGGGGAAGTCGGCGGCGACATCGTCGAGCAGGATCGGCCGCGAGTATCCGAGCTTGATGCCCCGCCCACCGGGCAGGCCGGCGCCGAGACCCGTCGTGCCGGTGTGGAACACGACCGGGATCTGCAGCTCGGTGGCCAGCGCGTACAGGTCGTAGAAGTTGCGGTCGTTCGGCGCGAACGCTTGCGCGCTCGGGATGGAGCTTCAGTCCGCGCAGACCCAGCTCGGTCACGGCTCGCCGCAGCTCGTCGAGCGGCCCATTTGCCCTTCCACGGGTCGACCGACGCGAACCCGATGAACACGTCCGAGTGACGTCTCACGCAATCGGCGATGAAGTCGTTGGGCACCCTCGGAAGACCCATCGCGGTTTCGGCGTCCCACCCGAACAGCACGGCGATGATGTCGTCGTCGCGGAACTCGTTGGCCATCTCGTCGACGCTGCGGACCGCGATCTCGGTCCGGAAGTGCCGCTCCGTGGCTTCCTTCAGCTCACCCAAGGCGTCGACGAGCCATTCGTGCGTCGACGGATGCACGTGCATGTCGATAGCTCGGAGGGCCACGATGCCCTCAGGAGACGTCGACGTCGGGTACCCCGCTGCCGTTGCCCTGATACGGGCGATAGCAGCGGTTGCGGGCTTCGGCGAGCGTGTCGGGCGCGAATCCGATGTACGTCTCGGCCTCCATCAGCTCGTCGATGATCGAGGCATCCTCGATGTTGTCGAGGTCGTACACGGTCTGGGTGCGCTTGTCGCCCACCCACCGGAACTCCTCGAAGCGCGTCGGGCGATTCATCAGGCGGAGCTTAGGGGCTGCCGGACGCGACGAGGGGAGCCCGAAGGCTCCCCTCGAACGATTCTGCTGGTATGGACCGAACCTTCGTTGTTGCTACCGGGAGGGACCACTTCCCGGCCGGGGTTCGGCGGTGGGCTGGTTGGATTCCACCAGGTGGTCCAGCAAAGCCGACTAGCGGCCAGCCACCTCCAGGGTCCCATAACGACTGTCATTCATCAGCTGGACCACCTCCTTTCTCTGGTGCCGTCAGGATACGACAGGCGCGGGCCGAGGTGGCGTGTTTTCGCGGGGGTCAGGGACCCACATCGGGGTCCTGCGGACCCGGCACCTCGGCACCCACGGCACCGATCGCTCGCAGGTACTCCTGCTCGACCGACAGCACCTCGAAGACGTGGACGTCCTCGAGGTCGAGACCGATCTCGTGGGCCCGACCGATCACGTACGCCACGGCCTCGTCGTCGGCCGTGACGACGGGACCGGAGGGCAGATCCTCGAGATCGTGGTCGCTCTCGCCGGCCACGCCCTTGTGTTCGAGGTAGTCGAGATGCCAGGCGATGATCTGAGCCACATCGTCGAAGCTGAGTACCGCCGTGACGTCGTCGGGCAGACGCTCCCCCACGTACTCGACGGCTTCGTCGAGGTCGAAGACCGATCGCCGAGGCTCCTCCGCCAGCCGACCCGTCACGGCACCGATCGCGATCAGGCCGATAGCGATCACGATCACCACGGCGACCAGCACCAACACCACGAACACAGAACGAGCCTATGGGGCCGGTCATCCGGCGAGGCGTTCGCTCCGTACACCCCTGCACCGAACCAATTAGCGCTAAATAGGAGCACTCATGCAAAGATCGAGAGCGGTACTGATCGTCGGCGTCGTCGCCTTGGGAGCGTTGCTCGGAGCAGCGTGTTCGAGCGACTCGCAGACCTCCACCAGCGGAACGACCACGACCACCAAGGCCGAGAGCATGACCGGCTCCACGGCCGCTTCGACGGCAGACAAGACGATCGTCGAGGTGGCCGCGAGCAACCCCGACTTCTCGACGCTGGTGAGCGCGGTGCAGGCCGCCGGCCTGGCCGACACGCTCAGCGGGCCCGGGCCCTACACCGTGTTCGCACCCACCAACGAGGCCTTCGCCAAGATCCCGGCGGCCACACTGCAGAGCCTGCTCGAGCCGGCCAACCAGGAGACGCTGAAGAAGATCCTCACCTACCACGTCGTCGCCGGCAAGGTCATGGCAGCCGACGTCCAGCCGGGACCGGTCACCACCGTTGAAGGACAACCCTTCACTGTCGAGGTGGACGGCAACAGCGTCATCCTCGTCGACGGCAAGGGAAATCGATCCAAGGTCACATCGACCGACATCGTGACGTCCAACGGCGTGATCCACGTCATCGACGGCGTGCTCCTCCCACCCGACATCACCGTCTGAGCATCCCCCCAACGCAAATTGGCGTCTCCTGCGACACATGTCGTCGCAGGAGACGCCAATTTCGGAAACGTTGGGGAAGAGGTCAGATGCCGATGCGCTGTGCGAGCAGCTCGCGGTGATACGTGGGATCACCGAACAACAGCTCCGAGCTCTTGGCCCGCTTGAAGTACAGGTGCGCGGGGTGCTCCCACGTGAACCCGATGCCGCCGTGGATCTGGATGTTCTCGGCGGCGGCATGGAAGTAGGCATCCGAGCAGTACGCCTTGGCGAGGCTCGCCACCGCGGGCAGCTCGTCGTTCATCTCCGACGCGCACCAACCGGCGTAGTAGGCGGCCGACTTGGCTGACTCGACCTCGAGCAGCATGTCGGCGCACTTGTGCTTGATGGCCTGGAACGAGCCGATCGGCCGGCCGAACTGCACGCGCACCTTGGCGTACTCGACCGACATGTCGAGGCAACGCTGCGCGCCACCGACCTGCTCGGCCGCCAGCGCGACCGCCGCGAGATCGAGCACGGTCGAGAGCACGTCCCAACCTTTGCCCTCCTCGCCGATCAAGCGACCCTCGACACCGTCGAGCTCGAGCTTCGCTTGCTTGCGGGTTTGATCCATCGTGGCGAGCGGTGTGCGAGTGAGCCCGGCCGCGTCGCCGTTCACCGCGAACAGCGACACGCCCTTGGACGTGCGGGCCGCGACGATGATGAGATCCGCCGTGTGGCCGTCGAGCACGAACATCTTCGTGCCGCTCAGCTTCCACGAGTCACCGCTGCCCGAGGCCGAGGCCTCGACGCCGGACTCGTCCCACTTGCCGCTCGGCTCGGTGAACGCCAGCGTGGCGATCGTCTCACCCGACGCGATACCGGGGAGGTATTCCTTCTTGGCCGCGTCGTCGCCCGACTGCAGCAAGGTGTTGGCGGCGAGCACCACCGTCGAGAAGTAGGGCGCGCACACGAGCGTCTTGCCCATCTCCTCGAGCACCACGATCAGCTCGACATAGCCGAAGCCCTGACCGCCGAACTCCTCGGGAATCGTCAGGCTCTGCAGACCCAGCTGCTCGGCCATCTGCTTCCACACCTCGGGGTCGAAACCCCGCTCGGTCTCCATCTGCTCGCGAACGGCAGCCTCGGGCGACTTGGCCTCGAGGAACTGACGGACGACGTTGCGGAGCTCTTCTTGCTCCTCACTGAAGGCGAAATTCACTTCTCGTGGCCCCCTTGCTGCGGGTTCTGCCGGGCGTAGCGGGGTCCATTCTTACTAGACCGAACGGTCAAGAACCATTCCGCACCGACCGACTCAATAGTCTGTGGCCGCCATGACGACGCTCGAGCCGACGGGTCAGCAGGCTGGCCCCCGGCATCACCGCGATCGCTGGGCCGTCGTCGCTCTGGTGCTGCTCGCGCTGGTCCCGATCGCCATTTCGGCGGCCTTCGGCGCCTACGGCCTCGCCCGGAACGACGACTGGGCGTGGGCCGAGATCCTCGGTCGGTGGGAACAGACCGGGGTGCTGCGGTTCAACGGCTGGCCGTCGATGTTCCTGATCGGCCACCTCGCCCTGGCGTGGCCCATCGGCCGCCTGTTCCCCGACAGCCTGCCGCGCGCTGGAGCTGTGGACGATCACCCTCGGCGTGATCGGCGTACTCGCCACGTACTGGACGCTGCGGAACTTCCTCTCGGTCGCCCGAGCGGCGGTGGCGACCGCGCTGGTGTTGCTGAGCCCGCTCTACGCGCCGCTCGCCATGTCGTTCATGACGGACGTGCCGTCCTTCGCGGCCCAGGCGTGCTGCATCGCGCTCGGGCGTGCGCGCGCTGCGCGAGCGGGACGCGAAGCGCATCGCGATCTTCACGGTGCTCTCGTTCGTCGTCGGCATGGTGGGCTTCACCATCCGCGAGTACGCCTTCGTGGCACCCGCCTCGGTAGGGCTGGTGCTGTTCGCTCGGGCGTCGGCGCGTCGCGATCGCGCCCAGCTGCTCGCTGTGGTCGTGCCCGGCGCCGTCACCGTGCTGACTGCCGGCGTTCTCTACGTGATCCGCTCGCACATGCACGGGAGCATCAATCTTCAGTTCAACGTGTCATCGATCCTCGACGGGATCGTCGCCGAGTTCGGTCGCTCGACCCTGTACACCGTCGTAACGATCGCGTTCCTCGTCCTGCCCGCGTTCGCGTTCATTCCTCTGCGGCCGCTGGTCGACACCATCGCGCGCGGCGCGGTGGCGCATCGTGCTCGCCTTGGGGTTCCTCGCCGCAGCGGCTGGCCGGTCTCGTCAGCGCGTGGCGATGGTCACCGCCGATACTCAGCCCGTACCTCGACGAGCGGGGCACGTTCGGCACGGACGTCATGCCCGGGCACGCGCGCCTTGCTCATGCCGGCGCCCGTCTTCAAGATCCTGCTCGCGTTCGTACTCGTGGCCTCGGTTCTGACCGTCGTGGTTCTCGCCACCGCGACCGCGAAGGTGGTGGGTTCACGCGGTCACCATCGCCGCCACCCTCGCGGATGCCGATCGCGCGATCCATCTTGGTCGTGTTCGTCCTCACGTCGATGGCCGGCGTCATCGCGGTCGGCACCATCAACTTCCTCCCCATCTTCGATCGCTACCTCCTTGCCGTCGCGCCCTTTGCCGCCGCGCTGATCCTGGACCGGGCGCCCGCCCATCGACGCGACCAGTCGCGCCCGCCGTGCGGCGCGCAGATAGCTGCGGTCGGCGTGTTCGCGCTCCTCGGTCTCGTGTGGTCGACCGACTCCGCGGCGTTCGACGCGGCGCGCTGGAAGGCCGGCGAGGAGGCCGTTTCGCTCGGGTACCCCGCAGACCGGGTCGAGGCCGGCTTCGAATGGCGCAACGCCAAGCGCCAGCCCGGCCGGATCGTGCTCGCTCCGTCGCAATCGATCCCCGATGCCTGTGTGGTCATGCGGGTACAGACGCCCGACCAACCAGTACCCAGCGATGCGGTGGTCGAGGTGCCGTGGTCGTCGATCCTCGGCCTGCGAGGCCGCATCGTCGGTACTCCCGTCGACGCGCCCGACTGCTCGCCGCTGCCCTAGCCTGAGGCGCATGAGCACGCTGCATTTCGAGGACGAGCAGGCCGAGATCCACAAGCTGGTCGTGGGCCCGATGGACAACAACGTGTTCGTGCTCCGGTGCAAACAGACCGGTGAGGCCGCCCTGATCGACGCCGCGAACGAACACGAGAAGTTGCTCGAGCTCTGCAAGCAGCTCAACGTGCGGGTCGTGTACGAGACCCACGGCCACTGGGATCACATCCAAGCCGTACCGGCGGTGCGCGACGCGGGCTACGACGTCGGTGTCACGGCGGCCGACGCCGACATGCTCGACAGCTACGACTTCGTGTTGGAGGACGACACGGTGCTCGAGGTCGGCCGCCTGCGGCTGACCACGATCCTCACCCCAGGGCACACGCCCGGTTCGATCTGCTTCCGCCTCCAGGGTTCGCCGGTGGTCTTCAGCGGCGACACGCTCGTTCCCAGGTGGCCCGGGCAACACCACGTTCGAGGGCGGCGACTTCGACACGATCATCCGGTCGCTCGACACCAAGCTGTTCCCGCTGCCCGAGGACACGATCGTGCTGCCGGGGCACGGTGACGACACGACGATCGGCACCGAGCGCCCGCATCTGCAGGAGTGGGTCGACCGAGGCTGGTGACGTAACGGGCCGCCCACGAATCGGGATCGGCCGCCAATGCCGTCACCGTCTTCGGCAATCGCCCTTTGACGACGTCGCGCAGACTCACCGTCTCGAGCACCGAACGCAACGCCGCACGAGTAGCGATCCACACCTCTTGCAGCGAGCCGGTGCCGTCGGGGTAGTCGAGGGCCTCGGGACGCTCCCCTCGCACGTTGGCCAGCGGACCTTCGACGGCGCGGATGATGTCCGCGATCGACACGTCCTCGGCCGGCCTTGCCGAGCCAGTACCCGCCTTCGGCACCGCGTTGGCTGCGCACGATGCCCGCCTGGCGCAACTCGCTCAGGATGTTCTCGAGGTACTTCACCGGGATGTTCTGCGCGCTGGCGATCTGCTCTCCCTTGAGCGGGCCGCTGTCGTGGTCGGCGGATTCCGCGAGCAAGATCGCGGCTCGCACCGCGTAGTCGACCTTCGCCGTGACACGCATTGGGTGATTCTTGCCTACCGGCGAGGGCTTGGCTTGCGTACCGTGTCCGCCGTGGCCGGTTCGTCGCTCCCCGCCGATCAGCGACCGGTCGACCCGACACCGGTGCACACGACCGATCTGCCGCCTACACCCACCCGTGATCGCAACATCCCCGCCACCGCGTGGATCGAGGCGCCCGCACAGTTGCTTGGGTCTCGGCGACGACATCGGGGGGCCGGTCGCGATGTACAAGCGCCGGCTCGGCCGATGGTTGCTCTGGCGGGCGGGCCCGGCATCCCGAGCCGATGCCCGATATCTGGCGATCGACGCCGACGACCTCCAGCGGCAGTTCAGCTTCCGCCTCTTCGCCGACGGCTCGGGTGAGGGCGTCGGGCCGACCGGGGCGTGCACACCAGCGCTTCCGGGCGTGGAAGCAGGACCTCATCGCAGTCGACGGGGATACTGCTGGCTGATCGCCAGCATTAGCACTACGGCCGTAGTGCTAATCGACCTCGCCGCCTAGACTGGCCGCCATGACCGCGCCCCTGTTCGCGATCGAGGACCTCCACGCCTCTCCGCTCGTCGATGGCGCCCCCGCGGCGACCGAGATCCTCCGCGGTGTCGATCTCACGATCGGTGTCGGCGAGGTCCACGCTCTGATGGGCCCGAACGGGTCGGGCAAGTCGACGCTGGCGTCGACCCTGCTCGGGAGCCCCGAGTACGAGGTCACCCACGGTCGCATGCTCTTCCACGGCGACGACATAACGGATTGGGGCCCGGACGTGCGGGGCAAGGCCGGCGTGTTCCTGGCTTTCCAGTACCCCCAGGAAGTCGCCGGCGTGTCGGTGCTCAACTTCTTGCGGCAGGCGCTGTCGGCCCGCAAGGGCATCGACCTGTCGATGCTCGAACTGCGGCTGTCGATCATGGAGTGGATGGAGCGACTCGACATGGACCCGTCGTTCGCCGACCGCTACTTGAACGAGGGATTCTCGGGCGGCGAGAAGAAGCGCAACGAGATCCTGCAGATGGCCATCCTCGAGCCTGACATCGCGATCCTCGACGAGACCGACTCGGGCCTCGACATCGATGCGCTCAAGACCGTGGCCAAGGGCGTGCAGGAGGTTCGCACCACGCGACCCGAGCTCGGCGTGCTCGCGATCACGCACTACCAACGACTGCTGCGGTACCTCCAACCGGATCGGGTGCACATCCTCATCGAGGGGCGCATCGTCGAGAGCGGCGGGCCGGAGCTGGCCGAACGGCTCGAAGCGGAAGGCTACGACGCATGGCGCTGACCTCCTCGTCGACGATCGATGTCGCGAGCATCAAGCGCGACTTCCCTCTCTTGATGAACGCCCGGCCCAACGGCAAGCCCGTCGTGTACCTGGATTCGGCGTCATCGTCGCAGAAGCCGCAGCCGGTCCTCGACGCGATGGAGCAGCTCTACGAGACCACGTACGCCAACGTGCACCGCGGCGTGTACGAGCTGGGCGCGGAGACGACCGAGCGCTACGAGGGCGCACGCGCGGCCGTGGCCCGTTTCATCGGCGCCGGCTCCGAGCGCGAGATCATCTTCACCAAGAACGTCACCGAAGCCATCAACCTGGTGGCGTACACGTGGGGCCGAGCGAACCTGCACGAAGGTGACGTCGTGGTGCTGAGCCACCTGGAGCACCACGCCAACGTGGTTCCGTGGCTGATGCTCCAGCAGGAGCGCGGCATCGAGATCCGGTGGATCCCGCTGGCCGACGACTACACGCTCGACCTGTCCGGCCTCGACCGACTGGTCGACGGGGCGAAGTTCGTCGGTGTGTCGGCCATGTCGAACGTCCTCGGCACGCTCACGCCTGTCCGGCAGATCGCCGACGCCGCGCACGCGGCCGGTGCGGTGTGCCTCGTCGACGGCGCACAGCGGGTACCGCATCTCCCCACGAACGTGGGCGAGCTCGGTTGCGACTTCCTCGGCTTCACCGGCCACAAGATGCTGGGGCCCACCGGCATCGGTGTGCTCTGGGGTCGACCCGAACTGCTCGAAGCCATGCCGCCTTTCCTCGGGGGCGGCGAGATGATCCGCGACGTCCGCCTCGACGGCTTCACCACCAACGAAGTGCCGTGGAAGTTCGAAGCGGGCACGCCACCGATCGCGGAGGTGATCGGTCTCGGCCGCGCCGTCGAGTACCTCGAGGCGCTGGGGATGGACAACATCCGTGCCCACGAGGTGCACATCACCGACTACGCGCTGCGCACGCTGACCGAGCGGTTCGGCGAGGAGTTGACCATCCACGGGCCGACGGATCTGACCCAACGGGGCGGGGTGCTCTCACTGGCCCTCCGGGACGTGCATCCCCACGACATCAGCCAGGTGCTCGACCAGCACGGGGTGTGTGTACGGGCCGGGCACCATTGCGCCAAACCGTTGATGCGCCTGCTCGGCGTGTCGGCCACCGCTCGAGCCTCGTTCTACCTCTACAACGACGAGTCCGACGTGGACGCATTGGCCGACGCCCTAGCCGCCGCAGCAGAATTCTTCATGGTCTGATGAAGGCCTACCGCGAGTTCCCAGGAGAAAGCTGAGTCCGATGCCCGGGTTGGAAGATCTGTATCGCGAGATCATTCTCGACCACTACCGCAACCCCCGTAACCGCGGCGAGCTCGAAGTACCGCCCGCGCATCGCGTCGAAGGTTTCAACCCGCTGTGCGGTGACGAGATCGTCGTGTACGTCGAGGTCGGGAAAGACGGGACCGTCGACGACATCAAGATCGGCGGGCAGGGCTGTTCGATCAGCCAGTCCTCGGCATCGATGATGGCCGCCGCCGTCAAGGGCAAGACCATCGACGAGGTGCGCGATCTCACCAAGGCGTTCAAGGCGATGATGTCGATCCACGAGAGCTCGCTCGACGGCGAGGACGGCGCCCCCGAACCCGACGACGTCCCCGACGTGAAGCTGGGAGACCTCGAGGCGCTGCGTGGCGTGGTCAAGTTCCCCGTGCGCATCAAGTGCGCGACTTTGGCGTGGAACACGCTCGGCCAGGGCATCGACGAGGTCGAAGCACCGGGCAACTGACTACGCTCCGGCTGTGCCTCGTCTGCGCATCCTCGGCCTCGCGGCTTTGACGCTCCTGCTCGCGTTCTTGGTCCCGACAGCGACCGCCAACGCGGCAACCCCGTGGAAACCGCCGGTGGGGGCACGGTGGCAGTACCAGTTGAACGGCAAGATACGCACCGACCTCTGCGTCGTACCCGCATCCGGTGGCGCGTGCGTACGGCCGGACGTCTACGACGTCGACCTCTACAACCAAGACGGCACCGCACTGAACACCGCGGCTGTCGCGCAGATCCACGCGGTCGGCGCGCGAGCGGTGTGTTACGTCTCCGCCGGCTCGTTCGAGAGCTTCCGCCCCGACGCCTCGGCGTTCCCGACGGCGGTGAAGGGCAAGTCGAATGGCTGGCCGGGCGAGAAGTGGCTCGACGTTCGCCAGCTCGGTGTGCTGCTGCCGATCATCACGGCCCGGGTCGACAAGTGCGTCAGCGCGGGATTCGACGCGATCGAGTTCGACAACGTCGATGGCTACACCAACGACACCGGCTTCCCGCTCACTGAGCAGGATCAGTTCGTCTACAACTGGGCGCTGGCCGCCGTCGCTCACTCCGCGGCCTGTCCGCGGGCCTGAAGAACGACGTGGAGCAGGCCGGCAGTCTGCTCCCCTACTTCGACTTCGCGATCAACGAGCAGTGCGCGCAGTACGCCGAGTGCGGCGTCTACGACTCGTGGACCGCGGCCGGCAAAGCCGTCCTTCAGGTCGAGTACACGAAGAAGCCCGCCACGTTCTGCCCCGCGGCCCAGGCCGGCGGCCGCAGCGCGATCAAGAAGAGTCTGGCGCTCAACGCCAAGCCCTGGACCCCCTGCATGTGAAGGTGTCTGCCGCGTAGGGTCTGTGGGCCGGGGGCGCGCCGACCAGCGACGCCCCACACTCCGAAGAGGGGATTCCATGCGCGTACCGCTGACCGTTGGTGACTTCTTGCAACGTGCCGCGATGGTCTACGGCGACCGCGTGGGGCTCATCGACGAGCCGGACCAGCCCGCGCCGTCGTTGGGTTCGCTGACCTACCAACAAGTGCATGCCCGGGCGCGAGCCCAAGCCGCTCGGCTCGACGCCTTGGGCCTCGCCCAGGGTGAGCGGGTCGCCGTCGTGTCTCAGAACGCGGCCCGATTGTTCATGGGCTTCTTCGGGATCAGTGGCTTCGGGCGAGTGTTCGTACCGATCAACTTCCGGCTTCAGGTCGAAGAGGTCGACTACATCGTCGAGCACAGCCGGGCATCGGTGCTGTTCGTCGATCCCGAGCTCGAAGATGCCCTCGCGTCGGTGGACTGCAAACACAAGTTCGTGCTCGGCCAGGACGATGACGATCTCTATCTCGACGGCGCGGAACCCGCGCATTGGGAAGCCGACGAGGACGCGACGGCCACGATCAACTACACGAGTGGTACGACGGCCCGACCGAAGGGCGTCCAGATCACGCATCGGAACCTGTGGCTGAACTCGTCGGTCTTCGGCTGGCAAGCCGGGGTCAGCGATCGCGACGTCTATCTGCACACGCTCCCGATGTTCCACGCCAATGGTTGGGGTATGGGCCATGCGGTCACGGCCATGGGCGGACAGCACATCGTGCTGCGCAAGGTCGACGGCGCCGAGATCTTGCGGCGGGTCGAGCGCCACGGGGTCACGCTCATGTGTGGCGCACCCGCCGTGGTGGCGATGGTGCTCGAGGCCGCGGCGACGTGGGACGGGCCGATTCCGGGCGCGGGACGCACGCGCATCGTCGTCGCCGGTGCCCCTCCGCCGACGCGCACGATCGAGCGAGTCGAGACCGAACTCGGCTGGGAGTTCATCCAGATCTACGGGTTGACCGAGACGTCACCGCTGCTGACCATGAACCGCACCCGCGCCGAATGGGACGACCTCGATCCTGCGACGCGCGCCCAGAAGCTGGGCCGCACGGGTGTGCCAGCGGTGGGCGTCCAGCTACGTATCGACGCGCGAGGGCGAGGTGCTCGCCCGGTCGAACCACGTGATGGCCAGCTACTGGGACCAGCCCGAGGCCACCGCCGACGCCATCGTCGACGATTGGTTCCACACCGGCGACGGCGGGTTCCTCGACGACGAGGGCTACCTCACGATCTCCGACCGCAAGAAGGACGTGATCATCTCCGGCGGTGAGAACGTGTCGTCGATCGAGGTCGAGGACCGGTTGTTCTCACACGATGCTGTCGCCGAGGTCGCAGTGATCGGCGTACCTCACGAGAAATGGGGCGAGACAGTGAAGGCGCTGGTGGTTCTCGCACCGGGCTCCGACGCGACCGAGGACGAGCTCGTCGAGTGGTGCCGCGGCAAGCTCGCGCACTACAAGTGCCCGACGTCGATCGAGTTCCGCGACGATCTGGCGCGCACGTCGACCGGCAAGCTCCAGAAGTTCAAGCTGCGCTCTCCCTACTGGGAAGGACGCGACCGCCAGGTGAACTGATCAGCTCCCGGCGAAACGGTTGGCCCCAGCCGCCAGCTCGAAGCAACGAGCGGTGATACCGCCGGCGTCGTGGCTCGCGATCGCGATCGCCACCTTGTTCCACGAGTTCGACCAATCAGGATGGTGATCGAGCTTCTCGGCGAGAAGCGCGACACGCGTCATGAAACCGAAGGCCTCGCTGAAGTTGGCGAAGACGAACTCGCGATGGAGCATTCCATCGCTGTGTTCCCAACCGGGAACCTCGACCATCCGAGCTTGGATCTCCTCGGCACTCAGCGCGACATCAGCCATGCCGGCATCGTAGGACCGAAGGGTCGTCAGGACTTGCGCGGATAGATGAACCTCTTTCGCGGTGAACGGTTCGTTGAGGGAGGCTCCGCCTGCGTAAACAGGCCGCTCTACTCATTGGAGGCCTCGCCTAGCGGCTCGGCCTCCTAGGCGAAGGGATCGGCAAAGGGGTCGTCGGCTGAAGGTGGGGCAGGATCGCCCTCTTCGATCGGCACGCCGTAGATGGCGTAGCCGTCCTCCTCCAACCGATCCGCGAGCTCAGGACCGCCGGTGTCGCGGAGCTCACCGTGCACGAGGATGTGCACCACGTCGGCCTTCAGCTCCTTGAGCAACCGGGTGTAGTGCGTGATGGCCAACACCCCGAGATCGAACTCGGTGGTTGCGGCTTCGATACGCCGGGCGCAGGCGCGCAATGCGTCGATGTCGAGACCGGAGTCCAACTCGTCGAGCACGGCGATCTTCGGCTGCAGCACGGCGAGCTGAAGTGTCTCGGTGCGCTTCTTCTCGCCGCCGGACATGTCGACGTTCACCGATCGGGTCAGCAGACGCTCGTCGAAGCCGATGCGTTGCGCCTCGGTGATCACGTCGGGCGCAACGGTGGTTCGGTCGCGACCCTGGGCAACGAGCGCTTCCTCGAGCACGTCCTCGAGGCTGACACCGGGAACCTCGGTCGGGTACTGCAAGGCCAGGAAGAGACCGGCCTGCGCCCGCTGCCACGGTTCGAGCTCGAGGAGGTCGACGCCGTCGAGGTGCACGGACCCGGCCGTGACCTCGTAGCCCGGTCGACCCATCAGCACATGCGACAGCGTCGACTTGCCCGAACCGTTCGGGCCCATGACGACGTGCACCTGGCCGCTCGGCACGCGCAGATCGATGCCGTGCAGGATCTCGCGGCCGCCCGCGCTCGCTCGGAGTCCTTCGATGCGGAGCTCACTCATGGGATCTCCACGTAGACGTCGCCCTCGTCCACCCGCACCGCGTAGACCGGCTCGGCCTTGGTCGCGGGCAACGAACTCGGCTCGCCGGTGACGAGCGAGAACCGACTGCCGTGCTTCCAGCACTCGATCTCGAGCTCGTCGGGATCGACCTCACCCTCGGACAGCGATATGTCCTGATGCGTGCACTTGTCGCCGATGGCATACCAGTCGTCGTCGATGCGCACGATGGCCAGCCGTAGATTGCCGAGGTCGAAGCGCTTGGCCTCACCGGGCTCGACGTCTTTCACCGAACAGATGCGTTCGAGCATCATCCATCGACCTCCACGGCCAACCGACGATCGATCTCGAGCTCGAGATCCGCGGCCAGACCAGGAATCGGAATCTGGCCGAGCACTTCCCGGAAGAATCCGGCGACGATCAACCGCTCGGCGGCTTGGGGCGGTACGCCGCGACTCTCGAGGTAGAAACGTTGGTCTTCGTCGATCGGACCAACGGTGGAGGCGTGGCTGCAGTGCACGTCGTTGTTCTCGATCTCGAGGTTCGGCACGGATTCGGCCCACGCCCCATCAGAGAGCTTGACGTTGCGGTTCGTCTGGAAGGCGTTGGTGCCCCGGGCTTCCTTGGCGACATGGATGAGACCCGTGTACACCGACCGCGACGTGCCGGCGACCGCGCCCTTGAACAACAGATCGCTCGTGGTGTCGGGCGCGAGATGATCTTGGAAGGTGCGGAAGTCGAGCATCTGCTCGCCCTCGCCGAAGTAGGCCGCGCGCAAGTTGCCCGTGGCGCCTCGACCCGTGAGCCGGCAATCCACCCGGCTGCGTGCGTAGTCGCCCCCCAGGCCGAGCTGATGACCTACGAAGGTTGCTTGTTGGGCTACCCGTGTGGCCTGTTCCGCGATCTGCCAGGTAGTGGTCGATCGTTCCTGCACCGTGATCACCGTGCCGCGTGCATCGGGACCCACGTCGATCTCGGTCACCGGCACCACGAGAGCACCTACGTCGGCGCCGGATTGGTACTCGACGAGGGTCGCTTCGCTTGCCGCTCCGAGCTGCACGACCGTGCGCGGGAACACCGCCGCACCGTCGGTCGCCAACCAGTCGATGATCAAGATCGGCTGCTCCACGACCAATCCGTTCGGCACTCGCACGAGGATCGGATCGGCGCTGTAGGCGTCGTTCATGGCGCCGAAGACGTCCGTCGGCCCGTCGATAACCGCTCCGATGGCGGTCTCGGCGTCGGGCCCCTCGGCCAACGGGCCAACCCACAGGCCCCGTCCGGCCCACGTGTCATCGAGCTCGGTGTGCACCACGAAGCCGTCGCGCAGGACCACCACCGCTGCGGCATCGGGAACCGACCGACGAAGCGTCTCGACCTCAGGCGGCATGCCGGTCGAGGAGGCGGACGCCGACGGCGCGAAGCGACTGAGGTCGAGCTCGCCGATGCGGCTGTAGCGCCACACCTCTTCGTCCACCGTGGGCAGCGAGGCATCGCTGAGTCGCTCTGCCGCGGTCTGACGACGCGTCCGTAACCAGTCGGGGCCCGGCAGGTCGCGGGCGGCTTTCGGGCCGAACATCGGAATTACCCTACCGGCATAGTGCAAATTCGAGCCAGAGCGAACCGGCTCAGCGCTTGCGGCGGAACTTGGCCCGGAATCGGCCCAGCACGCCTCCGGAGGCTTGCTGTTGCTCTTGTTGGACCTCGGCCATGATCTGGGGGCCGGCGTTGTTGATGATGTCCTCGGCCTCGTCGAGCAGCTCGGCGATGCCCTCGCCCGTGGGCTCATCGGGCGTGGGCGGTGTCACCAGCGTGCCGTGGCTCCAGTTCACGTCGGCCAGGCGGGGCTCGAACGCCGAGCAGTCCTCGGGACAGCGCCACGGAGCCTCGGGTGCGAGGTCGAGGTTGCACTTCCGAACCGTCTCCCCGTCGGGATAGGTCCGGCTCTCGAAGTTCTTGCATTCCTCACGCATCGGCACCAGACCATGCTGCCAGAGCCGGGGGCGATTTCGACGGCGACCGGTCAGGCTTTTGTCACACGCTCGGCGAAGTCGACGACCTTCTCCTCGATGAGGCCGCGGTCGTAGTCGAGCGTCGCCACGTGGTAGCTGCGATCGAGGCTCACCCGTTCGACGGGACCTCGGGCCGCCGCGGCCAAGATCTCGCTGTTGCTGGGTGGGACCACGTGGTCCTGCGGCGCGTTCATCAGCAGCAGCGGCATGGTGACGTCGTGCAGGTAGATCGTGAGCTCCCGGATGGCCGAGTCCAGAGACAGCAGACAAACAACGGGTGTCTGCTCGTATGCCATCTCCGTTTGATCGGGGTCAGCGATGTCGCTGCCGACTCCCGGCAACATCGGTTCTCCCCTTTCGGCCATGTCGCGCGCCAGATCGGTGATCGACGTGTCGATCGGTTCCACCACCGGATTGATCAGCGCGAGCCCGGCGATCTCCGGATGACGGCTGGCGAGCCACACCGCGAGCGTGCCGCCCATGCTGAGAGCGGTCACCACGACCCGCTCGCATCGTGAGGCGAGGTCGGCGTACGCGGCTTCCGCCGCGTTCGCCCAGTCGTCCCAGCGAGTCGTCGCCATGTCCTCCACCGATGTGCCGTGCCCGGGCAGCCGGGGCAGCTCGACCGTGAAGCCGGCGCCGGCCAGAGCCTCGGCCAGGCCGCGCATCGACTGCGGGTTGCCGGTGAAGCCGTGGAGCACCAGGGCTCCGTGCGGCCCGCCGGTGGCCGAGTAGGGCTCGGCGCCGGGCAGGACAGACGGGTGGTGGCTCATGAACCCGACACCGTAGGGCCAACAGCGCTCAGCGTCATCCGGTGAACTGCGGACGCGTGGCTACCGGGAGTACCTCGGTCGTGGGAGTCGTCGTGGCCTCCTCGACGGGAATCGCGCACGCCCCCGCTCCAGCGGTGATGCCGACGACCGGCCACCATTCCACGTGACCACGCTCGCGGAAGCTCGAGCCGAGGTCGCGCGTCGAAGACCCGTCGAGAGCGGCGATCGAGTAACCCACGAACGACTCGGACGAGCCACCGATCAACCCCGCGGCACGTATCTCGACCGCGACCCACTGATGATCGGGTGACCACGCGACCAACAACAGTTCGGCGAAGTTGATCGGCGTATCCGCGCCGATGAAGTCGGTGAGGGGCACGCCATCGGACGAGCCATCGGCGGGGAGCAGTCGCACCCGGACATGACCGATCGTGAAGCCTGATGCCCAACCGCCGTTCGACTCGCCCGCGGCGATCTGGCTCCCGTCCGGTGACCAGAACGGTGCGCCGAAGGGTTCCAAGGTCGACGAGTCCGTGGGCGACGGCAACAACGGCGACACGGGCTGCGCACTGGCACCGTCGAACGAGTTCACCCAGATGCGGGGTGGTGCCGTCCCGTCCGACGACGCCGACCACGCGAGACGGTCGCCGGACGGCGACCACGCGAAGTCGGTAGCGAAGTTGACCGGATCCACCGTGAACGGGGTGAGGGCAAGCGTGTCGGCGTCCGCAATCAGGAAGCTCGGCGCCAGCACCAAGAGCTGGTGAGTGTTCGGTCGCCACAACAGACCGTTTGCCGGCGTGGGGGCAAGTACCGCCGCGCCGGTTCCGTCGGCGTGGGCGATCTCGATGCCCGCCGCGCTCGTCCAGGCCACCCACGTGCCGTCGAACGACCATGCCGCGTCGTGACCCTGCGTATCGAGCGTCGTCACCACGCCGTTCAGGTCGACGACGGAGATCGTGGCGTTGGCGCTGCTCGACACGAGCACGCGATCACCCGTTGGCGACCACACGACCGACGTTCCACCGACGCCGGGGATGGTGATGCCATCGGTGCCGAGGGCGTCCGTGGAGACATGAAGAACCGGATCGCCCGCCGACGCGTCCACGTACGCGAAGCGTGAGCCGTCGGGTGACCAGCCGAACGCGTTCACGTCGGCCAGGTCTCGAACGAGTGCGCTGTCGACGTTCTCGATGTCGCCCTGCCAGCCGAGCTGGGAGTCGGGCAGGATCGCCAGACCGGTCCAGCCCAGCATCTGACAGTCGTTCGACTGCGCGCCGACGACGGAACTCGAACTCGGAAGCACCACCGCCACGAAGGACGTGACGATGAGGACCACGAACAGCTTGCGCATGAATCCTCCCCGCAGGGGAGGCTAGGTCATGACGCCAGCGGTCAGCCGACCGAACCCTCCATCTGCAGTTCGATGAGCCGGCTCCATTCGACGGCGTACTCCATGGGCAGCGTGCGCGTGACCGGCTCGATGAAGCCGTTCACGACCATGCCCATGGCCTGTTCCTCGGACAGTCCCCGGCTCATCAGGTAGAAGAGCTGCTCGTCGGCGACCTTGGAGACGGTGGCCTCGTGCCCGATGACGGCATCGCGCGCACCGACCTCCATGTAGGGGAAGGTGTCGCTGGTGCTCTCGTCGTCGAGGATGAGGGCGTCGCACTGCACGTGGCTCTTGCAGCCGTACGCGTCGTCCTCGACTCGCACCAGGCCGCGATAGCTCGTGCGCCCGCCGTCCTTCGAGATCGACTTCGACACGATCTTCGACGTGGTCTCCGGCGCAGCGTGCACCATCTTGGCGCCGGCGTCCTGATGCTGACCGGGACCGGCATAGGCCACGGAGAGCACCTCGCCCGACGCCTTCGGCCCGACCATGTAGACCGCCGGGTACTTCATCGTGAGGCGACTACCGATGTTGCCGTCGATCCACTCCATGTGGCCTTCGGCCTCGACCCGAGCCCGCTTGGTGACGAGGTTGAAGACGTTGTTCGACCAGTTCTGGATGGTCGTGTAGGTCACACGAGCGCTGGGCTTCACCACGATCTCGACGACCGCGGAGTGCAAGGAGTCGGTGGTGTACACCGGCGCCGAGCAGCCCTCGATGTAGTGAACCTGGCTGCCCTCGTCGGCGATGATCAGGGTGCGCTCGAACTGGCCCATGTTCTCGGCGTTGATCCGGAAGTATGCCTGCAGCGGCATCTCGACGTTCACGCCCGGCGGGACGTAGATGAAGCTGCCGCCGCTCCACACGGACGAGTTGAGCGAGGCGAACTTGTTGTCGTTCTTCGGGATGATCTTGCCGAAGTACTGCTTGACGAGCTCGGGGTACTCACGCAGCGCCGTGTCCATGTCGCAGAAGATGACGCCGTTGCGCTCGAGGTCTTCGCGATTGCGATGGAAGACGACCTCGGACTCGTACTGCGCGGTGACGCCGGCGAGGTACTTGCGCTCCGCCTCGGGGATGCCCAGCTTCTCGTAGGTGTTCTTGATCGAGTCGGGCAGATCGTCCCAGACGTCGACCTGACCCTCGGTGGGCTTGATGTAGTAGTAGATGTCGTTGAAGTCGATCGGCGACATGTCGCCGCCCCAGTTCGGCATCGGCCGGCGTTCGAAGTGCCGGAGCGACTTCAAGCGGTAGTCGAGCATCCAGTCGGGCTCGCCCTTCATCCACGACATCTCGCGGACGATGTCGGTGTTGATGCCCTTCTTGGGCTTGAAGACGTAGTCCTCTTCGTCGTGCCACCCGAGCTGGTAGCGGCTCAGGTCGATGCCGATGTCTGTGGACATGGTGGTCGACTCCCCGATTGGAATGGAGCCCGGGTACCCCCGGGACCGAATTTCTCCTACGGCGATAGTAACAACTACCGACCCGAAAGGCTGCCCCCGACCAGCGAGTTCTTTCGTGTCAGCCGGACGGGTGCACCCGCAGGATCGAGCCGGGGTTGGCGTCCGTGAGCAGGTAGAGGTCCCCATCGGGACCCTGGGCCGCGACACGGAGTCGCCCGAAGGAGCCCTTGAAGGACGTCCACTGGCTCTGCGGGTCCCAGGTGCCGGCCGCGTTGAACTGGAACACCTTGAGTTCCTGGTCCTTCAACACCGCGACCGCCAGGGCCCCGTTCCAGCCCTTCCACTGGTCGCCGGACAGGAACACGCCGCCCGACGGGGCGATGGTCGGGCACCCCGAGTGCCAGATGGCATCGATGGCGTCGGGATGGCGGACCTTGTCGGTCATCGACACGTTCTGGTTGTAGGCCGTGCTGGAGCCGACCGTCGGGTCCCACCCGTAGTTCCCGCCCGGCACCAACAGGTTGATCTCGTCGTCGCAACCGGTGCCGTGCTCGATCGAGTAGGCCTTGCCGTCGCTCGGACGGAACGCGATGCCCTGCGGGTTGCGGTGACCGTAGGTGTAGATCTGCGGGCGGAAGGCGCCCCCTGGATTGCCTGCCGGCGCGTTGCCGTTGCGGTCGATGCGCAGCACCTTGCCGGCCAAGGACTGCTTGTCCTGCGGCGCCGTCCCGATGGCGCCATCCCCGGTGGTGATCCAGAGGTTTCCGTCGGGGCCGAATCGCGTGCGACAGCCGAAGTGGAACGTCGACGAAGCGGGGATGTCCGTGATCAGGTCGGTTCGGTTGGTGAGGGTCGTGTAGCCCGCATCCACCCTCCAGCGCACGACTCGAGTGGTCGCGGGCGTCGACAGGCTCGAATGGAAGCAGGTGTAGATGAACCGGTTGGTCGCGAACTCAGGGTCGACGGCGATGCCCATCATCCCGCCCTCACCGATGGCCTTGACGTCGGCCGGACTGGCGAGCTGTCGCACCGCGCCACCGACGAACGCGTTGATCGGTCCCGGCCGTTGCGTGAACAGCATCGTGCCGTCGGGCGTCCATCCGATGTCCCACGGATTGCTGAGCCCGCTGACCACGGTGGTGACGGCCAGGTTGGCCGGTGGCGCGCAGGCCGCGGCGCCGACCAGGACGACGCCGAACGCTGCGACGATGCCCACGCACCTCCGCAGCGACCTCGCAGGACGGCTGTGACGAGCTCGTTCGGGCATGCGGTCGATTCCACCACGGAACGCGAAGGGTGACGAGGATCGTGGCCGCGGATGGAGGAGTGCACGAACCACACCGGCCCGGGGCCTACGATTGACCACCTACTTGGGTGGGGGTGCATGACCGATCTCGATCATGAGCCGGGGAGCGAGACGCCTGGGGAACAGGTCCCGTTTCGTGTGCTCGTTGCGACGGTGCCGGTCGCGATGGGTCTGGTCGACCTCGAGCTCCAGGCCCTCACCCTCGTCAATGCCCGCTGGCGCGAGCTCACCGGAGTCGACCTACCGACGCCGATCCCCTTCTCCGCCCTGACGGCCTGCCTCCACCCCGACGACATCGATGGCGCCTTGGCGGCGTTCGCGGAGGCCGCTGACGCAGGGGCCTCCTTCAGCACGGAGGCGCGGCTCGTGCACCCGAACGGCGCGGTACGCCACGTTCGTCTCGAATGTGCACCGGTGACGGACGACCGCGGCAAGGTCCGTGCGTTCACTGGCGCCATGCTCGACATCACCGCGCTCGTGGAAGCCACCGAATCACGCCGGCGAAGCGAGCAGCGCTACCGACACCTCCTCCAGGACGCTCCCGTTGGCCAGATCGTGGCCGAGGTCGACGGGACACTCGTCGAGATCAACAACGCGTTCGTGCGGATGATGGGCAGCACGCGCGACGCGTTGTTCGCAAGGGAGCCGCGCGATCTCTTCCACTCCGACGACCTCCCGGTGCTGGCTCGCGAGCTCGAGCGTCTCGTGAGCGGCGAGATCGACTACTTCGAGACCGAACGCCGAATGGTGCGCGACGACGGATCCATCGTTTGGGTCTCCGGTGGGACCACGATCATCGGCGAAGGCAACCATCGTTACCTGCACTCGGTGGTGCAGGATGTCACGGAGCGGCGACGGGCCGAGGACGCGTTGCGCGAGAGCGAGACCCGCTTCCGAGCGCTGGCCGACTCGTTGCCTCTGGGGGTCTTCCGGTCGTCGATCGAGGGCCAGCTGCAATACGTCAACCAACAATGGAGCGACATCACCGAGATACCGGCCGCCGAGGCGGTGGGCCGCGGCACCCTCGAGCTCATCCACCCCGACGATCTGGACCGGATCGCCAAGGCCCGCGAGCGCCAGGCGAGGAGCCGAGGCTCGTTCGCCCAGCAGTTCCGGATCGTGACGCCGAGCGGCGCCGTGCGCTGGGTCAGCGTGCACGCGACGTCGGCGATCGATCCGCTGACGGACGAGCTCACCGGTTTCATCGGCTCGATGGAAGACGTCACTCCCATCGTCACTGCGCAGGAAGAGACCGCCCGCCTCGCGGGCATCGTCGAAGTCACGAGCGACATGGTCGGTGTGGCCGACGCCGAGACGGGCCAGCTCCAATACCTCAACCGCGCGGCGCGCGAACTGTTGGGCTACGAGAACGCCGACATCGCCGGACTCACGGCGCTCGACCTCTACGCACCCGAATCGCACGACACGTGGCGCGACATCGTGTCGCCGATGCTGCTCGGTGGTGGGACCTGGAGCGGGGAGCTGACCATGCGCACTGCCGACGGCGCGACCATGCCGGTGTGGCAGACCATTGCGGCCAAACGGCGTACGGACGGGCGGATGACGCAGATCTCGGCCGTGGGCCGTGACGTCACCGAACGACGACGGTTCGAAGCCACGCTGGCCCATCAAGCCACCCACGACGCCCTCACGGACCTGCCCAACCGCGCGCTGCTCCTCGATCATCTCGGGCTTGCGTTGGCGCGAGCCGAGCGCGGGAGCACCGGTGTGGCGCTGCTGTTCCTCGATCTCGACCGATTCAAGTCCGTGAACGACAGCTTCGGCCACGAGGCCGGCGACGAGCTCCTGGTGGCCGTGGCAAGCCGGCTGAGCGAGGTACTACGGCCGGCTGACACCGTCGCCCGCCTCGGCGGTGACGAGTTCGTCATCCTTTGCGAGGACGTGGTCGACGAACACCATGCCGTCGCAGTGGCCCAGCGGGTCTTGGCACTGGTCGAGAGCAAACCCTTCGCCGTGCAGGGCAGCGAGGTCGACGTCACCGCGAGCATCGGCATCGCCCTGTCACCTGGGGGCGACGGCGCACATCCCGAAGCGCTGTTACGCGATGCCGACGCTGCGATGTATCGGGCCAAGGACCTCGGGCGAGCCCGCCTCGAGCTGTTCGACGAGTCCATGCGCCGCCGAGCCGCCGAACGCTTGCGGCTGGCCGACGAGTTGGCCGCGTCGCTCGACCGCGGCGAGATCGTTCTGCACTACCAACCCTGCGTCAGCCTTGCCACCGGTCGCGTCACCGCGGTCGAGGCGTTGGCCCGCTGGGATCACCCGCAACGCGGGCTGCTCGGTCCGGTCGAGTTCATCGACTTGGCCGAGGAGACCGGGCTCATCGTCGGGCTCGGCCTTCGGGTGCTCACCGAGGCGTGCAATCAGGCGCGGCGATGGGCCGACAGGCTCGGCGCCGATGCGCCACGCGTACACGTGAACCTGTCCGCGCGTCAGCTCACGGCTACGAACCTCGCGGTGCTCGTCCGCCGGGTGCTCGAAGCATCGGGGCTCGCGCCGGACCGGCTCTGCCTCGAGATCACCGAGAGCGTGTTGATGGAAGACGCTCCGGCGGTGATCGAGGCGCTGCGACGGTTGAAGGACATCGGCGTCGTGCTGGCCATCGACGACTTCGGCACCGGCTACTCGTCATTGAGCTACCTGCGACGGTTCCCGGTCGACATCTTGAAGGTGGATCAGACGTTCATCCACGGCCTCGGTCCGGACCCGGAGGACAACGCCATCGTTGCCGCCATCGTGAGCCTCGCCGAGACGCTCGGGCTCGAAGCCATCGCCGAGGGCGTCGAGACTCGCGAGCAACTCGAGCAA
Source organism: uncultured Iamiaceae bacterium (assembly GCA_963778895.1). Taxonomy (GTDB): domain Bacteria; phylum Actinomycetota; class Acidimicrobiia; order Acidimicrobiales; family Acidimicrobilacustridaceae; genus CAVZVZ01. The sequence goes on from CAVZVZ010000005.1 coordinate 470,792, forward strand.
CTACGGGAGCTCGGTTGCGAGTCCGCGCAGGGCTACCTGTTCGCGATGCCGGCCGCCCCCGAGGACATCACTCCGCTGCTGTTGCGGGTTCTGCCTGAGACCTAGGAAGCGCGCAGCCCGCTCGTCCACGTGCGATAGAGCGCGGCGTACTGCCCGTCGGCCTTCACGAGCTCGTCGTGCGTTCCGAGCTCCAGCAGCCGTCCGTCGTTGACGACACCGACGCGGTCCGAGCGTTCGGCGGTCGACATGCGGTGCGCGATCACGACGACGGTGCGGCCTTCCATCAGCCGGGTCATAGCTCGCTCGACCAGGAGCTCGGTGCCGGGATCGAGACTCGAGGTGGCCTCGTCGAGCACCAGGAGTGCCGGGTCGACCAACGCGGCGCGGGCCAACGACACCAGCTGTTTCTCGCCCGCTGACAATCGCGATCCTCTTTCACGGACCTCAGTGTTCAGGCCGGCAGGCAGCGACGCGAATCGCTCGAGCACACCCACGTCGCGCAACGACTGCTCGATCTCGTCGTCGGTCGCCGAACCGCGGGCCACGTCGGATGTTGTCGAGAATCGTGCCGTTGAAGAGAAAGCCTTCTTGCGGCACCACGACGATGCGATCGCGCAACGACCCGAGTGTGGCATCGCGCAGGTCGACGTCGCCGAAGCGCACCCGTCCGGTCGACGGGTCGTAGAGCCGGGCGATCAGCTTCGCCAACGTCGACTTGCCGGCGCCCGTGGGCCCGACGAGCGCGAGACGTTCGCCCGTCTCGATCACGAGCGACACGTCCTGCAGGACGGTGGGGCCGTCGGCATAGGCGAAGCTCACGTCCTCGACCCGGATCGTCCCGGTCGTAGGAAGGTCGACGGCACCCTTGCGCTCGGGCACGTCGACCGCGGTGTCCAGCAGCTCGAAGAGCTTGTTGAGCCCGGCACCGGCTGACTGCAGGGTGTTGAAGAGTTGGCTCAGCTGCTGGATCGGCTCGAACAGGTTTCCCAGGGTGAGCACGAAGAAGGCGATCGTGCCCAGCGTGACGACGCCCTCGATCGTCATCCAGCCACCGATGCCCACCACGAGTGCGGTCGTACCCAAACCTGCGAGCTCGATCACCGGCAGGTACCAGGCCTGAATGAACACCGAGTCCATGTGCGCCTGGTAGAGGTCCTTGTTCTCGGTCGCGAACCGATCGGTCTCGACCGACTCGCGTCCGAACGCCTGGATCACACGGACCCCGGCGAGACCTTCCTGCAGACGCGACAGCGTGGAGCCGATGCGTTCGCGCACCTCGAGGTATGCGTGATTCGAGTCCCGTTGGAACTTGATGCTCGCCATGACGACGAACGGCACGGCGATCAGACACACCAGCAGGAGCTGCCAGGAGACGATGGCGAGCACGATCACCGAGAACACGAGCAGCAGCGCGTTCATCAAGAACATCAGCAGGCCGGTCTGGACCAATTCGGCGAGCGAGTCGACATCGGAGGTCATCCGCGAGACCACGACGCCAGCGCGCTCGCGGTCGTAGAACGGCATCGAGAGCCGCTGGAGATGATTGAAGACGCGTATCCGGAGGTCGCGCAGGAAGCCTTCACCGACGCGACCGACGATCATCACCTGCGCCCGGTACACGAAGTACGACGCGATGGCGACGATGACGTAGCCCACGACCGCGATGTTGAGGGCCCGCGCGTTGCCTTTGCTGATGCCCTGGTCGATCCCGTACTTCACGAAGAAGGGTCCGGCCAGGATCGAGCCCGTCCACAGCACGATCAGCACACCAGCCAGGATCACCTTGCGCCGGTAGGGCTGCAGCATCCGGGCGGCGCGACGAATGACCTTCTTCGCCTGACCAGCGTCGAGCTGATCCTCCTCGGCCGTGCCGACCTCACCCCACATCGGCGTCGACCTCCTCGTGCTGCTCGCGTTCGCGCGCCTCGGCCGCGGCGAGCACCGAGCGGTAGGCCGGGCTGGTTGCGAGGAGGTCGTTGTGTTTGCCGTCGGCGATGATGCGCCCCGCCTCGAGCAGCACCACCCGATCGGCAAGAGCGATCGTGGCCGGGCGGTGTGCGATGACGAGCGTGGTGCGACCTTGCATCACCTCGGTCAAGGCATCGCGGATCTCGTGTTCCTTGGTGGGATCGACGGCCGAGGTGGCGTCGTCGAGGATCAGCACCCGGGGGTCGGCGAGGATCGCGCGGGCGATGGCAATGCGTTGGCGTTGACCACCGGAGAGCGAATAGCCGCGTTCGCCGATGAGCGTCTCGTAGCCGTCCGCGAGCGCAGTGATGAACTCGTCGGCGCCCGCCAACCGGGCCGCCCGTTCGATGTCGGCGAACGACGCGAGCGGTTGAGCGAACGCGATGTTCCCCGCGATCGAGTCGCTGAACAAGAAAGTGTCCTCGAACACGAGCCCGACCGCGCTGCGCAGGTCGCGCAAGCCGACGGTGCGGATGTCGATCCCGTCGAGCAGGATCGCGCCGCCGTCGATGTCGTAGAAGCGGGGTAACAGGCGAGCGATCGTCGATTTGCCGCTACCGGTCGCACCGACCAAGGCGACGGACTCGCCCGGTTGCACATGGAGATCGAGGCGTTCCAGCACGGGGGCGTCGCGGCCGGCGGCGTAACCGAAGTCGACCTGATCGAAGCGCACCTCGCCGAATCCGAAGTGGCCGGTGCTGCCCGTGGGCAGGCGTACCGGGTGGGGGGGATCGACGATGACGGGATCGGTGGACAACACCTCGTGAGCACGCTGCGCCGACGCCGACGCGCGCTGTCCGGCGGCGATGATCATCCCGAGCATGCGCAAGGGCCAGATCAGCAACACGATGTACGCGTTGAAGGCGATGAGCTCACCGAGACTCAGCGCTCCGTTGAGTACCTGATGACCCCCATACGCCAACACGAGGATCAGACCGACGTTGGGCAACAACTCCATGGCCGGCAGATACCGGGACCGAACCTGGGTGGCCTCGATCGAGGCGTCGTACACGTCGTCGGCCTCGCGGTGGAGACGAGCGGCCTGTACTGGTTCGGCTCCGAAGCCCTTGACGACGCGCACGCCGCTCACGGTCTCTTCGACGACCGATGCCAGCTCGGCCGACTCGCGCTGGATCGCCATCGCCGCCGGGTGCAAACGAGTCGAGAACCGCTTACCGAGGTAGTTGAGCAACGGGAGCGAGCCCAACGCGAGCAGCGTCAACACCGGGTCGATGATGACCAGGATCACGGTGACCGCACACACGGTGACGAAGTTCGAGATCGTCAACGGGATCAGGACCACGAACGCCTGGATCTGCTGAAGATCGGTGTTGGCCCGACTCATCAGATCGCCGGTCTGCACCTCGTCGTGGAACGAGAAGTGAAGGCGCTGCGTGTGGGCGAACAGTTCCTGGCGGAGGTTGGCTTCGACGGAGCGAGAGACCTTGAAGGCCCAGTAGCGACGCAGACCGGTGAAGGCCGCGGCAAAGACGGCCGCTACACCGATGGCGGCGGTCCAGCGCCAGAGCGCGCCGGTGTTGCCGGGGATGATGCCATTGTCGATCGCACCCTGCACCAGCGCCGGGACCGAGACCTTCGCTGCGGTCCAGCACAGGCCCACGACGACGCCGAGCACCACACCAGCCCATTCGGTGCGCAGGGCTCGGGCGATGACACGCCACCCCTCGCGGCTGGGTTGGGGCAACGCCGAGCGCTTGGTGTCGCTCCGGCGCTTGCGCTCGCTCAACCTTTCCCCCTCGGTTTGGGCCCCCTCGATCCTCATGAGGATCCGGCCCTCGACTGGGTCAGGGTACCGACGCGACCCCGCCCGGAACCAAAGCATTCCGAGTGCCCCGAATCGGCGCGGCGGCCTGAAGTACCCTGCCTTTCGTGGAGGTCATCGACCGGGGGAACGCCCCGGCACCCACCGATGAACAACCGGCACCGCCTCGTGCGCCGAATTGGCGTGGCGGGCTGCAGCCCCTGGGTTTGGCGGCCATCGCCGCGGCCGGCTGCACGTACATCGCCCTGGTGAACCCGAACACCTCGAGCGCGTACCCGCAATGCCCTCTGCACGCGATCACCGGGTACGACTGCCCCGGTTGCGGTCTCACCCGTGCCGTCTACGCGCTCCTGCACGGTGACGTGGCACGAGCGATCGACCACAACGTGCTCGTGATCGTGTTGGTGCCGCTGGCGATCCTGGCGTTCGCCCGATGGACCGTGAACCGGCTCGGCTATCCCACGCCGCCCCTACCGAAGTGGCGGCCGTGGATGTCCGTGGTGGCCGGCGTGATCGTGTTCGGCTTCCTGATCGTGCGGAACCTGCCCGGCTTCGAATACCTGCGCGCTACCGCCAGCTAGACCTCAGCGCTCGATCTGGCCCTCGCCTTTGACGTTGGCGCCGCGCTCGATGGCTTCTTCGTAGGCCTCGGCCACGTCAGGATCGACTTCGAGCCCGTCGGCGATCCGTTCCTCCTCAGGCGTCGGCGTACGGTCCGCTTTGTGCGCCGCCCTGGCATCGTCCTCGTCGACCTGACGGGTGGCCTCGTCGGTTGCTTCCGGATCGGTGCTGTCGATCATCAGCTTCTCCTCGACGTTGTCGCGCGCGACCGCCCGGTCGCTGTCCCCCAACTACCCAGCCGACCGCCTGCCCATGCCTGCTCGTCAGTCGAGGCGTCGAAGTTCGGTCCGGTAGGACTCGGCTCGGGCTACGTACGAGAGCATGGGCTGCACGATCGAGTCGGCCTGCACCGTGTTCTCGCGCATCTTGGCCGGGACCCCGAGCGCCATCGCACCCGTCGGAACGACCACCCCGGCCGGAACCACGGCATTCGATCCCACCAACGAGCCCGTCGACACGACCGCTCGATGCAGCACCACGGCGCCGTTGCCCACGAGCGCGCGATCTTCCACCGTGCACCCCTCGAGATGAACCATGTGCCCGATCACACATTCGTCACCGACCACGGTGTCGAGCTCGGGCGTGCAATGGATCACGGATCCGTCCTGGATCGACGTGCGATCGCCGATCCGAATCGTGCCGTCGTCACCTCGAAGCACCGCACATGGCCAGATCGACGACTGGGCGCCGATGAAGACGTTGCCGATCACGACCGCATCCGGATGTATGTACGCGGTGCCGTCGATGGTCGGCTCGCGGTCGCCGAGCGCGTAGACGGGCATCCGAATCAGATGGCGAAGCGGCCGTAGCCACCACGGAAGAACACCAGCGGTCCGCCTTCGTGTTGCACGTCGAGGTCGGAGACCCCACCGATCACGACGAAGTGGTCGCCGGAATCGACCACGTCCGCTATCTCGCAGTCGATGTAGGCCAACACGCCGCCGATCAGCGGCGAGCCGTTGCCCGAGTGCTTCCAACCGATCTCGGCGAACTTGTCCTCCGCCTTGCTCGCGAACACTCGACACACGTCTTCTTGATCGTCGGCGAGGATGTTGGCGCAGAAGCGGCCCGCCGCCTGGATCTTGGGCCAGGTCGACGATTGCTTCCCGGCGCAGAACAGGACACGGGGTGGCTCGAGCGAAAGGGATGCGAAGGACCCCACCGCGAAGCCGACCGGTTGCCCGTCGGTCATCGCCGTGATCACGGTGACGCCTGTCGGGAAGTGGCCCAAGACCTGGCGGAACTTGGCCGAATCGAATGTGACTCCGTCGTCGGTGATGTCGCTCACAGCCCGGCAGACTACCGACACCGTTGTGGCCGCGACAGATCGCCGGGCCCGACGGTCACTGAACCGCCGCTCCAACGGCGCCGAACGACACCGTCAGCCCTTCGGCCGCCGCGATGACCTCGGTGAGGCCGAGCTCGGCGCCACGAGACCGAGCGCCGTCGAGCAGGCGGTCGATGTCTTGGTCGCTGTGGGCCGGATCGTGATGGAAGAGCGCCAGGCGACGCACGCCGGACTCGCGCGCGACATGCAACGCATAATCGATCGTGCAGTGCCCCCAATGGGACTTCAATGCGAACTCTTCGGGCGTGTACTGCGCGTCGTGGATCAACAGATCCGCGCCGTCGGCCAACTCGAGAACCTCCGAGGCGATCGACTCGCCGTCGAGAGGTTGCTGGTGGTCGCTGATGTAGGCGACAGAGTGGCCACCGAACTCGACTCGGTAGCCGAAGGTGGCGCCGATGTGCGGTACGTACCGGGCTTTGACCTTGGCGTCCCCGACCGCGAAGTCCGTGTCGTCGACGGTGTGGAACCGGATGTCGCCGACGAGGTCTCGGATGCGCACGGGGAAGTAGGGCGGCCGCATGAACTCTTCGAACGCCTCGGACAGGGTGAGCCCTTCCTGCGGCGGGCCGTAGATGTCGAGTTGGGCGCCTTCACGATTGATCGGGGCACAGAACGGCAGACCCTGAACGTGGTCCCAATGGAGATGGGTCACCAGCGCATGAGCGTGGAACGTTCCGTCGTGAGGCTGCGTCTCGCCGAAGAACCGGAGGCCGGTGCCGAGGTCGAGCACCACGGGTTCGCTCCCGGGAATGTCGATCGCGACGCACGCGGTATTGCCCCCATACCTGCGGTTCGACTCACATGAGCATGGAGTCGAGCCGCGGACACCGTGAAACGTGACGTTCAAGGGAAGTCCACCCCCCGATGATGTTCCCTTTACCTGGTTGTTCGAGCGTAGTCATCGACCGGTTGCGGCGTTGGGAAAAGTGACATGTTTCTCAGCCGGCCAAGCCACCTGCTTTAGTCGTACGAAACCGTTGGCTACGGTCACCCGCCATGACCGACGCCGACATCCGGACTGGCACCCTGGCCGCCAACGGCTTGACCTTCTCGTTCCTCGAGGCCGGAGCAGGGCCGCTCGCACTCTGCCTGCACGGCTTCCCGGATTGCGCCGACGGATGGCGGCCCCTGCTCGGTGCCCTGGCCCAGGCCGGCTTCCACGCCGTGGCTCCCTTCATGCGCGGGTACGCCCCGACCGAGGTGCCCGCCGATGGTCGTTACCAATCCGGTGTGCTCGTGAGCGATGCCAACGCACTGCACGAGGCGTTGGGTGGCGACGGCCAGGCGGTGATCATCGGACACGACTGGGGTGCGTTCGCGGCTTACGGCGCACCGCGCATCGCGCCGGACCGGTGGGCGCGTGTCGTGGCTGCGAGTCTGCCGCCCCCCTCTGTCCTCATGCCGCTCCTGCTCTCGTACGACACGCTCAAGCACAACTTCTGGTATCAGTTCGTGCTCTGCAATCCCCTCGCTGACCTGGCCGTGCCGATGAACGACTTCGAGTTCCTCGACCGGATCTGGGCCGACTGGTCACCGGGATTCGATGCCTCCGACGCCATCGTGGCCGTGAAAGCGGCCCTGCGTGACCCCGCGAACCTCGGCGCGGCGCTCGGCTACTACCGTCACACCCTCGGCGGACTGCACAGTGACCCCGCCTTACAAGCCGAACAGAGCGCCAGTCTGCAGTTGCCCGACATCGCCACGCTCTATCTGCACGGCATCGACGACGGCTGCATGCCCGCGCCGGCGCGCGAGGCGCTAGAGCAGTCGTTCACCACACCTGGGTCACGCGTCGAGCTCATCGCCGACGCCGGGCACTTCCTGCAGTACGAGCAACCAGCCCGCGTGGCCGAACTGATCGTCGACTTCGTCACCGCGTGACGGTCAGTCGGCGAAGGCCAACGAGCCGTCGCTTCGCCACACGGCGAAGCCGTCGGCCACGAGCGTGTCCGCCACGCGTTGCGCTCGATCATGATCTTCGGGCCATCCCGCCACCTCGGCCAGCCGCGTCGCTACCAGCGCATCGTTTCGTCGCAGCGCATCCACCAAGCGACCACGGCCCTGGCGATCAGAGCCCTCGAAACGCGACTGGCGACCGGACACCCCTGCCGAGCCGGCGGCGGGGTCGGGCGCCGCGCAGCCACCCGTGCTCCACGCGCACCACGGGCGAGCGGGGCAGCGGTCGCAGGCCGGTGCGCGCTTGGTGCACACGGTCGCGCCGAGATCGAGCAGCCCTTGGTTCCACTCCCAGCCCCGCGCTGCCGGCACCGACGCGTCCGCAAGCTCCTGGACCTCGCGGCCCGTCAATGAACGACCGAGCCAACGGGCGTACACCCGGGCCACGTTCGTATCGACGATCGCCTCATCTCGCTCGAAGGCGAACACCAAGACGGCGCGAGCCGTGTACGGCCCGATGCCGGGCAGTGCCAACAGCGCCGTCAGATCGTCGGGAACGACGCCGCGATGCTCTTCCAGGATCCGCACGGCGCAACGGTGCAGGTTGAGCGCCCGGCGGTTGTAACCGAGCCCGGCCCACAGCGTCACGACGTCACTCGCCGGCGCGGCGGCACAGGCGGCCGGTGTAGGCAGCACCGCCAGGAACTCGTGGTACTTCGGCACGACCCGCGCGACCTGTGTCTGCTGGAGCATCAGCTCCGAGACGAGAACGGCCCACGGGTCGCGGGTCCGTCGCCATGGCAAGTCGCGTCGAGCCGCATCGGCCCAGTCCAGAACGGCGGCGGCGTCGATCAGGTCCGGTAACACCAGAACACACGCGTTGTGTACGGGAAGCCGAAACTCTCCCGACCCGCCAGCTCCGGGTGCGTCCGGGTGAGCGCGCGTACGCGGTCGAGCACTTCGGCTCGCTCGTCGTCGGGCAGGGCGCCGACAACGCTGATCGATGCGGCGCGCGTCACCAGCAGCTCCGGGTCGACGGGCTGTTCCCAATCGACAGAGAACGTCTCGACCGGCGTGTAGCCCCCCGCACTGGCGATGACCGCGGCGTAGTCCACCTGGTAGTAGTTCTCGTACGGCCGTTCGAGATCGCCGTCGACGAGAAGCTCACCGAACTCGCGGACCCAAGCCCGGTTGCGGTCGCGCGTGTTCCACGTGAGGACCAAGCAGCCACCGGGCTCGAGCACCCGGCGCATCTCGCGGAGAGACGCTTCAGGGTCGAACCAGTGGAACGCCTGGCCGACGGTTATGGCCGCCGACCGACTCATCGGGCAACGGAATCGCCTCGGCCGTGCCGTCGAGCACCTCGATACCCGGCACGGCCCGCACCAGCTCGTCCCGCATCGCCGCCACCGGCTCGACGGCGATCACCTCGGCGCCGGACGGCACCAGAAGACGGGTGAGCTTGCCGGTACCGGCGGCGAGGTCCACGACCCGCCGCCCGGGCCCGAGGCCGGCCCGACCGACGATGCACGCCATCGCGGCGGCGGGATACGACGGTCGTGACTGCTCGTAGTCGTTCGCGTTCTGGGCGAAGCCGTCGGCCGCCGCCGCTTTGAGTCGATCGTCGCTCATCGTTGCTGGGTGTCAGGACGCGTCGAACACATCGTCACCGTAGGGATAGCGACGAGCCGGAGCCTGGTCGCGCTTCCAGATCATCACCTTGCGAATGAAGTAGCAGACCTCTTCGCTGCGCTGGTTCAGCCCCTTCGTCTCGACGGTGACGATGCCCCGCTTGCCGTCCGACGTCTCCTTCTTGGCGAGCACCTTGGTCACCGCGTAGATGGTGTCGCCGTGGAAGGTCGGTTTGGCGTGCTTGAGCGTTTCGACCTCGAGGTTGGCCACGGCCGAGCCGCTCACGTCGGGCACGCTCATGCCGAGCACCAGTGAGTACACGAGGTTGCCCACGACCACGTTGCGACCTTGGGGCGTCTCGTTCTCGGCAAACCACTCGTTGGTGTGCAAGGGGTGGTGATTCATGGTCAGCATGCAGAACAGGTGATCGTCGGCCTCGGTGATCGTCTTGCCGGGCCAATGGCGGTAGACGTCGCCGATCTCGAAGTCCTCGAAGTAGCGGCCGAAAGGGCGGTCGTACACGGTCACTGGGGTCACCTCGGTGAGCTCGAACAGTCGTTGCTTACCCCTCCAGCCTGTCCCATGCGCCCTGCAATTCTCGAATCGGGCCGGATGAGTGAAAAAGGGCTGGGTCGATCGGCCCAGTTCGGCCTGGAAGGGGTTCACGCAGGCCCTTCGCATGCCGATGGAACCCAGGATGACCGGCGGAGACCTACCGGACGCGAGCGCGGACTGGCTCACGGGCAGCTCCGCCCTCGAGTCACGCGAACGACAACGCTCGCTGTGGCGCATGACGCTACAGGCGCGCTATGTCGCGATCGCGATCGCAGGGCTGCTCGCGCTGATGCCCGTGGCCGGAGACCACGGGTACTTGGTCGCGGCCCTGACCTTCTTCTTGGTGATCCCCTACAACGCCGTCTTCGACCTCGTGCTGCGACGCACCGGCGTGCTGACTCCCGTCATCGCCTACAGCGATCAGGTGCTCGCGGTCGCGCTCATGGCCTTCGCCCCCGAGCTGACGGTGCCACTGCTGTTGATCATGCTCGCCATCGACGCCACGAGCGCGGTTTCGTTCGGTCGCCGCATTGCGGGTCAGTCGGCGTTCGTCGGTGCCCTCGGAGCCGGCTTCCTGATCTTGATCGATCGCCCGACGGACGGCGGCGCCGCCTTCCTCGTCTACCTCGCGGCCGGCGCGTTCATCGTCTTGGTCGTCGGAGGCGTGTCCGAGGTGGAGCGGTCGGTGCGCTGGCGCTACGCCGAGCTCATGAGCGGAATCGACGCCGTGGTCTGGGAGCAGCTGACGCGCCATCCCTCCACCCTCTACGTCAACCAGAAGGCCGAGGAACTGTTCGGGCATCCGCCGTCCGTGTGGCGCCAGGCCGGGTTCTGGGGTCGAACCGTGCATCCCGACGACCGCCAGTGGGCCGCCAAGGTCTACCGCGACGCGATCCGGCGCGGCGAGAACGCCGAGCTCGAATACCGGATGATGGCGATCGACGGCCGGGTGGTGTGGGTCCACGATCGCATGCGGGTCGAAGTCGACGCCGACGGACGCGTCGTACACGTTCGTGGTGTGCTGCTCGACATCACCGAGCGCAAGCGCGCCGAAGAACAGGTGAACCAGTACGTCGACCTCGTCGAGCGCATTCAACTCGCACTCTTCGTCTTCGTGTCGGAGAACGACGAACTGCGACTGACGGCCATCAACCCCGAGGCTTCGCTCATCACCGGCATGGCGGCCAGAGCCGCCACCGGCCGCACGGTCGACGAAGTGCTCCCTATCATCGAGGTCGACTTGCTGCGCGACAGCCTGCTCGACACCGTCGCGACGGGCGAGGGCTTCGTGATCGAGGAGTTCCGCTTGTCCCCGACCAGCCTCGGTGGCCGGGTCTACACCGCGCATGCGTTCCCCCTTCCCGGTGACGCGGTCGGCCTGTCGCTCCAAGACGTGACCGAACGCACGATGGCCGCCGAGGTACTACGTCGTCAGGCGCTGCACGACGGTTTGACGGGTCTACCGAACCGCACGCTCCTGAACGATCGGATGCGACAGGCATTGCAGCGCTCGCAGACGTCAGGCGAACCGGTGGCGCTCCTACTGATGGACCTCGACCAGTTCAAAGAGGTCAACGACGCCCTCGGTCACGACCACGGCGACCGGCTGCTGATCGAGATGAGTCGACGCCTGCAGCGGGTGTTGCGCGACATCGACACGATCGCCCGGCTCGGAGGCGACGAGTTCGCGGTGCTGCTCACCATCAATGCCGACGAGCGCGGCGCGCTCGCGGTGGCAGCACGCGTGCGGGAGTCACTCGAAGAAGCCTTCCAGCTCGGTGGCATCAGCGTGCAGACGAGCGCCAGCATCGGCGTGGCGCTCTACCCCGACCACGCCAACGACGCCGAGACCCTCGCCCAGCGCGCCGACGTGGCCATGTACACGGCCAAGCGCGCCGGCGGCGGTATCGCCCTGTACTCGCCCGAGCACGACCAGTCGAGCGTGCGCCGGCTCGCTCTACTGGGCGAGTTGCGGAGCGCGATCGAGGACGACCAACTGCTGCTGCACTACCAGCCGACCTTGGATCTCCGCACTGGCTACGTCCGCACCGTCGAGGCGCTGGTGCGCTGGCAGCACCCCGAGCACGGCTTGATGCCTCCGGCCGAGTTCATCGAGCTGGCCGAGGTCTCCGGCACGATCCATGTCCTCACCCGCTGGGTGATCACCACCGCGATCCGCCAGCTGGTCGAGTGGCAACGCCACGGCCTCGAGCTCGCCGTCGCCGTGAACCTCTCGGTGCGCAATCTGTACGAGCCCGAGCTGGTGCCGTGGCTCGCGGGCGTCCTCGCCCAGTTCGGCGTCGACGCCAAGTCGCTCGAGTTCGAGATCACCGAGAGCGAACTGATGGACGATCCGCTGCTCGCCATGGAGGTGCTCGGTCGCCTCAAGGCACTCGGGGTGGCCACCAGCATCGATGACTTCGGAACCGGCTACTCATCGCTGTCGTACCTGAAGCATCTGCCGATCGACCAGTTGAAGATCGATCGGTCCTTCGTCGGCAACATGGTTCACGACGAGAGCGACCTCACGATCGTGCGCTCCACCATCGATCTCAGCCACAACCTCGGACTGGTTGTGGTGGCCGAAGGGGTCGAGGACCCCGAGACACTGCACCTGCTCGCCGAGCTCGGCTGCGATCGGGCCCAGGGCTACGTGCTCAGCCGTCCGGTTCCCGCGGCGGATCTCGAGGCGTGGTGGCGAGACGACGAGACTCGCAACGAGTTGCTGGCCGGGCTCGCCGTGGGCGAGGGCAGCCGCTCCGGACGCTGAAGGCTCAGATCGTCAGGCCCAAATCGTCAAGCCCAAATGTCAGGCAGAGAGCAAATCGACGCGGACGCGGTCGGCGCTGTCGGGCGTCGAGGTTCCAGCGGCGACCAGCGCGCACCGGATGCAGTACGGCGCCTTGGACCGGCCGTAGCTGAAGACGAGGCAGTCCTCACAGAACTCGCGGAGGCAGCTGCGGCACATCCCGGCCGATGAAGCCGTTCCGTGTGTGTGACAACTCGCCATCTGCGTCGTCCCCCACCCCTCGTCTGGGTTCCGTCCCTCCCGAGAAGAGTAAGGAGTCAGAGGTGCCCTGGTGAATGGGCAATTCGGCCCGAATATGAGGCGGTGAGTACCCGTCGGTAACCTCCGGGCATGACCTCCGAACAACCTCCGGACGTGGCGGCCCCCGATCTGGCCGCCGCCAAGGCAGTCGTCGATGTGGCCGGCGAGGTCGTCGTCCGGTGCCGTCAGCCGCCTCCGCGGATCGTCGATCGACGCCGAGCAGGTGGTGGCCTACGACCTGGCCCACGCCGCGTCTGCCGTCGAGGCCAGCCGCACGATGCTCGACTACGGCGCCAAGGGCGACGTCGAGGCCGCGCTGGCGTGCGCGTTCATCGCCGATGCCGTCGCCGATCTCGCGGCGAAGGTGTACGGGCGCGAGGCCGAGTGGGGCACGACGGGCGACGCGCTCGCCGAGGCGCACGACTTCGTGCGCACGTTCCGCGACCCGGCCTTCGTGGCCAGCCTCGCCACGGCCGCGGGACCACGACATCTCGACGGCGACTTCGAGCTCGTGCAGGACACCTTCCGGCGCTTCGCCGACGAGAAGATCCGCCCGATCGCCGAGCACATCCACCGCGAGAACGCCGACATCCCCGAGGACGTCATCCAAGGGCTCGCCGAGATGGGCGGTTTCGGCCTGTCGGTGCCCGAGGAGTACGGCGGGTTCTCGATGGGCGGCGAGTCCGAGTACCTCGGCATGGTCGTCGCGACCGAGGAGCTGTCGCGCGGGTCGCTCGGCGCGGGCGGTTCGCTGATCACGCGCCCGGAGATCCTCACCCGTGGGTTGCTGGCGGGCGGCACCGAAGCGCAGAAGCAGGAGTGGCTGCCGAAGCTGGCGTCGACCGAGGCCATGGCGCGGTCGCCGTCACCGAACCCGACTTCGGTTCCGACGTGGCCGGCGTCAAGGTGACCGCCACGCCGACCGAAGGCGGTTGGTTGATCAACGGCGTGAAGACGTGGTGCACGTTCGGGGCACGCGCCAACGTGTTGATGCTGCTCGCCCGCACCGATCCCGATCGCTCGGTCAAGCACCGCGGGCTGTCGACTGTTCGTCGTGCCGAAGGAGATCGGCGACGCCGAGGGCTTCGAGTTCGTCGACGATCGCGGCGGCAAGATGGAAGGCCGCCCGATCGACACGATCGGCTACCGCGGCATGCACTCGTACGAGATCGCGTTCGACAACTGGTTCGTGGCCGGCGAGAACCAGGTCGGCGTCGAAGAGGGCCTCGGCCGCGGCTTCTACTACCAGATGGCCGGCTTCGAGAACGGGCGCCTGCAGACGGCGGCCCGCGCCGTCGGCGTGATGCAGGCGGCGTACGAGGCCGCCCTGACCTACGCCAACGACCGGGCCGTGTTCGGCCAGTCGGTCTTCGAGTACCAGCTCACCCAGGCCAAGCTCGGGCGGATGGCGTTCCTCATCCAGACCGGCCGGCAGTTCGCGTACCGGGTCGCTCGACTCATGGCCGAGGGGCGAGGGCCGGCTCGAGGCGTCGATGGTGAAGGCGTACGTGTGCAAGGCCGCCGAGTGGGTGACGCGTGAGGCCATGCAGATCCACGGCGGCTACGGCTACGCCGAGGAGTACTCCGTGAGCCGCTACTTCGTCGACGCCCGCGTGCTGTCGATCTTCGAAGGCGCCGACGAGACTCTCTGCCTCAAGGTCATCGCCCGCAGCCTCGTCGAGGGCAACGGCTAACCGAACCCTTGCGAACCTGTGCGCATTTCGGGGGTCATAGCCCCCATTCGGCGCACAGGTTCCGGAGAGGGCGCGGGCGGCGCTAGGACTGGGCGGCGATGGCGTCGGCCACGGCGAGCACGCGGCGGGCGTTGTCGACGTGGAGGTTCTCGATCATGCGACCGTTGACGGTGACGACGCCCTTGCCCTCGGCCTTGGCCGCTTCGAAGGCGTCGATGATCTCGCGGGACTGCGCGATCTCGTCCTCGCTCGGCGCGAACAGTCGGTTGCACGGCTCGAGCTGGCTCGGATGGATGAGCGTCTTGCCGTCGAAGCCCATCTGACGACCCTGCAGGCACTCGGCGGCGAAGCCTTCTTCGTTCTTGATGTCGTTGTAGACACCGTCGAGGATGACCTTGCCGGTGGCGCGGGCGGCCAGCAGGCACAGGCCCAACCCGGTGAGCAACGGCTCGCGGCCGGGCACGTGCTCGGCGTGCAGCTCCTTGGCCAGATCGTTCGTGCCCATCACGAGCACGGCCAGCCGATCGGACGACTGGGCGATCTCCTCGGCGTGCAACATGGCGACCGGCGTCTCGACCATGGCCCAGATCCTCGTGTGGTCCGGCGCACCGCCCGCTTCGAGCCCCTTCTCGATCTGGTGCACTTCGGCGACGGTGTTGATCTTCGGCACCACCACACCTGACGGCCCGGCCTCGGCGACGGCCCGCAGGTCGTCGGCGTGCCACTCGGTCTCGATCGAGTTGATGCGGATCGCGATCTCGCGTGATCCGTACTCGCCCGACACCGCCGCGGCGCAGACCCGTGCTCGCGCGTCGACCTTGGCATCGGGCGCGACCGCGTCCTCGAGATCGAGGATCAGCGCGTCGGCCGGCAGCGTCTTGGCCTTGTCGAGCGCTCGTTCGTTGGCACCGGGCATGTACAGCACCGACCGCCGCGGTCGAAGGGTCTCCGTCATCAGTTCGTTCTCCCTCAGAACCCGTAGGCCTCGGCCAACTCCGGATCGCGACCGGCCAGCAGCTTCGCCAGCGCGACCATCACGTGACACTGCTTCACCGACGCGTCGTCCTGCATCTTGCCGTCGATCATCACCGTGCCGGTGCCGTCGCCCATCTCCTCGATGACGCGCTTGGCCCACGCCACCTCCTTCGGGATCGGGCGAGAACACCTTCTTGGCGATGGCGATCTGCGACGGGGTGCAGGCTCCACGCGCCGACGCAACCCAACAGGTAGGCGTTGCGGAACTGGTCCTCGCACGCAATGGGGTCGCCGATGTCGCCGAACGGTCCGTAGTACGGGAGGATGCCGTTGGCGACGCACGCGTCGACCATGCGGGCGATGGTGTAGTGCCACAGGTCCTGTTGGAAGATGGCGCGCGGTGCGTCGGGGTCGTCCGGATTCGGATCCTCGCGAACCAGGTAGCCCGGATGGCCACCACCGATGCGTGTCGTCTTCATGCGGCGGTCGGCCGCGAGGTCGGCCGGACCGAGCGACAGACCCTGCATGCGCGGGCTCGCCGCGCAGATCTCCTCGACGTTGGCCACGCCGCGCGCCGTCTCGAGCAACGCGTGAACCAGCAACGGGCGATCGAGGTGCGCACGGGCCTCGAGTTGCGCCAGCAAACGATCGACGTAGTGGATGTCCTCCGGTCCTTCGACCTTCGGGATCATGATGACGTCGAGCTTGTCGCCGATCTCGGTGACGAGCGTGGTGATGTCGTCGAGGGCCCACGGCGAGTCGAGGCTGTTCACACGGGTCCACAGCTGCGTGTCGCCGAAGTCGATCTCGCGGCCGACCTTCACCAGCCCGGCGCGGGCCGCCTCCTTCTGGTCGGCCTGGATCGCGTCCTCGAGGTTGCCGAGCAGCACATCGGCCTGGCCGATCATGTCGGGCAGCTTGGCCACCATCTTCTCGCTGGCCGGATTGAAGAAGTGGATCATCCGCGTCGGCCGCACCGGGATCTCTCGCACCGGCTCGGGCGCTCCGAGGGCGAGCGGCCGGAAGAAGTCCTTGGGGTTGCGCATCAACACCTCCACATACCTGAACAGATGCTCACGAGGCTAGGACCGCTCTCTCCGCCCGGCGAAATTGGCCGCACCACGAAATTGGCGGCCCGACGAAATTGGGCTCCGCCGCAGGGAGATCAGGCGGCCACGAGGTCACTGGGCACGAGCTGCTCGGTCAACAGCCGCTCGAACCGCTGCGGATCGCCGGCGACGAAACCGCGACAGAGCCGCAGCCCCTCGATGTAGCAAGAGATGTAGGCGCGCCACGTGGGATCGGTGAGGAACTCCACTGCCTTCTCGGCCCGGGCTCGCGGCAAGAGCGACCAACGCTCGAGGTAGCTCACGACCTCGGCGGGCGGGCGACCGTCCTGGTGCAGCAACCACGCCGCGTTCCCCCGCACGGCGCCGAGCGTCTCACCGGCGTGACGCACTGCGGCGACCACGTCGGTGTCGTACGGGATCCCGAGCGGGCGCAGGTGCGCTTCGAGCAAGGGTTCGTGATCGGGACCGAGCAGCACCTCGATACCGAGATCGGCCAATCCTTCGGCCAGGAGGCACTGCGGTGTGCCGACCAGGAAGATCGTCTCCTCGAGATGACCGTGTCGCCGAACGAGCCCCGCTTCCTTGCGCGTGTGTTCGGTGTGATGACCGGGATAGGCCTCGTGCGCGACCAGATGTCCCAGGGAGGTACTCAACACCGGCAGATCAGTGTTGATCGCGACACGACTTCGTAGACCACCGAGGTAGTAGTTGAAGCCCGACCACGGTTTGTCGGTCTCGAGGAGCCACTCGATCACCTCGCCGTCGGGCAAGCCGAACAGTCGTTGCGTCCGCTCGCGAAAGTCCTCAGCCAGCGAATGAAGCGCGGCGTCGAGCTTCTCGACCGGTACGGCCTGCGACTCACGCCAGTCGATGTAGCGCTGGGCGAGCGATCCGATGCCGGGCACCACCGAGTCGAGCTTCTGGTGAGCCGCCTCGAACTCCGACTCGTCGATGAAGCTGGGGCGTACGCCGTAGCAACGCTCGACTTCGTCGACGTACGAGATCTCCTCGCCCGCCAGCTTCTCGGCCGTGGTCTCGAGGCCGACCAGTTGGGCTCGCAGCCAGCTTCGCCGGTTGGCATCCAGCTCCGCCTCGCCCCCGCCGCCGTCGAGGTCCGCGATCACCTCGCGTGCCTGGGCCGCTACTGCGTCCGCGGGTCGTACCGGCTGTTGGTCGACTCTGGCCTGCAATTCCGCCGGGCCGTAGTACGCGTCGACCAACCCGTCGACGTGACGACCGAGCGCGAGACCGAGCTCGAGGTACTGCTCGACGACAGCAACCACGGCAGTCCTCAGCTGACGTGACTGCGCAAGAACGCGACCGTCTGGTCGAACGTGCGCCGCGACGTCTCCGGATCGTGCACCTCAGGACGCTGATCGTTGAAGAATGCGTGATCGACACCGGGGTGGATGATCAGGTCGACTTCTTTGCCTTCGGCGCGCAACTGCTCTTCGAGCTTGTGAACCAGCTCCGGTGCGAAGAAGGCGTCCTTCTCGGCGAAGTGCCCGAGCACGGACGCGTTCATGTTCGACCAGTCGGGCTCGGCGTCAGGCCACGGGATCAAGCCGTAGTACGGAACGCACGCACTGATGGCGTCGGGCCGCTGGGTCGCGAGCATGAGCGCCAGGCCACCGCCCATGCAGAATCCGGTGACGCCGATCGTCGCAGCTCGACACCGCGTCCAGCCCGAGCAGGTAGTCGACGGCGCCGCCCATGTCTTTGGCCGCCTCACCCATGTTGAGCGCCATCATGAGCTTGCCGGCTTCGTCGGGCTCGGTCGTCGTCTTCCCATGGAAGAGGTCTGGTGCCAGGGCAACGAAGCCGGCGGCGGCGAATCGATCGACCACGTCGCGAATGTGCGGCACCAGGCCCCACCACTCCTGGATCACGACCAGCCCCGGACCACTCCCCGAATCGGGAAGGGCCAAATAGCCGGAACAGGTGTGGCCGTTGCTCGGGAACTCGACGTTGTCGCCCATGACCGCGAACCCTATCGCCGCGGCGTGAGCGCTACAGGGCGAGGGACCGGTCGACTCAGTAGGTGCCGCCGAGCTTGGAGTGGTCCCACGACACGATCGACTCGGGAACGATCTCGATGGCTACGCGCTTGGTGGCCAAGCCCTCGGCGATCAGGGCCGCTTCCTCGGGCGTGTTCGGGTTCCAGTAGCGCTCGACCACCGTGGTCGCCACGGCCATGAGCGTGTCGCGGTCTTCGTGAACGACGGCCCGACCGACGATCTCGACACCGCGTAGCTCCTCGTACGTCTCGCCGTCCTCGACGAGCACCGTGACCCGCGGATCGCGCCGCACGTTCAACACCTTCTGGCTCTTGGTGTACGTCTCGAACGCGGTGTTCTCGCCGAGGAATCCGTACCACATCGCGACCATGTGGATGTTGCCGTCAGGGCCGAATGTGGCGACGCTCATCGACTGCCGCTCGTGGAGAAAGGCCTCCACCTCGTCCGGGGTCATCGTGATCTTGTCGCGTCGCTTGGCCATGGCGGCAGGCTCTCAGAACACGTCGCCTTTGAACAACTCCGGCACCACCGGACAATCGATCCGCCGCAGCGCATCCTCGGCGGCCTGCGGGCCGGTTGGTCC
This sequence comes from uncultured Iamiaceae bacterium, assembly GCA_963778895.1. GTDB lineage: Bacteria > Actinomycetota > Acidimicrobiia > Acidimicrobiales > Acidimicrobilacustridaceae > CAVZVZ01. The sequence goes on from CAVZVZ010000005.1 coordinate 489,987, forward strand.
GACGATGCAGCCGACCAGGTCCAGCGGGACGATCTCGTCGTCGGCGTCCCATGGATCGACCGTGTGCAGCCGCGAACGCAAGCCCTCCCACATCCGCTGCGGGAGAAGTCGGCCGACGCCGGCCACGAGCCACACCGGTACGTCGGCGTGACGAGCGACCGCGGCGGCGGCGCGGGAGCCGCTCATGGCGAGGAACTCCTGAGGGCCGACGGCCGACGCCTCGAGCAGCACGAGATCGGCTTCCCCGACGGCGGCCCCGAGGCCCGACTGCGGGATGTCGAGGGCCTCGCAGTCCTGGCGCAACAGCGTCTGGACGAGCCCCGAGCCTTCGCCCAGTGCGTCGACCACGAGCAGATCGAGGTCACCTCGACGCGGTACCGCAGCGCTGATCATGTCCGGCCACCCGAGCACCACGACCGTGGCGTCCTGAGGCAACGCGTGGGCGAGCTCTTGGGGGGTGGTGTCGGCCGCGACGTCGCCCGCCGCTTCCCACATCTCACTGCGGGCGTCACCGGCGGCGAGCACCCGAGCCGCGAACCACACGAGCGCACCCGAGGACGGCTGGCGCGACACGATGCGGCGGCACGCGGTGACCAACCCCTGTGGGTCGTCCTCGAAGGACAGCAGGGCGCGCGCCGTTTCCTGCACCAAGACGTCTTGGGAAGCGCCGGACGCGCGTGCGACGTATCGCAACCGCTCGATGGGATGCACCGCGCTCGACCCTACCGGGCGCCGGTCAGATCAGGACCTCGTTACAGGAACGGCTTCCAGATCATGTCGATCACGAGCAGGAGGAAGATCAGATGCAGAACTCCCCCGGTCATCCCCGCCCGTTTGCCGCGACTCTGGAGCTCGCCGACCTCGGGTGGCGGACCACCCGCCGAGGGTGCAGTGACGTCACCGGCGATGAGGCGTTCCTGCAGCGCGTCAATAGCTTTGAGGTTTGGTGTGTGAACGAAATAGGACACCACCACGCCGATGATGAAGAGCACGAACGCGATCGACACCCAAGCCTGACTGAACTTCCACTGCTCGCTCACCCCCACGAGAACGATGCCGAAAAAGCCGGCCGCCCAGATCGGATAGGTGGTGAGCCCCTTACTGACCTCAAGCGAGGCGTGGCCGATCGCATGTCCCTCGACCGGTGGGAGCTTCCGTGCCCGCGATGCCAAGGACGCGTACACGAAGGTCGAGCCGAAACCCACGATGACGAGAAGGATGTGCAGCAGGAGAAGGACCCGGTAGCCGAAGTCGAAGTCGTACAGCTTTGCGAACACGAGCGTTCCTCCTGGACTATGAGCCGGCGATGACGCTAGCGGACCGGGCCGGGTCGACTCCGTACCCCGTCGCTATGTGCTCACCGCTCGGGGCGCGCGCTACCTTTGCCGCCCGTGGCCGTCGACATTGCCCCCGATACCCCGTTCACCAGCCTTTCCGGTGACACGCGTCCCATACGCGAATGGACGACCACCTTCCATCTCGCGCTGGTGGTGCTCGACCCGTTCACCTACGAGAGCGCATGGATCCTGGCCACCGGTGGGCGGATCCTGCGCACTTTCGCCGAGGCCGATTGCCGCACGGCGTTCGTGGTGACCTGCGATGTCGAGGCGGCGCGGCAATTCGTCGGGCCCTGGGCCGACGACCTGCTGGTCTTCGTCGATCCCGAGCGCTTGGCTGTGAAGGGCCTGGGCCTCGAGCAGCTGCCCGCCTTCGTCCACGTGAATCAGGCCAACCAGGTCGAAACGAAGGCTGAAGGCTGGGACCCCGACGCGTGGCGGGCGGTGGCCGTGAACCTCGCCGATCGCATGGATTGGCGACGCCCGACCATCCCCGATTCGGCCGATCCTGCGCCGTACGCCGGCACACCCGCGCTCGGCTGATCCGTCAGATCAACACGGCGTCGCGGGCCACCAACTCGTCGCGCAACGCTCCGACATCCGTCGAGCTGACGTCGGGCCGCGCGTTGTCGTTCGCCGTCATGGCCGCCGCCACTCCCGCGGCTTCGCCCATCGCGAAACATGGCGCCATCACCCGGCACGACGCCAGCGCGTCGTGGTCCGCGGAGATGCACCGGCCGGCAACCAACAGGTTCTTCGGCACACTGTCGCCGGACGGAACCAAGGCACCGAACGGGATCTGATACGACGCGCCGTCGGGGAGGAACTCGTACTCGGTCCCGCGATCGCGCACGTGATACTCCTGGGGCCACGCCGCTTGCACCACTGCATCGTCGAAGCGCGCCTGGCTCGTGACGTCCGACCCGGTGAGGATGGTGCGACCGACGATATGGCGCGTCTCACGCACCCCTTGCTGTGTTGCGGTGTCCGCGAGGAACGCTTCGTCGAAGCCCGGCATGTGGGCCCGAAGGAACTCCATCGCTTGCTCGGCTCGCCGACGACCTTCGAGCTCACCCCAAGTGAGATCGAACAGGTCGGTCGCGTCGAGCGGTCGGCCTCGCGAGCGAGGCGCACCATCGCCCCGAGGAACTCGCCGGGCCGGAAGGTCGGGATCACCGCACCGCCGTCGCGCGAGAGCGCCGCTCCGTGCTCGGCGATGGCGTCGCTCAACGCCCCGAGACCGGCGGCCATCGCCGCGTCGACATCGGCGTTCTGCACGAAGAACTGCATCGAGCCGAACTGCCGTTCACCGGGCGCGCCCATGGCCCACGGCACGCCGGCGGCGACGGCCACGTCGGCATCACCGGTCGCGTCCACGAAGACCCGACCGGTCACAGCCTTCGGGCCTTGTTTCGAGGCGATCACCACGGCCGTGATGTCACCGTCGTCGTCGCGCACGACGTCGGAAACGAGTGCGTGCAACACCAGGCTGATGCGGTCCGCATCCGAGCCCTCGGTGATCAGATGGTCGGCCAGCCGCTTGGCGGCCCAAGGCACGTAGAGCAGAACCGCGGTGTCCTTGAACGGATACGGCCCGAGGGCGGCACCTCGCTCCATCAGTTGGGCGGCAAACGAGCGAGCGAGACCACCCGTGACCTCGTCGAACGAGCCGGGCTCGGTCCGGACGTACAACCCGCACATGGTTCCCACTGCCGCGACAGTGAAGTTGCCGCCGAGGAATCCGTAGCGTTCCAGCAACGCGACCGACGCCCCGGATCGAGCGGCCGCGAGCGCCGCGCCGAGCCCCGCCGGCCCGCCACCGCACACCACCACGTCGGCATCGAGCACGATCTCGGCCTGGCGCGCCGGCACGGTGAGTGCCGACCCCAGCGCGCTCATCGCACGATGCCGCCGCGCGTCATGGCAATGACGTCGAGCGCGCGGTCGATCTCCTCGTCGGTCATGAGCCCGGCCTCGAGCACGAGCTCGCGAATGCTCCGCCCGGTCTTCATCGATTCCTTGATGATCTCCGCGGTGCGTTCGTAGCCGATGTAGGGATTGAGCGAGGTCGCGATCGATGGCGACGACTCCGCGTATTGCTTCGCCCGCTCGACGTTGGCCCGGATCCCGTCGACACAGGTGGTGGCGAACAGGCGGCTGACATTCGTCAACAGTCGAACGGACTCCAACAGGTTTCGCGCCATCATCGGCATGTACACGTTGAGCTCGAAGTTGCCCTGCGATCCGCCGAAGGCCACGGCGGCGTCGTTGCCGATGACCTGCGCCGACACCTGCGTCAGTGCTTCGGCCATCACCGGGTTGACCTTGCCGGGCATGATCGACGAACCCGGCTGGAGGTCGGGGAGGAAGATCTCGCGCGAGCCCCGTGCGCGGCCCGCTGCCCATCCAGCGAATGTCGTTGGCGATCTTGATGAGCGCGACGGCGAGCGTGCGCAACTCGCCCGAGGCCTCGACCAACGCGTCACGCGCCCCTTGCGCGGCGAAGTGATCCTTCGCCTCCGACAGCGGCAACTCGAGGCGTTCCGCCAGGCCTTTGATCACACGCGGGGCGAACGTCTTGGGCGCGTTGAGGCCAGTGCCGACAGCCGTACCGCCCAACGGGACCTCAGCGACGCGAGGTATCGCTTCCTTGATCCGCACGATCGACGCCTCGATCTGCGCGGCGTAGCCACCGAACTCCTGACCCAGGGTCACGGGTGTGGCGTCCATCAAATGAGTCCGACCCGACTTCACGACCTTCGCGAACTGCTTGGACTTCTTTCGCAGCGATGACCTGAGCACCTCGAGTGACGGGATGAGGTCGTGAAGGAGCGCTTCGGACACCGCCATGTGAATCGCGGTCGGGAACACGTCGTTGGACGACTGGGATGCGTTCACCTGATCATTGGGATGCACGGCTCCGGGTTGACCCAACTTCTCCGATGCCAGCGTGGCCAACACCTCGTTGATGTTCATGTTCGATGACGTGCCCGAACCCGTCTGGAACACATCCACCGGGAACTGATCGTCCCAGACGCCGTCGGCAACTTCGACCGCCGCTTCCTGGATGGCGTCAGCTATCCGCTTGTCGACGTTGGGTACGTCGCGAAGGGTGGCGTTCACCCTTGCGGCTTCGCCCTTGATCATGGCGAGCGCGCGGATCAAACGCGGTTCGATCGTGGTGCCCGAGATGGGGAAGTTGTCGACGGCGCGTTGGGTCTGCGCGGCCCACTTCGCGTGGAGCGGCACCCGCACCTCGCCCATCGAGTCGTGCTCGATCCGGAAGGGCAGCTCGGCCGGGACAGGCGCATCGCTCATACGCCGCACGGTATCGCCCGCGGCGTAGTCAGGCCTTGGTACGGAGGGCCACCGGCTTGGACACGTCAGCGAAGAAGTCGTTGCCCTTGTCGTCGACCACGACGAACGCCGGGAAGTCCTCGACCTCGATCTTCCATACCGCTTCCATACCGAGCTCGGGGTACTCGAGCACGTCTACCTGTCGAATGCAGTCCTGCGCCAAACGCGCCGCCGGGCCGCCGATGGAACCGAGATAGAAGCCGCCGTGGCGCTGGCACGCCTCGGTGACGGCCTTGGACCGATTCCCCTTGGCGACCATCACGTGGCTGCCGCCGGCAGCCATGAACTCGTCGACGTAGGAGTCCATTCGACCCGCTGTCGTCGGCCCGAACGATCCGGACGCCAATCCCTCGGGCGTCTTGGCGGGGCCGGCGTAGTAGACGGGGTGATCGCGCAGGTAGCTGGGCAACGGTTCGCCGGCATCCAGTCGTTCCTTGATCTTCGAATGGGCGATGTCGCGAGCCACGACCATGGTGCCGTTCAGCATGATGCGCGTCTTGACCGGGTACTGCGACAACGTGGCACGGATCTCGTCCATCGGACGCGACAGGTCGATGCGTACCACGTCGCTCGACAGCGAGTCCTCGATGACATCGGGCAGGTACTTCGCCGGGTCGGTCTCGAGTTGCTCGAGGAAGACCCCGTCCGCGGTGATCTTGCCGAGTGCTTGACGATCAGCCGAGCACGACACCGCGATCGCAACAGGGCACGAGGCTCCGTGCCGCGGCAGACGAATGACGCGCACGTCGTGGCAGAAGTACTTGCCGCCGAACTGGGCCCCGATGCCGAACGCTTGGGTGATCGCGAGAACCTCTTGCTCGAACTCGACATCGCGAAATCCGTGACCCAACGCACTGCCCTCGGTGGGGAGCGTGTCGAGATAACGGGCCGACGCCAGCTTCGCGGTTTCGAGCGCGAACTCGGCCGACGTTCCGCCGATGACGACAGCAAGATGATACGGCGGGCACGCGGCCGTCCCCAACGCACGAACCTTCTCGTCGAGGAACTCGGCGAGCCGCGTGGGGTTCAGCAGCGCCTTGGTCTCCTGGAACAGGAAGCTCTTGTTCGCCGAGCCACCGCCTTTCGCCATGAACAAGAACTTGTAGGCGTCACCGTCGACGGCTTGGATCTTGATCTCGGCGGGCAGGTTCGTCTTGGTGTTGACCTCTTCCCACATCGACAGGGGTGCGAGCTGTGAGTAGCGAAGGTTGTGATCGCGGTACGTCTCGAAGACGCCACGGGCCAGCGCTTCCTCGTCGCCCCCACCCGTGACGACGTACTGGCCCTTCTTGCCCTTCACGATCGCGGTGCCCGTGTCCTGACAGGACGGCAACACGCCACCGGCGGCGATGCATGCGTTCTGCAACAGCTCGAGAGCGACGAAGCGATCGTTCGCCGACGCCTCGGGGTCGTCGAGGATCGCTCCGAGCTGGGCGAGGTGTCCTGGCCGCAGGAGGTGTGCGATGTCCCGCATGGCCTCTCGCGTCAGCAACGTGAGCAGTTCCGCGCTCGACGCGAAGGAACGTGCTCCCGCCCGCCTCGAACGTCGACACCCCGTCGGTCGTGAGCAGTCGGTAGGGGGTCTCGTCGGCGCCGAGGGGTAGCAGCGTCTGGTGGACGAAGTCGCTCATGCTGTCGGGATAGGCCACTTCGGTGGTCGCGAGCAAGTCACAGCCGGGTCCCGGCCACTCGCTCAGGGCGCGTCAGTGGTGGCGGTGGTGTCGCCGGGGCGCTCGAGAACCGCCGGATCGCCAATGGTCGGCGGCGGGTGCTTCTCGTCGGAAGTGCCACACGCGGTCACGAGGGCGAGGGCCGCGGCCACCACGGCTCCCGCGAGGACTGCCCGACACCCATTCATCCGACTCGTTCTACTCCCCTGCCGCGTCGGGTCGGTCCAGCCAGGCGTACGTCAGCGACACCGTGCCGCGTTCCTGAGCCAGCCCCGACGCACCCGTGGCGGTCGTCCAATCCGTGAGGTCCTTGACGTCCGCCTGGGCGGCGATGGCCTGCGGTAGGCGCAGCAAGAACAGGTACGCGTTGCCAGTGGCCAAGTCGTTCTGGACCTTGCGGTACGCGTCGACCTGAGTGGCGAGCTCCCCCGTCTTCCGCGCATCGTCGAGGGCCTCGTCGATGCCATCGGTACCGAATCGGGGATAGTTCAACCCGGGAGCGCCGACGGGAGTCATCTGCGCCCGGTGGAGCGCCGCGTAGTACTCATCGGGGTGCCATTCACCGAACATCGGCAGCATGGCTGCTTCGAAATCGCCGATGGCGGCCGCGGCCCGCACGGCCGCCTCGTCCATGATCCGGATCGTCATCTCGATACCGGCTTCACGCAACTGCCGCTGCCACATTGCCGCGAACCGCAGATACACGGGCTGAAGCGGCACGTCGAGCGTGAACGTGAGCGGGATGCCGTAGATCTGCTCGTAGCGCGCCGCGTCCTTCTTCGCCTGCTCGACGTCGCGTGGTTGCAAGGCTTGATCGATGAACCACACCGATTGATCGCTGATGGGACCTTTGGCCGGCACGAGCACGCCGTCGTAGCCCGCGGCAGTCATCGCGGGACGATCGGTCGCGCTCACCACCGCATGCCGCGCCACCGGATCGAGAAACGGCGGACGAGCGGTGTTGAAGACGAACGTGAGCTTGGGAGCCTCGGCGTCGCGGTCGAGCAGCAGGTTGATCGAACCCGACGTGGAGGCAGTCCGAAGATCCGTGATGGTCACCGGGTCGTCGGCCAAGCACCATGTCGACCCGGCCCTTGACGAGGGCGTCGGTGCGCTGCTTGCCGTCGGGGATGACGCGGAAAGAGACGGCGTCGAGCCGGGGCAGTCCATCGCGCCAGTACGACGAGTTCTTGGCGGTCTCCAGGGATTGCCCAGGGATCGCGGAGTTGAAGACGAAGGGGCCGGTGCCGATGGGGTGCGCCGCGCCTTCCGCGCTCGTGAGCGTTGCCGGTGAAGCGACGAAGCCCGCTTGCGAGGTGAGGAGGTGAGGGAACGTCGACCAGGGCGTGCGCATGCTGATCCGCACAGTGAGCGGGCCGGTCACGAAGATGGACTTCACCGGCACGAGCAAGGGACCCGCAACGGGCGACAGCTGCTGCGCCTCCAGGTTCATCTTCAGCGCGGCGGCGTCGAGCGCAGACCCATCGTGGAACACGATGTTGGCGCGCAGGGTGATCGTCCACTCGGTGAAGTCGTTGTTGTGGTCGATGGACTTCGCCAGCTCGGGCAGCAGCTCGTGTGAGTCGCTGTACACCGCGAGCCGGTCATAGATGGCGCGGCCCACCTCGAACTCCGACGGCGTCCACGCCGATGCCGCGGGATTCCAGTTCGTCGTGTCATCGGCCAACGCAACGACCAGATGGCCGCCGTTGCGAGGCGACGCGACCTCCGGTTGCGGCTCTTCAGTGGCACCGTTCGTCGGCGGGTTGTCAGTGCAGCCGACTGCAACGAACAGAAGGGCAAGGGCCGCACTGACCGCTACCAGGGCGCGCCACACCGGTGTGTGGCCGTCCGTCGCCATCAGCGGGCCGTCCAGCCGCCGTCGACCGTGAGCACGTGTCCCGTTACGTAACTGCTCGCCGCGCTGGCGAGGAACAACAGCGCGCCGTCGAGCTCCTCCGGTCGTCCACCACGGGACATCGGGTCGTTGCGTTCCAGGAAGGCGATCGCCGACGGGTCCGTGAACATGTCGGATGTCATCTCGCTGGCAAACCATCCGGGCGCAATCGCGTTCACGCGCACTCCCTTGCGCGCCCACTGCACCGCGAGCTCACGGGTGAGGTTGACCACCGCGCCCTTCGACGCGGTGTAGCTGGCCTGTTTGATGGGCGCCGACGCGACCAAACCGAGGATCGAGGCGATGTTGATGATCGTCCCGTCCCGCTGTTCGATCATGCATCGCCCGGCGAGCTGCGCCAGCGCGAAGACGGAGGTGACGTTGACGTCCATGACCTCGCCGAAGCGTTCGACGGTCTCCGTCTCGGCCGGCTCGGGCGAGCCGATCCCGGCGTTGTTGACGAGCACGTCGATTCGGCCGAACGTCGAGACGGTCGTTTCGATCAGTCGCTCGCGGTCCGCGGCGACGGCGACGTCTCCGGCCACGGCGACCGTGCCGGGGAGCGCAGAGGCGAGCTGCTCGAGCCGATCGGCCCGTCGGGCCGAGATCACGACCTGGGCGCCAGCGGCGTGGAGGACCTGTGCGAAGCGCGCGCCCAGCCCGCTCGACGCACCGGTGACGACCGCGACCCGCTCGGCCACGCTGAACAGGGCAGTCGGGTCCGGATCCGGTCCGGCGAGGATCGGCGGTGGAGCTGGCGTCGGTCACGGCCGGTGAGCCTATGAGAAGCGGGTACCTATAACGTCGTCACGGTGAAGATCCGCATCGGATTCGGCCTCGGCACCAGGACGATCACCAACGAGCCCGAAACGTTCGATCCGTTCGTCGACGCACTGGAAGAGCTCGGTTTCGACTCGTTGTGGTTGAGCGAACGCATCACGGGCGATGCACCGGACCCGCTGATCGCCCTCGCCTACGCCGCCGCCCGCACCAAACGACTGAAGTTCGGCATGAGCGTGCTGGTGGTGCCAGGGCGGAACCCGGTGGTGTTGGCCAAGGAGTTGGCCACGCTCGATCGGTTGTCGGGCGGCCGCTTGCTGCCGGCCGTGGGCCTCGGGGTCGCCGACCCGCTCGAACAGCAGGCTTTCGGTGTACAACGCGGTGAGCGGGCGCGGATCTTCAACGAGGCGCTCCCCCTGATACGTCGGCTGTGGACCGAGGACGTGGTCGATCACGACGGCGAGTTCTTCCACCTCGACGGCATGCGGGTGAATCCGAAGCCGGTGCAGCAACCGATGGACGTGTGGCTGGGTGGTATCGCCCCGTCAGAGCTCAAACGGGTCGGTCGGCTGGGCGACGGCTGGCTGCCGTCGTTCGCGACGGTCGACGAGGTACGCGACGGCATCACGGTCGTGCAACAGGTTGCGGCCGAGCACGGTCGGGCCATCGATCCGGAACACTTCGGCGTGCTCATCCCGTATCGCGATGGCCCGCTGCCCGACCTGATCGCGCAATTCGTGCAGCGACGCCGTCCCGAAGCGGACCCCACCGAGGTCGTGCCCGAGCGGGCCCAACTCGTCGACGTGATCAAGCGGATGATCGACATCGGCGCGTCGAAGTTCGTTCTGATTCCCTTGGGTGAGCCGCGGGCGTGGCGCGAAGAGCTGCACGACATCGCCGAGGTCGCGCTCCCCCTCGAGAACTGATCAGTTGCGTTTCTCCACGCGCACGTCGATGCCCGTGAGCACGCTGAAGATGGCGACTGCCCCCACCGTGGCCCGGTCGACGAACTCGTCATCGCGACTGGGGTCACCGACGTCGAGCCAGGCCTGCAGGCTGTCGAAGATGTAACCGACCATGGCGCGCGTCGCCCAGGTGCGCATGGTGAGATCCGCGATCGAGTCACCGACCAACGACTCGGCCAGATGCACGGCCCGTTCCCGCGCCTCGTGGGCGTAGTCGGCGAACTGTGGCTCTCGGGCCGCGTGCACGAGGAGAAGGCGCAGCGCATCGGGATTGGCCCGCGCCACGTCGATCAACGGTCGGAACGGGAACGTCGCCGGATCGGGGTGTTCCACCGCGACCTGGAACTCGGCCCGGAGCCGGTCGCGCACCTGGTCGAGCACGGCCCGATACAGCTCCTCCTTCGACCCGAAGTGGCGGTAGACGATCAGCCGGCTGATACCGGCTTCGGCCGCCACGTCGTCCATCGAAGTCGACGCGAAGCCCGTGCGAGCGAAGGCGCGAGCCGCGGCCTGCAGGATCGACGCTTGCCGCTCCTCACGGGGCAGGAGCTGGCGAGTGGGGCTGGTCGCGGCCACCCGACCAGCCTGACCCTTGCCAGGTGTATACGCAAGTGTTTACACTCACCCGAGACGCTCCGGTACCCCGAGAGGGTTCCGTCGACAGGGGGTTCGGTCGATGACCACCGCGCAGACCACGTTCAGCGAACAAGAGCTGTTGCTCTCGCCCGACTACAGCGAGCCGCTCGTCGCCAACGGCGTGCGCTGTCACGGCGGCTTCGACGCCAACGGTACGTACCGATCCCCGCGCACACGCTTTCGCGCGCCGGCCATCGAGGCGTGGGAAGCGCAACGCAGCGAACAGTTCTCGACGCCGATCCTCGACATCCCGCTCGAGTCGTGGCCAGAGAACTTCCCGAATGTGGCGCAGACGAAGTTCCTTCTACGCAACGGTGTCGACGGGACGACGATCTCCACGCTCACGCGCATCGGCACCGTCGAAGGCTTCGGCGGCATGCTGCGACTCATTCCGATCCCCGACTTCCAGTCGTTGTTCGTCGAAGACGTCCGGGGTACGGCGGTCGATCACATCGCGCGCGGGTTGTTCGAAGCGCATGCTCGCGACGAGGCGGGCCACGAGGACGAAGCCGGCCACAATGTGATGTGGTTCATCGCACGCGACATGGCGTTCGACAACCCGGTCACGGAGGATCAGACGAACGCGATGCTCGAACGCATGGGCATCGCTCCGGGGGCCAGCCGGGGTCCCGGCGCCGCAATGAAGTCGAGCGCGATGGCCACCGACCGGGCACTACCGAACGACATCGATCCGACGCTCGAGTTCCTGCTCGCCCGCATGATCAGCCTGCTGTTCATCGAGATCTCGGCCTTCCACGGGTTCCGCTGGGCCGAGGCCGTGCTGTCCGACACCGACCTCGTCGCCGGCGATGGTGAGCCGGCGCAGTTGGTGTCGTACATCCGCGCCGACGAGACCCCGCACGTGGCCTACCTGCGCACGGCGCTGTCGGAGATGCGCGACCGCACCTGGATCGGCGGCAGCGGCACGAAGTACTCGGGCGAGGAGATGATGGGCCTCGCCTGGGATCGCCAGCTCCAGAACTCCGTGTTGCTGCGCCGCGAGGAGGGCCTGAGGTTCGCCATGAGCGAGGTCCGCCACGCCATGGGCGACCGGACCGACGCCGGCGATCTCATCGACGAGATGCTGTCGCTCGGAGACGTGCGACGCCTGACCGACGGCACCCTCGTCGACCCGAGCCACCCTCGGTACCAAGACGCGGCATAGCACCGAGCCGCCGCCTCCGAACTAGCGTCGCCGCCATGAAGTTCGGATTGATGTTCGCCAACACCGGACGGTTCGCGACGGCCCAGGGTGCGCGAGCGGTCGCCACGGCGGCGGAGAACGCCGGGTTCGAGAGCATCTGGACGGTCGAGCACGTGCTCGTGCCGATCGGGTACGAGTCGGAATACCCCTATGACAAGAGCGGCAAGATGCCGGGCGGAGAGAAGAACGACTTCCCGGATCCGTTGGTGTGGCTGTCGTACGTGGCCGCGTGCACTTCTTCGATCAAGCTGGCGACGGGCATCCTGATCGTGCCGCAGCGCAACCCGGGCGTGCTTGCCAAAGAGGTGGCCACGCTCGACAAGCTCTCCGAGGGGCGCATGGTGCTGGGCGTCGGTGTGGGCTGGCTCGAGGAGGAGTTCGATGCCCTTGGGGTGCCGTTCCGGGACCGGGGAAAGCGGCTGGACGAGTACGTGCACGCGATGCGCGAGCTGTGGGCCAGTGACGACGCCAGCTACACGGGTGAGTTCACCAGCTTCCAGTCGGTGGTCTCACGGCCGCGACCGATCGAGGGATCCGTGCCGATCGTCATCGGCGGCCACAGTGAGGCCGCCGCCCGGCGCGCCGGTCGGCTGGGTGACGGGTTCTTTCCCGCCAAAGGATCGAACGAGCGATTGCGAGCGCTGTTCGACGTCATGCGAGCCACCGCGATCGAGAACGATCGCGATCCGGACGCCATCGAGATCACGACCGGCAGCATGGCGGCGTTCGCACCGGATCCCATTGCGGCACTCGGAGGAGCTCGAGGACATGGGCGTGAGCCGGGTGGTCATCCCTCCGCTGGCGCTCGACATCGACGGCATCGGCCCTGCGCTCGAGCAGTTCGGTCAGACCGTCATCGCCAAAGCTGGCTAGTGACAAGAGGTGAAGCGGACGCGATCGGGCTGGGGATCGACGGCCTGGGCGTTCGGCAGCTTCTTGGCCGTGTCTTCGAGGGCGTTGTGCAGTTCCTTGAGGTCGTCGGGACTGTCGCCGGCCAGATCGACACGCAGGCAGTAGGAGTCGCCCTGCTGCCACACGACGTAGTGGTCGCCGCCCCATCCCGACGCAGCTCGCTGTACGCGTCCTTGCCCCAACGACTGTCCCAGCAGCAGGCGCAGCATCAGCTCGCCGAACATGCCCTGGTCGATGACCGCGCCATCAGCGGGAGGGGCGTCGACGGGTATGGCGGGTTCGGCCGCGAAAAGCTTGTCGGTGTCGAGCACTTGCTCGCTCGTAGGGGGCGGCGACTTGAAAGCGTTGTCGAGCGCAGTCTGAGCACCCTTCTTGAGGAGCGCCCTGACCATCGGTTCGCCGTAGTCGTACGGGGCGGTGATGAGGCTCACGAGCACCGGCGGAACCGACGCCGGCGGCGGACTCACCTGTGATTCCTCTTCCTGCAGGGTGTCCTTGTCGGCGTCGTCGAGCTTCGCGGCGTAGGCCTCGTCGACGCGACGGGCGTTCCCTTCGGCGAGAGCGGTGATGCCGAAGCCGAGCTCATCGTTGTGCTCGTCGTAGGCGGCGTTGTCGAGGTCGAACCACTGATCGTCGAGCGCGTGCGTCAGTTCATGAGCGATCGTCTGTCGCGTCATCGGGGTCAACGGTCCGCCCCGAACGACGAGCTCGCCGGACTCGGGGTCGTAGAAACCCAGGACGCCGGCCTCGAGCAGCGCCCGCTGGCCTTGCTCCACCTGGCTGACGCTGTCGACGAACCCGAGCGCCTGTAAGGCCTGGGCCTGCTTGGTCAGGTCTTCACGATCCTTGTCCTCGGAGGCGAAGAGTCGATCCTGGAAGGGTCCGTCGGCGAGGACTTCGACCGTCACCGGCTTCTGGAACGCGAGACCGCGCTGCTTTTCGACGAAGGTCGCGATGTCGCCGAGCTGGCGGTCGACGTCGGCGTCGCCCGTGGGCGTGGGACCGGCACCGTCCGGACGGGGGTCAGAGGCCGTCGCGTCCTGACGATCAGGCTGCTGGGACTCGATCGCCGAGTGCGAGCCGACACCGACGACGATGGCCGAAGCCAGCACGATCACCGCGACGAACGCGACCATCGCACCGACGAGCACCCTGATCCAGGTGTCGGACCCAGCGTCTTCGGCCATCCGGGGACCATAAACGCGTCCCGAGCCACCGTCGGGTCAGGGCGAACGAACTAGGCCACCGGCCGAAAAGGGTCGATCGCCCCATACGGACGACCTCACGCGAATCCGATGAAATTCTTGCTTCCGGCGGTTTGACACTCCTCGCCATCCGGCCGGTAGCCACTTCGGGGAGCGGCGGCGGAGTTGAGGGACCCGCTGCCGCCCCTGAGAGCTCATGGCGGCGAGCTCGGCTGCGGCTTAGCAGCCGGAGTTGGCGAGCGACTCCTCGTAGCGCGAACTCAGGTCGGCGCGGATGAACGCCTTGCGCGCCGCACTGTCAGGGAACCGGTCGTACAGGGCCGGGTCTGATAATTGCATGACCTTCTCGGCCTCGGTGAGCAGCCCGTCCGAAGTGTCGTGCGGCGTCGAACGCAGTTGCGCGCACATCTGCGGGTCGAGCGTCGAGTGAGTCGGGGGATCATCTGACCACCGAAGCTCGACGCCTCGAGCGATCGCAAGCAACGCCGCTTCGTCGAGGAACGGGCTCACCACTTGGATGATGGTGTCGGTTCCTTCGGCCCAGGAAAGGGATCGATCGGTGACGATCGGCCCGCGGGTTTCCGTCAACAACGCAGGACGACCGCGCACGACAAGCTGCTTGAAGCTGGTGCCATCTTCGTACGGAAATCCCTGCACCCGTGTTTGAAAGTTCGCCGCTTCGCCGTCCGCGGTTACGCGCGCCACATGAATCGTGAACTGATTGCCACCCGGCCCGCGGGCCGATTCGTACATCCGGAACAGCTGTGGCAATCCGGACGACGGTGTCCGACTCTCGTTGTACTGATACGCGTCGGCCGGGAGCGTCGTGGCCACGAACTCCAGCGGATCAGCCGCCGTGAGCTCAGCCGCCCCAGCAGTCGAAGCCCCAATGGTCGTATCCGGGCTCTGCTCGACCGAGAGGTCGGAGCCGTCGCCGGCACCACACCCAACCAACGCCATCACCAGCGCAACAACCCCACCAACGACGGCAACCCGCATCACGGGATGCTGCAGCTGGGCGCGCGAGCTGTCAACCATTCCACGGCGACCGGGAGCTGCTCTCCCGATGGGGGTCTGCCGCGCGGTGCCCGGGGTGGGACTCGAACCCACATGCCTTTCGGCCGGCGGGTTTAAGCCGCCTGCGTATGCCGCTTCCGCCACCCGGGCGTGGCGTCAACGGTAGTGCTGCGCCCCGGCGAGGACGGTCGTGCGGCCAGGTCGTTCTGCTCGACCGCACCCCAGAGCGCCGAACGGCATTGCGCCGCGTCGGTTCCGGTCAGTTCGTTCGCCACCACGACCCCGTCGATCAGATCGGCGAGTACCGCCAGCCACGGCCGGCCCCGCACCCGGACCGCCACGGTCGCCGACTCGCTCCCCTGCCCTCGCACGGTTCGATCGGCGGCCACCCGCGGCGGACTGCGGAACGACGGTGCCACCAACCCCTGGTTGCGGGCCGCATCGGCCAGCACGCGGGCGGCGGCCGCAAACTGAATCGACGATGCCTCCATAACGCCCACCATTCTCTCCCCGCCCTGTGACACTCACCGAGCGGCGTCCCTCGACCGCGGTCCTCGGCCGACATCCCTCATGACCGTCACAACCCGGTCGTACGCTCCAGCCGTGGACACTGCGGACGCTGACTTTCGACCGGCGCCGCTCAACGCCGCCCAGCAAGAGGTCCTCGATCTGCTGGGCGCGGGCTTCGACGAGCGGCCCACCTTCGCCCCGGCCCTGCGGGCCGAGCTCCGCGAGATGCTCACCGACGCGCTCGCCTCCGTCGTGCCCACGCTCCCCGCTGACGAGAACCTCTGGGTCGCCAAGCGCGACCTCTCGAGCGTCCACGGTTGCGAGGCCAAGCTCCTCGCCGAGGACGAGCTCCCGTTCGAATGGAGCGTGCCCATCGCTCGGGGCACGGTCGCCCACAAGGCCATCGAGCTGAGCGTCAACTGGCAGGGCGAGGTGAGCCCGCTGCAGCTGGTCGACGAGGCCACCGCGAGCCTCATCGGATCGGGCGACAAGTGCGGTCGCTGGCTCTCGACATGCGGCGAGACCGCCCGGGCCGAGGTGCGCGCCGAAGCCAACGATCGCGTCACCAAGTTCCTCGAGTGCTTCCCTCCGCTCAAGAAAGCGTGGCGCCCGGTCACCGAGAGCAGCTGCCGGGTCGAGCTGCACGACGGGCGCATCGTCCTCGCCGGCAAGATCGACCTGTCGCTCGGACAAGCCGTCGGCCCCACGAGCGGCAAGGTGCTCATCGACTTGAAGACCGGCGGCTTCGTGCCCACTCACCTCGACGATCTGCGCTTCTACGCCCTACTCGAGACCATTCGCATCGGCACCCCGCCGCGGTTGCTCGCCACCTATTACCTCGACAGCGGCCAGACGCGTGTCGAGTCGATGTCCGAGGGTGTGCTCGAAGCCGGCGCGCTCCGCACCATCGACGGCGTCCATCGGCTGGCCGAGCTGCGCTACGAGCAGGCACTGGCCACGAAGCGGCCTGGTGCCGCGTGTCGATGGTGTCCGATCCGCGACGAGTGCGACGAGGGCACTGCGTTCCTGGCCGAGCGCGACGGGGCCGACAGCCTCGACGAGTGACGTCAAGGCGTGGCCGGCTCGGCCTGCGGGTCCGCCACGATGGGCACCACCTCGGCCAACGTCTCGACGCGATCGTCGTCCATCGCTCGCACGTAGCCCGTCCCGAGCCGGAGCCACCAGGTAGCGGCCAAGAACAGCGCTCCGGCTGACGCGACGGTGGCTCGCGCACCGATCACGTCGGCGAGTGCGCCCTGGGCCAGCGTCCCGAGCGGAATCGCGAGCGTCAGGAACATGATGTAGGCCGCGATCACCTTGCCCCGCATGAGCTCGTCGACCTGTAGTTGCAGTGTGGTGTTGAGTGTCGACGCGATCGCCAGGTAGGCGCCACCGCACAGCAGGAGTCCCACGATCGCCAAGCCGTACCACGGTGCAAGGGCGAACAACACCAAGGCCGCGCCGTACACCGTCGTCCCGAGCATGACGAGGCGGGATCGAGCCAGGCCTGATCCCGGTCCGGCGATGACAGGTGCCGCCAGCAACGCACCGATTCCAAGGGCCGCGCCGAGGAACCCATAGGCGAGATCCCCGACGTGGAAGACCTGATCCGCGAACACCGCCAACAGCTGGAAGACGGGACTACCCAACGCACCCAACGCCAACACCAGCACGAAACACGCCAGGATGCCGGGCATGCGCCGTGCGTAGCGCAGCCCCTCGGCGAACTGGCGCAGCACGCCGCGATCGTCGTGCGCCCGGTCGAGCCGGGGCACGTGGATCATCAGCAAGGCGACGATCACCGCCAAGAACGAGATGGCGTTGATCAGGAACGCGGGCCCGGCACCGAGCAACCCCAGCACCAGGCCACCGACCGCCGGGCCGAACGCACGCGCCGCGTTGAACTGCGTCGAGTTGAGCGTCACCGCGTTCAACAGGACCTCGCGTGGCACGAGCTCACTGATGAACGCCTGCCACGACGGGATGTTGAGGCCCGCGGTCACACCGCCGATCGCCACCGCGCCGACGATGGCCCAAGGGTTGCGCACCCCGGCGATCCACATGATCCACAGCAGGAGCGCATCGGCGGCCATGAGCGATTGGGTGACGAGCAGCACGCTCCGACGGTGGAAACGATCGGCCAGCGACCCGGCGAGTGGTCCCACGAGCACGGCCGGGAGGAACTGAGCGAAGCCGGCGAAGCCGACCCACGCCGCACTTCCGGTCAGCTGGAGCACCACGAAGGGGACCGTGACGCCTTGCACCCAGGTGCCCGTGCTCGACAGCAGCGCGCCGATCCAGAACAACCGGAAGTTGCGGTAGCGGAAGGCCACGACGGCTTCCCGCAGACCCCGACGCTCCTGTGGAACCGGCGCCCGCTCCGCATCCCCCGGCGAAGCCGTCACCTGGGCGAGGGTACCGGCCGACCGACGCACGACCGGCTCGGTAGGCTACGGCGCATGGCCGGCCCCGATCCCTCGAACGGCGGAAAGGCCGACAAGGAACGCACACGCGTCGAACGCCACCTCGAGGCCACGATTGCGGAAGCGATGGACACCATCGACGAGGCGAACGCACTCATCGAGGCCGACGAAGGCCTGGAGCGTTCGCTCGTGCCGGTGCCGTCGCTGCCCGAGCAGTCGAACAAGCTCGACGATCCGCGCCGCTCCGATGTCGACGAGTGGGGCCGTTCCGAGCACATGCGCTCGTTGGCGCGCCGCTTGTACGACCCGATCTACTCCAAGTGGTTCCGGGCACACTGGGAAGGGCTCGAGAAGATCCCGAACGACGGCGGCGCATTGATCGTCGCCAATCATGCCGGTGCCATCCCGAGTGACGCGCCGGTGATCATGCACGGCATCGAGAAGGAACTGGAGCGACCCGTCTACGGGTTGGCCGACCAACTGTTCAAGGCGCTGCCCCTGATCGGTGTGTTGTGGTCACGCGTGGGCGGTGTGGTGGCTCATCCCGACAACGCCTATCGCTTGCTCCGTGAGCAGCAGCAGCTCGTGCTCGTGTTCCCGGAAGGCAGCAAGGGCCCCGGCAAGCACTACAGCGAGCGTTACCGCCTGCGCCGGTTCGGCCGCGGCGGCTTCGTCGAGATCGCGATGCGCGCCGGCGTGCCCGTCGTTCCCATCGCCGTCGTCGGCGCCGAGGAGTCGATGCCCATCATCTGGAAGTCGAGCACCATGGCCAAGTTGCTCGGCCTGCCGTACTTCCCGATCACGGCCAATCAGCTGCTGTTCACACCGGCCGGCACGCTGGCCTACCTCCCGGCCAAGTTCCACCTCCGCGTCCTCGACCCCGTGTACTTCGACGTGGCCCCCGATCAACCGCGGTACTCCAAGAGCCGCGTGATGGACGAGAGCGAGCACATTCGCGAGCTGATCCAGTCGGCGCTCTACGACATGCTGCGCGAGCGCCGTTCCGTGTGGTTCGGATGACCGAAGCGAGTCGCTGAGATGGGTCGTCGCGTCCTCATCACCGGTCTGGCCACTTTCTGGGGTGGACTCGTCGCGCAACGCCTCGAGGCCGATCCCACGATCGACGTGTTGATCGGCCTCGACACTCGCGAGCCCGAGGTCGAGCTCGAACGCACCGAGTACGTGCGCACGGACGAGAACTACTCGATCCTCGCCCGCATCGTGAAGGCGGCGCGGATCGACACGATCGTGCACACCTTCCTCGTGGTCGACTCCGCCCAGATGCGGCCACGTCTGATGCACGAGATCAACGTCATCGGCACCATGAACCTGTTCGCCGCCGCGTCGGCCACCGGCAGCACGGTGCGCGACGTCGTGGTCAAGTCGTCAGGATATGTCTACGGCTCGGCCAAGGAAGATCCCGTGTGGTTCCGCGAGGAGACACCGCGCAGTCGCACGCCCCGCACTCGCGTCGAGCAGAACCTCGAGTCGGTCGAGGGCTACGTGCGTGACTTCGCCGAGGACAACCCCCACGTCAACGTCACGCTGCTGCGCTTCTCGAACGTGCTCGGGCCCGACATCGTCACGTCTCTCAGCAAGGCGCTCGAACTTCCAGCGGTACCGTCCATCTTCGGCTTCGACCCACGCCTGCAGTTCGTGCACGAGGACGATGTCATCCGATCGATCTTGTTCGTGCTCGATCGCCACCTGCCCGGGATCTACAACGTGGCCGGCGACGGACTGCTCCCGTGGTCCGAGGTGGCCAAGATCTGCGGGAAGCGCACCGCGCCGCTCCCCCCGATCGGAACGACGTTCGCCGCGCTGCCCTTGCGCCGGGTCGGTGTGCAACTCCCGGACGAGCTCCTCGAGCTCTTGCGGTACGGCCGGGGGATGGACAACCGTCGATTGAAGCGCGCCGGTTTCGCCTATCGCTACACCTCGGCGGGCACGGTCGAAGCGTTCGTCGAAGCATTGCGCCTACGCCGCACGGTCGGTGGCACCGAGCCCGAGTACCGCTACGAACGAGACGTCGAGCAGTTCTTCCGCCACTCACCCGCTGTCCTCCGCGACGGCGAGGGCGGCTGACGCGATGCCCGAAGTGCACGTGCAAATCGACGGTCACGTCGCCACGGTCACCCTCGACGATGCCGAGCGCCGCAACGCACTCACCATCGATCTCGTCGACGAGATCGTCGCAACCTTCGACGCCCTCGAGACCGGCGAAACCATCGGTGCGGTCGTCATCACCGGCGCGGGCTCGGCGTTCTGCGCGGGCGCCGACCTGTCAGACCTCGGCTCGTCACGCGAGCAGGGACTGCGCCGGATCTACGACGGCTTCCTCCGCGTCGGCCAATCGACGATCCCCACCATCGCCGCCGTCAACGGCCCCGCAGTGGGCGCCGGCATGAACCTCGCGCTGGCGTGCGACATCCGGATGGCCGGACAGTCCGCCCGGTTCGACTCGCGGTTCCTGCAGCTCGGCATCCATCCCGGCGGCGGCCACACCTGGATGTTGCAGCGCGCCGTCGGCCCGCAGACCGCGGCGTTGATGGCGCTGGCCGGTGAAGTCCTCGACGGCGAAGCCGCGGCACGGACCGGATTGGCCTGGCGCTGCGTCGCCGACCAGTCACTCCTCGAAGAGTCGCTGGCGATCGCCGGCCGCATCGCATCGGCACCGGTCGAGCTGGCCCGCCGCACCAAGCGCACGCTGCGCGACGTCGCCCTGCTCGACACGCACGACGAGGCCGTCGAACGCGAGCTCGAGACTCAGCTCTGGTCGATGACCCAGCCGGCCTTCGCCGAACGGCTGGCGGCGATGCAGCGCCGCATCAGCAAGAAGAGCTGATGATCAGTCGACCCAGGCCGCCGAGCAGCTCGTCGGCCCGCGCTTCCCATTCCTCGGCGGTGATGGCGTAGCGGACGTGGTCCTCCCACTCACCGTTGATCTCGAGATAGCGCTCCGCCACACCCTCGTTGCGAACGTTCAGCTTCTCGACCACACGACGGCTCGCGCTGTTGCGCGGGATGATGGCGATCTGCACCCGGTGCAATCGCAGTTCCTCGAAGGCGTACCGAGCCAACACCACGAGCGACTCGGGCACGTAGCCGGTTCCGGCGCGCTTCTCGTCGATCCAGTAGCCGACATACGAGCTCTGGAACGGTCCGCGCTGCACGGAGGAGAGGTTGATCTCACCGGCGAAGTCGCCCTCGGCGAAGATGCCGAACCCGTAGCCCGTGCCGAGCTGACGCTCGCGTTGACGAGCGCTGCATCGGACCGCGAACGCGTCACGGTCCTCGACGACGTCCGGTTGACCGGGCACGCGCGCCGGCTCCCACTTGGTGAGCCAATCCACGTTGCGTCGACGAACCTCCTGCCATTGCGAGAAGTCCGTGACGGTAAGCGGACGGAGGACGACACGACGGCCGAAGAGCGTGGTCATGACTTCAACAGTTCCTCGAGTGCTCCGAGCAGCAACGTGACGTTCCGCATTCTGGCCGTGTGACCCATGCAGCCCACGCGCCACACCTTGCCCGCCACAGGACCCAACCCTCCGCCCACCTCGATGCCGTAACGATCGAGCAGCCAACGCCGAGCCGCGGCCTCGTCCATGCCGTTCGGCAACCGGTCGAGCGGCACCCAGGCGGTCGTGAGCTCGGGCAGTCGATGACCCTCGTCGGCGAACAGTTCGAAACCGAGTGACTGCAGCCCGCTTTGCAGCGCCTCACCACACTCGCGGTGACGGGCCCACGCGTTCTCGAGCCCTTCCTCCAGAACCGCGCCGAGCGCCGCGTGGAGGCCGAAGATCATCGAGATCGGCGCCGTGTGGTGATAGGCGCGGGCTCCGTCGCCCGAGACGTACTTGGCGATCATGTTGAGGTCGAGGTACCAGGATTGCGGCCGCTCGACGAGATGGTCCACCGCCCGCTCGCTCGCGGTGAACGGTGACAGGCCCGGTGGCGTGCCCAGGCACTTCTGCGTGCCGCTGTACGCCAGGTCGACACCCCATCCGTCGATCTCCACCGGGATACCGGCCAGCGATGTCACGCAGTCGACGATCAACAGGGCGTCGCCCTTGGCGCTCCCTAAACATGCCACGTCGTTGCGCACACCGGTCGACGTCTCGGCGTGCACGACCGCGATGACTTTCGGGCTGGAGTGCGCGTCGAGCAGCGCTTGCGGATCTATCGGTTTGCCCCACTCGGCTTCGACTCGTACGACCTCGGCTCCGCACCGCGCCGCGACATCGCACATGCGCTCGCCGAAGACGCCGTTGACACCGATCACCGCGACGTCACCGGGTTCGATGACGTTGACGAACGCCGCTTCCATGCCGGCGGAACCCGTCGCGCTGATCGGGAACGTCAGTTGATTGGCCGTCCGGAACACCTCGCGCAGTCGCGCGTTGGTGTCGTCGAGCAACTCGATGAATTCCGGGTCGAGGTGGCCGAGCATCGGTCGGCCCATCGCCAGCGCGACCTCGGGATACGGGTTGCTGGGACCGGGGCCCATGAGCACCCGATCAGTGAGGGGGGTATGCGCTGGACCAGCCATCGGCGGCATCGTACCGAGGACGCGCCCACCGGGCTGCGACGGGCCGAACGCGCCGCCGTTCAGCGGGCCGCGGTGATGGCCAGGCCGTCCAAGATGTCGGCCTCGGACACCAGGCACTCGGCGAAACCGAGGCGCCGCATGATCGTCACCAAGATGCACGTGCCGCCGACGATGACATCGGCCCGCTCCCGTTCGAGCCCGGGATTCGTGATCCGATCCTCGAAGGGTTCGGTCGCGAGCGTGCGGAACACGTCCTCGGCTGCCGCCTTCGAGAGCAGGAAGTGGTGCACCTTCTGGCGGTCGTAGGTCTGCAAGCCGAGCTCGACCGCGGCAACCGTCGTGATGGTTCCGGCCAGGCCCACGAACGTGGGCGCCTCGGCCGCTTGCGGGATGGCGCGCACGACGTCGTCGATGAACACTTCCACGACCGAGATGCACGCCGAGAGCTCCTCGGGCAACGGAGGGTCGTGCTCGAGGTACTTCTCGGTGAGGCGTACGCAGCCGATGTCGAGCGAGAGGGTCGCCTCGCATTCATCGGTGCCGTAGGAGAACTCGGTGGAGCCGCCGCCGATGTCGACCACGAGGAACGGTCCACGCGCAGAGTCGAGATCCGACGTGGCCCCGAGGAACGACAGTCGACCCTCCTCCTCGCCGGACAGCAGCTCGGGAGCCACACCGATCACGTGCTCGGCCGGACCGAAGAAGTCGTCACGATTGGCCGCATCGCGCGCCGCCGAGGTGGCCGACATGCGCACTCGATCCACACCGAAGCCGTCCATCACCTCGCGGAACTCGCGGAGCACCGACACCGTTCGGTCGATCGCCTCAGGGTCGAGTCGCCCGGTCGCGTCGACGCCTTTACCGAGACGAGTGATCCGCATGAGCCGTGCGAGCGTGGTGCCATCGGCGCGCGCGTACGAGCAAACGGGTGGAGTTCGTACCGCAATCGATAGCGGCCACGGTGGGCGTCGTCACAGATCAAGCCTCCTCGGGCGGGAGGCTATCGGCGCGGCGCAACTCGGCGTGAACCCACGCGCCGACAGGGTCGTCGCCGCCCGCCAGAAACCAGGCATAGTGCGCGTGCAGGCACTTCACACCTCGTCGGGTGCCGCCGACGCCACCCGACGGACGTGGACCGCGGTGGTCGGCAGGGACACACGCATCGCGCTCGGCCGCGTAGCGAGCATGGGCACTCGTCAGTGCATCGGGATCGACGTCGGCTTCGGCGCGGCGCACACCGCCGCTCGATTCGAGACCACCGATGCGGCGCCGCAGCTCCGGATCGACCAACCAGTACCGGGTGGGCATCGGAGTGCCGTCGTCCAGCAACGGTTCGTTGCGAATGACGATCGGCCGGCCATCGTCCCCGCGCACGACGACGTCGAAGCCGGCTTGGGGCTCGCGCCCCAACAACGCAGCCACAGCTCGGCGGTCGTCGTTCACCGGCCCACGCTACTTCTGGGACCGGTCGGGCCGTCTCGGCGCGCCGGCTGCTGTCGTGGCTCTAGCCTGAGCGATCGTGAGCAACGCCGATGATTTCGACAGCCCGCTCGTCGACGTGGTCATGCTGCTGGCCGACTCGGCCCAGGTTGCCGACGGCAAGCTCTACGTCCTCGGTGGCGGCGTACAGGTGCTCGGGCCGCAACCTCAGCCCGTCGCGCTCGGACTCCTGATCTATGTGCCGTGGGACCGGGCCAACATCGCCCATGACTGGAAGCTCGAGCTGCTCGACGAGGACGGCATTCCCGTACTCCACAACGAGATGCCGGTGATCGTCGCTGGCCAGTTCGAAGCCGGACGACCCGCGGGCTGGCCTCCGGGCCGGCCGCTGTTGGTGCCGCTCGCCATCAACTTCAGTGCCTTGCCGGTGGAGGCCGGGCGCAGCTACACGTGGCGCTTCGTCGTCGACGACAGCACCGAACCGAACTGGCGGGTGAGCTTCAGCATCAATCCCCCGCCACAGGTCGACACCTGACGGTCAGGCGGTCGCCCAGATCAGCAGCTCGACCCCGTCGGCGCCGGCGGTCAGCTCGCGTGCTCCCGCGGCAGTGGCCCGCACCGCGTCGCCCTGTTGCAGGACGAGATCGTCGTAGTTGGCCGAGCCACGCGCGACGAAGACGTGCGTGTGCGGAGCCTCGGGCGCCGACACCACGGCACCTGGCTCCAGCCGCCCACCCCACAGAACTGCGTCCTTCTGGTGAATCGTCACCGCCCCGGTGTGTCCCTCTCCGGAAGCGATCGGGAACAGCGCCCCCGCGCCGAGCGGCTCGCCCACATCGATCTGTTCGTAGCCGGCCTCGATGCCTTCGGTGTCGGGTCGCACCCACATCTGCACGAAGTGCACGGGCTCGGTCGCGCTGGCGTTCATCTCCGAGTGACGGATGCCGCGGCCAGCGCTCATCCGCTGTGCCAACCCGGGGTAGATCACATCGTGATTGCCCAGCGTGTCCTCGTGCTCCAAACGACCGTCGAGCACCCACGTGACGATCTCCATGTCCCGATGGGCGTGAGTTTGGAAGCCGCCTCCCGGCCCGACGGTGTCGTCGTTGTTGACCAGCAGCAGGCCGTGATGGGTGTTGTCCGGGTCGTAGTGCGAACTGAAGCTGAAGCTGTGCCACGAGTCGAGCCAACCGAGGTCGGTGTGGAAGCGATCTCGGGCTCGGCGTACGTCGATCGCGGTGTCGGCCACGACTACGACTTCGCGAACGCGAGTTGCACCTCGAACGTGCCCGCGTCGTCGACGTTGACGAATCCGCTGCGCGGTGGGCTGATCGAGTAGTCGGCCAACACGATGTCGGCGCCACCTGCCACGTTGATACGTCCATCCTTCAGACTCGTCTGCAACGGAATGGTCACGGTCTTCGTCACCCCGTGCAACGTGAGCTCACCGACGGCGTCGACATCGGCCGACGATCCTTCCGCTGGTGTCGTCGGCAACGTGATGGGCTCGGTGAGCTTGAACGTCGCGGTCGGGATGGTGTTGGTCTCGAGCCCGCCCGTCTTCTGCGTGGTGTCGCGGCGGCTCTCGTCACTCTTCAGCTGCTGCATGTCGGCGGTGATCTCCACCGCGGTGATCTGGTTGCCCTGAACCGTGAGGGTGCCCGTCACTGCAGGAGTACGACCCGTCGCGGTCTTCTTGATGCTCTCACCGCCGAAGAGCTCTTGGATCCGGTAACCGACGAAGATGTTGTCGCCGGTGACTGCGGTCCATGTGCCGTCCGGATTCGTCAACGGTGTGCCCGTTGTCTGGCTCGACCCGCTTTGCTCGATCGCAGCCAAATTCGCCTCCGGGGCGGCCGTATCACGGAGGACGAAGTACCAGAAGCCAAAGGCGCCGCCGACAATGACGACCACCACGGCCACGAGTGCGATCTTCACCGAACGTTGCATGTCGCTCCAAGCGTGAGGTTCCCTCACCTTACGTTCGGGTCGCCGATCGGGATGGCGTCGAGCGCGGAGTTCGCCCATTCCCGGGGACATCGGGCTCAGTTGCCCAGTTGCTGGTCCAGCCGATTGAAGGGCCACACGTCGGGAGCGTGCACGGGATCCTCCGGTGCCGGGAGGACGTGGTACACCTCCTCCCCCGGTTTGGCCAAGCCGTACTGCTCGCGAGCGATGCGTTCGATCTCGGCGTCGGTCTGCAACGTGTCGGCCCGCTGTTGCATCTGTGCATTCGACGCCTGCAGCTCTGACAGCTGGGCCTCGGCCGTGGCTGTCGACCGGCGCTGATTCAAATACGTCCGCGTCGGAAACACGCCGAGGAACAGCACGCCGCACGACAGCACCACGATCAGCAGCGGCACCGCCAAGCGGCGCGCGAAGCGCCCGACCGTGGCCGCGGTCCTCACGCCGAGGTGGTCCCGCGTGCCAATGCCGCCAGACCGGGGTAGGCCGCGCCCTCGTCGAGGTCGTCCTCGATGCGCAGCAGCTGGTTGTACTTCGCGACCCGGTCGCTCCGCGCCGGCGCGCCAGCCTTGATCTGGCCACAGTTCGTGGCGACCGCGAGGTCGGCGATCGTGGTGTCCTCGGTCTCGCCCGAACGATGCGACATCACCGCGGTGTAGGCGGAACGATGGGCCAGAGCCACCGCCTCGAGCGTCTCGGTCAGCGTGCCGATCTGGTTGACCTTGACGAGGATCGAGTTGGCCACGCCGGCCTCGATGCCGCGCTCGAGGCGGTCGGTGTTGGTGACGAAGATGTCGTCGCCCACCAGCTGCACTCGGTCGCCAATCGCATCGGTCAGAGACTTCCAGCCCGCCCAGTCCTCCTCGGCCATGCCGTCCTCGATCGACACGATCGGGTAGCGGCCGGTGAGGTCGGCCAGGTACTGCACCATCTCGGAGGGTGAGAGCGTGCGTCCTTCGCCGGCGAGCACGTAGTTGCCGTCTTCGAAGAACTCGGTCGATGCGGCATCGAGGGCGAGGGCGATCTGCTCGCCCGGCGCGTACCCGGCCTTCTCGATCGCTTCGAGCAGGAGCTGGAGGGCCTCTTCGTTCGAGTCGAGGTTCGGCGCGAAGCCGCCTTCGTCGCCGATGGCCGTCGACAGTCCGCGTTCGTGGAGCACCTTCTTCAACGAGTGGTAGGTCTCGGCTCCCCAACGCAACGCCTCGGCGTACGACGCGGCGCCGACAGGCATGATCATGAACTCCTGCACGTCGACGTTGTTGTCGGCGTGCTCACCTCCGTTCAGCACGTTCATCATCGGCACGGGCAGCACGTGCGCGTTGGCCCCGCCGACGTAGCGATACAGCGGGAGCTCCAGCTCGTTGGCGGCGGCCTTGGCCACGGCGAGCGAGACGCCGAGCATGGCGTTCGCACCGAGGCGTTGCTTGTTGTCGGTGCCGTCGAGGTCGATGAGCACCCGATCGACGTCGCGCTGATCGAGGGCGTCGAACCCCACCAACGCGTCGTAGATCTCGTCGTCGACGTGGGTCACGGCGTCGAGCACGCCCTTGCCGCCGAAGCGATCGTCGCCGTCGCGCAGCTCGACCGCCTCGAACTGCCCCGTCGACGCGCCCGACGGCACGATGGCGCGCCCGGTCGAGCCCGAATCCAGCACCACCTCCACCTCGACGGTGGGGTTGCCTCGCGAGTCGAGCACCTCACGCCCGACGATGTGTTCGATGATGCTCACCGACTGTTACTCCTGTTGCTCGTGTTCTCATCGTGGCATGTGGGGCCACTGGGGCCGTGAATACCCGATGATTGCATGGAATAGGAAAACCGATATTCGCCGCTATACCCAGGTATGCGGGGCGGGGACCGCGGTGGACCCGTCAGGATGTCGCTTCGTTCGGCCCGCTGCGAATCCAGCGCTTCATGAAGTCGTCGAACATCGGGACCGTGAAATCGATCTCACCCCACCGGGGCGAGTAGCAGAGTGCCCGTTTGATCAGGGCGTCGCGAGTCGTTGCGAGAGCACTCGTCTTCTTACCGAGCAGCGCGGCGACATCTGACGACCTCACCGGCCCCGGCCCCAGTTCGGCCATGGCGCGGAGGTACAGCCGCTCGCCGTCGTTCGTCCGGCCAACTCGTACCCGGAAGAAGCCGTCGTCGAGTTCCGCGACCGCGAGGGGGATGGAGCGTTCGACCTCGTCGAGAGTGATCTCCCGTGGCCCCTCGGCCACGTCCCACGCCTGCTTGCCGAACTCCTGCAGGAAGTACGGATAGCCCTTGGTCACCTCGACCAAGCGCGAAAGCGACCGTTTGTCCCACGCCACCCCCTCGTCGCGTGCAGGTGTCTCCAGGGCCTCGAGCGCCTCGGCATCCGACAAGGAGCCGATCTGGGGAAACGTGAACATGCGTTCGGCATAAGACTTCGCTTCGCCCGTCAGGGTTGCGAGCATCGGCAGGCCGGCTCCTGCGATGGTGATGGGGAGTCGCACTTGGGCGGCGCGGTGGAGACCGACGACGAGGGCCGAGAGAGTTTCGTCGTCCACGTAGTGCAGCTCATCGATGGTGAGAAACACGCCCGTGTCGTGGTCACGAGCAACCTCGCCGAGCTCGACGAACAATCCCGCCAGATCAGTGGCCAGGTCGCCCGAGTCCGCCGGGCCGGACACGAGGTCGACGTCGATGTGCACGCCGGGACCGTCGGGGATCTGAACGCTGAACGCCTTCAGCACCCCGAGCGCGTGTCGCACTCGTTCGCCGATTCGGCGTTTCGCGTCCATCGCCAGCAGCACCTTGCGAAATGCGGTCACCAGACGGATCGCGAGTCGGCCTTCGTCGGACACCTCGATGTGCTCGTGGAAGTAGCCACGCGCGTCGGCGATCAGCTCGAACTCGTTCAGCAGGACGGTCTTCCCGACGCCCCGTAGACCCGTGAGCATCTGACTTCGGCCATCCCGGCCCAAGAGGAGGCGCTGGAGTGCGACATCCATGGCCTCGATCTCCCGATCGCGGCCGACCAGCGCGGGGGGACGGGTCCCAGCCCCGGGGCTGAAGGGGTTACGAACCGGATCCACGTCGAGATCCTAGCCATATATAGGAAGAAATAGTGATTTCAATATTTGTTGCTATACGTGACTACAAACAGCACCTAGGGCTCGGGGAACGGCTCGGCACGGGCCGAGCGACTCGGTCAGCCGTGGATCACTCGCGTTCGCTCACCGTCAATCGATATCGGTTGGTGTAGGCCCGCAGCGCGTGCTCGGGATCGATGTCGGCTCGACGAGCCAGGTCTGCGATGGCGAACAACAGCGCCCCGACGGTTTCGGGGTCGGGAGTGGTGCCCAGCTCAGCCACCGACGTCTCGACCGACGGCGTGGTCGGCAGCCCGACACCTTGCTCGGCGAGCGTGTTCGCCTTCCGCTGGATCTTCAACGCGAGGAGCAATGAGGGGAGCGAGGACGGGATGCCGTCGAACACGCTGTCGCGGCCCTTCTCCTCCTTCTTGATCTGTTCCCAGTTGCGCACCACGTCCTCGGCGCCGTCGACGTCGACGTCCCCGAACACATGCGGATGGCGGTGGTAGAGCTTGTCGTGCACCGTCTGGGCCACGTCGGCCAGGGTGAATTGCCCGGCCTCGGCTGCGAGCGTCGCGTGGAACACCACCTGGAACAGCAGGTCGCCGAGTTCCTCCTCCAGGTGTTCGTACCCGGTACCGGTCTCGGGATCGACGTGCTCGATCGCATCCAGCACCTCGTAGGTCTCCTCGACGAGGTGCCGCATCAGCGATTGATGGGTCTGTTCACGATCCCACGGGCATTCACGCCGCAGCGTCGCCACGAGCTCGGCGAATCGCTCGACCTCTCGTGCCACGGGAGCGTCGAGCACCGGGATCCACACCGTCGTGAGGTGGTCGGGCTCCACCTCGCGATCGAGGTCCACCCATGGCACCTCATCGATCCGTTCGTCGGGCGTACCGAGGCGCTGCAACACGGTCACCGTGCTCACGGCGTCGAGTGACGATTCCGTGCCGGCGTCGAGCGCGAGCTTGATGTCGGAGAGCACCGTTCGCGAATCGCATTGCGCGACCAGCAAGGGACCGCGCTCCCCCGCCGCCTCGATCGCGAATCGTTGACCATCGACGAGCCGCACGCCCCTCTCGAGAGGATCGATACCGAGTCGATTCCAGGCCAGATCGAGGAACGACAGTGCCGGACGTACGTCGACCTCGACACGAACGTCGGAGCGGAGCAGTTCGACGGTTCGTTCGGCAACGAGCGGCGAGCCCGGCACCGCGTACAAGACTTCGCCGTGGTGTTGCGCCGCCGCGACGAGTTGCTCGACGATCTCCGGATAGACGTCGGCGAGCGCTTCCGCCTGCTCGTACACCTCGTCGAAGCTGTCAGCGTCGTCCAACTCGACTGCCGCGGGGTGCCGTCGCGTCCGCAAGAACTGGGGCCGGATCGTGACCAGTGCCTCGCTCGTGGCCCTATCGATCAGCTCCGGTCCCGCCGGTCCGAGGCCCACGACGACGATGCGGGGGCGACCCGACATTGCTCAGGGCGTGCTGGCGGTCGGTGAGGATTGATCGGTCGACCCCGAGTCGGTGCCGTTCAACTGATCGACGATCGGCAACGTGGTCGACGGTGCCGTGGGGCCGTCAGGCGGAACGACCTCGGCCTTGCTCTCGTCGAACGTACCGAACCGCGGATCGACCTTGATCGTGGCGCCCTGCAGGAAGTCGGTCGCCGCCTGCTGGGTCACATCACCCTTCTGCTGCTCGAGTTGCTGACGGATCGAATCCTGGATCTCGTCGAAGGGCACGGTGCCTCGGCTCCGCACGAGGAAGAGGTAGACGCCGCTGTCCGTCTGGAGGGGACTGCTGAGTTGACCGGCCGGCGCGGCATAGATCGCGTCTTCGAGCTCCTGCGGGACTTGGCCACTGCCACGAGGCAGGCAGGTGCGTGCACCTTTGAGCTCATCGGAACCTGCGGACGAGAGGCCTTCCGCGATGGTGGTGAGGTCCTCACCCGCTCGAACCCGTGCCACGACCTGATCGATCTGAGCACTGGCGGCCGCAGTGTCGCTCGGCGTTGGTGCCGTCTGGCCGGAGCCGGCCGGCGCGAACACGAGCGCGAAGCACGCGACGTCGCCCCCGGCCTGCTGCATGATCGAGTCGATGTTCTGGTCGTAGTAGGCCCGAACGTCGTCGTCGGTGACGGCTGCGGGAGGAGCCGACGCCTCGACCACGCGTTTCAAAGCCAGCTGGTTGGCGTTGGCCGCGACCAGGCGGTCGATGAAGTCCTGCGGGACCTCACCGGTGGACTGCAACCGGCTGTAGCTCTGTTGAGCTTGGGAGGTCTCATCCGATGTCGGCTCTCCACCCAGCGATTGCAGCTGTTGTTCGACCAACGTGTTCTGGATGAGCACGGATAGCCAGCCCGCCACGAACTCGGTCGTGTACGTCTTGCTGTCCGAGCCGTAGACCTGCGTGCCGTTCTGTTGGAGGTTGGCCTTGTAGCTCGCGCTGTTGGCGAGCACGGCAAGGTCGTCGTACAGCGAGCTCATGCTGATGTCGGTGCCGTTCACCGTCGCGGCGGCGCCCGACCCGAGCCCACTCGACGACGAGCAGCCGGCCGCCAACGCGAGCAGGGCGGCGATGACCAGGACGGAGATGGGGAGAGAGAGCTTTTTCACGCGAAGGGGCAGCCTACGAAGGCCCAGGCTCTGACACCAGTCAGGCGTGGTCAGGCCCCGCGCCGGACTCTTCGCCGGGCGGGATGAGCTGGCGGAGGGCCTCGATGAGCTCGGTGGCGGCATCGTCGGCCCGTTTGATGGGCAGCTGCAGCTGCGACGAGTCGGGCTTGTACACCGACGCCTTGTACAGCCGCTCGAGCCGAACGACCTTGCTCGTCTTGAGCGCGACCGGGCTCAACCGCGCGACGTAGCGAGACGGACCGAACCCCGCGCCGCCGGTCGCTTTGGTCACGGTCACGTCCCGCACACCCGTCCGCACGCACTCGGCGCGCAGCATCGCGGCCTCCATCAGCTTCTCGGCGGGCGGCGGCAACGGGCCGTACCGGTCGACCCATTCGACCCGGAGGTCGTCGACTTCGCCGGTCGTCTCGACGGCCGCCAGTCGGCGATACGCCTCCAAGCGCAGCTCTTCGCGCTCGACGTAGTCCTTGGGAAGATGCGCGTCGAAGGGCAACTCGAGTTTGATCTCGGCCGGCTCACGCGGTTGCTCGCCCTTCAACTCGGCTACGGCTTCCGTGACCATCTGGCAGTACAGGTCGTAACCCACCGCGGCGATGTGGCCGGATTGTCCCGTACCGAGCAGGTTTCCCGCCCCGCGGATCTCGAGGTCGCGCATGGCGATCTTGAACCCGGATCCGAGCTCGGTCGCCTCGCCGATGGTCTTGAGTCGCTCGTACGCCTCCTCGGTCAGCGATCGATCGGGCGGAAAGAACAAGTACGCATACGCGCGCTGACCGGCGCGACCGACTCGACCGCGCAACTGATGCAGCTGACCGAGGCCGAGCAAGTCGGCACGATCCACGACGAGCGTGTTCACCGTCGGCATGTCGATCCCGGACTCGATGATCGTGGTGCACACCAACACGTCGTACTCGCCCTCCCAGAAGTCGAGCACGATTCGTTCGAGCGAACCCTCGTCCATCTGACCGTGGGCAATGGCGATGCGGGCCTCGGGCACGAGCTCCCGCAGACCGGCGGCCACGAACTCGATGTCCTGCACCCGGTTGTGCACGAAGAAGACCTGGCCTTCGCGCAGCAGCTCACGGCGGATCGACTCGCCCACCGCTCGCTCGTCGTACTCGCCGACGTAGGTGAGGATCGGTTGGCGTTCGGCGGGCGGAGTGTTGAGCAAGGTGAGGTCGCGGATGCCGGTAAGGCTCATCTCCAACGTTCGAGGGATAGGTGTCGCCGTGAGCGTCAGCACGTCGACATCGGCCTTCCACCGCTTGATCTGTTCCTTGTGGTGCACACCGAAGCGCTGTTCCTCGTCGACGACGAGCAGACCGAGCCGCTTGAACTCCACGTCGGTCGACAACAGACGATGGGTCCCGACCACGACATCGACCTCGCCGTCGGCCAGACCCGTCGCAACCTTGCGAGCTTGGGCATTGGTGAGAAAGCGGCTGAGCACTTCGACACGAATCGGATAGCCGGCCAACCGTTCGCTGAAGGTTTGGAAGTGTTGTTGAGCCAGCAATGTCGTGGGCACCAACACCGCGGCCTGCTTGCCGTCGGTGACAGCCTTGAAGATGGCCCGCAAGGCGACTTCGGTCTTTCCGAAACCGACATCTCCGCAGACGAGGCGGTCCATGGGCACGGCCGCTTCCATGTCCGCCTTCACTTCGTCGATGGCCTTGAGCTGGTCGGGCGTCTCCTCGAAGGGGAACAGCTCTTCCAACTCGCGCTGCCACGGGCCATCGGGTGCGAAGGAGTGCCCGACCGTGTTCACACGCGTTTGGTAGAGCACCACCAGCTCCTGCGCGATCTCGGCCACGGCCGAACGCACTCGCGCCTTGGTCTTCTGCCAATCGCTGCCACCCAGCCGACTGAGGCTGGGTGACTCGCCGCCTGTGTAGTGCCGAACGGTGTCGATCTGCTCCGACGGCACGTACAGGCGATCGTCACCGCGGTATTCGAGCAGCAGATAGTCGCGATCCACCCCCCCGATGGCCCGCTTGACCATGCCGCCATAGCGGGCGACGCCATGCTGATAGTGCACGACGTAGTCGCCCGCGGTGAGGTCGTCGAAGAAGCCTTGGGCGGCCTGCTTGCGCGGGCGGGCGCGCCGGTGCGCCCGGCGCCGGCCGGTGACGTCGCTCTCGGACAGCACGGCGAGCTTGGCGCTCGGGAGGATGAAGCCGCGCTCGAGCGGCGCGACCGTGATGTGCCCGCCGGGCCGCGTGAGATCGGCGGTGCCGGTGTCGAGCCCGAAGTGCACACCGTGGTCGGCGAGCAGATGGTGAACCCGCTCCGCGGAACCGGCTCCATCGGCACCGACGGTGATGCGGTAGCCGTCGGCCAGCAGTTGGTCGATCTGGCGCACGAGCGGGGATCCGTCACCAACGACGGGATCCCAACCCGCGGCGGCCACCGTGGCGACATCGGGGCCTTCGGGCGCAGTCGTGACCGTCCACGCCGGTGCGTCCGTCTCGGCGAGGAGGCGGTCGAAGTCGACGTGCAGTTGCGGGAAGGCCTCGCCGTCGGCGCCCCAGGTCTTGGCGAGGGTGCGCTCGAGGTCGGCCTCCTCGGCGAGGATGTCGGCGGCACGGTCGCGCATACGACGCGGATCGACGAGCAGGACCAGGGCGTCCTGGTCGAGCAGATCGAACAACACGCGGTCATCGGCGGTGAGCCACGGCAACCACGACTCCATGCCGTCGAAGGTGAGGCCTTCGGCCAATCGCTCCCACTGCTCTCTCCCCCACGGCTGCTCCGCCACGAGCGCCTCGGCCCGCTTGCGAACCTCGTCCGTTGGCAGCAGTTCGCGGCAGGGAAAGATCTCGATCGTCTCCAGGTCGACCGTGGACCGTTGGTCGGCCACGGCGAACTCGGTGAGCCGGTCGACCTCGTCGCCCCAGAGGTCGATCCGGACGGGAACGTCGCTCGTGGAGGGGAACACGTCGACGATCGAACCTCTGACTGCGACCTCACCTCGATGTTCGACTTGGTACTCACGCCGGTATCCCGCGGCAACGAGACGATCGACCAGGTCGGTCGGATCAAGTACCTCACCGCGCGCGACCGACGAGCGGGGCGACATCGGTTGCGTGGGGCCCGAGCCGCTGCACGAGGGCGCGCACCGGTGCCACGACGATTCGGGGCGCCCGATCCGCGTTTCGAAGCCGCCACATCGTGCGCAGCCGGCGTCCCATCGTCTCGACCGTGGGGCTCACGCGCTCGAACGGCAGCGTCTCCCACGCGGGGAACAGGTCGACCTCGTCGGCACCGAGGAAGGTCCGGAGGTCGTGGTGCAGTCGGTCGGCGTCGCCAGTGGTGGGCGTGGCCACCACGATCGGACAGCGCGCCGACAACACCGCGAGGCCGGCCATCGTGATGGCGCGGGCCGGTTCGGGGACCGCGAGCACCGCGCTGGATCGGCCCAAGACCTCGGTCAGCGCCGGTTCATCGCGCAGCAGCGGGGGAAGATCCGTCAGGGGCACAGCTTTGGCAGGCTATCGCCGTGCCCCTCCCGTCCCGGCGGTCAGCTGGGGTCCGAGGGATCGACGAGGCGGTAACCCACGCCGGGCTCGGCGACGAGCCGGGGGCGCTCCGCGTCGTCCTGGAGCTTCTTGCGGAGGTTGCTGGCGTAGACCCGCACGTACTGGGTCTCCGAGCCGTACTCCGGCCCCCAGACCTCTTGCAGGATCGCCCGATGGGTGAGCACCCGACCGGGCCAGCGCGCGAGCAACGCGAGCAACGCGAACTCTTTCGGCGTGAGCTCCACGCCCCGATCGCCGACGCGTACCGCGTGCCGACCGACGTCCACGACGAGGTCGCCGACGGTCAGGACGGATTGGTCGGGCCCGGTCGGCCGCTGTTCGTGATGGCGGAGCGCCACCCGAATCCGCGCCAGCAGCTCGGGCATCGAGAACGGCTTGGTCACGTAGTCGTCGGCACCCACGTCGAGCGCGTGGACCTTGCGCATGTCGTCGGAGTCGGCGGACAGCACGATGATCGGCACCGTGGTCCACTCACGGACACGCTCGCAGACCTCGAGACCGTCGATGTCGGGCAGGCCCAGGTCGAGCACGACCACATCGGGCGCCTCGATCGCGATCATCGAGATGGCGTCCTCGCCGGTGGTCGCCGTGACCACCTCGTAGCCGCGGGCGAGCAAGTTGGCCCGAACCACGCGCAAGATCGCCGGCTCATCATCGATGACGAGAACCCGGGTCACTGCTTGGACTTCCCTGGTGGCACGGGGCAAGTGAACAACATCGGCAAAGTCTTTACGCGTTCTTAGCAGCCCACGCGCGGGCTTTGAGCCCTTCTTGACAGGGTCGGCGGTTCGCTTGCTGCATGGCCCTACCTGCGGAGACCTCCGAGGCCAGCGCACCCAGCCAGCCGTCGGTCAGCCCACCTGTTCCGATCGCCCCCACCCCGGCGGGGCCCAAGCCGATTCCTGTCTCCCACCACCCGGAGCTGCCCGAGACCCGCCGGTTCCGCATCAAGAACCGGATGCTCGGCCGCGCCCTCGACACGGATCAGCTGGCCCACGAGCGCCTCGGCAAGCCCACGGCCCTCGCCGTGTTCGCGAGCGACGACCTGTCGTCGACGGCGTACGCCTCCGAGGAGATCCTTCGCATCCTCGTGCCGGTGGTCGGGATCGCAGCCATCGGCTACCTGCGTGCCGTAGTCACCGCCGCATCACGCTGGCCGATGATCTTCGTCTCTGGTCGTGTTGGTGTTCAGCTACCGCCAGACGATCAAGGCCTACCCATCGGCCGGTGGCGCGTACATCGTCACCAAGGACAATCTCGGGCCTGCTGCCCGCGCAGGTCGCCGGCGTCGCGTTGCTGACCGACTACATCCTCACGGTGTCGGTCTCGGTCTCCGCCGGCGTGGCGGCCATGTACTCGGTCTTCACCGGCCTCTACCCGTGCCGGGTACCGATCGCTCTGGTGTTCATCGCGATCATCGCGTGGGGCAACCTCCGCGGCGTGAAGGAGTCGGGTCGGCTCTTCGCCGTACCGACGTACGGCTTTCTCGTCTCGATGTTCCTCATGATCGGCGTCGGCGTGTGGAAAGCGGTGTTCGGCGGCGGCCTCCAGCCGGTGCCACTCGACCAAGCCCAGCAGGCGACCCTCGCCGCGACCGGCACGGTCGGGCTGTTCCTGCTGCTCCACGCGTTCGCGTCCGGCGGTGCGGCCATGACCGGAGTCGAGGCGATCTCGAATGGCGTGCCCGCGTTCAAGGCTCCCGGAATGGAAGAACGCTCGGTCGACCCTCACGGTCATGGGCATCTCGCCTCGGCGTCATGTTCCTCGGCATCTCGTGGCTGGCCTCCACGCTGCAGGTGGTCCCCGAGGAGCAAAAGACGGTCATCGTCGCAAGTCGCCCAAGCGGTCTACGGCAGTGGCACGTGTCGGCCATCTGCTGTTCCTGTTCACGCAGGCCGCCACGATGATGATCCTCGTGCTCGCGGCCAACACCAGCTTTGCCGACTTCCCGCGGCTCGCCAGCTTCCACGCCGACGACGCCTTCATGCCGAAGCAATTGACCAAACGCGGGCATCGGCTGGTGTTCTCGAACGGCATCATCGCGCTGGCCATCGCGGCCGCGTTCCTCGTCGTCCTCCTGCAAGCGGATGTGTCCAAGCTGATCCCGCTCTACGCCATCGGCGTCTTCACCTCCTTCACCTTGTCGCAGGCCGGCATGGCCAAGCGTCACCTCCGCATTCGTGAGCCCAAGTGGCAGCTCGGCTTGTTCATCAACGGCCTGGGCGCGTTCGCAACGGGCGTCGTCACGATCGTCATCGCGGTCACCAAGTTCACCCACGGAGCGTGGGTGATCATGATCCTGGTGCCGGTGATGGTGTTCGTGCTGGTGCGCCTCAACCGGCAGTACGAGTCGGAGAAGGAAGAACTGGCCCAGGACGCTCGCGACGCCGTCGAGGCGCGTGTGCTGCGCCGCCATGTCGTGTTGGTCTTGGTCAGTGCCATCGATCGCAGCATCGCCCGCGCCATCCAGTACGCACGAGCCCTGACGCCCGACGACTTGCGGGCCGTGCACATCGCGGTCGACCCGGATCACGCCGAAGAGCTCGCCGAGGAGTGGTCACGCCTGGGCCTCGAGCGCTTCCCGCTCGAGCTCGTCGAGTGCCCCGATCGCCGGATCAACCGCACCATCCTCGAGTTGGTCGCCGAGGCGGCCGACGACGGGCAGACCGAGGTGACGGTGCTGGTGCCCCGCCGCGAGTACCGCCGGATCTGGCACCGACTGCTGCACGACCGCACCTCGGACTCGATTGCCCGGACCCTGTCGGACGTGCCCCATGCCAACGTCACCTTCGTGCCGTACCACCTCGGCACCAAGGCTCGCACCGAAGCCGAGGAGGTTTCGTCGTGAAGCTGTTGAGCCGACGCAAGAAAGCGGCTGCCCCCGCGGTCGCGGCGACACCGTCGCCGGCGGAGGACGCGATCCCGATCGCCGAATGTGTCTGGCGGGAACCGGCTCGCGTGGTTGGCCGCGTGCGATCCATTCGCGTCCATCCGTGGGCCGGCAAGGTCGCCACGCTCGAGTGCGTGATCGTCGACGAGACCGGCGGCATGCAGCTGATCTTCCTCGGGCGACGCAACGTCGGCGGCATCAAGCTGGGCGCGATGGTGGTCGCCGAGGGCACCGTGGTCGAGCGCCACGGCCATCTGGCCCTTCTGAACCCGATCTACGAGCTGTTGGCTTCCTGATCTGACGCATCGGACGCGTTGAATCGCGTCATCGCCGCGTCGGGCCCCTCGCGGAGGATCGCCTCGACGGCGTCGGCGGCCCGTTCGACCATCTGGGCCAGCACGGCCTGATCGCTGCGGCTCGGCCGCTTCAACACGTGGTCGGCGCCCTGTTCCTTCGTCGGCGGCTTGCCGACGCCGATCCGGATGCGTACGAACTCGTCACTGTGGAGATGGGACTTGATCGATCGCAGACCGTTGTGGCCGGCGAGCCCGCCGCCGAGCTTGACCTTCAGGCGCCCCAGCGGCAGATCGAGCTCGTCGTGCACGATGACGAGCTGTTGCAGATCGTCGATCCCGAACCGCCGAACCAACGGGGCGACCGACTGGCCGCTCTCGTTCATGTAGGTCTGCGGCTGCGCCAGCGCCACCCGGCGACCGTCGATGCGCACCTCGTCGACGAGCGCCCGCTCCTTGCCCTTGCGGAGCTTGCCGCCATGACGCTCGACGAGCAGATCGACGACGTCGAAGCCGACGTTGTGGCGACTCTGGGCGTACTCCGCGCCAGGGTTACCCAGGCCGACGACCAGGAGATCGGCGGGCGTGCCGCGGCGCGCTTCGCGCTCGGACGATCGGCGCAACGCAGCCATCAGCGATGTCGACGCGGGAACAACCGCGTCGCGGGTTACTCGCCGCCTTCGGACGAATCGCCAGAGGCCTCGCCGTCGGCCGACGCCTCGGCACCTTCGCCCTCGGCCCCCTCTTCGCCCTCGACGCCCTCGCCCTCTTCGGACTCGGCGCTGAAGCGGGTGGCGACACCGGACACGATGGCGGCCTCGGGATCGACGTCGGTGGTGACGCCGTCGGGCAGCACGAGCTCGCTCACGGTGATCGACGTACCGACCGTGAGGTCGGTGATGTCGACCTCGAAGTGCGACGGGATGTCGGCGGGCTTCGTCATCACCGTGATCGACTTCATCGACTGCTCGGCGATGCCGCGGTTGTTCTCGACCTCTTTGGCCTCACCGACGATCATGATCGGGACGTCGACGGCCACGGTGACGTTCGGATCCACGCGGAGGAAGTCGACGTGCAGCACGTCGCGACGAACCGGATCACGCTGCAGGTCCTTGATGATCGTGAGGTCCTTCTGCCCGTCGTACTCCAGCGTGACGAGGGCGTTGGCCCCAGCCTCGGTGGTGAGCGCACGACGCAGCTCGGGCCAGGCGACGGTGACGGCGACCGGGTCGTTGCCGAGGCCGTAGACCACGCCCGGCACCTGGCCGTCACGGCGCAGGCGGTTGGTCGAGCGCGAGCCGGCGGGGCGGCCGGTTTGTGCGGTCAGCGTGACATCCATCGGTGGCTCCTGGACTTCTGAGAACGGCCTGCCATGCTACCGGCTGGGCCCCAGAGCAGCTAACTGAGGTTGGCGCCGCCGAAGATCTCGCTCACGGACGTGTCCTCGAACACGGCGTCGATGGCGTCGGCGATGATCCCCGACACCGAGAGCACCTCGATCTTGTCGATCTGCTTCTCGGGGGGCAGGGGCAGGGTGTTCGTGACCACGACCTTCGAGATCGCCGAGTTCTTGAGGCGGTCGATCGCCGGGCCGCTGAACACGCCGTGCGTCGCGGCGGCGTAAACGGAGGTGGCGCCCTTCTCGACCAGGAGCTCGGCGCCGGCGACGATCGTGCCGGCCGTGTCGATCATGTCGTCGATGAGCACGCAGACCCGACCGTCGACCTCGCCGACGACGTCGCGCGCTTCGACCTGGTTCTTGGCCCCGCGCACCCGGCGCTTGTGCACGATGGCCAAATCGGCGCTGAGGTGGTTCGCGTAACGCTCGGCGACCTTCACTCGACCCGCGTCGGGCGAGACGACGACGAGCTCCTCACCCAGACCCGAGAGGTACTCGACCAACACCGGCATGGCGACCAGGTGATCGACCGGCCCGTCGAAGAAGCCCTGGATCTGTCCGCTGTGCAGATCGACGCTGATGATGCGCGACGCCCCGGCGGTCTTGAACATGTTGGCCACGAGCTTCGCCGTGATCGGCTCGCGGCCCTCGGACTTCCGATCCTGCCGGGAGTAGCCGTAGTACGGGCACACGACCGTGATGCGCTTGGCCGACCCGCGTTGCGCGGCGTCGACCATGATCAACTGCTCCATCAACGCGTCGTTGAGTGAGAGGTCTTCGGTGGCGGAGTGCGTCTGGATGATGAACACGTCCGTGCCGCGTACCGATTCGGCGAAGCGACAGTGCAGCTCACCGTTCGCGAACTCGGCGAGATTCGGCTCACCCAGCGGAACGCCGAGCGACTCCGCGATCTCCTCGGCGAGCGGTAGATGGGCTCGACCCGACACGAGGAAGATGCGCTTCTTCGGCACGAAATCCATCTGGTTGCTCACGCGTTTCCCCTAGCCGGCGTCGTCGCTGGTAGCAGTGTAGAACGCGCCGGTACGGGCATCGGACGGGATCTGCGAACCCGGCTCCAGCACGGCGAACGGTCCGACTTGGGCGCGGTCGCCGATTTCGGCGTCCCGGCCCACGGTCTGTTCGACCCGAGCACCAGCGCCGACCACGCAGTCGACCAGTCGGGTGTCGGGACCGAGCTCGGCACCCGCGCCCACCACGCAGCGCCCCTGCAGCATCGTGCCCGGGAAGAGGGTCACGTCGGTCGAGAGCTGGACGGTCGCATCGATGTAGGTGCGCACCGGGTCGAGCATCGTGACACCCCGCTGGAGCCACACCGTGTTGGTCCGCTTCCGAAGCTCGGCCTCGGCGACCGACAGCTGCACGCGGTCGTTCACGCCTTGGGTCTCGACGGGATCGTCGGCCACCACCGATACGACCGGATAGCCGGCGTCGTACAACACTTCGACCACGTCGGTGAGGTAGTACTCGCCTTGCGCGTTCTCGGGACTCAACCGACGAAGCGCCGGCGCGAGCAGCGAACGTCGGAAGCAGTAGATCGACGTGTTGACCTCGTCGATGGCGCGCTCGTCGTCGGTCGCGTCGGATTCCTCGACGATCCTGCGCACGCGATCGTCCTTGCCGCGCACCACGCGGCCGTAGCCGCGCGGATCATCGACACGGGCCGTCAGCAACGTGCACGCGGCGTCGGTGTCGCGATGATGCGCGAGCAACCGGGCCACCGTTTCGGGTCGCAGCAATGGTGTGTCGCCCGGCAGCACGAGGACATCGCCGTCGTCGAGGTCGTCGTCGGGGAACGAGGTGAGGCCCACGCTCGTGGCGTCACCGGTGCCTCGCTGCACGTGTTGTTCGACGAAGTCGAGGATCACGTCCGGCGCTTCCTCTTGCACGGTCTTGGTGACGCGCTCGGCACCGTGACCAACCACCACGACGACCCGGCCCACCGAGACCTCGCCCAGAGCGTCGAGCACGTACAGCAACATGGCCCGGCCACACAGCAGATGTAGCGGCTTCGGTCGGTTCGACCGCATGCGAACGCCCTCACCCGCGGCCAGCACAATCGCCGAAGTAGACCGATCCTCCATGCTCTGCGGTTCCTTTCGCGAACGATGTTCTCAGAACTGTTCTACCTGGGGCGGACGCTAGGGTCTAGGACACTGTCGGGGGTGATGTAATAGGCAACATGCGAGGTTTTGGTCCTCGTCTTCGGGGTTCGAGTCCCTGCCCCCGAGCGGCGGCGGTCCCTGGCGGTTGGTGCAGGTCCCGGTGATACCGCTAAGGTC
This sequence comes from uncultured Iamiaceae bacterium, assembly GCA_963778895.1. GTDB lineage: Bacteria > Actinomycetota > Acidimicrobiia > Acidimicrobiales > Acidimicrobilacustridaceae > CAVZVZ01. The sequence goes on from CAVZVZ010000005.1 coordinate 531,981, forward strand.
CCCCGCGCCATGGGTTCGTTGATCAAGAAGCGCCGTAAGCGCATGCGGAAGAAGAAGCACAAGAAGATGCTGAAGCGCACGCGCTTCCAGCGCCGCGCCGCGGGCAAGTAACGACCCCGACGGTCACCGTCGCTGGGCCAGTCCTCGCCGGTCGCCGGCAGCCGCCTGACCACCACGCGGCCCTCGCCAGGAAACGCTCCCTCGACGAACCACGTCGAACCGCTGCCGGCCAAGCGCGGCGTCTTGCCCGTCGCTCGCGCCAGCGCGTCCCGGTAGGTAGCCAGCTCGGGCCGCACGTCCAGCGCGGCCGCCTCGAGGTCGTTGCCGGCGCCCTCGCCCTCCAAATGGGGTGCACCGAGCCGATCCCACGCCCGATAGACCTCGGCCGTCGAGCAGCCGAAGGGCGGCGTCAACAGCGTGAGCTCCCCTGCGACGAACGGCAGGGGCTCCACCACCTCGCCGATGCCCCGCACGACGGCCCGGCCCCCGACGAGGCAGAACGGCACGTCGGCTCCGATGGTGGCGGCCCGCTCGAGGTCCCCTTCACCGGCCCAGCGCAGCACGGCCGCCGCATCGGCCGAACCTCCGCCCAGGCCCGCTCCCGGCGGGATCACCTTCTCGAGTCGGACATGCGGCCCGGCGACCGGCCAGCTCGAGGGCCCGGCGAACGAGGTTGTCACCGTCGGTCGGCACCGCCCGGTCATCGTCGGTGACCACCTCCAAGCCGTCGCCGTCGGACACGACCAGTCGGTCGCACCAGTCGACGGTGACCATCTCGGCCTCGATCAGGTGATAGCCGTCGTCGCGGACGCCGGTGACCCGCAACGAGAGCGTGACCTTGGCCGGTGCGGTGAGGGTGACGGGTTCGGCCATCGCCGGGAGCCTACGGGGCCGCCGTGACCGCCTCGGTCAGCCGCCCCCACGCCTCGACGTCGAGCTCCTCGGGGCGGGCGTCGGGCGCCACGGCCGCCCGCTCGAACTGCTCGGCGGTGACTCGGGCGTCGAGGGACCGCCGCAGCATCTTGCGGCGCTGGCCGAACGCGGTGCGCACCAACGAGAAGAGCGTGTCGGCATCGGCCGGCACGGCCGGCTCGGCGCGGCGCGTGATGCGCACCAGGACGGATTCGACGCGGGGTCGGGGAACGAACACGTTCGGCCCCACCCTTCCCACCACCTCGGCACGCGCCCAGTAGTCGACCTTCACCGACGGGATGCCGTAGGCGTCGTCACCCGCGTGCGCCGCCAGACGTTCACCCGCCTCGCGCTGCACCATCACCAACAGCCGCTCGATCTTCGGAACACCGTCGAGCAGATCGAGCACGAGCGGGGTCGCGATGTTGTACGGAAGGTTGGCCACGAGCGTCCATGTCGGCGCGTCGGCCAGCAGCGCGTCCCAGTCGAGCCGAGTCGCATCGCCTTCGATGACTCGCACCCCTTGCGGTTCGACCGTCGCCCGAAGCAGCGGCGTGAGATACCGGTCGATCTCCACTGCCGTCACGGACGCCCCCGTCTCGGCCAGCGCGAGCGTGAGCGAGCCGAGGCCGGCCCCGATCTCGACCACCGGATCGCCCGGACCGATCTGGGCCAAGCGGGCGATGCGCCGGACGGTGTTGGGATCGGCGACGAAGTTCTGACCGAGGGCGCGGCTCGGCCGCAGACCTTGCGCGGTCAGCGCTTCGTTGATCTGTGTCCGGCTGAGCGTCACCGCATCAGCTTGCCCGGCCGGGGAACTAGCAGGCGCCGCCCCACGGGCTCTTGCCGAGCCAGCGGTAGAGGACCAGGGCCAGGTAGTCCTGATCGGAAGGCGAGGCCTGGTTCGGCGGCACGCCCACGAGGTCGGAGCGACCGGCGTGCTGTGCGGCCAAGTCCCACGTGCTTCGAGTCATTTGATAGGCGCCGTACCAGAGCCCGTTGGACGAGACGACCGAGTAGTTGCCGCCGGACTCGCGCTGGCGGACGCACGCCAGGAACGACGCCTCGGCGGCGGTCGCGCCCGATCCCGCGGGCGGCGCCGCGACCGGCGGTGCCGGCTTGGCCGCCGCGACCGGGGCCGGAGCAGCCTGGGCGACGGGCTTGGGTGCCGTGGTGGTCGTGGTCGATTTGGGCTTGGTCGTGGTGGTCGTGGTCGATTTGGGCTTGGCCGTGGTGCTGGTGGCGTGGGCCGACGACGTGCTGGGACGCGATCGCAGTGGTGGACGGCTGCGTGGCGCTGGTGGTCGCTTCGCTGGCCGCAGCGCTGGATCGGTGTCGGCGGCCACGAAGACCGTGTCCTGCGCCTGCGCGTTCGGCAGCACCGCGGCAACGAGCGCCGGCAGCAGGATCGCACCGAGCAGGCACAAGAAGAGGGTGCGGCGTTTGCTCTGCGCCGCGACGGCCGGAGCCGTCGCCGTGACCGTGGCGGTCACGATGACGTCCGCGTTCCCTCGATCTGGTGAAGATGCTCGTAATTGGTCGCGCATAGATGCGAAAGCCCCTACTCCTGAGGCGCCCGAAGGCTCCGCGGAACCTAGGACGGTCGTAACGGAATCGCAACTTTCGCAACCCGCCTGTGACGAACGTCAACGGTCAGTCACAAATGCACGAGCTTCCGCAACGCGAAGGGGCAGGTGAGAGCCCTTGACAGGGCGCTCAGGCCAGGCGGTAGAAGGCCTCGGCATTCGCCCAGCTGGCGTCGGCCACGTCGGCGACGGGCACGCCGCGCGCGGCGGCCACGGCCTCGCCCACCAGGGTCACCAGGGCCGGGCGATTGGGCTGGCCGCGGTGCGGAACGGGCGTCAGGTAGGGCGAATCGGTCTCGACCAAGAACCGATCGATGGGACAGATCACGGCCGCGGCGCGCACGTCGTCGGCCTTGGGAAACGTGACGATGCCGCTGAACGAGAGCGACGCTCCGATTTCGAGGCGCGCGACGCGCTTCGAGCTCACCACCGGTGAAGCAATGGAACACGGTGTGCGCGGGCGCGCCTTCGGACTCCAAGATCGCGAACGTGTCATCCCACGCCTCGCGGGTGTGGATCACGAGGGGCAAGGACCGCTCGTGAGCGAGCCCGATCTGCGCCGCGAACACGTCGCGTTGCACTGGTCGAGGTGAGTGGTCGTAGTGGTAGTCGAGCCCGCACTCCCCCACGGCCACCACTTCGGGCTCGTCGAGCATCTCCGACGATGCCGTCCACGCCTTCGATTGCGTCGTGGGGGTGCAGACCGACGGTGGCCCACACGTTCTCGTGGGCTCGAGCCACCCGAATGGCCTCGCGGCTCTGCTCGGCGTCGGTGCCGACCACGACGAGCCGCTCGACCCCGGCCGCCGCCGCCTCGGCGACCGCCTCGGTCGGCTTCGGGACCGGGGACGAGATGGCAGTGGTTGTCGGTCCAGCGCACGGTCGGCCCGCTCAGCTCGCGAGCCGGGGGAAGAGCGCGTCACCCTTCTCGACGGCGAGACCGCCGGGATAGCCGCCCCACGCCGCGGCGTCGGGCAGCCGCTGGTCGGCGGGCGCGCCCGACAGACCGATGCGCCGCCAGAGCTCGGCGGTCGCGGCCGGTATCGCAGGAGTGGCCAGGATGGCGACGATCCGCAACACCTCGAGCGGCGTCGCCGAGCACCGCGTCGAGCGCGGGCCCTGGGTCCATCTTCCACGGCTCGTTGGTCTCGAGATGGGCGTTGGCTTCGCGGATCAACCGCCACGTCGCGTCGAGCGCGCGCGACGGCTGCACGTCGTCCCACGCCGACGGCAGTCGCGTCGTAGACCTCGCGAGCGATCGCCGCGAGCGGGCTGTTCGGATCCGGTGCGGGACCGATGCCGTCGCACTTCTTCGCGACCACCGTGGCGACGCGTGACAACAGGTTGCCGAAGTTGTTCGCCAGATCGGTGTTGTAACCGATTCAGCATTCCTTCGTAGCTGAAGTCGCCGTCGGGACCGAACGGTTGGTCACGTAAGAAGTGATAGCGGAAACCGTCGACACCGAAGTCCTCGACGAGATCGGCCGGGAAGATCTGATTGAGCCGCGTCTTGCTCATCTTCTCGCCGCCCACCAGCAGGAACCCGTGCACGTGGATGCGATGCGGGTGGTTCGACGCCGGCGGCCAGCAGCATCGCCGGCCAGTAGACGCAGTGGAAGCGCAGGATGTCCTTGCCGATCAGATGGCGAACGGTGGGCCACCAGGCGTCGAACCGCTCCGGATCGCTGCCGTAGCCGATCGCGGTGGCGTAGTTGATGAGCGCGTCGTACCAGACGTAGAAGACGTGCTGGTCGTCCCACGGAACCGGAACACCCCAGTCGATCGAGGTGCGGCTGATCGAGACGTCCTCGAGGCCCTGGCGGATGATGCCGAGCGCCTCGTTGCGCTTGCCCTCGGGCTGGACGGCGTCCGGGTTGGCCTCGTACCAATCGAGCAAGCGGCTGGGTGAACTCCGAGAGCTTGAAGAAGTAGTTGTCCTCCTCGAGCCACTCGACGGGGGTGCCGTGGATCGGGCAGTTGCCGTCGACCAGGTCATCCTCGGCGTAATAGGCCTCGCACGCGACGCAGTAGTAACCGGCGTAGGTGCCCTTCTCGATCCACCCGTTGTCGTAGACCTGCTGCAGGAACGGTCTGCACGGCGTCGTGATGGCGGGGCTCGGTCGTGCGGATGAAGTCGTCGTAGGAGATGCCGAGCAGATCCCACGTCTCGCGGAATCGAGCGCTGGTCGCGTCGGCGTGCTCCTGCGGCGTGCGCCCCGCCTCATCGGCGGCGCGTGCCACCTTCAAGCCGTGCTCGTCGGTGCCCGTGAGGAAGTAGACGTCGTCACCCAACAGCCGATGCCACCGGGCCACCGCGTCGGCGGTGACCGTGGTGTAGGCGTGGCCGATGTGCGGCACGTCGTTGACGTAGTAGATCGGCGTCGTGACGTAGAACTTCGGCACGGCGCGAACCCTAGTGGTCGTCGAGGTGTGAGCTTCGTGCTCGGTCATCGCTTCCTCCTGGCGTCGTCAGCGGCGAACGGCGGTGAGGCGGAGGGCCCGAAGGCGGTGACGTGACGGTGACGCGACTCAGCCGCGGCGGGCCCTCGAAGGCCCGGGCATTCGCGTGCTGGTTTCTGCGTGCGTCACGAACTACAGGCTACCGAGCCGACCGCGCTCGGCCGCCGAGGTTTGCCGCCAGGTTGGGCCCGGCGCCAGGGCCGGACGATCAGACGGCTGGCCCAGGGCGCGCCCGGCACGTACACGAAGGTGACCCATTGCTCGGACGGATCGCCCTCGTCCGGGCGGAACTCGACCACGGCGTCCTTGTCCGGCGCCGCTTCGAACACGTCTCGCATCGCCAGCGAGCTGGCCTGCAACAGCGCACCCGCCAGACGAGGTCGACGGGCTTCGATCACCCGGGCCGGCGGCGGCTCGCCGACCGCACGGTCGAGCGCGGCGATCGTGCGGTCGTCGTACAGCTCCTCCAGCTCGGCCACGCTCCAACGCTAACGCCCCGGTTACCCATCGCCCGGTTCGTGGGCGAAACTGACGGCGTGACGGTGACCGACCAAGCGGCCGGCGAGGCGCCGAAGAAACGTCGCCGGCGCCGATGGCTCGCGGCCGCCGCCGCGGTCGTGCTCGTCGTGGTCGCCTTCTTCGGGATCACCGGCGCCACCGGCCTCGCCGGGCCCGGCTGGACACATCGCTACAAGTACAGCGAGCTCGGTCATCTCGCCGCCGCGGTCAACAACGACGCCGGCGATCTCCGCACGGCCGACGATTGCTGGCGCACGACGCCGAGCAAGGACGACGCCAAGCGCGACCCGAATGGACCGCTCCGCGAGATCGCCCGTACCGACTACGTCCGCAGCCGCGTCGTCATCCGCGGCTACGCGAGCCAGTCCGGCAGGATCGATGCCAACACGCAACGCGCGATCATCGACACTTGAACACCTTGTTCGCCGACCATCCCGAGTTCTCGTGGGCGATGGTCGACATCGAGCCGTCACCCGACGGTTGGTCGCCGCTGGTGTCCTGCAAGCTCGTGACGCGAGGCTGGATCACCGGCTTCTAGGCCCGGGTGTCGCGAGGTCGTACACCCGACGCTCGGGCACGCCCGAGCAACTCGGCCACCGCGGCGACGGCATCCTTGGTCGACGAACCACCCGATCGCTCGTGCGCCAGCGCCGCTCGGATGGCTTCGTCGTCGGCGACTTCCAGCTCCGGAGCGCCCCCCAGCACCAGGACGTACTCGCCGCGGGGTTCGACTCGGCCACCCGGGCCATCGCTCCGGCGAGCGTGCCGCGCCACACCTCCTCGTGCAGCTTGGTGAGCTCACGCACCAACGCGACCGGACGATCGTCGCCGCACGCCTGCGCCAGGTCGGCCAGGGTCGCCGCGACTCGGTGCGGGGCCTCGTACAACACGACCGTGCGTTGTTCGTCGGCCAACGCCCGCAAGCGCACCGACCGGCCCGAGCCCTTCCGCGGCAGGAATCCTTCGTACACGAACCGTCCCGCCGGCAGGCCGCTCACCACCAACGCCGACACCACCGCCGACGGGCCGGGTACGACTTCGACCGTGAGACCCGCGTCGGCGACCGCGCGCACCAATCGTTCGCCGGGATCCGAGATGCCGGGCATACCGGCGTCGGTCACGACCGCGACCCGTTCGCCCGCCGCAACCCGATCGACCACCTCGCGTACGCGCGAGTCCTCGGTGTGATCGTTGACGACCAGCAGCGGTCGACGACCGATGCCGCTCAGCTCGAGCAACCGCCCCGTGCGGCGCGTGTCCTCACACGCGATGACGTCGGCCGAGGCCAACGCCTCACGAGCGCGGGGTGACAGATCGGCCAGGTTCCCGATCGGCGTACCGACCAGCACCAACGCCCGCCGGTCATGGCCCGTCCCTAGCGCCACGGATCTCGAGCCGATCGGCAAGCTGCAGACCCCACGAGCCGAACGCACCGGCCTCGGCTTCGATCGCGGCGCGCGCTCGCCACACCGGCATCGACACCCGATTCGGTCGCATCGTCACCATCGTGAGCACGCGGCAGGTCGCGATCGACAAAGGCCACGTCGATGGGAATCGCATACCGATCGTGTGCACCGATCGCGCCGGCCGCAGCAGCACCGCGCCGTCGACACCGTCTCGACCCAACAGTCCGTGCGTGCGCTCGCGCATGCCCTCGGCGATCTCGAGCGTCGCCAGCACCTTTCCTTCGCGAACCAACCAGGGCACCGCGTCCTCCGAAGCACCTGAGCCGACACATGGACAGCCATACAGTTGCCGAATGCTGATCACCACCTCCATCGACCTGCCCGGATACGAAATCGTCGCCGTGCAGGGAGAGGTGTTCGGGCTCACCGTTCGCTCCCGCAACATCGGTGCCGGCTGCATGGCCGGCCTACGCTCGATCGGAGGCGGCGAGATCCCCGAGTTCACCCAACTCCTGGCCGCAGAGCCGGAACGAAGCCATGGCCCGCATGGTGCAAGAGGCGCAGAACCGTGGGGCAAATGCCGTCATCGCCATGCGCTTCGACTCGGGTTCCATCGGCCAGTGGAGCGAGATCTGCGCCTACGGCACCGCGGTGTGGGTGCAGCCCGTCAGCGACTACGCCAAGCAACAGTTCGAGGCGATGCAGCAATCGGGCGAGCTACCTCACCAGCAGGAGTACTCGCCCAACGTCAGCGAGTGGGCCACCCGACCACGGCCACCCGGCAGGCGCTCCGATCACAGGCTGAGCGCGTGGCACAGTGATCGAAAAACCGATCATATGATCTGATTTACGATCATCAGGCGCGGTACTATGACCAGGCATGGACCTGGGCGCACCCGTTCTCGACGTGGCTCCGGCGGTTCGCGGCGCACTACTCCAGGCCCTCGCACGCCTCGAACAGCCGGTTACCAGGCGACAGCTCGCGGCTGCCGCTGAGGTCGCGCCCGGCCATGCGAGTGCGGTTATCGAGGAGCTCATTCAGACCGGTCTCGTGAACGAGACGGTGGCCGGCCGATCTTCGATGGTCGAACTGAATCGGAACCACCTCGCGGCCGGACCCGGTCCTGGCTCTGGCCGGTCTGCGTGGCGAGCTCATCCGCCGCCTTCGCGAGCGGCTGTCGGCCTGGCCCGATCTGCTCGGCGCTTGGCTCTTCGGTTCGGTAGCCCGCGGGGACGCCGATCGTGACTCCGACGTCGATCTGCTGATCGTGGCCCAAGACCTTCGGTCGACCGATCTCCACGCCCGCCTTGCGCAGCTCCACTCCGACGTTCGCTCCTGGACGGGGAACGACCTTCAGCTTGTCGAGCACACCCCCGCGTCGATGGCGGAAGCTCCTCCGAGGCAAGAACCCGCTCGTCCCGCAGATCCGGCTCGACGGGATCGCGCTCACGACCGGCGCGGGTTCGCTACTGGAGCGTCACCGGTGAGTCGGGCCAAGGGTTCCCGCAAGCGGTGCGACGCGAGGCAGGCACGGCAGCGCCTCGTGGACGCTCGCCAGTTCCTCGAGGCTGCGGAGCTGCTCGACGCACCGGACGTGGTCGCGAACAAATGCGATCCATGCCGCGATCGCTGCGGCGGATGCGATCACGTGTCACGCGCTCGGTGAACGGTCGAGCGACGGCAGCCACCTCGCCGCGGTCGATCTGCTTCGTCAGGTGGACAAGAGCCTCGCGACCACGCTGAAACGAGCGCTCGACCGAAAGACCCAGGCGGCCTACGAGAGCGGCGACATCACTCGGGCCCAGGCCGCCAGCTGCGTCCGATGGGCCCAACAGCTCCTCCAGGCGGCGGAGACTCGGTTCGAGAACTGAGGCGACGCAGACGCTTGCGCGACCTCAGTCGTCAGCAATGAGCTTCGGTTCGTAGGAGAACCGCAAGCGCTCGAACTCCTCTTCCGTCATCCCTTCGGGCAGGATGAAATCCACGAGTCCGCAGACCTCACAGATGAGGTGAGCGGTCGATGTCACCACCATCGAGTGGAGCGCCGAGCTCGTGGCAGATCGTTCCCACGAGCACCCCGAAGGACGCGACGGCTGCGGGTCAGCGAGCACCCAGCTTGCCGCCGATCCATTGCCAGACCTCATCGCCTCGAACCGTCCAGACGTATGGAGGAAGGGCGACGCCGTCCGGAATGGGCAGCAAGTGCGCCCATGGTTCGTGAGGCCAGTCGCCCGTTCTGCGGTAGTCGGCGAGGGCGGATCTCCAGCGATCCCACCGAGCGTCGTCATCCTCGGCATCAAAGATCCCGACACCGAACATCGCAACGGGCGCAGGCTCGCTTCCCGCAAGAATCCTGCGATCCACGCTCTGGCCAAATCGGTTGCATCGGTGACCTCCGATAGCGAGAAGTAGGTTGACTCACCCGTGTCTGGGTCGACCGCCCTCATGCGGCCCTGATGAGTGTGTGGGTTTCCGTCGATGAGCCAGGCCGACGAGCTGCCGGCGATGCGTATCCGCAGTGACTTCTCGTCGCCCTGCATCGCGTTCAAGTTACTCACACGTTGAAGCGGATCTCCATGACGTCACCGTCGGCGACCTCGTAGTCCTTGCCCTCGACGCGCAGCTTGCCGACCTCGCGCGCCTTCGACCACGAACCGATCTCCAGCAGCTCGTCCCAGTGGATCACCTCGGCCCGGATGAATCCGCGCTCGAAGTCCGTGTGGATGACGCCCGCACACTGCGGTGCCTTCCAGCCGGCGCGGAATGTCCAGGCACGCGACTCCTTCTCCCCCGTCGTGAAGAACGTGCGCAGACCCAACAGGTGGTAGGCGGCGCGCACGAACCGCGGCAGCGCACCGTCACCCAGGCCCAGCGCCTCGAGCATCTCGGCCCGCTCGTCGGCATCGAGTTGCGCGGCCTCGGCCTCGAGCTGCACGCACGCGCCGACGACCTCGCCGAAACCTCCGAGCTCGGCCTCGACCGGCGCCACGATCTCGTCGGTGCGATCGAGGTCGCCCTCGCTCACGTTCACGATGGCGAGCACCGGCTTGTTCGTCAGCAGGAAGTACGGACGCAGCAACTCGCGCTGCTTTGGGTCGAGCCGCTGCGATAGATCGGCACGACCTTCGGCCAGCACCGCATGGGCAGCGTCGAGCGCGACCACTTCGTCGGCGATCGACTTGTCCTGCTTGGCCGCCTTGCGGCGCCGCTCGCGCTGACTCTCGACCGCCTCGAGGTCGGCCAAGCTGAGCTCGATCTCGAGCACGCGCAGGTGGTCGAGTGGATCGGTCGGACCAGGCACGTCGGCGTCGTCGAACGCTCGGAGCACGAAGACGATGGCGTCGACCTCGCGGATGCCACCGAGGAAGCGGTTGCCCAATCCCTCACCCTGGCTGGCGCCCTCGACCAGACCGCCGATGTCCATGAACTGCACGGTCGCGGGCACGACGTTCTTCGAACTGCTCATCGCCGCCAGTCGATCGAGCCGTTCGTCGGCCACCTTGGCCACACCCACATTGGGGTCGGTGGTGGCGAAGGCATAGGGCGCCGCCAGCGCGCTCCCGCCGGACAACGCGTTGTACAGCGATGACTTGCCGGCGTTGGGCAGCCCTACGAACCCGAATCGTTCCACCGGCTCAGGCTAGCTTGGTCTGCGTCGGCCGATGCCTCAGCGCTGTCCGTAGAACAGGATGCGTCGGAACAGGAAGGTGTAGGGCGACATCGCCGGCCGGATCGCCGAGTTCGGCCAGCAGCTCGGTGCGATATTGCGCCAGGAACGTCTCGTACTTCGCCTCGCCCAGGTCCTTGCGGTACTGCGTGAGCAGCGTGCCCTTGACCCATTCGATGACGCTCGCCGTATCGGGCAGGCGGTGCACGTACACCTGCATCCGCGCGTTGATCTCGTCGAAACCGAGGGTGTCGAGCAGTCCGGCGTACTCCTCCGGCGTCAGGATGGCCTCGAACCGCGCCACCGGATCCATGCCGAACTCCTGACCGATGCGGTCGGCCACGGTGTGCGGTGGGGTGCTCGAAGTTCGCCGGCACCTGCACCGCGAGCTGCCCCTGCGGCGTCAGCTGGTCGCGCAACCGCTCGATCAGCGCAGGATGATCCGGCGCCCATTGCAGGCTCGCATTGGCGAACACCACGTCGACCGGTTCGGTCGCCGTCCACGACGCCAGGTCACCCTGCTCGAACCGCACGCCGTTGCCGGCGTGGGCCGCGGCCTTCTCGAGCATGTTGGCCGAGCTGTCGATGCCGACGGTCTCGACGGCGTGCACATGACGATGCAGCTCGGCGGTGAGCTCACCGGAACCGCAGCCGAGGTCGACGACCCGGCCGCTCGGCACGGGCTTCACCATGGCGAGGAGGTCGTCGAACGGCTGGCGGCGCTCGGCCTGGAAGCGGTGGTAGGTCGCGGGATCCCATGTGTCTGTCGTAGCCATGCATACAAGTCTAATACAAGTTGAGGCAGGAGCCAACCACGAAAACGGGCAGAATCCGGGAGTGCCGACCACCGCCGCCGACCAGGCTCCCCTCTCGCCCACCGATGCGCTCGAACGCATCGTCTATTACCTCGACCGCGCGCTCGCGCCGACCACCAAGGCCAAGGCGTTCCATCACGCCGCCGAGGTGGTGCGCGAGACCGGCGACGAACAGATCGCCGAGCTCGCGGCGCAAGGGCGTCTGCAGGAGCTGGCCGGCATCGGTCCGTCGACGGCGAAGGTCATCAGCCAAGCGCTCGAAGGCGTCGTGCCCGAGTACCTCACCAAGATCGAACACGAGAGCGCAGATCGTCGTCGACGACGCCGCGTCTCGCCTACCGCGACGCGTTGAAGGGCGACTGCCACACCCACTCGAACTGGAGCGACGGCGGCGCACCGATCGAAGTCATGGCGCAGCACGGCGATCGCGCTCGGTCACGACTACATGGTGCTGACCGATCACTCGCCTCGCCTCACGTCGCCCACGGACTCAACCGTGAACGCCTGACGATCAACTCGAAGTGATCGGCCGGCTCAACACTGAGCTGGCACCGTTCCGCATCCTCACCGGCATGGAGGTCGACATCCTCGAGGACGGCGCGCTCGACCTCGACGACGACCTGCTCGCGCAGCTCGACGTCGTCGTCGGCAGCGTCCATTCCAAACTCCGCATGGATCGCGGCGACATGACGCGACGGATGGTGCTGGCGGTGTCGAGCCCGCACGTCGACATCCTCGGCCACTGCACCGGCCGGAAGCTGCGATCGCGGGGCGAGCAGGTCGCGTCGGACACCGAGGTGGTGCGCCCCCAATCGCAGTTCGACGCCGAGATCGTGTTCGCGGCCTGCGCTCGCTTCGACACGGCGGTGGAGATCAACTGCCGCCCCGAGCGCCAGGACCCGCCCGACGAACTGCTCGAGTTGGCGCTCGAGTGGGAGTGCAAGATCTCGATCGACACCGACGCCCACGCCCCCGGCCAGATGGAGTGGCAGCTCTACGGCTGCGAGAAGGCCGCCCGCCACGAGATCGACGTCGACCAGATCGTGAACACCTGGGCCGCCGACGACCTCATCGCATGGGCCGCCTCGCACCCCACCTCCTGACGCCTCCCGTGCTTGGGTCCGGGCGAGGGGCCGAGTAGCCTTGCCCCCCTATGTCGAAGAAGACCTCGAAGCGCAAGACCAACGCCCGCCGCAAGCCGGCGAACCACGGAAGCAAGCCGAACGCCGGCCGTAAGTCATAGGACCGACCGTTCCTCCTCCGCCGCCGACCCGCCGTGATGACACGGTCGACGTTCTGCACGGAGTCGAGGTCGCAGACCCTTATCGCTGGCTCGAGCGGAGCGACGACCCGGCCACCGTGGCCTGGGTCGAGGAACAGAACCTTCGCACCGACCTGATCCTCCGGAACCTTCCGGGCCGGTCGGACCTCCACGCCCGCCTGAGCTCGCTGCTGCGCGTCGGCTCCTCGATCGCGTGCACGGTCGCCGGCGATCGCGTGTTCTCGATCGAACGTTGGGGCCATCACGACCAAGCCGTGCTCGTGGTGCGGCCGGCGAAGGCGCACGGTGTCGCGCGCGCACGTCTGGTCGACCCGCACAAGCTCACCGACGATCCCACCGCGGCGCTCGACTGGTACCACCCGTCGCCCGACGGCAAGCTCATCGCGTACGGCATCTCCACCGGAGGCGACGAGCGAAGCACGCTGCCGCGTGCTGAACGTCGAGACCGGCGAGATGCTGCCCGAGGAGATCCCGAACACCCGCGCCGCGTCGGTGGCGTGGACGCCCGACGGATCGGCCTTCGCGTACACCCGCTACCCGGATCCGACGAGCGTGCCCGAGGAAGACCGGGGCTACTGGCGCAAGGTCTACTGGCATCGCCTCGGCGACCGTTGGCGCCAGGACGAGCTGCTGTGGGACGAGCTGCCCGACAAGACCGCGTGGGCCAACGTGTCGTTGTCACGCGACGGCCGGTGGCTGCTGGTGCACCTCTCGCTCGGTTGGACCCGCGTCGACGTCCACCTGATCGACCTGCAGACCCGAGCGCGCACCGTGCTGATCGAGGGCATCGAGCGCCGTGTCGAGCTTCGACGTCGTGGGCGACGAGGTCATCGGCGTGACGACGCTCGACGCCGACCGTGGTCGGGTTGTCTCGGCTCCGCTCGTCGCGGCGTGGCACGACAACTGGTGCACGATCGTGCCCGAGACGGAGCGGGTGATCGAAGCCGTCGTGCCGACGGCCGAGTCGCTGCTCGTCCTCAGCTCGCAGTCGGCGGTGTCGTACTCTCGATCTCTACGGAACCGACGGCACGGGTCGGATCAGCATCGACCTCCCCGAGCTCGGCTCGCTCGCCGGACTGTCGGCCAGCCGCGATCGCGAGGAAGCGTTCTTCTCGTTCACCTCCTTCGCCCGACCGCCGACCACCTACCGCTGGACCGAACGAGGCATCGCCGACTGGAGTCGGCTCCGCCAGTACGACGACGAGAACGACGGACCACGTGGCGAGTACGTCGTCGAGCAGGTTCGCTACCCGAGCACCGACGGCACCGAGATCCCGATGTTCCTCGTCCGCGCCGCGTCGACGACGCCGTCAGCCGCAGACGCCGTGCATCCTGACCGGCTACGGCGGCTTCAGCATCACGATGGGACCGGCCTACAGCGCGGCGGTCGTGTCGGTCTGCGACCACGGCGGCGTCTACGCCGTGGCCAACATTCGCGGCGGCGCCGAGGAGGGCGAGGCGTGGCACCGCGCCGGCATGCGCGAGAACAAGCAGCAGTCCTTCGACGACTTCGCGGCCGCCGCCGACTGGTTGGTCGACAACCAGTTCACCAGCCGCGACCGACTGGCCATCCGCGGCGGCAGCAACGGCGGTCTGCTCATGGGCGCGACGATCACGCAGCGACCCGACATCTGCCGGGCCGCGCAGATCGCCGTGCCCCTGCTCGACATGTTGCGCTACCAGCGCTTCCTGATCGCGCGACTCTGGATCCCCGAGTACGGCGATCCCGACAACGCCGACGAGTTCGACTGGCTCTGGAAGCTACTCGCCCTACCACCACGTCGTCGACGGCACGTGCTATCCGGCGGTGTTGCTCACGAGCGGCGAAGGGCGACAGCCGCGTCGACCCGATGCACGCGCGCAAGATGGCCGCTCGCCTGCAAGCGGCCACGTCGTGCGGCGACGAGCGCCCGGTGCTGATGCGCGAGGAGACCCGCGCCGGCCACGGGCAGGGCAAGCCGGTGTCGAAGCAAGCCGACGAGCTCGCCGACGTGCTCGGGTTCCTGTACTGGCAACTCGGCGTATCGGTCTAGCCCTCGATAACGTCTGATCGTGCCCACGCAACCGTCGAAGGATCTCGTCGCGGTCGACAATCCCCATCCGGGACGCGACTACGAGATCCGCTGCGAGACCTCCGAGCTCACGTGCCTGTGCCCGATGACCGGCCAGCCCGACTTCGCGACCGTGGTCCTCACCTACGTCCCCGACACCAAGATCGTCGAGCTCAAGTCGCTCAAGCTCTACCTCTGGAGCTACCGCGACGAAGGTGCGTTCCACGAGGACATCACCAACCGCATCCTCGATGATCTCGTCGCCGCGATCGCACCTCGTCGGATGACCGTCGAGACCCGCTGGAACGTTCGCGGCGGCATCACCACCACGGTCACCGCCCGGCACCCCTGAGCCGCGACGGCGTCAGGGCGCGTTGGCGGGCTTCGGCAACTCGGTCCGTTCCTCGAGATCGGGCGGTGGCGCCTCCGACGCCGGCGGCACCGGAACCTTGGTCGCCGACAGGTCGATGAGCTGACCGAGATGTTTGATCGCACCCCACGACAGCCGCAGTGCGCCGGTGGTCGCGAGATGCAGATTGTCCTTCTGGAACATGTCCCGCGGTTTGCCGTCGGCGTTCACGACGTTCTCGGCGAAGGAATGATCGGGCGGCGGCCCACCGATGAGGGCCCACGTGTCGACGAAGCTCACCCACGGCCGCGTTTGCGCCTCGGACCAGTAGATGTAGTTGAGCGTGTCCTGATTGCTGATGTGCGAGCCGGGACCGGCGGGTACCGAACCGACCCAGACGACGAGTCGATCGTTGTCCGGACTCCGCAACAGGTCCATCGTGGCGCCGACACGTCGGCGATACTCGTCGAACCACTCCGGCGTGTACTTCGTCAGGATCGTGCCGTCGGCCAACTCCATGTTCTGATCGTCGTTCGCCCCGAACATCGGCATGATGATGTCCGGGTCGACGTTCGGGATGACGTCCTTGGCGAAGTGCTCCGGCCAGTTGTAGAAGTCCGGCCGCGTCAGGCCGGTGCCCACCGTGTAGTCGAGCGTCGGCTTGAAGAGACCGGTCGATGCCGACACCGGTTGCATCTGCACGCCGAACGAACCACCGACCGAGTCACCACCGACCCAGAGCTTCAGAGGGATTGTCCGGTGTCGGCGTTCGCAACACGGGCTTGAGCGATACGGCGATCGGCGTCACCGTCGCTCTGTGCCAGCTGGCGCCTGCTGCTCGTCGAGCAGTTGCTCCACGTCGACCGCGGGCCCGATGTCGCGCCCGAGCGCCTCGTCCATGCGGTTGCGGCCGCCGCTCAGCCCGAGGGTGTCGCTGACGTTCGCGACCGCACCGGCCACGTCCTGACGGAACCCGTCGCCGTGCGACTTGCTCTTGCGCAACGTCGCGTCGGCGTTGAGCAGCGCCGCGGCCAGCAGTCCGACCACGACGATGACGATGACCAGGCCCGGCGGGCATCGTGCCCTCGCGCCGGCTGGGCGAGCGGAACAGATACCGCCAATGCCAGCGTCCGTCTTCGTCAGGAGGCATGGCGGAGCACCGTACTGACTGGCTGGAACGCTGATGACGTCAGGGGTCATGGACATCAGAACTGGAAGTAGATGAACGGGGCGATGCCTTCGGGACCGAGCACGTTCACCAGCACGAGCCCGACAGCGACAAGGGCGATCTGCAGGACAGGCGCCAGGCGGGTGAAGAGCACCTCGGCCCGGCGCGGAACGCTGGGCGGAACGAACTGTGATGCGATCATCGCGACGATCGTCACGATGACGAGCGGAGTGATGAGCGCCGCACTCCCCCCAAAGGAGAACAGCTGCCCGAGCACGTCGAACGCGTTCTGCAGAGAGCGGGCCCGGAAGAACACCCACGCGAAACAGATGAGGTTGAAGGTCAGCACCCACTGCAGGGAGCGCACGAGCCACGACGGCCAGCCGAGCGGCTCGCGTTGCGCCCATCGCTCCTTGATGATTCGTTCAGCGATCAGGTAGCCGCCCTGCAGCGCGCCCCAGAACACGAAGGTCCAGTTGGCGCCATGCCATAGACCGCCGAGCAGCATCGTCAGGAACAGGTTGCGATACGTGAACAGCTTGCTGCCGCGGTTCCCGCCGAGCGGGATGTACAGGTAGTCGCGCAACCAGCGTGACAACGTCATGTGCCAGCGGCGCCAGAACTCCTGCACCGAGAGCGACCGGTACGGCGCGTCGAAGTTCTGGGGGAACCGAATGCCGAGCAAGAGCGCGACGCCGATGGCGATGTCGGTGTAGCCGCTGAAGTCGGCGTAGATCTGGATCGCGTAGGCGTAGATGCCCCACAAGGTCTCCCAGCCGCTGTGCGCGTCGGGAAAGCCGAAGACCGGGTCGGCGATCGTGGCCATGAAGCTCGAGATCACGACCTTCTTGAACAGGCCGCGGAAGATCAGCATGAACGCTTCGGACGACTCGACCTCGCGGGATCCGGCCGCCGTTCGAGCTGCCATGCGAACTCGCTGGCTCGCACGATCGGTCCCGCCACCAGATGGGCGAAGAACGAGAGGTACACCGCGAAGTCGAGCAAGACCATGGGCTTGCGCCATTGGCCGCGTCCGATGTCGATCACGTAGCTGATGGCCTGGAACGTGAAGAACGAGATCCCGACGGGCAGCAGCACGTTGAGGAACGGGGAGTCGAGTCCGAACCCGAGGCGATCGAGCACCGCCGTGCTCGACGACAGCGCGAACTCCGAGTACTTGAAGAAGCCCAGCCCACTCAGGTTGACGACGACCGCAGCCCGAACCAGCCATCGCGACGTCTCGGTCCGCGACGCATCGGGCCCGAGCGAGCGGAAGATGCGCTGACCGAACCACCAGTTGACGAGGATCGATCCGAGCAGAAGAAGGACGTAGTACCAGCGGAAGTAGCCGTAGAAGAACAGGCTCGAGGCGAGGATGAACAACTTCCATCGCGTCGGATGCGGACGCAGCAACCAGTTGCCGGTCAGTACGACGACGAAGAAGATCGCGAAGTCGATCGTCGGGAACAGCATCAGGCGTCGATCATCAGTTCTTCGAGCAACGGCACCGTCGCGGCCCGCAACTGCTCCAGTTGCTCTGCGGCTGACGAGACCGCTGCGTCGTACTCCGCGGTGTCCGCCACCGCTGATTGCACCTCGGCGTACACCTTGAGTTTCGCCTCGGTGCCACTCGGACGGATCGCCAGTCGAGCGGCGGGCGACAAGCGCCAACGTGAGCAGGTCGGTGGGCGGAAGTTCACCGCCGCTCGCGAAGTCCTCCACGGACTCGACGGCGAACGAGCCGATCGCCATCGGCATCGCCTCACGCAACCGCTTCATGGTGGACGCGATCTGCTCGCGGGTGGTGCCTGCCAGGACCCACGAGTCGGTGCTGAACAAGCCGTGCGCGACCGCGAGCTCGCGCAGCCGGTCCGCGACCGTGGCCGTTACGCGCGTCGAGGTCAGCGACGAGCGCCGCGAAGGCCAAAGCGGCGGAGATGCCGTCCTTGTCCCGCACAAAGGCGTCGACCGAATAGCCGAGCGCCTCCTCGTAGCCGAAGACGAATCGCAGCTCCGGCTGGTCGATGGCGGGACGCACGATCCACTTGAACCCCGTGAGGGTGCGCACGTGGTGGACGTGGTGGGCTGCGGCCAGATGGGCCAGTGCCGAGGACGACACGACGGTGTCGACGACCAGGCGGTCGTCGCCCGTTGTGCGCGCCAGCACATGATCGGCCAGCAGCAGACCGATCTCGTTGCCGGTCAACGCTCGCCACCCAGCATCGTCGGGCACGAGCACGCCCAGGCGATCGGCGTCGGGGTCGTGCACAAGGGCGACGTCGGCGCGAGCCTTCTCGGCTTGATCGCGCGTCAGCCTCAACGCTTCATCGTCTTCGGGATTCGGCGAGACAACGGTGGGAAATCTCGCGTCCGGCTCGCGCTGCGCGTCGACCACCACGACCTCGCCGACGCCCGCGCGCGCGAACGCATCAACGGTGAGCGCGGCACCGACACCGTGGAGGGCCGAGTAGACGATCGTGATGCCCGTTGGTCTGTTCTCACGGGGCATCGACGTCGGCAGTGCGACGATGTGCTGCAGGTACGCGTCCTCGATCGTCGGCATCGAGCCATTGGATGTCGAGGTCGTTCATGGCCGCCACGGCTACGTCCGTGTCGAGCTGCTCGATGGCCGCGGCGATGCGTTCGTCGATCGGCGTCACCACCTGCGCGCCGTCGGCCAGGTACACCTTGTAGCCGTTGTCCGTAGGCGGGTTGTGACTCGCCGTGCACACCACTCCCGCATCGGCCTCGAGGTGACGCACCGCGAAGGCCACGAGCGGCGTCGGCGCATGCGGAGGCAACAACAGGGCGCGACCGCCATGCGCGGCGACGACCCGCGCCGTATCGGCGGCGAACTCGGCCGAGTTCTTGCGCGCGTCATGGCCGATCACGACCCGGGGACCGAGCGGCAACTGGCTCATCAACCCAGCGGTGGCTCGCCGCACCACGACCCGGTTCATGCGCGCCGGGCCGGGCCCCATGCGACCGCGTAGCCCGGCGGTGCCGAACGAGAGCGGGCTACCGAACGCATCCTCGAGCGCGCGCCGGTCACCGTCGCGCGCCATGGCCTCGAGCTCGGCGCGCGTCTCGGGATCGGGGTCCACCGCTGACCAGGCCCGGGCCCGATCACGCAGCGCCCGGCATCGGTCGTCCCCGGTCACGGCCGTACAGTCTGCCCACACCGACCGGCACCGCTCGAACCAGCCCTCGCGCTGCCGTGTGCGGCGAATCGGAGGGCGTTCTGCGGTCGGCTACCGTCGCCGCCGTGACCGAACCCGTCACCATCGACACCGTGACGGTTGCCGACGAGCCCGAAGCCTGGACCACGGCCGGTTTCACCGTCGACGACGACGGAACGTGTCGGGTCGGCCACGTTCGGATCCGATTGGTGGGCCGCGAGCACGGCAAGCGCATCGTCGGCTGGGCCCTGCGCGGCCTGGCTCCCGACGCGCCGCTCGACGGCCTGCCGACGACCTCGAGCACCGAAGACCCGTGCGAGCCCGCGGAGCACGCCAACGGCGCCGTCCTGATCGATCACATCGTTCTGCTCACGCCCGACCAGCCGCGAACCGTTGCCGCCTTCGAAGCCATCGGGCTGCCGCCCCGCCGTACCCGCGAGACCGATCAATATGGCCCGCCTTTCCTGCAGACCTTCTTCCGGGCCGGTGAGGTCATCGTCGAGCTGATCGGACCGGCCGAGGCGACGGGCACGGATCCCGCGACCTTCTTCGGGTTGGCGTACACCGTGAAGGACCTCGACGAGACCGCCCGATTGCTGGGTGGGCACCTCGGTCGGGTGAAGGATGCCGTGCAGCCCGGCCGCCAGATCGCGACGCTGCGCCACAGGGAAGTCGGCATCTCCGTGGCGACGGCGTTCATGAGTCCCGGGGTCGACGCGCTCGGAGCGATCGACCAGCAGGCCAGCGCGTGAACGCGCGACCGCTACCCTCCTCCTGACATGCTCGACCACGTCTTCACCGACGCCATCGGCGCTTTGCGCGATGCCTTCGAGAACGCTCTGCTCGAACGGCAAGCGTTCGAGGAGCGCTTCCACGTCGACGTCCTACTGGGTGACATGAGCTGGGAGACGAGCTACGGCCTGCCGGGTGAAGGTCTGCCACCACGGGTACAGGCCGACATCACGCTGTCGTGGCCGACCTGGGCTCAGACCGCGTACCGCTTCTGGTACATCGGTGAGCCGTTCGACGAACCACCACGCATCGACATCGAGATGGTGTTGCGCGTTCAACGCCTGGCCTCGAGCCCGGACCCGGCCGAGCTGCTCGGCGCGCTCCCCCAGGAGAGCCCGGGCATCGGTGGCGGCGATCGCCTCCGGCGTTCCGGTCCCACCATCGAGACCGTCTATCCCTTCGACCTCAAGGAGCCCGAGTTCGCCATCGAGGTCAGCTACGAGGGCGGCTACGAGTTCGACGAAGCCACCCTGGCCGACGGCTCGATCCTCGACGACCACTTCAGCGCCATGGGCGGTTGGATCTCGTCGACGCTCGTGCGCGTCGGCGACCTCAAGTGGGACTTCCTGCCGCCACTCGACCTCGACGAGCCCTGACCGTCCGACTCAGAACTCCTTGGGATTCGGGAGCAGATCGTCGAAGGCGGGATCGCGCTTCTCGCCCTTGGCCGCGAAGCTCTCCATCATGTCGCCGGGCTGGAACATGCCGGTCTGCCAAGTCGCGATGTAGTTGAGGGCGTCAGCCACCGAGTGATCGCGCGTGTAGTTGATCATCTCCTTGGTACCCCAGATCGCGAGCGGCGACTTCGACGCGATCTCCGCCGCAATCGTGAGCACCGCGTCGAGCATCTCGTCCTGCGTGGCGAACACCTCGTTGACGAGGCCGACCTCTTTGGCGCGAGCCGCAGGCATACGGCGTCCCGTGTAGGCGAGCTCACGAGCAACACCCTCGGGAATGAGCTTCGGCAAACGCTGGAGCGTGCCGACATCGGCGGTCATCCCGATGTTGATCTCCTGGATGACGAAGAACGCGTCCTCGGTCGCATAGCGACTGTCGCACGCGGTGACCATGTCGACCGCGCCGCCGACACATCCGCCTTGGATCGCGGCCAGCACCGGCATGCGCGCCTTCTCGAAGGCCGAGAAGCTCTCTTGCAGCATCATCGCCGACTGCCGCAGATACGCCCGCCGGCGGCCGGCTTCGCTGCTCTTGCCCTCCAACGGGTTGTCGCCCCCACCGCCGCCACCGGTGAACACGGCCAAGTCCATGCCCGCGCTGAAATGCTTGCCTGTCGACGAGATGACGATGACCCGGGCCGATGCCTCGTCGTCGATCTCCCGGACGATCTGGGGCAACTCCATCCAGAATGCGGGAACCATGGAGTTCATCGCATCGGGGCGGTTCAGCCGGACGTGCGCCACCTTGTCGGTGATCTCGACATCGAAACACTCGTATCCCATAGCGCTCTTGAGTAGCAGATCGTGCGGTCGGGTGCCCGAGACCACCAACCCCGACGCAGCCTGGTGTGGAATTGGTCGCCAGGGCGACCGGTTCCACACCAGGTTCGCCAAGAAAGGAGCAGGAGGCCGGATGGAGTTCGACGGTGACGAATACCAGGCCCGCTTCGATGCCCTCGCCGCCGAGGGTCAGGACGTGCACGGCGAAGCCACCTTCGTGCGGGCCTACCGACCCTCGACCGTGCTCGATGCCGGCTGTGGCACCGGTCGGGTCGCGATCGAGCTCGCTCGTCATGGCATCGACGTGGTCGGTGTCGACGCCGATGCCTCGATGATCGCGACGGCGCGCAAGCGTGCACCCGACCTCGACTGGCGTCACCGAGACCTCGCCGAGCTCGAACTGGGGCGGACGTTCGACCTCGTCGTCATGGCCGGGAACGTTCCCCTCTTCACTCCGCCTGGCACCCAGTCGGCGCTGGTCGCGGGCGTTGCCCGGCATCTTGCTCCTGGCGGTCATCTCATCGCCGGCTTCCAGCTCGACCGCGGTTACTCCGTTGAGCAGTACGACGCCGACTGTGTTGCGGCCGGGCTCGCCCTTGCGGAGCGGTTCGCCACGTGGGATCGCGCCGCCGTACATCGCCAACGGCGACTACGCCGTATCGGTCTACGTCAAACCGTCGGCGCCGACAACGAACTCGAACAGCTGAACACCGGGTCGCCAATGCCTGGGGCTCGGCCGTCAGCCGATGAGCACCCACCGCGAAGAACGCATCGTCCGGCGCCACGAACGCCAACTCGTCGAACCCTGTGTCGGCAAACCACCTTCGTACGGTCGGTGTCAGGTCCGGCTCGCGGCGGTGGCGTGTCCAGATCACCA
Source organism: uncultured Iamiaceae bacterium (assembly GCA_963778895.1). Classification (GTDB taxonomy): domain Bacteria; phylum Actinomycetota; class Acidimicrobiia; order Acidimicrobiales; family Acidimicrobilacustridaceae; genus CAVZVZ01. Next base: position 554,502 of record CAVZVZ010000005.1, read on the forward strand.
CCGCATCTCGCGTGCAGAACTGAGGGAGCATCGCAATCGTTCGCTCGATGTCGACGTCGACGATGTTGCCGAACACACCGCAGACCAACACCACCTCCGCAGGGACGGCGCCGACGTACACATCGGTTTCGGCGGCGTCGCCACACACCACCTCCACACCGGGGAACGGCGCGGCGCGGGCAGCCGCGAACTCGGCGTTGACCGGATCCAACTCGACCAATCGGGCCCGAACGTCGTCGCGACGCGGGTGATCGGCGAGCACTCCCAGCAGATCGCGGCCCTGTCCGGCACAGAAGCTGACGACGCGGATCGGCCCCGGCGGGCAGTCCGACAACGGCTGCCGCGATCTGGTCCTGGACGACCCGCAGCCGCCGGGCCAGGAAGGAATCGGGCTGGTCATAGCGGCTCGTGCCAGGCCGTCCAGTGCGACTCAGCCACGGAGCGCAGCCTTGACGGCACGGTGTGACGGAATGAGAACCGGTTGCAGTTCTGGGCCATACGGCCTACAACATGCGCCGGGGGACGGTCGTGTGCGGCTCGCGAGAGCCGCCGAACCGGGAGGTACATCGTTCATGAGGAAGATTCTTGCTGCCAGCGCGCTCGTGCTCGCACTGGCTTTGACCGTCTTACCCGCAACCGAGGCGAGCGCCTGGGGCCGGCACCACACGCCGGCCCAGCCGGCCAAGATGTCGAAGGCCGAGATCTCGCTCCTGACCACCGTGCTCGACAACGTGGCACTGACCGACATCGAGCTCAGCCCCTTCGGACGCATGCTGATCAACGGTGTGCTCAAGGCGCTCATGCCCAAGCTCTGTCCGGTGGTCGCCGACCTGGCGGCGCCCAGCTTCCACGACTTCGTGCTCATCGGATGTCAGAGCGTGGCGACCGCGCCCGATCCATACGGCGCGTTGCTCGGGTTCTTACCCGTGGCGTGCAGCCTGCGCGACACCGTGTTCCCCGACTACAAGGAGTTGCTCGCGGTCGGCTGCGGCCTGCTGCTGTGAGCTGACATCACCAACCCGCAACCTGGTGTAGATCCTGTTGCCAGGGCGACGGAATCTGCACCAGGTTCGGGTAGGTCGGTCGGTCAGGCGCTTGCTGCCGCAGCCCGATCCTGGGCCACGGCGTCGAACTCGAGGTACTCCTCGCCGGTGTCAGCCCAGTCCTCGAACTGGATGACGCCGATCTCCTCGAACTTGTGCCGCAACCAGCCATCGGCGGCGTCGAGCAAACCGAGCTTCTTGCAGTTGGGGACGATCTTCGAGAAGAGCATCTGCTGGAAGATCATCTGGTCCTGCGGCACCTCGAGCAGCAGGCCGACCATCTTGCGATTGTCGATGCCCAGGCGCTCCCACACCTCTTGTTGCAGGAACCGATCGCGCATTCGGACGGCGGCCTCGAACGCGAACTCTTGGCGCTCGCGAATCTCCGCGGCCGAGAGATCTTGGTAGTACTCCTTCAAGGAGAGCACGCCGAACGCAACGTGGCGCGCCTCGTCGCTCATCACGTAGCGCAACAGCTTCTTGAGCAACGGCTCCTCGGTGAGTTGATACATGAAGCCGAAGGCGGCCAGCGCCAGTCCCTCCACCATGATCTGCATCCCGAGATAGGTCATGTCCCAGCGGCTGTCCTGGATGATGTCATCGAGCAACAAACGCAGGTGCGCGTTGATCGGATAGTGCCCGGTGAGCTTCTCCTGCAAGTACTTGGCGAACACCTCGACGTGACGAGCCTCGTCCATCACCTGGGTCGACGCGTAGTACTTGGCGTCGATCCAGGGCACGGTCTCGACGATCTTGGCCGTACAGATCAGCGCGCCTTGCTCGCCGTGCATGAACTGGCTCAGTCGCCAGTTCATCGACTCGATCCCCAGCTCGGTCCATTCCTTGTCACCGAAGTTCTTGAAGGGCGACTCCGGATGATTCTGCAAGTACTCGAACGGACCCGCGGAGTTCGACCCTTGGATCACCGACACGACCTTCTCGGGATCGACCTCGATCGACCAGTCCAAGTCGGTCTCACCGTTCCACTGCGCGGTCTTGGCCTTCTCGTACAACTTGTTGAGCGCCGGTCGTTCGCCCTTCTCGTAGTCCCACGTGAAGATGGCGTCGGCGTTGTCCCTCACCGCGTGGATCTGCTCGTCCACATCCGTGTTGGTGATCGACAGGATCGCCTCGAGATCGTTGACGTCGGCGCGGCCCAGGATCTGCTCGTCGGTGGACATTGTCTTCCCTCTCATTCCGATGAGTCGACGACGACGATGTCGTCGTCGGTGTGGGGTACGACCGATTCGACGACGCGCCGAATCACCGTCTCCCAAGAACGGGGGTCGGGGTTCTCGGCCCCGACCGCTTGGAACAACAAGAAGCCCAGGCCAACAGCGTGGGCGAAGTGCACGACCGAACCGGTGTCGAGCGAGGGGTCGACCAGGCCCGTGGCCTTGCCGTCGTCGACAAGCGCAGCCAATCGTTCGGCGCGCGCGACGAGGTGCTCGCGCAGCAGCCGCGCGACTTCGGGGTGACGGCGTGCCGCGGCAAACGCCTCGAGGAGCAGGGCCTGGCCGGGCTGGGGCTCACGTGTCACGAGATGCGAGCCCACGGTCGCCAACAGGTCGGTCGCTCGCCCTTCGAAGGCGTGCTCGGCGAACAACTGGTCGAACTCGTCTTGGGTGGAGGCCTTGATCGCTTCGGCCAACAGATCCGCTTTGCCGGCGAACCGGCTGTAGATGGCGCCGGTCGTGAAGCCGGCCCGCCGGGCGATCTCGGCCACCCCGGCGCCCTCGTAGCCCTTCTCCGCGAACACCTCGGCCGCCGCGACGACCAGTCGTGTCGTGGTGGGGTCGAGCTTTCCGTCGATCGCGGCCAGCGCCATAGGCCGATAATAACGATCATTATCACCGGGGCCAAGGCCCAAATCTCGGCTATTCGTCGACCGCCACGTAACAGGTAGCGATCACCGATCCACCTCGTCCCAGCTCGACGAGCACCAGCTCGCGGCCATAGTTGGCGCCCTCGAAGGCATCCAGCTCGGACCAGCGGGCGTCGGTCACGCCGCCGTAGACCACCGCTCGCACCTCGTTCCCGTCCGGACGGGAGGTGAGGACCGGATAGCCCTCCCACTCCGTGAGGTCGCCCCGGATCGTGCCCGCCCCCAACACCTCGAGGTCGGCCACGAGGTCGTGATGCTTCCCGCCCGGTTGGAGCGATCCGTAGGTCGCCAACCGGCTCGACGCGCCGGCCGTCAACGCGTTCGCCCACACCCGGAGATCGAGCGACATCTCAGCCGTAGGTCACGAACGGGAGCGCGGCGACGACCCGCGTGGGCTCGGTCTCGGCCTCCACCATCTCGTCGAGCCGAGCCATCCCCCGCTGCCACTCGTCGTCGGGCACCGGCACCAACGTGCTGTCGGCCCGCACGGCAACCCGGTCACGGAACTCCCGCATCGACTCGGCTTGGCCCTGCGCGACCAGCCCGGCGTAACGACGTTCGAATCCGACCGCGCCGAACGCTCTGTCGAGTTCTGCGAGCGACGGGAACGTCTCGATCACCTTCAGCGACGACGGGAACCACAACCCGGTGTAGGTCACGGTGCCCGTCATGCCCGCGGCGCGCACGCATTCCTCCACCACCGCGGGATCGCGCGGGATCAGGTCGGGCACCGCCGTCCGCAACAACACGCGGCCGCCGGCGCGCACCACCCTGCGGATCTCGCGGGCTGCGGTCTCGAGATCGTCGAAGTGATGCACGACGACGGACAGCCATGCCGCATCGACGCAGTCGGCGCGCAACGGAATCCGCTCGGCCGTGCCCGCGATCGCCAACACGCCGGGGGCGTGGGTCGCGTTGGCGCGCATCCCCGATGACGGCTCGACACCCACGACGTCGATGTCGAACCAACGCGCCAATCGGCCCGACCATTGCCCGGTGCCGGACCCGAGATCGAGGATTCGGCCAGCGTCGGCGGAGAGCTCAGCGGCGATGGCCGTGCGAACCGGCGCTACCTGCCACTCATCGAGTTGGCGCCCCTCGTCGTACCTGGCCGCCATCTCGTCGTAGTCGACCCTCGCCACGCCGGAAGTCTGGCATCGCACCCGACTCGACGTCCTGTCGAATCCCGTCGAGCAATGCAGGAAAGACGAACCGGTGGAATGGCGCGACCCCGAGCCAGTACGCGCGGCCCCACAGTCCACGTGGATGGAATCGCGCGATCTGATGTACGCGAGATCTGGTGCCGTACGAGCTCGATCTCCCATTCCAGCCACGCTGCGCCAGGGAGTCGCATCTCCGCTCGCAATCGAACGAGGCGGTCGGGCTCCAGCGCCTCGACGCGCCAGAAGTCGAGCGCATCTCCGACGCGAAGCTCGAACGGATCGCGTCGACCTCGGCGCATGCCGGGCCCGCCGATGACCTTGTCGATCAGCCCGCGCAGTGACCACATCCACTCGCTCGCGTACCACCCCTTGCGCGCCCCCGATCGTCAGGATCGTTCGATACACATCGTGGGGTGGTGCCGCGATCTCGACAGTCCGGCGATCGGCCAGGACGGTTCCGCCCGACCAATCGGGATCCGTCGCCATTGGATCAGCGGGATCGCGCCCGCCGAGCTCGGCGCCGGCCCAACTGGTGGTGACACGGCGTGACTCGATACGACCCAGCGCGAGCCGAACCGCCTCCCGGTAGTGCAGCTGCGGCAGACCCAACAGTTGGGTGCCCGTGGGGTCGCGTACGATGACCTCGTTCACAAGGCTGTCGACGAGGGGACGAGCCAGGGAGAGTGGGAGCGGCGTGACCAATCCCACCCACAAGGACGACAAACGGGGCGTCAACACCGGAATGCGCACCACGAGTCGTCGACGGAGGTGCGCTTCCTCGGCATAGATGCGCATCATCTCCTCGTAGGTGAGTACGTCCGGGCCGCCGATCTCCCACACCTGATTCACGGTGATTGGCCGACGAAGTACTTCAACCAGATAGCGCAGGACATCGCGTACCGCGATCGGCTGGCAACGGGTACGCACCCACCGGGGTGTCACCATCGCAGGGAGGACCTCGACCAAGTAGCGAAGCATCTCGAACGACGCGCTCCCGGAGCCGATGATGACCGCCGCACGCAACTCGATGACGGGAACGACTCCCTGCCGGAGGATCTCGCCCACGTGATGGCGGCTGGCGAGATGGGGCGACAAGCGGGCATCGTCCTCACCCAGCCCGCCCAGGAACACGATCCGTCCGACGCCGGCGGCGGCTGCCGCGTCACGGAAGTTCCTGGCCTGTCGGGCCTCGCGATCGATCCAGTCCTCCGAAGCGCCGATCGCGTGGACCAGGTAGTACGCCGCATCGATGCCGTCGAAGGCCGGGTGGAGGTCGCCCTCGATGTCTCCGTGCACGATCTCGACGTCGTCGTGCCAGGGTGCATCGGCCAGCTTGGCCGGCGTACGAGCGAGGCAACGGACCTCGTAACCGGCCGCCAGGAGCTCAGCCACGAGCCGACCACCGATATAGCCGGACGCACCTGTGACGAGCACCCGTTTGGGCTGCGTGGCGGGCTCGACATCGGGCATCGCGGAGCACAACACCATCGGCGCGCCCGACCTTCCGGTCGCGGTTCCCGCCAGTGGCGAACCTACGTCAGGCCAGCTCGGGGAGGTGGGCGGCGACCAGCTCGGTGAGGCGCGTCTCCGGTCGGGCGCCCACATGACTGATCACTTCGCCCGCCGCGAGGGATGCGAGCGCACCCGATGCCTCGAGTCCTTTTCCGTGCGTGTAGCCGTACAGGAAGCCCGCGGCGTAGAGGTCACCTGCTCCCGTGGTGTCGACCACACCGCCCACGAGGCGAGCCGGTACCACGATCCGCTCGCCCGCCGCCGTGATCACGACCGAGCCGTGCTCGCTGCGCGTGAGGCACGCGATCTCGCAATGACCGGCCACTCGATCGGCAGCCTCTTCCCACGTGTCGGTCTGGTAGAGCGACAACAACTCGGCTTCGTTGGCGAACAGGATGTCGACCTTGTGTTCGGCCAGCTCCAGGAAGTCAGCACGATGCCTGTCCACGCAGAACGAGTCCGAGAGGGTGAACGCGACCTTCACCCCTGAGCTCGCGCGCCACGTCCATCGCGAGGCGCAACGCATCCTTGGCGTCAGGCAGGTCCCACAGGTAGCCCTCGCAGAACACGACCTGAGCCGACGCGACCATCGCCTGGTCGACGTCAGGTGGAGCGATCAGACTCGACACGCCGAGGTACGTGTTGAGGGTCCGTTGGGCGTCGGGGGTGACCAGGATGAGACACCTCGCGGTACCTCGATCGTCCTCGACCACACCCAGCGGTTCGAACTGAACGCCCGCCGCCCGCAGGTCGTGCGTGAAAACCTCTCCCAGCTGGTCCGCGGCCACCCGCCCGATGAAGCCGGGCGTGCCGCCGAGCGAGGCGACCCCTGCGACGGTGTTGGCCGCCGAGCCGCCGGACATCTCCAGGCCGGGTCCCATGTCGCCGTACAGCGCGTGCGCGATGTCGGCGTCGATCAGCTGCATGCTGCCCTTGGTCATCTCATGGCGGGCAAGGAAGTCGTCGTCAGCTGACGCCAGCACGTCCACGATGGCGTTACCGACGGCGACGACGTCCAAGTCGGTTTGGGGATATCGGTATTCGGCATGGGCGGGACCCTACACAGGGTCCCCGCCTCCGAACAGACGGCGAGTACGTGCCGATAGTCTCGCCCTCATGCCGAAGGACGCCACCACCGAGACGAGCACCAACCCCTACCGCCTGCCCCGCACGGTGGTACCCGTGCGATACGAGGTGACGCTCGAGCCCGACCTCGCCGCGGGCACGTTCGTCGGCGACGTGACCACCGCGATCGATGTGCGCGAGCCGACGAACACCATCGTGTTGAACGCCATCGACCTCGAGATCGACGCGGCATGGGTCGACAACCCGAGCGGCGCCGATCGTGTCGACACCGAGAGCATCGACCTCGACGAGGACGCCGAACGGCTGACGATCACTCTCAAAGACACGGTGCCGGTCCGGCGCGCAGCGTCTGCACATCAGCTTCCGAGGCGTGCTCAACGACAAGCTGAAGGGGTTCTACCGCAGCACGTTCGTCGACACTGCGGGCGAACAGCAGGTGATCGCGACCACACAGTTCGAAGCCACCGACGCTCGCCGCGCCTTCCCGTGCTGGGACGAGCCCGAGCTCAAGGCCGTCTTCGCCGTCACCCTCGTCGTCGACGACGACCTGGCCGCGCTCTCCAACGCGCAGGAGATCGGGCGCACGCCGCGCGACGACGGCAAGGTCGCCGTCCAGTTCGCCGACACGATGAAGATGTCGACCTATCTCGTCGCCTTCATCGTGGGTCCGCTCGACGTCACTGCCCCGGTCGACGTGAACGGTACGCCGCTGCGCGTCGCCTACCCACGGGGCAAGGGCCACCTCACCGACTACGCGTTCGACGTCGGCCGGTTCTGCCTCGACTTCTTCGCCGACTACTACGGCATCGTCTATCCCGGCGGCAAGCTCGACCTCGTCGCCGTGCCGGACTTCGCCTTCGGCGCGATGGAGAACCTCGGCTGCGTCACCTTCCGCGAGGTACTGCTGCTCGTCGATCCCGACGAGGTCACCCAGCCCGAGCTCCAGAACGTCACCGACGTCATCGCCCACGAGCTGGCGCACATGTGGTTCGGCGATCTCGTCACCATGAAGTGGTGGAACGGCATCTGGCTGAACGAAGCGTTCGCGACGTTCATGGAGATGCTGGCGACCGACGCCTTCCGGCCCGAATGGGATCGCTGGGTGAGCTTCGGTTTGTCGCGCAGCGCGGCCTTCGACGTCGACTCGCTCAAGAGCACTCGGCCGATCGAGTACCCGGTCGAGTCGCCTGCGGACGCGGAAGGGATGTTCGACATCCTCACCTACGAGAAGGGCGCCGCGGTCGTGCGCATGCTCGAGCAGTACCTCGAGGAGGAGCCGTTCCGCGAGGGCATCCGTCGTTACCTCGCGCAGCATCAGTTCGAGAACACCGAGACGACCGACCTGTGGGATGCGATCGAGCAGGCCACGGGTGAACCGGTGCGTCGCATGATGGACAGCTGGATCTTCCAAGGCGGCTTCCCCGTCGTCGACGTCGACCTCGTGAACGACGGCGGCACGATCCGTTTGACGCAGGAGCGGTTCGGTTACGCCGGCGACCTCGGCGAGGGCGACGAGAACCTCGACGACATGGCGGCTACCCGTTGGATCGTGCCGGTCATCCTGACCATCTCGATGAACGGTGTCACACCGTCGAGCGTGTGCTGATCGAAGGTGACTCCGTCGACATCCCGGTGGTCGAGGAGATCGACTGGTTGCTCGTCAACACCGAAGGGCACGGGCTTCTACCGCGTGCGGTATGCGCCGGAGCTGCGGGCCGCGCTGATCTCGCGGGCGCAGTCCGAGCTTTCGCCGATCGAGCGCTACGGCCTGGTCGACGATCTGTGGGCCGCGGTGCTCGCGGCGGACGCAACCAGCATCGACTTCTTGGACTCGGCCGAGGCGCTCGGCGACGAGACCGACCTGTCGGTGTGGCAACGCATCATCGGCGGACTCGGCTCGCTCGACCGCCTCGTCGACGGGTGAGGCCCGCGAGCGATTCCGCGATCGGGTTCGTGCCCTCGTGGGCCCGGGCCTCGACCGGCTCGGACCCGATCGCGTCGATGGTGAGTCCGACCGCGACCGCGAGCTCCGCGGTGTGCTTCTCGACGCGATGGGCGTGCTCGGCAACGATGCCGCGGCCAAAACCCGCGCCCGTGAGCTCTACGCGCAGGAGACCGCAGGGGCGGACGTCGACCCGAGCTTGTTCGCCGCCGCGGTGCACATCATCGCGAGCGACGGCACGGCTGACGACTTCGACGAGTTCCTGCGTCGGTTCCAAGCCGCATCCACCCCGCAGGAGGAGCTGCGATTCCTGTCGGTGCTCGCTGACTTCGACGACCCCGAACTCGTTCGGCGGGTGCTGGCGATGAGCCTCACCGACGACGTGCGTACGCAGAACGCGCCGTACCTGTTGCGGCGGGCGCTCTCGAATCGCGAGCAGGGCAAACTCGCCTGGTTCTTCGTGCAGGACGAGTGGGACGCCATCAACGAGCGCTTCCCGAGCAACAGCATCGTGCGCATGCTCGAAGGTGTGCGATCACTCTCGACACCCGATGTCGCGCCCGAGGTGTTCGTGTTCTTCGAAACCCACGAGGTGCCACAAGGCGACAAGACCCTGGCACAACATCTCGAACGGCTCGAAGTGAACGTGGCACTGCGCGCTCGCGAATCAGAACGCCTCACTCACCACTTGCACTGATCCCGACAGGCTTAGGCCATTGCCTGCGTCGGCCGGCGCACTGACTACCGTTCCTGCGGATGGAGGTCAGCTACGGGGGCGTGCTCGTCGTCATCGCGGCGGCCGTGCTCGCGCCCATCATCGCCGGGCTGACGCCGAAACTCCGCCTACCCGCAGTCGCCCTCGAGATCGTCATCGGCCTGATCATCGGGCCCGCGGTCCTCGGGCTGGTCGAGATCGACGTGTCGCTCCTGGTGCTGTCCACGTTCGGGCGTCGGTTACCTGTTGTTCTTGGCCGGCCTCGAGCTCGACCTCACGACGCTGCACGGCCGAGCCACCAAGATCTTCGCGTCATGGGGGCTGACGTGCGTGCTCGCGCTCGTCGTCAGCCTCGGGTTTCATCTGATCGATCTCGAGGACCAGACGTTGTTGCTCGCCATCGCGCTCGCATCGACGTCCCTCGGCCTCGTGGTCCCGGTGTTGCGCGAAGCCGGTCAGACCGACGAACGTCTTCGGCCAAACCGTCATGGCCGCGTCGAGCGTCGCCGAGTTCGGTGCGCTCCTGCTGCTCACGCTGTTCTACTCGTCGAGCGGCGCCAGCGCCGGGTACTGCGACCGTGTTGATCATCATCTTCTGCGTCATGGCTGCCATCGTGGGCTTGACGGTGGCCAAGCTCAACCGGCTTCCGTCGGTGTGGCCGGCTCTCGAACGGCTCGCCGACTCGTCGTCACAGTTGAGCCTGCGTGCCATGCTCGTCGTGTTCTTCATCTTCCTCGCGCTGTCGACGCGGCTCGGGCTCGAGGCCATCCTGGGTGCATTCGTGGCCGGCGCTCTGTTGCGCTTCCTCGATCATGACGGGCACCTGCAGAACCCCAGCCTGAAACCAAAGGTCGAAGCACTCGGCTACGGGTTCTTGGTACCGATCTTCTTCGTCACGAGCGGCGTACAGGTCGACCTCGATGCGTTGCTCAACGCGCCCAAGCATCTGGTGTTGGTGCCGCTGTTCGTGATCGCCATGCTGCTCGTCCGCGGCGTGCCTTCGTATCTGTTCTTCCGCGGCATGTTCGATCAACGCCACCGGCTCGCCGGTTCGGTGGTCCAGGCCACCAACCTGACGTTCATCGTCGTCGGTGTCCACGGTCGCGACCGAGACCGGCGATCTCGACCCGGCCACCGCCGCGGCGCTCCTCGCGGCGGGCGTGTTGAGTGTGGTGATCTATCCGCCCATCGCCGTCGCGCTGCTGCCGAACGTCGAGGAGCTCGAGCCTGATTGGGACGAGCCGACCGACTCGCCGGAGCCGACCTGAGGCTGCGGACGGGTTCACGTCGACTTGGGCGCCGGCACGATCGTGACCGGACAACTGCACCTCGTGGGGCAGCTTGGTGGCCACGTTGCCGAGGATGCGCTCGCGCCAGCCCGTGCGGCCGTGGCTGCCCACCACCACCAGATCGGCGGCGACGTCGGCGGCGGTGCGAGCGAGCACGCCGATGGCATCGGGATCTTCGATCAACAGCGACGCGATGCGAGACGCCCGCGTCGCGCAGCGCGGCGGCACGCTCTGTCTCGAGCCGTTCCCGCGCCTTCGCTTCGAGCTGACCGAAGTCGACCGGCGGCGTGGCCGAGCGCCAGTTCGTCGAGTGGCGAGTACGCCTCGACCACCACGACCTCGGCGCCCAAGGGCCCCGCCAGCCTCGCGGCGAAGGCGACAGCCTCGGCCCCACCGGACGATCCGTCGTCGCCCACGAGGATCACGCGCACTCCCCCGCCATCAGTCATGGTGCTCGGCGCCTTCCTCGTTCGTCGTGTCAGCGGTCGCCCGCAGCGACGCGACCACCGTGATCGTGAGCACCAGCGCGATGACGCCCAGCGAGAACAGCGTCGGGATGTGATACCAGCGCGAGATCAACATCTTCACGCCCACGTAGAACAGGATCACCCCGAGGCCCTTGTTCAGGTACACCAGACGATCCTTGAGCCCGGCGAGCATGAAGTAGAGCGCGCGCAAACCAAGGATGGCGAAGGCGTTCGAGCTGAACACGATGAACTGCGATCGGCTGATGGCGAGGATCGCCGGAATGGAGTCGATGGCGAAGATGACGTCGGTGGCTTCGACCAGCACCAGCACCACGAGCATCGGCGTGGCGAGCCGCTTGCCGGCTTCCTTCCACGTGAAGTGAGGACCGTGGAAGTCCGCGGTGATGGGCACGTACCTGCGCATCAATCGCAGAACTGGATTCTTCTCCGGGTGGATCTCGCCCTCGTCGTGGCGCGCCACCCGGACCGCCGTGACGATCAGGAAGGCTCCGAAGACGAAGATCAGCCAGTCGAGACGCTGCAACAGCGCCACACCGGCGAAGATGAAGATCGCCCGGAGCACCGAGCGCGCCGAAGATCCCCCAGAACAGCACTCTGTGCTGGTACGCCTTGGGCACGGCGAAGTAGCCGAAGACGACCGCCCACACGAACACGTTGTCAACGGACAGACTCTTTTCGACCACGTAGCCCGCGTAGTACTGCGCCGCCGCATCCCCGCCGAGCTCGAACCAGATCAACAGGCCGAAGGACAAACCGATGGCAATCCAGAAGATCGACGACTTGACGGCCTCGCCGAAGGTGACCTCGTGTGCTTCGCGATGGAAGACCAACAAGTCGAGCAGCAGTAGCGCCACGATGGTCACGAAGAAGAAGATCCAGAGCCAGTTGTCGACCACGATGTCGCCGCCAGGAATGCTGGTGGAGTCGGTCGCAGCGAAGATCGGCACGGGAGCGCATGCTAGGCCGGTCGCGTCAGATCTAGGTTTCACAACGCAGAAGACTTCGACCCGAGAAGGCGGTGTGACGTGAGCGACAGCGGCCAGTGGTTCGATCATCAGATCGCCGATCTGTCACCCGAGCAGCGAGCCGTGCTCGAACAGTCCCTGCGAACCGAACGGATCCCGGCCACCTTCGGTGCTGCCGCTGTTCGTACAGATATCGCGTACGAAGCGCGCGTCACGACGTTGATCGACTACGCGCGTTCGACACCACACGCGCCGACCGACCGTTCAGCCCAGTGCCATTCCACCCAGTGCGATCACCGGCTCCGACCTACCCGCACACCCGGTACGCCGTACGCGGCGCCGGCCTATGCCACCGCCGGCCCTCCGACCAACAGCAACGCCACCGTCGCGCTGATCCTCGGCATCGCATCACTGCTCGTGTGCTCGCTCGCGGGCCCGGTGGCGATCATCATCGGCCAGCGCGCGCGACGCGAGATCCGACAGACCGGCGAGCAAGGTGACGGGATGGCGCTCGCGGGTGTCATCACCGGTGCGATCGCCACCGCCTTGCTGGCCATCGTGATCGTGGCGTTGATCGTGATCGTGGTCATCGCCGCCGCCAGCTCGACCTGACCACGCATGCTGGACGACCGGGTCGAGATCGCCGAGATCGAACACGCACCCCCGGAGCACTCGCGCCGCGTCCCCACCTGGGCCATCGTCGTCGCGATCCTCGTCGTCGTCCGAGTCGATCTCGATCGTCCTGTTGCTCAACAGCGGCGTCGAGGACAAACACAGCATCCTCGGCGGTGACGCCCGCCGGTACGAGGCCATCCTCGCCACCCACGGCACCCCGTACCGCGACTTCGAGGTCGAATACCCGCCCGTCACCCTCGGGCTGGTCCGCGTGCTCGGCAGCGGCATCGATGTCAGCGGGATCGACCCGGTGGCCGGTGAGTTCGACGGCGACCTCGGGCTGCTCACCCGATTGGCAGTCGTGCAGCTCGGTTTCGAGCTCGGCGCGGCCGCGCTGCTGGCGTGGGCGTGGAACCGCCGAACCGGCATCGCCTACCTCATCCTCGGCACGCCGTTCCTCTTCTTCCCGTTCCCGTACGTGCGAATCGACCTGTTCGCGGTGTTCCTCGCCGTCCTCGCGCTCAGCCTCATGCGCAAGGGATTGGACCGAACCGGCGGAGTCGCGTTGGCCGTGGCGGCGCTGGCGAAGTTGTGGCCGTTGGTCCTGGCACCGCTGCTCGTCATCACCGACAAGCGTCGGTCGCTCGTGTCGTGGGCGATCACCATGGCGGTCGGCTTGGCGCTGTGGCTGGCGTTCTTCGGCCCGTCGGGTTTCGCTCAGGTCGCAACCTTCCGTGGTTCGAAGGGATGGCAGATCGAGAGCATTCCCGGCATCTTCTTCCACATGGCCGACCACGGTGCGAGCCACGTCGAACAAGGTGCGTGGCGCACCGGCGTACAGGTGCCGCTTGGTCGTGAAGCCGTTGTTGCCGATGCTCGCCCTCGGCAACGCCGGCGCTGGCGTGGTGGTGGGCGCGCGCCCGCCATCTCCGCCACAGCGAGGATGACGAGTGGGCCGTGTGGGCTCTGGCACCGCTCGCGTCGATCCTCGGTCTGCTCGTCTTCTCGACGATCATCTCGCCGCAGTACGTTCTGTGGTTCGTCCCCTTCGTCGCCATCATCGCGGCACGAGGCGAGCGGCTCATCTCTGGCATCTACCTGGTGACCGCGTTGCTGACGACGTTCATCCTGGCGACGATCCACGGTCAGATCGAGGGCCAGCTCTACGCGACGCTGCCCATCGTGGCTCGCAACTTCTGCCTGATCGCCATGCTCGCGATCAGCCTGTACCGACTGTCCCCCTGGAGCGGCAGGATCACGCTCGACGCTGACGGCCAGAGGCCGGCGGCCGCGACCGCCTGACCAGGATGCCGAAGGCCAGGCGCCGGATTATCGGCGCCGCAACGTCAGAGCCAGTCTTTGTGGCGGAACCAGAGGTAGAGGCCGATGGTGACGGCGAGCATCGAGCCGAGTGCGGCGGGATAGCCGAAGCTCCAGCCGAGCTCGGGCATGTTCTTGAAGTTCATGCCGTAGATGCCGGCGATGAGCGTGGCGCAGATGAGGATGGCGCCCCACGACGTCATCTTCTTCATCACGGAGTTCATGCGATTGGCCTGCAGCGCGAGCTGTGCGTCGACCACGTTGCCGAGCAGTTCTCGTTGGACGTCGACTCCGTCGATCACGCGCAGCAGACGATCGAGAACGTCCTGTAGGTACACCAGGGTCTCGCCTTCGACCCACGGGATCTCGCGACGAAGAACGCCGAGCACGACGTCGCGCATCGGGGCCACATGGCGACGCATCTCGATCAACGCGCGCCGCACATGCAACAGGTCCTGTTGGATCTGCTTCTGGTCGTCCATGACCTCGTCGAACAATGCCTGTTCGATGCCGGCTATGCGTTCCTCGGCTGCGTCGACTGTGTCGAAGTAGCCGTCGACCATGTCGTCGAGAAGGACGTACAGGAGCAGCCCCACTTCGGTGCTCCCGTTACGGATGCGTTCGTAGAACTCGCGGGCCTTGCGATCTCGAACGCCCGGCCCGCGATGTTCCGCTTGCGCACCGAGATCAGCCAGTGTTCGGCAACGAAGATCGCGACCTCGGGGAGATCAGTCGGGTCCTCGTCGTGCGCGTAACCGATCAAGAAGGCATGCGTCTCGAATATCTCGAGCTTGGGGCGCCGATTCCGCTCCTCGCACGTCCTTGATCCAGAGCGGATGCAGACCGAACTCGCCGGCCAGCAGCTCGAGCTCCTTCTCGGTCGGGTCCACCAGGTCGACCCACACCAGCGACGCCCGTGCGACACAGTCCGAGATCGCCGAGGGATCGCCGATGTCGTCGATCGACGTCCTTCGTGACCTCCCATGCCTTCAGCACGGCCGCCATCCTGCCCGCGAACCCCGACGCGGTGTTCGATGGAACGCCTTCAACCGATGCCCACGACGATGATGGCCAGCACCAACGCGATAGCGCCCACCAGGTCCATCGACGATGTGAGGATCGGGACGCCGTAGTTGTCCGGATCGAGCCCGAGGCGGTAGGTCGCGATGCTGCTGTAGTACGAGATCGGGATGGCGAAGCTCGTGGCGATGGCGCCGCCGAGGACCGACACCGCGACGATGCGCAAGGCGCCCGGGCTGGCGTACCCGAAGATCACGCCGACGATGTCGGCCGACAAACCGACGAAGACGAATACCGGTACGGCCAACATCGCGATCAGCGCGAAGTCGTCGCGCGCGGCGCGTTGCGGGCGGGCGGTCGGTTCGATGATGCCGAGATGCAACTTGGAGGCGAGACGACTCGACAGCACGCTGCCGAGCGCGCCGGTGTCTTCGAAGAACGGCGGCACCAAGACCAACAAGACGGGATAGGCGAGGAACGACTGCAGGCGGTGCTCGATCGTGAGGCCGGCCACGATGTCGATGGCGCCGGCCACCAAGAGAATCGGTGTCGACTCGCGCACGATGCTGCGCACGAGGGGAAGACGTGTCCGCAACCCCATCACCAAGGCCACGATCGCGACGGCTACGCCAACCGCGGCGATCGCTATGGTCACTCCTCGAATGCCGACCAGGAACGTCGCGAGGAACAGCGTGGGCAGCGTGACCATGTCACCCGCGGCGGTCACGAGCGGGGCGGCGACGTTGTCCATGTCCCATCCGCGCCGCACCGAGAGTGCAGCCACACCCAGCGTCAAGGCCAGCACGACGATGGACGACAACACGCCGCCGATGATCGAGATCACGAAGAAGTCGGCCAGCGAGATCGTGTCGGACACCCCGAAGGCGCTCGCGATCGTCTTGGCCAGCACGGCCAGCGCGGCCGACACCGCCAACGTGAGAGCGGCGGCCGCGAGGATGTTCTGACCCACCACCGTGTCGCGTCGCCGCGACAGGCGGAACGTGCCGGTGTGGATCGACGTGCCGAGCCGGCTCCCGAGCGCGCCGAAGATGTTCCCCCGCATGCCGATGGCAGCCGGGACGAGAACGAGCAGGCCCGGAAGGTCTTCGAGCGTTCCGGTGATGGCGCCGAGGGTCAGCCCGGCGAGGAGATCACCGCCAGAGGAGACGAGGAGTGCAGCAAGCGCCTGGCGCACTCCGGACGCGTCGGAGTCGATCGCTGCCCGCAGGCGCGCGAAGAAGCCGAAGGAGGGTCGTACCCTCATGGCGACTCGGGGGCTCCGCAGTCGGGGTCATCACGGACGAGGACTGTACTAGGGCGGGCTGAAACCGCCGGTCTTTGCAGGTCGAGCCGTCTTCGACGGGCAGTTCATCGAGCACCAGGCCCACCCGCCGGCAACCGCTCCGAGAGTCTCAGATGCGGTGGGCGACGGCCGGCTCCAGCTCGCGGATGGTGTCGCCGCCGTGATCAGACCCGTCGTGAGGCGTCGCCGTGGTCGGGGAGCCGGGCTCGAGCCGCGCGCGTCGACGTTCGTACGCCCACTCGGCCAACTTCGGCGCGTTGTAGGCGGCCACGCCGATCAGCACGACCACGCACAGCCCGAGTAGATGCTGCCAGCCGAGCAAGCTCGGCACGGCGTTGACGCTGCGCGGGAAGACGACGAGACAGGCGGCGAAGCTCACGACCAGATACGACGCCCGCCAGCGACCGAGGCCGGCCGCGGCGAGGATCGCGAACCCGGCCGGCAAGTACCACGGCCACACGACGGGCCCGAGCAGGATCACGCCGACCAACGCCAAGCCGACGCAGCGCACGACGCCGTACCGTTCGGTCCGCACCAGCAGGTAGAGCGCGAACGCTCCCGCCAGAGCAAGGCCGATCAGGCGGAAGAGCGCGACCACGAGGTTCTCGTTGATCCCGATGCCGCTGATGTGGAGGCCTTCGGAAACCACGAAGCCGAGCTTGGTCGTCAGCGAGAACGTCGACGTGACCGTGTTGGTGCCTTGCAGCGCGATGAGCCATCCCGGCCCGACACCGATCATGAGGCTCAGGGCGACGATGATCCCGATGGCACCGCCGATCGCACGACCGATCCACGCGAGCCGTTGCTTCAGCGACGCGTCGCGCCCGGCCCATGCCCAACCGATGTACACCAACGCGATGACCGCGGGCAGCTTGACCGAGACCGCCAAGGCCACGAGCACCACCGTCAAGATCTTCTTGTCGCGTCGAAACGCGGCCAGGCCGAGCGCGAGGAAGCCGAGCATCAACGCGTCGTTGTGACTACCGCCGACGAGATGGAGCAGAACCAGTGGATTGCCGATGCCAAGCGCGACGGCAGCCGCGGGAGAGACCTTGTAGCTCCGCGCGATGAGCGCGAGGCCGGCCGCGGCCATCACCACGCCGACCACGGCGAGGCCGCGGAAGCCCCACACGGCGTCGGCGGCGTTGTGACCGGTGGCCTCGACCACGGCCTCACTGAGTCCGACCCAAACCGGTCCGTAGGGCGCAGGCGAGTTCCGCCACACGGGATCGGCGCCGATCATGAACTTGCCGTCGAGCAGATAGACCGGCCCGTGCGCGGTCGGATCGATTCCTCGACTGGCGAGCTCGCCTTGGGCGGCATAGCTGTAGGCGTCGTTCGACAGCAACGGCGGAGCGAGCAGGAGCGGGGCAGCCCACAGCGCCACGACGGCGCAGACCATGATCAGGCGGCGACGCTCGCGGCCTCGCTGCCGTTCGGCCCGACCGATCAGCCCGATCCAGGCCAGCGTCATGACGATCACGCCGATGACGAAGATCGTGCCGGCCAGCCACGGCGAGAAGGAAACCTCGCCCTCGGTGTACGTCATGCCGTGGGGCACGCCCGGGATCGTCAGCCGCCAAGTACCGGCAGGAGCCAGGTACCAGACCGGTGCGGTCGTGACGATGGCGAGCGAGCCCAGGAACCCGGCGAGTGCCGACACGATCAGCACCACATTGCGCCGAATCGGGCCCATGTGGTGCGGATCGGGCAGGTCAGGCGGGACGTAGGGGGTGATCTCCTCGCCGACGTCGGACACGACGAGCAGAGCGCGGAAACGACCGCGAAGCGACGTCGCGCGAGCACCGGACGACGCGGTGTCGTCCGGAGTGATCGGGGTATCGGTCGCGGTTGAACTCACGGGGATCGTTGTCTCACTACCCGAAGGGGCCGCCCCCGCACACGAGGTCCGGCCGCCAGGCGCCACGGGGGGGATGTGGCCCTGAAACTACCGCAGCGGCCGTCAGAAAAGCAGCAGGCTATCGGTCACGGGCGCTCAGGAGGCCGTCGTGGCCTGTCCCGAGTTCGGATCGACGATGAGCGACGCGGTGTTCACGACCTGGAAGTCCGAGCCCTTGATCCGAGCCAGTTGGCGCAGCTTGTCGTTGTCCCAGCGCTCGTCGGGGGCACCGCTCATGTACCAGGGTGAGCCGTTGTCGGCGACGATGGCGCCGTAGGTCTGCAGGGCGACGACGATCGGTCGCACCATCGGATCGAACGTGCTGGGATCGATGCTCGGGCTCAGCCGAAGCCAGGTGCCCATCGGCGGGTAGTTCACGTTCGTGGTGGCACCGGCCTTGTGGCGAGCCGGCCACACGTAGGCGTCCTGGGTGGTCGGCACGGTGATGCGAATCGCGTGGAGCACCTGGCCGGCGGCGACCTCCTCGTAGCGGACGAGCCCGGGGAGGATCGGGAGACCGGCGGCGTCGGCGGAGGTCCAGGTGTCGGGATGCAGGTCGTTCGACTTCATGTCCCAGATCGCGCCCGAGCCGGCCTTCCACCCACCGTGGCCGTCGCTGTAGGTGCTGTAGGTCTCGTAGTAGGTGCAGTTGTCCTTGTCGACGACGATGACGTGGCGGTCGCCGGTGGACGCGTTCCCGCCTTCGATCGGCGGGTTGGGCGGGATCGGGTAGGGCCCGGGATCGCTCTCGTCCCAGTACGTGAACGTGATCGGGACCTTCGGCTGCGTGCCGGGCACCACGACGTAGGGGATCCCGATCGGACCGCCGTCCCACAGCCCCGAGCCGAAATCGGCCTTCAGGGCGGCGTTGGCACCGATGTTGTTGATGTAGGCCGTCGAGCGGCTGTGAACCGGGAGGTTCCG
Organism: uncultured Iamiaceae bacterium; assembly: GCA_963778895.1. Taxonomy (GTDB): domain Bacteria; phylum Actinomycetota; class Acidimicrobiia; order Acidimicrobiales; family Acidimicrobilacustridaceae; genus CAVZVZ01. The sequence continues at coordinate 573,673 of CAVZVZ010000005.1, forward strand.
CACGTCGGCCCGCCAGTAGTTGTTCGCGGGGGTGAGTCGGCAGTCGGGAGCGCCGGCCACCGGCACGTGCTGGCAACCCACCGCCAGAAGGCCCACGACTGCGGCTACGGCGAGTGACCGCCTGGTGCCCGTTCTCACGGTGGGTGTTATCGGCCGGTTCGGTCCGACTACTTGATCAGGCCAGCGAGAGCACCAGGCCGATCTGTCCGAGGTGGTACGTGACCATGATCGCCAGCCGAGCCCACGGCTTGGGATCGACGAAGCGGTCCCAGGCGATGAGGGCGTCGGACACGTAGAACAGGCCGGCGCCCACGATGGCGAACAGGTTCCGAGTGCCGAAGGCGCTCGCGAGCATGAACGAGATCACCGCGATGTACGCCGTGACGGGAACCGCCATCGCCGGCTCGGAGCTCGTGCGCACGGCGCGGATCACCCGCAGGCCGATCACGAACACCGCCAGCACCACGATCACCAACCCGGCGACGAACCACACGCCGTACTGGCCCCGTAGCTGCAAACCCGCGATGTAGCACAGGTGACCGATCAGGAACGACGCCAGCCCGGCGACGAACAGATTGCGCGGCAACATCAAGAAGACGTCGCCGAGCAACGAGAACATCAACGCGCCGATGAACAAGACCTTCATGGCGTCGTCGACGGGATCGATCGCCAGTGCCGCCGCGATCAACACCACCATCGTCAGCGGCTTGAAGACGTACTCGGCACCGCGCTTACCGGTGCCGACCGCTATCCAATCGGCGGCCGCAACCACGAAGGTGAACGCCACGAGCAACGCGGCGGTGGCGTTCATGGGGAGTCGATACGAGGCAACACGATCGCGACGCTGTCGGGACAGACGGTGTGCGAGCCGAGCCAATCGCCCAGCTCCTCGGGCGCGACCCAGTCGATCTCGACCACCTCACCGTCGACGAACGACACTGGCCCGTCATAGCGGGCCAGGTAGACGCGCGCTCGCTCGCGGACGGAGTCGTCCTCGTACTCGCCCTCACCGAGATAGGCGAGCGCCGCGTCGATCCCGGCCTCCTCGGCCAGCTCGCGGGCGGCCGCGGTCTCCCAGGACTCTCCCGCGTCGACCACACCGCCGAACGCCACGTCCCACGCACCGGGCCAAACGTCCTTCCAATCGGCCCGGCGATGCACCAGCACCGCACCCGCCGTGTTGACGACCGCGACGAAGACCGTGCGGTGGCGCAGGTTCCCCGCGCGTACCTCGCCGCGAGTGGCGGTCGCGGTCACGCGGCCGTCCTCGTCGAGCACGTCGACCAGACCGTCCTCGACCGGCGCGGTGCTCATTCCATACCCCGGGCGAAGGCCAAACCGTCCGCCCACGGGGCACCGTCGTCGACGAGCTGGCGCAGCTGCATCACGTGGCGCGGCCGGTTGAAACCGAGCACCCCCGTGACCTCGCCCGCACGGCCGTACAACGCGACGAAACGGCGTTCGTCGGTGGATCCGTGAACCACCTCGACGTCGTAGTCCGAACCCGACCAACCGGCGAGCTGGATCTTGCGGTCGTATTGATCGGACCAGAACCACGGGATGGGGTCGTACACGTCCGGCGTCTCGCCCGCGGCCTCGGCGAGCACACGACGGCCGGCCGCCTCACCCTGTTGGATCGCGTTCTCCCAATGCTCGACCCGGAGCAAGCCGCCGTAGCGCCGGCTCGGCCATCGCGCGATGTCGCCCGCGGCGATCACACCCGGCGCCGCAAGAAGCGTCTCGTCACACACGACCCCGTTGTCGAGCGTGAGTCCGCTCCCCTCGAGCCACTCGGTGCTCGGCGCCACTCCGACACCGATCACGACGACGTCGGCCGGCAGCTTGTTGCCGTCGGTCAGGAACACCCGCTCGACGTGCTCACGCCCGCCGAAGCCACCGATGGCCGCGCCCAGCCGGACATCGACACCGTGGTCTCGATGGAGGTCGGCACACACCATTCCGATCTGCGCACCCAGCGCTCGTTCGAGGGGTACCGGCGCCACCTCGACGATGCTGACCTCGAGCCCCCGCTCGCGGCAGGTGGCCGCGACCTCCGAGCCGATGAAACCGGCGCCGATCACGACGACGCGCTCCGCGCCGGCATCGAGCTCGGCACGCAGGGCGAGACAGTCGTCGAGCGTTCGCAACATGTGCATGCCGGCGAGGTCGGGTTGCTTCGGCAACCGCCGAGCCGCTGCGCCGGTCGCGATCACGACCGTGTCGAAGCTGACCTTCTCGTCGTCGTCCAACGTGACGGTTCGACCGGCGACGTCGAGCGCAGTGGCCCGACGACCGAGCAGCCAGTCGATCTCGAGGTCCTCGGTCGCGGCCGGCAGCACGATGCGGTCCGCATCCCATGTGCCGGCCAGTACCTGCTTCGACAGCGGTGGGCGGTCGTAGGGCGTGTGGGGGTCAGCGTCGACGACCGAAACGCGTCCGTCGAACCCCGCTTTGCGAAGCGTGTGCGCGGCGTGCATCCCGGCCAGGGACGCGCCGACGATGAGGACGTCGCTCAATCTTGGATGCTGATCGCTTGTTTCGGACAGCGCTGCACGGCTTCCTCGATCTTCGGCCGCAGCGATTCCGGCGGTTCCTCTTGCAAGATGTAGAGGAAGTCGTCGTCACGCACCTCGAACACCTCGGGCGCGATGCCCATGCACACCGCATTGCTCTCGCACAGGTCGAAATCGACGACGACTCGCATACGACTGGCCCCTTCCCCGGCACGGATTCCTGACGTGCGGCCATCATGCCTCAGGCCGGCGCTCCGTGACACGCATGTCAGTAAATGGTGTATCCGCCGTCAACGACGAGCGTGTCGCCGGTGTGGAAGGTGGCCGTGGGATCAGCCAGGAAGACGGCGGCGGGCCCGAGATCGTCGGGGGTGCCCCATCGGCGAACCGGGGTACGGCTGACGGTGTTGGCGACGAACTTCTCGTTCGCGGTCATGGGCTGCAGCATGTCGGTCTCGGTCCAGCCCGGCAGGATCGTGTTGCATCGCACGCCGAACCGCGCCAGCTCCACCGCGAGCCCTCGCATGATCGCGATGAGGGCCGCCTTGCTACCCGCGTAGTGCTCCATGCCCGGTGCACCGTGGATCGCCGAGGTCGACGAGACCGCGACGAGCGCACCACCGTCGCCCCGCTCGACCATGTGCTTCGCCGCTTCCCGCAAGGTCAGGAACGCGCCATCGAGGTTGACGCGCATCACCCGATGCCATTCGTCGAGGCTCATGTCCACGAAGCGGGAGTACCCGCTCGTTCCGGCATTGGCGAAGAGCGCGTCGATCCGTCCCAACTCGTCGATCGTGCGCGCGGTGGCTGCGACCACCTGAGCTTCGTCGGCGACGTCGCACGCCAGCGCGAGCACCCGGCGCCCGGTCGCCTCGAGCTCCGTGCTCGCGGCCGCGTTCTTGGTTTCGTTGCGCCCCCAGATCGCGATGTCGGCACCGGCCTCCGCGAGGGCTCGTGCCATGCCCAGCCCGATGCCTCCGTTGCCACCAGTCACGACTGCCACTCGTCCGGTCAGATCAGCCATCGGGCCAATCTGGTGCAGCGGAGTTTGCGGTGTCGACCTGACGGGGTGTCAGATATCGGCCATGGCTGACGCTCGACCGCCCCTCGACGGGGTCCGCATCATCGAATGTTCCCTGCTCGGACCGGCCGCGATCACGAGCAGCCTGGTTGATCTCGGCGCCGACGTGATCAAGGTCGAGTCACCAACCGGTGACTATGTACGCCAGATGACGTGGCCCATCGTCGAAGGCACGTCGCTGATGCATCTCCACATCAATCGCGGCAAGCGCAGCATCGTGCTCGACCTGAAGAGCGACGACGGCAAGCAGGCGTTCCGCGATCTGGTCGCCACGGCCGACGCAGTGGTGGAGGCGATGCGACCGGGCGTGCTGGCCAAGCTCGGCCTCGGCTACGAGCAACTGCGTCGAGGTGAATCCGCGCGATCGTGTTCTGCACGATCTCCGGTTACGGCATGACCGGGCCCTACAAGAACCTGCCGAGCCACGGCATCGCGCTACGACACGTGGGCCGGCATCGTCACGCCGGCCTACGACGACGACGGCTTCTGCTACATGCCGGAGCACGTCTCGATCGGCATCAACGCCGGCCCGTTGTACGGCGCGCTCGGCATCCTCGCCGGCGTGTTGCGCGCCCGTGAGACGGGCGAGGGTTGCCGCATGGAGATCGCCCAGTCGGATGCCGCCGCCGCGTTCGACTGGTACCGCTCGGAGACCTGGCGCTCCTACGAACGCCCGGAGTCCGAGGTCACGGGGAACGCGTCCGATGACTTCGAACGGCGGGCACCGGGTACTGCTGGCATGCGCGAAGGCGTGCGCTACCAGCTCTACGAGGCCGCCGACGGGCACGTGCTCTTCATGGCCTCGGAACAGGCCTTCTGGAAGAACTTCTGCGAAGGCGTCGGCCGGATGGATCTCTTCGAGCGGTGGCCGGGCAGCAAGTACGCAGACCACGCGCGGAACAACCGCGAATTGCAGGCCGCGCTCCGTGAGATCTTCCAGACCAAGACCTGTGCGGAGTGGATCGCATTCGCCGACGAGCACAACACGACGATCGCCCCGGTGAACACGCCGCAATCCATCGCCGACGATCCCCAGTTCCGTGATCGTCTGCACTGGATCGGCACCGAGCAACTCGGCGCCGACCAACTCCCGTTCCCGGTGAAGTTGCTCGACGAGCCACTGCCGGACCCGACCCACGCACCCACCCTGGGCCAGCACACCGGCCGAGGTGCTGCGCGACGTGCTCGGCTACAGCGACGAAGTCGGTTGCGTCCATGGGCGCAACGCCCGACGAGACCGCCACCTAGCAAGCCGCCCGGCAATTCGGGCCGACGATACGCTCGCCCCGTGGATCTCGAGCCGAGCGCCGGGAAGACCGAGCCCACGCCGGCTGAGCAACCGGGCGCCTCGAAGTGGCGCATCATCTTTCGCGTGGTGGCGATGCTCGTCGCCGTCATCGCGCTCTACGGCGTGCTGCCGAGTCTCCTGGCGGTGTTCTCCGAGGCGCCCCGGCTCATCGAGGTCAACCCGCTCTGGCTGATCGGCATCCTGCTCTGCCAGCTCGGGGCCTTCGCGTGCGTCTGGTGGCTGACGCGGATCGCCATCCCCAAGGTCACATGGTTCATCGCCGCCACGTCGCAGTTGGTCGCCAATGCGGTCAGCCGGCTGGTCCCGGGCGGGCCCGCGGTCGGCACGGCAGTGGGTTGGCGGATGCTCGCCGTCTCCGGCATCGACCGAGCTCGCGCCGGTACGGCCATCGCCGCAACGTCGCTCCTCTCGAACGGCGTCTTGTTCGCGATCCCACTGGTTGCCGTCGTCGGCTCGATCCTCGGCGCTCCGATACCACGCGAGCTCACCGCGCTCGCGTGGGGTGGTGCCGTCGTGTTCGTCCTTCTGTTCGCGTTCGCGTTCGTGATCGTTCGCTTCGATCGACCCCTCCGCGCGTTCGGACGAGCGATGCAACGGGTCGCAGCCCCGATCTACAGCCGACTACACAAGGACAACCCCCCAACCGACGAAGGTGTCGTTCACCAGCGCGACCAGATCGTCAGCGCACTGGGGGCGCGGTGGCAACAGGCGCTGCTCGCCGCCGTCGGCAACTGGTTGGCGGACTACTTGGCTCTCGTGTGCGCGCTCTACGCCGTCGGGGCGCGGCCCAAGCTGAGCCTCGTGCTCTTGGCCTTCGGCGTAGGAGCGGTCGCGGGCATGATCCCGATCACTCCCGGCGGGCTCGGCTTCGTCGAGGCGGGCCTGGTGGGCACCCTGGCGCTCGCAGGAATCAGCGGCGATCAAGCTCTGCTCGCCACCCTCGCCTACCGCATCGTGTCGTACTGGTTGCCGATGGTGGCCGGCCTCGGAGCGTGGATCGCCTTCCGCCGCCGCTACGGGCATCCTCCGCCCGATACCGGCGAGAAGCCGCCCGCGAACTTCCCGGACGCCGCCATCCGGTGACGCATGCCACAGCCTGTCCGGGATGGATGCCGGACCAGCCCGTGTTCAACAGCAGTAACGATCGCGGGAGGTACATCATGCAAACACGAGTGGTGGACGCAGAGCTGGTTCAGGCCGCCAAGTTGCTCCGAGAACGGGCAACGAGTCTTCGAGCCCAAGCGGACATGTTGAGCGCACCGCTGGCCGCGGCGTATCGCCGTCACGCCAGTGAGTTGGAGCTCGAGGCCTGGATCTCCGAGGTCCAAGCCGGAGTACCCGAGGAGCGGCTCCAAGTCGCGTAACTCCCAACCTTCTTCCTGACGCAGGCCCGGTCTCCCCTCCCGACTCCTGCGTGAGTGGCGCCCGCCCCCTCCCCCAGGGCGGGCGCCCTCTGTTTTTGGGCCCGGTGCTTTGGGCCCGGCGACGAGCAGCTGGGACATCGCCTCGCAACCTGTGCGCCGATTGGGCCCTATCGCCCCGGAAATGCGCACAGGTTCGTCAGTCACGTCGTCGTCATGGCCATGGCTGGTAAGACTCACGCCATGTCCTTCCCTACCGACATCGGCATCGTCGATCTGATGCTCGACATCCCCGACGACGACAAAGTCGGCCAGTACGACTTCTTGAAACCCCTCCTGCACGACAAGGAGAGCCGCGAGGAGTTCGAGTTCCCCGCCGAGTACATGTTCAAAGAGGTGCCCAAGCTCCCGTCGGGCGACACCGACGCCGTGGCCCTCGTGCTCGGCCTGATGGATCACCACGGCATCGACAAAGCCCTCATCGGCATGGGCGATGTCGGCAGGGGCCACCAGCGCCCCCAGATCGTGCGCGCGCTCGAGGAACACCCCGATCGCTTTCTGGGCTCGCTCCACGTCGACCCGAACCGTGGCATGAAGGCGCTGCGCGGCCTGCAACGGGCGGTCGACGAGTTCGGCATCGTGGCCGCCACCGCGTTCCCCGCGGGCTACAACCCGCAGGTTCCCATCAACGACAAGCGCTTCTACCCGCTCTACAGCAAGTGCGTCGAGCTCGACCTGCCGATCTTCATCACCGCCGGGGTGCCGGGCCCGCGAGTGCCGATGCTGTGCCAGCACGTCGAGTTGCTCGACGAGGTTTGTTGGGCCTTCCCAGACCTACGCATCGTCATGCGCCACGGCGCCGAACCGTGGCAGGAGTTGGCCGTGAAGCTGATGCTCAAGTGGCCGAACCTGTACTACTCGACGTCCGCGTTCGCGCCGCGGTACTACCCGCAAGCCGTGATCGACTACGCCAACACACGCGGGGCCGACAAGATCATGTACGCCGGCTACTTCCCCATGGGCTTGTCGCTCGAGCGGATCATGGCCGAGCTTCCGAACGTGCCGCTGCGCGACGACGTCTGGCCGAAGTTCCTGCGCGAGAACGCGATGAAGGTGTTGGGACTGAACGGCGCCGCCGCCGAAAACTAGAACACGTTCTATACTGGGCCAGATGACCGATCTGCTCGATCCCGAGGCCGCCGACAGCGACCGTCGCCCGCGGCATCGCTACCCGTTCGACATGCCGTTCGGCTGGTTCATGGTGGCGTGGTCCCACGAGCTCGAGCCCGGCGCCGTGCTCCCCCGCTACCTGCAGGGCAAGCACCTGGTCGTCTGGCGCGACGACGAGGGTGTGGCCGCACGTGCAGGATGCCTTCTGCCCGCACCTCGGTGCGCACCTGGGTCACGGCGGGCGGGTGCAGGGCACCGAGCTCGAGTGCCCGTTCCACGGTTGGCGCTTCGACGGCGAAGGTCGCAACACCTGCATCCCCTACAGCGAGCGCACCAACGGCAAGGCCAAGATCCACACCTACGAGACCTTCGAGCTCGGCGGCCATTTCGTGATGGCGTGGTTCCATCCTCACGGCGCCGCGCCGATGTGGCAGCTCCGCCTGCCCCCCGAGGCCACCGATCGCCGACTTCACCGAGTGGACCACGAGGGAGTTCGTCGTCAACGCCGGCCAACAAGAGCTGGCCGAGAACACGGTCGACGGCCCCCACTTCCGGTACGTGCACAACACCGACACGGTTCCCGAGATCGAGGACTACAACACCGACGACTGGGTGGCGCGCACCAAGTCGGTCCAGCGCTTTCCGACCCCTCGTGGCGTGGTCGACGGGCGCATCGACATCGAACAGCAGGGGCCGGGCTTCGGGTTCACGTGGTTTCGCGGCATCGTCGACACCTTGCTGATCGGCTGCAGCACCCCAATCGACGATGAGCACACCCGAGTGTGCTTCAACTTCAAGACGCGAAAGTTGGCCGACGAACGAGCAACCAAGTCCGTCGGGGACGCGTTCATCAACGAGGTGTGCAAGCAGTTCGAGGAAGATCGGCCCGATCTGGGAGAACAAAGCGCACATCACGCGCCCGGCGTTGGCCGACACCGACCCGCCGTTCATGAAGTTCCGCAAGTGGTACGCGAAGTTCTACGCCGACGGCGTGTCGAACGACCGCATGGTGTGGGAGCCGCCCGCACCGGCGAACGGTGAGCAGCCGGTGTTCGTGCGACCCGAAGCAACGGCGTCGCGCAAGAACCGCGACGACAGCTGACGCACCTCGCGGTTACAAGGATCCTCGGGCCAACAACGACTTGGTGGCGAAGTACCCGGGGAGCAGCGGCAGCCACACCATGAGCACGCGCCAGAGCAAGACGGCCGCCACCGCGACCACCGGAGCGACACCAGCGAGCGAGAAGCCGAGCAGGAGCACGATGTCGGCGGCGACCAAGCCCTCCGGCACCGGCGCGAAGGCGCGGAAGACCAGCGCGAACACCGTCCAGAATGCGATCGGTGCCAACGGAGCATGATCGCCCAACGAGGTCACGAGCGTCCACAGGATCGCCCCGTGGACCAGTGGCAGCACTGCCGCCAGGGCGAACGCAGCGATGACCTCGACGGGTCCCTGCCGCCACCGCTCGAAGAGTCGGTCGATCGTGGGGCGACCGAGGGTGCACGGAAGTTGACGAAATCGGGCCGAGACGACGACCACCCCGGCGACGGCCATGGCCAGCAGGATCAGCACCAGGGCCAGGGAGATACCTCGGCCACGACCCACCGCCGATGCCGGCCACGAGAGTGACGAGAAAGAGGAACCCGAGCAGACCGGTGTGCGCCAGCGCGGCCAGGGCACAGGCGACACCAAGATCGAGTAGCGCGCGGACGCGCGTCGACACCCGCACGAACGAGCGCGTGGCCCTCGACACCCACGGCGCCGAACGCGGGACGGATCCTTCCAGCCCAGTCACAAGCGAATGCGACAGGGATGGCTCGTCGCCACCGGTCGGCCGTCGGACGCGCACCGCTGTCAGCCAATGCCAGCTGTCCACCGGCCACGACGCGCGCCACCACTGCCAAAAGCAACGCGCCCAACAAGCCGAGCGCGTTGATGTCGGCAAGCGCGTCCCACGTGTTGCCGACACCCGCCACGATCAACAGCACGCACACGGCGACGACCGACCAGACCACCAAGGCCTCGACATCGGAGGATTCGACGTCGGGCAGGCTCACGCCGATGTCGTCGCGCGGTACCACCGGTCGGTCCCAGACCTCTCCCGGCGCACCGACGGGACGCTCGCGAAGCAACTCCTCGAACCGCGGGGAGCGCCGCAAACGCACCCGATCGTCGGTGAGGCCGAGCACGGCGCCGACCAACGCCAGCGCGAAGAACGCACCGATCGCCCACGTTGCCCACCCGCATCCGTTGATCGACCAGCTCGCTGCACGGCGTTTGGGTACGCAGCTTCGACAACTGGTCCCCGGATGACTCGTCGGGCGCACTCGGCAGCCGCTCGTTCGTACGCCCGGTGATCGAGAAGATCAGCGGTGAGCCACACTGCTGTACTCCGGAGTTCGTGACTGGCGCCGCGAGAAGGAACACTCCCACCGCCAACGGCAGCAGGGAGCCGAGCAGCAACCATCGCCCAACCCGCCAGGGCATCGCCGTGCTGGCTGCGGTCAGCCCGTGAACTTCGGCGACGTCGACACGTTCGTGTCGAGCGTCGTCGGGCTGGTCGACGTCGGAACCGGATCCGGAGGCAGGTTCTCGATGTCGCTGTTTTCGCAGCCAGGCGGTGCGTTCACGGGATTGCATCGGGCCGGTGTGCCCCCTGGTATTTGCGCAACATACGGCGAGCCGTCGAATCGAGCGGCCATCCCCGGCACCGGCCAATCGGTGCTCACCCATTGTGCGCCGCTCGCCAGGGCGGCATCGCGCATGGTCGTGTCGTTGTCACGGGCCTTCGACGGGATTGTCGTCAGCCCGGGTGCGCACCATGTAGCCCGCCGCGACCATGTCCGCGATGTGCGCGTTGGGGTCGAGTGGGTCGTTGAGCTTCAAGAACGCAGCGTCGGGCAGACCCGGCGCGGAGGGAGCGAATGCCACACGACCCTCCAGCGACGGATGACCGACGACGTACTCGTCTCGCTTGTTGTCGAGGAGGAACATCACCTTGCCGCGCACATCGTTGATCTTCGGCCAGCCGTCCGTGAGCACCGCGTCCTCGAGGGTCGCGTGGCTGCCGCGAACGTCGTCGGGCGTGATGATGCGGTTCTCCGGGAACACCGACAGGATCTCGCTGTCGAGCTCATCGAGCTCAGCGGGACCGATCGGCAGCGGGTCGGGCGGGCCCGGGACGTCCACGCTGTCCTTCGATTCGATCTGGATGGCGATCGGCATGTGCTGCTGATGGGCGTCGGACCATGCTTTCACCTGTCCCAGGCAGATCACGAGGGTTTCGCACGTCGCGCCCTCGTCGATCTGTTCGATGTGCATGACCTTGAACCCCTTGACACCGAACGGCCGCCAGAGATCCCCAGTGGGATCGGCGAAGATGTCGAGCTCGATCTGACGCACACCTTGGTGCGAGAACTGCTCGTCCAAGGGCGCTGCGGTGTAGGCGAGGTCGATGACGTAGGGCGCGAGCGCAGGGTTCTCGACGTGATAGCTGTTGTGCGATCCGATCACCTGCATCTCGTTGAGACGCACGTTCGGATTGCTCGCTTCGGCCGGATGGACCGAGTTGACCGCGATGATCGCGAAGCCGATGAGAAGTGCGGCGATGGCCGCGATCACACGTTTCATTCCCCCAGCATCCCCTCGTCGTTCAGGATCCGGAAGTTACCACCGGCTCCTGGGACGCGGCCGCCGCCAGCTCGTCGAGCGCGCCGTGCATCCCATTGGTGATGAGCCACGGCTCGGGCACCTCGTCACGACACGCCAGCAACCCGACGTAGAGCCGATCGAGGTAGCTCCAGACCGTGATGTTCAGACCGATGCCCTCCAACACGGGGCCGACCGAGTACAGCTCGCGCAACTCGGCCCCGGCGGCGTAGAGAGGTGTCACCGGTCCCGGCACGTTGGACACCACCAGGTTGATCGCCGGAGGGTGGCGATCGGCGATGCGCCGGCTCGAGTACTGCCGCATGAACCACGCCCAGGGCCGCGGCGGCGTGTACTGCACCCAATCACCGAGCGTCTCGCGGCCGAGCAGACGCTGCAGCTGCTTGGCCTCCGCGGTGATGTCGTGGATGACGTGCAGCCGGCGAACCGGATCGGCCTCGTCCGTCGCCAGCGTACGTGAACAGATTCGAGACGCGGTTTCCGACGAGCCGAGTCCGTGTGGTGTCAGCGGCCACCGGCACACCGGCCACGAGCGACGCCGAGGGGAGCTCGTGGCGGTCGAGCAGGTAGCCGCGCAATGAGCCCGAGACGATGGCGAGAACGACGTCGTTGAGCGTCACGCCGTAGGTCTCGGACACCGCTCGCGCTCGTGACGTCGCGAGCGACGTCGTCACGAACGAGCGGCGGGGTGTGAGCGCGCCGTTGAACGACGTACGCGGCGTGCTGACCATCGGGACGGGTGTGGCCACGGACGACTGTCGGCGGTGACGCAAGAGCGCCCGCACGTTGTACAACGTGCGGCGTACGAGTCCCGGCAGGTTCCGGAGTTGCGAAAGGTGGTCACGAAAAGCGTCGACCAACAAGGTGCGCCGTGAGGGAATCGCCTCGGGCTGCCACATGTCGACGGGTAGGGATTGATCGTCGGGTGCATCGGACATCACGTTGGCGAGCAGCGCGGCCGCCGCCATGCCGTCGGCCACCGCGTGATGGATCTTCACCAGGACCGCGATGCGATCGTCATCCAAGCCGTCGAACACGTGCATTCGCCACAGTGGACGACGACGGTCGAGCGGCACGCTGGCGATGTCGGCGATGGCCTCCTCGAGCTGGCGCCGGTCGCCCGGCGGCGACAGCACCTCCCGGCGCACGTGGTAATCGAGATCGAAGTCCGGGTCCTCGATCCACACCGGATGGTGGAACCCGAACGGGACGTCCACCACCCGCCGCCGGAACGGCGGCAACAGCGGCAACCGGGACCGGATGGCGTCGCGTAGCTCGGCAAAGGGCAACGCTGCGCCCGGCGGTCGATCGAGGAAGGCGATCTTGAGCGTGTGCATGTGGAGCGTCGGCGTCTCCATGTAGAGAAATCCAGCGTCGAGCCCACTCAGACGCTCCATTCGGGCGAGTATCGCGCCTCGTCGGGCTGCGAGCTACCGTCCGGACCGTGACGACGCACCACACCAGATCCGTACGCATTGGCCGCGGCGGGCGACGTCGGTGTCGACGCCGGCAAGCTGGCCGAACTACTCGACCGCGCGCACCGCGAGATCGACAACGGTCTGTTGCCGTCGTGTCAGCTCGCGTTGGCCAAGGATGGGCACCTCGTCGCCTTCGAGACCATCGGCGACGCCGCGCCCGACAGCCGTTACGTCATGTTCTCGTGCACCAAAGGCATCACCGCTGGGGCGATCTGGCTGCTGATCGGTGATGGCCTCCTCGACGTGACCGCCCGCGTCACCGACATCGTCCCGGAGTTCGGTACCAACGGCAAAGACGTCATCACGGTCGATCAGTTGTTGACCCACACCGCGGGGTTCCCGCACGCACCGCTGAACATCGCGACCGTGACAACCCGCGAGGCGCGACTCGACACCTTCGCGAAGTGGCGGCTCAACTGGGAGCCGGGCACTCGGTTCGAGTACCACCCGACGTCCGCTCACTGGGTGCTGGGCGAGATCATCGAGCGGTTGAGCGGACTCGACATCCGCACATTCGTCGACGAGCGCATCTCCAAGCCCCTGGGCCTCCGATCGCTCGAAGCTGGGTGAGCCCGCCGATCGCCAAGCCGACATCAACACGCTGTACGGCGTCGGCGAGCCGCCCACGTCAGAGGAGCTGGAGAAGGCGACCGGCATACCCGGGCTCGACTTGGCGTCGCTCATCGGTGAGGTCACCCAGGAGGCGTTGCTCGGGTTCAACCATCCCGTGGTGCGAGCCCAGAGCGCGCCCGGTGCCGGCGGCATCTCGACCGCCGCCGACCTTGCGCTCTACTACCAGGGGTTGTTGAACAACCCAGGCCACCTGTGGGATGCCGACGTGCTGGCGGACGGTACCGGCACCGTTCGGTGCGACCTGCCCGACCCGATCCGGGGCAATCCGGCTCACCGCAGTCTCGGTCTCATGATCGCGGGTGATGCACCGGACGCGATCCTGCGCGGCTTCGGTCACGGCCAGTCGCCTCGCACCTTCGGCCACGACGGCGCGGGCGGCCAGATCGCGTGGGCCGATCCCGACACCGGTGTGTCGTTCTGTTACTTCACGAACGGCTTGGATGCCGACGTCATCCGCGAGGCGAGGCGCAAGATCGGCATCTCGACCCGCGCCGCAGCCGTCGCACTGCCTCGCTGACTTGGCCGCCTGACCAGGGCGCCTATCGCATAACTAGAACCTGTTCTAGTATTCGGCCATGGGCCTGCCCGAGAACGTCGGCATCATCGACACCATGTGCGGCTTCCCGAGCCGCGACCGACGCGAGGTCTACAAGTTCCTCGCCCCGCACCTTCGCGACGACGAGAGCAAGAGCTTCCGGTTCCCCGCGCAGTACATGTTCAAGGACGTGCCACCCGACCTCGAGGACAACGTCGATCCGGTGGCCGTCGTTCTCGACAACCTCGACCGCTTCGGCATCGACAAGGCCATGATCGGCGTCGGCCCCGGCCGCGACGACGCTGACCGTGCGTTGAAGGAGCATCCCGAGCGTTTCATCGCATCCGCCGCAGTCGACGCCGCGCAGGTCATGGATGCGGTGCGCTTCCTCGTCGAGATGCACGACCAATACGAGATCAAGGCGGCGACGACGTTCCCGGCCGGCAGCCAAGTGCCGATCAACGACAAGCGCTACTACCCGATCTACGCGAAGTGCGTCGAGCTCGACATCCCGATCTTCTGTTGTGCCGGTGTCCCCGGTCCTCGTGTACCGATGGCACCGCAGAAGGTCGAACTGATCGACGAGGTGATGTACGACTTCCCCGATCTCAAGTTCGTGATGCGGCATGGCGCCGAGCCGTGGACCGAACTCGCGGTGAAGCTCATGCTGAAGTGGCCCAACCTCTACTACTCGACATCCGCGTTCGCTCCGAAGCACTACCCCAAGGCGATCATCGACTACGCCAACACCCGCGGCGCCGACAAGATCATCTATGCCGGCTACTTCCCTGCCGGTCTCACCTACGACCGCATCTTCGGCGACATGCCCAAGGTGCCGTTCCACGACGACGTCTGGCCCAAGTTCTTGCGCGACAACGCCGTGCGAGTGTTGGCGCTCGACGACTGAGGAGCTCACCATGAGCCGCTATCCGTTCCCCGTCCCCTTCGGCTGGTTCCAGGTCGCGTGGGCCGACCAGGTGCAACCCGGCGAGGTCATGCCGCGCTACTACTTCGGCCGTCATCTCGTGCTGTGGCGCGGCGAAGCAGGCGAATTCCACCTGCAGGACGCGTTCTGCCCGCATCTGGGCGCGCACCTCGGTCATGGCGGGGTGGTGAAGGGCGCCGATCTCGCGTGCCCGTTCCACGGTTGGGAGTTCGACGGCGACGGGCGCAACACGTGCATCCCGTACAGCGAGCGCACCAACGCCAAGGCACGGTTGCGCAGCTATCCCATCGTGGTGCGCAATGGCTTGGTCATGGCCTGGTACCACCCGGACGAGTCGGTCGAGCCGCAGTGGGAGATCCCCCAGCTACCCGAGTTCAACGGAGATCCCGAGTTCTCCGAGCCCGTCACCCGGCATTACACCATCCACGCCGCCTGGCAGGAGCTGGCCGAGAACGGCGCCGACCCCGCGCATTTCCGCTACGTGCACAACACCGAAGTCGTGCCTGAGGTGGAGGAGTACCAAACCGACGGCGTCCACGCCCAGATGCGCTCGTCGCAGAAGTTCCCGACACCGCGCGGCGTGGTCGAAGGGCGCATCGACGTCGACAACTGGGGTCCGGGCTTCTCGTTCACCTGGTTCCGCGGCATCGTCGACACCTTGTTGCTGGGTTGCAACACGCCGATCGACGAGGACACGTGCGAGCTGCACTTCACCTTCTCAGTTCGCAAGATCGGTGACGACGGCATGACGTCGTCGGTCGGTCAGGCCTTTGTCGACGAGGTGCACAAGCAGGTGACCGAGGACGGCCCGATCTGGGAGAACAAGGCCCACCTCGTGCGGCCGGCGCTGGCCGACACCGACGGTCCCTTCACCAAGTTTCGTAAGTGGGCGGCGCAGTTCTACGCCGAGGGCGTTCGCGACGATCGCCTGGTGTGGGAGCCGCCGCCACCCGGCACTTTCGAGACCACGATGGTTCCGACCGGTCCGACGGCCAGCAGCAAGTACCGCACGTCCGACTAAGGAGGTGCGCCGATAGGCGTGCCTCCCAATGAACAGAGCGTCCTGTTTGCGCAGGCGGAGCCTCCCTCAACGAACAGTTCACCGCGAAAAGGGTGCACCTATCCGCGCAAGTCCTGAGCGTCAGGCCTCGCGGAACGGCACCGGCGTCGATAGGCGCTTGCCCCAGTTCTGAGGCAGCAGCTTGCGGCCCCGACGGACCGCGAGCTCGACGAGCCAGTACGGGCTGTAGCCCACCCACGACGTGACGGCGGGAACCACGATGAACCAGACCGAGTAGCCGGCGATCACCCCAGCCCAGTACTGCCGACCCCACAGCACCCCGGCGGGAACCGGCGCGGCGAGAGCCGCCGCGATCTCGGGGGCAGAACGGTTGCGCACGCCATGAATCAACAGCGCCGTGCCCGCGATCGACGCCGCGCACCACACCACGATGCCGGCTTGTCGAGACCGTCCACCGCGCCAGCGCGTGGCCAGCGCCACGGCGGTCCACATGACTCGGCTGCGCACCGGTGGCACCGCGATCGCGTCCATGGCTTCGCGAAAGATCTTGTCCGCGGCGGTTCGATCGCGGGTGCCCGAGTCAGGCGTGATCAGCTGGTCGTGCAGCAACGCTGCCGGTGTGTGTCGTCCCTGCCGGCTGACGAACCACGACATGAACTGCGGGATCGATGCGAGATCGGTGAGTCCCAACGACTCGTCGGTCACCTCGATCGGCGTGCCCTGGCGACGGCGGTAGCGAAAGGGCTGACGCAGACGAAACACCGCGTCATTCACCTGCTCGAGCACGAACCGCGCCTCGGAGCCGTCGAGCGCTTCGAACGGCTCGGTTTCAGTGGTCCAGCGGAATCCGTCGCTCATCGCGGGGTCAAGGTACACCGGCGTACTGTCCCTGATCGCGCCGGCGATGAGTTTCCGCCCCCGCGGCAGTCGTAGCTCACGGACGACCAACAGGAGGCCCAGGTGCTGCTCGAGAACAAGATCGCCGTGATCTACGGCGGCGCAGGTGCGGTGGGGGGCGCCATCGCCAAGGCGTTTGCTCGCGAAGGGGCCCGCGTCCACCTGGCCGGTCGCACCCTTTCCAGACTCGATGCCGTGGCCGATGACATCCGATCAGCGGGCGGAACGGTGGAAACGGCAGAAGTCGATGCTCTCGACGAGGCCTCGGTCGACACGTACGTAGATGCGGTCGTCGCGACCGCGGGACGGATCGACGTGTCGTACGACGTCATCTCACGCGGTGACGTGCAAGGCACACCGTTGGTCGACATGTCGATCGCGGACTTCGAGGCGCCTGTCGTCAACGGACTGCGGACGCAATTCATCACCGCCCGCGCCGCGGCCCGTCACATGATGAAGCAGGGCTCGGGTGTGATCCTGATGTTCGGTGGTACGGGTGGACGAGATCCTTTGCCGGCATATGTATCCGGCGGGTTCCAGGTCTACATGGGTGGATCACAGGTTGCGTTTGGTGCCGTCGACGTGTTCCGCCGCCAGCTCGCATTGGAGTTGGGTGCGAGCGGCGTCCGTGTGCTGACGATCGAGAGCGCCGGTGTACCCGAGACCATCCAGGGTGAATGGCGCGAGATGATGACCGAGGGCCTCGCCGCCTCGACCATGCTCAAGCAGGCCGAGACCTTGGAGGATGTCGGGAACGCGTCCGTCTTCGCGGCATCGGATCTGGCTCGGAACATCACCGCGACCTCGATCAACATCACCGGCGGTCGCCAACCGGACTAGCGCCCGAGGCTCAAACGCGGCGGAAGACCTCGGCGAACAGCTCGGGGCGCGGCGCCAGATCGTCAGGTGCCCTTCATCGGGCAGCAGCGCCACGACTGCGTTCTGCAACTCCTCGGCATAACGCGTGCTGCTCGAGGGAGGAACGATGGCATCGCGTTCGCCGTGCCAGAGCGTGGTGCTCGTGGCGATGTCGGCCAGGTCGAAGCCCCAGGGGTGCACCACCGACCAGTAGTAGCTGGCCGGGCCGATATTGCCCTGCACGAGTGCTTCCATCACGACGCCCAGCAGCGTCTCGGCATCGGCGGAGTCGGTGACGGCCGCCAACTCAACCTCAGGGATCTCGTCCTCTGGGACCTGGCCGAAGAACTCCTCGAACTCCTCGGGGTCGAGTCGCGCCGCCGCTTCGATGTAGATGGCATCAGCCGGGAGGGGCCCGAGGACAGAGGGGTGCTCGACGGCAAAGAGCGCGAGTTGATCGACACGCGTCGGCAAGGCGGCGGCCACGGCGGTGGCGAATGGTCCGCCGGCCGAATAGCCCGAGACGCCGAACGCATCGAGCCGCAGACGGTCGGCCACATGGGTCGCGTCCTCGGCCCACTGGCCCACCGTCGCGCCGCGACGCGGTGTGGACTGGCCGTAGCCGGGACGGTCGACCGCGATGATCCGCAGCCCTAGCTCGCGGAATGCCTCGTCGTGGTGCGCGACTTCGAGGCGGCACGAGGGCGTGCCGTGGTGATGCAACACCGGATAGCCGTCAGGATCGCCGACCTCGAGCACCATCAGTTCGCGCCCATTGGCGGCCGCAACCAGCTCCTCTCGCATGGGTGCAGTCTTACGTGGCGGTCGGACTGCGGTCGAATGCCCGGCCCGACGCCGCCGCGGCGTCACCGGCTGAGGGCTTGCCGTAACGCCAGGTATGCGGCGTCGACGCGGCCCGCCGTCGTGTGGACAACGCGGGTCGCAGGCCGTTGCTCGGAGATGCGGAGCAAGGCGTCGTAGGTCGCGGCGAGCGTCGCCTCATCCTGACCGGGCTCGATGTCGGCCTGCGGATGGCGTGAGTCCCCCGCCGCTTCGAGAGCGGCCCGGCGGTCACGGAATCGTTCCAGCACTGCGGCCTTCGAGTCGAGGACGAGGACCTCACAGAAGCGTGCGCCGGCTTCGTACGCGAGCTGCCCGAGCTCGTCGATGAACGTGGTGCGAGCAACCAGTTGCGGAACCACGACATCGTGACCGTCGGCCAGGTGCACGCGCGCCATCGCGGTGGCGAGCTTGCGGGCCTGGAGCTTCGACTCCTCGACCCGCTCCCACTGACCGAGCGAAGTCCGGATCACATCGATGTCGAGGTCGAGCGCCAACGGATGATCCTCGACATAGCGACGCGCGAGCGTCGACTTGCCGATACCGGGCGGACCGTTGACGAGAATCAGAGACGGAATCACGGTTCTCGAGGCACGAACAGGTAGCGCCACTCGTGCCGAAGCCCCTGATCGATGAGCACATAGAGACCGTCGTGCTCCTCGAGCTCGAGCCGCGGCGGGAACGATTCGAGACGGGTCGCTGAGGGCCCGCCCTCACACTCGATCAACATCCGGTCACCGACCCCGAGCACGTTCAGCTCCCGGCTCTGGTCGTACCAATCCGCCGAACGCCTGGGCCCAGAATCGAGAAAGCGCTCACCGCCGACGGCCATCCCATTTTTCTAGTCGGGTCCCTCTTGACGGGACGGCTGCGTCGTGTTTCTATCACTCATAGTTTATCTATCAGTGATAGATGTACGGAGACAGGGGCATGACCACCACGGAACCAGAGGCCACTGATCGACGGCAGCGCCGTCGGGAAGCGAAGCTGGCGAACATCCTCGCCGAGGCGTGGAGCCTGGCCCACCGGGACGGCCTCGCCGGCATCTCGTTGCGCGATCTCGCCGAGCGGGTCGATCTGCGTCAGCCCTCGCTGTACGCGTACTTCGAGTCGAAGCTCGACTTGTACGACGCCATGTTCGCCGACGGCAACCGCCAACTTCTCGAGGCGGTGGCGCAGCTGCCCGTGAACGACGATCCCCGCCAGGCGCTGGCCGACTTCGTCGAGCTGCTGGTGCAGTTCTCGTCCGATGACGTCGTGCGTCATCAACTGCTGTTCCAACGGACGATTCCCGGCTTCGAGCCGTCGGATGCCTCGTATCAGCTCGCACAGGAGTTCTACGAGATCGGACGAGAGCGGGCGGCGGCAGCCGGGCTCACGGATCAGTCCGACTTCGACATGTTCACCGCGCTCGGTGTCCGGGCTCGGCCACCAGCAAGTGGCCAACGACCCGGGTGGCGATCGCTGGGTTCGCCTGGCCGCTCGGGCGGTGGAGTTGTCCGTTACCGATGTCGACAACCGTCGCCGACAGACCACACGAGGAAGGAAGGGCCGATGACCGAGACATCCGCGATCGACGCACACTCGATCCCGAGGATCGACCATGCCGAGGCGATGGCGCTCGCAACGGTCGAGAATCAGAAGTTTGCCGCCCAACTGCGCAGCTTCGACCCTGATGACTGGCACCAGCCGACAGATTGCGCGCCATGGGATGTGCGCGCCGTGGCTGCGCATGTTGTTGGAGCCACTGCTGCGCAAGCGTCGCCCCGCGAGTTCTTCCGACAACGACGAAAGGGGCGGCCGCTGCAGAAGGAGATCGAGGCCCCGTACTGGTGGGACGGCATGAACGAGCTGCAGGTGCGGGAGCGAGCGGGGCTGACATCCGACCAGCTCATCGCGGAGTGGGACATGGGCTCGGCACGGGCCGTGCGGGCCCGAACGAAGATGCCTCGGGTCATTGCCCGCTTGCCGCTGCTCGACCTGCCCGAACCCATCGGTCGTCAACCGCTCTCGTGGCTGTTCGACATGGGCTTCACACGCGACGTTTGGATGCACCGCATCGATCTGTCCGTCGCCACCGGCAAGCCCTTCGATGCCGACGCCGAACACGACGGGCGCATCGTCGCCGACCTCGTGGCGGAATGGGCGGGCACCCACGGCGAGGACTTCGCACTCGACCTCGGCGGGCCCGCCGGTGGGCACTATTCGTCGGGCATCAACGGCGAGCACGTTCGCATGGACGCCATCGAGTTCTGCCGGATCATCGCCGAGCGCGGTCATGGCGAAGGCATCCTCTCCCACCCACTACCCCTTTGAGGAAAACCATCATGGACACACGAGTTGACGAGATCGCCGACGGGATCTATCGGCTGTCGACGTTCGTAGCCGAGGTCGGTCCGACCGGCTTCACGTTCAATCAGTACTTGATCGACGACGAACAACCGTTGCTGTTCCACACCGGGCATCGCCGGATGTTCCCGTTGGTGGCCGAGGCAATCGCAACGGTCACGCCGGTCGAGCGCCTGCGCTGGATCACGTTCGGTCATGTCGAGGCCGACGAGTGTGGCTCGATGAACGAGTTCCTCGCGGCTGCACCCGATGCCGAGATCGCCCATGGCGCACTGGGTTGCATGGTGTCGATCGAAGACCTGGCCGATCGTCCGCCCGTGCCGTTGAGCGATGGACAGGTGATCGAACTCGGTGCGCACCGCGTGCGCCACTTCGATACCCCACATGTGCCGCATGGCTGGGAAGCCCGGGTGCTCTACGAGGAGACCACGAACACGTTGCTGTGCGGTGACCTGTTCACCCACCTCGGTGACGGGCCCGCCCTCACGACGAACGACATCATCGAGCCGGCGGTCGAAGCCGAGAACGTCTTCGGTGCCACGTGCATCACCCCGCAGACCGGCCCGACGATGCGCAAGCTCGCCGACCTCGCCCCCACCACCCTCGCCGTGATGCACGGTTCGAGCTTCAGCGGTGACGGCACCAAAGCGTTGCTGGAGCTGGCCGACGAGTACGACCGTCGCCTGGCTGACGGCGTGGCCGCTGCCTCTTCCTAGGCCAAATCGGGGAAGACCTTGGCCACCTTGCCGAGGATGTAGTCGCCGTAGGTGCCCACGAACCCGTGGACGTTGGCGTTGTCCCAACGCATCGGCCTCGCTCCCGTCCGGTGGCCGTTCGACGATGGGTAGTCGGTCGACGACGGCATCCCACGAGGGATCGAGGAAGAACGGGAACGAGAGTCGGTCGCCACTAGACACGTTGCGCACACGGTGAGGTGTCGACCGATAGCGACCGCCGGTGAGGCGCTCGAGCATGTCGCCGAGGTTGCAGACGAAGCTGTTCGGGATGGGTTCGGCGGCGATCCATCCGTCAGGCGTACGTACTTCGAGTCCGCCGCGCTCGTCTTGAGCAAGGAGCGTGAGAAGTCCGTAGTCGGTGTGCTCCGCGACACCCCAGTCATCGGTTGCCCCCGCCGGTGGATAGCGGAAGATACGGAACAGGATCAAGGGATCGGCCGTCAGGTTGTCGGCAAACCACATGCGGTCGAGACCAAGAGCAAGCGCGAGGCCACCAAGCACCATCTGACCGAGCGTCGTCATGATGTCCATGTAGCCGAGGACCGCGTCGCGCAGTTCCGCGGGCTCGTCGAGAAACAAGTTCCGCCCATGCAGCGGTGTTCCGGATCGGACGCGGGGGTGCTCATCGTCGAGCTCGGCCCCGAAGTACAAGCCTTCCTTCTGGTCCGGCACACCGGACGTCAGCTCGCCGCCCAGCGGAAACCAACCCCGCCAGGCGCGGCCGGCGAGCGCCATGGCGATCATGGCTTTGTCTTCCTCGGGGCGGGCGAAGAACATGCGGGCCGCGCGGTCGAGGCTCGCGAGCAGGGCCGGATCGACGCCGTGGCCGACGATGGTGAAGAAGCCGACTTCGCGGCAAGCGCGATCGAGCCGCACCGCGACGTCGGCTACATCCTGCTTGTCCGCGTCACCTACGATCAGCGCGCCAATGTCTATGACCGGCACCCGTGACATGGGTGCAGCGTAGGACCCGGATCCCGGTTGCTCAGTGTCGGGCCAGCTCCGCTCGGGCGCGCTCGGTCAGGGTGTCGAGCACTCGCCGGGCCGTGACCAGGTCGGCTTCGGGGAGATCGGCATAGAGGTAGCCGGCGATGTCGGCCGCACCCGCGCTGATCGCGCTCGTAGCGGCTCGCGGCCCTGTTCGCTCAGCGTGATCATGTCGCCGCCCGTGAGGAAGCCGGCGCTACGTACGGCGGCGACGATGCCTTCGGCGTCGCTATCGCTGATCACCCGACCGACTGCGAGCTGCTGCACCAACGCGCCGGCCGGTACCTCGCGGTTGTCGCCGACGAACTTGAGCGTGACCCAGGTGTCGAAGGGCGTGTCGGTTTCGACCAGCAACACGTCGAGCAACGCGCGTGTGGCGCGTTCGGTCTGTCCGATGATCTGACCGTTGAGGGTGGGTGCCTGAGTCATGGTGGTTCCTTTCTTCAGGTCGTCGACAGCAGTTGCTGCAACGTGGCGCCAAACGCTTTCGTGGCGGTCGAGTCGTAGCCGCCGAGTGGTTCGAGCAGCTCGTCGAGCAACGCGTGCACGACCTTGATGGCTCGATCGATGAGCTGCGTCCCGCGCGTCGTGAGGCTCAGCTCGACGGCACGGGTGTCGGCGGGGTGCGGGCCACGCTCGATCAGACCCTTCTGCTCGAGCGTGCGAACGAGCTTCGACACGAAGATCGGGTCGAGACCGGTGAAGTCGGCGAGCTCGCGCTGACTCGGCTTGTCACCCGATCGCGTGAGACCGCGCAACGACGCCAGCAACGAGTACTGCGCGTGGGTCAGCTCGAAGGGCGCCACCGCACGATCGACGGCGGCCTGCCACTTCATCGCGAGCCGCCACACCAGGTACCCGGGGGTCGGCTCGAGCGCTCGCGGCCATGCAGATACCTTACGCGGCAATAGTCGTCATGGCAACTATAAAGGAACACCTTGTCCCTTGACACAGGCAGCCATTTGGCTGCATATTGAGAGGCAGCCGATCGGCTGCCTATTCGCAGGAAGGAACCGAGAAATGTTCGATATCCGCCACCGAGTCGGCGTGGCCGCCTCGCTCCACGAGGTGTACGAATCGCTCACCACCATCGACGGCCTGAAGTCCTGGTGGACGCAAGACATCGTCGGCGACCCTCCCTCGGCGGCAAGCTCGAGTTCAGCTTCGGGTCGCCCGGATCGCGTCGCCGTGATGGAGGTCGTGAGCACCGACCCGACGAGCAACGTCACGTGGCGCTGCGTCGGCGGTCCCGACGAGTGGATCGACACCACGGTCACGTTCGACCTGCGAGTCCGCAACCCGACGAGACCGTGCTGCTCTTCACCCACGCCGGGTGGCGCGAGCCCGTCGAGTTCATGGCCCACTGCACCACGAAGTGGGGGTACTACTTGCTCGGCATGAAGGCCGGGCTCGAAGGCGGGAAGGCCACGCCGTTACCCGACGACCTGAAGATCAGCGGCTGGGACTGACGGTGCGCAAGGCTGACCGTTGATGGACGACGTGTTCAAGGCGTTGGCCGATCCGAGCCGCCGACAGCTGCTCGATCGGCTGAACGCCCACAACGGTCAGACCTTGCGCGAGCTGTGCACCGGTCTCGACATGGCGCGCCAGTCGGTGAGCAAGCACCTGCGCATCCTCGAGGACGCCGGTCTCGTCGTCACCGTGCGCCAGGGCCGCGAGAAGCTCCACTACCTGAACGCCGCCCCCATCAACGAGATCGCCGATCGCTGGATCAACCACTACGACCGAGCAGCGCGTCGACGCCCTGTCCGACCTGAAGACCGCCCTGGAGGAACCGACCATGGCCAAGCCGAGCTTCGTCTACACGTCCTACATCAACACCACGCCCGAGCAACTCTGGAAGGCGTTGACCCTGCCGGAGTTCACCCAGCGCTACTGGAACCTCACGTTCGAATCGACGTGGGAGGTCGGTGCGCCGATCACCTGGAACCACGACGGCGTCACCATCGCCGATCCCGAACAGGTCGTGCTCGAGTCGGACCCCTATCGTCGGCTCTCCTACACCTGGCATTCGTTCACGCCGGAATGGGCCGCGTCGTACGGCTTCGACGAGGACAACGGCGCGCGGATGGCCTCCGAGAGCCGCGACGCGCGCGACCTTCGACCTCGAGCCCGTCGACGACATGGTGAAGCTGACCGTCGTGCACGACGACTTCGACGACGACAGCCTGGTGGCATCGATGGTGAGTGAAGGCTGGCCGCAGGTGATCTCCAGCCTGAAGACCTTCATCGAGAGCGGGGAGCCTCGCCGGAAGCCAGCGGCTAGAACTGCCGCATGGACAATCTCTTCTCGCTCGATGGACGGGTCGCGCTCGTCACCGGCGGTTCCCGCGGCATCGGCAAGATGATCGCGGCGGGGTTCCTCGCCTACGGGGCGAAGGTCTACATCTCGTCGCGCAAGAGCCGAGGCTTGTGATGCGACCGCGGCCGAGCTGTCCGCCGATGGCGGCACGTGCATCTCGCTCCCCCAGGACATCTCGACGGTGGAGGGCTGCCAAGCGCTGGCGCGGTCGTTGCGCGAGCACGAGTCGCACCTCGACATCCTCGTCAACAACGCGGGCGCCGCGTGGCTCGAGCCGTTCGACGAGTTCCCGGAGAAGGGGTGGGACAAGGTGATGGACCTCAACCTCAAGTCACCGTTCTTCCTCACGCAGGCGTTGCACGACTGACCTTGCCGCGGCCGCCCGCCGGACCAGCCGGCCAAGGTGATCAACATCAGCTCGATCGACGGCATCCGGCTGAACCCGCAAGACACGTATTCGTACGCGGCGTCGAAGGCCGGGCTCAACCTTCTCACGCAACGGCTCGCGGCCCGTCTGGCGCGCGACCACATCGTGGTGACCGCAATCGCGCCGGGCCCCTTCGCCTCCGACATGAATCTGATCGCACGCGACATGCCCGGACGAGCTGGCGAAGATCGTTCCCGTCCGACGCATCGGCCGCGAGGAAGACATCGCGGGCGCCGCCATCTTCCTGGCATCACGAGCCGGAGACTTCGTGGTCGGCGAGACCCTTGCGGTCGACGGCGGCATCGCGTACGCGAACCCAGGGCGAGGGCTGGGCTGAGACGCAGGTGCGAAGATGCACAGATGACGGGTGATCAGGTCTCCACCTCGATCCGCACGCCGGACCAGCGCCTACGCGTGTTCGTGAGCTCGACGCTGGCCGAGCTGGCCGAGGAGCGCGCCGCGGTCGCCCGTGCCATCGAGGCACTGCGCCTGACGCCGGTGCTGTTCGAGCTGGGTGCTCGACCACACCCGCCACGCGAGCTGTACCGCGCCTACCTCGCGCAGTCCGACATCTTCGTCGGGCTCTACTGGCAGCGCTACGGATGGGTCGGTCCCGACATGGACATCTCGGGGCTCGAGGACGAGTTCCGACTGTCGGACTCGCTGCCCCGCCTGTTGTACGTCAAAGCGCCGGCACCCGAACGCGAGGCCGGCTGGCGGCGATGATCGAGCAGCTGCAGAGCGAAGGCACCGAGTCGTACCGCACGTTCGGCTCACCCGATGAGCTCGAGGGACTCGTCGGCGACGACCTGGCGGTCCTGATGAGCGAACGGTTCATCGCGCCGATCCGAGCACGACGCGAGCGGCGCATCATCACCAGCGCGCCACTCCCGTCGGTCCCCACGTCGCTGCTCGGACGCGAGGAGGACATCGACGAGGTGACGAAGCTGCTCGAGTCGCCCGACGTGCGCCTCGTCACGCTGACGGGTCCGGGCGGCATCGGCAAGACGCGTCTGGCCGTCGCCGTCGCCCAGCAGCTGCAGGACGAGTACGAACGAGGGCGCGGTGTTCGTACCCCTCGCATCCGTCACGCAGCGCCGAGCTGGTGATGCCGCACATCGCCGCCGCGTTCGGTGCCTCCGTGGAAGGCGCACGGCCCGCGATCGATGTCATCGCCGAGCACCTCGGCGACTCGACGACGCTGTTGGTGCTCGACAACCTCGAACAGGTCGTCGATGTGGCATCCGAGGTCGACGAGCTGCTGACGAGATGCAGTGGCGTCGAGCTACTGGCGACCAGCCGCACCGTCATGCGGTTGCGGGCCGAGTGCGAGTATCCAGTGCACCCGCTCGCGGTGCCCGAGATCGGGGCCAACGTCGCGACCGAGCACCTGGCGTCCGTCCCAGCGGTGCAACTGTTCGTCGATCGGGCGCAGGCGGTTCGCTACGACTTCACACTGACGGCCGAGAACGCGCCCGCCATCGCGGAGATCTGCCGGCGTCTCGACGGCCTGCCGCTCGCCATCGAGCTCGCGGCGGCACGCGTGCGGTTGCTCGAGCCTCGGTGCGCTGCTGGCTCGGCTCGAGCGCGGCCTCGACGCGCTCGGTTCGGGCCCGGTCGATCTTCCCGAGCGGCAACGCACGCTGCGGGCAACCGTCGAGTGGAGCATCGATCTGCTCGACGACGACACACGCGACATGCTGACGACGCTCTCGGTGTTCGTCGACGGTTGGACGATCGAGGCGGTGGTCGCGGTCGCCGAGCTGAGCGATCACCGCACGCTCGATCTTCTCGACGCCCTCGCCGGCCACAGCCTGGTGCGCGTCGAGCCGACGGACATGGGCCTGAGGTTCCGCATGCTCGGTTCGGTGCGCGAGATCGCAGCCGAGCGACTCGCTGATCGGGACGATTGCACCGACGGTCGAGCGACGGCATGCCGCGTACTTCGGCGACCTCGTGGTGAGCTCGGACTGGCCCCACCAGGCCGGGATGGAATGGGCCGAACGGTTGCGGCTCGACGAGGGCAACGTGCGCCGGGCCGTGCGGTGGTACTTCGCCAACGACATCACACCGCTCCCCCACATCTTCCGCATCCTGTGGCTCGACTGGCAGATGCGGGATCGGATGCCCGAGGGTCACGACTGGCTCGACGAGCTGTTGGATCGGGCCGACGAGCTGGACGACGCGTCGCGGGCGCAGCTGTTGCTCATGGCCGCGGTGACCGAGGGTGAGGTCGGCAACGACGACGCCGCCTTGTCGGTGAGCACCGCCTCGAAGAGATGCAAGGACGCCTCGACGATTCCTATCTCGAGGCTGCATCGCAGCTCGTGTTCTCGTGGACCCGATCGATCAACGGAGACGTCGAGGGCTCGATCGCACGCGGCCGAGCGCGCGCTGGAGGGCTTCCGGCGCCAGGACGAGTTAGGCGTTGGTGGCTTCGCGCCGTTCATCACGGCGTCGGCGTTGCTGACGCTCGGCATGCTCGACGTGACGTTGGGTCGGCATGACGACGCCCGCGAGCATCTGGGCGAAGTGATCGCGCAGGGTGACCGATTCTGGAACGCTTTTCTCGCAACCAGTGGTCGAGCGCAAATGGCATCGCTGGCGGTGAGCGTCGGAGATCTCGATGACGCGCGTCGGCTGTTGCGGGAGGCGCTGGACGTGCCCCACGACGATGCCCTCAGCACCCATCCTCTGAGCTTCAGTCTGGTGGCGATGGCGCATCTGCTCGTGACCGAGGGTGACGCACGTCGAGCCGCGGTGGCCTTGGGTGCAGCCGACGCCCTGCGACAACGCGGCTGGACTGACCGCCGTGGGCGTCGACGCGGCCCGGCGAGGCCGAGGTCGACACAAAGCTACGACGGGAACTGTCGCCCGACGACTTCGCCACGGCGTTCGCCGACGGCGTTGCGCTCAACCGGGTGGAGGCGATCGCCTTCGCGCGTGAAGACGTCTAGCGCGTCGAGGCCTCGTCGAGCGCACGCGCCGCGGTGACGCTTCGGGCGACTGCTCGGAGCACCGCGGAAGGATCGGTGGGCATGGTCGTCGCCCGCCACGCCACATGCTGATCGGGCCGCACCAGCACGGCGCCGTCCGGACCCACTTCGGAGACGGCGCGCCAGGCACCGCGCGGATCGTTCACGTCGACGCCGAACAACATCGTCTCGATCGGAAGTAGGTCGCGAAGCGCGTCGGTGGCGTCGATCCACGCCTTCGACTCGCTGAGCAACAGGAAGTGTCCGGGCTGCACGAGATCGAGCGTGGAAAGACGCGAACCGGCGCGCTCGACCCAGGCGTGTGGCAACCGGGCGCCGGGACGGGTGGTCGGGACGTAGTCGCGCACGGGATCGTCGGTCGTGGCATCGGGGCCGTCGTACACGAACCCGAGTTGCAAGCCGAGCATGTCGAAGTGGCCGATCTGGGCCTCTATCGCTGCGCCGATGTCACCACGCTCGTCGATCGCGGTGAACACATCGAGGAGGCGCACGGCGTTGCGCAGACTCTCGTCAGCGTTGTGTTGCGCGACCGGGCGTCGCTCGCGCTCGTAGGTGTCGAGCAGGTCGGTGGGGGCCCACCCGTGCTCGACCGCGGCAAGCTTCCACGCCAGGTTGTGCGCGTCAGCCGCACCCGTGTTGAGACCGAGCCCGCCGGTGGGTGGGAAGCGATGAGCTGCATCACCGATGAGGAAGCACCGACCTTCCTGGTAGTGCGTGGCGACCTGACACGTCATGGTCCACGGCGAGACTCCCACCACGTCGACGTCGCCGGCCGCGATGTCGGGCCCTGCGGCGCGGGCGAAGATGTGCGCGCATCGCTCGACCGTGAACTCGTCGGGCGATTCGACGTCGGGGTCGTAGGGGTGCATGTACACCCACGTGCCGTCGAGGTCGTGGGCCACGAACACGCCCCGACTTTCCGGGTCGGTGATCCAGTAGAGCGTGGCCGGTCGATCGGTGACGAGTTGACGCAGATCGGCGCGCACGTGGATGGCGACGATCGAGCTGAGCCGGTGCGGTCCGTCCATCTCGATGCCGCACCACCGGCGCACCGGGCTGCCGGCCCCGTCGGCACCGATGAGGTAGCGGCTGGTGATGGTCGACGTTTCGCCGGACGCGGTGTCGCGCACCACGCTGTGGAAGGTGGAGCCGTCGTCGGTGGCGTGTACCCACTCGGTCGCGAAGCGTGCCGTGCTGCCCGCGAGCGCAGCGGCGTGTCCACGTAGGATCGGTTCGAAGCGGTGTTGTGAGAGGTTGCGCAACGGCGTGGGTGTCACGTCGTCGAGCGAGTCGGGCTGGTCGAGTCGCTCGAAGGGCAGCCGTCCGAACTCCTCGCCCGTGAGATTGGTGACCCACCGCACCCACGCGCCGTCGTCGGGACGTTGGATCGCGTCGGCCAGGCGGTCGGCGTCGATGCCCGCCTGCCGGCAGATCTCGAACGTACGGGCGTTCACCACATGCGCCGCCGGTGCGGACTGCACGTCGGACCGACGGTCGATGACGACGTTGTCGACGCCCTGTTGGGCCAGGAGGATCGACATCACCATGCCGACTGGTCCCCCGCCGACGATCAGCGCGGTTACTTCGGGGTCAGACATCGGGCTCGCACCGGTTGGCGAGTGGCATTCAGATCAGGCCTTCGTAGCTGCCGCCGTCGAGCTGGATGTTCTGGCCGGTGAGGTACCCGGCCTGGGCCGAGCACAGGAAGGCACACATGTCGCCGAACTCGGCCGGGTCGCCCAGCCGGGCGGCGGCGATCGACTCGACCTGTTGGGCCCGGGCTTCGTCCCACGTCACCCCGGTGGCGGCCATCACCAGTTCGGCCATCATCTTCTGGCGATCGGTGTCGAAGCGTTCCGGCAGCAAGTTGTTGATGGTCACGTTGTCGCGCGCGACCTCCTTCGACACCGCTTTCACAACACCAGTGAGCCCGGCACGCGCCCCGACCGACAGCGTCATGAGCGGGTGCGGCGACTTGACCATCGCCGAGGTGATGTTGACGATGCGCCCGAAGCGACGGGTGCGCATGCCGTCGATCACGGCACGGATCAACGCGAGCGGGGCGAGCATGTTCGAGTCGATGGCGGCGCGCCATGCCTCATCGTCCTGATCGACGAAGGCCCGCGGTGACGGGCCTGCATTGTTGGTGACGAGGATGTCGGGCTCGGGGCAGGCCGCGAGCAGTGCGGCCCGTCCGTCGGCCGTGTCGATGTCGGCGACGACCGCGATCACCGATCGGCCGAACAGACCTTCGATCTCCTCCTTCGCGCGGTCGACCGTGTCGGGGGTGCGGCCGTTGATGACGATGTGCGCGCCTTCGCGGGCCAGCGAGATCGCACTGGCCCGGCCGAGCCCGCGGCTCGATCCGCAGACGATGGCGTGGCGGCCTGCAATTCCGAGCTCCATCAGCGATGCGCCAGCTCGCGGCGTCGGGCGAGATCGTCGAGGTCGCTCGGCAGGAAGAAATCGGGCGTGGGTGCTCCCGCGTTCCACGCCGCGATACCGAAGGGGTCCCAGTCGTCGCGTCGCACCTCGCGTTCCCACCGCTCGTCGTCGACGATCTGGTCCATGTCGGCGAACAGTTCGAACAGGCCACCGGCGGGATCGAGCAGATACCAGAACAGGTTGGCACCGACGATGTGGCGCCCGAGCCCGGCCACCGAGCAGTCGGGGCGTTCGCCGAGGATGTCGTTCGCCGCCAGACCGATGGCGTCGACGTCGTCCATCTCGACGGCGTAGTGGTTGAGGCAGGGCACCGGCGCGGGCGCGAGCAACAGGTTGTGATGGTCGGTTGAGCAGCGCAGGAAGTAGGCGATGCCGTCGCCGATCACGTCCGAGACGCGGAACCCGAGTCCGTCGACGAAGAAGGCGCGGCTCGCTTCGACGTCGGGTGTGCCGAACACGACGTGTCCGATGCGCCGGGGCGCGTGCGAAGACTCGCCGCGACTTGCGGGCGCTCGCCGATCGAGGCGCGTACTGGTGCCGGGCGCGTTGCGAGGCTGCGGAGCGGCGGTGCCGATGTCGGGGGCGGCGGTGGTCTCGATGCGCACGACGTGGTCGAGGACCGGATCGGCGACCCGCAGCGTGCCGTCGCGGACGACGGCGTCGACGCCGAGCCTTTCGAGGCGGGCCGCGATATCGACCAGGTCGGCCTCGGACGAACAGGCGATGCCCATCTCCGATACGTGCCGGAACGGGCCTTCCTGGATCCGCAGTTGCGACGGCCGCTCCGCGGTGCCCACCACCTGCGGACCGGTGAGGACCAAACCCCGTCGTTGCCAGAACTCGAGGAGCTCGTCAGGCTCCGGAATCGCGAGTTCGAGATCGAGTAGGCAGGTCAGGGCCATGAGAACGCGCTCCAAGGTGGCGGACCCGAGCACCGTAACCCGGGACCTAGTCACGTGTCTAGGGATTTCTAGACATGTGACTAGACTGCACCACCATGGCCGACGAACCCAAAGGGACGGGATGCCGTCGAGCAGGCGCTGGTCGACGCGGCCGCCGACCTACTGGCCGAGGCCGGCCCGCGCGGTGCGGGGGTGCGGGAGATCGCGCGGCGAGCGGGCGTGAACCACGGACAGGTGCACCACTACTTCGGCGGAAAGTCTGCGTTGCTCGCCGCGGCCATGCGCCAGCTCGCAGCCGAGCACTACGCCAACGCCACGGATCGCGCGGGAGGAGGCCCGATCCCTCCCCCGCTCACGCTGGCCGAGGACGACCGGTACTGGCAGGCCGTGATTCGCCTGTTACTCGACGGCGAGCTCGAGCTGGCCACCACCGAGATCGCGGAGGGCACCTCGGTACCCCGTCGCGCGCTGCACGCACTGGCCGAGCTACGCGGCGAGGACGAGCCCGACCTCGACCTGAAGGCGCGCGTCGCGGCCGCGGTCACGCTGCAGTTGGGCTGGGTCGCGCTCGAGGAGTTCGTCTTCGCCGTCACCGACGTAGCCGACGACGAACGCGACGCAGTGCGACAGCACATCGCCGACGCGTCGATCGAGTTGGTAGCGCCCGAATTGGTGGCACTCGACGAGCCGGTGGTCGACGACTAGGGCGGTTCGAGGTACCAGGCGCCGTTCTCGTCTTGTCGGGGCGTCCAGCCTTGGTGCACGAGGGTGTGGTGGGGGCGACACATCGCCAATCCGTTGTCGAGGTTGGTCTCGCCCAGGGTGGGTGGCCCGTAGGGGTCGAGGTGGTGGGCGTCGCACCATTCGGGCGGACGGTCGCAGCAGGCGAGCGCACATCCCCCGTCGCGGATCATGATGGCTCGGTGTTGTCCCGAGCTGAAGAGGCGGGCTCCGCGGCCGAGGTCGAGGATCTCACCGTCGGGGCCCATGATCACCCGGCTGACCCAGCTGCCGCACAAGAGTTGTTGCACACGTGTGGGCAGCACCGAGCCGCCACCGAGGAGTTCGCTGCGGCCGTGGGGGTTGAATTCGCCGGCCAGCGTGGCGGCGTCGATCACGATGTTCACGGTGTGAGTCGGGTCGATGCGGCCCTTGTTGTCCTGTAGGCCGAGCCCGGCCAACGAGATCAGGGCGTCGTAGCGGCGCTGCGCCAAGGATCGGGGGCCGCCGGGGCTGTTGCTCGGGTCGGGTGGTTCCCGGCGGTCCAGCGCGGCTTTCATGGCGGCGAGCTCGTCGGGCGTGCCCAGGACGCGCGCTTCGGTGAGGTCGCCGATGTCGCGGAACCACGCGCCGCGTTTGTGCTGGAGATCTGCCGGTTCGCCTCGGTTGGCGACGTCGTCGGCATGCGACGCCCAGCGTCGCGCCATGGTGGCGGTGTCGTCGACACCGAGAGTGCACGCAGCGTCGATCAACACGTCGGCATGCTCGTCGAATTGCGCGGCCCGCTCGGCGGTGACGTAGCGGCCCAACGCCGTGACGTGACCGGCGGTGAGTCCGCCGGCGGCCATCGTCTTGGCCAATCGTTCGCTCCGGCCTATCAACCGCGCCGAACGCACCGTCTGACGCGCCTCGGGCGCAGCCACCGATGCGATGCCACGCAACCAGGCTGGCGCGCTCAATGCACCGTCCGCCGCCCATGCCTCGTGCTCGTCCCAATCTGCGGTGGCGGTGAGCGCGACCGCCTCGGTGCGCTCCCTCAGATCGAGCAACGCGAGCAACACCGTCGAGCGATCCGCCGCCGTCCAGCCCGAACGATCCACCTCGAACCAACTCGCGATCGTCTCCCGCACCGCCGCGATCTCCGCCACAACATCCGCCGATGCCATACCCGGATCCTACGAGGGGGGTATGACACTCACCGATGGTGTCGCACTTACGAGCGGTCGTGCTCAGGTGGACAGGTCGGCGAGCGTGAGGTCGCGATGGGCCGCCAATCGCTCGGCCTGCTCGGCCAGTTCTGTGCGCCTGGCGCGCGGGAGGTCGTGCCACAGATCGGCGTTCACGGTGAACTTCTTGCCCGACGTCTTCGGACGCCAGGTGCCCATGACCTCGCCGTCGAGGACGATCGCACCGGGGCGGCCGAGCGTCCGCCACAGATCCCGTCGCTGGGCAACGCGGTCGACAAGTAGCTCGCGGTCGCGCAGTTGGAGGTACGGGTCGAAGGGGCCGAGCAACCGCAGCGTCGGGCTCGGCCCATCGGCGCAGAGTTGGTCGACGTCGGCTTCCAGGACGAAACGGGGCTCGGTCTTGCCGGTGGTCGGGTCATCCTTCACGGTCAGCTCCACGGCATCGCAGGGCCAATAGGCCTTGACGACCTTCATGGGTGCGTCGATGAACTCGGCGACGTCCCGCACTCGCGCACCCGGATAGAAACGCAAGTGGTTGCGAATCACCTCGAAGCGCGGATCGGCTTCGGTCGCGAGCTTCCGGAGCAGTGGTGGCTTGACCTTGGTGAGGCGGCGAAGCACCGGTGGCGACGTGTCCCATTCGAGCACCAGGCCGGCCTGCAACGCGGGAAGTCGGAACAGCTGCTCATAGGGATGGACGGCCTGGCAGGGATTACACCAGCGAAGGAAGGTGCCGTCGAGGCCCTCCGCGAGCCGGCGCGATACCTCGCCCTTGACCGTCGGCTTGGTGACGATGCGACGTTGTTGCTCGGCCATCGTGCGCATGGCGTCGAGGATGGGGAGGCCGGCGGCCCGGAACGGCTTCGACGCGGTGAACACGCGCTTGGAGGCATCGTCCTCCGTGTAGGGCGCGGTGGCGACGGCGACGTCCTCGATGTCGTCGCGGCGGTAGGCGTGCGGTGCGCCCCGCAGCGTCCACGCCAGCACCACCGCATCACGGTCGGGAGGCGCGCCGCGGATGGCGAGAGCCCATGCCGCTCCATCGAGGCCGGTGTCCTGGACGCCGTAGGCGAGGACGTCCGGCCATCGTGAACGCGCGTTGCCG
Organism: uncultured Iamiaceae bacterium; assembly: GCA_963778895.1. Lineage (GTDB taxonomy): Bacteria > Actinomycetota > Acidimicrobiia > Acidimicrobiales > Acidimicrobilacustridaceae > CAVZVZ01. The sequence goes on from CAVZVZ010000005.1 coordinate 608,163, forward strand.
GGCGGCCGGTCGAGTTGATGCCGTCGGACGCGGAAGCGGAGGAGGTCACGCCGGCTGATGGACGGCTTGGACGACATCGGGGCGAGCGTACCGACGCCGCGGTGATCGGGTGCGAGACGGCGCAGAAGCGGGTAGGAACATCGGGATGAATCACGAGGTCGAGCCTCCGGAGCTTCTCGCGCTGGCGAGCACGGCCGACCGTCTCGACGCTTTGGCCGAGACGGCGGACCTCATGGGTGACGACGCGGGGGCCATTCGGTTCCGCGAGCGCGCATGGAACTGCCGTCTGCGGGCGATGCAGCTGCTCGACGACTGACCTCCCTGGGCCAGAATGGGCCGGTGACGACGGCGCGGGAGCACGACACCGGTATCCGAACACCGGATCAGCGACTGCGTGTGTTCGTGAGCTCGACGCTCGGAGAGATGGCCGATGAGCGCGTCGCGGTGTCGCGAGCCATCGAGGCCCTGCGGCTGACGCCGGTGTTGTTCGAGCTGGGCGCCCGTCCGCATCCGCCGCGTGAGTTGTACCGGGCGTATCTCGCGCAGTCCGACGTGTTCATCGGCCTGTACTGGCAGCGCTACGGATGGATCGGGCCCGACATGGACATGTCTGGTCTCGAGGACGAGTTCCGACTGTCGGCATCGATGCCACGCCTGCTCTACGTGAAGGCACCGGCGCCCGATCGCGAGCCGGGTTTGACGGCCATGATCGAACGGATCCAGTCGACTGGTAGCGAGTCGTATCGCACGTTCCGCCATGCCGACGAGCTCGATCGGCTCGTACGTGACGACTTGGCGTTGCTGTTGAGCGAGCGGTTCACCTCGGCGGTGCACACCGACGAACAGCCGGTGCCGGCGCGTCCGCCGTCGTTGCCCATGCCGTCGACGTCTCTTATCGGTCGCGAGGACGACATCGCCGCGGTCACGAAGCTGTTGTCGTCACCCGAGGTGCGGTTGCTGACGATCACCGGGCCCGGCGGCATAGGCAAGACGCGCCTGGCCATCGCTGTGGGCGAAGCGCTGGAGGCGCATTTCGTCGGTGGCGCGACATTCGTGTCGTTGTCGTCGATAACCGAGGCCGACCTGGTGCTGCCGCGGGTGATGAACGCGTTGGGCACGTCGGTGGAAGGCACGCGTCCGCCGCTCGACGTGATCGCGGACTACGTCGGCGACACGCCAACACTGTTGGTGCTCGACAACCTGGAGCAGGTGACCGAAGTGGCGCCCGAGTTGGACCAGTTGCTGGCTCGGTGCCCAGGCCTGCGGATCCTGAGCACGAGTCGCGCCGCGCTGCGGTTGCGGGCCGAGCACGAGTATCCCGTCGGCGCGCTCGATGTGCCACCGCCCGCCGCGTCGTCGTCGGCCGAGGCGGTCACGTCGTGTTCGTGCGTACAGCTCTTCGTCGATCGGGCGCGTGCGGTTCGCCCCGACTTCACGCTCGACGATCCGAGCGCACGCGCCGTGGCCGAGATCTGCCGGCGCCTCGACGGCCTTCCGCTGGCAATCGAGCTGGCGGCGGCGCGCACGCGTTTGCTGTCGCCGATCGACTTGCTGGCCCGCCTCGAGACGTCGCTCGACGTGCTCGGGACAGGTCCGGTCGACCTGCCCGAGCGCCAGCGGACGGTGCGCGCCACCGTTGAGTGGAGCATCGGCTTGCTGGGCGACGAGGAGCGCGATCTGTTGGGCACGCTGACCGTGTTCGTCGACGGCTGGATGCTCGAGGCCGCGACCGCGGTGGCAACGCAGCCCGAAGACCAGATCCTCGACCTGCTCGACGCGCTGACCGGTCACAGCCTGTTGCACGTGCTGGTGACCGACGAAGGAGCACGGTTTCGCATGCTCGGGTCGGTTCGCGAGATCGCGGCCGAGCTGCTGTCGGCGCGTGAAGATCACGCCGACGTGGAGCGGCGACACGCGACCTACTACCGCGACCTCGTGGTGAGCATGAACTGGCCCGAGGATCGCCAAAGCGAGTGGGCCGAGCGGCTGCTTCTCGATGAGCAGAACATCCGGGCCGCGATCCACTGGTTCCTCGCCCACGACGTCACGCCGCTGCCTCATCTGTTCCGCTCGCTGTGGCTGTACTGGCAGATGCAGGACCGCATGCCCGACGGTCGGAAGTGGATCAACGAGCTGTTGGAGAAGGTCGACTCGTTCGATCCGCAGAGCAGGGTGGAGCTGCTCTTGACCTCCGCCATGACGGCAGTGGAGGTGGGCGACGACGAGACCGCGCTGGCCGCCGCCGATGCGATCGAGCGGCTGGAGGAGCCGATCGACGATCCGTTCCTGGCCAACTCGGCACAGCTGGCGCTGGCCTGGGTCCGCCCGATCGAGGACGACGACGAGCGCGCGTTGCGCTCGGCCGTTGCAGCCTACGACGGCTACCTCGCGCAGGATGAAGCGGTCGGGGCGTCCGGCGCCGCCATGTCGGCGGGGATGCTGTCGATGAACCTCGGCCGGTACGACGAAGCGCGCGACTGGTTCGCCGAGGTCGAACGGCTCGGCGGCCAGTCGGGCAACAACTGGCTGGAGCAGGGCACGCGCACACAGCTGGCGCGGTTGGAGATCGCAAGCGGCAACCTCGACGAGGCGCGACGGCTCGTCGAGTCCTCGCTCGCCGTGGACGACGTGACGGAGTTGAGCACATACACCTTGGCGTTCGCGCTCGTGTCGTTCGCGCAGCTGGCTATGGCCGAGGGTCGGCCGGAGCGGGCGGCGTTGGCCTTGGGCGTCGCCGACGGGCTACGGACGCGTGCAGGCCTGCGCACCTGGCCGTCGGCCCGCCGGCACGAGGCGGCGTTGCTCGCGCAGGTCCGAGCCGCGCTCGAACCGTCGGGGTTCGAGACTGCGTTCGCGGAGGGCGCGGAACTCGACCCGGCCGGCGCAGTCGCCCTGATCCGCGAGGTGGGCTGACGGGCGGTCGTCAACTGACCGCGAACTCCAACAACGGACGGAGGTCGCCACCGTCAGCAGCTCGGAGAGCAGCGATGTACCGGGCCCGAGCGCCTCTCCGCGCTGCGAGGTCGCCCGTCGCACCCCAACGGAGTCGAGGCTCGCCGTTCAGGTGGAGGTAGAGGTCAGCGACGAATCGAGCGTGGCGTCCATTGCCGTTGCGGTACGGATGGATCGAGACGAGTCGATGGTGGAAGCGCACTGCGCGCTCGATTGAGTCAAACGTGTCGTGCGCATCTCTAGGACTAGCTATACCTTATCGAGAATCTCAAGTCTGAATAGGCATTCCTAATCAAGTTCCCGAACCACGCAGTTCAGGCCACCGCGGCGGCGAACGATTGGTAGAGGTCGCCGGGCAATGGTGTGTGCAGCTCCCAGGTGATGGCCATGGGCTTCTCACCGACGTGGCCTCGATACGTGGCGGGGCCGAGGAACCAGAAGGCGCGGTCGTCGGCGCGCAGGCGGGTGAACAGCAGGATCGAGCGGCCGTCGCGTTCGTGGTCGCGATACCGCAGGCCGGTGTCGCTGTCCTCGCGGGTCATCGATTGGCTCTCCCAATGGATGAGCGAAGGGCTGATGGCGTAGTCGCGATACCGGGTCGTCGGTGAGAAGGCGCCGCTGCTCTTGTCGAGCGTGAAGGCGAACAATTCGGCGTTGGCGTCCTTGGCCTCGTAGACACCGCTCTGCCAGGCGGCAACCTTGGCGTTGGTGCCGATGCCCATCGCCGCGAGGATCTCGATGCGTGAGTAGCGGGCGTGCACTTGCAGCGGCACGTCGGGATGTCGTTCGAGCGGACCGTGCAGATGATCGATCCGCTCGTCGAGCTCGACGAGTAGTTGCGCGAGCTCGGCGCGTACCTGCGGGTGCGACCAGACGAGGTCGACGGCGTCTTGCACGGTTTCGGTCTTCTTGAGCACCTGATCGCCAATGCTGGCCACCAGCATGCGTACGAGCCTGCGCTCGCGCTCGGATATTTCGGAAACGTCAACCGGGGTTGACGCCTCAAGGAGCCGTCGGTACGTGGCGATGCGTTCGTCGTCGTCGATATGGAGCAGACGACCGAGCGCCTTGCGCAACGGCTTCTCGTGCTCCCCCGCCGGCCCGATCGGCACACGTGCTGCCTCGCACAGGTCGGACCAACCGCGGGAGCCGTCGTACACATCGGGCAGGTCGAGCCCGGACTCCTCGAGGTATTTCGAGAGCGTGACGTCGGGATACGCGGTTTGGACGACCCGCAGTTCCTCGACGCGTTGCGGCCACCGGGTCGGGATCGCATCACGCAGGCTGCGCAGCACGATCCCGGAGGCCTTCTCGTCGAGCTGCATGTAACAGCCGGCGGGCAGGAACGGGAAGCCTTGCTGCACGGCGCGTTCGATGTCGCGGCGCGTGCCGCCGATGAGGGCGCGGTAGCGGCCATCGAAGCGGAACTCCTTGCGGTGCGTACCGACGAAGTCGAGAACGGTGCAGAATGTCTTGTCCTTCGATCGACGTAGACCGCGCCCGAGTTGTTGTAGGAACAGCGTGGGGCTCTCGGTGGGCCGAAGCATCAGCACCGTGTCGACCGCGGGCACGTCGACGCCTTCGTTGAAGAGGTCAACCGAGAAGACCACGCGGATCCTGCCGACGGCTAGGTCTTGCAGCGCCGCCTGCCGATCGGCGTGCGGACTGTCGCCCCACACCGCTACGGCGGGCACGCCCTGCTTGTTGAAGTGCTCGGCCATGAAGCGGGCGTGATCGATGCTGACGCAGAAGCCCAAGAGCGCGCATGGTGGTGGGGTCGTCGGCAAGGCGGAGCACCTCTTGGAGGACCGTGCGCGCCCAGGCGTCGGTGCTGGTGTACAGGTTGCTGAGGGCGTCGATGTCGTAGCCCTGGCCCCGGCGCCACGGGATGTCGGTGAGGTCGAGCCCGTCGTGGATGCCGAAGTACATGAACGGCGCGAGGCGCTGTTGGTCGATGGCGTCCCACAGGCGGAGCTCGGCGGCGATCCGGTCGTCGAACCAGTGCAGGATCGAGAGGTCGTCACTACGTTCGGGAGTGGCGGTGAGGCCGAGCAGCTCGACGGGCTGCACGTGGTCGAGAAGCTTGCGGTACGAGGGCGCCGCCGCGTGGTGGAACTCGTCGACGATCACGACGTCGAAGTGATCGGGCGCGAGGTCGTCGAGATCGGCGGCGTTGAGACTCTGGATCGAAGCGAAGACGTGTTCGAAGTGTTGTGGTCGTGCGCCGCCGATCCACTTCTCACCGAACGACGCGTCGCGCATCGCGTAACGGAAGGTGGCGATGCTCTGATCGAGGATCTCATTGCGGTGCGCGACAAACAGCAGGCGAGAGCGCGGCAGTTCGTCGCGAAGGTGCGCGTAGTCGACGGCGGCCATGACGGTCTTGCCGGTACCAGTGGCGGCGACGAGCAAGTTGCGATGGTGACCGCGTGCGCGTGACAGCGAGATCTGCTCGAGCAGACGTTCTTGGAACGGTTCGAGGCGAAGCTCGATAGGACTGAGGATGACGAGGGGTCCGGTGTCGGCTGCGGCCGGCTCGTGCGGTCTCTTCGTCGAATCGGTCGGGGTCGTAGGGAACGAAGTCGGCGCTCTGCCAGTAGCTCTCGAACACGGCCTCGAACTTGGCGAGGATGTCGGGGTTGCGAGCCGCCGAGGCGCGGATGTTCCACTCGAGGCCGGTGACCTGGGCGGAGTGGGTGAGGTTCGACGAGCCGACGTAGGCAGTCGAGAAGCCGGAGCGGCGTTGGAAGACCCAGGCCTTGGCGTGGAGGCGGGTGGTACTGAGGTCGTAGGAGATGCGTACGTCGGCGCCGAGGCGGGCGAGCTGGTCGAGGGCGGCCCGCTCGGTGGAGCCGGTGTAGGTGGTGGTGAGAACGCGTAACGGGCGGCCGCGTTCGCAATGACGACGGAGCGAAGCGAGCAGTGGGTTGATGCCGCTGCGACGGATGAAGGCCATGACGACATCGATGGCATCAGCCGAATCGATCTCGGCGTCGAGCTGGTTCAACAGGCCGGGTTCGCCGGGTGCGTTGGTGAGGAGTGTCGTGTCGAGCAGTGGGATGAGCGGCTCGGCGATCGGCTGTGGTGTGCCGTCGGGCCGTCGTTCGAGAATTGCGTGCAGGACTTGGCCCGGATCGACAGGAGTAGCTGAGGTATCGGTCTTGACCAGTTCGGCCAGTCGTGCGATGAGTTCGCGTGCGACCTCGATGCCAACTTGGACCCGGTCATCGTCACCGATGGAAGTGAGCGACTGCTCGACCTGCCGGCTCAGGTGCAGCGCAATGCGATCTGCTGCCTCGGCGGACCGCAGAGCCCGGACATCTCGCGAGCGACTCTCGAAGGCCTCGAGATGCTCACGAAGCACTGCGGTGAGGAGCACCTCGTAGATCCCGGGCTCCAGCTCCGCCACGCACCGACCCTACGACGCAGGCGGTCGCGGCTCTCGGATCCGGAGGCAGCTGGCACTGTCACACCGCACGCTTACCATCACGGCCTTCCCCTCGACCTGTGACAGCCAGGCACCAAGGGAGGTGCGGGAGGATGGATGAAGGACCCTGCTGAGATCGCATATGACGAAATGCGCAGAGCGCTCGACGGGCAGGCCGAGCGACTCGAGAGTGTTCGACGTCGCGCGGCTCTTGTCATCACAACGGGAGCCGCCGCGCTCGCGTTCTTTGCCTCCCAGGATTCGAACGGCCACGGCATCCCGTTCGTTCTCGGCACAGCTGCGTTTCTTGTGCTGGTCGTACTGGCCATGTGGATACAGCAGTCGACCGACTGGAACGACACATTCAACGGGTACGAGCTAATCGACGCCTACGTGGACCGAGGAGTCGATGGCGACGTCATGCTTCGTGATCTCACGATCTTCGGACAGGATGATTACGGCTCGAACTCGGACCGACTGGAGCGCTCCTACTTCGTGGTCCGGTGGACGATCGGCCTTATGGCAGTGGAGATAGGCTTCCTGACGCTTGACTTGTGGATCTGAGGAGCTCCGATGACTCGACCGAAACCGCAACCGCCGCACCGGCCGGAGCCGTCGCAGCCCAAAAATCCCTCGCAGCCCTCGGAGCGAGCGGTTCCGCACCCGGCCTCGAAGTAGTCCAGAGCGAGCTAGGGCTTCTCGGCGCCCACGATCCACATGGCGTAGAACTGCGAGCCGCCGCCGTAGGCGTGGCCCAACGCAGTGCGAGCGCCGTCGATCTGGTGCTCGCCGGCCTGACCGCGTACCTGCATGGCTGCTTCCGCGAAGCGCAGCATGCCCGACGCACCGATGGGGTTCGACGACAGCACACCACCGCTGCAGTTGACCGGAAGATCGCCGTCCATCTGCGTGACGCCTTCCTCGACGAGCTTCCAGCCATCGCCCTCAGGACAGAAGTGCAGGTTCTCGAGCCACATCGGCTCGAACCAGCTGAACGGCACGTACATCTCGACGACGTCGATGTCCTTACGCGGGATCGGTGATGCCGGCCTGCTTGTACACGTCGGCCGAGCAGTCCTGGCCGCCCTGAGGGTTCACCTGGTCGCGCCCGGCGAACATCACCGGCTCGCTGCGGAACGCCGTGCCCTTCACCCACGCCGGCGCTCGTCCCTCGGTGGCCGCGGCGTCTCCACCCTTCTCGTTGGTGAGCACCATGGCGCACGCGCCGTCAGACGACGGACACGTCTCGCTGTAGCGGATCGGGTCCCACAACATCATCGAGTCCTTCACCGAGTCGAACGTGATGTCCGTCTCGTGCAGGTGCGCGTACGGGTTCTTGCATGCGTTCAGCCGATCCTTCAGCGTCACCAGGATCCCGATGTGGTCGGGCGCCTTGGACCGCGCCATGTACGCACGGATGTGCGGGGCGAAGTAACCGCCCGCGCCGGCGTGCATCGGGGGCTGGAACGGCAGAGGCAGCGACAGGGCCCACATGGCCTCGCTCTCGCTCTGCTTCTCGTACGCGACGGTGAGCACGCGCTCGTGGATGCCGGCCGCGATCAGGTCCTGCGCCACGATCGCCGTCGACCCACCGACCGAACCGGCGGTGTGCACCCGGAACATCGGCTTGCCGGTCGCGCCCAACGCATCGGCCAGGGTCAGCTCGGGCATCATCACGCCCTCGAAGAAGTCCGGTGCCTTGCCGATGACGACGGCGTCGATGTCGCTCCACGTCATCTGGGCGTCGTCGAGCGCCCGCTTGGCCGCGGTGCGCACCATGCCCGCGAGCGAGACGTCGCCCGCCGTGGTCTGGTGCTTGGTCTGGCCGATGCCGACGATGGCTACCCGTTCGCTTCCCATCACTCCCCCTCGAGCACGCAGACGAGGTTCTGCTGAAGACAGGCACCGCTCGTCGCGTGGGTGACCGCCCGGTCAGCGTCGCCGTTGATGATCCGGTTGGCGGCCTCGCCCATGCGGGTGAGGCCCGCCGCCATGATCGTGTTGGCCGACAGCGCGCCGCCCGACGGGTTGATGCTCACGCCGTCACCCAGCCCCAGCGCCTCACGCAGGATGAGCTCCTGGTGCGAGAACGGTGCGTGGATCTCGGCCACGTCGATCTTGCCGTCGCCGACGCCGGCCTTGGCCGCCGCCTGGCGCGTCGACACCGAGTCGGTGAGGTCGCGCACCCCCAGCGCCTGGGGTTCGATGCGATGGTCGAAGCCCTTGATCCAGGCGGGGCGCTTGCTCAGCTCGCGCGCCTTGTCGCCCGCGGCGAGCACCACGGCGCAGGCGCCATCGGTGATCGGCGGGCAGTCGTGCTTGCGCAGCGGAGCCACGAGGTACTCGTCGCCAGCAACGCTGCTGGCTCGGTGTCGCCACTCAGCTGCGCAAAGGGGTTGGCCTTGGCGTCGCGCCGCGAGCGCGCCGCCACCTCGGCCATGTCCTGTTCCGTGAACTTGCCGGCGTCGATACCGGCCCGCGCCTGCAGTGCGGCGAGCGACACGGAGTCGGCCCACAACGGGGCCGTGTAATAGGGATCGAGCTGACGGGTCATCACTCGACGGATGTCGCCGGGTGACGACTTGCCGTAGGCGTAGACGACCGCGACGTCGGCCTTGCCCATCTGCATCTTCACCCAGGCCTCGTACACCGCCCAGGCGCCGTCCATGTCGATGTGCGACTCGGAGATCGGCGGCCACGGCGCCACGCTGTCGAGCGTCATGACGAACGAGAACGCTTGGCCGGCCAAGTAGTCGGAGCTGCCCGAGCAGACGAAGTCGATGTCATGGCGCGTGATGCCAGGTCCGGCGAGCACCTCGTCGATCACCGGCATGAGCATCTCGACCTCGTTGACGTCCTCGACGCGCCGCTCGTTCTTGGCCTGCGCGAAGGAGATAAGTGCAATGTCTCTCACGTCATCCCCCTCACACGTTGTCCTTGTAGCTGTCCCAGTCGGCATCGGGCTCGCCGGTGGGACGGAAGTACTTGATGCTCTCGAGTGTGCGGCCCAACTCCTCGTCGGGCACCCACACGGCCTCGACCCGCATGCCCATGTGGACGTCGGTCGCCTTGGTTTCCTGGATGAGGTGCATCAGCGGGATGTCGGACCCGTCGAGCAGGATCAGGGCGCTGACATAGGGCAGTTCCATCGCCTGGCCGTAGAACTGCACGTTCACCACGCAGAACGTGGTGATGGTGCCCTTGTGCGCGAGCTCGACCTCTTCCTCGGTCGGCACACCGTCGGTGGGGCATGCGCCCCGCGCCGGCACGTACACCTTCTTGCACACCGGGCAGCGCTGGCCGAGGATCTTGCGCTCGGACAGGCCGTTGAGGAACTTCGTCGTCGCCTTACCTGCGGTGAACACGTAGTCGAGACGGGCAGGTGTGCGAATGCTCTTGACGGGCTCGACGTCCTTGAGGCGATCCGGCAGCGTGATGTCGCTCATGCAGTCCCCCTCTGGCACGAAGCACTCGATGTCGTTGATGTGGCCTTCGCGCTCGGCGCGCCACTTGGCCTTCACCCGCATGCCGGTGCTCATCTTGTCGATCGAGCCAGCGTCGACGGCGTGCAACATGGCGGTGTCGGCACCGTCGAGCTTGATGAGCGCCCAACCGAACGGCTTGTCGAGCGGTTGATCGTCGAGCGGCTGGTTGATCCACGCCCACGTGGTGACCTCGCCCGCGTCGCCGACCTCGACGATCTCGGTCAGGTCCTCGGCCGTGATCGGGTCGTACTCGAACGGCGGCACGATCACCCGACCGTCTGCCCCCCGCACGCCAACGATGAAGCCTTCTCGTAGTGCCGTGAAGAACGCACCGATCACCGGACCCGTCGTGCGGCTGAACGGGTATTCGATGACGTTCGGTGCCTTCAGCACCTCTGTTTCAGCCATAGGGGCTGGACAATAGAACAGGTTCTAGTTGCCCGCCAACGAGCCCCGACCAGCACGAACCATCAACTTGCGGGCGGTCAGTTCTGCTGCACGCCGAGGGTGTAGTTCGCCCCGGCAACGACGGTCTGCCAGTTGCTGGCGGTGCCGATCTGTTCCGGAACGTGTTGGTCGTGCTGCCCGGTCGTTCCATCACCCAGCTGCCCGTCTCCGTTGTAGCCCCACCCCCACAACGTGCCATTGCGTTGAATGGCGAGGGTGTGGTTATCGCCGCCGGCGACGGCAGCCCACTGGCCGGTACCGATCTTCTCGGGAACGTTCCGATTCACCGTGCTGTCGTCACCCAACTGCCCCCAGCCATTGAACCCCCACGTCCACAAGGTGCCGTCGCGCCGGATGGCAGCGCTGTGATTGGCGCCGGCGGCCGGTGTTGCCCAGTCCGTGTCAGTACCGATCTGCTCCGGAGCGAATTGGCCCGTGCTCGTTCCGTCACCGAGTTGTCCGTAGCCGTTGTAGCCCCATGCCCAGAGCGTTCCGTCCCACCGGATGCCGATCGTGTGGTCCCCTCCCGCAGCCACCAGCAACCAGTTGGTATCCGTACCGATCTGTTCTGGGACCAAATGGTCCGTGCTCGTTCCGTCACCGAGCTGCCCGTTGGTGTTCGAACCCCAGGCCCACAAGGTTCCATCGGTGCGTGTCGCAACCGTATGTGAGTATCCCGCCGCGACCGAGAGCCAATCGGAGGCACTCCCGATCTGCGTCGGGACCGCGATGTCCGTGGTAGCACCGTCACCCAGCTGGCCAGAGTCGTTCGAGCCCCACGCCCACAGGGTGCCGTCATCGCGAACGGCAACCGTGTAGTACCGCCCCGTCGCGACGTTTCTCCAGTGGTCGCTGCCGATCTGTTCGGGGCTGCTTCGATCGGTGGTCGTTCCATCACCGAGCTGTCCGTTCCCGTTGTACCCCCATGCCCACAGAGTGCCGTCGCTTCGGATGGCGACCGTATGAACCGCCCCGGCCGCGACCCTCGTCCAATGATGTACGGGCCCTATCTGCTTCGGCGAGTTGACCGAGTTGGCGGGCGCGCCATCGCCGAGCTCGCCATACCAGTCATGACCCCAACCCCAGAACGTGCCGTCACCATGCAATCCAATCGAGTGGGCAAAGCCTCCACTCACGGTCTGCCAATCACTGTTGGTACCGATCTGGTGCGGCGACAGCTGCGGGAAACCCTCGCCGTCACCAACTTGCCCGTAATAGTTGTAACCCCAGCCCCACAATGTGCCGTCGTTGCGGATGGCAAGTGAGTGGAACCCTCCGTCGACGATCGAATGCCAGCTCGCGTCGGTGCCGATCTGTGCTGGTGTGGGTCGGTCGTTCGTGGTGCCGTCACCGAGCATGCCGAGGTAGTTCCGGCCCCACGACCACAACGTGCCGTCGCTCCGGATGGCGGTGGTGAAGGCCTCACCCGCTGCGACGGTTCGCCAGCTATCGGTGCCGATTCGTCCGGGGGTGTATCGATCGATGGTCGTGCCGTCACCCAGCTCCCCGTACTGGTTATGGCCCCAGGCCCACAACGAACCGTCGCTCTGGACGGCGAAGCTTTCGCCCCACCTGCCGGCCGCAATGACGGTCCAGTTCGTGTTCGTGCCGATCTGTTCGGGCTCGGAACGATTTGCGAGTGTGCCGTCGCCGAGTTGACCCCAGTTGTTGAGGCCCCACGTCCACAACGAACCGTCCCGCCGCAACGCGAGTGTCTGGTACTGGCCAACGGCGAGGTTGGCCCAGTCAGTGGCGGTGCCGATCTGTGCTGGTAGGTGATCTGCGGCGTAGCCGCCGCCCCATGCCCACAAAGTGCCATCGGTGCGGATCGCCATCGAGCGATCTCCCCCCGCCCCCGCGGTGGCCCAGTTCGTATCTGTGCCGACTTGTGCGGGCACCGAACGGGAGACGGTCGTGCCGTCGCCGAGCTGCCCGGAATAGTTGTAGCCCCAGGTCCAAAGCGTGCCGTCCGTACGGATCGCTACGGTGTGAAAATCGCCCGCCGCGATGCTGTGCCACCCCGCATCGACGATGCCCGGTGTCGAACGACTGGTCGTCGTGCCGTCACCGAGGTTGCCTGCCGAGTTGTAACCCCAGCTCCAAAGCGACTGTGGGCGACAGCCGGCGAGGCTCACGACGGCCACTGCCACGAGCGCCACCACCCATCGCTGTGGCTTCCTCGTCGTCGGGCTCGTCCTCATCGATCGCCTCGCAGGTCGGTCGTGCACCGCCCACTATGCGCAACGCCCCTCGGACCGACTAGGGCCATAGGGCCCTCGCGCCAACTTGCGTACCGCCGAGACCCATTGGGGGTCGGTGGTACGCAAGTTGGAAGAGCTAGGAAACTCAGAGCTCGATGACGGTGCGGATGACCTCGCCGCGCTTCATCTGCTGGATGGCCTCGTTCACGCCGTCGAGGCCGATCTTCTGGGTGATCATGCCGTCGAGGTCGAGCTTGCCGGCCTTCCAGAGGCGCAGCAGGCGCTTGAAGTCCGAGCGCACGTCGGCCGAGCCGTAGTAACTGCCCTTGAGCGTCTTCTCCATGAAGAACAGCTCGAACATGTTGAACTCGACCGTCTGCGACGCGTTGCCGACACCGACCACCACGGCCGTGCCGCCGCGGCGGGCCGCGTCGTACGCCGCCCGCACCGTCACGGGCAGGCCGATCGCCTCGAAGGCGTAGTCGAAGCCACCGGCGTCACCGGTTACCTCGCCCTGCAGCGCCGCCAGATCGTCAGGGGCACACGCATGCGTGGCACCGAAGCGCTTGGCCATCTCGAGCTTCTCGGCGTTCACGTCGACGGCGACGATCACGGCCGCGCCGGCGACCCGACAACCCTGGATGACCGAGATGCCGACGCCACCGCATCCGAACACCACACACGTCGAGCCCGGCGTCACCTTGGCCGTGTTGATCGCGGCACCCACACCCGTGGTCACGCCGCAACCGATCAAAGACGCAATCTCGAAGGGCACGTCGTCGTCGATCTTGATGGCGGCCTGCTCGGGCACGACGATCTCCTCCGAGAAGGTGCCGGTGCCGGCCATGCCGTAGATCTCGGTGTCGCCCTGCTTGAACTTGGGCAGACCGGCGATGGCGAACTGGATCATCACGCACAGGTGCGGGCTCTTCTGGTCGACGCACGCAGTGCACTGACCGCACGGAGGCGACCAGGCGATGACCACGTGATCGCCGACGGCGAGCGATGTGACGGCGGGCCCGACCTCGGTGACCACACCGGCGCCCTCGTGGCCGGGCACGAACGGCACGCCCTGGGGCAGATCGCCGTTGATGGCGTGCAAGTCCGAGTGGCACACGCCCGTGGCCTTGATGTCGACCTTCACGTCGGCGGGCCCGAGGGGCAGGGTCTCGATGTCGTCGAAGACGTCGAGCTCCTCGCCACCTGACTTCAGCAGAACGGCAGCACGCATGTGCTTCCCCCTTGATGTGGCCCCGAGCGGGGCAGGACGAACGAGCCGGAGATTAGGGCGGCACCGGTCCTACGTACCATTCCGACGCCAGGCTCAGCCCGAGGTCCTGCAACATCGAGCGCTTGGCCTCGTCCCGGTGCCCGCACACCACCACCAGCTGCGTGACCTTGAGCGCCGCAGCCGAGCTGCGCCTCCGCACCAGCTCGACGCCGACCGTGGCCCACGCATCGGCGGTCACCGCGAAGTCGTCGATGGTGGCGGTGGCACCAGGGGCGTACACCGGCGGCACGAAGGTCACCGTTGCGAGGAAGGCGTACGCCCCAGGAACGTCCCGTCCTCCGAGGCCACGGCCTCGGCCGCGTCGGGCGAGATCCGCCAGAACTGCTTCTCGTACTGCTCGTACTTCTCCCGTGTGCGTTGAGCCAAGGCCGCGATCGCATCGACGTCTTCGTCCACCGCGTTCCGGATCATGCCGACAGCCTGCTCGCCCGGCCTCGGTGGCGAAAAACGAGAACGGGTTCTAATCTCCTGACACCGCGTCAGGTCTTGCCCGAGGGCAGGAAAGAGGGGAACGAAACGTGACCGAGCTCGGATTCTGGAAGCTGGCCAATGCTGATCCCGATCGGGTCGCACTCGTCGATCCGGAGGGCAATGCCCGCACCGCCGGCGAACTGCTCACCGTCGCCAACCAGGTGAGCCACGGTCTGCGGGCCCAAGGCCTCGACGACGGGCGACACCGTGGCGTGCGTGCTGCCCAACGGCATGGAGATGATCGAGCTGTACCTCGGCGCCATGCAGATCGGGCTCTACCTCACACCGATCAACCATCACCTCGTCGGCCCCGAGATCGCCTACATCGTCAACGACAGCGACGCCAAGGTGTTCGTGGGCCACGAGCGCTACGGCGATGAGATCACGAAGGCCCTGACCGAGGTCGACCTCCCGGCCGACAAGTGCTTCTCGGTCGGCCACATCGACGGTGTGCGTCCGTGGAGCGATCTGGTAGCCGGCCAACCGGTCACCAACCCCGATGGTCGCATCGCCGGCGCGCCGATGCACTACACGTCGGGGACCACGGGCAAGCCCAAGGGTGTGAAGCGCGGCCTGGTCGACATCGACCCCGACATCCTGGGCGAGTTGTATGCCGGCTTCCAAGGCATGTTCGGCGTGCAACCGCTCGACGACAACGTGCACATTACGGGCTCGCCGCTCTACCACACCGCGGTCTTGATGTGGACGGCCAACTCGCTGCACATGGGCCATACGGTCGTGCTCATGGACAAGTGGTCGCCGGAAGGCATGCTCGAGCTGATCGAGAAGCACAAGGTGACGACGTCGCACATGGTGCCGACGCAGTTCCACCGGCTGCTCGCGCTGCCCGAGGACGTGCGCGCCAAGTACGACGTGTCGTCGACGCGTTGCATGGTGCACGCCGCCGCGCCGTGCCCACCCGAAGTGAAACGCAAGATGATCGAGTGGTGGGGCGACGCGATCATGGAGTACTACGCGGCCACCGAGGGCGGAGGCTCGATCATCACGGCACAGGAATGGCTGAACAAGCCCGGCAGCGTGGGCAAGGCATGGCCCAGCGCCGAGCTGCGCGTGCTCGACGACAACATGAACGAAGTGCCCGCGGGCACCGAGGGCACCGTCTACATGTCACTCGCTCAGGCGAACTTCGAATACAAGGGCGACAAGAAGAAGACCGAGGAGAACCGGCACGAAGGCTTCTTCACCGTCGGCGACTGGGGTCTGCTCGACGAGGACGGCTACCTGTTCCTCAAGGACCGCAAGAGCGACATGATCATTTCGGGTGGCGTGAACATCTATCCGGCCGAGATCGAGTCGACGTTGCTGACCATGCCGAAGATCGGCGACGTCGCGGTGTTCGGCATCCCCCACGAGGACTGGGGCGAGGAGATCAAGGCCGTGGTCGAGCCGGCCGCCGGTGTCGAGCCCGACGACGCATTGCGCGAGGAGCTGTTCGCCTTCATGAAGGACAACCTCGCGGGGTTCAAGCGTCCGAAGACGATCGACTTCATCGTCGAGATGCCGCGCGACCCGAACGGCAAGCTCTACAAGCGCAAGCTGCGCGACCCGTACTGGGAAGGCAAGCAGCGCCAGATCTGAGCTCGCCTCAGAGGTTGGTCAACACATTCTGGGCCAACGCCGTCAACTGGTCTTGTGTCAGCGCGCCACCGACCTCGAACGCCTGCGAGCCCGTGTCGACGTAGATGATGCCGGCCGACGAGTAGAACGCGTCTTGCCCAAGGCCGGGGATGTCGACCCCACCGGGATCGTCCTGCCGCGCCACGGCCATGATCTCGAGTGGGTCCTTCCCGTAGAACAGCAGCACCCCGATCTCCGGGGTCGTCCACGAGCAACCCTTGCTCGGTGCGGGTTCGCCGTTCGGATCGTCGCTGACCGTGCCCACGGTGCCGGCCGGCACACCCACCGCTGTCAGCGCGGACTCCGACAGCAGCGAGCAGGCGGCCGGTTGCCCGACTGGTGGAGTCACCGGCGGAATGGACACTTCCGAGCTAGACGAGGAACTCGACGTTGTTTCGGTGGTGCCGGTGGTCTCCACGGTCGTCCCGGTTGCCGCCGTGGTGCTGGGTGAGGTCGACGTCGCGCCCGGCTCGGCCTTGTCCTTACTGCACGACGCGGCGGCGATCAGCACGAGCGCGACGACAACGAGTACCCCGCGTTTGAGCATGCGGGCACGTTACGCGTCGAGGGCCTGCCGGTGGTGCTCCATGCGGTGGTAGAGGTCGTCGAGGTTCTCGACACACGGCAGCGCCAACCGCTCGCCCGAGTTGAGCTCGATCTCGAGGTTCCAGAAGCCGGGGATCACATCGATCTGCAGGATGCGATACCAGGGGATGTCACGCCGGAACGGCCAGTTGCGTTGTAGGCGCAACCCACGTGGGCGTACCGACACGACCGAACCCAGCAGGATCCGCAGGCCGGCTCCGGCGGTGAGCAGACCGATCAGGCTCAGCCCCCGCCACCACAGCTGCAGTCCGGGCGCCACGATGCCCGGTACGAAGAACAGAGCAATCACGGCCAACAGGCAGGTGAGCAGGGTTCGGCGCCACGTCGGCATCCGCAACCGGTAACCCTTGGCCTGCATCACGCCCAATTCTGTCAACTCAGCGGCGGTTTGCCACCCCGGCCTTGTTCCTTCGGGCCTTGGTCATTCCGGTTTGCGGCCCCACGCCGAGATCGAAAGCGGCGACAACACGGCGAAGTTCGGCTGGCGTGCCTGGGCGATGGCGGCGCCGACCGTCGCGGCATCGAGCAAGCCGGCATCGACCAGCGCCGGGCCGGCCCGCTCCAGCGCCATCACGTACCACTCCGCGCTCGGCGTGCCGCCGTGCATCGTGCGGACCGTGCCCCGCGAGTCGACATCGTTCAGCCCGACGGCACGCATCGTGGCCAACATGCGTCGACCCCATTCGCCGTCGTAGCCCGCGTTGGCGGTGTAGGCGTTGCGCACCGTGTGGTGAAGGGTGGCGAACGGCTCGGGCAACTCCTGGCTGTCGAACACCAACCAATCGATGTCCTCGACCAACAGCCATCCGCCGGGCTTGGCGGCATCGATCATCCGATCAAGCGCTTGTTCGCGTTGGGGTACGTGCTGCAACACAGCCCGCGCGTGGATGAGGTCGAAGTGAGCCGCCGGCAGAGAATCAACGGCGATGTCGTGCTCCCGTACGATCACGTTCGCCGGCATGTCGACCAGGAACCGGATGTCGATGTCGGTAGCCATGACCCGACCGTGGTCACCCACCGTCGCGGCCAACCAACGGGCCATGCCGCCGTGCCCGGCGCCGACCTCGAGACAATGCCAACCGGGTGCAATGCCCAGGTTCTCGATGAGCCGGATGGAGCCGCCGTCGTACTGCGAGGCGAGTAACGACAGTCGCTCGTGCTCGGCCGCCGTTGCTTCGTCGCCCTCGTCGATGCCGTAGGCGAAGCGATCGTCGGCATCGCTCACGATTTCGGTAAGTCCTTCCACGCGACGTCCTTGTCGCGGCGCGGTTCGCGCGGCAGACCCCAGGGCTCGCTCGCCGATCATGTTCTTGTGCACTTCGGACGTGCCGCCACCGATGCGCGACGAGAACTGCGCCATGCACTGCTTCTGCCAGAACCCGTCCTGGACCCCGTCGTCATCGGCCAGCATGCCCGCCGTGCCCTCGATCGTGAGCGCCAGGTTCACTCGCTGAGTCAACGACTGGACGAAGAAGTTCTTCAGGACGGAAGGATCGGGTGGGATGCCCCGCTTGTGCATCACCGCGGTCTGCATGCGCATGCCGTGGAACTTCAGGATCCGCTCGCGTGTGTAGACGTCGGCGAGCACCTGCCGGATGAGCGGATCGTCGGTGCGACCACACTCCCGTGCCAGGGCGAGAACGGCCACGAACTGGCTCGACAGACCCGAACCGCCGATCATCCCCGCTTCGCTGGCGAGCGTGGCGCGCGCCGGGGCCCATCCCCCGTTCACCTCGCCGATCACGTTCTCGGCCGGTATGCGGACGTCGGACAGGAACACCTCGTTGAAATGCGAAAGACCTGTCGCCTGCACGAGCGGCCGGATGTCGACGCCGGGCGCACGCATGTCGACCACGAAGAAGGTGATGCCCTTGTGCTTCGGCACATCGGGATCGGTACGGGTCAGCAAGATGCCGTAGTCGGCGTGCTGTGCCTCGCTCGTCCACACCTTCTGGCCGTTCACCACGAACTCGTCGCCGTCGCGCACGGCGCGGGTGGCCAGCGTGCTCAGATCCGAGCCGGCACCGGGCTCGCTGAACAGCTGGCACCACATCTCCTCGCCGCGAAGCATCGGCGGGATGTAGCGCTTCTTCTGCTCATCGGTACCGAAGTGCAGGATCGGCGGCCCGACCAGCTGCTGCGCCGCACCGATGAATCCGGTGGTGACGTCGAACAACAACGCCTCTTGGTTGAAGATGATCGACTCGCTCGGAGTGCCGCCGCGGCCGCCGAACTCCTTCGGCCAGGTGATGCCGGCCCAGCCATTGTCGTAGAGCGTGCGCTGCCAGGCGCGACACCGCTCCAGGTACACGGCGATCTCGTCGGGGTCGGTAGACATGCCGCCTCGCGACCAGTCCGAGTCGGTGCCGGTCTTGGGTGACGCGTTCGCTTCGAGGAACGCCCGCACCTCGGCCCGGAACGCCGCTTCCTCAGGTGAGTCCTCGAAGTCCATCGACCGAGCATGGTAGAACGCGTTCTAGTCAGCGTGCGAAGCCGCCAAAATCCGCCCGATACTGTGCGGCCTGATGAGAAGAGGACCGGTGGGCCGTCGGATCAATTGGCTGATCGTGCCCGTCATCACCCTCACGCTGCTCGGCGCGGTCGCGTGCTCCGGGAGCGACGGCGCCCCCAGCGACGGCACCGCCGACCCGGGGACGACGGTCGCCGACAACAGCGACGTCGCATCTGGAGCGCTCGACTTCCCCGCGTACAGCGACCCCAACACGCCGATCTATGTCGCGCTCGGCCGCCGCTTCGCCCTCAAGCTCCAGAGCGAACCGAGCGCCGGGTACAGCTGGCAGGTCGCCAACAAGCTCAACGGCGCGGTGCTGACGCCACTGGGCACCCAACTCCGCAGTGAGAGCCCGGGCATACCCGGAGCGCCGGCGCAGCAGTACATCAGCTTCGCGGCGAACGGTGTCGGTTCGGCCACGATCGAGGTGCACTACGTCTCGCCCGACGGTCACACATCGACGGATCCCGCGCCGATGACCTTCAGCGTGACGGTCACCTTCGACGGTCAGCCGCCACCACCACCACCTCCGGACGTGGGCACGACCCTGCCGAAGCGCTAGTCACTTCGGGCCGAGGCGCTCGCCGGGCGCGACGGCGCGCATGAGCGCTCGTTGGGTGGCGAAGCCGAGCAGCTGACGATCCTCGTCCCACAGGTACACGTGGCCGCTTGCGTAACCGTGGGCCGACTGCGGTGAAACCACGTGTTGCAACACCCACGGCGACGTGGTGGTGGCGAAGAAGTGCACGCTCAGCTCGAGCGTGAGCACGAAGAACGGGTTGGGCCCGATGCGTTGGCCAACAGCCGGGCCGAGCATGTCCGCGGGGATCGGCAACGAGATCGGGTCGATCGTGCCGTCCGCGAGACGTGGCTCCTTGACGAAACGAGTCCAACAACTGGTCTCGGCCGGCTGCGAGGTCCACGTCTCGGGATCCCACCACGAAGTCGGTCGCCAATCCGTCTGCTGATGGAAGTTGAGATCTTGGAACGGAGAATCGGGAGGCCGGGGCGGGGGCGGATCGCACTGCTCCGGGCCGGGCACATCGGGGAACGTGGCGTCGACGTAGTCGATCGGGCTCTCGTTCTGCGCGCCGAAGGTGGCGGTGAGATGTAGCGCCGGGCCGTCGTGATCCTCGCCGCGAAGCTCAGCCACGGCCTGCGCCGCTTTGCGCCCGTTCCGCAAGACGCGCACGTTCACCTCGAGCGGACCATCGCTCACCGGCCGGATGTACAACGCCGTGGCAGTGATCGGTCCGAAGTCGTCGCGGGCGAGCTCGCGCTCGATGGCGCGCAACGCCACGGCCATGCTCATGCCGCCGAACGTGTAGAAGACATTCCACGCCGGCGAGAGGTCGAGCGTGTATCGGCCCGGAGTATCGGGGTCGCGTTGCACGTCCGAGTCGACGAGGAAGTCGCCGGCCGGCACAAGGGGGTCTGTCGCCATCCGTCCTTGTTATCGGTCGCGGCGCCCGACCGGCAATATCGTTTCGGTCACGCCGCGCTGCTCCCGGGCTCACCCTCGCGGCGCACCCGATCGATCTCGTCGGCCAGTTCGAAGTCCGGGGCCACTCCTTCGTCGAACTCCAGAGGACGCATGGCCAGGTCGATCGCGCACCAGATCGTCCGCGAGAACGGGAAGAACAGCAGCGGCACGACGAGTGCGCCGATCACCGTGAGCACGGTGAGAGCGAAGCATCGGCGGATTCGGGTACGTGACCGCGACACCGACGACGAGGATGAGCACCACCACCGACTGCGCCACACAGATGTTGAGGAACCACGACCCGAGCCAGTGCCCGGGAAGCCGTTGGAATTGCAGACCGCACCGTGGGCACACCGAGCGCATACGCAACCAGGTGCGGAAGAGGTGGCCCTGCCCGCACACCGGGCAGTGCTTGCCGATCCCTCGCCGCAGGACGGTCGCAGTCGTCAGCGCCACGCGCTCATTGTGCACCCACGAAACGCTCGCCGTGGTGCAGAAGGTCTGGCGGGGTGTGCTCAGGCGAAAGCGGTGTCGAGGAGGTCGGCCATCATGTCGGCGCAGTCCTCCCGCGAACCGAAGAGGGGCTCGAGGGCGTAGGCCCGCTTGAAGAAGAGGTGGGCGTCGACCTCCCACGTGTAGCCCATGCCTCCATGGACCTGTATACAGCTCTTGCCGTTGCCGACGCCGGCTTCGGCCGCTGTGAGCTTGGCCGCGGCCACGGCCCGCTCGACTGACCCGACGCCCGGATCGTCGATGGTCACGCCGGCGGCGTAGACGGCACTGCGAGCCAACTCGGTGCGGGTGAACATGTCCGCGAGCAAGTGCTTCACGGCCTGGAACGCGCCGATGGGCTTGTCGAACTGCACGCGCTCCTTGGCGTAGGCCACTGCCAGATCCGTCGCGGCCTCGGACAAGCCGAGTAGTAGACCCGACACGAGCGCCGCACCCTGCAACCGAAGAGCGCGCACGCCCTCGGCGTCGAGCACTCGCTCGCCCCGTGGGAGATCGCCGACGACCCGGCTGACGGGCGTGAGTGGATCGAGCGGATTCACCACGGCTTCGGCCGTGATGCTCGCCGCCGCGGGCGACCCACGCGCCGTCGTCGTCCACGATCACGACCTGGTCGAGCGATTCGAAGTGCTCGATCAGCAGCGACGGATCGTCGCGCTCGATCCCGCCGACGATCACCTCACCACTCGCAGCGCCGTCGACGAGTCCCGCGACGAGATGGGTCCATACCAGCGGACCGGGCACCAACGCGCGGCCGAGCTCCTCGAAGACGAGCACCGCGTCGGCCCAACCCAGCTCGATGCCACCATCGCTCTCAGGTAGTCGCAACGCGAACACGCCCATGTCGGCCAGCTCGCGCCACGAGCTGCGATCGATGCCGCTCTCGAGGGCGCGCACGGTCGCGATGTCGAATCGGCCCGCGCAGAAGTTGCGCAGACCCTCCTGCAGCGCGAGTTGGTCATCGGTCAGCTCGAAATGCATGTGCTTACTCCCGCCTCCGTCCGACAACAAGGGTCGCAACAGGAACGATCATCACATCTAGCCCTTGGGGAGGCCGAGGATGCGCTCGGCGATGATGTTGCGTTGGATCTGGCTCGTACCGGCGGCGATGGTGAACGACGTCGAGCGAAGTCGCTCCTCGACGAACTCACTCGAACCCAGGTCGCCCACGTCGTCGCGGGACAGACCGGCTCGGGCGAGCACTCGCATCGCGACCTCGGTGATGCGTTGCATCAGCTCGGTGTAATAGACCTTCACCGCGCTACTCGCGGGTCCGGGAACGCCGTCGCGCTCGGCCTGGGCGAGGTTGCGCTTCGTCATCGCCCAGAGCGCGTCCATCTCGGCCTGCATGTGACCGATGTCGCGACGAAGATCAACGTCGTCCCATGCGGTTGCGGACCTCCGGGTGACCTTCTTGGCCATTCGCACCAGGTCACCGATCATGCGGTTGGTCTCGACGAGATCCGAGATGAACCCCGTGCCGCGTTCGAAACTGAAGGTGACCATGGCGATACGCCAGCCTTCGTTCTCGTCGCCGACACGCTGGCTCACGGGCACCCGTACTCCGTCGAAGAACACCTCGCTGAACTCGGTCGAGCCCACGATCGTCTTCAGTGGTCGGATCTCGATGCCGGGTAGGTCCATGGGGACGATCAGCCAAGTGATGCCCTTGTGCTTGGGTGCGCTCGGGTCCGTGCGCACCAACATCTCGCAGTAGTCGGCCACCTGCGCGAACGACGTCCAGATCTTCTGGCCGGTGATGACGTACTCGTCACCATCGCGTACGGCCTTGCACTGGAGCGACGCGAGATCGGAACCGGCGGCGGGCTCGGAGAAGCCCTGGCACCACACCTCGTCACCGCGCAAGATGCGCGGCAGGTGTTGCTGCTTTTGCTCCTCGCTGGCTTCACTCATGATCGTCGGGCCCGCGTGCATCAGGCCGACGAAGTTCACCCCGACGTACGGAGCCCCGGCGAGGGTTGTCTCCTCGAGGTAGATGAGCTGCTCGGTGAGCGTCGCGCCCCGACCGCCGTACTCCTGCGGCCAGTTGATTCCCGCGTACCCGGCGGTGTGCAGTTTCTGCTGCCAGCCGGTGTCGTACTCGAGCCGTGCCGCCCAGTCGTCGTGGGCGGGCTTGGGCGGCAGCTCGGCGAGCGCGCCGCCGAGCCACTCCCGCAGCTCCTTGCGGAACTGCTCTTCGGCTTCGGTGTAACGGAGATCCACTCGGGCTGATGCTCCTCGGGCGTGACCAAATCTGACGCCACGTTAGATGTCGCTGTACGTGGGGGTGCAATCCAGCGCGTCATCATCCTTTCGCCGTCCTATTCGGGACTTTCGGCCGTGGGCATCGATCCGCTGGCGACGTTCACTGGAGTCACCAACGGAGGTAGCACGCAGGATGTATTGGACCGATGGCGCATGGGGATGGGGTGCCTGGCTGTTCATGGCCCTCTCCGTAGCCGTGTTCTGCGGACTGATCGCTTGGGTCGTGATGATGGTGCTGCGTTCGACGTCCCCGCTGTCGAGCGAATGGCGGTCCGACCCGGAGGCAGTACTCGCCGATCGCTTCGCAAGCGGTGAGATCGACGAGGCCGAGTATCGACAGAGCATCGCCACGCTTCGAGAGCACCGTTCCGAGGCGAACACCTAGATCACGCGAGGGTGGTCGGTTCTTGATGCTTTAGTGACCACTACCGCGGGCGAGGCACGCGGTGACCGCGGCTTGAGTGGTAGGAAAGAAATTCTCCGCTCCGATGACAGTGGTCAATTCCATTGCGTCGAACTGTTCGCGAAGGTGAGTCTTCAATCGAGCGATGACGAGCGTTATGCCTTCGGCTCGGAGAGCGAGCGCAAGAGTTCGCACCGCCTCGCCACCCGACGCATCGATGTCATTCATCGCCTCTGCGTCGAGCACGACATCGTGGGTGTCAGTGGTGGCTCCGGCAATCGCCTCGTGGACGCGGGCTTTGAAATAGGAGGCGTCGGCGAAGAAGATACCGCCGTCGATTCGATAGACGACCACGCCAGGGGTGACGCGCGCGCTGCGGTGCACGGACACGTCGGCATAGCGATCCAGTCGCTCGACCCAACCGAGCACAGCGTCGTGGGGTTGGGCGCGTCGGGAGACGGTGTCGATGATCGACATCGCAACCGCGATGAGCAACGCCTCCAGAACCCCGATGGTGATCACTCCGACGAAGGTCACCACCGCGATGATGACCTGGCTTCGTCCAGCGCGGGCCAGGTTCCGCCAATCCGCCGGCTGAATCAACCCGATGGCCGCGGCGACGATCACCGCGCCGAGACACGCGGTGGGCAACTTGCCGACCGGTTCGGTCAGGAACAGCAGCACGAGGGCGACGACGACCGCCGCGATGACGCCGACCAGTTGGGTGCGGCCGCCGATCTGGTCGTTCACCGCGGTACACGATCCACTGGCACCCACCGGGAAACCTTGTGTCACCCCCGCCGCCAGGTTGGCACCACCCATGGCAACCAGCTCCTGATTCGCGTCGACATGTTGACGATGCCGTCCCGCGAACGATCGGGCCGTCAAGATGGCATCGGCGTATCCGACAGCGAACATCCCGAGCGCGGCGGGCAGCAGATGCGCGAGGTCGTCGACCCCGACGCTCGGCCAGGCGAAGCTCGGCAAACCCGAGGGGATGTAGCCGACGACGGCGACGCCCTGGCCCGCCAAGTCGAGATAAGCGGACGCGGCGATACCGCCGACGACGACGATCAGAGCCGCAGGCAGTCTCGGCGCGAGCCATCGCAGCAGCAGAACCGTGGCCAGCGACACAAGTCCGACGATCAGCGTCGGACCGTCCGCGCTGCCGAGCTCACGGAAGAACTCACCGAGTTGTGGGATCGGATCGCTCGCGTCGATCGACATGCCGGTGATCTTCTCGAGCTGACCGACGATGAGGACGACCGCGACGCCATGGAGGTAGCCGACCAGCACGGCCAGGGAGAAGTAGTCGGAGATCCATCCCAGCCGCAGCACGCGCGCCACCAAAGCGATCCCGCCGACGAGCACGGCCGTCATCGCCGCGAGCGCGGCAT
Source organism: uncultured Iamiaceae bacterium (assembly GCA_963778895.1). Taxonomy (GTDB): domain Bacteria; phylum Actinomycetota; class Acidimicrobiia; order Acidimicrobiales; family Acidimicrobilacustridaceae; genus CAVZVZ01. The sequence goes on from CAVZVZ010000005.1 coordinate 633,251, forward strand.
AACGGCTCGGGTCGTCACCGCCGACCAACGGCGCGACGGCCCCGGCCACCATGATCGCCAAGGTGCCTTCGGGCCCAACGACAAGCTGGCGCGAAGTGCCGAATGCCGCATAGGCGATCGCCGGTAGCAGCAGGGCGTAGAGCCCTGCGACCGGCGAGAGCCCTGCGAGCTGTGCGTAGGCCATCGCGGAGGGGACAGCGAGGGCGGCCACGGTCAGCCCCGCGACCGTGTCAGGTCGCATGGAGTTCGCCAGATACCCGGGCAGTCGCCGCGTCACCGGGATGACCCGCCCGACAAGCGAGCCACGCACCCGTGGAGCAAACGGATCAGCCGGCGAGACGGACATACCTCAGCCTGACTCCATACCCACGGGTGGGGCATCCTCCAAGGTGGGCGATCTCTGCAGGGATTCGACGGAGCGGTCCGTGCACGACCCTGGCCTGCTGCCTACGATCCGTGTCGACCACGAACGTGATCGCAATCGACGACCTTGCCCGACATCGACCTGTCCTCGAACACCGTGCTTCAGCTCGCGCCGGGCCTCCGTACGCGCTGGGATGCCGCGGGCCACGTCCTCGTTGATTCGCCGGTCGGAACAATCCTCGACATCGGGCCGGGAGGCTTCGCGCTGCTGTCGTTGTTCTCACAGCCTCTGACGTTGGGCGACGCAATCGAGCGACTCGAGGCCGAAAGCGCTGGATCAACAGGCTTCGCGCCGACCATGAGCGTCATCAACATGCTCATCGAGGAGAGCGCGTTGGTGGTCGCCCAGGCGGGCCACAACCCGACAAGTGGGTGGGCGGACCCCGTCGAACACGCGCGCATGCTCCACGATGAACGAAGAACGGGTGACTACCTCGCGGCATTGGCCGCGGCGGTACGACCGGGCGACGTCGTGGTCGAGATCGGTACCGGCAGCGGCGTCCTTGCCGTGGCTGCGGCCCGCGCCGGTGCCCGACACGTCTATGCCGTCGAGGCCAGCGACATCGCCGGCGTCGCCGAGAAGGTGTTCGAGATCAATGGCGTCGCGGACCGCGTGACCCTGCTGCCGGGTTGGTCGAGGCAGATCGAGCTGCCCGAGCCGGCCGACGTACTGGTGGCCGAGGTCATCGGCAACGAGCCGTTCGAGGAGGAGATCCTCGAGACAACGCTCGATGCCCGTCGCCGTTTGCTCAAGCCGGGTGCGCGGCTGCTCCCGCATGCGCTCACGCTGTTCGCTCGCCCCGTCGTTTTGCCGCAGGCCGAGATGCGTCAGCGCGTGTTCGGGCGGGCATCCGTCCAGCGATGGCAGGACCAGTACGGCATCGACTTCGGGCCGCTCCTCGATGCGGCGACCGCGGAGCCCCTGCACACAGTCACTGAGGGCGAGGTCGTCGCCACCTGGCCACAGGCGGGGAGTCCCGTCGTGCTTGCCTCGGTCGACCTCTCGACCTTTGACGAGCCATCGCTGCGCGCGACCGCCGACCTCATCGTCGATCCGCCGGGTGCGGTCAACGCCGTCGCCATCACGTTTCGCGCCGATCTGCACGGTGTCATCGCGCACACCCTCGATCCGTGGAAATGGCCAGAGTCGAGCTGGGCCACGTCGGTATGGGTTCTCCCCGACCCGTTGGAGGTTGGACCCGGATCCGTCCTTCGGGTGCACTACCACCGCCGCGTCGCGGGCATTGCGGACGGGCTCACCTGCGAGGTTGTCGGTCGCGACTCGAGCTGAGCGAATCACCCGATCCGTACGATGCTGGCTTTGCTGGTCGTTCGTAGGGTCACCGAAGTAGGTCGTCCACGTCGTGCCCGCACGGCGTTGCTGACCAGGTAGCCCACACGACAGGAGGCAGCCATGGGGATGGTGCGTCGGAGAACTCGCCGCCGGACGATGATGGTCGCCGGCGGCCTCGCCTATGAGCGGGGCAAGAACGCCGCTCGCGACGAGCAATACGAAGGCGAGCAGGGCTACGACCAGCAGCCTCCCCCACCGGCTCCGCCGCCTCCTGCGCCGAGCGCAGACGACGCGACGGGCGAGCTCGAACGCCTCGCGTCGTTGCACGGATCCGGTGTGCTGTCCGACGACGAGTTCGCCGCCGCCAAGGCGAAGGTCCTCGGCATGTAGCTGGGGCTGAACCACGTGCCCGCCGCTGATCCGAGGCCAAAGGAGAAGTCATGACAAAGAGCACCCGTGACGACGTCTTGCGTCGTGCCATCAAGACCTGCATCCAACCCGATGACGCGGCCATCGCCGACCTCGGGACCGTGTTCACCGACGACGTCACGGTGTGGTCGCCGAACATGTTGGCCACCGGCCTCGCCGACCTTGCGGAGAACCTGGCGTTCCGCGAGGTGGCGTTCTCCAACGTCGACATCCAGTTCGATTCGGTCAACGTCTTCGGCAGTAGAGGCTTGGCCGAGTTCCGTGTCTCAGCCACCTTCTCCGGGACATTCCTGATCGACAAGGAAGTGGCCATCGAACCCAACGGCCACCAACTGCTCCTCGGCGCGGTGGCGGTCGCCGACTTCGACGGCGAGAAGGTCAAGGCCGTTCGCGCCTATTTCGACGACACCACGCTCCTCGAGCAAATGCTGGCCGAGTAGCCCGGCGCGCGGCGGTTTCGCGGTGGACGACCCTGCGCCCCTGGTCGTGGAACGCGAGCCCGATCGCGCGAAATGGCCCTGCTCGAGGAGCGGCTGGCGGACGCAGCTGTGGCCGCGATCGGGGTCGGTGCCGAGGAGGAATTCGGGATCTTCGTCCGCGACGATGATCAACGGGTCGTGGCGGGTACCTCCGGCAGCATTTGGGGCGGGTGTTGTCAGTTGCACGCACTCTGGGTCGACGACTCGCTGCGAGGGCGTGGCTTGGCGCGATCGCTGATGCTGGAAGCCGAAGCCGAGGCGCGGCGACGCGGTTGCCGACTCGTCATGGGCCTCACGTACGACGCGCTGACCGCCGACTTCTACGACCGGTTGGGATACCGAACCGTCGGTGCCATCGAGGACTGCCCGGCCGGCACGACGACACGCTGGTACCGCAAAGACTTGTGACAACAGAGGAGAGCATCACATGGCTCACGAACCCCACGGCGACCGTGGTGCGGTCGTGGTCACCGGTACATCAACCGGCATAGGCGCAGCGTGCACGCTGCGCCTCGCAAAGAAGGGATTTGCTGTCTTCGCCGGCGTTCGGCGCGCGGCCGACGCTGAAGCACTCGTCGAGGAGACATCGGGCGAGGTCAGGCCACTTGTCATGGACATCACCGACCCTGGGATGATCGCGGCGGCTGCAGCGGAGGTGGGCCGGGCTGTGGGTGATCGTGGCATCGCCGGCTTGGTGAACAACGCCGGGATCGTCAGGCCCGGTCCCCTCGAGTTCCAGCCGATGGCGGATGTTCGCACACAGCTCGAGGTCAACCTGTTCGGGCAGATTGCGGTGACCCAGGCTTTCCTTGCTCTGATCCGGCAGGGGAAGGGTCGACTCGTCAACGTCGGGTCGATCGGCGGCCGGCTGGTGCTCCCGCTGCACGGCGCGTACAGCGCGTCGAAGTTCGCCATGGAGGCCGTGACCGACGCGTTCCGTCTCGAGCTGCGGCAGTGGGACATCAACGTCACGCTCGTTGATCCTGGCGGTAGCGCATCGGCGATCTTCGGGAAGACGATCGCCGCCATCGACGAGATGGAGCGGGGTTTGCACGAACGCGGGATCGATCTCTACGACGACGACATCGCCTCCGTGCGCGCCCTCGTGGAGAAGACGGCCGATGAGGCCGCACCTGCAGATCACGTCGCGAAGGCGGTCGCAAAGGCGCTCACCGCGAAGCGGCCGAAGACGCGTTACCTCGCGGGGAAGGATGCCCGTGCGATCGCCTTGATGGCCAAATCACTCCCCGATCATCTCAAGGACATGGCGGTCGCACACGAGGCGAATCTGCCCTGATCCGCACTGAACCGCGAAGGGTCGTGCTCAGTGCCCGCTGGGTGAAGACCTTGTCAGCCACGGCTTCTATGAAGGTCTCCGCCTGCTCTTCGAAACTCACGCGGAGGTTCGGCTTGGGTATCGGAACTCCCAGAGACCTCCGCTTCTCGACGTCGTGACGCATGTACACGAGCCACGACCACATGGACGTCACTTGGTTGCCGTCGGACACGAAATGCGTGGCGTCGATGAAGTGGCCTCCGCTCTTCGTCCCCAGTTGACGGATCGTCTTCAAGTTGTTTTTGTAGTAGCGACGAGAGGTGGAGAACGCGGCAAAGGGGGTCTCGTCCAGCACGTTCCCCGAGGCGGGGTCCTGCATGTACGAACGCACCGGCATACACGTCGTGAGCCACCACGTCGGTGAGCCGATGACCACCAAGTCGTACTCTCCGCTGGCTGCCTCCGGCGGTATGCGGATGTCGCCCGTCTTTCGTCGTAGTTGTGCGGGCAACATGCCGAAGATCTTCGCGATCGGCCAACTCATCGGGCGCTTCGAGAACCTCTTGCCGTAGTGCGCGTCAGGGAACTCGATCGCGGCCTCCGTCACTTCATAGCCCCGCTGCCGCAGCGTATCTGTCATTCTGTCGGCAACCCGTCGGGTGTTCTGCGTGAACGAGTAGTAAACGAACAACACGTGCGGGACACCGTCGCTCGCCATGAGCTGGCCTCCTGATCTCTATCGGCGGGCCCGCGACTCAAGAGGCGCCGTCGGCCATCTTCTTTTGTGCGTCAGCCAGCGCGGCCTTGAGGGCTTTCACGTGGTTGCCTTCTGCCTCGCCGACCACCTTCTGCACGGCGCGGGTGACCGCCGGCTCGACCTGCTCCGCCGCGGCGTGCGGGTAGGCGACGATCAGGCCGGCACCCCCGATCGGGATGGTGTCACCGGCCTTTTCGCCGATGCCCTTTCCGAGCTTCTTGTGGAGCGCCTCACCCCCCGCGGCACCGAGCGCGGCGCCGATGGCGGTGGCGGCCAGTAATGGAGGGGCGAACAGACCCACAACGAAACCGACCCCCGCGAAGCCCGCAGTGCCCTCCTCGACGGCATGGTCGGTCTCGTCGACCGAGAGGTTGCCCTCGAGATCCTTGCTCACCACGACTGATCCCCAGAGGCGCGCGCCGCACTTCTGAACTGCGTCGTAGTCCTCGTGGGCGGCGTCGGTCGAGAGGTATCCACCGATCAGGACGTCAGTCGTCTCGTCATCGATGTGCATCAGCTTCGCTCCCTTGTGCTCTTCGCGCAGATCGCTTCGTCACGCGGATAGGCCGTGCGCCGCGTGGCCTTGGTGTGCGGCCGCGTGCAGATCGAGCTCGTCCTGAGCCGACAAGTGGGGCTGGATGTCGAACACGACCTTCTTCACGGTGCCGGTGAACGCGAAGGGCTTCTCGTTCTCGTAGCTGAGGTCGACGACGCCACCGTTGTCGCGGCCGATATCCATGCCGGCGTAGCCGGAGAACCGCACGGGCACGGTGTGGTCCATACGTCCTTTGCCGACCGGTCGGTCGTCGATGTAAAGCGTGACCTCACCGCCTGTGGCAGGCGTCGCGCCGTCGGCCGCGAACTCCATGCGCACCGTCACGTCACCGATCGGGAGGTTCTCCTCAGCGACCTGTTTGAAGACGAAGACGCCCATCATCGAGTAGGTGTGGGTGAGCTTGCCGTCCTTGACGTACAGCGTGAAACCACCGAGGTGATCCGCTTCAGCCACGATGACCCCCTTCGCCCCCCCTTCGGGAACAACGAGGTCGGCCGTGATCGTGTACGAACGGTTGTAGATCCTCGGGATCATGCCGGACATCACGTTCTGCACGTCGCCGCGGAACTCGAACGTTGTGTCCTCCGGGATGGGCGGGAGCATGCCGAAGAACGTCGAGAGCGTGGCGAGCAGCGGCAGCACTCGGTAGCGCTCGGCTTCTTCCCAGAACAGCGCCTTGAGCTCTTGGACCTTGTCGGGGTGCGCGCTCGCAAGGTCCTTCGCCTGCGTGAAGTCGTCCGGCAGGTAATAGAGCTCGGCCGGGCCGGCGTCGGGATCCCACACGCCCGGTGCGTACGGTTTGATCGCGTCGGGCGTGAGCACCCACGGGATGCGTTCGGTCTTCATGGCAAGCCACCAGCCGTCCTTGTACATGCCGCGGTTGCCGATGGTCTCGAAGTACTGCTGGGTGCGGTGCTCCGCAGCGGCTCGGTCGGTCAACGACGCCGCGAAGCTGGTGCCGTGCATCGGCTCCTGCTCGATCCCGTCGACGGTGTCGGGCTGGGGGATCCCGGCGAGCTCGAGGATCGTGGGCGCCAGATCGATGACGTGGGTGAACTGCGAGCGGTGACCGCCCTTGTCGTCGATGCGGTCGGGCCAGTGCACCACGAGCGGGTTGCGGGTGCCGCCGAGATGTGAACCGACTTGCTTGCCCCACTGGAACGGGGTGTTGCCCGCCCATGCCCACGCCGCCGAGTAGTGAGGATCCATGATCGGCGCGCCCCATTTCTCGAGCCCGCCGTAGCGCTCGGAGAGCTGCAGCTGCATCTCGTCGGTGAGCGGGATGCCGTTCTGCATCGTCAGCTCGTTGAACGAGCCGGTGACGGTGCCTTCCATGCTGGCGCCGTTGTCACCCCAGATCCAGATGATCACGGTGTTGTCGAGCTCGCCCAGTTCGGTGATGGCATCGATCACTCGTCCGACGTTGTGGTCCGCGTTCTCCGAGAAGCCGGCATACACCTCCATCTGGCGCGAGTACAGGGCCTTCAGCTTGTCCGGGACGTCCTCCCATGCGGGGAAGGCCGCGTCGCGAGGTGTGAGCTCGGCGTCTTCGGGAACAACTCCGAGCTCTCTTCTGGCGGGCGAAGGTCTCCTAGCGCGCAGCCGATCCCAACCCTGGTCGAACTGGCCCTTGTACTTGTCGGCCCACTCGTTCGACACGTGATGTGGCGCGTGACTGCAACCAGTCGAGAAGTAGATGAAGAACGGCTTGTGCGCGTCCTGGGCGCGAATCCCGTGCAACCACTCGATCGTGTGGTCCGCCATCGCATCCGGGAAGTAATACGGATCGTCAGTGTCGTAGTACTCCTCGGGAGTACCGATGATCTTCTGGTTCTCGGCCAGGCCGGGGTCCCACTGGCTCGCGCCACCACCGAGGAACCCGTAGAAGTAGTCGAAGCCCCAACCGTTCGGCCACCGGTCGAGCGGACCCGCCGGCCCCTGCTGGCTGTCCGGCGTCAGGTGCCATTTACCGAACGCGGCGGTGCTGTAACCGTTCTCACGCAGGACTCGGGGCAACGGCGCGCAATCTCTCGGCAGCGTGGCGCAATAGCCAGGAAATCCACCTGCGAACTCCCCGACCGATCCAAAGCCGACGTAATGACTGTTCCGACCGGTCAACAAAGCGGCGCGCGTGGGTGAACACAAAGCGGTGACGTGAAATCGGTTGTACTTCACGCCACCGTCAGCGATGCGGGTGTAGTTCGGCGTCTGGATCGGGCCGCCGAAGGTGCTGGGATTGCCGAACCCGGCATCGTCGATCAATACGAGCAAGACGTTCGGCGCGTCGTCCGGAGCGGTCGGGTGCCCGATGAGGTTCCAGTCGGGCCGCGACCCGTCGAGCGTCTTGTTGACCACTCCGCCCGACGGCTCCCGGCGGATCGGAAGCGAGCTGCGGTCGATTTCCGGATCCGGCGCTGCCATCCGGGGCTCCTCTCGGTAGCTGGTCACGTCTCACTCATGGTTGTCCCCGTCGGCGGGACTGTCCTCATCCTGATGGGGTGATCATGCGCCAAGCGCCTGGAGTCCCTTGACCAGGAACAGCGCTCCGAAGCCGATGCCAACACCGACTTCGATCGGTCGATTGTGGCCGAGGAGCCAGTCCGTCATCCGCGAGAGTCGTGCTGTCGCGTTTTCTCCCCGACCGGACGAACACCACGATGGGCGCGTAGTACGGGATGAGCATGACGACGATAGCCACGGCGACGACGACCGCCGCCCCGGATGGGGACAGGTCCTCGCCCAGGATCTCCTTCAGGCCGGCGGCGAAAACCGTTAGGGCATCGAAGTTGAGGATTTGGGCGGCGATGCCGACGACGAAAAGTCGGCCGAGGGAGGCACTGGCTGCGTGTTCCACCCGCCTGCGTCGTGCCGCGTCCTTCTCGGGCGTGTCCTTCGCGAAGATGGCGAGCACACCGATGGTCAGGAACAGGACGCCGAGGCCGGTGTCGATGTACGCCCCGATGTCGCTGCCTGATGTGGACGCATCCGTGCCCCAGAAGGCGACCAGGATCACCGTCGCCACCACGGCGTCGAGCGACCCGGCGCCAGCGGTGAACACGATCCCGCCCGGGACGGGTCGAGACGACTTGGACAGGATCACTGCAGTGACGACGGCGACGATCGGGGCGGCGCACGCCGCCGCCAGGGCATACGGGAGAATCGAGAGTATGGCGTCAAGCACGGGCGTGTCCCGCAGTCGTTCGTCGCCGCGCGGTCACGACGCCGCCTCCGGACCCGTCGGGTACGAGGCCGAGATCGCGGAGTTCCCGCTGCGACTTTCCGGCGAGCTTGCGGCCGAGCATCGGCCGGCCGTCACTGTGTATGTAGACCCCCTGGGGCTCCTTGGCCAGCGGCTCCTCCCAAGCGCGGTAAAGGGCGAGGAGCCGGAGACTGAACCCAATCGCGAAGGCCAGGAGGTACGCGGCCCAGCCGTTCCATGCGTCGAGGCCCCAACTGTTCAGGAGGATCCAGATCAGGCCGGTGAGTGCCGCGATCGTCACGAACCATTCGCCCCTCACGAACTGTTTCGGCGCGACACCACTGGACACGTCGATCAACCAGCGACCGGCCGTCGGCCCTACGACCGCCAGCGCCAGACATCCCCAGATGGGAAGGCCGGTCTGCACCCCGACCTCGGCGCCGACGATCGCGTACCACGGCAACGAGAACGCGGTCATGAATTGGAACAGCCCCTCACGGAAGAGCTGGCCCCGGCTGTAGGCCAGTCGGTAACCGACCACGCCCGCAATGAAACAAAACGTCAGGTATGCCGGGTTGGTCAACGCCGAGGGGACCTTGTTGACGAGTACGTCACGGGTGACCCCGCCGCCGATACCCCCCAGCACCGCCATCAGCAGGACGCCTACGACCGTCCAGTTCTTGTAGTGATCCGGTCGACGGCAGAGCAGCGCCCCGTTGAGGGCATTGGTGGTCGCGGCGAGGAGGTCGATCGTCGTGACGCCCCCCGTGAAGGCCCACGCGCCCAGTCGATCGCGGTGCCGAAGATCATCTGGCCCGTCTACGTCCCCGCGTGCGGTGTAGCTAGCGGCGACCGCTCGGGCCGCGACGATCTCGGCGATCCTCCCGGCGGTCCTGTCGTCGGTTCACACCGTGGCCAACGACCGCGGCGGTGCCAACCACCGCGGCAGTTCGTGCCACGGGGCGTCCGATCACACCGCGACGTGCTACTCGTGCGGGTCGAAGAGGCATGTCAGTCTCCTTGGGTGGCAGCTTGTTCGTCCGCCTCGAACGAGGCGATGAGTGCTTGTACGGGGATGCGTCCGTTGGCGATCAGTTGACCACCGGACCGACGGGCCGCCGACGCGAAGGGCGCAGCCCACGTGTTCTCCCACACGAGCACCCCGGCAACGGTCCCGGGTTCCATCGCCTCGGCGAGATGAACCACGTCGTCAGCCGCGAGGATCTCGGCAATGCCCGCCTCGACGGTGCGCAACTCATCCATCTCGGCCAAGTCGTCGATCTCGAAGGCCTCGACCGAGCCGTCCGAGTCCTTCTGCAGCACGAGGACGTCGAGCACTCGGATCGTGCCCTCCTCGACCAGGCTCGCCAACTCCGAAGCCATCTCGCCGGTGAAATGTGCCTGCCCGGGTGGGAACTCGACCACCAAGTAGTCGACAGGTCCTAGCTCGTCTACCTCTGTGGAACTCATCGCGCGTCCTTTCGCTCGGCTCTCAGCCTTTCGCTGTGGGCGCGATCTGGCCTCGCCCAATGGGGGTGAATCCGGCGGAGCGGCAATCACCCTGGTTTGGAGCGGCACGAACATGGAAGTGCGGTGACTCGCGACCCTGGCGGCGACACGCGTGGGTGGCAGGTCGCCACGGTTGCGCTCGTCGTCGTCGTGGCGGTTGCGCTCTGCGCCAGCGACCGATTTGTGAGTGCGGGCCCAGTCACGCTCTGCGCGATCAGCCTGGTGGGGGTGCTGAAACTCGCCCACGCGCCGTTCGAGCGCCGGCGCAACCACGACGCGCGACCTCGGCAAGTCGACTGACAAGAGGTGGCGCGCGAGACAACTCTCACCACCGGAAATTCGAAGCGGGGCTAAGCCCCTGTTGCCCGACTTAGAATTCCGCAGATGCAGGTACTGGAAAACCAAGGTCCGAGCACGATCTTGGCTGACGCCGCGCTGGGAATCGCTCCCGCTACGTATCGTCGTCCGGTGCTTCGATCCGGAACGATCGCGCGGGACGCGCTCACCGCACGACTGGTGGCTGCGACGGAAGCGCGCTTCGTAGTCATCTGCGCGCCGGCAGGCTATGGCAAGACGACGACGACGACGTTGTGGGACGACGCAGACGACCGCGCCTTCGCGTGGGTGCAACTCGATCGTCGCGACAACGATCCGGTTCACCTACTCCAGCACATAGGTCTCGCGCTTGACACAGTGGATTCGCTCGATGAGAAGACCGCGCGCACACTGGCGGGCGTAAGTCGCCCGGTCGAGACGGAGCTGCTTCCCGCCCTCGTCCGGGAGCTCGAGGGTCGCCCGTCATTTGTGTTGGTGCTCGACGACGTGCACGAGGTGAGCTCGAGCTTGGCGCTGCGCGTCCTCGGCGGGCTCATGACGAGCGTGCCCTCCTCGTGTCAGATCGTCCTCGCGTGCCGAAGCCTCCCCGACCTAGGGATGGCCCGACGCAGAATGAGCGGAGAGCTCCTCGAGTTGTCAGACGTCGACCTGCGGATGTCCTCCGAGGAAGCCAATCGACTCCTCGCCAACTCGGGGACCGACCTCGGCGCGGAGGACCGGGAACGACTGATCGAAGAGACCGAGGGTTGGCCTGGCGGCCTCTTCCTGGCCGCGCTCGCCGCCCGTCGGCCTGGCCGCGACTCCTCCGGCCGCGAACGCCTGTCCGTCGGCAATCGAATGGTTGCCGACTACCTGATCGAGGAGGTGCTGGACGGTCTCGACCCCGCGCTGTCAGAGTTCCTCCTGCACTCGTCGATCCTCGATGAGATGGACGGGCCGCTACTCGATGAGTTCCTGGAGACGAAGGACTCCGCGCAACGGCTCGGGGATCTGCGCCGGTCGGGCAACCTCTTTCTGATCCCCCTTGACGACGATCATTGCTCTTACCGCTATCACCACCTCTTTGGTGGCATCCTGCGTGGCCGTCTGCGCAGTAAGGACCCGGCGACCGCCACGCACCTGGAGCGACGTGCGAGCCAGTTGCTCGAGGCACGCCGCGACATCGACGGAGCTATTCGCCACGCTATTTCTGCCAACGACACCGAGCGGGTCGGCGACCTGATCTTCAAGCATGCCGCCCGGTTCGCCTTTGGCGGTCGGGCGGAACGGCTTGGTCAGTGGCTCGCCTTGCTCGACCCGGAGCTGGGCGACACCATCCCCACGATCGCCCTTGCGTGGCTGTGGTACGCGGTTGCCACCGGCGATGTGGAACGGTTGGCACGAGGTATCGAGACCGCGGATCGTCTTTCGCTCGACGGGCCACTACCCGACGGCTCGCCATCGGTCGAAGTGGCCGTGTCGGTAATCCGCGCGGTGGTCAGCGCCTGGGGGCTGCCGGGCGTGATCGACGACACCGAACGCGTGAGAGCGGCCGGTCGCACGGGCAACGCGTGGTGGGGCGTGGCAACCGGCATGCAGGGAACTGTCTACTCGATGCTCGGCGATCTCGAACGAGCGCGACAGCTGCTGCTCGAAGGCCTACCCGACGTCACCGTGCCGGCGTTCGAGGCCGGCGCACTCGCGCACCTTGCGCTGCTCGATCTCCACGACGGGGATCTCGCCACCGCGGACCGAAGGAGTAGCCGATCACTCGCGATCGTCGCCCGTCATCATCTCGAAGGCATCGTCCCGAGCGTCATCGTGTACGCCGTAGCCTCGCTGGTCGACGCGAGAAGCGGCCGGCATGCCGAGGCCCGCCAGCACACGGCTATGACTCGACGCACCCTCGCACGCATGGGTGAGCTGTCGCCGCGGATCCGGTTGTTCTGTTACGTCGCGCTCGCCCAGGCAGCCATCGTCCTGGGCGATTTCCAGCTCGCTCGGAGTCTCGTCGCCGAGGCGGAGCGGGCTCAGCGGAGCGAGCAAGGTGCGATCTTCCTGAACGAGCAGCTCGACGAGCTCCGGACCCGGCTCGACCAAGGAACCAACGCCGGCACGCTCGAGGTCGAGACCCTGACTCCGGCCGAACTGCGCGTGCTCGCGCACTTGCCGACGCACCACTCGTTGCACGACATCGCCAGTGAGCTGTTCATCAGCCGCAACACCGCGAAGAGCCACACCGTCGCCATCTATCGCAAGCTCAGCGTGTCGTCTCGAAGCGATGCGGTGGTCGCGGCACGGCGGCTGGGCATGTTGGACTGAGCGATCCCGGCCGACCTCAGCTCGCGCGCATCTCACGACCATGCGCGGTCAGGGCCCAGATCACGAGCGCGTCGATCGTGACAATGGTGAGCGACCACAACGGGTACACGGGGATGAAGAAGAAGTTCGTGAACATGCTCACCCCAGCCAGGATGACGCCGACCGTGCGAGCCAGGATGTTGCCGGTCATCACGCCGAAACCGCACGCGATGACCACGAGGCCCACGACCACGTGGACCCATCCCCAGCTCGAGATGTTCAGGTAGGCGTTGGCTCGACTCTGCCAACCAACCCAATCGTCATTCAGGGCAGCGATGAAGCCGTACATCGCATTCAGTGATCCGCTGATGATCATCATCGTGCCTGCGAAGACGATCCATCCGACCCAGCCGGTCGGCTCAGCGACCTGCCGTTCTTCCATGTGTTGAGCCATCTCGCACCCTCCTGATAGCAACGTTCGAAGCTTCCATCGCGCAACTTAGGAAAGCCCCCTGGGCATCGTCGCCACCCAGATCGGAGGAGATTCGCGCATATGCATGCTTGGCCCAAGAGGCGACGCAGTGGTCCGGTTTGGGTGATGCGGGAATGCGTGGCCGTTCGTACGGTCCAAGCGCTCCATGCTTTTACTCTTCAACGTCGACCGCCGACTGACGAGGCTCGCCGCTGACGCGACCCGGATCGAGGCGGCGACGCCTGCACACCAGCGCCCCTGGCACCTCGCCCTCGCCGCCGGGAGTACCACGATCGAAACCGGAGACCCTGCGGGCCGCTCGGCTCCCTCTGTCAACGACCCGATGCTGGCACAAGCCCTCGAGATCGCGATCGTCGGCCGTGCCGACCAGCTCTGCGAGGCCCTCACCGCCGATGCTTCGGGCTGGTCGCCGACACTGTCGTTCTCGTCCCGTGGGGAAGCGGAGGCGGCACTACGCGAGCACGCGGCGTCGCTGACCGTCGCCAACTTCTCCGTCATGCGGCTACTGAAAATGGGACCGAGCGCCTTCGCTGAGTGGCGTGTCGAAGCCAGACTCGCGACACCGCTACTGATTGGCGACGATCTCCTCATCGAGCCTTCCGACGCAGCAGTCGTGGTCGATGGCGCAACTGTCGTCGACATGTGTGACGGACTGCTGTGCGTCGTCCACACCTACTTCGATGACGCGGCCTTGATCGAGCAAGTCATCCTGGGCACCTGACGAGGCGAGAACGGCCTCCACTCGCCGGTTGGTCTCAAGGAGGAGGAGAGTCGCGCGAGGGCCGAAGGTGTTCGGCGGCAGCGAGGACCGCGGCCGCCAGCGATTCGAACTGCGCGAGCAGGTCGAGTGAGTCGCCGTTGACCTCCAGCGCGACGAACAGACCGTCGGCCATGGCCATGGTGAAGGTGGCGAGCTGGCGTGTGCCGGAGCGGTCGAGCTCCGGGAACAGAGCGGCATAGGCCGAGACGACTCGTCCAAGCGTGTGCTCACGCACCTCGAGGAACCGACGGCGCGCGCTCGGCTCCTCAGGCCTGCGTTCCAGCGTGAGCATGAGACCGAGGCGCAAGAAGTCCGGCGACTCGACGATCGACTTCGCGGTCTGCTGCATCATCGAGACCAACAGCTCGTCGCGAGTGGCGCCCGTGCGGGTTGGAGTCCACGCGCTCATGTCGGCCATCCACCGGTCGTAGCTCCGCTCGATCACCGCAGCGATAAGTGCGTCTTTGTCCTTGAAGTGCCAGTAGATCGAACTCGCCGGCAACCCTGAGCGCTCGCTGACGAGCGCGATGCTCGTGCCTTCGTAGCCGCGCTCGCCGGCGATCTCGGTGGCGGCGTCGAGGATCTTCTGGCGTGACTTCTCACCGCCTCTGTGCTTTCGCCGGGTCACCTCGGCCATGGCCTCACCTCGTGGTCTCGCTCCGCGCGGCACCTTGACAGTAACGGTCGCTCAGCTTAGCGTAACGATCACTACAGAAACGAGGGATCGTCATGACGCTGGTGGACGAGGCGAAGCGGCTGGCGCCGGAGCTGGGAGCAAGTGCCGCCGAAGGCGACGAACTTCGGCGTCTACCGGACAGCACCTGGAAGCACCTGATCGAAGGTGGCTTCTTGCGCGCGCTGCAGCCGGCCCGCTTCGGCGGGGGTGAGGTCACGCTCGCCGAGTTCGCCGACGCCATCGTCGAGCTGGCCCGCGCCAACCCGTCCGCCGGTTGGGTGGCCGGTGTGATCGGTGTGCACCCGTGGCAGCTGGCGCTCTTCGAGGACGAGGCCCAACAGGAGATGTGGGCCGACGATCCGACTCGCATGCACTCGTCGTCGTACAACCCGACCGGTAAAGCCGAACGAACCGACGGCGGCTACAAGGTCTGGGGACGGTGGTCGTTCTCGTCCGGCTGCGATCACTGCGTTGCCGTCAACCTCGGTGCGATCGTCGCCAACTCCGGCAGCGGCGGGTTCCCCGAGTATCGGTCGTTCCTCCTCCACGGCGACCAGTACCGCATCGAGGACAATTGGAACGTCGCCGGGCTCAAAGGCACGGGCAGCAAGGACATCGTCGTCGAGAAGGCGTTCGTGCCGGAGTACCGCACGCAATCGCATGTCGACTACGCGTTGGGCGCACGGCTCCCGGGGCAAGAGGTGAACCCGGGTCCGCTGTACCGCTTGCCGTGGTCCGTCGTGTTCAACATGGCCCTGGCTGCGTCGGTGCTCGGTGCGGCGCAAGGGTTCGTCGACGCATGGATCGACGAGAACCGCGAGCGGGTGGTGCCACCCGGCATGCGCGTGGCCGACGACCCGCTCACGCAGCGTCGCCTGGCCGACGCCACCTGGATCGTCGACGCGGCCCTCACGAAGATGCGCGCTGACGCGTCGACCTTGTGGGCGATGGCCGAGGCCAACTACACGCCGACGATGCCCGAACGTGGCCAGATGCGTTGGAACCTCAACCGTGGCTGTGAGCTCGTCGGCGACGCGGTGGCCGAGCTCTTCCGTGCCGCGTCGGGCCGGTCGATCTATCTCGACCATCCACTTCAGCGCCGGTTCCAAGACGTCCAGGGCGCGCTGGGCCACGCCTTCCTGGTGCCCGATCCACTCGCCAAGTCCGTCGGCGGAACGCTGCTCGGCACGTCCTCGCCGGAGATGGTCCTGTGATCCAGTCGCTCGCCTACATCGGATTCACGTCTCCGCGCGCTGACGACTGGAAGAGGTTCGGTCCCGACGTTCTCGGCCTCGAGGTCGTCGAGCCCGGACCCGATGGCGCGGTCCGGCTCCGCAACGACGACGCCGCGTGGCGCCTCGCCATCCATCCGGGAGCGACGGACGACCTCGCCTACCTCGGCTGGGCCGTCGACGGCGAGAGCGCTCTCACCGCGGCCATCGAATCCCTGAGCATCGCCGGTGTCGAAGTCGTGCGCGGTGACGACACGCTCGCGTCCGAACGCGAGGTCGAGTCGGTTGCTTGGTTCCGGGACCCCTTCGGCTTCCGTCACGAGCTCAGCCACGGACAGCACTTCCAACCGGGAACGTTCACACCCGGCCGCCCCCTCTCACGGTTCGTCACCGGCGACGGCGGGCTCGGGCATGTGGTCCTGATCGTGCCCGACCTCGACGAGGCCACCGCGTTCTTCGGTGGACTGCTCGGGTTTCGACACTCGGATGACATCGACAACGGATTGCACGTGCGCTTCATGCACTGCAACTCCCGACACCACACGGTGGCATTCAGCGCGGTGCCGGGGATGGTCGGCGTCCATCACGTCATGCTCGAGGTCGCAGAGGTCGATGACGTCGGACGTGCTCATGACATCGTCAACGAACAACAGCTACAGCTGGCGATGACGTTGGGCCGCCACACCAACGACGAGATGACTTCGTTCTATGTGCGCACTCCATCGGGGTTCGAGATCGAGTACGGCTCCGGCGGCCGGCTCATCGACACCACTGAGTCGTGGACGCCCGGGCATTACGACTCCACGAGCTACTGGGGCCACCGACCGCCAACGGAGCCGCTGTTCCCCGGGATCCTTCGCCCCGCGCCGGCGTCGTCGTGAGCCGAATCGACACGCATCACCACATCGTCCCGCCCGAGTACGCCGATTGGTTGCGGTCCAAAGGCCACCTCGCCGGTGGTCTTCCCATTCCTGACTGGGACCCGGCCGCGGCGTTGGCGCTCATGGACAGTCATGAAGTGCGCACGTCGATCCTGTCGGTCTCTACGCCGAGCGTTCACCTCGGCCGCGACGCCGAGGCCCGAGTGATGGCTCGACTGGTGAACGACTACACCGCGCAGGTCGTGGCCGACCATCCCGGACGGTTCGAGTTCTTCGCGACTGTCCCGTTGCCCGACGTCGACGCCGCTCTCGACGAGGTCGCTCGGGCGTATGACGAACTCGGTGCCGCCGGTGTTGTGCTGCTCGCCAACCACCGCGGCACCTACCTCGGCGACAAGGCCTTCGACCCGCTGTTCGACGAACTACAGCGTCGCCGATCCGTTGTGTTCGTGCACCCGTCCATCCTCCCTGGCCTAGCGCCGATCGACGGGATCCCGCCTTACATAGCCGACTTTCTTCTCGACACGACCCGTGCCGCGGTCAACCTCGCCGGTAGTGGCACGTTGGGCCGCTGCCCCGACCTCCGGATCATCCTCGCCCACGCCGGCGGTTTCCTTCCCTATGCCGCGTATCGGCTGTCGGCCGCGGCCTCACCGACCGGCGACTTCGGTGAAGGACTCGCTCTGCTGCAGAGCTATTACTTCGACATCGCGCTCTCGGGCACTCCGTCGGCGCTGCCGAGCCTGCTGGCGTTTGCTTCGCCGGGACACGTCACCTTCGGCAGCGATTGGCCCTATGCACCTGACTTCGTCGTAGGTTTCATGACCTCGATGTACGAGCAGTACGGGCTCGACGACGCGACACGCGCCTCAATCGACCACGGCGCTGCGGAAGGTCTGTTCCCAAGGCTCACCGTCACAAAGCCATGACGATCGCCACAACCATCGCTTGCGGAGGAACCAATGGGGGAATACGCGCACGCCTTCGGGCCTGACCATCCGGAGGACACCTACATCGAGCACGCCTTCGAAGAGCGCCTGTACGACACCGGCGAAGTCGATCTCAACTATGTCTGCGTCGGCCAGGACGACAAGCCGGCGATACTCCTGATACCCGGTCAGACCGAATCGTGGTGGGGCTACGAAGACGCTCTGCCGCTACTCGCTCAGCATTTCCAATGCTTTGCCGTCGACCTGCGCGGCCAAGGGCGCTCCACGCGGACCCCCGGTCGCTACACGCTCGACAACATGGGTAACGACCTCGTGCGCTTCGTCACCGGCCGAATCGCCCGACCGACGATCGTCAGCGGACTCTCGTCGGGAGGCGTCCTCTCGTCGTGGATGTCGGCGTTTGCGCCTGCTGACATGGTGCTCGGTGCGCACTACGAGGACCCGCCGTTGTTCGCCTCCGAGATCGACACATCGTGTGGTCAGTCATTGCGCCAGAGCATCGGCCACATGTTCCGCCTCTGGAGCACCTACCTCGGCGATCAGTGGAGCATCGGTGATTGGGACGGGATGCTCGCGGCCGCACCGCACGAGCTGCCACCCTGGCTTGCGGCCATGTTCGGTCTCATGGCGGGTGATACTCCCCCACAGAACATGAAGGAGTACGACCCGGAGTGGGCCCGGGCCTTTTGGAGCGGCAGCGTTGCCGCGAGCTGCAATCACGCCGCCATGCTCAGCGCGGTCAAGGTTCCCGTCCTACTCACCCACCACTTTCGAACGATTGACGAGTCCAACGGCTTCCTCATTGGCGCGTTGTCCGACCTGCAAGCACGGCACGCAATCGATCTCATCCGCGCCGCGGGCCAAAGCGTGGACGTCCGGTCGTTCCCCGAGATGGGGCATTCGCTGCATGGACAGGATCCGAAACTGTTCACCGACACACTCGTGGAGTGGGCCATCCCGCTCTCGCGATGAGCGACCCATCCGAATGGTGGAGGAAGGCCTTAGAGGTAGTAGCCGAGGACGTCGAGCACCACATCGGTGATCGAGCCGGCGTAGACCTTCGCGCGGGCCTGGTTGTCGACAGCAGTGAGCGTCGTGACCGCAACGGTTTGCCGCGGCGCCGGACCAGTTGAGGTTCGAGGTGCCGGGCCAATCGATCGCGTTGCTGAAGATCGCCATGAACGCACCGATGTTCGTCGTGGTGCCGGTGGCGACCAGACTCACGAGCACAGCCGACGCACCGGCGGGAACGCCCGAACCGTTGTTCTTCAGGTCGAGCGTGCGCGGCGTATTGGCGGGCAGCGGTGTCTTGGGACCGGTCGTCGTAGGAATCTGCCCCGGGCGCGAGTCGTAGACGCGTACCGGGGTTGGCAGCGGCACCAACGCACCCGCCGTGCTCGGTCCCGCGATGCGACGCCACGTGCCGGGAACTCCTGATTGCACACAAAGCCAGAGATCCCCGTTGGTGTCACGACTCAGGTCGCCGCGCAACCAGGACTTGGACGACGTCAGCGGGGGCTTCGTCCCGCCACCCAGCCGTAGTTGGATGCCGTCGACGCCCGCCGCGCTGTCCAACCCGATACCGGACGTGGAGACGCCCTGGACACCAGTGCCGGTTATGGCCGTGCCCTGCACGCCCCAGGTCCCGGACCCACCGGTCGACGCCCCGCCCACGCCGGACTGTCCCGCGCCGTAGACGCCCCAACTCCCCTGGCCCGTTCCTTGTACGCCGATGCGACCGGTGCCGCTCACCCCGACTCCGCCGTCACTTGCGCCCCCGGTCGCCTGCACCGCGGTCGATGCCGCGCCGGTGCCGTTGGCCGTCACCGCGGGGTTGCCGTCGAAGGAGCCCGTTGCGGCCGCGGCCGGTGACGACTGCCCGAGCACGAGCGCGGTGCCGCCCACCACCGCGGCTGCTGCACCACCAGCGGCTTTCGCCAGGAGCTGACGGCGGTCGGGGCGCGTGTCGACGGCCGGCCGGTCCGGCTCGTCGCGCTGGCACGCGGGTCTCGAGTTCCGCGATCGCGGCCTTCAGCCGCTTGATCTCCTGTTCGACGCTGTCCATGCGACCTCCCTGATCAGCGGCCGAGGGTAGTGCGTGGAGCGCGTGCGCGAACTCGGTACGCGGTCGCGAGGCTGCTCGCCACGGTCGTGTCCGATTTCCGCCAGCCAACCGCTCCCAGCCGTGCGACGATCAGCCCGTGCACGAGGACTTCGACCGCTGCTACCGGGCTGTTCAGGCCAAGGACACCCGGTTCGACGGCTGGTTCGTCACTGCGGTCCTGACGACCAAGATCTACTGCCGGCCGAGTTGCCCAGCCCGAACACCGTTCGCCAAGAACGTGCGCTTCTACCCGACGGCCGCCGCCGCCCAGCAAGCCGGGTTCCGAGCCTGCAAGCGGTGCCGCCCGGACGCGTCGCCTGGATCGCCGGAGTGGAACGAGCGCGGCGACGTCGTGGCGCGAGCGATGCGCCTCATCGCCGACGGCACCGTCGATCGCGACGGTGTGACGGGGCTCGCGTCCCGCCTGGGCTACAGCAGCCGGCAACTCCAAAGGCTGTTGCAATCGGAGCTGGGCGCCGGGCCGCTGGCGCTGGCCCGGGCCCAACGAACGCAGACCGCTCGAATCCTCATCGAGACCACCACGCTGGGCTTCGCCGACGTTGCCTTCGCGTCGGGGTTCTCGAGCATCCGACAGTTCAACGACACGGTGCGCTCCGTGCTGGCCAACACGCCCAGCGAACTGCGCACACGTGCCCGCCGACGGCCGTCACCGACCACGAACGGGCTGTTGGCGCTTCGCCTACCGGCACGAGCGCCTTTCACCGCCGACAGCGCGTTCGGTCATCTCGTCGCCACCGCCATTCCGGGTTGTGAGGAGTACCGAGAGGGCGCGTACCGCCGAACCCTGACGCTCGCTCACGGTCACGGGGTTGTGGCCCTGTCACCGCGCGCCGACCATGTCGTTTGCCAGCTCGCGCTCGAGGACGTGCGCGATCTCACCGCGGCGATCGCTCGATGCCGCCGATTGCTCGACCTCGACGCCGACCCCGAAGCGTTCACCGACCTCTTGGGCGCGGACCCGGCCCTGGGAGCGCTCGTCCGCAAAGGACCGGGTCGGCGGATACCCCGCACCGTCGACGAGGCCGAGCTCGCCGTTCGCATCGTGCTCGGACAGCAGGTCTCCACCGCGGCTGCGCGCACGCACGGCGCGCGACTGGTCGCCGCACACGGGACGCCGGTGACCGATCCCGCGGGCGGGCTCACGCACGCGTTCCCATCCATCGAAACGTTGGCGACGATCGATCCGAACAGCATCGGCATACCCGGTGCGCGCCGGAGCAGCCTGACCGCCCTCCTCACCGCCCTGGCCGAGGGCAACATCGACCTCGGTCCCGGTGCCGACTGGGAACGGGTCCGGTACCAACTGGCCGAGCTCGTGGGGTTCGGCGAGTGGACGTGCGAAATGATCGCCATGCGCGGCCTGGGTGACCCCGACGCGTTTCCCCGCACCGATCTCGGCGTCCGCAAGGCCGCATCGCACCTCGGGTTGCCGCCGACGACCGCGGCCCTCGGCAACCATGCCAAGAGGTGGCGGCCGTGGCGTTCGTATGCCACCCAATACCTCTGGGCCGCGCTCGATCACCCCATCAACCATTGGCCCCCCAAGGAGCAACCATGACCGAGACCACGTGCCGAACCATGCCGAGCCCGGTCGGACCGCTGGTCCTCGCCGGTCAAGACGGCGTGCTCACCAACCTCCGGATGACCGACCAGACCCATCCGCCCGAAGGACGTGACCGGTGGCGCGATGATTCAACCGCGTTCCCCGAAGCGGTCGAACAACTCGACGCGTACTTCGCCGGTGAGCTCACGCGATTCGACATCGCGATGCAGCTCGACGGCACCGACTTCCAGCAGCGCGTCTGGAACGCTCTGGTCGACATCCCCTACGGCGAGACGATCTCTTATGGAGAACTCGCGAAACGGGTAGACCGGCCAGGTGCCGCGCGCGCGGTCGGCTTGGCCAACGGCCACAACCCGATCGCGATCATCGTTCCTTGCCATCGAGTCATCGGCGCCGACGGAAGCCTCACCGGCTACGGCGGCGGATTGGAGCGCAAGCAGTCGTTGCTCGCACTCGAGGGCGGTCAGCTCGCGTTCAACGCGTGACTAGGCGGCGTTGACAGAGTCGAGCAGACCTTCCAGCGCCGGTGCGAGCAGATGCAGCTCGCGCAGGTGGCGCTTGGAGAGGCCCTCGAGAAGATCACGACCCTTCTTGGTGAGCGCAACGCGGACCACCCGCCGATCGCGATCGTCCCGAGCGCGGGTGACGTAGCCGGCGTGCTCGGCCCGATCGACCAACTCGACCGCACTGTGATGCTTGAGCAGTAGCGCCTCGCTCACGTCGCTGATCGTGGGACCGCCGTCGGCCTCGTTCCCGCGCACCACGAGGAGCAGTTGGTGCTGGGTGGGCGTCAGCCCGACCTCGGCCACCTGCTCCTCGCTCCAGTGCAAGAAGCGTCGCAGCCCCAAACGGAAGGCCAGGAGGCGTTCGTAGTCTGCATCGCTCAACTTCATATTTCTATCGTAGCTCGATACAATCGCTCCACGATGGAAATGACCCGGCTGCGCCGTCTCACGCCCGATCCCGAACTCCGGCGAATCGTCTTCGTCTCGCTGCTCGCGGCCGGGATCGGGCTCGCTGCAGGTGGCGCGGCCTACGTGCTGCTCAAGCTCATCGCGTTCATCAGCAACGTGGCGTTGTTCGGCCAAATCGGTTGGACGCTTCCTCCCTCGAGCTCCATCCAGTCCAGTCCCCGCCTCGTGATCGTGGCGATGCTCGGTGGCCTGATCGTCGCTCTCCTCGCCAAGTGGGCACCGGTGATCAAGGGGCACGGCATCCCCGAGGCGATGGAAGCCGTGCTCGTACGCGAAAGTCGCATCGCTCCCCGCGTGGCCGTCGCCAAACCGGTCTCTGCCGCGGTTGCAATCGGTACGGGCGGGCCGTTCGGCGCGGAGGGACCGATCATCGTCACCGGCGGCGCCATCGGTTCATTGGTCGGACAAGTGCTGTCCGTTTCGGCCTCCGAACGAAAGATCTTGCTGTCCGTGGGCGCCGCGGCAGGCATGGCTGCCACCTTCGGAGCTCCGTTGGCGGCAGTGGTGCTCGCCATCGAACTGCTGCTCTTCGAGTACTCGCTCCGTGCACTCGTTCCGCTGCTCGTCGGCACGAGCGTCGCCGCGGGGGTGCACGCCGCAATCTTCGGATCCGGCGCGCTGTTCGCGGTCGCGACCCACGACTACTTCGGCCTGCCGGACCTCCCGGCCTTCGCCGTGCTGGGTGTGGCGTGCGGGTTGCTGGCGGTGATCATCGGCAAGGGACTGTTCCTGGTCGAGGCCGGCTTTCGCCGGCTCCCGGTGCCCTCGTTCTGGCATCCGGTCATCGGCGGACTCGGATTCGGCCTGGTCGGACTCGTCGTTCCCGGCGCCCTCGGTGTGGGCTACGACGAGATCGGCGATGTGCTGCTCGGCCGTCTGGCCGTGGGCACGATCGCCGTGCTGCTGGTGGGCAAATTGCTGGCCTGGTGGATCGCCCTCGGTTCAGGCACCTCGGGTGGAACGCTGGCCCCGATCCTGTTGATCTCCGGATGCTTCGGCAGCCTGTTCGCGGAACTCGTCATCCACGTCGCGCCTGGTCTGCACGCCTCGCCCACCGCGTTCGCCCTCGTCGCCATGGCGGCCACATTCGCGGCTGCGACGCGCACTCCGCTCACCTCGATCGTGTTCGTCTTCGAGCTCACGCGCGACTATCAAGCCGTCCTGCCTCTGATGGGGACGACCGTCATCGCGGTCGTGATCGCGCAGTGGTTGATGACCGACAGCATCATGACCGAGAAGCTCACGCGCCGCGGGCTGCGAGTTCACGGCGACTACGAAGTGGATCGCTCGAAGACGACGTTCGTACGCGACGTCATGACGGTCGATCCGGTGACCATGGCCTGCGACACACCCGTTGGCGCGGCATGCGAGCAAATCAACCGTGCACGACACACCACCTACCCCGTCATCGATTCACGCGGCTTGCCCTACGGCACGATCTCGCGCCAAAGCATCATCGCGGCGCCATCACGCGACCTGCCGATCGCGACCCTGACGAGCGCGCTTCCCGAGCCGGGTGGCTTCGACGTTGTCGGCGCGGTCATCACTGCGGAACCCGACGAGACGGTGCACGACCTGCTCTCGAGGCTGCTCGTCGTCGGAGCCGACATGGCCCTGATCCTCGAAGACGAACGCCTCGTCGGTGTTTGTACGCGAACCGACGTGCTCAAGCCCCGCCGAACGCAGTTCGAACACGAGCAACCCGCCGTCGGCTGGGCGCAGCGGCCGCTCCGTTAGGCCGGCGGTGGTGGAGGAGGAGGAGGCGGTGGTGGGGGTGGCGGGTCCGGCAAGGACGGGGGCGAAGGCAAGGACTGGTGCGGCGGCGGCGGTGGTGGTGGCGGCGGCGACGGATCGGGTTCCTCGTCGTCGGGTAGCCGCAGGGGCTCGACACCGGGAAGATCGAACTCGATCGCCATGCCCTCCGGCGTACGCGAACCCGTCACCGCCGGCGGTGCGGCCGGCGAGCTGGTCGGTGGGGGCGGGAGGTCTTCGCTCGGCGCGATCGGCGCAACACCGGGTCTATCGAACTCGATGAGGTCGTCGGTGGGGATGCCCTGTTCCTCGGCGAGCTGGCGAGCCTTCGCGTAGGCCTCGAGCTCCCCGGGTGACAGCGCCAGCCCCTTGCGCTGTTCTGGCGCCGAGATGTCGAGGAGGTTGGCGCAAACCCGACAACGACGAACACCCTCGTCGTTCCGTGCGCCGCACTCCTCACACTTGATCGGTCCTTGCTTGTCGGCCATCACCCCATCTTCGCGAACCTGAAGGTCGGAGGCGCGGCTCGACGCACCTGGGCCTGACACTGATACAACGCACTCATGATTCGCGCCGGACTCCAGATCCCGAACTTCACCTATCCCGACGTCGCCCCCGCCCAGCTGTTCCAACGGGTGAGCGACATCGCCGTCACGGCCGAACAGGCCGGCTTCGACACCGTGATGGTGATGGATCACTTCTACCAGCTGCCCCTGCTCGGGCCACCTGACCACGAGATGCTCGAGGCGTACACGTTGCTCGGAGCCCTCGGCGCGCGTACCAAAACCGTCAACCTCGGCACGCTCGTCACCGGCGTCACGTATCGGAATCCGGCGATCCTCGCCAAGATCATCACGACGCTCGACGTGATCTCGGCGGGTCGAGCGTTCCTCGGGATCGGCGCCGCGTGGTTCGACGTCGAACACCGAGGATTGGGTGTCGACTTCCCGCCGGTGAAGGAGCGAATGGATCGTCTCGAAGAAGCGATCCAGATCTGCCGGGCGATGTTCCTCGGCGAGCGTCCCACCTTCGAGGGCACGTACTACCGGACGAACGACGCCATCAACGTACCTGCACCGGTGCGACCCGGCGGCCCACCGATCATGGTGGGTGGCCAAGGTGAGAAACGCACGCTGAAGATCATGGCCCAGTACGCCGAGATGGCGAACTTCACGTCGGGCTACGACGAGTTGCCACGCAAGCTCGACGTGCTTCGCGCCCATTGCTCGGACCTCGGCCGCGATTACGACGCGATCAACAAGACCTCGCTCGGTTCACTCGTCATCGGACGCACGATGGAAGAGGCAGAGCAACTCCGTAACGAGTTCCTGCACGACCGCGGTCTCGATTGGGACACTCTCGACGAGGGCACGCGGGCCCTGGTCGCGGCGCGCTTGATCGTGGGTGACTCCGACGTGGCGGGCGAGAAGATCCGCGACCTCATCGCGCTCGGGCTCGACGGCGTCACGTTCAACCTGCCAGCGGGCGGTCACATCCTCGAGAACGTCGAGTTCGCAGGTCAGGTCGTCACCAAGGCGCTCGCTTGACCGAAGCCGACGAGCCAGCAACCGACGATCGAGTTGTCACGGCCGAGCGCGTCACCAAGCAGTGCGTGTTCCTCGCTGACAAGGACTGCAAGGGCTACAGCCCTCTGTACGAGCGGCTCTCCCGGCAGCTCGCGACCGACGACGAACTGGTCGAACGGCTCCGGCACGTTCCAGACGCCGACCGCCTGCCGGTGAACCTCTTCGCGGCGGTCCATTGGTTGGCGCGACAGCAGCCCTCCAGCGAGCTGGCGCGGATCTATGCAGGTGAGCCCGGTGATCCTTGGCCTCCGTTTCACGATCTCGTCGACACCCGATTCGACGAGGTCGTCGACCTGTTGGCCACGCGCACGATCCAGACCAACGAGGTGGGCCGGTGTTCCGCGCTCGTGCCGGCGTTCGCCGCCATCGTCGACAGCCTCCCGCACCGTCCGCTGGGCCTGGTCGAGATCGGCCCGAGCGCGGGCCTCAACTTGTTCTTCGATCGCTATTCGGTCAGCTACGACGACGGCCGACGCTTTGGGAGCACAGCCGCGCCAGTGCAGCTCGAATGCGCGCTCGTCGGCCCGACAGCACCGCCGCTGCCCCAAGCGTCCGAGCTCGTCATCGAAAGTCGCGAAGGGATCGACCTGGCACCGGTCGATGTTCGCGATGCGGAGGCGTGCGAGTGGCTCGAGGCATGCATCTGGCCCGACGTGCCCGGAAGACTGGCGCGATTCCAGGCCGCGGTGAAGAGCGCACGCGACGACCCGCCCGAGCTGCATCGCGGAAACGCGCTCGATCTGCTGGGTCCGGTGGTCGACCGGTTGCCGGCTGAACAGGTGCCCGTGGTCATGACGACGTGGGCTCTGGCTTATCTGGACGACGCGGGCCGGCGAGAGGTGCACGACGTACTGGCCGAACGCGGTGCACGCCGCGACCTGGTGCTGCTGACCGCGGAGTATCCGCACGTGACGCCCTGGGTAGCGCCGGCTCCTCGTCCGCCCACTGATCGGGAAAAGGGTGCAACGCTGTTGGCCGTGACGACATGGATCGATGGCGTCGAACACAGTCGGGCCGCTCGCGTGGATGCACGCCCACGGCCAGTGGCTCGATTGGTTCGAGCCAGCCGGAGTAACATCGTGAGCCCGTTCGTGCTGCGTCGGCGCGCGGCGCGGATCGTCCTGCTCGACACCCGCGGCCATGTGTTGTTGCTGAACGCGTCCGATCCGGCCGACCGCGCCAAACCGGCGTGGTGGGAGATCCCCGGAGGCGGCATCGACCCGAACGAGACGAGCGCGGAGTGCGCCGCGCGCGAGCTTCACGAGGAAGTCGGCATCCGCGATGCCGAGATCGGCCCGTGCGTCTGGACCCAACATGCTCGATTTCAGTTCGGCGGATTCGAATTCGACCAGCACGAGCAGGTGCACGTGGCGTGGCTCGACCGCGCCGGGCACGAGAACGACTTCAACCCGGCGGGGCTGGAAGCGCTCGAGGCCTTGGCTTTCGCCGGTCACCGCTGGTGGGAGGTCGACGAATTGATCGCCTCGGACGAGCGCGTGCTGCCCTACCGGCTCCGCGAGTTCCTACCCGACCTCGTCGCCGGGATCGTGCCGGCCGAACCGGTCGACATCACCCACCCTGAACCCCCCTGGTAACTGCCCATCCCACCCGTTCTTGCTGGTGAAGTGCGCGCTATAGCGCGCCGTTCACCTGCCAGTTCGATGGAGTTCGATGGAGTTTGCGCGGGTGGGGTGGGCTCAGAGGCTGCGGGCACGGTCGATCAGCGGCTGCAGAGCGTCGAACGCCTCGCCCACGTCGTCGGGGCTCATGGCAAAGAACAGTGCAGTCACCTGATCGACGCCGGCTTCGGCGTACTGATCGACCATGTCGGGCGTGAACGGGTTGAAGTAGGGGCACGCGGTGACGGTGATGTCGGTGCGCGACCGGCCTTCGGCGGCGAGCGCCTTCTCGAGCCGAACCATGCCCTCGCCCACCTGATCGGGCAGACGATTGAACGTGTACCAACCCTGGCCGTGCCGCGCGACCCGGCGGAGCGCGGGATCACTCTCGCCACCGAAGTACAACGGAGGGTGCGGCTGCTGCACCGGCTTCGGGTCCATGTTGCACGCGGGTAGGTCGTAGAACTCGCCCTCGTGACTGGCCGGGCTCGTCGTCCACAGCGCCTTCATCACCTCGAGGTACTCATCGGTGCGCTTGCCGCGCTGGGCGAAGGGAACGTTGACGACCTCGTACTCCTCCTCGAGCCAGCCGACACCGATGCCGAAGTCGACGCGACCGTTCGACAGCCAATCGAGCGTGGCCACCTCCTTGGCCGAGTACACCGGGTTGCGTTGCGCGAGCAGGCAGATGCCCGTGGCCAAGCGCACCGTCTTGGTGCATGCGGCGAGGAACGACAACGTGGTGAAGGGCTCGAGCATCCCCGACCCGGGGGGCGCAGGGATCTTGCCGTCCTCGGCGTAGGGGTAGCTCGAGGCGTACTCGTCGAAGAGCACGACGTGCTCGGGGACCCAGATCGAGCTGTACCCCCGAGCTTCGGCCTCGGTACCGAGCGCGTGCAGCCACTCGGGTGACGCGAAGGGATTGGCGGTGGGGGCGAAAAGTCCGAATTCCATCCCGATGTTCTACCCCGCGTCAGGGGAGGTCGGCGGGGAGCAGGTCCATCAAGAGGGCATCGGCCCACCGCTGCTCGACGTGGTCGAACCAGTACTCCCGCATCACCCCGACGGCTTTGAACCCGACCTGCTCGTAGCAACGGACTGCGGCGGCGTTGGCCAGAGTCGGATCGATGATGACTCGGTGGTGACCGAGGTCGTCCAACAGGTACCGCGCGACTCGCTCGGTGATCTCGCGCCCGAAATGTTGCCCGTGAAGCGAAGGATCGAGGTAGAGGTCGATGCCCCCGTGTCGGTAGTCGGCCTCGGTCTCCTCGTAGGCCTGGATGAACCCGACGCGTTCATCGTCCACCCAGACCGTCCAGTGCGCGTCGCCGTCGTTGCGGCCCTCGACCTCTTCTTCGGCGAGTTGTTCGGCCGAGCGGGCCTGCCACCACCGCGCGACCTCCGGGGTCGACCGGATCCGAGCCAGGTCCGCGAGATCGTCAGCTTCGACCGCTCGCAACCGCGCGCGGACGCTGTCGAGATCGACCGCGTTCACGCGCCGGTGTGACCGGGCTGCTGTGAGACGGTGACCGGCGCCGCCTCGCGCACCTCGCGCAACCGAGCGCGCGCCGCGCCCGCGGCGACACGATCACGTACCGGCAGCGAGAAGCCTGTGTACATGACTCGACGCTCGCGATCGACCGGGGGCTGCGCCATGTGCATGGTGCACGAGAGATGCACGGTGACGTCGCCCGTCTCCGTAGGAAGGTCGACGTGCGGCAGGTCGGTGCCGCGTCGGACGAATGCGGGCCACACCAGTGCTCGGTGCGAGCCGGCAACCGCACGCAACTGCCCCGACCGCGCGTCGGCGCCCGAGACCGAGATACCAACGGTCATGCCACAGCATTCGTAGCTGTGCCGACCCAGGCTGCAGTCCTTGTGCCACGGCACGTCGCTGATGCCTTCGACCACCCCGATGGGCTTGATCAACGCCTCGATGCGGTTGTCGGCGCGCTTCTCGCCGAACAGGTGACCGTCACCGGGGATCTCGCCCAACGTGCGAAATCGATCGTCGTCGAGCAACTCGGAAGTGATCGACGAGTGGTGGTCGAAACCCTGCATGCGTACGAGTCGGTTCGTGCCGTCGGCAGTGCGGGCCCACCACGAGCGACCGTCCTCGGGAGCGTAGGTGGGGGCGGCTGCGTCCATGTCGGCCGACACGTCGGCCATCTCGTCGGCGGTGAACAGACCCGCGATGTGGAGATAGCCGGCTTCTTCGAGGAACGCCCGCATGAGCTCCGGGTCGTCGTCGGACCGGAACGCGTGCGCGAGATCGAGAGGCTCACCGGCGGTGTCCGACAAGCTGATCGATCCGGGTGTGTAGATGGCGCGCTCGTCGAGTACCGAGCGCAGCACCAGCCACCAATCGAGCAAGTCCTCGAGTCGACCCGCCGATTGATCAAGCCGACCGGCGGAGAACCACGCCATGAAGGTCTGTTGATCGTCGACCAGGTCAGCGAACTGTCCGGGCGCGAGCCGGACATGGGCCGCACCCTCGATCACGCCGGGTCGGACCTCGACGCGGTCATCGATGGCTTCGAGCGTCCAGACACCTTCGGGTGTTTCGATGGCGAGCGGTCGGGGACTCATCCATTCGAGACCAGGACCCACGAGCCCATGCTGGGCATCGAGCAGACCCGGGAGGTCGCGGAAGAACTCTTCGGCCTCGACGGTCGCACGTGGACCGTCGATTCGCGTACGCAGGTCGACACTCATCGTTCGGCTTCCCCTGACTAGCCTGCACGAGCGTAAACGACGCCGTGCCGAGCGTGCTGACTGCGCAACCCGGCACCGAGAGGAGCCTCGATGCTGGACCTGAAGATCACCGGCGGGACGGTCATCGACGGCACCGGGGCCAAGGGCGTCCGAGCCGACGTCGGCGTGAAGGACGGCAGGGTCGTCGAGATCGCGCAAGACGGCTCCCTCGGCGACACCGAGGCCGGCACGGTCATCGATGCGACCGATCGCGCCGTGACTCCCGGTTTCGTCGACATCCACACGCACTACGACGCGCAGATCCTGTGGGACCGCATGCTGACGGTTTCGCCCTGGCACGGCGTGACCACCGTGGTGACGGGCAACTGTGGCTTCGGCGTCGCGCCGACGCGACCCGAGCACCGCGACCTGATCGTGCGCACGCTCGAGAAAGTCGAAGGAATGAGCGCCGACGCGCTGCGTGCCGGCCTCGGTGACCAATGGCCGTTCGAGACCTTCCCCGAGTACCTCGACGCGGTCGAGGCGCAAGGATCGGCCATCAACATGGGCGTGATGATCGGCCACACGCCGCTGCGACTGGCGACGCTGGGCGAGGAGTCGACCGAACGCTCCGCCACGGATGACGAAATCGCGCGCATGCGAGCCGTGGTGGCCGAAGCCATCAACGCCGGTGCCGTCGGCTTCGCCACATCGAAGTCGGCAACGCATGTCGGCTTCGCCGGCAAGCCCGTGCCGAGCCGGGCCGCCGAGATCGCGGAGATCGCCGAGATCGCCGAGGCACTGGGCGAAGCCGGCACCGGAGTCATCCAAGCGACCATGGGTGCCGGTTTCGCGTTCGACGAGTTCGCCGCCATCAGCGGCGCGACCGGTCGCCCGATCTCCTGGACCGCGCTGCTGGCCGGCGTCGGCGCACCCGGCGTCGACCGCATGCTGCTCGACGAGTCGATCAAGCTGCTCGACGCGGGGATACCGGTGTACCCCCAGGTCAGCTGCCGCCCGTTGAACTTCGAGTTCTCGATGGCCGAGCCGTTCCCGTTCGAGAGTGCGCGCCTGTTCGGCCAGATCTCCACCGCACCCGACAACGAGACCAAGGCGGCGATCTACCGCGACCCGTCGTTCCGCGACGAGTTCCGCGCCAAGTTGGCGAGCGGGAAGGTCGGCGTACTCGGCGGCAGCTGGGAACGCACGGTGGTGTCGTGGTTCCCACCGGACCCGTCCATCGAGGGAACGAACGTGGCCGAGCTCGCTGCACAACGCGACGTCGACCCGTCGGATCTGGTGCTCGACCTCGCGCTCGAGAGCGGGCTCGGGGCCCGCTTCCGGATGGCGGTGCTGAACTACGACGAGGACATGGTCGAGGTGCTCCTGACCGACCCGCACACGATGTTGGGGCTCTCGGACGCGGGTGCCCACGCCAGTCAGTTGTGCGACTCGTGCTTCTCGACCCACCTGTTGTCGCGCTGGGTGCGGGAGCGAAAGGCGCTTTCCCTCGAGGACGCCATCCGGATGCTCACGTCACAACCTGCCGAAATCTTCGGCATCACCGACCGCGGCCTGCTTGCCGTCGGCCGACCCGCCGACGTCGTGGTGTTCGATCCCGCAACCGTCGGCTGCACGGACCTGCGGCGCGTGAACGACCAGCCGGCCAACGCCGATCGGCTGATCGCCGATGCCATCGGGATCGACGCGGTCGTGGTGAACGGTGAGCTCATTCGCCAGGACAACGTCGACGTGATCGACGCGCACGGACCGCTACCCGGCCGACTCTTGCGCAGCGGCTCCGCCTGATCGTTTGCGGGACCGCGAAGCATTCGTCGCGTATTGCTGACAGACTTCCGGCCGCTCGATCACCGGGGGGAATTTCGATGCGTACTACCGCTGCGCGGCTCACGACAGCCGTTGCCCTGATCATCACCGTCGCGCTGCTCGGTTCGTCCTGCGGATCGTCCAGCAACAACAGCGCCACGCCGCCCGGAAGCACCGCCGCGCCACCGCCACCCGTGAGGGGTGGGAGCGTCATCGTCGGCACGAGCAGCGAGGTCGACGGGTTCAACCCGCTCAAGAGCCAATGGTCGGGGCCGGCGTACCAGATCGGCCGCACCGTGCTCGATCCGCTCGTCGTCATGGACACGGAAGGCAACTGGCAGCCATACCTCGCCAAGTCGATAACGCCCAACGCCGACTTCACGACGTGGACCTTCGAGCTCCGACCCAACGTGTACTTCCACAATGGCGAGGTGCTCGATGCTGACGCTCTGGTGACGTTCTTCGAGGCCGCGGTTTCGAGCCCGCTCTCGTCGCAGGGATTCCCCGAGACGCCGACGATCACCAAGACCGGCGACCTGACCGTCGACATGACGTTCACCAAGCCCTGGTCCGAGATGCCGACGGCGTTGGTGGAGCAGACCGGTTATGTGATCGCGCCCGAGCAGGTGAAGTCCGGCAACACCGACCATCCGATCGGCACCGGTCCGTTCGTGTTCGACGAGTGGGTGCCGGACAACCACTTCCGGGCGACCCGAAATCCGAACTACTGGCGTACCGGCGAGCCTTACCTCGACAGCATCGAGTTCCGGCCCATTCCGGACACCACCCTTCGATTGAACGCGTTGCAGGCGGGCGACATCGACATCGCCGAGGCGAACAGCGTCGGGCAGCCGAAACTGGACGAGCTCAGCGCGTCCGGGCTCACCGTCGTGGACGACTACGACAACGTCGGTTCGTCCAACCTGCTCATGAACAACGACCGCCCTCCCCTGAACGACAAACGCGTGCGTGAGGCGATCGTCTCGGCCATCGACCGCGACGCGTTTCGCAATGCGATCCTCGACCCATCGTTCGAAACGGCCGACCAGCCCTACCCCGAGCGAAGTAAGTGGCACGCCGACGTGAACTATCCGGCGTACGACCCCGATCACGCTCGTGACCTCGTGAACGAGTACGAGGCCGAGAACGGCCCGATCAAGATCTCGATCATGATCATTGCTTCGGGCGCGCCAACCGACCCCGCGCAATACCTGCAACAGCAGCTCGAAGCGGTCGGCATCGACGTCCAGATCAACGACCTCGAACAAGTCACCTTCGTGCAACAGTTCGTCAGCGGTGACTACGACACCGTCTACCTCGGCAGCTTCTTCGGTGCCAACGACCCCGACGGCTCATACCCGTTCATCACGTCGAAGGGAGCCGCGCCAGAGACGGCCATCAAGCTCAACTTCGCCCGCTATCGCAATGCCGCCGTGGACCAGGCCTTGCAGGCACAGCGTCAGACCGATGACTTCGCGACTCGGAAAGCCGAATGGGACAAGATCTGGAACGCATTCGCCGAGGATCTGCCGTACGCGTTCCTGGCCTACGACCGCACGGCGTGGGTCACCAAGTCCGACATCTACGGACTGACCGGGTTCACCACACCCGAAGGTGTTGCGATCCCGGCCATCAACCGATGGACGCCCTTCTACACGGCGGTGTACCAAACGAGCGGTTAGCCGGCCCGTCACCAGCGACTCGCCTGACTACGCAAGCGATGGCGACTCTCGGCGGTCGGATCCCCTGCGCCGCCAAAGGCGTGCGTTCGCACTGACGCTCGTCGCCGTTCCGCTCGTACTCGCGGTCGTGCTCATCGCCACCACCATGTGGTCGTCGTCGCCATCCGCACCGAAGCCGCCCGAACCGTCCCAGATCGCCCCGGGCTCGCCGCAGCAGGGTGTACGCACCACTATCGAGAGTGGATCGACCGACCCCGAGGTGCTGACCGAGGAGTTCAACGGCACGACGATGACCGTCATGGTGCCGCCGACACCCGTCTACGGGCCCTGCCCGACGACGACCACGGCGACTCGCTGACGGTCAGGAGTACTGATCGAGCAAGAGGTGGGCCGCTGAATCCAGCTCGGTGCCCGTCTCGGACATGCCCTTCCAGCCGTTGACCCAGCCGAGGAGGGATGCGAACCACACGTGCCCGAGGGCGCGGGTGATGCGCCGTTCGAGCTCGGGATCGAAGTCCTCGGGGAAGGCCATGCCCTGGATCCGGTCCATCACGATGCCCACCTCGAGCTGACACTCGGACACATGCGGATCGTTGGACGAGAGCGCCGCCACCACAGCAGCCGACAACTTGGGTTCGCGTTCCATGGCGCGCACCGCCCGTCCGAGGATGTCGACAACCCGTTCGGCTGTCGTGTTACCGCGCGGTGGACGCGTGGTGGCCCGCCGCTCGAGATCGCGCGCCCATTCGACGAGCGCGGCCGCGAGGAGGTGGTCCTTGGACGAGAAGTAGCGATAGATCGTGCCGAGTGCGACGTTGGCTCGAGTGGCGACATCACGCATCTGGACCGCGTCGTAGCCCCCTTCAGCGCCGAGCTCGAGCGCAGCCGACACCACGCGCTGGCGGCGCGCGGCTTGGCTCTTGGTGAGCTGCTCGGTGCTGGTGGCGGCGTCGGACATCGCGATGCCGGGAGACTAGTTCCCGCGTTCGACGGCACCTGGGACAGCCGCCGATGGTCGAGGTTCAGCCGGCAAACCGAGTACACGCTCACCGATGATGTTGCGTTGCACCTCGTTGGTGCCGCCCGCAATGCCGCTGTGCGGGGCCCACAGGAATCGATAGCCGACGAATCCCGACCATTCGCCGGGCACGCCCTCGAGCATGCCCTCCGCGCCGAGCAGATGCTTGCCCAGCCCCATCGAATGGCCGAGGTGCTGCCCGTACAGGAGCTTGAGTATCGACGACTCGGGACCGGGCGCCACGCCGTGACTCAACGCGGTCTGCATCCGGAACCCGAGATACCGCAACAGCTCGACGTTCGTCTTCACCCGGGCCAGCTGCTGGCGAACGCGCTCGTCACCGGTGAGACCCGCCGCTTCGGCCAGGGCGGCCACGGCTTCGAAATCCTCGTTGACCGCGGCACTGCCGATCATGTTGCGTTCGTTGGTGAGCGTGTGCAGGGCCGCCCGCCAACCCTCGTTCACGCGCTGCTCACCACCGAGCACGTTCTCGGCCGGGATGCGCACATCAGTGAAGAACACCTCGCTGAAATGCGAGTCACCGGTCATCTGGCGCAACGGGCGGATCTCGATGCCCGGTGTGTGCATGTCGAGCAGGAAGTAGGTGATGCCCTTGTGCTTCGGTGCATCGGCATCGGTGCGGGCGAGCAGGATGCCCCATTCGCACACGTCCGCGCTCGACGTCCACACCTTCTGGCCGTTGACGATCCACTCGTCACCGTCGCGTACGGCTCGCGTGGACAGCGAGGCGAGGTCCGAGCCCGACCCTGGCTCGCTGAACAGCTGGCACCACATCTCCTCGCCGCGCAGCATCGGTTCGATGAACCGCTCGCGTTGTTGCTCGGTGCCGAGTTCGAGGATCGCGGGGCCGACCATGGTGTGCGCCACCATGAACGGGCCGCTGTGCTCGCCGTAGCGGCTCATCTCCTGAGCGAAGATGACCTCCTGCATCGTGGTGCCGCCGCGACCACCGAACTGGGTCGGGTAGCTGATGCCGGCCCACCCTCCGTCGAACAGGGTGCGCTGCCACTTGCGGCATTTCTCATCGAGGACGGCCCAGTCGGCGCCGGCCTGGAAGAAGACTCGCGAGAAGTCGTCCGGATGGCCCTTGGGTATGGCGTTGAGATCCAGCCATTCCCGGGCTTCGGCCCGAAAACGAGCTTCATCCGGGCTGTCGTCGAAGTCCACGGTCGAAAACTGTAACGCGTTCTAGTTGGGGCGCCAGCCGGCGGCGGCCAGGATGGACCGGTGACCAGCAGCGCCTCACCCGCACCGACCTCCCGGGGGCGCCTGCTCCGTCGAGGATGCGTGAAGCGCTGCGCCGTGTGCGGTCAAGGAAAGCTGTTCCGCGGCTGGTTCCGGATGGTCGAGCGGTGCCCGCGTTGCGGCCTGCGTTTCGAACGCATCGACGGCCACTGGTCCGGTGATCTCGGCATCAACACGATCGTCAGCTTCGGTGCTCTCTTCGTCACGTTGATCGTCGGCTTGGTCGTCACGTGGCCGGAGGTGCCAGGCGTTCCGCTGTTCCTCTGTGCCGTGAGCGTGGCCGCCATCGTGCCGGTGCTCTTCTTCCCCTTCTCGAAGACGATCTGGCTCGCGATCGACCTGATGATGCGGCCACTCGAGGCCGAAGAGGTCAAGCCGGAGTACTTCATCCCCGCGTGAGAGGCTCAGCGGCATGGAGGACCGGTCGACACCCGCTCTGTATCTCGAGCTCGTCGACATCGATCGCGACGAGTACCTCCGCGAGCGGGCGCCCTCGGTGCTCGGTCGGCGCGGCGCGCAGCGACTGACTTGTTGGGACAACTCGTGGCCGTCGCGCGACGACCTCCCCCGTCGGCTGGACGAGTTCGGGTGGCTCGCGGTCTATGAAGCCGACGAGCAATTCACGCCACCCGCAGAGACAACCGGTGCGCGTGGCTTGCACTTCGTGCGGACGGCCCGACCGGGCCAAGGGCGGCTGAGCGATGCCGAAACGCTCGGTTTGCTGCTGGTGCTGATCAGCCCACCAACCGAGGCCGGTGCCACGAACCTGCGGGCCTGGGGCGACTTCGTGCACATCCGGCACATCGCCGAAGCAGCCGTCCCCGGCTACACGATGATCACGCCCTACGAAGCGGTCGACGGTGGCCGGCCACGCTTTCTCCACTTCTACGAGATGGACACGCTCGACGCCGAGGCGACGTTCAAGTCGATGACTCCGATGGTCGCTGAACGTCTCGGTGGCTACGACGCCGACGCGTTCCGGGCGTGGGCCGGCGACGACAGTCTGCGCATCGACTACGTCAGCTCGTTCTCGCGCGCGGGGTCACCCCTCCACCCGAGCCACCTCTAGAGTCTGCGCGATGCCCGCCCCCTCGAACGGACGCCTCGACGGTCGGGTCGCGATCGTAACCGGCTCCACCGCCGGCATCGGGCGCGAGATCGCGACGGTGTTCGCCGCCGAAGGCGCGCACGTCGTCGTCACCGGGCGCAACGAGGCGCGAGGGCGAGCCGTGGTCGCCGACATCGGCGCCTCCGACGGGACCGCAGCCTTTCGAGCCACCGACCTCGAACGCGAGGACGACTGCCGGGAGCTCGTCGACTGGGCGGTCGAGGAGTTCGGCGGGGTGTCGGTGCTCGTCAACAACGCGGCCACCTCGGACTCACCCGACAGTGCTGTTCATGACATGACCACCGACGCGTGGGAGCGGATCCTGCGCGTCGACCTGACCGCCGCGGCATGGATGTGTCGAGCCGCGATCGGCGCCATGCTCGACGCCGATCGGGGCTCGATCGTCAACATCTCGTCACGAGCCGGGTTGGAAGGCATCCCGGCGCACGCCGCGTACAGCGCCGCCAAGGGCGGGCTCGACTCGCTCACCCGATCGATCGCGGTCGACTACGCGGACCGGAACATCCGGTGCAACGCCATCGCGGCGGGTTACGTCCTCAACGACGTCCGCGACCGCGACATCACGGCCGAGCGTCGCGCTCAGCTCGACGCCCGTCATCTCACGCGCGTCGGTACGGCGCGCGACGTCGCCTATGCGGCGCTTTTCCTGGCCAGCGACGAGTCCGATTGGATCACGGGCATCACCCTGCCGGTCGACGGCGGCAGCACGATCGCACGCGCGGCAAGTTTCGGCTGACGAGCAAAGGACCCTTTTCCTTGCACGACCACATTTCGGTGAGCGAGATCTCCAGCTGGCGCTGGTCGGTCGACGAAGATCTCGCGTTCTACGAGAAGGCAGAGATCGACAGCATCGGCGTGGCCTTCCGCAAACTCGAGGCCGACGGTGATCCCGTGGCCGCGGCGGCCAAGTTCGTCGACGCGGGGCTCCGCGTCACCAACCTGCTCGTGCCCGGCCCCTTCTCTCTCGACACGCCCGACGCGTGGAGTGAACAACGGGAGCGGATGAGCGTGGTGATGGATACCGCGCTCGCGCTCCGGCCCGAGCTCGTCGTGTTCACCACCGGACCGGCGCGCCAGTTGCCGTGGGAGCGCGCCGCCGACGCGCTCGAGGAGGTCATGACCGCGCCGATCGTGGAAGCCCGCCGCGAGGACCTCGCCCTCGCCATCGAGCACACCCACTCGCTACGCGCCGACGTCGGCTTCCTGCACACCCTGCGGGATGCCATCGAGTTGGCGTGGCGACTCGACGTCGGGGTCTGCCTCGAGGTCAACGCGTGCTGGGCTGAACGCAACCTGGGCGGCACCATCGGGGCCGGTATCGATGTGATCTCGCTGGTGCAGCTGAGCGACTACGCGATCGGGACGCACATCACGCCGGATCGTCTCGTTCCCGGCGACGGCGACATCCCGCTCGGGCGAATCGTCGGCCAGCTCCTCGATGCCGGCTACGACGGGGTGTTCGACATAGAGATCATCGGCCCGCGCATCGAGGACGAGGGATACGAGTCGGCCATCAACCGGTCGATCGACGCTGTGCAGCAACTGATCGATCCGCCCCCCGACGAGCCAGACGCGGACGAGCCAGCCACTGGCGACGAGGTACCCGCCGACGACTACGAGAGCGACGCGATGTAGTCGTCTCGCAGTTTGCGCTTGACGACCTTGCCGTTCGGATCACGCGGCAGCTCGTCGACGAACTCGATGTAGCGGGGCTTCTTGTAGTCCGCGAGATGCCCGCGAACCCATTGGATCACGCCGTCCGCGTCGAGCGTGCTGCCCGCCCGGCGTTGAACAATTGCCACGAGCGACTCGCCCCACTTCTCGTCGGGCACGCCGAAGACGGCACAGTCGACGACATCGGGCGACTCGTAGAGCGCGTTCTCGATCTCACGCGGGTAGATGTTCACGCCACCGGAGATGACCATGTCGCTCTTGCGGTCGGTGATGAAGATGTAGCCCTCGTCGTCCATGTAGCCCATGTCGCCGACGGAGAACCAGCCGCCGTCACGATAGGTCTGGCGCGTCTTTTCGGGGTCGTTGTGGTACTCGAAGCTCGTCGACGCGGTTCGCACCCATATGACACCCGTCTCGCCCGCAGGAAGGTCGTTGCCGTCCTCGTCGAGGATGCGGAACTCGTTACCAGGGAACGGTTTGCCAACCGACCCCGGCTTGCGCTTCCACTCGTCGGGACTGATCGACGTGCCACCGCCTTCGGATGCGCCGTAGTACTCCCACACGGAGTCTTCCGGGAAGTACTCCATGATGCGGTGCTTGATCGGCACAGGGCACGGCGCGGCGGCGTGCAACACGAGGCGTAGCGACGACATGTCGTAGGCGTCACGCACCTCAGGGGGAAGATCGAGAATGCGGATGAAGTTGGCCGGCACCATGTGGGTGATCGACACACCGTGTTGGTCGATGAGCTGCAACGATTCCTCGGCGTCCCACCGGCGCATGATCACGACGGTGCCTCCGACGGCCAGATGAACCTGAGCCCAGACCGCCGGACCCGCGTGGTACGACGGGCCGACCAACAGATAGGAATCGTCCGCACCGATGTTCCAGCGCCCGCCCATCATCGCCAGACCCACCGCGGTACGCCGGAAGTCGTCGGCGCCGATCGCGACACCCTTGGGGTGACCGGTCGTGCCCGACGTGTAGAGCATCGTTGTCGGCCAACCGTCGCCGACGGGATCGAGCGCCACGTCACCGGCGCTCGCCAACGCGGCGTCGTAGTCGGTCTCGGTAGCCAGGCCGGCCTCGGCCGCCCCGACCACCAGCCGCGGCACCTCGGCGACGCGATCCATGGCGTCGAGAAGGTCGGCTTGCACGATGACCGCCGCCGAGTCGGAGTCGCGCACGACGTGACCGGCCTCCTCGGCCTTGAAATGGACGTTCACGGGCACGGCGATCGCGCCCAACCGCCCCGCACCGTGCACTGCCTCGAACCACTCCCGCGCATTGGGCACGAGGATCGCGACCCGATCGCCCGGCTCGACCCCGAGATCGGCCAACGCCACGGCCACCCGCCGGCAGCGATCGTCGAACTCGGCATACGTGGTCGTCTCACCATCGACGACGAGCGCCACCGCGTCGGGCCGAAGTCGCGCGTGCGCCGGTGGGCCGTACTGTTGCTCTGTCTGCTCGCCAGGAGCGGATGTGGTCATCGGTCGCGGACCCCCAAGATCGCCGTGGCCTCCGAAGCGGTCAGGATTCTCGCATGGAGTATCGGGTGCAAGCCCGCAACACCGCCATCGACTCCGAGAATCGAATCCATCGCGACGATACGGCGAGGGAATACGGGTTCCGCGGCGGCCTCGTTCCCGGTGTCGATGTCTACGCCTACCTCACCCACCCGCCGGCGGTCTCGTGGGGGCTCGACTGGCTGATGCACGGCACGATCGCGGCTCGGTTCCTGCAGCCCGTCTACGACGGTGTCCGGGTGGCGATAGTGGCCACACCCGACGAACCCGAGCGCGAGCTCCAGCTCGAGTTGCTCGACCCGGCGGGAGATCTGTGCGCGTCGGCCGACGCCGCCCTGCCGGTCGTGCGCATCGCGCCACCGACGATCGACGAACTTCCCACGGCGCCCCTGCCGACCATCCGGCCTACAGCGTCGGCGTCGTCCCTCGCCGTCGGCACCGTGCTCGGCTCGCTCGACGTAGGCTTCCGAGCAGATCGCGCCGAGGAGTACTTGGGCGACATCGGCGAACAGGCAACGATCTACCGGACCGAGGCCATCGCGCACCCCGGCTGGCTGCTTCGCATGGCGAACGCCATCCTCGTCGCCAATGTCGAGCTGGGTCCTTGGATCCACGTGTCGAGCTCGGCCACCCATTTCGGTCTCGTACACGACGGCCAACGCGTCCAGACCCACGCCGTCGTGGTGGACGAGTACGAACGGAAAGGTCACCGCTTCGTCGAACTCGACGTGGTGATGGTGGCGGACAGCGAGTATCCAGTCCTACGCGTGCGCCACACCGCCATCTACGAACCCCGCCGTCGCGTCGCCTGAGCCCCGGCCCAATACGGTTCCGGCCGATTACGGTTCCAGCCGTGGACTTCACCTACCCCGCGGAAGTCGAAGCCTTCCGCCAGGAGTTCCGAGGCTGGCTCGACGCCAATCTCGACGGCGAGTTCCGCGGCCTCAAGTACGCGGCCGAGCCCGATGACGAGTGGGTCGCAGCCATGCGGAGGTGGAACGCGCGTCTCGCCGATGCCGGGTACGCCGCCATCTCGTGGCCTCGCGAATACGGCGGCCGGGGCGCCGGATTGCTGGAGCAAGTCGTGCTCTCCGAGGAGCTGGCCCGGGCCGATGCTCCGGCCACGATCAACGTCATCGGCATCTCGAACATCGCCCCGGCGATGATGCAGTTCGGGTCCGAAGAGCAGAAGCGTCAGTTGTTGCCGCGCATGATGCGGGGCGACGACATCTGGTGCCAGGGCTTCTCCGAGCCCGACGCGGGTTCCGATCTCGCGGCCCTGCGTACCACCGCGGTGCGCGACGGCGATGTCTACGTGGTCAACGGACAGAAGGTGTGGACGACCCTCGCCCACGTGGCGAACTGGTGTGAGTTGCTGGTTCGCACCGATCCCGACGCCAAGAAACACAAAGGCATCACGTGCTTGCTCGTCGACATGACGCTGCCCGGGATCGACGTGCGCCCGCTCATCACCATCACCGGCGAGCGCGAGTTCAACGAGGTCTTCTTCGACGACGTGCGTGTGCCCGTGGAGGCCCGGCTCGGCGCCGAGAACGAGGGGTGGACCGTCGCGATGGCCACGCTCACCAATGAGCGCGGCGGCGTGGCCAACCTGCACCTCAGCGTGCGCAAGAAGATTCGGCGGCTTCTCGACCTGGCGGCCGCAACCGAGATCGACGGCCGACCAGCCACCGCGAACCCCGCAGTTCGCCAAGCGCTGGCCCGCATCTACGTGCGCGGCGAGTACCTCAAGTTGCTCGCCGATCGAGCGATCTCCGGAGCAATGAACGGACGTCCGGCCGGGCCGGAGTCGAGCATCGCCAAGCTGCTCTGGAGCGACCTCGAACAACAGCTGTCGGCCGTGGCCGGTGAGCTGTTGGGTCCGGACGCCACCTCGGGGCCCTGGGGCCGTGACCGGCTGGCCGCTCGGTCCCTGAGCATCGCGGGTGGAACGACCCAGGTGAACAAGAACATCGTGGCCCAGCGCATTCTCGGCCTGCCCCGAGCCTGAGCCGAACGCCTCATTTCCGCCTAGGTCCTGGTCGCCGCAGCTGGGCCCAGATGGGGAAATCTCCCCGCAACCCTCTAGAGCCCCGGCGACCTGCCGATACAAAACCGGAGGTAGCACCGACCGTCGAATGACCACGGGGTGGCGGAGGTAGTCGAGTGAGCAGACAAGCCAAGACCGTCACCGGTGTGGTGATCGTGGCCATCGCAGCCCTGCTGGCGATGGTCATGATGGGCATGCTGGTCGCAATGTTGGTACTGATCGCTGGCGGCTTGGCCGTTGTGGTCGTGCTCCAGCGGGCCGAGGCCGACCTTCCTCGGCCGGAGCGCCGCGACAAGAATCGCAGCCGGCGCAAGAACAACACCGACACGTCGGACCTGCTTCGCTCGGCCACCAGCACGGTGGAGCCGCTGACGACGTGGACGCCGCCCGACGCGCTGAAGCCCTGGACGCCGCCGGCGGAAGACGACGCCGCGGCTCCTTCGGCCGAGCTCGCACCGCCGCCCCCGGGCGCTGCACCTGTCGACAATGACTTCTGGTCGACGACCGAGCCCGAGCTGACCGGTTTCGCCGATCTGGCCGAGCCGACGACCGACGGTCAACTGACCTCGTGGCTCGACGCGCCGGCAACGTCCGACACCGATACCGGTTTCGGAACCGGCACCGACGAGAGGCCGGCACCGACGATCGCTTCGGCACCGCGGAGCCGAGCGCGTGGGCCGACGGCAGCACCTGGGACGACTCGGGTGTCACCACCGACTCCAATCCGCTCGATGATCTGGCCGGCCTCGAAGACATCGACGTCATCGCCGAGTTCGAACGCCTCGACGGCCAGGACACGACGCCGGCCCCCTCGACGTCGATGTTCGACGTCCCCGCCCCGGTGTTCGAGACCCCGATCAACGAGGCCGTCTCATCGGCCGACGACATCATGGCTGCGAGCCAGGCAACCGAGCTCCAGGTCGAAGAAGACGACAACTCCGAGCTGGCCAAGTTGCTCGCCAAGGTGCAGGCCCGGCTCGCCGCCTACGAGTAAGGCTCAGGTCGGGCGACGAACCCTCCGCCGCCCGACCATCGCCGTACGCGCCACTTGGTTCGGGAGAGGGATATGACACAGCCCACGCTGCCCAGCGCACCTCCGCCACCACCTCCCCCCGTCGGTCCCCCACCGGCGCCCCCGGGGTCAGCAGCTCCGACCGCCAAGGCCTC
Source organism: uncultured Iamiaceae bacterium (assembly GCA_963778895.1). Classification (GTDB taxonomy): domain Bacteria; phylum Actinomycetota; class Acidimicrobiia; order Acidimicrobiales; family Acidimicrobilacustridaceae; genus CAVZVZ01. The sequence continues at coordinate 676,437 of CAVZVZ010000005.1, forward strand.
CGGCAACGGCGTGTTCGGCCGCATCCGCCAGCGCGGCGGCGTCAAGGACGAGCCGGTCGAAGATCTCGATGTCGACGACGTCGCCGGCGTCCCGACCCGTCGTGACCTCCACCGAGAGCTCGAAACCGCCGTCGCTGCGAGCAAGCGCGCGAGCGCGATCGCAGTGCTCACGTTCGTCGAGGTGTGCCAACTGCGCGACATCAACGACGTCTACGGCCCCGACACGGGCGACGAGCTCCTGCGTTTGGCGGCCGCCCGACTGCAGACCATCGACCTCCCCGGCACCAAGGTGTTGCGCTACGAGGGCGCAGTGCTCGCGGTGGTGTTCCCGAGCATCCCGAACGCGCAAGGCGCGGAGGAGACGGCCCGGTTCCTCGTCGAGCTGATGGCGCCGCCGTTCACGCTCGGATCCGACTCGGTGAGCATCGGTTCGAACGTCGGTGCCGCGGTGAGCACCGACAACTACGAGACGCTCGACGACATGGTGTACGACGCGTTCCAGGCCCTCAGCCAGGCCCACGAGACCGGTCCCGGCGCGTGGGTCATGCACGACGAGTCGAAGCGGGCGCGACACACGACGCGCATCGACGAGCGCAGATTGCACTTCGCCCTCGAGAACAACGAGTTCCTCCTGCACTACCAACCGGTCGTGTCGCTCTCGACGGGCGCACTCGTCGGGCTCGAGGCGCTCATCCGGTGGACACAACCCGGCGCGACGAACGTCGGGGTGCTCTTCCCGCACGACTTCCTGCCGCTGCTCGAAAAGAGCGGCCTGATGGTGCAGGTCGGCCAGTGGGTCGTGGAGGAAGCCTGTCGCCAGCTCGCCGAATGGACGCGACAGTTCCCCGCGCACCGAAGGATGTTCATCGGTTGCAACGTCGGCGCGCGGCAGTTGACCGACGCCACGTTCCGGCCCGGGCGTGCTGCGTGCCATCGAAGCGGCGGGCATCGAGCCCGGGCGGCTGTGTCTCGACCTGACCGAGGAGGCGCTGCGCTTCAACCGCTTCCAACGCGAAACGGCATGGGCGAGTCTGCGTGCGCTGAAGGATGCGGGCGTCAAGCTCGGACTGGACGACTTCGGCACCGGCATGGCGTCGCTCAGCCACCTACGCGACTTCCGCTTGGATGTGCTGCGGTTCCATCGCGTGTTCGTGACCGGGCTCGGCGCGGCGCGCGAGGACGAAGTCATCATCAAACACATCACGGCCATGGCCCACGACCTCGGCTGCGTGGCCGTCGCCGAGGGTGTCGAGACCGAGAAGCAAGCGGCGATGTTGCCGGGGCTCGGCGTCGACTGGGCGCAAGGCTTCCACTTCGGTCGACCGCTCACGGCCGCGCAGGTGACCGACCGGCTGCGGCCCGACGACGCGCCCCGGCCCGACGACCCCTGGGACTCGACGAAGGTTCTCGACAAGTAGTCACCGATGCTCGTCGTCCTCGGCATCCTCAGCGTTGTCGTCTTGATGATCTTCGGAATCCTCGGCACGTGGGCCGCGACCATGCGCGCCAAGCGGACTGCCGAGATGCCGACGGTCGCCGCTCGCGCCGGTCTCGGGTTCTCGGAGTTCGACCTGTTCAACACCGCAGCCGTGCCCTTCGACCTGTTCCGTGAAGGCGACGGCCGGCGCATCCAGAACATGATGTGGAAGGACGCTCCCGGCCACCCGCGGGTGTTCGAGTACGGCTACTACCACCTGCACAAGGACAAGAACGGCCAGGAGTACCAAACCTGGCACTGGTTCGGGTGCGCGCTGGCCCAGCACAACGGCAAGTGGCCCGAGCTGCGCGTCACCAAGGAGCGACTGCTCGACCGGGCAGCGCAGACCTTGGGGCAGCCCGACATCGAGCTCGAGTCCGAGGAGTTCAATCGCGCGTACGTCGTGCAGTGCACGAACCCGAAGTTCGCAACCGACGTGCTCGACCCTCAGATGATGGAGTTCATCCTCGGGACCGAGGGACTGGTCAACTTCGCGACGAAGGGCCGCTTCGTGCTCGTGAGCACGAGCCAGGTCGACACCGCGGCGGCAATGGTCGGTCTACTCGGCGTGGCCGACGGTTTCGTGGCCCACGTCCCGCCCCTGGTGTGGAACCTGTACGGACGCTTCCCCGACGGCATGGGCACCGAGGACATGCCACCGCCGCCCACCCAGACCCGCGCCGGCGAGGCCGGGATCCTGAGCGGCCCCCGACCCGGGGGCACCGAGCCGTTCGCGTTCGCACCGACCCCCCAGCTCGACCAGATCGGTGACGCTTGGGACCCCACGCCCGACGTCGACTACGACCTCGATGGCCAACCCGTCGCCGAGCTGAAGGAAGATCCGTGGGGTGAGGGCCGATCTCGGGCACCCTGAACCGGTGATGACCCCGGCGCCGACGCGGCAGGCCGACCTCGCCATCGTGGGCGCCGGACCCGCCGGCGCCGCGGCCGCCACCACCGCGGCCCGCGCCGGCCTGCGCACGGTGGTGGTCGATCGGGCGTCGTTCCCGCGCGACAAGTGCTGCGGCGACGGGCTGACCGTGGGCGCGTTGCGCCTCCTCGAACAACTCGGACTCGACCCCACGACGATCCCCTCGTGGACACGGGTGGACGACGCCGTGGTATCGGGGCCATCCCGAGCGCGAGGTGGTGTTCCCGTTGCCTCGGGGCAACGGCCTGTTCGCGGCGGTCGCCCGGCGATCCGAGCTCGACGCCGCCCTCGTCGACGGCGCCCGCCGCGCCGGCGCGACCGTGATGGACGGCGTCGGCCTCACCGATATCCGACAGGGCGATGACGCGGTCGAACTCACGCTCGCCGACGGCACGATGGTCACCGCGCCCTACGTCATCGCCGCCGACGGCATGTGGTCGCCCACTCGCAAGCTGCTCGGCGTCGGTCCCGCCGACTACCGAGGCGAATGGCACGCGTTCCGCCAGTACTTCCGCCACGTGTCACCGCGCGCCGCGCGCGAGCTGCGGGTGTGGTTCGAACCGGATTTCCTACCGGGCTACGCCTGGTCGTTCCCCGTCGGCGACGGGCGCGCCAACGTCGGATTCGGCATCCAACGCGGTGCGTCCTACGCGGTCGGTGACATGAAGTACCTGTGGCCCGACATCTTGGCGCGACCAACCGTTCGTGACTTCCTCGGTGCCGACGCCGAGCCCGAGGCCCCCCACAAGGCCTGGCCGATCCCGGCGTGTGTCGACCACATGGTCGCGGCCCACGGTCGCGTGCTCTTCGCCGGTGACGCAGTCGCGGCGAGTGATCCGATGACCGGCGAAGGCATCGGCCAGGCCCTCGCCACGGGTATGTGGGCCGCCGAAGCAGTGACCGCGGCCGGGGCCGCACACGCCGAGCGTGCTCGCACGCACTATGAGCACCGTCTCCACGCGGACCTGATCCCGGACCAACACATGTCGCGTCTGCTCGTTCGCGCGCTTGCAGCACCGCAAGGGCGCGCGCACAGCGCTTCGGCTCGCGTCGCTCACGCCCTGGACGCGTCGGAACTTCGCGCGGTGGCTGTTCGAGGACTACCCGCGAGCCGTGCTGTTCACGCCGGGTCGCTGGCGGCGCGATCTGTTCACCGGCCAGGGCGCCTTCGCCGACGGTTCAAGCGCTCGAAACGTTGCGGCAACGTCCGCGCCGTAGAACGTCTCTTGTTGGTGTGTCGAGCCGCGACCCGGATCCCCCGCCGGAGCGGACGGCGGCACGCACAGGGCGGCTCCCTCTCCCCCAGGGAGCCGCTCTCGCGTCCGGGCTCAGGCCTTGACGGCGGCCTTCCAGGACTCGCCCTTGTCGACCTCGGGCTCCCGGGGCAACCCGAGGATGCGCTCGCCGACCATGTTGCGCAGGATCTCCGAGGTGCCGCCCTCGATCGTGTTGGCCCGGGCGCGCAGGAAGGCGTGGGCCCGGCTCTCGGCCGCGCTGTCGCCCGGCTCCCACGCCTGGCCGGCCAGCCCGGCGAGCTCGACGGTGTAGCTCGACCGGCGCTGATTCAGTTCGGCGTTGAGGATCTTGTTGATCGAGCCCTCGGGTCCCGGCTGGTCGCCCTGGGCACGAGCGGCCGAGGCCCGGAACGCGTTGATCTCCTTCACGGTCTGCTCGGCGTAGAACTGCGCGAGCCGTTGTCGCACCTGTAGGTCGCTGCGATCCGGTACGGCTTCGAGGAAGCTCTGCCAGGCGTCCTTGCGCACGCCGCCGGTGAACGCGACGGTGTCGAGCGAGACACCCGACAGGGTGACCCGCTCGTTCATGAGCGTGGTGCGAGCGACGCGCCACCCGTCGCCCACCGCACCGAGACGACGGTCATCGGGGATGCGGACGTCGGTGAAGTAGACCTCGTTGAACTCGGCGCTGCCCGTCAACTGGCGTAGCGGTCGGATGTCGACGCCTTCGGCCTTCATGTCGCAGATGAAATAGGTCAGGCCTTCGTGTTTGGGTTTGTCGACGTCGGTGCGCGCGACGAGCATCCCCCATTGCGAGAACTGTGCGATCGACGTCCAGACCTTCTGGCCGTTGACGACCCACTCGTCGCCGTCCTTCACGGCACGGGTGCCGAGCGCGGCCAGGTCCGACCCGGCGCCCGGCTCGCTGAACAGCTGGCACCAGACCTCTTCGCCGGTGAGGATCTTCTGGAGATAGCGCGCCTTCTGCGCGTCGGTGCCGTGCTCCACGATCGTCGGTCCGGCCAGGCCCAGGCCGAGGATGTTCAGCGACACGGTGGGCAAGCGGTAGTGGTTGAGCTCCTCACGCACGATGCCTTGCGCCCACGGTTCGGCGGACAGGCCGCCGTACTCCTTCGGCCACAGCGGTGCGGCGTAACCGCTGCGGCCGATCACCGCCGTCCAGCTGAAGGGATTCCAACCGTTGGCCTCGGCCCGCTGCCGGGCGGCGGCATAGGCGTCGTCGTCCTCGGCTTCGATGGCGTCGGTCCAACCGGGCTCGAGGGTCTCCCGTAGCCAGCCGCGGAACTCCTCACGGAACGCGGCCTGCTCGGGCGTGTCTTCCACTTTCCAGCGCATGCCTACGATTCTGGCCCATGGGAGCACCATCATCCGAACGTGAGCCGTTGACCGAGGAACAGCAGCTGCGCCGGCGCCAGGCGATGCCCGAAGTGATGCCGGCGGCGCCCTTCATGGGGTGGATGGGCCTCGTGTTCGACAAGTACGAGCCGGACGACGTGGTGGTACGGCTCCCGTTTCGCGAGGACCTGACCAACGACGGGGTCGTGTACCACGGAGGGGTGATCGCCTCCATGCTCGACACCGCCGGGGCCGCGGCCGCCTGGTCGAACCACGACTTCGACAAGGGCGTTCGCGGCGTCCACGGTGAGCATGAGCGTGCAGTACGTCGGGGCGGCCAAGCAGTCAGACCTGTTGTGCCACGGCCGGACCGTCAAGCGCGGACGCGAGCTCATCTTCACCGAGATCACGGCCAGCGACGCCGACGGGCAACGTGGTGGCCCATGCGCTTGCAGACCTATCGGATCGTGTAGAACCGAGTCATGCGCACACGGTTGACCGACGTCCTCGAAGTGGAGCACCCGGTGATGCTCGCCGGCATGGGCGGGGTGTCGTACCACCAGGTCGTGGCGGCCGTGTCCGAGGCCGGAGGCTTCGGGTGTCTCGGCGCGTCGACGATGGGCACCGAGCGCATGGTGGAGGAGATGGAGGCGGTGAAGGCGCTGACGGCAAGCCGTTCGGTGTCGATCTGCTCACCGCGGCACCCGGCGACATGCTCGCCCAGGTGCAGGAGATCATCGATCACGGCGGTCGCGTGTTCGTAGCCGGGCTCGGCGTGCCCCGCGACGCCATCGAGCTGTGTCACGAGCACAACGTGTTGGTGGTGAACATGTGCGGCAAGGTGCGCCATGCCATTGCGGCGGTCGAGGCCGGGTGCGACATCGTGGTCGCGCAGGGCACCGAGGCCGGCGGACACACCGGCCAGATCGCAACCATGGCGTTGGTGCCGCAGATCGTCGACGTCGTCGGTGAACGGGTTCCGGTAGTGGCGGCCGGCGGGTTGTACGACGGGCGCGGGCTGGCCGCAGCGTTGTCGTTGGGCGCCGACGGTGTGTGGGTCGGCACCCGGTTCATCGCCACACCCGAGGCGCGCGCCACCCCGGGCTACAAGGACGCACTGCTGCGTACGCACGAGGACGGCACCACGATCTCGCGGGGCTACACCGGCAAGACCTGTCGTGTCGTGGCGAACAAGTACACGCAGTACTGGGACGAGCATCGCGACGAGCTGGTCGGCTTCCCGATGCAGTTCGTGAAGTCGTACGAGGACGGCGCCAACCATCTGGGCAACGGCGACGAGATCGACCCCACCGAGGTCGACCCGGACAAGGAGTTCTGGCCCGCGGGCCAGGGTGTCGGCGCCATCGACGACGCTCGTCCCCGCCGGCGACATCGTGCGCTCGATGGTGGCCGAGGCCGAGGAGATGCTCAGCCGGCTCGCGACGGGCTAGTCGGTCCAGGCCTTGAGCTTCTCGAGGAGCGACGTGGGGTCGGGATCGATCGGGATGGCGTTGAGCACGGTCACACCGCTGTCGGCGTAGGCGGCGAGGCGATCCTTGATGTAGCCCTCGGAGCCGACGAGGTTGCTCAACTCCAGGAACTCGCGCGGCACCTTGGCGGCCGCTTCGGCTTTGTTGCCGTCGAGATAGAGATCCTGGATCTCCTTGGCGGCATCGGCGTAGCCGTATCGGATCGCGAGCTGGTTGTAGAAGTTGCGATCGCGAGCGCCCATGCCGCCGATGTACAGCGCGGCCATGGCGCGTGTCATGTCGAGGATCGGCTCGGGATCATCGGTGATGGCGACGATGCCGCCAGCGGCGATCTGTAGCGGGCCGAGCGCGGCGTCACGCTTGGCCGCGCCCTTGTCGAGATCCGCACCCCAGACGTCGCGCGCCTTCTCGGGGATGTAGAAGATCGGCAGCCACCCGTTGGCGAGCTCGGCGGTCATCTGCACGTTCTTCTCGCCGAGCGAGGCCACATAGATCGGGATGGCGTCGCGCACCGGGTGGGCGATGATCTTGAGCGGCTTGCCGAGTCCCGTGCCCTGCCCGTCGGGCAGCGGCAACTTGTAGTACTTGCCGTCGTAGGTGAGCTTCTCCTCGCGCTTCCACACCAGGCGGCAGATGTCGATGATCTCGCGGGTGCGGCCGATCGGCGCGTCATAGGCCAGGCCGTGCCACCCCTCGATCACCTGAGGTCCGGACGCTCCGAGACCGAGGATGCAACGACCCTCGGTCATCGCATCGATGCCGGCCGCGGTCATGGCCAGCAGCGTCGGGGTGCGCGTGTAGATGGGCAGGATGCCGGCACCGATCTCGACCCGTTCGGTCGCGTGGGCGAGGTAGCCCATGAAGCTCGGTGCGTCGAAGCCGTAGGCCTCCGCCACCCACACGATGTCGAGGCCGGCCTTCTCGTATTCGACGACTCGAGCCGCCGAAGCCTTGAAGCCCCCCGAGTAGTCGAGCTGCATTGCGATCTTCATGCTGATCCCCCTGGTACAGGCCCCCCTGATACAGGCCCCCGCGCCGCGAGCCGTTGGGCTCGCCGCGCTGCTTGCCCTTCCTCGTACTCCTTCTTGTCCCAGTCGTCGCGGCCCATCAAGAGGGTCGCATCGAGGGAGCTGAGACTCTCCCCGTTCTCGAACAACACGTGATAGCGGATCCAGGTGACGCCTGCGACATAGAGCACGCGCCCAGGCGTGCCGGCCGGGACCCGCGGCAGATCGGCGGTCGCGACGACTTTGGCGTGTCGCGGGAACACCTGCTGGGTGGTGACCGGACTGGTGTCGCTCATCGGAATGCTCTGGCTCCTTGTTGGGCGTCCCGCCAGGTCTGGCCGGCTTCGACGTCGATGTCATGAGGAAGACCGAGCACTCGCTCGGCGATGATGTTGCGCTGCACGTCGCCCGTGCCTCCGCCGATGGTGAGCGCCTGACTGAACAGGTACCCGAAGTGCCACAGGCCGGGGTCGCCGCCGAACGGTCCGCCGTCGGAGAGCATGCCACCCGCGCCGGCGAGATCTTTCGCCAGGCTCATGACGTGTTGCCCGTGCTCGTCGGCGAGCACCTTGCGGACGCTGGCCTCAGGACCCGGCGCCTTGCCCTTGATCGCCGCGGTGATCGTGCGCAATCGGATCAGGTTGAGCAGCTCGGATTCGATGTGGAGCTGCGCGGCGCGCTGGCGGGTGCTCGGGTCGTCGATGCCGCCGTGCCCGCGAATCACGTCCAGCAGATCGTCGGCCGTCGGGCCGAGGCCCCACAGCGCTCCCCCGCTCGAGAGCGAGACGCGCTCGTTGCCGAGGGTGACCTTGGCGAGCGACCAGCCCTCGTTCTCGTCGCCGACCAGGTTCTCGGCCGGGATGCGTACGTCGGTGAAGAACACCTCGTTGAAGGTGTGGCTACCGGTCATCTCGATGATCGGTCGCACCTCGATGCCGGGCGTGTCCATCGGACAGATGAAGTACGAGACGCCTTTGTGCTTGGCGGCATCGGGATTGGTGCGAGCGATGAGGATGCCGAACGCGGCGGTGTGCGCGAACGAGGTCCAGATCTTCTGGCCGTTCACCACATAGACATCGCCGTCACGTTCGGCGCGGGTGCTGAGGTTGGCGAGGTCGCTACCAGCGCCGGGCTCGCTGAAGAGCTGGCACCAGATCTCCTCGGCCGCGAGGAGCGGGAAGAGGTAGCGGTCCTTCTGCGCCTGGTCGCCGGCGTAGATGATCGTGGGCCCGGCCCAACCGATGCCGATCTGATTCGACGGGCGGCGAACCCCGGCCCGCCGGAGCTCGTCATCGATGATCAGCTGGTGGATCGGGTCGGCGTCGAGCCCCCAAGGAGAGGGCCAGTGCGGTGCGACATAGCCGGCGTGGGCCAGGTCGCGGCCGGTGGGCGCCGGGTGCTCGTCGAGCCACGTTCGAACGGCAAGCCGCCGGGCGTCGTCATCAGCGGGCAGCTCGAAATCCACGGGCGGGAGGGTAGCGGGCGGCCCTTTCGGGACACGAACCCCGCCGCCCCACCTCCAATCGTTCGCGTACTGCAGTTGTCACTCGCTGTCACGCTGGCGCCGATTCGGTACCGATTCGACGCCTACGTGACAGGTTGTGACAACTGCAGTATGCAGAGCAGTTCAGGGGACGAGAGCGGAGAGCAAGGGGGGACGACCGGATGCCGCACAACGCCGATTGGTTCCGCACGCAGCGGTACGGGATGTTCATCCACTTCAACATCGCGACGGTTCCGGCGTTCGCGCCCGTGCAGGAGTACGCCGATTGGTACTGGGCGTTCTGGGCCGATCCCCCGCTACCCGACATCGCCCTTCACCCCGACGTGCCCTTCCCCGAGATCCTGGCGTGGCACCGCGAGAACTTCCCGGAGGTGAAGGAGTTCGACGACTTCATCCCTCATCTCACGATGGAGCAGTTCGACGCGTCGGCGGTCGCCGACCTCGCGTCCGATGCCGGCATGCGCTACGTCGTGCCGGTCACCAAACACCACGACGGCTACTGCTGGTGGGATTCGGGCCTCACCAACCGCACGAGCATGCAGACCGGTCCGAAGCGCGACGTCATCGCCGAACTGGCCGACGCGACCCGCCGACGCGACCTGACCTTCGGCGTCTACCACTCGATCCTCGACTGGTCGCGCGCCGAGTTCCCCGACGCCGAGCAGTTCGTGCAGGGCTACCTCCACCCGCAAGTGCACGAGCTCGTCGAGCGATTCCAACCGGCCACCCTGTGGGGCGACGGGCACTGGGGCCAAGCACCCCACCATTGGCGAGCCCAGGAGCTGATGGACGAGTGCCGCACCATCCTCGCCGATGCGGGCGTCGACCTGATGGTCAACGACCGCTGGGGCCTGGCCGAACCCGACTTCGTCACCTACGAGTACGACATCCCCGACGAACCTCCGGACGGCCCGTGGGAGCTGTGCCGCGGGGTGTCGCATTCGTTCTGCTTCAACCGCGCCGAAGAGGACGACGATCATCTGACGCCGGGCGAGATCATCGACCTGCTCACCGAAGTCGTGGCCAAGGGCGGCAACTTCCTCCTCAACATCGGTCCGAAGGCCGACGGCACGGTGCCCGCCATCCAAGCGGAGACGCTGCGCACCGCCGGCGAGTGGGTCAACGCCAACGCCGACGTCATCCACGGCAGCGAACGGTTCGACGTCTGGGGCGACGATCGCATTCGCTACACCGTGACACCGACCAACGACGCCGACAGTCGACGCGTCAACGTGGTCGACCTCGACAACGAGGCGACGCTCACCCTCCCTCACCTCTCGCCCCACCGTTATCCAGTGCAGAAGGTCTCCGGCGCCATCGAGTGGCAACAAGACGAACGCGGGCTGCACCTTCGTCGCGATCCAGACGCTGCCGGCGCGCTGGCGGCGGTCTACGGCGTCGATGTCGAGACCCAGTCGGCGCGCCGACTCACCGTGACGAGTGAGCTCGGCGCCGGCGCCATCACGATCGATGACCGATCGTTCGCAACGGTCGGCGACGCGTTGGCGGCAGCCGAGGCCGGCCAGGTGGTGCGCCTCGGTCCCGGGCGCTATGCGCAGGAACAGTTCCCCCTCCGCGTCCCGTCAGGGGTGACGGTCACCGGGGTCGGCGACGCCGTCGTCGACGGCGGCAAGCTCGCCTTCGGAACACCAGCGTTCGAGCTCACCGGCGACGCCAGCGCCCTCGAGGCCGTGACGATCACCGGCGTGCCCGAGCCGTACTTCCTGCTGGCGGCACCGGCAGTGGTGATCCGCAGCGGTGCCAATGCTGCGGTGCGCAACTGCATCGTGCACGGCGCGATCGTCGTCCACGGCGGCACCGACGTCGAGATCGCGTGGAACGACGTACGACGCGGCAACATCTCGTCGTACGGCGGCAACGCGGTGCGCATCACCGGCAATCGGCAATCAGGCCTCCGCTGGGGCGCGGGCATCGACATCAACGACGGCGCCGGCCATCGCATCGACGCGAACCACATCGATGGCGACCTGTGCGGCATCCGCGTGCAGACGCGCCGAAGACGTCCGCATCGCCGGCAACAACTGCGCGACCCGATGGTGGGGCATCGAGCTCGACAGCGTCCGCGACGGCGAGGTCAGCGGCAATCGCATCGTGCGCTCCATGCGGGCCGTGAACGTCAACAAGGGCAGCGACAATCGTGTGGTCGCGAATGTGGCCGAACGCTGTGACACGGGCGTGCTCGTCGAACAGGGTGCGGTCGGCACCGAGATCACGGCCAACCGCCTCGACCGTTGCCGAGTGGCCGTTCTTCTGTGGAACAGCCCCGACACCGACCAGACCGCCAACACGGTGACGGGCTCGCGCGACCACGACCTCGTTTCCGGCCCCTGATTACACTGCCTCCCCATGTCAGGCTGGAACTTCGCCGAAATCTGGGAAGTGTGCGCTCGTCAGCTACCCGACGCGCTCGCGCAACGGCAAGGAGATCGCGAGATCACCTGGGCCGAGTTCGATCGCCGAGCCAACGGCGTGGCTCGCACGCTGCTCGATGCCGGCGCTGGAGAGCAGGACAAGATCGCGCAGTACCTGTACAACGGACCCGAGTATCTCGAGTCGATGTTCGCGGGCTTCAAGGCCGGCCTGGTGCCCGTCAACACCAACTATCGCTATGCCGACGAAGAGCTCGTCTACCTGTGGGACAACGCCGACGCGGTCGCCGTCGTCTTCCACGGTGGGTTCACCGACCGGATCGAGCGCATTCGCGATCGTCTACCCAAGGTCAAGATGTGGTTGTGGGTCGACGACGACAACGGCTCGTGCCCCGATTGGGCCACCCCCTACGAGGATGCCGCCGCGAAGGGCACCGCCGAGCCGACGCGTGCACCATGGGGCCGCGACGGTCACCAACTGATCTTCATGTACACGGGCGGAACCACCGGCATGCCCAAGGGCGTCATGTGGCGCCACGACGACTTGATCAAAGCCACGCACCCCACCGCCAACGCGCTGTTCTCCGACGCCGAGGACTACGCCGCCTTCGCGGCGTCGGTGACGGCACCGGGGCTCGCGGGCCTTCCTGCCTGCCCGCTCATGCACGGCACGGGCCAGTTCACCGCGTTCATCGCGCTGTCGAGCGGTGGATCGGTCACCACGCTCGTCAATCGGAACCTCGACATCGAGGAGATGCTCGACACCGTCGAGCAGAAGAGGATCCAGTCGCTCACCATCGTGGGTGACGCCTTCGCGAAGCCGATCCTCAAGGCCCTCGACGCCAACCCAGAGCGGTGGGATCTCTCGAGCCTGTTCATCATCGCCTCGTCCGGCGTCATGTGGAGCGAGTCCGTCAAGCAGGGCCTGCTCAAGCACAACCCGACGATGATGTTGTTCGACGCCTTCTCGTCCTCGGAGGCCATCGGCCTGGGGCAGTCGGTGTCCACCGCAGGCGCTGAGGCGCAGACCGCCAAGTTCGTGCTCGGCGACAACGCCCGCGTGATCACCGACGACGGTCGCACGGTCGAGCCCGGCTCCGGTGAGACGGGGCGCGTCGCCGTCCGCGGCTACACGCCCGTCGGCTACTACAAGGACCCCGAGAAGTCAGCGGCCACGTTCGTCACGATCGACGGGGCCACCTACTCGATTCCCGGCGACTACGCGACGGTCGAGGCCGACGGCTCACTCACCTTGCTCGGCCGAGGGTCGGTGTGCATCAACACCGGTGGCGAGAAGGTGTACCCCGAGGAAGTCGAAGAGGTGCTGAAACAGCATCCTTCGGTTCTCGACGCGGTCGCAGTGGGACTACCCGACGACAAGTTCGGCGAGGCCATCACCGCCGTCGTCCAGCTCAAGGACGGCGAGGCGTCGATCGACGAGCAGGCGTTGATCAGCCACGTCAAGGCAAACCTCGCGTCGTTCAAGGCACCGAAGAAGGTCGTGCCCATCGACACCATCGGGCGCGCTCCCAACGGCAAGGTCGACTACAAACGAATGAAGCAGTACGCCGCCGACGAGCTCGGCGTCGCGCTCAATTGACGCATCCATGCCCAGGCCTCGCTTTGTCGTCACCGGTTGCGCGCGCTCCGGCACCCTGTTCATCGCGGAGGCGCTGAACGGCCTCGGTCATCCCTGCGGCCACGAGATTCTGTTCAATCCCGACACGAAGGCCGTGCCGGACTTCGGATCGGCCGATGGTGACGTGTCGTGGTTGGCCGCGCCGTTCGTCGGGGATCTGCCCGCCGATACGGTCGTGCTGCATCAGGTGCGCGATCCGCTCGCGACGATCCGGTCGCTCGTCGGTATGCGGGTGTTTCAAACGAAACCGCATGCGTTGATGAACGCGCGATACCGCCTGCAACACCTGCACATCCGGTTCGCCCGCCCCATTGTGAACCCCCATTTCGTGCGGTTCGCGGCCGCCCACTGTCCCGAAGCCTTCGAGTCCGAGGACGAGACGAGCCGGGCCGCCACCTACTGGGTTCGTTGGAACCGCACGATCGAACAAGCCGCCAACCGAGCCAACCTCACCTACCGCCGGTATCGCGTCGAGGACCTCGACGACGATCTGCTGACGGAGTTCGACCACCTCCTCGGCGGAGGAGCGACGCCGGCCGAGGTCGCGGCGATCCGCACCGGGCTCGGCACCAGTACGCACCGCGCCCGGCAGGTCGACGCGCTCACCATGGCCGACATCCGCGACTCGACGATTCGCAGCCAGCTGGCCGGACTCGCCGCCGAGTTCGGCTACGACCTCTCCGGTCGCTAATCTCCCGCCCCATGGCAGACATCGGGTACGACGGCAAAGTTGCGATCATCACCGGAGCGGGCGGTGGTCTCGGCCGCGAGCACGCGCTCGAACTGGCCCGGCGCAGGGCGCGAATCGTGGTCAACGACCTCGGCGGTTCGGTGTCGGGCGAGGGCGGCGACAAGAGCCCAGCCGAGCACGTGGCCGGGGAGATCAACGACCTCGGCGGTGAAGCAGTCGTCGACACGAACAGCGTGGCCACCGCAGATGGCGGTGAGGCGATCGTGAAGACGGCGGTCGACGCGTTCGGCACGGTCGACATCGTCATCAACAACGCCGGCATCCTGCGCGACAAGACGTTCCACAACATGACGACCGATCTCGTCGAGCCGGTCGTGCAGGTCCACCTGCTGGGCGCCTTCTACGTGACGATCCCCGCATGGCGGATCATGCGCGAGAAGAGCTACGGACGCGTGGTCAACACCTCGTCGAACTCCGGTCTCCTCGGCAACTTCGGCCAGTCGAACTACGGCGCCGCGAAGATGGGCTTGGTCGGCTTCACCCGGGTGCTCGCGAACGAAGGACGGAAGTTCAACATCCGTGCCAACGCCATCGCGCCCGTGGCCAAGACCCGCATGACCGAGGAACTGCTCGGTGGGGCGGCCGACCTCGTCGAACCGAAGACGGTCACACCGCTCGTCGCCTATCTCGCTTCCGAGGAGTGCGACGTGAGCGGCGAGGTGTTCTCGGCCGCAGGTGGCCTGTACGCCCGATTCTTCATCGGCCTCACGCCCGGCTACTACAAGAAGGACGCCACCGTCGAGGACGTCCGTGACCACTGGGCCGACATTCGCGACGTCGACGGTTTCATCATCCCCGACGGGCCCAACGACGAGCTGACGAAGATCTTCGGGATCCTGAGCGCCGGGAAAGAGGGCAAGGTCGGCCCGGAGGGCACCGTCGCCTGACGGCTATTCGGAACCGATCGCGTCGAGCACCTTCAGGCGACCGGCGCGCCAGGCCGGGTAGACCGCGGCCACCACGCCGAGCAACCCCGCGATCACGATCATGAAGAACAGCAGGATCCACGGCACGTCGACCGTGCTGATCACGTCGTTGGGGATAGCGATCGCCAACGCGACACCGAAGGCAACACCCACCACGACTCCCAGGAGGGCGCCGAACACCGCGACGATCACGGCTTCGATGCGAATCATGCGTCTGAGTTGAGGCCTCTGCATGCCGACGGCGCGCAGCAGGCCGAGCTCACGGGTGCGTTCGAAGACGGAGAGCGCGAGCGTGATCAGGATGCCAATACCTGCGATGACGATGGCGAGGATGAGGAACACCAGGATCACGACCAGCAGCTGATTGAGCTGGTCCTCGCGGCTTTGCTTGAACTCGGCCTTGTCCTCGACCTTGAGCTGGGGGTACGGGCTCGTGATCTCCTCGAGCGCGACGCGCGCGTCGGCCGAGCTGACACCGGGAGCGCTCTTGGCCGCGACAAGCACATCGGTGTGATCGATGAAGTTGTCGTTGTAGGTGTTCTCGTCGATCACCCAGTTCCCCAGGACACTCGAGTTGTCGTACAACGCGAGCACGGTCAACGGCACCGGACCGGTGTTCTGGAACACCACCGTGACGGTGTCGCCGACCTTGAAGCCCTGCTCCTCGGCCACCTCGCGTTTCACCAGGAGCCCGCGGTCGGAGGACACGCTGCCGTCGGTGATCTCGATCTGAAGGAGGTCGTCGATGACGGGGAAATCGACCGCGCTGAACTGTTTGGTGGAGCCCCCGACCTGCATCTGTCCTTGCTGCACGCCGGTCACCGCACTGAACTCGGGTGATTGTTTGAGCTGAGCCGCCACGTCGGGTGTGAAGCCGAAGAACGAGTCGGTGCGAACGAACCAGTCCGCGCTGATCGATGTGCCGAGGGTCTTGACGAACGACGTACGCAAGGACGAACCGACGACGAGCGTCATGCTGACGAGCGCGAGGCCGATCATCAGCGCGGCGGCGGTGAACGCGGTTCGACTGGGCTCGCGCGCCGCGTTCTGTCGAGCCATCTCGCCCGTCGTCTTGTAGATCGCGCGGAACGGAAGTCCGAGGGCTCGGGCGATCGGGCCGGCCAGGGCCGCGCTCAAGAGCGCGGTGCCGACGAACACCACCAGCGCGCCGGTACCGAGCGCCACGAACAGCGGCAACGTGTCCGGTGATGCCAGCAGGGCCCACGCGATCGCGGCCCCACCGACCACCACCATGATCCCGCCGATGGTGCCGAGGAACTTGGTCGAACCGAGGGATAGGCGGAAGCCCTCGCGCATGGCGGCCACCGGCGGGATTCGCGTGGCCAGCCGGGCGGGCAGGATCGACGCCAGCACCGTCGTGCCCACGCCCACGGCGAAGGCAACCAAAACGGACTTGGGCGACAGAACCAGCTGGGTGTTGCCCGACCCGAAGCCGGCCGAGTTCAACACGAAGTTCAACAGCAGGGCCACGACGATGCCGCCGAAGTAGCCGATCACGGACGCGACCAGGCCAACCGCGACGCCCTCGAGCAGCACGGAACCGGCGACCTGGCCTCCCGTGGCCCCCACCGCGCGCAGCAATGCGAGCTCACGCACCCGCTGGCCGACGACGATCAAGAAAACGTTGAAGATCAGGAAGGCGGCAACGAAGAGCGAGATGCCGGCGAACGCGAGCAGCACGGTGCCGAAGGTGTTGATGATGCCGGACAGGTTGTCTTGACTCTCTTTGACCACCTGTTCGGTGGGCACGACCTCGACCCCCGCCGGCAGCTCGGACGCGATGGCTTGCTGGACCGTTGCCTTGTCGGCCCCTTCAGCCACCTTGACGGGGATCTGTTGGTACTTGCCCACCAGGTTGAACTGGGTCTGCGCCTCGGTCGTGGTGAAGGCGACCAGGTACGCGCCCGCGAGCGAGTTGGCCTCACCGAAGTTGAATCGGCCGACGAGCGTGTACTGCTTGTTGCCGAGTGGCGTTTGCACGGTAACGGTGTCGCCGATTGCGTAACCCGACTTGTCGAACAACCGGGAGTCGAAGGCCACCTGATCGTCCGCCTCGGGCCCGGCACCTTCCTTCAGGATCGTCTGGGACAGGCTCGGCTCCTGGGACCAGTTGATGCCGAGCGGTGGGCCCCCGACCGGCAGCACCGCTTCGCCCTTCGGGTCGATCACGATGGCGGGGAAGCCGCCCGCGGTGCCCTCAGCGGCCGCGACACCGGGCGTCTGCTGGATCTGCGGCAACAGGTTCGCGTCGACCGGCGCGGTGTTGCCGAACGCGCCGACGTCGAACTTCTCCTGGGCGCGCACGGTGAGATCGATGTTCGCGTTGATGTCCGTGAACAGCTGGTTGAACTGCTTGCGCACACTGTCGGTCAGGGTGAACGAGCCGACCACGAACGCCACACCCGCGACGACGGCGACCGTCGTCAAGAGGAAGCGGATCTTGTGAGCGAAGATGCTCTTGATGGTGAGTCGGAACATGGTGAGGAAAGGCTCTTGGGTCGGGAGTCACGACATTCTGCCCGACCGGCACGCCGAGGCAAACAACCTTGGCCTAGGACACCGAAAACGGGCGCCTCGGGTCAGCTGGGGGTGTCGAGGCGGCGTTCGACGGCGGCGACCTTGCTGGTCAGACCGTCCTCGACGCCCCGCCGATCGTCGATCTTGATCACGAGGCTCACGCGGGGTGCGACTTCGGCCACGCGGTCGACACAGCGCTTGATGACCGCCATGACCTCGTCCCAATCACCCTCGATGTTGGTGAACATGGCGTTGGTCTCGTTGGGCAGCCCACTTTGGCGCACGATGCGGACGGCTTCGGCGACGGCTTCGCTCACGGATTCGCCGGCGCCAAGAGGTGTAATCGAGAACGCGGCGATCATGGGTGCACGTAGATGAAGCCGTAGGCCTCGTCGCGATAGTCGACACCGCTCGAGTCGAGGGCTTCGGCCCAGTTACCCGTGCAGTCGGGGTTGCTCTCCTCCATGCCGTGGTCGGCCACGAGGAAGAACGCCGTGCGGTCGAACACTCCGGCCTGTTCGACGGTGTCGAGGATGACGCCGAGCCGCGCATCGGTGTCGCGCACGCTCGCGGCGGCGATCTCGGAGTACGGGCCGCCTTCGTGGAACGCGGCGTCGGTCAACGAGAAGTTCACCCACGAGAACTTGGGGAGCGGCCAGTCCGAACCGCGGTAGGAGCCACTCCACAGCCCGACGAACTGCTCGACCGCGGTGTGATCCACCAACGACGACCAGCGGTACTCCTTGACCGGGCGCACGAACATCTGCGAGGTGTTGGGCAGCTCGTCGACCGGGGGCGGACGATCGATCACCTCGCCCCGACGCATCAGGTCGAAGATCGAATAGGCGGCGCCGGTGTCGCAGGGCTCGTTGATCGACACCGCGATCGACCCTGGAAACGCTCGCTGGACGGCCTGGTACATCGTCTCCACACCGGGGTCGAGACCCTCCATCGAGGTGACCCAGGTGGTCGGCGAGTTGGTGATGATCTGCTGCCCTTGTCGCGATCCCACCACGCGTTGTTGAGAATGCCGTGGTGCCCCGGGTAGGCGCCCGTGAGGATCGACGTGTGGTTGGCGAGCGTCACGGTGGGAAGCGAGGACATCGCACCGTGACCGAACGCGGTGCCCATGTCGATGAGCCGGCGAACGTTCGGCGCATCGCCCTGCATGGCGAAGTCGTACAGCACGTTCGCGTTCGCACCGTCGAACAGGAAGCCGACGACATGTTCCGGGGGACGCTCGCGATCGTCGATCACGCTGCTCTGCGCGACACCGTCCTGCCGCGCCAGGAACACGTCGCTCGCCTCACGGCCGTCGAGACCACGACCGGTGATCCTCGGCGCTCCCATGAGTTGCAAGACGGTGGGTGCCACGTCGATCAGCTTGCAACCGTCGTTCACGATTCCCTGCTGCTTCACACCGGCCCCGGCAACGATGAACGGTGCACGCGCCTGCACCACGTCGATCGAACCGTGTTCGCCACGGTGACCGCCCTGGTCCTCCCAGTTGTGCGCCGCGGTGTGGATCGCAACCAGATCGGGCGCAGCTTCGGCATCGAACAGCTGCGCGGCTTGCTCGTAGGCGAAGGGGTAGGCGTTGTCGGCCCGCCCGGGGTACGGATTCGCCCGCTCGGCCTCGAGGGGCGAGAACCGATCGATCGACTGGTCGGCCAGTGGGTTGCGCCCCTCGAGCCTGCTCGACCTCGAACGTCCATCCCCCATCGGCCGCGGAGCGGCGGAACCGCACTCGGCCGTCGACCGACGCGGCCTCGTAGCGGTTCGGATCGTCCGGATCGGCCTTCAGCACCACCTCGACCAGGTGGCCGACAGCGGGGTCGAGCAGCGCCGCCTCGGCCCGGGCGACCGCCGCCCGGTGTTCGTCGCTACCGGGACGGGGACCCGACTCAGTCACAGCCATGAGGCGAACGTAGCGCGGACTTTGGCGGGCGAACCGGCCGGTGCGAAGCTTGGGCCCATGACCACCGACGCCGCGGACTTCCTCGCCATCGACGCGTTGCTCTCCGACGAGGAGCGCCTGCTGCGGGACACCGTCCGCCAGTTCGTGCAGGACCGCGTGCTTGCCCGATGTCGCCGATTGGTTCGACGTCGGGACCTTCCCGAAAGAGATGGCCAAGGAGATGGGCGCGCTGGGCCTGCTCGGCATGCACCTCACGGGCTACGAGTGCGCAGGTACGAGTGCGGTGGCCTACGGCCTGGCGTGCCTCGAGCTCGAAGCCGGTGACAGCGGCGCCCGCAGCTTCGTGTCGGTGCAGGGCTCGCTGGCCATGTTCCCGATCTGGAAGTTCGGGAGCGAAGAGCAGAAGCAGGAGTGGCTGCCGCGCATGGCGGCCGGCGAGGCCATCGGTTGCTTCGGGCTCACCGAGCCGGACTCCGGCAGCGATCCGTCGAGCATGCGCACGAACGCCAAGCGCTCTGGCGACGACTGGATCCTGAACGGCACCAAGATGTGGATCACCAACGGGTCGATCGCCGACGTCGCCATCGTGTGGGCCCGCACCGACGACCTGCCGGGTGGAAAGTACGCCGGTTTCGTCGTACCGACCGACACCCCCGGGTTCAGCGCCCGCGACATCGAGAAGAAGCTCTCGCTGCGGGCGTCGGTCACCTCCGAGCTCGTGCTCGACGACGTGCGCCTTCCCGAGTCGGCGCGCCTACCGGAGGTCCACTCGATGCGTGGGCCCCTTTCCTGTCTGAACGAGGCGCGCGTACGGCATCTTGTGGGGCGCGGTCGGCGCGGGACGGGCCTGCTACGAGTCCGCGCTCGAGTACTCGAAGCAGCGGGTGCAGTTCGACGTTCCGATCGCCTCGTTCCAGCTGACGCAGCGCAAGCTCGTCGAGATGATGGTGAAGGTCAACAAGGGCACTCTGCTTGCGCTGCACATCGGGCGGATGAAGGACGAAGGCCGGCTCGATCCCGAGCACGTCAGCTTCGGCAAGATGGACAACGTGCGTGAGGCGCTGTGGATCGCACGCGAGGCCCGGTCGGTGCTCGGCGCCAATGGCATCACGCTCGAGTACCCCGTGATCCGTCACATGAACAACCTCGAGTCCGTCTACACCTACGAAGGAACGAACGAGGTCCACACCCTGGTGCTCGGCCAAGCCATCACCGGCATCAACGCCTTCCACTGAGGCGACGGCGAGCCGCCTGGCGCGCTCAGGAGTCGCGGGGTTGGTTGCGCAGCACGACGGCCGAGCCGTGGTGGCCGACCATGCGCCACTCGCCCTGGTCCTTCGCGAAGAGGTTGAGCGATGCGACCGTGCCGGACTCGGCGCCGATGATGTTCTCGTCGACGCTCACCCAGGCCGCGTCCCCGACGACGATGACATGTTGGTTGGTGAGGATGAACTGCAGCCGGTCGGGACTCTGGAACAGTGCGGCCCAGCTCGAGGCGACCGCCGACCACCCTCGCAGGATCGCCCAACCGGGATGGACGCAGCTGACCCGGTCCGAGTGCTCCCAGAGGTCGGACATGGCGTCGAGATCGGCCGCCTCGAAGGCGGCATAGAACCGTTCGTGGAGCGCCTCCACCTCCGCTTCGTCAGCCGACACGGCCGCAGGTTACCGATGGTGAGCAGCGCCGATGCGGCCGTGGGCCAAACGGCCCACTTTGGGCCTTCAGACCTATGCCCGGCCTGCCGATACAACCCTCGTGTGTGCACGGCTGACCAGGTCGTGAGCAATGACGCCCAAAACGGTCGAGCAGGTAGACGGCCTCCTGGCCGAGCTCTCTCCTATGTACACGATCGCCTCCCAGGGCTCGGCGCGCTTCGTCGCCGGCCCCACGGGGGTCTTCGTCCTCGTCTTCGGCGGCTGACGACGTCGGCCGGGCCGCCGAGCTGGCTGCTCGCCTGGCGCCGACGACCCGAGCGACGCTCGCCGACCATCTGTCGTGGGTCCCGTTCGTCGACGCCGTGGTCGTCTTGCCGGAGAACGGACGCCACGCCGACAACGGCCACGACCTGAACGCGGCCACCGGCGCAACTGCGGTCCCCTTCGACATGCTGATCGAGGTGCTCGTCGAGGGTCGCGCGGTGATCGAGTTCGCGGTTCTCGGCCTCATCGACGATCTCTTGCGAGAGAACGCACTCGGCCCCTGGAAGGTGGGACTCGGCACCGGTGCTGACAAGATTGACCTGTGCGAGCCAGCAGCAGATACGAGCGCGACAGCCTGAACATCCCGTCGACCGACGGCGTCACCGTCGTCGTCCACGACCTCAGCGACACGACCGATACACGAGCACCGGTTCTGCTCGTCCACGCCACCGGTTTCCACGGATACGTGTGGCAGCCGTTCGCGAACCACCTCCGGGAACACCACGCGTTCGCACCCGACCTGCGCGGCCACGGCGACGCCACGGCCCCGCTAACCGGTGACTTCGCGTGGAACGGCTTCGCCGACGACGTGCTCGCCATCGTCGACGCGCTCGGGTTCGAAGATCTCGACGCCGTCGGGCACTCGAAGGGCGGCGCGGCGCTGCTGCTCGCCGAGGCCCGTCGCCCCGGGACGTTCCGCTCGCTCTACCTCTACGAGCCCGTCGTCACGCCGGCGCAATGGGCGCTCCGACACCGTTGGTTCCAACCCCCTGGCGGAAGGCGCGCTCGCGGCGCCGGCCGGTGTTCGACTCGCGCGACGCCGCCTACGACAACTTCGCGGCCAAGCCACCGTTCTCGGCGCTGGATCCCGCGGCGTTGCGCGCCTACGTCGACCACGGGTTCGACGACGAGCCGGACGGCACCGTGCGCCTGAAGTGTGCGCCCGAGAGCGAGTCCCAGGTGTACCGAATGGGCCCACAACACAACGCCTTCGAGCGCTTGCACGAGATCCGGTGCCCGGTGACGGTGGCCCGGGGTGGCTTCGCCGATTTCGGTCCCGCCGCGGTGGCCCAGCCGGTTGCCGAGGCCCTGCCCGACGGGCGGCTCGAGGTCTTCGAGGCGCTCGGCCACTTCGGGCCCCTCGAAGATCCCGCCGCGGTCGCCGAGGCCGCCGAGCGAGCATTTCGACGTTCCCGCTGACCAGCGGAATTCGACGTTCGGGTCCACTTCGCTGTCACACCTGCGGCGTAGGGTTCGCGCATGACGTTGGAGCTGCCGGTCTCACTGTCACCGTCGAAGGTGTCGTCGTTCACCGACTGTGCGCTCGCGTTCCGCTTCTCCGCGATCGACCGACTACCCGAGGCGCCGTCCGCGCCCGCGACCAAGGGCACGCTCGTGCACGCCGCGCTCGAGCGGTTGTTCTGCCTGCCCGACGAGGAACGCACACTTCCCGCCGCGCTCACCGCGCTCGACGAGGCCTTCGAGGTCCTGCGCGAACATCCCGACTACGCCGACCTCCACTTGGAACCCGACGCCGAGCTCGGCTTCCTCGACGATGCCGAGCAGTTGGTGCGGCGCTACTTCCAGATCGAAGACCCACGCGCGATCCAACCAGTCGGCCTCGAACTGAAGCTCGAGGTGCAGCTCGACTCGTTGCGCCTTCGCGGCATCATCGACCGGCTCGAGATCGACGACCAAGGTCGGTTCATCGTCACCGACTACAAGACCGGGCGCGTGCCGAACGAAACGCAAGAACGCAGCCGCCTCGGTGGCGTCCACTTCTACGCCTTCCTCCTCGAGCAGATCCTCGGCCAGCGGCCCGCGCGGGTGCAGCTCTTGTATCTGAGCGAGCCGGTGATGATCACCACCATCCCGACCGAGCAGTCGGTACGGGCGCTCGAACGCAAGGTGCGGGCGGTGTGGTCGGCGATCGAGCGAGCCTGCGAACACGACAACTTCAAGCCGAAGCCGTCGCGCCTGTGCGACTGGTGCGCCTACCAGTCCCTCTGTCCGGCGTTCGGGGGCAACCCGGCCGATGTCGAGGCCTTCCGGATCGACGCCGACGCGGCCGTCCTACCGCTGCCCCTAGCATCGGCGGGGTGACGGCAGCTCCCGACGAACCCACAGGCGGCCCGTTCGACCCAGGATTCATCGACCCAGGGTTCATCGACGCAGGGTTCATCGACGCACATGTCGTGGAGCCACCCCACGAGCTCGGCCCCGTCCATCGCTTCGACGATGCCGTCGACCGCGCCCTCGACCGGGTGCGGGGTCACGAGCCGAGCGATCGGATCATCTACGCCATCACGGAGCTGGCCGACTTCAGCCTGTTGTGGCACCTGATCGGCTGGACCAAGGCGTTGCGCTCCGATCGACGACGTCGCCGCGAGCCATCCGGCTGAGCACGGCCCTCGCCGGCGAATCCGCGTTCGTGAACGGCGTGGTGAAGTCGTTGTTCGAACGAGAACGACCCGTCCACCAAGACGAACGGCCTCATCGCCTGCGAGTGCCGCTCACGACCAGCTTCCCGAGCGGTCACGCCAGCGCCGCGTTCGTGGCCGCCTCGCTGCTCGCGCAGGACAGCAAGGTGCCGGCCTTCTGGTACGCGCTGGCGGCCAAGGTCGCGTACAGCCGGGTGCACGTGCGCATCCACCACGCCAGCGACGTGATCGGGGGGGCCGCAATCGGGTTGGTTCTCGGCCGCGTGATCCGCAAGTTGTGGAAGGTCTCGTCAGGAAGCCGGAATCTCCGACACGTCCGCCCGGTTGCAACCCACATGCCCCTGAGCTTCGCCGATCACCTGGGACTATCGGTGTCCCTTCGCCCGCAACCTGCACGACCACGTGGTCGAAGGGCTGCTCGACGGGGCCGATTGGGACGTCACGTTCGTTCCCTTCTCCCTCGGGCAGGTGCATGTGGCCGAGGGGGAGACCGACGTGTGGGACGAGCCCGACCGTGACAGCGGCCTGCTGGCGCTCCGAGCCGGCGTGGTGGTCCGTGATCGCTTCCCCGATCAGTTCCTCGTGGCCCATCGAGGGCTGTTCAACGCTCGCCACGTCGACGGCCGCAAGATCGCCGACCGCGAGGTCGTGGCCGACGTCCTGCGCCAGGCCGGAGTCGACGCCGAAGCCGTGCTCGCCGAGATCGACGGGGGCGAACCCCTCGACATCGTCCGCAAGGAGCACGAGGCCGCAGTGGCCGATTTCGACGTGTGGGGCGTGCCGACCGTGATCGCGGGCGAAGGCGCCTCCTTCATCCGGGTCATGAACGACGCCGGTGGCGATCCCGCGGCGTCCCGCCACACGGTCGAGCGGGTCGTCGACCTGCTCACCGGTTGGCCCGAGCTCAACGAGTTCAAACACACCTCCCTCAGCCGCTGAGCCCCACCTCCTGAGCCGCTTCGGCACGGCTGGTTTACGCTGCCCCCATGGCTGAGGGCACCACGAACGAGGGCCCCGCAATCCCGCGACCCGAGCGGATCATCCTGGGCGAAAGCCGGATGTCCGACGTCGAGGCGCTGATGTGGAACGTCGAGAAGGATCCCCACCTCGATCCCACGTTCGGCAGCGTCACGATCCTCGACGCCGCGCCCGACCTCGACCGACTCCGTCGCCGCCTGTTGCGCATGGTCGATCGCATCCCGCGCCTGCATCAGCGTGTGGTGCCGTCACTCGGTCGTCTCGCGCCGCCCGAGTGGCAGGACGATCCCGACTTCGACATCGACTACCACATGCGCCATGTGGCGCTACCCGCGCCCGGGAGCCGCCGCCAACTGTTCGACTTGGCCACGTTGCTCGTGCGGGATCCGTTCGACCGCACCCGTCCCCTCTGGGAGTTCGTCGTGGTCGAGGGCCTCGAGGGCGACCGGGCCGCGCTGGTGCAGAAGATGCACCACACGATCACCGATGGTGAGGGCGGCATCCGGATGTCGGAGCAGTTCATCGACATCGAACGCGACGCTGCCCGACATCGACGAGATCGCGTTGAGCGCTCGAGCCGCCCGCGCCCGACGCCAACATCTTCGAGACGGCGGGCGACACGATCGGCCACACCTGGCGACGCGCACTGGGGCTCGGCCCAGCGAGCCGGTGAGGCGACCACGAGCACGATCGTGCACCCCGAACGGATCGGTCGTGTCGGGCCCGATCTGGTCGAGACGGCTCGCTCGGCGATCCGGCAACTGACGGTGACCGATCGGGCTCACTCCCCGCTCTGGGTCGATCGATCCCTGCGGCGTCGGCTCGACGTGCTCGACGTCGACCTCGACGACGCCCGGGCTGCGGCCAAGACGTTCGGGGGCAGCCTGAACGACTTCTTCGTCACGGGCGCCGCCGGCGGCGCCGGGGCCTACCACCAGCGGCTGGGGGCGCCGGTCGACACCCTGCGGATGGCCATGCCCGTCAGCACCCGCAAGGACAAGTCAGCGGGCGGCAACGCCTTCGTGCCCACGCGGGCCGTGGTGCCCGTGGGCGGCAGCCCCAGCGAGCGGTTCGAGGACGATCCACGCCCAACTCGATCAAACCAAACACGAGCGGGTGCTCGGTCTCGTCGAGCAACTGGCCGGCGTGCTCAACCTGCTGCCCACGTCGGTGCTCGCCCGCTTCACGCTCGAGCAAGCTCGGACCGTCGACTTCACGACGTCCAACGTGCGGGCCGCGCCGTTCGATCTGTTCATCGCCGGCGCGTTGATCGAGGCGACCTATCCGCTCGGTCCGCTCGGAAGCACGGCGTTCAACCTGACGATGATGTCGTACCGCGGCGACCTGAACATGGGATTGCACATGGACACGGGCGCGATCCGCGAACCCGATTTGCTGCGGAAGTGCCTCGAAGAGGCGTACGCCGATCTGATTGCCGCCGCCCGCTGAGGGCGTGCCGGTCAGTTGGCCGAGAGCTCCTCGACCTGAAGGCTGGTGAGCAACAGACGAACGTCGAGAAGCAGATCGGCCATCTCACTGGTGGACACGAGCTCACGGTGTTGCATGTCGTTCAGCCCGTTGTCGATGAGGGCCAGCACCTCGATCAAGAGGTCCTCTCGCTCCTTCGTGTCGGTCATCACGCTGCTCCGGTGGCTCGGTTCTCGACGGATGTTGTGCCGGGTCCAACCTCGAACCCGGTCGAACTGTTCCGTGACGATCGTCGCCCCGGTCCACCTCGACTCGACCTACCTTACCGATCAACGCTGACGAAGATGCTCCACATGCTGGTCAGGGGACCGGAGGTCACGCGATGGACACATTGTGGACACACCCGAGCGCCCAAACCAGGGCCTCGGGCCCTGAGCCGCGGCCCAAACGGGTCTGCGCCGCCCATAGGCTGGCCCGTCCTATGAGCTATCGGCTTCAGGAGCGCCTGGGACGCGGCGCCATGGGTGTCGTGGACCTGGCCGCCGACGCCGACGGTCATCCGGTTGCCCTCAAGCACCTCGTTCTGCACGGCAGCGCCCGCGACATGGCCCGCGCCCGTCAGCGCATCCGGCGCGAAGCCGAGGCCCTGTCCCGGCTCGATCATCCGAACATCGTCCGCCTGATCGATCTCGTGGACGACGGTGACGAAGTCGTGTTGGTGATGCCGTATCTCGCCGGCGGCACGCTGGCGGACCACGTACGGCAATCGGGCCCGCTCGCACCCGGGCAAGTCGCGCTGCTCGCCGACACGTTGCTCGACGCGTTGGCCACCGCCCACCGCGAAGGCGTGATCCACCGCGACATCAAACCGTCGAACGTGTTGTTCGACGATCAGGGTCGCGCGTACCTCGCCGACTTCGGCATGGCGACGATCCGCGACGCGACCTCCGGTTTGACCGCGACCGGCGCGGTGATCGGCACTCCCGACTACATGGCACCGGAGCAAGCACGGGGCGAACCGTCGACGCCCGGCGAGCGATGTGTTCTCGCTCGGCGCCACGTTGTTGTTCGCCGCCACGGCCGCGCCGCCTTACGGTGCCGTCGACCCTCGGATCACGCTGCAACGAGCGCGCACGCGGCAAGCTCGCACCGCTGCCGAACAACCTCGACGGACAGCTCCGTCGCCGCCTCGTGCCCAATGCTGCGCAAGGATCCACGGCGACGCCCGTCCGCGTCCGGCGTCAAGGGTGGGACCGACGGAACCGTGGTGATGGGCCGCGGCCGGCGACGGGCCCGACGCGTCGGTCGAAGATCACCGCCGGCGTACTGGCGGGCGTCGGCGTGGTCGTCGCCGCGGCCGTCATCATCGCCGGGATCACGTTCCTGCGCGACTCGGGCACCAACACGAGCGACGCCGCCGCACTCGAGACCCCGACCTCGACGGACTGCGTGCCGCAGCCATACCAACCGTGCGGCGGCCCCATCGCCCCCTTCACCGACGGCACACGCTGCACCGACGACCATGCCGACTACGACGGCCAGCCGGCAAATGGTTGCGAGGCCACCCCCGACACTCAGGACGGCACCACGTTCTCGCGTCGACTGTCGGCCAACCTCGTTCCGGCCGACGACGTTGATCGCTATCCCACCCCGTGACCGACAACTTCCAGATCCTCTGCGACGGCTCGTTCGAGGTGACACTCGTCGCTCCGCCGGCGGCCTCGATGCGCGTCGACCTCATCGTCAACAACGAGATCGTCGACACAGCAGTCTCGAGCAACGGACAGCCGGCCAGCGTCCACGCCGACGACTCCAGCTGCTTCACGAGCGAGCACCGCGACGTGGTCACCCGGGTCTCGTGGGCCGGCGACGCGCGCACGTCCGAACCGTACGAGTTGCGTCGCTCCGGCTCGTTCTGACGCCGAAGGACCGCGCACTAGGGTCGCCCGGATGAGCCCGCCATCCGTACCGCTCGGCGTCACGTTCGCGAGCTTCCAGTCGCTCGGCCTCGACGCCGCCCTGACCGCGGCGCGCTGGGCCGAGGAGCTCGGCTACGGGTCGTACTGGACGGCCGAGACCACGGGCCCGGAGGCCTTCGCCACCCTGGGCGCCGTCGCCGCCACCGCACCCTCGCTCGACCTGGGCACCGGCGTGCTGGCCTTGCAGCTCCGCACACCTCCCCTCGCGGCGATGGCCGCCGCCACTCTGCAGGCCGTGCAACCCGAACGCGAGGTGCTGCTCGGCATCGGCATCTCATCGCCGGTCGTCACGAGCCAATGGCACGGCGCCCCATTCGGGACCCGACCGCTCGCCCAGGTGCGCGAGTACGTGGAGCTCGTCCGGCAGTGCCTCTCGGGTGAGGCCGTGACGTTCCAAGGTGACTTCTACGACGTGCGCCGCTTCCGGCTCGGAGTGCGGCTCGGCGACCGCAAGCCCAAGATCGTCATCGGCGCGTTGAACGAGCACATGTTGCAACTCGCGGGCGAGATCGCCGACGGCGTGTTGCTCAACTACCTGCCGGCCTCACTCGTGCCGTGGTCGATCGAACAGGTTCGGCGCGGCGGTAACGCCAAGGTCTACGCCTACGTCCATGTGGGTGTGTGCGAACGGGACGACGGCATCGACTACGCACGCCGGGACCTGTTCTCGTACGCCGTCGTCGACTCCTATGCCCGCAACTTCGAACGGGCGGGCTTCGCCGACGAGGTCGCGGCCATCCGCGAGAAGCATCAGGCGAAGGATCGAGAAGGCGCATTGGCGGCGGTGTCGGACCGCATGGTCGACTCCATCGACATCATGGGCGACGCCGATCACGTCACCGCGAGCGTGCGGGCCTACGTCGACGCCGGCGTCGAGGTGCCGGTGGTGATGCCCCTGCCCTGGGGTCCCGATCGCCTCGGCGTGGTGCGCTCCACGATGGAGGCCGCGGCGCAGGTCTGAGCGATCACCGTCGCCGCACCGAGGCGCCTACGATCCGATCCATGGACGTTCGCGACAAGGTCGTCGTCGTCACCGGTGCGGCATCGGGGATCGGACGGGCACTGGCCCAACGATTCGCGGCCGAGGGCGCGGCCACCGTCGTGGCGGCCGACATCGACGGTGACGGTGCCGGTCGCCGTGGCCGAGGCCATCGGCGGCCGTGGCCGCCACGGTCGACGTGGCCCAGGAGTCCGCCATCGCGGCGCTCGTCGACGAGACCGAGCGCGACGTCGGCCCGATCGACCTGTTCTGCTCCAACGCGGGCATCCTCGCCATCGGCGGCGTCGAGCAACCGGACGACGCGTGGCGCCGCAGCCTCGACGTGAACGTGATGGCGCACATGTGGGCGGCGCGCCATCTCGTGCCACGGATGATCGAACGCGGCGGTGGGCATCTGTTGAACACGGCATCGGCCGCCGGCCTGCTCATCCAAATCGGTTCCGGGCCCGTACACGATGACGAAGCACGCCGCGGTGGGCTTCGCCGAGTGGCTGTCGGTCACCTACGGCGATCAAGGCATCGGCGTGTCGGTGCTGTGCCCCCAGGCCGTCGACACGCGCATGACTGCCGGTATCGAAGGCGGAGGCGTGGCCGGCGTCGACGGCATGCTCAGCCCCGAGGCCGTCGCCGACGCGGTGATCGAAGGCCTCCGAGCCGACCGATTCTTGATCCTGCCCCATCCGGAGGTCGCGGAGTACGAACGGCGCAAGGTGGCCGATCGCGAACGGTGGCTCGCCGGCATGCGCCGTCTGCAGTCTCGATTCAGCGACATGTTCTCGTGACGCGCGACGACACCGACCTCGTGGCGATCGGCCTACGCCGGGGCGACACCGTGCGCTTCCGCCGGTCGGCCGAGGAGCATTGGAAGGAAGCGTCGGTGATGCGACGCGAACGCGACGGCAGCATCGGTCTTCGTGACGACAACGGTGCGAGCCGCGCCATCGCGATGGACCTGATCGAGGTGCGCACGGCCGGACCACGCGGTGGCGTCGTCTGGGAGCCCTTGGTCGAGCGGGCTCGCCGCAGCGAGCAGCTCCGACTGCTCTGAGGAACCCGTGGACGACCCCACCCTCACGGTTTACGAGCAAAGGGCGAACGAGTGGGAGGCGAAGCGCGCACCCGAGTACGACCGACCACGCGGCTCGATTCGGAAGCGACGTTCGTTCGACCAATCCAATCGCAGTGATCGTCGACCTCGGGTGCGGACCAGGTTGGTACGCCGATGATCTCGGCCCGGGTCCGGTCGATCGCCATGGACGGCGCCCGGGCCATGCTCGACCTCGTACCGGCCCGAGCCCCCGGCGCTGTACGAGTGCAGGCGGATCTGCGGCGCGCTCCCGTTTCGGCGTGCGTCGCTCGACGCGAGCGTGGGCGTCCAAGTCGTACGTGCACGTGGCCCGCCAGGACGTGCCGTTGGCACTGGCAGACCTCCACCGGTCACTGGCCGACGACGCCCTCGTCGAGCTGGTGGTGTTCGGGGGTGACCTGGACCACGGCGAGTTCCCCGACGATGCGTTCGCGGGTCGGCGATTCTCCATGTGGCCTGCCGACCTCCTTGCTCGCGTCGTCGAAGGGGCCGGCTTCGAAGTCCTCCAGTTCGAGACCGAATCCGGCATCCTGGCCGCCGAAGAGACGTTCCGCGTGCGGCTGCGACGCGTCCGCACATTGCCCGACTACGTGAACGGAAAGATGCGCGTGCTGCTCGTGGGCTTGAACCCCAGCGTCTACTCGGCTGACCGTGGCATGGGCTTCGCTCGGCCGGGGAACCGGTTCTGGCCTGCCGCGCTCGGTGCAGGCCTGGTGAGCCGGGACCGCGATCCGGTGCACGCCCTCACTGCGCATGGAATCGGGATGACCGACATGGTGAAGCGCGCGACCGCTCGCGCCGACGAGCTCGACCGCGCGGAATACCGAGCCGGGCACGAACGACTCGAGCAGATGGTGAGGTGGCTACGACCTCGCGCCGTTTGCATCATCGGCCTGACCGGATGGCGCATCGCGGTCGACCGCAAGGCCGTCGCCGGGCCCCAGGATCAACCCCTCGGAGAGTCGCAGGTCTATGTGATGCCCAACACGAGTGGGCTCAACGCCCGGGTGCCGTTGCCCGAGCTCACCGAACATCTGCGCGCCGCGAGCGAGCTCGCCGGCTGAGGCCGAGCAGCATCGCACCGGCACACACCAGTGCGAGTGCGATCAACACCGGCACCCGCACGTCGCTCCCCGTCGTAGGGAGCTCACCGGACACCGCCGATGCCTGCTCGTCCGACCCGTCGGTCGGCGGGGCCGTCGTCGACGTCGTGCTCGTCGAGGGCGCTGCGACCACGAGCGTCGCTTCGAGCGAAGCGCTCGATGTCGGCGCGGGTCCGTCGGAGTAGACCGCCTGCACGGTGGCGACGTAGGCCACGTCAGGTTGAGCGGGGAAGGTGAACGACGTCGCATCGCCGGCAACCACGGCGGTGGTCTCGAGGCTCACCGCCTTTGGCGCGTTCGTCCGATCGATGCTCAAGGGCGCCGATTGCGACGATGGCCCGGGTGCCATGGACACGACGTAGTGATCCGGCAGGCCTCCGCGTTCGGGGGCGGTCCAGTGCACATCGAACTTGTCGTCGCCGTTCTGCGCGAGCTGTACGTCGGTCGCGACACGGGCGGGCAAGTAGTCACGGCATGGTTGATTCCGCAGCGACGGACACGGCGGCGCGGTAGCCGGCACGTCCGGTGCATCTGCCGCCGGCAGAACCGGCAGCACGACCTTCGAAGGACGGCCGATGGAGTGGGCGATGTCGTTGCGCACGCCGTAGGGAGTGATGGTGTCGAACTTCCAGAACGGCTGGTTCCCTCCGGGCGCCTCGATGTTGACGCGCAGGCTCGAGCCCGCCCGCAGCACGTGGGCGAAGGGGAACAGCGCTATGCGCATCGGTACGAACTCACCTGCGGGCAGTGGCGCGGCGTCGGCCTCGAGATGGGTCTGGAACGGGTGCAACGGGGTGGACTCGGCCTCATCGAGCTTGCGGTGACTGGCCCGCAACCATCCGCTCTGGATGAAGCGCTCCTGTCCATCGGGCCGCACTTCGGTGAGCGTGACCTCGAGATCGGTGTCGGCCGCTTCGGAACGCAGCCAGAGATCCACGCTGCCGAATCCGGCCATCGCGGTCTGGGCCGCGAAGGGCGCGGTGACGAAGCTGAGCGAGTCGCCCTCCGTCAACGGATTCCAATGCACATCGGGGTTGACCCGCCAGATGGCATCGGTCGATCCGTCGAAGGTCGACGCCCGCTTCGTGGACGGGTCGAAGATGTAGCTCGATGCGCCGCGCGGTTCGTTGTCGGCGACGGTCGGCGCCGAAGGCGACAGCTTGCCGTCGGGCTGCAAGTACCAGGTCTGCGCGATCGTGCCGGGCACGGGCCACGCGGCGTAATCGGTCTCGGCCGTGGGATAGGGCTCGCCGGGGCTGTGTCCGTCACCGTTCTCCCAGAGAACGCGCACGGGCGGTTCGGCCTGGTACGCCGCCAGCGCGTCGGCGTAGGTCGCGTATCCGCCGAAGCGGTCAGGCGGCAACGTCGCCCCCGAGTATCCAAAGAGGCTTTCGTACACGGTGCCGATGGCCGCACGCAGCACGGGACTGACCTGGGGCTTGCGGTGGCCCACGTAGAAGTCGACGAACTCGAGCAGCCGCGTCATCTGCTCGGGTCCCAGCGGTTCGACGTGAGTGCCGTTCGTCAGCGTCACGCGCAGCACTGGCGCCGACGTGAACTTGGGGACCATCGTCGAGAACTCGCCACCGGTCTGCTCGTCCTGGAACTGCCCGGCGAGGTACACGGGCACGTTGATCTTGTCGACGAACGTACGCGGCGCCAGCGCGTCACCGGCCGCTTCGTAGAACCGATCGGGTCGGATCTCGGACAACAGGTCACGCGCTTGGAGATGCATCTTCTGATTGGCGGAACACGTGGTGTCACCGCCGGAGATGCGATCCTTCACCCATTGGTGCGCCGCGGGCTTGGCCCCGTTCACACGATCCTGAGCCCATCCGAGCGCGAAGCCGGAGTTGAGGATGCCACCCGGATAGAGCGTGCTGCGATAGGTGTCGGCGATGACCGACAAAGGTGTGATGGCTCGCAGGTGCGGCGGCTGGGTCTGCGCGACGAACAACTGACTGATGCCCGGATAGGAGATTCCCACCAAGCCCACGTTGCCGTTCGACCAAGACTGCGCGGCGACTGCCTCGACGACGTCGTACCCGTCGAGCGACTGCAGCTTCTCGAAGAAGTCGAACGCGCCGCCGGAACAGCCGGTGCCGCGCATGTTCACGCCGACAACCACATACCCCTGCACCGAGAACACGAGCGCCTCTTGAGGTGGCGCTCCCGGAGCGGAGGGGTCGTACCCCGAGTAGTCGACCACCACCGGCCACGGACCGGCCGTGCCATCGTTCGGGAAGGTCACGTTGATGCTCAGGCTCGTGCCGTCGCGCGTCGGGACGTAGCCGTAGCCCTGATTGATCGTGATGCCGTCATAGAAGGACTGTGCAGGATGATCGTCGGGACTCATCACCGTGAGCGGGTCGGACACCTCACCGTTCTGCCGCACGCGATAACCCGAGCCCTGCCGCGACCTCCCGGAACAACACGGAACCGAGATCATCGGCCGTCGAGCTCGCAACCACATCGTTGGACGCATCGAGCAGATCGACGGCGTCGCCCGGCGTGAGATCCTCAGCGGAGACCTGGTTGACGCTGGCGCGTGTAGTGAACGGGGGCGGAGCGGCACTCGTGGGAGACGGCGGCACCAAGCCGATCAGCGCCGCGAGCACGCCCACGGCGAGCAGGCCCACGACGAAACGCCGACCAGCATGTTGCGCCACGATTTCCTCCCCCGAGATACGACGCGGTGCTCGCCAACACCGCAAGGCCAGCGAGGTTACCAACGGCGCGCTCCTCACGGAAAGCCGCGTTGCCCCGCACCTCCGGCACCCCTGGCCTACGGTGGCCAGATGCGAGTGCGTCTGGAACCACAAGACGAGTACATGCACGAGCTCGGCCCTGAAGAGAACTTCAACGAGAGCATGTACTTCAACGTCTACGACCCCGCCACCAAGCTGGGCGGCTTCTTCCGCCTGGGCAATCGGGCCAACGAGGGCAGGGGCGAGATGACGATCTGCCTCTACCTGCCCGATGGTCGGGTCGCGTTCATGTTCAAGCGGCCCGAGGTGCACGACAACGACGCGTTCGATGCCGCGGGCATGCGATTCGAAGTGATCGAGCCCTTCGAGCACCTGCGCGTCAGCTACGAGGGCAAGGCAGTCGTGCTCGAGCGACCACTCGAGATGGCCGATCCGCGGGAGGCGTTCACCAACAATCCGTACGAGGAGTGCCGTGTGAGCCTCGCGTACGGCCGTGTGAGCGACATGTTCGGCGGTGAGCCCGAAGAGTCACACGAGCGGCCCGGCGAGGAGTTCGCCCGCGGCCACTACGAGCAACTGGTGTCGGCCACAGGGACCGTCGAGCTCGGCGATCAGCGCTGGGAGATCAAGGGCTACGGCTTGCGCGATCACTCGTGGGGTCCGCGCTACTGGCAGGCGCCGTGGTACTACCGGTGGCTCACCGCGAACTTCGGCGACGACTTCGGCTTCATGGGCTCTCGCATCGCCCGCCGCGACAGCGACGGCACCCGAGGCGGCTTCGTCTGGGACGGCACCAAGCTGCTGCCGTGCCACGACTTCGAGATCAGCACGGGCTGGGAAGGCGACGACCAGTACCACCAACGCATCACGGCAGTCCTGCGCGCCAAGGACAACGGCGAACTTCGCGAATGGAAGTTCAGCGGCGACGTGCTCAACCTCATCCCGCTACGCAATCGTCGTGACGGATTGGTGACTCGCATCTCCGAGGGCCTCACCCAATGGACGCTCGACGACGGCCGGGTCGGCTATGGGTGGTCCGAGTACTTGGACCAGATCCTCGACGACCAACCCGTGGGCATCGACGAATAGCTGGGCGGGTTTTCAGCGGACGTCGTTGACCACGCCGGTCCACCACCACAACACCAGCTCGTCGTCGCTGTTCGGGGTCGAGTCGAAGGTGTCGTCCGCATCCACGCGTACGCGCCAACCCGCCTGCGCCGCGGCGACGCCCGCGTCGGGCAGGAACTGGCCTACCAGTTGCGCGCGGGCCTGCTCCCGCGCACCGGGCACGCTCGGTCCGGGGATCGGCGCGATCGGCGCCGTCGTGGGCGGAGTTCGATCCGGCGGTGGGCCGGGCTGGAGCTCACGGGCGGCGCCCAGGATCGCATCGCACAGATATCGCTGACAGACCTCCACCGACGCGTCGTGGCTGAAGTGCACCCCGTCCGGACGTAGCCGCGCATCTTCCTCCGCCGACTGGCCCGCCATCCATCCGGCCAGGTCGATCACCGTCACCTTGCCCGGGCGAATCGCGGGTAGTTGCTCGACGAGTTGGTCGAAGCGCACGTGACGGGGTGCCGGGTCGAACTCCTGGACCTTGGGCGACTCGTACGCGGCGGCGCCGGGTACCGGGCTCGTGAGCCACACCACGGCGGCGCCGTTCGACGACAGGAGGTCGACGGCGGCGATCATCTCCGACAGGGCGTAGGCATCGAACTTGGGATCACCAGGACTGCGCCACTCGTCCTCGCCGGGCAGCTTGCGATCAGCGACGTCCCACGAACCGGTCTGCACGACGACGACATCGGGTTGGTCCGTGTCGATCTCGCCCTTCCACACGTTGGCCCAGTTGTCGCAGGTGGGGTCGTCCGAAGCGACGTCGCCGGCGATGCGGCGCTCGGGTGTGCGCACGACCGAGCATCCCAAGCCCGTGAATCCTTCGACGAACTCAGCCCGATGCGTTCGCGTCAGCTCGGTGAGCAGCCCCCACGACGTCATCAACGCGGTCGAATCGCCGAACATCGTGATACGGGGGACGGCGGGCAGGCCCGGCACCGGTACCGCCGTGGTCTCCACGGGTGAGTCGACCCGATCGCTCGCCGTTGTCGCCCCGGACCCTGCACACGCGGCCGCCACCACGAGCAGACCCCCGATCGAGAGGACCAGGCCGAGACGCGCCAGTGCTTGCTTGCGCTTCTGCTGCTGGCTCCCCGGCACCCGTTCTCTCCTCGACTTCACACCGTGCCCTCAGCACGGCCCGCTCGATCGACGGCGAGACTAGAGGCGTGCGCCCTGCCGATGAGTACGGCCGCCGGGTGCTCGCCCCTCAATACGAGCACCCGGCGACCGAGATCTCGGAGGACCGGCTGGGGCGGTGCCGCACTGCGCCCCATCCGGACGGGTCTCCCTCCGCGTCCTTGGTCAGTCCGACGTCACTGGCGGCACACGCTCCGTGAAACGCATGACGTGCAGTGTGTTGGAGAGAAATCTCCCCATCAATAGGTCTTATAGACCTATTGATTCACACGACCAGGCCGCGCCGCAGATCCAGCCAGATGTGCAGGCAGCACCCCTGGTACCTTCGCGTGCGTGACTGTGGCGCGGGACCCGGCGGGCCGCGTCGCCGCGGCCGGCGATCCCACGGAGGGAGCCGGACCGGCGACCAAAGGTGAGCGCACTCGTCTGCGCCTGCTCGACCTCGCCATCGAACGATTCGGCGAGCGGGGCTACCGCGCCACCTCCGTGTCCGAGATCGCTCGCGGCGCAGGGCTGACCCAGGCGGCCGCCTATGCCTACTTCCCGAGCAAAGAGGCGCTGTTCGACGCGGCGGTCGACGCCGATGCCGTGGCCCTCGTCGACGCGGCGAAGGCTCGGGCCACGGCTGTACCCGTGGGCCAACTCGTACCGATGTTGATCATGTGCCTCCTCGCCGAGCTCGAGCATCATCCGTTGACCCGCCGGGTCGTGGGCGGCCATGAGCCCGACGCGCTGCAACGACTCGTCAATCTGCCCGCGCTGGGTCGGCTCACCGGCGACATCGCCGACGCCGTACGCACCGCGCAGTCCCGGGGTGAAGTCCGAGACGACGTCGATGCCGACCTCTTCGCGAGCGGTGCCGAGACGATCGTCGTCAGCCTCGTGATGAGCGTGACTCAGGTGGGTGCGAGCACCGAAACCCGTCGACAGCTCGGCGTGTTGAGCATCTTCGATGCCGTCCTCCGCCCGCCCTCGGCGTGACTACGACGGCGGCGAAAACGCTACGTCTGCGCGACGGCCGGGCCCTTGCGTATTCGACGTACGGCGATCCCTCGGGAAAGCCCCTCTTGCATTGCCACGGTGGACTCGTGTGCCGGCTCGACATCGCGTCGGCGGACGAGGTCGCGAAGTCGTTGGGACTACGAGTCATCGCTCCAGACCGTCCCGGTGTCGGCCACTCGGACCGGCGGGCGGGCCGAACCATGCTCGATTGGGTCGACGATGCCCGCCAGCTGCTCGACCATCTCGACATCGATCAGTTCGCGACGATCGGCTGGTCCATGGGCGGTCAGTACGCCCTGGCCTTGGCCCATGTCCTCGGCGCGCGCGTCGACAACGTGACCGTCGTCGCCGGTTGCCCACCGCTCGACAACCCGGCGAACTTCGACGCGTTGAGCGCGCTCGACAAGCGTCTCAGCCGCATGGCGAACCAGCACCCACTACGCGCAGGCGCCACCTTCGCCGCCATGCGCAGCATGGCGCGACACCTGCCCGCCCAATTCGTCCGAGCCAGCGCACGCGACCTCGGGCCGCACGACACGCGGGTAGCCGAGCGTCCAGCCACGGGATACGCCGCGATGATGGCCGAAGGCTTGCGGCAAACGAAGGGCGCGGTCGACGAGTACCGCGTGTTCGTCGAGCCGTGGGGTTTCGAGCTCGCCGACATCTCGAGTCCGGTCCGCGTGTGGTGGGGCGATCAGGACCGGTTGGTGTCGAAGTCAGCTCATCGACGCGTTGGTGGCGCCGCTTCCCGCCTGCGAGCTCACCGTCGTACCCGACGCCGGGCACTTCGTCGCGTTCGACCGTTGGCACGACGTGTTGACACCCGTGGTCGCCTAGGGCCGGTACGGGTCATCGCGGGGCGAGGTCCCGGATGGCCTGGCGCTGATCGACACCGGGGAACGGAAGGATCGCCAACGCCGGTGTGGTCACGCCATTGTCGACGTAGCGCTGGACGTGTTCGCGACACTTCTCGGGCGAGCCGTGCACGATGAGTTGATCGACGAGCGCGTCGGGGATCTCGCGCCAGCGCACCCTGCCGATCGCCTTCCTTCCACTTGCCCCACATGCCCTCGAGTTGGTCGCCACGACCCAACCACTCATGGAACTTGGCGTAGACCGGCACGTTCAGATACGCGGCGATGGCGAACTTACCGAAGCTTCGCGCCGCCTCGGCGTCGACACCGGGGGCAACGAAGATGCGCGCCACGATCTCTTTGTCGGCGCCGTACTGCCGCACGACGGGCGCCACTCGTGACACATCGTCCGCCGACAGCCAGTTGATGATGGCGCCATCACCTTCCCGTCCCGCCAGCTTGAGCATCCCCTCGCGCAGTGCGGCGATCAGGATGGGTACGGGTTGCTCCGGCGCGACTCCGAGCTTGAAGCCTTTGACCGAGAAGCTGTCGTAGTCCGCCTTCACCTTCTCGCCGGTGAGCGCGACACGAAGGAACCGCACCATGTCACGGACGCGCTTGTACGGCTCGTCGAACGGGATGCCGTTCCAGCGCTCGACGATCACGTCCGACGACGTACCGATGCCGAAGACGAAACGACCCGGCGCGGCCTGGGCAAGCGAGCCGACCGATTGCGCCATGCACGCCGGGCCACGCGTGAACGCCGGAACGATCGCCGTGCCGAGGCGGAGCGATGGCGCCCACACCGATGCCAGCGTCAGCGGCGTGAACGCATCGGCCCCGTCGGCCTCGGCCGACCACACATCGGTGTAACCGAGGTCGGCCAGCTCGACGATCCAGTCCCGCTGATCGTGCAGCGGTACGCGATCGAAAGGAATGGTCATGCCGTAGCGCTGCACAGTTCCCCCTCTAGATCAGGTCGACCCGAACCTATCCCGAGCGGCGACGGATGATCGCCGACTGGCTTGCGGTGGCCATCAGCGTGCCGTCCTCGGCCCAGAGATAGACGAATCCGTGACCGAACCCGTTGTTGACGACGTCGATGTGCACGTCGACGAGGACCCATTCCGTCGGCACGAGCTTCGCGACCCGAAGCGTGTTGTCGAGACTGTTGCTCGTGATCGCGACATCGAGCGTCTGGCCGAGGCCCAGCGGGACGTAGTCACCGAGGACCGCCAACGTCGGCGCGGACACCTCCAGCAAGTCCGGCAAGTGTGTCCACACGGCACAATGACCGGCCACGGGGTCACGAAGCGCCCACCGCTGTTCGATCCGTGTCGCGAAGCTGTCGATGCCCGGATGCATCAGCTCCCGAGGCGGACAGTCCGCCGGAGGTGGTACGTCGGGTCGCACCGCCCACTGACCGGAGGCGTCGAAGTCGCGTGCGCCGAGTGCGGCGTTGACCGTGAGGATCTCGGTGTCTATCGACGTGCCCCACCGCGCGCGCCTGGGTCGTGTGCCGCCCCGCCGCCGGGACGACGACGTCGATGTCGAGCACGGACGGCGGCCGGGCGTACGACAAGTACTGTGCCGTCGCCCAGATCACCGGCCGCCCCGTCGTGCCCTCGAGCGCCGCGATCGACGCGCCCAACGCGCAACCGCCGAACAAGAACCCACCACCGGTCGAGATCCCCG
Organism: uncultured Iamiaceae bacterium; assembly: GCA_963778895.1. GTDB lineage: Bacteria > Actinomycetota > Acidimicrobiia > Acidimicrobiales > Acidimicrobilacustridaceae > CAVZVZ01. The sequence goes on from CAVZVZ010000005.1 coordinate 716,050, forward strand.
GCACCACCGGAAGCCACCATCGATAAGGGTTGTGCGTCGACTGCAACCCGAGCCACTCACGTGCGTCCATGTCTCTGGACCTGGGCGATGATCCGCCCGGTCGGCTTCGCCACCCTTCTCAGCTCGGGATCGCTGCCCCGCTCCGGCGGGGCAGCGACGCTTCGGTCCGACGACAATCCGCCCGGTCGGCTTCGCCTGGATGTGTCACATCTAGGGCGTCGCGGCCTGCCGACAGTCGTCGAGACGCCGACGCGCCTCGTCGAGCTCCTCGGTGAGGTCTTGGAGCTGCGCGCCCAGCTGGTCGGACTCGGCCTGTGCCTCGTCGGCCTCGGTCACGTGCGCCCGTAGCTCCTCACGCGCCGCGATGGCATCGCGCACCGCGTCGCGTTCCTCGGGCCACGGAACCGTCGGATCGCTGCGCATCTGCCGACGACCGGCTTCGCTGATCTGGCTGATGGCCGTGGTCTCGCCCAACTCCGAGAACCGCGTCTTCAGTTGCGCGCCGTCGATCTCGCGCCGCCGGTACGACTCGAAAGCTTCGCGACCCTCGTTGGTCGAGAACGACAGCTGCGCCCACGAGAGCCTCTCGGTGTCCGGCAGCGGCTGGGCCTCGAGGCGCGCGGCTCGAATCGAGGTGCGAACCTCGAGCGCGCGCATGGCACGGTCGCGTGCATCGCTGGCGAGCTCGGCCGACGCGGCGACGACGTGTCTGGGCCTCGTTCGCCTGGGTGGTCACGTGACGCAGGAGCTCCTGGAGTCGATCGACCTCCATCTCTTCTGCGGCGCAGCTGCCGAAGACCGGCGCGAGACCGGCTGGATCTGGTGGTGACGACATGACGCCGTCATCCTCGCGCTCGCGACGCCCAGCGCGTCGAGCGAACCACAGGGTGACCCCCACGGCCGCCAAGACCAGTAGCGCGACCAACGCCACGATCACCGCGAGCGAGCGAGCTCGAGCTGCTCGGCTCGTCCTTCAGCACCGTGGTCGTCACCGGAGTCCGGCGTCGCCGCGGCCGCTGCCGCGGCGGAGCCGGGTGTGACCGCCACTCCGGCCACGCCTTGCAACGACGTGCGCAGCCCCACGACGCTGCCGTCGGAGCTGAGCCGGGTCAGCCCGGTCTGCGTGGTGACCACGAGTGTCCACGCGCTCCCGGGGCCGGGGTTGGCGGGATCGAGCGCGAGCTGAAGCGCCCCCACCACGGTGGCAAAGGGCCCGGGCGTTCCGCCAGGGTCGACGGCCACCACCCCCGCTCCCTGCGTCTCGGTGACGAACAGCGGCAAGCCGGGTGCGGTCGCCGCGCCACCGGACTCGCGAGACCGGTGGCGACCGAGCCCAGGTCGCTGCCGGTCGTGGTGTCGATCGTGGCCACGCGTCCCGTCGCCAGATCGGGGACGTAGAGGGTGTTGCCGTTCAGCGCGGGGCCGATCGGTGCGGTGAAGCCGCCGGCGAGGGTCTGGTAGCGACGGGTCGCCAGATCGATGCGACCGACCTCACCCGAACCGGTGACGTACACGATGTCGCCGGGCCCGACGACCAGGCCGGTCGGGCCGGGTACCTCGGCGATGGTGACGGGAACCGGGCCGAAGCGGCCACCGAAACCGCTCACACGGCTGGCGCCCTGCTCGGCCACCAGCACGCTCGAATCGGACAGGACCGCTACCGCGGACGGCGTCGCGAGATCGACGGCGAGGTTGTACGTCTCGCCGTCCTTCAGTGCGTTGACCCGGCCGAGCGCAGGCAGGGCCACGACGAGCGACCCGGGCGGCGGCGTGGCCGTTGCCCCGGATGCCGAGCCGGATCACTGGGGACGGGCCTGCGGAGGACGGGCCGGTCGGCTGGGCGGGGCCGAACCGCCGGTCAACGCGGTGATCGCGAGGGCGCCGAGCACCGCGATGAGTGCGAGCAGGGTCGGCCCCCTGCCCTTCGCCCGTGCCCACATCTACGCCGCCTCCCGGAACTCGCTCTGCGCGACCGACGTTCATTGTCATACCACCTGAGGAGAATGACGCCATGGAAGCTCAGCTACGTCTACTCAGCGCTCCGGAGCCGATCGAGCAGGCACCCCACGACCGTCCGGCCGACGACGAGCCGGCGCTCGAAGCGGGCCCCGTCGCCTGGCGACTCAGCTCGTCCACCCGCGAACTCGGGCGACGCGGCGTCGAGCACGCGCGGGCCGCGCTCCAGAGTGCACGCTCTGCTGCGACCGACCGCAGCGCGGACGCGGCTGGGCATCAGCACTCCTCGGCCGCCTAGGCTGGCGTCATGTCTGAGGTCGTGATTGTCGAAGCCGTCCGTACTCCGATCGGTCGCCGCGGTGGCGGCCTTTCCACCATGCACTCGGCCGATCTGCTGGCCGACAACGCTGAAGGCGCTGATCGATCGCTCAGGCGTCGATCCGGCCGAGGTCGGCCAGGTGGTCGGCGGTTGTGTCAGCCAGGTCGGCATGCAGGCCTTCAACATCGCCCGCACTGCATGGCTCACCGCCGGATTGCCGATCTCCGCCCCCGCCACCACCGTCGACAGCCAGTGCGGCTCTTCGCAGCAGGCCACCAACTTCGCCACCAGCCTTGTCGGCTCGGGGGTCGTCGACGTGGCCGTGGCGTGCGGGGTCGAGGTGATGAGCCAGGTCCCGATGGGCTCGTCGCTCGGTCGAGGCCTCGGTGTGGGCAAAGCCGTGCCGAAGAGCTACTTCGAGCGCTACGAGTTCACCTCGCAGTTCGAGGGAGCCGAGCGCATCGCCGAGAAGTGGGGGCTCACCCGCCGCGACGTCGACGAGCTCGGTGTGATGTCCCAAGCGCGTGCCGCCGAGGCGTGGGCCGAGGATCGCTTCGCCACCCAGATCGTGCCGATCGACGCTCCAGACCTCGACGACGAAGGCAAGCCGACCGGCTCGACCCACCGCGTCGAACGCGACGAGGGCCTACGCGAGACCACGCTCGAATCCGTCGCAAGTCTCAAGCCCGTCGCCCGCGAAGACGGCGTGCACACTGCGGCGACGGCCTCGCAGATCTCGGACGGCGCCGGGGCGGTACTGCTGATGACGGCCGAGAAGGCCAAGGCGCTCGGCGTCACTCCCCTCGCCCGCGTCGTCGACACCTGCCTCGTCGGCGTCGACCCGGTCCTGATGCTGACCGGCCCGATCGACGCCACCCACCGTCTCCTCGACCGCACGGGCATGAAGATGAGCGACATCGACGTGGTCGAGATCAACGAGGCCTTTGCCTCCGTCGTGTTGTCGTGGGCCCGCGAGCTCGACCCCGACATGGCCACCGTCAACCCCAACGGCGGCGCCATCGCGATCGGCCACCCCCTGGGCGGTTCCGGCGCCATCTTGATGACCAAGGCCGTTCACGAACTGCACCGCACCGACACGACCAACGCGTTGGTCACCATGTGCTGCGGTGGCGGCCTCGGCACCGGCACGCTCATCGAACGCATCTGACCTTCCCCCGAACTCGCGCCGAACCGGCGCGGGTCTCGGCTGCGCATTCGCGCCGCCCCCTGTCGACGTTCACGACGTGGAGGTGCCGTGGTGCGGCTGTCCGCTGTTGCCCTGTTGCCGCTGCTGGCGGCGAGCCTGCTTTCCTGCACGACCGCCCATCCGCCCGACGACGGGACGATGGCGGTCGTTCGGGTCGTCGACGGGGACACCGTGATCGTGCGCGTGCACGGCGAGGACGAGACCGTGCGACTCATCGGGATCGACACGCCGGAGACGAAGCACCCCACCAAGCCCGTGCAGTGCTTCGGACCCGAGGCCTCGGCCTTCACGAAACAGCTGCTGCCCGAGGGCACGCGGGTGCGTTTGGAACGCGATGTGGAGGCCCGGGACCACTTCGGCCGGCTGCTGGCATACGTGTACCGAAGTGACGACGGGCTCTTCGTGAACCTCGAGCTGGCTCGGCTCGGCTACGCGCGACCTTTGGCGATCTCGCCCAACAACGCGCACGCGCGCGACGTCGGCGAAGCCGTACGACGGGCCCAGGCCGAGCGCCGAGGCCTGTGGCAGGCTTGCCCGGCGGCCACGTGAGCTCGGCCATCACCCGCTACCTTCTCTCGGGTGACACTGCTCGCAGAACGGCTCGGCTTCGGTCCCGAAGATCGGCTGCTGATCATCAATTGCGACGACCTCGGCGCCTGTCACGCGGCCAACGCCGGCGTGTACGAGGCGCTTCGCTCCGGCCTCGCCACCAGCGCTTCGCTGATGGTTCCCGCGCCGTGGGCCCGCGAGGCCGCGGCCCATTACATGGGTGAAGACGTCGGCGTACACCTCACCCTCAACGCCGAGTACGACCTCTACCGGTGGGGCCCGATCACCCAAGCACCGTCGCTGCTCGACGGCGACGGCGGGTTTCCGCGGACCGTCCAGGACGTGTGGGACCACGCCGATCTCGACGAGGTGGGCAAGGAGCTACGCGCCCAGGTCGAACGGGCGATCCTGTGGGGCTTCGACGTCAGCCACCTCGACTCACACATGGGCACCTTGCAGCTACGGCCCGAGTTCTTCGACATCTACCTCGAGCTCGCGGTCGAGTTCCGCCTGCCGCTGCGGTTGTCGGGTGGTTCGACCGAACGCCTGGTTGGTTTCCCGTTCCGGCGCTTGGCCGCCGAAGAGGATGTGGTCTTCCCCGATCATTTCGTTCTGGTCCCCAACGGCGTCGGCAGTCGGCGGGCGATCGAACGCACGCTCTTCGAGCTGCGGCCCGGCGTCACCGAGATGTACGTGCATCCAGCGGCCGACACACCGGAGCTGCGTGCCCTCGCGCCTGACTGGGCCAACCGGGTCGACGACTACCACTTGGTCACGCACGACACGGGCCTGCGCGCCATGGTCGAGCGCTCCGGCGTGATCCCCACCGGGTATCGAGCCCTACGCGAGCTGATGCGAGCCGGCTGATCACCGATCAGGGTTTGGGCTTGCGGTACAGCCGGAACATCCGCGACACACGAGCGCCGGCCTTGGCGTAGAACCGCACGGGACCGACCCAAGAGATCTCCGCGTCTCGGAAGTTCGCGGTCATCAGATCGACGCACAGCGCGCTCAGCAGCGCGTGACCCACACCGCGGCCGCGACGCGCCGAGTCGGTGCCCATCGGACCGACCCAGCCGGCGCGGTTGACCGAGTGACACGCGAACCCGAGGACCGCGCGGTCTCGGTGGTCGAACGCGGCGTGGCATCCACCCTGCTCGATCCCGCGGCGCAACTCCGGCACCCAGTGCGGCCAGTGCAGCTCCGTGAAAGCCGTTACCACCGCGGCGTCGGCATCGTCGACGACACGACGCAGCACCACGCCATCGGGGACCGGTGCGCGGTAGGTCGTGGGGATCGACATGTTGAGCTCTCCGCCGGTCGCGTCGTAACGCGCGGCTTCGGCGAGACACAACATCTCCATGGCGTCGCCGGGAACGCCGGGCCAGAAGTAGAACGGCGCCGACTCGCCCAGGTGCACCTCACTGGCGCCTTGTGCGTACGCCCAATCCTCGGCCGCAGCGAGGAGCGCGCGACCGCGGCCATGGCGTCGTGCGTCGGGCGCCACCGCAATCAGGCGGGTCCAACCGATGGTGAAATCGCCGTAGGAGCGTGTCACCGCGCTGACGGCGCCGGAGCCGTCGGGAAGCCAGAGGACCACCCCCGGGTCGTCGAAGCAGACAGCCAGCAGCTCGTCCGCCGTGAGTCGTTCGCGAGGAAGGGCTTCATCGACGAGGGCGAACAGATCGCCGACCTGCGCCCGAGCCAGCTCGGTGATGCCCTGCACGGCCGAGAGGTTAGCCAGTAGGTCGTTCGGCCTACCGGGCGAGCGCGGCGAAGGAGCCGGCCTCGACCTCGAACGCGCGCATTCAATAGTTCACGGGCTGCGTCCGATGGGAACAGTGCATGGCGGCCCTGCAGACGACCGACTCGATCAGGCTCCTCGTCGTCGACGACGAGCCTGACGTCAAGTCGCTGTTCGAGCTGCGCTTCCGCTCCGAGCTCCGATCCGGGCAATTCGTGATGCATTTCGCATCCAACGGATCCGAGGCTCTCGACATCGCGTCGACGGACCCGGAGCTCGAAGTCGTGATTACAGACCTCAACATGCCAGGGATGAGCGGGCTCGAGCTCCTGGCCCGGCTCGAGGAACTCCGGCTTCCCCTGAAGACCATCGTGCTCACCGCCTATGGGGACATGGCCAACATCCGAACGGCGATGATGCGCGGCGCGTTCGACTTCCAGGTGAAGCCACTCGACATCGACGATCTCCGCACCACGATCAAGAAGGCGAGCTCGATCGTTCGCGAGTTGCGCGCCGGCGAAGCTGCGCAACACCGCGCGGCCAAGCTCGAGGAACGCAACCGCTATCTGACCGAGGTCTTCGGCAAGTACGTGAGCGAAGACGTCGTGGCCCAGCTCCTCACCTCGTCCGACGGAGTCGAGCTCGCGGGCGAAACGCGTGACCTGACGTTGTTGCTCGCCGACATACGGGGCTTCTCGCGACTCTCGAAAGAGCTCCCGCCCGAACAGGTCGTGCGGGTGCTGAACGGCTACCTCGAGGTGGCGGTCGAGCGAATCCTGGCGCGCGGCGGGACGATCAACGAGATCCTCGGCGACGGATTGCTGGTCTTCTTCGGTGCACCGATCCACGATGATTCCGCCGCCGAACACGCCGTCGCCGCCGCGCTCGAACTGCAGCTCGCGATGGCTGAGCTCAACGAGCGACATCGCGTGGCCGGTCTGCCCGAGCTCGCCATCGGCATCGCGATACACACTGGGGAGGCCGTCGTAGGAACGGTGGGATCGCACCGTCGACTGAAGTACACCGCCGTCGGACCGAACGTGAACGTCGTAGGCCGGATCGAGAGCTATGCCCGGGGCGGGCAAGTCCTCATCTCGGACTCGACGTATCAGCTCGTCGAGGATCAGGTGACGGTCGCCGGCCAGTTCTGCATGAAGGCCAAGGGTGCCGACGATGCACTGCCTCTGCATGTGGTGCGCGGCCTGGGCGCCCCGTACTGGTTGGAGCTCCCCCAGAGCTCCGAGCCGATGTACGACGCCGCACCCGATGTGGCGGCGACGATCGCCCGGGTGGTCGACGACCGCATCGGCCACGACGCGACGTGCGTGCTCGTCGCCGTCGGTCGCGAGTCGGCACGAGTCCGGACTTCGTTGATGCTCGCGCCGCTCGACGACGTGGTCCTGCGCGTGGGCGCCATCGAGCTCTACGGCAAGGTGAGTGAGAGCGCGGTGACGGACAACGGCACCGGGTTGCTGACCGTGGTGTACAACACGGTCGCGGGCAACTCCCTCGACCATCTCGTCACCGTTCCGCCGCGAACCACCCCACCGCTCGCGACTGCATGAGCCCTTCGCTCAGGCGAAACGATCGAGGCGGACGGCGTCGGTGATCGTGAGCCTGCCCCGGGTGCTGGCGATCGCCCCGGCCTCCTCGAACTCCTTGAGGTGAGCGTTGAGGGTCGAACGAGTGGTGCCGACGAAGTCGGCCAGGTCCTTCTGGGTGACCGCCAGCGGCGTGTGGAGCATGTCGCTGCGTTCGAGGGTGCCGGCGATGGCCAGCAACCGCCGGGCGGCACGAGAGCGTCCGGATCGGCCGAGCAGATCGACCAACGAGGTCGACAGCCGGCGCACCTGATCGGTGAGTTGCACGACCAGTGCCGCACCGACAGTCGGAGACCGATCTCGCAGTTCATCGAACGCGCGCAGGGGGACACGAAGGAGGCGCACTTCGGTGAGCGCAGTCGCACCGTCGAAGTGAAGAGCCGGTCGCCCATCGAGCAGGGCAGTGTCGTCGAGCAAGTCACCACGACCCCGAACGTCGACGACTGCCTCGTCGCCGTCGATGCTCACCGAGCGAACCAGCAGGGCGCCGCTCAACACGATGTGCACGGCCTCGACCGGATCGCCCACCTCGAACACGACTTCACCCGCCGACACCTCACGAGGACGCGCGACCTCGGTCAGCTCGACCACGTCGTGCAGGCCAGCCACGTCAGATCTGCTCTCGCAGTCGGGCAGGGTCGACCACTCGAACCGCGCCCCGCCGCACCTCGATCAGACCTTCGTCGGCGAGGGTGGCGAGGAGCTGATTCACGGTCACGCGGGTGACACCGACGTAGTTGGCCAGATCCTCCTGCGTGAACGGTATGGACCCACCGAACAAGTCCTGCAGTCGCAGCAGCTGCCGAATGAGCCGGCCGCGTGCGTCGATGTGGCGTCCGTCCACCAACCGTTCGACCAGACGCCGACACGTACGCGCCAACGACTCGGTCATCGCGCGCCGGATCTGCGGATATCGATCGCGAAGTTCCAAGAAGTCGGAGCCGGAAACGATGAACGTGACGCAGGCATCGAGCGTCTCGACCCCCGCCGAGCGCCGACCGCCCGCCGAGAGCACGGCAACTTCGCCGAAGTAGTCGCCCGGTCCGAGCACTGAAAGCGTCAGCGTCTCACCCGGTGTTCGCTCACCCTTGACGACGACGTGACCTCGTTCGATGACGTAGACCGAGTCGCCGATGTCTCCTTCGCGAAACAAGACCTCTCGCCGGCGGTATTGCCGACGTTGGCCCCGCCGCCGCAGCGCCTGCGTCGCCTCGGGCCCGAGCATGTCGAACAACGACGCCGCCACCGACTCAGTCTGCCAGCCGAGGCTTGCGCCGTTGGGTGACCTCACGGGGCCCGTGGGGGATGTCGGCAGCCACGGGCCCCGATCGGTCAGAGGCGCCGATCCTCGGAAGCGAAGGGGTGACCAGGCTCCACTAGAGGTTCGTACACCGTCACGAGTGATTGCCCCGTCCGACCATCCGGTTCCTTCGCTTTGTGTCACCGCCATGAGGCGACGGTAAGGATCGATCGGAGGTGGAAATGTGCCCGATCGGACAAGCGGAGTGTCAAATACCCGACACAACTCGGCTCACGCCGCGCCGGCGCGTCGCTCGACGAACGCGTAGGCCTGATCGATGCGACGACGGGTCGTAGTCGGGCGTGAGGCCGGTGATCACGGCGACGGACTCGTGCTCGACTCCGGCCCAGACGTGCAAGGTGAGCATGTCGCGATCGAGAGGATCCAGCTCGGCAAGGGCTCGCGCCACATCGTGATCGTGATGGTCCACCGAGAGCCGCTTGAGATGGGCGAGCTCGGCGACACGATGGTTCTCGAGGTGGGCGAGGGTGAGACCCAGGAGCCACGTCCGCACCCCCAGGTCGAGATCGCGTGTGCCGAACTGTTGCCACGCCGACGCCAAGACCGCGGCCACGGCACCTTCCGCGGTCGACGCGTCGAGCCTTCGCACCAAGTAGTCGTACAACGCTGCTTCGTGCTCGATGTACAGCTGTTCGAACGCGTCCGAGGTCGCTGCATTCGCTCGTCGCACTCGCGCGCGGTGTCCGCGTCGGCAGCACGCCATCGCCCATCTCCTCCGCCGTGGTCGCTCGCCACCCGGTGCGACCGCCGGTGGTTATTGCCGAAAGCCGGCAAACCGGTTCCTGTTCCGATCCGCGCCTTTGCTCGACTTGTGTTGGGTTTCGGACACAGCCGAAGCGAACGCGTCGGTACGCTCCGCTCGTCGACGGTCGGCGGGACCGGAGGCAGCGGCGGGACGAGGACATGCGGGACTCATGAGACGATCGGCGCAACGACGAGCGAACGGTGCCGGCGCGCTCGCGCCCGCCGCTCGCTTCGAGCAGCTCTATCTCGACACCGAGACGAAGCTGTTCCGGTACCTGACGCGGCGCGTCGGTCCGACGTTGGCCGAAGACCTCACCGCTGAGGCATTCACCATCGCTTGGCAACGTTTTGCCGACTACGACCCAACGCGTGCCGCGTTCTCGACGTGGGTGTTCGGGATCGCGATCAACTTGCTCCGCCGGCACGCCCGAACGGAGACCTACCAACTGGGCTTGTTCTCGCGTACGGGCCATGACCCGGCGCAGTCCTCTGACGAATCCGCCATCGTCGATCGCCTCGCGGCGACCACGTTCTGGCCGAAGGTGGCCGCCGAACTGGCCGACATGGACGAGGTGGATCGCGACGTGCTGACTCTCTACGCGTGGGCGGAGATGAGCTACACGGCGATCGCCGAGACGCTCGGCATCCCCGTTGGCACCGTACGTTCCCGAATGAGCCGGGCCCGCGACCGGCTAGTCGGACGAGTCGGCTCGTCCGCCGAAAGCTGGGTGACCGATCATGACTGACTTCTCGCCCCTCGATACCTTTCGCGACCCCGTCGGAGAACCTGATCCCGCGCGCAGCAGCCGCATCCGCGACGAATTCCGCGCTCGGATCGCGACGATGGCGCCCGACGACGAGGGGCGCCGGCCGTTCGACCCGGCGCCGAACCCATCGCCACGCTCGTGGACCCGACCGCGCCAGCCTGTTCTCGCGCTGGCTGCTCTGGGTCTCGTACTGCTGCTGGCGGGCATCGGTGCCGTGGTGCTGTCACCGTCAGCGCCGTCCGGCTCACTCGACGAACTGGCGCTGACCGCAGCGACGCGTTCCGATACATACCTGCAAGACGGTCAGTATCTGTATCTCTCCGAACGCACGGTCGCACACGGAAGCACATCGCAACGCGATCAGTGGACGGCCAACAACGGCACGGGTCAAGCGGTCGATCGCGCCGCTCTCGATCGGGCCGCCATCGTCCGATCCACCGAGCGTCACGCTGTATCCCGCGCCCGGAAGTCTCGACTTCGCCGGGATGTCCTACGAACAGTTGCGCTCACTGCCAACCGAGCCGGATGCGTTGCTCGATCGCCTCGGCGCACTCGGCGTCGCGAGCAGCGCACGGCCCGGCGCGCAGGCCGTGGCCCTGGGGCGAGTGCTCGCCCTCCAGGTGACTCCACCTGATGTGGGCGCGGCGGCGATCCGAGCTCTGGCCCGACTCGGTGGTACGGCTATCGGCGCCGTGCCCGACGCCGCCGGCCGGGTCGGTGTGGGCGATACGAGGGGACAACGCCGACGGAACGACGTGGCTGGTCGTGATCGACCCCGGATCTGGCTTGGCCATGGCGGCCCACGACACCGTCGATCCGACGACGCCGACCGCCACCGCGCCCGGCCGGGTGTGGCTCACCCAGAACGTCACGACTTCGCTCAGCGCGGACTGACCACACCTGGTCGAGGCCGCCCGGCCGGCTTCACACCGGCCGGGCGACCACCTCAGCGTGCGGGAGTGAGGCTGGAGGGGCGCCACCCACACGATGAGAACTCTGTTCGATGAGTGGTCAGGCTCGCGGTGGCCGTGCGCTCGGCTGCCACAGCTCCCGCCAACGCGCGTCGCCACGCAGCACCCCGCGCACACCCTCGAGCACGGCGAGGGCATCGAGAAAGGCCCGGTCGCGACGGAGCCGCAGCACACGCGGCCCATGCGAATCCGGCCGGCACCGCAAGAGTGCGACCGCGAACGGTCTCGACGTCTGCCGCGTCGCCCCTCCACACGCGTGCGTTCGACGCCTCGTGGCGAGCACCGCGTTGGCGAATGCGCATCAACTCGGACCACGCCACGTCGGACGCCACCCCTTCGCAAGACAACGGGGGCTTCGTCGATGCCGCCGCCACGCGAAGCGACCCATGGTGGAGACGTCGACTGAGTACAGGGTGCCGATCGGCGAGTCGAGCACCCGCTCGTCCCAAGCCAGGGCGTCGCCGGTCGCCGCGGGAGACAGGTCGATCAGCGCCTCATCGAGCGGTGGAATGGCGTGGCGGGACCAGCGACCGTCGGACCGTTGCTCGAGTACGAGCTCGTCGAGACGATGAAAGCCGCGCACCGACAGGCCGAGGAGTCGCCAGCCCACGGTGACGCTGTGGGCCACCACGTCGACGGCGTCGGGTCGGATGGTGGGAGCAACTCGGTGAACGCTCCCGTCGACCACCTCGATCGCCCACGGTCGCACGCGGTCGGCGTCTCGACAGACGAACTGAACCCAGCCATTCGCGGTCGGCCGTCGACCGACCGGGGCGCCGACGACGAGGGGCTCGAACGCCTCCAGCCACGACGGCCCGAACGGCAGTGGAGCCGCGTCGGTTGCGGCTGCACGGCCAACGCTCGCTTCTCGGACGCCCCTCGCTCGCATGCCGGTTTATTCGCCCTGCAGGGCGGAGGGTTCCGTGTTTCTCCGAGGTCCAGGAAGGCGTCGGCGGCGGAGCGCCTGGAACCGCTCATGGCCCGCGTCGGACGGCTCGTGCGCGAGACTCGCAAGCCGTGCGCTCGCGCTGGATCCTCCTCGTGTCCTGCCTCATCGTTCTCGGGCTCGTGCCACTCGTCGCGTCATGTTCCGGCGATCATGCGGCCGAGCCCACCATCGGGTCGGTCAACTTCACGCCCAAACTCGTGGTCTCGGTCGACGACAACGGCTTCGCCGTCGCCAAGGGTGAAACCGACAACCCGTCGATCACGGCCGAACCGGCGTCAGCGCCCGAGGGCACTGTGATCGAGATCCGCAACACCGGATCGGTCGACCGCCGAGTGACCAACGACGCTGCGATCGACACCGGCGTCATGCAGCCCGGCGACAGCACCACCGTCGTGTTGACGACGCAAGGGGATCTCGAGCTGCATGACGCCGCGAGCGGGGCGACGCTGACCATCAACGTCACCCCGCGGGCGGCCTGATCGACGAAGGGCCTAGTCGACAAAGGGATGCGAGGCCGGGTCGCTCGGATCGGTCCCCGCCTTCAGCTCGACCAGATCGTCGAATCCGTCATCGTCCGTGTCGGCGTGCATGGGACTGGTGAACAACAGCCGGACCTCGTCGCCGTCGGCGAGGTGATCGCCGTCGGTGTCGCGGACCTGTGGATCGGTCTTCGTGTACCGCTCGGCGACATCGGGCAGTCCGTCGTCGTCACTGTCGGCATCGTCGTCGATCATGAAGACCATTCCGCTCAACGGGTCCGGACTGATGCTCATGTCCGAGCCGCCCCCGATGTTGGTGATCACCACCCGCATCTGCTCGTCGTTCTCGACGATGTCGTCGTCGTACATCGGGAGGCTCACCGTCTTGTGGACGCGGCCGGCCTTGATCACGGTCGTCTTGGCCATCGCCTTGAAGTCGCTCTCCGACGTGGCCGAGCCATCGACGGCCTTCCAGGTCACGGTCACATCCGATGTCTGGGGCTTCGACAGCCGGAACGTCACGGGCACGCCCCGCTTCCGCGCGTCGCCCTCGACCACACTCGCCGCGCTGGCACTGACCGACGTCGCCGGTACCGGTCCCCCGCCACCTGACCCGTCGTCGTCGACGATCGTGACGTTCCCGGTGCCTTTGACGATGGCGACCGGGGCTACACCGTCTGCCGTCAGACGAACCTGTACCTGCTCGAGGGCCTCGGGTTTGCCGTCGCTGAGAATCGGCACGGAGACCGTGGCCGACGTGAGGCCGGCCCGGAGCTTCTTGCGCACGTTCCTCGGTTTGTAGTCCTGGCCGGCCTCGGCGCCTCCCTTCGCGCCGTCCACCGTTTGGACCATGACGTACACGTCGGTAGCCAACGGTGCGGAAAGGGTGATCGGGATCTTGGCGAGCGCGCTGTCGAACTCACCCTCGTTCACTCGGACGTCGCCGACGTACATCATCGGTACAGGCTCCCGGTTCGCCGGACCAGCCGCGTGGGCCGCTCCCGTCCCCGTTGCCATCAGCGCCGCTGCCAATCCGGTAGCCGCGAGGCCCCGAGTGGTCCGCTTCGTTCGTTTCGGTTGCATTGGAGTCACCTCGGTTTCGAAAGGGACGCCACCGCCGACGCCCGCCGAAACCGACGTTAAGGACGGCCCAGATCGACCTTCGTCGGTCTCCCGACACTCGGTGCGACAAATGGGCGACAGTCCCACCGTCGCTCGATATCGTCGGCCGTTGATGCCCGTTCCCTTCCCCACCGAGACGTCCGAGCGACTGGGCCCGCCCGCGCTCGACGAGGTCCATGCCGTGGCCGGAGCGTTCACTGCCGCGCTGAGCGGGCCCGACGGACTCACCGAGCTCCAGACCTTGGTCATGCACGCCATGACCAAGTCGATGACAGGGTTCGACGTCGACTACGCGACCGTCGCGCGAAGGACGCCGGTCGAGCTGGGCGTCGTCCTGGCTGATCGCTCGGCCATGTGGCGCCGCCGCGTCGTGCAGATGATGCTGATCGGCGAGCTGCTGTTGCGCCCGCTTCCGCGGGAGGTCAGCGAACGGGTCGAGCAGTACGCGCTCGAGCTCGGGGTCTGCGATGACATGTTCGCCATCGCCCGTCGGCTCTCGGAGGGCTCGTTGGGCCTGGCTTTGGTCGATTTCCAGCGCAGCGGCTACCAGGGCAACTGGGAGTTCGACGAGTACGCCGAGTCGTTGCACACCCGCAAGCGCCTGGCTCAAGCGTGGGAAGAGAACCCGAACGATGCCGATCTGGCGGCGCGATGGGCCGCGCTCGAAGGGTGTCGGGCTCACACGCTCGGCCGCAAGGTCTTCGACTTCTACGAGGCGCGAGGCTTCGTGTGGCCTGGGCTACCGGGCAGCGCGCCACCGCTGCTCGCGCAGCACGACTGGGTGCACGTGCTCGCCGACTACGGCAGCACGGTCGAGTGCGAGGTCGAGGTGTTCAGCTTCATCGCCCGGGCCAACGACGACCCCCAAGCGTTCTCACTGCAGGCGATGGTGCTGAACCTGTTCGAAACCGGATACTTGATGGCCGGTGCGGGTCTGTTCGAATACGACATGGGGCACCTGTCGCGAACCACCAAGCACGCCGAGAACATGGCGATTCGTATGGCCAACGCCATGTATCGCGGCGCCAAGTGCAGCTTCAAGGCCGACCTGCTGAAGGTCGACTGGTTTGCCCACGCCGATCAACCGGTTGACGACGTACGCCGTGAGTTCAACATCATCCCGAAGTCCGAGGAGGCCTACTGCGCCGGCTCGGTCTCACCGTGGGAGCGGGGCGGAATCTCACCGTTCCAGTTCGAGTGCGGACAGCGGCGTGCGGCGGCCGAAGGCCGGGAGTACGAGTGTTACGGCGCCGAGCCCGAGTGACCGCGATGCGCGGGCGCCGTGCTAGCGAATGCCGTTGAACAGGTCGTCCTCGGGCGTGGTCGCCTCGACGAGGCTCTTGGCGAGGACGTAATCGTCGAACGGGTGGATCGTCCGCGCCACATCGCGCGGCAGACCGAACCAGAACGGTGAGGTGGGATCGACCTGGGTCGCGTGAGCGAGCAAGGCCTCGAGGCGCACGTCGTACCACGGACCGATCGGCACCTTGGTGGTGATGCGGTGATCCTGCGATGGGCGTTCGAACCACTGCTCGGTGAACGGAGACTCGAGCCCGAGCTCGACCATCTTCTCGTGCGTTGCCATCATGCGCTCGCGTGACCAGACCGTGTAGTACAGCTTGAGCGGTTGCCACGGCGCGCCGGCATCGGGATACCAACCGGGGTCACCGGCGCGATCGAAGGCGGGGCCCGAAATGTCGTGCACCCGGACGTGGTCGGGGTGCAGATAGCCCTGCTGGTCGTCGGAGTAGGTGATGATCACCTGCGGGCGCTCGCGCCGGATGACTTCGACGAGACGACCAACGGCTTCGTCGAGATCGGCGTTGGCGAAGGCGTTCGGGTTCTTGTTCGCCTCGGAATCCGGCATCCCCGAATCGCGGTAGTCGAAGATCACCACCTCGTCGTAACCGATGATCTTGGTGGCCAGCGCCAGCTCGTCACGCCGCACCTCGGCCAGGCGAGCGCGTACTTCGGGAGTGTCCATGGCGGGGTTGAGGATGTCGCCCTCCTCGCCACCGGTGCAGGTGACGAGGGTGGTGTGGACGCCCTCGGCTTTGTACTTGGCCACGGTGCTGGCGCCCTTCGACGCCTCGTCATCGGGATGCGCGTGCACGCTCAACAGGCTCAGCGAATCAGTCACCATCGCAGGCAAGCTACCGGCCCCTGGCACGAATCACGTCCTCACTTGATGGCGTTGAGGATCTGTTCGATCTGTTCGTCCTGGGCCGCCATGTGCTGCTGGATCTCGAGGGCTGTGTGGAGCACCGCATCGGCATCCTCGTAGGTGGCCTGGGCCCGGGCGTCGGACGCGGCGCTCTGCACGTTCTGGCCGACGATGATGATCGACAACAACACCAGTTGCAGGAAGGTCTGCGCCACCCACTGGATGATCGCCGGCCGGCCATCGCGAATCGCATCCGGTAACGAGATCAACGCCAGCAACGCGAAGGCGTACGCGCACCACATCGTGCCGACACCTTGGGTGATCTTCAGCGCGACGAAACTGTTGAATCGCTTCACGGCCGTGCCCTGCGGTAGCTCGTGGCCTGCCTTCGGCGGACCGACCGCTCGCCGACTGTGGAGTCGCGGATGAGGAACGTGAACGAATGGTTCGGGCATGGCGAGAGGATGGCACTCGGTCCGACCGCCGTGCAGAAATGTGCACCGCACCACGGCCCTGCAACGATGGGCCGATGACCGTCCCCGTCACACATCTCCCGATCGGCGAGCACCCCTCACCCGAGGATCGAATCTCGCAAGGCAAGAACGCCCGGGCGAAAGCTCCCCGATCGAGCCACGCCGAGTGGAAGCCCGCGCCACACCGCCAGGATCCGATCGAGCTGCTCGAAGAGCAGGCGATCACTCGCCTGGAGGACCTGGTGCCGGTACGGCACGGCCGAATGGTCGTGTCGCCGTTCACCTATTACCGCGGTGCCGCCCTTCCGATGGCCGCCGATCTCGCCACCACGCGCAACTCGGGCTTGGACGTGCAGCTCTGTGGTGACGCGCACCTGTGCAACTTCGGGGTGTTCGGGTCACCCGAGCGCCACCTGTCCTTCGATGTGAACGACTTCGACGAAACGGCACCGGGTCCGTGGGAGTGGGACGTCAAACGGTTGGCGGCAAGCCTCGAGGTCGCCGGACGCGACGGGAACTACAGCACCAAGCAACGGCGACGCATCGTGCGAGGTTGTGTGCGCGCCTACCGGGAGACGATGCGCGAGCTCGCTCAGACTTCGATGCTCGAGGTCTGGTACGCGCACCTGGACATGGACGAGCTGCTCCCACGGTTCCAGTCGATGCTCGACCCGCGCTCCACACCCAAGGTGTGGCGCGCCATCACCAACGCGCGCGCCCACGACAGCATGCAAGCCTTCGAGAAGCTGTGTTTCATGGTCGACGGCGAGCCCCGCATCGTGAGCGATCCGCCGTTGATCATGCCGGTGGAGGAGTTCGTCGTCGACATGGCGCCCGAGGAGATCGTGGAGGCGGCGCACACCATCCTGCGCCGCTATCGCGCCACGCTGACGCCCGAGCGGCGGCATCTCCTGGAGCAGTATCGATTCATCCACCTGGCCCGAAAGGTCGTGGGCGTCGGAAGCGTCGGCATGGACGCGTGGATCGCGCTGTTGATCGACCGCGACACCGAGGCGCCGCTACTGCTGCAACTCAAGGAAGCCGAGGCGTCGGTGATCGAACGATTCACGCACAAGAGCGAGTACGAGAACCACGGTCAACGGGTGGTGGTCGGTCAGCGGTTGATGCAAGCCGCGAGCGACATCTTTCTCGGTTGGGAGCGCTTTGCGTGGAGCGGCGTCACGCGCGACTACTACATCCGTCAGCTGCGCGACTGGAAGGGCTCGGCCGACATCGCGGGGATGAGCCCGCAAGGAATGTTCTTGTGGGGCCAGATGTGTGGCTGGACACTTGCACGCGCGCACGCTCGCACCGGCGACCGGCTCGCCATCGCCGCGTACCTCGGCGCCTCGGGAGCGTTCGAGGAGGCGCTCGTCGAGTTCTCGTCCGCGTACGCCGAGCAAAACGAACGCGACCACGGCGAGCTCAAGAAGGCCGTGAAGTCCGGTCGGCTCGACGCCGAGGTCGGTGTCTGAACGGACCTACAGGTGCTCCGGGTCCCAGGCCCGGACGGGCACCTTCTCGCGCAGCGGTTTCAGCTCGAACATCCCGGTGTCGTCGTCGCGTTCGACGAGGTGCCAGCCGAGCAGCTGGGCCAGCATCGGCCGTCCCTCGTCGGGTCCGGTCGCGATGATCTCGTCGCTCGCCTGCAACTGCACGGAACCCCGCGGCCGGTACAGGTATTGGCCGCCCCGTCGCACACCGAGGATGTGAAAGCCGGGATCCGTGTTGAGCTGCAGCTCCCCGAGCGTCGCGCCGTCGGCGGTCGCGCCTGCGGCCACGGGCATGCGCACCACCACCTCATCTGCTTCGCCGAGCGCGATGTTCAAGATGGGGTGCACCTCCTCACCCTGTTCGATCAACCACACCATCTGTTGGGCCGCGTCACCGATGTCCTCGGCCGCCTGCGCAACGTGGAGCAGTCCGCGCAACGGCGAGGGATCGATCGTCTCGGCCGCGGCGCGTAGGACCCAGACCTCGAGGCGATCCTTCATCTCGTCGAGGCGATCCTCGAGATGGCGGACCTCGGCCGCCAATCCCTGGTCGCGAAACACCAAAGCCGAGTAGGCCAAGCCCACGGCGACCTCGGAGATGTTCTTCATCTCGACGAGAACGTCGACGGCGCGGTCCAAGTCGCTGAGCGTGCCGTCCTCGGGCGGGACGGGTGGTTCCCAGAACGGCGCGCTCGCCAGCTCGCGCACGCGCAGGATGCCGGCCGGCGGACCTTCCAGGAACAAGACGTCACCGGGCAACAGCACTTCGTCGCCCTCGACATCGGTGTTCCACTCTCGACCGCGTCGGATCGCCATGACGCGCATCCCGGTCGCGACCGGCAACTCGAGCGCGCTCAGCGGACGGTGCGCCATGTGCGAGCCCTCGCGAACCAGCACCCGATGCGACACCTCGGCGGCCGACGAGAGGTCGGCCACGAGCTCGCGGGGAATGCCCAGCCGGTGGGTGACGATCCGCGCGATGTCAACGGCGCCGTTCCCGATGCGCTCGATGGCACTCACGACCTGCAGCACCGAGGCCATGGCCTCGGCCTCCCTCGGATTGCGGGCCGCCAGGATCGAGACGGTGCGCATGTCGTGAACGAGCTCGTTCATCTGCTCTTCGAGCTCGCTCACCTCCTCGGCCATATCCGGGTCGCCGAAGTAGAGAGCGGCGTACGCCAGATCGACCATGAGCTCGGAGGAGTCCTTGGCCTCCGAGAGCATCGATCGCAGGTTGCGAGGTTTGTCGTCCATTCGGGTGCGGGTTCGGCCCGGCTCGTCGAGGCGTCCGAGCAGCCCAGCATAGAAGTTCACGTCCTCCGGAGATAGAGCCAGGCCGCGGAGCCACCACCCGGCCCGCGGCCGTTAGCCTGCCGGCCGATGCCCAACCGTCCCCTCGCCCGTCGCGGCCTGCTCATCGCCGCCGTCCTCGCCGTGTCTGCCGGGCTGCTGCTGGCCTGTGGCTCCTCGGGCCGATCGCTTCGTGATCCGAAACCCGGCGCCACCGCGCCACCCCGCAAGGAGTCCGCCGCCGGCACGCTGACCCCGTCGACCGGCGGCGCCGAGGGGGTCTTCGGTTTGGCGAGCACGGCGTGGACGCCGGGCGGGGAGATCCCGAAGAAGTTCACGTGTGACGGGGACGACATCTCTCCTCCGATCGCCGTATTCGCTCCCCCCGCGGGCACCGTCGAGGTCGCCCTGATCGTCACCGACACCTCCGCACCGTTCGTTCACTGGATCATGGCCGGGCTCGCCCCGACCTCGGCGGTGTTCGACGCCGGCCAAGTTCCGCCCGGAGCCGTGCAGGCGAACAACTCGGCCACCGCGGCGCAGTACACCGGGCCGTGCCCTCCGGTCGGCGAGGAGCACACCTACGACTTCACGGTCTACGCGTTGCCGGCCCCGTCCGGCGTGACGACGGGTCAAGACCCGTTGAGCGCCGTCGCGGCGATCACCGAGCAACCGATACAGACGGCGAGCATCACCGGGTTCTACGGCCGCTGACCGCGCCGGCGGACCGAATCGGTACCGACTCGCCGGCCTACCACCCCCTACCGTGGGGGCGTGATCGTCCTCGTCATCGTCGCGGTCGTGCTGTTCCTGCTCGTCGTCATCTGCGTGGTCGCGTACAACCGTTTCGTACAGCAACGCCAGTACATCGACAACGCATGGTCCAACGTCGAGACCGAGCTGCGCCGCCGCTACGACCTGATCCCCAATCTGGTCGAGACGGTAAAGGGCTACGCGTCGCACGAGAACACGACGCTCGAGGCCGTGACCGCGGCTCGAGCCACGGCCGTCGCCGACGATGGCACGCCGGCGGAGCAATCCGCGACCGAGAACGCGCTGGTCGGTGCGCTCCACAGCTTGTTCGCGGTGTCCGAGTCGTACCCGGATCTCAAAGCCAGCGCGAGCTTCCTCGACCTGCAACGACAGTTGATCGCCACCGAAGATCGGATCCAGGCCGCGCGGCGCTTCTACAACAACAACGTGCGGGCGTACAACGAGCGCGTGCAGTCGGTCCCCGCCAACGTCATCGCCAAGCTGTTCGGCTTCGAGACCCGCACGTACTTCAACGTGGACGAGGCCGTCCACGCCGGCGGCCCACCAGACGTGACCTTCGAGCCCGAGTGACCTGTCACCACGAGGGTGGATTCTCGAGCGGTGCGATCTTCCAGCGGCGCGGGCGGAGCAAGGTCGGGCGCTCGAACCGGCTGGAGCGATCCGACGACCACGGTGCCGATGGTGCCTCGCAGAACGCGCACAGGCCGACGAGCGGCGTGTCGTAGTTGACGCGCCACCCGGCGAAGGCACGCCACGCCCGCTCACGATCTGACTTCAACGGCACGCCTTCGGCCGCGAGCTCGTCGAGCATCGCGTCGAACTCGGCGCGCGTCACCGAGATGGGGTCGTTCGGGCGCGGTTCGGCGTCGAACGACAGGTTGTAGAAGCTTGCTATGGCGCGCAGCGTCAGGTACCCCGAGCGAATCGTCAGCGCGGCTTGTGGCTCGGGCGGGAGCTCCAACGCCGCGAGCGAAAGGGCTGCCGTGTCGAGCACGGTGCCGGCCGCCGTGATCCAGGAGTTCGTGACGTGTTGCGATCTGAACAGAACCAAGGCCGGCTGGGACGTGTGGCTCTCCTCGACCTCGACGAACCACTGCTCCCAGCCCGCCCATATCTCGTCGAGGCGATCGAGCCGGGCGATGCGATGCAACCTGAGGATCATCTCGCTCGCTCGCGGCGGGCTCCCGGCGAACGTCTCGAGCTTCACCACCTCGGCCTCGCGTCGCGAGAAGTGGCCGTAGAGCGTGGGCAGGTAGGCGATCAACAAGGCGAGCAGTCCGAGACCGATGAACGCCTCGACGAACGACATGACGGCGTCGACCAGGTTCGGCGCGGTGAAGCCGAGCGTGGTGATCGACGAACCGCTGAGCAGCAACGAGTTCTTCCAGGTGATGTCGCTCAGCGCCCAGTACATGGGGATGAACGCGATGAGGACGAGCGCCACCCACGACGCGGCGAGCACCAGCAGGCTCATGGGCGCGAAGCGGGCGAGTACCGCCTCGCGTCGGTCGTGTTCGTCGATGTGCCGGGTGATCAGCCCGTAGAAGGACCGCATGCCGAGGAAGACGAGCCGCGGGAGCAACACCCGTTCACCACGCGGGACGACCACGGTTCGTACGGCCGAACGCAGCACCGACTGCACGACGAGCAGCCCCGCGACGAAGGCGACGATCCTGGCCACGAGTTCCACGGAGCCGCAGCGTAGGCAAGTTCAGGCACGAACCACGCGGGTCTGCCACCCTGAAGCGGTGCATCCGGCAGATCGCGTTCGCTTCGCCATCGAAACGGCGAAGGCCGTGCTGGAGGACCGCCTGCCGGCCGCCGAGGGTGCGCCGGCAGTGGTGCTGCAGGCCGAACAGGTGACTCCGTTGCTGCGGGGCGACCGCGACGTCGTGACCCGGTCAGAGGCCGAAACCGTTGCCACGCAGCTGCGCCTCCTGGCAGAACAGGTGAACGACCACGGGTCGGGACTGGCCGACACCAGCGACTACACGGCGATGGCCAAGGCCCTCGGCGAGATGGCCCAAGCGCTGCGCTGACCGCTCAGGATCGATTCAGGTCGAGGCCGGCTTCTTCTCCGGACGCCAGGCCACCGCCAACAGCAATCCGGCTCCGCCGATTCCGAACACGAGGACGATGAGAAGTCCCTTCAGACCCGCGAGGTCGAGGTCGACCTGGCCGTCGACCGACCATTTGCCTGCACCCCAGGCCGCCAGAGCGGTGGCGGCAACCGCCAGGTTCAACACGTACTCGTAACCCTCGCCCGGCCGGAAGATGAAGAACCCGTTCTTCCGGTGGTTGGTGACCAACGCCACCACCATCACACCGACCACCCCCGCCGCGGCGACCGGCGTGAAGAACCCGACGATGAGCAAGACCCCACAGACGAGCTCGGTCAAGCTCGCCAACCACGCATGCACGATGCCGGGCTTCATGCCCAGGCTCTCGAACCAGCGAGCCGTACCCTCGATCTTGCCGCCGCCCCATATGTGGTTGTAGCCGTGAGCGAAGATCGTGATGCCTATGGTCACGCGCAGCAGCAGCTGCGCAATGTAGACACCGTTCGGGTGATAGATGATTGCCAACATTGGTCGCCTCCCCAGCGAGCTCCAGACCAGCCTAGTGATGCATGGTCATGGGCGAAGGTCAGAGGAGTCAACGGAAGTCACGGGAACGCAGGGGCTCGCGGATCGGTAAGGGCTCGAGCTTCTCGGCGATGACGTTGATCACGCCTTCGGCTCGTTCGAGACGACCCCGGATGAGCATCGCGGCCGCACCGCGCGCCACCCGGCGATAGCGGCTCCAACATCCCTTCGAACACACCACGTTGATGAGACCGGTCTCGTCTTCGAGGTTGATGAACGTGGTACCTCCAGCCGTGGCCGGGCGTTGGCGATGAGTTACCACGCCGGCCACCTGTACCTTGGTCCCCGGCTCGATGTCGCGCAGGCCCAGTGCGGTCACCACACCCAGATCATCGAGATGAGCGCGCACGAACTTGGTCGGGTGCCCATCGAAGGCCACCCCCGTGGCCCACAAGTCGGCCGAGGCCAACTCTCGTTCGCTCATTCCCGGCAACATCGGTGCTTCGGCCCCGGTGACCACTCCCTGCAGACGATCCGAACCGGATTGAGCCACGGCCCCGGCCGACCACAACGCGCGCCGCCGGTCGACAGGTCTTCCCTTCTCGTCGATCAGCGAGTCGAACGCACCCGCCGTAGCCAACGCTTCGAGAAGACCGAGCTCGAGCGACGTCACCCGACGCCTGAGGTCTTCCATGCTCGTGAAGGGTCCCCTCGTGGCCCGTTCGATGTCGATGCGCTCGGCTATGTCGACGCCCAGACCCCGCACCGACGACAGCCCGAGTCGTACCGCGGGTTGTTGCGTTTCGGGGCTGTGCGGCACCGTCGCTCGACTGCTAGAGGGAGATGGCGACCATTCGAGCACGGCCTGCGCCGCTGACGCGTTGACATCAGGTGTACGAACGTCGACACCATGGCGACGCGCGTCCTGCACCAGCGAATGCGGCGAGTAGAACCCCATGGGTTGTGCGTTCAACAGCGCGGCACAGAACGCGGCTGGGTAGTACCGCTTGATCCACGAACTGGCGTACACCAAGTAGGCGAACGACACCGAGTGGCTCTCCGGGAACCCGAAGTTCGCGAAGGCCGCGAGCTTGTCGTAGATCTCGTCGGCTATCCCTCCCGTGATTCCCCGCTCGGCCATGCCCTCGTAGAGCCGGGAACGCAGACGTTCCATACGTAGCTGGCTTCGCTTCGAGCCCATGGCTTGGCGCAGCTGATCGGCTTCGGCCGGTGAGAACCCGGCGACGTCTATGGCCATCTGCATCAGTTGTTCCTGGAACAGCGGCACACCGAGCGTTTTGGCCAACGAGTTCTCGAGCAGCGGGTGCAAGTAGGTGACCGGTTCCTTCCCGTTGCGACGCCGGATGTAGGGATGCACGGATCCGCCTTGGATCGGCCCCGGCCGGATCAAGGCCACCTCGACCACGAGGTCGTAGAAGGTGCGCGGGCGCAACCGCGGCAAGGTGGCCATCTGGGCCCTGCTCTCGACCTGGAACACACCCACCGAATCGGCGGCGCACAACATGTCGTACACGGCGTCGTCCTGGGGGATGGTCGCCACATCGATGTCGACCTCGTGTGCGTCGGCGATCAGGTCGACCGCCTCGTGGAGGGCGGTGAGCATGCCCAACCCGAGCAGATCGAACTTCACCAACCCGGCCGCCGCGCAGTCGTCCTTGTCCCACTGCAACACCGTGCGGCCGGGCATGCGCCCCCATTCGACCGGGCACACCTCGATCACCGGGCGGTCACACAGCACCATGCCCCCCGAATGAATGCCGAGATGACGAGGGAAGTCCGCGACCTCGGTGGCCAGATCGAGCACGGGCGCCGGCACGTCGAGATCACCCTGGTTGTCGAGCCCGCTCCAGCGATCGAGCTGTTTCGACCAGGCATCCTGTTGTCCTGTGGCGTACCCCAAGGCCTTGGCCATGTCGCGCACGGCGGACTTGGCTCGATAGGTGATGACGTTGGCGACCTGCGCGGCGTAGTGCCGGCCGTAGCGCTCGTAGACGTACTGGATCGCCTCCTCACGCCGGCCGCTCTCGATGTCGATGTCGATGTCCGGGGGGCCGTCGCGCTCCGGTGAGAGGAACCGCTCGAACAGCAACCCCAACGAAACCGCGTCGGCCTTGGTGATGCCGAGCGCGTAACACACGGCCGAGTTGGCGGCTGATCCACGACCCTGACAGAAGATGTTGCTCTTCCGGCAGAACTCGACGATGTCCCACACGATCAAGAAGTAGCCCGGGTAGTTCAAGGCTTCGATCACGTCGAGCTCATGATCGATCTGCTCCCAGGCTCGCGGCGTTCGCTCCTGTCCCCGTGACCCGTAACGCTCGGTCGCTCCTTGCTCGGTGAGCGCGCGCAGCAAGCCCATCTCGTCGAGACCATCCGGACACGGGAAGGGAGGGAGATCGGGCGCGACCAACGCCAGGTCGAACGCGCACGCCAAGCCCAGCTCGGCAGCCCGTTCGACCACGCCGGGATAGCGAGCGAACCGCCGGGCCTGTTCGGCGCCGGACCGCAGATGGGCTCCCGCCGAAGCGGGCAACCATCCGTCGAGCTCGTCGAGCGAACGACGAGCCCGCACCGCCGCCAACGCCGAGGCCAATCGGCGACGAGCGGGGGTGGCGTAGTGCACGTTGTTGGTGGCGAGCAGGTCGACTCCCATACGGATCGCGAGCTCGGCCAACGCGTCGTTGCGCGCCGAGTCGAGTGGATCGCCGTGGTCCCACAACTCGACGGCAACATGATCGCGACCGAACACACCGACGAGCCGATCGAGCTCGGCGCCCGCCGTCGCCGGACCGTCACGTACGAGAGCCGCAGGCACCGCTCCTTTGCGACACCCGGTCAACACGAGCCAATGCCCGCGGTCAGCAGCGACGGCACCCATGCCTCCGATGGCGCCCAACTCGGCGAGCGCCAGGCGCGGCAGGCCCTTCTCGCCCCGAAGCTGAGCCTCGCTGATCGCCCGAGCGAGCAAGGCGTACCCCCGAGGGTCACGGGCCAGCACCACGAGATGGGTCTCACCCGTGGTACCGCCCGGATCTGGATCGCCCGCGGGCGACGCGGTGCGACCGAGCGTCAACTCGGCACCGAAGATGGTGGGCAACCCCAGCGCCCGAGCCGCTTCGGCAAAGCGCACGATGCCGTAGAACCCGTCGTGATCGGTGATGGCCAACGCCTCGAGCCCGAGTCGGACTGCTTCTTCGACGAGCTCTTCGGCGTGCGAGGCACCGTCGAGGAAGCTGAAGTTCGTGTGGCAGTGGAGCTCGGCGTACGGCGTCGACCCGAGGCGCCGGACGACGTTGGGGGCTTCGTAAGGCTGGCGCTTGCGACCCCAGGCCGGACTGTCCGAGCCGTCTCCGGGAAAGTGGAACGAGGACCGGCCGGACCCAGGAGGACCCGGCCGGCCCGAGAGCTGGCGCTCGAGCTCTCGCCACGGCATGGAGGGGTTGTTGAAACCCATCCGCCCAAGTTATCGAACACCTGTTCGGTGTCAAGACGGGATCCGACGGGACCAGGAACGCGAAGAAGGAGGCGCTCGCCAGGAGCGCCTCCTTCTTCAGGGAGGGGAACCGATCAGAAACCCCAGTCGGACGGATCCGACGAACCAGACGAGCCGGACGAGTTCATCGGCAAGCACTTCTCGACCGCGGCGACCACCTTCGGTGCGGCCTTGGTCTGCACCGCGGCCGCCGGGTTCGAGGCCGCTCCGAAGGCCATGAGCTCGGACTCGGTGAGACCGGACTTCTCTATCTCGTCCGCCGCGGACTGGCAGGACTTCTGGTCGCCCGAGCCGTCGTTGACGCAACCCGAGACGATGCTCGACTTGAAGGCCGACGACAAGTGTGAGCCGGAGCTGCCCCCGGCGAAGAAGTGCACGCCCCCGACGGCGGCCACACCGAGCACCAGGACGAGCACCAGCCCGATGAGGACGACCGAGCCCTTGCTGAGGCCGCTCTGTGCCGCGCGGGTCGGAAGGGCCGTCGGGGTCGACGCGGTCGCCGGCGTCCCAGCTGCGGCGATGCTCTGCGCATCGGGGTGTTGTTCGGGTGGGTACCAGTTGCCATCAGAAGCGAGCCACCAACCCTGTGCTTGCATCGTCTCGTCCATGTCAGACCCTCCCTGCGTGTTCCCGGCCGGTCGCCGAGGTCGTGGGCTCATCGTGCGCTCTCGGGCCGGCCCCGACCGTGCCGCCGGCGAAGCGCCGTCTGTGCCGTACGTGACACTCGAGCCAGGAGGTACCGTCTGCGGTAAGTCGACTCGGGACACAGCGCCCACGGACGAGCAGGGGGTCCGATGCCGTACGTGAGTGGTCGCATCGTGCACGACGCCGATGCACACATCATGGAGACACCGACGTGGCTCCGAGATCACGCCGATCCCGGCGTGCGGGAACGGATCGAGCCACTGCAGTACACGAGCGGGAACGAGCTGCGGCAAACGGGTGATCCCGACGAACAGCTCCGAGACCTGAACGCGGCCTTCGACCGCATAGCCGACAAGCATCGGTCCGACGAGTACCGCGCCGTCGAAGAAGTCGAGATCATGCAGCGCAAGAACTTCGCGGCAACGGGTTCGTTCCTGGCCGAGGACCGGCCGCGTGCCCTCGATCTGCTCGGCTTCACGAGTCAGCTGATCTTCAACACGTTTCACAATCGGCGGCTGCACGACTGGGAACACAAGGGCGATCCTGAGCTGGCTTACGGTGTCGCTCGGGCTCACAACCGCGGCATGGTCGAGTTCTGCGCGGCCGACTCGCGCCTGCTGCCCACCTGCTACGTGCCCCTCAGCGACTTCGACCGAGCCGCGGCCATGGCCGACGAGGCACTCGAGATGGGAGCGGCCGCACTGTTGGTGGCATCGGGCTGTCCTGCCGGCCACTCACCGAGCCATCTCGGTCTGGACCCCGTGTGGGCGCGGGCCCAGGACGCCGACATTCCCGTCGTCTTCCATGTCGGTGGTACCGGCGATCTGATCGATCCGAACTACTTCCGCAACGGACTGCCCATTCCTCCTGACTTCCACGGCGGTGAGGAGAACTTCCGGTCGGTCGACTACATGGGTATCCCCCATCCGCCCGATGCAAACCCTCGCCACGATGATCTTCGATGGTGTGTTCGAGCGCTTCCCCGAGCTGCGAGTCGGCGTCATCGAGCAGGGTGCCATCTGGCTTCCGAGTTGGATGCGCCAGATGGAGTCGGCGTTCGATGCGTTCTCCCGCCACGAGGAACGGTTGCAAGCGCTGTCGCTACGCCCGAGCGAGTACGTGCGCCGACAGATCCGCGCCACGCCCTACCCAACGGAGGACGTGGGTTGGATCGTCGAGCAAGCCGGCCCTGAGGTGTGTCTGTTCTCGTCCGATTACCCTCACGTCGAAGGCGGCCGTAAACCCTACGAACGTTTCGAAGCCTCGCTCGGCGACGCGTCAGATGAGATCCGAGGGCGCTTCTATTGCGACAACTTCGTCGACCTGATGGGCAGCGCCCTCGCCGCCTGACCCCGCGGTACGCTGGCCACCTTCCCCTGATCGTTCATTCGAGTCGTCAGGAGGAAGCATGCTCAGCGAGAAATCGCGAAGCTCGTTGTTCCAGAATCTGAGTCCCATTGCCGGAGAGGATGCTGTCGGCGAGATGCTCGCTCACTTCCCAGTCACCGAAAGCGAACAGCCTGTGACGAAGGACTATCTGGACGCGCGACTCGGTGAGCTCCGGGTCGAGCTGCACCAGCAGACGAAGCAACTGCTCATCTGGCTTCCCGGTTCGATGGCTGCAGTGTGCGCAGTCATTGCCTTCGTCACCCGCCTCACCGTCTGACGATCAGTCGTAGGTGGCCTCGACCCACCACCGGCTGCCTTCCAGCGCGAGCAACATGGCGCGGCCACCGGCCACAACTTGGAAGCGGGCCCGCCGACGCGCCGCGTCGGGATCCCACCAGCGTTCCTCGACCGGCCACGGGCCCGCCCACGCGTCGATGGGCAACCACGGGCCACCTCGTACCGAGAGCTCCGCAGGGATTGCCGACAGCACGCTGCGCCCACTGACTCCGACGGGATGGCGGGCCTGATCGACGATCTCGGCCGGTACCGGCTGCTCGTGGATCGTGGCGGGTGAGGGTGTGGGTACATGACCCGGCCACGGCGCTTCGGCCAATGGCGCCACGATGGCGCGGGGCATGGTCAGGTCGACCGCAGCCGCCGGTACCAACCCGACCCGTTCGCCGGGTCCGCGACCGCCACGCCACTCGGGTACGTGCACGGCATCCGGACCGAGCAGACCCTGCACCCGGGCTACCGCCCGCGCCGCACGATCGGCGGACGCCGTCTCGCCGCCCCAGAACCCCAGCTGTCGGCCGTTCGCCGCAGTGACCTCATCGGGCACCAACGCCAATCGGGTTATGCCGGCAGTCGGTCGAGCCGCTGCAGATCCGTTGAGCCAACCATCGAGCTGCCAACGAACACGATCGGCAACAGCAGCAGCGCTCAACGCCCCTTCATGGCGCCACAATCGCTCGAGGTGCTCACCATGCTCGGTCTCGGCAACGATCAACACCCGAGTACACGCCAGGCCTCGTCCATCCAGGCGCTCGTGTAGTTCGTCGGCCAAGGACTTGGCGATGAACGCCGCGGTGTCGACCCGATCTGCGGGCGGATCGAGCTCGGCCACGGCTTGGAGCTCGATGGGGGGAGGCAGCGTGGCCGGTGGCCGTTCGTCGAGTCCTCGCGCCAGTCGGTGAGCCATGGCGCCGTCGGCGCCGAAGCGGGCCACCACATCAGCAGGATCGAGCGCGGCGAAGTCGCCCAACGTGGGCAGACCCAGCCGACGCAACACATCGACCAACTCCGGACGACCGAGCACCCCGACGGGCAACGGCGCGAGAAAGCTCGCGCTCTCGCCCGGCGCCACGACAAACCAAGACCGAGCTCGTCGAGCGGCCTGGTGGGCCGCGAAAGGCCCGTCGGCCACTCCGACCCGAACATGGCCTCGCCAACCGAACGGCTCGAGGACCTCGTCGACGTGATCACAAACCGCTCGAGCCAGCGCTTCGTCGCCCCGGAAGTACCGCGAGGGACCACGTGTGGGGAAGGCGGCGGTGCCCGGTCGCACGACCTCGATACGGGGTGTGAACACCTCGAGCGCGTGAACGACGGGTTCGAACGTGCGGGCCTCGCGTGGCTCGTCGCGATCGATCACCACCACTTCGGGACTGCGGCCCTGCGCCTCGCGCCGGCGTTGCCCGATCTCGATGCGGTCGAGACGAGCCGCAGGCGTGGCGGCCACCACCCGATTGGCGAACACCACCGTCGCGGAGACGTCCGGGGTGACACCGGCCGCCATCACGGGCCAGTCCGGGCACTCGACCACCAGCGTGCGTACAGGCATCCGCTACCCGGCCCGCTTCGTCGTTCTGTCCCGTTGGGTCGGGAGGGAGGTGACCGTTGCCGCGGCCTCGGTCGGGCCGGCCGCAGCGACCTGACCATCTTCGTCGGCTAACCACAGGTCGAGCCGACGAGGACGCGCCGCGCGCCGACGACCGCTCGTCTCGATCTGCACCCGACGGGCATGGAGACAACCGTGGCCGTGACCCAAGCCCTCCCATTGCGTCGCACCGGTGACCAGTCGAAGATCGGGTTCGAGCGCGGCACGGGCACCGGATTCGAGCTGCACGAGCACCGAGCCCCGTTCACGCGCGCGAGCCGCGAGTCGGCGTGCATCCGTAGCGCGCACCCGATGCGTAGGTGCGAGCAACACCGCATCGAACGAACCAACCAATGCCGCAACGACCGGGCCCCACGATGCGGGAGAGGGATCGCGCACCACCACCAGTCGCTCGAGAGCAAGACCCAACTCGGCCGCGGCCGCCAGCCCCAACGTCGGCAATCCCACGATCGCAACCCACGAGCCCGCCGCCGATGCACCGGCGAGGAGGGCCAACGCCAACGAGGTGGCCGCCTCGCCCTGCACGCTCACGGTGGTCCCCCGTTGCAACGCGCCACCGGGAAGCAGCTCACGCAGGGCGGGGAGAACCGGCAACACCTGCTCGCGAGCCAGCACAGTGGGCCGGCTGCGATCGACGATCTGCCTCAGCTGGGAGACAGCCTCCGGGCGATCAGAGATGGGCGAGCTGGCAACGGACACCACACCAGTATCGAACACCTGTTCGCACTGGGCAAGGCGTCATTCCGCTATGACGTTCATTCCGAGGCGGCACCCTCGGGGATCACGGGTTCACCGGGCATCTCGGGTTCGACGCCCTCGCGGTAATACGTGTACAGGTCCTCGATGAGCGCCTTGATGCCGGTGGGTGCCGACCCGTCGGACAGGTGCACGGTGACGACGTTGCCGTTCATGTGGACGAGATCGATACCGCCCCGATCGAAGAGCCGTTGGGCCAGGCGGGCCGGAGGGGTGTTGCCGTGTACGTCGGATGCCGACCGGAAGTACTCGTGGCCCATACCGGTGAGGGTCCGGTTGGTCTCGTACCGGATCACTCCCGGTCGCGAGGATGGTTTCTCGATGACGGTGACCGGCTGACCCATGGTGGCGGAAGGGTATCGACCGGTCAGGCACCAGAAAAATCAGACCGAGGACGAAATCGCGTCGGCGGGCGTTCGGCGCACGGCTCGGGCCACCCCCACCGCCAAAGCGATCGAGATCAGCCCGAGCACGGCATGCACCACCTTGAACCCGACCTCGTGGTCAGCCAGGACGATGGCGACGACCCGGACGCACCACACGGCGACGGTCCACACAGCGAACACGAGCAGGAAGTTCCGGGCCATCTGGGTCAGCGGGACGGCCCACGAGCGGACCAGGAGGACGATGCCTCCGACCGCGAAGACGAGAAACGAGGCCGCCAGCACGGTCGAGGTCACCTTGGCCGAGGTCGACTCCGTGGTGCTCGACCAGGCGTTGGAGATCCGGTTGCCCCACACGAAGACGGTCCACGCACACAGGGCGATGACCAGCCATTTCGATCGGTTCGACACGGGAGGCACCTTAACACCGGCGCTTTTGGAACCATCACCGGGATCTTTCCCTCCCTACCGACCAGTCGGTAGGCTGGGTCCATGACGGTTCTCGACGTTGCCCCCCCTACTCCCGAACCCCCGAATCCCGTGGACACGGAGTCAGCAGCCCTCGACAAACCAGGTTCTCTGCGGCCGGTCATCCAGGTGGTGCCGCCCGAGGCCTACGACAACCCGACGTGGAAAGGGTTGGCCTACTTCTTCCGCGACCTGGCCGTGTACGGCCTCGCGGTCTGGGGACTCATCGTCGTCCACAATCCGTTCGCGGTCGTCGCGCTCTGGGTTCTCGCCGCGCTGGCGGTGTCAGCGCTGTTCGTGGTCGCGCACGATGCGGCTCATGGTGCGCTCTTCAAGAGCAAGCGCCTCAACTCCGTCGTCGGCCACATCGCGATGCTTCCCGGCTTCCACGTCTACGAGGGCTGGCTCCTCGGACACAACCGCATCCACCACTCGTACACGGTTCGGGAAGGCTTCGACTTCGTCTGGCACCCGTACACACCTGCGCAATACGCGGCCATGTCGTTGCCACAACGTATGCGCCACCGGCTCGAATGGTCGTGGCTCGGCGCCGGTGCCTACTACTCCCGCGAGGTGTGGTGGCACAAGATGATGGTCGGCAAACCACCCAAGCGTTGGGCCACCGCCATCCGCCGCGACCGCTTCATCGTGCTGGCGTTCATCGTCGTTTCGACGGGCCTTCTCGCCTGGGCCGGATGGGCGCAGTCAGGTTCGGCTCTGGCCGCAGCCTGGATGGTCCTCAAGGTGCTCGTCGTCCCGTTCCTCGGCTTCTCGTTCATCATCGGGTCGCTGGTGCATGTCCATCACATCCAGCCCGACATCAAGTGGTGGGGACGCCGTGAGTGGACCAAGTTCAAGGGCCAGATGGAAGGCACCACGATCCTGCGAGCCCCCAAGGGCCTTGATTTCTTCCTTCACTGGATCATGGTGCACATCCCCCATCACGTCGACATGCGCATCCCGATGTACAACCTCGAGCTGGCGGCCGATGCGATCAAGGCGGCCTACCCCGACACCGTGCACGACGAGCCCCTGCAATTCCGGGACTTCATGGCCAACACCAAGCAGTGCAAGCTCTACGACTTCGAGGCCCACGAGTGGCTCACCTACCCGCAGGCTGCACAGCGCCTGAGCGAGACTCAGCCGAGCACGCGGTAGTGGTAACCGTGGCTACGCACGAAGCCGACTGACTCGTAGAGCGCCCGCGCCGGCTCGTTGTCGGTTTCCACTTGGAGATACAGGTCGGATGCACGCGCGTCCCGCGCCCACTGTGCCAGTGCCCGCAGTACTCCTCGGGCCAGCCCCCTACGACGCACGTCGGATCGGGTTGCCATCCCAAAGATGCCGACCCACTCGCGTTCGAACACGCCGATGCCCATCGCGGCTGGCTCACCGTCGACGTCGACAGTCACCACCACATGCGGCAGAGATGTGCCAGCCAACAATCTGGCGTAGCTCTCGATCCGGCGACGCGTGGAAGCCTCGGAATACCTGGCCGCCCAACGACTGTCGATCTGGTCCCCTGATCGACACAGTGGAAACTCGATCGATCCCGACATCGCAAGAACGTTCCTCGTGTCGGCCGTGAGGATGTCGACCGGCGAATCGAATGCGTAACCCCGGCGCGCCAACCGATCGTCCAGATCGGACGGTTCGGTGGACGGCCCGATGAGAAATCGCGGGGGCAAGCCTCGGTCTCGGTAGAAGTCCTCGACCCCGGCAACACGGGCATCGACGTCGAAGCCGGCCGACCTGCCGGCAAACGGGATCGTCGCGTTGGCCCGGCGAAACGGCAGATCCGGATCGGCCCGCAGCCGCCAGTCACCTAGACGCTCGATGGTCCGAGGTGCGGTGGCATTGGCGGCCAGCTCGTCGAGCAATCGAGCGTCCACGCTTCCCCGGCCCTCTGACATGGGCCCGAGCGTACGAAATGCCCCGACGGCCAGCCGCGGGATATCTTGACCGGACAGTCAAGTTCTGCCCGAAGTCCGCAGGGGGACACCGCACATGGCCGACACGCCGACGCTCGACGAGTTCCAGCAGGAAGTGACCGCTTTTCTCGACGCCAACGCCGAACGCAAGGAAGCGGAGTCGGCCGACAAGAAGTTCGTCTGGGGCGAGGGCAGCGACGACGTCGCGCTCTTCGAACAGGTCGACCGCGACAAGGAGCGCGAGGCGCTCGGCCGCGCGCAGGCGTGGCGGGCCAAGCGCTACGACGCCGGGCTCGGCTGGATCTCCGGCCCCAAGGAGTTCGGTGGCCGTGAGCTGACGCGAGCGCACGAGGGCGTCTACAGCCAAGCCGAAGCGCAGTACCGAGTACCCGAGCAGACCTTCTTCGGGATCGGCCTCGGCATGGTGGCGCCGACGATCCTGGCCCACGCCCAACCGCATGTGCAGGAGCGCTACCTGCCGAAGCTGTACCGAGGCGACATCGTCGCGTCGCAGTTGTTCAGCGAACCGGGCGCAGGGAGCGACCTGGCGAGTCTACAGACGCGCGCCGAGCGCGACGGCGACGAGTGGATCATCACCGGTCAGAAGGTCTGGACATCAGGTGCGCACTACAGCGACATCGGCGAGATCATCTGCCGCACCGATGCCGACCTCCCGAAGCACAAGGGTCTCACCGGCTTCGTCGTCGACTTGAAGGCGCCGGGCGTCGAGATCCGTCCCCTGCGCCAGATGACGGGCGGGGCGAACTTCAACGAGGTCTTCTTCACCGAGGTGCGCGTACCTGACGATCATCGTCTGGGGGACGTGAACCAGGGTTGGACGGTCGCCCTGACCACGCTCATGAACGAGCGGGCGTCGATCGGAGCCGGCGGTGCCGGCGGCATGGGCCTGGCGAGCGTGACCCGACTGGCCGAGCTGGTACGACACTTCGGCCTCGACGACGACGCCCTCGTCCGTCAGCAGCTGGCCGACGTCTACATCAACTTCCAGGTCGCGAAGTACAACAACCAGCGCGCCATGGACAAGGTCAAGGCCGGTCAACTTCCTGGCCCCGAGATGTCGATCGCCAAGCTCTCGCTGACCAACAACATGTGGCGCACCGCGAACTTCGTCGCGGAGATCCTCGGCCCGCGCATCATCGCCAACACTGGCGAGTGGGGCACGTTCGCCTGGTCTCAGTTGTTGCTCGGCATCCCCGGCATGAAGGTGGCCGGCGGCACCGACGAGGTCATGAAGAACATCGTCGGCGAGCGTGTGCTCGGATTACCCAAGGATCCCGGGATCGACTCGAAGACCGCGTTCCGCGACCTCCTCGTCAACTAGTCACTCGAAGAGGGCGAGCTGGGGATCGGGTGGCCGCACGCGCGGGATGCCCGTCCAGGGCATGTTGTCCATGAACACCCACGACCGACGGTGGATGGCCGTCGGCCCCATGCCCGCCAGCGCCATCTTGTGCCGTGGGCACGGATAGCCCTTGTTCGAATCGAAGTCGTAGCCGGGATAGTTCTCGGCTTCTTCGCGCATCAACCGGTCGCGCGTGACCTTGGCGACGATCGACGCCGCCGCGATCGACAAGCACGTCGCGTCACCTTTGACGATGCGCCGTGTGTTGGGAGCGCCGACGAAATCCCAGTTGCCGTCGAGCAACACACCATCCGGCTCCACACCGAGCCCTTCGATCGCCCGGCGCGCGGCCAGGCGCTGGGCCGCGGACATCCCCATCTCGTCGCACTCGGGTTGCGTCGCCCAACCCACGGCCCACGCGACGCACCAGTCGGTGATCCGGTCGAACAACGCTTCGCGCTCGCGCTCCGTGAGCATCTTCGAGTCGCGCACCTTGTAGACGCGTCGATCACTCGGCAGAACGGCGGCCCCGATCATCAACGGACCGGCCCACGAGCCCCGTCCGACCTCGTCGATCCCCACGATCGTGCGGAAGCCGGCGTCCCACATCTCGCGCTCCGCGGCCAGGCCCGGCGAGCGGCGCTTCAGCGCCTTGCGCAGCGGTGGTGCGGTGGTCGCGGCCATGTTCGGCGACCCTATATCACTCCTGTTGGCCGACCCCGCACGCCGCGATGTCGCTACGGTCGAGGCGTGCGTTCGACACGACGACCTGCTGACCTGTCGTTCCGATCGAGTGACTCCTACCGATCGGCCTGGTCGATACGCAGCTTGTGGAGCGTGGCCTCGCTCGCCTCCGTCGCTTCGGCCGGATCCGCCGCCTCGCTCGGTTCGGCGGGCTCGATCCTGTCCATCGGCTCGGTGGGCTCGGTGCTGTCCATCGGCTCGGCCGGCTCGATCCTGTCGATCGGCGCGGCCGGGTCCATCGGCTCGATCGGCGGCGCGGGCGCCAACGTGCTGCGGCCGGCGATCGAGCCCGGACGCGAGCGGTGGGGCCGACGAACGGCCCCACCGGTTCACGATCGAGCGAGGCGCCACGCTGTTGGGCGTCGCTGCTCTGGTCGCGGCGCTTCGCCCCTAGACATCACTTGTTGTTGGTATCGATCCAGGTCTCGGTCACCCGGTGACTGCCTGACTGATACGGCAGGGACGGGATCGACGCAACATTGCCGGCGTCCGGGAGCGCGTTGTTCCAGAAATGCCGCACGTCGTTCTGGGCCGCGATCAACCACGTGGTGGTGTTGAGCCAGACGTACGGCACTTGCTCGCCCCAGATCTGCTGCACCTTGGCGTACTGCTCCTTGCGCACTGCCGGGTCCGGTGAGCCCCGCGCGATGTCGAGGGCTTGACTCAGGTCGTCGTTGGCGAACCGGGCGAAGTTCAGCGTGAGCGCGCCAACGGCGTTGTCCTTGTGCCACCAGACGTAGTCGACATCGGGGTCGGTCGCGCCGAACTGCCGCCACACGTTCGCCTGGTACTTACCCTGGACGGCGTCGGTGATGTACTGCCCCTGCTCGGTCTGCGTCAGCGTCACCTGCATGCCGACCGAGTTGTACATGCTCCTGGAGCAGCTGGGCGCCGGCTACCGACGTTCGGGTCCGTCGTCGAGCCCAGGGTGAAGGCCAGGTCCTTTCCGGTCTCGTTCTTGTACTGCTGAACCAGGTCCCTGGCCTTGGCCTGATCGAACTGAGGGAAGGGATTGTCCGCGTAGTACGGCGAGTCCTTCCCGAACGGACTGTTCGTCTTCTTCGACGGGTCGATCCCGAAGGTGGTGATCCAGGTGTCGTCGTCGGTCGCGTAGGCCACCGCCTGCCTGGCGGTCAGATTGTCGAACGGCGGTGCGGACGTGTTGAACATCACGAACGCCTCCTCGTTCTCGCCTCTGTCCTCCGCCGTCTGGATGTCGCCGGACTTCGACAGATCGCGCAGGGAGTTGATGAACTGGTCCTGGCTCGTGTGCATGATCGAGATGTCGTTGGTCTGCAACGAGGCCTGGCGGGTCTGCACGTCCGGGATCGGTCGGAAGTCGACCTCGTCCAGGTAAGGCAGTTGCCTTCCCTGGTCATCCTTCATCCAGTAGTTCGGGTTGCGGGTGGCGACGAACTCCTTGTCCGGCGTCCAGGACTCGTACTTGAACGGCCCGGTGCCGATCGGAATGCGCGACTTGTCGCCACCGGTGGCGTTGAGTTGGGCCGGCGCCACGATCACGCCGGCCTGGCCGGTCAACGTCGCGGGGAACGAAGCCCAGGGCTGCTTCATCGTGACCGACACGGCGAGGTCGTTGCCGGGAACGGCGGAGATGGTGTCGATCCCCTTGAACGCGCCACCGGTCAGCGCCGAGCTCTGGATGCCCTGCATCGTGGCCACGGCGGCCGCCGCGTTGAGGGGCTCGCCGTTCTGGAACTGGATGTTCGGCCGCAGATTGATCGTCCACTGCTTGTAGTCAGCGCTCGGGACGAACGACGCCGCGAGGTACGGCTGGATGTTGCCCTCGGCGTCGTAGGCCGACAGAGGGTCGTAGATCGAGAACACGACCTGGTAGCCGGAGATGGCCCATCGGTCGTTGGTCGGGTCCCAACCGCTGGTCTCGGCCTCGACGCCGTAGACGAGCTTGCCACCAGTGGTGACATCCCCCGAGGACGCCTTGGTGACATCTGGGCTCACGGCCGCGTTCGTCGCTCCTCCACTGTCGTTCTTGCCGCTGTCGCCGCAGGCCGCGGCCAACAGCAGGGCTGCGACCAGTACCGCGGCGAGTTGCCACCATGGCCGAACCGAGCGGTCACCTGTCAACTGCAAGTACTGCATCAACTCCCCCTTACCTCAACGACGGCGTACCAGCACGCCAGCGCCACAGACCTACCGTCCGGACGCCTCCCCAATTCGTTGTCGCCGTGACTCTACGTGAGCGGCAGGACGGTGTGTTGGCGGTCACAGGCTCAGCCGATTGAACGGGCGCTCGAACACGACCCGTTGTGCCACTAGTCAGGTGCACGCAGGTGTGCTTTTGTGAACGGGATGAGAACGACCATCGAAAGGTCTGTTTCCTCCCTTGGCTGATCCTCTCGAGCGCGCGACACTCGCCGATGAGGGCGACAACGACACAGCCGAGAGGCAACGAGAGGACAAGGGCATGACCGTGCCACAGGTACTCGAACCGCCCGCACGCCCCGAAACCGGCCCCCCGTCGGTCAGCATCCCTGACCCGTTCCTGACCCCTGGAACTCGCGTCGAGTTGCGCAAGCGCCTCGACGGCGACTGGGCCCGCGGCTTCGAGGTGGTGAGCGCCGGGCCGGAGGGCTATCGCGTGCGTCGTCTGTCAGACGGCGGCGAGCTCCCCCTGGTGTTCCAGGATGACGACGTGCGCAAGGAGAAGAAGCGCGGCACTTGGTGGTACTAGGACGGCGGTTCGCCGACTCCGTCACCTAGAGCGCGCGATGAACTCGTCGACCGGGATCGCCGTGAGCGTGGTGGTCTTCAACGTGCCCCGAGCCGCCAGCGTGGTGGCGATGCGGCTCATGGTCACCGTGTCGGGCGCCTCGATGATCGTCATGAAGTCCCACTGACCGAGCAACGCGTACTGGGCCAACACCGACGCACCCATGGCCTCGACCTCGCCGTTGACCTCCTTGATGCGCTTGGGGTTCTCGCGCAAGGTCGCCGAACCGTCGGGACCGAGGACGGAGAGCATCAGGAAGGTCGGCATGCGCACCAAAGCTAGCCGAGCCGGTGAAAGTTGGTCTCTTCGGACGGGTCGGATTCGGTAGTCAGAAACGCGTCGACCATCTCTCGCGCCAGTTCGGGAGACGCGAGCCGATAACCGATCGCGAGGACGTTGGCGTCGTTCCACTTGCGGGCGCCTTCGGCCGTCTCGGCGTCGGTGCACAATGCCGCTCGTACTCCAGCAACCTTGTTGGCGGCGATGCTCACACCCGTCCCGGTGTAGCAACAGATCACGCCACGGTCGGCCGCGCCCGATGCCACGGCCTCGCCCACACGACGGCCGACCTCGGGCCACGGATCACCATCGGCCAGCTCGACGACATCGTGGCCGCGGTCCCGCAGTCGCCGCACCACCACCTCATGCAGGGGGTGACCCTCGTCGTCGCCTCCGAAAGCGATTCGCACACGGGCGAGAATAAGCCCGCCATGCTGCTTGCTGCGCCGACCGGCGTCGCCTTGGTACCGCCGCGGCGCCCGCGGCGTCGCAACCATAAGCTCCGTACATGACTCGTGACGTGGCCGTCGTTCCGCACACCCACTGGGATCGCGAGTGGTACGAGGCGTACCAGACGTTCCGCCTGAAGCTCGTCGACCTGGTCGACGACCTGCTGCCGTTGCTCGAACGCGACCCCGCCTTCGCGCACTTCATGCTCGACGGACAGATGGCCGTCGTCGACGACTACCTCGAGGTACGGCCGGAGAACGAAGCTCGCATCCGGCATCTCGCGCAGAGCGGCCGGCTCGGCATGGGTCCTTGGTACATCCTCATGGACGAGTTCCTCGTGTCGGGCGAGACGATGGTGCGCGACTTGCAGCTCGGATTCGAGAAAGCGGCGGCCTTCGGCGGGGCCATGGAGGTCGGCTACCTGCCGGACATGTTCGGCCACGTCGCGCAGATGCCCCAGCTCCTGCAGCAGTTCGGTTTGGACCACGCGGTCGTGTGGCGGGGAGTGCCCGCGGCCGTCGACCGCAGCGCGTTCTGGTGGAAAGCGCTCGACGGCTCAACGGTGCGCGCCGAGTACCTGCTCGAGGGTTACGGCAACGGCGCGGCGCTGCCGGACGACGCCAAGGATCTGGTCGCGATGGTCGAGCAGTTCGAACGCGATCACGAGTCGTTCCTGCTCGACGGCGCGGTGCTCTGGATGAACGGCACCGACCACCTGCTGCCGAAGCCGTGGCTCGGGCGCGTCATCGGCGAAGCCAACGACGCGCAGGAGGACTACCGCTTCCGTGTCGCGTCGCTGGCGAGCTACCTGAACGCCGCCACGACCGAGGGGCTCCCGACTTGGCAGGGCGAACTGCGATCGGGCGCACGGGCGAACCTGCTCTTCGGCGTGGGCTCGAACCGGGTCGACGTGAAACAAGCGGCGGCACGAGCCGAACGCGAGCTCGAACGTCGCGCCGAGCCGCTCAGCGCGCTGTATCTCCCGGCAGACCGTTGGCCGGCATCGTTGTTGGCCACGGCGTGGCGCGAGGTGATCCGCAACGCGGCCCACGATTCGAGCTGTGCGTGCTCGATCGACGAGGTGTGCGACGCGGTACTGCACCGCTATGCCGAGGCGCGCCAGATCGGCGAGGGCCTCGCCGAGCGCGCCGTCGCGGCGCTCGCGTCGTCGGTGGCCACTGCCGGACCGCTCGCCGTCAACGCCTCGCCGCACGCTCGTGGCGCAGTTGTCGAACTTCATCTGCCCGGCACCGAGCCCGTAGCGGGTACGCAGGTGCTCTCGGTCAGCGACGGGCGCGCCGGAACCGATGGCATCACCCGTGCGGACACCGTGACCCTGGTGCAGGCCGCGATGGACGGCATGCACGAGCTACGCGACGTGGAGATCGAGATCGGCGACGACGGCGTGCTCGACGTGCGGCTGGTGTGCAGCATCGACGGCACCGGCTCGCGGTACGCGGGGCCGGCCAAGAGCGTCGTCAACGACGCCGCGCGCGAGCAGCCCGACGGCCCGGCGCGCATCGCGATCGTCACGCCACCCTCGCAACACGTCCTCGCCTGGGTAGATGATGTACCCGGTTTCGGTTGGTCGACCATCGACCTGAACCCGAGGAACCTGAGCCCGAGCGATCTGGCGCCCGTGGTCGTGACCGACGACGCCGCGCCGTCCGTCAGCAACGGCCTGGTCACCGTCGAGGTCGACGCCGCGACGGGAACCTTCTCGCTCGACGGGACATCGGGGCTCGGCCAGCTCGTCGACGACGGTGACTCCGGGGACACGTACAACTACTCGCCGCCCCGCAAGGACCGACTGGTCGACGAGCCGGCAAACGTCTCGGTGCGCGTCACGGAGCGTGGGCCGCTGCGGGCGCGTGTCGTGATCGACCGCACGTACGTGTGGCCCGAACGCGTCTTCTTCGGCGAACGCAGCGGCGAGCGCGAGGTCCCCACCACGACCACGATCGAAGTGCGTGCAGGTAGCGCCATCGTCCACGTGACGACCGAGCTCGACAACACCTGTCGAGACCACCGATTGCGGGCGATGTTCCCGCTGCCCCGACGAGCGACGACCTCGTCGGCTGAGTGTGCCTTTGCCGTGGTCGAGCGCGGGTTGATCGCCGAGGGTGGACCCAACGAAGTCGGCTATCCGATGTATCCGTCGCGACGGTTCGTGGTCGCCGGCGGTCTCACGGTGCTGCACGAGGGTCTGCTCGAATACGAGCTGGTCGACATCGACGATCAGGGCGCCGGCGCGCTCGCGCTCACGCTCCTGCGGGCCACGGGACTCCTGTCGAACGGGCCGATGGCCTCGCGGCCGCTCCCGGCGGGTCCGTTCACGCGCACCGACGG
Organism: uncultured Iamiaceae bacterium; assembly: GCA_963778895.1. Classification (GTDB taxonomy): domain Bacteria; phylum Actinomycetota; class Acidimicrobiia; order Acidimicrobiales; family Acidimicrobilacustridaceae; genus CAVZVZ01. The sequence continues at coordinate 757,478 of CAVZVZ010000005.1, forward strand.
TGCCCAGGTGATCGGCGCCGCACTCGTTCCGATACGCCCTGCTCGCCGGCGACGACCCGACCGCGGCGTACGCCGCCGTCGACGACGCCTTCTTGCCCATGATCGTCACGAGGGCCGCCGGCGGCGGCACCCGAGACGCCCACGGATCGGAGCTGTCGGTTCAGGGCGGCTGTCGTCTCGTCGGTGCTCCGCGACTGCCGGTCAGCTTGTCGTGCGCGTGTTCAACCCCACCGACCGGGCCACAACCGTGGAGATCGCCGGGCGTCACGGCTGGCTCGTCGATCTGCGAGGCCGTCCGGTCGAGCCCTTCGACGGCACCTTCAAGTTGGAGCCGTGGCGGATCGCCACCGCCCAACTCAGCGACTGAACTGCTGATCCGCTACGGACGAATGACCTCGAAGGAAACGGCGTGCTGGGTTCCGAGACGCGCTCCGGTGGCCTCGGCCCCACTTCGCAGGAACGAGTCCGCGTCGGCGCCGACGTGTTCGAGGTAGCGCGCGTGCTCGCGGAGTGACGCGATGCCGCGATCGAGATAGCCGGTCACATCCGTGGCGTGGGTCGACTGCGGTGAAGCGCTGACGCAAACCATCGCGACGCCGCTCCACGGCTCGAGACCTTCGTCGATGAGCTCGGGGAAGATCCACGGGTTGGCGGCGTCGCGCACACCGTCGAGCACAGCCAGGCCCACGTTGCGGTGGTCGGCCATGTTGAACGAGGGTCCACCCCAGGTGTCGCGATGGTTGATCGTGAGCACGACCTCGGGCCGGTTCTGCCGAACCGCGCGGGCGATGTCACGACGTAGAGGCAACCCGTACTCCACCACGCCGTCGCGGTAGTCGAGGAAGGCGACGCGCTCGACACCTACGACGGCCGCGCTCCGACGCTCCTCGTCCTCGCGTAGAGGGCCGGCCTCGTCCGGCGGGATGGCGAGGCCGGCCTCACCTCGCGTGACGAGCAGGTACGAGACGGACTTTCGCGCCGCGGTCCACTTGGCCACTGCGCTGGCCATGCCGTACTCGAAGTCGTCGGGATGGGCGGCAACGGCCAGGGCGCGCGTCCAGTCCTCCGGTAGGACCTCCAGCGGCGGGGGGGCGTCGGTCACTGATCGTCGTCCTTCTTCTTGTTCTTGCGGCCCTTGGCCCGACGATCCGTGCGCGCCTTGGCCTCCTTGGCCGCGTCCCGCGTGGCCTTGTCGGCTTTGCGTGCCACCTCTTCGGCCACGCGCTTCACCTTGCGGCTGGCCTCTTCGTTGACCTTGCGGGACTTCTCCTCGGCATCGACCAGAGCCTGTTCGATGCGTTTGCGCGCGTCGATCTCGGCTTCCTCGACCCGTTGCCGGGCCTCCCGCTCGATCTCCTCGAGCTGGCGCTCGGCTTCGATGTCGGCTTCGTCCGCCTTTTCCTCGGCCTCGTTCTCGAGCTCGCGCAACCGCCGGGCCGCCTCGAGGTCGCTCAACAGCGCCACCTGCATCTCCGGATCCAGATCGGCCTCGAGCACCGCCTCGGTCAACGCCTCGAGTTGTCCAGTACTCGGATCAGCCACCCCGGACGGCGTCAGCAACTCCTCGGCGATCGGCTCGGGCAATTCGGCCGAGCGCTTCTCGGCATCCTGCTGCAAGTCGATCCATCGCTCACGCAGGAACTCGCGACGAGAAGTGCGACGACGCGCTCGCGTGTACGGCGTGTCCCGCCGATCAGTGGCGCGGCGCAGCGTGAACAGCTGCACGCGACCGATGTCGCGCAGGTTGTGCGAACGCAAGGAGCGCAGCACGAACTCCTCGTCGTCCCGAAGGGCGTCGGCCAACTCCTTCGAGACCACCACGGTGCCGGGATAGGCGACGCTCACGATGCGATTCGCCAGGTTCACGACGTTGCCGTACACGTCCGCGTCCCGTTCGAGCACGGACCCGCACGCCAACCCGACGCGCACGTCCGACAGGTCGTCGTCGTCCCGGAAGCGCTCGGCCAGATCGAGAGCGAGGGCAGCACCCGGCGCGCGGCTGATCGTGCAGGAACATCACCTCGTCACCGATCATCTTCACGACCCGACCGCCGTGATCCGCGACCACGTCGTAGGCGATGGATTCGAACCGCCCCACCACCTCGGCCAGCTCGGCTTCCTCGAGCTGCTGGGTCTTGGCCGTGAAGCCGACCAGGTCGGCAAAGCCCACGAGCACGGCCTCGGTGCCGCCCTCGTTCGCCGAAGCGCGCATGATGCGGCGCCGCGCCGCCGCCGCGAGCTGGCGGCGCCACACGAACTCGATCAACTTCGGCATCAACGACAGCAACTCGGCGCTACTGCGCGGCGTGACGGGGAACCCGAGGGACTCACCGGGTTCGACGGTTTCGCGTCGGATCTGCATGGCATCGACCTGAGCGGTGGCCACGCGATCGAGCGAGGAGCCGATCACCCGGGCCATCTGCAAGGCCAAGTCCGGCTCGAGCGTGCCCTCGGCGATGAAGCTCACGGCCGCGCTCAGCATCTCGACGTCAGCCTCGGTGAAGAGCTTTTCGCCGGTGCGTGGGTCGGGGAAGCCGAGAGCACGCCAATACGAGCGGATCTCATCGCGCTCGACGCCGGACAACGCCGCCACTTCGGCCAGGTCGTAGCGCGGTTCGTCGAACGACACGATCCGCTCCAGCGCGAGCAACTCCAGCGTGCCGTCTTCCGCGGCGCGGTCGATGTCGTCTCGGCGACACCCCCAGGTCGAGGAGGACGTCGCGCAGATCCACCGGTTCGTCGGTGTCCGGCGCGGTTGGGAGGGGTGGTTCGGTTGGCTCGGTCATGCGAACGACGATGATGCCCCAGCGGCGCCACCCGGGTCGGCCGGATTGCTCGGGACCGGCGACCGGGGCGAGCAAGGCCTCGCCCCGAGGCTCGCTCGAACGCCAATTCGGGTCGAGACCGGGCGCCGTGATCTCCACGGCCCCGGACGAGTCATCGTGGGTCACGAGCTCCCAGAGCAGCGCCGGTCGGTCGCCGTGCCAACGGACCGCGAAACCGAGGCGGCCCTCGGTCGTCGGCAGATCCTGAGCCTCCCAAGACTGGCCGAGCCACGTGTCGGGCACCACGGTGCAGAGCTGCAGCGCTGCGGGCTGCTCGCGTACCAACATCGTGCGGAGCTCGATCAGGAAGGCCGATGTCGCGGCGGGGTCGAGACCTCGCCCGCGAGCCCCACCACCCGACCTCGGATGAACGACCTCCGGCCACGTGCTCACCGGGGTCGCACGCTCGAGCATCTCCAGGATGCGGGTCACCGATGCACGATCGTCCGCCATCGCGAGGCCTACGCGCTCGGCGTCGGTCTGGAGCCGATCGTGCGAACGCCGCGAAGTCCTCGCCGACCTCGGGCTGGCCCACACGCGGGAGGACCCGCGCCATCGCGGTCAGGCCGCGATGGCTCCACTCGACGTCGGTCGGTGCGCCGTCGCGCAACAACGAGCGCCGCCGAGCGCGCCGCCGCTTGTCGATCCAATGTCCGGCTTTGGCAATCGGGCCGATCAGCCGCTCGACGAGCGCGTCGTCGCGGCAGAGCTCCCAATGCCGGGCAAGGGCCCACAGCACCGCGCCGTTCGTGGCCAAGGCATCGTCGGGAGAGATGATCCCTCCGTCGAGGCGTTGCTCGTCGGGTACGGCCGCGAGCAGTTCCTCGGCCTCGGTGTGGAAGCCGAAGAGATCCAGCGCGCCAATGACGCTCGCGGCGACGGTCCACGGCACCGCTTGGTCCGGCCACACCACGACGTCCTCGCCGGTCGGGAAGAGCAGGAGGTCCGTACGAGCGGCGTCGAGCACGCGCCGGAAGCGGTCGTCGGGGACGTCGAGCCGAGGCCCGCGATCGACCTGCACCTGCCAACCCCTCACCACGTCGGCCGCAGCAGGAAGGGCGGCCGGCCGGCTCACCGTGTCGGCGGCGGACTGCATCGGCAACACGACCCGCAACGCCGCGGTGTGCGGCAGGGGGAACACGAACGCGGCCTCGGCCTGACCGCCTGTCGCACGCCGCCACGAGCTCGGCGTCGGGTGCTTCGGCCGCGCCCGAGGTGACGACATCGAGGATCGACCCCGAGCAATCGACCGCCGCCCGCGCCGGGGCCTTCGGGAACACGACGGCAACGTTGTCGTCGACCTCCACGGTGGTGCCGCGCAGAACCACCTTGCCGAGCCGATCCCCGCGACGCCGGGTCGTACGGGCACGACCGCCAGGGCGACGGCAAACGGGATCGACGTGCGGTTCTCGATCTCGACGACCACCACTGGGCCCGACGCACTCTGCGCGGCGTAGGCGCGGTGCACCGCGTCGCCACCGGGCACGCGCATCGCGGTCTCGATCACCGGCGCGCCCTCGATCCGCTGTTGGCGGACCGCCGCCTCGCGCGACGGCACATGCCAGCGATCGTCGGCACCGATCCACCAGTCGAGCGACCAGCCCGAGGGACGTGGACTCACCAGACCTCGAGGATCGACGACCGCGCGTTCGACCGTGCTCACCGTGCCGAGCTGCACCCAGTCGCGATGCGTCACGTTGACGGAGTCGGCGTCGGGCTCGAACTCGGGGCTGTCGGGATCGAGTTGGCGCTCGAGCCACCACGGCCCGATCGGCTCGTTCGTACGCCTCATGCCGGCGGGGTCATGACCGCGATCATGCCAACGCGCATCATGCTTGGCGGTCGAGGCCGTGCATCTCGCGACGCACGGTCCGCCCCAGCAACCCGCGGTAGGCCTGCTCGGCGGACTGCCCCTCGTTCACGACGCGGTAGACCTCGTCGACGATCGGCATCTCGACGTCGTACTCGGCCGCCAGCTCGCGCACGACGGCGACGGTCTTCACACCCTCGGCCACCATCTGCATCTGCTCGATGATCTCGTCGATCGTGCGACCCTGGCCGAGCTGCTCACCGACATGGCGATTGCGGCTCTGCGGACTGACACAGGTCGCGATCAAGTCGCCCATACCTGCCAGGCCGCCGAACGTGAAGGGGTCGCCACCCATCGCCATGCCGAGTCGGCTGAGCTCGGCGAGCCCGCGAGTGATCACGGCGGCACGCGTGTTGTCGCCGGTACCCAGGCCGTCGGCCATGCCCGACGCGATGGCCATCACGTTCTTCAACGCGCCGGCCAGCTCGCAGCCGATCACGTCCTCGTTCGTGTAGACGCGGAACAGGCTCGTCGAGAACAGGTCCTGCAACGTCGCCGCGATGGTGTGGTCGCTCATGGCGAGCACTGCGGCCGCGGCGTCGCCGGCGAGGATCTCCTTGGCCAGGTTCGGACCGGTGAGCACGCCGTAGGGATGCCCGGGCAGCTCGTCGTTGATCACCTCGGTCATGCGCTCGTTGGTGCCCTGCTCGAGTCCCTTCGCCAGACTGATCACCGGCACCCAGGCCCGGATGTGCTGAGCCACCTCGCGGAGGGTCGAACGAAAGCCGTGCGAGGGAACGCCCATCACGATCATGTCGGCGCCCGCCACCGCCTCGACGATGTCGGACGTGGCGTGCAGTTCCGGGTGCAGGTCGTAGCCGGCGAGGTATCGACTGTTCGTGTGCTTGGTGTCGACCTCGAGCGCGACATCGGGATCGCGGGCCCAAAGCGTCGTATCGACGTTGTGGGCGAGCAGGTGGGCGACGGTCGTCCCCCAGGAGCCCGCACCGACGACCGTGGCCCGGATGCGCATGGCTCTCACCTTAGGACCCCACTTTCCGGCGGCGCTCCCTACAATCGTCGCTGATGAAGAATGCGGCGGTGCTGGTGCCGGTCAAGGCATTCCGCGCCGCAAAACTGCGCTTGGCCCCGGCTCTCGATGCACCGGCGCGAGCGGAGCTGGCTCGGGTGATGGCGAGCCGGGTCGTCGAGGCATCGGCACCGCTTCCGGTTTCGGTCGTGTGCGACGACGATGAGGTCGCCGAGTGGGCGGCATCGGTCGGCGCCGCGGTGATCTGGCGGCCGGGGCGAGGCCTGAACGGCGCGGTCGCCGACGGAGTCGCGGCGCTGGCCGCGACCGGACACGACTTCGTGATCATCGCCCACGGCGATCTCCCCCACGCCGTCGACCTGGCGTGGATCGCCGAGTTCGACGGCATCACGTTGGTGCCCGATCGTCGCGACGACGGAACGAACGTGGTGGGGCTCCCGGCCCGAGCCCACACGAGCTTTCGCTTCGCGTACGGGTCGGGATCGTTCACCCGCCACACGGCCGAGGCCGAACGCATCGGCATACACGTCCGGGTGGTCCGCGAACCGCGGCTGGCGTGGGACGTCGACGTGCCGGCCGATCTCGCCGAACCGTCCTGGCCCACCCCATGACTGACCTTCGCGTCGACCTACCGCTCCCGATGCGCGCCCTGGCGATCGGCGCCCATCCCGACGACATCGAGTTCGGATGCGGCGCAACCCTCGCCAAGTGGGCGGCCGCGGGGTGCGAGATCAATCACCTCGTGCTCACCGACGGCGCGAAGGGCACCTGGGATCCGGCGGCTGACACCGACGCACTGGTCGCGGTGCGCGAGATCGAGCAGTTGGCGGCGGCGAAGGCGCTCGGTTCGCGAGGCAAGGTCGTGATGCTCGCCAACGTCGACGGCGAGCTCGAGGCGAGCCTCGCGCGGCGCGAGCGCGTCGCGTACTGGATCCGCCGGCTCCGACCTGATGTCGTGCTGGGCCACGATCCATGGAAGCGCTATCGCCTGCATCCCGATCATCGTCACGCAGGCTGGCTCACCGTCGACGGCTTGGTTGCCGCGCGCGATCCGCACTTCTCACCCGAACAGGACGTTCCCGCCCATCGTCCGTCGGCCCTACTGTTGTTCGAGGCGGACGAAGCCGATCACGCCGAGGACGTCACGGGCTGGGCCGACAGCAAGTTGGCTGCGCTGCTCGAGCACCGCAGCCAGTACCGCTCGACGATGCACATCGAGCCGGATGACGACGGCTCGCAGCTGGCGGCCTTCCGGAAGTTGGTCGTCGATCGATTGGCCGAGGGCGGTGCGCGTGCCGGCGTGGAGCACGCCGAGTTGTTCAAAGCCATCACGGAGCTGTGAACGAGCTCACCCGCCGCATCGTCGATGCCTTCGAGCCCGCTCGCGATCCGGTCGCGGCCGCGTCGATGGCGCGTTACATGCGCGATCAGTTCGAGTTCCTGGGAATCGGCTCGCCCGCTCGGAGGGCGTTGCAGCGTGAGGCACTCGTCGCCTTTCGTCCCGACCGCGACATGCTGCTCGCCGGCGCAGATTCGTTGTGGAATCGGCGCGAGCGCGAATACCAGTACGCGGCGTGCGACCTGTTGGTTCGCGGCGCGAAGGTGCTGACGCCCGCTGACCTCCCGACCATCGCACGACTCATCACCACGAAATCGTGGTGGGACACCGTCGATGCGCTCGCGATCAGCGTGGTCGGCCCGATCGTGCTGACCGACCGGTCCGCCGGTGATCCCGTCATGGATGACTGGATCCGCTCCGACGACATGTGGCTGGCCCGCACGGCCATCCTGCATCAGAACAAATGGAAGATTGCGACCGACGAACCGCGTCTGTTCGCCTTCTGCCTCGCGCGCGCCGCCGAGACCGACTTCTTCTACCGCAAGGCCATCGGCTGGGCGCTCCGCGAGTACTCGAAGACGGCGCCGGATGCCGTACGCAGATTCATCGCCGACCACGACGACGAGCTGTCGGGCCTGTCGAAGCGTGAGGGCGTGAAGGTGCTCAATCGGGGCACGTGATGCGCTTGGCGTGGGGTGGGACGTCGGATCGATACACCCACCGGAACCGCAGGCACTCACCCACCTGGTAGCGGGCCTCGCTCGGGAACTCGGGCGTGTAGGCCAAGCACTGCTGGTCGCCGCTGCCCACGTCGCGAACACAGATCCCGTGCTGGTCGGCGCTCTCGACCCGAACGGTGGCGTCGTTCTCGGGCCACCAGGCCACGACGGCCGCCACCACGAGACAGGCGACCACGAATCCCGCTATCACCCAGCTCCGCCCCGTTGGCACCCACTTACGTCCCACGCGCCGAATCGTGGCACGCTGCGCGCCGTGATCGCGGACGGCACGTACGACGTCTTCATCGTCGACGCCACCGAGCTCGACTCCGGCGGCTGGCAACTCGAGCTGACCATCCTCGCCGGCGACCACAAGGGCGAGCTGGTCGCCATCAACGCCCAAGGCCTCGAGGGCTCCGAGTTCGACCTCCTCGGCATGCCGGGCACCCTCGTCGTAACCGACGGCGTGCCCGGGTTCCGCGTCGACAGCTAGCGGTGGACAAAATCGACAACGAATCGTCACTTCAGCCCCGCGCCAGATCGGAGTAAGAGTGACCCATGGTGATGATGCGACGAGGCCAGAAGCTGGCGCGTGCGAGCAGACACCGCTCGCATCCCGCCGAAACCGCGCGGCCGACGACGCTGGGACGCCACCGCGAACCAACCGTGCGATTGATCGCACCCGAGGATCAGCCCGAGCCGGGGCCAGACGGTCGTTTCGGTCCCGGCATCGAAGAGGAACTGCGAACTGCCACCGAACGTCTAACGGAGTGCCGGGCGGCGGCCGCGACGACCCGCTCGTCGCTCGCTGAGGCTCAACGCGCCGCGGCGGAGTGTCGCGAGCGTGCCGACACGGCTCAGCGGGTCTTCGACGAGGCGCGTGACGCGGCCCGACACGCCGAACTGGCCATGCGCCAGCAGCAACGCCGGGCCGCCGACGCCAAGTTGGAGCTCCGTCGAGCCTTGGAGTGGGCGGCGCGATTCGAGGGCACCTTGCCGACCGACGTCGTTGCCGATCCGCCGAACGCCAGCTGATCAACTCGCTCGACCGGAGGGACGCCAACCCGTCACACTCCTGCGATGGGTGCGAACATCTGGCCGCTCTTCGATCTGACGATCCGCACACCTCGGCTCGAGCTGCGGCCTCCCGCGGATCCGGACGTGTTCGCGTTGGCCGAGCTCGCCCGCCAAGGCATCCACGACCCCGAGGAGATGCCGTTTCGGTTCGCGTGGACCGACGCGCCCTCACCAGAACTCGAGCGCAACGCGCTCCAGTTCCACTGGCGCATCCGCGCGAGCTGGACGGTCGAGGCGTGGCACCTGCCCTTCGCCGTCTGGTTCGACGACCAGATCGTCGGACAACAGGACATCCTCGCCACGGACTTCCTCCACACCCGCACCTTCGAGTCCGGTTCGTGGCTGGGCCGCGCCCATCAGGGGCAAGGCATCGGCAAGGAGATGCGGGCTGCGGTGTTGCACCTGGGGTTCGAAGGCCTCGGCGCGCAACGGGCCGAGACCGGTGCGTACGAGCGCAACCATGCGTCACTCGGAGTCACCCGCTCGCTCGGCTACGAGGCGAACGGTGACGCGATCGTTGCGCCGCGCGGCGAGCCACAGACCGAGCTGGCTTTCAAGATGAGTCGCGCCACGTTCGACCGGGTTCGCCGCGACGACATCACCATCGAGAACCTCGAACCCTGCCTGCCCATGTTCGGGTTGACCGACGCCACGTGACGGTCGCGGGCGTCGACGGCTGCCGCGCCGGCTGGGTCGTCGCGGTAGCCGACGGTCGGACCGTCGACGTGTCGGTCGTCGCCGCGTTCGCGGATGTGCTCGACCTGCTCGACGCGGGGATCGACGCCATCGCCGTCGACATCCCGATCGGTTTGCCGGAGGCTGGGCCGCGGCAGTGCGACATCGACGCGCGCAAGCTCTTGGGTCCGCGTCGCTCGACGGTGTTCCCCGCGCCGCCTCGGGCCCTTCTCCACGAGAGGAACTACCCCACCGCACTGCAGACCAAGCGAGCCCTCGACGGACAGGGCCTGTCGAAACAGGCCTTCCACCTGTTGCCCAAGATCGCGGAAGTCGACGCGTGCCTCCAGCCCGAGCTCCAGCCGCGGATCGTCGAGGCCCACCCCGAGCTCGCGTTCCAGCTGCTGGCCGGCGAGCACTTGCCCTCCAAGCACGACGCCGAAGGACTAGCGCAACGGGAACGATCTCGCTTCGCGACTCACGGATGACGCACCTGCACAGGGTCACCGGCGCCAAGCTCGACGACGTGCTCGATGCCGTCGTGCTGACGGCCACGGCCGCCAAAGTGGTGCAGGGCACCGCCGAGCATCTCGGTGACGGCGCTCGTGACGCTCGTGGGCTGGTCATGGAAATCGTCTTCTGACCCGATGATTCCGCGGCGGTTCCGTGGGAACATGCGACCGACAGAAGGGGTGCGCCATGAAGCGACTGACCGGACTCGACGCGAGCTTCTTGTACATGGAGACGCCGACGTCGTTCATGCACGTGGCGAACCTCATGATCCTCGATCCGTCGACGGCGACCGAACGGCTTCGACTTCGATCATCTCCGTGATCTCTACGAGCAGCGGCTCGATCTCGCTCCGCCGTTCCGGCGCCGGCTCGTCGAGGTTCCCCTCGGTCTGAATCACCCCATCTGGATCGAGGACCCCGACTTCGATCTCGACTGGCACCTGCGCCACATCGCCGTGCCGCGCCCGGGCGGCATCAAGGAGCTGTGCGAGCTGACCGGCCATCTCGTCGCCATCCCGCTCGACCGCTCGCGCCCGCTGTGGGAGGTGTGGCTGATCGACGGCCTCGAGGGCGGTCACGTCGCCGCGCTCAGCAAGGTGCACCACGCGGCGATCGACGGCGCGTCCGGCGAGGAGCTCCTCGTGGCCATCCTCGACACGACGCCCGAGATCGAAGAGAAGCCGGCGCCCGACGAACCGTGGACGCCCGATCACGTTCCGAGCGACACCGAGATGATGGGGTACGCGCTCGGTCTCGTTGGCGCAGACACCCGTCCGCGCGGTGAAGACCGTGCGCCGCACGGTCGAAGCGGGTCTGCGCATGCGCGAGAACAACCGCAAGGAACCGAACGTCAAGCCGCCGCCGTCACCGTTCAGCGCGCCACCCACGTCGTTCAACGCCGCGCTCACACCCGCATCGGGCCTTCGCGACTGCATCGCTGTCGCTGCCCGATGTGAAGGACCTCAAGAACGCGCTGGGCGCGACCGTCAACGACGTCGTGCTCACGTTGTGCGCCGGCGCGCTACGCAACTATCTCGACTCACGCGACGAGCACCCGAACGGACCGCTCGTCGCCATGGTTCCCATCTCGGTGCGCACCGACGACCAGAAGGGCACGCACGGCAACCAGGTGTCGATGATGCTCACCAGCCTCGCCACCGACCTCGACGATCCGCTCGACCGGTTGGCGGCGATCCACGAGGGCATGGCCATGGCCAAGGAACAGCAGAACGCCATCGGGGCCGACACCCTGCAGAACTGGGTCGAGTTCGCGGCGCCGGCCGTGCTCGGCCTGGCGGTGCGCACCTACTCGCGCACGAAGATGGCCGACCGTCATCGTCCGCTCTTCAACGTCACGATCTCGAACGTGCCGGGCCCGCCCTTCCCGCTCTACGTGGCCGGCGCCCAGATGAAGGCGACGTACCCGATCGGGCCGATCTTCGACGGCGGCGGCCTGAACATCACGGTGATGAGCTACATGGACAGCCTCGACTTCGGCTTCCTGGTGTGCCCCGAGCTCATCCCCGACCCGTGGCAACTGGCCGACGCGTTGCACGAAGCACTCGAGCAGATGAAGAAGGCCGTCGCGGCCAATACCGACGGTGACGCGGCCTGAGTCCAGGGGCGGCGGTGCTTATCAGATATGATAAGCACCGTGTCCAAGGTCAGCCCGACGCTGCAGCGGGTGCTCTCGTCTGCGGCGCGTCTCCGAACAAGTGGTTCCCGACGCGGTGCTCGTCGGGGGCTCCGCCGCCGCGCTGCACGCCGGACACCGCGACTCCTTCGATCACGATCATGTTCTGGTGGACCTGGTCGAGCGGTACCAGGCCGTGCTCGACGCCGTCGAAGCCACGGACGGTTGGGCGACGTCGGTGCGAGCGTCGAAACCGCCGTGGACCATCATGGGGAGCCTCGGTGGAGTGGAGGCGGGGCTTCGCCAGCTCCGCCGAGCCCGACCGCTCGAGACGTGCCAAGTCGAGGTGGGCGATGGCGCCATCGTCGTCGCACCGACCGCACCGGAAACTCTGCGGGTGAAGGCCTATCTCGTCGTCCAACGCAACGTGGTGCGGGATTATCTCGACGTGGTGGCGCTGGCGGATCACCTCGGAGAAGACAGCGCCGTCGAGATCCTGGCCGGCATCGACGACTACTACGTGGATCGGTCCGGTGAGCAAGGCTCGGTTCTCACGGCGTTGGTGACCGCGCTGGCCGATCCGCGCCCGCACGACACCGACGTGATCGACGAGCTGCCGCGCTACAAGGGTCTCGATGTCCGCTGGCACGACTGGGATCGAGTGGTGAAGGCTTGCCGGCAGCTCGCACTCCGACTGAGCGGCGCACTCTGATGGCGGTCCGATTCCGCAACGTCGACGCCTCGCCCTCCGATGACATCCGGACCTGGCCCTTCGAAGCGCTCGTCACCGTGATCGATCGCGGGCTGGTCGCCGATTGGCAGCCGGTGTTCGCCGAGATCCGGCGATCGCCGTGGGGCCCCGTGGCTCGGCGCGTCGAGCGCTACCTCGCCTACCGCGAGCCCGACGCCGTCGGCGTGCTCTTCTCGCTCGCCATAGAGCGGGCTCGCGCGGTTGCCGAGCAGGCGGACCGGGCCGTCGTCAGCGAACGCGTCAGTGCGGCGGTCTCCCGATCAGGCCTGAGCAACAGCGAGTTCGCCCAACTCGTGGGCACGAGCGCGTCTCGCCTCAGCACCTACCTGAGCGGCAAGGTCACGCCTTCGGCCGCGATGCTGCTCCGCATCGAGCGGTTCGGCGAGTCACCTGATCACGACAACGTCGGTTGACGTTCAGTTGGATGATGTGGGTCGAACGAACACCACGACGTCGCCGCTCCTGTCGGTCTGAATGAGGCCGATACGCGCGAAGTCCTCGAGAGTGGACTCATCGTCCTCGCTGGACGCCACGATGAAGGTGACGCCGTATTCGTCGAGGATCTCCTGGCGTCGTTCGTCGCTCGTATTGGTGCGGAAGAACTCCTTGGTCGCGTCGTCGTCGCATCGCGATGTCATCGGCCGCCAACGGGTTCTCCCAGAACTCCGAGCTGACCAACTTGCCGCCGAATGCCGGCAGGTAGATCGACGGCGTGTCCGACACCATCACGACTCCGCCCGCCACGGTCTCCCCGACCGGTTCGTAGGTGTCGCTCACCTTCGCCAACTCGTCCTTGCTCGCGACGCCGCTCGGTCGGATCTCCTCGGGGATCATGCGCACCGGTCCCGCCCGCAAGAACACCAAGCCCAACAACGCGAGCACCCCGAAGGCGACCGCGTAACCCTGTTGCCATCGACTGACGTGATCGGCGCGCCACGCCGCTTCGATCCGGCCCAGTCCGTCGCCGACCGCGATCTGCAACAGCAGGACGGCGAAGATGATCGGACGTCCGATCCCGCTCCAGTAGCCCACGCCGTACAGCACCAGAGCCGAGCCGATGAGCCATGCCACCGGATCGCGCCAGTCCGCTCGCGTGCGCCGGTACACGACGATGAGGCCCAACAACGCCGGGAACACTCGCTGCGGTACGGACTGATAGAAGAGCTCGTCGCTCGTGGCGTAGAAGCCCGATGGCGACAGGCGGAACAGCGGGAAGAACGGCCACAGCAACGCCACGCCCAGGGCGACCACGACCGGTAGCGCCAACCACATCAGCGTGCGCCAGGACAAGGGCCGGCAACGACACAACACGATCACCGGGCCGGCCACCGCGAGCACCACCCCTGTCGGCGGATGGCAGAGCCCCACGAGGACCACGCCGACACCGACACCGACCAGTCGCCACCAGTCACCCCGCTGTCACACCCAGGCGCGCCAGCCGACTGGCAAGGGTCAGGACGAACAGGAACACAGCCAACGCGAACATCGACGGATACGGCGCCACGTAGCCGATCGAGTCGAGGTGGATCACTCCACTCCACCGCCACGCCCGCGGACCCCACAAGACCAGCGCCGCGAGGAGCGAGTAGAACGGCGCACGGCGGTTGCTCGTCAGCTCGATGACGAACGATCGGAAGGCGACCAGTACCAACGCCACGTTCACCACCGCGGCGATCGACAGCGCGGTGAGTGCGTTGCCGTCGAACAGTGCCGCCAACCGTCCCACGATCCACGTGTAGGGCGACAACCAGGCCGAGTCGTGCACCGCGGAGATGACCGGATCTCCGGGATGAAACGGATGGGCCGCGAACTCGCGGACCGCGGCCGCGTGCATCCACATGTCTGTGGTCCATTGCTGATTGCGCGTCTGGGAGACCACACCGATCAACACCAGACCCGGCGAGCAACCAGTAGCGGTGGCGCGACAACCACGAACCATCGGGCCCGTCCACGGGCGCGATCGAGTCGTCGATGAGTTGGCGTCGGGTCGGTCAAAGGCTCTCCCGCAGTCGGGCCGCGTATCCTGCCATCTCGTCGTCCGACTCGTACTTCGTGCGGGGCCAGAAGAACCCACGCAGCCCGTCCTTGCGATTCCGCGGCACCACGTGCAGGTGCAGGTGCGGCACGCTCTGGCTCACCCGATTGTTGATGGCTACGAACGAACCGGCGCTGCCGAGGCCTCGCTCCATCGCGGCCGCCAGCCGCTGGCCGCGCTCGAAGAAGGGTCCGACCGCGTCGACCGGCAGATCCGCCAGCGTCTCGATGTGATCGTTCGGGATCCAGAGCACGTGGCCCTTTGAACACGGGACGGCGGTCGAGGAAGGCCACCCCGACCTCGTCGCGCAACACGACGTGTGCCGGCTCGTCGCCGGCGACGATCGAACAGAAGGGGCAAGCAGGATCACGCACACTCGCATTCTTCACGCTGGCATTCTTGACGCTGGCGTGAACCGTGGGATGGACTCTTCGCCACCATCCACCCGCCCACCCGTTCCCGGGTGTTTCATGAGCGGCAGTGACCCGTCCGCACCCGACGTGCCGTCCGCCGGCACGACGCCAACTGCATGCGCCCAGCTGAAGCCAGAGCGAGTACTGAGCCGCATGCCCATCCGCTCGGGTGCCTGAACCGGTGGGAGTCTCGTGACCGATCTTCGTTCGTCGCCCGCGCGCCCTCGATGCATCTTGGACCGAAGACCTTCGTGGTCGACACCTCGGTCGTGCTGGCGGATCCTCAAGCGATGTTCCGGTTCGACGAGCACGCGGTCGTGCTCCCCCTCGCCGTGCTCACCGAGCTCGAGGCGAAGCGACATCATCCCGAGCTGGGATGGGCCGCCCGTAAGGCTCTACGTCAGCTCGAGACGCTTGCGCACGAAGCACGGCTCGCTCACTCGCGGCGTGCCCGTCAACGACCTGGGCGGAACGCTGCGCGTCGAGATCAACCACCAGGACACGGCGGGGCTCCCTCAGGCGATGACGGTCGCGACGAACGACCACCGCATCCTCGCCGTCGCCCGCAACCTGGCGACCGAGGGCCACGACGTGACGCTCGTCTCGAAGGACCTGCCGCTCCGGCTGAAGGCCAGCGTCGTCGGCCTCGATGCCGACGAGTACCGCAACGAGCTGGCATCGGACACGTCGTGGACGGGCTTCGTCACGCTCGAGGTCGAGAGCGGCTTGATCGACGAGCTCTTCGAGGCGCGAGTCGTCGACCTCGACGAGGCTCGCGTGCTGCCGTGCAACACGGGCTTGGCGCTGGTGGCCGGCTCGCAGTCCGCCCTGGCGCGCGTGCACGACGACAAGCGCGTTCGACTCGTCTCCACCGAACGCGAGCTCTTCGGCATCCGCGGTCGATCGGCCGAACAGCGTCTCGCGCTCGATCTCCTGGCCGACGACGACATCGGCATCGTGTCGATCGGCGGCAACGCCGGCACGGGCAAGAGCGTGCTCGCGCTGGCGGCTGCGCTCGAAGCAGTGCTCGAACGACGTACGCACAAGCGGGTGATGGTATTTCGCCCGATCTATGCCGTCGGCGGCCAGGAGCTCGGCTACTTGCCGGGCAGCGCCGACGAGAAGATGTCACCTTGGGGCCTGGCGGTCACCGACGCCCTCGAATCGATCGTCGGCCCCGAGGTGATTGACGAAGTCATCGCCCGCAACCTGCTCGAGGTGCTGCCGCTCACCCACATCCGGGGGCGGAGCCTGACCGACTCGTTCGTCATCATCGACGAGGCGCAGAACCTCGAACGCTCGGTGCTCCTCACCGCGCTGTCCCGCTTGGGCGTCGGCAGTCGGGTGGTGCTCACCCACGACATCGCGCAGCGCGACAACCTGCGCGTCGGCCGTCACGACGGTGTGGTGTCGGTGATCGACACGTTGAAGGGTCATCCGCTCTTCGCGCACATCACGCTCACCCGCTCGGAGCGCTCGCCCGTGGCGGCGCTCGTCACCGAGCTGCTGGACGGCCCCGGCCTCTAGCCTCGAGAATTCTTACGTCAGTTTCAAGATCTGCTGTAGGATTTCGGCATGAAACGCCTGCAGATCATGATCGAGGAAGATCTCGATGAGGCCCTCGACCGGCAGGCGGTCGAGGAGGGAGTGTCGAAGGCTGCCCTCGTCAGGCGATTCGTGCGTATGGCGATCGAGCCATTACCCCCGCTTCGTCAGGATCCTTTGTGGAAGTTGGTAGGCACCGATTCCTTCGAGTCGTCTGACATCGACGACACCGTTTACCGGTGATCTTTGTCGACACCTCGTTCTGGGTTGCCCTGCGAAACCGTCGCGACTCGCAGCACGAGATGGCCGTCGCCCTGCTCGAGGAACACGCGCCCACGGCGCTGGTCACCACGAATCACGTCGTGGGCGAGACCTGGACCTTCCTGCGACGACGGGCAGGACACAAGTCCGCCGTGTCGTTCATCGACCTGTTCGAGAAGTCACCCCGAGCGAACTCGGTAACCGTGGATCCTGAGACGGAGGACGACGCATTCCGCTGGCTGCGAAAACATGATGAGCGGGAGTACTCATTCGTGGACGCCACCAGCTTCGCGGTTATGCGATCCCTCCGCATCGACAGTGTCCTGGCCTTCGACGGCGACTTCACGGCCGCGGGTTTCGTCGAACTCCGCGCGTGACGCGCCGATCAACCTGAGTCGAGCGGGAGGCCCATCACGACCGCGTCCCACAGCTCGCCGTTGTTGCGGCGGTAGTGGCGCACGAGGCGACCCTCCTCGACGAACCCGTATTTCTCGTAGAGCGCTCGCGCCCGGTCGTTGTGGGGCCACATCTGCAAAGCCACCTTGTGCGCACCCACGTCGCGAGCCCACGCAATGGCGGCCTCGAGCAATCCCGATCCGACGCCCATGCCGCGCCAGGCATCGGCCACCATCATTCCGAGGTGCGCCCACACCGTACGCCGCCTTGTCGATGCCGAGGTTGCCCACGACCTCGTCGCCCGCCACCGCCACGAAGGCACCGAACTCGTCGGGCTTGGTGAGCAGTTCGGCCATCTCGGCCCGGCGGGCCTCGTAGTCGATGGGCAGCTCGGTGCCGATCCAGCGCCCCTCGCCGGCCACGGCCTCGAAGAGCGCTCCGATCTGCGGATAGTCGTCGAGCGTTGCCCTCCTGATCGTCCACTGATCGGTCCATCCCGGCACCGTCGCGGCCCAGGCGGCCTCAGGGCAACTGAGTTCGGGCCGCCGGTCCGTCCCGGTGTCACACCCCCTCTGTAGGGTTCGGCCATGAACGATGCCACCGAGGGTCCCGTCTACGGCCTCGACATCGAGACCGACACGGCCACCGATGGTCTCGATCCCCAGGTCGGTCGGGTGCTCTGCGTGGGGCTCAGTGGGTCCGGTGGTGAGCTGGTGCTCGCGCACCACGACGAACGCTCCCTCCTGCTCGAGCTCGACCAGTGGCTCGCCGAGATGACGCCCGGCGTCATCGCCACGTGGAACGGCGCCGCCTTCGACCTCCCTTACCTCGCGACCCGCGCCCGGCTCCTCGGCGTACCGCTCGGTTTGCAGCTCGAGCTCGATCCCGCGCTCGTGCTCCGTCATGGTCCGCTGCCCGGGCACGACGGCGCGTATCGCGCCACCTGGCACGAGCACACGCACCTCGATGCGTACCGCGTGTTCCGTTCCGACGTCGGCCGCACGTTCGGTCTGTCGTGTTCGCTCAAGTCGGTTGCCGGACTGGTCGGTCTGCAACCGGTCGACGAAGACGCGTCCCGGGTGCACGAGCTTCCTCGCGATGTCCTCCACGGCTACGTCGCGAGCGACGCGCGGTGCACTCGCGAGCTCGTGCTACGCCGATGGCCCACCGCGTGGGTCGCGATCGATCAACCGACGGGAGCGGTCGCATGACGGCCGACGCCGAAGGGGCCGCACCCCGCAAACGCGGCACCTCGACCTCCAACTTCGGTGTCGGCAAACGCGAGAGCCACGACGCCTCGGACTTCTACGCCCGATTCAAGGCCCCGGTGATCTCGAGCGACGCCACGGTCAACCGTCAACCGATCGTCGACTGGATCCAGTGCCGCGACGCCCGCCAGATGGATGCCGGCTCGCCGTCACTCGAACCGAACTCCGTGGCCCTCGTCGTGACCTCACCGCCCGTACTTCGCGGGCAAGGAGTACGAGGAGGCCCTGGGCGAAGGCCACATCCCGGCCTCCTACGTCGACTACCTCGCGATGCTCCGCGACGTGTTCGCCGAGTGCGCGCGAGAAGCTCGAGCCCGGCGGCCGCATCGCTGTCAACATCGCCAACCTGGGGCGCAAGCCGTATCGATCACTGGCCGGCCGACGTGACCCGCATCCTCGAGGAAGACCTCGGGTTGCTGCTCCGGGGCGAGATCGTGTGGCGCAAAGCCGAAGGCGCTTCGGGCAACTGTGCCTGGGGCTCGCTTCCAGAGCGCATCGAACCCGGTGCTCCGCGACCTCACCGAGCGGGTGGTGGTCGCGTCCAAGGGTCGCTTCGATCGGGCGCTGCCCAAGCCGGAACGGCACCGGCGTGATCTTCCGTATCAGGACACGATCGCCAAAGAAGACTTCATGACCTGGACGACCGACGTGTGGGACATCCCCACCGAGAGCGCCAGTCGCGTCGGCCACCCGGCCCCGTTCCCGGTCGAGCTCCCACAGCGACTGATCGAGCTCTACACCTACCGCGGCGACCTCGTGCTCGATCCGTTCATGGGCTCGGGCTCCACGGCCGTCGCCGCCATCAACACGCATCGCCACTTCGTCGGTTTCGACACCGATGTCGACTACGTCGAGCAGGCTCGCGACGCGAGCCGGCGGCGGCGCTCGACGAACGAACCCGTCGCGAGTCGTCCGACGAGCCGCACCGCCAGTGGTGGTACGTGCCGAAGGACGACACGCTCCCCGGTACCGACGACGAGGGCGAGCCCGACTTCCAGGCCCGGGCGGTGCGCGAGGGACGAATGGCCAAGGAGCTGGCCCGCGACATCCTCGAGCACGCCGGATTCCAGGAGATCGTCGAGAAGGCGCAGGTCGCCGCCGGCGTCGAGGTGAACTTCGTCGCCAAGGACGCGCTCGGCAACAACTGGTTCTTCGACGTGTCGGGCGCGTTCAGCCGGGGCAACGCCCGCGCTGGCCTCCGCCGCACCGACACGCTCTGGAAGGCGCTCGGCAAGGCCGCCGTCCTCACGCGAGTCCGGGCTGGAGGCCTACCGGCTGGTGTTGCTCACGACCGACCTGCCCCCGTCGAGCAGCGCCGGCGGCGCCGCCCTGCGGGCCGCGACCGGGCCCGACAAGGTCGTGTTCGACGCCATCGAGATGCTTTCGCCCGACGGGCTCCGCCGCCTGGCGCACTACGCGGAGCACGGACCGGACGGGTTGCCGCCCGGCACCTGACTGTGGCGACCGACAAGACCAAGCTGACCGAACTCGGGACCGCGGTCGGCCTGGTCTACGAACCGAGCACGGGCTGGGACGGCGCGCTCCGCGCCGTCGACGTACCCGGCATCGCTCCCGAGGTCTGGCAACCGATCGTGCTGCCGGCGGCCGAAGCCGACAGCCCGCACCGCGAGTTGCTCCTTCGGGCGCTCGGGAACGGACGGGCCTTCCGCCACGAGATCCTTCACGGCCGCCGCCCGCACCACATCGAATGGAGCGGTGGCACGCGTTCGGTGTGGACCTCGGACATCCCCCGCGACCTCACCGTCGACGGCGTCTGGTTCATCCAGGCCAAGTACGACTCGACCTGCGTGCTCAACACGTCGCCCGGTGCGTTGGTCGACGAGCTGCTCGTCGACCACACGCTCGAGTCCCGCATGTCGTGGTTCGAGGAAGTCGCGCTCGAACGGCTGCAGTCGTACTACACGCAAGCCCGCGCCCAGCTTCCGCTCACCGACCTCCCCGACGACGTGCGCGATCTCGACAAGGACACCAAGGCGGTGCTCAAGAAGGCGATGCGTGCCAGCCCACCGTCACCGAGCGAGGAGTCGGCCTACGCCGAGTTGTGCCGAGCCGTGTCGATCGAAACCACGTTGCGGTGGCGCCATCGGCTCGACGCCGCCACGCTGCCCCAGCGCACGCAGATGCTGTTCCGCATGCTGCGCATCGCCGGCGGCCCGTACTGGTTGCTCGGCACCAAGGGCCACACGCCGGTGCAGCTTCGGGTCCGCGACACGCGGGACTGGCGCGACCAGTTCGAGCTGAAGCGGTTCACGGTGGTCGATGCCCATGCCGGACAACCTCAGGTCGACTGGCGGGCCGAGATCCTCGACCGCTCGACCAACGCACGCGTCGCCGTCGACGGCTACTGCGAGATCCGTTGGTCGCACGGCAAGTTGCAGGGCAATCCCGAATGCAAGGTGCAGGTCACCACGCCGCTCGAGCAGATCCCCGGCTACGCACGCATGTGACGGACGGAAGTCCTACGCCGCCTTCGAGCTCCACGCGTGGCGCCGCGTCGCGCACCAGCGTGAGGCCGTCGAGGCCGGGGAGGCGTTGAACCTGCCGATCGATCCGGTCGGCTGCGGCCCGACCGGACGGATCGGCGTACAGGTGCCGGGCCATGAACGCGGTCTCGGCCTCGTCCACGACACCCGCACCCACTGGTTCCCACCACCGCGCCAGGACCCGACGGGTGAGCCGTCGAGCGGAACCGCCGCCTTCGAGTCGCCGCCGCGCCTGCCAGCGTGTAGAAGTCGATGTGGCGCCCTTCTTGCTTCATGATCCGCCGCAGCAGGCGGCGACAGGGTCGGGTGCTCGGCCTTGGCCAGGAGCAAGCCGTAGGAAGCTTGCGTCAACATCTCGTTGACCGCGCCCCATGCCATCGACACGGCCACGATCTGGTCACCGACGAGCGACGCGGCCCAGAACGCGAGCGGACGCAGCGCGTCGCGGCGCTGCGCGCGCCGCACCTCGGCGATGCGCGGCGGACCCGACGACCACATCGTGCGCGGTCAGCACCCGGCCGATGGCCTCACCGTGCCAGTACTCCTCGGTGTTCCAGTGCGTCATGAACGCCGTGACCTCGGGATCGCGATGGGCTCGCGTCACGAGCAGGTCGCGGAGGTAACACACGGTGTGCGCTTCGATGTCGTGCATGTAGCGCAGGCAGCGCAAGCGTGGCCGGGTCGAGCGGTCGCGACCGGAACGTCGTCGAAGTCGATGTCGTCGAACTCGAGTCGACCGGTCCGGCGTTCGAAGGCCGCAAGGTCGAACGGCCGCCGTTCGAGCTGCACATCCGTTGCCGTACTCACGTGCGATAGTTCGGCGCCGGCCACGCGATCGGATGACTACCCGTTCGACGTATCAGAGACCGACCATTTATCACTGAATCGGCGAACCATCCCACTCGACGTCGTAGAACTGAGCGGCAACCAGGTCGGTGTGTTTGTGCGCGTGCGGGATGCTCGTGATGCCGGAAGGCGTACACGTGCGAGTACGACAGCACCTCGTACAGGAACGGTCGCAGATCGTGTTTGCCGTGGTACACGTCAGGCGCCTCGAACAACTCGCGCAGGTCCTCCGGCAGGTTGGCCGGCTCACGGAACATGTCGCGCAGCATCGCGAACTTGATCTCGCTCTTGCGCCCCGCCGGGACCACCGCCGGGTTCGCACCCGGCGCGAGCGAGCGCGTCGACGAGCACTTCGGCGCCCATGAGCGTGACACCGTCGGTAGGTCGCGGGTTGCACTCCACGATGCTGATCGAGCCGTCGTCGTGCACCAACCAGTCGAACGACACCTGGCCGGTGTAGCCGGTGGCCTCGGCCACCCGTTGAGCCAGCTCGAGCGTCCGGGGCTCGTCGACGGAGACGAACTCGATCCCGCCGGCGTGCTCGATCGTTCGCGGGTGTTCGTACGTGCAATGCGCTGCGACCCGACCGTCGTGCACCACGCTGAAGCTGCACAGGTCCTTCCCCTCGACGAACGCCTGCACCACCCAGGGGTTGTCGGCGGGTAGGCGTGACGTCGTCGACCAAGACCGTTCCGGCCAACGGTCCGGTGTTCGTCAGCAGCTCCACGCCGCCCCGTGAGTACGCGGCGCGGGCGAAGTACTGCGGGAACTCGGTGACGGCGGCCTTCAAGCTCGTCGGGGGAGGTGGCCACGACCGTCTTCGGCACCGGCACATCGATCGTCTCGCAGAACGCGAGGAACGCTCGCCTTGTCGTGCACCTTCGCCAGCAGGTCGAACGGTGGGCAGAACAACAGCCGTCGACGACGGCAGCCGATCACGATGGCGAGCCAGGTAGAAGACCTCCTCGAACATCGGCACGATCAGCTCGATGCCGGTCTCGCGCCGAGACCTCGGCCACGGCGGCGACGAACGCGTCGGTCTCCTGCTTCGGTGCCGGCACCACGAGTCGTTCGTGGACCTCGGCCGAATGACTTCCGGGCGCCGTGCGGAACGTGTCGGCGGCGTAGACCTCGTGACCCTGTTCACCGAGCTTGCGGATCTCGTCGACGGCGAACGGCATCCGCGACGTCGTGCACAAGACCTTCATGCTGTCGATCCTGGCACACGCGGTGCCGCGTACTGGTCGTTCAGCGCACGCTAACCGCCGTGAACAACGCGCGGTCCTCACCACACATCCGCGTGTCGACCGACCAGCTCGACCGACGTCTCGAGCCGGATGTCTGCACTCGATGCGCCGATCTTCACCTCGATGGTGCCGGGCTCGACGATGCGCGCGAAGTCGACACCCACGAACGAGAGCAGATCGGCCGGAACGGTGAAGGTCACGGTGCGACGCTCCCCCGGCTCGAGCGCGACGCGCGCGAACCCCTTCAGCTCGCGCGATGGCCGCGTGATGCTTGCCACCCGATCGCGCACGTAGAGCTGGACGACCTCGTCACCCGCGCGGTCGCCGGTGTTGCGCAACCGTGAACGACACCACGATCTCGCCGTCCACCGGCACCTGCGACTCGGCCACTTCGAGGTCCGAATACTCGAAGGTGGTGTACGACAGGCCGTGACCGAACGGGAAAGACGAACCCGAAGTCGTCCTGACCGGAAAGCCCCGGGCGAGAGGCTTGTGGTTGTAGAAGATCGGCTCGGCGCCCACCGCGAGCGGGAACGACACCGTCAGCTTGCCCGACGGGTTCCGCGCGCCGGTGAGCACGTCGGCCACCACGGCCGCACCGTCCTGACCCGGGAACCAGGCTTCGACGATCGCGGCGGCCCGCTCGGCCACGGCGCGCCAGGGTGAACGGACGACCGTTGAGCAACACGACCACCGTCGGCGTACCGGTATCGATGACCGCCTCGACCAGGTCGGCCTGAACGCCCGGCAGTGACAGCTCACTGCGATCGGTGCCCTCACCCACGGTGCCCTGCTTGAAGTGCCCGGCCTTGTCGCCCACGACGACGAACGCCACATCGGCGGCGCGGGCCAGGTCGGCCGCGTCGGCGATCCCCGACCGGTCGTCGCTCCATGACGCCGCAACCCGGCAGATGATCGACCACGCTCGATCGGAAGTCGATCGCGCAGTGCGTCGAGCACCGTCGGCACCTGCACGGCGTCGGCCGCTTCGCTGTAGTGGATCGACACCAAGTGGTTCTCGAAGCTGTAGTTGCCGAACAGCGCCATCACTTGGTCGGCGTTCGGACCGAGCACCGCGACCCGGCCAACGCTCGCTCGGGTCGACCGGCAACGTTCCGTCGTTCGTCAGCAGTGTCACCGACCGCTCGGCCACCTCGGTCGCCAGTGCCCGCTCGTCGGGAGTCTCCATGACGATCGCGTCCACATCGACGTAGGGATGCTCGAACAGGCCCAGCCGGAACTTGGCTCGCAGCACCCGAGTCACGGCGCGATCGACGTCCTCGATCGCCAACAACCCACGTTCGAGCGCCGTCGGCACCCCGGCTGGGAACTCCACCGGCGACGGCAGCTCGACGTCGAGCCCGGCACGCAAGGCCATCGCGGCCGCCGCGGGTCCGTCCTCGGCGACCCCCGCGAACTGGTGCAGGAACGTGACCGCGCCGTAGTCGGCGACCACGAAGCCGTCGAAGCCCCACGTGTCGCGCAGGGTTTCGGTGAGCAGCCAGTGCGACGCCGCGGGTTGCTCGCCGTCGACTTCCTGGTAGCTGTTCATCACCGAGCCAGCGGCCCCGGCCTTCACCGCCATCTCGAACGGCAGCAGGAAGACGTCGCCCATCTCACGGCGACCGACGTGCGTCGGGGCAAAGTTCCGGCCCGCCTCACTGAACGAGTAGCCGGCGAAGTGCTTCAGCGTCGCGATGATCCCCGTCTTCGGGTCGTCACCCTGAAGTCCGCGCACGTACGCGGTGACCATCGAGCCGACCAGGTACGGATCCTCGCCGATCGTCTCCTCGATGCGGCCCCACCTCGGGTCCCGCGCCACATCGGCCACCGGCGCCAGGCCCTGATGCGCACCGACGCCCACGCATCTGGCGGCGGATCGCCGCCGCCGACCCGCTCGATCAACTCGGGGTCCCACGTCGCGCCGTAGTTGAGCGGCGACGCGAACGACGTTGCGCCCTGCGCCATGTAGCCGGTGAGGCATTCCTCGTGGCAGATCGCGGGTATGCCGAGTCGCGTACCGTCGACCAGGCGACGCTGTAGCGCGTTGATGGCGGTCGCCCCGATGCGGCGCGTCGACCGGGCGGCTGCCGAGCGGTCGGGTGATCTGTCCGATGCCGGAACGCATCGCCTCGTCGGGATCGAGTGACGACCCGAACGCCGAACCCATCACGCTCGGCGCGACCTCACCTCGTTCCGGGTCGACCTCGATCCACACCGCGGTCAGCTGAGCCACCTTCTCCTCGAGGCGCATGCGACCCAAAAGGTCCGCCACCCGGTCGTCGATCGAGAGGCTGCGGTCGCGGTACGGCGCGTCGTTCGGGCGGACGATCGTCGATTCCGTCGCTCATGCACGGACCCCAGTCGAGTGAGAGGCTGGGCCCGCTGCGAGCCCAGGAGCTTTCCTACCATGAGCGACCCGTACACCCCGATCCCCGACGACCGCTTCACGTTCGGTCTGTGGACGGTCGGCAACACCGGACGCGATCCGTTCGGGCACGAGGTGCGGCCACCGCTCGATCCCGTCGAGGCCGTCCATCGCCTGTCCGAGCTCGGCGCCTACGGCGTCAACTTCCACGACGACGACCTGGTGCCACCGGGCTCGAGCGCCGCCGAGCGCGAGACGATCGTCAAGCGGTTCCGCACCGCGCTCGACGACACGGGCATGAAGGTGCCCATGGCCACCACCAACCTGTTCAGCCGACCGGTCTTCAAGGAAGGCGCGTTCACCGCGAACGATCCGGCGGTGCGCCGGCTCGCGGTGCGCAAGACGTTCCGCGCCATCGACCTCGGCGTCGAGCTCGGCGCCACCGTGTACGTCATGTGGGGCGGGCGTGAGGGTGTCGAGGCCGAGGCGGCGAAGGACATCCCGGCCGCGCTCGATCGCTACGCCGAGGCCGTGAACCTGTGCTGCGCTTACGCCCGCGAGCGCGGCTACGAGATCCGGTTCGCGCTCGAGCCCAAACCGAACGAGCCGCGTGGCGATCTTCTCCTGCCTACGGTCGGCCATGCGTTGGCCTTCGTCAACGAGCTGGAATGGCCCGAGATGGTGGGGCTGAACCCCGAGTTCGCGCACGAGACCATGTCGGGGCTCAACTTCACCCACGCCGTCGCCCAGTGTCTGTGGCAGCGCAAGCTCTTCCACATCGACCTCAACGCGCAGCGGATCGGCAAGTACGACCAGGACTTCCGCTTCGGCAGCGAAGGGCATCCGGGACGCGTTCTATCTGGTCAAGTTGCTCGAGGACTCCGAGTGGCCCGGCATGCGCCACTTCGACGCCCACGCCTACCGCACCGACGACGCCGACGGGCGTGTGGGACTTCGCCCGCGGCTGCATGCGTACGTATCTGATCCTTCGCGAGAAGGCCGGCCGGTTCGCGGAGGACGCCGAGATCCAGGATGCACTGGCGACCGCTCGCGTCGACGCACTCCGCGTGCCCACGAGCCCCGATGGCCTCGGCCGCGAGGCCCTCGATCGGATCGCGAATGACGACGCCGACGAAGGCACGCTCGCCACGATCGGGTACGGCCACGAGCGCCTCGACCAGCTGGTCACCGAGCTCCTGCTCGGCGTGCGCTGAGCCGACGCCGATGGCGAAGGTGCTCGGGGTCGATTCGTCGACGCAGGCCTGCAAGGTCGAGGTTCGAGACGCCGACACCGGCGAGCTCTTGGCCAGCGGCCGTGCGCCCCACCCGCCCACGACACCGCCGCGTTCGGAGCAAGACCCCTGAAGCGTGGTGGCACGCCTTGGTGGACGCCGTCGCTCAGACCGGTGAACACGAGGTCGACGCGATCTCGATAGCCGGCCAACAACACGGCATGGTGACGCTCGACGCTTCGGGTCGTGTCGTTCGTCCGGCCAAGCTGTGGAACGACACCGAGTCGGCGGCCGACGCGGGATGGCTCCTCGACCAGCTTGCCGACGCGCAGGCGTGGGCGACCGCGTGCGGCAGCGTCCCGGTCGCCGCGTTCACGATCACGAAGTTGTCGTGGCTACATCGCAGTGAGCCCGTCGCCTGGCAGAGCATGCGCCGGGTGCTGCTGCCTCACGATTACCTGAACTACCGACTCTCGGCCGCCGCGTTCACGGATCGCGGCGACGCGTCCGGCACCGGCTACTGGTCACCCCGCGACGAGACCTACCGGTTCGATCTGCTGGCGATCGTCGATGCCGATCGCGACTGGAGCGAGGTGGTACCGCGGGTGGTCGGCCCGCGCGAAGCGCACGCCTCGGTCACGCGCACCGCAGCCGAGGAGCTGGGGCTGCGTGCCTCGCCGATCGTCGCACCGGGCACCGGCGACAACATGGCCGCTGCCCTGGGCATCGGCCTGCAGCCCGGTGACGTCGCCATGTCCCTCGGGACGTCGGGCACCGTGTTCGCCGTGGACGAGACATCCACCGCCGACGCCACGGGCGCCGTCGCCGGCTTCGCCGACGCGACCGGCCGCTTCCTGCCTCTGGTGTGCACGCTCAACGCCACCCTCGTCACGCAGGCATTCGCCGGGCTGCTCGGTGTCACCCTCGACGAGCTCGACGAGCTCGCCCTGGCCGGCTCGGCGGGGGCCAATGGACTGGTGCTGGTCCCCTACTTGGCGGGTGAGCGCACACCCAACCGGCCCGACGCATCCGGGATCCTGTCCGGCCTTCGCTACGACACGGGTCGCGAACAGGTCGCGCGCGCCGCGTTCGAAGGCGTGGTCTGTGGCCTCCTCGACGGCCTCGACGCGCTCGACGACGCGACCACGAATCCACACGATCAGCGCTTGTTCCTCGTCGGCGGCGGCGCTCGATCGGCGGCTTATCGCCAGATCGTCGCTGATCTGGCGCAGCCGAGAAGTGACCGTCCCTGCCGGTGACGAGTACGTGGCCATGGGCGCCTGCATCCAGGCCGCGAGCGTGTTGCACGACGCCGACCCGATCGACGTGGTCCAGAGCTGGCAACAGGACACGGCTAGCCTCGTCCCACCGAACCCACACGTTGACCACGAGGAGATCCGAGCGGCGTACACAGCCGCACGGGGGTGAGAAGTATGAGTGAGGTCGTGCTCGAGCACGTCACCAAGCGTTTCGGTGACGTCGTCGCGGTCGACGACTTCAGCCTCGAGATCGTGAACGAGGAGTTCATGGTTCTGCTCGGTCCGTCGGGCTGTGGCAAGACGACGGTGCTGCGCATGGTCGCCGGCCTCGAGACCATCACGTCCGGGACGATGCGCATCGGCAGCCAGGTCGTGAACGACGTCGAGGCCAAGGATCGCAACATCTCGATGGTGTTCCAGAGCTACGCGCTCTACCCACACATGACGGTGGCCAAGAACATCGAATCCCCTTTGGTCGCCCGCAAGTTCGCGATCCACGGTGAATCCGAACCGCGCAAGCTCCACAAGGCCGAACGCCAGGAACGCATCGACGAAGCCGCCGAGACGCTCGGTCTCACCGAGCTGCTCGGAGCGCAAGCCGGCCGAGCTCTCGGGTGGTCAGCGTCAGCGCGTCGCCCTCGCCCGCGCGATCGTCAGTCGTCCGGCCGCGTTCCTGATGGACGAGCCCCTGTCGAACCTCGATGCCAAGCTGCGGGCGCAGACGCGACTCGAGCTCGTCGACCTCCACAGCCGGCTCGGCACCACGTTCGTCTACGTCACCCACGACCAGGTCGAGGCCATGACGATGGCCACGCGAATCGCGATCATGACCGAGGGCCGGTTACAGCAGGTCGGCCCCCCGCAGGCGGTGTACGAGCGACCGCACAACCTCTTCGTGGCTCGTTTCATCGGCAGCCCACCGATGAACACCATCGCGGGCACGTTCGTGATCGACGAGGGTGAGGCGTTCGTCGACTTGGGTGTGGGCCGGTTCCCTCTGGCCTCCGTCGGACGCGAGGCCGTCACCAACGGGACGAAGATCGTCGTCGGTGTTCGTCCGGAGCACCTTCAGATCGGACCTGGACCGATCGAAGCGACCATCGTCGCGGTCGAGTGGCTCGGCCACGAACGCCACATCGTGTGCGATCTCGCCGGCGAGAAGGTGACGATCCGCGAGCCGTCGAGCGCCGAGCACCGCGTAGAAGGCACGAAGGTCCGCCTGACCGCCGAGCCCGAACAGGTTCACCTCTTCAGCCCGGACACGACGGAGCGCTTGAATTGACCGCACCGGTCGCACCCGAGGCACAAGAGGCCGACGCGCTCGCAACGAGCCTCGACGAACAGGCTCCTCGTGGTCCTCGCCGCGTCGGACGCCGAGCCAAGGACATCGCCCTTGCGTATGCCGTGCTCCTGCCGTCGGCGATCATCTTCGTGACATTCTTCTTCTATCCGCTCTATCGACTCTTCTACCTCGGGCTGCACCAACAGAACCGATTCGGTACCGCCGAGCGCTACGTCGGGTTCAGTCAGTACACCGACGTGCTCTCGAGCCACAACTTCCTCGATGGTCTTCGCATCAGCACCACCTATGTGCTCTACACGGTGCCGATCGGACTGATCCTGGGCACGCTTGCTCGCCGTCGCCGCGAACCGGCGCCTCCGCGGCATCAAGATCTTCCAGACGATCTTCGCATCGACCGTCGCGAGCTCGGTCGCGGTGGCGTCGGTCGTGTTCCTGGTCCTGATCAATCCGCAGGTCGGTTACTTCCGCGACGTCGAGCTTCTTCAGCCTCTCCAACCCCGAAACCGCCCTGCGCGGAGTGGCGTTGTCGTCGGTGTGGCAGAACCTGGGCCTCAGCTTCATCATCGTGCTGGCCGGCCTGCAAGCGGTGCCCGAGGAGCTCTACGAGGCGGCGGCCCTGGATGGCTACGGCCCCATCCGTCGGTTCTTCCGCGTCACGTTGCCGCTCATCTCGCCGACGCTCATGTTCCTCGTGGTCGTGCTCGTCATCTTCGCGTTCCAGGCCTTCGCCCAGGTCGACATCCTCACCGGTGGCGGGCCGGCCGGATCGACCGAGACACTCGTCTGGAAGATCTTCAACAGTCAGCAGCCGATCAACCAAGGCGAGGGCGCGGTGATGGCCATCGGCCTGTTCGGGATCACCTTGATCGTCACCCTCGCGCAGTTCCTGATACTCGACCGCCGGGTGCACTATGGCAATTGACGAGACACAGGCCAGTTGGAAGAAGGGCATCTGGTACGTCGGCTTGACGCTTTTGTCCATCGTGGTGCTGTTCCCGATCTACATGACCCTCGTCCGGGCGCTGTCGACGCCGGCCGTCTACGTACGCGAGGGCCAGCCGCTCTACCCAGTGTCGGTCGAGTGGAACGTGTGGAGCCGTGCGTGGGATCTGGGCAACCTCGACCAGAAGATGATCGTGAGCGCTGTCGTGACCGTGATCATCGTCGCCGGTCAGCTCGTCACGTCGACACTGGCGGCCTACGCCTTCGCGTTCCTCCAATTCCCCCTCAAGCGCGTGCTCTTCCTCGTGTTCATGTCCACGCTCATGCTCCCGATCGAGGTGACACTCATCCCGAACGTGCAGACGATTCGTGAGCTCGGGTGGCTCAACTCGTACCAGGGACTATCGGTTCTCTTCCTGGCCACGGCATTCGGCACCTTCCTGATACGGCAAGGGTTCATGGGGGTTCCTCGCGACCTGCGGGACGCGTCGCAACTGGACGGCTACGGCCATATGGCGTTCTTGTGGCGAGTCGCCATCCCCATCACGCGTCCGGTGATCGCGTCCTTCGCCGTCATCTCGTTCCTCGGCGCGTGGAATCAGTACACCTGGCCCCGAGCCGTGGTCACCGAAGGCCGCTGGGAGACGATCCAGATCGGCCTCAAGTCGCTGTCGGCCGCAACGGTCGAGCAGAGCAACGTGGCGCTGGCGGCGGCCATCATCGCCTCCCTCCCCGTACTGGGCTTGTTGATCTTCCTGCAACGCCACCTGATACGCGGCCTCACGGCCGGCGCGGTCAAAGGCTGAGACGAGGAGTGCATCGTGATCACCAAAACGTCGACCGCCCGGCCCGCCGCCGTACTGGTCGTGTTGATCCTGTTCCTTGCCTCGTGCTCGAGCAGCTCGGGTAACGGCGATAGTGCGGAGACGGCCACCGGCGAGCTCCCGACGTGCGATGTACACGCGCTCGACGACGTCACCACCCCGGTCGAGGTAGTCGTCTGGCACGGTTACGTCGCCAAGACCAAGGACACGCTCGAGAAGTTGGCGGCGCAGTACAACGCATCTCAGAGCAAGGTGCACGTCCGGATCGAGAGCCAGGGCAACTCCTACGACGAGCTCTGGAGCAAATATCAGCAGAGCGCCCAGTCAGGCGGGCTGCCCGCCGTGGCGATTCTCGAGGACACGTCGACCCAAGCGATCGTCGACAGTGGAACCGTGCTGCCCGCGCAGTCGTGCATCAACGCCGACAACTACGACACGAGCGACCTCGTACAGGCCGGCATCGACTACTACAGCATCAACGGCGCGCTGTATCCGGCGACGATCAACATGTCGAGCCCGCTGCTGTACTTCAACAAGAATCACTTCCGGCGCGCCGGCCTGGATCCCGACGTTCCACCCACCACGCTCGAGCAGGTTCGCGAGGACGCGCAGAAGATCAAGGATGCCGGTGTGGCGAGCACACCGGTCGTGATGAACCTCAGCTCGTGGTACATCGAGACCTGGCTGACGGGCGCCGGCCAGCCGATGGTCGACAATCAGAACGGGCGGGGACCAGGCGAGACGACGGCCGCGGCATTCGACGACGCGGACACGCTCACGATCTACCGGTGGATCAAGCAGATGTATGACGACGGCCTGCTCCAGGCGATCCCGTT
The DNA here is from genome assembly GCA_963778895.1 of uncultured Iamiaceae bacterium. Taxonomy (GTDB): domain Bacteria; phylum Actinomycetota; class Acidimicrobiia; order Acidimicrobiales; family Acidimicrobilacustridaceae; genus CAVZVZ01. Next base: position 789,149 of record CAVZVZ010000005.1, read on the forward strand.
GGTGCCGGGAAAGGTCGATCATCTCTTCGCGATGCAGGCGCAGAACTCATCGATGACCTTCGAGACGTCGACCGCGGCCACGTCCATCCAGGCCTTCCTGGCCGGTGACCAGAGCATCGCCGCGTCGCTCGGAGGTTCCGGCAACGCCGACACCAGCGGTCTCGACATCGACGCCGCCAAGATGCCCGGACTGCAGCAGCCCGGGAGGGTTCAGATGGGCGGCGGCGCCTGGTACATGACCAACACCCAGCCGCCCGAGGTCCAAGCCGCCACGTGGGACTTCATGAAGTGGTGGAACACGCCGGCGACGCAGATCCAGTGGTACACGCAGGGCTCGTACATCCCGTTCAGCAAGGCTGCGGCCCGATCCGAGGAGGTCCGTCAGTTCTGGCAGGCGGACCAGGCCGGCCGGTGGCTCGCGCTGTCGTACCAACAGCTGACGGAGGGCGTGGACCCGACGTGGCCCGGTCCGCTGATCGGCCCCTACTACGACGTCCGCAAAGCGGTCGAGAATGGGCTGAACGGCATCACCTTGCAGGGCAAGGATCCCCAGGAGGCGTTGACCAAGGCCGCGGACGAGGCGACCAAGGCGATCCAGAACTACAACGAGGGGAACTTCTGACATGCGACACCGCACCCACCCCAGCTCCGCCGTACTCGCCGTACTGGTCGCGCTCGTGTTGCTCATCGCGGCCTGCGGCAAGAGCGGAAACGAGACCGCTTCCTCCAAGCCGGAGAACCAGCCGGCCTGTCCCGTCGACGCATTGGACCAGGCCACCGGACCGGTCGACGTCGTGCTCTGGCACTTCCTCGCCGGCGAGACGGGCGCGGCTCTCCAGCAGTTGGCCGACGAGTACAACGCCGCGCAGTCGAAGGTGCGGGTGCACGTCGAGAGCCAGGGCACGACCAACGACGAGCTCTGGTCGAAGTACCAAGCCGGCATTGCCACCCGTGACCTCCCGGCGATCGCGGTTGCCGATGACACGGTCACGGTCGACATGGTCGACAGTGGAACGGTTCTGCCGGCGCAGTCGTGCATCGATGCCGACAACTACGACATGAGCCAGTTCTTGCAGCCGGCCCAGCAGTACTACACGATCGACGGCGTTCTCTATCCCGCCTCGGTCAATCTGTCCGGCGCGCTCCTCTATTACAACAAGAACCACTTTCGCCGCGCAGGGCTAGACCCGAACACCACGCCCCAGACGCTCGACGAGGTGCGCGATTACGCCGAGAAGATCAAGGCGAGCGGGGTAGTCGACAAGCCCGTGATCTTGAAGGTGGGACCGCCGCTGATCGAGATGTGGCTCACCGGTGTCGGACAACCCGTGGTCAACAACGACAACGGGCGCGGCAATGACAAGACGACCGAGGCCGCGTTCGACACAGACACCACCGTCCAGCTGTACACGTGGGTGCAACAGATGCAGAACGACGGTCTCCTCACCGTCGTGCCTGACGTCCCCGGCCAGATCGACCAGTACCTCGGTTTGGCCCAGCAGAAGGCCTCGATGACGATCGAGACCTCGACCGCGGCCACGACGATCGAGAAGTTCCTTTCCGGCGACACGAGCGTTGCGCAGCAGTCGGGCAACGCCGACGCCGCCGACGCCGCCAACGTCGACCTGTCGGCCCTGGACATCGGCGCGGCACCCGTGCCCGGGATCAACGAGGCGGGCCGGCTCCAGATGGGCGGTGGCGCCTGGTACATGACCAACACCCAGCCGCCCGAGGTGCAGGCCGCGGCGTGGGACTTCATGAAGTTCTTCAACTCGGAGTCGAGCCAGGTCACGTGGAACCTTCGCGGTGGCTACCTCCCCTACCGCACCTCGGCCGTCGACACACCCGCGATCCAGCAGAGTTGGACCCAGACCACGTCCGGCCGATGGCTCGCCATCGCCTACGACGAGCTCCTCCACGGGGTCGACCCCAGCTTCCCCGGACCGCTGATGGGACCGTACGACGAGTTCCGCAGGTCCCTCCGGTCATCGGTCGAGAACATGACGTTCAACGGTGCGGCACCTGCCGACGTCGTGACCCAGGCTGCGAACGAGACGACCGCCGCGCTCCAGCGCTACCAAGACCAGAACTTCTGAGGGGGTCGCCGTGCACAAGTACTTGTTCCGACTCTGCGGCGTGGTGGTCGCGTTCGTTTGGCTCACCGCGGCGTGCGCGTCCAACAGCGGCACGAGTAGTTCTGCCGACGGGCAACTCCCGGACTGCCCGATCTCGGCGCTCGACTCCGTGACGGAACCGGTCGATGTGGTCGTCTGGCACACGCAGCAGGCCAAACCGCTCGACACGCTCGAGGCGCTCGTCGATCGCTACAACCAATCACAGTCCAAGGTCCACGTTCGTCTCGAGAGCCAGGGTTCGAGCTACGAGGAGCTCCAGCGCAAGTTCGAGGCGGCCGTGCCCACCCGCCAGCTCCCCGCGATCATGGTGTTCGACGACACGGCGACACAGACGATGGCCGACAGTGGCGTCGTGCTCCCCGCTCAGGCGTGCGTCGACGCCGACAACTACGACATGAGCGGGTTCCTCCAGGTGGCGCGCAACTACTACACGATCGACAACGTTCTGTGGCCCGCGTCGGCCAACCTCGGGAACGTGTTGCTCTATTACAACCGGGATCACTTCCGTCAGGCCGGGCTCGATCCCGACAAACCGCCGACCACGCTCGCCGAGGTTCGCCAGGATGCCGAGGCGATCAAAGCCGCCGGCGTCGTGGACAAGCCGGTGGTGCACGAGTTCGCGTCGTGGAAGACCGAGTTCTGGCTGACCGGCGCGGGATCCGCGATGGTGAACAACGACAACGGGCGCGGCGCGGGCGACACGACGGCCGGCACCTTCACGGACAACCCGCAGGCGCTCGAACTGTTCAGCTGGTTCAAGGACATGCAGTCGGACGGCCTGCTGAACGCGATCCCGCACACGCCCGGCCAGATCGACCAGTACCTGGCCGTGGCGAATCGCCAAGCATCGATGCTGATCGAGTCGTCGTCGTCGGCCACCTCGGTGGAGGCTTTCCTCGGCGGCAATCTCGACACCAGCAAGTTGGGCGCGACCGAGTCGGCGCAGGACGTGAGCGGCCTCGACATCGGCGCGTCGGTGTTCCCCGGGCTGTCGGCCGGCGGCAAGACACAGATGGGCGGTGCCGCCTGGTACATGACGAACACCACCCCGCCGGCAGTACAAGCCGGCGCGTGGGATTTCATGAAGTTCATGAACACGGCCGAATCGCAAGGCGAAATGCTGACGGGCGGTTCGTACCTGCCCTACCTCGTCGCCGCGAACGACCTGCCCGCCGTGCAGCAGTTCTACTCCGGCGGGCTCTCGGGCCGCTGGCTGAAGATCGCGAATGATGAGGTGCAAGCCATCGATCCCAACTTCCCCGGGCCGTTGATCGGGCCGTACTACGACTTCCGACGCGAGGTCGAGCAGGCGCAGGACCAACTCATGCTCGGGGGAGCGACCCCGGAGGCGGCGCTCCAACAAGCGCAGGACGGTGTGACAAAGGCTCTCGACCGGTACCACCAGGAAGGTTTCTGATGGCGGCCCGACCATCCCTCGGACCGTGCGCGAAGCCACATCCGCACGTCGTGGTCTGACTTCGAGAACGTCTTTTACTACCCTGCGCGCCGTGGCCGAGCCGGGCGATGGTCACGCCCACCCTCCCAACCTCCAGCGTCGCAAGCTCTTGCTGGCGGCCGGGTTCGTCGGCGCCAACGTCGTGGTGCTCAACAAACTCGGGCGCGGGCAGAGTCCGTCGCCGCGCCCGGAAGCCATTCGGGTCCAGGTGATCGGCGACCGCGCCAGCGGGCCGCCCGCACTCGCCGGCGCGGCGCCGGCACCACCGGCGGGGCACGTCTTCGACCAAGTGATCAAGGGGGGTCGCGTCATCGACCCCGAAACCGGCTACGACGCCGTCGCGTCGGTCGGCATCGACGGTGACCGCATCATGTCCATCAGCTCCGAGCCGCTGACCGGCAAGAGCACGATCGACGCCACCAACCTGGTGGTCGCCCCTGGGTTCATCGACGTGCTGTCGTACGAGCCCAACTCGTACGGGGTTTGGTACAAGCTCGGCGACGGCGTGACCACCAACCTCTGCATGCACGGCATCAACGACACCGCCGATGGCTTCTTCGATTACTTCGGCAATGACGACCAACGTCCGCCGCTGCACTACGGCGGTGCGTTCGACGACCCACATATGCGCAGCGTCGAGGAAGACATCCCGAGCCAAGCGGCCACACCGTCACAGCTCACGTCGCTCACCCAGTCCTTCGAGGACGCCATCGCGAACGGCTACATCGGCTTGGACGTCGAGCCCGAGTACACCCCCTGGGTCACCTCCGAGGAGATCACCGCGCTGGCGCGAGTCGCGGCCGAGCACGGGCTGCCGGTCTTCTCGCACATCCGTGCGTCGAGCCCGGACGGGCCCAACGGCGGGAGCCTCGGCGCGCTCGACGAACTGCTGCGCGTCGCCGATGACACCGGCGTCGCAGTGCACGTCGATCACATCACGAGCATGACCACACATGTGATGGGGCCTGCGATCGAGAAGATCGACGCGGCCCGAGCACGGGGCCTCGACGTGTCGGCGTGCCTGTACCCCTATGACTTCTGGGCCACGACCTTGGCGTCGGAACGGTTCGCCCCCGGTTGGCAGGATCGCTTCGGCATCTCCTATGGCGACCTGGAGGTCGCCGGCACCGGGGAGCGGCTGACCGAAGCCAGCTTCGAGCGGTACCAGGCCCAGAACAAGCTCGTCGCCGCGCACGCGATCCCCGAGGATGACGTGCAGGCCGCACTGCGCGCGCCCTGGACGATCATCGGCAGCGACGCCATTCTCGAGCCGGGCGACAACAACCATCCCCGATGCAGCGGCTGTTTCACCCGCACACTCGGTCGTTACGTCCGCGAGCTCGGGGTGCTGACGCTGGTCGAGGCCCTGGCCAAGATGACGATCCAGCCGGCTCAGCGCCTGGAATCCCGCGTGCCTGCGTTGCAGACCAAGGGGCGCCTGCAAATGGGTGCCGATGCCGACATAACTGTCTTCGACCCTCAGACCGTCAGTGATCGCTCGACGATCGCCGATCCTGCCCAGATGGCGGCGGGTATCTCGTACGTGCTGGTGAGCGGTCAGGTCGTCAAGGCCGGCGACACGTTGAACAAGGACACCCGTCCGGGCCTCCCGATCCGCGGCGCCACCGCGTGACCCGCTGATCACCCCTTGTACATGCCGCCGCCACAGGCGGGACCATGAGGCGACAACCACGCCTGAACGTGCTACTACGACATGTGAGTACTGTGCGGAGTGGTCGAGATGGTTAACCAGCTCACAAATTCGTGACGGCGAACTGGAGGCACCGGAATGGCGCCGACGAGAAAGGCGATCCACGCCTACTTGAGTCCCGAAGCACACGACGCTTGGCACGATTTCGCCGCGGAGAACGGCGTGTCGGTGTCCGGCCTACTCGAGGCGATTGCAAGTGAATGGTCGACCCGCTTGGCGCGGGGCGAGCCTGCTCTGCCCGATGAGGAGCACCTGGTGAAGACCGCCCGGCGGGTAGACGCCGATCGGCGGCGCCGCAAGCGAGACTGACACCGATAGCGACAACCGACCCCTCAGTACCCGTACCCCCCGGAGCTGGCCTTGGTCGTCGACGTCGAGCTCGATGAGGCCGAGGACGAGGACGAAGACGAAGCCCCACCGCCACCTGTGGCGCCCGCTGGCGCGCTGGTGACCACCACGGACCCCTGCATGCCGGTGTTCTTGTGGAACCGGCAGTAGAAGTCGAGCTGACCCGTCGTCGGAGCGGTGAGCTCTGCTTCACCCGTCTGGCCCGGGTCGACCACCACGTCGACACCGGTTGCCGTGGTCACGGTGTGCTGCCGGCTGCCCCCGTTGTGCAACTCGAGCCTCACGGTGGCACCCGGAGCGACCTCGAGGAACGTCGGACCGAAGTAGTTGTCATCGAGCTCCATTTGGACACTGGGCGTGCTTCCGGCACCGGTGAGATCGGTGGTGCCGTGATCGTTGACCTTGCCGCTCAAGGAAACGGGTGGCGAGGTACCCCCGGTCGAGGTGGCTTGGTCCTTGGACTTCGAACAGCCGGCTACCGAAACAACGAGCACGGCGACCGCGCACAGCATCGTGCGATGCCTCGAGGTCAGCAACATCGCGCACCTCCTGGATTGGTTCTGCATGAGTGGTCCTCGGTCCATACGACCGGCGTAGCAATCGGGATTGCAGTGGCTACCTTGGCCGGATGCCTCGTCTGCGCCGCCGCAATCCCGCGACGGCCCCCGCTCGTACAGAAGGCGTGTGGAAAGCAGCTGACGACGCCCTGGTCGCAGGCATCGCCGCGGGCGATGCCGAGGCCGCCCGGGTATTCGTGCGGCGTCACCAGCGCCGTGTCGTCGGTCTCGCCATCACGATCGTCGGCGATCCCAGCACTGCCGAGGACGTGGCCCAAGAGGCGTTCACCCGGGTCTGGCGCCACGCCGCGAACTACGACCCCCGTCGGGCCAGCGTCGTCACCTGGATGCTCACGATCACCCGAAATCTGGCCATCGACGCCACGCGACTGCGGCGCGCGGTCGTCGTCGACCCGGACGCGTTGGTGGGGATGGACGAGGAGTCGATGGTCGAGCGCAGCGATCCGGCCGACCGGGCGGTGGGAAGCACCGAGGCCGACAGGCTCCGCGACGCGCTGGCTCGCATCCCACGCGAGCAGCGGCACGCGTTGGTACTGGCGGGGGTGTTCGGACTGACCGCGGCCGAAGTCGCCGAGCGGGAGCAGATACCACTCGGCACCGCCAAGACGCGCATCCGTTCGGCCATGCGCAAGCTCCGCGCCGATCTCACCCTGGACGACTCGGGGAGGTCGGGCTCATGAGCGCGTTCGCCTGTGAGCAATGCCGCGACATCGCGCCCGAGCTCGCGCTCGGTATCGCTAGCGGCGACGAACGCGCCGCGGCATTGCGACACCTCGCGCATTGCCCGGATTGCCGTGAGGACGTACAGACGCTGACCGACACGGCCGACCAGCTGTTGCTCGCGTCACCCGAGGTCGAACCGTCGGCGGGATTCGACGAGCGGGTGGTGGCGGCGTTCACTGTCGGCGCTCCCAAGGCCCGGTCGCGTCGCACACTCGTACTCGCCGCCGCGGCGGCGATCGTCGTCGCCTTGGCCTGCGGGGCCGTCGCCGGGTGGCTGGTCGGCCGGCCCGACGCCGAGCAGCAGCAGTACGCGCAGCAGGGCAGGGACATGAGCGGCCTGCGCGAAGCGTCGTTCGGGCTCGACGATCCGGCGACTCGCGTCGTCGCGTACGACGGTGACCCGTCTTGGCTGCTCCTGATGGTGAACGGTGGGCTGGCCGACGGCACCTACTCCATCGTGTGCGACTACCAGGGCGGCTGGTCGCTGTCGCCGGGCACGGTGACGGTGCACGACGGCCGGGGCACCTGGTCAGCCACGGTTCCCCGGACCCTGGCCGACCTCACCGGGGTTCGGCTGCAGACCGCCACCGGCGACCCGGTCGCCGAAGCCCCCTTCACCTAGGCACCACCCTCCGGAAAACCCGTCGTTCGAAGTCATCCGTAGTCCCATCTGGGTGCGAACCCCAACTGGCGAGGATTTGGCCGGCGAGGATTTGGCCGGCGAAGACTGGGCCGGCGAGATGGCGATCGATTCGAAGGGCGAGCTGCGTAGGCGATGGATGCGGGCGGCGACGAGGACGAAGAGGCGACGACGACGTTGCGGTCGCACCGAAAGCGACCGGAGCCGCACGGGACCGAACGGCTCCTCGCCGAAGAGGTGGACGAGAACCTGACCGACCTGCTCTTCGGCGAGATGAACGAACCTCCGACCGGAGATCGCTGACTCCACGGGCGTACGCTCGCGGCAATCCCACGTCTCAGGAGGGCCGTAGTCATGACGCTGTCGATCGTGGCTCGCGATCCGAACACCGGCGATCTGGGCGTGGCCGTCGTGACGGGCTTCTTCGCGGTGGGCGCCGCGGTGCCATTCGTCGAGGCGGGTGTGGGCGCGATCGCGTCCCAGGCCATGTCCGAACCGACCTACGGGCACCAGGGCCTCGCCGCGCTGCGCAACCGGACGGCACCGACCGAAGTCTTGGCCGCGATCAGAGCCGACGACCCCTTGGCCTCCGTCCGCCAAGTTGGGATGGTCGACAGAGACGGTCAGGTCGCCGCGTTCACGGGCGAGTTGTGCGTCGAAGCGGCGATGGACCTGCAAGGCGACGGCTTCAGCGTCCAAGGCAACATGCTGGCGTCACCCGAGGTCGTGCCGGCCGCCGCGGAGGCGTTCACACGCCATGGGGGATCCCTCGTCGAACGGCTCCTGTCCGGGGTGCGGGCGGCGGTGCAGGCCGGCGGTGATCAACGTGGTCATCAGTCAGCGGCCGCCCGCGTCGTTGCGGGCGCCGCGGGGACGAACCCGTGGGACGGTGTCTCGATCGACGTCCGAGTCGATGACCACCCGCAGCCGGTGGACGAGCTCGATCGCCTGGTGACGCTCGCACGCGCCTTCCGCGGCCTCGATCACGCCATCACGGCGATGATGGGAGGCGATCTGACGACCGCGCTCGCCCGCAGCGAGGAGGCCCACGCCTTGGCGCCGCTAGATCCGAACGTCGCCTTCGGTCGGGCCGGCGTGCTGTGGGCCGCAGGTGAACGCGACGATGCCGCGACGCTGACGAAGCAGCTGTTCGAACGCGACCCGCAGTTCCGTGAGTGGGTACGTCGCTTCGCCGCCACGGGCCTGCTTCCCATGACAGCCGACGAGCTCGACATGATCCTCGCGCTGTGACCAGCAGCTAAGCGTCTCCACTGGTGGGTACGTCGATGGCGCGTCCCTCTCGGTCGGACTCGAACGCTGCCATCAGCGCGGCCAGCACGTGGCGAGCGGCCGCGCCGCTCATGATCGGTTGGTCGACTTCCCCTCGGTAGAACGCCAGCGCGTGTGCGGTCGAAGCGCTGAAGGCGTCGGGCGGGCGGTCGTCGAGGTCGTGGTAGGCACGCATCTCGCCGTCGCGGTAGAGCACTACGGCCGGTTCTTGGATGCCCTGCGCGCTGATGCGGTTGGCGCGGACGTAGCCGCGACTGCCTGTGACTTCGACCCGCTCGTCTCCGGTGTAGTGCGACGAGCGGAAGTACGTGTCGATGGCGAACGAGATGTCGAGCACGGCGCGGAGGCCGCTCACGTGCTCCCATACGAGCGTCGACGGCGCGTCCATCTCGATACCAGGCACGATCTCGGTGCGACCGAGCCACGCGTACACCCGGCGGATCGGACCGAACAGCCACGTCGCCACCGCGAACTGATGCCATCCATGGTCGAAGACCATCATCCCTCGACCATCGAGGGCCTGTTCGAACTGCCAGCGCAGGCTCGACTCCGGTATGTCCCAACCGCCGCGGCCCGTGGCGACGATCTTCATGTGCGCGCCCACTGGTACACCGATCTCACCGTTGTCGATGAGCTCTTTCATCTTCACGAGCGGCGGGAAGAAGACGTAGTCCTCGAGCACGCGCAGCGTGCCGCCGGCCGGAACCGCGGCGAGCATTCGATCGGCGCCTTCCATGTCGCGCGCCAGGGGCTTCTGCACCTGCACGTGGAAGCCAGCTTCGAGCACCTGGCACACCACTTCGCTGTGCATCGGTGTCGGCACGAGGACGTCGACGACATCGGCTCGGTCCTGCATCGCACTGAGCAGCTCGTCGAGCGACGACGTCGTGAGCGCGTTGGGACAGAGCGGACCCCATCGCTCCAACGCATTGGCGTCGACATCGCACAGCCCGACGATCTCGACGTCGTCCCGCCCGAGGTAGCTGGGCAGGACCAGCTCGGCGATCTGGCCCAGCCCGACGACCGCGAGGCGTAACGGCCCCGCGATGGGAAGTGGCGTGGGCATGACAGCAGCCTCTTAGCCCGCGGCGATCAGGACGAGTCCGACCAGCGCGATCACGAGGCCGATCAGTTGCACGCGAGACGCCTTCTCGTGCAGGTACCAGTGCGCGTGAGCCACGGTGAAACCGGGCGCCAGGGAAGCAACAGGAGCAACCGTGGCGGCGAGGCCGTTGCGCAAGGCGACCAACAACAGCGTCGCGGCGGTGACGTCGAGAACGCCTGCGCTCATCGCCTGCGCAGCCGGCACACGCGGGGTGACGAGACGCGTGCGCGTGACCAACAGAGCGGCGATCACCACCACCACGGCCGCAGCCCGTGAGGTGAGCACCGGCCAGAAACCCGAGTCCTGGTTGGTGGCGGCGTAGAAGATGAACGACAACCCGAAGCCGACACCGGCGCCCACCGCTAGCACCAATGACCGCGCCGCGTTGTCCGTGGACGACCCGCCTCGTTCACGACTGATCAGGCCGCCCGCGACGATGGCCAAACCGACGCCGACAAGCGCAAGCGTCGACGGTCGTTCACCCCTCGCCAGCCCCCAGGCCACGGGGATGACGGCACCGATGACCGCCGCAACCGGCGCGACCCTGCCGATCTGGCCGATCGCGAGCCCTTGGTAGAGACATCCGAGGGCAACCACGTTCAGGGCCCCGGCGCCGGCGCCGAGCACGAGATCGGCTGACGTCGGATTTCCACCGGCGACAACCGCAACGATCACGGCGCCCGCGAACGCACACAGTTGCGCGATCACCAGAACCGCCAGCGTCGACGCCCGCCGCGACGCCAGCCCGCCGAGGAAGTCCCCGCTGCCGAACGACGCCGCCACGATCAGTCCGAGCAGCAACGACATCCCGGTGACCCTAAACGGCGGCTCTCACGCGCGGCCGTATTGTGCGCCTGATGTCGCGTCCGCTGCTGTTCGAACGCCTTCCCCGACTGCGGCTCGAAGCGAAGTTGACCTGGACGGCACGCACACCGAGTGCGACAGATCGCCGCGCGGCGATCTCGTGGCGCGGAACGGATCGATGAGCTCGCCTCACGACCTGCCGAACGAGTCGGGGACGTGAACCTTCGATGGATGCGCCGGATCGACCAGGTCACGGCGGCAAAGGGCGTACCCATGGCCGAGGTGATTCGTCGTGCGCTCGATGAGTATCTCGACGAAGAACTCGACGCGGCGACAGCGCTCGAGCACGGTCTGTCGCTGGTGACCCGGAACCGGAAAGACTTCACCAAGGTCCGAGGTCTGAGAATCCGCGCTCTCTGACCGAGCGTGTCTAGCGACGTGTCAGTTCGAACGCGGACTCCGTCATCGCGGCTAGTCCTCGCTCGCGGAACCTCTCGTCGAGCACATCGCGCGTTTCGAGGTGCTCGACAATGAAGCCCTCTCGAAACAGGCGGTCGACCTCCCCGTTCGAGACCGCGAACGGAGGTCCGTCCATCTGCGACTGGTCATAGTCGAACGTGACGAGCAACACCTTGGCGCCAGTTGGCACGAGGGCCTGCATGTGGCTGGCGTACTTCATCCGAGTCTCGGCATCGAGGGCCACCAGTGCCGCCCGATCGAAGACGGCATCGACGGCACCGACGTGTTCGTTCGTCACCGCAAAGAAGTCCGCCGCGAACAGCGTGTACTTGTCGGCCGTGTACCGCACCGGCGGTCCGGTCCCGACTTCGGGTGCCAGACCCCGCTCGGCGAAGAATTCCTTGACTGCCTGTTCGACGTACTCGACGCCCACAACTGCGTCGGCCCGATCGGCGAGGAACACCATGTCCAAGCTCTTGCCGCACAGCGGCACGAGAACGCGCCCCAGGGGCTCTCGGCCCCAAACCTGCTGGTGGTACTGCGCGAGGAGATCCGTCACGTCGGGCTGGTGAAAGCCGATCTTGCCGTCGCGCCAACGGGCGTCCCAATCCTCTAGTTCCATGGCCGCACCCTACTTTTGCGCTCGATGGTCCATCGGAGAGGTGACCTAAAGTGCGGGCCATGGCCCAGCCCGTCCTGCTTGCCATCGACGATGACCCCGACGCGTTGGGCGACGTGGAACGTGAGTTGCAAGATCGATACGCGCGCCACTACCGCGTCGTCTGCCTGCGATCACCTACGGATGCGCGTTCGCAACTCGAGCAGTTCGCCGCATCAGATGTGGAGGTCGCCTTGGTCCTGGCCGCACAGTGGCTCCAGGGCATGACCGGCAGCCAAGCACTGAACGAGGTTCGTCACCTCCACCCCCACGCGAAGCGAGCGCTGCTGATCGCGTGGGGCGACTGGGGCCAGAAGGCGACCGGAGAAGCGATCTTCGAGGGGATCGCGGACGGCCGGTTCGATCACTACGTGCTCCGACCGGCGCAATCACCGGACGAGCTCTTCCATCAGACGATCTCGAGCATGCTGCTCGAGTGGGCCGAGGCGAACCGAGCGGCGCCGTACACGATTCACATCGTGGGCGAGTCGTGGTCGGGTCGGGCGTACGAGATACGTGAGGCGCTCCAGCAGTGTGCGGTCGTGCACAACTTCTGCCTCGCCGACTCCACTGAAGGTCAGGCCCTCGTCGCCGCGGCTGGGGACGGGACGGAGCTTCCGTTCATCATGTTCCCCGACGGCACGATCCTCGAGAATCCAACCAACCCCGAGATTGCCAAGGCCACCGGCTCGCCGGTCAATCCGGAGCACATGGAGTTCGATGTCGTCATCGTCGGCGCCGGACCCGCGGGGTTGTCGGCCGCCGTGTACGGCGCCTCCGAAGGGTTCAGCACCTTGGTGGTCGACAAAGGCGGCATCGGCGGCCAAGCCACGTCCAGCTCGCTCATCCGGAACTACCTCGGTTTCCCTCGCGGCGTCAGCGGGCGGAGGCTCGCCCAGAACGCGTACAACCAAGCCTGGGTCTTCGGGGCGGACTTCGCCTTCATGCAACCGGTCACCGACATCGTCCGTGAGGACGACCAGTTGGTGGTCTCACTGGCTGACAGCGGGCCCGTTCGGACCACCGCCGTGCTCCTGGCGATGGGCGCCAGCTATCGCCGGCTCGGAGTGCCGTCGCTCGAAGCGTTGAACGGGGCCGGTGTGTTCTACGGCGGTCCGACGTCCGAGGCGCCGGCGGTGGCGGGTCGCGATGTGTTCGTCGTCGGGGGCGCCAACTCGGCCGGGCAGGCCGCGCTCCATCTCGCTCGGTACGCGCGGCGCGTCACGCTCGTGGTCCGTGCCGACTCTCTACGCGCCGGGATGTCGGAGTACCTCGTTCGTCAGGTGGAAGCGACCGACAATATCGAGACGTGTCTCGGCCGCGAGGTGGTGGGTGGTGGCGGCGACGCACGGCTCGAGCAACTAGTTCTTCGCGACATCGCGTCACAGACCGAGACCACGGTCGAGGCGCAGGCGCTGTTCCTCCTGATCGGCGCCTCGCCGCACACCGATTGGCTACCGGCCGACGTCGAACGCGACGACAAGGGCTTCATTCTCACGGGAGCAGATGTCTCGCCGAGCCACGCCTGGCCGCTCGATCGCGCCCGACTGCTCCTCGAGACGAGCATGCCGGGGGTGTTCGCCGCCGGAGACATACGGCATGGTGCGGTGAAGCGCGTCGCGTCCGCGGTAGGTGAAGGCTCCATCGCCATCCAGCTCCTCCATCAACTCTTCGCCGCCGAGCAACGCCAGCCGCGCGGTCGATCCCAGGAACTTCCGAGCTCCGTCGGCTGACGTCTCGTCGGATGGCGACTCGCTCAATCGGTCCTGGGCTCGAGGGCACCGAGTTGGAGGAGCATGGCGAGGTCGTCGCGGATTGCCCACCGTTCGGCGATGAGGCCGTCCACGAATCGGTAGGCGAAGGCCGTGTCTCGTGTGTAGGTGCCGCCAGGGATCTCGAACCCGCGAAAGGTCCCCCCTGGCCATTCGTGTTCTCGGACTCCGAACTGCACGACGAGGTCGCCTTCGGCCACCACCCGCGACTCGACCCATTTCGCGGGATGGAGGTCGCGACGAGCGGACTTCAAGAACTCGCGCGTCCCTTCTATGCCGGTGGGACGGCCGGCGGCGATGGCATGGTTCTTCATGTCGGAAGTGCACAGAGAGTCGAGGCGACTGAGGTCTCCGACGCCGTTTCCGAGATCGTCGAATTCGCGAACGACGGCCTTGTTGTGTTCGACGCTCATGCGAGAAGTCTGCCCGCTGCCTATCTCCGTCGCCCTGACCGCCGAGACCGCCGCACGAGCGACGGTGGTGGCCGGCACTACCCGCACCTTTGGGCGGCATATCTAGGGTCCGCGATGCACCGGATAACGCAAATGGAGCACCCCGTCACCTTGGATGACCACCTCGGGATCCTCGAGCATCAGGTGGCCATCAGCGAGCGTCCCGAAGTACGGCTTCCCCCGACCGAAGACGACCGGCACGATGTCGATCGCCACGCGGTCGATGAGCCCCAGCGACAGCGCCTGCCCGCCCACCTCACCCGCGCCCACTCCAATCTCCCCCTCGCCAGCCAGCTCCTGTGCTCGCGCGATTCCCTCCTCAACCGAGGTGGCGAAGTGGTACGACGCCTCCGGGTGCCAGCCCATCGGCCGCGGTCGGTGCGACACGACCACGACGTGGTCGCTCGCTGGCGGGTGGCCCTCCCATCCGTTGGTCAGGTCGAATTGGTGCCGCCCGATGACCAGGACCTTCTGGCGCGACCACATGCCACGCACGTAGTCAGCCGAGGCGGCCGAGACCCGGAATGGCGCACGGTGAACATCGGCGTGGTCTTCGTCGACGAGGGGATGGTCGCCGTTGAAGTACCAGTCGTGGAGCGGCCCCACGTCGTCGCGCTCATCAGCGATGTAGCCGTCCAGCGAGGCCACTGCGTGCAGGTACGTCGTACCCATGCCTGCTCCCCCTTCCGATGCGGGCATGCCTGAGCGCTGGAAGAGCGTCAAGCGGCACCGGATCGGGACGGGTCAGGAACCCACCAGCGGCGATTGACCTCCTCGAGGATCCAGCACCACTGGAGGACGTTATTCGAACCGCCATCTACCAGCCCAGCTGCAAAGCGGTCAGGGGATGCCGAGCAGATCACGGACCCACTCGCTGGATGCGGCCGCTGCGACGGTCTTGCCGTTCGCATCGGCATCGGTGGGACTCGCGCCGTGCCCGAGGAGCACCGCGATGATCCGGCCCTGTTCGTCCCGTGCCGCTTCCGAGCCAGAGTCGCTCCGGCCTGTGTTCTGAACAGCGAGATGCAGCGGGGTCGAACCGTTCTTGTTCATGAGCAGCGGATCCGCGCCGTTCTCGATGAGCGCGCTCACCGCCGCCGAGCAACGAGTGCGAACGGCTCGATGCAGCGCGGCCACGCCACTGTTGTCCAAAGCGTTCGGATCCGCGCCGGCTGCGATGAGATACGTGACCACGTCACGTTGCGCCACAGGATCCCAGTGCTTCGCGCCGGGACTCCCCTCGGCGGCGTAATGGATCGGTTCAGCTCCCCGTCGGTTGCGAGCGCGAACGTCGGCGCCTCTCGTAACGAGCGACTCGGCGAGTTCCGGTTGATGTGCGGCCGCCGCGATGTGCAGCGCCGTGTCACCGCCGTACACGTGATGACGGATCGCACCAAGGAAGTACCTCTCGGCATCTTGGCGGCTTGCCCCGACACGAATCGGACAGCTTGCGAGATCGTGCGATGAGTCCAGCCGTCGTGCAACCTCGACGTCGTCACGTGAGGCGATCGCACCGAAGAGCGCCAGCAGCGCACCGTCGTCGGGCCCGTCGCGCGGCCCACCTGTCTTCGTCACCCGTTCAGATTGCCCGCGATTCGCTCGCGGCGCGTCCGTATTCGCCCCAGCTCGACGCGGAGGACCGGCTCATAAGGCCAGGTGGCGTGCGGAGCGATACCGTTCGATCCCGTGGCAACCATCAGGCGAGCGGCACCGATCTTTCCGGTCCGGGACCTCGCACTGTCGTTCGCGCACTATCAGCGACTCGGCTTCAAGACTCGGGAGTACGAGGGTGGCGGGTACGGATTCGTGACCCGTGACGGGGTCGAGATCCATCTCGGGGTCGTCTCGCAGATCTTCCCGTCAGATGCGAAGCACTCCGCGTATCTGTGGGTTGACGATGCTGACGCACTCGCGGAGGCGTGGCGGGCGTCGGGAGCCGAGGTGCACATGCCCGAGGACACCGAATGGGGCCAGCACGAAGGTGCTCTCGTTGACCCTGACGGCAACGTTCTCAGATTCGGCTCGCCCATGAAATGACGGCGTGTCTCCGGCGACTGCCGCCCGCCTGGTGGTGTAGTGCGCCCCGACCGGGCATCATGCACTGCCACCGAAGGAGTGCCTCCGTTTTCGGTGGTGCACCGATTGCGAGGAATGCCGATGCCGAGCGCCGATGAGATCCGAGACGTTCAGCGAGCGACGTGGGCCGGGCTCTCTGCGGGCTGGGAGAAGTGGGACGCGGTCATCATGGAGCAGCTGGGCCCGGTCGGCGCCACGATGATCGAGCGTCTGGACATCGCTGAAGATCATCAGCATCTCGACATCGCCGCGGGCACGGGCGAGCCGGGTTTGAGCATCGCGAGACTGACGCCGAAGGGACGCGTTGTCCTGACCGACCTCGTAGCCGAGATGCTGGACGTAGCGGCGCGACGAGCCAGAGCACAAGGGATCGGCAATATCGAGACGGAGGTGTGCAGCGCCGATGATCTGCCGTTCGACGACGCCACATTCGATAGCGTCTCCGTGCGCTTTGGGTACATGTTCTTCCCCGACATGGGCAAGGCGACGGCCGAGTTCGCGCGTGCTCAAGCCAGGCGGACGTCTCTGCTCGTCGGTATGGGTCAAGCCCGAGGAAAACCCGTGGACGACGATCGCCATGCAGGCAATCGCGACCGAGGCAGTGGTGGCGCCACCCGACCCGGACGGGCCGAACATGTTCCGGTGCGCTGCCCCGGGATACGTCAGTGCCCTGTACGAGGGCGCGGGGCTGCATGATGTTGCCGAGTGGGACGTCGGCGTCGAGCTCGTGACGCGATCGCCCGCGCAGTATTGGGAGATGATCAGCGAGCACGTTTCGCTCGCAGCTGCGGCGCTCCAGCAAGTCGACGAACTAACGCGGGAGCGCATTCGGGCAAACGCCATAGCGAATGTCAGCGCGTTCGAGAAGGACGGCAAGGTCCGAGTTCCGGGCGTGGCGCGCTGCATCGTGGGAACGAAACAGGACGCGAACGGCACGCGCCCACGTGACGGCGCGTGGTCCTCGAACGTGTGCTGACCGACCAATGCCACGACGAACAACGGTGACCCATCCGCCGTCGCCACAGCCACACTCGACGTGCCTGCCGCTGATCCGTCGAGCGTGAGTCCAAACTTCACCGGGTAACTCCACGGCTCCTCGACCAAACCGAGGTCAGCACCCCCAACGGGATTCGAACCCGTGCCGCCACCTTGAGAGGGTGGTGTCCTAGGCCGCTAGACGATGGGGGCAGGACGTACCGCTCACGTTCGAGCGGGTAGCCGGAGCATCTTACCGGCCGGTTTCAGCCTGGCGAAACGTGCTTCGGGACCTCGGCCGGCTCGGCGCGAAGCGCCCGCGCCGGCGGCCGTTCTTGCTCGGGGGGGAGGACTCGAACCCCCAATGACAGGACCAGAACCTGCAGTGTTACCGATTACACCACCCCCGAAAGGTGAGCAGTCACTCTACTTCGCCGCGAACTGGAGCTGAAAGGCGACACCATTTGTCCCACCAGACGCCAATTTCGGTGGTGGGGTCAAAGGATGTTGTTGAGGCGGCGGTAGCCGATGACCCGTCCGATCGACGACGCCACCGTCTCGCGGAGCAGCGACTGAAACGAGCCATGCACGTCGGCGGGTGAGACCGACGCCTCGAGACCGACCTCGTTGGCGATCTGCTGGGCCCGGAACGCGTGATACGGGTCGGTGACGATCAAGACCTTGTTGGAGTCGGACGCGTTCTTGATGATCAGGGCCGACGCCGACAACTCCTCGTAGCTGTTCGTTCCCTCGACCTCGACCTTGATGTCTTCTTCGGGCACGCCCTGGCTACGCAGGTACTGATAGCCGGCAAACCCTTGTGTGACACGATCACCGGCCTTCTTCCCGCCGGTCACCACAATCATCTCGGCATAGCCCTTACGCCACAGGTCGACTGCATGGTCGAGTCGCGCCTGCAGCACTGGCGACGGTCGCCCGTCGTACTGCGCCGCGCCCATGACGACGATCGCGTCGGCGGCCTTGGCCTGGTCCTGCCGCGACGTCCAGTACACCTGGGCGAGCGTCGCACCCACGTACACCCCGGTCAGCGCGAACAAGCCGAGCAGCGCCCACGCCACCCACCGCCAACGCGAGCGTCGCGCGGGCTTGGTCACCTGTGGCCCTGCGTCGTCAACCATCGTCGCACCCAACGAATTCAGACCGTGATTCGTGCCCGAGCCTCGCGCAAACGACGCACCACCTCGTCGCGGCCGAGGAGCTGCATGGCCTCGCCGAGCGGCGGCCCCACGGTGCGACCGCTCACGGCCACCCGCACGACGCCGCCACCTCGGTAGAGCCCCTTGGCGAGCTCGAGCCGCTCACCTTCGTCCTTGATCGCGGCCATGAGCACGGTGGGCTCCCATTCGCACGTCAGGAACACCTCGAGCACGGCATCGAGCAGGGCCGCCGCCGCCGAAGGATCCTTGGCCGCGACCTTCTGCCACGACGCCGTCGTCGATGACCGGATCCGCGAGGAACAGGAAGTCGACATAACCCGGCGCCTCGGACAGCGTCGTCACCCGTTCCTGCACCAGGGGCGCCATGCGTTCGAAGACCGTCGCGTCGAAACGCTCAGGCGGCCAGGGCGGATCGTCGAACAGCCAACGTGTACTGCGGCTGACGAACTCCTCGGTCGGCAGGGCTCGTATGTACTCGCCGTTGAAGTGGTCGAGCTTCTTCAGGTCGAAGAACGCGCCCGCCTTGTTGACATCGTCCAAACGGAACAGGTCGACGATCTCGGGGAACGGCCGGATCTCAGCGCCGTCAGGTGGACCCCAGCCGAGCACGGCCAGATAGTTCACCATCGCCTCGGGCAGATAGCCCCGATCGATGTAGTCGCCCACCGACACGTCATCGCGACGCTTCGACAGCTTCTTGCGTTGCTCGTTCACGATGAGCGGCAGATGGGCGAAGGTCGGACGATCGGTGACACCCGAGCGCCTCGCGCAACAACAGCACGCGAGGGGTGACGTTGATCAGGTCCTCGCCCCGGATGACGTGCGTGATGCCCATGTCGGCGTCGTCGACCGCGTTGGCCACGTAGAACGTCGGCGACCCGGTCGAGCGCACGATGACGAAGTCCTCGAACTCGGCGTTGTCGAACGAGATGTGACCCCGGATCACGTCCTCGAACTCGGTCGTGCCTTCGTCGGGCGTACGGAAGCGAACGACCCGGCCGTCGGCGGGCCCGAGCTCACGCTCACGGCAGAAGCCGTCGTAGCCCGGCTTTCCGCCGCGCGCCTCAGCCCGCGCTTTGACCTCGTCAGGCGTGCAGTCGCAGTAGTAGGCCCGCCCGCGCACCACGAGCTTCGCGACAGCGTCGTGGTAGAGATCGAGCCGGTCCGACTGGTGCACCGGCTCGCCGTCCCAGTCGAGCCCGAGCCATTCGAGCGTGCGGTAGATGATCTCGATCAGCTCACGCCGGCTGCGCTCGGCGTCGGTGTCCTCGATGCGGAGCACGAACTCGCCGCCGTTCTGGCGCGCGTAGATCCAGTTGAACAGGGCCGTCCGCGCGCCCCCGATGTGCAGGTAGCCGGTAGGCGCAGGCGCGAAGCGGACACGGATCGGGGAAGTCGCCACCCCGCGAGGCTAGTGCTCAGCCCGTGAACTTCGGCTGCGTGGCTGCCTGCACGGCCTGCGTGGTGGACGTCGACTCTGAAGGCGGCGGGGTGGTGCACTGCTCCAACGCGAAGGTCTGGGTGATCAGCTCGTAACTGACCTTGGCTTGGATCGGATTGCCGGTCACATAGGTGACGGTGTTCTGCAGCGCGCCGACGTCGATCGTCGCCTCGAGGTTGAGGACGTGATCGTCGCTGATGATCACGGGGTAGCTACCGGCCGGCACGAGAACCGATTGGGACTGACCGTGCGTCAAGCCGGTGAGAAGCGTTGCACCGCCAGGGTCCGAGACGGTCACCGATCCTGCCACCGCCGCGTGTGCGGCCGTCGCTCGACCACCGGCCGCGCCCTCGACGCAGGACACGTCGATCGTGAACGCCAGCACCGTGGGCCGGCCGAGGTCACTCCAGCCGGCGAACAGCACGACCTGTTGTGTATCGGCGACCGTGACGGTGTTCCCGGCAGTTGCCGTTGGCCGGTGACGTTCCGTTGTCCGAGCACTGGTTGATGTCCTCGATGGGCGAGGTCGCCGCACCGCACAACAGCACGTCGTAGTCACCGGGCGGCAGGTGGCCGGCATCGAAGGTCGCGCCAAAGCCGAAGTCGTCGTCATTGCCCGCGATGACGAGAAGGAAGGTGCCACCTGAACCAGCCTCACGGATGTACACGTCGACGAAGTTGGTATCGGGCGTGGTGCCGATGCCGTGGACGATCGAGACTGCCGGTCCATCTGGCTGCTTGCCCGCGCCCGCCTGAGTGGGCAGCAGGGCGATGAGCAGAACGACACCGGCTAGCCCCAGCGCTAGTCGCCTCATGGCATTTCTCCTCCCGAGCGGACTCTCCAACCGGCAGCAAGGGTAGACGGCGACTCGGCCACGGGTCCGCACCTCGGTACCATTGGCCCTCATGTCCGGACACCCTCGATCGCTCCTTCGCGCCATGACCGTGGTGATCGTCCTGGCCCTGACCGCCATAGCGGCAGGCTGTGGCACGAAGGCATCGGATGCCGGCGGCAACTTCCAGTTGAGCCCCGACCAGCTCGAGCCCACGACGACCACCAGCACGCTGCCGGAGCACACCACCACTACGGCGGAAGCCAAGGGCTCCTCACTCGAGGTGTTCAAGGACAAGCCGGTCGACGGCACGACCGCGGCGGTCCCGGCCTCGTTCTCCGCCGCGTCGCTGCAACCCATCCCCCGCTCCGGGCTGAACTACGAGTTCGCCCAGACCACACCGACCGGCTGGCGCTACAAGAACCCCACGTACTTCGGGAACCCACTCGTCATGGTCGTGACCGGCGTCGAGGGCGACTGGTTGAAGGTGTCGATCCCAGCGCGACCGAACGGGCAAGAGGGCTGGGTTCGCGCCTCCGACGTGAACCTGGCGCAACACACGTTCCACGCCGAGCTGGTGCTGTCGGAGCGTTTGTTCACGGTATGGAACGACAACACGGTGGTCGCGCAGACCAACGTCGTCGTCGGCAAGGACAACACCCCGACACCGCTCGGCACCTTCTACATCGCCGAGAAGATCCCCGCCGCCGTGGCCGGCGTGAGCCCCAACGGTGCGTACGGTCCATGGATCCTCGCCACGAACGCGTACTCCGAATCGCTCGAGGAGTTCGACGGCGGGCTACCGGCGATTGCCTTTCACGGGACCAACCAGCCGAATCTCATCGGATCGGCTTCGTCGAACGGCTGCATACGAATGCCCGACGATGTCGTGAGCCTGCTGGCCGACACGATCCCGGCCGGCACGCCCGTGACGATCAGCGGAGTAGCGCGTCGCCAAGTGCTCGAGGAGCGCCGCGGGTCACGGCCTCGGCCGAGTGCTCGGGAACCCAGTGATCCGCACCCTCCAACTCGATGACGGTGTAGGGCCCGTCGACATGATCGCCGGTTGCCCGCGCCGCCTCCGGCCCGAGCGCGACGTCGTTCGTGCCCCACAGGTAGAGCGTCGGTGCGGTGATCGGGCCGAGGCCGTCGACATCCGCCAGGGACATGGCCCGATACCAATTCAGCGCGGATCGCAGCGCATCGGTCGTTCCCAGCGCCTCGACGTAGGCCTGCGCCTCGGCTTCGTCGAGACCGCCGCCGAGCAGGATCAGGCGCAGCCCTGCGGCCTCGTTGGCCAACATGCCGTCCTCGCTGCCCTCGGCGCGGAACATGTCGACGTACATCGACCGGGCTGGTTTGATCGCCGCCGAGCTTGCCGGCGTAGGCGTCGGCCATGGCTTGGGGATGCGGTGTCGTCAGGCGACGCCAACGTGAGCAGACGTTCGCCACGGCGACCGGCCAGTTGCCAGGCCACCGAGCCGCCCCAGTCGTGACCAACCAGATGGAAGCGGTCGTGACCGAGCGCGGTCGCCAGTCCGAGCACGTCGCCGACGAGCGCGTCACGGGCATAGGCCTCGGTGGCGGTCGGTCGTGCGCCTGGCGAATAGCCCCGCTGATCGGGTGCGGCCACGCGATAGCCCGCATCGGCCAGCGCACCGATCTGGTTGCGCCACGACCACGACGTCTGCGGGAAGCCATGCAGCAAGAGGACCAGCTCGCCGTCGTCGGGACCGGCGAGGCGTACGTCGAACGTCAACTCGCCCCAGTCGGGGTCGACAACCCGGACAGCCGTGGGATCGGGCGTGGTCATGACGAGGGCGCGGTGTTGCGGCGCCGGAAGAACTTCTCGCGCTTCGGATCCTGATCGATCACCTGCGCGAATTCAGCCGGAGTCATCCGCAGCGCGGCCACGGGCACGACATCGGCGACGCGGCGCCGCTCGCTGTAGTCGACGGGGTTGGAGATCGCGGCGAAGTACTTGCGGCGGAGGCGCACCAGCTCGGGGTCGGCCTCGGCCAGGAAGCCCCACAGCATGAGCGCCATCGTGAGGTCGTGGATCACGGGAGCCCGTCCGAACAGCGAGGCGCGTTTGAGGGCGATCTCGACGCAACCGACGAGGGCGTCCTTTTCGTACTCGCCCGGGGTGAGCACGAGCTTGCCCTCGAACTGGCGGGCGAGCTTCAACGCGTAGCCCTGGTCCGGGCCCGGGTACCCGAGACGCGGTCCATGGGGCTGGGCACCGTCGAGGTCGCCGGGCCGATCCGAGAACCAGGGCTCGGCGTGCCACGTCGGCGACTCGTAGGTGCGCGGGTGGTCGTCCTTCGGACGCGGGACGTACTCGGGAGCAGCCATACCCCGAGCAGCCTAGGCGCCGAGCTTCAGCCGGTGAACTTGGGGCTCGTTGCCGCTTGCACCTTGGGCGCCGTGGTCGACGTCGTCGATGTCGGGGTCGGCTCAGTCGACGTGGTGCTCGAGCTCGCCGGGGGGCACGCACTGTCGTCCACCACGACCTGCACGGTCATCGAGGTCAAGACGTCGCCGGGATCGAACACCACGGCCGAGACTCCGAGGTGGCCAGCCGCGAGCGTGGCCAGGTCGAGCTGGGCCGGATCGAGCTGATAGGTGACGCTGTACGCACCCGACGCAGGTTGCGCGATCGGGCTGTAGAACGTCCCGCCATTGGTGGTGATGAGGGTGCCCTGCGTCGCGCCGAATTGCTGAAAGCCGCCGTCACCCGTTCCGCTCGGCCCGGTGTAATGGATACTCGGGTCACCCACGTTGTAAGCGACGAAACCCCACCCCGCACCTTCGGGCGTTCCCGTCGACGTGAGCGACACACTCACCAACGTGTTGCAGGGATCGGTCGGCAATTGCGCGAAGGGAAAGGTCATCGTGACGTTCTGCTCCGTGGAGCTCTCGGGAGCGAACGGTGCCGCGCAGTTGACGAGGCCGTCGGCGCTGTCGGCCCCGACAGAACCGAAGGGTGGATACGCCGCGTCGTTGTTCGCCCAGGACGCCACCTCCGACGGGCACGAGGTGAAGGGCACCTCGGCAGCTTGCGACGCCGAGGGCATGACCATCATGAGCGCTATGAGCAGGGCAGTTCCTGCCGCGCCACCAACGAGCTTGCGCATCCCCACCGTGCGACCTCCCAGTCAAGTCCCGGTTGTATGCACCAAACCGTAGACGAGTGAGTCGACGAGGGCGGACCACGAGGCCTCGATGATGTTCTCCGACACACCGACCGTGGTCCACGACCGGTCGCCATCGGTCGAGTCGATCAGCACGCGCACCACCGCGCTGGTGGCGGCCACGCTGTCGAGCACGCGGACCTTGTAGTCGGTCAGGTGGATCCGATCGAGCGCGGGATATCGCCCATTCAGCGCACGCCGCAGCGCAACGTCGAGCGCGTTCACCGGACCGTTGCCCTCGCCCACGGCCGCGAGCCGCTCGCCGTCGACCCACAACTTGATCGTGGCTTCAGTTGCGATCTCGATCTCACCGGTGGGCATCACCGGGCCCTCGCGGTGATAGCTCGACACGCGATAGGCCTCGACCTCGAAGAACTCCTGCGTCCATCCGGTGGCCTTGCGCATCAACAACTCGAGCGAGGCGTCCGCCGACTCGAACAACCAACCACGAGATTCGAGCTGCTTGAGCTCCTCACTCAGCGCGCCCACGGCCCGGTCGTCGAGCTCGACACCGAACTCCTCGGCCTTCATCGCCATACCGGCCTTGCCACCGAGATCCGACACGAGCACCCGCGTGTGGTTGCCCACGATCTCGGGGTCGATGTGCTCGTAGGTCGCTCCCCCGGCTCGTCCCAACGCCGACGTGTGCAGTCCGCCCTTGTGGGCGAAGGCCGACAGGCCGACGAACGGGTCGGCGGGCTGCGGCGGAAGATTCACCAGCTCGGCGACGTGGTGGCTCACGAGCGTCAGGCGCTCCATGCGCCCTTCGGGCAGCGTCGCGACACCCAACTTCAGGGTGAGGTCGGGGATGACCGTCATCAGGTTGGCGTTGCCCGTGCGCTCGCCGTAGCCGTTGATCGTGCCCTGCACCTGTCTCGCACCACCGATGACCGCGGCCACCGAGTTCGCGACGGCACAACCGCTGTCGTTCTGCGTGTGGATCCCGACGATCGGACCACCGGCGAGGAACGACACGACCTCGCGGCGTCACTGCCTCGACTTCGTGAGGCAGTGAGCCGCCGTTGGTGTCGCAGAGCACGACACACTCGGCGCCGTTGGATGCGGCCGCCTCGACGACACGCAGCGCGTACTCCGCGTTGTTCCGGTAGCCATCGAAGAAGTGCTCGCAGTCGAAGAACACGCGCCGACCGGCGGCCGCGAGGAACTTCACCGAATCGGCGACCATCGCCACGCCCTCGTCGAGGGTGGTGCGCAAGGCCTCGGTGACGTGGAAGTCCCAGCTCTTGCCTACGATGCACACGGTGGAGGTCTCGGCCTCGAGCAGGGCTTGCAGCGTGGGGTCGACGTCGACCTTCCCCGCCGGACGGCGCGTCGATCCGAAGGCCACCAGATCAGCAGTGTCGAGCGACAACTCGGTAGGCGCCCGGCGGAAGAACTCGGCGTCCTTCGGATTCGCCTGCGGGTAGCCACCCTCGATCCAGCGCACACCGAGCCAGTCGAGCTGCTCGGCAATGCGCAGCTTGTCCTCGACCGTCAGCGAGATGCCTTCGAACTGCGCGCCGTCGCGCAGCGTCGTGTCGAAGATGTCGACCGCCTCGGGAGTGCCGGGCGGCCTGCGTACATCGGCTTCGTTCTGCGCATCGGTTCTGGTGTCACTCATTGACGTACTCCAACCAGTTCTTGTAGCGATCGACCTGACCACGGACAGCTTTGGCGTACTCGGCGGCAATCGCCGTGGTCATGGGGCCGGGGCAGGGCAGGGGGCGATCGTCGACCGAGTTGACCGCGCTCACCTCGGCGGCCGTGCCGCACACGAACATCTCCTCGGCGATGTAGACGTCGCTGCGGCTGATGTCGTCGATGGCGACGTCGAAGCCGAGATCCTCGGCGATGGTCATCACCGAGTCCTGCGTGATGCCACGCAACGCCCCGGCCGACGTCGGCGGCGTGATCAGCGTTCCGTAGCGCGCCACGAAGATGTTCTCGCCCGTGCACTCGCTCACGAAACCGAGCGGGTTCAGCATGATCGCTTCGTCGTAACCGGCCTTGAGCGCCTCGACCTTGGCCAGCGACGAGTTGACGTAGTTGCCGGTGGTCTTGGCCAGCGGCGGCATGCTGTTGTGGTCGTGGCGCGTCCACGACGACACCTTCATCCGCACGCCCTTCGTCACCGCGTCGTCGCCGAGGTACGCGCCCCATGGCCAGCACGCGATCGACATGTCGACCGTGCACGGCAGCGTGTTGAGACCCATCTCGCCGTATCCGAAGTACGCGATGGGGCGGATGTAGCACGACGGCAGGCCGCTGGCCTTGACCGTCGCCTTCGTCGCGTCGACCAGCTCGTCGACGGAGTACGGCAGATCCATCATCATGATCTGCGCCGACGCGTGCAGACGTTCCATGTGCTCGCGCAGCCGGAACACCGCAGGTCCTTCATCGGTCTCGTAGGCGCGCACGCCTTCGAACACGCCCATGCCGTAGTGCAGCGAGTGCGTGAGGATGTGGATCTTGGCGTCGTCCCACGGGACGAGCTCGCCGTTCATCCAAATCGATTCCGTCGGTGTGATGGGCATGGGTCTGGTCTCCCTAGACGAGTGCGGCGATCGCGTCGCCGATCTCCGATGTCGAACCTTCCAGCGCCACTGGCTCGGCGCAGGCCTTGCGGATGCGGGCGCCGGCGTCGGCCTCGCCCAGGAACTCGAGCATCATCGCAGCCGAGAGGATGGCGGCGATGGGATTGGCCTTCTGCTGACCGGCGATGTCGGGTGCCGAACCGTGTACGGGCTCGAACATCGACGGGCCGGTGCGATCGGGGTTGAGGTTGCCCGACGAGGCGAAGCCGATGCCGCCCGATACCGCACCACCCAGGTCGGTGAGGATGTCGCCGAACAGGTTGTCGGTGACGATGACGTCGTACCGCTGCGGCGACTCGACGAAGTAGATGCACGCGGCGTCGACATGGTTGTAGGCCGTCTCGACATCGGGGAACTCGGTAGCCACGTCGTTGAACGTGCGCTCCCAGAGGTCGCCGGCAAAGGTCAACACATTCGTCTTGTGCACGAGCGTGAGGTGTTTGCGATCGCGCTTGTTGGCGAGGTCGAACGCGTAGCGCACGCAGCGCTCGACACCGAACCGAGTGTTGACCGACCCCTGCGTGGCGATCTCGTGGGGCGTGCCCTTGCGCAGGAAACCACCTTCACCCGCATAGGTCCCCTCGGTGTTCTCGCGGATGACGATGAAGTCGTGCCCGCCGTCGGGATCGACGAACGGCCGCTGGTTCACGTAGAGATCGAGGTCGAAGCGCATCTTCAACAACAGCCCGCGTTCGATGACACCAGGCGGCACGTCGGGAGTACCGACAGCGCCGAGCAGGAGCGCGTCGAGCCCCCGCCACTCCTCGATCGACCTCGTCGGGCAGGATCGTGCCGTCGCGCAGATAACGGGCGCCGCCGAGGTCGTAGTCCACCGTGTCCAGATCGACGCCCGAGGCGCGCACGACCTTCAGGGCCTCGGCGATGACCTCGACACCGATGCCGTCGCCGCCGATGACGCCAATCTTGTGACTCACGAACTCTCCTGCGGTGTGAACGGGGTGAAACGGTCCCAGGAACGAGAAAACCGCCCACCAGGGTGGACGGTCGAGGAGCGCACGTCGAACGACGTGCGCTACTGAATGATGACTACGGCGAAGCCGTCGGCGTGATGGATCTCGAAAGACACTGCCCACCAGTGTGGTGCCCGAACGTAGGGTTTTCAACCTCATACTGCGTTGGCCTGGCGTTCCCCGTGGCAACCGTGGTCGCTACGATGCGCAACGTGCCCGAGACCCATCATCTGACCCAGGAGACCTTCGACCGGCTGCAGGCCGAGCTCGAGAACCTGACCACGCACGGTCGCACCGACATCGCCCGCAAGATCCAGGCCGCCCGCGAGCTCGGTGACCTCTCCGAAAACGGCGACTATCACGCCGCCAAAGAGGAGCAGGGCAAGATGGAATCTCGCATCCGCCACCTCACCGCTCTGCTCGATCTGGCCGAGATCGTCTCCGGCGGCGACTCCGATGTCGTGCGGGCCGGCTCGGTCGTAGCGGTCTGTTACGAGGGCGACGACGAGCCCGAGCGCTATCTGATCGGCTCCATCGAGGAACGCCGCGACGACGTCACCGTGATGTCGCCCGGGTCCCCCCTCGGCCAGGCACTGATGGGGAAGGCCGTCGGTGACGTGGTCGACTTCGAGGCGCCGGCGGGCGTGCTCAAGGTCGAAGTCGTCACCATCGAAGGTTAAGAGCGTGGCCAACGTCGACACGCTCCCCCTGTCGGGACCTCCCGGCATCCCGGATGGCCGCTTCGTCGAGCTCCCGGGCCGCGGCACCACCTTCGTACGCGAGGCCGCGGGACCGCGCGGCGCACCGCACACTGATGCTGTTGCACGGATGGACAGCCAGCTCGGCGCTCAATTGGTTCACGGCGTACGAATCTCTCACCGCCCACTTCCGTGTGCTCGCTGTCGATCACCGCGGCCACGGGTTCGGCCTGCGAGCACCCGAGCCGTTCCGGCTCGCCGACTGCGCCGACGACGTGGCTGCACTCGCGGATGTGCTCGAGATCGAGCACTTGATCCCCGTCGGCTATTCGATGGGCGGACCTATCGCCCAGCTGCTGTGGCATCGCTACCCGGACCTCGTCGAAGGTCTCGTGTTGTGCGCGACGAGTCGCAACTTCATCGGTCGTAGCCCGGCCGAGCGGGCGTGGGCCGGTGGCATCGAAGGATTGGCGTGGGCGGCGCGCGCGACGCCCGGCGTGGTCCGGCGCCGCATTGCGGAGCGCGTGCTGCAGGGTCGGGTCGAGTCGACCGAGGTCGGTCTGTGGGCCCGGCAGGAACTGCGCCGCAACGATCCCCGGACGCTGGCCGAAGCGGGCCGGGCGTTGGCGCGGTACTCGTCGCGGGAGTGGATCGGTGACGTCGACGTGCCGACGGCCGTGGTGATCACCGAACGCGACCTCGTGGTCGCTCCACGCCGGCAACACAATCTGGCCGCCGCCATACCCGGTGCCGTCGGCTACCCGGTGCCCACGGGCCACGACGGCTGTGTGAGCTCGCCCGAGTTGTTCGTGCCGGTGTTGCTCGATGCGTGCCTCGATGTCGCGGCGCGTGTCGCGGCGCGCTCGACGGTTCACACCACGACCGGCGCCACCTCTTCGAACTTGATCCGTCGTTCGAGCACGTCTTCGAGCAGCCCTCGGCGTTCGACCGCGGTGAACAGCTCGAGCGACAGATCGGCGCCCGGGATGCCCATCACGTCGACGACCAGATCGCCGTCGGCTTCGTGGACCCGCACGGATTCGACCAGCCCCGCGTGGGTGCGATCGAGCGCGATGGCGACGCGGAGGATCCCCGCCAGGGTCCGCACGAGCTGCTGATCGGCCGGGTCGAGGCGCGCGTACTCGGAGTGCTTCGGCTTCGGGGCGCTCTTGCGGTGATAGCGAGCGACGAGCGCCATCAGCTCGATCTCGTGATCGGTGAAACCGGTCAGATGATCGGAGTTCCGAATCACGTAGTAGCTGTGCTTGTGGTGCGCGCTGTGCGAGACGAAGAGACCGACGTTCGCCAGCAGCGCGGCCGCCTCGAGCAACTCGCGGGCGTGCTCGCCCTGGCCGTGCCACGGCTCGAGCGCATCGAACAGGTCCAGCGCGAGCGCGGCCACACGACGGGAATGCGCCGGGTCCTCGTCGGTGAGCTCCATCAGGTGCACCACGCTGCGACGGCGCAGGTCCTGCAGGTGGTGCAGGGCGGCACCGCGCTCACGGGCGAGGGCATCGAGCAGCACGCCCTCACGAAGCGCGTAGTCGGACACCACCATCTCGCCGATGTCGAGGTCCCTCATCGTCTGTTCGAGGATCAGGCGCGCCGGCCAGCAGAATGTCGGCACGGGTCGGATCAACGCCGGGCAACCGACGCCGATCTTCGACGGTGGGCGCGTCGATCAGCTCCTGCACCACTCGCCTGACCTCACGGCGGGAGAAGGTGAAGTTGTTGAAGGTCCGAGGCTCGTCACCCTCGTCGCGTGCCGCTTGCACCATGGCGGCGATGGTCTCGATCGTGCCGCTGCTGCCCACGGCGACGTCGAACCCACACGCGCTCACCTCGCGTCGCACTCGAGCCAACATGGCGCGGACGTAGCGTCGACAGGCGTCGACGGCGCCCGGGTGAAGGAGGTCGGTGCGAAAGAAGCGGCGGGTCAAGCGGATGGCCCCCAGCTTCAGACTGAACGCCGTGAGTGCTTCGCCTCGCTCGCCCACCAATACCTCGGTGCTCCCACCGCCGATGTCGACCAGCACGAGCCGCTGGTCGAAGACGGGCACGGCCTGGAGCACGCCGAGGTGGATCAACCGTGCTTCCTCGACGCCGCTGATGATGTTGACTTCGATGCCCGCTTCACGGCGCGCTCGATCGATGAACACGTCGGCGTTCTCGGCCTCTCGAACCGCACTGGTCGCTACGGCATAGACCTTGGCCTGGCTGATCTCGGCGATCTTCCGGAATCGATCGAGTGTCTCGATGCCCCGATCGATGGCCTCGGGGTCGAGCTCCTTCATGTCGCCCGAGCCCGAACCGAGCCGGACCATCTCCTTCTCGCGCGCGATCACCTCGAAGTTGGTGCCTTCGCCGAACCGCGCCACGACCAGGTGGATCGAGTTGGTGCCGATGTCGATCGCGGCCAGATGCTCACTGCTCATGGTCGCCCGTCAGTTCGTCGAAGCGTGCCACGGCGAGCGTCGAGCGTCATCGATCGCGAACACCTCGATGCGGGATCAGCTCGTCGCGGTCGCACATGATCACGCGGAGCGCACTGCGATCTCGAACGTCGCCACCGTCCGCGATTGCGCCCGACCATGCTGATCGCGACGACGACCCAGCCGAGCTCGTCGCTGGCAATGCGATGCACTCGTCTCGCCGACGAGACCGTCGGTGTCGCCGAGCAGAGCGCGCAAGAACTCGACGTAGCCGTCGGCGTCCAGTCGATTCGGCGCCGGCGGCCGATGGTGATCGTCGAAGTCGTCAGGCCATCGTGGAGCGAAGGCCCGCAGCGTCGCGATGGTCTTGGCGTTGAAGGCGTGCGCGGTTCTCGTACACGATCGACGGGATCATCTGGCCCTCCTCGGACGCCCGGAAGCGATCCACAGCTCGTCGTTGGCCGTCGCGACGTTGCTCGAGATCGAAGTGCAGCAATTCGACGAAGCGTCCGTCGGTCGTCGACTTCGCAGAGACCGAGCGACTCGACCACCAGCGGCGCGCCCTCCACCTGCGCTGTCCACAGCGATTGGTACAACGCGAGCCGGTCGCCGAGGACACTGAGGATGGTGCGATCCTCCTCGGCCGAGGCCGACGCCATCAGCTTGCTGGAGTGGATCCAACCATCACGATCGGAGGTGACCTGGGCCAGGTGGCGTCGATCCGAGAACAGGAAGTCCGGCGACGCCATCGCCTTCAGTGCCTCCCAATCCCGTGCCTCGTACGGGCCTTGCGCTCGTCCAACGCGTCGGTGGCCTTGTTCTGCGGTGGTTCGACGGCACGCACGTGCTGGATCCGCCTGCAGCTCCTCGAAGCGAGCGAAGCGCCGCTTCGCGGTCTTCGGGCGGGAAGATCTCCATGCGCGACGAACGAGGCCGTCACGCAGGATCGGCCACACGCAGGAACAAGGTCTCGAACTCGACACCGTCCCTCGTGTGACCGGTCAACCGAGCCAGCTCGACCATTCCCTCGGGTGACTCGGCCAGTACCTCGAGACGCTCGATAGTTGACGTCCGAGGTCTCCTCCAAGAGGGCAGCGAAGTACGCCACGTACGCATCGCGGTCCATCGGTTCGGCCGCGAGCAGACGATGATCGACCAGGACACAGTCCTCGGCCAACATCGATCGGAACGCTTCGAGGTCGTCGAAGTTCACCGTCGACCGAGCTTGCTGCTGGAGCTCCTCGAACCGTGCCAGCGCAGCAGCCTCGTCCTCGAGCGGGAACACCTCCATGGCCGTCAGGCCGCGGCTGTTCGCCACGGTCACGCGCACGAACACGAACTCGAACGCGGCGCCGTCAACGGTATGACCGAACAGTCGAACCACGTCGACGCCACCAGCGGGGCTCATGGCCAGAGTGCGAACGCTCTCGTAGAGGAAGTCCGAGGTCTCGGCGATCAATGCCTCGAGGAACTCGACGTACTCATCGGGCCCCATCGAGTCCGAGCCGAGCGGGCGGTGGTCGACGAAGGTGAAGTCGTCGGCCAGGGTGGCTCGAAACCCGGCCACATCTCGACGAATGACCGCGTCGACGGCATCGAACCCCGCCGCTGGCAGCACTCGGCCATCGGCAGATTCTCGAAAGCGCTTCCAGAGCTCGGCATTCGCCTCCTTCCGGTCCGCAGCGTCGAAGTGCACGACCGCCACGAGCCGGCCGTCGGCGTCGACCTCGGCCACGCCGATCGCCTCGCCGTCGATCGACGCACCGTCGAACTCCGCACTCCAGCTGGAAGTGTGCATGGCCAGGCGGTCCCCCAACAGACTCAGGGGCGTACGACGCTGCGTCGCGTTCGCCTCGGCGAGCAGCCTGATCGACCTGAGCCACCCGGCTCGGTCGGTGGTCACTCGCGCGAGAGCCCGACGATCCTCCACGACCAAGGCGGGCGACACCGCCGCTTCGAGTTCGTCCCAACGGCGCGAGTCGTACAACGCCTCCGTGCGGTCGAGCGCCCGGGTCGCGGCATTCGACATGCTCACCGGCGGGACGTCCGGCTTCGGCCGGAGCTCGTCGAGGCGCGCGACCGCCCGTTCGACCTCCTCCGGTTCGAAGATGGCGATGACTGTGATCTTCGAACCGTCGGTGGCGATGCAGCGAACGAACAGGTTCTCGAACGGCGCCCCGTCCTTCGTCGTGCCGGCGATGCGAGCCATGTCGACGCCGCCCCACGGCTGCTGCGCGACCAGATACAGGGTCTCGTTGGCGAACGTCTGGCTCTCCTCGCCGAGGGCGGCGACCGACTCGACGTATTCGTCCGCGTTCAGAAACCCGATGCTCGTCTTACGTCGGTCCTCGAACACGAAGTCATCGGCCAACGCCGCTCGCAGCGCCGGCAAGTCGTGGCGGTTGAAGGCCCGGCGGGCCTGCTCGCGAACCGGGTGCCCGAAACGGCCCTCGCCGCTCGCGTCGAAGCGGGACCACAGCTCGTCGTCCGCCGCAGCGCGATCGTCGGCGTCGAACGTGACGACGGCGACCAACTGGCCCTGCGCCGTTCACCTCGTGCACCGTGAGCCTCTCGATGGCGAACTCGGCATCCATGCTCTCGCCCGACCACTTCTTGCGCTCCAAGTCGAGGCAGTCGCCGAGCACCGAGACAACATGGCGTTCGAGCTGAACGGACTGACTCATGATGAGCTCGTTCGACTTCTCGAATTCGGCCTGACCGCCGACAACGCGGATCATTCGCCCACGGTCTTCGAAGGTGAACTCCGGCGTCAGAATCGAGTGCAGCGCCGCACGATCCTTCGCCAACCAGCGCGGCTTCCCATCGATCGACCGTTCTCGTCGCCTTGTTCGTGAGCCGCGTACCCCGAACTTGGGCTCAGCTCGGCAAACCGCGACCTGGGCGAGCTCGAGGTCGTCGGGTTCGAAGATCTCGATCCTCGTCAGCAGCTCACCGTCCGTCATGATCAGCCGGACGAAGAGGTTCTCGAAGTCGCCGCCGTGGTTCGTCGTACCGACGATGTGCCCGACACTGAGCGTGCCCCACGGGCTGGTCGCGATCCGATAGAGCGTTTCGCCGATCAGGTCGCTCGGTCTCGCCGAGTAGCGCAGCGACGGATTCGACGTAGGCGTCGGCGCCCAACGCGCCGCTTCCGGTGCGGCGGCGGTCGTCGAACACGAAGTCGTCCCGCAGCGTCGCGCGCATCGCCTCCAGATCGTGATGGTTGAACGCCTCGAGATTCCGGTAGATCGACGGGCGGGATTCGCCGGCCCTCATCGCTCTGCTTCGTAGAGCCGCCACAGCTCCTCGTTCGCCGCTCGACGATCGTCGCCGTCGTAGACCGAGACCGACACGAGAAGCCCATCGATCATCGACTTCGACCACCCGAAGGATCTCGACCTCGAACTCGGCGCCGTCCGCCCCGGGCTCATCGGACCGGCCGGTCCACCGCACCCATTCGAGCGTCGAGTCGTTCGCCCAACACGGAGAGCTGCTGGCGCTCGGCTCGCGCGTTCGACGCCGACCATCAGTCGCATCGATTCGATCCACTGCTGGGTGTCGAACTCGGTGTGCACGCCGTTGCGATGATCTCGATAGGTGAAGCCGTGGGCCCGTCTGAGCCTCCAGCGCGGACCAGTCGCTCCGCCGTAGAACGCAAGGAACGTGCGGTCCGAGGCGAGCGTCGCCGCGTTGCGCGGCATCGGTCGACCGAGCGCGGCCTTGCTCCAGTTCGTCGTTCAGCGCTTGGTACCGACGCTTTGCGACCTCCAGGTCATCGAGCTCGAAGATCTCGATGCGAGTCAGAAGGTGACCGTCGGTCATGAAGAGGCGAACGAACAGGTTCTCGAAGTCACCGCCGCCCTTTATGGTCCCCACACTGTTGCCGACGCTGAGCGTGCCCCACCGACCGAAGGCGACACGATGGTGCATTTCGCCGATCAGACCGTCCGTCTCGGCAAAGAGCGCGGCCACCGAGTCCATGTAGGTGTCGATGTCCGAGCGCGCCGCTCCCCGTGCGGCGGTGGTCGTCGAACACGAAGTCGTGCCGCAAGGTGGCGCGCACCGCCTTCATGTCGTGCCGGTTGAAGGCGCGTCCACTCTCGTAGATCACCGCCGGGATCTTCTGGCCTTCCGCCGTCAGCACGTACCGACGCCACAGCTCATCATTGGCCGCGAGTCGATCACCCGCATCGAAGATGACGACGGCGACGAGCCGTCCGTCGTCGTCGAGCTGGCACACCCGCAAGGCGTCGACCTCGAAGCGCGAAGACTCCCCGGCACTCGTCCAGAGAATCCGATCGAGAACGAGTCCTTCGCCGAGCACGCTCAGATGCGTCGCGACCTCGGTCGCGTCGGCCTCGCGCGAGCAGCTTCGTCGACTCGATCCACGTCGACAGGTCACCGCGCACTCGGCTCATGCCGCGGCGGTCATCCATGACGATCGCCGGCGACGACAGCGCCTCGAACCGCTCCCAGTCGCCCGCATCGAAGGCCTCGCCCAGCTGTTCGAGCACCCGAACGACGGTGGTGCGGGCCGGGCCGCTCTTACCCTCGCCGTACAAACGATCGAGCTCGGCGTTCGCGGCATCCAGTTCATCGGGGTCGTATGTCACCATCAACGTGCAACGGCCGTCGTCGTCGACTTCGGTCACCTGAAGCCACTCGATCTCACCTTCACCACCGAACGTGAGCTCGCCTCGGAACACCAGTCGGGACAGGGCCAGTCGATCGCCCCGAGTTTCGAGAACCGTCGTCGCGCTGGTGAACGACTCGATCTCCATGACCACGCGGAGAAAGGCCAGATACGTCTCGCGGTCCGAGTCGTGTTGAAAGAGACTGCGATGGCTGATCGCTCGGAATTTCGGCGCCAGCAGGCGCTCGGCCAGATCGAGGTCGCGGGCCTCGATCGCGTCGCCAACCTGAGCGAGGACTCGGACTGCCGAGTTCTCACCGAGTCTGATTCCGACTCTGTTTCCTCGCGAACCGCACGTCGAGCTCGGCTGTCGCGCCGTCGACTGTCCGCCAGATCGAAGATCACCATCGCGGTGAGCAGGCCGTCAGCGTTGCTCTCGGCGACGCAGTAGGTGCTCCGAGACGAACGCGTCGTCGCGGTTGCTCACGTACTCGGCCCGTACGAGGGCGAGGTGATCGCCGCGGCTGTTCGAGAAAGTCGCTGATGAAGCGTCCGTCGTCGAACAGGAAGCGCAGGTTCTCGACGAACTCGTCACCCTCGCTCGCATGTGCATCAGCGAGCGGCGGTCGTCGAGCTCGTACGCGTCGTGGTCGTACAACGCGAGCACGCCGTCCCAGTCGCCCTCGCGCCAGCGGCGTTCCGACTCCAGCAAGCGCGGCGAAGGCGAGTGTTGGTCGATTGTGCGTGGCGCCGGTCCAGTTCCGCGTGGGCCGCGTCGAGATCCTCGTACCTCGAGCGTCACGACGCCGACCGTCCGCCCGCGTCGTCCACCTCGACGACCTGGAGGTAGTCGATCTCGGTCGCTCCGAACGACGGATCCGTGGACGCGAAATGACTCGCACCAACACCATCGTCTCACCACGGATCGCCAGCGCCTCTCCGGTGAACTCGAACGATTCCAGCTCGTGCGTCAGCCGGAGTATGTCGAGGTGCTTCTCACGATCTGAGATGTCGTGGAACACCGGCCGCTGATCGACTCCGACGAAGTCGGTGCGACAAGGGCGTCAACGGCGTTCATGTCACGGCGCGTGCATCGCCGCGACGAACGCCTCGGTCGACCTCGTCGCCCGGTTGGTTCCGTCGCACCCCGCCAGTCGTCGCACTCGCGAGACCAGTTCGCTCTGCGCGGCGTGGTTTCGGCGAGCGCGAACACCACGAAGGCGATGAAACGACCGTGATCGTCGACTTCGACGACCGACAGTTGCTCCTCCACGAACTCGGGGTCACGTCGGGTCCGTCGCTCTCGATGTGCAGACGGAGCAACACCGCGTTGTCGCCGCCGATGCGACCGTCTCGATCGTCACGGTGCTCGCGACGTAGACGAGCTCGAGGTTCGTGAGGTAGGGATCCCGCGGGAACTTCATGCGCACGAGCGGCCGCTGGTCGTCCAGCTCGAAGGTCGGCGCGAACAGCGCCTTGACGCCGTCCCAGTCGCGTTCGTGCCACCTTCGATGCATGGCGTCGACCGCCGCGACGCCGCGGTTCGACGGTGCGCCCGAGCCTGCTCGGCCCGCTCCTCGAGACGCGCCCTCGCGTGGCTGAGGTCATCGGGGGCGAAGACCTCGCTCCACCGTCGCGTCCATCGACGTCGACTTCGATCAGCACGAACTGATCCAACTCGGCCTCGCCGAATGTCGCCTCCGCGTCGCCGATCGCCTCGATCGTCGTGCGCCACCGGAAGAGGGCGAGGTCGTCGCCCATCGTCGCGACGTCGTCTCGTTCCACGGTTGCGGACGCTTCCTCGAAGACCACCCGCCATGACTCGACGAGCGCGTCGCGGTCGCCGGACAGTTCGAGGGGGTGGTAGCGGTACTCGAAGTCCGTCGCGAGCGTGTCGGCGATGGCGTCCAGGTCGCCACACTCGACGGCCGCGTCCATCCGGTCGGCGTTCTCGGTCGTGCGATTCGGCCGGACGGCGACCGGGGCCGCAGTCTCCACCGGTTGCTCGGGTTCAGACCCACCGGTCAGGAGGGCGGTCGCCCCCTTCGCCGACCACAAGTCGAAGGCCGCGGCCAGCTCGGCCTCAGCCTCGGTGTGTTTGCCGGCAACACGCAACGCCACGGCCAGCGCAACGCGGGCGTCGGCATGGTCGAGGAGCGCATCGGTGTCGGCCGCTATCGCGACCGCGTCGCGGGCGAAACCGATGGCATCGCCGTACTGCCCGCGGCGAGCGAGCGCCTCGGCTCGCACCCCACGCCAGGCAATCGCCGCCTTGAGATCGTGACCGGCCAGCTCTTCGCACTCGTGGCTGATGGCTTCGGCTTCGGAGACGCGGCCGAGGGCAAGCAGTGACCGCCCGAGCAAGGCGCCCGCTTGCGCGGCGTCGACACCGAGACCTCGATCACGGAAGCCCCGGTACGTCGGCCGGAGCAACGACTCGGCGGCCGCCGGTTCACCGTTGATCAGCTCGATGAACCCGGCCGCCATGTCCGCTTCGAGGATGCGGATCGTCAGACCCAAGCTCTCGACGGTCCGTCGAGACGACGTGATCATCCGGCGCGCTGCATCGCCACGGCCACGGAGCGCCTCGAGCACGGCCTGACAACGCATGGCAACCGCCTCGACAGCCGGCGCCGCCGCGGTGATCCGCAGCACACGGACGACGTCGAGACAGCGCCCACTCGCGCGGGTCACCGGGCTCGGACCCCACAACGCGGCCACGGGCGCGCCGGCGAGCACCGCGTTGGAACGGCGCCGGTCGTCCGCTCGCCGCGCCGCAACCAATGCTTGGTCGAGCGCGGTCTCGCACGCTCCGACCTCACCGAGTCGCGCCAGGGCGAGGGCGCGCACCGAATGCGCCTTGGCCTCGCCCGCCGCGTCGTCGAGCGCGGCCAGCGTGGCGGCAGCCGCGGCTACCGCATCGGCCGTCTCCCGCAATCGCTGCGGGTCGGTCAGCACCGCGAGATGACCCACGAACGAGGTACGCCAGGCCTGCAATCGTTCCGACGACTCCGCCCAACGTCCGAGCTCGTCGATCGCGTTCGGGGCGTCGTTCACATCGCCGCCGGCGAGAAGTGCTTCACACCAATCCAGCGAGAGCTCGGCTCGATGTGGATCATCGGCAGCCAGCAGTGAGACGGCCCGCCCGAGCAGACCCGCCGCGACCGTGAGGTCGTCGCGTGCCAAGGCGCGTCGGCCCTCGGCCGCCAGCCGTTCGGCCGCGCGCGTACCCAGGCTCTGGGCTCGCTCATCGAGGGGACCGAGCTCGTCGAGATGGCGGTAGGCCTGTTCGAAGTGGGAGCCGATGGCCTCGTCCTGCTCGATGCCCTCACCGACCCGTTGCTCGAGCCACTCCGCGAAGGATGCATGCAGATCCGCGCGGGCGTCCTTCAGCAGTCGTCGATAGGCGGCATCTCGTATCAACGCGTGATGGAACCGCATGGCCGGTTCACCGAGGAACCAAGTGTCGTCCGGTTCGATGAGCTCGCTCCGACGCAACGCCTCGAAGGTGCCGTCGAGCTCGGCATGGAGGTCCGGGGGCAAGAGATATGCCACCGCTTCGCGCGAGAACTGTCGGCCGATCACCGACGCCCGCTCGAGCACCAGGCGTACGACAGGATCCAGTCGATCGATACGCGCCGCCAGGAGCGCGTGGATCGTCGGTGGCATCTCGAGCTCGTCGAGCTCGACGGTGGCGATCCAGCGCTCGCCGTCCCATTCGAGCGCGCCGTCATCGACGAGCATTCGCACCAGCGCCCCGAGGAAGAGCGGGTTGCCTTCGCTGGCCGCCAGGACGCGGCCCGCAACTGCGGCCGGGAGCTCGGCCGCGCCGATGGTGTCGGCCGCGAGACGCGTAGCGGCACCGGCGTCCAATCCATCGAGCGCGATCACCTCGTCGGCCACCCCGCCGGCGGTGGTCAACGACGAGCGGGTGTCACGCAACTCGGGACGGGCCGCGCCGAGCACCACGAGGGGCACATCCGTGCTCCACTCGACGAGGTGCTCGACCAGATCGAGCAACAGCGGCTCGGCCCAATGCAGGTCGTCGATCGCCAGCACGACCGGACGCTCCCGACCGAGGGCCGCGAGGACCCGGCGGACGACCCAGAACGTCTCCTCGGGAGGACCCGGCTCACCGGTGCAGAGGGCGACCGCCCCGTGGACGATGCGGTCGCGTTCGGCTTCGTCCTCACCTATCAACGCTTCGAACCCACCGCGAACAGCGTCGATGGTCTGGTCATCGCTGTCGACCGCGACGAAGGCCCGGATCGCGTCGGCGATCGGCGTGAAGGTCGGGCCGCCGGAAACATCGCATCGCGCGGTGAGGATGCTCGCCTCGCCGACCAAGCGCCGGCTCACCTCGTCCATCAGCCGGGACTTACCGAGACCGGGAGACCCGACCATGATCACCAGCCGGGCCTCACGCCCGGCCGCGGCCGTGGCGTAGGTGCCGAGCACTCGCCGCAGCTCGTCGTCGCGGCCTACGAACGACGTGGTCGGCCCCGTCGCCGGACGCTCGAGCGACACGACTCGGTGCGCGGCGACGGTGCCGGTGCGACCTTTGAGCGCGAACACGCCGGCGGCCTCGAGCGTGAGAACGTCGTCGACGAGACGGCGGGTGGCGTCGCCGATCAACACCTCTCCGTCGCGAGCCTCCTGCTGCAAGCGCGCCGCGACGTTCACCGGGTCGCCGACCACGTCGTCGTCTTGATCGCTGACGACGACCTCGCCGGTGTTCACCCCGACTCGCAATCCGAGCTCGCCCGCCAGCTCACCGAACTCCGCAGCCAGGCCGTGCATGGCGTCGTGCATGG
Source organism: uncultured Iamiaceae bacterium (assembly GCA_963778895.1). GTDB lineage: Bacteria > Actinomycetota > Acidimicrobiia > Acidimicrobiales > Acidimicrobilacustridaceae > CAVZVZ01. Next base: position 829,119 of record CAVZVZ010000005.1, read on the forward strand.
CTACCGCGGCGCGGACGGCGCGCACGGCGTCGTCCTCCTGCACGCGGGACACGCCGAATCCGGCGAGCACACCGTCACCCAACAACTTGATGACGGTGCCATCGTGGACCTCGACCGCCGCACTGAGCGTCGGCGTAGTAACTGGCCATCACGCGGCGCGCCGATTCTGCGTCGATTCGTTCGTGCAGGGTCGTGGAGCCGATGAGGTCGGCGAACACCACCGTGACGACGCGACGGGTCTCGGTGTCGGGCGCGGTGATGCTGCCGTCGTTGCCGGCGAGCGACGCGCCGCACGAGTCACAGAATCGGGCACCGGTGTCGTGTTCGGCACCGCACGAGGGGCAGCGCGGCGCGAGCGCCGAGCCGCAGCCCGAGCAGAACCGCGCCGCCGCCCGGTTCGTTTTTCCGCAGCTCGCGCAGTCCATCAGGCCTCCGACCAACGCGCGCCAGGTTAGTTTGGATGCGTTGTTCTGGCCTCAGAGGACACGTTCGACAGAGATGATCGGATCGGGTCGAGGTTCGACCTGTCAGCGCGAGCGACGGAACCGATCGACGAGCATCAGCGCGGCGAGGGTCACGCCGGGAACGACCAGCACGGTCCACCCGACGATCAGCACGATCCCCAAGCCAAGGGTCTGGGCGATGCCGAGGCCGGCCGCGAAGGTCACCAACGCGGTGACGACGGCCAGCACACGCAAGGCGACGATCCCGGCATCGGCGGGGCGGGGCGCGTCGAGATCATCGGGCAGGTCACGCTCGGCCGGTTCGCTCACACCTGGCCAGTCGACCGTTTGTACCGCCGAGTTGAGGTCCGCCAGCAACATCAGGAACCTACGATCCACCTCAGAATCCGTAAGCACGCCCCCCCCTAATAGATGCGATAGGTCATACGACCTATCGACCTACGTTCCCGCGGAGTTTCGCCGATTAACGTCACCACGCCGCGGATCCAGTGACGCGGCGGAGGTCACCCGGCACCGTCCGCGGCTGTACGCTCCCGTGATCCGCGCGATGAACACCGACCAACTCAAAGGGAGCATCCAGGGGGTGCTACAGCGCGTCGGGCTCGAAGCGCAGAAGGCGCCGCCGTTCGTCGGCCGCCGCTATCGCTACCGGCCGGACCGCCACGTCCTGCACGCGCTCGGGCCAACGCTGACGGCCCCCGAGCCGTGGGCGGCCGCAGCCGAGCCGGTGTACCCCGAGGGCGATCTGGCGGAGATCTTCTTGGCGACGCCAGGGCTGCACAAGTGGCTCCACTACATCCCGGTCTACGAGTCGGTCTTGTCGTGCTGGCGCAACCGGCCGCTGCGCTTCCTCGAGATCGGGGTCGATCGAGGTGGCTCACTCGACGCGTGGTCGCGCTACCTCGGCCCCGAGGCGACCATCGTCGGGATCGACATCAATCCGTGGTGCGCCCGCTTCGACGACCCGACGCACGGGCGCCATGTCCGCATCGGAGGCCAGCAGGACCCTGGCTTCCTGCGTTCGGTCGTCGCCGAGTTCGGCCCGTTCGACGTCATCCTCGACGACGGCAGCCATCGTCCCTCGCACATGAACGCCAGCTTCGCCCACCTCTTCGACGGGGCCCTGGTGCCCGAGGGCACCTACATGGTGGAAGACCTGCAGACCAACTACTGGCTCGGCTTCCGGGACGCCAAGGTTTCGTTCGTCGACCTCGCCGCCGGTCTCGTCGATGCCATGCACGCCCAGTACTGGGACATGTCGAGCGAGACGGAATTCCGCGTCGGCTCGCCCAACCGGGCGATGTCGGTGGAGGTTCCGCGGATCGCCAAGCTGGTTCGCAGCGTCGAGTTCTTCGACTCGATCGTCGTGATCCGCAAGGCCGAGGCTGGGCGACCCCTGCCGACCAGCGTCTACACGGGCGACCCGCCCGAGCCGGTCTGACGCGCGGGTCTGACGAGAGGGCCTGCTCACTACCGTGTCGCCGGTGAGCCAACGCCGATCCCGGAGACTCGTGTTGGCCCGCATCCTCGGCATCGCCTGCCGCGTCCTGATCGCTGCAGGGGTGCTGGTGCTGTTGTTCGTCGCCTACCAGTTGTGGGGCACGAGCATCCGCACCGCTCGAGCCCAACGGGGACTCGACACCGACTTCACCGCCCGACTCGACGCCGCCGCCGCCGCCGGAGCCGTCGTGAGCGGTCCCGATGCCAGCACCACGACCACCACCCCGCAGCCCGCCGGACCCGTCGCCACTCTGCCGCCTGAGCTCATCCCCGCACCGGGCGAAGCGGCCGGCCGCATCGAGATCCCCGCGATAGGCGTCGACTGGACCTTCGTCGAAGGGGTCTCGGTGAGCGACCTCAAGAAGGGCCCCGGCCACTACCCCGAGACGCCGTGGCCCGGCCAGCAGGGCAACGCCGCCCTCGCCGGGCACCGCACGACCTACGGCCAACCGTTCAACAACATCGACCAGCTCCATCCCGGCGACGAGGTGATCGTCACCACCATCCAGGGCCGCTTCGTCTACGAGGTGCGGCAGACGATCATCGTGCCTCCCGACCAAGTCGAGGTGCTGGGCCACGACTACTGGGACTTCGACGACAACCCCGGCGACCTTCGAGAACACGCTCACGCTCACGGCCTGCCACCCGAAGTACTCGGCCTCCGAGCGGATCGTCGTCGCCGCCGAGCTGCGCGGACCGCCCGCGCCGGCCCGCGACCAGCGGCGACGCCGAGGCAGGCCGACCGCCCCCGCCGCTTCGACGCCGACCTGTCCGGCAAGGGGGCCGGCGCCTGGCGGCCGTCACCTGGGCCACGGTGCTCGTCTGCGTCTCGCTCATCGCCTGGTCCATCAGCCGCTCACCCGCAAGGCGAAGTGGCCGGCTGGCCATCGGCGTGCTCCCGTTCCTCGTGGCCTCTTCTACTTCTTCGAGAACTTCTCCACGCTCTTGCCCGCCAACTACTGACGCGTCCGCCGCGGTCGACCGAGGGGTGAGCGTGCACCCAGGCCCGCCAGGCGTCGCGCACCATGTCGTCGAGCGTGCGGCTGGCGGTCCAACCGAGGTCGCGCCGGCCAGGCTGCCGTCGGCCACGATGCGGGCCGGATCGCCGGGACGGCGAGGCGCGAGCTCGGGCGTCAGGTCGACGCCGAGCGTCCGGCCGACGGCGTCGATCACCTCCAACACCGACGCGCCGGTGCCGGTGGCGATGTTGTAGGCGGGGCCAGCGGCCGCCCCTCGTCGAGGCGGGCGGCGGCGAGGACGTGGGCCTCGGCGAGGTCGGCGACATGGATGTAGTCGCGCACGCACGACCCGTCGGGCGTCGGGTAGTCGGTGCCGAACACCTTCGGCGCCTCGCCGGCGTCGACCGCCCGGAACACCAGCGGGAACAGGTTGTGGGGGCTGGCGTCGTAGATGTCGTCGGCGCCGGAGCCGACGACGTTGAAGTAGCGCAACGAGGTGTGCCGCAGACCGTGGGCGACGCCGGTCGCGGCGGCCAGCCACTCGCCGATCAGCTTCGTCTCGCCGTACGGGCTCTCGGGAGCCGGCGGCGTGTCCTCGACCACGCGCTCGGCCGCCGGCGTGCCGTAGACCGAGGACGACGACGAGTAGACGAGCCGGTCGACGCCGGCCGCGACCATGGCGTCGAGGAGGGCGACCGTGCCCGTCGACGTTGTTGCGGTAGAACCGCAGCGGCTCGGCCACCGACACCCCTGCGTACTTGAGGGCGGCGAGGTGCACGACGCCGTCGACGCCGTCGAGGTCTTCGGCCCGCAGGTCGTGGATCGACGACTCGACGAAGCGGGCGCCGTCGGGGACGAACGCCCGGTGGCCGGTGGAGAGATCGTCGATGACGACCACGTCGCGGCCGGTCTCGAGGAACCGACGGGCGACGTGGGCACCGATGTAACCGGCCCCGCCGGTGACGGCCCAGGTGGTCACGGCTCGACCAAGCGCGCGGCCGAGCGGCACCGCGTTCACCGCCGGCCGCGAGCTCAGGCCGCGCCGCGACGCTGAGCACGACACCGACCGTCTTGGCGCAGATCCGGACGTCGTGGGTGAGCGACCAGTTGTCGACGTAGTAGAGGTCGAGCCGCTTGTAGTCCTCGAAGCTGGTGGTCGAGCGGCCGGACACCTGCCACATCCCGGTGATGCCGGGGAGCACCCGCAGGCGCTCGTGCACCTGCTCGTCCCAGAGCGCGGCCTCGTCGGGCAGCGCCGGCCGGGGCCGACCATGCTCATCGACCCGCGGACGACGCTGACGAGCTGCGGGAGCTCGTCGATCGACAGCTTCCGGAGCACCCGACCGACCCGGGTGATCCTCGGATCGTCGGTGATCTTGAACAGCGGCCCGTCCATCTCGTTGCGGTCGAGCAGCTCGGCCCTCCGGGCCTCGGCGTCGACGACCATCGTGCGCAGCTTCGTCATCGTGAACGGCTGACCGTCGCGTCCGATCCGGACCTGGCGGAAGAACAGAGGCCCTGCGCCCTGCGAGGCGGGTCGCGATCATCGCCACCAGGAGCACGGGCAGGGTGAGCACGAGGACGAAGCAGGCGGCCGTCACGTCGAACACCCGCTTCGCGACGGGGCGCCATCCGTGGCGGATGACCGGCTCGATGTAGAGCATCGCGTAGCCGTCGAACTGCTGGGGGCGCAGCCGGTTCATGTCGATGTCGCGCAAGTTGGACGAGAGGGCGACGTGGTAGCCGAGGTCGGTGAGCCTCCGGGCCAGGGCGTTCGTGTCCAGGTCGTGCACCGACGAGGGCGACACCACCACGCCGTTGGCGTCGCTCGTCGAGGATTCGCTCGATCTCGTCGATCGTGCCGAGCACCTTGACGCCGCCCCGCTCACCGATGTCGTCCGGGCCGACGAAGCCGAGGACCTCGTAGCCGAGGTCGGGACGGCGCTGGAACGTGTGCATCAGGCGCACGGCATGGGCGTCGGTGCCGACGATCACGATCGGGCGGCGCAGCTTTCCCTGCTGCCGGAGCCGGGTGAAGATCCGTCGGGCGATCTCGCGCTCGACGATCAGGGCGACGGTGGTGGCGGCCGCCAACGCGATGACCCAGAACCGCGACAGAGCCTTCGTACTGGACGACGAACGCCAGCAGCACCACGCCGCCGACGATGACGCCGACCGCCTTGACGATGTTGCCCCACTCCTCCGACGCGCGTTCGTTGGCTCGGGCCTGGTAGAGGTGCGACACAGCGCGCCCCAGATGAACAGCGGGAGGCTGAGCAACAAGAGCAACATGTGCGTCTGAACGATGAACTTCGGGACCGGAAGGAACAGCCACTGCAGCACCGTGGCCACCAGGGCACCGACCAGCACCGCTGCGATGTCGGCCAACATCAACCGCACCTTCAACGACCGCGCCGACAGCATCGGCCACGGGCCGTCGTCTCGGTGTTCGCGTCGACGAGTCAGCCGCCGGGCGCGCTCACTCGTGGTGAGAGTTGTTGCTATCGCGAAGAAACGCCGCCCACCGACGACACACCGCCCGGGTGTCGGTTCATCCACAGTCCTCCACTCAGGCCTTGCCAAGGCCGTCCAAACGCCTCCGTAAGTGTTACCACCCACGGTGGCATTTCGCCAGCGGAGAACTGTGAACGCCTGACGACGGCAAGATGTACGCGTGGTTTCGCCACTACCGGTGGTGCACGGATATCCACAGAGGGTGTGCATGGTCTCGCACCTTACCTGTGGACAGAGGTCGCTCTCGGGGCCGCTCCAGAGCCCAAACCGACCCGTCACCCGCCTTCAAGAGCGCCAGAGTAGCGTGGTACGATCCCGCATCCGGGCAGTAGTGGAAGCGAGCGACGATGCAGCGAGCCCCGCAAGGCACGACAGAAGTGACGCGGCAGTAAACGTTGCCTCGTCTGTTCATCTCCCGGATGCTCGAGACCTTCTTCCGAAGGTGGTGGCTGTACCTCCTGGCCCTGGTGCCGTTCCTCGCGCTCGGAGTGGTCACCAAGGCAACACGGGTACGACCTATCGCTCTACGGCGTCGTCCAGGTAGCAAGTACGGCCTCGAACTCGACTGGCCGGGACAGACCCGTTCGGTAACGACACCGCCTGCCGTCTACACGAGCCGGCAGATCAACACCTGCTCGGCACCGACGAGTTCCTCGACTCGGTGATCGGCAACGCCGGACTGACCGACAGCCGTCCCAACGGCGCGATAACGAAGCAGGAGGTGCGCAATCGGTCTCGAGTCGCGCCGCTGGCGACGATCTCGTGACGATCAGCGCAACGAACGCCGATCAGCGACGTCGCCAACGCTGGCGGACAGCCTGATGCCGGCCGACATCGACTTCCAGATCAACAATCGACGGGATACCGCGACACGCCCACGACACCGGACGCAGCCAAGCCGATCCAGCTCAGGATCCGCAGGACACCGCAGGACGAGCTGCGCCAGGACGCTCGACTGCCCGCAAGGCGCAGCAGCGACCTGCAAAGTCAGACCACGTCGAAGCCCAACGATTCTCAGACCGTCGACGAGCCCAAGCGCCAGCGGCTCCCGAGCCCCATCGCAAGAAGGACGCGATCACCCTCGTGCTGTTCCTCCCTTCTCGGCCTGATGGTGATGGCGGCCGTGGTGGTGGTCGCCACGCTGTTGGATCACAGCGTGCGCTACAGCGACGAGATCGAGACGCAGCTGCACGTTCCCGTCCTGGCCATCGTTCCGGACAGTCGGGCCGCCATCCAACCGCTGGTCCTCTAGGTCGGGTCGGGGACGCACGTGGGCAAGCGCAGCGACAAGCGCAAGACAAGCGCAACGGCGGGTAGATCTTCGACCAGGCCCAGATCGAGGCCGACGTCGCCGAGGGTGGCCTCGCCATCTTCGAGAACGAGGGTTCGATCTTCGAGCGCGACGGCTCGCTGTTCCACGTGGCTCCCCCGGACGTGGCGAACTCGCTCCGGTTCCTCCTGTCCCGGCTGCAACAATCCGACGAGGTCGGCGCCCGCCAGACGATCGCGATCACCTCGGCGCTGCGGGCGAGGGCGTCACGTCCGTCGCTCGCAGCCTGGCGGCGATCGTCGCTCACGACCTCGATCGCAGCGTCTGCCTGCTCGAGACCAACTGGTGGCTCGATGCCGACGGCGGCACGGCGCTGCTCCGGCGACCCGGGCTCGCCGACGTGCTGACCGGCTCGTGCAGCATCGACGACGCGCTGGTGCACACCAGCGAGCCGCGCCTGGCGGTCCTGACCTCGGGGCGGCTGCCCGTGGCCGACCGCCCGGCCATCGTCGCCAGCAGCGCCTTCACCGACGTGCTGAAGCTGCTCACCAAGGAGTTCGACACCGTCGTCATCGACGTACCGCCGGTCCTCAAGGCCAGCGAAGCGTCCACCATCGTCCGTCATGCCGACGCGGCGGTCCTCGTCGTCCGGCAGGGTGTCACCACCGAGCAGCAGGTGGAGATGGCGATCGACGAGCTCGGCGGCACCGAGCTGCTGGGCGTGATCCTCAACCGGTCGTCGAGCCGCGTGCCCAGGTTCCTGCAGCGCTTCACCCTGCCCACGTGAGGCGGCGCGGGCCACCATGAAGCTCCTGCTCGCCTTCATGTTCGGCGTGATGGTGCTCTCGGTCTGGGAGCTCCGCGGCGGGCCGAAGTGGCACACGCCGGTGGTGGTCGCCACGTGTGCGGTGGTCGCCCTCGCCTTCAGTCTGCAGCGGGTGCTCTGAACGTGATCGAGACGCTTCCGCTCCGCGTCGACTCGGTGCCCGCGCAGCAGCGCAAGGACCGCACCACGTTGGTGGCCGCCGTCCTCGCCGTGGTCGGCGCCGGTCTGGCCATCGGGTTCGCCGGAGCCGAGTCCAAGGGTCTCTCCGATCAGTTCCCGCTGGCGTTCGCCGCGCTGCTCTGCGTCGCCGTCGCGATCCTCCTCCGACCGATCGCCGGCGTCTATCTCACCGTGTTCTTCTCGGTCCTCGGCGACGCGTCGACGATGGGCGGGTATCCGTTCAACGCCAACTTCTCGAGCTACCAGTCGTTCCTCTACATGAGCGACAAGCTCACGTTCAGCCCGATCGAGGTCTGCCTCGCGCTCACCGCCGTGAGTTGGTTCGCACACGTCGCCGGCGCTCGCGACTGGCACCTGCTCGGCCGCCCGTTGGTGTGGCCGCTGCTGATCTTCGCCGGCTTCGTCGGGTTCGGCGTCCTCAACGGCGTCGGCCTCCAAGGCGGCGACCTGAAGATCGCCATCTGGGAGCTCCGACCGCTCCTGTACCTGGTCGCGATCTACATCCTGGCGTCGAACCTGTTCACCCGTACGGCGCACTACGTGACCATCGCCTGGCTCGTGGTGGTGGCGATCTCGATCCAGAACATCTTCGCGATCCGTGGCTACTGGGACCTCTCGCCGGCCCTGCGCTCCGAGCTCACGGGCCTCACCGACCACCCGACGTCCCTGCTCTACACGTGGATCTTCCTGCTCACCTTGGCCCTGTGCGTGCTACGCGGCTGTTCGCGTCGGGCGCGCGTCCTGCTGCTGCTGGCCTCTCTGCCGACCGCCTACGTGTTCGTGCTCTCGCAACGCCGGGCCGCGATGGTGGCCCTCGGCGCCGGCTTCATCTTCTTCGCCATCGTGCTGTTCTTCCGTCGCCGCAAGGCGTTCTTCGCGGTCGTGCCCATCGCGCTGCTCCTCACCGTCGGTTACACCGCTGCGTTCTGGAACACGACGGACGGGATCGGCTTCGGTGCTCAGGCGGTCAAGTCGGTCATCGCCCCCGGTTCGCTGTCCGAGAGCGACGCCTCGTCGGATCAGTATCGGAAGGACGAGAACTTCGACCTCTCGTCCACCGTCCGCGCCAAGCCGTTGACGGGCATCGGGTTCGGCAAGCCCTTCTACCGGCCAAGGCCGCTCGCCGACATCAGCATCGACCCGTTCTACCAGTACATCCCGCACAACTCGATCATCTTCATCTGGCTGAAGATGGGGTACCTCGGCTTCGCGGTGATGTTCGTCATCATCGCCGACGTGCTGCGAGCCGGCACCCGCGCCGCGTTGCGGCTGCCGTCGGGCAACACCCTCGCGGTCACCGTCGCCGCACTGTGCTTCGTCGTGATGTTCTTCGTCTTCTCGTTCGTCGACATCAGCTGGGGTCCTCAGCCCTGCCTGTTCCTCGGGGTGTGCATGGCGACTTGCGTGAACGTCGTACGCCTGGCGAAGGCGCACGACGAGACCCTGGACGACAGCGACTTCGAGGCCTTCGAGGAGCTCACTCGACAATCGGTCCCGTCGACCTCGGTGACCGATCCGGCATCGGTCGAGCAGCTGCTGGTCCGCTTGGTGCCCGACGGGACCGCGGTCGCCGCCTGCCGGACCGATGCGTCGCTGCTCCAACAGCTCAGCGCCGACGAACGAGCACTCGTCGGGTCGGCTCGACCGGTCCGTCGAGCCGAGTTCGCCGCTGGGCGATCGTGTGCGCACCGTGCCCTGGCGACGATCGGCGCCGACACCGACACGATCGGCCGCGGCCCGCGCCGCCAACCACTCTGGCCCCACGGGGTGACGGGCTCGATCAGCCACGCCGACGGGCTGGCCGCCGCCGTGGCTTCACCGACCACGTCGGCGGTCGCCGGGCTCGGGATCGACGTCGAGCTCGCCCACGGGCTCGACGAGGAGCTCTGGCCGCAGGTGCTGACACCGGCGGAGCTGGCCGTGTGTGAAGCCTCCGACGATGCCGGTGCCGTCGCCGCCGCCCTCTTCAGCGCCAAGGAGGCCACGTTCAAAGCCCTCTACCCGCTGCTGGGCGCGGAGATCGACTTCCTCGAGGCCGACGCGGTGCTCGAGATGCCCACTGGGCTCGAGGGCGGAGCAGGAACCGTCTCCGTCCCGACGCTCGGCGCATCAACGACCATTCGTCACGGACGTGCGGGATCGCTCGTGGTGTCCGTGGCGGTCGTCGCCACCGTCAGGTGACGCAGTTCAGGTTCGCTTGCTCAGGCCAGTGGATCGACGACGAAGGCGGGGATCGGTGACCTTGCGGCCAGGCCGGCCTCGATCGCGGCCGCCGCGTCCAACGCTTCCTTGATCGTCACGTCCATGTCGAGATAGCGGTACGTGCCGAGACGCCCGACGAACGTCACCCCGCGCACCTCCTTGGCCAGCGCGACGTACTGGAGCAACTGCTCCTTCTCCCGCACCAGTCTCACCGGGTAATACGGGATGTCACCGGGCTCGCAGACACGACTGAACTCGCGGTAGGTGACCGATCCCTCGTGCGACTCCCACGGCGCGAAGTGCTTGAGCTCGGTGATCCTCGTGTAGGGCACGTCGGCGTCGCAGTAGTTCATGACCGGGCAACCCTGCACGTCACCGAGATGCGTCTCGCGCTCGAAGTCGAGCGTCCGGTACGCGAGCCGACCGTGCTCGTTGTCGAAGAAGTCGTCGACGGGTCCCGTCCACACGACGTGATCGAACGAGTCCGACGCCGAACGAGTCCAGCGGGGTGGACAGGTGCACGGTGATCGCCGGTGTGATCGAGGATCGCCTCGACGATCGGCGTGTACCCGTTGGCCGGGATGCCCTGAAAAGGGTGGTTGAAGTAGCTGTCGTCGTAGTTGAACCGGACCGGGAGCCGCTGCAGGATGCTGGCGGGCAGGTCCCGCGGATCGGTGCCCCACTGCTTGCGCGTGTACCCGGCGAAGAACGCCTCGTACAGCTCCCGCCCGACGAACGACAGGCCCTGGTCCTCGAACGACACCGGTTCGGCCACGGGCTCCGCTCGGGCCTGCAGGAACTCGGCGGCTTCGGCCGGACCCATCGCGGTGCCGAAGAACTGGTTGATCGTGAGCAGGTTGACCGGCAGCGAGTACACCTGCTCGCCGACGGTGGCCATGACCCGGTGGCGGTACGGCCGCATGTCACCGAAGCGAGTGATGTAGTGCCACACGTGCTCGAACTGCGTGTGAAAGATGTGCGGCCCGTAGACGTGCACCATCACGTCGGTCTCGGGATCGCGAACGGTGTGGCAGTTGCCGGCGACGTGGCTGCGACCGTCGAACACGCTGACGGTGTGGCCGGCCTCGGCGAGCTCGCCTCGCGATGACCGCACCGGAGAAGCCCGCGCCGGCGACGCCGATGTGTGACATGGCCACGGACCGTAGCCGTCCGCGGCTCGTCCCGCGCGACCGGGACCGGCGGATCCGAGCCGTTCCGGTGCAGCCACGGGGGTGCGCGGGTACGTCACGACCAGGAAAACGCCGGGGCGTGAGCCACTCCCGCGCCGGAGGCATCGCTATCGTCGGGGCGTGCGACCGGCACGAGCGCGGGAAGAGGAGGTCAGGTGGGGTTCGATCCGCGGTACGTCTGGGACAACGGCCTCGCTGTCCTGAATGCTCGGTGGTCACTCCGCAAGGCCGACCACGTCGGCGATCGCGTTCGCCTCCGCGGCCGACCGGCCGTCACCAACCACGGGCGCATGGTCATCGGCCGGAGAGTGCAGCTCGTGTCGACGATCGCCACCTTGGAGCTGGTGTCCGACCCGGACGGATTGCTGGAGATCGGCGAGGCCACGCTCGTCAACTTCGGGTGCTCACTGGTCGCAACCGAGCTCGTGCGGATCGGCGCCGACTGCCACATCGGGCCGTACACGATGATGCTCGACAACGACTTCCACCGCGTCGAGCCGGAACGGCGCCTGGAACGTCCGCCGTCACAGCCGATCATCGTCGAGGACAACGTGTGGATCGGTGCCCGCTCGATCCTGATGCCAGGGGTCACCGTCGGGCGCGACAGCTGCGTCGGCGCCGGAAGCGTCGTGACCACCAGCGTCCCGCCGCGCACCCTCGCGGCCGGTGTGCCCGCCCGCCCGATCAGGGAGCTCTGAGGTGAGCCCCGACGTCAGCGTCGTCATCCCGACGTTCAATCGGCGCGCCCAGCTCGAGCGCACCCTTGTCGGGCTCGCCGCCCAGACCGACCTCGAGCACGAGGTCGAAGTGATCGTGGTGTCCGACGGCTCGACCGACGGAACCGACGACTGGCTTCGCTCCGGAGCGGCCCCGCTGCCGGTGTCGGCGTGCTATCAGCCCAACTCCGGGCCCGCCGCCGCCCGCAACCACGGGGTGTCGGCGGCGCGAGGCTCGCTGGTGCTGTTCCTCGACGACGACGTCGTCCCCGCGCCCGACCTCGTCAGCACCCACGTCCACCACCACCGCTCCCTCGACGACGACCTCGTGGTGGTCGGGCCGATGCGCACCCCCGAGGACCTCCCCCTCTCACCGTGGGTCAAGTGGGAGCAGCGCATGCTGTACAAGCAGTACGACGCCATGCTGCGCGGCGACTGGGAGGCCACGCCCCGGCAGTTCTACACCGCCAACGCGTCCGCTGGCCCGCCGCCACCTCGAGTCCGCCGGTGGCTTCGATCCGGCGTTTCGGCGCGCCGAGGACGTCGAGCTCGCCTACCGGCTCGCCGATGCCGGTCTCACCTTCACCTTCGTCCCCGAAGCCGTCGTGCTGCACTACGCCGAGCGCTCGTTCGACTCGTGGCGGGCCAACGCCTCGGCCTACGGGCGCAACGACGTGATCTTCGGCCGCGACCAAGGACAAGCCTGGCTGCTCGACGTCGATCGCCCACGAGTTCCACGGACGGCACCGCCTCGTGCGGAGCCTGACCCGCATGTCCCTGCGACATCCACGGGTGGGACGCATCGGTGGCAGGCGGTGCGGCGTTCACGGCCCGGGTCGCGAGCAAGACCGGGCCCGAGAGCGTCGCCGACGCGGCGCTGAGCGCGCTGTACAACCTCGAGTACTACCGCGGCATGGCCGACGAGCTCGGCGACACCCGCGAGCTCCTCGCCCGCTTCGACGCGGCGTCGGGGCAGAAGTGAGCGATCAAACGCAGAGCAAGTCCACCGCGACCTCGTCATTGCCCCGGGTCGGGTTCGTGCTCGAGCAGACGCTGGGCCACGTCACCCACGCCGACAACCTGGCGCGGCTGGTGCCGCCCGACCCGCGCATCCGGGCCGAGTTCGCGTTGGTCGACTTCGACCTCGACCGGCGCTGGGCCCGGGTCCCGGGCCACGGCAACTGGACCGTGCGCGCCGGGCTCCGCGCTCGGCGCGCCGTGCGCGCGCTGCAGCGCGACGATCGATTGGACGCATTGTTCGTGCACACCCAGGTGGCGGCGACGCTGATGCCGGATGTGCTGCGGCGAATCCCGGCCGTGGTCTCGCTCGATGCGACGCCGATCCAGTACGACCAGCTCGGCGACCACTACGGGCACTCGACGAGCAGCGAGCGCGTCGAAGGGGCCAAGTGGCGGCTGCATCGGTCGTGCTTCGCCCGAGCCGACCGGCTGGTGACGTGGTCACAGTGGACCAAGGACGGACTCGTCGATGAGTACGACGTGGCCCCGGACAAGGTCGTCGTCATCGCGCCCGGCGTGGACTACGACCGGTGGGCGGCGGAGGGCCGATCCCGCGACAACGGCGCCGACGACGCACCGATCCGGATCCTCTTCGTCGGCGGCGACCTCACGCGGAAAGGTGGGCGCACGCTCATCGACTCGGTGCGACGCCTGCGAACCGACGGCGCCGACGTCGAGCTCGACTTGGTCACCAAGGAGCAGCTCCCGGCCGAGGACGGCATCACCGTGCACAACGGATTGGGACCGAACAGCCCCGCGCTGATCGAGCTCTACCGGCAGGCACACATCTTCTGCCTGCCGACGTTGGGTGACTGCCTACCGATGGTGCTATCGGAAGCCGGCGCCACCGGCCTTCCCCTCGTCTCCACCGATGTCGGCGCCATCCGCGAGATCGTGCGCCCAGAACACACCGGGTTGCTCGTGCCCCCCGGCGACGAAATCGCCCTCACCGCCGCGCTCGCCCGCCTCATCGCCGATCCGACCCTGCGGCGGTCGCTCGGCGCCAACGCGCAGCACGTGGTGCGCGCCGACTTCGACGCCGCGAAGAACGCGTCGCGACTGGTGGACGTGCTGGTCGATGTCGCCGAGAACGAGCGTCGATAGTCAGTCGAGCTCGCGGATCACGGTCGCGGGCACGCCACCCACCAACGTGTCGGGCGGTACCGAACGCGTGACGACGGCGCCGGCGGCCACGACAGCACCCTCGCCGATCGTCACACCACCGAGGATCGTCGCACGCGCGCCGATCCACGATCCCGGTTCGATCACTACCGGTGCCGCGATCGACCGACCGGCCCGACGCCGGCGGGTCGCCGAGCTCATGGGACCCGGTGAGCACTGCCGCGTCGTGACCGAAGTACACCAGGTCCCCGATCGTGACCGGCGCCGATACGTCGAACCGACATCCATCGTTCAGGAAGCAATCAGCCCCGATCTCGAATCCGGGCGGCGGATCCGGATCCGCCGCCCGCGATCCACAGTCGCCCCCCGATGCCCGTGCGCTCGCCGATCCTCAGGCCGCCGGCGCGCAGAAGCAGCAGGCGAAGTGAGTTCGCCGGTGTACGGCGGGAGCAGACCGGCCAAAGCCAACGCCACCGACAGGCGCGGCTGCAAGCTCACGATCTGCGAGTCCGCGGCGTTCATGGCACGGGAGAAGCCGGGGAATCGCGGTGTGGATCGCGCGGCCATCGTCGTTCCGGGAGTCAGGGTTCGATGTACAGGCGAGCCGCGCGGTCGACGCCGAACCGGAAGCTCCCCCGCACGCCGGCCAGCACCCCTTGCACGTAGTACCGCTCGGTCGGCTTCTTGCCGGCGACGCCATAGACCAACCACTTGCCGCTCGCTCGGCCGAGCTGCTTGGCCAGCAGCCACAACGCGTAAGGGTCCCGGCAGCGGACGTGCTTGGTGTAGAAGCCGCCGTCGCCCGTGCCGTAGGCGAGGAGCAGGCCCGGCCAATCGTCCCGATCGCGACGGCCATCGTGGCGGATCACCACCTCTGGACGGAGCAGGACGACACCACCGGCCTTGACCGTTCGATAGACCATGTCGAAGTCCTGCGACGAGCGCAGCGGACCACCGCCGCCGAGCACGTTGTCGAACCCTCCGACGCGCTCGAACAAGCGTCGTCGGGCCGCGAAGTTCGCACCCATGCCGACCACCCGGAACCCGTCGCGCTTGCTCAACCGCTCGGGTGCGGTGATCCCGAGCACTGGGGTGTGGGCATAGTCCTCGTCGGTCGTGCCGAACGGCAGCACCTTGCCGTACAACAGGTCGCCGTCGGGCTCGGATTCGAACGCCTCCACGATGCTCGTGATCCACGAGGGTCCGGTGATGCAATCGTCGTCGGTGAAAGCGAGGATCTCACCCGTCGAGGTTTCGATGCCCGTGTTGTAGGCCCTCGAGAGTCCGGCCTGCTCCCGGTGCTCGTAGTGCAAGCGCGGCTCGCCCCCGGCGATCGCTTCTACTGCTTCTCGCGTAGCGGACGAGGTGCTCTGGTCGACGATCGTGATATCGAAGTTGGGGTAATCGTTCGCCAACACGCTCTCGATGACGTTGGCGATCTTGTCCTCACGGTTGCGGGTGCAGATCACCACCGACACGAGGGGTGGATGGGGGTCCGACACCGGTCGCATCCTCGCCACTCCCTCCGTCGGGCTCGTCATCGAGCCGCCCTCGTCGTCCCCTGCTCATCTGCCGCATCACCTCACGAAGTTCGGCGATCGAGAACACGCGGAACGCTAGCGATGCGACCGCATAGCTGACAAGCCCCAGAGAAACCTGAACGGCGAGCGGCAGGTTCGCCGCGAGCAGCAGGGCCGGCACCATGGCGGCGCTGGCAGCGACAATGCGCACGATTCGCCAGGCGTCGGATCGGCCGACGACACCCGGGGACCGCAAGTGCAGCGCGCCGAGCGTGACCCACAGCTCGGTGGCGACCGTGACGAGGGCCGCGCCGATGGCACCGTTGCCGTACCGGCTGTCGGTGATGTTGATCGCGATCACGCAGGCGATGGGGTTCCCGACCGCGGCGATGGCGGCGACGGGGAGATAACGCTTCAACCGATCGGCCGCGACGAGCGCGATCGCGAGCACCGTGTCCATCGACACGATGGGCAACCCGACGGCGAGGATCCGGATCAGCACGATCGAGGAGTCGAACTCGCCGGCGTGGTAGACGAGCCGGATCAGGTCGTCGGCGATGAATGCCAGCCCGACCGAGGCGGGGACGGTCACGAACAGCACGATGTCGATCGCTCGGTTGACCATGGGCGCGAACTCGTCGGTCAACGGGTTGCCGTGCTGGGAGAACGCCGGGAAGTAGGCCGCGACCACGGCCGTCGTGATGAAGATCGGGATCGCCACCCACCGCTGCGCGACCAAGTACCAACCGACCGGGTCGCTCCCCGCCAGGTTGTGGAGGATGGGCACGTCGACCGTGCCGTAGATGAGGTTGAGGAAGGTCAACGCGAGCAGCGGTATGCCACCGACGACGAGCAGGCGCCAGATCCCGAAGTCGAAGATGCGATGGCCCCGGACCATCGGCCGCACCATCAGCGCGGTCGCCACCATCGGGATGAGGATGCCCGACGTCATCACCACGGTGTAGGCGACGACACCCCAACCGAGCTCGAGCACGAGGATCCCGAAGATCGTCTGGAAGTAGACCTGCACCACGATCCACATCGCGGGTCGCACCATGCGTTGCATGCCCCCGAGCGCTCCCGCGAAGACCTCGGTGAGGATCTGGGGCAGCATGCCCACACAGGTGATGGCGATCAACAAAAGGGTCTGCCCACGGTTGCCGAGGGCGTAGGCCAAGGCCAACGCCACGGCGGACAGCACGACCCAGAGCACGACCTTCAGCAGCACGGCGTTCCAGACGTACGGCCCGGCCAGGTCGTAGTCGCGGGCGACGGCCCGCGACAGGTAGATCGAGGTGCCCAAGCCGGCGACCAACGTGAAGAAGCCCACGTAGCCGGTCGCGTAGCCGAAGGTGCCGAGGTCGGTGCTGCCGAGATTGTTCGGCACGAAGATCAGCGCGACGAGCGTGGCCATCCACGTCGCCACCTGCGAGACGAGCAGCCAGACGATGTTCCGGCGAATGAGGCTCATCCGCCGCGCCCCACGAGTTCGATCCGCACCACGGAGAGGGTACAAATGATCTGCGTCAGTGACGTTACGGGCGACGGGAACGGAATCGGGAGTGTCCACCGCGAGAAGGCGGGGTGCGGACAGTCGGTAGTATGCGGGATGAGCGTGTTTTGGACGCGGGGCGGCGGGTTCACGTTCGCAAAGCACGAGCGCGGCGAGCTGCCCCCTTCGACCGACAGCGGCGTGAGCTGACGGGCCTTGGTGCTGATGAAACCCAGAACGACCTCTTCCTCACCCGCCGATTCAGCCGACGATCGGATCCGCGTGTTGTTCGTCAACACGAAACAGCGACCACCGCTCGGTGCCGACACATGGGTCCACTTGGAGATCATGCGTGAGCTCGACCGGTCGCGCGTCGAAGTCCATGCCGCCTGCGTGACCGGACCGGCCAACCGGCCGACGCCCACCTATCGGCGGCTGAGGGAGATCCCCGACGTCACGATCGTGAAGACCAACCTCGGCCGCGAGATCGCCGGTGGCACGCTGGCGTCGAAGCTGCGCGCCGTACTCAGTCTGATCCCGGCGGCGTGGAACGTGTTGCGGCTCGCCTGGTACATCCGCCGCCACGGGATCGAGTTGATCCACACCGCCGACCGACCGCGCGACGCGGCGGTCTGTGTCTTTCTCAGCCGCATCACCTCGGCGGTGTGCATCGTGCACGTCCACGTCGGCTTCAACCCCGACTGGATGCGCGAGAGCCTGCAGCGCTCGATACGCCGGGCCGACGCGCTCATCGCGATCTCCGACTTCGTGGCCGACACGCTTCGCGATGGCGGCTGCGACCCGTCGTCGATCCATGTCGTGCTGAACGGCATCGAGCTGGCGCGCTGGACGCCCAGGCAGGGCCGCGACCTCATGCGCAAGGAGTTGGCGATCGATGACGCGACGCCGGTCGTCATCACCGTGTGCCGCCTGTTCCGGTCGAAGGGCGTCAGCGAGGTGGTGCAGGCGATGCACGACGTGCGCGAAGCGGTTCCTTCCGCGGTGCTCCTCGTGGTCGGCGAGGAGATGGAATGGGGCTACCTCGACGAGCTGCGGGGCATGGCGCATGACCTCCAAATCGACGACCGGGTGCACTTCCTCGGCCGCCGCGACGACGTGCCTGCGCTGATGGCAGCGGCCGACGTGTTCGCGATGCCCTCCGAGTACGAACCGTTCGGTCTGGTCTACGCCGAGGCGATGGCGATGGAGCTGCCGGTGGTCGCGCTCGACAACGGCGGCACGGTCGAAGTCGTCGAGCACGAGGCCGACGGTCTGTTGTCGCCACCCGGTGACCGCGACGCGCTCGCCGACAACCTTCGAGCCCTGTTGCTCGACCCAGGGCGCCGGGCCGCTTACGGCGCGCACGGCCGCCGGCGCGTCGAGCAGTGCTTCACCACACAACGGATGGCGGCCAACACGGCCGCCGTCTACGAGCTCCTCGCGCGCGACCGGCCGGACGACGTCGGGGGTCGCTCTGGTACCCTCGACCCCGGAGTCGACCGCGGCGAGAGTCCCAAGAGGAACGGGCATGCAGGACACCTTGGGCGTTGATGCCGAGCAGTTCGCGAAGGCAATGGACCGTGACGGCTACATCGTCATCCCCGCGGTCGTCTCGAAGGACACGCTGAGCGCGTTCGCCGACGACCTGCTCGGCGAGTTCGACCGCCTCGTCGCGGAGGGGTTGCCGTTCGAGGGCGGTGGCCTGATGAGCGGGCACCTCAACTGCTTTCCCGGCGAACGGTCCCGTGTCATCTACGACGAGTTGTGCGAGCGAGGAATCATCGATCTCGTGCGCTCGTACCGACCTGACATCGCAGATGCCGTGCGACCCACGTTGAACTTCAACCTGCCGGGCAGCGTCGCGCAGCACTACCACATGGACGACGCGTTCCTGAAGGAGTTCCTCATCTGCAACGTCGCTGTCGTCGACACCGACCTCACCAACGGCGCCATGGACGTGCTGCCGGGGACCAACCGCGAGTTCATCAAGTTCTGGCGGTACGCGCTCGAGCGCAAGTACCGGCTCACCACCCGGGTGCCGTTGCAAACGCGGTGACGTCGTCGTGCGGAAGTCGACGCTGTGGCACCGCGGGATGCCCAACCACGGCTCGAGACCGCGCCCGATGATGGCCATCACCTTCGGCGAAGTCGACCCCACCACTGATCCCTTCGCCACGAACGGCGGCGAGATCGAGTTCTATCCCAACTGGTTCAGCACGAGCCGGCTCGGTCGGCTTCGCGAGAAGACTTTCGTCCGCGCTCCGATCACCTATTCGACCTACCGGTTCGTCACGTCGCTCTACAGCAACAAGGGTTACGAGAGCTTCTGATCGACGTCGGTCAGCCCAGGGTCGTCGGTCAGCAGAGGCGATCGGTGCGCAGGTCATCGGCCAACCGGTCGGCGGCGCGTGCCGCCAAGGCCATCGCCGTGAGCGTCGGATTCTTCTCGGGACCGGTCGGGAAGCAGCTGGGGTCGACCACCGCCACGTTCGGCACGTCGTACATTCGGTTCCAGCGGTCGAGCACGCCGAACTGAGGATTGGCGTGCATCCGCACCGAACCCGCGTAATGCACCGACGATCCGGGTGTCAGCGGGTGGAACGGTCCTGGCACGTCGACGCCGAGCCCGGCGGACGCCATCACCTCTCGAACCCGCTCGCGTGCCGCCGACCATGTTCTTCACGGTCGGGTCGTCGTAACGGAGGTGGATGGCCGGCCGTGACCCTTCCCACTCGCCGAGCACGACGCCGGCGTCGGGGGTGGGCACCATCGTGCCGAGCACCTGTACGCCGAACATCGTCGAGCGTCCTCCGTAGAAGGTCCGCAGTCGATCGTGCAAGGAGTCCGTCATCCCGACCGTGAGCGACGAGGCCATCAACGGCTCGCTGTCCGCGTGATCGGCGCGGGCGACGTACACCGGGTGAGCGAGCGCGGTCATCGGCGTGCGCACCTCGATCGGCCACCATTCGCGGGGATGATCATGTAGGTAGCAGCCGACGAGTCCGGCCGAGTTGCCGAGGCCGCTCGGGAAGTCGTCCGAGGTCGAACGCAACACGATGACCGTGGAGTCGATCGCGCCCGCGGCGAGGACCACCGCCCGTGCCCGAACGTGCTGTCGATCACCGGTTCGGCGATCGACGTACTCGACCGAGGTCACTCGGCCCGCCGAGGAAGACCAGACGAGTCGCGTCACGTAGGCGCCCGTGACCAGTCGGAACGCGTTGGCCGCTCGCTCGAGCGGCAGCACCATGCAGTGATAGCTGGAGAACTCGGTCCCGCGTCGGACGAGCATCGACGGCCGGCCTCGGGCCATGGGAGTGGCGCCGACCCCGTGACCGTGCTCTTGCGCGGCCCCCGCGACCTTCCGCCAGTCCGCGGGCAGTTGGTGCTCGTAGCGGGCCCGCCCCGGCGGCACGCCGAGGATCGGGTCGCCGGCTGTCAGACCCATCTGGGGTTCGAGCATCTCGTAGTAGGGAGCGAGCTCCTCGTAGCTCACAGGCCACTCGAAGCGTTCGTCGATCCTCGCGCCGTCGACGAAGTCTTCAGGGGCGTACCGCGGGACAGCGGACGTCCAGTAGTTGGACAGACCGCCGAGCGACAGACTCGAGATCCAGACGACGTCCTCGTCGGATGTGGAGTCGTGGCGGTGTTCGTAGTACTCAGCCTGACCCTTGCTGCGCCACACCGTGCGCCCCGCGACACGTGCCAACAGTCCCGGCGGCGCGTTCAGACCGGCGTCGAGCATCACGACCCGCACACCGTTCTCGACCAGCCGGAGTGCGGCCGCCGCGCCGCACGGCCCGGAACCGACGACGATGACCTGGTCCTCTTCCACCGGAGCCGTCACGCGTTCTCCACCGTCGGCGCGGTGAGCTCGGCCAAGGCATCCAACACGTCGCTCGTCAACGGTGGAGCGGCCAGCGATTCGAGGTTTCGCCGCAGGTGCTCGGGCGACGTGCTTCCCACGAGCACGGTCGAGACGTCGGCCGCACGCGCCCGAACGAAGCCGAACGCCAACTGGTAGGCGTCGAGCCCGCACTCGGCCGCGTAGCGCCGGATGGCTTCGACCTGCGCCAGCTTGGGGTGGTCGGCGATGGCGCCCGGATCGCGGTCGGCGAGACCGAACAACCCACCGCCGAGCACACCTCGTGCCCACACCTCACAGCCGTGGCGGCGCGCCAGCGGCAGTGTCGTCGCCGCGGCCTCGGGATCGAGCACGCCGAACGGCACCTGAACCAGGCGGATGCCGCTGACGCCCACCCATGCGTCGGCGGCGGCAACCGAGTCGGCGCCCACACCGAAGCGCACGACGTCACCCGCGACCACCAAGTCGGCGAGCTGGTCGATCAGCTCTGGGAGCACGGCGTCGGGGCCGTGCAGCTGGTAGACGTCGATCCGATCGGTGCCAAGGCGACGCAGGCTCGCGTGGATGGCGTCGCGGAGGTACCTCGGCGAGAAGTCCTGTTGCGCGTACGAACGCGAAGCGGGTGCGGATCCACCCGTCGCGGGCTGGCGGGAACGGGCCCGTTCCCGCAGAGCCTTCGCTCGACGACGGGCCCACTGCTCGACGGGCCGACGATCGCGGAACACGAACCCGCCCTTCGTGGCGATCGTGACCTCGTCGCGGCGACGTCGCACGGCTCGTCCGAGCACGTGCTCGCTCGCCCCGCCTCCGTAGACATCCGCGGTGTCGAACACGGTGATGCCGAGGTCGATGGCCGCGTGGACCAACCGGACGTCGTCGGCGACCCGCCGGTCGGCGCCGCCGCCCAGACCCACGCAGCCGAGCCCGAGCTGGGTCACCGTGCACCTCCGCCCGCTCGACCCGAGCGCACACGTCGGGCACCGAGCGGAATGGCCACGGCCGCGTATCGGAGCACGATGTCAGTGCCCCGCGCCGCATCGCGCGCGGCCGATCCGAGATGGCCGCCTCGCACGTCGGACCACGCTCGACCGAAGGCAGCGCGACCCGTCGCAAGATATGCAGTGCGCGCGAGCTGCTTCTGCTCGGGCGTGTTCTGCGGTGCGGCGTAGGCCTTGGCGCGCACGCGGTAGTAGGCCTTGCGCCACCGCGACCGGACAGATTGCGCCTCCGGGTGGCGCCGCCACTCGAGCACGAGCCGATCAACGAAGCCGATCGGCCCATACCGGCTGATGCGAATCGCCATGTCCCAGTCGTCGGCCGGAACCATGTCGGGATCGAACGAGCCTGCACGCTCCATCACCTCGCGTCGGACAAGGTGGAGCCCGGGGGTGGTGGTGTAGTTGTGGAACATGAGTCCGGCGAAGGTGGTGGGCTCGTGCGGCTCGATCGGCACGAGGTCGCGGCCGCGGTATTCGAACCGCTCGCGCATGCGCTCCTCCATGTCGTCGCCCGGTACCAAGCGGTCCTCCGCGTCGATGCAACGAGCGAGCCCGTACACCGATGCGAGGTCCGGCTGGTCCTCGAGCATCGCGATCATGACTTCCAATGTGTCGGGGAACCAGCGATCGTCGTGATCGAGAAACGTCACGAAGTCGGATCGCCCGTCGGTCTCGAGAAAACCCCGGTTGCGGGCCGCGGCAACACCGCCGTTGGATGCGCGCACGACCCGGATCCTGGGGTCGTCAGGTGCGAACGCTTCGGCGACGTCCGCCGTCGCGTCGGTCGACCCGTCATCGAAGACGACCAACTCCCAGTCGGTCATGGTCTGGGCGAGCACGCTGTCGAGCGTACGACCCAGGAAGGGCGCGCAGTTGTAGGCCGGGATGACGATCGAGACCCGCGGCCGCCCATTCGCTCGTGCTGCGGCCACGGTCAACGAACGTCGGGCAAAGGCATCTCGTCGCCAACGAAGGCGCAACGCCGACTCCGCCCCATTGCTCGCAACGACCGCTCCCATCGCTTCGTCGGCACTCTCGCGCTTTGAGAGGGTATCTCAGCACCTGCGGAGACCGCGCCGGAGAACAACCGCTCGACGGTCGTCAATCGTGGGCTCGTCATCCGGGGCGAAGCTTCGATCGCACCAGCATCTTGAGCTTCCCGGAGCGCGTGTAGTCCACGGCTTCTTCGCCGCGCGCGACCGCCTTGCCGACGGGGCCTCCGGTCACGTACTTGCGGACGCGTCGGAGCGCAGCGAGCTTCTCGGGCACCGAGCCGGAGAAGTTCGCGTGGTGCAGGACGATGGCGCCGCGGGGTGGGAACCCTTGTGAGCGGGCGTAGTAGTCGAAGGGCAAGAAGCCCCACCGACGGCCCAGTTCCTCCGAGGTCAGGAGTTGGTTGATTGCGGTCTGGTCGTTCTTGACGTCCGACTCCGCACACAGGTCGGCAGCCCGTTGGAGAAGGTCGCGCACCCAAGGGGTGGCGCGCGCGACGTAGAAGCCGGTGTTCACCTCTATCGACGTGGGCGAACGCGACTCCTTCTGGAACAGCACATCGGTGCCCGACGCCTCCAGGGTTCGCCGCATGGCGTCGACCGAGAACTGAGGGAAGAACTGGATGTCGACGTCGGACAGCGCGAACACCGTGTCGGGTGGATGCGCGTCGATGTAGTCGACGGCCCAGTGGAGCTTGGCGGTCACGCCCGTCTGCCACGCCTTGGACTCGAACGTGCCGTCGCCGGCGACGTCGAGTTTCCGCTCCAGTACGTCGACGCCCGCCCCCGGAGGCAACGTCGGCCAGAAGTACTCGTCCGCCAGCTTCCGATGGGACTCGGTCGTGACGATCAAGACGTCCATCGAGTCCATTCGCAGTCCCTCTCGACGACGCACCGGGGCCTGTTGCCGTCCGCTCCAACGCGTTCCCGGATAGGACTCAGTCCCGCGGGGTTGGTCCAGCTCGCAGGAAGCAACATCCGGCGAGCATAGGGCGCGTGGTGGTCATTCGTCCGAGGCGTGGTGCCGCGAAGTGCGCAGACATGGGATACTTCGACGCTGTGTCTGCCTGCTCCCGCCCGGCGAGTGCCCGCCGACGATCGGTCCGCCCCCGACACGGGATCCTGTTGGCGGTGACGCTCGTCGCGCTTCTGTTGGTGGGCTCGTGCGGTAAGAGCGACGGCCCTTCGATCGTGTTCGACAGCCCCACGACAACAACATCGATAGCGACCGCAGCGTCGGCGCCCGCTGCCCCGGCTGGCCGGTGGGTCGACGCCACGGCCAACCTCGCGGGGATGCCGTCGGAGTGCGGCAACATGAGCTATCTCGCGGCGCGCCCGGATAGCGACCAGATCATCGCCGGCGTGGCACAGCAAGGCCTGTGGGAGAACTCCGCCGGGAGCGATCAGTGGACGAAGCTCGGCGAAGCCGGTCCGGCGCAGATCACGAACCGGACCGCGACCATCGTCTTCGACCCCGCCGCTCCCGATCGCTACTGGGAGAGCGGGAGCTACGCGGGACCGGGTGCCGTCAGCACCACCGACGGCGGTCAGTCCTTCGAGGCGCTCGGCGATCTCATGCACCTCGGCGGGATCAGCGTGGACCTGTCGGATCCGAACCGTCAGACGCTGGTCGCCGGTTCGCACGAGCGCACCGATCTGTACCGCTCGACCGATGGGGGCGCAACGTGGACGAACGTCGGACCGAACCTCCCGACGTCGATCGGGTTCGCAGGCCAGCCCCTCGTACTCGACGCCGAGACGTCATCTCCTGGGCACCTCGACCTACACATCCGATCCCACAGGGATATTCCGAACGACGGACGGCGGCGCGACTTGGCGTCGGGTCGCGACGGGCGGCGTGGCCGGCCCTCCCCTCGTGGCCCGAGACGGGATCTTCTGGCCGCTCGCAGAACGGCGGGGTCGTTCAGAGCATCGATCGCGGCGCGACATGGAAGCAGGTGACACCACCCGGGACGGTGGCCTCGTACAACCTCGTCGAGTTGGCCGACGGCCGCATCGCCACGATGGGCAAGACGCAACTGCTCGTGTCGGCCACCGACGGTCGTACGTGGCGGCCGCTGGGTCCGCCGATCCCGACGGACGGTGCGTTCGGACTGACCTATTCCGCGGCTCGCAACGCCGTCTACGCGTGGAAATGGGACTGCGGCGACGTGGTTCCCGCCGGATCGGTGCAGCGCCTCGACCTCGGATCGCCGGCGAACTGACCTGAGCACGCCGCGGTCAGCCGGCTTCGTTCGCGAACACCCGCCGGCGTCGGTCGACCCGAGTGATCACCGCCCGGGCCAGTCCTCGCCATTCGTAGGACAACTGACCGAGGCCGGTGAGGTGGCGGTGTCGGAGGCTGCGGGCCACGACTCGCAGCTCCTCCGCGGTGATCCGCGCCGCGATGACCGCCATGCGGGCGTCGCCCATCCGGAGGTGCTTGCCGATCACCGCGCCCTCCCCGTAGGCGTATCGACGCTTGAGCATCTGCCCGGTGCCGTCCGCGTAGGACCGCTCGCCCCAGTGCGTCGCCGTGAGCTCGGGCGCGAACGCGACAGCGTGGCCAGTGGTCAACGCGCGGTAATAGACATCGAACTCCTCGCAGGCGTGGAAGCGGCTGCCGGGGCCGAGCCGCTCGTCGTAGCCGCCGATGGCTTCGAACACGGATCGCCGAGCCGCCATGTTGGCGCCGGCGCCGCCTCGGACGTAGCCCGACCGTGGGGCACGGACGATGTGGAACGCCCCGAGCTCGACCTGAGGCACGAACGTCTCGCGGGTCGTGAGGGATCGGGCGTAGGTTCCCGAAGGCCAGCGCGATGTCGGTGTGCCGGGCGAACAGCTCCTCGACCCGACCGAGCCACTCGGCGGGGACCGTGCAGTCGTCGTCCGTGAACGCCAGGAGATCGGCGCGCGCGGCGGCCACCCCGACGTTCAAACCGGCCGATTTCCCTCGCGTGCCCGTCGGGACGTGGACGACGCGGTCGTCCATCGCCATCGGTGCGGAGAGGTCGCTCTGATCCGCGACGATCACCTCGAACGAGTCGTGCTCGCACGCCAGCACGCTCGCCAGGCACCGGCCGAGCTCCTCGGGCCGGTCGCGGGTGGCGATGACCACGGACATCCGGGGCCGGTCGGGCGACGTCACGGCGTCAACTGCAGGCGCCGCGGAGGCGGCAGCGAAGTAGTGGCGGGCGTGGTTCCAGAACACATCAGGACGGTGACGGCCCTTCTCTCACGACGTCCTCCTCCACTCGGGGCGTGGACGCAGCGACGAGCACCATCCTTGCCCGTCCGCCGCGGGGTCGCCATCGGGTCAGCGGGTGGTGGGGAAACACGGGCTCCGACGCGGTGTTCGCCCAAGTCACCGGGCTGATCGGGCCGCACCGAGAACCGATCGCCGGACGATCAGCGGGCAGTCGAGGCGGTCTCGCCGACGGTCAGGCGGCCGTCCAGAACAGGTCGTCGTCGATCTGCGCAGTGTCCAGCAGGTGCCTGATCTGGACGAGCCGCGTGTAGCCGCGCCACCGGTAGGTGGATTCGTCGAACTGGATGCGGGCGAACACGTCGAGCAACTCGGCCACACCGCGTTCGACGTCCCACGTGCACGAGAAACCGGGCAGGGTCGCGGCGATCTTGCTGAAGTCGATCCGGTAGTTGCGCTTGTCTCCGCTCGAGTCCCCGAAGCGCAGCGCACACCCCGGCACGAGCCCGCTGATGATCTCGGCGATGTGGCGGACCTGATGGTTCGACGCCGAGGACCCGACGTTGAAGATCTCGCCGTGCACGAGCTCGCGTGGGGCGTCGAGCACGGAGGCCACCGCCGCCGCGACGTCGAGTAGGTGGACGAACGGTCGCCAGGGTGTGCCGTCGCTCGTCATACGGATCTCCTCGTAGAGATACGCGGTCGCCGCCAGATCGTTGACGACCAGGTCGAAGCGCTGCCGCGGCGAGGCCCCGTACACGGTGGCGTTGCGGAGGAACACCGGTGAGAAGTTGTCGTCGGCGAGAGCGCCTACCGCCTCCTCGATCAATACCTTGCACCGGGCGTAGGCCGTCAGCGGCTCGACCGGATCGTCCTCCGTGCTCGGCCGCTCGCCCGACGCGCCGTACACGCTGCACGACGACATCTGCACGAAGCGCTCGATCCCGGCCTGCTTGGCCAGCTCGGCCAAACGCAGGGTGCCCCCGTGGTTGATGCGGTACGTGACGTGCTCGTTCAGCTCGCCCAAGGGGTCGTTCGACAACTCCCCCAAGTGGACAACCGCGTCGAAACCGGCGAGGTCCTCCAACTCGATCTGCCGGATGTCGTTGGTGTACATGGCCGGCCGTAGATCGGCGCTGTTGTACAGCCAGCCGGCCCGGTGGAAGCCGCTGTCGAGGCCGACGACGTCGAATCCGCTGCGCATCAGGTGATCCGCCAGGCGGACGCCGATGTAGCCGTCCGCCCCGGTCAGGAGCACCCGCTGCATGCCCTACAGCATGACACGCGGTGCGGTCCCGCTCGCCGGTCGGGGACCCGGTCCGAGGCTGATGTGGGAAACTTGCGGATGCGCGATGTGGCAAACCTCGACGAATGGGGCGGCGCGGAACCACCTGTCGTCGGAGCGCGGCCGGGCGCCATCCCGATCGCGGGGCCGTGGATCACCGAGCGCGAGGTCGAAGCGGTCGCCGGTGCCGCCCGGAACTCGTGGTACGAGAACTCCTCCGTCGAAAGCCGGGCGTTCGAGGACGAGTTCTCCGCAGCCGTCGGACGTCGGCACGCCATCGTCCTGCCCTCGTGCACCAGCGCCCTCCACTTGTGCATGCTGGCGCTCGGCCTCGGACCCGGTGACGAGGTCATCGTGCCCGAGGCGACCTGGGTCGGAACCGCCGCGCCGGTCACCTACGTCGGCGCCACGCCGATCTTCGCCGACGTCGAGCCGGATACCTGGTGTGCGTCGGTCGAATCCGTCCGGTCGGTGCTCACGCCGCGCACGAAAGCGATCGTGTTGGTCGACCTCTACGGCGGGTACCCCGACATGGCCGCGTTCGAAGCCCTGGCCGACGAGCACGGCATCCCCCTGATCGAGGACGCTGCGCAGGTCGCGGGTGGAAGCCATGCGGGGCGGGCCGCCGGGTCGTTCGGGCAGCTCTCGACGTTCAGCTTCCACGGTTCCAAGACGCTCACCACCGGCGAGGGCGGCATGGTGTTGTGCGACGACGACGCACTGCACGAGCGCATGCGGTTCCTCCACGACCAGGGTCGCCATCCCGGTGATTTCTCGTTCCGCACCGTCGAGATCGGCTGGAAGTACAAGATGAGCGAGTTGCAGGCCGCCATCGGGCGGATCCAACTCGACCGCATCGAGGAACTGATCGGCAGGAAGCGCCAGATCTTCGGGTGGTACCAGGAGCGACTCGGCGACACCGTCGAGCTCAACTTCGAGCGCCCCGGTGACCGGAACACGTTCTGGATGGTGACCGCAGTGTTCGACGAGGCCACCGGGCTCACACCCGACGTGGTCCGCGAAGCGCTGGCGGCCGACATGATCGCCACTCGCCCGTTCTTCCCCCCGTTGAGCTCGCTGCCCGCGTTCGCCACCTCGCCGGACGTCGCGCGGGCGAGCCGCGACAATCCCGTGAGCTACGACGTCGCCGCGCGCGCCATCAACCTCCCGTCGGCGTTGACGCTGACCGAGGCCGACGTCGACCGGGTCTGCACGGCGCTCCAACGGATCCACGCCGCCGGTTGAGCGGCGTCGCCGAGGTCGCTTGTCGCCTCGAAAGCTTCGCGGACGCTAGATTTCCCAAGTGGTGGGGCGTTCGCGGATGAGCGGAAGACAAGAGTGGTGGCTTGCGTTCGCCCTGTTCGCGGCGTTGGGAGGCGTTTGGGCTCTCGCCTCACCGCTCTTCGCTGCGCCTGACGAACCGGCGCACGTCATCCGAGCCGCGTCGGTGGCACGTGGCGAGCTCGTGGGCGACAAAGAAGACGGGGCTTCCCGAGTACGACCGCGTCGTGACCGTGCCCCAGCATCTCGTCAAGCCGGGAGACAATGCGTTCTACCCGGAACCCGACCTATTCGTTCCCTGTTACGCGTACCAGCCGGAGCAGACCGCTTCTTGTTTCGGCAGCCTCCCTGCGGCCTCCGGGATCGGTCCGCGCGCCGACGAGCGTGGGGCTCGATCTTCCCGCCTTCTACGCCGTGGTCGGGCTTCCGAGCCTTGTCACGAGCACGGCGAGCGGCGTGTACCTCATGAGGATCGTGAGCGCGCTCATCTGTGCGGCTCTTCTCGCGTCGGCCCTGATGTCGCTTCGATCTGTCGTGCCGGGTTGGCTCGCGGCGACTGGTCTCGGCTTCGCGCTGACGCCGATGACCGCGTTCCTCTCGGGCACCGTGAACCCCAACGGCTTGGAGATCTGTGCGGCGATCGGCGCCTGGGCTTCGGGTGCGGTCCTCGCCCACAACGCATCGACGCGGGTGGACGGTTTGCTCGTTCGACGTACGGCCATTGCGATGGCCGTTCTGGTCCTGATGCGCGGCCTCTCGCCTCTTTGGCTCGGGATCATCGCAGTCACCTGCTTGGCTCTCGCCAGCCGCGCCGGGCTGCGGAACCTGGCTGCGTCAGCCTCGGTGCGGCGATGGGGTGTTCTCGTCATCGGCGCGTCGCTCTTCACTGTGGCTTGGGTGGTGATCGTGCGGCCGCTCGACAATCTGTACCGACATGGACCCGATCCGGGACCGGTCGGCGTGGCGACGCTTGTTCCGCCGGTCGTTCGCCACCTCGTTCGACCAGTACCGAACGATGATCGGGAAGGTCGGATGGCTCGACACGTCAGTGCCGGTTCTCACCTACGCGTTGTGGACCTCGTTCTGGGCGCGCTGGTCGTGATGGCCATCGCGTTCGCGTCGCGTCGTCACGCCGCGATCGTCGTCGTGCTCGCGGGTTTGTCGATCGTCGTCCCCGTCCTGATCGATGTCTCGCAGGCGCGCAAGATCGGGCTCGGCTGGCAGGGACGCTGGACACTGCCGCTCGCGGTCGGCGTGCCGATCGTGGCGGCACTCGCTCTCGCATGGAGCTCCCGGCGCAAGGTCTTGGAGCGACCCTGGGTCCCCGTGGTTCTCGCCGCATGCTTCGTCGTCGCGCAGTTCGCGGCGTTCGCGCAGACCCTGCGCCGCTACACCGTCGGCGCACACGGCCCTCTGGACTTCTGGCTCCACCCCAGTTGGTCGCCGCCCGTGCCGACATGGCTGCTGTTGGGGACGGCGCTCGTCGTGCTCGTCGTGCTGGCGACGTTGATCTGGCGACCGGCGGACGCTGACGACCCGATGACGCAGGTTCGCGACGAGGACTTGGGACTCGCGTCGACGCGGTAGTTGCACCATCCAGGTAACTTCTCGTTGGTGGGGTATGGCAGGAGGTCGCGATGAAGGTGGTGCTGTTGGCCGGCGGGCTCGGCACGCGGCTCGGCGAGGAGACGAGCGTGCGGCCCAAGCCGATGGTCGAGATCGGCCACCGTCCGATCCTCTGGCACATCATGCAGCACTTCTCCCATTTCGGGCACACCGAGTTCATCGTGTGCCTCGGCTACAAGGGCGAACACATCAAGCGGTACTTCGCGGACTGGCTGGCGCTCGGATCGGATGTGACCATCGACTTCGCCACGAACTCCGTCGAGGTGCTCGACACCCCGCGGGACGAGTGGCGGGTCACGCTGGTCGACACCGGCCAGTGGACGCAGACGGCCGGGCGGTTGAGCCGGGTGCGCTCGCTGCTCGACGACGAGCCGTTCCTCATGACCTACGGCGACGGGTTGTGCGATGTCGACCTCGACGAGCTCGTTGGCGTTCCACCGGCGGCAGGGTCGTCTCGCGACGGTCACCGCCGTGCGCCCGCCCCTCCGCTTCGGCGAGATAACCATCGACGACGGGCGGGTCAGCCGCTTCGCCGAGAAGCCACAGATGTCGGAAGGGTGGATCAACGGCGGCTTCTTCGTCCTGGAGCCCGGTGTGTTCGACTACATACCCGGCGACGTCGACTTCGCACGCGAACCCTTGGAGGCACTCACCGCCGCCGGTGAGCTCAGCGGATTCGACCACGACGGGTTCTGGCAGTGCATGGACACGGTTCGCGACCGGGACTTGCTCAATTCGCTGTGGGACAGCGGGAAGCCACCCTGGAAGTTGTGGCAGTCGTAACCCACGCTGACGGCACGGTGCGGGAAGCATCGATCGACGGGGTGTACGTGATGACGCCGCGGCTGGTGCCCGACGAGCGCGGTTGGTCCGCCCGCACGCTCGACCTCGGCTGGTGCCGAGACGCCGGGCTGGACGCCAACTTCGTCCAGTACAACCAGTCGCGCTCGCACCGCGCGGTGCTTCGCGGCCTGCACGTCCGCGGCGGTCTGGGCGAGACCAAGTTGGTGCGCTGCGCCCGAGGGGCGGTCGTCGATTTCGTGGTCGACACCCGACCCTGGTCGCGGACGTTCCGCCGCGTCGAACGCGTCACGCTCGACGACGTGGAGCACAACCACCTCCTCCTGTGCCCCTTCGTCGCCCACGGGTTCCAGGTGGTCTCCGACGAGGCCGACGTGTGCTACCTCCACTCCAAGCCGTTCGAACTCGCCACCGAGCTCGCCATCGCCTGGAACGATCCGACGCTTGCCCTGGACTGGCCGATCGAACCACCGATCGTGTCCGCTCGCGATGCCAACGCGCCGACGCTCGACGAGATCGACATCACCGCCGCCTTCGAACATTCCTGACGCCGGTTCGAACGTGCTCGGCGCCTACCGGCATCAGCCGCCGGCGGTGG
The DNA here is from genome assembly GCA_963778895.1 of uncultured Iamiaceae bacterium. Classification (GTDB taxonomy): domain Bacteria; phylum Actinomycetota; class Acidimicrobiia; order Acidimicrobiales; family Acidimicrobilacustridaceae; genus CAVZVZ01. The sequence goes on from CAVZVZ010000005.1 coordinate 860,745, forward strand.
CCTCGTTGGTCACCCGACCCTGTTCGTCGATCAGACCGGCCTCGAGCAGGTGGTCCCGAATGCGCCGCACGTTCTCCGCGGGCACGCGTGCCAGCGCTGCCTGGTCCTGCCAGAGCACGAGCTCCTTGGCGAGCGGGAGTGGCGCACCCGGCTGGAACACGTTCTGGGCCTGGACCTGGGATACCGCCGCTGCCGTCACTGCCAACACGCTCACGAGCGCGACGATCGGCCGCGACGGCGACGACGTGGCGGCCCGTTTCTCTGGCACGGGCGATCGCCCCGGCATAGACCGCCACCAGCCCGGCGATGGCCGTGGCCAAACCGATCTCCGCGACGTAGAGCAGGCGCGGCTCGACACCGCCGCTGAACGACAGCGGCAGCACACCTGAGACCGCGAACGCGAAGCCGAGCAGCACGACCCGCCAGGCCCGGGCGCGGGGTGCGAGCACGAACCCGACGAGGAACGCGGCGATGATCGGGAGCTGCGGGAAGGCCTTGATCTCCCAGGGCACGCCCTTGACCACGCTGTCGAGCCCGCCGATCAGGGCACAGCACCGGATTCTGGGTCTCGCCGAGGCGGTTGGTGAACGATCCCGCGGGCATCACGATCTGCCGGTAGGCGAGGTAGACGACCGTGACCGCGACGAGCGGCCCGACGATGCGCAGCCAGGCGCCGCGGCCGGCGCGGTCGGCGACCGCTCGCCAGACGAGGCGGGCCTCGTTCTCCCAGTGGCGCCAGATGCCCGTGATCGCGTCGTCGGGTGGAGTGCGCTCCAGCTGCAGGTACAGCCAGAACACGATGGCGAACGGGACGATCGCCGTCGCCTCCTCCTTGGCCAGCAACCCGACGACGTAGGCGAGGTTCATCCAGACGAGCCAGCGGGCGCCGCCGGTGCGATGGAATCGGTAGAGGCTCAACATGCCCAGACAGATGGCGATCGCCACCATGGCGTCGGTTCGCTCGGCGATGTAGACGGCCGTCGCGACGTTGGCGGGCACCAAGGCGAAGAACCCGGCCCCCACGACCGCCGCCCACCAGGGCACGCGCACCCGCCGGAGAAGGGCCCAGACGCACACCACGGCGGCGGCGTGGAGGGACACGTTCACCAGGTGGTAGCCCCAGATGTTGGTGCCCCACAGGTGCCAGTCGAGGGCGAACGACAGTGACGACAGGGGGCGGAAGTAGGCGGTGATGTAGTTGGTCGGGTCAAAGGGTCCGTGGAAGGCGTCGAACACCTCGGCCCGACTCCAGGGTCGGGCCAGCACGTAGTCGTCCTGGAACAACCCGAAGCGGATGGTGCGGGCGAACACCGCGGCCACGAACGCGACCAACAGCACCCATGCCCACCGTTCCCACCGCTCCGACCGACCTCTACCTTGCCCGACCTGAGGCCGATGCTCGCCGGCAATGGGCTCGCCGTCGAGCGTCATCGCCTGCCTCCATTCATCGCCGTGGCGGCCAAACTTACCCGCTGGGTGGCTCGGGGCGGCCGGGCGTTCAGCTCGCCGTCAGACGGCGGGGGCGGGGCACCGGCACGTAGAAGGTGCCGCCGGCCGCGATGTACGCCGCCTGCTGGGCGACGATCTCGTCGGCGAAGTTCCACGCGAGCAGCAGGACGTCGTCGGGTCGGTCCTCGAGCGAGCACCTCGACGGGCCGGATCGGTAGCCGGCAGCCGGGCATCAGCTTGCCCTGCTTGTGGACGTTGCGGTCGACGACGTAGTCGATCCGATCGCGGCCGATGCCGGTGCTGTTGAGCAGCGTCGCTCCCTTGGCGGCCGCGCCGTACGCGGCCACGCGTGCGTCCAGCGCCGACCAAGTCGTCGAGCAGGGCGCGGAGCTCGTCCTGGCAGGTCCGCACCCGTTCGGCGAAACGGGCGTAGTAGTCGAAACCGGTCATGCCGGCGACGCTCGCTCGGCATCGAGCTGTTGCTGGCAACGGCGGGAACGGTCGGGACGGCGGCCGATGTACCACCGCAACGTGCCACCGTGCAGGCCGGGGAAGTACTCGACGTCGTTCAGGTGCAAGCCGTGCCGCGCCATCAGCGCGTCGACCGACGAGCACGAGAAGTAGCAGTAGTGCTCGTGGTAGATCGTGTCGAACTCGACGTGCTCGACGAGGTCGCGGACGTACGGGTTCTCGACGGTCAGCACGCCGTCGTCGGCGAGCAGAGCGGCGAAGCCGCCGACGAAGTCGTCGAGGTCGGGCACGTGGGCCATGACGTTGTTGGCCACGATGACGTCGGCGGGGCCGTGCGCGTCGCGCATCGCCTGGGCCTGCTCGACGCCGAAGAAGCCGACGATGGTCGGCACCCCGACCTCCTCGGCGGCCGCCGCCGGACCCGGCGACGGGTCGATGCCGAGCGCCCGCACACCGGCGGCCACGACGTTGCGCAGCAGGTAGCCGTCGTTGCTCGCCACCTCGACAACCAGCGACGACGGACCGAGGGAGCGCTCGGAGACGAGCTGATCGACGTGCGCCGCGGCGTGGGCGCAGAGGGCGTCGGAGAACGACGAGTAATACGGGTACTCCTCGTCGAAGATGCGCTCGGCGGGGAGCGCGTATCCGAGCTGCACGAGGGCGCACGCGGTGCAGAGCACGACGACGAGCGGGAAGACCGGGTCGCGTCGGGAGCGCCGAGCGGGGTCGACCAGCGCGTTGGCGATCGGCGTCGACCCGAGCGACAGGACCTCGCGCAGATCGCCGCGCCCACACGACCGACACGCGGTCACCGGAACGGCATCACCCGGCGTGGGCGCGGCCATCGGCCCAGCTCCTGATCGCACACCGCATACTACGCCCGGCCGGCCGACCACACCGAGTGAGCAGTACCATCTGCAGATGACATGGCGGGCGACTCACCTGGAGGGCCGATGAGCGGCACGGATCCCCTCGGCGTCTTCGACGACCCCGCGTACGCCGCGCTGGCCGTCGCCAGCGCCGAGCAGTACCAGGCGGCCGAGCCGTTCCCCCACGGCGTCTACGACGATTTCCTGCCCCACGATCTCGCGGTCCGACTGGCCCAGTCGTTCCCGACCTTCGACTCGATCGATGAGTGGGTCGTTCGCGACAACGAGCACAACCGTCGGGTGTTCCAGCACGACGAGACGCTGCTCCCTTCGCTGTACCGGGAGATGCTCCGGGAGTTCAATGCCCGGCAGTTCCTGCTGTTCATCGAGACCCTCACGGGGATCGACAACCTGATCCCCGACCCGTACCTCATCGGTGGCGGCGTCCACCTCAGCGGCCGGGATGACTTCCTCAACATCCACGCCGACTTCAACTGGCACCACAAACTCCAGGCCTACCGCCGGGTCAACGCACTGCTGTACCTCTCGGAGACCTGGGAGGAGCAATGGGGTGGGGCGATCGAGTTCTGGGATCGCGAGATGACCGGCCCGGTCGACCACGCGTTCCCACGCTTCAACCGCCTCGTGGTCTTCTCCACCAGCGAGCACTCCAACCACGGCCAGCGGGTGCCGAACGCCTGCCCCCCCGATGTCACGCGCAACGTCCTCAACCTCTACTACTACTCCACTCATCGCGACGACGAGGACGCCGCCGAGAAGCCACATTTCACCTTGTACAAGACCGAGGCGTCCCCGACGTCGACGGAGCTCGGCACGAGCTACCGGGCCAGCGCCAGCGATCGCGGCTGATCAGGCAACACCGATTCGAGCGCGCCGGGCCTCGGCCCGCTTGGTCTTGACCCGATGCACGACCGGGCGTACCTGGAAACCGGGGAACCAGTGGGCACGCTCGGGGCCGAGTCCCCGCCGCAGCGCCCAGCCCGCCCGCTCGGCCGCGCCCGCCGAATCGAGCCGGTCGGCCAGGGCGAGCAAGCGCGTCGGCGTCGCCGGGAGTCGCCCCCACGAACGCACGCGACGCCGAGTAGCGGGCCTCGCGGGCCAACCGGGCACGCACCAGCGGCTCCCACCGCGACCGGCGCGTGTCGTTGGCGAGGGTGTCGAAGAACCGCTCGTACGCCGTCCAGCGCTGCTCGAGCTCGGCGCCCGAGTTGTTGGGGAAGGCTTTGCTCTCGTTGGTGTCGTGCTGGCGGAACATCGCCTGCACCGACCCGCGCAGGTAGAGCACATCCGAGCGAGCCGCGAGCCGCAGCCACAAGTTCAGATCGCTCGTGTGGCGACACGCCGGCTCGTAGGGACCGGCCGCGGCGTAGACCGACGACCGAAACAGCGCCTCTGGGGTGCGTATCGGGTTGTGGCCGGCGCGACACAGCCGTTCGACCCACGACCCGCCCTCGTGTACCACCGGCGTGCCGGTCACGACCGGCAACTCGTCGAGGCGGGCATCGGATGGGTCCGAGAAGTCGACGGCGTTGCCGTAGATCAGACCAACCTGGGGATGGGCATCCATCTGCTCCACGGCGCGAGCCAGCGAGCCAGGGGCGAGAAGGTCGTCCGCGGGCAGGAGGAGCGCGTAGTCGCCGCGGACCTCGTCGCGGCAGCGGTTGAACGAGGTGATGATCCCTTCGTTGCGCTCGTACTGGACGAACCTCACGTTGGGGTGGCGATCGGCGAGGCTCGCGGCGATCGCCGGGGAATCGTCGGTCGAGCCGTTGTCGACGATCGCCACATCCGCCTCCGGTTGGGTGGCGGCGCTCTCGACGCACGCGGCGAGGTACTGGCCGTAGTTGTACGACGGCACCATCACCGTCACCCGTCCAGCCACCACCCTCCCCTTTCCGCCATTCCGGCTCATCACTCCGGGTTCGCCCCGAATTCACCTGTCGTCAAGCGGGGCGGATCGAGCGCAGCGCTCGGACCAAGGTCAGCGTCGAGTCCGCCTTCCCTTCCGCTCCCCGCTACGTTGTCACCTCTGGGGCCCTGGTGGCACGTCCGGACGGGTGAGCCTCTGGAGGGATGGCGATGCCGGCTACAAAAGGGGTGCAAACCGCCGATAGGACGCAGGTGGCATCCCCCTTCGTTGCGCCGTCAGACCGGTGACCAGGCTGTTCGGCATCACGGTCGCCGGTGGCTTGTCCTCGGAGAACCGGGTGTTCGCCAGGCTGCTGTCCGAGCGCGGTGATCGCTACGACGCGCTCGTGGTCGTCCACGAGGAGAACGGTGCCGAGGCCGGAATCGCGGACGACTTCGCCGCACTAGCGGACAGCGCCACCATCCCGCTCGATACCGGATGGAGGCCGAACCCCTGGTCGCGTCGCGGCAACCCGGGTCGGGCGCCGGTGGCGTTGCGATACCGGCACCGAGTCGATCGCATCACTGCCGCCGCCGACCGGTTCGAGGCCGGAGCCATCTACTCCTCCCAGCAGCACTACGACTGCCTGGCCGCGTCGAAGGTCGCCCGGTCGCTCGGCGCGCCCCAGATCGTCCACCTCCACTACACCGTTGGCCCTTGGCTCCGTCGGGTGGTGCTCAAGCAGCTTCGGACCACCGACCGGGTGGTGGCAGTCAGCAACTTCGTCCGCCAGCAGGCAATCAGCCATGGGGTGCCGGAACACCGGATCACGACCATCCACAACCCGGTGCCCCCATATGTTCGGCCTGACCCGGGGAGTACTCGGGCGCTGCGCGGTGAGCTCGGTCTGGCCGACGATCAGTACGTTTTCGGGCTCGTCGGCCGGTTCGACCCGGGCAAGGGTCACCTCGACGCCATCGCCGCCTTCGAGCGCGTCGCGCGCCAACGCGACGACGTAGCGCTGGTGCTGGTGGGGTCGGGTCGGATCGAACGCAAGATCGGCGCTCGCGCCCGCCATTCGCCAGTGGCCGACCGCATCGTCACGACCGGCCAACGATCCGACGTGCCCGAGCTGCTCTCCGTGTTCAACTCGCTCGTGCATCCCGCGACGCAGGACCCCTGCCCGCTGGCGGTGCTCGAAGCGATGGCGGCGGCCCTGCCGGTGGTCGCGTACGACGATGGCGGCTTGCCCGAGCTGGTCGAGTCCGGCACCAGCGGGATCCTCGTAGATCATGGCGACGTCGGGGCGCTGGCGGACGCGATGCTGGCGCTGCGCGACGACGAGGCGATGGGCTGCGAGCTCGGTGCCGCCGCCGTCAAGCGGGTGGCTTCGGACTTTGCTCCCGCTGACGCCGGTGCGAGCTTCGCCGACCTCGTCACGTCCATCGCCTGACCACTTCCGCAGGGTCACCCGGACCGCTCGTGGCCGCGCCCACGATGAGAATCGACGAGCCGTTGGCGATCAAGTGGTGGCCAGCTACCGTCGGAGCGACGAGTCGGTGTGGGTCCGTGGTCGGAACCGCTCGGGCGCCGAGACAAGGAGCCCTCGTTGAAACGACGATCTACGTTCGTTGCCCCTGCCGTCGCCGCGGTGTTGGCCATGGCGCATTGCTGCCTTCGCGGGGCCGTTCCACTCGCCGGTCGCCCGCGCCCAGTCCTCGCTGACGTTCGGGGCCACCTTCGACACGCCCGGGGACTTCTTCGACCGCTTCGACTACGGCTACACCGGGGTGAACCCGTTCGCGGTCAACTCCGAGCTGACCCAGTTCCACGGCGACCACGACGACAGCTGCGAAGGACCCACGACCGACCGCACCGTCGCGTTCGCCGGTGACGCCGACAACCTCGACTTCAGCCAGCTGTTCTGGTACTGCGCTCCAAAGGGCCCCGAGAGCGGCCACATGATGACGGGAGTCAACACCTTCGGTTACAACATCGCCTGGTTCTCCCCCCAGCCCACGTTCAGCGACGTGACAAAAGTGTGCTGGGACGTCAACGAGACCTCACTGTCGAGCCGCAAGTGGACGAGTGTGCTCTTCGAGTCACCCGACGATGCCACCCGATACCCGGTCGGCACGGTCACCGGCTCGGGTGACGGCCACAGTCAAGCGCGCGGCACCGGCGGCTTCGACCTCGGGTACACGTCACCGGACTTCCGGACGGACCCGGGCCCGAACAGCGGCATCTTCCCGCAAGGCGGCACCCTCGCGGGCATCAAAGATGTGTCGGGCGTGTTCGCCTGGTTCCAAGACCAGGACAACTTCGTCAGCGACCAAATCGGATGGCCCGGTCAGCTCAGCGGCTACGGCGCGCCGATCACTGACAAGGCGGCCCGATACACCCATTGCGTCGAGAACCTCCCGAACAACCAGATCCAGATCACCCAAGCGGTGGCACCGGAGTACGGCGGTGACACGAAGACCTACACGGCCACTGGTCAGATTCCATCCGGACCGGTGCGTGTCGTGTTCGAGGACGACAACTACGACCCACCCAAGGCCGACAACTACGACCCGAACGTCGTCACCTGGCACTGGGACAACATCCAGGTCGACGCCGCCTCTTCAGAGATCACGCACCCGGTGGTACCGCCGGTCGCCCCGCAGCGTGGCCCACGCTGCGCCCGCGGCGGGGGCAGAGCTCGCCACCTCGCCAGCCAGTCCGGGCGGAGGCGAAGGGCGCATCCGTCGGGCGGCCGCCCCGTTCGCTCTCCCGGCCGTGGTGCTCCTCCTCGCCGTGCTGGCCCTCGTCGTCCTGGTCCTCCAACGAGAGGGCCGCTTCGCCCGCCGGTCAGACGGACCTACCGAGCCACCTCAGGACTGAGCGCCCCATTTCAAGAGCGTGATCGAGTACGCCGGGAACTCGTGGGAGAGCACTCCGTCCGCCGTCGGGGTCAAGACCTGGCCTGGCTCGGTGAGACCGATGCTCGGTGTCGTCGAGCCGTTGAACGTGACGTCGGTCGACTGCAGCGAGTCGGCGACGACCACGTCGGCCGTCACCGTGCCGGCACCCGCCGCCGGCTGCGCAGAGATGGTGGCACCGACCGTGTCCGACGAGGGGTTGATCACGAGCAGCCGGGCCGATCCATCGGCGCCGCGCCCGCCGTAGACACCGAGCTGTCCGAGGCCGGCGCCAGCTTCGATCTCGACGCGTTCGTCGCCGAAACGAGACCACAGAACCATCGCGTAGTACGCCGGGCTGCGCTGGTGGGTCTGGGCGTCGAACAGCCCGTAGTCGCTCGCCGTTCGCCGCCCGGCCGTTGGCCAGGTTCCACTGGTTCGCGATCGTGACGCCGTTCGCCGCCATCTGCCCGATCGTCTCGGCCAGGTAGAAGGCGTTGACCGCCTGTCGTCATCAGCTTCTCGTCGTCGCCGTCGATGAAGGCGACGAGGTTGTGCTCGGTGACGGCAATGGGAACGTCCGAGCCGATCCCGTGATCCCCGAAGCCATCCCGAACGTCACCGGTGATGCGGGGCCAATCGTTGCCGGGGAGGCCGAACACGTCCTCGGCCGGAGGGTCGCCGTTCGAGCCGTAGTGGTGGACGATGTAGAAGTCGATGGCGTCGCCCGCGCCCCCCATCACCGCATCGTCCCAGTGGTTGAAGGCGCTGCGGTCGCCGACTCCCACGGCGCCGACCTCGATGTCGGGGTCGACCGCCCGCATGGCCTCCCGGAACTGGAGGAACCCGTCGTGGTCACCAGTACCCGTCACGTACTCGGTGCCGTCGCACGTCCAGACGTCCTCCCAGCCGAACGACGCACAGTTCTTCCCTGCCGACTCTTTCGCCCCGTAGACCTCGTTGCCGATCTCCCAGTAGCGAATGGGCATCGGCTCGGGATATCCGCGCTCGGCGCGGAGCTGGGCCCAGTGCCCGACCGTCAACCAGTCGAAACCGTTGCGATCCGTGCCGATCGGGTGGTCGTCGTCCACGCTGCCGTTGAAGAACGCGACCAGCGCGGCGGCTTCCTGGGCGGTGCCGTTCATCGAAACCGTCCACATGGCGGGCAGACCGGTGGCCTTCAGCAACCCGAGGAAGTCCGACGGCCGCATGGCCCAGGTCGCGTCGCACCGTTGTGGATCACCGAGCTCACAGCCCATCCAGTCGTAGTTGCTGCTCCAGCTCCCACCCGGCAGTCGCAACAACGTGGTGCCCGACGCCACGGTGAGATCGCGAAACTCCTGGTTGGCAACCAGTTCGGGCAGGAGCCATGCGGGAACGTTCGTGCCGAGGAGCCGCCGGTCGAACGGTCCGAGCACCTGGTCGGTCCGCACGACGATGCGGCCGTCCGGGCCGGGCCGCGCGGTCGACCCTGAACGCCCGACCGACTCCGACGAGCACGCGGCCAGCAGGGCCAACGACGCCAACAGCGTGGCGATCCATCGTTTGCCATGAGCCGACAACCAGGGTGTTCGCGTGGTGGTCCCCGACCCGACCGGCATGCAACGCACCCTAGGTGTTCGTGCAAGAGTCACACCTGCGGGTCCGTCACAAGATCGCAATACTCCGGTAGCCTCGCCCGGCGTAGGCCGCCGATCGGCTGCTCAAGTTCGAACGGCGATGTGGCCGATAGCCCTTTGAGCGACTTTCCTCCCGAAGTACCCCCTCGACTCCAGGAGATCCCTCGTTGAAACGTCGATCTGCCTTCGTTATCCCCGCCATCGCCGCGGTGCTGGCCGCCGCAATTGTTGCGCTCGTGGGGCCGTTCAACTCGCCGGTCACCCGTGCCCAGTCCTCGTTGGCGTTCCAAGCGACGTTCGACACACCGTCGGACTTCTTCGACCGCTTCGACTTCGGGCTGTCGGGTGTTGCGCAATCCGACATCACACCCCAGGGCGCGGTCAACTATCACGGTGATCACGACAGCGCGTGCGAGGGACCGACGACGCTCCGCGATGTGAACCTGACCGGAAGCGGGACGGCGGTCGACTACTCGCAGATGGTCTGGTGGTGCGCACCGAAGGGACCGGCGAGCGGGCACATCATGACCGGGCTCAACACGTTCGGCTACAACCATCTGTGGTTCTCACCGAAGCCGACATTCACTCAGATCACCAAAGTGTGTTGGGACGTCAACGAAACCACGCTGTCGTCGCGCAAGTGGACCGAATTGCAGTTCGTTGATGACGCGGACGCCCACAAGTACCCGACGGGCTCCTTGGTCGACTCCGGTGTGTACGCCCGCGGCACCGGCGGTTTCGACCTCGGGTATACGGACATCGGGTTCCGCGGCGGAACGAACAGCGGACCGACAACGGGCCTCGTTCCCTCGGGCGGACTCGCCGGACTCAAGGACTTCAAGTCGGTCTTCTCGTACTTCGTCAACGACACGCAGGGGATGGACGATCAGGTTGGTTGGCCGGGCAACCTCGGCAACGGCGATCCGGCCGGGACCGACAAGGCGACGCGGTATACGCACTGCCTTTCGAACAATCCGGACGGGACGACGATGACGCTCGCGGCAGCGACGCCGACCAACCCCGGACGGACGCTCACCGTCAAAGGTCAGATCCCGCAGGACGCTCGCCGCGTCGTGTTCCATGACTCGACGTACGACGCCCCGAAAGGCGACGACTACAACCCGGATTTCCTGACGTGGCATTGGGACAACATCCAGGTGTTCACCGACTCCGACACGCCGCCCACGACGACGCCACCAACAACCACGCCGCCGACCACGACGCCACCAACAACCACGCCGCCGACGACGACGCCACCAACAACCACGCCGCCCACGACGACGCCACCAACAACCACGCCGCCCACGACGACGCCACCAACAACCACGCCGCCGACGACGGAACCGCCAACCACGGAACCGCCGACCACCATGCCCCCCACGACGGAACCGCCAACCACGGAACCGCCGACCACCATGCCCCCCACGACGGAACCGCCAACCACGGAACCGCCGACCACCATGCCCCCCACGACGGAACCGCCAACCACGGAACCGCCCACGACGATGCCACCGACGACCGAGCCACCTCCGACGACGACACCGCCCACGACGAACGTCCCGGGTGCGCCCGTGGTGACGATCATGTCGGGTCCGGATCAGACGACGACCGACCCCAATGCGGAGATCGTCTTCCAAGTGCTCGACCCCTCCACCGGAGAGTTCAAGGCCCTGCCCAACCCGGACATCACGTGCAGCCTCGACGGCCAAGCCGCCGAGCCCTGTAGCTCCCCGGTGCGGTACGAGGGGCTCGAACTCGGCAACCACACCGTCGAGATCAAAGCAATCGACGGTGTCGGCGGCGAGGGATCGGCGAACTACAGCTGGGCAGTCGTCGCCAGCGCCAGTGCCAACCCCGCCGACCCCACGGCGGCCAGCCAGCCACCGGCCAGCACCACGCCAAGTGTGCAGCGTGCCGTCCTGAGCTTCACCGGCGCCCATATCACCGAGCTCGTCATCTTCGGGCTGATGTTGATCGGACTCGGCTTGGCACTGGGATCAGTAGCAGCTGTGTCCCGACGCCGATCCAGCTGACCGACCGCCTGCGGCAGGGCCGATGCTGAGCCTCAGCGACGGCCCTGCCATGATGGCGGTCTGCGATGACCCTGGACCGCCTTCGTCAGACGACCATGCGACATCCCGCCCACTCGCCCCTGCCGCGACGCGCCGCGGCGGGCTTCGCCGCTGTCACTGCCGCGGCGGTGGCGGCGCCCAGCGTGTATCTGTCGGTGATCAGCATCGCGGGACTGCTCCCGAGCCGGCGCCGTCACGAGCATGTTCCGCCGGCCACCAGGTTCGTGATCCTCGTGCCCGCGCACGACGAAGCCGCCGGCATCGGGCGGATGCTCGACGCGTTCGATGCGTTGGACTACCCGGCGGAGCTCTTCTCGGCTCACGTCGTCGCCGACAACTGCACCGACGAGACGGCCGAGGTCGTGCGCCGGAGCCGCTGGAGCGTCCATGAGCGGAAGGCGCCGGACGATCCGGGCAAGGGTCCGGCGCTCAACTGGCTGCTCGATCGCCTGATCGCCGACGAGGAACCGTTCGACGCCATCGTCATCGTCGATGCCGACACCACCGTCGACCCGGGGTTCCTCCGCGCGATGGACCGGCAGGTCCAGCAGGGCGTCGGCGCGGCGCAGGGCCACTACTCGGTTCGAGACCCCGATGTCTCGACCGCCTCGAGCTTCCGCTTTGCCGCGTTGGCCTGCCGCCACCACCTGCGGCCGCTCGGTCGGTGCCGCCTCGGCGGGTCATCCGGTCTGTACGGCAACGGCATGATGTTCACTCGTTCGCTCTTCGCCGGACATCGCTGGTCCGGTCACCTCGTCGAGGACGCCGAGCTCCAGAACGAGCTGCTCCTCGACGGTCATCGCGTGACCTACACACCCGACGCGGTTCTCTGGGCCGAGATGCCGCACACGCTCTCGCAGGCGACCAGCCAGAACCAAAGGTGGGAGCGCGGTCGGATAGAGATGGCCCAGCGGTACGTGCCCAAACTGCTTGCCGGGCTAACCGGTGCTCGTGGGCGCCGAGTAGCGCGCATCGATGCCGTCGCCGATCATCTCGTCCCTCCGCTGTCGGTGTTGATGGCACTGCAGCTCGCCGTGACGATCGTGCACGCGGCGGGTGCGGCAGCCGGCCACCGCGCATCACGAGTGGCCCTCGGCGTCGACGTTGCGTCCCTCGTCGCGCTGACCGCGCATGTCTTCGCGGGCCTCGCGTCCGTCGGCGCCCCGGCGGCGCGGTACACGGCGCTGCTGTCGGCACCCGAGCAGGCGGCGTGGAAGGTCGCGCTCTGGGCGAAGGCACTGCGACCGGACGACGACGTGGTCTGGACCCGCACGCGGCGAAACGACGAGATGCCCGGATGAATCGAGATGCCCGGTGATCCGGCCACCGGCGCTGATGTTCGGCGTGCCGATCGCCGACCTCAGCATGACCGAGACGATCGGCCTGATCGGCGAGCTCGTCACCGACGGCCGATCGTTGGACCGCACCCATCAGATCGCCACCACGAACGTCGACTTCCTCGTGAACGCGCTCGACGACCCGGAGCTCCTGCGGATCCTGCAGGATGCCGACGTGTGCCTCGCCGACGGCATGCCGGTCGTGTGGGGAGCGTCGCTCCTGGGCATGCCGATCCGTGAGCGCGTGGCCGGCGCCGACCTGCTGCCGCGGCTCGTCGAGGCCTCGGCGACCACGGGCTGGCGGATCCACGTGTTCGGATCATCTCCTTCGGCGGCCGGCCGGGCCGAGGCGCTCTTCGCCGAGCGGTATCCGAACGCGTCGGTCTCCGTCGAGCCCGGCCCCCACATCCCCGACCCCACCGCGGTCGACGACGCGGTCCTCGACGCCATCGCCGCGGTGGACGCCGACATCCTCTGCGTCGCGCTCGGCAACCCGAAGCAGGAACGCTTCATCAAGGCACACCGCGATCGACTCGGCGTGCCGGTGATGATCGGCGTCGGCGGTTCGCTCGACTTCCTGGTGGGCGACCGCCGGCGAGCGCCCGCATGGATGCAGCGGACCGGTACGGAGTGGATCGCGCGGCTGGCCCAGGAACCGCGCCGACTCGGCGGTCGCTACGCCCACGACATCCGGGTCTTCGGCCCACGGTTGGCTCGGGAGTGGCGAGAGGTTCGGGCCCGACGGGATCAGGCCGGAATACTCGTCGAGGCCACGGCCGGTTTCGTCGACGTGCGGATCGGCGGTTCGACGGAGCCTCGGCCCGACGCGTGGACTCGCGCCGTGGGGGGGCTCGCCGACGGCGCGGGATTGCAGCTGTGGTCCGGCTCGGCGACGACGATCGGCGACCGTGCGCTCGCCGTGCTCATCGGACTCGTCGGGCAGGCGCGACGGCGCAACGCCGAGGTTCGTTGGCTCGACGACCCGTCGCCGTTGACGGGCGCGCTCTGGAGCCGCGGCATCCCCCCGGTGCTCATTGCTGCACCATGAAGGGCCGCGAACTTCACCGGCCCGACACTTCGGCCACGACCCCGGCCAACCGGTCCGCATAGTCGACGACGTCGGCCTCGGCGATCGCCCACTGCCGGGCGTTCGAACCCATCCGGTCGGCTTCGGCCTCGTCGTCGAGCAACTCGACGATGACCCGTCGAAGCTCAGCTGGATCACGAGGCGTCACGTATCGGCCGGTCTCACCTTCCACGACGGTGTCGGTCTGGCCGGCGACGCGGCTGCAGATCACGGCCCGGCCCATCGACATCGCCTCGAGGATCGTGGTGATGCCGGCCTGGAAGTCCACCTCCACCAGTGGCATCACCACGAACGCGCAGGCCGCGTACATGGCGCGGAAGTCGGACATGCTGAGCTTCTGCACGGTTACGTTCGGCGGCAGTGGGCGTTGCGTCGACGTGTCCTGCCGCTTCGACCAAAGGCTGGCCGCGGTGATCATGACTTCGACATCGATCCCGTCGACCGCGTCCAGCAAGGTGGCGTAGTCACGCCGCTCGAGCCCGGCCGAACAGATCATCTTGCGCCGCGGGACATCTGCGGCACCGGGCGAGAAGAACTCGGTGTCGACCATGAAGGGCGTGAGCACAACGCGCTCAGGCTCGACACCAAGACCTTCACGGACGAAGTCAGCCTGCCGGCTGCAATAGACGATGTAGCGATCCACTTGGGAGGTGATGCCGGTCCAGCGGATCAGCTTGGCCTTCTTCGGCGCCGACAGCAGGTGGGCGATCATCACATGACGACCGCCGCCGCGGCCGAAGCAGCGGGTCAACAGCGCGAAGGGAATCCCCACCTGTTCTCCGTCGGTGAGGACGACCTCGTAGGACCGGCGCCGACGGAACGCGTGCCAGCCCAAGAGCACGCCCGCTCCGCCCAGGCGGTGGAGCAGCCGACCCAGGCGGCCGTGCTCAGCGATGGCCTGGTCGACGTCGACGACATCCGCCGGAATCCGCTCGCCCATCACCCGGTAGTCCGTCCGCGGCCGGAGTCCGGCCGCGACCGCCTCGTCGAGATCGGCCGGGATCGAACCCGATACGGTGAGCAAGACGGGACGCGTCACAGCCGGCCGACAGCACTGCAGTGCTCTCTTGGCCCCACGGATCGCGGGAAGGAGGCTGCCAGCGTGAACCTCGAGCCTGACCAGGAGCGCGTCGCTGGCGGCCCAGACGGCGCGGGCCGAAGCCGAGGCCCAGCGCATCCTCCACGCCGCGTTGGAGCAGGCCGCGACCCTGCAGGTCGAGATGTCGAAGGAGATCGAGGCCCAGACGCAACGTCGCATCTCGATGGCCGAGCGCGAGATCGCCGAACGGTTGGCCGGGGCCGATCGTGAGGCCGAGGAACGCGTCCGCCAATCCGTCGACACGGCGGCGGCGCTGCTGCTCAACGCCCGCAAGGAGGCCGACAAGATCCGCGAGGAACTGGCTGCGGAGGCCCGAGCCGGAGCCGACACGATCCGCCGGGAACCCGCGGCCGATGCCGACCAAGTCGACGCGCTGCTCGACGAGGCCCAACAGGCCGCCGTGGCGCGATTGTCCGAGGCCGACGCGTTCGCGGAGCAACGCATCGCCGAGACCGTGCAGTGGTGCAAGCAGCAGATCGCCGAGGCCGACGAGATCGGCACGCAACGACTCCTCGACGCCGAGACTTCGGGCGCAGGAGATCATCGAGCAAGCCCGGGCCGACGTGGCCACGCTCACCTTCCCGCCCGACGAGCGCGCGCTCGAGCCAGGGCTGCACGACCGTCCGCCGCCGCCGGGCGACGGAAACGGCTCACAGCAGATCGCGCCCAAGGGCAATGTACGCCGGCGGTTCCCTCGACTGGTCACGACCGCTCGCGTCGTCGTCCTGGTCGTCGTGGCCGTGATCGGGACGGATCTGCTGCGTTCGTGCGTCGCCGAGCCGTACACCGTCGCGTCCACGTCGATGGAGCCCGCGTTCCACGACGGGGATCGGCTCGTCGTCAACAAACTCGCGTACCGGTGGGGCGACGTGGGGCGCGGCGACATCGTGGTTTTCGACACTAGCCGCGTGTCCGGTGAGACCCGCGAGCTCGGCCCGAGCCTCGTGAAGCGCGTCATCGGCCTGCCGGGCGAAGTCGTCCAGGGGATCGGTGGCAAGGTGACTCATCGACGGCAACCAGATCGACGAACCGTGGTTGGGCGAGGTGCAGACACCGCCCTTCGGGCCGGTGCAAGTACCCGACGATTCGCTGTTCGTGCTCGGCGACGCCCGGGGCGTCTCGATCGACAGCCGAACCTTCGGCACGGTGCCGATCGACGCGCTCGTCGGCCAAGTCGAAGCCGTCGTCTGGCCGCCGGGCGACGCCAAAGGCATCTGATCGCGACAGCCGGCCGGCTGCGAATCAGAAGAACTGGTCGGGCTTGGTCTCGATCGCGGAGGCCATCGATTCGAGCGCGTGGGCTACGGCGT
The DNA here is from genome assembly GCA_963778895.1 of uncultured Iamiaceae bacterium. Lineage (GTDB taxonomy): Bacteria > Actinomycetota > Acidimicrobiia > Acidimicrobiales > Acidimicrobilacustridaceae > CAVZVZ01. The sequence continues at coordinate 876,828 of CAVZVZ010000005.1, forward strand.
CCTCGACCGCATCGTCGCCCAGCGGCGGTGGTTGCAGCAGCTGCTCGTCCTCGAGCGACCGATCGGTGAGGTCCACGTCCGCATTCAGCCCCGACACCGCTTGCTCGAGCGACGAGCGGACGGTCTGCAGCGCCGCGCTGGTCTGCTCGCGTGCGGCCACCAGTCGTTCGACTTCGGCCCGATAGCCGTCGAGAACCGCGGCAACCCGCGTCCTCGCCGTGCTCTCGGCCAGGCTCGTCACCGCCACGAGGTACTCCTCGAACTCGGCGCGCTTGGCGGCCACGGTGTGTTCGACCGCGGCCGCGATGCGCTCGGCGTCCTCTCGTTCCGCGTGCGCCTCCTCGAGCATGCTGCGCACCTCGGACTGCGCATGTGTCATCAGCTCTTCGCGCTCGCGTTCGGCCTCGGCTCGGAGGCGCGTCGCGTCTTCGGTTGCGTCGTGGCGCAACTGGCGTGCGGCTTCCTCCGCGTCGGTGCGCATCCTGATCGACTCTTCCTCGGCCTGCCGGCTGAGGGCAACGGCTTGCTGTTCCGCGTCGGTGCGCACACGGAACGCCTCCTGCTCGGCCTCGGTGCGCACCCGCAACGCGTCGGACTCGGCCTCCTCGGTCATCGCCGCCAGCAAGTCGTGAAAGCCGCGGAGTGCCGTGGCGACCTCGTCGCCCGCCCGGCGGAAGTCGTCCGATTCACGAAGGGTCGTCGCGACCTCGGAAAGGAAGCGTTCGACGGCGTGAGGGTCGTAGCCCCGTTTCACCACGGGGAACGTGGCCCGCTCCAACTCCTCCGGGGTCAACGACATCGCAGCGCCTCCGCACCTCGGGAAACGATCCTCCTGCGCATGTTCTCACCTTCGGGCCGGCGCCATGCAACACGGTGGTGAATCGGCATCGTCAATGACCGGCCCAACTGGCGTCCTCCGCGCGAACGAGTCCCCACACGGCCCGAACGATCCGCGCCGTGACCTGCTCTGCCGTCAGCACGAGGATCACCAGATCGAGCGAGACCGACCAGTTCTCGACGTAGAACAGATCGAGGCGTCGGTAAGCGGAGAACGCGGGGTTGTCCCGGGCCTCGACCTGCCACAGGCCGCTGATGCCGGGTCGGACCTGCTGGCGGGCCAGCAGTTCCTCGTCGAACTGCTCGCACTCGCTGCCCAGCGCCGGACGCGGGCCGACGAGGCTCATGTCGCCCTTGAGGACGTTGAGCAGCTGAGGGATCTCGTCGAGGCTCGACATCCGCAGCATCCGGCCGAACGGCGTGATGCGCGGATCGTTGTCCGCCTTGAACAGCGGGCCGTCGCGGAGGTTCAGACCCTCCAACTCGCCGCGGTGTTGGTCGGCGTCCGGAGCCATCGATCGCAGCTTGTAGAAGTCGAACGGTACGCCCTTTCGTCCGATCCGTTGCTGGCTGAAGAAGATCGGACCGCCGTCGTACACCTTGATGAGCACTGCGCACACGAGCAGCACCGGCAACGCCAACAAGAGCAACAGCGACGAGACGACCAGGTCGAGTGCCCGCTTGAGCACCAACTGGGAGACGGCCAACGACGGGGGCTCGATGTAGAAGAGCGGCTCGTGGCCGATCGGCAAGGCGACGACTCGCCGATGACCGATGCCCCACAGACCGCCGGAAAGATGGACGTGGAAGCGACCCTCTACGAGCGCGCGGACCAGCCGTCGCAGCTCGGGACCATCCAGCACGCCCGCCGCCACCACCACCCCGCCGGCGTCGTGTGATCGGAGGAGGTCGGCAACGTGGGCCGCGTCACCGAGATAGGGCACGTCCGCCGGGAGTCGGGACGGCGACCTGGGGCCGATGAATCCCACGATGCGATAGCCCAGCTCCGGATGATCGGCGAAGAGGTGATAGAGCGAGAGCGCCTCGCGGTTGGTGCCGACGATCGCCAGGTTGCGGCAGAACTCTCCCTTCGACCGCCGGTCGCGCAGCCACGCATCGAACCCGCTGCGCGTGACGACCAGCAAGAAGAACGACAACGCGGCGCCTACGGCCAACGCCATCCAGGGGAGTTTCTGGCTCGCCAAGGCGATGACCGCGGCAGGCAGCAAGGCGATGGTGAGCCCCAGCCAGATGAGACGGCTCAGCTCGCGAGCGCGCACCGACGAGATCTTCGATCGATAGAGACCGAGCTGGGCGATGATCAGGAGCCCACCCCCGACCGCGGCGAAGACGGCGGGTATCGAAACCGCGGATTCCGTTCCCGAGCTGCTGGCGATGGCCATCGCAACCCAGGCCACCGTGAGTGTGAACGCGTCGAGTAACACCAGACGCAGACGAAGGTGATTGCGTATGCGAAGCGCGCGCACACCGCGCGATGCGGCCTGAGAGCCCTGGCCGCTGGGCGCGTTGATCCTGACGGTGGACAAGGACGACCCGAGGGGGGTGGTGGTGCTCGTGTGCTCCGTGGTGAACGAGCGCGGAGGAGTGTGGTCGCGCGAGCTCGAAGCGTGGTATTCGAACCCGCCCGGGCTCCATCTATGACCCTCTTCGACCTCGCCCATGCCTCGCCTCGCGCCCCTCGTGGTCGGCTTCGGACACTAACAGTGAAGGATCGAAACCTCTAGGGGTGCGTGCGGTCGGGGCACGTGAAATGCGTCGCTCCTTCGGGCCGAACTCGCCGAGCCGTCAGGGCCCGGGACGAAGGCCGGCGTCGCGCTCGATGCGATGAGCGGCCGCCACGACGGCTTTCGCGTACTTGCGTCCGGGGTGGCGGCTCGTGCGCTCGATGGGGCCCGAAACGCTGACCGCCGCGACCACCATCCCGGACGCGTCGAGCACCGGCGCGCTCACCGACGCCACCCCGGCCTCGCGCTCACCGACACTTTCGGCCCATGGGCGCCGATTCGGTACCGATTCTGTGCCCACGAGCACGCGGCCGGCGGACCCGACGTCGAGCGGGAGGCTGGCGCCCATCGGCACGATGGTCCGCAGCCCGTGCGGCGACTCCAGCGCGGCGATGCACACACGCCGGTCGCCGTCGCGCACGTACAACTGCACGCTCTCCCCCGTCGCATCCCGCAGCTCGGCCAACGCCCCTTCGGCCGCGGCCGCCAGCGGGATCGCATCGGCGGCGGCGCGACCCAGCTCGACCAGCCGCACGCCGAGCACGAACCGGCCTTCGTCGTCGCGGCGCACGAGCCCGTGGGCCTCGAGGGCGACGGCCAGGCGATACGCGGTCGCACGCGACAACTGCGAGGATTCGACGAGCTCGCCGAGCGCGAGCGGGCCAACCTCCAACGCACCGAGCACCCGAACCGCCTTGTCGATCACGCCCACGCCGCTTACACTCGGTTCCACGCCCTGAGATTAGCATCTCATATTCTGAGACATCAGTGACCCTCGAACTTCGGAGGACCGGTCATGACGACGCCCCGAACACTGAGCGAGAAGGTCTGGGACGACCACGTCGTCCATCGCGGCGAGGGCGAGCCCGACCTGCTCTTCATCGATCTCCATCTCGTCCACGAGGTGACCTCGCCGCAGGCCTTCGACGGCCTGCGGCTCAGCGGCCGCACCGTGCGCCGCCCCGACCTCACGGTCGCGACCGAGGACCACAACGTCCCCACGACCGACATCGACCAGCCGATCGCCGATCCGATCTCGCGCAAACAGATCGACGTGCTGCGCGCCAACTGCAACGAGTTCGGCATCACCGAGTACCCGATGGGCCACCCAGGCCAGGGCATCGTGCACGTGATCGGCCCCGAGCAGGGCCTCACCCAGCCGGGCATGACCATCGTGTGCGGCGACAGCCACACGTCGACGCACGGCGCGTTCGGTGCCCTCGCCTTCGGCATCGGAACGAGCGAGGTCGAACACGTCCTCGCCACCCAGACCCTCCCCCAGCACCCGCCGGGCACCATGGCGGTCAACGTCGAGGGCGACCTGCCCGCCGGCGTCACCGCCAAGGACATCATCCTGGCGATCATCGGTCGCATCGGTACCGGCGGCGGCATCGGGTCGGTCATCGAGTACCGCGGCTCGGCGATCCGCGGCCTTTCGATGGAAGGGCGCATGACCGTGTGCAACATGTCGATCGAAGCCGGCGCGCGCGCCGGGCTCGTCGCTCCCGACGACACGACCTTCGCGTATCTCGAGGGGCGCCAGTTCGCCCCGACGGGCAAGGACTGGGACGCGGCGCTCGACTACTGGCGCACGCTGCCCACCGACACCGGCGCGACGTTCGACAAAGAGGTCGAGCTCGATGCGACCGCGCTGGTGCCGTTCGTCTCGTGGGGTACGAACCCCTCGCAGGTGGTCGAGCTCAGCGGTTCGGTTCCCGATCCCGAAGCCATGCTCGACCCGTCGACTCGCGATACCGCGACACGGGCGCTCGAGTACATGGGCCTCACCGCGGGCACCCCGATGCGCGACGTCCCGGTCGACACGGTCTTCATCGGTTCGTGCACCAACAGCCGCATCGAGGATCTCCGCGCCGCCGCCGCGGTGGTCGACGGCCGCACGGTGAAGAGCGGTATGCGTGCCCTCGTCGTCCCCGGGTCCTTCGTCGTGAAGAACCAAGCCGAGGACGAAGGCCTGCACGACGTGTTCACCGCCGCCGGTTTCGAGTGGCGCGAACCGGGATGCTCGATGTGTCTGGCCATGAACCCCGACAAGCTCGCGGTCGGCGAGCGTGCCGCGTCGACCAGCAACCGCAACTTCGAAGGCCGGCAAGGCCGAGGCGGGCGGACCCACCTGGTATCGCCCGAGGTCGCCGCCGCCACCGCCATCGCCGGCACGTTCGCCACGCCGGCCGACCTGGACTGACCCGGCCCGCAGCCCGGATCCGATAAGTAGGGAGAACAGCACATGGAACCCGTCATCGTGGTGACCGGCACCGCCGTACCGCTCGATCGATCGGATGTCGACACCGACCAGATCATCCCCAGCGACTGGTTGAAGAAGGTCGAACGCACCGGTTTCGGCGCCGGACTCTTCTCGGAATGGCGCGACGACCGCGAGTTCGTGCTCAACCTGCCGCAGTTCGGTGGCGCGTCGATCCTCATCGCCGGCCCGAACTTCGGTACGGGCTCGTCGCGCGAGCACGCGGTCTGGGCGATACTCGACTACGGCTTCGAAGCGGTGATCTCTCCCCGCTTTGCCGACATCTTCCGGAACAACTGCACCAAGAACGGGCTCATCCCGGTTGAAGTACCGGCCGACGTCGGTGACGCGCTGCTGCGCGCCGTCGAAGACGATCCGACCCTCGAGATCACGATCGACGTGGAACGACGGACGGTGGCGGCCCCGGCCGTCGGCATCGAGACCGAGTTCCCCCTCGACGAAGCGACGCGAAACCGTTTCCTCAAGGGCCTCGACGACATCGGCATCACGCTGTCCAATGCCGACGCCATCGATTCGTTCGAAGCCGCCCGTCAGCCCTGGATGCCGTCGACCGCCCGATAGTCCACGATGCGATAGCCGTTGCCGCCGCGCGCCTTGGCGCGATACATCGCGGTATCAGCCGTGCTGAGCAGGCGATCGGGATCGACCTCCCGGCCATCTTCGGGCGCCAGGCCGATGCCGATCGAGATGCCGACCCGCACCGACGATTCGGCCACGGCGATCGGCTCGTTCACCACCGCGATGATGCGGTCGGCCAGCTCACCGAGCTCGGTGTCGTCGGCGACGCCTTCGCAGATCATCACGAACTCGTCGCCGCCGACCCGCGCCACCGTGTCGGCATCGCGGGTGACGCGTTGGAGCCGGCGAGCGATCTCGATGAGCACGTGATCGCCGGCCCGATGGCCGAAGGCGTCGTTGATCGGCTTGAAACCATCGAGGTCGCAGAACAGGACCGCCAATCCGCGGCCGTGACGGCGTTGGCGAGCGGCCGCTTGCGCGAGCCGGTCGCTGAACAGTGCCCGGTTGGCGAGCCCGGTGAGCACGTCCCGCGTCGCGAGTTGGCGCAGGCGATCCTCGGCTGCCTTCAGGTCGCTGATGTCGCGCGCCAACATCGCGATCCATTCGATCTGGCCTTGATCGTCGCGGCGAACGACACCGATCGCACTCACGGGGATCGTGAGATCGGGAGCAACGTTGAGTGGGAACTCGCCCCGCCACGTGTCCGACGTCTCGAGAACGGCGAGGGCTTCGGCCACGAACGCCTGCCGCGGTTCGTCGTCGATGAGATCGGAGAGGTGGCCTCGATCACCCGATGCGCGCAGCCGGCGCAAGGCGGTGCGGGTTGCCGCGTTCACGTAGAGGATCTCGCCGCTCGGGCGCCACACCGCTACGTAGTCCGCGGTGGCATCGAGCATGTGGGTCAGGCGTTCGGTCGCCTCGCGGGCCGCGAACTCGGCGGTGACGTCCTCGAGGGTGACGATGGCACCGAACACGACCGCCGGCCCCACATCGTCGTCACGCACTCCTTCGATCTGGGGCACGACCTTCACGCGGAGCCACGAGCGAACGCCTTCGGCCGGTTCGAACGCCGCCGTCGTCGAACGTTCGTGGCCGTCGAGCGCATCGGCCACCATCGCGTCGAGCTCGGCCCGATGGTCCTCGTGCGCTTGGTCCCGCCATTCGAGACCGGTGTGGAGATCGGCTCGTTGGACGAGCAGCGTTCGGGCGACCGAGTTACGAAACACGGTGCGACCCTGCCCGTCGAGCACCACGATGCCGATCGGCGTGGCGTCGGCGAGCGACTGGAACTGACCTTGGGACTCGCCCACCGACGGCAGCATCTCGCCGCTGTCGAGGTTGCGAACCTGCACCACGACGCCTTCGAGGTCGGGGTCGTCGATCCGACTGACGCCGGTGAGCTCGATCAGCTCCCACACGTCGTCGTGCTCAGGTGAGCGCGATCGCACCGTGTAGCGCGTGGCATAGCTGGGATCGGCCAGGCTGCGGGCAAGCGACTCCAACGCGAAGGGCAGGTCCTCGGGATGGATGCGTTCCATCGGGTTGACACCGAGTGACTCGGCGCCCCCTCGCACCCGCGCCGAGAGTCGCTCGGATTGCCAGGCCACCAACCCGTTGCGGTCGATCAGCAGCGTCGAGTCCGCGACCGCGTCGATGATCGCGCTCAGGAATCGCTCGTTGTCGCCCTCGCGAAGGCGCTCGGTCCGTTCCGCCTCTTCGTGTTCCGCCACCCCACAGTTCTACCGTGCGGCTATGCGTACTCACACACCGCGCGCAGCCCGCCCAGGTCGAGCAGGTCGATCCGGCCCCGTGCGGTGGCCACGAGCTGCTGCTTTCGCAGCTGGCCGAGCGCCCGGCTCACGGCCTCGCGGTTGACGCCGGCCCACGCTGCGAGGTCGTCCTGGCGAAGCGTCACGGTCGCCCGGCCCTCGATCGCGACGCCGTAGCGGTCGGCGAGATCAACGAGGCCGGCAGCCACGCGCTCGACCGCGGAGCGAGGACGGGTGCTGGTCTGGTGGTTGTTCGCGGCTCGCAACCGGTGCGCCATCATGCGGAGCAACGGGATGGCGAGCGCGGGGGTGCGCTCGACGAACGCCATGAACTCGTCGGGTGGCACCGCGATGAGCGACACCGCATCGAGCGCGAGGGCGGTGGCCGATCGCGGGAGGCCGTCGATCGCGGCCAGCTCGCCGAACAGCTCGCTCGGTTGCTTGTAGCTGACCGCGACCTCGCGACCGTCCCGAGTCGAGATGACGAGCCTCACCCGTCCGCGCATCACGCCGTAGACGTCGCCGGGCGGATCACCCTCGAGGAAGACGATGTCGCCCTTCGAGTACTCGCGCGGTCGCCCGAGCTGACAGAAGGAATCCCACAGCTCGGGCGCCGTCGGCGCGAGCGAGTCAGACACCGCGTAGCGATCCGGGGCGGTCGATGGTCGAGGGATCCTCGCCGGAGTCACGGATCCGGACGATGCGGTTGATCGCGTTGAGGAAGGCTCTCGCCGACGCTTCGACCACGTCGGTCGACAGACCGCGACCGGGCATGGCCACGCCGTCCACCTCGAAGCGCAGTGCGACATCAGCGAGGGCGTCGACACCACCGGTGACCGACGTGACGGAGTAGTCGGTGAGTCGGCCTTCGATCTTGGTCGCCTGACGGATCGCGCTGCAGGCGGCCTCGACCATGCCGTCGCCTTGGGCCGTGGTCTCCAGCTTCTCGCCGTCGTGTTCGAGCACGACCGTGGCGGTAGGGGTGCTGTTGCTGCCACCGTGACAATCGACCGACACCAGCTGGAACGCATAGCGCACGGTGTCGCCGACCTCTTCGGCCACCAGCGCCTCGAGATCGGCCTCGTTCAGCTGCACCTTGCGGTCGGCGAGCTCCTTGAACCGGGTGAAGGCCTGGTTCAGCGCGTCGCCGTGCAGGTCGTAGCCCAACTTCTTCAGCGTGTCACTGAAGGCGTGACGGCCCGAGTGCTTGCCCAACACGATCTGGCTGTCGCCCTGGCCGACGGCCTTGGGGTCCATGATCTCGTAGGTGGTGCGCTCGGTCAGCACGCCGTGTTGGTGGATACCCGACTCGTGGGCGAAGGCGTTGCGGCCGACGACCGCCTTGTTGTACTGCACGGGGTAGCCCGTGAGTCGGCTCACCAGTCGGCTCGTGCGGGCCAGTTCCTCGGCGCGGATCGCCGTGTCGAGACCATGGAAGTAGTCGGCGCGGGTACGCAACGCCATCACGACCTCTTCCATGGCGGCATTGCCGGCGCGCTCGCCGATGCCGTTGATGGTGCACTCGACCTGGCGTGCGCCCGCGTTCACCGCGGCCAGTGAATTGGCCACCGCCAGGCCCAGATCGTCGTGGCAATGCGTCGAGATGACGTAGTCTCCCTGAACCGCAGCCCGGATGTCCTGGAGCCGCTGGGCGTACTCCTCGGGGATGCCGTAGCCGACGGTGTCGGGGATGTTGAGCGTCGTCGCGCCGTTGTCGACCGCGATCTGCAGGACCTCACACATGAAGTCGAAGTCCGATCGGGACGCGTCTTCCGGGGAGAACTCGACATCGGCGGTGTACTGCTTGGCGTGGGCTACGGACCGACCGGCCTCGATCTTCACCTGGTCGGGCGTCATCCGCAGCTTCTTCTCCATGTGGACCGCACTGGTGGCGATGAAGATGTGGATGCGAGCCGCGGCAGCGGCCTCGATTGCTTCCCAGCACCGGTCGACGTCGGCGAGCGCCGTGCGGGACAGCCCGCAGATGACGGGGCCGCGCACGGCGGTGGAGATGGCTTGCACCGACTCGAAGTCGCCCTGGCTGGCGACGGGGAAACCGGCCTCGATGACATCGACCCCGAGGCGCGCCAGCTGCTCGGCGATCTCGAGTTTCTCGCCCTGGTCGAGGGAGATGCCCGGCGACTGCTCACCGTCACGAAGCGTCGTGTCGAAGATCACGACCCTGTTCTGGTCGACGGGGCTCGGTTGGCTGGTTCGCGGATTGCTCATCGTTGGGCCTTTCCGTGCAGCTGGCTTTCGTGGGTCTGTACTGGTCAGAGAACGAAAAAACCCCCTGGCCCGTGGGCGCAGGAGGCTCGACGAGCACCTATGTGGGGTGCCCGCCCTAACGAAGGAGAAGCTCCTCGGAGACGAAGTGGAAACGCATAGTCACCTACATGGTTGCAGCCAAGCGGCGAAGCCGTCAAGGACATTGCCCTGAGCTGGTCGGGTTGTACCGTACCGGCGAGGTCTCGCCTCGCCAACGCTCGACCCCCGGAGGTGCCGCGTGTTCAAACGATTCTTTCGAGTCACGTTCAAGTTGGGGCTGATCGCGGCCGTCGGGTTCGGGATCGCGGTCGTGGTGAAGAAGCTGACCGCGCCGGCCGACACCGCCGTGCCCATCGAGCCGTGGCCGCCGCTGCCCTCGCAGTCGCCGACGCCGACGAACACCAACGGCGACACCGCCGCCGATGAATCCCCCGCCTCGACCAGCTGAAACGCGAAACGCGCCCATAGGCGCAGAATCTGCGCCGATTCGGTGCCTATGGGTCAGTCCACGTTGGCGGTGTGGACGGAGTAGATGCCCGGCGCGGCGCGCAGGCGGTCCTGCACATCCGCAGGGAGCGGTTCGGACGTCGCCAACACCATGAGCGCCGATTCCCCCGACGGCGACACGCCGACGTGGAAGTCAGAGATGTTGATACCGGCGTCGCCGATCACCGACGACGCCGTTGCGATCACGCCGGGCCGGTCTTCGTTGCGGATCACGACCATGTGCCGCGACGGCGGGACGTCGACCGTGTGGTCGTCGACCATCACGATGCGCGGCTCGCCCTTGAGACCAGCCAGGGTGGCGGCCAGCGCGTGGTCGCCCCCCCGGATCGAGATGAGGTTCACGTAGTCCTGGGCGGTCGTCGTCGACAGCTCACGCACCTCGATACCCGCCTCTTCGGCGAGCTGGGGTGCGTTGACGTAGGACACCGGCACATCCGTGATGCGGGTGAAGAACCCCTTGAGCAACGACAAGGTCAGGATCCGCGTGTCGTACTCGGCGATCTGGCCCTGGTACTCCAGCTCGAGCGGGCCGCTCCCCCCGGCCAGGGAGCCGAACAACTGACCGAGACGCTCGGCCAGCGACAGGAAGGGACGCACCGTCTCCGAGGCTTCGGCCGCGCTCACATTCACCGCGAAGGGCACGAAATCGCCGGCCAACGCCAGGCCGACCTGGTCAGCGATGGTCATGCCCGCCTTGTCCTGCGCTTCTTCGGTGCTGGCGCCGAGGTGGGGGGTGACCACCACACTCGAAAGCCCGAACAACGGCGAGTCCGTGCACGGCTCCGTCGAGAACACGTCGATCGCCGCGCCGCCCACGTGGCCGCTTTCGATCGCCTCCGCCAGTGCCGCTTCGTCGACGATGCCGCCGCGCGCCACGTTGATGATGCGGATCCCGGGCTTGGCCTTGGCCAACAGTTCGGCGTTGATCAGCCCCATGGTCTCGGGTGTCTTGGCCACGTGCAGCGTGACGAAGTCGGCGATCGCCATCAACTCTTCCAGGCCGACGAGCTCCACGTTCATCTGCCGGGCGCGCTCCGGCGCGACGAACGGGTCGAAGGCGACGAGCCGCATGCCGAATGCCAGGGCGCGCTGCGCGACGAGCTTGCCGATCCGGCCGAGCCCGATCACGCCGAGCGTCTTGTCGCTCAGCTCGACGCCGGTCCAGCGCGAGCGCTCCCACCGGCCATCGACCAGTGCCGCGTGGGCCTGGGGGATGTTGCGCGCCTGAGCGAGTAGCAGTGCCATGGTGTGTTCTGCCGCCGACAGGACGTTCGACTGCGGCGCGTTGACCACCATCACGCCGCGCTCGGTGGCCGCGGCCACGTCCACGTTGTCGAGACCGATCCCGGCGCGTCCCACGACGACCAACTCCGTGCCGGCTTCGAGGACCTCGCGGGTCACCTGCGTCGAGGAGCGAATGATCAGGGCATTGGCCGTGGCGACGAGCCCCAGGAGATCGTCGGGTGACGGCTCGAGCTCGACGACGACGTCGTGGCCCGCCTGTCGCAGGCGGTCGAGGCCGCCGTCGGCGATCTTCTCGGTCACGAGGATGCGGGCCATGGGGGTCATCCTGTCCGCCGCGCTGCGGCGACCGCCAATGACAACCGCGACCGTCAGCCGCCCGACAGCTTGAAGCTCACGAAAAACGCGAGCGCCGGCAGGATCACCATCGCGGCGATGAAGATGGCGCCGATCCAAAAGAGGTTGGACTTCGACGGCGGGCGAAGGGGTTCGTCGTCGTCGTCGACGGCGGGTAGCCCGAGCAGCGCCCGGGCACGATCGGCTTCGCCAGGCACCACGACCAGGGTGAAGGCGGCCTCGTGGTCCGTTCGGGCCTCGACCATGGCGCCGAGCCCACGCACCACGAGCGTCTCGGCGGCGGCGTTGGCGTCGTCCTCGACGTGGTAGCGAGCCACGATCTCGTAGTCCACGACCACCTCGGGCTTGCTCATGTCGGGCGCCATGTCTTCATGATCGACCACTCAGAGGTTCTCTATGAGGATCTCCTCGACCGGATCCGCGAGCGTAAACCCGAGGATCTGCGCATAAAAATACAGCTCGGCCTCGACCACCCGTTTGATGTTGGCCTCCTGCCGGAAGCCGTGCTGCTCACCCTCGAACGCCAGATAGGCGACGGGCACACCCTTGGCGCGCAACGCGTCGGCCATCATCTCGGACTGCTCGGGCGGCACGATCTGGTCTTCGAGCCCCTGGAAGAGGATCACCGGACATTCCAGTCGCTCGGTGTGATTGATCGGTGATCGCTCGATGTAGACGTCGCGGTCCTCGGGGTACGGACCGATGAGGCCGTCGAGATAGCGCGCCTCGAACTTGTGGGTGTCGCGTGCCAACGCCTCGAGATCGGCCACGCCGTACGCGCTCGCACCCACCGCGAACACGTCCCGGAACGTGAGCGCACACAGCGTCGTGTAGCCACCAGCGCTCCCGCCCCGGATGGCGAGACGCTCGCCGTCGGCCAGGCCGGAGTCCACCAGGTGACGCGCCGCGGCCACGCAGTCGTCGACATCCGCGATCCCCCACACACCGGCCAACGAGTTGCGGTACGTACGGCCGTAGCCGGTGCTGCCGCGGTAGTTCACGTCGACCACGCCGAAACCCCGCGAGGTGAAGTACTGCACACCGAGGTTCAGCTGCGGTCGCGCCGCGGAGGTCGGGCCACCATGGCTCAACACGATCAGCGGTGGTAGGTCGTCTTCGGGCGCCGTCGCGTCCGGATTGGTGGGCGGGTAGTAGAGCGCGTGGGCGTGTTCGGTCGCGGGCGTCGTCGGGAAGGTGATCGGTTGCGGAGTTGACAGCCACGCCGGATCGAGACCGAGATCGCGCGCCGGTCGCACGACGGCCAACGTCGGCTTGCCGCTGCCCGCGGCAACATCGACGATCGCGACGACCGGCTCACTGGTCGGCGAGGCGGCGATGAGCACCGCACCATCCCCGAAGCGCCGGATCGACGACAACGCGGTGTAGGAGGTCTCGAGGCGGAGTACCTCGGGTCGGCCCGGCTCGATGACACCGAGATGATCGACGCCGTCGTGCGCCAGCGCGCACAGGATGCGCCCGTCGGACAGCTCGGCATAGCGGCTCTGGTCGAAGACCCACTGCGGGACGCCGATCTCGGCGGCGATCGGAGCAACGGCTTCGGGTTCGGCGGCGGGATCGAGGCCGGGGCCGATGCGGTACAGATTCCACCAATTGCTGCGGTCGGAGACGAAGAGCAGGTCACCGTGCGCACTCCACGACGGTTGGAAGACGGATTCGTCATCCCCACCGGCGACGCGGCGGGCATTGCCGATGCGGATGCCATCGGCATCGTCGACGAGGTCGGCGACCCACAACTCCGCGGCATCCCACGGCATCTTCGGGTGGTTCCACTGCGTCCAACAGAGGCGGAGCGCGTCCGGGCTCGGCCGCGGCGACGAGACGAAGTCCGCCCCGCTCACCAACACGATGGGCTCCCCGCCGTCGTGCGCCTCGATGGCCACGATCTCGTTGGCGGGCTCGCCGCCGTCCGCGTCGTGCAGTTCGCGCACACATACGACCCACCGGCCATCGATCGTGACACGGCCGTCGGCGTAACGAGCGCCGGCCGGGACCGCTGGTTCGGGTGTCAGGACCCTGGGCGCAGAATCGGTGTCGATTCGGTACAGCCGTTGATCGGTCCAGTTCGCCACGAAAACGCTGTCGTCGTGCATCCACCACGCGCCGCCGCCGTACTCGTGGACACGGGTGCGCGCCGAGAAGTCGGCGGGGAGGACCTCACGGCGCTCACCGCCGGGGCGCAGGCGCACGATCGCGACCCGGCCCCCTTCGTGCGGGCGCAGCTCCGACCACCACAAGTCTGACGTGCCCGTGGTGACCTCACCGAGGGAGACGGCTTGCTTGACGAGAAGGTCGGCCGTGATCGGTGAAGGCCACGACCCATGAGGCAGGTTCGGCATGCGTTCGATCAGGCCGTGCCCGCCAGAAGGTCGGCGACGCGGCCGATGCCCTCGACGAGATCGTCATCGCCGAGCGCGAACGACAGCCGGGCGTAGCCGGGAGCGCCGAACGCCTCACCCGGGACGATGGCCACCTTGGCCTTTTCGAGGATCACCTCGGCGAGCTCGAGGGTCGTCTGCGGCCGCCGCCCGCCGATCTCGTTTCCCAGCACGTCGACGAACGACGGGAACGCGTAGAACGCGCCTTGCGGCTCCATGCACGCGACCCCCGGGATCTCGTTCAGGAGTTTGTGGATGGTCGCGCCCCGGCGTGCGTAGGCGGCCCGCATCTCGGCCACGGCGTCGAGGTCACCGGCGACGGCGGCGAGCGCGGCACGCTGAGACACATTGGCCACGTTCGATGTGGCGTGGGACTGCAGGTTGGTCGCGGCCTTGATCACGTCGGCGGGACCGATCATCCAGCCGACGCGCCAGCCCGTCATCGCGTACGTCTTGGCCACGCCGTTCACAACGACGCACCGCTCGGCCAGCTCGGGCACGACCGTTGGCATGGAGGTGAACCGATGGTCGCCGTAGGTGAGGTGCTCGTAGATCTCGTCGGTCACGACCCACAGCTCGTGCTCGACGGCCCACTCACCGATGGCGCGCACTTCGGCCTCGGGATACACGGCACCCGTCGGGTTCGACGGCGACACGAACAACAGGACCTTCGTCGCGTCGGTGCGGGCCGCCTCGAGCTGGTCGACGGTGACGCGGAACTCGGTCGAGGGGTCGGTCGGCAGGACGACCGGCGTGGCGCCGGCCAACGAGATGGGCTCGGGATAGGTGGTCCAGTAGGGCGCGGGCACGAGCACTTCGTCACCCGGGTTCAGCAGGGTCGTGAACGTGTTGTAGACGGCGTGCTTGCCGCCGTTGGTGACGATTATCTGGTCGGGCAGCACCTCGTAGCCCGAGTCGCGGAACGTCTTCGCCGCGATGGCGGCCTTCAGCTCGGGCAGACCACCCACGGGGCTGTACCGATGGTTGCGCGGGTCACGACACGCGGCCACGGCCGCCTCGACGATGTGGTCGGGGGTGTTGAAGTCGGGCTCGCCGGCGCCGAACCCGATGACGGACTCGCCGGCAGCTTTGAGGGCCTTGGCCTTGGCATCGACGGCGAGGGTGGCCGACTCGGCGATGGCGGCGACGCGGCGGGACAGACGTTCTCGTTCTGGGGGCATGGTGGTCTCGTGGGCGAAATCGGCGGATCGGCGGGGTTGCTTGCGACGCTAGCGTGACATGCGATGACGAGCGATCTCCCTGAAATTTCTCTGCCCGCGATCCTGTTGCCCGGCGACGGACGCTTCGGTTCGGGTCCGTCGAAGGTGCGACCCGAGGCAGTCGACGCGTTGGCCGCAGTGAAGAAGACCTTCCTCGGCACGAGCCATCGCCAGGCCCCGGTGCGCTTCATGGTGAGCGCGCTGCGCAACGGGCTCGCCGAGCTCCTCGCATTGCCCGACGGCTACGAGGTCATCCTGGGCAACGGGGGCACGACATCGTTCTGGGACGCGGCCACCTTCGGGTTGATCGACCGACGGAGCCAGCACCTGAGCTTCGGGGAGTTCTCGTCGAAGTTCGCGGCGGCGGCCACGGCGGCACCGCATCTCGATGACCCCGAGGTGATCGAGTCGGCACCGGGGACTCATCCCGACGCCAAGCCGAGCCCCGACGTCGACGCCTACGCACTGACGCACAACGAGACGTCGACGGGCGTCATGATGTCGTTGCGCCGACCTGATGGTGTCAGCGCCGAAGAGGCTCTGGTATTGGTCGATGCGACGTCGGGCGCGGCTGGGCTGCGGTTCGATCCGACCGAGGTCGACGTCTACTACTTCGCGCCGCAGAAGGGCCTGGGGTCGGACGGTGGGCTGTGGCTGGCCGCCGTTTCACCGGCAGCCATCGAGCGGATCGAACGGATCGCGGCGAGCGACCGGTGGGTGCCGGCGTCACTCGACCTGTCGATCGCGCTCGACAACAGCCGCAAGGACCAGACGTACAACACTCCGGCACTGGCCACGATCTTCCTTGCGGGACAGCAGGTGGATTGGATCAATGGCAACGGGGGCCTCGAGTGGGCTGCGTCCCGATGCGACCGGTCGGCCGAGATCCTCTATTCGTGGGCGGAGCGCTCGGACGTGGCGACACCGTTCGTCGACCGGGCCGAGGAACGCAGCCACGTGGTGGGCACCATCGACCTCGACGAATCGATCGATGCGAACGTGGTGTCGGGGGTGCTTCGACGCAACGGGATCGTCGACACCGACTCGTACCGGAAGCTGGGACGGAACCAGCTGCGGATCGCGCTGTTCCCCGCGATCGAGCCCGACGACGTGGCCGCCCTCACCGCGTGCATCGACCACGTCGTGGCTGCGCTGGCCTGATCGGTGCCCTCTGACCTGATGGCGCGCCCATAGGCACAGATTCTGCGTAGATTCTGCGCCTAGCGTCCGCGTTTCGACGGACGTGGCCTCGGCGCAGACCAGGGGGGATCATGCCGACGAACGCGGAGGTCCGCGAGCAGCTCACCGGACCCGGAGGAGCCTTCGAGGTCATCACCGACGTCGTCGACGGCGTCGAGATGAAGGTCTACAAGGACCGCCTCGGTTCGCTGCGCGCGATCGCCGAGCTCGCCGCGATGCGCGGCGAGCAGACGTTCCTCGTCTACGGCAACCGACGGGTCGACTTCGCCACGTTCTTCCGGCTCGCCAACAGCGCGTCGGCCGCCCTGCGGGACAACTTCGAATTCGCCCACGGCGACCGCCTCGCCGTGCTCTCGGCCAACAATCCCGAGTGGTGCGTGAGCTTCTGGGCCACCGTCAACCTCGGCGGCATCCTCGTCGGCCTGAACGGTTGGTGGAAGACCGACGAGATCGTCTACGGCTTGCAGGATTCGGGCGCGCGGTTCCTCGTCGCCGACGAAGGACGGTTCCGCCGCATCGTCGACCATCTCGACGAGCTGCCCGACCTCGAGGCGGTGTTCCTCGTCGACGCCGACCCCGCCGACTTCGGCGGCGACGCTCGGCTGCGCCGCTTCGACGAGCTCACCGCCGTCGTCGAGCCGGCCTTCCCCGACGTGCCGATCGACGAGGGCGACTACGCCGTCATCTTCTACACGAGCGGCACGACCGGGCGCCCGAAGGGTGCGATCTCGTCGCATCGCAACATGATCGCCAACCTGCAGAACACGATGTACTCGACGATCGCCGGCTCGATGGTGAGCGGTGACAGTCCCGCCGTCGACGCGAGCGGCCAGACCTCGGCCCTGTTGACCTCTCCGTTGTTCCACGTGTCCGGCTGCCATTCGAGCCTGGTCGTCGGCACCATCGCCGGCGTCAAGCTCGTGATCCCAGAAGGCAAGGTTCGAGCCCGAGAAGGCACTGAGTCTCATCGCCGACGAGGCGATCACGGTGTGGGCAACCGTGCCCACCATGGTGTGGCGGGTGTGCGAGTACCCGGGGCGCCACGACTACGACACGTCGTCGGTGACGAGCGTGGCGTTCGGTGGGAGCCCGTCGGCCGACGAGCTGCAGCGCATGGTGCGCGAGACGTTCCCGAACGTTCGCTCCACGAGCAACGCGTACGGTCTGACCGAGACGAGCTCGGTCGCGACGGTCATCTCCGGTCAGGACGCCCTCGACAAGCCGACCTCGGTGGGCCCGCCGGTTCCCGTCGTCGACCTGCGGATCGTGACCGGTAGCGGCAACGACGCGGCGGTCGGCGAGACCGGCGAGGTGCTCATCAAGGGGCCGATCGTCGTGCCCGGCTACTGGGGCAAACCGGAGGCAACCGCCGAGGCCATCGAGAACGGCTGGCTGCGTACCGGCGACATCGGCTACCTCGACGAGGATGGTTTCCTGTTCATCACGGACCGGGCCAAGGACATGATCATTCGAGGCGGCGAGAACATCTACTGCGTCGAGATCGAGCAGCGCCTGGTCGATCACCCGCTCATCGCCGACGCCGCGGTGATCGGCGTGCCCCACCCGGAGCTCGGCGAAGAGGTGAAGGCGGTCGTGGAGCTGGTCGACGGCGCCGAGCTCTCGGAGGCGGAGGTGCAGGCGTGGGTCGGTGAGACGCTGGCGAACTTCAAGGTCCCGCGGTACGTGGAGTTCTCGAACGAGAAACTGCCGCGGAACGCGTCGGGCAAGCTCTTGAAGAACGTGCTTCGCGGTGAGGGCGAAGTCAGCTTCGCCGAGACGATGTGACGGCCCGGCGCGCCCTGTTCATCGCCGTGGCGGTGATCACCGTCGCGGGGCTGGTGCTGATCATCGTTTGGAACGAAGCACCGTTCGCGTTGACGTTCGACGACGCGTACTACTACTTCGGGATCGCCCGTAACGTCGCCGAAGGGCACGGCTCCACCTTCGATCGGCTCAACTCGACGAACGGCTACCACCCGCTGTGGCTCGGTCTCGCGGTGCCGTTCTTTGCGGTCGGTCTCGATGGCATGGCTGCCGTTCGAGCACTGCTGGTGTTCCAGATGCTGATGTACGGCGCCGCCTTCTTGCTCGTGGCGGATTCGGTGGGACGCTCGGTCGGGCGCTGGGACGCCGTAGTGCGACGACGGAACTCGACCGCGGCGAACTGGTGCACCGTCGTGCTGGTCGCGGTGTTCGTGTTGCTCGTCGCCAACCCCTTCGTCGTCAAAGTGTTCGTGAACGGGTTGGAGTCGGCCGTCGTGCTCGTGGTCGACGCCATCCTGCTGTGGATCGTGGTTCGGGGCGTCCCGGCCGCCGCCACGCACTGGACCGACGGCCGCTCGTCACGATGGCGGTTGGGTGTCGGACTGCTGTTGGCGGTGGCGTTCTTGGCCCGAACGGACGCGGTGCTGCTGGTCGGCACTCTGGGTCTGTGGGTGCTGTTCGAGGCATGGCCGTTGAACGGCGCCCGACTGCGGGCACTGATCGAGCTGTTCGCACCGGTCGCGGTGACGGCGGCGGTGTACCTGGTCGCCAATCAAATCGCGTTCGGCACGCCGCTCCAAGTGAGTGGCCTGGTGAAGCAGGCCCATCTGGATGGCGGTCGCGTGCTGGCCGGACTGGGGTTCGTCGCGGTGGCGGCGTTGCTGTTCTTCGGTTCGTACCGCAACCACCTGGCGGTGGCCAAGCACACGCGGCTGCCGCTGGTGGCGTCGTTCCTGCGACGAACCGGTTGGTTCGGCGCGTTCACGATCTTGGTGATCGGCTACTACAGCGTGCTGCAGACCCAGCAGTGGCTCTGGTACTACGCGCCGGCCGTGCTCTACGCGGTGTGGATGCTGGCGTTCCTCGTCGCGGACTTCGTGTCGTCCGCGCTGATCGAGGCCGATCCGACGCGGTCGTTGGCACGCGCGTTGGGACCGGTCGGCGCGTTGTTGATCTTGCCGTTCCTCGTGGCCGCGGTGCTGCAGACTCGCGTGTTCGCCGATCCCGACCTGCGGTCGATCCAGGTGGCCAACCGCGATGCAGGCGAATGGATCGCAGCCAATCTGCCCGACGACGCAGTGCTCGCCTCGTGGGATGCCGGCGTGGTCGGGTACTTCTCGGATCGAAGCGTCATCAATCTCGACGGAGTGGTGAATTCGCTGGAGTGGCATCGGGCGACCGAGCGAGGGGACACGGCGGCGTTCCTGCGCGACGAGGGGTTGGGTTGGGTCGTGAACCACGGAGCCGACGTCGGTGGGCGGGACCCGGCCATCGACGGGTTCGTGCGGTCTCAGTTCGGTCAGGCGGCACTCGACGGGAGCACTGTTGAACGGTCGTGGCCGTTCGTCTTCTCGGGCATCACCACCGGATCGGCGGGCACCGCCGCGCCCGGCGACGCCCCCCAGGCAGTGTTCCTCTACCGCCTTCCACCGTTGTGAGCCCATAGGCACCGATTCGATGTCGATTCTGCGCCCATAGGCGCGACATCTCGGTGTCACACGGGGTGGGCAGACTGGTTCTGCGTTGCTCGGCCGCGTGGGTGGCCCTTCAGAAGCTCGATCTGAAAGGGAACACGATGGCCGTTGCCTCGACTCCCGACCGCCCGCACGGCGAGTTCGCCATGCGGTACGCGTCACGCCTCAACCGCCCCGCGCGGATCCGTCTCCATGGCGAACGCGAAGCACTCTTCGCGGAGCTCGCACAACTCGACGACGAACTGCAAGTGTTGGCGCAGAGACGCCACACCATCCTCACCGAGCTGGGCGACCTACGCGATCGACTCTGGCCTCGGGTCGAGTGGTGCCACGGGCGGCGGCCGCCGAAGGACAACCAGCCGCCGCTGCCACCGCTGAACGACGGGACAGCCATCCTCGCTGGTCGACCCCTGCGCTCGGCCTGCTTGGCCCTTTTCCGGAGGTACGGCCGCCTCCGTCTCGACCAACTCCACGCACTGATCCACCTACACGGTTACGTCATCGCCAGCGAGCACCCGGTCAAGGCGCTCGCCGATGCGATGGGCTACGAGTGGCGGAAGGGTCGGCTCGTCCGCCCCGAGCGGGGTACCTACGAGCTGAAGCCGGGTTTCCGACCACGGCGTGGCCGCCACGGAAGCGGACCCGCCGGCGGCCTCGGAGCACCGAGCTCTATGCCGTTCGAGTCCGCGGATCTGCCTGTAGACCCAGTTCTCGTCGACGACCCCGGCAGTTGGTATCCCGAGCGCGACGCGCTCAGCCCTGGCCGCCCGACGCTTCCTGAACCTTGGTCTTGCCCGACGCGATCCACGGCATCATCGAACGGAGCTCCTGACCGACCTTCTCGATCGGATGCGTCTTGCCAGCTTCCTCCAGTGCATGGAAGTTCCGCCGACCCGCTTCGCTCTCGGCGACCCACTCGTCGGCGAATATGCCGCTCTGAATCTCCCCGAGGATGGTCCTCATCTCCGCCCTGACACGGTCGTCGATCACGCGGGGACCGCGCGTCAGGTCTCCGTACTCCGCGGTGTCGGAAATCGAGTACCGCATACCGCTGATGCCCTGTTCGTACATGAGGTCGACGATGAGCTTCAGCTCGTGCAGGCACTCGAAGTACGCGACCTCCGGCTGGTAACCGGCCTCAACAAGGGTCTCGAAACCGGCGGTGACAAGCGAGGTAACGCCGCCACACAACACGACCTGCTCACCGAAGAGGTCGGTCTCGGTCTCCTCATCGAACGTGGTCTCGATCACGCCGGCGCGCGCGCCGCCGATGGCGTCGGCGTAGGCCAACGCGAGCTCCTTGGCCTTACCCGACGCGTCCTGCTGCACGGCGATGAGACACGGCGTGCCGCCGCCCTCCTCGTACGTCCGGCGCACCAGGTGACCCGGGCCCTTCGGCGCGACCATCGCCACGTCGACGCCCGCGGGCGGCACCACTCGACCGAACCGAATGTTGAACCCATGAGCGAAGAGCAGCGCGTCGCCTTCGTTCAGGTTCGGCGCGATGTCCTCTTCGTACACTCGCTTCTGTTCCGTGTCGGGGATGAGGATCATGATGACGTCCGCCTCGGCGGTGGCCTCATCGATCGTGGTGACTCGTAGACCAGCGGCGCTGGCCTTCTCGATCGACTTCGACCCGACGCCGAGTCCGACCCGCACGTCGATACCGGAATCCTTGAGGTTCAGCGCGTGGGCGTGGCCTTGCGACCCGTACCCGATCACCGCCACCTTGCGGTCGGCGATCAGTCCTCGATCGGCATCCTTCTCGTAATACACGTTGGCCACGACGAACTCCTTCTCGGTCTCACGGCACTCGGGTTGTCGCCCATAGGCACCGAATCTGTGCAGATTCTGCGCCTATGGGCACGCGATTGGCGAACTCGGGGGCGGTTGGGTGGGGAGGGAGCCGTCAGGTGGGCTCGTCGGAGGGGATGGCGGTACGGCGTTCGAGCTTGGGAAGCGCCACCCGGCCGGTGCGCTGGAGCGACACGATCCCATAGTTGGCGAGCAGCTCCTCGAAATCGTCCAGCTTCTCCGGGTGCCCCTCGAGCACCACGGTCACCTGATCCCAACCCACGCTCAGGATCCGCCCTTCGAACACCCCCACCAGCTCGATCACTTGACCCCGCACTTCGGGCGACGCCGCGACGGTGGCCAAGAGCAGCTCCCGCTCGACGGCCTCCCCCGGCCCGAGCTCGTCGATCTTCACCACGTTGATCAACTTGTCCAACTGCTTGATGATCTGCTCGAGCGGCGACGACTCGGCATCGACGACGATCGTGATCCGGCTGAACCGCGGGTCTTCCGTGGGCGCGACCGCCAGCGAGAAGATGTTGAACCCGCGCCGGGCGAACAACCCGGCCACCCGTGTGAGCACACCGGGCTTGTTCTCCACCAGCACCGTCAGGATGTGATGGTTCTTCATCGTCCCCCCTCCCCCTGCGACGGATCGACGATGATCTCGTCGTTCGACAAGCCGGCCGGCACCATCGGATACACCTTCTCCCGACTGTCCGTGCGGAACTCGATGACGACAGGTCGATCGTCGATCTCGTTCGCCTTCTCGATCGCGGGCAGCACCTCTTCGGGCGACTCGACGCGCATGCCGATGCAACCCATCGCCTCGGCCCACATCTTGTAGTCCGGCAGATCCGGCGACAGGTACACCTCCGAGTAACGCTCCTCGTAGAACATCTCCTGCCACTGCCGCACCATGCCCAGGTACGCGTTGTTCAAGATCGCGACCTTGACAGGAATCCGCTCCGTCGCCGCGGTCACCAGCTCCTGCGCGGTCATCTGGAAGCAACCGTCGCCGTCGACGGCCCACACCATGCGGTCCGGCCGGCCGACCTTGGCGCCGATCGCGGCGGGCACCGAGAAGCCCATCGTGCCGAGACCACCGGAGTTCACCCACGTGTAGGGGTGGTTGAACTTCCAGTACTGGCTGGTCCACATCTGGTGCTGACCCACACCCGACGCGACGATGCAGTCGTCGGGCGTGTTGTCGCGCAACTGCTCCAGCACGAACTGGGGCTTCAGCAGGTCGCCGTCCTCGGACGGCTGATAGGTCAGCGGATACCGCTCCTGCCACCCACTGATCTGGCTCTTCCACGCCGAGCGCTCCGGGAACGTCGTGCCCCCGTCGAGCAGGTCGCGCACCGCTCGCACCATCTCCTCGATGACCAGCCGCGCGTCGCCCGCGATACCGACGTCGGGCCGGCGCACCTTGCCCAGCTCCGCGGGATCGATGTCGACGTGGACGATCTTGGCGTCCGGAGCGAACGACGGCACCCGGCCTGTCACCCGGTCGTCGAAGCGGCTCCCCAACGCGAGCAGCAGATCCGACTTCTGCAGCGACGTGACCGCCGTGTAGTTGCCGTGCATACCCGGCATGCCCAACGCGAGCGGGTGCTCGTCGGGAAATGCCCCACGCGCCATCAACGTCGTGACCACGTGGATGTCACAGAGCTCGGCCAGCTCTCGCAGCGCGTCGGCGGCCCGCGCCTTCAAGATGCCGCCACCGGCGTAGATCACCGGACGCTCGGCCCGCACGATCAGCTCGGCGGCCTTGCGGATCTCGGCCGGGTCGCCCACCGTCAGCGGGTGGTAGCCCGGCAGGTCGACCGTCTCGGGCCAGTACCAGTCCATCGCCGACGCGGGATTCTTCGGATCGACGATGTCCTTGGGCACGTCGATCAGCACCGGCCCGGGTCGACCGGTCGTGGCGATGTGGAACGCCTCGCGCACGATGCGCGGGATGTCCTGGGCGTCGCTGATCAAGAAGTTGTGCTTGGTCACCGGCGCCGTGATCCCCGTCGTGTCGCACTCCTGGAAGGCGTCCGTGCCGATGGCGGGATACGGCACCTGCCCCGTGATGACCACCATCGGGATCGAGTCCATGTACGCGTCGCACAACGGCGTCACGATGTTGGTGGCCGCGGGCCCGCTCGTCACCATGGCCACACCGGGACGCCCCGTGGCCTGGGCAAACCCCTCGGCCATGTGCCCGGCGCCCTGCTCGTGGCGCACGAGGATGTGGCGGATCGGTGAGTCGATGATCGGGTCGTACACGGGGAGGATGGCCCCGCCGGGCAGCCCGAAGATCGTTTCGACCCCTTCGAGCTCCAGCGACTTGATCAGCGCTTGGCCACCGTTCATGTGTTGACTCATGGTTCTGTGTCCTTACTGGTTCCGGGCGGAAAACGAGTTCGACCTCCCGCTTTGGGAGGTCGAAGAGGCGCACGCGGCGGTGAGGCGGCGTGCGCTACGGAACTACTACGAGATACGCGGGGTGCGTGCTCATACGGTCGACAAGCGTGCCACGGAATCCGCTCGGCGGCAACCCGTTACCCGAGCACTCGATCGATGTGGTCCCGGACCGCACCCAGATCCGCCGGCAACTCGTCGAACCGCTCCGGCCGCTCGAGCAGGTCGGCGAGGGCCGGCGGCAACGGGGGTCGCACGCCGGTGGCCGCCTCGACGGCGTCGGGGAACTTGGCCGGATCGGCGGTGGCCAGACACACCATCGGCACCTCGGCATCCCGCCGCTTCTCGAAGGCCGCGCCGACGCCGACGGCGGTGTGAGGGTCGAGCAGCACACCGAGCCGTTCGTAGATGTCCTTCATCACCATCTGCGTCTGCTCGTCGTCGAGCCGAGCTGAGCTCCAGCGCCCGTCCAACAA
The DNA here is from genome assembly GCA_963778895.1 of uncultured Iamiaceae bacterium. Lineage (GTDB taxonomy): Bacteria > Actinomycetota > Acidimicrobiia > Acidimicrobiales > Acidimicrobilacustridaceae > CAVZVZ01. The sequence continues at coordinate 901,309 of CAVZVZ010000005.1, forward strand.
CGCGAACTGCGCCGGATCGACCGTCATCTCACCGGTGGCCCGGAACTCGGCCATCATCGCCGCCACTCGATGACCGACCCGGCCGTAGAGCTCGAAGAGCAGGCGCTCGAAGTTGCTCGACACTTGGATGTCCATGCTCGGGCTGATCGTCGGATGCACCTCGGACATCGTCATGCTGCCCGTCTCGAAGAAACGGGTCAGGATGTCGTTGCGGTTCGAACCCACCACGAACTGATCGACGTCGACACCCATCCGCGCGGCCACATAGCCCGAGAACACGTTGCCGAAGTTCCCGGTGGGGACGGCGTACGAAACCGGTCCCCCGCCGAGCTGCGCCCACGACGAGACGTAGTACACGACTTGCGCGACCACCCGCGCCCAGTTCATCGAGTTCACCGCGGACAGACGACGGCGCTCGCGGAAGGAGACATCGGCAAACAACATCTTCACCAAGTCCTGGCAGTCGTCGAACGTTCCCTCGATCGCCAGGTTGTGAACGTTGGGTGCGTCGACGGTGGTCATCTGACGGCGTTGCACCTCCGACACCCGACCGGCGGGATGCAGGATGAAGATGTCGATCGCGTCCCGGTCGCGGCACGCCTCGATGGCGGCGGAGCCCGTGTCACCGGAGGTCGCTCCGACGATCGTGACCCGGGAGTTGCGCCGTTCCAGCTCGTGCTCGAAGAGCGGTCCCGACCAGTTGCAGCGCCACGTCCTTGAACGCCAGCGTCGGACCGTGGAACAGCTCGAGGAGCTGGAAGCCGTCCTCGAGCGGGCGCAGCGGGACCACACCGGGATGCGTCGAAGGACGCGTACGCCTGCTCCACCAACGCGACGAGCTCGTCGTGATCGAGCGACCCTTCGACGAAGGGCTCGATCACCTCGACGGCGATCTCCTGATAGCGCGCCTCGGCCAGCCGTTCCGCGGCGTCGGCCGCAAGTGAAGGCCATCGCTCCGGGACGTAGAGGCCGCCATCGGCCGCGAGCCCGGCCAACAACGCGGCGCCGAAGTCGAGCACGGGCGCGTCGCCCCGCGTACTGACGTACCGCATCGTCAACCCGCGGCCTCCGTGCCGAGCACTCGAATCAAACTGTTGACCCGCCGGACCACGTCGAGCTCCCGTAGTTCGCGCACTGTCGTCTGTACGTCGCGCTCACGGGCGAGGTGGGTGATGAACACGATGCGCGCCGCGTCGCCGCGACCCTCCTGCTCCATCGACGCGATCGACACCTCGTTCCCGCCGAACAGGCTCGCGACCGTGGCGAGTACACCCGGCTGATCGACGGTGTCGATGCTGAGGTAGTAGCCGGACTCGAGCTCGTCGATCGGACGGATCCGCCCGGCACCGATGTAGCCGACCGTCGCGTGCGTGTCGCGCTGGCGGTTGAGCGCTGCGTCGACGAGATCGCCCAACACGGCGCTGGCCGTCGGGTCACCGCCCGCCCCTCGCCCGTAGAACATCAGGTCGCCGACCGACGAGCCTTCGACGAACACGGCGTTGAAGCTGTCGCGCACCGCGGCGAGCGGATGGGTGGCGGGGAGCAACACCGGGTGCACCCGCACCCCTACCGACGGCTCGGGCCCGGCGCGGAAGGACTCGGCCACCGCGAGCAGCTTCACCACGAGGCCGTTCCGCGACGCGTACGTGATGTCGTCGGCCGTGATCTTGGTGATGCCCTCGCGGTGGACGTCGGCCGCGACGACCCGCACACCGAACGCGATCGTCGCGAGGATCGCGAGCTTGGCCGCGGCATCGAAGCCCTCGACATCGGCGGTCGGGTCGGCTTCCGCGTACCCGAGCTGTTGCGCCTCGGCCAGTACGTCGTCGTACGACGCGCCGTCCTCGGTCATCTTCGTGAGGATGTAGTTGGTGGTGCCGTTGACGATGCCGAGCACCCGGTCGACTTGCTCGACGAGCAACGACTCTCGGAGGGGCCGCACGATCGGCACACCACCGGCCACGGCCGCTTCGAAGAGGACGTCGACGGTGAAGTCCTCACCCGCGGCGAAGATCTCGGCCCCGTGGCTGGCGAGCAACTCCTTGTTCGCGGTGACGACCGGCTTGCCGGCCTTGATGGCGCTCAGCACCAGATCCTTGGCGGGATCCAACCCGCCGATCAGCTCGACCACGACGTCGACATCGGGGTCGGCCACCACGGCGGCCGCGTCGGTCGTGAACACCTCCGGGCGGCAACGAGACCGACGCGTTCCTTCGAGGTGTCGCGCACGGCGACGCGCAACGATCTCGAAATCCAGACCCGGTGCGAACCCGGATGTTGTCGGCCTGATCAGCGAGCAGCCCGACGAGGGCGACCCCGACGGTGCCGCACCCGAGCAGGCCGATGCGGACAGGTGAACTCACGGGACGAGGGTACTCCCGGCCTTCGTGACCTCCGTACCGGTTTGGACCACCCGCGCCAGCGCCGCCACGTCGTCGCGCTTGGGGTCGTAGGGCCGCATCCGCCAACGCCACGAGAACCGGCCGGGCGCGATGCGGTACTGCGGCAAGATGTCGGGTCCGCAGCTCAAGCGTGCCGAGACCACGGTGCGCCACGTCGAGGTGCACCACGACCTCTTCCCGCGGCACGAGCTCGGTGAGGTCGCGGGCTCGCCAGAGATCATCAGCCGAATAATGACTGGCCGAGAACGCCAGCGCGTGCGGGTCGATCGCCCCGACGAGCAACCCCGTCTGACTCCCCTCTCTCTGGAGACCGAACCAACGCGTATCCATGTGGAGCCCGTGCTCCTGCGGGACGAGATACGGCACGAGTTGATCGGTGATCCTCGAGTGCCAGCGCCCGAACGACGCGGCGCGCCGACGGTCGGGGTAGGACTCGTCGGGCCCAAGCCCCAGCCACTGCAGATGCTCGAAGCCCGCCGCCACCCGAAACGTGGTTCCGACGCGCGCCACGTCATCGAACTCGTCGGGGAGCAGCACCTCCTCGTCGACGACCACTTCACCTGATGCGAAGACGCGAATTCGTTGGTGATGCTCGACCGTGACCTCGGGCACGGTGCCGTGCAACACCGAGTCGGCTTCGAACACCACGACGGAGTCCGTCAGCCCCAGTGACACGTCGCGTACGTCGCGGCGAAGGTCGTCGAGGCCCCATCCCAGCCAGTGTCCGAGCGGCTTGCCCTCCTCCTCGGTCCAACCGTCGGTGCGGCCGAGGAACAACTTCAATCCGTCGTTGTCCGTTGGCGCGCGCCACAACGCGAGCCGTGGGCCCGCCGTCACGACGGGTTCGCCCTCGTGACGGATCGCCGCGAGCACACCGTCGGCTCGGTCGAACGTCACCATCGTGCTTCCCGCCGCGACTACGTCACCGACGAGATCCAAAGCGCCGTCGGCGTCGACGCGCTGGGGAGGTCGGGTCCGCCCGGGAAGCGCGAACTGCTCCCAGCCGACGATGTGCCCACGCGGCGCCCACGCGGTGGCGCGACGCGTCACGAACTGCACGGACATCGTCGCCTCTTGACCCGGGCCGATGGTCGGTCGTTCGAACGGCACCTCGATCACCTGCGTGGAGCGCGGCGCGATCGCCGGGAGGTCGACGCGACCGGTCTGCACCGCCGTCCCGTCGACCGCGAGCTCCCAATGCATACGCAGACCGGTGGTGTCGGTGAACCACTGCCGGTTCTCGACCCGAACGCGCCCTCGCCGCAGGTCGGCGGCCGTCGCCGTGGCCCGCACGGGCGCCGCCAGGTAGGCCAGCTCGCGCAACGCCGGATGAGGGCGGCCGTCGGGGCCGACCAGTCCATCCGCCACGAAGTTGGCGTCGTTCGGCTCGTCACCGAACTGACCGCCGTACGCATAGCGAACGCGGCCGTCCGCGAGCTCCTGGCGAAGCCCGTGGTCCTTCCACTCCCAGATGAACCCACCCTGCAGCCCGGCGTGCGTCTCGAACGCGGCGTAGTAGTCGGCGAGGCTGCCGTTCGAGTTGCCCATGGCGTGGGAGTACTCGCAGAGGATGAGCGGGCGGCGAGTGTCCTTGGTCTGCTCCGACCACGCCACGATGTCGGTCGATCGGCGCGTACATCGGGCACACGATGTCGGTGACGGGCGCCTCGGCGAACAAATCGAACATGACCGCGCCCTCGTAGTGCAGTGGACGGGTGGGGTCGTACCGACGGACCCAAGCCGCCGCGGCATCGTGCATCGCGCCATAGCCGCTCTCGTTGCCGAGCGACCAGGCGATGACGCTCGGATGGTTCTTGTCGCGCTCGACCATGCGGCCGACTCGTTCGAGCAACACGTCACGAAACCGCGAGTCGTGACAGATGCTCGTGATGAAGGCGTGGCTCTCGAAGTTGGCTTCGTCGATCACGTAGAGACCGAGCTCGTCGCACAAGTCGAGGAAGCGGTGGTCGTTCGGGTAGTGCGAGCAACGCACGGCGTTGACGTTGTTCCGCTTCATCGTCATGAGATCGGCCCGCATGTCGTCCACGGTCACGGCCGGGCCTCGTTCGGGATGATGGTCGTGGCGATTCACGCCGTGGATCATCACCGGCGCGCCGTTGATCAGCAGCTGCCGATCACGCACCTCGACCGTGCGGAAGCCCACCGTCTGCTCGACCACTTCCACGATCTGGCCGGAAGGATCGATGAGGCTCACGAAGAGTCGGTAGCGCTCGGGTGTCTCCGCCGACCAGGGCGTGACGCGGGGCACGCGAGCGCGCACTCGCGCCACGTGGCCCTGGAAGAGATAGGGGCGGACATCAACCGCGACGTCGGCGACAAGGGGATCGCTCAGCATCGATCGACCCGACTCGCTCTCGAGCCGCGCCTCGATCCGCCAACCCGGACGAACCACCGCCGCGTCGCTGAACGCCACGCGGACCTTGGCCTCGAGCGTTCCGGCGCCGTCCTCGTCGAGACCGGCCCGCACGTGCACGTCCTCGATTCGCTCGGAGCCGGTCGCCGTGAGGAACACCTCGCGGTGGAGCCCGCCGTGCCACCACTGGTCCTGGTCCTCCACATAGCTCGCGTCGCTCCACTTCACGACAGCGCACGCCAGCGTGTTCGCTCCCAACCGCACGTACGGGCTGATGTCGAACTCCGACGGCAGCCGGCTGTCCTTCGCCAGCCCGACCGCCCGACCGTTCACGAACACGTAGAGCACGCTGATCGCGCCCCCCACATGGAGCACGATGCGTCGCCCCTTCCACGCGCGCGGAACGGTGAGCGCGGTGCGGTACAGACCAGTCGGGTTCTCGTCGGGCACGTCGGGCGGGCGGCCGAGGAAGGGCATCCGGACGTTCGTGTAGATCGGTACATCGCCGAAGTCCTGGGTCGTCCAGACGCCTGGCACCGTGATCGGCTTCCAGCCACTGTTCAGCCCATCGTGCAGGCCAGGGTCGGCGAAGTCGCTGGGCACCGCCTCGGGCGACGGCACCAGCCGGAACCGCCACGTGCCGTCGAGACGGCGGAACCACGGCGACGCGGCTCGGTCGGCGACCCGCGCCGACTCGAGGTCCGGATAGGCGGTGAACGGGCTGTGCATCGGCAGGCGATCGAGCGCGATGACCTCGGGCGCGGCCCATGTACGGTCACCCATCGACTCGATCAACGCGCTGTCCCCATCGGCTCCAGTACCCCGCTCGGTTCCCGATGTCTACCAACTCCGAGGGGGCTATCTTCGCGATTCGTGACCGCCACCCTGCGAGATGACATTTCGCGCCGGCACGCTTTCGTGCTCGGATGCGTCTTTGCCCTCGGGCTGGCCGCGATCGCTTTGGTGCTCGTCGTGCAAGAACGCCTGACCGACGATCCTTGGGGCGCCGGTACCACCCACGGAGTGACCCTCGTGCGCCAAACCGCGCCCTGCAACGCCCTTTGGATCGTCGTGCCAGACGACGACCATCGCTGGCAGAACGACGCGCCGATGCCCGACGACTGGACCGGGGACTCGGTCGACGGGACACTCGAGGTGAGCGTCGAGTGGGGTGAGGCGACCTTCACTGCGGGCGACCAGACCGTGCACCTGTTCGGCGGAAAACGCGGCGACGGCCGCGGCTTCAGCGCCACCTGCTAGACGACGTCGAAGCGCAGTAGGTCGTCGAGCGTCTCGCGCCGCACGACCACACGCGCCTCACCGTCGCGAACGAACACCACGGCCGGGCGCGGCACCTTGTTGTAGTTCGACCCCATCGAGTGCCCATAGGCGCCGGTGACCGGTGTGCCGAGGATGTCGCCCACATGCAGGTCGGCGGGAACGTGTCCGTCACGCACCAGTACGTCGCCGGACTCGCAGTGCTTACCCACCACCGTCACCGCTCGGGTGCGATCGGCGTCGACGGCACGTGGCAGGAACGTCTCGTAACCGCTGCCATACAGCACGGGCCGCGGGTTGTCGCTCATGCCGCCATCGACCGCGACATACGTGCGGATGCCGGGCAGGTCCTTGATCGTGCCGACCGTGTAGAGCGTGACCGCGGCGGCGGCGACGATCGCCCGACCCGGCTCGGCCGTGACCGCTGCTTCGATGCCGTACTCGGCGCACGCGTGACGAATGGCGTTGCCCCACTGCGTGATCGTCGGCGCGTCCTCACCTTCGACGTACGCCACGCCCAAGCCACCGCCGATGGACAGCTCCGCCAGCGCGTGCTGCTTCACGAAGTCAGCCATGACCTCCAGCGCCAATTCGAAGAAGCGCGCTTCGAACACCTGGCTCCCGATGTGCGCGTGCACGCCGGCCAGCTCGAGGTACGGCGACGCCGCGGCGCGCTCGACCGCTCGTCCGGCTGCGCCCGACGCCACGGAGAACCCGAACTTGCTGTCCTCTTGGCCAGTGCGGACGAACTCGTGCGTGTGGGCCTCGACTCCCGGCGTGACGCGAATCAGCACGGTCGGCTTCCCGACGCCCTCGGCCAGCGCCTCCAACCGATCCAACTCGTCGAACGAGTCGACGACGATGCGGCCGGCGCCCTCCGACAGCGCGACGCGTAACTCGTCGACCGACTTGTTGTTGCCGTGGACGACCAGTCGATCCGGCGGAACTCCGGCGGACCGGGCCACGTGGTACTCACCACCCGTGGATACGTCGAGGTTCATGCCCTCCTCGTACGCGAGGGTGGCCATGGCCCGGCACAGGAACGCTTTCGTGGCGTAGTTCACCCCGGGGCCGAACGCCGCCACCGCCTCGCGGCAGCGCGCCCGGATGTGGTCCTCGTCGTAGACGAACAACGGGGTGCCGAACCGCTCGGCCAGCTCCACGGTGTCGCAACCGGCGATGAGCAGCCGACCGCCGGCGTCGACCGAGGCGTTGTCGGGCAGCAACGCATGCGGCAGGACGCTCACATCGACTCCGGCGCGCTCACACCCAGGAGGTCGAGGCCGACGCGCAAGCCGATCTCGGCCGCTTCGACCAACCACAGCCGCGCCTGGGTGAGCTCGGGCGCGACGTCATCACCCATCACATAGCAGTCGTGGTAGAAGCCGTGGAACGCACCGGCCAGCTCGCGTACCCAGGTGGTGATCTTGTGCGGGGCACGTTCGCGTGCCGCCAGCAACACCGTGTCGGGCAACTCGAACAGCGCGCGCAGGATGTCGAGCTCACGCTCGTGTTCGAGCACGCTGATGTCGACATCGGTGAGCGGCCGCCGCACGACATCGCGTTCGTCGGCCACGCGCTTGATCGAGCGGATCCGCGCGTAAGCCATCTGCACGTAGAAGACCGGGTTCTCCATGGCTTCGCTCTTGACGACGTCGAAGTCAAACGTCTGCGGCGAGTCGACGGACTGCAAGAGATAGGTGAGCCGCGCCGAATCGGCGCCGACCTCGTCGAGAACATCACGCAGCTCGATGATGTCGCCGCTGCGTTTCGACAGCCTCACGGGCTTGCCGTTCTGCAGCAGGTTGACGAGCTGGGTGATCACGACCTCGAACTCGTCGGGGTCATGGCCCAACGCCTGCTGCGCGGCCTTCATCCGCGGGACGTAGCCGTGGTGATCTGCGCCCCACACGTCGATCACCAGGTTGAACGAACGCGAGAACTTGTCACGGTGATAAGCGATGTCGGGAAGTAGGTAGGTGTACTCGCCGTCGCTCTTGATGAGCACCCGGTCCTTGTCGTCACCGAAGTCGGTGCTGCGCAGCCAGGTGGCACCGTCGAGCTCGTACACGACACCCCGCGCTTCGAGGTCGGCGAGCGTCTGCAGGATCGCGCCGGAATGGACGAGTGACCGTTCGCTGAACCAAGTGTCGAAGGCGATGTTCATCTGCTCCAACACCTCGCGGTGATCGGCGATGGCCCGCACCTCGCCCCATTCCAGTGGGTCGGCACCATCGGGCATCTCGGCGGCCCATTCGACGATGTAGTCGCCCTGGTAGCCGCCTTCCGGCACCGGCTCGCCGCGCTTGCGGGCCAACAACGAGTCGGCATAGAGCTGGATCTGGGTGCCGCGGTCGTTCAGGTAGTACTCACGCGACACGTCGTAGCCGCAGTGTGTCAGCACACGTGCGAGCGTGTCGCCGTAGGCCGCGCCCCGACCGTGGCCGGCGTGGATGGGGCCGGTCGGGTTGGCGCTGACGAACTCAATGTTCACCTTGGTGCCCGTTCCGATGTCGTTGCGGCCGAAGCCATCCACGCCGTGGTTCACGACCTCGACCAACACGTCGTGCAGCCAGGTGTCGGTCAATCGGAAGTTGACGAAACCCGGGCCGGCCACCTCCACGGTTTGTACGTGGGTGGGCAGGTCAGCCTGCAGGCGCTCGGCCATGGCCAGGGCCAGATCACGCGGCTTCCAGCCCGCCTTCTTGGCCGTGGCCAAAGCGACGTTCGACGACCAATCACCGTGCTCGCGCCGAGCCGGGCGCTCGAGCTGGATCTCGTCGGGCAGCGGCTCGACCTCGAGGGTCGCGAGCGTCGCCGCGCAATGCGCCAGCTAGTTGGTCACGGATCACCGAGCGATGCTACCCGCCGCCCCCGGCCGCCCCCGTAGCCGGTTTCTGGCTTCGAGCAGGTCACAGACCTCGCGCTACGCTCAACCTTCCTGCCCTCGTAGCTCAGGGGATAGAGCATCGGCCTCCGGAGCCGTGTGCGCAGGTTCGAATCCTGCCGAGGGCGCGCCACCGATGTCGTCAACCGGCGACGCGTACGAGCATCGAGCGATAGCCGGCGAGCGGCGCCACCTCGAGACCCTCGACCTTGCCGCCGTCGTCCCAGCGGCGCAGCTGAACCGCGTCGCTCGACCCGGTGAGTTGCTCGAAGGCATCGAGCTCGGCCGGTTCGAACGCACCACCCTGCCGCTGCAGGCTGCGCTCCGACCCCGCCGACAGCCCGGCGTAGTAGTCGCCGTCGACGGCGCAGAGGTAACGCTTGGCCCGCACATGCAGGGCGATCGGGATCGTCACCGCGATGGGGAACACGCCACTCAGGTACTTGGCGCCCCGCGACTCGTGATGCAGGTCGTCGTCGACCGGGCCGTCGGCCCCGGCCTGCATCTCGAGCAAGTGCCCGACGTCGTGCAGGAGCGCGGCAGCGACAAGCGTGTCAGACGCGCCGGCATCAACCGCCAGCGCGGCCGTCTGCAGCGCGTGCTCGAGCTGGGTCACCTCTTCGTCGTAGCGCTCGCTCCCCCACGTCGCGTACAACGCGATCACCTCATCGATCGACGAGGCGGTCATGAGACCGGTCGTCCCTCGAAGTCACCGATGAGCGAGACCCGGACCCGGTCGGTCGAGGCCTCGCCGCTCGCGAACTCGGCGAGCTTGTCGCGGTAGTAGGCCTCGCGCCGGTCGCCTTCCGACGAGCGCGTTGTAGGTCGGGTACAGCGCCCGGCGCGCGCTGCTCGACGGATTCGGTCCGCTGCGGTGAGGTGTGCGCGAGTGGAACCACAGGGTCTGGCCCGCCCGCGCCGGCACCGGGTGCCATTCGAACGCATCGGCGATGTCCGTCGGGATGCAGCCCCGGTCGTCGACCGGGAGCAGGCGATCATGGTGACCCGAGACGACCTCGAGACACCCGTTGTCGGCGTCGGAGTCGTCGATCGCAACCATGCACGACACGTGGCTGGCGACGAATCGGATAGGCCGGCGCGTCCTGATGCGGCGCGTACCCGGCGCCCCCCGGCAACTTGTAGTTGATCTTCTCCTTGTAGAGCACCGCGGGCTCACCGAGCAGCGCGGTCGCGGTTTCGAGCATCGGCCCCGCGGTCAGGAACGCACGCAGACCGTCGTGGAACGGGATGAGGTTCTCGCTCCGACACAGCTTCGGGCCGTCGTCGGTCATCTCTCGATGGTGGAGCCAGCCGTCCCCGGGCTCGGGCCACCGTTCGATCTCGTCGACCCATCGCTGCGAGCGCCGCGAGGCCGGAGGGGTCGAGCGGCTCGGTCAACGCCCAGCCGTGCGTGGCGAAGTGTTCGACGGTCTCGGTCGACGCGCTCACGTCCCAGACCGTAACCGCGGCCTGCCGGCGAATTCGCTGCTCCGCGGGCCCCGCCGCTCACTAGCGTCGATCGGGTGACCGAGTTCCGATCGTTCGGCGCCCGGTTCTGGGCGTTCCTGGCCGGCGAGGCGTTCAGCGCCATCGGCTCGTGGGCCAGCCTCGTCGCGATCTGGGGCTATGCCGCCTACGCCTTCGACGCCGACCCGATCGACATCGGCATCGTCGGCGTGGCCTGGCTGCTCCCGCCGGTGTTCCTCGGTCCCGTAGCCGGCACGATCATCGACCGGCTCGGCCCCCGGAAGGTGTTGGTCGCGGCCAAGGTCCTGGGGACGGCGGCGTCGATCGCATTGATCTTCGCGCACAGCTTTCACATCTTGATCTTGTTCTCGTTCGGCCACGGCATCTCGATGGCCTTCGCCCAGCCGGCGCTGGACGCCTTCCCGCCGCGCATCGTCAAGGACAGTCAACTGGCCGCCGCCAACTCGTTGCTGAACACCGCCGGACACCTCGCGCTCGTGCTCGGACCGGTGGCCGCGGCGGGTTCGATCGCGCTCCTCGGCTTCAAGGGCGCGTTCATCTTCGACTCCATCACCTACATCGTCGGCATCGCGTCGACGTTCGTCGTAACCATGCATGCGGCACCGGCAGTCGCCCGAACAGGCGCGTGGCGCGAGACCATCGATGGCCTTCGCATCGCGATCCACCGCGGGCCGGTGCGCACGACCCTCTCGCTCACGGCCAGCGTCTATTGCCTGTACGGCACCGCGCTGATGCTCGAACCGCTGTACGTGCGCGATGTGTTGGGCCGGCCGGTACAGACCTTCGCCCTGCTGCAATCCGCCTTCGGTGTCTTCCTCGTCGGCGTCGGGTTCGTGGTCGCGCACCTCGGTGACCGGGTCGCCACCCGCGCCGTGTTGGCCATGGCCGTCACCGGTTCCGCGCTGGGGGCCATCTGGTATCTCGGCACCACCTCGATCGTCATGGCGTTCGCCGGCGTGATGGCTTGGGGTGCCGCCACCGCGTTCATCGCGGGGCCGTCGCGCACCCTGTTGCAACGGCACGCCCCCATCGGGGCTCAGGGTCGCGTGCTGGCCGTCGACCGCACCGTCGAGGGCATCGCCCACCTCGTCGCCATGCCCATCGCGGCCGGCCTGGCCGCGGCCGTCGGCATTCGCGGTGCGGCGGTCATCGTCGGCGCGGTGATCGCGACCTTCGGCCTGACGGACCGGCTCCGAGCCCGATCGTCGAAGGGGCCGAGCTTCGAGGCGCCCACTCCTGCCGCCGAGGCCGCCTTCGCCGACGCTTAGAGGGTGCACCTATGAGTGAGCCTCGTGAACTGGCAAGATCGAGGCCATGTCCGCCGACGAAGCCACCATCATCGACCTGATCAATCGATTCGGTGCCGCCTGGAACGAGCACGACCTCGACGCCGCCCTCGCGCTGTGCACCGACGATGTCGTGTTCGAGAGCACGGGCCCCGCGCCCGACGGCCAACGCGCCGCCGGACGAGCCGAGGTGCGCGCCGCCTGGACGCCGATCTTCGAGAACGTCGCGGCCCACTTCACGACCGAAGATCTCTTCGCGAGCGACGACCGTGCGGTCAGCACCTGGAGCTACGGGTGGGGTGACGGCCACGTCCGCGGGGTCGACGTCATGCGGGTCCGCGAGGGCAAGGTCTGCGAGAAGTTCTCGTACGTCAAGGGCTGAGCGTTCGAGACGCTCAACACGAATCGGCCGCATCGGGCACGATGCCCACCGGCTCGGTGTACTCGAGCTCCTTCGGTATCGACGACGTGGTCGTCGACTTGGACGACGACGTCGCCCCCGAGGCGACAACCGTCTGACCGTTGTCGGTAACACCCTTGAAGTCCTTACCCGTGACGACAAGTACCTGATCGGCCGCGAGCGTCGCGTCCTCTTGGAGCTGTGCACCGGGCGACAGATGGTCGGCCACACTCTGCGCGACCACATCGCTGCCGGGCGCGTAACGAACGACGGTGGCGGTCTGCGTCGCGGTGGCGGTCGACGTGCGTTCGACCGAGAAGCCGATCGACTCGAACGCCTGCTGGGCCTCGCCGGCTTGGCCGGACACACCGCTGCCGTTCTCGATGGCGAGGCGGATGTTGGGCGGCGGGACCGCGTCGCCGGGTGCCAGACCTCGGAACACATCGAAGACCGGCGCCGCGGCCGTTTGATCGAGCTTCAAGACCGACGCACCGCCGGCCGTCTCGTAGGGATACACGGGCAGCGTGTGTGTGCGCAGCTGATCGCCGTGGAAGTCGTGGAACTTGCGGGCGAGCTTCACCATCTGTCCGAGATCGAGGCCGGAGTCGACCTTCAGGTTGTCGGCCGTGGACGAGAGCAGGTCGTTCATCCGTTTGAGATCGAAGCCTTTGGTCTTCGCACCGGCCTGATCGATGACGTGCTGCAGGAACACCTGTTGGCGATTGATCCGCCCCAGGTCCGCACTCGGGTCGGGAACCCAATGCAGCTTGGCGTCCATGTACTCGAGGTGGCGGGAGCGGGCGAAGGCCAGTGCCTGCTCACCGTCGAGCGTGGCGCACCCCGCGGTGTCGACATAGAGACCGGAGTTGCGGTCGCGCATCGGCGTCTGGAACGACATCGGCACACCGCCGACGGCGTCGACGATGCCCTTGAAGCTCTTGAAGTCGATCTCGACGTAGTGGTTGATCGTGATGCCGAAGTCGTTGCGGAGGGTGTCGATCAGCCGCTGCGGACCGTCCTCGACCGAATAGGCCGTGTTGATTCGCTCGTTCGAACCCGTTCCCGAGATCGCCACCCAGAGATCGCGAGGGAAGGAAACGACGTCGACCGCGTTGTTCGCGGGATCGACCCTGGCGATCATGATCGTGTCGCTGCGCTTGCCGCCGGGCTCGGCATTGCCACCGATGAACGCATTGGCATTGGGATCGGTCGCGTCGACACCATCTCGACTGTCCGAGCCGACGATCAAGTAGTTCTGAGGCTCGTTGGCCACCGCTTCGTCGAGGTTCAGGTCCTCGCGGCCGATCTGGTTGTAGCGATACCAGACGTATCCCACGCCGACGACGGCGACGAGGATGACGGCGACGAGACCCACGCCACCACCCAGTAGGACGCGCTGGCGGAGCGAGCGCTTCTTCGGGGCAGGCGGCGGAGAATCGTCCGTCGGCAAGGGGGGCTGGCCGCTGGACATGGTCAGACGAGGTTAACCGCCGGAGGAGCCTGGGCGGCAGCACCACGGACAATGGTGCCGCGAGTCACCCACCGCCCGCCGTTCTGGCTGGTCAGCTCGCTGACCACCACTGCCAGCGAATCAATTCGATGACCATGGCTGGACCCTCGGGACGGACCGACCGGTACTGCTCGTACTTCGCCACCAACGCATCGATCCCCATGTCGTACTCCGGGCCTTCCTCGATCACCCGCGCCAGACCTCGCAGTCGTACCCACCACAACGCGGTCCAGTCGGTGTCGTCGTACTCGTCGACCAGCACCGACACCTCGGGAGTGGCTCTCACGTTCTCGAGTCGCTTGAGCTCGGTGGTGCGCTTCGGCTTGTGATCGACCGCGGTGTACATGACGTCGTCGACGAGCGCGAACGTCATCGGAACGAGATCGACGCGACCCGTCTTCGACAAGGTGCCGAGACGCGCCACGCGGGCGCCCTCGACGAGCGCCCGCGCCTTTTCTCGATCCATTCTCGTGAGGCTACGGGCGTCAGGAGGCTACGGGCTTCGGTTCCTTCGGCAGCCCGAGGACCCGCTCGCCGACGATGTTGCGTTGGATCTGGCTCGTGCCGCCCCAGATCGTCTCCGAACGACTGAAGAAGAACGACGACTGCAATACCGACGCCGGGTACCGATTGCTCGTTCGCCGCGCGCCGTAGCCGGGCACGGACTCCTCGACCGATGGGTCGCCGGTCAGGATCTGGCCCTCCATCCCGAGGATGTCGATGGCCAGGTTCATCACTCGTTGGTGGTATTCGCTCCAGAACATCTTGTTCGTGGCACCGAGCGCGGCGACACCCAAGTCCTTCTTGTTCTGCAGGATCGCGGTGAGCGTGCGCAGACCGTTGAACTTCATGATCTGTACACGGCTCCAGGCGTCGGCCAGTTCCTGGCGAACCTCGGGATCCTGAATCGCGCCGTTGTGCCGGGCTTTGTCGATCACGACCTCGAGCTCCTTCTCGAAGCGCCGGTAGCCGGTGGTCGCCGACGTTCCCCGCTCGAATCCGAGCGTGGTCATGGCCACGTTCCACCCGTTGTTCACGCCGCCGACGACGTTGTCCTTCGGGCACCGTGCGTTGGTGAAGAACACCTCGCAGAACTCGGCCGATCCGTCGACCTGTTCGATCGGACGGACCTCGACACCGTCCTGCTTCATCGGGCACAGGAGATACGAGATGCCCTTGTGCTTCGACGCGTCCGGATCGGTGCGGCACAGGATGAAGATGTAGTCGGCGATGAAGCCCTGGGTCGTCCAGATCTTCTGGCCGTTGATCACCCACTCGTCACCGTCGAGCTCGGCCTTGGTCTTGAGCGAGGCCAGGTCACTACCGGCATCCGGCTCGGAGAACCCTTGACACCACGCGATCTTGCCCTGCAGGATCAGCGGCAGGAAGTGCTGCTTCTGCTCCTCGGTCCCCCACTGCAGGATCGTCGGCCCGACGAGCGTGTCGCCGAAGAAGTCGGCCCGAAGCGGCGCACCGGCCCGATGGAACTCCTCGGCCGCCACGACCGACTCCATCGTGGTGAGCCCCTTGCCGCCGTACTCCTTCGGCCAGCTCGCGCAGATCCATCCGCCCTCGAACAGCTTGGCGGTCCAGTCCTTCTGGAACTGGACCTTCTCGTCGGTGCCCATCTTGAAGTCGGGCTCGAACCACCCCTGCGGGAGGTTCTCCTCGAGCCAGGCCCGCACCTCCTTGCGGAAGGTTTCAGCCTCGGGGGGATAGGTGAGATCCATGTCTCCCATGTTGACCGATTCGGCCTCGCCCCGGCCAGCTAGCCTCCTCGGCGATGTCGGCAACAGAGACGGCACCCGCGCCGAAGAAAGAGCGCTGGGTCTTCCAGTGGAAAGAGCTCTACGAAGAGGTCATCCAGTCCGGTCTGTGCACGGGCTGCGCCGGATGCGTGATCTCCTGCCCGCACGACGTCATCGGCTACGACCACGAGCAAGGCGGCTACCGCCCCTTCCACCTCGAGGACGAGCTCGGCGCGAGCAACTGCACTCACGGCGAGAAGGGCTGTACCACTTGCACCCGGGCGTGCCCACGGTTCCGGCACTGGGAGCCTGAAGCCAACGAGCACCTGTTCGACCGCGATCGCGAAGACGACGAGATCGCGGGGATCTACAGCGACATCCTGCTCACGCGGGCCAGCGACGACATGGTCCATCAAATGGGCCAGGACGGCGGGCTGGTATCGGCGATCCTCATCTGGGCCATGAACGAGGGCTACATCGACGGCGCGCTCACATCGTTCCTCGACGGAGCGGCCGGCGATTGGAAAGCGATCCCAGGCGTCGCCGCCAACAAGGACGAAGTCCTCGCGTCGGCCGGCAGCCGCTACACGTACTCCGCCAACACCCTCGCCATCGACGAGGCGCGCGAGCGCGGGCTCGAGAAGCTGGCGCTCGTCGGCATGAGTTGCCAGTCGTCGGTGCCACCGGTCATGTGGCACCGCAAGGCGGGCAAGATCTCGAAGCCGATCGTGTTCAACCTCGGGCTGTTGTGCTCCAAGACGTTCGACGACGCCATCTTCGAGGAGCTCTTCGACGCCAAGTACGGGCTACCGAAGAACGACATGATCAAGATGAACATCAAGGGCGTCTTCCAGATCTGGATGCAGGACGGCAGCTACCACGAGATCAACCTCAAGGAGTGCCACGCGTGGACAGCGTGAAGGCTGTACCCATTGCCCCGACTTCGCCGCCGAGCACGCCGACATCTCGTGTGGGGGCATCGGCAAGGACAACGACTGGACGCTCACCATCGTCCGTACCGACCTCGGTCGCGAGATCATGCAACGCATGATCGCCGACGGGTCGGTCATCGCCCGGCCCGGCGACAGCGATCCGGCCGCCATCGAGCTCATGCGGAAGCTGTCGCAGAAGAGCCGCGAGCGGTGGCCGAAGTGGGCCGAGGCCGAGGTGCTCCTCGGCATGCCCGAGAAGAAGGCACCGGCCAAGAAGTCGCCGGCACCGGCGTAGGTCTCTCAGGCGCGGGCGTCAGTTCACCGCGTCCGTGCGATGCAGTCCTGCAGCATGGCATTGACGTCGTCCGGTAGCTCCAAGGGCTGACCGGGCGCGGTCGCCGCCTGCAACTGAGCGGCGAGCATCGCATCGACCACCTCGAAGCGATCGAACGGCACGTTCTGCTCGATCTGCCCGTAGAGACACTCGCAGGTGTCCTGCACTGGTGCACCCCCCTGCGCCGTGCAACCACTGATGAACCGATCACGAACCGCGTCGTCGTAGTCGCTCTGCGGACGGGGCCGCACCGCGGCAATCACGGCTATCACTGCGATCACCACGGCCACCAACGCCACCGCCAGGCCGGCCCAGAGATACCAGCGCCGCCGTTTCGACGGCCCGGGCATCTCGGTGGCCGGCACGGTCACGGGGCGGTGGTCGACGTCGTGGTCTCGATGGCGGTACCCGATGGTGCGATCGACGTACCGGTCTGGCTCGTGTTCGGCGTGACCAACTCGCCCTTGTTGCAGGCGCTGTTCAACGAGTCCTGGATGTCTTGGGGCATCGAGGTCGGGTCGTCCTGGAGCTGTTGGTTCAGCTGCTGGAAGTCGAGCTTGTCCGGGCCCTGGCCCGCCGAGTCGGCCGTCTTCTGATCGAAGGGCATGTTCGCCACGAACCAGTCGTACTCGCACTTGCACACGCTCGAGCTCGCACCATCGGTGGTGACGATGCTCGTCGAGGGACTCTCGGCCGTGCCGTCGGTACCGGTGGTACCCGTGGTCACGATGCCGGTGCACCCCTCGATGAAGTTGGTCTCGGTCACGTCGTCGTAGCCCTTGGGCTCGTTCGACGGCGGTTTGCAGGCCGTGAGGGCTAGCAGCCCGAAGGCGAACGCGACGACGGCGAAACTCCTACGCAGGGACATGAGCTGGCGTATTCCTTCGGGGGCGAGGGAGGAAACGGGAGGGTGGACGGCGTGCAACCGTAGTCGCCGTCTGGTGGCGTTCCCCTATCGGCCTCGATCCCGGAGGGAAGTGCTGATCAGGAGCGCAGGCGCCGACGAGCAGCCGCGAAGTCGACCACGGTGGCGCGGGAGTCGGCCGCGAGACCCTGGTCGTAGGCCTGTCGATCTCGGCCATCCGGCGGAGGAAGTCGACGTGGGCCGGCTCGACCTCCGGTGGAACCTCGTCGGCCACCGCGGCGGCTGCCAACCTCGCCCAGAGACCCTGTGGTCTCGGGGTTGTAGCGGCCGCGGTGGGTCCGACGTAACCACCAGTTCTCGCATCGGTGCCTGGCGCCGTAACTCGCATCGATAGAGGGATCGGCGTTCGCGGCCGACAAGCGCTGAGGCGTACGACCCAATTTTCAATGAATGGGCCGGATGCCTCAGTTTCTCTAGTCCTCAGGTCTCCAGGCCAGCGATGGTCCGAGCGCGGGTCAGTACGACATCGAGCATCGGCGGGCGTCAGGGTGCCCGTGAAGGTGTTCTGCTGGCTGACGTGATACGAGCAGAGGATCGTGGTCTCTCGACGATCGGCTGTGGCCGGCACGTCGATCTCGAGGCCGTGCGCGAAGCGCGGCCGCGGTCGCACGCCGAGATCGGTGGTCAGCACCTGATACGCGAACTGCCCCAGCGGCAGCAGCACCCGCGCCTCGTTGAGCAGCGCGAGCTCGCGCTGCAAGAAAGGCCGGCACCGGTCGCGTTCAGCGGGTGTCGGCTTGTTCGCAGGCGGCGCGCATCGCACCGGCGCGGTGATGTACGCGCCGTTCAGACTCAGACCGTCATCGACCGCGACACTGGTGGGCTGATTGGCGAAGCCGGTCCGCCACAGGGCTGCGTACAGGAAGTCGCCACTGCGATCGCCGGTGAACATGCGGCCGGTGCGATTCGCCCCGTGCGCGGCCGGCGCCAGGCCCACGAGCACTACACGCGCCGCCGGGTCACCGAAGCCTGGAACGGGTCGCGCCCAGTACTGCTCGTCGCGAAACGCGGCCCGTTTCTCCCGCCCGACCTGCTCCCGCCAGTCGACCAAACGAGGACACGCCCGACACGAGATCGACCTCGCTGGTGAGCTGGGTCAACGAGTCCACCTGCCGAACCTACGTCTTGAGGCGATACGTTGCGGCGACATGCCGCGCCGCCCGAAGCCCAAACCACCGACCGTTGTGCTGCTCGTACGCCACGGCCAGACGCCCACCACCGGCGCGAGCCTGCCGGGACGGGCCAAGGGACTGCACCTGTCCGACAAGGGTCGCGACCAGGCCGAGGCTGTCGCCGGTCGCATCGCCCGACTGAAGAAGGTCGATGCGATCTACTGCTCACCGCTGGAGCGGACACGCGAGACGGCGGCGCCGATCGGCAAGGCGATCGGCCAACGACCACACGTCGAGCGGGGCCTGTTGGAATGCGACTTCGGTGCGTGGACCGGCAAGGCGCTCAAGGATCTGACCAAGCTTCCCGAGTGGAAGACCGTGCAGCGCTACCCGAGCGGGTTCCGGTTCCCCGACGGCGAGTCGTTCGTCGAGATGCAGACGCGCATCACCACCACGCTCGCCGGACTCGTTGCGAAGCATCCCGGGCCAAACGGTCGTGGCCGTGTCACACGCCGACCCCATCAAGGCCGCGGTCGCCGATGCGCTCGGGACGCACCTCGATCTGTTCCAACGCATCGTCATCGCGCCGTGCTCGGTGACCGCGATCTGGTTCGCGAGCGAGGGACCCGCCGTGCTCACGACGAACTCGACCGGCGACGACCTGACGAGCCTGGCGCTGTCGTGAGCTAGCTCGTTCGAACTGCACCCCGACCGCTTCGTCGCCGGCACCGTCGGCCCGGCCGGTGAGCGAGTCTTCTATCTGCAGGCCACTGAAGACGCCAACGTGGTCAGCCTCCGGCTCGAGAAGCAACAGGTCGCGGCGCTCGCCGAATACCTCGCCGGCATCCTGGCCGATCTGCCGGCGCCCGAAGAGCTCGTGGTCAGCGACACCGAGCTCGTCGAGCCGGTGATCGCGGAGTGGGTGGTGGGTTCGCTCGCCGTGGCCTACGAGGAATCCGAGGATCGTGTTCTGATCGTCGCCGAGGAGCTCGTGCCCGAGGACGACGATGACGACGAGGAATCCGTCGCTGCTCGACGTGGCGCCCTCGACGGCGCGGTTCCACGTCACCAGGTCGCAGGTGGCCTATTTCGTACGACACGCCATCGAGGTGGTGATGGCGGGGCGCCCGGCGTGCCCTCTCTGCGGCCGACCGATGGATCCCGATGGACATGTCTGCCCGAAGACCAACGGGCACCACACGTGAGAGGCATCCGACGCCCACCGAGCAACGGCGGCTCCTCGAAGAGGGTGAGCTGACCCTGCAGGGGCGAATGCCCTGGAGCTCCAACCGCACCTTCCTCACCAACCTCTGCCTCGACGACCAGACCGCGAACGCGGTCTACAAGCCAGCGTCGGGCGAGCGTCCCCTGTGGGACTTCCCCGACGGCCTGTATCGGCGCGAGGTCGCGGCCTACGAACTGTCCGAAGCGCTCGGGTGGCAGCTCGTGCCGATGACGATCGAGCGCGACGAAGCACCGATGGGCACCGGTTCGCTGCAGTGGTTCGTCGACGCCGACTTCGAACAGCACTACTTCACCCTGATCGAGGACGAACGGTGGTGGCCTCAGCTCGAACGAATCTGCGCCTTCGACATCCTCGCCAACAACACCGACCGCAAGAGCGGCCACTGCCTCGTCGACACCGACGGGCACATCTGGGCCATCGACAACGGGCTGTCGTTCCACGCTGAGTTCAAGCTGCGCACGGTGATCTGGGAGTTCGGCGGTGAACCAATTCCCATCCGACGTCCTCGACGACATCGAGAACTTGGTGACGAGCGGTCTGCCCGCGGGCGTCACACAACATCTCGGGACGTTCGAGCGAGACGCCGTCTTGACGCGCGCCCGAGCGCTGTTGCGCGAAGCCCAGTTCCCTACCGATCCGAGTGGTCGACGGTATCCCTGGCCCTTGATATGACGGGGATGACGAGGTGACGGGTCGCGAGGCGAACGAGCGGCTCGTCGAGCTGGCCGACCTCGACGAGCTGGTACGCCACATCGACAAGCTCTGCGACGAGGATGCGTGGGACGGACTGGTCGATCTGCGCGATCGATGTCGCGCCGCGCTGGAGCGGGGTAAGCAGCTGTGGCCGGCCGCGTCGCTCGCCGAGTATCGACTGGCGCTCGATGCCCCGGGTTCGTTCGCCGGACAAGTACTCGTCCCCGGCGCGGGTCACATGGCTCTGGGCCCACTGCCGGAGGTGGCAGCGGTGCAGCACACATGGGGCCAGCTGCGCAACAACATCCCGGCCGGGCCGCTGCGGACGATCACCGCGCACGAACGCGTGCTGCGCGGCGAGGATCTGCGCGCCGAGGACGGCCTCGATGATCGGGTGCTGGACCTTCCGCTCGCGTTGCAGAGTTGGGAGGGCGCGTACCCGCTCGCCGAGTACGAGCCCCACGAGGCGCGGTTTCCGTCGGTCTCGCCCGCGGCCCTCGCCGACTGCCGCCTTCCTTCCGGCGGCTCCGTGATCGACGACGCGCCATCGATCAACGCGCTGCTCGAACTCGCTCGAGCGTGGACCGCGGAGTCCAACGGTCGGGCCGAAGCCGTCGCCGTCGAGGGGAACGCGCTGTCGGCGATCGCCGCGCTCGGTCCACCGCGAGCCCGCGTCGCCGAGCTCGACGGCGCGACCGCTCTGGCCTGGATGGCGTGGGTTGCCGCGAGTGGCGGCGCCCACGGCCGTCGGAGGGGCATGGCGACCGGACGCTTCGGCTCGTGGTGGGCCGTGGCCGCCCTGAGCGGTGTCGACGATGCCTGGCCGGTGGCAGCCGACGAGATGGGAGCGATCGTGGCAGAACTGCGTTGGTTCGCCTGGGACGCGTGGGAGCCCGACACCGGCTGGCGGTTCCACCTCGCCGTCGAGGATGCGGCCGAGGGCTTGGCCTGGGCCGTCGCCGCGACCGACGCGGCCTAGCCGCCTAGCGAATGAGGCCGAGCACGTGCTCGATCGCAGGGGTGGAGAACGTTCCGTGCGGGTCCATGCGGGCCCGCACCCTTTGCGCTTCGTCCCACCGGGGATAACGCGGCGCGAGCGTCGCCGCCGACTGGAAGTGCAGCTTGCCCCAGTGGGGGCGGCCCTCGTAGTCGTCCATGATCCGCTCCACCCCGCGGAAGTAGTCGCTGTACGGCGTACCTCTGAAGGCGTGCACGGCGATGTACGCGGTCTCCCGTCCCGATGCGGTGCTCAGCGGAATGTCGTCGGGCGCCACGAAGCGGACCTCGACCGGAAAGCTGATTTGCGTACCGAGGCTCTTGACGTGGGCGCGCACTCGATTGAGCGCTTCGGGAAGCACGGCCCGCGGGATGGCGTACTCCATCTCGAGGAAGTGCACGTGACGCGGGCTCGCGAACACCTTGTAGCTGGCATCGATGTAGTCCGACGCACCCTTGCTCGGCAACAAGCGCGCCGCCCGCGGGATCAGGTCGTTGCGCACACGACCGATGTGACACATCAAGCCGAACGCAACGTTGTCGTACAACACGTCGTCGCGAAACGCGCGCCACTGTGGCCTCGGTCGGGCGGGCTCGTCGGTGCGTCGGTTGCGCTTGGTGAGCGCCCACCGCGTGTTCGGGATCCAGAAGAACTCGAAGTGGTCGTTGCCGTCGACCTCGGCGTCGATGTTGTCGAGGATCTCGTCGACCGGCTCCGATCCCTCGATCGCGTGCAGGTTGAACGCGGGCAGGCACTGCACCGTGATGGTGGAGACGAGGCCCAACGCACCGACACCGACACGAGCAGCCGCGAACACTTCGGGCTCCTGTGTGGCCGAGCATTCGACGATCTCACCGTCGCCGGTCAGCAGACGCATGCCCACGATCCGCGACGACAGGTTCCCGAAGCGCGCACCGGTGCCGTGGGTACCGGTCTGGGTGGCGCCTGCCGCGGTCTGATACGCGATGTCGCCCAGGTTCTCGAGAGCGAGACCGTGTGCCGCGAGCTCGGTGTTCATCCGGTAGAGCGGCATTCCCGCCTGCACCGTCGCGGTGCGTGCGGTTGTGTCGACCGCGAGAAGCGATGAATAGTTGCGTGAGGTCGACGAGCGCGTCGTCGGTGACCACGACGGGCGTGAACGAATGCCCGGACCCCGCCACCCGAACGAAACCGTCACGCGCGCGAGCGCGCTCGACGATGTCGACGAGGGCCCGCTCTGACGTCGGATGCTCGATCCGGTCGGGCGAGCAGCTCTGGTTGCCGGCCCAGTTCGTCCATCGCGCCATGCGACACACTGTCACCGAGCCTGCTGCGCGACACAATGTCGCCGTGACCGAGGTCGTGGCGCAGGATGGCACGCACATCCACTACGAGGTCGAGGGTGCAGGGCCGACCATCCTGCTGTTGCACGGCATCTCGGCCGACGGCCAGATGAACTGGGAGTGGACCGGCATCGCGCCCGCCCTCCGCGACGCCGGCTTCCGCACCGTCGCCATCGACCAACGCGGCCACGGGAAGTCCGACAAGCCGCACGACCCCGAGCGCTACCACGACGATCTGTTCGCCGGCGACGTGTCGGAGGTGCTCGACGATCTCGGCGTCGAGCAGTGCGTGTTGATGGGGTACTCGATGGGCGCGTACATGGCCCTGCGCACCGCTCCACGGGAGCATCGCGTGCACGCGCTCGTGCTCGGCGGCATCGGTGACAACGCGCCGAAGGACTGGGACCGCGAGAACGTCGCACGCGCCCTCGAGACCGACGAGTTGTCCGAGGACCACCAAGGTGAGGCGCGAGCCATCCGCGAGTACGCCGATGCGACCGGTGCGGATCGACTCGCGCTCGCCGCCATTCAGCGGGGCCGCACCGAGGAGCACGTTCGAGCTAGACGCGATCACGGTCCCGACGCTCGTCATCGTCGGTGAGGACGATGAGCTCGCCGGCGACGCCGAGGTGTTGGCGCGGGCGTTGGCCGACGCGGCGTTCGTGCGTGTGCCCGGCGATCACGCCAGTACGTTGATCGAGCCCGCGTTCATCGCCGCGCTCGTTGGTTTCGCGAAGGAAGTCTGCCGCGACTGAGCGTTGACGTCAGCGGGCCTTGAGCGCTTCGATCAGCTGCGGAAGCACCTTGTGCACGTCACCCACGATGCCGAGGTCGGCGATCGAGAAGATCGGCGCTTCCTCGTCCTTGTTGATGGCGATGATGTTCTTCGAGCCCTTCATGCCGACCATGTGCTGCGTCGCACCGGAGATGCCGGCCGCGATGTAGACGGTGGGCTTCACGACCTTGCCGGTCTGGCCCACTTGGTACGAATACGGCACCCAGCCGGCGTCGACGATGGCGCGTGATGCCCCCGGCGCGGCGCCGAGGAGCTTGGCCAGATCTTCGATCATCTGGTACTTGTCGGCCTCACCGAGGCCACGACCGCCGGACACGACGATGTCGGCTTCGTCCAGCGACGGGCCCTCGTGCTCTTCGACGTGACGGTTCAACATCTTGGCCGTGTTCGCGCCACCGGCATCGGGGATGGCCAACGCCTCGACAGCTGCCGGGACCACCACCACTTTCTTCGGCGGCAAAGGACTTCGGGCGCACGAGCACCAGGTACGGCTTCTCGCCAGTGAACTTGGTCTTCACGTTGGTGTTGCCACCGAACACCGGCGTGGTGCACACGAGGGAATCACCGTCGAGCTCGACGTCGACGTTGTTCGACAGGATCGTGCGATCGAGTTTGGTCGACGCCCGCCCGGCCACGTCGCGGCCGTCGTAGCTCGTGGCGAAGAGGATGGCATCGGGACCGTTGCCCGCCTCGACGGCAGCCGCGATGGCCGCCGCCATCGGCACGCCTTCGAGCGCCCCACCGAGGTCGCCGCTCGCGTGCACCTTGGTGGCACCGTGCGCGCCCAGTTGGGCGGCGATGGCGTCCGCGTCGGCGCCGGCGTAGACGGCCTCGACGTTGTCGGCGAGCGAACGAGCTTTGGTGAGCAGTTCGAGTGTGGTGGATGCGACCTTGCCTTCGGAGGCCTCGGCGTACACCCAGATCGTGGAAAGTGACATTGGTGTTCCCAGTCTCCTCAGATGACCTTCAGGTTTTCGAGGTACTCGATGACTTTCTGGAAGCCCTCGCCCTCGTCAACGACCTTCTCGCCGGCCTCTCGGGCCGGTGCGTCCTCGATGCTGACGATCTCCTGGCGAGCGCCGGCCCAACCGACCTGGCCGGCGTCCAGGCCGAGATCGGCGACGGTGACCTCGTCGACCGGCTTGCTCTTGGCGGCCATGATCCCCTTGAACGACGGGTACCGCGGCTCGACCACACCGGCAGTCACGGACACCACGGCGGGCAACGGTGACTCGCACTCGTCGTAGCCGGCGTCGGTTTGGCGCTGCACCTTCAAGGTGCCGTCCGCGATCTCGACGTGCTTGGCGAAGGTGATCGACGGCAGGTCGAGCAGCCCGGCGATCTGCTCGGGCACCGTGCCCGTGTAGCCGTCGCTCGACTCGGTCGCGGTCAGGATCAGATCCGCACCCTCGACGCGCTTGATCGCGGCCGACAGCACCTTGGCCGTCGAGAGGGCATCGGATCCGCTCAGGGCCGGATCGCTGATGAGGATCGCCTTGGCGGCGCCCATCGCGAGGGCCGTGCGCAGACCGCCGACCTCACTGTTGGGCGCCATCGACACGAGGGTGACCTCGCCGCTTCCCGCGGTGTCGACGAGCTGCAGCGCCATCTCGACGCCGTAGGAATCCGACTCGTCGAGGATGAGCTTCACATCCCGCTTCAGCGTTTTGGTTTCGGGATCCAGCTGGCCCGGGTCGGCCGGGTCAGGGATCTGCTTCACGCAGACAACGACGTTCATGGCGGACAGTTTGTGCTGACACCACGCGACCGTCCAAATCGAGGTTCGCGTCCCTCAAAACCTGGGCCGGCCCCAAAACCCGAGCTGGCATCGCCAAATCTGCAGGTGCTGGTACCGTCCCGCGCAGTGCAGGTGCTGCTGCTCGTCAACTCGTCGGCCTCGTCGGTCACTGCCCGCACCCGAGTCGTGATCCAGAAGGCGCTGTCGGCCGACCACGACGTCACCACGACCGAGACGAGCCGCCGCGGCCACGCCACCCGGCTCGCGCAAGGGGCCGCCTCGGCCGGCACCGAGGTCGTCGTCGTGCTCGGCGGCGACGGCACCCTGAACGAAGCGGCCAACGGTCTGGCCGGCACCAGCACCGCCTTGGCGGCACTTCCGGGTGGTTCCACGAACGTGTTCGCCCGAACCCTCGGCCTTCCCGACGATCCAGTGGAGGCCACGGGCGTGTTGCTCGACGCGCTCGGTCGCAAGTCGATCCGCCGCGTCGGACTGGGCTCGGTCAACGGTCGGTACTTCCTCTTCCACGTCGGTATGGGTTTCGACGCTGCGGTCGTCGCGCAGGTCGAGCGGCGCGACTTCCTCAAACGATGGGCCAGTCACGCGTGGTTCGGCTGGTGCGCGGTCGACACATGGCTGCGTCACTACGACCGCTCGCGCCCGCGCTTCGCCGTGCATCACACCGACGGCACGATCGTGGACGACGCCACGTTCGCGGTGTGTCTCAACACCAATCCGTACACCTACGTCGGGCGGCGACCGTTCAACGCCGCGCCCGACGCGACACTCGACCGTGGTCTCGCGCTGCTGACGTTCCGCACGCTCGACCTCGTGCCCTTGCTCGGTCTCGCCGCATCGGCGCTTGCCAGTGGCGAGCGCTTACGACGCAGTCGTTACACGGATTACCGGGCCGATCTCACCGGTGCGCGCGTCACGGGATACGGGCCGTTCCCCTACCAGGTCGACGGCGACTATCTGGGAGAGACCTCCGAACTGCGTTTCCGCCACGAGCCCGACGTCATGGACCTCGTGATGCCCTAGTCCCGCACCCGACTCAGGTATCTCGGCCGAGCACGTCTCCGAGCACGTCGGGAACGTCGGTGATGATCGCATCGACCCCGAGGGCGATCAGCTCGCGCATGCGGTCGGTGTCGTTCACGGTCCACACGTTGACCTCGAGGCCGGCGTCGCGGGCGAGCGTCATGAACGCCTCGTCGACGAACGGGTCCCACGGGTTGATCGCGCGATGACCGTGTGACGCCGCGAGCTCGATCGCCTTCTTCGGCTCCTCGAGGTCGTGCGCCAACAACCCCGTCGGCAGGTTCGGGTCGAGGGCTCGCACGCGGTCGACGGTCGCCAGGTCGAACGACGTGACGAGCAGGCGCTCGCGCGGGAACCCCGCCAACTCGGCCACGACGGCGTCGGCCGACGACCGCTGCGGATCGAAGTCCGGGTCCGGACGCGAGTTCTTGATCTCGACGTTCACTCCTAGGCCGTCGCACGCCGCGAGTGCGGCATCGAGCACGCGGGACGAACCCCGGCAGGTCGGCCGCCGGGAGCTCGCAGATGGCGCGTCCGTCGGGCAGCTCGGCGTCGTGGTGAATGGCCCGTGCCCCGTCCGCGGTGAGACGGACGTCGAGCTCGACCCAGTCCGCCCCCAGCTCGCGGGCTCGGTGGAAGGCGGCGACGGTGTTCCCGGGCGGCTCGGCCCGGGAAGCGCCCCGGTGGGCCACGATCAGCGGTGAGTTCGACATTGCTCCTCCAAACCGCTTC
Source organism: uncultured Iamiaceae bacterium (assembly GCA_963778895.1). Classification (GTDB taxonomy): domain Bacteria; phylum Actinomycetota; class Acidimicrobiia; order Acidimicrobiales; family Acidimicrobilacustridaceae; genus CAVZVZ01. The sequence continues at coordinate 928,550 of CAVZVZ010000005.1, forward strand.
TCCGTCAAATCCTCAATGTGCCAAACCTCAATATGCCAAACCTCAATATGGGGGTGGTGAAAAATGACACAGGCGGCCAAAAATCGGGGGGTACCCCTTGAAACCTGGTTCTGAACTCAATAGGTTCTTCGTGTCCCAGCCACACGCCGTCTCTTTCGCAGCGCGGTGGCATGTGAACAGCTTCACGATTGGCCACAGACGTGAAGCCCAACCTCGTGGAGGCACTGTGGCCCTCACTCCTGTTCGACCCCTGCCCGAGTCCCAGGTAGCCGGGCTCTCGGTCGAAGCCGAAAACGACGACGATTGGCGTGCGGTCGCCGCATGTCGCGACACCGATCCCGACCTGTTCTTCCCGGTTGGCACGACCGGTCCCGCCATCGACCAGATCGAGGCGGCCAAGGCCGTGTGCCGTGAGTGCGACGCCAAGGCCCCGTGCCTCGACTTCGCGCTCACCTCGAACCAGGACTCCGGTATCTGGGGTGGCACCTCCGAGGAAGAGCGCCGCAAGCTGCGCCGCCAGTGGCTCGCCGCGAGGCGCCGCGCCTCCTGAGTTGACTCGTCCGCGGACGCGTCAACGAACAACGGGCACTTCTCCTGTCAGCGGGAAGCGCAGGTCCGACAGCGGAACCCGTATGTCGACCACGGTCCCCGGCCGATCCGGCGGTCCGTCCCCCGCGTAGAGCTCGATGCTGCCGGCCAACTCGGTGGTGACGAGCGTGCGCACGATCGACAGCCCGAGCCCGGTGGCGGTGTCGATGGAGAACCCCGGCGGGAGCCCCTGGCCGTCGTCGATGACCTTCACCCGTAGCTCGACACCGTCGTTGGCCAGCTCGACCACGACCTGACCCGGCCCACCCTGATCGGCGGCGAGCACCTCACCCGGGTACGCGTGGTCGACGACGTTCTGCAACGCCTCCGTGAGCACGACCGCGAGCGGGGTGGCCAACGGCGCCGGCAACGTACCGGCGTCACCGGTGACCTTGAACAGCACGGGATCGTCCGGCGACACCAGGCCTTCCTCGACCATGCGCACGAGTGGGCGGACGATCTCGAGGAACGGCACTTCCTCGCCCGTCTCGTGCGAGAGCGTCTCGTGCACCAACGCGATCGACCGGATGCGGCGCACGGACTCCTCGATCGCCGCTTTGGCCTCCGGCGACGACAGACGCCGACCCTGGAGGCGGAGCAGCGACGAGATCGTCTGCAGGTTGTTCTTCACCCGGTGGTGGATCTCGCGGATCGTCGCATCCTTGGACATCAGCAGGCGGTCGCGTCGCCGCAGCTCAGAGATGTCGCGAAGCAGCACCAGCCCGCCGGACACCCGACCGTGGTCGAGCAGCGGGATGCAGCGGATCAGCAACGTGATCTCGTGGCCGCGCTCGATCTCCTCGGTCGCCGGGCGCCGTTTGGCGAACGCCAGGCGAACCGCGTCCTCGTTGAGCCCCAGCTCGGAGAACAGCACGCCCTCGGTGTTCAGATGCACGCCGATGCGATGCAAAGCCGACACGGCATTCGGCGACGTGTACTCAACCCGAGCCGACTCCTCGAGCAGGATGACACCGTCGCCGACGCGGGGCGCTTCCTCACTCAGGGCCTCGGGGCCAGGGAAGGGGAACTCGCCCGACGCGATCATCCGCGCGAAGCGATTGAAGACCTCGACGTAGGTGCGCTCGAGCTCGCCCGGCGGTCGACCGATGGTGGGCGCCGACTCGCGGGCCAGCACGCCGACCGTGTGGCCGCGGTGGCGCACCGGGATGCACAGCTCGCGCACCGCCTCGCGGTGGGTCTCGATCATGACCTCGCCGTCCATGATCTCGCCCAGCTCCAAGCAGCGAGCCACCAAAGGACGCTCGGAGATCTCGACCAGGTCACCAACCCAGTCGCTGCGGTACAGGGTCTGGCCGGTGGTCGGCCGGATCTGGCCCAGCACCACGAGCCCGGAGGGACGGTGGCTGCGCTCGGGGACCCCCGAGAACAGCATCAGGTCGGCGAAGCACAGGTCGGCCAACAGCCCCCAGGACGCGGTGAGGCGCTGGAGGTGGTCGATCTGTCCGATCGTGAGGGGTGTTCGGAGCCTTGCGAGCTCCGTGAGACTGGCCATCAGCCCGCCAGTCTGCCGCGGGTTACCGCCGGTCAGCGTCCTCGTGTTGGCGACGCTGCTTGGTGGCCTCGATCTGGGCTTCGCTGATCTCCCAGTGGAAATGACAGGTCGGGCAATGCAGCAGCATCACTCGTTCCACCAAGTCGAGCCGGTCGATGTAGCCCCAGTCCTCGCATTGCGGACAGAGGGTCGGCCGGTTCCATTCGAGGTCACCCGGTGGTAGTGGCTCTTGCAGTCCGGAAAGGATCTCCTCCGTCAGAGGCGGATCGTTCCAGACCGGTAGTGGAGTCACGTTCGATGCACTCGCCACGGGTGCCTCCGAACGCTTTCGCCGGAACATGGACATGGCGCCATCCTACGGTGGTCGCGCGCCCACGGAAAGTACTTCGCCGCCGGCCGACGCAATCCCGTCAGATGCTTCTGGCACGCCCGAGTCCGGGCCCTCGAGGCGCTACCGCCAAATGCGCTCGCCGAGACGCAGGAGGCCGGCCAGATCGTAGATGTCGGTCTCGAAGAACGGCGCGTTGGCGACGACCTCGGGCACACGACCGAGCTCCTTGCGTTGCTCCGCTTCACGCGTGGCGACGACGCGGTAGTTGAGGAAGCTCTCGCCCACCTCGCGCAACACGCGCGCCACATGATCGGCGCCACCGAGCCGGGCGTCGGCGACCTCGGACGCGATTGGATCGGCCTTGCGACACAACGTCTCGGCCACGGCGGCGGCGGAGTCGTCGAGGAAGTACGCAGGCAACACCTTGTTGAGCACGAGCGCGCCGAGGTGGAAGTCGCGCTCGTCGAGCGCGCTGATGAAGAACTCCGCTTCGCGCACCGGAGCTTCTTCGAGTGTGCTGACGACGATGAAGGTGGTGCGACGATCCTCGAGCGTGCGAGTGACCGCACGAGCCCGTTCGACGAAGCCGTCGTACATCGTCTGGAACAGGATGAAGAACTCCGCGATGTCCTCGAGGAACTGCGAACCAAGAATGCGGTCCGCCACGTTGTAGAACGGCCGCGACGCCGCGTTCACCAACCGCGATCGATAGGGGGTGATCAACCATCGGAGCAATCGGCTGCTGAAGAAATCGGCCATGCGTTCGGGCGCTTCGAGGAAGTCGATGGCATTCCGCGTCGGCGGAGTGTCGACGATGATCAAGTCGTAGCGGCCCGACACATGGATCTCGTGCAGCCGTTCCATGGCGATGTAGTCGTGGCTCTGCACGAACTTGCCGGTGATGTTCTTGTAGAGCGGGTTGGCGAGGATGGCATCGCGGGTCTGGGGGTCGGGTGCATGGGTGCGCACCAGCGCGTCCCACGACTCCTTGGTGTCGAGCATGGCGGCGTACAGCTCGCCGCGTGGGTCGACACCCGCGGCATGGAAGAGCTCGGTGGGTACGCGCCGCTCGACGTTGCCGAACTCCTCCAGGCCCAGCGCAGTGGCCAATCGCTTGGCCGGGTCGACCGTGAGGACGAGCACCTTGCCGCCGAGCTGCGCGGCCGCCATCGCGCCGGCGGCGGCGGCGGTAGTGGTCTTGCCCACGCCGCCCGAACCGCACGTTATGACGATCTCTTTGGTGGCCAACAGCTGCTCGAGCGTGCCGGCGATCTCGATGCCGGCGGTTTCTTCGCGGCCGCCCATCAGTAACCCAGCTCCGCGGCCAGTGCTTCGGCCACCGTTCGCGTGGCCCGCACCCCGTGCGTGCGCGTGAACAGGTACGGCACGTAGAGGAGGGGCACGTCGGCGGTCATCTCGTTGCGCAGTCGGGTGATGTGCTCGGCTCGTGTGCGTCGGAGGGTGACGGCCAGCTCGGCTGCGTCGAGCACCGGTTCGATCGACGATCCCGCGGCGCGCGACAGCGCGCCCACCAGCTCGGGCTCACGGAGCCGTTGGAACGTCTCCTCTTCCCCCCGGCCGAACAGCTCGGGGAGGACCTTGTTCACCACCACCGCGGCCAGATCGACCTCGGTCTCGGTACGAATCCGATCGACCAACTCGAGCGTCTCGGTGACCGGCATCTCCTCGGGCGTGGCGACGATCACTGCGCCGGTGATGGCCGGGTCCGAGAGAAGGTCGACCATCCAGCGGGTCTGGTCGCGGATGCGTCCGACCTTCACCAACTCGTTGATCGCTTGAGGCGCCGCCAGCTGACCGACGATGTGACCCGTGGCCGACGCGTCGACCACGACGAGGTCGTAGTTGTCCTCGCGCACCTCCCACAGGAGCTTGCCGATCGTGAGGATCTCCTTCACGCCCGGCGCGGCGTTGGCCACGAAGTCGAGGCTGCGGGCGAAGGGGCCGATGCGCGCGAGCAACGGGATCTTCAGCTGCAGCTTCAGGTACTCCTTCAGCGACTCCTCGGTGTTCATCGCCATGGCGAAGAGCCCGGGACTCAACTCCTGGGGGCGGAACGTGTTGGGCTCCGCCTCGAAGAAGTCGGCCAAGTTGCCCTTGGCGTCGACCTCACAGGCCAAGGTGCGCTTGCCGTGGGTCGATGCGAGCAGGGCCAGCGCGGCCGCCATGCTCGTCTTGCCGACCCCACCCTTCCCGGTGACGAACAGCAGGCGACGGTCGAGCAGCTCGGTCGGGGCGGGGGCCATGAGAATCTGTGCCCTGGGGCTAGCTCCCGAAGCCGATGCGGCGGTCGCTCTCGGGGCTACCGAGCTCGACGTAGGCGATCCGCTCGCTGGCCACGCCGACCTGGCGACCATGACGATCGGTGAGCCACAACACGGCCGAGCTGTCGGAGAGCGCCGCGTCGACGGACTTTCGGATCTCGTCGGGGTCGGCATCGTGCGGCAGCTCGACGTCGATCTCCTTCATCGTGTGGATCACACCGATGCGAACGTCCACGGATCCTCCTGAGGGGTGCAGCTTGGCTGGGGTAAGGGCCTGGTCAGGCTCAGCTGAGCTTGAGCTCTGGATGGTAACGGCGCGTGGGCGCGAGCTCGACGTCGACCCGCTCGGCCAGCACGCGGAAGGCCTGCGACGCCTCTGCGTCGGGATCGACGGCCACGATCGGCCGACCAGCGTCGCCGCCGGCTCGCAGCTCGGGAACGAGCGGGATCTGCCCGAGCAGCGGCACTTCCAGCCGCTCGGCGAGCTCGGCGCCGCCGCCGGCACCGAACAGCTCGTAGCGCTTGCCGTCGTCGGCTTCGAACCACGACATGTTCTCGATTACGCCCTTCACCTCGAGGTGCACCTTCTCGGCCATGAAGCCGGCGCGTTGGGCGACGCGTTGGGCGGCGGGCTGTGGCGTGGTGACCACATAGACCTCGGCGCGGGGCAGGAACTGCGAGAGCGACAGCGCGATGTCGCCCGTGCCGGGTGGAAGATCGATCACGAGGAAATCGGGGTCGTCCCAGAAGACATCGGTGAGGAATTGCTCGAGCGCCTTGTGCAGCATCGGGCCCCGCCAGATGACGGGCTGGTCGTCTTCGACGAAGAACCCCATCGAGATGCAGCGCACCCCGAAGCTCTCCGGCGGCACGAGCATCTCGTCGATGATCACCGGCGGCCGGTTGATGCCGAGCATGCGCGGGATCGAGAAACCCCAGACGTCGGCGTCGATGATGGCCACCGAGCGACCGCGCTCGGCCAACGCCACACCGAGGTTGGTGGTGACCGATGACTTCCCCACACCGCCCTTGCCCGACGCGATCAACAACACGCGGGTCCTCGATGACGGATCGGCAAACGGAATGGTGCGACCCTCGGCGTGGCCGTGCGAAGGCTGACTACCAGCGGTCGCGCTCGGGTCGCCGTGCAGCTTCCGTCGCAGCACCTCGCGCTCTTCATCGGTCATCACGGTGAAGTCGAGGGCGACCTCGTCGACATCGGCCAGCGCGGTCACGGCTTCATCGACGCGACGGGTGATCTCGTTGCGCAGCGGGCACCCCGCCACCGTCAGCGCGATGAGCACATCGACCTTGGCCCCGTCGACGCGGACCTCGCGCACCATGTCGAGCTCGACGATGCTGCGATGCAGCTCCGGGTCCTCGACGGGACGGAGCGCCTCGACGACCTCGGACTCAGTTACGGACATCCATGCTCCAGACCAGCGGGGGTTTTCGGGACTTCGGAATTTCCCCTACGGCGGTAGGTAGAATACCTGCGTGTCCGGGCCACCCCTCACGCCGACCGAGTTCTCCTCCGCAGTCAGTGCGATCTCGGCCGCGTTCGGCGACCCGACCCGACGAGACATCTTCCTCTTCGCTCGCGCCCAGGACGGTGTCACCGCCGCCGAAGTCGCCGATCAGTTCGCGCTGCATCCCAACGTCGCTCGCCATCATCTCGACAAGCTCGCCGGTGGCGGATATCTCGAAGTCGCCGTTCCCCGTGACGGTCGCAGTGGCGCCGGTCGACCATCGAAGCACTATCGCGTGGCCGCGCCCGACGACGAGCTGGCCATCCCGGTACGCCACGACGACCTCCTCGTGATGTTGCTCGGGCGCACGCTGGCGCTGTTACCGCCCGACACGGCCGCGGCGATGGCCGAGGAAGTCGGCGTCGAGTACGGCCGCGTCATGGCCAAGTCGATGGGGCCGACCGACGACCATCAACGGTCGTTCCGCGCCGCCATCGCCGCGGTAGCCGACGCCTTGACCGCGCATGGGTTCGCCGCCCACGCCGAGAAGCGCAACAACGAGCTGCGCATCGTCTCGGAGCATTGCCCCTTCGGCGACGCGGTGCGCGAGAACCCCGTGATCTGTGCCGTCGACCGCGGCCTCGTCAAAGGCATGCTGGCCGAGATCTACGGCGACGCCACCACCGAGCTCGAAGCGTCGAAGGCGATCGGTGACGACGTCTGTGTCACGAGTGTCCACTAGGTCCTCGTTCGCGGAGCGAAGGTCGTATCTAGATCACGCATCGACTTCACCGCTTCGTCCGCAGGCCGCGGGAGCGATGATCCGGTGGTTGGAGCAACCGCACGGCGATCCCAGCCGCATCCACGCCGAGGGCATGACCGCACGCGTCGCGATCGAAGAAGCGCGCGAGCAAGTCGCGGCGTTCTTCGGGGCTCGATCGCGCGAGGTCGTGTTCACCAGCGGCGCGACCGAGGCCATCGCGTCGGCCACCTGGGGTGCCAGCGACCGCGGACACCGCATGGTCCTGTCGCCCGTCGAGCACTCGGCCGCACGCGAGGCGTCGACCATGTTCATGGGGCGCGCCGGTGGTGAGGTGGTCGAGGTTCCCGTCGACGAACTCGGGCGCGTCGACGTCGAGGCCATCGCGGCAGCGATCGACGAGCACACCGCACTCGTGCACCTGCAATGGGGAAACCACGAAGTCGGAACCGTGCAGCCCGTTCGAAGAGGTAGCCGCGCTGTGCCGCGAACACGGCGTTCTGCTGCACGTCGATGCCGCCCAAGCGAATGGTCACATCGCGATCGACTTCCGAGCGCTCGGTGCCGATCTGATGTCGGTGAGCGCCCACAAGTTCGGCGGCCCACCCGGGATCGGAGCACTGCTGGTGCGCCGAGGATTGCGTATCCAACCGCTGCTCGTCGGTGGCGATCAGGAACGAGCACGGCGCGCCGGGTTCGAGAACGTCCCCGCCATCGTCGGTTTCGGCGCAGCATGTGAGGCCCTCGACGACGGCACGCTGGCTGCGGAGATACGACGACGCCCGCCGACGCACCGACACGATCCTCGCCGCGGCGACCCAAATCGAAGGCGTCACTCCCTACGGCGACACCGTCGACCGGCTGCCGCACCTCGTGTGCCTCGGCATCGCCGACATCGAGCCCCAGGCCGTGCTGCTCGGACTCGACCAAGCCGGCATCGCCGCCCACTCGGGCAGCGCCTGCTCGTCCGAAGCCCTCGAGCCCTCACCGGTTCTCGAAGCCATGGGCGTCGACGCCCACCGGTCGCTCCGCATTTCCGTCGGCTGGAACACCACCGACGACGACATCGCGGCGCTGACGAAGAACCTGCCCGAAGTAATCGGCAGACTCCGTCAGCTGGCGCGATAACCGTCAGTCCTGATCGCGGCCCTTCTATTCAGTTTTCAAAGATCAACTGTGGGACACCGTTTGATCCGTTGTGGTCGGTGTCGGCGCCTCATCGCTACGACTTGGAGTCGGGGGCGAGAGGAGGTGCGAGGGCCGCTCGGCGTGACCGTCCCGTAAGGACGTCAGGCACTCAGCGGGAGTTCCTGTTCGGGTAAGCCCCGGCCGCGAGGCCGCAGTTGGTCCGCGGTCGGTTTCCACCCTTTGTGTTCTCGACGATGATGGTGTTTGCACGACACCCGCAACTCGTCGAGGCGGGTGTGATGGGTCCGAGCCCATTCGAAGACGTGATGCACATCCACGAAATCGGTGGAATCACAGCCCACGACCTCGCACTTGATGCCCCAGAACTCGAGCACGGTGCGTTGATGGGCCGTGGTCTGTCGTTTCAAGTGCGTCACGTTCTGGACGTCGACGCCGTCTTTGATCACGATCGCCATCGCCGCGTCACCGAACAGTTCGCGCACGGTCGACACCGGTACGGGTCCGACCCCGCGGATCTCACAGGTCTCGCCGGACTCGACCTCACCCCGACGCAGCGCTGGCGCGTCGACGACCACGATCACTTTGACGTTGCTGTTCTTCTCCCGGCGGCACCGTCGACGCCGCCGGCCGCGGCGGCTTGGGCCATGGCCACGAACCCGTCGGCCTGATAGGGCGGCATGGGACTCGACCCGCCCTTCCTGCTTGGCTTGCTTGAAGGCCTGATCGGTGAAGGGCCGCAATGCGGCCACGATCGCCGGCCCCGACCACCGCGCGTGCCGGAGTACGACAGCCGGAACGTGCCGTCGGTGTCGACACCCATCCGCAGCCGACGCCGCTCATGAATACGCCGCTGGCGACCTTCCTCGTCATCCACCGCTTGAGCCCGCCGCGACTCGTTGCGCAACTCCCGCAGCGAATCCGTCGCGGCCGTGCCCAACAACACCTGCTCGGACTTCGGATCGGCGGTCGCGCCGGCCACCACCTCACGCGCCTGCTGATCCGACAGGCGCCCGGCCCGGAAGCGCCTCGGTCGTGGCCGGCAGATCGTCGAGCTGCTCGACCATCTCGCAACTTGGCTTTGGCCTCGGCAATCGAGGTACCGATCCGCCGCGCCAACCAATGCGCCGCCGACCGATCCGCACTGCCCTCGCGCCACGCATCGGTCTCGGCCACCCGCGCCGCGAACAACGTCTCCGCCGCGCTGGCCAACCGCTTCACGTCCGACAACACGTCCAACATGGCCAACGCATCCCCACCGAGAACACACCCGGCTCCACATCGGCCACCCACGCCCGCCAGATCCCTTCCTCGTCACATCCGCCGCTACGAACATGTGTTCGAGTGTAGCGGTTCGGCGCACCGCTGCGGCAACCGCTATTTCGCAGTTTTATTCGCCGACTACAGAAGTGTCGGAATCCGACACACACGACGTGAAGCGCGCTAGCCGTTGACGGGGGCGGCGTCGGTCTTGATCTCGTAGCGAGCCGCGAACGCGCTCCAGTCGCGCCACGGGAAGTTGTCGCGATCCCAGCGGGCTCGCGACTGTGGTTGCGGTAGGCCGACCTCACCCGGTCGCAGGCCACCACCGAAGTCGCCGGGCGGACCCAGTTCGGCCCCGATCCGCTCCACCACCACATCGCCCAGGACCATCGCGTATCCGAGGTGTGACGGCCACAGCGCGAGCAGACCGTCCAAACCAAAGGCGTCGAGCTTGGCCGGCACCGGTTGAGCGACCTTCGAGCTGTCGCTCGTGGCCAGCATCGGGTGCTGCGCCTTGCGCGCCGCGTAACACGACCACCGCAGATCCGGCGCCAAACGCTCGAGCTCGGGACTCATGGCGAACAGTCGCTCGAGCAGAACGTGCACAACCGTGGGATCGACCTTGGGCTCGAAGCGCAGATCGTCGGGACCGAGCGTGGTGAGCGCGTCGTCGATCGGTGGCGCCACGAGCCAGACGTTGTCGTCGCTGCCGGTGAGCGGATGGCCCACGATCGACAGCCCGCCGTACCAACCGCTGATCAGCGGGAGCTGAGGTCCGCGGATGCACAGCAGGTAACTGCGCTGCACGGCTTGGCTGACACGCGCCAGTTCCCGGCTGTCCTTGCGGCGGGTCTGATCGTTGAATCGTTTGCCGACCATGCTCAGCAATGTGGCATTGCCGACACCAGCGGCCAACACCACGAACCGCGGCACGATCGGCACCACGTGGTCGTCGTCGACCTCGACCTGCACGTGATCGACAGCTGCGTCGCTCGCGAGCCCGAACCGCACGATCGACCCGGTGAGGACGCTGTCACCGAGGTCTTCGCGCAACTTGTTGAGCACCGCGGCGGGGTTCACGACCACGTCGCCCTCGATCACGTACGTGACACCATCGGCGATGGAGCCGCCGGCGAAGATCGGAGGGACGTCGGGCACCTGACTGAACGGCAGCTGCGCTTCGGCCCACAGCGCCGGGCGGCTGAACTGCTCGTCGGCCGGCGCGACGTACAGGCTCGAGCTGTAGTCGTGGGCCAGCCCGCTCGACTCGGCCCACAGCCGCCAGTAGCCGGCGGCGCGGCGCGCCGGCTGCACGCGCGTGGCGTCGTTGCCGTCGTACCCGGCCGAGATGTAGCCCGAAGACTGAAGCGTCTCTGACTCCACCGCGGGGTCGCTCACCACACACACCGAGTACCGCTGACTGAGCGAGCGTGCGAGGTAGAGCCCCTGAATGCCGGCCCCGATCACGAGGACATCAACGGCGATATCCCCGTCGAGGTCAGCGGCCATTCCAGCACGTTAGTGGCCGGGCTTGGCGCCACAGGGAATCCGATGCGTCCGCTGAGGGACCCGTGCGTGCGCGGCGCTATCGTGCCGCCGTGCCCGTTTACCTCGTGCGCCACGCCCACGCCGGCTCGCGCGCATCGTGGGCCGAGGACGACGACCTGCGCCCGCTGAGCCCGAAAGGCACCCGGCAAGCCGACGCCTTGCTGGAGCGACTCGACGACGCGGCGGTCGGGTGCGTCGTGTCGAGCCCGTCCCGACGCTGTGTCGAAACGGTCGAGCCGCTCGCCCGCGAGCTCGGCACCAAGATCGACACCCGCAAGGAGTTCCTCGAAGGTGCCGACCCCGACGGTGCACTCGACCTCCTGCTCGAACTGGCGCCTCGCAACCCGGTGGTGTGCAGCCACGGCGATCTGATCCCGAAGATGATCCGTCGCTTGGTCGGCGCCGGCATGCGCACCAAGGACGCCAACATCAGCCAGAAGGGCTCGCTCTGGGTGATCGAGATCGAGAAGGGCCAGCCCGTGAAGGGCAAGTACTACCCGCCGAGCTGAAGCCGCGAGCCAGCCTATTGCAGTTGGCTGCGCAGCCCGTCGACCATGTCGGTCATGGCCGGGCGGGATCTTGGCCGGGTCGACGGCGTCGAGATCAGCCGCCGCATCGGCGTTGCGTCCTTGGCGTTGGAAGATGATCGCCCGGAAGATCCGCGCGTCGGCGTAGGTCGGGATCGACAGTGATGGCGCGGTTGATCGACGTCAACGCATCCTGGTCGAGCTGCTGGGCGATGTCGTCGCTCGCCTGCAGCGCGAGCACGTGCAACAGCCACCCGCGGTAGGTGAGCGCCTCGGTGTTGTCCGGTTGCTCGTCGAGCACCTTGCGGTAGGAATCGAGCGCGTTCTGATACGCGGTGACGGCCCCATTCGAGTCGCCGGACTGCTGCGCGGCACTCGCCTGGGAGATGTAGTCGTTGGCCTGAGCCAGTTGGTCGATCGTGCTCGTGCGGATGTCGCCCGTGATCGTGTCGCCCGGCTGGCGGTGACCGGAGCTGGCGGCGACGAGCCAACCGGCGCCCAGACCGAACAACACCAACGCGGCGATGGTCGCGGCGATCAGTCCCCACCGCCGCGGACGGCGCGCCGCCTCGAGAATGGTTCGGCGGCTCTCGATCGCCTTGATGACCGACGCCGCCCGGGCGGTGTAGTCGTCCTTGAGTGCCGCGTAGTCGACGTCGTCGACGTCGCCCGCCGCGTACTCGCGCTCGAGATCCTCGAAGGACCGCAGCAAGAAGTCGCGCTGCTCCTCGAGGGCGGCGAGAACATCGGGATCGAGCTCCCGCCGCTTCGGCTTCGGGCTCGGCTTTCGGGGCTTGGCCTTCGGCGGCTCGGGCGCAGCCGGTTTCGTGGGCGCCTCGCCCTTGGCGGCCCGCCGGGCGCGGGTGCCGCCAGACGCGGGCTTGTTCACGACTCGTTGCTCGCGCTCGTCGAAGTCGGCGAGAGCGCTCTCGACGAGCGCTCGGTCGTCATCGGTCGCGCGCGCCGCGCCGGTGCCGCGCCATCGGCGGAACGCGATGACGAGCCCCGCAATGGCACCGACGAGCACGAGCACCGGCAAGATCCATACGACTGCGGTCACGCCCGAGCCGCTCGGGCGTCAACAAGATCTCCTCGCCGTAGCTGCTGACGTAGAACGCCCGTATCTCGTCCGGGCTCTCGCCGCGGGTCAGCCGCGCCGCGATGTCGTCGCGTATCTCGCGCGACGTTGGCGCGTTCGAGTCGGCCACGGACTCGCCTTGGCACGTCGGGCACTTGATCGTCTTGGCCACGGAGTTGATGCGGTCCTCGACGCTGTACGGACCCGACGTGCGCGCCGTGCCGATCGCGAGACACGCCACGGCGATCACCGCCATCACCACATAACCCAGCCACCCGTGCCCCCGTCGGACCGTGGAGGTGGTCGCGGCCACGGTCAGTTCGCCGTTCCGTTGATCACGCTGTCGAGCCCATCGGCGGTGACACCTTCGAACTTGGCGACGACGATGCCGTTCGGGTCGACGACGTAGGACTCGGGAACGCCGGTCACGCCGAAGTCGAGCGCCACCCGGTTGGTGTCGTTCGGGATGACGGGCCATGTGCCGCCATTGGCGGCAAAGAACTCACGAACATCGGAGTCCTCGTCGCTGAAGGCCACGCTGACGACCTCGACGTCGTTGGTCCCCTGATGCCGCTCGTCGAAGGCCACCAACTCCGGATGTTCGATACGACACGGCGTGCACCAGGTCGCGAAGAAGTTCACCACCACCCACCGACCGCGGTACTGGTCGATGTCGAAAGTGCCACCGCTGATCGTGTCGCCGACGACCCGCGGGACAGGCTGACCAAGCCGCTGGCTCGAGATGCCACGCGAGTCGAGCGTCTTGCTCGTCGCCAGCACCGCGATCAGCAACAGCAGCACGACACCAGCGGCGATGGCGGCCCACCGGGCACCATGACCCCGACGACGCTCGATCGCCTCTTGCGTCGGTTCCTCCGGACTCGGCGACAGCGTGTCCATCAGGCCACCCCTGCCGGTTCACGCGGAAGCGGGACGTCATCGGTGCGAATGGGAGCAGAGACGGGGTCGAGCGGGTCGCGGCGCTTGCCCGGGAAGGCAGCGAGGATCGTGCCGATCGCCATCACACCACCACCGATCCACAGCCACATCACGAGCGGTTGCACGGTCACGCGAATCGTCACCGCGCCGTTGTCGCCCTGCGGCAGCACCAACAAGCGTCAACGCCACGTCGTCACGCGGCGTGCTGCGTACCGAGGGCGTACCGATGGTCTGGTTGCCGAACGAGAACTGATTGAGCGCTGGAGCCCACGGACCCGTGCCGTCGATGTCGACCAACGCCTTGGTGACGATCTTGTTGGAGTCCTGCTCGACCTGCGTGCCGTCGAAGGTCAACGTGTGACCGGCGAAGGTGGCCTGCTCCCCCGGCGCCAACGTGAACTCCGCTTGCCGCACCGAGCTCTGACTGGCCGCGAACGCCACCGCGATCATCAGCACGCCAAGGTGCACGATCATCCCGCCGTTTGCTCGACCGACCAGCCCGCGCCAGCCCTGACGCCGCGTAGCCAACACCAGTTGTCGCAACGCGGAACCGGCCGCGAAGCCGGCGAGCCCGTACGCCACCATCGGCGTGAAGCCATGCCCGCCGAGCAGCAACGCAATCACCAGCGAGGCCGTACCCACCCATGCCGGCCAGAACAATCGATCGCGCAGCAGCTCGCCGCTGGCCTTCCGCCACGGCAACACGGGTGCCACGGCCATCAAGAACAACAGCGCGATCACGACCGGCGACGTCATGCGGTTGAAGTAAGGCGACCCGACCGACACGCGATCGCTGTTGATCGCTTCGACCAACAACGGGAACACCGTGCCGAGCAGCACGACGAAGGCAAACAGCGCGAACAACACGTTGTTGCCCAAGAACGCGGCCTCACGCGACAACGGTGAGTCGATGCGCCCGGGGGAACGCAACCGATCGCCCCGCCACGCGATCAACCCGATGGTGACCGCCACCGTCGCGGTGAAGAAGACGAGGATCGACGGCCCGATCGCGCTCTCGGTGAACGCGTGCACCGAATCGAGCACGCCCGAGCGGGTGATGAAGGTGCCGAGGATCGTCAACGAGAACGTGGCGCACAACAACGACAGGTTCCAGACGCGCAGCATGCCGCGGCGCTCCTGCACCATCACCGAGTGCAGGTACGCGGTACCCGTCAACCAGGGCAGGAACGACGCGTTCTCGACCGGATCCCACGCCCAGTAGCCACCCCAGCCGAGCACCTCGTACGACCACCACGCGCCGAGCACGATGCCAACCGTGAGGAAGCCCCAGGCGAACAACGTCCAGCGTCGAGTCGCGACCAACCAACCCTCGCCCACTCGTCCGGTGGCCAGCGCCGCGATCGCGAAGGCGAACGGCACGGTGAAGCCCACGTAGCCGAGGTAGAGCATCGGCGGGTGGAACGCCATGAGCGGATGGTTCTGCAGCGAGCGGGTTCGGCCCCGGTCCGTCGAATCCCGGTGGCGGATGGAACGACTTGAACGGGTTGGCCGGGAAGGCCATCAGGAAGAAGAAGAACGCGGCGACGACGAACATCGTCAGCACGGCCCATCCCACGAGCGGGTCCGACAGCCGTCGGCGGAACTTGGCCACGACCACCGCGGTGTAACCCGACAGGATCAGCGCCCACAGGATGATCGAACCCTCGAGCGCGGCCCACAGCGTGGCCACGTTGTAGAGCGCGGGCGTGCGGCTGCTGCCGTTGTCGGCCACGAACTTCACGGTGAAGTCGCGGGTGATGAGCGCACGCTCCATGGCGAAGACCGCCAAGACCGCACCGAGCACGATCAACGCGGTGTAGGGAACAGCGAGCCACTGCAGATCGGTGCGCTTCTTGACGAGCGCGTAGACGAGCGTGAGCGAACCGAGCACGGCAGCGGACAGGCCGAGCAGCACGCCCGTCGAGCCGAGGAAGACGTTCATGGAGCCGTGGTCGCCGGTACCGAGCCCCCCTGCTCGGCCTCCTTGATGCGGTCCTGGTTCACGGCGTCGTAGCGCTCGTCGTGTTTCACGAGCATGCGGTCGCTGTCGAACACGTCGACGGTGCGATCCCACCGCCCCTCGAGTACGACCGGCTCGCCCGCTTTGAACAACTCGGGCGGATCACCTCGATGGTGCACCGGAACCTCGGCGCCGTTGAACGTGACCGTGAAGTCCACGCCGTCGCCCGTCTCGCTGATGGTCCCGTCCATCACCGTGCCCTGGAGTCGGAACCGGCTGTCGCCCAGCTCGTCGCGCTTCGCGACCGCCTCGTCGGCGTTGTAGAAGAACAAGGCGGCGTCACTCAGCGCCTTCGTGGCGACGAAGGCCAACGCTGCGAGGATCAACACGATCACGACGATCGCCCAACCCCGCCGACCCTTCGGTGAAGGAGTCGAACGCGGCCGTAGGTCGAGCTCGCCGTCGGGCACGGCTTCGTCGTCGGGATGGATCACATCCATCGACGTTCCTCGGGTGGAACCTGCCTGGACAGCGCGCGACCGCGAACCAGGATCCATGTGGCGTAGATCACGAGCACCACTGCGGTGATGCTCCAGCCGGCGATGACGTATCCCCACTCGTTCATGCCGCGACCTCGGAGCGTCGCTCGTCGATGGCGTCGACGAGCCAGCGGCGGTCGACCTGATCCTGGAGCCAGGCCAACCGGAACCGGTGCACGGCGAACCACAGGAACATCAGAGCGACGACCGCCATCGACAGCATCAGCGTGAAGAGCTGCAGCCCTTCGATGGTGGGATTGAGGCGGAGCAACGTCGGCGCCTGGTGCAGAGAACGCCACCACTCGACCGAGCGGTTCACGATGACGACGTTCGGCAGCAACAACAAACCGATGATCGCCGCACGCTTGCCCCGCACGAGGGGATCGACGGATGTGCGGCGCACCGCCTGATACCCGAGCAGTAGCAGGAACAATACGAGCGTGGACGTGAGGCGTGCGTCCCACACCCAATAGACGCCCCACGTCGGGCGACCCCAGATCATGCCGACGACCAGGGTGAGCCCCATGAACACCGCGCTCACTTCAGCGGTCGACGCCGCGACGAGGTCCCACCACGCGGACTTCTTCCAAAGGAACATGATGCTGCCGATCGTGGCCACGACGATGCCCAGGTACGCGATCGACACGATCGGTACGTGCACGTAGATCAGTCGCACGGTGTCGCCCATGTCGTTGTCGGCCGGTGTGGCGACGAACGACAAGAAGGCCACTACCGCGATGCCGACGCAGGGTCAGGAGCCCGAGTCCGCGGGTGCCACCCGAACCGGTCCCCCGAGGTCCCGCGCCCGATCCCGGTTCGATACCAGGAGACGCTTCAGCCTTCGAGGCTCGGGCATCCTGCGCGGCGGTCACGATTCCTCCAGAAGGGCTCCGAAGCCGAAGAGCCCAGCAACGATGTAGACGAGGGCGAAGGCCGACAGCAAACCGACCCAGGGCCATCCCTCGCCCGAGCGCCCGTCGAACCCGGCCTCGAAGGCACGAGTCGCGGCGAGCAGGACCGGAGCGAGAACTGGCAGGAGCAGCAGCGGCAGCAGCGTCTCCCGGACCCGGACACCGGCGGCCAGGACGCCGTAGAGGGTACCGGCCGCGGCGATCCCAGCGGTCGCGACCAGGCAGGTCACGATCAGCAGTGGCCAGCCGGCCGGGGAGGCGTCGTAGAGCACGGCCACGCCGGCCAACAGCAGCCCCTCGAGCACGAGCATCTGCAACGCGACGGCGCTGGCCTTCCCGAGGAACAACCCACCCGGGTCGAGCGCGGAGAGCCGCAGACTGTCGGTGACACCGTCGGCAGCCTCGATCGCGAAGGCCCGCTGCACCGCGAGCAGGCCGGTGAGCACCACCGCGATCCAGAAGAGCCCGGGGGTGGCCCGCGTCAGAACGCCACTGTCGGGATCGAGCGCGAACGCGAACAGCACCAACAGGAGAATGGCGAGGGGCAGCACCTGGTTGAGGCCGACCTTCGACCGCAGCTCGACCCGAAGGTCCTTGCCGGCGACGAGCGCCGCGTCACGAAGCACGTTCGGCTCCATCGGCCGGGGCCGTAGCGGACCCGCCTGTCTCGGGACCGTTGGTCACGTGGCCGCCGGCGATGTTCACGGTGCGCTGCGCCAACGCCTGAGCACGGTCGAGCTCGTGGGACGCGACGAGCACGGTCGCGCCGGCCGCGGCGGCGTCGTGCACGAGCCCATCCACCTCATCGCGCGCCGCTTGATCGAGACCGGCGTGGGGCTCGTCCAGCAACCAGAGCTCGGGACGCCGAGCCAGCAGCACCGCGAACGACACCCTCCGCCGCTGGCCGGCCGAGAGGCGACCGACGGGCACCGCGGCGAGCCGACCGGCCAGGCCGAGCCGAGCCATGGCCGCGTCGCCATTGCGTTGATCACCCTTGGCGGCGCGAGTCCAGAAGCGCACGTTGTCGCCGACGCTCAGGTCGTCGTACAACGCGGTGCTGTGCCCGAGCAGGCCGACTTGACGCCGCACCGACGTCCGTTCCACTCGCAAGTCGTGGCCGAGGACCACCGCGTCGCCGTCGACGATCGGTAGCAACCCCGCGCAGGCGCGCAACAGGCTGGTCTTGCCCGCACCGTTCGCGCCCTGCAGCAAGACGATCTCACCCCGCGCCACATCGAGATCAGCACCTGCAAGTGCAGGGAATCGACCGATGAGCGCGACGGCGCCGCGAAGGTGGACGGCTGGCTCCATGGGGCCCACCGAGGCTACTGGCGGGCCTCGCACCGGGCCAAGGTGGCGGCCCCGACCCGCCTCACCAGCGGACTGCCGTTCGGGCCAGGTGCGCGCTGATTAGGTTTCCTGCGTGCACGTGCTCCGAGCGATAGGTGCGATCGGGCGGATGATGATCCGCGCCGGTGTGCTCATCTTGTTGTTCGTCGCCTATCAGCTGTGGGGCACCGGCCTGCACACCTCGCAGGCGCAGGACGAGCTGCAATCCGAGTTCCGCGCCCAGCAGGAGCAACTCGGCCAGCTCCCCAGTGAGTTCCCGGACGAGCCGAACTCGGACACGACGCTGGCACCGACCACCACCCTGGCGCCGCAGGTGGCGCCCACGACCGACGCCCCGCCCGAACGCGGTGCCCCCCTCGGCTTCATCCAGATCCCTCAGATCGGCGCCGAGTTCTACATGGTCGAAGGGGTCGAGCTGCGCTGGCTGCAAGAGGGACCGGGCCACTTCCCGCAGACACCACTGCCCGGTCAGGCCGGCAACGCGGCGCTCGCCGGACATCGCACCACCTACAAAGCCCCGTTCAACCGCATCGACGAACTGAAGCCGGGCGATCAGATCTTCATCGAGACCCTGCAGGGCAAGTTCACCTACGAGGTGATGCCGCAACCGAACAACGACGGCGGAGAGCCGTCGGGTCACCGCGTCGTCGGGCCCAACGCCACCGAGATCCTCGAGGACAAGGGCGACAACCGCCTGACCTTGATGGCGTGTCATCCGAAGTACAGCGCGAGTCAGCGCATCGTGGTCGAGGCCAAGTTGGTCGGAAACCCGGCGCCTCCCACCCCGCGGTCGGCGGAACCCGACACGGTCGAGGATCTCGCCGGCGGCAACGACAGCGCGCGGCGACCCGCCCTCTTCTTCTCGCTCGCCGCCATCGCACTCTGGTTCGCCACGTGGTTGTTCGCGCACCGCTACCGCCGGTGGAAGTGGCCGGCGTACATCGTGGCCCTGCCCTTCTTCGCCGTGCTGTTGTTCTTCTCGTTCGACTACATCAATCAGCTGCTGCCCGCAGCGTTCTGACGTGCTGGCCCGGCGTCATCGATGCGTGCTCGCGGGGCTCACCCTCGCCCTGGCGACGGGATTCCTCTCCACCGGCTGCACGTCGGGCAACGACAGCAGCTCGTCCACCACGGTGACCACCGCCGTACCGGAGACGACCACCACGACGGAACCGCCGCTGGAGGCCGGCCGCCAAGTGTTCGTGTTCACGCCTGCGGTGGGCCAGTGCTTCGACCGACGCAGCCTCGACGAGCGGCCGGCCACCGGCCCTCAGCAGACCGACATCGTGTTGGTGCTCGATTGCTCGCTACCGCATCAGAACGAGGTCTTCGACATCCTCAAGATGCCCGACAATCCCCGCGACTACCCCGGCGAGACAGCGATGAAGGACTTCGCCCGCAGCCACTGCACGACCAACTTCCTCAGCTACGTGGGCCGACCGTACGAGGTGTCGGCCTTGGAGGTCGGCTACTACCTGCCCTCGTCCAACGAGTGGGACCAGGGCGCCCGCACCCTCGGCTGCTACGTGTACAACGTGAGCGGCGACAAGTTGGTGGGCTCTGTCCAAGGCACGGGGCAATGAAGGGCAGCCGAGACGTGAGCCGGCTATTCACCCCGGAAGGCGGGTGGTCGTCGCTCGCGAAACGCCGCCATGCCCTCTTGTAGATCGGCACTGGCCCACGCCCGCCGGAACACCTCGCCGTAGTCCTCGTCCTCGGCCCCGTTGAGGCCGGCCTTGTGCCCGGCGAGCGTGAGCGGCGCGAGTGCAGCGATCTTCTCGGCCCACGCCCAAGCATCCGATGGCGCGCCCAGCCGATGCACGAAGCCGAGACGGTGTGCGGTGTCGCCGCGGTAGACCTCGGCCGCGAGCAGCATGGCGCGCGCCGGGCTCTCGCCCGCCACCGCGACCAGTCGATCGATGGTCCACTGATCCACCATCAGCCCGAGCTTTCCGGCCGGGATGCCGAACTGGGCGTCGTAGGTCGCGACCCGCAGGTCGCACGCCACCGCGAGCTGGGTGCCCGCACCCAGCGCCGCGCCCTCGATCGCGGCCATGGTCGGAACGGCGGCGTCGTGCAGACCGAGCAACACCCGGCGCAGCGCCTGCACGAAGCTCCGTGTCCTCGACTCCGGTGAGATCGGCGCCCGCGCAGAAGTGACCGGCCGTGCCTTTCAGGACGATCACCCGAGCGGCGTCGTCCCTGGCTCGAGCCAGCGCCTTTTCCAGGCCGGCCAACGCCTCGTGATCCAAGGCGTTGCGGCGCTCGGGCCGATCGATCACGATCGCGGCGATCGAGTCACGAACGTCGTAGTGGATCATCGGCCCGTCCAGCGGGGCGCGCGCTTCTCGGCAAACGCGGCGATCCCCTCGGCCGTGTCGTCGGTGGCCGATGTGATCGTGAGCGCGGCGTGCAACAGACGAAGGGCGTCGTCTGCCGCCTGATCCCATACCGCGTAGAACGAATCGCGACCGAGACGCATCACGGCGGGTGACTTGGCCGCCAACGCAGCCGCGAGCTCGTCGACGGAACGGTCGAGCTCATCCACGGGTACGACTTGCGTCACGAAGCCGATGCGCTCGGCCTCGGCGCGCCGACACGCGACGGCCCGTCATCATCAGCTCGAGGGCTTTCTTCGGCGGCATCGAGCGGACCAGCGGAACCGTGATGACGAAGGGCCACAGCCCGACATCGATCTCCGGAGCGCCGAACTGCGCGTCGTCGGCGGCCACCACCAGATCGCACGCCAGCGCCAGACCCATGCCGCCGGCCAGCGCGTAGCCGCGGACCTTGGCGATGGTCGGTTTGCCCAGTTGCCACAACGCCTTGAACAGCTCGGGGAGATCGCCCCGACTGTCGTGCAAGGCGAGATGGTCGGCGCCCCCGGCCATCCCCGTCAGATCCGCGCCGGCACAGAACGCTTTGTCGCCGGCGCCGGTGAGCACGACCACTCGCACCGTGTCGTCATAGCGAAAGTCACTCACGATTTCGCGGAGCTGGCGGATCATCGCCCAGGTCAACGCGTTGCGTCGCTCCGGCCGGTTGAGCGTGACGGTGGCGACGCCGTCGACGACGGCCACCTCGACGGCGATCTCACCGAGGGCACTCGGCTCACTCCCAGCCATCCGCGGACACTACTCGCCGCTGGGATCCCCCCCACGGGGGCTGCGAGGTCTAACGTGTCCGTCGTTGTGGGCACGTTCGTACGGATCGTGAGCAAAGGTCGCCGACGTGACACGTCGGCCGAGCCCAAGCTGCCGCAGGGAGCCGAAGCCGCGCTGTGGTCGATCCTCGAGGCCGTGCCCGATCCGCGCAACCACCTCGCGATGGTGCGCGATCTTTCGGGCGAGGTTCGCGTCACCGACATCGAGCAGGCGATGCTCGTCCACGCGTACGAGAACCGGTTGCCTGACGGGACCGACGCGACGAGACCGGCGCTCGCGGCCAAACGATCGCTGCTTCCGCCTCCGCCTCCGCCTCTGCCCGTTGCCACCAGCCCGCGCCGGCTCACGCTCGTCGAACACCCACTGGTGGACGAGGCCGAGCCCGCCGCGGAGGAAGCCGCAGCCGACGCGATCGTCGATGTGCGCGACACCGCGCCCCGAGCGATGGATCCCTACTACGACCTCGGCGAGATCGCCGAGAACGCGCCGCTCACCGACCACCTCTTCACCGCGTCGAGCGACTGAGTCACCGGGTCCGCCGCTGGGCGAGCAACGCCAGCGTCGCCCAGCCCTGAGGGCGAGCGCCGAGCGCTGCGCCCGTGTCGGGGTTCCAATACTCGGCAAAGCCGGATCGCTGGGCTCCATCGACGAGCGCCGCGCCGAAGCCACTCGCCAGATCGTCGAGCGACCACCGTCGGGCCGCGACCCAGAGGAGATAGGTGAGCTGGGGCCACGCCGGTCCTCGCCAGTAGGTGTCGGGCGCGAAGGACGGCTCGCCGCGATGCACACCCGCCGGCCCAAACGCACCGCCGTACTCGAGATCGTCCAAGGCGACTCGAAGTACGACCTCGGCCCGATCCGGGTCCACCAGCACGGGCAGCAGCGCATCGAGAACCCGGATCGACCCGGAGGTCGCGGCAGCAGGGCCAGCGTCGACCCACGTCGCCAACTCCGGATGCCAGAGATCCGCCAAGGCCCGAGCCAGCGCGTCACCGGCCGCACGCAGCGCGTCGTCTCCGGTCACTGACGCGAGCTCCCACGCGTTGAACGCCGTCAACGCGTTGAAGCCGGCCGGCGCGGGAGCGAACTCCGCGTTGGCCAATGGCGCACCCGACGGTGACCGCACAACGGTGTGCAGCAGTCGGCCCTTGGTGTCGAACCACTGCTGCGGGTCGAGGCCATGATCCCCGCGCCAGTCATCCCATCGGGGGCTGTCGTCGGCCCCTGACTCCCACGGGTGCACGATCGTTATCAATCCGGAACCCGGGTCGCGCTGGCGCTGGTCCAACAGGAATCGCAGACCCGCCGTCGCCTTGGCGCGCACCGAGTCGTCGACGGGCACGCCGCGCCGCTCCAGCTCTGCGACCGCGTGCCCGTACATCGGCGGCTGAGTGATGCTCGACGAGCCGACCCGCCCCCAGAACGTCCGCGTGCGTCCTCGGCGCGACCTCGTAGTCGATGTGAGGTACGAAACCGGTCGAGTCCTGTGTCCGGAACAGGTGCGCCAGCTCGCGACGGGCCCGGTCGGGTTCGCCGAGCTCGCTCCAGACGATGGCGTGGAAGCACGAGTCCCAGAGCCACTGGAACGGATACACCGTGCCGTTCGGGACGGTGTATCCCTCGGGCCGCCATCCCGCGTCGAGCACGTGTCGGGCCGCGGTGCGGAGGTCGCCGCCCGGTACCGTTGCCTCGCCGCTCACGAGCGTGCGCTCGCCATGCCCACCTGCGCCTTCCTCTCCTTCCGCCTCGGCGAGAACGATGGCGTCTCGGTCGTCGCCCGCGAGTGGATGCGAGCCTTCGCCTCCTTCGGGTTCGACATCCGCTCGGTCGCCGGTGCGGGCCCCGTCGACTGCCTCGTTCCCGGTCTGGCGATCGGCGCCACTGCGCCGCCCGACCCGGACGCGCTCGAACGCGCGCTCGACGGCGCCGACCTCGTCGTGGTCGAGAACCTGCTCACGATCCCGATGAACCTACCGGCCTCGATCGTCGCGGTTGGTGTGCTGCGCGGGCGCCCCGCGCTGTTGCACCACCACGATCCCCCGTGGCAGCGAGCGCGATACCGCGAGGTCACGGCGTTGCCGGTCGACGATCCCAGCTGGCGCCACGTCACCATCAATCGACTCACGGCCGAGCAGTTCGGCGAGCGGGGCATCGACGCCGAGGTCGTCTACAACGGCTTCGACGTGGAACCCCGCCCAGGAGATCGGCTCGCCACGCGGGCGGTCCTCGGCGTCGGCCCCGACGAGCGGCTGTTGGTTCATCCGGTGCGCGCCATCGAGCGCAAGTCGATTCCCGACGCGCTCGCGCTGGCCGACGCGCTCCACGCCACGTACTGGCTGACGGGACCACCGGAAGAGGGGTTCGACCACACGCTCCGCGAACTGCTCTCGACCGCGCGAGGCCGAGTGGTGCATCAAGCCGTCGATGACATCGACGATCTCTACGCCGCCGCCGATCTGGTCGTGTTCCCCTCCACCTGGGAAGGGTTCGGCAACCCGCCGATCGAGGCGTCGATCCGACGGCGTCCCGTGGCGGTGGGTCAGTACCCGGTGCTCGAGGAGCTGACGGCCCTGGGCTTCGAATGGTTGTCGGTTGCCGACCCGGCCGCGATCGAAGCCTTCCTCCAGCAGCCCGATCACGAGATCCTCGCGATGAACCGGGCTCTCGCTCGCCGGCATTTCTCGCGTGATCAGATGCACAGCGCGTCTGCGAACGCTGTTGGATGACGCAGGATGGCTGCCGTGAACGAGCCCCCGGTCGATCCAGTGCGGGTGCGGCGGGCCCGGGTGGCTCGATACGCCTCGATCGGACAACGGGTCGGCTATCTCGCTGTTCCTCGTCGCCGCCATCGGGTTCTTCGTCGGCTTGGCAACCAGCTTCTCGGGTGGCCTGGTGACGTTGATCGAGGGTTCGCTGCTCGTCGGGTCGGCGTGCCTGGCCCCATCGATCGTCCTCGCCTACGCCGTGAAGGCGGCCGAACGGGATGATCTGGAGCACGGGCGGTAGCGCCCTCAGTAGGCTGACCCCACCACAGATACTGGGGGTTCGATCATGACCAAGGCCGCGGTGTTCACGGGCGTCGATACGCCACTCGAGATTCGCAACGACGTCGAGGTGGCAAGCCCCGGGCCCGGTGAGGTGCGGATCAAGATGGGCGCGTCGGGTGTGTGTCACTCTGACTTGTCGGTGCAGAACGGCACCATTCCCCTACCGACGCCGATCGTGCTCGGCCACGAGGGCGCGGGCACGGTGCTCGAGGTGGGCGACGGCGTGACCGAGGTCGTTCCCGGTGATCACGTGGTGCTGTCGTTCGTGCCCAACTGTCGCAACTGCTACTTCTGCAACCGCGGTCAGGGTTGGTTGTGCGAGAAGTCGGCCATGTCCGTGATGGGCGGGCTGCTCGACGGCACCACCCGGCTCACGTCCGCCGGCGCACCGCTCCACCAGATGGCCATGCTCGGCACGTTCGGCGAGGAAGCGATCGTCCCCGAGATCAGCATGGTGAAGGTCGACAAGTCCGTGCCCTTCAAGGTCGCCGCGCTGATCGGCTGTGGTGTGCTGACCGGCGTGGGCGCCGCCACCAACACGGCGTCGATCCACGAGGGCGACACGGTGGCCGTGATCGGCTGCGGTGGCGTCGGGCCTCAACGTCATCCAGGGCGCCCGCATCGCCGGTGCGAGCGAGATCGTCGCCATCGACACCTTCGACTCCAAGCTCGAGATGGCCCGCAAGTTCGGCGCCACCCAGACCGTGAAGGTCGGCGAGGACGACGCCGCTTCCGTCATCACCGCCGCCAGCGGTGGCCGGCTCGCGGACGTGACCTTCGAGGTGATCGGGTTGAAGGACACGATCATGCAGGCGCTCGCACTGACCCGTAACGGAGGCGAGTGCGTGCTCGTCGGCGTCCCCCGCATGGACGCCGTTCTCGAGATCCCCGCCGCGTTCGAGTTCCTGTACCTCAACAAGAGCATCAAGGGTTGCTGGTACGGCTCGTCGAACGTGTACGAGGACGTGCCGAAGCTGCTCGGGCTGTACAGCGAGGGCAAGCTCGCACTCGACGAGTTGATCTCTCGCGAGATCGAGGTCGAGGCGGTCAACGAAGCATTCGACGCGATGCAGGCGGGCGAGGTCGCCCGTTCGGTCATCACGTACGAGTGACGCCAACCCGCGCGTACCGCCCATGACCACGCGAATGCCGGCCGCCGAGCGGCGAGCACAGTTACTCGACGTGGCGTTGCGCGTGTTCGGCGAGCAGGGTTTCCACGACACGTCGATGAACGACATCGCCGACGCGGCCGGCGTGACCAAGCCTGTGCTCTATCAACACTTCGGGTCCAAGCGAGCGTTGTTCCTCGAGGTCTTGCGCGAGGTCGGTGGTCGGCTACGAGACGCGGTCGGCAAGGCCACCGCGTCGGCCACCGGACCCCATCAACAAGTCGAGTATGGCTTCCGCGCCTATTTCAACTGGGTCGCGAAGACGCGCGGCGGATTCGACGTGTTGTTCGCGGGCGAGACGAGACGCGACCGCGAGTTCGTGTCCGAAGCACTGAAAGTCGAGACCCAGATCGCCGACGTCATCGCCGAGCTCATCGTCGTCGAAGGCCTCGACGAGCAGCGGCGCCGGTTACTTGCCTATGCAATCGTCGGGTTGGCCGAGACCACGTCGCGACACTGGTTGTCGAACGACCTCGACGTCGCGGCCGATCTCCTGGCGCAACAGTGCGCCGACCTCGCGTGGGCCGGACTACGCGGGTTGCACGCCTGAAGGGGGCATCAGCGCTACCGTCGGCGGCGTGCTCGCGATCATCATCGTGCTCGCCGTTCTCGTCCTGGTGCTGGCTGCGTGGCTCTTCGGCACGCGCAACGCATTGCGCGAAGCGCGCCATCACGGCGACGAGGTGACCGGGCGGCTCGACGCCGCGACGCGGAACGTCGAGCGAACGATGGGCGATCTCGCCACGGCCGAGAGCAACCTCGTCGCCGAGCGGAAGAAGGTCGTCGCGGCCGACGAAGCCGCGGCCGCCGCCGCCAAGGAAGCCGAGAAGTCCGACGCGGTGGCGCGTGCGGCCACCGAACGCGCCCTTGCGCTCGAGCGGAACACCATCGATGCCGGCGGATTGTGGGCGTTGGAGGCGGTGCGCTTCGATCGGATGTGGCGGGACCACGCCGCCGTCGGCCCCGACGCGCCGTCGCCTCTGGCCGAAACCGACGATCCGGCGCGCTCGGCGGTCGAGATCATCGCCGAAGCGCTCCGTGAGGACTCCGGGACCGCGATCGACGTGCAGTGGAAAGCCGATGACGCTCCCGACCGCGGCGCCCGCGGCGCGCCTGGTCCGGGCCTGCGAGGAAGTGTTGGCAGTAGCCCGAGCGGCCGACGAGGGCGTCATCGAGGTGCATCAGCACGGCGCCGACGCCTACGTGATCCAGGTGCGCACCGAACCAGCGGTGCCGGTTCCGCCACACGTCGTGGCGGCCCTGGCCGCCGCGGGATGCGAGCCCGAGGCCCATGCTGACGGCCGCGTCGAGCTGCGGATCTCGCTCGCGGACGACAGCCCAGCCGGCTAGCAGATCTCGGGAACCGCTTTCTCGCCTTCGTCGTTTGGTTTCTTCGCGTGCCCGCACGGGCGGCGATGCCCCGCTGGGAGTGTGTCGTCGCCCGCGCACGGTCCGTGGTACCGCCGGAGAAGTTGGGTACCCTGGTGGGGTCGAGCCGGATGATGATTCGGTTCGCGGGCCAACCTCCCCCGCTTCTCCCTCGACCGTGGATCACGGCGTGGAGCTGACCGAGGTCAGCCCACCCCATAGATCACATCGAGCCCGATCACAGAGAGACCGGGCCATCGAGTCCAGGAAGCAGAGAACAGAGGAATGACATCGTTCAGCGATCTCGGCCTGCGCGCCGAGTTGGTGGCCGAGCTGGCCGCCCAGGGCATCGAACTGCCCTTCCCCATTCAAGAAGCCACGATCCGCGACGCGCTCGACGGTCGGGACGTGTGCGGCAAGGCCGCCACCGGCTCGGGCAAGACACTCGCGTTCGGCCTGCCGCTGCTACAGCGTGCGCAGGGCAACGCCGCGCCGCACGCTCCGCAAGCGCTCGTGTTGGTACCCACCCGCGAGCTCGCTCGCCAGGTGCTCGACGTGCTGCGACCGCTCGGCAAGGCCATCGGCATCCGCGTCGCCCAGTTCTACGGCGGCACTTCGATCGACCGCCAGCTGCGTGCGCTCGACCGCGGCGTCGACGTCGCGGTGGCCACGCCGGGCCGAGTCATCGATCTCATCGACCGGGGCGCATTCTCCGGGGTCGCCGTCGAGGCGGTCGTCGTCGACGAGGCAGACCGCATGGCCGACATGGGGTTCCTCCCTCAGGTCGACTGGATTCTCCGCCACCTCGACGCACGCAAGCAGACCTTGTTGTTCTCGGCCACCCTCGACGGCGATGTCGACGTCATCATCAGCCGTTACCTGCAGGATCCCGTGCGCCACGAGGTCGACGAGATCATCGACGAGGACGCCGCCGTCGAGCATCGCTTCTTCGCCGTCCACGAGATGGACCGGGTCAAGGTGCTCGCGGCCATCAGCCGCGGCGTCGACCGCACCATCGTCTTCATGCGCACCAAACGCGGCGTCGATCGGTTGGCTCGTCAGCTCGAGAAGGAAGGCGTAGGCGTGGCGTCGATGCACGGCGATCTGCGCCAATCGGCACGCGAGCGTTCGCTGCGCGACTTCGCCGAGGGCAAACTGCCGGTGCTCATCGCGACCGATGTCGCGGCGCGAGGTATCCACGTCGACAACGTCGATGTGGTGGTGCATTTCGATCCGCCCGAAGAGCCGAAGGCTTACACACACCGCTCCGGTCGGACGGCACGGGCCGGCCAAGACGGTCTCGTCGTCACCTTCGTGCTGTGGAACCAGGAGCGCGAGGTCGAGCAACTGCAGAAACGACTCCGCCTCCGGGAACCGATCGTCGAGGTGTTCTCGAACGACCCTCGCCTCTCCGACGTGGCGAGCCTCACCGGTCCCGCCCCGCGCCGCAAGGCCGCCGTCAGCTGACCCTACGGCGCGCCATCGCATCGGCACGCCGCTGCTCGTCACGCCGCTGAGCGTCACCGCGTGCAGCGGGGCCTCCGACCTGAGCAACGAACCGAGAGTCACTCTCTGCGACCTCGGCCGCTGGGGGCACCACTAAAGGGCCCGCGGCCGGGCGTCGAAAGTCACCGGAGGTCGACAACTACACTGTCGGCCGATTCCCCCCGGAGGCAGGTCTTTGCACGACGACACCGCGACGCGGCGGTTGACGCGCCCGTGGCAAGTGCTGGTGATCCTCACCGCGGCCGCGGTGATGACTGTCGTGCTCGCGCAATGTGGTTCGCGCGGTGCCGAGACCGCGACCGAGAACACCACCATCCCCGCGCCGTCGTCGACATCCTCATCGACCACGGTGCCACCTACGACCGAGCCGCCAACGACGACCGAGCCGCCGCCGCTGCCGCCGGCCCCGCCACCGACCTTCCCACCATTGCCGTCCGACATGGCGAACCCCGACGCGCCCGGCGTCATCTTCGAGCATCACGATCTCGACATCGCCGGACGCGTCGATCGTGTGGGACGCACGTCAGCGGGCTCTACTACCTGTACGCCACGAACTACGCCACCGTGGAGCAGAAGGGTCTGTTCGTGGACCCCGCCCAGAATCGCAACGTACAGATGTGGACCTCGCCGAACATGCGCGACTGGACCCTCGCCGGTGATGCCATGCCGCGCATGCCGCTCTGGGCGAAGACCGGTCGGACATGGGCACCGGAGATCCATCGCTTCGGTGACCACTGGGTCTTGTACCCAACGGTGTGGGACGCGGCCAGCGGTCGGCAGTGCATCGCCTACGCGACGGCGTCGAGTCCCGCCGGTCCCTTCGTGCCGGACGACTCCGGCCCGGTGCAGTGCCAGCTCGACCGCTATGGCTCGATCGACGCGTCGGTCTTCACCGACCTCGACAAGACGTCATGGCTCATGTGGAAGAGCGAGGAGAACGCCTACCCCGCGGACATCGGCCCGACGCACATCTACAGCCAACAGCTCGACCGCGACGGCAGACCGTTTGGCGCCATCAACGTGCTGCTCACCGCCGATCAGCCCTGGACCGGCGGGCTGATCGAGTCGCCTTCGATGGCGTGGGGTGGGCTCCGCTATTGGCTCTTCGTGAGCGGCGGCTGGGGTCACACCGATCGGTACTCCGTGGCGGTGACGGAGTGCTGCGGGACCAGCGGGACCATGCCAGCCCGTGACCGAGGACAAGGTGCTCATCAAGACGAACAGCCAGGGCGAAGGACCCGGCGAAGAAGGCGTCGTCTACGACAACAAGGGCAATCTCTGGCTCGCGTACAACCCGTGGGCTCCGTTCATCAGAGAGGGCATCCGCCCGCTCGCGCTGGCCCACATCAACTTCGCGTGGTTCGGCCCCTACGTGGCCAAGCCGCCCGCCTCGTTCTGGAAGTAGCGCCGAGACCTAGGCCTTCGACTCGTGGCGCTCCCACGCGAGCGTGAGGATCGCCGCCGCCTGATGCACGGCGTTGAGCTCGTTGGGCGTCGGTCGACCCGGATGATCACGCCAGAGCACGAGGACGCCGCGCGGGGTTTCGCCGACAGCGCCGATCGGTTCGACCCATACCGTCTGGAATCCACGCTGGCGCGCCGGCGCCGGCGATCTCCGGACGGACCTCGTCGAGCGTGTCAGCGACCTGGCGAACGGTGGACGACAACGCGGCATCCCACGGTCCGCCGGCCACGATCTCGGGTAGGTCGTCCCGCGACGCAGCGACCGGGCGGAAGCCCGACGGCCCGGCCGACAACAGGACGGCCTCGGCAGTCGTGGGATGACCCTGCATCGCCCGAACCACACGGGTCGCGACCGTTGGGAAGTCCGCGTCGTTGGCCACCGCCCCGATGGCGTCCGCCAGGCCGACCGCAGTCGTCTCGGGAGTCAGGAGGCAGACGATGCCGTTGACCCGGGGATCGTCCAGGCGGTTCGTCGCCCAGAGATCGGCCGGCTTCGATCGGCCTTCACCCACGACGATGGTGATCCGCATCGGACCCATGACCACGTTCGGGTGGTCACCGGCCATCGCCACCGCGGCGGCATAGGCCCAGGCGGTGTCCTCGTCGACGAACTCGAGCACGGACCGGCCGACGAGCGCGTCCGGCGCGCACTCGACCAACTCCGCGGCGGCGCGTGTTGCGTAACGCACGTTGCCATCGGTATCGATCACGAACGCGGCGGCAGGAAGCGATTCGACCAATGCGCGGAGGAAGTCGGGATCTCCGCCACCCGACGTGGCTCGCACCATGGGATTCAGAGTACGGGATTGGGTGGGTGGGGGTGTCATGACGAGCCATTCGGTTGGGGCTGCAGGCTCGAGCGCCGACAGCAAGACCACGGCCGCGGCCCGGGCCGCCTCGTCATACTTTCCCGGGAACCCGGCGCCCCGGAACGAGTTGTTCGCATCGCCCAGGCACAGCAGCGCGTACGCGACCGATCGCCGCTGTGCGGGCTCCGCCTCGGGATAGATGTCCTCGAGGGCCGCGGCCGCGAGCTCCTCGAAGTGTTGGTACATCGCGACGAGGCGCGTCCTCGTCGGCTCGTTGAAGTAGGCCGACGCCCGGAGTTGATCGAGCACCACGACCACGGGCGCCACGGTGAGCTGCCCACCGAAGAGCACG
Organism: uncultured Iamiaceae bacterium; assembly: GCA_963778895.1. Lineage (GTDB taxonomy): Bacteria > Actinomycetota > Acidimicrobiia > Acidimicrobiales > Acidimicrobilacustridaceae > CAVZVZ01. The sequence goes on from CAVZVZ010000005.1 coordinate 959,633, forward strand.
TCGAGCAGTCGATCGATCATTCGGCGGCCGTCGAGCCCGTCGAGGGAGGTGTCGAGCAGGGCCTGCACGCGCCCGAGCACCCGATCGACCATGGCGGTCATCAGCGCCTGTTTGGAGCCGAAGTAGTGCGGCACGATGCTGGTCTGGACCCCAGCGCGGCTCGCTACCCGGGCAAAGCTGACCCCGTCGATCCCTCCGTCGATGATGCAGGCCTCGACCGCGTCGAGGATCTGCTCGCGGCGCAACGGCGCCAGGCTGGGCCTTCCCCCTGCACTGGGGGCTCCCTTGGCTGGTCGGGGGCCGGGGTGACTGGTTTCGGTCATCGGGGTGTGGAACGCTGACCCTTCCGGACTAAATTGATTACTCGATCAATCTACTTGGTCCGGCCTCTCCGGTTCCTCCCCCCATGGCTCTGCACCCCCTGCTCGCCCACCCCGCGCTCCGGTACCTGCGCGAGGACGTCACCCTCCTCGACGCGGAGGGGCGCATCCTCGGCACGACCATGGAGCACGACGTCACCATCGGGTACGCCCCCGATGTCTGGCAGGGCGCCCCCTTCTTCACGTTTCTCGATCCGCGCGATGAAACGGAGATCCGTCGCAACTGGACGGAGTTCGTCACGACACCCGGCGCAACGCGCACATGCGAGGTTCGCTTCCGAACGGCCGACGGTCTGCCCAACGTGGTCGAGCTCGACCTCAACAACTACCTCGACGACCCGGAGTGGAACGCGGTGGTGGCGGTCGGCCGCAACGTGACCGACGCCAAGGCCGCGCAGGAGCAGCTCGAGCACCAACACGAAGTGATCGACAAGATCGGACGCGGCGACACCGATGATGCTCTCGTCGACATCGCCGACCTCCTCATGCGTCAGGTGGGTCGGGCGCGCGTCGCCATTGCGTCGTTCGACGATGCCGGCGAACGACATATCGAGATCGGACGTGGTCTCGGCGCCGCGACGATCGAGATGCTCATGGACGGCGCGGCCGACAGTCGCTCGTCCGACGCCGGTGGTGTCGTGGTGTTCGAGCCCGCCGTGAGCCCGGCTACCGGTCGGATAGTCGGCGAAGTGCTCGTCGTACTCGACGAGCCGCGGGCGTTGGCCGAACGCGAGCGGCGGGCCATCGCTGGCGCCGCCAAGTTCGTCGCCAACCTCATCGAACAACGGCGCCAACACGAGCGCCTCGCGTACAAGGCCCGCTACGACGATCTGACGGGTGCCCTCAACCGCTCTCACCTCCGTGAGCGAGTGACCCAGGCACTGCGACGACGCGACTGCTCCATTGCCCTGCTCCTGGTCGACATCGACCGGTTCCAGCTGGTGAACGACAGCTATGGACACGACATCGGCGATCAACTTCTGCGTGCCTTCACCAAGCGAGTTCGACATTTCCTCGATGCCGATGACGTGTTGGCTCGTTTCGGTGGCGACGAGTTCGTCATCCTGATCGTGCAGCGTCTCGCCACCGACGCGGCCGAAGTCGTCGCCGAGCGACTCACCAACGCGCTGGAGGAGCCGTTCGCCCTCGCCGGTCGCGAGATCCATGTGTCGGTGGGTATCGGGATCGCGCGGACACCTTCAGGCGAATGCGAAGGCGTCGATCAACTGCTCGCCGAGGCCGACGCCGCGCTGGCCGAGTCCAAACAACGCGGCCGAGGCGCCACCACGGTATTCGAGCCCGAGATCCACGATCGAATCATCACGCGCCTCGAGCAGGAGAACGATCTGCGCCGCGCCCTGCGCGACGACGAGCTGACACTCCACTATCAGCCCACCTTCGCCCTCGACGGCAGCGGTGTCGTCGGCGTCGAGGCTCTGGTCCGATGGCAACATCGGCTCGACGGCTTGCTCCTACCGGCGGCGTTCGTGCCCCTTGCCGAGGACGCCGGACTGATCGAGCAACTCGGCAGCTGGGTGCTCGACCGTGCCGTGGCCCAGGCCGCCGCGTGGGCGCGTGACGGTGTCGTCGACCCGTCGTTCATGCTCGCCGTCAACGTCTCGGCGGGCCAACTCGCGGCCTCCGGCTTCACCGAGCTGGTGCGTGACGTCCTGAAGCGGCACGAGTGGCCCGCGTCCAGCCTGGTGCTCGAGATCACCGAGACGAGTCTGATGACCGACTGCGAGCTCGCTCGGCGCCAACTCGAGGACCTCGAACAGCTGGGCGTGAAGCTGGCGATCGACGACTTCGGTACCGGGTACTCGTCGCTGAGCTACCTCCACCGCTTCGCCGTCGACATCGTGAAGCTCGACCGCAGCCTCGTCGCGGCCATGGACGACAGCGAGCAGGGCCCTGCGGTGGCGCGTGCCGTCGCAACGATCGCCGAGAGCCTCGACCTCATGTCGGTGGCCGAAGGCATCGAGACCGACGAGCAGCTGGCCATCGCCAAGGCCCTGGGCTTCGACTGGGGTCAAGGCATCTTGTTCTCGCCGCCGGTGGACGCCGAGACCTGTCGCGCCGTGCTCCGCCGATAGGCGCGTGTTGATCGGCGGCAACGGTCTGCTACGTTCGGCCCGCTTGCCGCCGGGGGGTGCAAGCGCCACAAGACGGAGGCCCAACGCGTGAGCACCAGGGCGAGCAGACGCCGTGTGGGGGCGATCATCGCGACCACGTGCGTCGTCGGAGCCATCCTCGTCGGGCTGCTGTCGGCGCCGACTCCACCGGCCGCTGCCGTCCCGAGCTCCGCACCCGCCGCGCTCGATTGCACGAACTGGCGCTACGGCGCCGCTGACGAGCCGGCGAGCCTGCCACCGGAGTTCGATCGCAACGACTACAAGCGCACGTCTCTACGCGATCCACGACCGGCACTCCACGACTCGCCACAGAACCAATGCGGACAGAAGGGCTCGGCCGTTGATCTGGCATGGGGCCTCAGTCGCGGCTCGGACGATGTCGTGATAGCCGTGCTCGACTCGGGCATCAAGTGGCGCGACGCCGGCGCGATGCAGGACCTCGCCACCAAAGCGCACATCGACTTGGGCGAGGCGCAACCGCCCTGTTGGCCCGGCGTGGCCGACGGCGATTGCAACGGTGACGGCGCCTTCACGATCGCTGACTTCGGCCCGATCACCGATCGCAACGGCAATGGCCTGGCTGATCCCGAGGATCTGATTCTCGACCCGGCTTACAACAACGGTGTGGACGACGACGGCGACGGATATGTCGATGAGATCTCGGGGTGGGACTTCCTGTACGGAGACAACGATCCCTTCGACACGGTGAGCTACGGGCACGGCACGGGTGAAGCCGAGGATTCCACCGCCGCGGAGAACGGCACCGGCAACGTCGGTACCTGCCCCGGATGCCAGTTCCTGCCCGTGCGCGTGAGTGACTCGTTCATCGCCGACGGCGGCCGCTTCGCGGCGGGAGTGCTGTTCGGTCTCGACCAGGGGGCCGATGTGATCCAAGAGGCGCTGGGTGGAATCAGCAACCCGCGACAGGCCCAGCAGGCCATAGACGCCGCCTATCGGCGCGGCGTGGTGGTGGTGGCGTCGATGGCGGACGAAGCCAGCAAGCACCCGAACGTGCCCTCGTCCATCGAGCACACGATGGCAGTGAACTCCGTCACGGAGAAACAGATCGATCTGCTGAACACACCGGTCGACGGTTACCTGGCGCTGAACGGCTGCACCAACTTCGGCGGCCACACCTTCGTTTCGATTCCCTCGAGCAGTTGCTCGTCGGAGGCCACGGGCATCGCGTCCGGAATCGTCGGCTTGGTCGAGAGCCACGCCCGCGACAACGGAATCGTGTTGTCGGCAAACGAAGTCATGCAGTTGGTGCGGGCCAGCGCGGATGACATCGACTTCTCGACCCCGAACAGCGTCGATCCGGCCAACAACTTCGGGACACCGTCGGGCAACCCACTCATCGACACGGTCCGCTATCCCACCCGAGCCGGCTGGGACGCGATCGACGGCTACGGACGCATCAACGCCTATGAACTGTTGCGGGCGATAGACCAGGAGCGCATCCCGCCCGAAGCCATGATCGACGGGCCGACGTGGTTCTCGGTGCTACCGGCGGCCGGCAGCGTTGCGATCACCGGCTCGGTCGGCGCGCCCCGTGCCGATTCGTACGACTACCGCGTCGAGTGGGCCCCGGGCGAACAACCGCCCGCCTACCCCGGGGCCGACACCTGGACCACGATCGCCGATCAGACGGGTCTCACGAGCCCGCGGTCGGGCAACCTCGCGAGCCTCGACCTGGCAACCGTGGCGGCTGCCCTCCCGAACGGCGGCACGGGCACTCCGGTCGACCCGACGAACGCGAACCGGCCCGACGAAGAACGGTTCTCGGTTCGTCTCCGGGTGGTGGTCACGGCCCATGGTGGCCGCAGCGACGGGCTGACCGGTGAGATGCAGAAACAGGTCTTCGTGCACGATGACCCTGACCTCGTCGAGGGGTTCCCCGAGCGCATCGCCGGCGTCGGCACGGCAAGCCCGTTGTTCGTCGATGTCGACGGCGACGGGCGTACCGAGATGGTCCTCGGCACCGACGACGGCGACGTGCACGCCTACCACTCGGACATGACGGAGCTCGCCGGATTCCCGGTGCACACCCCTTTGTCACCGTGGTGGTCGCCGGGTTCGCCCACAGCCACCACCGACGGCATCGCACCGCACCGCGCCGGCGTCACGATCGGCGGGCCTGCGGTCGGCGACGTCGATGGTGATGGTGAGTTGGAGATCGTTGCCACCGACCTCGACGGCGGCGTGTCCGTGTGGTCGCACACCGGCACGCTCGAAGCATCGATGCACGTGAACCCGGCCTACTCCGAGGACGACACCGCGGCCCAAGACGAGTTCAACCGCACCAAACCCAGCTTCTCCTCGGCCCCCGCGCTCGGTGACCTCGATGGCGACGGCGCTCTCGAGATCGTGGCCGCGGCCAACGACCGTCACCTCTATGCCTGGCACGGTGACGGAACTCCGGTGGCGGGCTTCCCCGTGTTGGTGGTCGACCCGAGCAAGGTCCAAGCGATCGATCCGACGACGCATCGCGTCACCTTCATCGCCGGTTCCGGTGTGCGCGAGGGCGGCGAGCTCGTCGCCACGCCGGCGCTCGCGGACATCGACGGGGACGGACGGGCCGAGATCGCGGTCGGCGCGCAAGAGGAGTACGTCGAGCCGCCGAACATCGGTGATGGCGCGGCCGTGCTCGGGCTGCTCGGCGCCACGGGTACCGCGGGGAACAGCCGGCTGTACCTGTTCTCGCCCGACGGATCGACGCTCCCGGGGTGGCCGGCCAAGATCGCGTTGGTGCAGACCGAGCTACTGCCTTCGATCGGCGACGGCATCGCTATGCCCGCCGCCATCGGCGACGTGAGTGCGGCCCACCCCGGTCCCGAGATCCTCGCCGGCTCGGCCGCCGGGCCCGTCTACGTGCTCGATTCGACCGGGCACAGCATCTACGGCACCGGCGCCGGAGGACAGGACATCCCACTGCTCTGGACGGCCGGGGTCGGGCTGGAGGATGCCGGCCTGTTCGGTCCGGCCCGCAACTCGAACGATCTCGTCGCGTCGTTCCTCGGCTTCGGCGGCCCGTCGTTCGGCGACGTGGACGCGGACGGCACGGCCGACGTGGTCGCTCCCACGGCTGGGCTCACTCGCTTGATCGATCTGCTGGAACCGGACCTCCAGCTCCCGAACGACGACCAACTCTCGGCATGGAACGGCGCGAGCCGGCTGCCGCTGAGCGGTTCACCACAAGCGGTCGCCGACCTCGCGTTCTTCGTCGCGCCTGCGGTCGCCGATCTGAACGGCGACGGGATCGAGGAGTCGATCGCGGCCAACAGCACCTACACCGTGTCCGCCTTCGACGGCGCGGGCTCGGCCCCCGTTGGCTGGCCCAAGTTGATGGGCGGTTGGGCCGTCGGCACTCCCGGCGTCGGCGACTGGGACGGAGACGGCACGTTGGAGGTCGCGGTCCCGCGCCGCGACGGAGTGCTCTTCGTGTGGCACACCGCGGGCACGGGCCGCGCGTCGTGGGCCGCGTGGGGCTGCGATCCCACCCACTCGGGCGCCTGCGTCACCACCGCCGAGGAGCCACCCCCGCCTCCGTCGTCGACAACTACGAGCGCCGCGCCCACTACGAGCGCGGCGCCGGTAGCCGACGAAGAAGCGGTGACGACGACGTCGGGATCACTTCCGACCACCGGCGCGACCGTCTGGCCGCTCGTGATGATCGGCATCGCCTGCGTCGCGCTCGGCCTGGTGCTCAGCCGAGCGCGACACCGACGATGATCTAGGGGTTCACCACCACCGAGTTCGACGGAGCCGAATCCGGACCGAACCCGAGGCCGTTGGCGGCCGACACGGTGAACGTGTACTCGTCACCAGCGACGAGATTGGGAGAGTGGATCGGATTGCCACCCGCCCATTGGCTTCCGTTGCTGGGAGAGGACGGGTTCGTCACGTCGGTTGCGGTCACCACGTAGTAGTTGATCGGCGAGCCGTGGTCATCCGGTGCCGTGAAGCTGATGTCCGCGCTGAGCGAACCGGCCACCGCGACCAAACCGGTCGGGGCGTCGGGTGGCTGGGGCACGGTCGTGTTGCTCGACGGGGCCGAATACGGTCCGAAACCTACGGCGTTCTGGGCATGAACGGTGAACGTGTAGACGTGGCCGGGGACGAGTCCCGGGACGTGGACGGGACTGGCGTTGTTGCCTCCCACGATGTTCGGGTTCGACGGGTTCGTCACGTCGGACGCCGTCGCCTCGTACCAGGTGATGGCAGAGCCGTTATCGGCGGGTGCGGTGAAGCTCACGTCCGCACCGTGCGAGGTGCCCACTGCGGTGACGCCGGTCGGCGCACCGGGCGCAGTGGGCATCGTCACGTTGTTCGACGCCGGCGAGCTCGGACCCTCACCGTTCACGTTCGTCCCGGTGATCGTGAGGTTGTAGGTGTGCCCGGCCTGGAGGTTCGGGATGTGGAGCGGGCTCACGGGGCTCGTCCACTGGAACCCGTCCGACGGGCTACCGGGGTTCGACAGGTCGTGGGCCGTCAGCGTGTACCAGCTGATGGCGAACCCGTTGTTCCCCGCCTGCGTGAAGGTCACGTCTGCGCTTCCCGGCCCGGCGACGGCGACGACCGGCGCGGTGGGTGCTCGTGGCGAGCCCGCGAGCACCGCGCTCGACACCGCGGAGGGCGCCGTGGTGCCGACCGCGTTCGTCGCCGTGACGGTGGCCGTGTAGCTCGTTCCGTTGGTGAGACCGGTGATCGTGCACCCGTTTTCGATGGTCGACGTGCACGTGTTGCCGTTCGAAGCCTTCGCCGTGTACGAGGTCACCGGATACTTGCCGCCCGACGAGTTGTTCCACTGCACCAGCACGCCACCGTTCCGGGGCGCCGCGGTGATGCCGTTCGGGATCGTGGGCTTGCCGAAGAGCGTCGTGACCTGCGGCGAGTACGCGCCCGCCTTGGTGCCGTTGAAGGCGCGCACCTTGTACTTCACGGTGAGCCCAGCCGGCTTGGCCGGCTTCGTGAGCGGAAACGTCAACACGCACGTGGTCGTGAGGACCGTGTCGCACGTCGGGCTGGCACTGGTGCCGGCCACCTGGTACTTGGTCGGAGTCGGACCCGAAACGGGTGCGCTCCAGGTGATCGTGACCTGGCTGCCGCCGGCCACCACGGTGACGTTCGTCGGGACCCCGGGTGCCGGAATCGCAGCTCCGGCTGATGCGGCTGGCAGAACGGCAACCGCGAGGAGAAGGAGCGACGCGCAGAGCGCGCCCCTCAAGAGGCGTTTCATGACTTTCCCACCCTTCGCCCCCAGAGCCGGCCTGTCGGCTCCGGGCGTGATCCTAACGACCACCCTCGGGCGGCGCCAGCGATGGCTACTCGATGCGAATGCCCGACGCGGCGCGTGCGATCACGAGCTGCTGGATCTGCTCGGTGCCTTCGAAGATGTCGTAGATCTTCGCATCACGGTGCCAACGCTCGACCGGGTACTCCTTGACGTAGCCGTACCCGCCGAGGATCTGGATCGCCCGTTCGGTGACCCACACCGCGACCCGACCGGCCTTCAGCTTCGACTGCGAGCCTTCGGCGTTCTTGTAGGTGCCGTTGCGCGAGAGCCACGCGGCGCGCCACACCAGCAACCGGGCGGCGTCGATCTCCGTGATCATGTCGGCGAGCATGAAGGCGATGCCTTGATGCTGGATGATCGGCTTGCCGAAGGCCGTGCGCTCCTTGGCGTACTCGAGCGAGTACTCCCACGCGGCGCGCGCGATGCCGACCGCTTGGGCGGCGACCGCCGGACGAGTGGCCTCGAAGGTCGCCATGGCCGGCTGTTTGCCGGAGTGCTGCGCCTTGGTCGGGTTGTTCAGCGCTTCGCGGGCCCGAGCGATCTTCTCGTCGAGCTTGTCCTTGCCGCCGAGCAAGCAGGAGCCGGGTACACGACAGTCCGTCAACACGACCTCGGCCGTGTGCGACGCGCGGATACCGAGCTTCGAATATTTCTGGCCCTGCGCGATGCCCGGGGTTCCGGGCGGGACGATGAAGCTCGCCTGGCCCCGGCTCTTGAGCTCCGGGTCGACCGCGGCCACGACGACGTGGACGTCGGCGATGCCACCGTTGGTGATCCAGGCCTTGGTGCCGTTCAGCACCCACTCGTCCTTGGCTTCGTCGTACACCGCGCGGGTGCGAAGTGACGAGACATCGGAGCCGGCGTCGGGCTCGCTCACACAGAACGCGCCGAGCGCGAGCTTCTCCGGTGTCCCGTAGCACTGGGGCACCCACTCGATGACCTGGTCCTGCGTGCCGTTGCCGAGGATGCCGGCGGCGGCGAGACCCGAGCCCATGATGGCGAGGCCGATGCCCGCATCGCCCCAGAACATCTCCTCGATGGCCACCGGCAACGTCAGTCCCGTGGGATCGCCCATCATGGCGTTGGCCATGAAGTCCATGCCGTACAGGCCGATCTTGGAGGCCTCCTGGACGATCGGCCAGGGGAACTCCTCTTTCTCGTCGAACTCCGGGGCGGCCGGGCGGATCACGTCCTCGGCGAAGTCGTGCACCCACTTCTGGAGTTGGATCTGGTCTTCGTTCAACTCGAGCGAGAAATCACCCATGACGAGCTCCGTAGTGTCTAGAAGTTACCCCCCGGTAACTTCCACGGTACCCGGCCGCCGCCGGCGTCGCCAACCGTTCGGCATCCCCGGAACCAAGGCGAGGGCCACTGCTACCGCGACGGCGCCGGCGACATAGGGCGCACCCACTCCGACCTGCTGGAACAGGGCTCCGCCGACCGCGGGGCCGATGACCCGGGCCACCCCTCCGGCCGTCTGCTGCCAGCCGAGCCACTGTCCCCGTTTCGCCCCGGCGCGGCCGGCGACCGCCGAGGAGAGCGTCGGGGTGATCAGGCCCTGCCCGACGACGAGCAGTGCGAGCGACACGACGAGGCCGAGCCATCCCGCGTCGAGCGCGAGCACGATCAGGCCCACCCCGTTGGCGAGCAGCGCGAGCCGCAGGGTCCGCGTCTCGCCCAACCGTTCGTTGACCGGGCCGACCAACCCTGCTTGCACGATCACCAACGCGATGCCGATGACGGTGAACACGGCCGCGGTCGACGACAAGCCGAGGTCGAAACGTCGATCGGCCAGCAAGGCGAACGTCGCCTCGAACGCGCTGAAGGCCAACATCCCGGCAAAGGCCACCGCGATCAGGCGCAGGATCGTGTGCGCATCGGGCTCGCCGTCGTCCTCGGGCCGCTGCACATGGGCGGGCTCGGCGAGTCCGGGACCGTCGAGCGCCGGAGCGGCGGCGAGGCGCTCGCCCTCGAGCTCGGCTTCTTCGGCCCGCGTGGCCGAAGGTCGCGTCTCGGGCAAGCGCTTGATCGCCACCAGCCCGTTCACGAACGCGATGGCCGACGCCACGTAGAACGGCACGTGCGGGCCACCGAGCGCCGCGAGGGCCCCGAGCGCCGGACCGGCGACGAACCCGACACCGAACGCCGCCCCGAGCAAGCCCATGAGGCGCGCCCGTTGCGCGGGCGTCGCGACGTCGGCCACCGCGGCCTGCGCGACCGAGACGCTCGCGCCCGACGCGCCATCGAGCAACCGACCGGCGAAGAGGATCCAGACGCTTCCCGCCGCGCCGGTGAGGAAGCTGCCCAGTGCGGTGCCGAACAGCGAGATCAAGATGACGGGCTTGCGACCGATTCGGTCCGAGACCCGGCCGAGAACCGGCGCGCAGATCAGCTGGGCCAGCGAGAAGCTGGACATGAGGAGGCCGATCACGGTCGCGGTGACACCGAATCGCTCGGCGTACTGCGGAAGGATCGGCATGACGATCCCGAAACCGACCAAGTCGACCGCGACCGTCGTCCAGATGACGCCGAACCCAGGTGGGAGTGGTTCTCGGGAACCCGATCGCCGAGAACCTGAGTGAGAGCGGCGGAGCACGGCCGATCAGGCTACGGGACGCGGACCACCGTTCCAGCCGGGGTGTCCTCGACGAGGAACCCGGCCGTCTGGATCTCGTCGCGCAGGCGATCGGCCGTGGCCCAATCCTTGGCGGCGCGCGCCTCGTCCCGCTGCGTCGCGAGGCCGGCGATGTCCTCGGGCACCTCACCCGTGGTCGACCGCAGCTCCAGTCCGACGGCGGCGCCGATCTCCAGCACGGCGGCGGCCAAGGGCGCGGCCGCCATCTCGTCGCCGTCGTCCGCGAGCTGGTTGGCCCGCCGGACCAGGCTGAAGAGCAGACCCATCACGCGGGGTGTGTCGAGGTCGTCGTCCATGGCGTCCCGAAACTCGGCGAGCGATGCTTCGTCAGCCGCGGCGCCGGGAAAGGTGGCGGCGCGACGTGCCAGCGCGTCCAGGCGCTCGAGCGCGGCCACGGCGTCGTCGGTCGTCTCCTTGTTGACTTCGACCGGCGAGCGGTAGTGCGCACGCAGGACCAGCAAGCGGTACGCGCGCGGGTCGGTCGTGTCGATGAGGTCCACCAGGTTGGTGAAGTTGCCGAGCGACTTCGACATCTTCTCCCCACCGACCTCCACGAACCCGTTGTGCACCCAGTGACGAGCGAAGGGCCGGCCGGTGGCCGCCGCTTGGGCGCGCTCGTTCTCGTGGTGTGGGAAGGCGAGATCCTGGCCGCCGCCGTGGATGTCGAAGCCGGGGCCGAGGAGATCGAGCGACATCACGACGCATTCGGTGTGCCAGCCCGGTCGGCCCGCCCCCCAGGGCGACTCCCATGCCGGCTCGCCCGGTTTGGCCTTCTTCCAAAGTGCGAAATCGATCGGTGACCGCTTCTGGTCGTCGACGTCGATTCGCGCTCCGCTGCGCAGTGAGTCGATGGTCTGGCGAGCGAGCAATCCGTAGTCGTCGATGCGTTCCGGGGTGAAGTAGACGCCGTCGCCCGTCTCGTACGCGTAGCCACCGACGACCAGTTGATCGATCAGCGCCACCATTCGCTCGACGTATTGGGTCGCGTGCGGGTCTTCGGTGGGGCGCTTGACGCCGATGGCGTCCATCACCTCGTACCAGAGGCGCTCGTACTCGTCGACGACCTCTTGGGTCGAGCGTTCCTCCTCGGCGGCGCGTTTGATGATGTTGTCGTCGATGTCGGTGATGTTGGACACGTACATGACGTCGAGGCCGGTCCACTCGAGGTAGCGCCGCAGGATGTCGAAGACGAGGGAGAAACGGCCGTGCCCGAGGTGCGGAGGCCCGTAGACGGTCGGCCCGCAGACGTACATCGAGACCCGTCCGGGATCACGGAACTCGATCGGGACCACTCGTCCCGCGGCGGTGTCGAACAGGCGCAGCATCCGACGAATGCTAGAACGACCCGCTTCGTGGCCCGGCTACCGTTTGGCCCCATGAGCAACGAAGCTCCGACGCCACGAGCCGACTGGGCCGTCCCCGACAAGCCCTCGAGCCTTCTCGAGGGGATCGAGGCTCGGTGGTCGGCACGATGGAAGGACGACGGCACGTACCGGTTCGACCGCACCCGGTCCCGCGCCGAGGTGTACTCGATCGACACCCCGCCGCCGACGGTGTCGGGCTCGCTGCACGTGGGCCACGTCTTCTCCTACACCCACACCGACACCATCGCCCGCTACCAGCGCATGCGGGGCAAGGAGGTTTTCTACCCGACGGGCTGGGACGACAACGGGCTGCCCACCGAGCGCCGCGTGCAGCACTTCTACGGCGTGCTCTGCGACCCGTCGCTCCCCTACGACCCGTCGTTCGTCGCGCCCGACGAGCCGCTGGATCCGCCGCAGCACATTTCGCGGCGCAACTTCGTCGAGCTGTGCCATGGGCTCACCGTCACCGACGAGCAGGCCTTCGAGGAGCTGTGGCGGGCGCTCGGCCTGTCCGTCGACTGGGAACTCGGGTACGCGACGATCGACGACCACAGTCGGCGTGTCGCCCAACGCGGGTTCCTGCGGAACCTGGCGCGGGGCGAGGCCTACCAAGCCGAGGCCCCGGTGTTGTGGGACGTCGACTTCGGCACCGCGGTCGCCCAAGCCGAGCTCGAGGATCGCGAGAAGCCGGGCGCGTACCACCGCATCGCGTTCCATCGCCCCAACGGCGGCGAACCGCTCTACATCGAGACGACGCGACCCGAGTTGATCCCGGCGTGTGTCGCGCTGGTGGCGCATCCCGACGACGAGCGATACAAGCCGTTCTTCGGGTCGACGGTGCGCACCCCGTTGTTCGGCGTCGACGTCGACGTGCGCGCCCACGAGCTGGCCGATCCCGAGAAAGGCTCGGGGATCGCCATGATCTGTACCTTCGGCGACATCACCGACGTCACCTGGTGGCGCGAGCTGCAGTTGCCGACGCGGTCGGTCATGGGCGACGACGGTCGACTGATCGCCGAGGCACCGGCCGCCATCGCGTCCGACGCGGGGCGCGCCGCGTACGGCGAGCTGGCGGGCAAGACGGTGAACCAGGCTCGACGCCGCATCGTCGAGCTGCTCACCGAGTCGGGCGATCTCGACGGCGAGCCGCGCCCGATCACGCATCCGGTCAAGTTCTACGAACGCGGCGAGCGCCCGCTCGAGATCATCACCAGCCGCCAGTGGTACATCCGCAACGGCGGGCGCGACCTCGACCTGCGCGAGGCGTTGCTGCGGCGGGGCAAGGAGCTGCATTGGCATCCTCCGTACATGCAGGTGCGCTACGAGAACTGGGTCGAGGGTCTCACCGGTGACTGGCTCATCTCGCGGCAGCGGTTCTTCGGGGTGCCGTTCCCGGTCTGGTACCCGATCGGCGCCGACGGCACGACCGACTACGCCAGCCCGATCATTCCGGCCGAGTCACGCCTGCCGATCGATCCGACCTCCGAGACGCCCGACGGGCTCGACGAGTCCCAGCGCGATCAACCGGGTGGCTTCACCGCCGATCCCGACGTGATGGACACCTGGGCCACGTCATCGCTCACTCCGCAGATCGCCGCGCTGTGGGAGGAAGACGACGACTTCTTCGCTCGCACGTTCCCGATGGACCTGCGACCCCAGGCGCACGAGATCATTCGCACCTGGCTGTTCTCGACCATCGTGCGCGCCCATCTCGAGAACGACACCTTGCCCTGGCAGGACGCAGTCATCTCCGGATGGGTGCTCGACCCCGACCGCAAGAAGATGTCGAAGTCGAAGGGCAACGTCGTCACCCCGATGCAGTACATCGATCAGTTCGGGGCCGACGCGCTGCGGTACTGGGCCGCCAGCGGCCGGCCCGGCACCGACACCGCCTTCGACGAAGGGCAGCTGAAGGTCGGTCGTCGTCTCGCCATCAAGTTGTTGAACGCGTCGCGGTTCGCTCTGGGACTCGGCGGTCGGCAGTCCGACTACTCGGTCATCACCCAGCCGCTCGATCGAGCCATGGTCGGGGCGTTGGCGGACTTGGTCGACGATACGACGAACGCCTTCGATTCGTATGACTACGCCCGCGCGCTCGAGCGGACCGAGACCTTCTTCTGGACCTTCTGTGATCAGTACCTCGAGTTGGTCAAGGGTCGCGCCTACGGGTCGTTGGGCGATGACGCCGCGGCCTCGGCCCAGGCCGCGTTGCAGTTGGCGCTGTCGACCTTGCTGCGGTTGTTCGCGCCGTTCATGGCGTACGTGACCGAAGAGGTCTGGTCGTGGTGGCAGGACGGCTCCGATCCACCGCAGTCAATGGCCCGCCGCCGGCGAGTTGCGATCCATCGCGGCAGACGGCCAGCCTGCGGTCTTCGCCGCCGCTGCCGAGGTCCTGAGCGAGATCCGCAAGGCCAAGACGGAGGCAAAGCAGTCGTTGAAGGCCGGGGTGTCCGCCGTCGTGGTTCGTGGCGACGAGACGCGCCTCGCGGCGGTGCGCAGCGCCCTTGGGGATATTCGCGAGGCCGGCAACGTGACCGGTGACGTCACGCTCGAAGCCGGGGACGACGCCGTCGACGTGACACTTGAAGCTGGATGAGCCCGGCGGATCAGCGGCGGCTTCGAGCCGAGGCCCTCGTCAGGCGACCCGGTCTCATCGGCGCGACGGGCGACAAACGCGACGCCGTGCTCGAGCTGCGAGCCGAGGCGGAGGCGGCGCTCACCGACGCCGATGCTCGTCTGCGTGCCGCGGCGGACGATCGGCTCACCGCCGCAGCGCGAATACGAGCGTGCAACCGCGCGCTTGTCGGCACCGGGCAGGTAATCGACCGACGTACGGGCGCACCGGCGCAGTACTTGCTGCGTCGTTCGGATGCGTTCGACGATCCGTTCCCCGACCCCGCCGAGCTCGAGGTGCTCGGGGTCGGAGGAACTTCGCGAAGCCGTGTTCGATCTGCTGTGCCTCTTGCGCAGGCCGGCGTCGGTCGGCGAACTGGTCCGACTGCTGGCCGCGCACGGGCTTCGCGCCGACGGGACGCCCGAGTCAGTCGATCTCCAACGCCCTCCGAGCCGACGTCCGGGATGGACGAGTCGTACGAACGGCCCGCGGTCGGTACCAGGCCTCCTGATTCCGTTCGCGTACTGCGATTGTCACCGTCCTGTCACTCCGGCGCAGATTCGGTACCGATTCGGTGCCTGCGTGACAACGTGTGACAGTTGCAGTACGCGCTTCAGGGAGTTGGTGGCGAGGGTGGCAGGAGCGGCTGCGGCGGCATGTCGATGCCGGCTTCGTCGAGCGCACCCTTGAGCCGCAGCCGTAGCTCTCGCATGACGGCGAACTGCGCGGCGGGCCGGGTCTTCGCCACGAGCCGGATGGTCACTGCCGTCGGGCTCAGCGCCTCGACCCCCCAGACCTCGGGCGGCTCGAGGATTTGATAGCTCCACGCCGGATCGGTCGCCATCTCTGCCGCGGTCCGGCCGATCACGTGTTGGACCAACTCGAGATCGGAGTCGGGCGCGACCTCGAGGTCGATCAGCGCCCGGGCCCATTCCTGCGACTTGTTCCCAGCCCGCAGGATCTGGCCGTTCGGCATGTGCCAGACGGTCCCGTTCACATCGCGCACACGGGTCGAGCGCATCGTGATCTTCTCGACCGTGCCCGCTACGTCCGGGCTCAAGTCGACGATGTCCCCCACGCCGAACTGATCCTCGATGAGCAAGAAGAACCCGGCGAGGAAATCACGCACCACGTTCTGCGCGCCGAAACCCAGCGCCACGCCGGCGATACCGGCACCGGCGATGAGCGGACCCAGCGCGATGCCGAGCACCTCGAGGATCCACACCACCGCGATGAACCACACGACGAGCGACGCGAGACTGCGAAACACCACCGTGAGGGTCTGGATCCGCGCCTCGGCTCGCAGGTCCCACTGACCCGAGCGCAGCAACACGCTCGGCGTGTGATCACGCAGCTTCTGAGCTCGCTCCGTGTTCTGCGGTTGCAGGACGCGCTGCATGACCCGCTTGATGGTCCACCGAGCGATCCGACTCACCACGAAGGCGAGCAGGACGATGCCGAGGATCCCGATCGGTTTGGCGACGGCCCATTCGGCCGCCGCCGCCAGCGTTGCATTGTCGGTGGCCTCGTAGACACGTCGACACACCCACGAGGGATCAGCCCCGCAGGCGTCGTCGATCGTGTTCAGACCACCCAGCAAGGGCGCTCAGCCCGCCAAGTTGGCGGCAACGAAGTCCCAATTCAGCAGGCTGTCGAGGAACGTCTCGATGTACTTCGGCCGCGCGTTGCGATAGTCGATGTAATACGCGTGCTCCCACACGTCGATGGTGAGCAACGCCTTCTCACCGTGCTTGAGCGGGAGGTCGGCGTTCGCCGTCTTCATGATCGACAGGCCCTTGTCGCCGTCGATGAGCCACGCCCAGCCGGAGCCGAACTGCGTCGTCGCGGCTTCGGCGAACTGCTTGCGGAAATCGTCGTAGGAGCCGAACGCGCTGTTGATCTTCTCGCCGATCTCCGTGGTCGGCGCGCCGCCGCCGCCAGGCGCCATGCAGCTCCAGTAGAACGTGTGGTTCCACACCTGCGCGGCGTTGTTGAACAACCCGGTGCCGACATCGGCCTTGCCGATGATGTCCTCGAGCGACGCATTGGCGTCATCGGTACCGTCGACGAGCTTGTTGAGGTTCGTCACGTAGGTCTGGTGGTGCTTGCCGTAGTGGTAGTCGAGCGTCTCGGCGCTGATGTGCGGCGCGAGCGCGTCCTTCGCGTACGGCAGGGGCGGCAGTTCGAAAGCCATCGCAGCTATCCCTCTCTCGGTCATCTCGTCACGTTGCGGGGTCGGCGTCAACCTACCCGTCAGTCGAGGAAGCCGAAAACGGAACGAGGACCCCCGAAGGGGTCCTCGTTGGGAACCGGTGGTGAAGAGCCGGGCGTCAGCGAAGGCCGAGCTTGCGGCTGCACGCCGGCCACGCACCCCAGCCCGAAGAGGCCTGAACACGCTCGGCGACGATGATTTGCTCCTCGCGGGACGCTTGGTAGGCCATCGAGGCGAACTCGCCGCCGCCGAAGCCGGTCCAGGTGGAGTTGGCGAACTGCAGACCGCCGCTGAAACCGTTGGCGGTGTGGGTGGACCAGTTGCCACCGGCCTCGCACTGGGCGAGGGAGTCCCACACCGAACCGCCCGCGCTGACGGTCGCGCCGCTCTCGGACTGGGCGGGACGGGTCGGCGCCGGTTCGGGCGCGGGGTCGGGGGTCAAGGCGTCGACGAAGGCGGCGCGCTGATCCTCGGGGGACGATACGAACACGATGAAGTTGCGTTGCTCGTCATCGGCGGTGGAGAACATGACGAAGTCGCGCTGCTCTTGGGTGAGCGACTGCCAGACGATGTAGCTCTGCTGTTCGGGTGTGGCCGACGTGAACTTGGCGAAGGCCACCTCGGCGGGCGACAGCGTGGTCGGGGTGCTGGGCGCCTCACTGACGACCTGAGCATCGGAGCTGTCGTTGTTGGCGAGGACGGGGACGGCGACGGCGGCCGTGAGGCCAACCAGGCCAGCGAGGCCGATAGCGGCTGCTCGTTGGCCCGCGCGTCTTCGTTCGGGTGATGTGGGGGGCACTGCGGAAACCTCCTGGGGGGACTAGCAGCCGTCCAGTGTGGGGTTCCGTCATCAAATCGCAATGGGCCCGAAACCCATTCGTTGTGGAATGGGTCACGGCGGTCAATTCGAGGCACACCGTGCCAAAACGAGAACCACCGAGAAACCTGACGGTAGCGTCAGACTTCTCGATGGTTCGACACGCTTGTCCGAGGAAAAGGCCCGTCGGATCAGTCGGTGGTGGCGAGCCCGATGGGGCACGAAACGCCCGTGCCGCCGAGCCCGCAGTACCCGTTCGGGTTCTTCCCGAGGTACTGCTGGTGATAGCCCTCGGCGTAATAGAACGTTGGCGCCTCACGGATCTCGGTCGTGATCTCGCCGTGACCCGAAGCCGCCAGCCGCTCGCCGTACAAGGCGGCAGACTGCTCTGCGATCTGGCGTTGCGCGGCATCGGAGGCGTAGATCGCCGAGCGGTACTGCGTGCCGGTGTCGTTGCCCTGGCGCATGCCCTGTGTCGGGTCGTGGCCCTCCCAGAAGACCTGCAACAGCTGCTCGTAGGAGACGACCGCCGGGTCGAACACGACGAGCACGGCCTCGGTGTGACCGGTCATCCCGGAACAGACCTCTTCGTAGGTCGGGTTCGGAGTGAAGCCGCCGGCGTAGCCGACGGCGGTGGTGTACACGCCGGGCGTCTGCCAGAAAAGGCGCTCTGCGCCCCAGAAGCAGCCCATACCGAACACGGCCTGCTGGAAACCATCAGGGAACGGGGGAACGAGCGGGTTGCCGTTGACGAAGTGGTGCTCAGGCACGGCCATGGCCTCGTTGCGACCGGCCAGGGCCTCGTCAGGGGTGGGGATGCGGGATTTGTTTTTACCGAACATGCCGATATCAACCGGCGGCGATGTGTCCGCGTTCCCCGGTTTTGTCATTGGCAGGCAGCAGCGCCGGCAGGCCCGGTTCACGCTCGGCCGGTCGCCGATCGATCGAGCCGCCCCAGCGCATCCCACAGGGTCGGCAGGTGAGCCAACTGGCGTTGATGGTGAGGTCGATGCGATCGATCTGGAGCTCTTCACCGCAGTTCGGGCAGGGCTCGAGCGTTGCGGCGGCCACCGCGGGCTCGAGCACGGGCGGCGGCGGCGTCCATATCGGCAGGGGCTCGACCGCCAGTGCCGGCGGCGGCATGGGCAGGGGCAGCGCAGGAACGGACGCCGGCGCCGCCTCGGGAGGCGTCCATATCGGCAACGGTTCGACGACGTCCGGTACCGGCGGGAGCGGAGTAGTGACGGGCAACAGCTCGGGCTCGGGCTCGGGCTCGTCGATCACCACCCGGTCGAAGAACCCTTCATGGGCCAGGGCGCGCTCCATGGCGCGCAGCTGATCGACGGTGAGGATCGATGGACCGACGTACGGCGACGCGCGGAGGCGTGCCGGTTCGTCCTGCGCTTCGCGCAGCCGGTCCAGGAGCGACATTCCGGAGAATCTACTCCCCGTCCTTTGCCCGCTCTAGGGGTACCTCGTGAGGTGAGATGGCTACCGCGATCCGTGAGCGACCTGTCATGACATACCCGCGGCCCGCGCGCGCAATTCGTCGCGAAAGTCCGGATGCGCGATCTCGGCCAAAGCGAGCGCTCGCTCGCGCACGGTTCCACCGCGGAGCTCGGCCGCGCCGAACTCGGTGACGACGACGTCGAGTTGGTGCCGCGGCGTGGTGATCACCCAGCCCTCGGGCAGCGAGGCCACGATCCGTGAGACAACCGTGCCGCCTGACGTGGCGGTCGACGGCAGGCACACCAGAGAGCGGTCCTCGAGCTCGAGACCGGTGGCGGACACGAAGTCCTCGTGGCCGCCGATCCCGGAGTACTGGCGAGCGCCGATCGTGTCGGCCACGACCTGGCCGTGCAGGTCGATGCACAACGCGCCGTTGATCGTCACCATCTTCCGATTGTGCGCGATGCGCTCGGGCGAGTTCACCAGCTCCACCGGCAAGAACCTCACCTCGTCGTTGCCGTCGAGCCAGTCGTAGAGCTCCTGGGTACCGGCGGCGAAGGTCGTGACCGAGTACCCGTCCCACGGGCCGCCCTTGAGGTTGGTCACCTTCCCGCTGCGATGCAGATGCATGAGCCCGGTCGTGAACATCTCCGAATGGACGCCGTAGTTACCGCCGGGCTCCGTCGCGAGCAGACCGACGATCGTGCTCGGCACGCCACCGATGCCCGTCTGGAGCGTGCAGCCGTCGGTGACGAAGGCACGGGCAAAGCCCGCAATGGCGACGTCGATCTCAGTCGGCGGCGCGTCCTCGAGCAGGAACGGAGCCTGTTCGCTCTCGACCAGTACGTCGATCTCGTCGAGGTGCAACGCGTGACGGTGCTCGGGCGGGAGTCCCACAGTGCGCGGGAACCGGCTGTTCATCTCGACGACGAGCAGGCGCTCGGGATCGGCGCCCGCCCGATGGAGCTCACCCACGGTGGCACCGGCGTGCAACGACAGGCTCAGATAGCCGTCCGCATCCGGCCGCGTCGCGACCGTGGCCATGACTCGAGGATGCAGGCGTTCGAGCAGTGGACCGAAGCGACGGAAATCCGAGGGCACGAAGGCCACGTCGGCGCCCTGATCGACCAACATCCGCTCGATCGGGCCGTAGAACCCACTCAGATGGCGGACGCCGGGCTTCGAGAAGATCTCGTAGAAGTCGACGAGCAGGGCACCCGAGATCGTGAGACCCACATAGTCGTCCCGCGTGCCCAAACCGTGGAGGAAGGCACCGGGCTGACCGGGCCCGAGAGGCACCGCGATCGCGTCGGTGGCGCGGATCCGCCCGACCGCTTCCTCGATGGTGCTGATCGCCGGGTCCATCGCACCGGTCTAGCCGACGACCGTCGATCGCTCATATCGTCCGCAGTAGTGACCCACTCGAGGCGGCGGACCCGGCAGTTCGCGATCGCGCTGACGATCGTGTCCCTGGCCGGATTCGCGGTACGGGTCGTGTACGTGTTCGCCATCGCTCCTCACACGCTCGGGTTCGACGCGATCTGGTACGAGCTGCAGTCACAGACGCTGTCGCACGGGAAGGGCTACATCGATCCCGACGCCTTCTATCGGCTCGGCCAATCGGTCTCGACCGCCAACTTCCCGCCGTTGTGGCCCGCGCTGCTCGCGGTCGCCAACCAAGTCGGCCTCGACACCGAGCACGCGCACCAGGTCGTCGGCGCAGCACTCGGGTCGATCACGATCGGGTTGACCGGCCTGATCGGTGCCCGAGTCGCCAACCGCCGCGTCGGGCTCGTTGCCGCCGCTCTGATCGCGGTCTCCCCCATCCTCATCGCCGCGGACGGGTCGCTCATGGCGGAGTCGCTGTATGTCGCGTTGATCACGAGCGCGACGCTGGTCGCGTACCGCGCCATCGCAACGCCGTCATGGTGGTGGTTCGCGCTCCAAGGCGCACTGCTCGGTCTGGCGGCCATGGCGCGCAGCGATGCGTTGTTCGTCGCACCGCTCCTCATCGCCGCAACCGCCTGGCGCGTCGTCGGGCCGTCCAACCTACGTCGGGTCGCGCTCGGCGCGATCGCGTTGGCCATGACGGCCGTGTTGTTGGTGCCTTGGGCCGTGCGCAACGACCGCCGGATGGGTGAGCCCGTGTTGTTGTCGAGCAACTCGGGCAGCGTCATCGAAGGCGCTAACTGCGCCGGCACCTTCTACGGCCCGCTGTTCGGAGCCTGGGATGCGAGTTGTCTCTCGGTGACGCGCCGGCCCGGACAGTCCGAGCTGTCGTGGGCCGCGGCCGGCCGCCAAGCCGGCATCGACTACGCCCGCGATCATCCCGCCCGACTACCGCTCGTGGGCACGGCGCGGGTCGCTCGCGCGTGGTCTCTGTGGAATCCCGTGGATCAGGCCAACCTCGAGGCCATCGAGACGCGCAACCGCAACTGGCAGATCGCCGCGGGAGTGGTCGCGATCGCGATGCTCGTGCTGGCGGTGCCGGGCACGGTCGTGTTGCGCCGGCGGAGGGCCGTGCTCGCCCCGCTCGTCGGCGTCGTGATCGGGGTGAGCCTGGCGGCGCTGGCCGCCAACGGCAACACGAGGTTCACGCTGGCGGCGCAGCCGGTGCTCGCGGTCGCGGTCGCGGCGTACTTGACGAGTTGGCGACGTCAGCCGAGCTCGCTACCGACAACCGAGACGAACGAGACCATCTCACCGGGGTAGCCCCCGAGGTTGTGGGTCAGCGCCAGATTGCGGTCGGCGGTCGTCTCGATCTGACGGTCGTCGGGCGCTTCACCACGCAGTTGCAACCAGGCCTCGAACATCATGCGCAGGCCCGACGCGCCCACCGGGTGGCCGAAGCTCTTCAACCCTCCGTCGGGGTTGATCGGTAGCTCGCCGTGGAGATCGAACGTTCCGGCGAGCACCTCTTTCCAGGCCGTGCCCCGCTCCGTGAAACCGAGATCCTCCATCAACACCAGCTCGGTCGGGGTGAAGCAGTCGTGGACCTCGGCCATGGCGAGTTGGTGACGGGGATCGACGACACCCGCTTGGTCGTACGCATCCCGAGCGCACTGCACGATCTCGGGGAACGTCGTGTAGTCGTAGTCGGGATCGAGGAGCCCGCTGCCGTTGCCGGCGACGAACGAAAGGGCCTTGATGTAGAGCGGCTTGTCGGTGAATCGATGCGCGTCCTCGGCCCGCACGACCACCGCGGCGGCCGAGCCGTCGGCGACACCAGCGCAGTCGTACAAGCCCAGCGCTCCGGCCACGGCCGGCGCGGCGCACGCTTGCTCGGTGGTGATCTCGCGCCGGAACTGGGCGCGAGGATTCCGGGCGCCGTTGTAGTGGTTCTTCGACGCGATCCGGCCGAGCACCTCCTTCAGCTCCCGCTCGTCGACCCCGTACTTCTTGGCGTACGCCGGCGCGACCATCGAGAACATGGCCGCCGCGGTCAGCGTGCGCCCGGTGCCGTCGCTCGGGATCGGGAACGCGTTCAGACCCTGATAGCCCGAGTCCTTCACCTTCTCGACACCGATCGCCATCGCCATGTCGTACGCACCGCTCGCGACAGCGTACGCCGCCTGGCGCAACGCCTCGGAACCGGTGGCGCAGTAGTTCTCGACGCGCGTGACCGGCTTGCCCTGAAGCTGCAACGGCCGGGCCAACGTGATGCCGCTCATGCCCGACTGCGCGGTGCCGAGCCAGTACGCGTCCACCGTGTCCTTGTCGACGCCGGCCGATGCAAACGTCTCTTGCGCCGCGTCGACCAACAGGTCGTCGGCGCTCTTGTCCCAGTGCTCCGTGAAGCGGGTGCAACCCATGCCGATGATCGCGACTTGGTCCTTGATGCCGTGAGAGCCCATCGGAGTCCTCCTCAGCCGCGAAGCGGCCGTGCCTTCCAGAAGTAGTTGTGTATGCCGTCGGCGCTGTTGAGCCGGCGAAACGTCATCTCGACCTGGCCACCGATCGCCACATCGTCTTCGTCGACGTCGGTCAACTCGATCGGCAAACGCCCCCCGCCCTCGAAATCCACGACGGCGAACACCACGGGCGGGCTCGGCGAGTACGCCAGACGATCGACCGTGAAGGTCACGATCGTCCCCTGCGCGTCGGCCATCGGGATCGGATCCATGTCGTCCACCGCGCCGCCGACCATCGACACACGCGACGGCGGAAGGTGCACGGCGCCCGACGCGCGATCACGCGAGCCGACGAAACCGAACTTCCACTCGTCGGCACGAGCCGCCGCCGACGCCGACACCCGCGCCGGTTCCGGACGGCGAGGCGGCTCGACGGTGAGCATGCCGCGCCACGAGAGGAACTTGGCGTACCGCACCGCGCCGCCGTGTTCGATCTGCGTCGCGAGCGCCCGGCCGCTCTGATCGCGCGGCCAGCGCGTCGGTGGTGCGAACGACCACCACATCGACACCGTCGGCCATCGACACGAGTGCGAGCACCTGGCCCGGCGACGCCTGGTCGAGCATGGCCGCCGAGCGCGAGCCCCGGGTGAGCGGCACCGCATTGGCCCACTGCTTTCGTCAGGTCTTCGGCCGGCGCGTCGTCGCGGACACCGAGCTTCCGCGTGAGGCCCTTCACGGCGCGGGCATGCGGCCCGACGACCGCGACCCGATCGATCTGCTCGGCCGACACACCGGCGGCCTTGAGGGCCTCGTTCCACGCTTGTTCGCCGAGCGGCACGTACTCGACCTCACCGAACTTCTCTTCCCACTGCTTCGTGCGACCGTCGCCGGGCGTACGCCACCGGTCGAGGAACTCGGTCGTCGCGCTGGCGCCACCGAGGTATTCGGCGACGAGCACCCCGTCGCCGTCGTCGCCTATCAGCACGGCGGCGGCACCGTCACCGCCGGCGGACTCGTCGGCGCTGCCGGGCAGACCGGTACGGATGTCGGCGGCGACGACCAAGGTCGGGCCACCACCGTCGAACGCGGCGCGCGAGGGCACCGCCACCGGAACGAACGGCGCCGGCGAAATCGAGCGCCGGGACGTCGTGGTCGAGACGAAGCGCCGCGTGGATGGCCGTGGCGTTCGTCTTCTCGGCATAGGCCGGCTCGGTGGTGGTGAACCAGAGCGCGGCCGGCGCCACGTCGGCGGTCGCCAGGGCCAGACGGGCCGCCTCGACTGCCCATGGTGGTCGTGTCCTCGTCGTACGACGCGACGGAGCGGGTGCCCGATCCACCGCCGGACCCAAGGAAGGCTTTGATCTCGGCGCGGTCGAGTCGGCGGAACGGCACGTAGGCGCCGTGGCTCAGGATCCCTCGCATGCGGCGAGTGTACGCGGAAAACCTGACGCCTCGTCAGGGATGGCGAGGCGGTCGGTTTACGATGGCCCGATGAAACTGGGCGAGATCGCGAACGCTGACGCGCAGAGCTATCCCCGACCACTCGTAGGGGTGCGCATCCTGGCCGCGGAGCAGATGCAGGCCCTGCCGTACGCAACGCAACTGCTCGCCCGACTCGGGGCCGAGGTCGTGAAGGTCGAGCATCCCGAGCACGGCGAGTCCGGCCGAGGCGCGCTGCCGGCGATGACCGATCCGAACGGGCGCCGAATCGGGGCCACGTTCCTGCGCAACAACCTCGACAAGCGCAGCGTCGGGCTCGACCTGAAGGCGCCCGAGGGCCGCGACCTGTTCCTGCGACTGGCCGCCAACTTCGACGTGATCGCCGAGAACTTCAAGCCCGGGACGATGGATCGCATGGGCCTCGGGTACGCCGACATCGCGGCGGTACTCCCGCGCGCGATCTATCTGTCGATCTCGGGGTTCGGCAACACCGTCGAGACGCCCTATCGACGCTGGCCGGCGTACGCCGCCATCGTCGAGGCCATGTCCGGCATCTACGACTACCGCAGTGGTCCCGATCGGCCGCCGACCACCATCCCGGTCGGCGCGCTCGGCGACATCAGCTCCGGATTGTTCGGCGTGATCGGTGTGCTCGCCGCGCTGCGCCAGCGCGATCTGACCGGCGAAGGCCAGTACGTCGACATCGCCATGTTCGACGCCATGATCTCGATGACCGACATCGTCACGAACTTCTGGTCGATGGGCGTGCGGCCCGGTGCCGAAGGATCGGTGGGCGTCGTGTGCGAGGGCTTCAAGGCCTCCGACGGTTACGTGGTCACCCAGATCGTCCGCGAGCCGCAGTTCGAGGCGCTGGCCGACCTCGTCGGCCATCCCGAATGGAAGGACGACCCGCGATTCGCGACACGCGCCGGTTGGGTGACAGCACCTCGAGGACACGATCCGTCCCGCCGTCGAGGACCTGGCTGTCGACGCGCACGAAGCTCGAGGCGTCCGAGGAGCTGACCGCGGCGGGCATCGTCGCCGGGCCCAGCAACACGGCCGCCGACGTGATCGCCGATCCGCACGTCGCGTCGCGGACACATGCTCGTCGAGATGCCCCGCGTCGACGACGTGGACGAACCGATCCTCATCCCGGGCAACCCGGTGAAGCTGTCGAAGATGGCGGAGGGGCCCGAGACACGCGTGCCGTGGGTCGGCGAGCACACCGAGACAGTGCTTCAGGACGAGCTTGGGCCTGGACGACAGCGAGCTGGCCAAGCTGCGAGACGCCGGGGTCATCGCCTAGGATTTCTGACGGGTCGTCAGGAATCAGGAGCAACCGATGGATTTCGAGTTCTCGCCGGAGCAGTTGGCGTTCCTCGAGGAGGTCGAGGCCTTCCTCGACGCGAACGACGACCCGGACGTCTTCGACGTCACCCGGGAGAACATGGCGCAGATCGTCGACACACCGAAGCGGCGCGCCTTCATGAAGGAGCTCGGCCACAAGGGTTGGCTCGGCATCACGTGGCCCAAGGAGTACGGCGGCCGCGAAGGTGAGGGTGTCTACGAGTTCTTGTTGAACGAAGCCCTCGCGGGTCGCGGCGGTCCGCAGATCGGCAAGGGTGTCGGCATCATCGGCAAGACCCTCATCGCGCAGGGCAGCGACTTCCTCAAGGAGACGTTCCTCCCGATGATCCTCGAGAACGACGTCGAGTTCGCCGTGGGCTACAGCGAACCGAACGCCGGCTCCGACGCGGCGTCGATGAAGTTGAAGGCCGTCCGCCACGAGCAGGACGGAAAGTCCGGTTGGCTCCTGAACGGTCAGAAGACGTGGACGACATCGGCCCACTTCGCCGAGTGGTACTGGCTCGGAACCCGCACCGATCCCGACAACAAGCATCGCGGCATCACGCTGATGCTCGTTCCGCTCGATCAACCGGGCGTCGAGATCCACGGCATCTGGACGATGGGCGACGAGCGCACCAACGAAGTCTTCATCAACGACGTCTTCGTCCCGGACGAGTACGTGGTCGGCGAAGTGAACAGCGGCTTCCAGTACATCAGCCAGGCCCTCGATCTCGAGCGCTTCACGATGTTCACCTTCTCGCCGATCAAGCAACGCCTCGACCTGTTGACGGACTACGTGAAGACGACGGAGCGCGACGGCGAGCCGCTGAAGGACGACGCCGTCGTTCGCGCACAGATCGCTCGCCTCCACACCGACGCCGAGGTGGCGCGGGTGATGGGGTTGAAGGTCGTCGCCGAATCGGTGAAGGGCGAGCGCGAAACCAAGGCGACCGGCAAGCCACATCCGCCTCCGACGATCGAGTCGTCGGAGTACAAGCTCTTCGCGACCGAGTTCTCGCGTCGGCTGGCCAACGCGGCCATGGACATCGCCGGGCCCGGGAGCCAACTACGAGTGCACACCGAGGACGCACCGATGAAGGGGCGGTCCGAGTCGACGTACCGCTACACGGTGATCGACACCATCGGAGGCGGCGCCTCGGAGATCCAGAAGAACATCATCGCCCGACGCGGGCTCGGGCTCCCCAAGAACTTCTGAGCCGTGACCTCTCCTGCGCTCGACGGCATCACGGTGCTCGACTTCTCGACGGTCGGACCCGCGGCGCGCGCCTCGCGCATGCTCAGCGACTACGGCGCAACGGTGATCAAGATCGGTGCCGTGCCACGCGCCGGCGCGGTGCAGATCACTCCCCCGTTCTACGCGTACAGCGGTCATCGCGACATGAAGCGCATCCAGCTCGATCTCAAGGCGCCGGCCGGGCGCGGCGCGTTCCTGCGTCTGGCCGAGTCGGCGGACGTCGTGCTCGAGAGCTTCCGACCGGGCGTCGTCGACCGCCTCGGCGTCGGCTACGGCGACGTGCGGTCGGTGAATCCCGGCATCGTCTACTGCTCGACCAGCGGCTACGGCCAGACCGGTCCCCACGCCCAATGGGCCGGCCATGACGTCAACTACCTGGCGGTCGGCGGCTATCTCGACTGCAGCGAGCGAGCACCCGGCGGCAAACCACCGCTGCCCGGGCGCCACGGTGGCGGACATCGCGGCCGGCGGCATGCAGGCGGTGATGGCGATCACGACCGCGCTCGTCCGCAAGGGTCGCACCGGAGAAGGTGCCTACCTCGACGTGTCGATCGCCGACGGCGTGCTGGCCATGATGGGTCTCTACATCGACGAGTACCTGGCGACGGGGACCGAGCCGGGTCCCGGGCACTACATCCTCACCGGGCGCTACGCGTGTTACGACACGTACGCGTGCGCCGACGACAAGTGGGTGGCGGTCGGCGCGATCGAGCCGCCGTTCTTCGCGAACCTCTGCCGGTTGCTGGATTGTGAGAAGTGGTCGGGCCACCAGCTCGACGACGATGTGCAGGACCAGATCCGAGCGGACTTCCGCGCCGCGTTCGCGACCCGCGCTCGTGACGAATGGGTCCGCGACCTCGGGCCCGCCGACACGTGTGTGGCGCCGGTGTACTCCGTGGCCGAGCTGGTCGACGACGACCAGGTGCGAGCCCGCGGCCTGATCGTCGAGGCCTCACACGAGACCGAGGGCGCGTTCCGCCAGCTCGGCACGGTGCTCGCCGGGACCGACACCGAGCGGTCGTCGTTCGAGGTCCGCGACGGCGGCGCGCACCGACACCGACGCGTTGCTCTGCCGGCGCGGGTACGCACCGAGGAGCCATCGCGTCGTTGCAACAGGAAGGAGTGGTGGGATGACCGTCGTGGACGATCTCCGGCCGACGTAGCCGAGCTGATCGGCGTCGTGCAGTACGAGGAGCGCGGGGAGTTCCCCGTGGAGCAGGGCTACATCTGGACGAGCTGCGCGTCGGTCGAGAACGGCAATCCCCTGTTCTGGGACGCCGAAACCGCGGCGACCGTCACGGACGGGCCGATCGCACCGCCGACGATGTTGTCGGTGTGGTTCCGACCCCATCACTGGTCGCCCGACCGAGCCGAACAGGCGCTGCCACTCCAGGTGCACTTCGACCTGAAGGAACGCTTCGGCCTCCCCGAGGCAGTGATGACCGACAACACGATCGTGTTCCACGAGCCCGTGCGACCCGGTGATCTGCTGCGAACCCAGCAGATCCTCCGATCGGTCAGCGGTCCGAAGACCACGAAGCTCGGCACCGGCCGTTTCTGGGTGATCGACGTGGAGTACTTCAACCAGCGCGACGAGCTCGTCGGCGTGGAGAGCTACACCGGCTTCGGCTATCGGAGGGGCGAATGATCCTCGACGATGTGCACGAGGGCGACGCGTTGCCGACGCTGCGCTACGACGTGAGCGCGACCACGATCGTGCTCGGCGCCTTGGCGGCGCGTGACTGGCGGCCGATGCACCACGACTACGACTTCGCCGTGAACCGCAACGGAACCCAGGACATCTTCATGAACACGCCCAACCAAGCGGCGTGGTTCGAGCGGTACATCACCGACTGGACGGGGCCGACCGGCCGGCTCGGACGGATGAAGTTCCGGATGAAGGGTTCGGTGTTCCCGGGCGACACGATGGCGCTCGATGCCGCCGTGCAGGACGTCGAGGTGGACGAGGCCGGCTGCGGATGGGTCGAGCTGTTGGTGTCGCTCACCGTGGACGGCGACGTGAAGACCGATTGCTCGGCGCGAGTCGCCGTTCCGACCACGACCGAGGACAACCCCTGGCGCCGACGCGGCGACCAGTGGCAGCCGTAGGAGCGACCGATGGATCTGGATTTCAGCGAAGAACAGACGATGCTGCGAGAGATGGTGCGCGGCGTGTGCGCCAGCGGCGCCTCGCTCGATGTCGTACGGGAGCTCGAGGACGACCCGAAGGGCTTCGGCGACGAGTTCTGGAAGCAGCTGGCCGAGCTCGACCTCATCGGACTCACGATCGGCGAGGAGTACGGCGGCTCGGGGATGAGTCTGCTCGAGGCCGCGATCGTCTACGAGGAGTTCGGGCGGGCGCTCGCGCCGTCGCCGCACTTCGCCAGTGCAGTCATGAGCGCCGGGGTGCTGGCCGCCGCGGGTCGGACGAGCAGCGCCGGGCGTGGCTGCCGCGCATCGCCAAGGGCGACGCCATCGTCGTACCGGCGTGGCTCGAGCCGGACAACGGGTTCGGGCCGAAGGGCGTGCAGCTGCGAGCCACCGCCGACGGCGACGGGTACGTGCTCGATGGCGTGAAGTGGCACGTGCCGTTCGCGAGCAGTGCCGAGCGGCTGATCGTGCTGGCTCGTACGGGTGACTCGCCCGGCGACATCGATCTGTTCCTGGTCGATCCGGCCGGCGACGGCGTCACGCTCGAGCAACAGAAGACGATTGCGTCGGACACGCAGTACGCCGTCACGTTGTCGGGTGTGCGCGTGGGTTCCGGCGAGCGCATCGGCCCGGCGGGGTCGGGATGGGGTACGTGGACCACCGCGATGGACGACGGGATGATCCTGCTCGCGGCACAGGCCATGGGCGGCGCGCAGTTCGCGCTCGAGATCACCACGCAGTACGCGAAGGACCGGGAGCAGTTCGACAAGCCGCTCGGCGCGTTTCAAGCGCTGGCCCACTACCTGGCCGACGCCAAGACGAACGTCGACGGCGGCACCCTCCTCGTCTACGAGGCGGCGTGGGCCCGGGCCCAGGGCGATCCGGTCGATCGCCTGGCACCGATGGCGAAGCTGTTCGCTTGCCAGACGTTTCGGGATGTCACGGCCATGGCCCAACAGGTCTTCGGGGGCGTCGGGTTCACGCTCGAGTACGACATCCAGCTGTACTTCCGGCGGGCCAAGCAGCTGCAGATCAGTTGGTACGACAACCGCGCGCTCGAGCAGCTGGTCGCCGCTGCCGTTCTCGACTGACGCAATCCCCGGACGCGCCCCTCCGTCCATCCCCGTTTCGAACCGCGTACTGCAATTGTCAGCGGCGTTGTCAGCCGGGCACCGATTCGGTACCGAATCGACGCCTCGCTGACAACGTGCTGACAACTGCAGTACGCGCGTGGGAATGGAGTGGGTGAGTCAGACGGCGTCGGCGATGAGCGTCGAATAGAAGAGCGCGCCGGACGGCTGCAGGTGGATGTGGTCTTCGTAGAACATGTCGGGCTGACCGGCGCTCAGGCCGTTCCAGTCGAGGAGCGAGGCGTTGCCGTACCGGTTCACGCCGTCGACGATCACCTGAGTTGTTCGAGTCCTGCCAGTGCCGGCCGGGTACCCGAACCGTGAGGAACACGACCTTGTGCCCCTGCAGAAGGTCCATGATCTGGTCGAACTCCTCCGTGGAGAAGGTGCCGTTGTTGCCGAGATGGATGACAACGGTGTCGCCGAGCAGGCCCTGGTCGCGGTAGTAGGTCAGGATCTCGATGCCCACGTTGACCTGCCGGTTGACGGCGGCATCGACCGTGACGTTGGGGCCGAGCTGTTGCAGCGCCCGCATCGCACCGAGCATCACCGAATCGCCGACGGCCGTGACCGTTCGCCCGGCCGGGATGGTCGGTCGAGGAGGCAGCGTGGTCGTGGTCGACGGAGCTGTCACCGGCGCTACCGGCACGAGCGACGGGTCGACCGGCACGGCGGTGGTCGACGTGGTGGACGTCGAAGACGGCGCCACGGCCTGGCTGCTCTCGAGCGCGGTCACGTCGCCGATCGCCACGTAGTCCGGCGGGGGCGGCTGTTGGGCCCGCACGACGAATGCCGCCAACACGCCAACGGCCAGCACCGACACCAACCCCGTTGCGACCCACCGAGTGCGCACCTCGCGTCGGCGCTCGTCGGTGGCATCACGGTAGGCGTGCCACAGCCGACCGATCGCTCCGCGTCGCACGGGCAGTTCGATCAGGCGGTAAGAGAGCTCGGCCAAGACCAACGTGATGGCAAGGCGAAGGCCGAACAACGGCCAGCCGGTGAGCGAGATGTCGACGCCAGGACGCGTCAACTGGAACACCGGCCAGTGCCACAGATAGATGCCGTACGAACGCAACCCGACCCAGCGCAGCGGACGCATGCCGACGAATCGGCCGAGCGACGCCGCCGGATGCACCAGCACGGCGATCACCACAGCGGTGATGAGATCCAGACGAAGAAGCCCGCCGCGGTACAGCGCGGATGAGAACTCGTCGGTCTTCCACAGCATCTGCAGCAGCAAGACCAGCCCGACGCCGCCGACCACGTTGAGCACCGTGCGGGCGCCGGAGCTGACCGTCGGGCGCAGCCGCCACGGCGACCACACGAACGCCAAGGCGCAGCCGACGAGGATGCCGGCGGCCCGGGTATCGGTGCCGTAGTACACGCGTGACGGATCGCCGCCGGGCACGTACAGCACCCACATCAGCACGACCGACGCGACCGCGCCGGCCACCACGACGATCGGGAAGCGCTTGCGACCGAAGACCTTCATGCCGCCGATGAACAGCAACGGCCACACCAGATAGAACTGCTCCTCGACCGCGAGCGACCACAGATGCTGCACGAGCGACGGTCGGCCGAGGGCCTCGAAGTACGACTTCTGAGCGAAGATGAAGTTCCAGTTGGTGACGTACGCCAGGGCCGACAACACGTCGCCCCGCAAGCTCGCCACCTCGTCCGGCAGGAAGATCACCGCCACGAGCGTGGTCACCGCGATCACGACGAAAAGGGCCGGGAGCAGCCGCCTCGCTCGCCGCAGCCAGAAGTTGCTCAGGTCGATGGCGTCCCGGTCCCGCCACTCGCTCAACAAGAGAGACGTGATGAGGTACCCGCTGATGACGAAGAAGACCTCGACCCCGAGGAACCCGCCGATCGCCCAGCTGAAGGCCGCGTGATACAGCAAGACGGAGATGACCGCGATGGCGCGCAACCCGTCGAGCCCGGGCATGTAGGGCAAGCGCGTCGACGTAGCGGTGGGCCTCGTCTGCATCAGACCCATCTCCACGCAGTCACTAGGCTGCACCGATTGTGGAGAAACTCGTGTACCTCGTCTGGGATCGTCCGAGCATCGGGGCCGAAGCGTTGGGCGCGCGCGTTCAAGCCGAACTGATACCCGCACTGCTCGCGCTCGAGCCGCTCGGTCTCAGCCTCGTGGTCGACGACAGCGATGCGGCCGTACCCGCTCCGGTGCCGGTACCCGACGACGAGTTGCCGATCCGACTCGAGGTGTCGGTGTGGCTCGACACCTTCGACTCGCGGGGACCCGTCGAGGCTGCGCTCGCCCCCTTCGGGGTGCGCCGAGCGGGCTACCTCGTCACCGAGTCGTTGTGTGAGGACTACGGCACCACACCCGACTGGCCCGAACCCCGGGACTGGGCGGACGGAGAACGCTCGCCCGGCATCACGGTCCTCACCGTCTTCGACAAGGCCCCCGGCCTGCCCGATGACACGTTCTACGGGCACTGGTACGGCCATCAGACGCCGATGTCGGCCGCCATGCAGCCCCGCGTGCGCTACGTGCGGAACGCGGTCGTGCGCGGTGTGACCGCGGGCGCGCCGCCGCTGCGGGCGATCGTCGAGGAGGGATGGCCGACGACGACTCATCTCACCGACCCGTACGTGTTCTTCGGCGCGTCGAACGACCAAGAGATCGGTGAGAACGTACGCGTCATGCTCGACAGCATGAAGGTGTTCGCGGACGCGTCGACGTTGAGGACATTCACGATGAGCGAGTACCTGCTCAAGTAGAGGTCGAGGGTCAGGTCCAGGGTCCGGTCGGGGCTAGCAAGGCTACTTGGAGCGATCGATGCGACACCAGTGCTTCGCAGTTTGTGCTCCCGGCCTCGAGCCCCTCGTCGCCCAGGAGCTGGTCGAGCTCGGCATACGCCGTTCACACACGATCACCGGCGGTGTGACATTCGACGCAACGAGCCGTCAGCTCTACGCCGCCAACGTCTGGCTCCGCACCGCGACACGCGTGCTCGTGCGGATCGCTCGGTTCCGGGCCCGCGACTTCGCGCAGCTCGAGCTCGGTTCGGCCGCCATCGAATGGGACCACTGGGTGCCCCGCGGACGCGCCCTCCACTTCCGCGTCTCGACGACGCGGTCGCGCCTGTATCACACGGCCGCGATCGAACAACGACTGAGACGGGTTCTCGGTGCCGAGAACGAAGCCGGGAACGACGGGCAGCTCCTGGTCGTCCGGCTGGCCGACGATCAGGCGACCATCAGCATCGACGCGTCCGGTGAACCGCTCTACAAGCGCGGGTGGCGCCTAGCCACGAGCAAAGCTCCTCTGCGCGAGACACTCGCCGCTTCGATGGTGCTCGCGGCAGGCTGGCCGACCGACGCGCCCCTCGTCGATCCCTTCTGCGGCTCAGGGACGATCGCCATCGAGGCCGCGCTCATCGCCGGCGGTGTCGCACCAGGAGCAACCCGATCGTTCGGTTTCCAGGACTGGCCGTCGTTCGAACCCGGTACGTTCGCCAGCGTCCGCGCCACGGTGCAAGGCCGCTCGCAACAAGGCGCGCCGATCATCGCGCGCGACCGCGACGCCGGCGCTATCGAGATGACGCTGGCCAATGCCGAACGCGCGGGTGTCGCGTCGCGTATCCACGCGGAGCGCGCGTCCGTATCCGATCTCGGTCAGGTCGCCGGCCCGCGCGCCGGTTGGATCATCACCAACCCGCCCTACGGCAAGCGAGTGTCGAAGGACGAGGACCTGCGCGATCTGTACGCGCGCTTCGGTGATGTCGCGCGTGCCGCGCTCGACGGCTGGCACGTCGGGCTGCTCGTGGCCGACCCGCGCGTCGCAGGGCATGCCCGGCTCGATTGGCACGAGCAGTTCGCCACCCGCAACGGCGGTATCCCGGTGAGCTACGTCACCGGGATGATCAGCCCTCGGCCCGAACCTTCAGGGCCTCGACGAGGCCGCCGTAGACCGGGTCCATGAGCGCCTTGGCGTCATCGGGCTCGACCTCGCAGCTGTAGACGAGGAAGGCCCCGTCGCCGTCCTCGAACACGTCCACCGTGGACAGGTGGTAGCCCAGAGGCATCGGAGATTCGGTGATCTTGTACTGAAAACGGCGCATTTCGGCGTCCGAGGTCACCACTTCCTCGGCGATCGTGAACCCGCCCATGTCGATCGTGCGCGTCTTGCCGTCCCATTGGACCGAGCCCGGCTCCATGCCGGGGGCCCAGTCGGCGATCGCCCCGGCGTCGGAGAGGATGGCCCACACCTCGTCAGGTGACGCGTCGATGCGGGCGTGATGACGGATCGTTGCCATGGGCGGCATCGTAGGCGCGCCGATCAGGATGACGCGAGCCGCGGCCGCCGCAACGCATGGCGTTCGGACGCATCGGGCACACGGTGCACTTCGTGCAACGGTGCGCCCGGAACCAAGCGCTCGACCACCTCGACGTCTACGTCCTGTTCGACCGGCCAGGCCTCGGCCACACCAACCAACGTCGTCAGCGACGCGTAGCCGTCGCGCAGCAAACCCTGGTCCGTGTCGGGCTCGAACTCGAAGTCGGCGGGCCCTTCGCGCAACACGAACTGGTACCGACCGTCGCCCGCGCCCTCGAGCGCGCTTCGCACCTCACCGAACGGCGCAAGCCGCGCCCAACGCACACCGCGCACGTCGGCCAGCGGACGCGCCGGCGCATTGAGGTTCAATGCCGAACGGGGCGGTGCCGCCTCGAGGAACCGGAGCACGTCGCACGCCAGCGCGGCCGCGGTGTCCCAGTACCAACCGTCACCGGATTGCACGCTCACCGCCAAACCCGACAGCCCGAAGTTCTGCCCGGTCAACACCGCGCCGACCGTGCCCGAGTGCAACACCGCTCGACCCGTGTTCGACCCAGCGTTGATGCCCGAAACCACGGCGTCGAACTTCACGTCGAAGGCGCCGAGCTGTCCCGTGAGCACGGTGAGCGCGGGCGGGCCGTTCACGGCGTACGCCTCGATGTCGGTTCGGTTCGGCAGTTCGACCGGTTGCACCTCGATGTAGCTGTCCGGATTCAGGCGGCCGAGCGCCGACGACGCTCCGCTCCAATCCGAGTCAGGGGCGATCACCATCGGCGTGTGGCCGGCGTCGGCGAGCGCAGCCGCCAGCACGTGGAGGCCCTCGGACTCGATGCCGTCGTCGTTCGTCACCAGCAGACGCACGTTCAGCCTTCGTCAGGGGTGATGCGCAACAGCACGCGGCGGTCGTCGACCATCGCCCGTTCGTATTCGTCCCAGTCGGGGTGCTCGCCGGCCACCTGTCGATAGAGATCCTTGAGACCGGGCAGGGCGGCGGGCATGGGCACGATCTCGGCGGTGCCGTCGATCTGCACCCACGGACCGAAGAACCCGTCGTTCATGACACACAGTGCCACCCGGGGGTCGCGGCGCACGTTCTTGGTCTTGGCCCGATCCTCGGTGACGCTGATGACCACGATGGCCCTCGTCGTCGACACCGCACACGATCGGAGAGGTCTGCACCCGACCGTCCTTGCGCTGCGTCACCAACACCGCGCGATGGTTGTCGCGGACGAACTCGACTTTCTCGCTGAGCGTCATGCCTCGAAGGCTACGCAGGTTGCCGCGTGTTCAGTTCGGTCACGTTGTCGAACACGATCTTCTGGCGGTCGGCGGCGTCGAACTCCTTGAGCTCACGCATGTAGTCGAGCGGCGCGGGCATGCCCTCGATGTGCGGCCAGTCGGATCCGAAGATCACGCGGTCGGCACCCATGTATTCGACCACCTCGTGCACGTCGTCTTCCCAGAACGGATTGATCCAGATGTTGCGCCGGAACACCTCGGTGGGATCCTCGCTGAAGTAGCCCGGCATCTTGTGATCGGTCGATCGCAGCTTCTTGAACAGATCGGGCAAGAACTCCGCCCCGTTCTCTACCGAGGCCATCCGAACATTGGGGAAGCGCTCGAAGAACTTGTGGAAGACCAGCGTGATCAAATAGTCGTGCACGGCGCGCTCGATGTTGAACATCTTGATCGACGGGCGCCAATCGCCTCCGAAGGTCGCCCCGAACCCGTCGCGGGCGTACCCCTGCGACGAGTAACCACTGTCACCCGCGTGGACCACCACGGTGATGCCGGCCTCGTTCACCCGCGCCCAGAAGGGATCGAAGCGCTCGTCGGTCGGTGCGAGCTGTCCGATCTCCGTCGTGATCGGCGCGGGCCGCATCACGATCGTGCGGGCCCCGCGATCGAGGGCCCATTCGAGCTCGCGCACCGCCCAGTCGACGTCGGCCAACGACAGGTACGGACCGGCGAAGACTCGATCGCGATACGCGAAGCCCCAGTCCTCGTCGAGCCACTGGTTGAAGGCCCGAAACGTGAGGCAGACCGCGCCCGGATCGTGCTTCAGCAGCTCCTCGTACAACATGCCGAGGGTCGGGAAGAGCCAGCACGCGGCCAGGCCCTGCTCGTCGAGTGCCTCGATGCGCGCGTCGTGATCGCGATACGCCGGCCGGATCGGCTCGCGCTCACGCAGGAACTCGAGCGGGCTCTTCTTCTCGGGGTTCCCCCGGAAGTAGTCGTGCATCGCGCCCGGCTTGGCGATCGGGTCGAACGTCGGGTTGGTGACCGCCTTGCTGACCACGCCACCGACGACGTGATAGCGGCGGCCGTCGATCTCGCACCACTGCACACAGCGCGCGCCCAGCGCCGGGTCGAGATGGCGCGTGAAGGCGTCTTCGGCCTCGTAGTAGTGGTTGTCGCAGTCGAAGACCGGGTGGTCGAGCTCGAACGTCGGATCCATCCGGCCGATGGTAGAACCCGTTCCACCGCTGGGCCCAGCTGCGGCGATACTGCCTGCATGCGACTCGACGACGAGACCCTCGGCCGCCTCGGCCACCTCAACTTCGCGACCTTTTCGCGGGAGTCCGCGGGCTTGGGCGCCGATGGCGGCCGAGTGCTCGAAGCCGATGGCCTGCTGCTGTTCGCATCGAGCTCGGACTTCCCGGTTCTGTGCAACGGGGTGTTCCGCATCGACGACCGCGTACCGGCGGCCACCACGCTCGACCTCGCCGATGCGTGGTTCCGCGACTTGGGTCGCGGCTACACGGTCATGGTGCGAGATCAAGACGGTGGATGCCGACCTGGGCCGCGAGGCCGAAGCCCGCGGACTGCTGGAGGTCATCACCCCGCCGGAGATGGTGTGCCGCCAACGCCTCGAGGACCGGCCCGACCCCGCCGGTACCGCGCTGCGATGGGTCACCGACGAAGTAGGCATCCGAGACTTCCTCCGGGTCAACACCGTGGCCTACGCCTCGCTCGGGATGCCCGAGGAGGTCTTGCCCGACCTCATCGTGCCCGGTCCTCGTTTTCTCGAACCCCACATCCAAACGGTCGTGGCCTACCTCGACGACGAGCCGGTGGCCGCGGCACAGACGATCCTCAGCCACGGGATAGCGGGCGTGTACTGGGTCGGAACCGTCGAGGCCGCACGAGGCAAAGGTCTCGGCGAAGCCGTGACGCGCGCGGTGACGAACCGAGCGTTCGACCTCGGAGCAGCAGCCAACACCTTGCAGGCATCTCCGATGGGTGAGCCGATCTACCCACGCATGGGCTACGAGACCATCTATCGGTACCGGGGCTACGCCCGGTTCGAACCGGCCTGACCGAGCGCTACCGCCCTTACCTCTGGCACACTCGATGACGTGGGAGGGGAAGATCGGGCGAACGGCAGCAGACCGTGGTGGTACCACGCGGCGCTGGAACAACTCACGGACTTCGTCGTGGTGACCGACGCCGAGGGCACGATCCTCTGGGTCAATCCGTTCGTGGAGCGACTGCTCGGGTTCGCCAACGTCGACAGCGTCGGCTCCTCCATCGCCGACTTCGTCCACCCCGACGACCTGATGCGCGCCGCCGAAGTCATGACCTTGATGGCCGACGAACAGCTCGGCGTCCCGATCACACCGGCCGTGTATCGCCTTCGCTCCCGCGAAGACACCTGGACGCCGGTCGAGCTCAACGGCACCGTGCACCAGAACCCGGCGCCGGGATCCGACGGCGACGACCGGGTGGTCGTCATCGTGGGTCGCTACTCGGGTGACCGGGCTCTCCAGGATCAGATCCTCGAGCTGCTGATCGCAGGCTCGAGCCCGTCCGAGGTCATCCAGCTCGTGCCGCAGTTCGGGTCGTGGCGTCATCCCGAGGATCACTACGCCGTGATCTACACCGGCGAGGACGGCCACCTCGTGCCCGTGGGCGATCCCGAATCGGTCGCGCTCACCGACCTCGACGAGCGCAACGCGCCCTGGACGATCGCCGCCGCCAAGGACACCGAGTTGGTGGTCGACACGGATCAGCTGCCGGCCCGGCTCCGACGGGCCGCCATCGCCGCCGGGTTGAGCGCGTGCTGGGCCATACCGGTCGACGATCCGTTGCACGCGGAGCCCGCCGTGATCGTGGCGTGGAGCCGTGAGGGCGCGGGCTCACCCGAAGTCCACCGTTACGCATTGCAGACGATGGCCCGCTCGCTCAAGCTCATCCTGCAATGGCGCCAGCAAGTGACGAGCTTGCGTCTCGCCGCTCGCCGCGATCCGCTCACCGGACTGCCCAACCGAACCAGCTTCTTCGAGGTGCTCGACGGACTCGAGCAGTCGGCCACGGGCGACATGATCGGCGTTCTCTACGTCGATCTCGACGGCTTCAAGGCGGTCAACGACGCGCACGGACACTTGATCGGCGACGACGTGCTCGTGGAGGCCGCGCACCGCATCGCGCACGTGCTGCGTCCGAGCGATACGGTCGCGCGCCTCGGCGGCGACGAGTTCGCCGTGCTGTGCGAAGAGCTGAGCGACGACGAGGACGCCGGCGCCATAGCCGAGCGCATCGTCCACGCCTTCGGCGAGCCGTTCTTGGTCGAAGGCCACGAGATGACGATCGGCGCCAGCGTGGGGATCGCCACCGTGCGCGCCTCGGAACTCGACGGCGAGGTGTTGCTCGATTCGGCGGATCAAGCGCTCTACGAAGCGAAGAACGCCGGACGAGGGCGATGGCAGCTCGCCACCCCTTGACCCGATGACCCCATCGACCCGATGACCCCATCGACCCGATGACCGGAGCGTACGTACGCGTCGAACGCGCCGGCGCCGTACTCGTCGTCACCCTCGACAATCTCGGTCGTCACAACACCTACGACGGTGCCGGTCTCCATGCGATCGGGACGGTGTGGACCCAACTCGACGACGACCCGAGCCTGCGCGTCGGCGTACTGACCGGCGCCGGCGCCACGTTCTGCGCAGGTGCCGACATCGCCGCGGCGGCCGGCGGCGGCTTCGACGACCCGCCCTACCCCGAGGTGGCTGAAGGGCTGGCGAGGAAACCGGTGATCGCGGCCATCGAAGGCCTGTGCCTCGGCGGCGGGATGATGATCGCCACCGGATGCGATCTCCGGATCGCCGCCGAGTCAGCCGAGTTCGGGCTGCCCGAAGCGCGCTGGAACCTTCCCGCGCAATGGCTCGGTGCGCTCGCCCGCCAAGTGTTGCCGGCACACCTCTTGGAGCTCGCCCTGCTCGCCGATCAACGGTTGCCGGCCCGCCGGTTGCACGAGATGGGCTGGCTCAACACCGTCGTCACCGACGGCGCTGCGCTCGACACGGCGCTGGCATGGGCCGAGCGAGTCGCGGCGATGGCACCAGCCGCCGTGCGCGCGTTCAAGGCGTTGACCATTCGCGCCGGATGGGACACGCCCGAAGCCAGCCTGGCGCTCGGCCACGAGCAGGCCATGACGCTCGTCTCGATGCAGGACACGATCGAAGGGGCGCGCGCGTTCGGCGAACGTCGGCCGCCGAACTTCACCGATGCCTGAGCCCGGCAGACCCCGCGCCGCCGACGTCGCCAGCGGTGAGCGCCTGGTCGATGCTCGTCGATCGTCTGTCGAAAGTCGGTGGGTTGGTGTGGGACCCGGAGAAGTCGGGCCCGGTCGAGCGGACCGCCGAAGGATTTCGCTACCTGCTTCGCTTCCTCGCCGCTGGCATCTCGCTCTGCGTCGAACACGACGACACGGATACGCCCGAGCTCGGACGCATGATCGAGGATCGCATGAGCTGGGGCCTCGACAACCCCGACACGCTCTACACCTACACCCGCGTGCGCGGCGACGCCGACTATCGGATCGTGGGCCGCCGCGGCACCGCACGGCATGTCGAGTTCCAGGTGAACACCGGCCACTACAGCGACGGCGACTTCGCCGGATGGCGAGCGGTGTCCGCCTTGCCGGGCGACGAGGTCGTCACCGCCGACGACGGCACCTTCGAGATCGTGCTCAGCCGCGAGCTCCACGAAGGCACGAACTGGATGGTGCTCGACGACGACGCGAGCTTTCTGCTCATCCGGCAGTACTTCGAGGATTGGGAGAACGAACGACCGTGGGATCTCGCCATCGAGCGAACCGACGGCAGCCTGCCTCCCCCGCCCCTCGATGACGATGTGATGGCGGCGCGACTGGGCCTGCTGTTCGACTGGCTCGACATCGGCCTGAACTGCTGGGACAACTTCAGCCGGGGCTTCCTCGGTGCACCGGTGGGCGACATCACCCCGTTCATCCCTCCGGACGAGGCCTCGGGCCTCAAAGGACAGGCCTACGGCATGGCGCCGTGGCGTTGCGGTCCGGATGAGGCCGTGGTGCTCGAGCTCGCGCCGCCCGCTTGCCGGATGTGGGGCTTCTCCCTGTGCGACCGCTACTGGCAGAGCATCGACTTCGGCGACCGCCAGTCGTCGATCAACAGCGCGCAGGCCACCCTGACCGACGGCGGCGTGTTCATCGGCGTCATCGCCCACGACGATCCTGGTGTGGCCAACTGGCTCGACCCCTCCGACGAGACCGAGGGAACGATCGCCGTTCGCTACCTGATGCCCGATGGCGTGCCGACCGTGTCCTACCGCACCGTGCCCCGAGCGGACCTCGACGCGTCGCTGCCCGCCAGCACGCCGCGGGTCACGGCTGCGGAACGCCAAGCGGTGCTGCGACGGCGTCGGCTCGCAGTCGCGCGCCGCTATCGCCGGTAGCGCTCAGGATGGAACGATTCGTCGTGGGCACGGGGCGGTGCGGCTCGACCTTGCTGTCCTTGATGCTCGCCGAGCACCGTGACGTCGTGAGTCTGCACGAGTTCTTCACCGGCCTCGATTGGGGTCGACGCTTCGCTCCGGGACTCGTGCCCGGCGACGACCTCGCTGAGCTGCTCGGTGCGGAGCAGCCGGTCACCACGGCCGTGCTGGCGCGTGGACACACCTCGGACGAGATCCAATACCCGTTCGGTTCCGAGAAGGTCCGCCACACCATCTCGGACCAAGTTCCCTGGTTGTCCGTCACCATGTTGAGCCGGCTCACGGATGACCCGGACTCGTGGTACGACGAGCTGATGGCGTTCGCTCGGTCGCGGCCGCCTGCGTCGATGGCTCAGCACTACTCGGACGTCTTCGCGTGGGCCGCCGAACGGGCCGGTGGCTCGGTTTGGGTCGAGCGGTCGGGTTCGTCGATCGACTATCTCGGCGAATTGGCGGCGCTCTATCCCGGCGCTCGCTTCGTGCACATTCACCGCGACGGCCACGAGGCGGCCCTGTCGATCCGGTCCCACCCCTTCTTCCGGCTAGGTGTGGCCTTGCTCATGGACCTGTTCCCGGACAACGAAGACCCCGAGGCCGCGGTGACGGAGGTGATCGAAACCGAGCCCCCGTGTTGGGCGGTCGGCCGCTACTGGAGCGATCAGGTGCTGCGCGGGTTCCGGGCCCTGCCCGAGCTCGACCGATCGCAGTTCCTGCAGGTCCGGTTCGAAGACCTCGTACGCGATCCCGCGCCAGTGCTCACGGCCATCGCGGCTTTCTTCCAGCTCGATGACGATGCCGACTTCCCGCAGCGGGGCGCCGCGCTCGTACGCAGTGCGCCACGGCACCGATTCGGGGATCTCGATGCCGAAGAACAGGCCGAGCTTCGTGAGGCGTGCCGCCCCGGTCAGGTGCTGCTCGGCCGGGCCGAGTGAGGAGCGACAGATGAACGATCCATCGGTGGACCTGCCCCAGACGTGGGCCACATTCTGCGATCTGCTCCGCGAGTCCGGTGACGTCGTGCTCCGTGAAGGCACGCCCGACGACGCACTCGACCACGCCGAGGGCTATCGCATGCTCACGCGCTTGGTGCGAGCCGGCCTCGAGAACTTCCTCGAGTCACGCACGCCGCGGCATCCGGAGTTGGTCTGCACGTGCCACGAGACGATGAAGATCGTGGGTGACAACCCGGACAACCTCTATCTCGGCGCGTCGATCGACGGCACGCACGACTACCGGATCTTCGGGGATCTGGGCTCGGCGAGATGGGTCTCGTTCAACACCTTCGACCGCGGTTCGTTCGGGGCCGGAGGTACCGGAATGGCCCGAGCGCTCTATCGCGAAGACCTAACCATCCCCGCCGACGCCGCGTTCGAGCTGTGGCTGTCGCAACGCGAGCACGAGGGCAACTGGTTGCCTCTGCGTCCCGAGACCCGTTCAGTCGTCATCCGCCAGACCTTCGCCGACGTCTCGGCCGAGCGAATCGGCGATCTACACATCGAGTGCCTCGACGTCGACGAGCCGCCCGAGCCTCTGTCGACGGACGACCTCACGCTCGGGCTTCTCGCCGCGGGCCACTACGTGCGCGAGGTCAGTCGACTGGCCGCTCGATGGGCCGAGGCGAACGCCACCACACCGAACCGGTTCGTCGACGTGGACGACGGGTTCGCCGAAGCCAAGCTGTTCGCCGATCCCCAGATCCTCTATCACCAGGCCTATGTCGAGCTCGAGCCGAGCGAGCGCCTCATCGTCGAGGTGGACCCACCTGAGTGCACGTATTGGATGTTCGTGTTGCACAACCACTGGATGGAGTCCCTCGACTACGTCCACCATCAGGTGCACCTCAACGATCACACGGCGCATCGCAACGCCGACGGTTCGGTCCGCCTCGTCGTGGCGCACGACGACCCGGGTGAACCCAACTGGCTCGACACCGCGGGCCACCGGCGCACGATCCTCGGTGTCCGCTGGGTCGGCCCGGGCGTTGCCGACGTCATCCCGAGCACCCACCTCCAGCGTTCGATCACTCGTGCGGAACGATCGTGACCTTGAACGGCAAGTGGTCGCTGCCGGCGGCGTAACCGTCGGTCACGCTGACGACTCCCACATCGTGCACGAGCGCATGATCGAGACGG
This sequence comes from uncultured Iamiaceae bacterium, assembly GCA_963778895.1. Classification (GTDB taxonomy): domain Bacteria; phylum Actinomycetota; class Acidimicrobiia; order Acidimicrobiales; family Acidimicrobilacustridaceae; genus CAVZVZ01. The sequence goes on from CAVZVZ010000005.1 coordinate 1,002,903, forward strand.
GCGAACGGGGCGAAGCGTCGGAGAAAGCGAATCGTCCTCGGGAGGTAGTTGGCGGGCCACGACGAGGTGAGCCCCTTGCCGACTTCCTCGTGGGCATCGACGAAGGGCCCGTCCATGATCTTGCGCATGGCCGGGTGCCAACGCGTCGCGTTGAAGTCGCCGGCCAGGACAGTGGGTCCGAGTCCTGGTGTCTGGGTGAACTTGTCGAGCGCGTCGAGCTGGGACAACCAAGGGTCGATGGCGCCCCCGAACTTGGGGGAGTTCGTGTGCACGCCGAGGATCCGCAACGTTCCGTCACCGAAGGCCATGTCGGCCACGGGCAACTTCAGGTCACCGACGTCGACCTTGTCCGTGTGGAGCAACGGTTTTCGCGAATAGATGCCGATGCCCTCTGCGCCCCCCGGGAGAAGGGATTGGTACGGATACGAGGCGTCGACGCCGGCCGCCTCGAACTGGTTCTTGTAGCCCTGTCCGAACTCCACCAGGACGAGCACGTCGGCGCCCGATGACAATGCCTCTTGGATCTGCGCTTCCGGCGTCTGGTTCTCGAGGCGCATGTTCGACACATAGATCGAGATGGCGGCGTCGCTCATCGGCGCGACGTGCACGTGATCGACTGCGCCCCACACCGGCAACACGTTGGCCAGGACACAGAACCCGCTCGCCACCGCCAAGAACGGTCGCCGATACACGACCGCGACCAACAAGCACAGCCCGGAGAGCAGACCCAACCACGGAGTGACCAACTGCAACGCCGAATACACCCGGTGCGGCGTCTTGCCGAGCAAGGTCGGGATCGTGAAGATCATGCCGAGCACAACCGCGCCCCACGCGAGGAGGACGAAGGTCCACTTCAGCGCGACCAGCAGGTAGGACCCACGGGCGCGTGGCTCCATCTCGGCGCGCATCCGGGCCATAGTGCCAGGGAAACCCGATCAGCTCAGGTCGCCACGTCGGACAGAACCGCGTACCCGTTGATGAACGCGTCGATGTCATCCACGAAGTCGGTCTTGGTCGATTGACAGTCGACGATGATCGCGTTGCGGTCTCCTGCGTCCGGAGCCACGGGCGCTTCGACCACACCGCGGACAGCGCCGGTCGGACACGTCGGCACGTTGAGGTTGGTGACGGCTGGGGGCAGCGTCCCCTCGAGTACCTGGGCGCGATGGAGCTCGAGCCACGACAGCACCTCGTCCACGCCGGACGGATAGTTCGGCGTGTCGGCCAGTCCCTGGCTCGCGGCGAGCGCGGGGACGCCCCGTGCGGCCGCCGCCTCGGCCGCGCCCACGGTGCCCGAGATGGCCACCGCCGGACCCAGGTTCTGGCCGAAGTTGATGCCCGACACGACCAGATCCGGGCGCGGGGACACGCCTCCCTGGTCGAGGGCCCAGATGACGGTGTCGGCCGGGAAACCGGCGACCGCTTTGGCCGGATAGCCGCTCGCGGTCGTCGCGTCGGTGACCGTCAGCGCCCCCGGGGTGGTCTGACTACCGCTGCCGCTCTTGTTGTCGGCTGGCGCGACGACGGTCACCTCGGTATCGGGCAGCGCCCGCAACGCCTCGACGATCGCATCGATCCCGGGAGCCGCGACGCCGTCGTCATTGGTCACGAGGATGTGCAGGGTCGCGGGGACCGTGGTGGTGACCTCTTGGGTGTTCGATGAAGCCGTCGTGTCTTTGCTCGAGCACGCGCTCATCAACATCACGATCGCCACCGCGGCGACGACAGCAACTCGGCTGGCCCTCGTTCGCATTGCTCCCCCTTCAGCGGTTCTCGGCTAGCTGCCGATCGGTACCTCAGCCATCAACGCGAACAACGTTCCTTCCGGATCATGAAGAAACGACATCCACAGCTCGGATTCGGTGGTGCGGTTGACGACGTGTGGCTCACCTTCCGGCGGCTTGGCCGCCGGAACACCGGCCGCGACCAACGCCTCGTGCGCTTCGGGCACCGAGGCAACGTTGAAGTACAGCACCGGTCGCGAAACCGGCGCGCCCTCGTACCACCGATCGACGTACAACCGGAACCCACCGCCGTCGAAGAACGCCATGCCCGTTCCCGGGACGCGGAACAGCAGGTTCAGCCCGAGCTTCTCGACGTAGAAGTCGACTTGACGATCGACGTCGTCCACGGCCATCAGGACCTGTCCAACTCCGTTCGTGGGCCCGGTCGACATGGATCTCCTCAGTAGTGCCAGGGATACGGCGACCAGTCCGGCTCCCGCTTCTCGAGGAACGAGTCGCGTCCTTCGGCGGCCTCGTCGGTCATGTACGCGAGCCGGGTGGCTTCGCCGGCGAAGATCTGTTGGCCGACCAACCCGTCGTCGATGAGGTTGAACGCGTACTTCAGCATGCGCTGCGCCGTCGGGCTCTTCCCGTTGATCTTCCGTCCCCAGTCGAGTGCCGTGCGTTCGAGCTGATCGTGGTCGACGACGGCGTTGACCATGCCCATGCGGTGCGCGTCGGCGGCGGAGTACTCGTCGCCGAGGAAGAAGATCTCCCGCGCGAACTTCTGCCCGACCTGCCGAGCGAGGTAGGCGGAACCGAACCCGCCGTCGAAGCTCGCAACATCGGCGTCGGTTTGTTTGAAGCGAGCGTGCTCGCGACTCGCCAGCGTGAGATCACAAACGACATGCAGTGAGTGTCCACCGCCGGCCGCCCAGCCCGGCACGACACAGATGACGACCTTCGGCATCATGCGGATCAGCCGCTGTACTTCGAGGATGTGCAGCCGTCCCGTACGCCCGGGATCGATCGACGCCGCGTCGTCACCGTCGGCGTACTTGTAGCCGTCCTTGCCGCGAATCCGTTGATCGCCACCGGAGCAGAACGACCAGACCCCGTCCTTCGGAGACGGACCGTTCCCGGTGAGGAGCACACACCCGACGTCCGGGGTCATGCGGGCGTGATCGAGCACGCGGTAGAGCTCGTCCACGGTTCGGGGCCGGAAGGCGTTGCGCACCTCCGGGCGATCGAACGCGACCCGCACGGTGCCGTGCTCGACGGCGCGGTGGTAGGTGATGTCCTTCAGATCGAAGCCGGCGACCGGCTCCCAATCGTCGGGCTCGAAGATGGCGGAGACCACGGCGGGAGCATACGACCCCAGAGCAGGCCGGCGGGCGGTGCAACCGTACAAGTGTTCGATTATCCTCCCGCGCAGTGGGTGTCCATCAACGCAGTCTTTTCGGCATCGGCGACCCCGCCGTCGACTCGCACGCAGTCTTCGAGCGTCGCGTCCTCGACCACGGTGCGTGGATCGACGTCGTCCGCGGCTTCCTCCGCGGTGCCGACTCGTTGCTCGACCGCCTGGTTGTGTCGGTCGAATGGCGCCAGGGTCGACGCCGAATGTACGACCGCATGGTCGATGACCCGCGCCTGTCTCGCTGGTACACGCGCCACCATCACTTCCCCGACGCCGCGTTGTACGAGATGCGCAACGCGATCCAACAGCACTACGGCGTGGAGCTGGGCGGAGTCGGGCTCAACTACTACCGCGACGGGCACGACAGCGTCGCGCCCCACCGCGACCGCGAGCTCCGAGACCTCGGCAACACGCTCGTCGCCATCGTCACCTTGGGATCGAAGCGGCCCTTCCTCGTTCGGCCCCACGGCGGCGGTCGGTCCATCGACGTATCACCCGCTTCGGGCGACCTTCTCGTGATGGGCGGCACTTGCCAGCAGCACTACGAGCACGGCGTACCGAAGGTGGCCCACGCCGGACCACGCATCTCCGCCTCGTACCGCTGGTCCGCCCGACCGGACGACCCAACTCCGAGCTGACTATGCGGCTCGACTTGACCGCGCCCACTATTCAGTTTTCAAGGATCTACCTGGGACACCGTTTGATCCGTTGTGGTCGGTGTCGGCTCCTCGTCGCTCGACATGGGAGTCGGGGCGAGAGGAGGTGCGAGGGCCGCTCGGCGTGACCGTCCCGAAAGAAGGTCAGGCACTCAGCGGCAGTTCGTGTTCGGGTGAGCCCCGGTCGCGGGGCCGCAGTTGATCACCGGTGGGTTTCCAGCCTTGGTGTTCTCGCCGGTGATGGTGTTTGCACGACACCCGCAGTTCGTCGATGCGGGTGTGATGGGTGCGAGCCCATTCGAACACGTGATGCACATCCACGAAATCGGTCGAGTCACAGCCCACGACCTCGCATTTGATGCCCCAGAACTCGAGCACGGTGCGTTGATGGGCGGTGGTCCGCCGTTTCAAGTGGGTGACGTTCTGGACGGCGACACCGTCCTTGATCACGATCGCCAACGCCGCCTCCCCCAACAGTTCGCGTGCCGTCGCCACCGGGACCGGCCCGACCCCGCGGATCTCACAGGTCTCGCCGTGTTCGACGTCGCCCCGCCTCAACGCCTGGACGTCGACGACCACGATGACCTTGATGTTGCTGCTCTGCTGTTTCGTCGCGCCGTCGACCCCGCCCGCCGCGGCCGCTTGGGCCATGGCCACGAACCCGTCGGCCTGATAGGCGCCATGGGACTCGACCCGACCCTCTTGCTTGGCTTGCTTGAACGCCTGGTCGGTGAAGGGCCGCAGGGCGGCCACGATCGCCGCACCCGCCACCGCGGTACCGCTGAACGACAAGCGGAAGGTGCCATCGGTATCGACGCCCATACGCAACCGGCGCCGCTCATGAATACGCCGCTGGCGGCCTTCCTCGTCATCCACCGCCTGGGCCCGCCGCGACTCATTCCGCAACTCGCGTAGCGACTCTTGAGCGGCGGTGCCCAACAACGTGCGCTCCGCCGCAGGGTCTGCGGTCGCGCCAGCCACGACTTCGCGGGCCTGCTGGTCCGACAGGCGTCCCGAGCGGAAGGCCTCTGCGGTCGCCGGCAGATCGTCCAACTGCGCCGCGGTCTCCAGCTTGGCTTTGGCCTCCGCGATCGTGGTACCGATCCGCCGGGCCAACCAATGCGCAGCCGACCGATCCGCACTCCCATCCCGCCACGCATCAGTCTCCGCCACCCGGGCTGCCAACAACGTCTCGGCCGCGGCGAACAGCCGCTTCACCTCCGACACGACATCCAACAAAGCCAACGCATCAACACCGGCATACAAACCCGGCTCGAGCGCACTCACCCACCGCCCCGCCTCATCCCGAACCTCGACCACATCCGCCGCCACGAACATGTGTTCGAGTATAGAAGTCCCCGAACACCGCTGCAACCCGTTTCGCAGATTTCTTTCGCCGGCTACAGAAGTGTCGGCAATCCGACACAACGCGCGAGATCGTCTCGCCGCGATCGCGGCGGGCTCCTCACCAGACCTGTTCGGGTCGCCAGCCTGAGACGACCATCTCCTTCAAACGGGTGTCATTGACGACCTGGTAAATGGGCAGAAGCCGGTCGGTGGTCGGGCCTAGACGCCGACGAACACCGTTGACCTCAGTGAATGCAGCCCATCCCGCCTTTTCGGTTTCCGCTCCGCATCGTCGGGAAGTGTCGAAGGGTCGCGTCAATGGTGACAGTCCCAATGGGCTCGACCAAGTTCCCCCGTATCGCGCTCTCAAGAGGCAGAAGCACCGGCCATCTCCAACTCGTGATTCGTTCCACGTCCTCGACGACCGGTGCTTCATCGAAGGTAGGCGTCGCGATCCAGACCAGTGATCCCACCTTCGGGACGTCATGAGTCACGATCCCGACGATGTAGCCCGCGTCGCCGGCACAAAGAAGGCAAGGCCAGGTTGAGGACGCGACATATCAATCGCAAACGTTCGACGCCGAGTAACCGACGGCGGTGAGAAGCTCCCATCCGCGTTGGATGGTGCTCTCGTGCGCTGGGTTGCTTCGGGCGATGCAGTTGACGTTGTTCAAGAGTTGACCGCCTCTAGGTCCTCCATCGTCGTTGATCAGTCCCTGCTCCACCGCACGCTCATCAGCCCGACTGAGATTTGCTATCCGCCAAGCAGGTTGACGCTGATGCCTTCTGCGAGAGTGCGGGAAACCAGCTTCGTCAGTCGGCTTCGGAGTGGGTGATCGGCTCCTCACCCATCCACTGCCGCAATGTGTTCTTCAACTTGGTGTGTTGGATGAACACGTCGTGCTCGGGCGAAAGGCCACCGGTGGCCTGTGGGGACTTGAAGTAGAAGCTGAGCCATTCCTGCACGCCCGATTGGCCGGCGCGCGCGGACAGGTCCATGAAGAGCGCGAGGTCGAGCACGATCGGCGCGGCCAGGATCGAGTCGCGACAGAGGAAGTCGATCTTGATCTGCATCGGGTAGCCCATCCACCCGAAGATGTCGATGTTGTCCCAGCCCTCTTTGTTGTCGCCCCGCGGCGGGTAGTAGTTGATCCGAACCACGTGGTCGATGTTGCCGTACAACTCGGGGTACACGTCGGGTTGGAGGATCGTGTCGAGGACACCGAGCTTCGACATCTCCTTGGTCTTGAAGTTCTCGGGATCGTCGAGGACCTCGCCGTCGCGGTTGCCGAGGATGTTGGTCGAGTACCAGCCTCGCAATCCGAGCATGCGGGCCTTCAACCCGGGGGCGATCATCGTCTTCATCAACGTCTGGCCAGTCTTGAAGTCCTTGCCGACGATCGGGACTTCACGCTCACGCGCGATGTCGAGCATGCAGGGCAAGTCGACCGAAAGGTTCGGCGCACCGTTGGCGAACGGCACCGCGTTCACCAGCGCGGCGTAGGCATACAGCTGGCTCGGTGAGATGTTCTCGTCGTTGCGCTTGAGGCCGTCCTCGAACGCCGCCACGCTCTGATGCACTTCCGACATCTCTTGATACGCCTCTGTGGAACCGCACCACACCATCACCAGGCGATCGCAGTCGTTGTCGGTGCGGAAGCGTTCGATGTCGTCGATGAGGGCTTGGGCGAGGTCCCATTTCGTCGTCCCTTGTTTCACCCGATGACCCTCGAGCTTCTTCACCCAGCGTTGGTCGAACACGGCGTCCATCGCCACGACGCCCTCGAGCTCCGCCGATACCGGTGCGAGGTCTCGCTCCTCGAGCACGCCCGCCGTGCGGGCGGCTTCGAGGGCATTGGGCGAGATCGGGTCCCAACCCCCGAAGACCAGGTCGTCGAGACCGGCCAGGGGGACGAAATCGCGGATCAGGGGATTGCGGTCCTCGCTGCGCTCCCCCAGCCGGATGTGCGCGACTTGCGAGAGCGACCCGATCGGGACGGTGTGGCCGCCGCGCGCCGACAACACTCCGGCGACGAAGGTCGAGGCCACGGCGCCGAGCCCCGGGGTGAGAACCCCGAGCTTGCCGGACGCGGGCGAAATAGGTGTCGGCTCAGCCATAGGGGCGAGCCTAAACCGGGGTGCTCAGCTACGCGGCACCTGCGACCACGGCTGCTCCTTGTCGAGCCGCGGTTCGCCCGGCAGTCCCAGCACCCGCTCTCCGAGGATGTTGCGCTGGATCTCCGACGTGCCACCCTCGATCGAGTTGGCGCGTGAGCGAAGGAACATCTTGCGGGCCGAACCGGGCGGGCCGACCAGACCGAGCTGTTCGGTCCGCCGCATGGCGTAGTCGTAGTCGACCAGCCCGTCGGCGCCGAGCAGGTCGACACACAGGTCGTAGACGCGCTTGTTCACCTCGGCGAACATCAGCTTCGCGATCGAGCCCTCGGGACCAGGGTTGCCGAGACGCCGGTTCTGACCGGCTCGGATGTTGGTCAGCCGCAACACCTCGGCCTCGATCCACAGCTGCACCAGACGGTCTTTCGCCGCCGCGGTTCGCTCCGTTGCGTCGTCGGCCCAGATGCGCAGCGCTTCGGCGATCGGACCCGAGCCGCGCGCCGGCGGGCCTGAACCTCCACCGATGGTCGTGCGCTCGTTCATCAGCGTCGTCATCGACACCCGCCAGCCCTCGCCGACATCGCCGACGCGATCGCGGTCGGGCACGCGCACTTCGGTCAGGTACACCTCGTTGAACTCGGCCTCACCCGTGATCTGACGGAGCGGTCGAACCTCGACCCCGGGGGCATGCATGTCGAGCGCGAAGTACGTGAGGCCCTTGTGCTTCGGCGCCTCCGGATCGGTGCGGGCGACCAGCATGCCGCGGTCGGCGATGTGCGCCAGCGTGTTCCACACCTTCTGGCCCGTCACGATCCACTCGTCGCCGTCACGTACCGCTCGGCACGACAGACCAGCAAGATCCGATCCGGCCCCCGGCTCGCTGAAGAGCTGGCACCACGCGTCCTCACCGGTGAACATCGGGCGGAGCAGCCGTTGCTTCAATTCGTCGTTGCCGTGCGTGACCACCGTCGGCCCGGCCATCGCCAGTCCGAAGAAGACCCGCGAGTCGGGTGGCCGAGCGCCGGCGCGTCGCAACCGTCGATCGATCTCACGCTGGAAGCCGGGCGGCAAGCCGAGGCCGCCGGAGCCTTCGGGGAAGTGCACCCACGCCAGGCCGAGGTCGAACTGGGCGCCCCGGAACAGCTCGGTGGAGGTCATGCTCGGATCAGCTTCGGCGAGCAGCTTGTCGACGCGCTCGTCGACGAGGGTCTGCGGGTCGGTCACGTCCCGGATCGTACCGGCGTCCGCCGTCACGCCTGCTCGACGAGATCGGCCCGGTACTCCGGATGCTCGCTCAACCATGACGACGCTCGTCGCATGCTCTCCTCGTTCTTCTTGTTGATGAACCGGTAGATCGGGCCTTCGAACCACTTCCACGGCGCCTTCTGCAGGTCATAGCGTTCGTCGAACGAGAAGAGCGTGCGGTTCGGGCCGAGCGGATCCAGCCGGATGTGGCCGATCTGATCGTTGCCCGGACTAGCTGGAGATCATGGTGTACGTGTACCCACGCTCGGGCGTGACATCGCTCACGAGCTCGAGTGCCGCACCGTGGCGACCGAACGGCATCTTGTAGATCACGCGGCGCAGCCGTCCGTTGTGATCGTCATCGCCCGGCCACAGCACCTCGACCCGCTCGACCATCGGCGCGTAGTCGGTCCAGCGGTCGTAGTCCTGGAACAGCGCCCAGATACGCGCCGCGGAATGCGGCATCTCGAACGAGTATCTGTGTTCACGCATCAGGGTTCGGTTCACGCATCGCTCACTCCCCACATCCGACGATCACTCGGGTGGGACCCGACGATTGTCGAGCTTCCGGGACCGGCGGGCCTTGTCGTCGCGACGCCGCGATCGCTCCCGCTTCGGCACGCGCGTCGGACGCCGTTCCTCTTGCTCCTCGAGAGCTTCGTCGATGCGCCGGAGCAACCGTTCGAGTGCGGCGGAACGGTTCCGCCATTGCGAACGATGCACCGACGACGTGGCGCGCATCTTCGCACCATGACGCTCACGAACGCGGGCGGCAGCGCGAGCCGACAGTCCTGCGTCCACATCGAGAACGACCGTTGCCTTGGTCGCGCTCGTGTTCACGTGCTGGCCTCCCGGGCCACCACCACGAGCGAACTCATAGTGCAGCGCACTCGGATCGACCCGGACGCCGCGCGGTGTGCGGATCTGGTCCACGCCGACACGCTAGTGGTCCCGTGTGGTGAGCTGGCTCCATGACCGACGCGATCTCCGCACCGTACGTGGCGCTGCCCACCCAGCCGGGCGACGTGCCATGGCCCACCGCCACATGGCCGGAAGGCTCGGCGCCCGACGGCGTCGATTTCGAACCGCTGATCGACGAGATGCACACCGACACCGAGCGGTACGGCACGACGTTCGCGACCGTCGTCGTACATCGGGGCCGACTGATCCACGAGCGCTACGGCGGCGTGATCGAACACTGGGACCGGGACGACGAACCCGTGACGGCCGAAACTCCCCTGCTTTCTTGGTCGATGGCCAAGTCGGTGCTGCACGCGCTCGTGGGCATCCTGGTCGACGACGGTGCGTTGACGCTCGACGCGCCGGCCCCGGTACCGGCTTGGCAACAGGCCGGCGATCCGCGGCAGGCGATCACGCTCGAGCAGCTACTCGAGATGCGCGACGGTCTCGACTTCGTCGAGGACTACGTCGATGACCGCTCGTCCGACGTGATGGAGATGTTGTTCGGCGACGCTCGCGTCGATGTAGCCGGGTTCGCGGCGTCGCGCCCGCTCGCCCACGAGCCGGGCACGGTGTTCAACTACTCGTCGGGTACCAGCAACATCGTCTCGCGCCTCGCTTGCGATGCCATCGGCGGCGGACCGGACGACGTCACTCGTTTCCTGCGCGACCGATTGTTCGATCCGATCGGCATGACCTCAGCCAACCCCAAGTTCGATGATGCGGGCACGTTCATCGCGTCGTCGTACCTGTACGCGACGGCGAGGGACTGGACCCGATTCGGGCTCTTGTATCTCCGCGACGGCGTGTGGAACGACGAACGGCTGCTGCCCGAGGGGTGGGTAGATCATGCTCGGTTGGCCCGATCGGTCGACCCGACCGACGGACGGCTTCACGGCGCGCATTGGTGGGTGGTCGGCGACGAGTACGGCAGCTTCCGCGCCAGCGGCTACGAGGGTCAATCCATCCTGTGTGTGCCGGCGCTGGACCTCGTCGTGGTCAGACTCGGCCAGACACCAGAGGAGTTCGACGACCACCTCACGCCGTGGCGCGCCCGGCTGGCAGCCACGTTTGCCGGCGTTTGAGGCTCGCTCTCAGAAGTCCTCGAGCGCGGTGGGGGCCTTGGCCGCGCCTGTGGATTCGAGATATTCCTCCACCACCTCGGCACCCGGGCCCTCCATACGTACGACACCGCCGTCGAGCCACAGCGCGCGGTCGGCGAGTCTGCTTCACCACCTGCATCCCGTGCGAAACCAACATGACGGTGCAATCGCGCGCGCACAGCTCGAGGATCTTCTCGAAGGACTTGGTCTTGAACTTGGCGTCACCGGCTGCGAGCGCCTCGTCGATGAGCAGGATCTCGGGATCGAGGTGCGCCGAGATGGCGAAGCCGAGACGAGCGAACATGCCCGACGAATACGTGCGCATCGGATAGTTCGAGCGCGTCACCGAGCTCGGCGAACTCGACGATCTCGTGGTAGCGATCGGCGATCTCCGTCGCGTCGCAGGCCTACGGCCAGCCCACCGAGCAGGATGTTCTCGCGGCCGGTGAGCTCGCGATTGAAGCCGACTCCCAGCGACAAGAGCGGGGTGACGCGGCCGAAGACGGTTACCCGCCCGTCGGTCGGCGGGAGGATACCGGCGATGGTGCGGAACAACGTCGACTTGCCGGCGCCGTTGCGGCCGATCACGCCGTAGATGGAGCCCGTATCGCACCGTCGAAGCTGACGCCCTTCGAGCGCGTCGATCGTGCGGCCGGTACGAGTGCGCTTGACCATCCGCACCACCGATGCGCGCAGGGTGGGTGACTTCTCGTGGGTCGTGCGAAAGCGCACCGACAGGTCCTGGACCTGCACCGCGATCGACAGAGGATCAGAAACGGATCGCAAATTCGCGCTCCCGAAGAAGGAACAGAATCGCCCCACCGACCAGGAAGAGCGTGGCCCACGCCGCCGCAGCCAACAGGTACACGGGCGACGGCATTCGCGCCGGCGAAGATCTGCTCGAGCGCGGCCCAGAACGGGTACAGCGGATTCCAGCGCAGATAGACGAGCAGATTCGGTGGGATCTCCTGCGTCGTGTAGAGCACGGGAGTCATGTAGGTCCAGATCTGGGTCAGGTACGGCAAGCAGTGCGCTCGTGTCACGAAAGAACACCGTGAGTGGCGCATAGAGAAACGCGCATCCGAGATTGAACATCGTGAGCGAGCACGATCATGATCGGCACGAACACGAACGACGCACCGAACGGCAACCCGAGCGCGGCGTGGATGACGAAGTAGATGAGCAGCGTGGGGAAGAAGTCGAGCAACGCGACCAGCACGGCCACGATCGGGAAGATCGCGCGCGGGAACGCCGTGTTCAGCACCATCTGCTTGTTGCCGAGGATCGATTGGGCGCCCTGTCGTAGCGACTTCGACGTGTACTGGAAGAAGAAGACCGACCAGATCAGGTGATCGATGAGGAAGTTGCGATCGACACTGGTGCCGATCGGTCGCACGACGGTACGCAGCAGGTAGTAGACCGCGGCCATCAGCAGCGGATCGAGGATCACCCAGACCTGACCGAGCGCGGTGTCGTAGTGGCGGGCCTTCAGCTCGGTGCGAGCGAGGTGCCACATGAACGGGCGCCGGTCCCAGATGCCGCGCAGATACGGCCCCATCGGCGGCAGGCCCGTGACCGTCGGCTCGTACACCGTGACTGCTCGAGGCGGGGGCGAGATGGCGGCCATGGTCAGAGTCTCTCAGCCGAGCGACGCGAGGATGCGCCGAACTTCGTGGTCCCACGACCAGCGAGCCTCGGCCGCGGCGCGAGCCGCCTTGCCCAGTCGCTCCCGCAAGGCGAAGTCGTCGTGCAGCTGTTGCAGGCTGTTGGCTAGCGCTTGTGAGTCCCCGGCCGGCACGAGCATGGCGTCGACGTCGTCGGTCAGCCGGTCCGCCAACTGGGCTACCCGCGGTGCGACGACGGGCAGCCCGGCGGCCAGGTACTCCGCCAGCTTGAGCGGCGAGTAATGGAAGACCTGTCCCGGCGACGCGAGCACCAAAGCCACATCCATGGCCGCGAGGTAGTCGGGAAGGTCGGCGTGAGGGATCGGTGCCGGTGAACTTGGCCGTGACGCCGCGGTCACGCGCCAACCGTCGGATCCGAGCGCGCTCTGGACCGTCACCGACCAACAGCAACGTGGCGTTGTCGACGCGCGCCGCGGCATCGACCGCTTGCTCGAGGGCATGGAAGCGGCGGAAGCTCCCGACCCATCCGACGACGAACGAATCGCGCAGGCCCGAGCTCTTCTCGAACTCGACTCGGTCCCGTCTCCGGCGCGAACAGCGTGAGGTCGACGCCGGTCGGTGTGATGAGAATCCGTTCGTCGCGCACGCCGAGCCGATGGACCTGTTCGGCGACGACGTCACTGCCACACGCCACCAGATCCGCGGCGCGCAGCGCGGGCGCTTCACCGAAACGCTCGAGCCATGCCGCCCATCCGGGGCGCCGCACCTCCCATTGGGACGATTCCCAGACGAGCGTCGCCGGGACGAACACGACGCTCGGGACCTCGAGCTGCCGCGCGAGCTGCAGCCCGGCCATCTGGAAGAGGTCATGGCGCTGCCAGACGAAACGGATGTCGCGATCGCGCCACGGGCCCTCCGGGATCGACCGTGAAGTGTCGGGCCCGTCGCCATTGCCGGATGTCCTTGGCCGCGACCTTGGCCGCCGTCGGCATGCGCCGACGCCACGCCGGCGTGGCCACGGTCGACAGCCGAGGATGGGACGCCCGGCGGCGGGCTTCGTCGGGATCGACGAGGCCTGCGGGAGTGGCGATCCAGGCGTCACCGAGCACGCGTCGGGCCGCTCGGGCCCACCCCGCCGTGCTCACCCACGACGCGACGGGACCCTGCTGGCCGCTCGTCGTGCTGGGGAGCACGAAGATCGCTCCGCTCTTCGGGTCTGCCATGGCTCCTCACTGCGACATCGCTCGCCGGCGGCCGCCGCGCTCGGTGGGTTGCGAGGCAGGCACGCGGCCGTCTTGACCTGGCCGGAGACGGACTCCGAGGATAACCGCGCCCTGCCCGAGGCGGCGACGACGGGAGTGCCCGGTGGCATACTCGCCCCGATGCTTGGGCAGGCTCCCGACCACGGCGAGCTACCCCTCGACCTGGACCTGGCGGTGGAACGCGCCCGCGAGATGGAGGATCGTCTCCGCATCGACCGCCTCGCCGCGCACGCTTGCCGGACACACCGATCACCTCGCTGCGACGTCGGGTCGGGTCGGGTCGTCGCACCGCTGCGCCACGCCCTCGCCGACCGCCGTCGGGCCCGACTCCGCATCGGCGACATGCGACCCCGACGCGACCGCGCCTCCATCCGGCGGTGGGTTGCGATGGACGATCGGCATCGCCGCACCGAACGACAAGATGGCCGCTCGGTGGGGTGACTGGCATTTCGCGTCGGCGCGTGGCGCGCGCGCTCGAGCGACGAGGCCATGTCGGTCGGGTGCGGACTCTCGAGCACGAGTCGGACGCCGCGATCGAACGCCAGCGATGTGCGGCTGGTGATTCGTGGGCTCGTCCCCTGGCGCCGACGCGGTCGATCACGTCACGTGCTCTGGATCATCAGCCACCCCGAAACGGTCGACGCCTGCCGAATGTGACGAGGCCGATCTGGTGCTCGTCGCCTCGGAGACGTTCGCCGCCGACCTCCGGACGCGCACCGACGACTCCGGTCGAAGTGTTGCTCCAGGCGACGGACCCCGTGCGGTTCCGGCCCCTACCTCCAGACCGGCGACCGGCGACTCGGTCGTGGTCGTCGCCAAGACGCGCGACGCGCCACGGCCGATCGTCACCGATGCCATCGCGGCGGGCCTCCGACCGGCGATCTACGGCACCGGGTGGCACGGGCTGATCGATCCGGAGCTCGTGGTCGCCGACTACGTCGCCAACGCCGGGCTGGCATCCGTGTACTCGCTCGGCCGGCGTCGTTCTCAACGATCACTGGCCGACGATGAGACAGTGGGACTTCGTGTCGAATCGGCTGTTCGACGTGTTGGCCTGTGGCACCCCTGCCATCTCGGATCCGGTTCCCGGCATCGATGACGCTCTTCGGCGACGTCGTCGGGCAGTATCACGATCGGTCCGGAGCTGGCTGCCCTCGTCGAGGAGCGCCTGGCCGACCCGGCGGGGGCGCGACGCGAGGTCGAGCCGGTCGCGACAGGTGATCCTCGACCAGCACACCTTCGACCATCGGGTGCGATGCTGTTCGCTCGTCGGTTGCTCACGGCCTGGACGCCGACTCGCTGAGCGCGTCGGCTCGCCGGGTGGCGCGTCGGCACTAGAGTCCCGCCCTGTGCCGAAACACCATTCGCTGAAGGCTCGACCCTTCGCGCTCTGTCGTTGGTCCTGGTCGGGACCCTCATCCTGCTCGCCTCGGCGTGCGGCGGCGGCGGCAAGAGCGACAAGGCGAAGACGACAGACCACGGGCGATCCGAACAACTTCACCATCTGGGCGCCGAACTCGCTCAAAGAGCCGCTCGACTCGCATCGTGCACTTCTACAACGTTCACGAGCCCGACATCGACGTCAACGTCGTCTACGGAGCCGGCGCGAACTCAACGATCGCCTACTGCAGGGCGAGCAGGCCCGACCTCTACGTCGGCACCGCCGTCGAGGTGCAACACGCCGCCCAGGACAAGACGTTGCCCGACGAGCAGGTCGACTTCGGAGAGGACACGATCGTGTTGATCGTGCCGCCCGGCAACCCCGCGAACGTCGCGATCGCTCGACGTGTTCGGGCTCGATCCGTTGACGAAGTCCGGGCTGTGCGACCAGAAGACACGCGTGCGGGCGAGGCGGTCGGGCGGTGCTCGTCAACGCCCACGTCACCGCGGCGCCCGACGTGAACACACCCGGACCCCAAGACGCTGCTCTCGACGGTGGCCAACGGCAGGCGTGGACGCCGGCCTCCTGTATCGCACCGACGCCGTGCACGCTCGCCAGAAGGGCTTGGTCGAGTACGTGAAGATCCCGACCAGGTCGCAGGTCAACGTGCAGTACCAGATCGCGATCGTTCGTCACGGCGAGGCCGCGGACAGCTTCATCAACTACATCCAGACGTCCGGCAGCGTGCCGACGATCCTGGCGCAGAACGGCCTCGCGCCGCTTCCCGGCGACCGTCAATAGCGCTGCCGGCGGTCATGTCGCGTCGACGCTCGATCGCGATCTGCGTCACCGGGATGCATCGCAGCGGAACGTCGGTCGCGGCCCGAGCGCTCGACGCGCTCGGGGTGTCCTTCGGCGACCCCGATCTGCTGATGGACGCCCGGTCCCGACAACGAGGCGGGCTACTGGGAGAACCGGCCGATCAAGGAGCTCGACGACGACCTCCTGGCGCACCTCGGCGGTTCGTGGGACAGCCCGCCGGTGTTGGCGAGCCGGGCTGGGAGCACGACGCGGCGCTCGACGAGTTTCGCGTTCGAGCGGCCGAGATCATCGACAGCGACGTTCGGCCCGGAGCCGTCCCGATCGGGCCCGATCGGCTGGAAGGATCCCCGCCTGTCGTTGTTGCTGCCCTTCTGGCGCACGGTCTGTCCGATCGACGGGACCGTGGTGATCGTGCAGGAACCCATCCGAGGTGGCGGCCTCGCTCGCCAAACGCGAACGACATCGACGCCACGACGGCGCACCTGTTGTGGCTCCGCTACCTCCTGGCCGCCACGACGAACGACGACGAACACCGCGGCATGGTGCTCGAATACGATGCGCTCCTCGAGGATCCGATAGCCGAGCCTCGAGGCGATTGCGTCGCATTTCGACCTACCCGCACCCGACGAGACAAGTCATCGAGCGCGCGTCGTCGAGCACCTCGATCCGTCGCTACGTCACCATCGTGTGGTCGGATGACACGGCGCCAATCACGGTCGAGACGGACAACCCAGTCCTGGCGCTGGCGCACTCCGTATGGAACGGCGGTGAGATCTCTGTTCGTTCGACTCGACGAACGGTGAGCCGTGCGATCGCGGAGGGATGGCTCCGGCCACCGGTTGACACCGAGGCGTTCGATCGAGCACGGGCCCGCAGTCGTGGACCTGACGGAGCTCCTCCGCCGTCGAACCCGGGACCGAGCCGAGAAGAGCCCGCCCGAAGCAAGACGACACCGTGGACCCTGCGTGAGACGCCACCGTGTCGACGACGCGACGCTGGTTGTCCCCGACACGGTGGTGATAGACGGCATCGCCGTCGATCGATTGCATGCGCAGCTCGCGCGGCATGGCACCGAGGTCGGCGGCGTATTCGCACCGATACTCCCGGTACCGCCGGGCTCCAGCTACCGGGTGGTCGCGGAACGAGCGGCGTTGCTGCCGTCCTCGGTGGCGTTCGCGACCTCGGCGCCGGTTCGAGGTGCCGCCCTCGTTCGCGCCGGCACCGATTTCGATGTCGCGGGTGAGGAGGTCGCGGTGCGAGGCGGTGCAACCCTCGCCGACCCGGGCGCCGCGTCGCACGACCCGATCGCGCCCGTCGGTGCGCTCGAGCCCGCGGTGGCCGAAAGCCGATCGCCGTTCCCGCGGGCGCCGCTCGTATTGTTCCTCGGCCTCCAACCCGAATCGGGCACGGGCGATCTGGGCCCGAGACCTCGTCAACCGCCTCTTCGAGCACGGGGTCGAGGGTCGCCTCGCGACCGTTTCGCAACCCCGGCCCCCGCACCTGAGCCAGCCCTGCCAGCCGAGTCGCGAAACGCGTCCGAACGTTGCAGACCGGACGTCATCGTGACGTTGGACGAGGCCGCGCTCACCGTCGCACCGCGGTGGTGCGACCGACGTTCCACCGTGATCGTGCACCACAGCGGAGAGCGCACGCTGTCGACGGACGTGCTCTCGTGGCAGATCGGAGAATCACTCGGTCGTCTGCGTGCTTTGATCGGCGGCCGTGTCGACGCGCCTACCCTGGCGTCGTTGTGCAATCGACTGTGCGCGGGTCCGTTCCCCGAGCCTCCCGTCCGATCGGCCGCCACAGAGGACCCACCGCTGACCGTCCGTGTCCCTCGCCGCTCCCTTCGGGTCGCCGTGGTGCACGGTCCGAGAGGACCGGGCACACGATTGGAGAGCTTCCTCGACGAGGCGGCACTACAAGGTGCGCAGACCGACACCTTCGGGCCGACCTCCGCGGCATCGGCGACCGAGCACGACGTCGTCCTCGTGTCGGGCGACCTCGACGAGGACACCAGTCGACAGCTCCTGCAGGCTCGGGCAGACCGAGGTCGCAAGACGGTCGTGGACGTCTCCGATGAGGAACAGTTGACGCCGGTCGTCGAGGCCTGCGGACGAGCGACGGCACCGACCCGAGCGGTGAGGAAGTCACTCGAACGTCGCGGCGTCACCGTGCGGATGCTCCCGAGCCTCACGACCCGTGTCCGGCTCGCCGAGTTGCGCCAAGCCCGTCGCAGCACGCAGGACCCCACATCGGTTCTGGGACTTGTCGTCGACGCGCGAGCCGACGATCAGGTCCAGGCATTGGGGACCGCGGTCACCGCGCTCCTCGGTGTTCACGGGGGGCTGACAGTCCATGTGGTGGGTCTCGGCGAGGGACTGGCCGAGGCACTTCGCCCGGTCCCACGGCTCGTCGTACTGCCGGAGGCCAGCCCCGCCGACCTGGCCCGCTGGCGCGCCCAGGCATGGGTCGGCTCGGCGATCGACGCCGGCCATGACGGACGACCTCGACGGCTGGTGGAAGCCGGCTGTCTGGGCATTCCGACCGTGTTCCCGTTGGCGTGCCGCGGTGACATCGACGACGCGCTGGTCAGTCGTTGGGCGATCGCCGACCCATCAAGCGCGGACCAGTGGCTCTCCGGGCTCGAGGCGTGTCTCTCGGACACCGTGGAAGTCGCGGAGCTCGCCCGTCGCAGCGATCTCCTGTTCGGATCCAACGCCGGCATGTCCGTCGTGAACCGGATCCTCGGGTGGGCGAGCTTCGTCGGTGCGGACTGATGACGGCCACCGAACTGACCGTCATCGTCCCCGTGTACCGCGGCATCGAGGATGCCCGTGCCTGCATCGAGAGCGTGCGTCGTCACGGCGGCGAGCGTCCTTACGAGCTCTTGGTGATCGACGACTGCTCTCCTGAGCCCGAGCTCGTTGCCTATCTCGAAGGCTTGGCCGACGACGTGACCGTGCTGCACAATCCCGAGAACCTGGGCTTCGTTGCGACCGTGAATCGCGGTCTCGAGAGGGTGACCGGCCACGCGGTGATCCTGAATGCCGACACCGTGGTCACCGAGGGATGGCTCGATCGGCTGACCGAGGCCGTGGACGACGAAGCCGACGTCGGCACCGTGACACCGCTCACGAACTTCGGGTCGATCTGCACGCTGCCTTCCCCGGTCATCGAGGCGTTCGGGCTGGACACGACGAACCCGCGCATCGACGCCTGCGCCGACTTCGTCCGCACGCGAGGCCTCGGACGACGACCAGACGTCATAACCGGCGTCGGCTTCTGCATGCTGATCACTCGGGATGCTCTCGACGCTTGTGGCGACCTCGACGTCGACACGTTCGGCCGAGGGTACGGCGAGGAAGTCGACTTCTGCCTCCGCGCAACTCGGCTCGGCTTCCGCCATCTCGTGGAGGACCGCACGTTCGTGTACCACCGCGGCGGAGGCTCGTTCGGCGACCGAACGCGCAGCAGGGCTCGAGCGGGGATCGATGCTCATCCGAGATCGGTATCCGTGGTTCCGCCCCACCCTCCGGCGAGAGCGCAAGAACGACCCGCTGGCCGTCAGCTTCGCCGCACTGGAGCTCGGACTGCACGAGCGCGACGCCAGGCGACCGCAGGTGTTGCACCTGCTACACAGCGCACCCGATGCGCTGGGCGGCTCCGAGAAGCATCTGGCTGCTCTCATCGACTCGCTCGCGCCCGACTTCGATTTCGCCGTCCTCTATCCGGTTCGCTCCGGCTACGCGCTCCGCACGTACTGGCAGGGTGAAGGCGGCGAGCGCGTCGAGCACGAGTTCCTGTTGCCCGGTGGTCCTCTGCGGACCACGCGTGTGAGCGACGAGAACGCGGCAGGCGCGCTGCGGACGGCGCTCGACATGTTCGACTTCGACGCGATCCACATTCAGAACCTGATCGGCCACTCTCTCGCGCCCCTTGCCGTGGCGGAGTCGTTCGCCGGCAAGGTCGTCTGTTCGGTTCGCGACCCGTTCCTCATCTGCCCGAACCACACCCTTCTCTATCGAGGCCGGGAGTTCTGTGGTGTTCCCGAGGACCTTTCCTTCTGCGCGACGTGCCTTCCCGAGACGCGCCAAGAGGACCTCCATTACTTGGAGCGGTTCCGGGCCACGGTGACGAGGGATCTCGACCGCGTCGACACCTGGGTCTTCGCGAGTCAGAGTGCCGCCGACCTCTTTTCGCGTGCTTACGCCATCGATCCGGGCCGAACCAAGATCATCGCGCATGGTTCGATCGTGGACGTGAAGCAGCGGCGAACACAACCGGACGAGGCGTTGTTGTACGACGAGCCGCTCCGCGTGGCGTTCGTCGGCTTGGGCCGCGCCAAGAAGGGCCTCGATACGGTGAACTGGCTCGCACTGCAACCCGAGGCGGCGAACATCGAGATCCACCACTTCGGTACGCTTCTCGACCTGGCCGATCGTGTGCACCTGCACGGCGCCTACGACAACACCTTGCTGCCCGCGTTGCTCGACGAGGCCGGCGTCCACGTGGTCCTGCTGCCCGGCCTGGTGTCGGAGACATTCGGACATGTGGTCACCGAAGCGTGGGTCGCGGGCCGACCCGTGATCGGCGCGTTCTACGGGGCACTGGGCGAGCGCATCCGTCAGAGCGGCGCCGGGTGGACGATCGACCCCATGGACCACGACCAGATCCTCCGGTTGTTGGTTGATCTCGATCGCTGTCGCGCCGAACTGGTACGGGCGACGAGGGCCGCCATGAGCACGCCGCTCCGAACGGTTACCGATACAGCCAGCGAGTACGCAGCCGTCTACAGCCGGAGGCATGACGCGTGACCAACGAGATCGAGCGGCTCCGCCGCGAACTGCGCGCGACGAGCGCGGTGAACCTCCAGCTGCACGCGCAATTGGAGGACAACACGGGAAGTCGAGTGGCGCGCCGATCCGCACCGGCCATGGATTGGATCGAGCAGCTGGCTACGGTGAGGCCGAGCGAGGCCAGTCTCGCGAGGGCCGACGACGGCACGGTGTTCGTCGTCGAGGGACTGCGAAAACGGGTCGTTCGCTCCGGCATCCTCGCGGCGGCGATCGAGGACGTGCTCGGGCCCCCTCGAGATGCCGCCGAGCTCGAGACGCTGGACGAAGGGGTGCCGGTCGAGCTGTTCGAGTCCTCGGTCGGACCGCCGTTCGTCGTCATCGGCGGTATGCGACACATCGTGGTGGGGGTTCCACTACCGCATCCGGTCGACAACCTCCACGCGTCCGCGTTCGCCGAAGGCGAGGAGATCAATGTCGCGGCCGCCAATGTGGCCCGCCGCCGTTTCGAGCAGGCGATGACCGGACACCTCCAACTCACGCGGGTCCGTGGGAGCCTCTCCACCCGTGGGGTGGTCGGCACGGCCAGGACGCTCGTCCGACGGGTGACGAGGCAAGCGAAGCGGATGTTCTCGGACTGACGGTGCCCGGCGGTTGACGGGAGGTTGGTCGGTGGCCACTGTGGCAGACCGAATCGACGACGCTCCACGAAAGGGCGGCCTCCAGATGACCGAAAGCTCGCGAGATGCCGATCGACGCCGCGCCGAACGAGGTGCGGGCTGGCTCGGCGAGTTGGCGACCAAGGGTCGAGCGGCCAGCCCGCACCTCGTTCGCGACGGAAACGGACGCGTGTACCTCGTAGAGGGTTCCAGCGCCCGCCCCGTGGCCTCCGGGATCCTCGCCAACGCGCTGGAGTCGGGCCTCGGCTCCCCACGGGAGATCACGGCCTTGGAGCAGGCGGGCTACCAGCCCGGCATTCCGGTCGAGGTCTTCGAGACACAGGACGGCCAGGCATTCCTCGTCATCGGCGGTGAGCGCCGGCGTCTCAAGGGCCTGCCGCTCCCGTATCGGGTCGACGATCGGAGCATGTCGGCGCTCACGAGCGGCGCGGCCGATAGACCTCGCGGCAGCCAACGTCTCGCGGCGAGAACTGTCGCTCGCGCTCAGCTGGCGATTCCAGCTCGACCGGCTACGCACCGCCGCCCGGCGACGAGGAATCGTCGGTTCGCTGTCGGCGGTCGTCCGCCGAGCGCAGCGCTCGCTCAAGCGTGCGGCGAGCCGGTAACTGATCCCGGCGCTCCACCCACTGGCACCGGCTGGTGGTCGGGATCCCATATCGACAGATTGCGACGGATCATCCAGCCGAGGCGGAACACGTCTTCGCGGAAGTACTTCCAAAGCTCACGACGCTCGTCGAGGCTCAGCTGTCCGGTCGGTCTCTCCGGCGTCTGGTTGCTGAACACCACCCGTTCGAGGGTCGGCGGAACGAACGAGACTTCGGCGCCGATGTGCCGCAGTGCCCGTCTGTACACCGCCTGCGGATCGGACACGACATCATCGTGGAGGACAACCATCAGCCGCGGACCAAATCTATGGACGTAGGGGTGAAGAATCTCGGCGTACATACCGGCATCCACCAGACCCAGATGGCGGACTCTGGGACTGCGCTTTCGGGCAACCTTGACGAGCTTGGTCCGCGTCGGAAGTCGTCCCCGACGCTGATGGTGACGCAACGCCGAGTTCGCTCGGTCGATCGGATTGCGCAGAACCGCGATCAACCGCACATCTGGAAGGTTGCGGTCGATCCGCTTAGCCGTCGCGGCCGGCTCGTGACGAGGAATCATGTAGCCCGGCGTTGCTTCGCCGACCACCGGCTCACCCGCCCATCCCACGAACTGCTGGCGGTACCAGTCGAGACCCCACCGCCGAACCTTCTGCTTGTGGTTGAAGAACGACAGTTCCTGCTCCGCGGTGAATACATCCGGATGCTCACCGAGATTTGCGCGTAACCACCGCGTTGCGCTCTTTTGGGCCCCGATGATGAGAAAGGTCGGGAGTGGTGGATCGGGTGGCTGCATACGGCGTCGGGTCATGACGGGCGGACGGTCCGACAGCGTACATGCGTCAGCTCGATCGTGACGCAGTTGCTACCCTGCCGAGTGCTCCCTGACACGAAGCGCTGCCGGCGTGAAAGGCCTGCGAACAATGCCTGATTACTGCTTCGTGCTCGGCTGCGACCGGTCGGGCACGACGGCCCTGACACGACTCCTGCACTCTCACCCCGCGGTGGTCCTCGGCATGGAACGGTACAAGTACCGCCTCAGCTCGAAGGAGCTCCCGGCGTTCGGGCCCGCATTGTTCGAGCGTGAGCGATTCCTGGACTTCCAACCCGAGGACACGAACATCACGCCGGAGAACGAGCGGTTTCGCGGGCACTACGAACTCGCGGCAGCCCGCTTGGCCGAAGGCAACGTTCGGTACCTCGGCGACAAGATCGTGGCGAAGACGCCCCTTGCTCTGGCTTTGAAAGCGCAATTCCCGTCGCCGCGGATCGTCTTCATCTACCGCGACCTGCTCCGCGTGGCCAGTTCATTCTGCGTGCGGGCCCGCAACCCGAACGACACGAATTGGCCCGAGGACCGAACGCACGAAACGGCGCTCACCCGTTGGAACGAAGGCTTCGACGCGATCGACGCGTTCACAGGTGCTCCCGGCTCGGGCGAGGTCTTCTTGGTGCGCTACGAGCGCGTGTTCAATGGTGACGAGCGCACCTGCAACGCCTTGTTCGAATTCCTCGGTCTCGATGTCACCCCCGAAGTGGCCAAGCACTTTCGCGCCGCGACCGCCAATTGGAGCGAACACGAGGCCAAACCCCTCGCGCTCACTGACCAGCAGAAGGCTTCGTTGGAAGCTCAACTCGACGCCGGGTCACTCGGGCGCTTCGACCAAGCTTTCGAGAGCCAGCTCGCCCTCCACCGGACAGCGTGAGGACACGTTTGCCCTCCGACGACAAGCCCCCGAGCTCCGGCGAACTGACCGCCAGATATCTCGAGCTGGTGAAGCGAGGCGTTCTCGACGACCTGCAGTTCGAGCAGGAGCTCCGCATCGAGTACTTGTTCGAGACCCTCGACGCCGGGGCGAAACCCGACCCAGAGCGGCTCCGCGATCCCGTACGCCACATGCGCGTGCGCGCGGAGCAGCTGCGGGCCGAACGAAGGAGCGGGAAGTTCAAGGGCGACGCCCGACTCGCGCCCTTCATGCCGTTGACGGTCGGTCGATCGCGACTCGATGCCGTACACGAGGCGCTCGACGCGATTCGGACGGAGCAACTGGCGGGAGACGTGGTCGTCGCCGGCGCGGGACGGGGCGGAACCGCCCTCTTCGTGCAGGCGTATCTCGACGCGTGGGCCATGACGGATCGCACCCTGTGGGTGATCGACGAATTCCTCCCACCACCGGCCGGTGACGCCGATCTCAACTCGGTACGTGACGCCTTCGACCGGTTCGACCTCCTCGGACCCAACATCCGCTTCGTGCAGGAGCACGCCGGGGCGCTGACTGCGGCGGGCCCCGAGGAGATCGCACTACTTCAGATCGGGACGCCGAGCTCACGGCTGACCGAGACGCTGGACGCGCTGTACCCCCATGTAGTCGAGGGGGGCTTCGTCATCGTGCACGACGCTGAATCGGATGGCGTATCCATCGACGTGGGCGAGGCGTTGGGTCGAGCCCACGCGCCCGTCACGCTCGAACGCATCGACGCGGCCGCGCGCCGCTGGCGCAAACCGTCGGGCCGGTCCGCCACGACTGCCACCACGTCGGACGCCCCACGACAGCCGCCCGCGTCCACTTGTGACCTGTCCGTCGTCGTCGTCTTCTACAACATGAGCCGGGAGGCGCCGCGAACGCTGCACTCGTTGTCGCGCTCGTACCAGCTCGGGATCGAGGAGCTCGACTACGAAGTCATCGTCGTGGAGAACGGCTCGAAGCCGGAACAACGCCTCGGCGAGGACTTCGTGCGGGCATTCGGGTCGGAGTTCCGGTATGTGGACATGGGCGATGACGCGACCGGCTCTCCCGTCGGCGCGCTCAACACCGGCATCGGTTTGGCGCGGGGCAACGCGCTCGGCCTTGATGATCGACGGCGCCCACGTACTCACCCCCGGCGTGTTGCATTTCGGCATGCTCGGGCTCCGGACCTACGCGCCTGCAGTCGTCGGTACACAGCAGTGGTACATCGGGCCGGGTCAGCAACCACAGGCAATTCTCGGTGGCTATGACCAGTCAGCCGAAGACGAACTGTTCGCTGCGATCGATTGGCCTGGTGACGGCTACCGCCTGTTCGACATCGGCCAGTTCGTCGGCGACCGCGACTGGTTCGACGGTTTGTGGGAAAGCAATTGCCTGTTCGTGCCTCGGGCCCTGATCGAGCAGTCCGGCGCGTTCGACCCGTCGTTCTCGATGCCGGGGGGTGGCTATGCCAACCTCGAACTGTACGAGCGGCTGGGTTCGTCGCCCGACGTCACGTCCGTGACGATCCTCGGTGAGGGCTCCTTTCATCAGGTCCACGGCGGCACCACGACCAACGAGCCGGAGGTGGACGCTCGACATGGTGAGCTGGCGTCCTACTCCGACCACTTCACCGACCTTCGAGGCCAGTCCTACCGAGGCCATGGAAAGCCCACTCACTATGTCGGCTCGATGCGTCCCAACACGATGCGCTCGCGGTCGCGCCGGCGGACCGCCGCGAACTTTGCTCGGCCCAAGGAACGCGAAGGCCCCGACGGTCTACCCGCCAAGCCGGCCCCGATACCGGACGATCTGAAGAGTGGCTTCATCGAAGCCTTCTGGGACTCGATGGCTTGGAAGCAGACCTCGTGGCTCGGGTGGAAGACCGGCAAGACACCAACCGATCTGTTCGTGTATCAAGAGCTGCTCAGTCGGGTCCGGCCACATTGGATCGTCGAGACGGGGGCAGGTCCAGGCGGACGAACATTGATGCTGGCATCGATGTGTGAGCTCCTCGGCTGCGGGCAGGTCGTTTCGGTTGGTCCAACCCGTGCCGGCGAGCGGCCGAGCCATCCCCGACTCACCTATGTGGACGGCGTGCCTCACGAGCCCGCGATCGCGCAGCAGGTCTCGGCGTTGGTGGACGGCGCGCCCGGGTTGGTCGTTCTCGGCACACGCGGCAGTCGCCAGCGCATCCTCCGCGAATTCGAGCTCTACTCACCGCTGGTTTCCATCGGGTCCTACGTCATCGTCGAGGACACGATCGTCAATGGGCACCCGGTTTGGCCGGGCTTCGGCTCCGGCCCGATGGAGGCGGTGAAGAGCATCGTCAACCAACGAGCCGGATTCGCTTCCGACCACGAGCTCGAGCGTTACGGGCTGACCTTCAATCCTGGTGGCTTCCTGCGTCGCGTCCGATGATGCGACGGTGCATCGCCGACCCAGAACGCCTGCCCCGTCAGGAGTTAAGCTGTCGTACGTCGGCGAAGTGTCCAACTCGCAGATAAGGAACGGCCATCGGCGTCCATGGGAACCATCGTCCTCCATGCCGGCATGCCGAAGGCCGGCTCCTCGAGCATCCAACGCTGGCTCCGCGATCACAGCGATGAACTCGAGCGCGCCGATTGGCATCTGTTTGCGTACCGGCTAGCGGAAGACGGTCGCACAGCAGAGTTCGGCGCGCCGATGCAGCGCAGGATCAACTCTGGCAGCTTCGTTCGCCGATACAACGCGACGGGTCGAGCTCCAGCCGTTCTCGACGAGTTGTTCGA
Source organism: uncultured Iamiaceae bacterium (assembly GCA_963778895.1). GTDB lineage: Bacteria > Actinomycetota > Acidimicrobiia > Acidimicrobiales > Acidimicrobilacustridaceae > CAVZVZ01. The sequence continues at coordinate 1,029,136 of CAVZVZ010000005.1, forward strand.
ACGGCTCGATCGCGAGGCCCGCGATACAGGACGCGTTCTGTTGAGTAGCGAAGGGTTTGCCAGACTCTTTGCCGAGCCGGATCCAGCGTTCCTCGAGCGCCTCGACGCGCTCGCCGGCGATCACGAGGTCCGGATCGCCTACTACGTTCGGCCCCAGCACCAGAGCATCGAAGCGGCGTGGCGGCAGTGGGGCTTTCGTCAACTACGGGATCCACAGCGCTACGTCGAGCTGCGATCACGTGTGCTCTCGTACGCGTCCACGCTCGAAGACGTCGGCCGCATCGCGCCGAACGTCTGCTTCGAGATGCGGCTGTTCGATCCGTCAGCGCTCGCGCGGCGCAACATCGTCTCCGACTTCCTCCAGGAGTTCTTGGAGATCGACGATCTCGACGTGGCTGCGACTGACGTATGGGCCAATCCCGGTCTTCCGCTCGAGCTGGCGAACGTCTTGCGCGAGGCGCGCCTGGGTCGGTTCTGGTCCTCCGCCCACCACAACGCAAAGATCCGGCCGCTGAAACTGCTCGCCGCGGGCTGGTCCATCCCACCGACGGCCGAGATCGCCAGATCGCGGTTGATCCTCCAGCACTATTGTCACGAGAGGTTCGAGGCCGACAACAAGAGGCTGGTGCGACAGCTCGGTTGGCCGATCGAACACCTGGTGGCCCCGGTCGAGGACGAGACCTTCGTCTACGGAGGTCTCGAAGAGCTGAACGATCTTTGGTCGAGCCACCAGTCCGCTGCGGAGCGGGAGATGCTCTACCAAGCACTGGAGCAGCTGCTCGAGGCCTTCGCCGAGGGAACTCTGCGGGCCCCGATGGGTGGGAGCGCCGATCGTGAGGGGCGATGGGCGACTAGCACGGCACCAGCGACGAGAGAGGGCGACAGGCTGCGCGCGCGTCGTGGAGACGAATGGATCGCGGAACTCGAGCGATCGATCCCCGGCGGTGCGGCGCACCTCGTACGGCGACAGGATGGACTGGTGTTCCTGGTCGAAGGAACGTCTGGGCGTCCCGTTCGTTCGGGTTTGCTCGTCGTGGGTCTCGAAACGTCGATCGGCACGGCCCGTCCTGCGGAGCCCGGGGAGCTCGACGAGTTGAAGGAGGGTCCGCCGGTCGAGGTCTTCGAGGACAGCCACGGGCAACCGTTCGTCGTCTACGGCGGCGAACGGCACGACGTCAGGGGAATGCCGATGCCCCATCGGGTGCGTATCCGTACCGAGTTCCCTGGGGGTGAGACGATCGACGTCACTCCCCCGAAAGGGCAGGACGTCTCGTCCCCGGCCGGTGACCCGTCGGCGCGAACGGTGACGGCACGCGCACGGAGGTGGATGAGCTCCCGGCGGAACTAGCGGCCGTCGCGACGTTCCTGGGCTCGCGCCACCGACTCGGCCAGATGTCGGAACGCCGGCGCAGGCACGCGACCGAAGTAGAAGGTGTCTTTCCGCGGGGCCCGGTACCGTCGCCCGCGCAGGGTCACGTAGTCGGCTTGCATCTCTTCGAAATCGAATCGACGCGACGTCGCCGCCCCGCCGTGGAACTGGTGGAACGTGCCTTCACCGAGGAGTACCACCAGTCGGGCTCGGCTCACCGCCAATGCTCGGCGGTACAGGTCGTGGTTCACGAGACCGCCACCCGGAAGCGCGAACTGCTCGTCGAGCCCACCCAGCTCCTGCCACAGCTCCTTGCGCATGAACAACGCGCTGCTCTCGGCAAGCGGTTCGAACCAACCCCAGATCGACGAGCCCGCCAACGTGCTGATCGAGAACAGCTCGTACCCGTCGTCCTGCCAAGGCACGCCGGCCAGCAGGTCGTCCTCGGCCGCTTGGTCGTAACCGGTCTCCGCCGCGTCCATGTGGCGGTGCGAACCCAAGTGGTAGCCGACGGTCGAGACGATCGGTGTGTCGAACATCGCCGCGGCCGCGTGCCGCCGACGCCAACAGGCCGGGCGAGGCCATGCGGGCGCCGTCCACGACGAGACCGACGAGGTCCGACTCGGCCATCTGCAGACCGACGTTGGCGGCGTGTGCCGGCGAGGGTGGCGCATCGTCGATGCGAACCAGTCGACCGCGAACGTCGAACCCGTCGAAGATCGCATCGGTCAACGGTTCGCTCGAGCCGTTGTCGACGACGATCACTTCGATGTCGTCCGTCCGGAGGTTCCTCTGATAGGGCGGCACCAGTGTGCAGAGCGTCCGGGGCAGCTCACGGGCCATGTCGTGGGCGACGACCACGACGGTGATCGGGAGCCTCATGGTCAGAACAGCACAGGAATCTGCGCATCCGGGTAGGCGGACGGAGCGAAGAACCACGACTCGATGGTGTAGCGGTCGCGGGTCATGCCGGCGCTGACGCCGGTGCGATGGAGCAACAGCTCGTCGAACAACATCGCATCGCCGGCCTCGAACCGGGGGCGGACGATCTCGTGGCTCCCACGCACACGTTCGACGGCTCCCTCACCAACCGACCAATCGAACAACGCACCGTCGGTGCCCGTTTCCGCGATGGACTCCATGCGGGCCGGAACCACATCGAGGCTCGGCGAATCGTCTCCGCAGGGTGAGAGGGCGATCCAGACGTTGAGCGTGCGGATGCCCTGACCGAGGAACGCCCCGTCCTGATGCCAGTTCGTACCCGTGGTCGCGGGCACGCGGCGCAGCGTGCATTTCTTCACCGACAAGGCGGGCGTCTCACCGAGGTAGTCGGCGATGACCCGGTCGAGCCCGATCTCGTGGAATGCCTCGACCATGTCGAACAAGGAACGGGGCGAGTCGACGGCCCAAACGCTGCCTTGCTCCCAGATCCACTGGCGCCCACCACCCACCGAGTAGCCCGGCATGGGTTTGAACGGCACCCACCACGGCGCCGTCTCGCTCGTCGGCGCGCCGGCAACGTGGGCCTCGGCCGCGGCCAGGGCCTGGTCGATGTCGCCCGTCAGTTCGGCCACGCGCCCGGGGGACAAGAGCCCCCGCACGATGAGCGAACCGTGATTCACGATCGCGCTTCGCAGCCTGTCCGCCGACAAGTCCGCCGCCGCGATCTCCGGCAGGCCGGCAGTGGTCGCGAACTGGTCGTCGGTTGGTACGGGCCAGGTGGGCAGGCCGGGCTCGCGCGCGTGCGCCGCGAACGCGCGATGACGAAGCGCCACCAGCTCTTGCTCGACCTTGGCGTTGCGTCGGCGCCGGTTCATGCGGGTCAACAGCTCGATGGCCTCGGTGGCGCGGCCCTCGGCCTCGAGTTGGCGGGCCAGCGCAAGGGCATCGACAGGACGATCGGGCAAGAGCGATTCATCGTTCGTCGTGCTCATCCGAGCCTTCTTCCGATGCGGCCGAGGGTGTCTGCTGTTTGCGCCGGGACATGGGGCCGAACCTTGCGCCACACCACCCGGGCCTGCTCCGTACCCCTCGTGCGCAGAAGTCCGTCACGCCCGAAGAGCTTCGGGCGCTGCCGCAGTCTTGTCGCGAGTGGAGAAGTAACGACTCATCCAGTCCGCGGTGGAGCGAGCGATGGCGCGGTTGCGCTCGAAACGAGTCGGGATCACACGACTCCAACCGGGGCGGGTTCTCGTCACCGGCCCACTTGTCGAGGAACCGCTGTCGGTTCCGGGCCCACAGGTCCTCCCAATCGTCGAGGCGCGATGCCGAGCCCTTGCCGATGTGATCCACGAGAACTCGCTGGTCGTACACGATGTCGAGATCGTTCACCCAGACCTTGAAGCACAGGTCGACGTCCTCGCCGCTCGCGATCTCGTACTCCTCACCCCACGCACCCAGCTGCTCGATCACATCGACCCGAGCGAGATAGACGACGGCCGCGGGCGGCGCCGAGAAAGGATCGAGCACCTCGACATCAACGCCCGGTTCGGTGCGGACCGTCGCCTCGTTCCTGGCCGCGGTGAGCGCGGGCACGACGATGGCAGCACGGGGGAAGGCGCGAGCCGTCTCCAACAGACTTCTCGGCCCACCCCGCCGGGAAGGATCGTGTCGTTGTTGCAGAAGGCCACATACTCGCCGCGGGCCACCTGCAATCCCTGGTTCATCCCGCGCGAGAAACCCAGGTTCGTCTGGTTCAGCACCGACTGGTCGGCGGCAGCCTCGGCATAGTGCGCGGCCTCCCACTGCGACCCGTTGTCGACGATCACCAACTCATAGGGCACATCGGTGTGTTGCCGTACGGACTCGACGAAACCTTGGGTGTAGGCCAGGTTGTCCCACGCCAACACCACGACCGACAGCTCCGGCTCGGCCGGTGGTTCCGGGCGGGGCGGCGGCGGGGCCGAAATCGCGCCTTGGGCCACGCCTTCCAGGATCTCCTCGAACGCCATGGTGCGACGGTCCCAGTCGAAGTCCTGTTCGACCACGTCGAGCCCGTTGGCCGCCAACTCCTTCGCCAAGGTCTCGTCGGCCAGCAGGCGCTCGATGGCCGCCGCCATCGCCGATGCATCGCGCGGTGGCACCACCAATGCGGTGTCACCGTCGCGCGCGTACTCGCGACACCCGCCGTTGTCGGTGGTGACGAGCGGGACACCACACGCCAATGCCTCGAGCCCCGGCTGGCAGAACCCCTCGAACCAACTGCCCACGGCGAACACCTGCGCCGCGTCGTACTCCCGCCCGAGGTCGGCCTGCGACAGATCCTTGCCGCCGTAGCTCTCCAGGCGCACCCCGACCAAGCGCGCCGCGGCCTCGATGGTGTCCGTGCCCTTCCAGAGGCGCCGCCGGTCACCGCCGCACAACAGCGGAAAGCGCTTCGGTGCACCGTACGGGTGGAACGTCTCGCGATTCACGCCACCGAGCACCACGACCGGTCGCGTGCCGATCTCGGCGGCAATCTGGTCGGCTGTCCAGTTGCTGTTCGCCAGCTGGAGGTCGACCGGTGCCCGCAGGCTCTCCCAACTGCCTTCTTTGCCGTACAGGCGGCCGTAGTGCAGGGCGTAGAAGACGCGGCGGCGTGCGCCGGTGAACTTGTCGAGGAGATGCCAATGCGGCTCGTGATTGAACATCACGATGTCGAGCGGATCGGCGAATCCCGCGGTGAACGGCTTGATCTGTGCGTGGCACGGCATCCACGAGCAGAAGAGCTCCTGGTCGTCCGGGAGGTAGAAGGTCACCTGATGGCCGCGCGCGGTCAACCGGTTCGCGAACTCGAGCATGCGACGGATCCCGCCGTATCGCCTGAGGTGCGGTTCGATGATGCCGAGACGCAGACCGGACACGGCCGGAGAGCGTAGTGCCGGCGCCGCGTCGGGCGAGCCGGGACGCGGTGCGGTCAGCTGTCGTCGGGTGCGGCACGGCTCCGTTCGGCCTCGGCCGCGGCGGTGCGTTCGTCGGAACGCCGTTCGAGACGGTCCTTCCACTTCAGCACGGGTCGTTCGAGCAGGAACCAAGACGCAGCCGTGGCGACCGCGGTGAGGCTCAGCGCCAGGGCGTAACGACCCAGCGGCTGCCAATGCATGACGGTGGTCGACCGGCTGAGGATCGCGAAGATGGGCAGGTGCCACAAGTACAGGCCATAGGACACGAGGCCGATCGCACACAGGGGCCCGAACCGCAGCATGGCGTTACCGAACCAACGGGACTCCAGCGCGGCGAGGATCACGATGGCGAACGCGAAGGCCACCAGTGTGTAGCCGCCGAAATGAAAGAAGGGCACACGTAGGCCGATCGGGTGCGTGAGGATATACACGAGAAAGATGGTGGAAATCGTCGCGGCGATGGCAAGGCCGCGTTTCGGCACCCTGTGATGAGTCCAGAGAATCGCGAGCAGCGCGCCGATCAACAAGGCGTCAGCCCGGGCATCGGTGCGGATGTAGAGCCGGAGCGGGGGTGTACCCGCGTTCCAGAGCGATATGCGCAGCAGCACGACGCCCGCAATGGCGACGAGCAAGATGACCACGATGACGCTCACCCGACGCACAGCCGCAAGCAGCAGTAGCAGTCCCAGCAGCAACACCGGCCATATCAGGTAGAACTGCTCTTCCACCGAGAGCGACCACAGGTGGCCCATGTCCGAGTTGATCGCGCCACCGGAGACGGAGCGCCAATTCATGTAATAGAAGATCGCGGCCAAGTCGGTTTGGCGTTCCAGCGTTCGTGAACCACCCGTGATCAGCACGTAGATACCGTGGGCCAAGAGCACGAGAAGCAGTGCCGGGAGGAGGCGAAGGACGCGTCGCCGGTAGAAGCGACCGAACCCGATCTTGCTCTTCCGATCGTGCTCACCGATCAGGAGCGAGGTGATGAGGAAGCCGCTCAGAACGAAGAACAGATCGACGCCCAGGAACCCGTTCGGCACGTATTGCGTCCGTAAGGGTGTGAGGACCCCCTGGAGGTGGAAGACGACCACGATGAGTACGGCCAGCCCGCGCACGCCGTTGAGTTCGGGCACCCGACCGAGTCGCCGGAGTGAGGGCGGCGAGGTCGGGTCAGGGGCCACGGCGCCATCGACCGCATCAGCAGCCCCATCCCCGTCTCGTTCGTCGACTTGGGCCGACGGCGCTTCTATTGGCGGACCCGGCACCCGAGGAGCGTAGTTCGGACAACCAGCAGACCACCGGCCGACGCGACTACACCGAACGGAGTCGGAACGTCGAAGGCTCGACCGCGTCGGGTCCTCTTCTGACCTCGAGCCAATACCGGCTGGCCGTCACGCCCGCCACCACTCCTGGTCGCGACCTCACGGCCTCGACCAGATCCGACACGATCGCCTCGAGGACCTCGCCCTTGATGGCCCGCAGGCGCTGCACCGCCTCGACTCTCTGTTCCTCGATGGTGGGGCCATCGGTCGCGTCGGCGCCCGCCAACATGGATTCGAGCACGAAGTGCTCCCAACTCCATCGCTCGATGACGTAGCTGCCGCCGGGAACGATCAAGGGGAACAACGTCTCGAACAGCCTGACGCCCGTCTCGTTCACAGAATGGATTTCGCGCTGCAGGATCAGCAAAGATCTCGTGTGAACTCGGACGACTTCGACCAGTTGGCGATGATCCAACGATTGCCGAAGGCGCACGTCGTCGATCGCATCTCGTATCTGGTCGAGCTGGCTGCGGGCCGGCGTGTCATCCACATCGGGTTCGCGGACGCGGGCTGCCGGATGATGCAGGACGGGGCCGGGACGTGGCTTCACGCTCGTCTCGCTGAGAGCGCGACGTTGCTCGTGGGACTCGACATCGACGCCGCCGGTGTGGAATCCGCCCGGGCGGCTGGCTACGACGCGCACCTGGTTGATTGTCGAGATCCCGATGCTGTCGCGGCCCTGGGCCTCGAACCGGCCGACCTGATCGTGGCCGGCGAGGTGATCGAACACCTCGACGCGCCCGGACCCTTCGTCGATGCCGTGCGCAATCTCGCACGTCCCGGCACCGACCTCGTGCTGACCACGCCGAACACGAGCGGGCTGGGCAGCACGCTGGCCGCATTGGCGGGCCTCGAGATCAACCATCCGGAGCACGTCGCCGGGTTCACGTGCAGGACCCTCATGGCACTGCTCGACCGTCATGGATGGTCGAGCGTCGCGGTCCGCACGTATGTCCCGAAGGTCAAGGCCCCCGCCAACCGTTCACGACGTGCGCGAGCCCTCTACGTCGCCGGGGTCATGGTCGAGCGGTTCGAGCGAGGGGTCGGACGCCTGGGGCGCCCGTACCTCGCGGATGGATTGATCGTCGTCGGCCGCCTTCGCGAGCCCTGAGCGTCGCGTCGGAACGTCGTCCAACAGGCGATGGCAGACCTCGCTCAACAGCGCATGTGCTTCCGCGAGCTCCCGCGTGCGGTCTTCCAATCGCGACAGCTCCCAGGAGAAGTGCAAGGAGAGCACTAGCAGGAAGGTCAGCGCGAGCAGCAGGAACCCCAGGGCCGGCGTGCGGATGCCTACCAGGTCGGAAAACGCCTCGAGCAACCCAGGGGCAATGGCCAGTGTCGCGAGCGCGACGCCCAACGACGTCCACAACACGGAATACTTGGCGCGCAAGCGGTGGCGCCGGACCTGATGCAAAATGAAGAAGAGCGTTGCTCCCGTGACGACGAGCACGAGCACGTGGGCGCGCAGGCTCATACCGCGCCTCGTTCGAGCAGCGCGTCAGGTTGGGGGCGCGGCTCCGACCCCCGTGATCCGCTCACGCGGTGGCGGCGCGAAGGACGCGAGTAGGACGTGATCAGGACAATGACGAGGCGGAGGTAGTAGTACGCCAACCGCCAGCCACGAGTCGATGGAGCGCCGCCGATCCGGGCGGAGATGCCGGCCGGGACCTCACACAACGTGAAGCCGCCGTTGGCAGCGATCACGAGGGCCTCCACCGAGTCCATGTACTCCACAGGGTAGTTCTCCGCGAAGTACGCCAGCATCGGCTGTGAGAAGCCCCTGAACCCGGAACTCGTGTCGGTGAGCCGCTGCCCGATCATGCGGTGGACGAGTGCCTCGAGTCCCTTCATGGCAAGGCGACGTGCACGCCCGATTCGATAGGTCGGTGCGCCACCAGCGATGAAGCGGCTACCGATCACGAGATCGCCGCCAGCCACTACCCCGTCGAGAAGTCGAACGACCGAACGCGGATCGTGTTGTCCATCGGCGTCGAACTGCACCGCGGCCTCGTAGCCATTGATCGCTGCATATCGGAAACCGGTCCGTAGCGCGCCGCCGATTCCGAGGTTGAACGGCAGCTCGACCACAGTGACGCCTGCGGCGCGCGCGATCTGGGCGGTCGCATCGGTCGAGCCGTCCGAGACGACGAGGACGTCGATGTCGGGAAGCTCGCGACACAACTCAGGCAAGACATGTGCTAACGACGAGGCCTCGTTGTACGCCGGAATGATCACGAGCCGCGTCGACCGAGGGCAAGGAGCCCCGTCGGCGCCCGATTCCCCCCGGTGTTCGGCTCTGATCACTCGCTGGAGTGTGGCACGCCGACCCCGTCAGGGAAATGTGCTCGGCCTCGGCCGCTAGCGCCGCACCGAGGTGCGGGCGTCCGAGGGGTGGGTCCGCGCGAGCCGGAATGTCGAGGCCTCTGCCGTGGCCGGCCCTCTCCGCACCTCGAGCCAGTACCTGCTGGTGGTCACCCCGGCCACGAACTCGGGTCGTGACGACGCGGCCTCGACCAGGTCGGGCAGGATCGCCTCGAGGACCTCGCCCTTGGTTGCGCGCACACGCTGCACCGCCTCGGCTCTCTGCTCCTCGATGGTGGGGCCATCGGTCGCGTCGGCGCCCGCCAACATGGATTCGAGCACGAAGTGCTCCCAACTCCATCGCTCGATGACGTAGCTGCCGCCGGGGACGATCAAGGGGAACAAGGTCTCGAACAGCCTGACGCCCGTGTCACGATCCTCGGACAAGTGGTCGATCACGACCTCGAGTCCGTCCGGGCCGAACTCTTCGGCGACCAGACGGGTGAGTTGATCAGAGTCGGCTGGCTCGGCGCGGTGAACGCGAAGTCGATCCTCGATGCCTCGATATCGGCTGAACTCGACCAACGACTCGGGAGCGACGTCGGTGTTCACCACAGCCACCATCTGGGCCGGCGCGCCCACCAGGGCCGTCAGGGCGACGCTTCCGAGATCGCGGCCGGCCACCTGGAGAACGCGCTTGAACCGCAGCACGTCGCAAAGGCTGGGGAACCCTTCGATGGCTTCGGCCGGCATCTCGACGGGGAAGAAGCTCGGCGTCGACGGCCCCGCCGGGAACGAAGACACGAACTCCGTGTTCGCCAGCCGGAACCGAAAGACGCCGGTCGGCGTGAGCATTCGCCTCATCGCACCGCGATGCCGAACGGGTCGGATCGCAGATCGGCGAGCCGGAGTCGCTCCGACCTGGGCGCGGCCGATCCGCGACGGATGATCACGCCCTCCGGTACGACCGAGACTCTCTCCACCCATTCAGCCGAGGCGACCGACGCCATCATCAGGTCGAGCACCACCGAGGAGGGCAGCGACCCGTCGACGACATAGGTGCCTTCCGGCGTGAGGCGACCGAAGGCCATCTCGAAGATCTGCATCGTCGAGCCGACGTCGTCGGTCGCATGGTCGACGAGCACGTCCAAGGGCAGCTCGAGCGCGTCGAGCTCGGAGTCCAACCGCTCTGGGTGCCGCACGAGGCCGGCCCGATCGTGGAGGCGCACGACCAGCGCGGTGACGTCGTCACCGGGCGGAGCCCATGTCGCGTCCTCCGCGGGGCCGCCGATCTCGACGAGACAGTTCGGTTCGAGGTCGCCCAGAAGGGTGGCAAGCAGTTCCATAGGCAAACGCGACTGCGTGGAAATCGAGCGCAGGTGCTCGGATAGGCTAGCTCCCGTGCCGGAGGAGAAGCAGCGGTGGTTCTTCGTGCACGTGCAGAAGACCGGCGGCACGGACCTGTTCACCCGGATCGGTGGTGACCCGGCCATCGCGCTGGCCCACGATCGCTGGTTCGGCGACGAGGCGATCTATCCCAACGAGACCGACGGAAACGTGTTCTCCGTGGCACCGCAGCTCTCGGTCGAACAACTGCTCGTTCGGTGGAAGGAGCGTCGCGACCAGATCCGGATCGTTCTCGGGCATTTCCCGCTGTGCACCGTCGAGCTGCTCGACGCCGACTTCACCACCCTCACGGTGCTGCGCGAGCCCGTAGAACGCACGCTCTCGTACCTGCGGCACCACCGCAAGCTCACCCCCGAGGACCGGGACAAGTCGCTCGAGGAGATCTACGACGATCCCTTCCGCTTCGAAGCGCTGCTCCACAATCACATGGTGAAGATGTTCGGTCTCACGACCGACGAGATGACGGCGGGCATGCTCACCGAGATCGAGTTCACGCCCGAGCACCTGACCCGAGCGAAACAGGGACTGGAACGCGTCGACGTCGTCGGTCTGCAAGAGAACTTCGAGGCATTCTGCCGGCAGTTGGAGGCGCAGTTCGGCTGGCCGCTCGGCACACCCTTCTACGCCAATCGGACCCAGCCGGTCGACGTCTCCGACTCGTTCCGAGCACGGATCGCGGCCGACAATGCCATGGACGTCGAGTTCTACGAGTACGCCGTCGAACTCGCCCGCGAGCGGGCTGGCTGAGAAAGCCTCCGAGCATCGGTTACGAGAGAGCTGCCATGGAGAACACCGTCAGTGGCATCTCGGTGCCCAGCATGTGGTCGGACGCCCTGGCACATCTTCGAGGCGTCCATGCCGCGGGCGGGCGGGTCAACTACATCGGCGGTCCCGCCGACTCCATCACCGAAGGTGTGGGCGCGAGCTCTCGCGATCGCGGCTGGTGGAGCCTCTTCGCGCGAACGATGGCGGGAGCGCTGGGGCAGCCGACCCGAGCCATTGGTAGCGCGGAGATCTCGCCCGACGCTACGTGGCCGGTGTGGAAGACCTCGGGTCCACCGCCGTCGAGCACCCAGCGCAGTCTCGGCCGCCACGGGATGGCGATCATGCCAGGAACAGTCGTCAACGCGACGCAACCGTGCGATCGGTTCCGCCTGCTGTTCGACGAGACTACGCACGCCTTCAGACGTCCGGGGGGCACCCTCGAGATCCGCATCGACGGTGAGGTCGCCGACAGGATCGACTGCAGCCACTCCGACGTGGTCGGTCGGATCTGGGACTCGGGCCCTCTCGGCCCGTTCCGGCCGAGGTCCGTCGAGATCGAGTGCGTCGCCGGCGGGTTCGTGAGCATCGGCCACAGCTACTTCCACGACGGTTCCGACGGGACCACCGGTGCCTTGTTCTGGCGCAACGCGCACGCCGGCTTCACGGCTGGTCCACGCGAGTCCGGATTCGCCAACCCGAACTCGACGTGGACGGGAGCTCTGACCCGGGACGAGATCGTCAAGAATCTCTTCAGCGATCGAGTCGTCTATGGCGGTGGCGCCATCGAACCCGACTGCTTCCTGTGCTGCACGGGGACCAACGATGTCGCCGTGCTCGACCACGACCGTCACAGGATCGCGGCTGCGTACGAGCAGCTCGTCGACTACATACGGCAGCGGTGTGGCGACTCGCCGTCCATCGGCTTCATCGTCCCCACCGCATCCACGAGGTGTCGCACCAACTGCGAGAGCTTGTTCGACGGGATCCACGACGCGTGCCTATCGGCGGGCGCGTTCATGATCGACTTGTTACACGGGGTCGGCACCCACGCCGACGAAAGTCTCGGCTACTACCACGACGGGTTCCACCCCAACGATCGCGGACATGCGGCCTGGGCCGAGTACGTATCCACATGGCTCCTCGGTGCCATTCGACCTGGCGCCCCCACCGCAGCCTCCGGATAGCAGCCCGAGCCGTCGGCGAGGCCGGTACCCGCACCTTGCCGAGTTGCCGTATGGCCGACCGAGCACTCGGATGATCGCTGGTACCGTTCCCAGTCGCCGATTCAGGCCAGTCGCCGATTCAAAGAGAGCACGCCGCCACCGCCATGTTTCCGTTCTGGGATCTCGCCATCGCACCGATCATCGAGGCCGTCGGGGCCACACGCGTGGTCGAGATCGGCGCGCTCCGGGGTGACACCACCGAGCTGATGCTCGAACGACTCGGGCCGGATGTCGAACTTCACGTGATCGACCCGGTACCGGACTTCGATCCCTCCGAGCACGAGCAACGGTTTGCCGGCCGCTACATCTTCCACCGGGATCTCAGCGTCAACGTCCTGCGCGACCTACCGCCCGTCGACGTTGCGCTCATCGACGGCGATCACAACTGGTACACGGTGTACAACGAGCTGACGTTGCTGGCTCGCGCCGCTCACGAGGCCGGCGTCGCACTTCCGGTCATGATCATGCATGACGTCGGTTGGCCGTACGGCCGACGCGACCTCTACTACGACCCGGACAACATTCCCGAGGAGTACCGGCTGGAGCATGCGGAGAAGGGACTGATCCGCGGCAACGCCGGGGTCTCCGAGAAGACCGGCGTCAACCCCAAGATGCACAACGCGACCGTGGAAGGTGGCCCTCGGAACGGCGTGATGACGGCCCTCGACGACTTTCTCGAGGAGTACGACCGTCCGGTGCGGCGGGTGTTGCTCCCCATCTACTTCGGCCTCGCGATCGTCGTCGACCAAGAAGTGCTCGACGCCCATCCTGAGCTCGTGGAGCGCCTCGACTGGCTCGAAGGCGCCGAAGGGCGCGGCGAAGCTGCTCGAGCTCAGCGAGGACGATCCGGCTGCAGGCCCTGACCGCGCACCACAACCTCTTCTACCGACCGAACCCGGCGGTGAAGGCGAATCGACGCTATCTCGAGTTGTTGAAGGGCGCGCTCCTCGACGAGCACTACATGGAGAACGAACTCCGCATCGACCATCTGGTGCGACACCTCTTAGCTGGCTCACAACCAACGGCAAACGCGGTCCGTGACCCCGTCCGACAGATGAAGCACATGACTCGCCAGATGCTCGCCGCCCGCCGTGCAGGCAAGCTCGGCGATGATCGCGGCAACATCCTCGGCTACTTCCCCTACTCCACGATGGGACGAGTTCGTCTCGACCACCTCGAAGGTTGCCTCGACGCCGTGCGGACGGATCGCGTTCCCGGCGATCTCGTCGAGTGCGGCACCGGGCGAGGCGGTGGCGGCATCTTCCTGCGCGGCTACACCGCGACGTGGGAGATGAACGATCGGCGGGTCTGGATCGCCGACACCTTTCGGGCCTCGCCCGCGCTTCCCGACGATCTCCCCGAGACGTCGCAGTCCGCGCTCGAGCTGCTGGGCGGCGGTCCCGGCCTGCCGGACCTCCGGGCCGACCTCAACACCGTGCGCGACGCATTCGAACGCTTCGATCTGCTCGACAACCGCCTTCGCTTCCTGCAGGGCGAGTACGCCGACACGTTGCCGGCGGCGCCGATCAACTCGATCGCGCTGCTACATCTCGGCGACGACCTCGACGACGCGTGCGGCGACATCCTCGAGTCGCTCTACGACCGCGTGTCTCGCCGGTGGCTACATCGTCATCGAGGACTTCCTGTCGCCGGCAGCCAGGAAAGTCGATCGAGGACTTCCGCGCCAAACGTGAGATCGACGACCCGATCGAGCTCATCGACTGGTCCGGAGCGTTCTGGCGGACAAGTGACAAAGCGCCGCTCCCGCCGACCGGTCGGCGTCCGAGGCCGGCAACCAAGGCTCGGGGCCACGCTCCGCTCGCCACAGCCGGCGCCGACCCGACCCAAGGACCTGACCGTCGTCGTCGTCTTCTACAACATGCGACGTGAGGCGAAGCGCACCCTGCACGCGCTCTCGCGCGCATACCAGGAGGGCATCGATGACCTCGACTACGAAGTCATCGCCGTCGAGAACGGGTCGGCTCCCGAACAGCGACTCGGCACGGAGTTCGTGCGCTCCTTCGGGCCCGAGTTCCGGTACGTCGACATGGGCAACGACGCCACGACATCACCGGTGCCGGCGCTCAATCGAGGCGTCGCGGAGGCGAAGGGCCAATGTCATCGCGTTGATGATCGACGGCGCCCACGTGGTCACGCCCGGCGTGTTGCGCTACGGCATGACCGGCCTACGGTCGTACGAGCCCGCGATCGTCGCCACCCAACAATGGTTCGTGGGCCCCGGCCAACAGGGTGACGTGATGGTCGACGGCTACGACCAGGAGTACGAGGATCGGCTCTTCGATCAGATCCAGTGGCCACGCGACGGCTATCGACTGTTCGACATCGGCCACTTCATCGGCGACCGCGACTGGCTCGACGGGCTGTGGGAGAGCAACTGCCTTGTTCGCTCCCCGAAGCCTGCTCGAACAAGTGGGGGCGTTCGACGAGAGCTTCAACATGCCCGGCGGTGGCTTCGCCAACCTCGAGTTGTACGAGCGCCTCGGGTCGTCGGCCGATGTGAACGTCGTGACGATGCTCGGTGAGGGCTCGTTCCACCAGATGCACGGCGGCACGACGACGAACCTGTCCGGGTCGGACGCGCGCCACGACACGCTCGCGCTCCTACTCGCAGCACTTCAAGGAGCTTCGGGGCCGTGACTTCATGGGCCACCGCAAGCGACTCCACTACGTGGGCACGATGTTCGACGAGGCGGCCCGCACCCGTGCGCGGCGACGCATCGCGCCAGCCTTCTTCAAGGACGCGGCCAACCGCGGCACCGATCTGCCCGACGAGCCCGCACCCGATCCCGCAAGAGCTGGCGACCCACTACACCGAGGCGTACTGGCACAGCCTGGCGTGGCGGCAGACCACCTGGCTCGGCACGCGGGTCCCCCGACCTCCCACCGATTTGTTCGCCTACCAGGAGCTGGTCAACAAGCTCCGGCCGGAATGGATCATCGACATCCGGGCCGGTGCCGGCGGTCGGGCCTGGTTCCTCGCGACGGTGTGCGATCTGGTCGGGTAACGGTCAGGTGATCGCGATCGAACGCAAGGCAGCTCGCCAAGCGACCGCAACACGAGCGGCTTCGCTACATCACCGGCAACTCCGTCGACGACGAAGTGGTCGACGAGGTGCACTCCTTGACCGGCAAATCTGGCAACGCCCTGGTGATCCTCGGCGCGCGGGCACCGGCTCGTCGCATCTCCGACGAATACCGTCTCTACTCCGACCTCGTCCCGGTCGGCGGTTACATCGTCGTCGAGGACACGATCGTCAATGGGCACCCGGTCTGGCCGAACTTCGGGCCCGGCCCGTCGGAGGCCGTCAAGGGCATCGTCGAACGGCGCGAGAACTTCGCGATCGACGTCGAGATGAACAAGTACCGGCTCAGCTTCAACCCGAACGGATTCCTGCGCCGCATGTCGTGAGCGGTCGCCGCCGGAGCCGGGTCGTCAAAAGGCGATCGGGATCTGCGGATGCGGATAGTGCGACGGCGCGAAGAACCACGTCTCGATGGCGTAGCGCTCGATGGTCATGTCCGGACTGACACCGGTGCGGTGCAGGTGACGGTCGTCGAACAGCAGCGCGTCGCCGGCCTGGAAGAGGGGCCTGACCACACCTGAATCGGTCGCGACACGCTCGACCACGCCGGGACCGACCGACCAGTCGAACTGCGCACCCTCGGTGCCGGTCTCGAGAAGATCGAGCCGCTTCGGGACGAGATCGAGCCCCGGGGCGTCCTCGCCGCAGTCGGTCAAGGCGAGCCACACGTTCACGGTCCGAATATCGGGCCCGAGGAAGGCGCCGTCTTGATGCCAGTCGGTGCCGGTGTCGACCGGGACGCGCCGCAGCGTGCACTTCTTCACCGACAAACCGGGACCCTCGCCGAGGTAGTCGCCGAGAACCTCGCGGAGACCTTTGCGCTCGAGCAGGTCGAGGACCTCGAACATCAGCCGAGGCGAGTCGGCAGTCCACACCCCACCTCCATTGCGCACCCACCAGCGCTCGCCGACCGTCAACGGGTACTCGGGTCGCGGGTTGAAGGGGACGAACCAGGGCGCGGTCTCCTCCAACGGAGTGCCGCTGTTGCGAGCGTCGCACGCGTCGAAGGCTCGGTCGATCGAGCGGCTGAGGTCGTCGGCTTCCTCGCGCGTCGCCAGACCTCGGACGATCAGGCAGCCGTGGTTCACGATCGCGCCGCCGAGCACGTCACCGTTGAGCTCCGCGAGCTCGACCTCGGGAGGCCCGGTCACGTCGGGGAAGGGATCCGGCAGCGCTCGGGGCCACGTGTCGAGACCAGGACCCGGCTCGGCGTCGACGAGCGCGGTATGGCGGGTCGACACCAGAGCGCGTTCGAGCTCCGGATCACGCTGCCGACGGTTCGCTTCCATCAACAGGTCGACCGCTTCTCGAGCGCGCCCTTCGGCCTCCAGGGCCTTCGCGGTGCGCAACGCGGACTCGGTGTGATCCACTGCCTGGCTCCTCAGAACACCACGGGAACTTGATCGGACGGATACTTCGAAGGCGCGAAGAACCACGCTTCCAGGGCGTAGCGCGCGTCGGTCATCGTGCGAGCTGCAGGCGGTCGCGTGCAGATTGCGGTCGTCGAAGAGCAACGCGTCACCTGGACGGAACACCGGACGCACGATGCCATTCGGGCCGGCCGCCCGTTCGACGACGGGACGCCCGACCGACCAGTCGAAGATCGCACCCTCGGTACCCGTCTCGACGAGATCGAGCCGACGAGCGACGACATCGAGGCCCGGGCGCGTCGACGCCACAGTGCGACAGCGCAAGCCACACGTTCACGCTGCGCACGTCGCGACCGAGGAAGGCACCGTCTTGATGCCAGTCCGAACCGGAGTCGGCCGGCACCCGTCCGCAACGTGGTCTTCTTGGCCGACAGCACCGGACGCTCGCCGAGGTAGTCGGTGAGCACCGGCCGGAGACCGGCATCGTCGAGGACGTCGATGACCGCGCTCATCGCCAAAGGCGAGTCGGCGGCGAGGACCCCGCCTCCCTGCACCACGAACTGGCGGCTCAGACCGACCGAGAAGGGCGGCGAGGGCGTGAAGAGCTCGAACCACGGCGCCGTCTGCTCGGCGGGCGCGCCCTCCAACCACGCTCGGGCGGAGGCCAGTGCCTGGTCGATGTCGGCCACCAGCGCCGCCACGGCCGACTGGTCGACGAGATCGCGCACGAGCAGCGATCCGTGGTGCAAGAGGCCGGCACCGAGCAGTTCGGCCGAGAGCTCCGTGCCGTCGATCTCGGGAATGTGCCCCGGGCCCACGTCGGCGAAGGCGTCGTCATAGGTCGGTGGCCAGGTGGCGCGACGCGGTGCCCGTCGGCCGCATCGGCGTAGGCGTCGTGACGCAACGCGAGGATCTGGCGTGCGACACGCGGGTCTCGATGACGACGGTTGGACGAGCTCAGGAGCTCGATCACATCGTCGACACCGGCCGCCGGCGACCCAGGAACCATGCGACGGATGGTACCGAACCCGGTCGTGGGACCGCCTACCCGGACGCTCTACTTCCGCAGGTCGGGTGGTCGAGCGTCGATGACCTTGGCGGGAACACCCACGGCCACCGAGTGCGCGGGGACGTCGATGAGCACCACGGCGTTGGCTCCGATGTGGGCACCGTCGCCGATGTGCACCGGCCCGATGACCTTGGCTCCCGTGCCGATCCGAACGTTGGGCCCGATCTGCGGTCCGTCGAAGTTGCCGTCCTTCAGGCCGATCGTGACCCACGGCCGTACGGTCACGTTGCGATCGATCTCGGTCACTCCGTCGATGACCACCTGACCGTGCGGAAGGTACAGCCCCGGTCCGATCGTCACCGGGTCCCCGATGCATACCTGCGCGATCGTGATGGCGAGGCGATGGGCGATCCGCGGTAGGGCCGGCACTCCCGCCGCTTGCAGACTGGCCTTGGCCCGGTAGAGGACCTGAGCGAGGAACGCGTCGCTCACGAACGACAGTCGAATGGCTTGTCCGATGGCGTCGCGGCGGCCGGTGAACTTGTGGCGCTCGGTGCGATACGCGGCGGTGACGCGCGCGTCCTCGAGCACCGCCTCCACGAAGCCGGGGTGGCGGCGCAGCACTGCCGAGCGAGGACCTTGTGCCACTCGTTCTCGCCGCGCGGCCAACACGCGACGCGCTCGGCGCTCCAGCGCGTTCGTGGCCTTGCTGATGCCCGAGCGCGTGCGCCCGGAGGTGACTGGGCGCTCAGCTGAAGTCATGGAGTGGACGGTCGCTGGGCGCCCGTGTCGATCCCACACTTGGACTTGTTGTACTGGTCGACGTTGTCGCGAGCGTACGTGTCACCGGTCAGCGCCTTCAGGAAGTCGTCGCGGACCGCCGCCGGCGCGAGGTTCGCCGTCTTGACCGCTTGGTCGGCCAGCGGCCGTTGCTGATCAACGGGCGGCACGGTGCTGCCGACGTAGGGCGCGTGCAGGTCGAACAGCGTCTTGCACGGCGGCGCAGTACTCCTTCTGGGAGTCCGCCGCCGGTGCCGTCGCTAGAGCTCTTGTCGCCGCCGCTCGAACAGGCCGGCACGACCGCGAGGGAGACGCAGCCCAGGGCGATGACAGCCGGGCGCAGGAATGTGGGAAGGCGCATGGTCAGGCTCGCTCTTGGTCAACGTGCGGTGGGGCTCGTCGAGCGAGCATAGGTGGTCGGAACCGTGACCTCTCGTCGTGGCTTACCGGATCCGCTTGAGGTACCCACCCGGATTGAAGCTCGGCACGTGTCGGTCCATGCTGCGATCGGCCGCGAAGTCGTCTCGGGTGCCGAGCACCCCTTTCACCGCCTCGAACGGACCCGGCCCGTGCCCCGCCCACACGGGGTGACCATTGACGATGGTGTCCTCGAACACCACGTACGAGCCGACCGGCACCATCGATTCGAACAGCCGGAAGTCGGCGAAGGTCTTACCGGACCGTCCCCGCGATCCCAGGATCAACAGGGCGTGTGGATCGGGCCCGACGATGGCCCGCACCGCATCGGCGGTGGTCTCGTCCTCGCCCGGCCCGACCACGTAGTGCAGCACGCGGGTGCTCGGGCCGATCCGGCGCGACCTTCTCGTCGACCGAGACGACCTGCCCGTGCCCGACGAGGTCGCAGATGCTCGCCAGGAACAGCGCACGCCCGCCGTGGCCCGTGACGGTCTCGATGATCCAGTCCGGACGGATCCGGGCGATCAGCTCCTGATAGGCGAAGAGGTCGGCGGGCGCCTTCTCGACGGGACGGCCGAGCCACGTCGTCTCCTGCCACGCCAGGCTGTCCCAGTAGGACTCGACGAAGGCCGTGCTGAGATCCCGGGGGATCGGTTGGCGGTCCGTGGGCGGTCCGGCCGCCTCGGGGTTCGAGAACATGTTCGGCAGCACGCGTCGACGCGCCCGGGTGCGAGCCGCTTCGGGTCGCATCGTGCCGACGAAGTGCAGCGGCTTGTTGTGCCCGCCGAAGGCCTTGCCGCGGAGTTCTTCGTAGAGGCGGGCGTGCTCCTTGACCGCGCTCTGCCGAGCGCCGTGGTCGGCCAGGTTCGTGGTCGTTCCGCCATGGACCTGGTGGAACGATCCTTCGCCCAGGATCGTGACGAGGTTGATGTCCTGAGCCAGCGTCGCGCGCTCGTAGAGATCGAGGTTGGCGTAGCCACCGCCGGGCTCGTCGAAGCGCTCATCGAACGCACCTTCCTGCTCGAGGAAGCCGCGCGAGACAAACAGACAGTTGCTCTCCCACATGCCATCCAGCCAATCACGTTCGCCGATGAAGTGGCCGATGTCGAAGAGTCGATATCCATTTGCCGGCCAACCAATGCGCTCGAAAAGAGCGTCTTCGACGCGCTGGTCGTAGCCGTCCGCCACGGCGTCGCCCTGATCGCCCGGGCCCACGTACCACTGCTGGGTCGCAACGACGGACGGTCCGTATGTGCGGAGCCCAGCCATGCCGAATCGCAACACGCCCGGCGTGAGAACGTGCGCGCCGTCGATCATCAGGGCCACGGCCCGACCACGCGCCGATCGGATGGCGCGGCTCAGCGCCACGCCCGGTGAGGGTGAGATGTCGTCGCCCATGTCGACCAGCTGGAACTCGGGACCGAAGCTACGCACGTAGTCAGCCGAGAGCCGCTGGTCCGGGGAGGACCCGTTGTCAACGACCAGCACCTCGTAGTCGAGGTAGTTGATGCCCTGCTGATAGGCGCGAGACAGGGAATGGAGCGTGCGGGCCGCCTCGCGACGCATGTTGTAGAACACCACCGCGACCGTGAGGTCGACGGTGGAGCTCCACCGATGATCCAACAACCGCACGGGTGGAGTCGGAGCGTCCTCGTCGGGCCGACTTGCTGTCGATGCGGTGGCCTCGACGGCGGATTTGCGCCACATGATCGCCGAGTCGTCGATCCGCTCACAAGGTTCCGTGAGACCGCGACGGCTCCGGAACGCGTCGACCGCAGCACGACACGCCGGATCGGCGTACTGATCGACCACCACCACACCACCGGTCGTGATCGAGTCATAGAGCACGTCGAGGATCACCCCGGCCTGGTCGCCGACGGTGTCCCCGATGCGCAACAGCGCCACGACACCGATCTCGGGATCGCGAAGGCTGGCGTCGTACGGACCCTGCAGGAAGCGCACGTGCTCGTCGAGCAGGTCGAAGCGGGAGAACGCATCGCGCACGCTCGTCACATCGGAGGCCAGCTCGGGGAAGCCACCGCCGCCCGCCGGTACACCCTCATGGACCGGGGTCGTCGTCGTGGCACCCTCCACCGCCGCCCGGAAGGGATCGGCGACGAACACCTGTCGCAACAACATGCCGTAGGCCTGGAGGTAGCCGCGCATGAAGACCCCGGCACCACCACGGCCCGTTCCGGTCTCGACGAGGGCGCCGGCGGTGCCCTCGAGCCGAATCGTGTCGAGCGCCGCCTCGAGGGCGTCGAGACGCACCCGGCCCATCTCGGTGAGCGGGAAGTAGGACGCCACATCTCCGTCGTCGCCGCCGGCTTGGCGCCCGGAACGCCGCTTCTGGCGGAGGTCGTCGAACTGGGCGATGAGACGACGCGTGGGCTCGCGGAGGCTCTCGCCGAAAGGTGCGTACCCGTGCTGGATGCTCTGTACGAGCTGGTGTATGCGCAGTTCCTGTTCGATGTAGTGCTCGTTGAGCAGCGCGCCCTTGAGCAGGCTGAGGTAACCGTCGACGGCCTCGGCGAGCCGCGTGAGCGGTCCGTACCAGACGTTGTGGTACTCGGTGAGGCCCTCGAGCCGGAGGTCCTCGGCGAGTTTGGCGATCGCGACGCGTCCGTCGGCGCCTTCGAGTCGGTCGAGCACCTCACCGAGCGCGGGATGGGCGTCGACGACGGCCTGCTCGGCCAGGATGGCCAGGCCGAAGTAGACGGGCAGGACGACGAGCCTCAAGGGCTGGTCGTGCTCGGCCATGAAGTCCTCGAGCCCGGTCATCACACCGTTGCGCGGCCCGCCTTCGTGGTCCGCGTTGTAGTTGTGAGGGTTGAGGCCTCCCTGCAACGCGAGCTCACTGCGGCCGGGCACGATGCCGGCCCGCCGGTGCGGCTGGCGGAACTCCTCGGGGATCTGCTCGGGCGCGTAGTACAGGTCACGACGGCCGTACGGGAAGCCGACGTCGTGCAGGATGCACACCGGCAACGGACGACCGGCGGCACGCGCCGTGTCACGCAGCGCCTGTAGCTCGTGGAACACGGTGTACCAGTTGTGGTCACCGTCGATCAGTGCGGCGTCCATCGGCGGCAGGTCGGACAACACGTTGAGGCTGATGTCGCGATGGAAGATGTACCGACCGGGGAACCGCTGCTCGTGCTCGGAGGGGTCGAACTCCGGCAGCGGATCGATGACGTGCAGCTCGGCGTCCGCGCCGAGACCGTCGAGCATTCGCGTCGTGGTGTCGCCTTTGAGAGCGCCGATCTCGACGATGCGGTGGGCGTCGACGGCCTGGAGCACCGGCTGGATGGCGAAGTCCCAGAACGGATACACGTGATGAACTCCCAGAGTGTGGAGGACGAGAAGGTAGCAGCAGCCAACGTTCGGGACCGAAGGCCCTACCGAACGTCCAAGGGCCGTGTTGTACCCTGCCAGGGTGCCGACGGCGCCTGGAGAGGCTCTCGAACTCGATGGAATCGGCTCGACCGCGCCGACGAGCTGGAGAGCGAAGGCCGATTTCGCGAAGCCGCCATCGAGCTCGAACGGCTACCGCGCGAGGCACGCGACCCGATGGTGGACGTCCGGATCGTCCAACTACGACACCGAGCTTTCTCGGAACTCGACCACGGTCGCAACCCGAGTCGGGTGGGGCCGAACCACCACCGAATCTCTGGCCGATGCCGTCGCCGCGCCCGAGGTGGCGGCGGCCGACTTGTCCGGCCCGGTCCTGACCTCGGCGCTGCACCACCACGGGTGTCTCATCGTCCGCGGCCTCCTCCCGCGACGACGAGTGCGCGGCCATGCGGTCCGACATCGACCAGGCGTTCACGGCGTTCGACGCCCGCAGCCCGCTCACGCCGATCGAGGCCAGCCGCGCCGTGGTTCGCCCGGCTCGAGATCGACGGACCCTTCGAAGAACCGGATCCGCTCGGCACGGCCTTCCTGCGCGAGTGCGGCGGTGTCTACGCGCCCTACGCCCCGCGAGCGTTCGTCGAGTACCGCAACGCGTTGGCGCGCGCTGGGTCTCATCGACGTCATCGGCGCACACCAACGCACGATGCCCGTGCTGTCGGTCAACAAGTTCGTGCTGCGGCGCATCAGCTGGCGGCGCCGAGCCGGCGTGGCACCAGGACGGCGGGTACCTCGGCATCTCGACCCGCGCCGTCAACCTCTGGCTGGCCCTGTCGGAATGCGGTGGCGACACCGAGCGCGATGGGGTTCGACATCCTGCCCGGCGCGCCGCCGAGAGCTGGCCGAGACCGGGTACCCACGACGCGGTGGACGGCGGGCCATCTCGCCCCACGTCGCCGACCAGCTGGCCGCGTGAGAGCGGGCGGCCGATCGTGCGTCCGCTCTTCGAGCCGGGCGACGGCATCCTGTTCGACCAGTACTTCGTGCACCGATCGGACGTGCGCCCGCTCGCGCAAGAGCGCTACGCGATCGAGTCCTGGTTCTTGACCCGCGACGAAGTACCCGGAACACATGGTTCCCATCGTCGCCGGCTGACCAGATCCAGGACGACGCCCAGCGCCTACCAGCTAGCATGGGGAGCCGCAGCCCGGGAGGTCCCGGGCTCTTCCCTACGAGCGATAGCGGAGCGAAACCCGTGCTCGGTGCCGTCGTCCCAACCTACGCATGACTCCTTCCCCGGAAGCGGGCTCGTCGAACGGGAGCCAGTGGCGCGCATCGAAGGCGATGCTGGTCTCGGTCGACCTCACGGGCATCGTGATCCCGCAGTACGGCGACCACCCGAAGCTGGCCCTGGGCCTGCCGGAGCTGCGGGTGCTCGAGCGCCTCACCGCGAACGGCGTCGATCGGCTCCGGCATCGCCGTGGACGCAGGCTTCTTGGCGGCGCTCGCGGAGCGCGGGCTCGTCCTCGATGGTCCGAACGACGCAGGCCGATGGTTACGCCCGCGACGGGTGAGCCCGACGCACGCGCGAACCGGTCCGACCGGGCCCCCGATCCGCCGATGCTCGTCCTGCCGAACCCCGTGCTCTTCCGCTGTCACGACGGCCACTTCGAAAGCGTGAACCACGACGGCGACGTCCGCCTCGCGCTCTCGGCCGACGAGTTGGTCGCCCTGGCGCAGTTCCGGCTGGCGACCGATACCGCCGGGGCGTACGCGGCTTACGCCGAACACCTCGGGCCCGACGCGCTGTCGGAACCGGCGTTCCACGATCTCGTTCGCCGCGCGCTCGACGCGCAGTTGCTCGTCGCGTTCCACCCGGACCAAGGCGACGCAGACCGCCAGGCGCACCAGGCCGAGTTGATGCGACAGGGCATGCGCGCCAAGGCGGGTGTCACCGCCGCGTTCGATCGCTTCGAAGCGGCCGACGCCGGCGACGCGTCACGAGTGCCGGTGATCGGTGTGCACACCAACTGGGCGAGCGCGCCGGCCGGTCTCGGCGCAGTGTTGGCCCATGCCCAAGGGTTCGACGACGGCGCCTTGCACAGCTCGTTCGACTTCCGCCCGCGTCTCGTGTGGGACGAAGTCCTGCTTCGCGCCGCGGCCGAGCGCGCCCGGCGTGTACCTGTTCTCGAACTACGTGTGGAACCACGACGAGAACATGCGGCTGTCGGCCCTCGTGAAGCAGGCTGAACCCGCACAGCGTCACGATCCACGGCGGGCCCGAACACTCCGAAGTACCGGCCCGACGTCGAGCGCTTCTTCGCGCGAGCATCCCCACGTCGACGTGGCCGTTCACGGCGAGGGTGAGCAGACCTTCGCCGAGCTGCTCGCCGCGCTGCGCGGCCACGTCGGCGACGGCCCGCCCGACCTCGCGCCGCTCGACGACGTCGCCGGGCTGAGCTACCGCGGCCGAAAGCGTCGTCGTCACCACCGGCTCAGCGCGATCGCATCACCGACCTCGAACGCCATCCCGTCCCCGATCCTGACGGGTCTGTTCGACGGCTTCATCCCGGCCGGCCCGCTCGGCGGCGTTGCGCTCGAGACCAACCGCGGCTGCCCCTACGGGTGCACGTTCTGCGATTGGGGCTCGGCCACGCTGTCGCGCATCCGCAAGTTCGACCTCGATCGCATCTTCGCCGAGCTCGAGTGGTGCGCCACGCAACCAGGTCCAGACGGTCGGCATCGCCGACGCCAACTTCGGCATCTTCGAGCGCGACGTCGAGATCGCCGAGAAGATCGCCGAGCTCAAGGCCACCTACGGCTATCCGAAGAACATCGGGAACAACTACGCCAAGAACACGGTGAAGCACCTCTCGAAGATCATCGAGATCTTCACCGAGGCCGGCATCGTGGCCGAAGGCAAGATGTCGATGCAGAGCTTCGACGACGAGCACGCTCACGATCATCCGCCGCAAGAACATCAAGGTCGAGAAGTACGACGAGCTGGCGGTCGAGTTCCGTCGCAATCGCCTGCCGCTGTCGGTCGACCTGATGCTCGGCCTCCCGGGCTCGACGCCCGAGACGTTCACGCAACGACCTGCAGGCCTGCGTCGACCGCGACGTCCGGGCGCTGATCCAGCCCACGATGCTGCTGCCCAACAGCCCGATGAACGAGCCCGAGTACCGCGCCGAGCACGGCATCGTCGCCCAGCCCGGCGAGTACGTACAGGAGACGGCGACGCTACACCCGCGACGAGTGGCACCAGATGCACCGACTCGGCGCCGGGCTGTGGTTGTTCGAGAACTTCGGCATCCTGCGCCAGGTGGCGAGCTACGTTCGCGGCGAGACCGGGCGTCCGCGAGGTCGACTTCTACGAGGCGCTGATCGAGGCGTCCGACGCCGACCCCGAATCGTGGCCGTTCACGGCCATCGTCGCTCCGGGTGCTCCCGCACGCCATGGTGCCGCCGGTCAGCTGGCGCTTCTTCCTCGACGAGATCCAACGCTGGCTCGTGACGGTCGAGGGCATCGCCGACGACAGCGCGCTCGACACGGTGCTCGCCGTGCAGCATGCGTTGTTGCCGGCCCGCGACCGCACGTTCCCGCTCGAGCTCGTCACTCGCGCACGACTACGTGACGTGGCGCCGGGCCATGCTCGAGGCGCGCGACGGAGGCCACCGACGACTGGCCCGACCGGGTGCGCGCCGCTGCGCTCGTTCGGGCCCGGCACCATCACCGTCGACGATCCTCATCAGATCTGTACGACGGCCCTCGACGGCTCGCTGACGGCGATCGTGCACGAGAGCTCGTGGGACTTCGACTCCCCGGTCTCCCGGCCCCGCCAGCGCGGCCACGACGGCGATCCGGCCACGACGAAGAGTCAGTTCGAGACGGCCGGGCTCGACGCGATGATCGCCACAGGAGAGGTGACCTGACATGTCGCGCGACGGGTGTGACGATCCACTTCTGTCGAGCTATGCGCGCGCCGTCGCTGGTCGTAGCGATCCGGCCGAACGGCGGTGGTGCTCCCTCGGTACGACGGCGCCGACGAGATCCTGCTCGATCTGCGAGGCCTTCAGCTCATCGACGCACTGGCCCGCACGGGCGCTCGATCTCGAGCCGAGTCCATGTCCGACAAGACGGCGGGCCTGGTGGCGGTGCTCCGCGACCGGTGCCTCGTGGTCGACGAAAGCCGGACGACGAGCCGTTCTCCGGCGCCGCGCCGGCGTCGCGCCCGGCGTCCGTCGACGAGACCGACCTGCGACAGCAGTTGGTGCTGCCCACCCCCGTGCTCGTGAGCTGCGGGCCGCAAGGCTTCGAGATCTTCGACCACGACGGCGCGGTGCTGGCTCGACTCGACGCGGTCGAGCTGCTGGCGGCGGCCGCGTTCCGGCTCCCGGCCACCGTGGACGAAGCCTTGGCCCAACAGCGCGAGGCGCTCGGCGCCGACGCGCTCGACGAGGGCACGTTCCGCGACTTCGTCGTTCAATGGCTGCACGTCGGCGCGCTGGTCCGGTTCGACGACGACAACCCGGCGCTCGCCCGCAACGCTCAGGCCGTCGAAGCCCTCCGCGACGGTTTGCGGCGTCAGGCTCAGGTTCACCAGGAGTTCGATCGCCTCGAAGCCGAGCACGACGCCAAGGGCGGCCCCAGCGATCGCGTGCCGCGTGATCGGCTTCCACACCAGCTTCTCGGGTCTGCCCGGCGTCGATCGGCATGCTGATGGCCGCCGCTCACGGCCACGACGGCGGTCGCCTCGAGGAGTCCTACGACTTCCGACCCCGGCTGCTGTGGGACCGGCGCCCGGCTCGAGCAGGCCGCCGCCGACGCCCGGCATCTACCTCTTCTCGAACTACATCTGGTCGACGCCGACGAACCTCGACGCACTCGGCGCTGCTCAAGCGAGCTGAACCCGCACCACGTCACGATCCACGGCGGGCCCGACACGCCCAAGTACGAGGCCGACACCGAGCGCTACTTCGCCGACAACCCGCACGTCGACATCGCGGTGCACGGCGAGGGCGAAGCCACCTTCCCGCACCTTCTCGAGGCGCTGCGCGGCCACGTCGGCGACGGCCCCCCCGACCTGTCCGTGCTCGCCGACGTGCCCGGCCTCTCGTTCCGCGACGGCGACCGCATCGTGCGGACCGCGCCCCGCGATCGCATCGCCGACCTCGACGAGATCCCCTCGCCCGTCCTGCTCGGGCATCTACGACGGCTTCCTCCCTGCCGGCGGAGGCCCGGGCGGGCTGAACCTCGAGACCAACCGTGGCTGCCCCTACGGCTGCACGTTCTGCGACTGGGGCTCGGCCACGCTGTCGCGCATCCGCAAGTTCGATCTCGACCGCGTCTTCGCCGAGCTCGAGTGGTGCGCCAAGAACGGCTTCAAGGTCGTGATCTGCCGACGCCAACTTCGGCATCTTCGAGCGCGACGTCGAGATCGCCGAGAAGATCGCCGAGCTCAAGGCCACCTACGGCTACCCGAAGTTCGTCGGCACCAACTACGCCAAGAACACGGTGAAGCATCTGTCGCAGATCATCGAGATCTTCACCGAGGCCGGCATCGTCGCCGAGGGCAAGATGTCGATGCAGACCTTCGACACGGACACGCTGCTCACGATCCGCCGCAAGAACATCAAGGTCGAGAAGTACGACGACCTCGCCGTCGAGTTCCGGCGCAACCAGCTGCCGCTGTCGGTCGACATCATGATGGGCCTGCCCGGCGCGACCCCCGAGGCCTTCCGCAACGACCTGCAGTCGTGCATCGACCGCGACATCCGCAGCATCGTCCACACCACCGTGCTGCTGGCCAACAGCCCGATGAACGATCCCGGAGTACCGCGCCGAGAACGACATCGTGGCCCGGCCCGGCGAGGAGGTGCGCGAGAGCTCGACCTTCACCCGCGCCGAGTGGGACGAGATGTACCGGCTGCGCGCGCGCGTTCTGGCTCTTCGAGAACTTCGCCATCCTGCGCCAGGTCGCCACCTACGTGCGGGCCGAGACCGGACGGCGCGAGATCGACTTCTACGAACAGCTGGTCATCGACGTCCACGACCATCCGGAGCAGTGGCCCGCGCTGTCCATCACCCTGCGGGTGCTACCCGATCTGATGGTTCCGCCGGTGACGTGGCGTTGGTTGGTCGACGAGGTGCGTCGCTACCTCGTCGAGCGGGTCGGTCTGGCCGACGACAGCGCGCTCGACACCGTGCTGACGGTTCAGCACGCGCTCCTGCCCGCACGCGACCGTACGTTCCCGGTGATGCTTCACCTCGAGCACGACTACGCCGTCATGGCACGCCACCATGGCGGCGCTCCGCGACGACGGCCACATGGCCGACTGGCACGAACGCCTGCGAGCCGCTGCGCACGTACGGGCCGGCTGCGTTCACCATCGACGATCCGCTCGACAGCTGCCAGCGGTTCCTCGGACCGACCTTCACCTTCTTGAGCGAGGACAGTGCCTGGGACCTGACGTCGCCAGTGTCCCGCGCCCGGCAGGCCGATCGCACCGGCAAGTCGGCGGCCTAAGGTCGTCCGGACGCCGCTTCGGCCTCTGCTACCTTCCACGCTCATGTCTGAGTCGCCCCGGCGTTCATGGCTGGGGCGGTCCACCTGGTTTCGAACAGTCGACGAGCTCAAGCCCGTCATGGACCTGCTTCAGGATTCTCGGATGCACGCCGACTTCCTCGCCGTCTTCAGGGCGATGGGGTCCGACTCCGCCGAGTTCCTGGCGGCGATGGCATCCTCTCTGTTGAGCATGAACGGCGAAGCTCACAAGAGATATCGGGCGACCGTCGCGCCGCTGTTCACGCCCAGAGCCGTCGAGTCGGTGCGTCCCGTCGCGCGGACTGAGGCGCACATTCGTATCGACGAGTTCCCCGAGCGAGGAATCATCGAGTTCATCGGCTCCTTCGCGTCGCCGTACGTGTCAGCCATCACCGGCTCCTTCCTTGGTCTCGCGCGCGACGAGCTGGACGAATGCATCCACTACGTCCACCTTCTGGGGTCTCGGCGGCAGGACCCGAGAGAGCGTCTGGAAGACCTCCAGGAGGGCTTGATCGGCCTCACTCGCTACGTGCGGTCGTTGCTGAACAGCAGGAAGTCGGCTCGAGCCGACGACATCATCTCGGCGATCGCTGACCTGGTCGACCGGAACGAACTCCCGGAGCCGGTGGCCGTGTCACTCGTAGCTGGGCTGCTCTCTGCTGGCCACGATCCCACGGTCAACCAACTGGGCCTGATGATCGAGGTCCTGAGTGAGCACCCCGAGACATGGAACCGTGTGACATCGGGCGATGTTGTTCCGGCTGCGGTGATCGAAGAGGTCCTGCGTTACCGCTCGACCAATCGACAGGTGATCCGCCGCGTGGCGGAGTCGTTCGAATACGACGGCGTACCGCTCTCCCAGGACGA
The DNA here is from genome assembly GCA_963778895.1 of uncultured Iamiaceae bacterium. Lineage (GTDB taxonomy): Bacteria > Actinomycetota > Acidimicrobiia > Acidimicrobiales > Acidimicrobilacustridaceae > CAVZVZ01. The sequence goes on from CAVZVZ010000005.1 coordinate 1,058,845, forward strand.
GCAGGTGGTCATCCGCCTGAGCGAGGCCAATCACGATCCGGACCGGTTCGCCGCGGCCGACGAGTTCGACATCGAGGCCAATCGTGGACCGCATGTCGCGTTCGGTTTCGGTCCCCACTTCTGCCTCGGCGCAGCACTCGCCCGACTTCAGCTACAGGAAGCGCTGCGGGCCCTCGCCGTTCGGATCAGCTGCCCCATCGTCGTCAGCTCCGCCCAGAGGGACGAGGCCATGGGGATCGTGGGACCCCACTCGCTGTCGATCCGGGTAGACGCCATCCCCGCGGAGTAACGCTACGACGCATCGGCGCCCGGTGACGGCTGGGCGAGGCGCGCCAGCCGCCGCTCATTGCGTGATTGCCACCGTCGTTCGACGGTCATGATCTCGACCCACTCGTCGGGGGTGAAACCGAACTCGTCCTCACCTTCGCGACTACCTCGATCGACCGGATAGGTCTCGAAGGGAACGACCTCGTAGCGGAGATCCTTCCAGTAGTACTGGTACCGGTCCGAGCCCCACGATGCGTAGATCTCGTCCCACGTCACCCGCTGGAAATGGGGCTCCAGACAGATCTCGGTCAGCGCTTCTCCCTCCAACTGATAACGGAAGTCCACCGACACCCGGAGATCGAGCTCGGTGACGTTGTGGAGAGCCGCGTGCACGGTCATGGAGTTGAATACCAGTACATCACCCGCCTCGAAGTCGGTGGTCACCCACCGCAGTTCCTCGAGCATCTGGCGCGGCACCTTGGCCTGGCGGCGGCCGGGCCCCATGTGGCCCGCGAGTGGAAGCACGCCGTAACGGTTCGAGCCCCGGAGCACCGCCACCGGGCCGAGATCCATCGGGACGTCACCGACGGGGATCCATGCGGCGGTCAAGTTCGTGGTGCCCTGGTTGTTCGGGTAGTCCTGGTGGGGAGGCGTAGTGGCCTCGTAGTGCTCGGGAAAACCGATCCGGCAGATCTTCAGCGGGTGCGGGAACGCCGTCGGACCGAGCACCTGTTGCATCACGTTCATCAGGTCGGGATGGTGCGCGAGCGTGTGGAACGCCTCGAGCCGTTGGATGTCGTCGTACACGGGCGCGTGCGCCGCCATCTCCTCGTGCACCGGCTCGACCACCGCCTGGCCTTCCATGAGCGCCATGCCGCTTCGGATCCATCCATGTCGAGCCAACACACCGAGAATGACGCGTCGCAGATCCATGACTGCGTCGCGATCGAGCACACCCTTGAAGTACAGGTAGCCGTCCTGAGCCAGGCGGTCGCGCAGCACGTCGGCCTCGTCCAGCTCATCGCTCGAGTCCTGCATCGGCAGGAAGAGCCATTCGTGATTCATGTGACGTCCTCTGGGTGTCGGCCAGAAAGGCTAGCGGCACAGCTCGAACTCGTCTTCCCCTTCAGCGGGCGCGACGACGAGGTGGAGTCCCGACAACGTGATCGAAACGTGAAGATTGGTCGATGCCGACGAGCTCAGGTTCAACCACGGAGTCGCGGGTTGGTCTCCTTCGACCGATCGGCCGGCGACGCGGACCGGAGACGTCACCGTCCAGTCGTCGCCGAGCTGTGGGTCCACCGCGACCGGATGGTTGTAGGTCGCGCAGCTCAATCCGGCGGGAGCCTCGGCCGGGTTCACGACGACCCCGAGCTGCAGGGGCACCAGGGCAGCTTGCAGGAAGTCCAGGGTCTGCGCGGACGGGAGCGCGCCTTCCATCTTGGCGTGCAACAGCCAGCCGATCGTCATGTCGGGCTGGCCGGCGATCGTGTCGTTCGGCTCGATCCACGGCGGGACCTGCGACGCCACCGGTAACTCGGGCAGCGTGGCGACATAGCGACGCTCGCCACGGAAGTAGTTCGGCGTCAGGAGTTGGTCGTCGCCGAACTGCGACGCGTTGAACGCCACCGGAAGCAGGAACAGCACGCACACGAACGCGAGTGAGCGCGACCAGCGCCGGGTGATCGCATCAGCCGCGACGGCCATCGCCGGCAGAGTGAGGGCCACCATCACCCCGATGTAGCGACCGGCGCGAGCCGCTTCCGTACCGAGGAAGAACCGAGACGGAGCGGCGGTGGTCATCGACAGCACGCACACCATGACCAACGCGACCGGTACCGCCGCGCGCCGCAGGAACCCGGAAGTGCCTTCCGCCCTCCATGCCAGAACCATGCCACCCACGAGGACCACCGCGAGCACGATGGCCAGCGGCGCGAAATGCCCCAGGCCCATGAACAAGCCGAGGGCGGCTTCTTTCATCCAGTGCACGTAGGCGCGCACCGTGAACGGATGACCGGCAACGTGATACATGGTCGAGACGCCCTCGAGTCGAACCCAGACCAGGTAGACGATGCCGAGCGGGACCGTGTGCAGCAACGCTGCCGCCCAGCGCCGACGGAGCACGCACACCAAACCGGCACCGAAGATGAGCGAAGGTGCCTGGCCGGACATCATCAACGCCACGAGGCCGGCGCCCAGCCCGAGCCAGTCGCGTCGATCGATCGGGCCGTCGTGATCGGCCAGGATGATCTGGACGAGGCCGAAGACGAGCGCACCGACGAAGGTGATCTGGAACGCCCAGAGGATGTTGTCCTCGGCCGAACCGAGAAGTACGAACGTACCGGCGGCGACCGTCGCAAGCCATACGTTCACCCCGGCGCGGCGCATGATCACTCGCAGCAACGCGGCCGTCGTGAGGTGCAGCAGGATCACCGGCAGCTGGTATGGCCAGTAGGCGTGCAGCCCGACGACCGAGTAGAGACCCCGATAGACGAGGACGGGGATCGTCACCCAATGCTGTTGGTTGTGCGGCCGAAAGAGACCGTCGACACTCGTCGATCGACTCGCCAGGAACGACCACTCGTCGCCGAAGAACCATCGATAGGACCCCTTCCACACCAGGAACGGGAGCGCAGCGGCGAGGTAGACGACGAACGCCCAGAACGCCCAACGCGTCTGGCTGTCAGGTCCCGCCGCAGCCCCACCTTCGGTGTCCGACGCAATGACGTCAGTTGCGGACTCGGTCTTCAGCATCTCGATTCGACAGAGGTGCTCGGACGCGAGCGCTCGATCACTGGCCGCCGATTCCGGCGAGGTGATCGTCGTCGTTGAGCCGTTGACGCGGACGCGACACGGAAGATTCGAGGTCCCATGCGTTCTCGACCATCAGCGATCGCAACGATCCACCGAGCGCCGTGGTGCACACATCGAAGGGATCGTTCACCGTGAACGTGCCGGGTTCGAAGTCTCGCAAGCGCCCGTACGTCGATGTGCCAGTCACCGTGCACGCCGCGGTCGCGTAGGTCGGCCAACTCGGCGAACCACGCGCCGTAGTCGTGCGCGAGCCGGTAGGTCCACCGGGAAGGAGCGGTCTCGGGCCGGCAGCAGCGCGTGCTGCACCGCCATCACCGTGTCGAGTGCGTCGTCGTCGGTCAGGCCGAGTTGTTGCACGAGGTAGTCGCGCACCTCGTCGAGGAGCAGGCGCCAACTCACGGGCGGCACCATCAGCTCCGGCAGGACCTGCAAGCGTGAGCATCGTGAGCGGCCACCGTTCGGGCTCGGCGTGGACGTCCTCGACCAGGCGTTCGTAGAAGTCGATCTCCCGCGTGCCGGTCTCGGCGTGGACGTAGGTGGCGACCTGGCGCAGCACCCCGAAGTTCTCGAACACGTAGTAGGCCGCGGTGAGGCGATTCATCTGCTCCCACTCGGCGCTGGGTGAACGTAGCCGTTTCCTTGACCTCCTCGCCCGGCCGAGGCCGTGATCTTGTTCTCCTCGCGATACGCCGGCTCGTTCATCGGGACTGTTCGTCAACAGGATCGTCGAGTGGATGGCCACGCGCACGGTTCGGTTGATGCACTCCTGCAGGTCGTTGCGGAACGTCTCCGGCGTCGAGCCGGGTAGGCCCATCATGATGTCGACCATCATCGGCAGGTTGTTGCGCCTGAACTCACCGGACAGGTCGTAGTACTTCTCGACCTTGATGTTCTTGCGACGGATCGTGGTCAGCGTGCCTTCGTCGAAGGTCTGCATCGACATCTTGCCTTCGGCGACGATGCCCGCCTCGGTGAAGATCTCGATGATCTTCGACAGATGCTTCACCGTGTTCTTGGCGTAGTTGTTGCCGACGAACTTCGGGTAGCCGTAGATCGCCTTCAGCTCGGCGATCTTCTCGGCGATCGCCACGTCGCGTTCGAAGATCCCGAAGTTGGCATCGGCGATCCCGACAGTGTCGAGGTTGTGCTTCGCGCACCATTCGAGCTCGGCGAAGATGCCGATCGAGGTCGAACTTGCGCACACGCGACAAGGTCGCCGATCCCCAGTCGCAGAAGGTGCACCCGTAGGGACAACCGCGATTGGTCTCGATGATGACCGCACCGAAGGGACCGGCCGGGATGAACCCGTCGTACAGGCCAGTGAGGATCGGCGACGGGATCGTGTCGAGGTCTTCGACCCGGTCGCGGCCTTCGGTCTGCACGATGCCGTCGGCCGTCCGGAACGACAGCCCCGGCACGTCGGCGAGCACCGAGAGATCGGGTGGACCGTCGCCGACGTGGCCGCGGAGCGCCTCGAGCATGACCGCGAAGGTGGCTTCGCCCTCGCCGTGGACCGCGATGTCGACCTGGGGGTTGCTTCGGCGAAGAACCGCTCGGCGTCACCGAGGTACTTCGGCGTGTCCGGACCGCCGTGCACGGCGATGTTGTGCGGGTTGCGCTCCTTGACGAGCGCCGACAGCTCGAGGTTGTGGTCCGTCGACCAGATGTAGTTGGAGAACAAGAAGATGCCCGGAGATCCGGAGGCGATGCTGCTCGAGGCGCGCGCGGTCCCAGAAGAGCCGGGGGCGGAAGTCGAAGGACTCCTCGAGCCGACCGCCGTCGTAGTCCTTGGCCGCAGCGATGATCATGGCGAGCGACGCCGGAAGGCCGGACCAGCTCGGGTGCACGCCCACGACCTTGACCCGGTCGACGGCCGGCGCCGACGCGTCGTGCTCGGCTTCGATCCGATCGAACTCGGCGTGAACCTTCGCTTGGCGGCGCATGCCGTCGCGCATCGCCTCGGCTTGTCGCGTCTGGCGGGCGTGGACGGGATCGAGCGGGTCGAACGGGACGAGTAGGCCCGAGGCCCAGAGCCGCTCGGCGAGATCCGCGAACTCTGCGTCCGAGAGCGCGCCGGCGCCGAGCTGGCCGGTGTGGCCGGTCCGAGCGTCGCTCACCGTCGTCGGCAGACCGAACTGCACGGAAGCGAGCACCTCGACCGGACGCAACCACAACGTCTCGACCCCGTCGTGATCGACGTAGGTGAAACCACGCGGGCCACAGCCCAACAACAACGGCGTCGGCAGCACGACCTGGCGGTCGTCGGTCAGGGCATCGGCGGGCTCGCGCGACTCGACCGACGACGCGACCGTGGCGGGCCGGACGCGGGGCGCACGCTCGAGGAGCAACCCGCGCGCGGCCAAAGCGGTGAGGGCATCGTTCTCGCCGGGCGCGGCGGCATCCACGGGGAGACCTTCAGCTGAGACGAGCTCCGCCAGCAGTTGCAACGAGGCCAGGTCCAAGGCGAGCTCCGGTTCGCTCCCGAACCGGGGCAGAACGACTGACAGCGCCTTCAGCGCCACCGCCACCGAAGGGGGTGCCCAAAGCGTGGTGGGCGCGGAGCCAATCAGAGCGGTCATGTGCGTGATCTGCCTCGTCTAGACAACGGTCACCGACCTTCGAAGCTACCAAAATCCGGAGGCGGAGATCCCTGCGACCACCCCGCGCGGTCACCGGCACAAGCGGAATGTCGACTCGCCGGGAGCGGGACTCAGCAGGAGATGGAGGTCGGGCAGCGTGATTTCCAGCCCGGTCCGTGAGAAGCCCACCCCCAGGGTGACGGGCCGGTCGGCTACTCGTCCCGCGACTTGCATGCCGCCGTCGACGTACCAACGCTCACCCACCTGGGGGTCGACCACGAGCGGTGCAGTCTGGTCGGTGCACTGGAGCCCGTCCGCCGTCGCCCCGTCCACCTTCGCGACACCGAGCTCGATCGGAACGAGCTGCGCCGAGATCGGGTTCATGGGTTCGGTCGGGGCCGGCAACTCCCCGTTGCGGTCGGCGTGCAGCAACCAACCGACGGTCATGCCGGGCGTACCCAACAGGGTGTCATTCGGACGGACCCACGGCGGGACCTCTCGAACCAGCGGGTCGTCGGGCAGGTTCGAGACGTAGTTACGAAGGCTGTTGAAGGTCGTGCGGTTGATCACGGGGTTGCTGCCGAACACCGCGATGTTGAAGGGCACCGGTACGAGGAAGACCGCGGCCAGGAGCGGTCTCGTCCACCGCCACCGTCTCGAGATCGCGTCGGCCGCGACCGCCAATGCCGGCAAGGTCATCGCCGCCATGACGCCCACGTAGCGACCCGCCTTGGCGCCGCCCTCGCCCAGCGCGAAGCGTGACGGAGCGGCAACGGTCATCGACAGGACGGCCGCCACGAGCAACGCGGCCGGCACCGCGGCGCGTCGAAGCAGGACTGCACCCCCCTCGGTCCGGACCGCTACCACCGCACCGGCCACCAGCAGGACCGCGAGCACGATTCCCAGAACGCTGAAGTGGCCGAGGCCGGTGAACAGACCGACGGTGGCGTCGCGCATCCACTTCAGGTACTCGTGCAACGTGAAGGTCCGACCATCCACCCGTATGACAAAGGGCGGCCGCGTCGAGCGTGAACCACAGGACGTAGATCGCGGCCAGCGGCACGGTGTGGAACGCGGCGGCCCACCATCGACGACGAAACAAGCACACCAGACCAGCGGCGGCGATCAATGCCAACGCCTGGCCCGAGGTGATCAGGCAGAGGAACCCCGCACCGAGGCCGAGCCAATCGCGTCGGTCGATCGGACCGTCATGATCGGCCAGCATCAGCTGGGTGAGTCCGAGCACGAGCGCACCGGTGAACCCGATCTGGAACGCCCACAAGATGTTGTCCTCGGCCGGGCCGAACAACACGTAGACGCCGGCCACGATCGTCGCGATCCACGGACTGACCCCGGCCCGTCGCATCACCGCTCGTAGGAGCACCGCCGTCGTGAGATGCAAGACGATGACGACCAGCTGATAGGGCCAGTACTCGTGGAGCCCGAAGAGCGAATACAGACCGCGGTAGATGAGCACCGGAATCGTCGACCAGTGCTGATTGTGCGCGCGGAACAGGTCATGAATGGTGACGGACCGGTCGGTCAGAAAGGACCACTCGTCGCCGAGGAACCATCGGTACGACCCGATCCAGACCAGGACCGGTAGCGCGACTGCGACGTATATGCCGAAGGTCCAGGCTGCTGCTCGTGCACTCGGCGAGTCGCCATCGTGGGGTGTCGAAGGACCCTTCGGCCGTTCGGCGTCGGCCGGAGCCGGGGCGAACGTACGGTCGGTAGCAGGCACGTCATCGGCCGGCGCGTCGGCGTGGGTCAAGGCACCAACGCTAGTCAGGCGGAGGTAGCCCGCACGCCCAGTCTCGGGCCGCCGCCTCGACGATCGACCCCTGACCTGCGGTACCAGACGGCAGCACAGTTTTCCCTGAGCCGGGGTTGTGGGAAACTCTTCTGACCACTCCGACCGGGGGAAATCGCACGTGACCGAGCTGCACTTCGTCGTCGATATCGAACCGACCAATCGCTGCAACGCCGACTGCCACTTCTGCCCTCGCGACATGACACCTCACCAGGGCCTCATGTCGTGGGAGGTCTTCGAGCAGGCGCTGATGCGAGCCGCCGAGCTCAAGACGCTCGGCCGCGTCACGGTGAACCTCTGCGGATTGGGTGAACCGCTGCTCAACAAGCACACCCCCGAGATGGTCCGCCGCATCCGCGAGGAAGGCTTCGGGGCCGGCATGTCGTCGAACGCCTCGCTCCTGACCGAGCAGAAGGCCGAGGCTCTGGTCGCGAACGGGCTACAGAAGATCTTCATCAACGTGGGCGACATCGACGACGACTACGAAGAGGTCTACAAGCTCCCCTTCGAGAAGACCCGCGACAACATCCTGCGCTTCATCGAGATGTCCCGAGGCGTCACCGAGGTGCTCATCGTCCTCGTCGACTACCGCCAGGACAAGAACCACGTGAAGGCCATGCGCGGGTACTGGGAAGCCTTCGGCGTCGACAAGTTCATGGAGTTCGAGATCATGAACCGCGGCGGCTCGCTGTTCGTCGATCACATGCAGTACTCGCAGTACCCGAGCGCGCCGAGGCGATCTCCACGCTGACGGCGGCCAACGGCGGCGAGCTCCCGATCTGCGCCGTGCCCTTCACGTCGTGCTTCATCGGCTACGACGGCAACTTCTACCTGTGCTGCTCGGACTGGAAGAAGGAGGCGGCCGTCGGCAACGTGTTCGACTCGTCGCCCTTCTCCGTGATGGAGCCCAAGCTCGTCCACGTGATGAGCGGCGAGCCGGTCTGCAAGACGTGCAACCTCGACCCGATCAACCGCATGACCGACACGCTGCGCGACATCAACGCCGGCAACATGGACCCGGGCGACAAGCAGAAGCTGCTCGAGTTCCTCGACGTCTCGAGCGGCGGTCTCGTCGAAGGCCTCAACAAGCTCCACCCGGGCATCTCGGCTCGGGCCCAGGCCACCGTCGACGCTCAGCAGAAGAAGCGCAAGCTCATCCCGCTCACGTCCGACTAGCCCGCGTCGCTCCGACCGAGCCAGGCCAGCAGGCGCACTTGAGGCTGACGCGCCCTCCGGGACGTGGTGATCGCGTACCGAACGCGCCGCTGCCCTCGAGCATCTCGAGCTGCGGCTCGACGACCTCGATGCACGCCTCGACGAGATCCGTGGGCAGCGAAGTATTGCCACCCGTCGCCTTGGCGACATCCCATCCGTGCACCAGCACGTCGATCAGTCGATGACCGCAATACACGCTGCCGGGTACCGGCCCGTAGGACACGGCACAGGGTGCGTCCATCGCACCCGGCCCTCGAAACGCAGCCGCGGCACCGTCCGAGGACTCGTCGTAGGCGGCGACGAAGTCCTCGCCGAGCACGTCACCCTCGAGCCGATCTCCCACCTCCTCGATGGTCTCGCCCGCCACCAGCGGGCTCACCCAGAGGTTGCCGTAGACGATGTGGTTCAGCAGGGTCTCCACATCCCAGTCCTCGCACGGCGTGGGGTCGCCGAACTGGCTGCGCTGCACGCCCGCGACGATGGATCGGGTGTTGTCCAGCGCTCGCGCGTGGACTTCGGGTAGGTCGACGCTCATGACGCGACTCCTCTCGGACGTTCGACGCCCAAAGAGTATCGACGCGTTGGATCAGGCCGCGGCGGAACGACGCAGGGTCTGCCAGACCCACCGATACGCAGGGCCGTTGACCACCAGCACGTCGAGATCGGTCGTCGCCGTCCACGTCGCATCGTGGGGCCGGCGATCGACCAACGCCGCTCCGCCGATCTGGGCGCCGGCGCCGTCCGCAGCTACGCCGGTACCCCGCCGACTGGCCGCGATCTCCCCGGAGAGCACGGCGATGAACTCACGCGGCTCGCTGCCCTCGCGGGCGAGCACCGTGCCGGCCCGCACGCGGATGCGGTCGACGTGAGGGGCCATGGCCCGCAGCACGCGGACCGAGCATTGGTCGAAGGGAGCGATGGTGTGCAGCTCCACGAGCATCGAGTCGTCGTTCTTCATCAGGCCGTCTCCTGGAGGTGAGCCGTCGGGTCGGTACGAGGGCCAGGTCGACCCCGAACCGGAAGGGAGATCTCGAGCTCGCCGCCGCCGATGAACGTCGTGCGCGTGCCCGGCACCATCGAGCGCAGGAACCGCCGAGCCCGTTCGTTGTCGGCCTGGACCCACGCGGTCACCGCGTCCTCGCCCGACATCTGGGCGTCACGGGCCAGGGTCGCGAACAGCGCCCGGCCGATGCCGTGCCGGAACCAGGCGTCCTCGACCAGGAACGCCGCCTCGACCACGCCGTTCGAGCCCCGGGCCAGGGTCGCCGTGCCGTGGATCTCGGTTCCGTCGGTCGCCACCCACGAGCGGTGTTCGGGGCCGGGATCGGCGATGCGTTCGAGCTCGTGGCGCACCGCGCTGCCGATCGCGCCATGGAAACGCCGGTAGGTGGTCTCGGGTGAGCACCGGTCGAGAAGGGCCTGCAACCCCGGGAGGTCGTCGCTGGTCGCGGGGCGGACCGAGAGCAAGGTCATGCGGTGAAGGTAACTAGACCAGTCGTCATAGTCAATAGACCAGTCGATAGACTGCTACGTTATGCACATGACATCGGGCACACGAGAGGCGGGCACGCGCGAAGCGGGCACGCGAGACCGGCTGATCTCAGCGACGGGCCGGCTGCTGCGGCGCCAGGGCTACGCCGCCACGGGTCTGAACCAGGTCATGGCCGAGGCCGACGCACCCAAGGGCTCGATGTACTTCCACTTCCCCGGCGGCAAGGAGGAGTTGGCGGCGGCGGCCGTCGACCGCTTCGCCGGGCGGATCACCGCCAAGATGACCGACCTGCTCGCCCGCCGGTCGGTGGCCGATGCCATCTCGGGCTTCTTCGACTCCTACATCGAGTACTTCGAGCGCACCGAGTACCGCGACGGATGTGTCGTGGCCACCGTCGCGCTCGACGAGGCCGGCACCCACGAGCTGCTCGCGACCGCGGCGAGCACCGCACTGCACACGTGGGTCGATCTGCTCGCCGATGCCCTCGAGGCCGAAGGGCGAACCGCCGAGGACGCGCACAGTCTGGCCACCCTCGTCATCGCCACCCTCGAGGGCACGATCGTGATGTCGAAGGGCGAGCGCTCCGTGGAGCCGTTCGTGTCGGCTCAACGCGCGCTGCGCCAGATCCTGACGCCGACCTGAGTCAGGTGCCGCTCGCGATGTCGAGCAGGTCGTCGGCCACCGTCTCGGCTGCACCACGGATGTCGATCGGGCCGTTCAAGGCGATGGGAATGGCATCGGCCTGAGGCGCGCCATCCCGCAACAACGCACGCCAGCGCTCCGGTTCGTGCTTCGAGGGCGCGGTCGTCTCGATGAAGCTGTTCAGCTCCGTGACGAAGCGGTCGCGATCGGCATGATGCGGGAAGTGGCCGGCATCCTCGAAGATCACCAGCCGGCTCTCGGGCATGGCGGCGTGCGCGACATGCGCGTGATGCACCGGGATGACGGCGTCACGTGTGCCCCACACGATCATGATCGGCATGGCCTCGGCGAGATAGCAGCGGTCTCGCAACGTCACGACCTGGCCCCGCCAGTCGACTACCGAGCGGAGCGTGCGGGTGAACGCCACGCGCGCCTCGGTGTCGGGAAAAGCGTCGAACACTCGCTTGAGCTCCTCGGAGTCGCGGCCGAGATCATGCCCGCTCACGCGCAACGTCTCGATGATCGCTCGCGCCCCCAGCCGGCCGAGCGGCAGCTGCATCAAGGGCAGGATGAACTCGGCCAGAGGCGCGGACGCAATGCGCAGGAACGGCGTCACCGCACGTGCCACACCACCGCTCGCCACGAGCACCAACCGCTCACAACGTTCGGGGTACTGGTACGCGAACTGGGCCGCGACACCTCCACCGAGCGAATGGCCGACCACCGTGGCCCGATCGACGCCGAGCACCTCGAGTAGGTCGCGCATGCCGTTGGCGTAGGCCGCGACCGAGTAGTCGGCGCGGGGTCGGGCCGAGTTGCCGTGACCCAGCAGGTCGGGAGCGATGACGGTGTACCGCTCGGCCAGGGCGGGCATGAGCGGCACCCAGCTCGCCGAGCTGTCGCCGATGCCATGCAACAGGAGCAGGGCCGGACCGTCGCCCATCATCCGGTAGGCGCGCCGGTGGCCATGGATGGTGTGGAACGTCGTGCCCACACCGTCGCTCATGCCCCCGAACTTACGAAAGCCTGGTGTCAGATCGGGGACCGGTTCGTGAACGCTGTGTCAACGATTCCTGACCAGGATCCCACCGATCAGGATCCGCGCGTGTCGCGGTGCGGGGGACGATCAGGCGGTGCGCGGTCAGAAGATCGTCGTCGGCGAGTACGTCGGCTATCGGCGCGTCGGCGACCAAGGCGACCGTGATCGAGCAGCAGGGCGCGGTCGCAGAGTTGCGCGGCGTAGGCCAGATCGTGCGTCACGATGAGGGTCGTGAGCCCGAGTCGTTCCACGGCCACCGCGAGCTCGTGGCGCGCCATGGGGTCGAGGTTGGCCGAGGGCTCATCGAACACCAGGACCGACGGTTGCATCGACAGCACGGTTGCCAGCGCAACCCGACGGCGCTGACCGAGGCTCAGGTGGTGTGGCGGGCGACCGCCGTGATCGGCCATGCCGACGGCATCGAGCGCGTCGTGCACTCTGGTCGCCAGCTCGTCGCCCGCGAACCCGAGATTCGCCGGGCCGAAGGCCACGTCCTGTTCGACCGTCGGCATGAAGAGCTGGTCGTCGGGGTCCTGGAACACCACCCCGACGCGACGGCGGATCTCGCGGAGCGACCCCTCATCGATCGTGACGCCGTCGATCGCGACGGCGCCGGTGGTCGGCTGCAGGATGCCGTTCAGGTGCAGCACGAGCGTGGACTTGCCCGAACCGTTCGGCCCGAGGATCGCCACCCGCTCGCCCGCCGCAACCCGGAAGTCGATGCCCTCGAGCGCGCGGGTGCCGTCGGGATAGACATAGGACACGTCGTCGACGCTGACCGTGTGGTCGACGGTGGGGTCCGTCATCGGGCCCACAACCACGCGGACGTTGCGACGGCCACGGCGGCGAGAGGCCAGGCGATCGCCGGCCACCAACGCTCACGTCGCGACGAGACGACCGTCGGGAAACGACCATCGAAACCGCGGGACAACATCGCCCGGTGCACGCGCTCGCCGCGCTCGAAACACCGAACGAACAACGTCCCCGCCGTGGCCGCCACCGCTTTGCCTTGCCCCGCCCAACGTGGATCGTCGCCCCGCGACACCCGAGCTACCTGGAGACGATGCAGCTCGCCCATGATCACATCGAGGTACCGGACCATGAACCCGGCGATGGCGGTCAGCGCGCGAGGTACGTGAAGGCGATCGAGGCCCTCGAGGATGCCGACGACCGGTGTCGACCACGCGAGGACCACGCTGACCGCGACCCCGAGCGACGCCTTGGCCAAGATGTTCCACGCCGCCCAGGAGCCCGCGACCGACAGCGACAGGCCGAGCACGTCATGACGCGGACCTTGGCCCAGGAACGGGAGCGCGATCGCGAACGCCACGAAGGGGAGCTCGACGGTCATGCGAGCGACGAGCGTGCGCAGTGGCAACCGCGCCATGCCGGCCGCGACCAGAACGAGTGCCGCATACAGGCCGAACGCCCATACCGCCCGCGCCGGTGTTGCGACCACCGAAAGGACGAAGCCCAGCAGCACGACGAGCTTGACCCGCGGCGCGAGGAGGTGCACGAACGAATCGAGCGGCTCGAACCCGCCCTCGAACGACTGGTGGCGATGGTGTCCGCTCATTCGGGCCCGGCCGTCGTGGCTCCATCGACCCGTCGGCGGCGAGAAACGACCCACACGACTCCCCCGGCGACACAGAACGTGATCACCACGCCGACGACGCCCGCGATGCCAGTTCCCAGTCCTGGATCGCTCACTCCGCGCGTTTCATAGTCGGCAAAGGGACCGTCGGACAAGGCGTGGGCCTTCTCGTTGCTGTCGAGCCCCTTGTCGGCCGCGACCTTCTCGAGCCCGTCGGGTTTGGAGCTGGCGTAGCGACTCACGCCGAAGGCGAGCGCCAACGCCACCACGAGACCCACCAGGACGAACCACCTGGTCCGCCTGGATGTCACGCGGTTGCTTCCTGCATCGCAGGCGCTCGCGGCTGGAGATCGGCGGCCCCATAGACGAGATCTGCTCGGACCGACATGACGGCGCCAACAGTGAGCGCGCTGATGACGGCCTCGCCGATGCCGACCAACACGTGGACGCCGACCATCGCCGACGCGACCGTGGCCACCGACACGGCCTCGTTCCCGCCGATCGCGTACTCGAGGGTGAAGACCAGCGACGCGACCACCACCGACACGAACGCCGCTATGGCCGTGGACGCGACCACGCCACCCTTCGTGCGGGGCAGGAGCTGGCGAGCCACCCAGAACAAGGCGTAGCCCCCGAACGCGGGGACGAGCGCCATGTTGATGATGTTCAGGCCGAGCGCACTGATCCCACCGTCAGCGAACAGGAGGCACTGGACGACGAGGACCACGGTGACGGCGAGCGATCCCAGCCAGGGACCGACCAGGACCGCCGCCAACAGCCCACCCAACACGTGCCCGGAGGTCCCGCTCGCGACGGGGAAGTTCAGCATCTGGGCCGCGAAGAGGAACGCGGCCACGAGTCCGGTGAGCGCGGCCTGCGACTCACCGACCCGCGACCCGGCCATGCTGCGACCCGCCCGGCGGAGCGATACCCCTACTCCCGTGGCCGCAACCACGCCGGCGGCAACCGAGGTGGGTGCGTCTATGAATCCGTCGGGGATGTGCACTGCTCCTCCTGCAAATGATTCGCAGGACGGATCCTGGCACACGATGCAGTGGGCCGTCACCAACGGCATACTCCCCCCGTGGCCTCGGACCCTCGCACGATCGACGACCTCGTCGATGAGCTACGCGCCCATGGTCAACGAGCGACGGTCGCGCGCCGCGCGGTGCTCGAGGCCCTGCTCGAGGCGGGCGACGCCCATCTCACGGCCGACGAGCTCGCACCCCGCGTGCGCGAGAACCATCCGGCCATCCACCTGTCGACGGTCTATCGAACGCTCGATGCCCTCACCGATGCCAACGTGATCGTTCTGGCCCGGTTCGCGGATCGCCCCGCGACCTATCACTTGGCCACCGACCGGCATCATCACGCGGTCTGCACGCGCTGCGGCGCGGCGATAAGTCTCCCGATCGGCGTGCTCGACCCAGTACGACGGCGTCTTCTACGGGACCACGGGTTCCACGCCGATCCCCATCATCTGACGATCCCCGGGTTGTGTCGCGACTGCTCCGCCAGCGCTTGAGGGCGCGGAGCAGTCAGGCCAACAGGTCCTGACCCAGGATCCCTCCGGCCTGAGGGACACCCGGGAGCACGAAGAAGAAACCGCCACCCTGGGCCACGATGTATTCCTCGAGCGGTTCGCCGGCCAGCCGCTCCTGGATCGGCATGAACTGGCGATCGATGCTGCGCTGGTAGGACACGAACGCCAGCCCCTGATCGAGCTGACCGGATCCGTCGAAGCCCCGCGAGAAGCTGAAGCCCTTCCGGAGGATGCGCTGGCCCGCAGTCTCGGGCGTGCGCGGGTTGGCCAACCGGATGTGCGCGTCGAGCGGCGTCACCTTGCCCTCGGGGTCGGCGCCGAAGTCAGGCTCATCGGTCTCGACGTTGCCGTCGAGCGGTGCCCCGTTCGATTTCTGCCGGCCGATGAGGTTCTGCTGCTCGCGCAGCCGCGTGCGGTCCCAGAACTCGACGAACATCCGGATCATGCGCACGACTTGGTAGGTGCCTCCCGCGGCCCATGCCGGGTGCCCGTCGTCGTCGCCCACCCACACGATGTCGTTCATCTCACCGTCGTCGTCGACATCGACGTTGACCGTGCCGTCGACGAACCCCATCAGGTTGCGCGTGCCGGCTTCCCCCGGCTCGGCCTTGACCCGACGACTGAAGCCGTCGATCGTCCACTTCAACGTCAGCGTGGCGCGAGTCGCGCGCATCAACTGGCGGAGCGCGAACAGGTTCGTGTCTTGCGTCGCGCTGGCGATCGAGAGCAACAAGTCGCCGTGACTCCGGTCCGGTTCGAGCCGGTCGTTCGCGAGGAACGGCATCTCGCGCAGCTCGGGCGGGCGCTGACTCGCAAGGCCGAACCGATCGTCGAACAACGACGCACCGACCGAAGTGACGATCGACAGATCGGCCGGCGGTGGCGGGTTGCCCACGTTGCCGGCGTAGAGCGGCGGATAGTTGGGATCACGATCCGGGTACGGCTCGCCGTTCATCAGGCGCGCCGACTCCTCGGTGAGCGAGCGGAATGTGTCGACGAGCTCGTCACGATTGTCGGCCACGACCGTGAAGGCAGCCATCAGATCCTTGCGCCTGATGCGTCGCGGTGATTCCTGCTTGGTGGTCGCCGTAGAACGGGATGTACTCGTGCTCCGTCGCCGCGGAACCGTCGGCACTCGCTCCGGAGCTGTCGACCTTCGTGGCGTCGGAGCTCGATGAGCAGGCCGCGAGGGCGGCCCCGCCCGCGAGAGCGCCTGCGCCCGCCAGCAACGCTCGGCGCGAAACGGGCTGGGTCACCCCTCGAGCCCGAGGGTCCCGGCTACTTGCGACAGCTGCTCGGAGAGCTGCGCCGTGCTGGTCTTGAGCTTGTCGAGATCGGCGGGGGTGACGGCCGTGAACAGCTGATAGCCGTCGGCCGTCTTGTACACGGCGATCACCGCGTCCACCTCGGCGAAGCTGTTGTTGATCGATTGCAGCAACGCGGCATCGGCTTCCTGCAACGCCGGCGTCAACAGCTCGATGGCCTTCTCCGAGCCGTCGACGTTGGCGGCCAGGTCCCACATGTCGGTGCGCGAGTACCGATCCTCTTCGCCGGTGATCTTGCCCTGCGACACCTCGTCGATGAGCTCGGACGCACCCACCGCGACGGCTGCCGGCGGGATGTCCATGCCTTCCATCTCGGTCTCGAGGCCAGCGAGATCGCTCTCGAGCTGCTGCGCGAACGGAAGCGCAGCAGCGGTGTCGGATTGCTCCCAGAGCAGGTATTCGATCCGGTGCCAGCCCGTGAACTCCGGATCGTCCACCCCGGCGAAGTCGTCGACACGCGAGTCGACCTTGCTGTCGATGTCCTCGACGAGACCCGCGACCGGCTCGATGCGCTCCCAGCCCTCACGCGAAGGGGCGTACGCCGCCTTGGCCGCCTCGAGGTCGCCGGCCTGGATGGCCGCCGTCATGGTGGCCGTGCCCGCGATCGACGAGTCGATCTGTTCGAGGACGTAGGTCTTGTAGTCGGCGACGGCTTGATTGACGAGGGCGTTGTCGGTGCTGCCGGCGAGGGAGTCCTGGCTGATGCCGCTGCCCGACCCGCTCCCGGATCCACTGCCCGAGCCCGAGCCGCTGGCGGAGGTGTCGTCGCTGCGCACTGCACCGCCGTCGTCCTTCGAGCAACCCGCCCCCACCGCCAGCGCGCCCAGCGCCAGGGCTACACACATCAATCGAACCGGACCTCGTCGCACAGGTTTCTCCTCCAGCAATGCGGCTGTCACCTGACGCACCTGATGATAGGTATCCCTAACGTAATGGAACAAGTCGTCCTGAGCAGCGGGGGTAAAGGTGCCGAAGGGACGGGTCGCTCCGGTGCTCCTAGGCTGCCCGGATGTCGATTCGCCCGGGCCCCCGTCTGGTCATCGCACTCCTGGCGGGCGGGCTGACGGCCACCGCGTGCACACCGCTGGCGCTCCCTCTCGGTGACGCACCGATCGGCACGCCGTCCCCGAGCTCGACCTTGATCGGTTGCGAGCGCGCGGCCGAGACGGTCGAGATCACCTCCGACGCCCACCTGGACCCAGCGTGTACCTACACCGGCGGCGTCCAGATCAGCGCCTCGAACGTCGTGTTCGACTGCCGGGGCGCGCACATCACCGACGTCGACGGCACCCACGGACGCGGCGTGTCGGTGAGCGCCGATTCCGACACGTCGATCGATCACGTGACGGTGAGGAACTGCATCATCTCCGGGTTCCTCAACAACGTGCGCGTCTCGCGTGAAGGGTTCAAGGACCTGGTGCCCGGTTCCGACTACGACGCGCCGTTCTCGGACATCGTGATCGAGAACAGCCGCCTGTTCGGCTCCCGCGGTAGCGGCGTGTTCGTCAACGCCTACGTGACCGGTGTGACACTGCGGAATCTCGAGATCGCCGAACTCCGGCGGAGTCGGGATCTATCTGGAGGCCGGATCGAAGGACAACGTCGTCGAGCGCAACACCATCCGCAACAACGGGTTCGGCGACGTCGACCCGGTGAACGGCGTTCCTTACGATCTCGGTGGCGGCGTCCAGGTGCGCGTGTTGCAGACCGGACGTGAGGGCATCGCCATCGACGGCTCTCGCAACAACCGCGTCGCCAACAACGTCATCCACTCGAATGCCGCCGGCGGCATCTTCTTGTACAAGAACTGCGGTGAGTACGCCACGCAGAAGCCGAACCAGTGGTGGCAGCGGAACTACGGCGCCGACGGAAACGTCCTCGAGGGCAACACGATCGTCAACGAGCCGGAAGGTATCTGGGTCGGCTCGCGGATGGCTGAGGATCAGTACTTCATGGACTGCAGTGACCCGGCGTACTCCAGTGGGCCACTTCATCGACTTCATCTCGACTACGCGAAGGACAATGTCGTGCGCAACAACACGCTCGTCGAGGTCGACAACGCGGTGCGCGTCGAGGACAACGGCACCACCGTCGAGAACAACACGATCCGCAGCAGCGACCCGGCCGCCCGCGGCGTTCTGGTCGGGACGAAGTGGCGCACCCAGCTCCTTGGTCAACCCGTCGACCACACCTCGATCTCGGGCAATACCGTCACCATCCCCAACCCGACCGCGGCGTACGGCTGGGTACACGGACAGACGAACACGACGTTCGGTCCCAACCTGACGAATGGCGCGCCCGCCACGTTGACCGCCGGTACGCAGCCCACGATCAACCCCTGGCTCTTCGTCGTTCGGGTCTGGGCTCCCTGACTCCAGGCCGACCTCGTCGGTCGTCATCGGCACGCGATTTCTGACAACCTCGCGCCCGTATGAGCGAATCGACGGCGGCAGGCAGGGCCTCCATCCGGATCGCCGACCTGATCGAGCCGCAGCTCACCGACGAGCAGCGCGCCGCGTTGGAGTTCACGGCAACGCTCGACATCTCCTTCGACGAGGCCGAGCTCGTCGCGGAAGCCCAAGAACGGACGGGTCTCACGAATTTCGGGAGCAGAGGCTTCGGCGGAGGAGGCTTCGGGAGCGACTTTCGGCCCCGGCTACGAGCCCACCTCGCCGCCATCGAAGGCGACCGCGGGCTCACCAACCTCGGGCGACTGATCCTGCGGCGCCGCGTGCTCCGGCTGCTGGCGAGCCGACTGCTGCTCACCGACCTGCGTCGAGCGCTATCCCGAGATCCACGATGTGGAGATCGAGCGTCCGCTGATCGTCGTCGGCCTGCCCCGCTCCGGCACGACGCATCTCGTCAACCTCCTGGCCGCCGACACACGGTTTCGTTCGCTGCCGTTCTGGGAGAGCCAGGAACCGTTCCCGCTCCACGGTGAGGGACCGGACGTCGACGGCATCGACCCTCGATGGCGGCGCTGCGCGGAGGATCACGCCATCGAAGCCACGATGGCGCCACTCACCAAGAACATGCACGATCGCTTCCCCGCCGCGATCGAGGAAGAAGTCGAACTGCTCGACGTCGACTTCGCGTCGTACACGCTCGAGTGGCATGCACGCGTTCCCGACTGGCGCGACTACTACCTCTCGCTCGACCAGCGAGAGCACTACGCCTACCTCGAAGACCATGCTGAAGGCGCTGACGTTCCTGCGCGGCCCTCGACGCTGGGTACTCAAGTCACCGCAGCATCTCGAGCAGATCGGCCCGCTCGTCGACACGTTTCCCGACGCCACGATCGTGTTCACCCATCGCGACCCAGTGGCCGTCATCCAATCGGCGATCACCATGCTCGCGTACGGCGATCGCTTGCGGCGTCACCGGATCGAACCGGACCAACTGGCCGAGTACTGGGTCGACAGGGTCGAACGCCTGCTTCGTGCCTGCGTTCGGGACCGCGAGCTGGTGCCCGACGATCGCGGTGTCGACGTGATCTTCCACGAGTTCATGACCGACGACATGGCGACCGTCGAACGGATCTACCGCCAGGCCGGCAACCCCCTGAGCGAAGGTGCGCGCAAGCAGCTGGAGGCCTATCGTGCGCGAGAACCCACGCGGCAAGCACGGCCAGGTGATCTATGACCTCGCCGGTGACTTCGGCATGAAGCCCGACGACGTGCGAGCACGGTTCGACTTCTATTTCGATCGATTCGCGATCGAAGCCGAGAGCTGAGGCACCATGCAGCTCGTTCGGGTTCACGGACCCGGTGACGTTCGACTCGACGACGTCGAGCGATCCGGTCATGGGACCGCGCGACGCGATCGTGCGCGTCGCCGCCTGCGGCGTGTGCGGAAGCGACCTGAAGTACATAGCCCTCGGCGGGGTCGCTGGTCCGGGGCCCGAGCCGATGCCACTCGGACACGAGCTGGCCGGCACCGTCACCGCCGTCGGGTCCGAGGTCGCCGGGGTCACGGTCGGCGACCGCGTGGTGGTGCACCCGGGAGACGACGAGCTCGGCCGGATAGGCAACGGGGCCGGTGAAGGCGGGCTGCACACCGCGCGTCCTGGTTCGCGAGGCGGCGCGCGGCAACCGCTTGTACCCCGTGCCCGACACGATCGAGCTCGAGGTGGCGGCGCTGGCCGAGCCACTCGCGGTCGGTATGAACGCCGTCGACCGAGCGCAGGTCGGGCCCGACGACAGCGTGGTGATCTTCGGCGCCGGGCCGATCGGGCTCGCCGCTCTGGCGACGCTCGTCGACCGGGGCAACGAGCGAGTGGTCGCGATCGACCTCTCGGCGCGCCGGCTCGAGCTCGCGGAGCAGCTCGGCGCACAAGCCACCATCGACGCGGCCGACTCCGACCTCTGGGATCGGGTGAAGGAGCTCCACGGCACCGCACCGTTCATGTTCGGGCCCATGGCCGGCACCGACGTGTACATCGAGGCATCGGGCGCCGCATCGGTGGTGCGGGCCGTCCTCGACAACGCCAAACCTCTCTCGCGCATGTCTGTCGTCGCGTTGCACTACACCGACATACCGGTGAGCTTCCTGATGTTGCTCATGAAGCAGTTCACGATCTGCGGCGCCATGGAGTACCCGGCGCGGTTCGAGGCCGCCATCGAGCTGCTGGAGCGACGCGATCTCTCCGCACTCATCACGCACCGATACCCGCTCGACGACTTCGCCCGTGCTCTCGAGACGTTGGACGGGTCCCGTGAGTGCGGCAAGGTCATGATCACGATCTCCGAGGCCCGAACATGACGGAACTGAACATGCCCGATCCCCTGTATCGCTCGCGACCGAGCGCGTTCGAGATCAAACCGGCATCAGCGCCGGCAGCGCTGCCCGTGGGTGACCGCATATGGGTGTCGCCCGGTCTGTCGAACAGCTATCTGCTCACGACCGACGACGGCCGAGTGGTGATCAACACCGGCATGGGGTTCGAGGCGCCGATCCATCGGGCGAACTTCGACGCCGTGGACCCCAGCCCGGTCCGATACATCGTGCTGACGCAGGGCCACTACGACCACGTGGGCGGCGTCGATGTGCTTCGCGACGAAGGCACCGAGATCGTCACCCAGGCGAACTGGGCACTGTGGCGCGACGACAACGAACGACTCGAGCGGTTCCGATCGAGCAACGCCGCGTTCGCCTGGATCGACGCGATCATGGCCGCGTTCGACTACGCCCGCGAACGAGGCGGTGGTGCCGACGCTCCCGCTCAAGCCCGACCCGAGCCGACGATCGTGTTCGACGACGGGTACGACTTCACCGTCGGAGGCCGTCGCTTCGAGCTCTTGGCGACGCCCGGAGGTGAGACCACGGACTCACTGGTCGTGTGGTTGCCCGACGAAGGGGTGTGTCTCTGCGGAAACGTGTTCGGCGCATTGTTCGGGCACATCCCGAACCTCGTCACGATGCGAGGTGATCGATATCGCGACGCTCACACGTTCATCGAGTCGGTCGAGACCGTCAGACGACTGCGACCGGAGGTGCTGCTGACGGGCCACTTCGATCCGATCGTCGGTGCCGACGTCATCGACGCGGAATTGGTCCGCTTGCGAGATGCGGTGCTCTTCGTGCACGACCGCACCGTCGAAGGCATGAACGACGGCGTCGACGTCCAGACGTTGATGCGCGACATCGTGCTGCCACCGGAGCTCGAGGTGGGGCAGGGCTACGGGAAGGTCAGCTGGGACGTGCGCGCGATCTGGGAGACGTACGCCGGCTGGTTCCACCACGACTCGACGACCGAGCTGTATCCGTTCGACGCGTCGCCCGCGCAGGCCGAGTTGGTCGAGCTGGCCGGAGGCGCCGACGCCGTGCTCGGTCGAGCACAGGCCCGCACCGCCGCCGGGGAGCCGCTCATCGCCATCGCATTGGCGGAGGCGGTACTCGCGGCCGAGCCGAACCACCCGGACGCTCGGGCGGCGATGGTCGCGGCGCACGAGGTCCTGCTCGCCGAGAGCACCAACTTCTGGGAGACCTCCTGGTTACGCCGCCAGATTGCCAAGATGTCGTCATGAACCGAGCCACGTTCGACTTCGGTGGGTCCCACGTCCTCGTCACCGGCGGTACGAGCGGGATCGGCAACGCCATCGCGGTGGCGTTCCGTGGTGCCGGCGCAGCGGTGACCGTCACGGGCACCCGTGGTTCGGCCGCCGACTACGAATCCGATGTCGACGCCATGAACTACCGCCAGCTCGTGATGACCGATCGAGACGGCGATCGACTCGTTCGCCCGAGTCGATGTCGACCCTCGATGTGTTGGTGAACAACGCCGGGGCCAACTTTCCTGGCGGTCAAGACGAATGGGAGCCCGACGTCTTCGAGGAATCGGTGGCGCTGAACCTGTCGGGCGCGTTCCGCCTGACCACCGGCGTCCGCGACGCATTGCGCTCCTCGACGAACGCCGGCGGCGCCAGCGTGGTGAACATCGTCTCGATGGCCGCCTACCTCGCGGTGCCGATCGTGCCCGGGTATGGCTCGGGCAAGGCCGGGCTGCTCCAGCTCACGCGCAACCTGGCGGCGTTGTGGGCGCAGGACGCGATTCGCGTCAACGCCATCGCTCCGGGTGTGATCGAAACGCGGATGACCGCACCGATGAAAGGGCATCCCCGCGCTCCTCGACGAGACGCTGGCGCACGTGCCGATGGCCCGCTGGGGAACGGTCGACGAGGTGGCGCCGGCCGTGCTCTTCCTCTGCAGCGAGCAGGCGAGTTACATCACCGGTCACGCCCTCGCCGTCGACGGCGGCTACCTCGTCCACTGATGGCCGACAACCCGAATTCCAACACGGTGTTCCCGGGTGAAGTTCGTCAGGTCGGCCACATCGTGGCCGATCTCGACAAGGCGATGAGCCAATGGGTCGCCGTGGGTGTCGGTCCGTGGACGGTCATCGAGGTGACACAGGAGGCGGCGTATCACGGCGTGGTTTCCACGTCGCACGTGTCGATTGGTTTCGCGCACGCCGGCGCGCTCCAGATCGAGTTGATCGAGGCCCATGGCACGGCCACGAGCTCGTGGCACGAGACTCGGGACGCGGGCCGGTTCGGGCCCCATCACCTCGCCTATTGGACCGACGCCTTCGACCAGAGCATGGAACATATCGACCGAACCGAACTGGCGATCGTGCAAGAAGGTGACGGCAACGGCATGGCGCGGTTCGTGTACGTGGCAGGTGGGGCCGGCGGGATGCTGATCGAGATCATGGAGCTGACGGACTTGTCCCGTCCGTTCATGGACGGCATCCGCGAGCTGAGCGAGCACTGGGACGGCCGCGGACCCACCATCCGCCGCTGATCCTCTCGCGTCACGCCGCGAGGCGAAGCGTGACTTGCGTCGCGCCTTCGGTGTCACGAAGCGTGAGCACATCGCCAGAGATGGTGTAGCTGGTCACTTGGGAGAGGGCCGCGGCGTACTGGGATTCGAGCGTGTCCACATCGGCACCACAGCTCTTCGTCGTCCCCGCCAGATCGCCGAGGCTCAGCGACTGGTTGGCGCCGATCGTGTAGGCGCCGGTGAAGTTGTTGCACCCGCCGAAGGCGGTGAACGCACCCGAAGGGCCGAAGGTCGCGGTGAGGCGCTCGGTGAGTGCGGTGGCCTCGACCCCACCTGCGCCGTTGTTCACGCCGGTGACGTTCCAGGTGGTGTTCTCCAGACCGGAGAGACCCGCGGCGTACACCAAGAGGGCCGTGCCGTCCGTGCTCGAGAGAGTCAAGGAGTCATCCGTGACTGTGAACGACGCGACCTGCGGGAGCGATTGCAGGATCGCCGTCTCTTGCGCCTCGAGCAACGGCCCACCGCACGCCGCCTGTGTCATCGGTCCGAGTTGGATCGTGAGCTGCTGATCGCGCTGGTCATAGGTGCCGCGGAGCTGATTGCACCCGGTGGAACCGGCGACGCTTCCATCCGACGCGAACGCGAGGGCCGCCACGGAGCCGGGGGCCGCGGGCACGGTGCTCACAGACGCGCCTCGGTAGCTCTGGAGTGTCCAAGCGGTTCCCGCGAGTGCTCCCGAAGGAGCGGTGGTCGGTGTCGAGCTCGCGCCGCTTCCCGTCGAGTTGTCGCTACTCCCGCACCCGGCCACGCCGACCAGGCACACCGGGATGAGCAGGCTCAGGACGAGGCGGATGCGCATGATGCTCCTGTTCGGTTCGCCGGGGCCGCATGCCCGCGGACTTCAGCGCGAGCCTACGAACCGTTCGCGCGCTGCGGCGTGAGGGTCGATGACGACAGTCGAGCTCGGCGCGTCGAACGCCATGACCCTGCGCTCAACGGTGTCGTACGTCGGCCAACCCGGGTCACCCGTGCGCAGGAAGCGCATCCACGCACTGTGCACGTCATCGGCCAGGCGCTGCGGCGGCGCGTCACCAGCAACGACCTCTACCGCCGGCGCGTCGAGGACATCGAATGCGAACGGTATGTCGAGGCAGTGCACTGAACCGAATCCGGTGGGCGGAACCCATTGGAACTCGTACGAGTACGTGGCTGTGCCCTCGCGCGCCTCGGCCACCCGGACGGCCGGAATGCGGAACGCGGCGTCGGTCATGGCGTGGCCCAACACCCCGGCGGGTGTTTCGGACGCGTGGGCGGCGCGGTAACCAGCCGCGTCGGTGGACGACATCCCCGAGGAACGCAAGGCGTCGAGCACGGTCTCTTCGCCGAGGTCCCCTGCGAACCTGGCCATGGCCACGGTCTCGCCGGCCGTCGTGCCGACCAGCATCTGGCACTCACGCGACATGCTGGCGAGCGCAGTCAACGGGGCTTGCGGCACGAGATCACCGTCGATCAGCGGACCGAACCGCAGACCGTCATTCGTCGTGGCCAGGAAACGCCGGATCATGTCGCCGTCGTCGGTTTGGTCCTCGTCGCCATACCAACCCATGCGCTCTTGCACCGTCACCAGATGGCTCGGCTCGACGCCTGCGAACGCCGTCGCGGGTTGCCGGGACGCCGAGCTCCTTGGCGACCCGTTCTGCGTAGCGCGTGGCCTCGTCGAGGTGGCGTAGGTGGTTTGCCGCGCCACTCATCAGGATCGCCCGACGGAACAGGCCTGCGGCCCGGGGCACGGCGAGCAGCGTGGCACAAGCCATGGCCCCCGCCGACTGGCCGCCGATCGTCACGTTTCCCGGATCGCCGCCGAACGCGGCGACATTGTCCTGTACCCATTCGAGGGCCGCGAGCCAATCGAGCACGGCCCGATTGGGCGGGGCACCCCGCAACGGCAGGAACCCCTCGATCCCGAGCCGGTAGTTGACCGCGACGACCACCGCACCGTCGTGCGGCGAAGTTCCGACCGTGGTACCAGGGGCTGGCGTTGCAGCCGTTCACGAAGCCGCCGCCATGGATCCACACGAGCACGGGCAAGGAGGCCGCCGGACCGATGTCCGGCGTGAACACGTTCACGTTCAGGCAGTTGTCGCCGTCGATGATCGGCTCCGGCACGATCGTGAAGCCCTGAGCCGGCTGCGGGGCGGTGGCACCGTACGCATCGCAGGGCCGCACTCCATCCCAAGGATCGACGGGCCGCGGTTCGCGTAGGTGATCTCGCCCGGTGGGAGACGCCGCGTAGGGCACCCCGAGGAACGTGTGCAGGCCGCGACCTTCGGGAGGATGGGTGTCAGCAGGATCCGCACCGACGACGACCCCCGCTGTGGTCTTCACTTCGATGGCCATGACCGATCCCCCGAATCCAGCGCCAGTTCCCGACGAACGCTACTTTCCCGACGCAATGACCGCACCGGCACCGCATCGCGACCTCGCCGCGTCCGAGATCGACACATTCTGGACCGACGGCGTGGTTTGCCTGCGCGACGTCCTCACCGTGTCGGCGGTCCACGCCATGACACAGCCGGTCGAGCGTGCGCTCGCCGGCACCCAGATGGCCGACCTCGGCGCACTCGCGGGCGGCGGCGGCCCGCGATTCTCGGCCGGCGTCGATCACTGGCGCGAGGACGACGATTTCCGACACTTCGCGTGTGACTCCGCACTCCCGGCGATCGCGTCGTCGCTGCTGCGCAGCACCGCCATTTGGTTGTACGAAGACAGCGTGCTCGTCAAGGAACCAGGCACGCCGTATCGCACCGAGTTCCATACCGACGCCGGCTACTTCCACGTCCGCGGTGAGCAAGTGTGCACGTTCTGGGTGCCGTTGGACGCCACGTCACCTGCAACGGGCGCCGTGGAATACGTGCGCGGCAGTCACCGGTGGGCGGACGACTTCCGGCCCAACCTGTTCACACTCCGCGATCCCATTCCGGGCACCGAGGGCGTGCCCGTTCCCGATGTGCTCGGGGACGTCGAGCTGCGCGAGGCACTCGTCACGTTCTCCGTCGAGCCCGGCGACGTGGTCGTGCACCACTACCGCACGTTGCATGGTGCCCCTGGCAACCAGAGCGCAACCCAGCGGCGCCGGGCGATCTCGGTGCGGTACTGCGGTGACGACGCCCGGTACCACCTGCGACCGGGGGCACCCCGCAAGTCCCACCAGGAGCAGGTCGCCGAGGGCGATCCCCTCGGCGGGCCCGACTGCCCGCAGGTCTGGCCGGCCGCGGAGCCATCCCCACCGGCCTAAGCTGACACGAACGTCAGGTTTGTTTTCGCCGTCGCAGGAGTGTCCGATGGAACTGCCCAAGATCATCAGCGTCGACGACCACGTGGTCGAGCCCAGACATGTTTGGCAGACGTGGCTCCCGCAGAAGTTCCGCGAGAAGGGCCCTCGGGTCGAGCAGGCGAAGTGGGCTCCCTTCGAGCACAAACCCGGGGCGAAGTACACGAACGTCATGGACGACGACGGAATGCTCGGCGACTACTGGATCTTCGAGGACAAGGTCATCTACGTCCACAAGCGGTTCGTCGCCATCCCCCTCGAAGCGACGCCGGGTGGCGACCTGGCCAAGTTCGACCGGACCGTCATGGAGATGACGCCGGTGACGTACGACGAGATGCGGCCGGGCTGCTACGACCGTGACGCGCGCGTCGAGGACATGGCCGTCAACTGGGTCGACGGCTCGCTCCCCTTCCCGACCTTCCCGCGGTTCTGCGGTCAGACCTTCATGGAAGCCGACGACCACGAGCTGGGCCTGGCCTGCGTGCGCGCCTACAACGACTGGATGATCGAGGAGTGGTGCGAGCCCTCCGGCGGCATCAACATCCCCCTCGGTCTCATCCCGTTGTGGGACGCCGATCTGGCCGCGGCCGAGGTCGAGCGCAACGCGGCGCGGGGCATGCACGCGATCTGCTTCTCGGAGATACCACCCCGGCTCGGGCTGCCGTCGATCCACACCGAGTACTGGGATCCGCTGTTCGCGGCCTGCAACGACAACGACGTCACGCTGTGCATGCACATCGGCTCGTCGTCGACGTCGCCCGCGGCCTCCCCGGATGCGCCCGAGGCGGTCGGTGGCACGCTCGCCTTCAACAACGCCATGGCTTCGTTGGCCGACTGGCTGTTCTCCGGAAAGTTGATCTCGTTCCCCAATCTGAAGATCGCCTACTCCGAGGGCCAGATCGGCTGGATCCCTTACGCTCTCGAACGGGCCGACACCGTGTGGGAGCAGCACAACGCGTGGATGCACACCAAGGAGCGCATCCCGGAGCTGCCGAGCACGTACTACTGGGGTCGCATCTTCGGCTGCTTCACCGCCGACCGGCACGGGCTTCAGAACCTGGCATCGGTGGGTGAGGACAACATCTGCTTCGAGACCGACTACCCCCACACCGACACCACGTGGCCGTACAGCAAGGAGTACGCCGAGAAGATGGTGACGGGGCTCAGCGACGACGTGGCGTACAAGGTGTTGCGCGGCAACGCGATCAAGATGCTCTCGCTCGATCGAGTCTGAGCGCGTGGCCAGGATCCATCACTCCGCCGTCTGTACGGCCGACATCGAAACGAGTCTGCGGTTCTGGCGCGACGGACTCGGGTTCGAGGTGATGATGGACCACCGGTTCGAAGGTGATTGGCAGCAGCTGTTCGCGGCGCCGACCAATACGTTGCGGTCGATCTTCCTGGGCGATCCGGCTGATCCCGAGAGCGGGATCCTCGAGTTGGTGGAGTTCGAGGAGACCTACCGGACGGCGACCGACGATGGCCGACCGAACGTCGGCTTCTTCCTCGTGTCGGTGTTCACCCCGCTCGACGCGGCGCGCGAAAGGCTCGAGGCCGCCGGCTTCGGCATCGAGCGGGAGATCACCGTCAGCGGCGTGCGGATGGCAGTGGCACGCGATCCGAACGGCGTGCTCATCGAGTTGGTGGACCGGGACGCGATGCCGTGACTTCGTAGTCGTCGAGGTCGATCCGCCGCGTGCGCTGGCGATACCACCGCGACGGGTGAGGCAGCTGCGTCGCCACCCGGCCGCTCGGTGAGCGGAAGTAGTTATCGCATCCGGCAAGCCAGACCGTGCCCTCGAGATCCGTCATCCAGCGCGTCGTTGTACGCGTCGACCACAGCGTCTTTGACCTCGATCGTGTCGATGCCGTCGCGGTCCATCGTCTGGAGAGCATCGACCACGTAGCGCGCTTCGGCTTCGAGGATCAACAGGATCGAATTTCCACCCTGGTTGGTGTTGGGGCCGTAGAAGACGAAGAAGTTCGGATATCCCGCGGCCACCATGCCCAGATACGCACGCGGCTCGGTCCACTCGTCGTGCAAACGTCGACCGCCCCGCCCGACGACCTCGAGACCGTGCAGATAGTCGGTGGCCCGGTAGCCCGTGGCGAGAACGATCACATCCAACGGGTGCTCGGCGCCGTCCACGGTGAGGATGCCTGACCTCGTGACGTGGTCGATCGGGTCGGTGATCAAATCGACGTTGTTGCGCTGGATTGCGGGATAGAAGTCGCTCGAGAGCAGGATCCGTTTGCATCCGACCGGGTAGTCAGGCGTGAGCTTGGCCCGCAGGACCGGATCCCGGACGCTGTTCTCGAGATGAGCGCGCGCGAACTTCTCGAGCACCTCTACTCGGCGGTCGTCGACGTTGATGACGGTGTTGCCTTCGTAGAACCGGTAGATGGCGTGGCGGTGCCGACGCGCATCCAACGGGCTCTCGGCAAACCTTCGCCGCTGATCGGCGGTGAAGGGCTCGTCCGACCGGGGCATGATCCATGCTGGCGACCGCTGGAACACGTCGAGGTGGCCCACGATCGGTGCGATTGCGGGAACGATCTGAATCGCGCTGGCACCGGTGCCGATGACCGCCACGCGCCGGCCCTCGAGGGCGACATCGTGATCCCAGCGAGCGGAATGCATCACCGAGCCGCCGAAGTCCTCGAGACCCCGCAGATCGGGATGAGCGGGCGCGTTGAACATCCCGACCGCGCTGACCACGACTTGGGCCCACACCTGCTGGCCGTCAGCGGCGGTCACGAGCCAGCGCGAGCGGTCGTCCGACCAAGTGATCGACTCGACTGGGGTCCCGAGTTGCAGATGGGCATCGACGCCTGCCGCCTCGGCGCAGGTCTCGAGATAGCGGAGGATCTCGGCTTGGCCGGCAAAGGTCTTCGACCAATCAGGATTCAACGCGAACGAATACGAGTAGAGGTGCGACGGCACATCGCACTCGGCTCCGGGATAGGTGTTCACCCGCCACGTGCCGCCGAGACCCGCGGCCTTTTCGAAGATGACGTAGTCATCGATGCCGGCCCGCTCGAGCATGATCGCCAACCCGATGCCGCCCGCGCCGGCACCGATGATCACGACTCTTGCCGTAGTCGTCGCCTCGGCCATAGCGGCCCAATCTAGAGTGGCGCTCGTCATCCGGCTCGATCAGCGGGTAGCCGCACCACGTGCGCTTCACTTCGATCGACCCGCGTCGGTAGGGTCAAACCGTGAACGATTCGGCGAATCTCGCAGTTGTGGTCGGCGGCGGGGCGGGCATCGGCGCCGCGGTCGTGGACGCGTACCGCGCTCGAGAGCGAGCCGTAGTGGTGTGGGACATCGGCGGCGAACGTGACGTCGACTGCGACGTCGCCGATCCGGATCAGGTCGAAGCCGCGCTGGCGGCGACACTGGAGCGCTTCGGCTCACCGACCACCGCGACCATCACGGCCGGCGTCGGACATGCCGGTGCGCTGATCGACGTCGATCCCGACGAATTCGACCGCGTGCTCGGTGTGAACACGAAAGGGGTCTGGCTCGCGATGCGAGCACTGGCGCGAACCATGATCGATGCGGGCGCGGGTTCGATCGTCGCGACGAGCAGCATCAGCGCTCGCGTCGCCGATAGGGGCATGGGCATGTACTGCGCATCGAAAGCCGCGCTCGACATGCTCGTCCGCGTGGCCGCCCTCGAGTGGGCTCCACACGGCGTGCGAGTGAACGCGGTTGCACCCGGGGTCACCGAGACGCGGATGCTCGGGGGTGCACCCACCGACCGAGGCTGGCTGGCCGGTGTGCAACAGCGCACCGCGTTGGGTCGCCTCGGAACACCGGCCGACATCGCCGCTGCAGTGCTCGCACTGCACGATCTCGACTGGGTGACGGGCCAGACGCTCGAGTGCGACGGAGGCCTGGCCCTGCACAGCCCGATCGGCCCTGCACAGCCCGATCGCTCCTAATCGATGAGCGTGAAGTCGTCGGTGTCGGGTTTCAGGGTGCGCTGCCAGTACTCCAACAGCGTGAAGGGCCAGTTCTGGGCCACCCGGCCGTGGGCGTTCTTGTACCAACTACTGACTTCCGACGCGCCCCAGGCCATGCGCCGGTTCTCGGCGTCGACGCGTTCGTTGAACGCGTCGTGCACATCCGGTTTCACGTCGAGGCCGCGGTGGGGGCCGTCCAACAGCAGGCGCAGGCAGCCGAGGATGTATCGAACGCCGCATTCGGAGAAGTAGATGATGCTGCCGTTGATGACGATGTTGGTGTTCGGGCCGTAGAGGCAGAAGAGGTTCGGGAACTGCGGCACCGTCACTCCGAGATAGGCCCGCGCGTCACCATCCCACGTCTCGTGGAGATCGACGCCATCGCGACCGGTCACCGTCATCGGGGTGAGGAACTTCGAGGCCTGGAACCCGGTGCCGTACACGATCACGTCGACCTCGTGCTCGACACCGTCGACCGTCACCACGCCTCTGGGGGTGATGCGAGCGATCGGGTCGGTGACCAACTCCACGTTGGGACGCTTGAGCGCGCCGGCCCACGTCCCGTTGTCGCGGAGCAGCCGCTTGGCCGCGGGCGGATACGCGGGGATGACCTTGTCGACCAGGTCCGGCCGGTCGGCGAACTCGGCCTGGAGATAGGCGGTGAGAACCATGCGCATCATGTCGTTCATGGCGCTGACCGATTGCCCGTCGCCATCCCATGTGTCGTCCACCCGCACGGCATCGAGCACGCCGTCGCCCATCTTCCAGAAGATCAAGAAGCGGTTCCACTCGCTGTAGGACGGCACCGACTTGTAGAGCCAACACAGCCCGGCCGGCACCTCGTCGTGGTACTCCGGCGTCGGGCCCATCCACGGCGGTGTGCGCTGGAACACGACCAACTGCCCGGCGATCGGTGCAATCTCGGGAATGAACTGGACTGCACTCGCGCCGGTACCGATGACGGCTACTCGTTTGCCGGTCAGGTCCACGTCGTGGTTCCAACGAGCCGAGTGGAACGAGACGCCCTCGAAGGAGTCACGCCCATCGATGTCGGGTAGCAGCGGTCGGTTGAGCTGACCGACGGCGCTGATCACCGCGTTCACTTCGATCACCCGCTCGTCGCCGGCCGCGTCCTGGGTGGTGACAGACCAGACGCGGTTGTCGTCCGACCACGCGGCGTGCGTGACCCTCGTACCGAACTGGATCTGTTCGCGTAGCCCGAACTCGTCGGCGCAACGCTGGAAGTACTCGAGCAGCACGGGCTGCGGCGAGAAGTGGAACGGCCAATCGTGGCGCTGTGCGAACGAGAAGCTGTAGTTGTGGTTCGGGTTGTCGACCCGACAGCCGGGATAGGTGTTCTCGAGCCACGTGCCACCGACGTCGTCGTCCTTCTCGACGATCGTGAAGGGCACACCGGCTTGTTGCAGCCGGTGGGCGGCCAGCAGGCCCGACATCCCTGCGCCGATGATCAGCACCTCGAACTCGACGTCGGGCGCGAGCTCGTCCTTGTTCCAGTCGGGAGCGCGCCGATCCTCACCTCGATAGGCGAGCTCCTCCTCGAGCAGCGGCAGGTACTCCGCCATCTCCGCGCCACCGACGGCGAACTCCATGATCCTCAGCAGATCCTCGTCCGAGGGCGGGGACGCGGGGTGGGAGCCGGCGTCGCGGAATCGCACCAGCGTCTCCAGCGCGATGCGGCGCACCTCGGCCTGTTGATCCTCGGTCAGGCCGCCCTGGGGCATGCCGAGCAGCAACGCCTCCGGGCGCAAGTCCGCGCGCAAGAGCGAGAGGTCGCCGGTGAGATACGCCATCGCGGGTAGCAGAGCCGGTACCTCGGCCTGCTCGAGTGCGGCGCGGATCTCGTCATCGGTGGCGGTGATGGGGCGGATCGGCTCGACGAACGGGTTCGCCGGCGTACGAACGTCGGTCACCCCGCCATCATGGCCGAGTCAGCCGCTCAGCGCGACGCCACCGCCGCGGCGGCGGACAGCGCCGACAGACCGCCCTCCAGCTCGGCGCGCGTGGGCCAGCCGTAGCCGAGACGAAAGTGCCGGTCGTCGAGCTCGAACCAATGACCAGGGCCGACATAGGTGCCGTAGTCGGCGAGAAGCGACCTGTAGAAGGCCTTGGTGTCCACCTCGAACCCGGGCGCGAACCGGACGAGCCCCACCACTCCTCCGGACGGGTCCACCCACTCGAAGATCTCCTGCGCGCCGATCCATGCCTGCACCACCGCCAAGCGTTCGCGCGCGTCTTCCACGATCGGTGGCAGCACTCGAGACCGATCGGCGAGTACCGCCCCGGCTATGGCTTCGTCGAGCGTCGCGCCGCAGATCACCATCTGCTCCTTCGCCGCCAACAAGTGTCTCGGACACGGTCGCGTCGCGGCACACGGCCCATCCGACGCGTAGGCCGGGCAAGCCGTACGCCTTCGACATCGAAGCCACGCTGATGGCGCGCTCGGAGAGCGTCGCGGCCATGGGCAGGGGCTCATGATGCGTGAGATCCCGGTAGGTCTCGTCGACCAACAGACACCGCGCCCGAGCGCTCGGCGAGGGCCACGAGCTCGTGCAGGTCCGCGGCATCGAGCATCGTGCCCGTCGGGTTGTGCGGGCACGTCACCGAGATGAGCCGCGTCTCGCCTGGGCGTACGTGTGCCGCGATCCGTTCGCTGTCGATTCGCCAGCCGTCCTCGAAGGTGAGATCGACGATGTCGACGTCGGCGCCGATCGCTCGCGGGGTCTCGAGGTTCGTCGCGTAGTTGGTGCGCACCACCACGATGTGCGACCGGGCGTCGAGCAAGGCCGTGGCTATGGCGAACAGCGCACCCGCCGCGCCGGGAGTGACGAGCACGTCATCGGCTCGGAGGCCCGCCCCACCGCCGGCGACCGCTTCACGGAGGGCAGGTTCGCCGAGATGGTCGCCGTAGCAGAGCAAGAGCTCGTCCAACGCGCCATCAGCGAGCCCACCGATACCGAGGTCGGTGAGTCGGCGATCGGCGACCGAGCTCTCGGACAGGTTGTTGGTGATGGTGTCGTACCCGAGCTGTTCCGGGGACTCGACTTCGATCGGCATCCTGCGGTAGTCCACGCTCCGAGCATCGCAGATACGAGCGGTGACACGATCGTGCGCCTACGCCCTCGGACGGCAACTCGCACGTCCAAGTCGTGATCGTCTACCGAATCGGTACACAATCACGACTTGGAGGTCACGAGGCGCGATACGGACTGGTCGCCGATGTGACCGGAGCGCTACGACCCGGTGCGCCGTGCGACGGAAACGCCGTAGATGTTCCGACGCGCGAGCAATACCGGGTCGTCGCTGAGCACGATGCCATCGATGACGCGCGTGGGATCGAACACCAAGGATGTCGTCGCCCTGCTCGCGATCGAAGGCGAGTCCGGTGATCTCCAACCGGCCGGCATCGACGAGGTCTCGACCCGAAGGCCAGACCGCAGTCGGGTCGTCGAGCGGATCACCGTCATCGGCCAACTCGATGCGCAGCTCGAACACCACGGGCCCGTCCTCGAACCGCGCGACCAGCTCGTCGTGCAGGAAGTCGGGCGCTCGCGCCGCCGCGTCCTCCGCCGTCAACCCGACCTCGCCGGCGGCCGGCACGAGGTGATAGCGACCGAAGCGAGTCGCACCGGCGGCGGGCTCGAATCCGAACGCGTGCAATCCGTGGAACGCCAGGGTGGCGTAACTCGCCGGGACGAGCTGGGTGAGCGCGGCCTCCACCGCCGGCATGGCCTCGGGGTGGGCGGCCAGATACGCACCGACCCTCTCCGCGTCGGGCGCGCCGGTGGCGGGGTCGGGACGACGCGCCTCGTTGAAGGCGAGAAAGTCCTCCGGGGTCCGAGCCACGAACGCGGGGGAGGTGGAGCCGAGGATGTCGGTCGTCGAACCATCGACGTAGAACTTCACCGCCATGCCCCGGCCGCCGGTGACGGCGTCGTTGACACTCGGATCACCGCTGGCATTGGAGAACCGCACGTGCGCCCGCACGGGCGGACCGCGGAAATGCGCAGCCCGGCAGAGGTCCGCCGCCATCGGTGTGGGCACGAAGCTCGCCGCGCACAACACGCCTTTCGCGTGCACCGCCCGGTGGCCGGGATGGCTCCCGTAGGTCGCGTTCACGAAGTCGATGATCTGCTCCGCGATGTCGGGATCACCCATGAGCATCCAGCCTATGCAGCCCGATCGGGCCAGCCGACACGGTCGAGAAATCGGGAAGCTACACGGGACGTAACGGGTTGAACGCCCTCGACCACCCACCTCGAGGAGGATCAGCACACCGTGAGCGAGATGAACGACTTCAACGCCCAGATCATCGACGAGTTCCGGGCCAACAAGGGCCAGGTGGGCGGGGGCTTCGCCGGCGCACCGATGATCCTGGTGCACCACACCGGGGCCAAGTCCGGGACCGAGCGGGTGAGCCCGCTCGTCTACCAGGTGGTCGACGACGGCTGGGCGATCTTCGCGTCGAAGGGTGGCGCCCCGGACAACCCCGATTGGTTCCACAACCTCAAGGCGAACCCTGAGACCACGGTCGAGATCGGCGAGGACAAGTTCGACGTGGTCAGCGCGCGTGGCCGAAGGCGACGAGCGCGAGACCATCTGGACCAAGCAGAAGCAGGACTTCCCGAACTTCGCCGAGTACGAGGCCAACACCGACCGCACGATCCCGGTGGTGATTCTCGAACGCCGTTGATCACACGGGTCGGTCAGGTGAGGATGACGCCATGACCGTCCAGCTCAATCACACGATCGTGGGCGTGCGGGACAAACGCGAGTCCGCCACTTTCGTGAGCGAGATCCTCGGACTGCCTGCACCCGTACCCTTCGGGCCGTTCCTCGTCGTCGAAGTGGACAACGGCGTGTCACTCGACTTTCAGGACTGGGGTGACAGCGTCGCCGTCCAGCACTACGCGTTCCTCATCTCCGAGCCCGAGTTCGACGAGATCTTCGGCCGCATCCAGGCGCGAGACCTGACGTATTGGGCCGATCCCCACCAGAGCGCCGCCGGCGAGATCAACCACCACGATGGCGGACGCGGCGTCTACTTCGAAGATCCCAGCGGTCACCTGCTGGAGATCATCACCCGGCCGTACGGGAGCGCCTGAACCACGAGTCGTCGAGCAGCGGGACCGTTGATCAAGCGGTGTGACCCGGATCGGTGTGCACGTCGTACACCACGGTGACGTGCTCGAAGCCGGCGTCGGTGAGCAGCTTGGTCATCAGGTCGGTCGTGTTCGACTGGGCCTTGGCTTTCAGATCGCTCTGCGCGGCCGCTTCCGAGAGCTTGTCCTCGGCCCGTGCGTACAGGTCCGCGTCATCACTCGGATTGCCGGTGGTGAGCGCGTCGTCCACTCGATCCAGCACGCCGCGGTCACGGGCGATCACTCGGGTGCTGTCGCGATCGAGTTGCGCCTGCTGCAAGGTCGGCTCGGGCAGGTGCACGGTCACCGACTTGCCGTCGGCGCTCACCTGGAGCGCATCGTCGCCGAGGTCGCGAGAAGTCGACCGACGCCTGAACATCGCCTTCGGCGACCAGAACCTTGTGTTCGCCTTTCAGCCAATCCGGGAGAAGGTTCGAATCGGTCTCCTGGTCGACCAATGTCTGGAACCGGCCCGTCGCCGCGTCGAACTGGGCCATGTCCTGCAGTCGAGCCAGCACGACGGCATTCGGTTGCTCTCGCACCGTCGTACCGAACAGGTTCGGCACCGCGATCGAAACGATCAGCAGGGCCGCCAGGCCGAAGGCGATCACGCCCACCGCACCGACGAGCAGCAGCCCGCCCCGGCGACGGCCACCTTTGATGATCGCGACCGATTGGGTCTTGTCCGACGACATGCGCGCAGCCTCCCAGCAGCAGAGTTCCCGCTGATACTGAGGGTCGCCGCATAAAGCGCTTGGAAAATCTAGCGTGGCTGGTCGTGACACTGGTCACCGGCACGGCCGAGACCGCCCGATGCGGGAGAATGAGCCGGTGACCACGGCGGTACCGAAATTCCGGAGCAGCGCGTTTCGGGCGCACCTGATCGCCGCCCTGACCGCCGTCGGTGGGGTCTTGATCCTGCTGACGACGATCCCCCGCGTCGCGATCTGGCTCGGGCGCTTCTCGGCTGTCGTCACGCCCTTCGGAATCCGCGAGGCGAGCTACGTGGCATCGGTCGTCATCGGCGTGGGGTTGCTGACCTTGGCGGGCCAGCTCGACCGGCGAAAGCACCTCGCTTGGCTCGTCACCATCGTGTTGTTCGGCTTGAGCGTCTGGTTCAACCTCTCCCGCGGTCATCACCCGACGTCGTCGATCTACTCGCTGTTGATGGTCATCTTGCTGTGGTTCACGCGCGACGAGTTCCGGGCACCGGGCGACCCGCCGACGCTGCTGGAGTTCCTGCGGTGGACGACGATCTGGTTCAGCGCGGTGCTCGTCTACGGCATGGTCCTGTTGTTCTCGGAACGAGATCACCTGTCACCGACGCCCACGGTCGGGCGCAATCTCGAGACCGTCGTGGTCGGGCTGGTCGGTGTGCACGGGCCGTACACCTACCAGCGCAGAGTGTTCGGCGACGTCTTCTCGCTGTCGTTGCTGGTGCTCGGTGTCAGTGGACTGGCGGTGGGCATCGCGTTGTTGTTCCGGCCGTTCGTGGCCAGTCCGGTCGCCGGGCCCAACGACTGGGACCGCGCATCAGCGTCTCATCCACCAATACGGCTGCGACACCCTGGACTACTTCGCGCTTCGCGACGACAAGCTGTTCTTCTTCTCGTCCGACGGAGGAGCGATGATCGCCTACACCTATCTCGGGCGGTACGCGCTGGCCTCGGGCGATCCGATCGGCTCCCCCGGATCCATCGATCTCGTGCTGGACGAGTTTCTGCAGATGTGCGCCGGTCGGGCTTGGGGCGCGGCCTTCCTCGCCATCCGTGAGGACGAACGCGAGCGCTACGTGAGCCGAGGGCTGCGAACCGTCTACCTGGGCGACGAGGCCGTCGTGCCCTGCAAAGGGTTCAACCTGAGCGGGAAGAAGTGGAAGAGCATCCGACAGTCGGCGAACCGGGTGGCGCGCACCTACCACTTCGACTTCCTTCGCGAATGCGACGCCGACCCCGATCTCGTCACCAAGTTGAACGAGGTGAGCCACAAGTGGCGGGGCAAGGCACCCGAGCGCGGGTTCACCATGAGCCTGAGCCAGGAGATACAGGGCACCGCATCGGAGTACTACCTCTGCGTCGCACGGGACGACGCCGGCGACGTCGGAGGCTTCCTTCGCATCGTGCCCGTCTTCGGTGACGAGCCGGGCTTCACGCTCGATCTCATGCGCCGCGATCCGAACACACCGAACGGGATGACCGAGTTCTTGCTCACTCAGACGATCATGCAACTCGACGAACTGGGCTACTCGCGGCTCTCGATGAACTTCGCCGCCTGGGGTCGACTCTTCACCGAGGAAGCCCACCAGACGATCGGCACCCGCATCGCGCGCGCCGTCGTGTCGATGCTGAGTCCGTTCTTCCAGATCAAGTCACTTCGCACCTTCAACGAACGCTTCCACCCGGACTGGGTACCCCGGGTCATCGCGTTCGACGATCGGCGCTCGCTCCCACGTGTCGCGGTCTTGTTCGGAGGCGTCGAGGGGTTCCTCCACACACCGATCATCGGCAAGTACCTCTTGCCCAAGACGATCGCCCATCCCACCGCTCCCGACCGCGAGTGACCACAGAGCGCACACGGGCGCGGGGCTACGCTCCCGCCCAATGAAATGGACGGTTCCCTTCCCCCTCTTCCCCGCCGATCACCTCGTGCCGATGGCGCGAGCCGCGGAGGCCGCCGGCTTCGACACGATCGCCATGCCCGACTCGGTGTTCTTCCCCGAGCAGGTTTCGGCTGACTACCCGTACTCGGCCGACGGCGGTCGCTTCTGGGAGCCCGACACACCCTTCGTCGATCCGTTCGTAGGCATCTCCGCGATGATGGGCGTGACCGAGCGGATCCACTTCGTCACCAACGTGGTGAAGCTGCCAATCCGCGACCCACTGCTCGTGAGCAAACAGCTCAGCTCGATGGCCGCACTGTCGGGCAATCGCATGGCGATCGGTGTCGGACTCAGCTGGATCCCCGAGGAGTTCGCCTGGACGCACACCGACATGCGCACACGGGGCCGCCGGGCCGACGAGATGATCGAGATCATCAAGTTGATCTGTGCCGGTCGCGGTCCCGAGTGGGTCGAGTACCACGGCGAGTTCTACGACTTCGACCGCTTGATGATGGCGCCCGCGCCCGACGCACCGCTCCCGATCTACGTCGGAGGCCTCAGTGAGCCGGGTCTGCGCCGCGCTGCCCGGTTGGCCGATGGCTGGATATCGGTGCAGAACACCGAAGCCGAGATCGTCGACGCCATCACCGCACTCGAGCGCTACCGCGTCGAGTACGGCCGGACGTCCGAGCCCTTCGAGGTGAACGCGCTGTGCACCGACGTGTTCGATCTCGACGGGTTTCGTCGCTTGGCCGAGGCCGGTGTCACCGAGCTCCAGGTCGTCCCGTGGTACTTCACCGGCAAGGACCCTGACGATCTCGCCAACCGCATCGACTCGCTGGCGTGGTGGTCCGACGAGATCGTGGCGAAGTTCTGACGGGAATGGCGCGGCGAATCGAGTACGCGGGCAGCGTCCACGACGAGCGCGAGATCGAAGCCGTTGTCGCCGTGTTGCGCGGTGGGCCGCAGGCCTTGCGCATCGGTCGCAACGTGCGCGCGTTCGAGGCGGGCATCAGCGAGCTCTTCGGCAAACGGCGAGGGGTGATGTGCAACTCCGGGTCCTCGGCGCTCTACCTCGCCGTCGAGCTGCTCGATCTCCAGCCGGGCGATGAGGTCGTCACGGCCGCAGTGACGTTCTCGACCGATGTCGCCCCGATCGTCCGAGCGGGTGCGGTGCCGTCGTTCGTCGACGTCGAGCCGGACACGTTCAACATCGACGTCGATGCCATCGAGGCCGCGATCACGCCCGCGACACGCGCGGTGCTCGTGCCGAACCTCATCGGCAACGTGCCCGACTGGGACCGCATCCGGGCCATCGCCGACGTCCATGGTCTCCGCGTAGTCGAGGACTCGTGCGACGCCCTCGGCTCGACGTTGCGGGGCTCGCCGACCGGCGAGCGGTCGGACATCTCGGTGACCTCGTTCGCACTCTCGCACATCATCACCGGTGCGGGGACCGGCGGGATGGTGTGCCTCGACGACGATGCGTTGGTCGACCGCTGTCTCTTGCTGCGGCGATGGGGTCGGCGCTCCGAGCCCCAATTGTTCGGATCCACGAAAGGCGTCGACACGCGGTTCTTCTCCACGATCGACGGCGACCTCGAATATGACAACCTCTTCATCTTCGACGAGGCGGGATGGAACTTCGAGCCATCGGAGCTGTCAGCCGCGTTCGGTCTCGTGCAACTCGAAAAGCTCGCCGGAGAACCTCGAACGCCGTCAGCGGAACTTCGCACGGTTGCTCGCGCACTTCTCGACCCGATCCGATGTGTTCACGCTGCCGCGCACCACGGACGATGTCGAGACGGCTTGGCACATGTTTCCGATCGTGCTCCGACCCGAGTCCGGAGTCAGCCGGGCCGAGTTCCAACAGCACATGGAGCGCAACGGCGTCGACACGCGCATGGTGTGGACTGGCAACGTCCTCCGCCAGCCGGCCTTCCGCTCCATCGAGCACCGTGTGCCGCCCGGAGGCCTCCCGAACGCCGATCACGTCATGGAGCACGGACTCGTACTTCCCGCCAATCACTCCTTGGACGACGACGACATCGAATACATCTGGCAGACAGCTGCGGACTTCCTCGAACGGTGACAGCATGCGAGGCGCAGGAGGTGTGCGATGAGTTTCACAAGGGGCTTCAGCGGTAGAGGCCGCGCCAACCGCGACGACCGGCTCCCGCCGGGGCAGTACGACACCGGGACGCAGTGGCCGGTTCTCACGGCCGAAGTCACTCCGAAGCTGGCGACCGACACGTGGACCTTCACGGTCGAGGGTCTGGTCGAGGCGCCGACCACGTGGACGTGGGACGAGCTCCACGCGTTCCCACCGTCGGTCTACAACGGCGACATCCACTGCGTCACCACCTGGTCCAAGTTCGGCATGTCGTGGACTGGCGTCTCAGTGGACACGTTGCTCGAAGCGGCTCGACCACTCCCCTCCGCGACCCACGTGCTCGCGGTCACGCACACCGGCTACACGACGAACCTCCCTCTCGACGATGTCACCGGTGGCAAGGCCTGGGTCGCTTGGGAGGTCGACGGTGGCGCCCTGCCCACCGAGCACGGTGGACCCGCTCGCTTGTTGGTGCCACACCTCTACTTCTGGAAGAGCGCCAAGTGGGTGGCCGGGACTGCAGCTGCTCGACCACAACGAACCGGGGTTCTGGGAGCGCAACGGCTACCACGATCGCGGTGACCCGTGGCTCGAGCAGCGGTACCAGGGCGACTGAGGTCATGGACGCCGCGACCGACGGCAGCCCGTGGAAGAAGGCGCGAGTCGTGTCGCTGCACGACGAAACGGCCAACGCGAAGACGTTTCGCCTCGCCCTTCCCGAGCCGGTGCCACACCGCGCCGGCCAGCACTACGTCGTGCGACTCACGGCGCCCGATGGCTACACCGCGTCGCGGTCCTACTCGGTCGCGTCGGCGCCCGACAGCTCGGCCGAGTTCGAGCTGACGGTCGAGCGCCTCGCCGACGGCGAGGTGTCGAGCTTCCTCCACGATGTGGTGATGGTCGGTGACGAGCTCGAGGTGCGCGGGCCGATCGGTGGGTGGTTCGTATGGGACGCCGACACACCGGCGTTGCTCGTCGGCGGAGGCTCGGGCGTGGTCCCACTGATGGCCATGCTGCGTTTGGCGCGCAACACCGGCCGAGCCGATCTGGTGCGACTCATCGCCTCGGTGCGGGCGCCAGCCGATCTCTACTATGCCGACGAGCTCCCGGGGCCGCAGTCCACGCTCGTGTACACGCGCGAGGTGCCTGCGGGCTTCGACCGCCCGGCCGGCCGGTTGCGGGCCACCGACCTGGCGCCATTGCTCTCCGCCGACGCCACCGCCTACGTGTGCGGATCTCCGCCGTTCGCGGAGGCCGCGAGCCAACTCTTGGTCGACCAGGGCGTCCCCGCCGATCGCATCCGAGTCGAACGCTTCGGGCCGTCAGGTTAGGTGCTCGAGCCCGTGACCGCGAGGCTCGCCGCGACCTTCGGGTCACGCAGTTTCCAGAGGAACCCGTCGTAGAAGATGTGCAACGCGCCGAGCGTGAAGTAGACGGCGCCGAACACCACCACTGGCGCCCACCACTGCAGCGCGGTGACGATGCCCAACACCAACGCGACGTAGGCCGCGAGAAATCCCACCCGCCCTGGCCGGGCGCGCACGGCATGCCGAAGGGGCGAGGCGGGGGCCGCGTCGTTCGCGACGTAACGGCGCCCGAGGCTCTGGTGAACGATCACGAAGTACTCGACCGCGTGGGCTGCGACGTACCCCATGAGC
The DNA here is from genome assembly GCA_963778895.1 of uncultured Iamiaceae bacterium. GTDB lineage: Bacteria > Actinomycetota > Acidimicrobiia > Acidimicrobiales > Acidimicrobilacustridaceae > CAVZVZ01. Next base: position 1,101,278 of record CAVZVZ010000005.1, read on the forward strand.
CCGGCCACCGGATCGACGAACATCGTCGACACCAGCGCGACCGTGGCACCCATGTACGCCCACTTGGCCGGGTTCGCGTCGGCGCCTCGTCGGGCCTCGAGCCATAGCCAGCGAGCGAACAGCACGACGGTCACGACGATCAGCGGAACCACGAGCCAGCGAGCGACGTCGGCGAAGCTGGTGAGCGCCTCGACGCCCCGCCGGTTGTTGCCACCCAATGAGACCTGACGGAGTCGCTGCGGTGTGTCGGTGTCGGCCGCCGTCCAGGCCAGCGCCGACACCAGCAGAGCGATGAGCAACCCGCGTTCGACCCGTCCGTGGTCATCGCCACCCTTGCGCCCGTAGATACGGGTGAGGCCGTAGCGCTGCATCAAGGTGTGCTCGGCGTTCCAGAGTCCTCCGATGATGGCCAGCAGGACCAGGTTGAAATACAACAGCCCCACGATGGCCGCCACGAAGAGGAGCGGGCTCCAGCGGTATACGTGGCGGTGTTGTCGATAGCGTTCGCCATCTCCGTAGACGAGCGCGAGCGTCAGCGGTTGGTGCAGGAAGGACAACAAGAAAACGCCGCTCATGACGATCGCGAGCGTCGACCTGCTGGGTTCCACGTAGCGCACGAGGGCCACGACCGGCACCCAACAGAAGGCGATGGCCAAGTCGACGACCGGACGGTGGATCCAGCGCCGTTGGCGCCCGACCCGGCGTCGAGGCGCCAACATCGACGAATCTGCGACGCCGACGTACACGACCCCTACAACCAGTTCTCGTCGGCCAACCCGAGCTCGGGCCATGGGCCGGCGGCGATCGGCTGACAGTTGCCGTAGCCGATACCTCCGCCGACCGGATCTTCGATCCGGATCACCGTGTCACGGATCTGATGCAACCTGCGGGCCACAGCAGGAGGGCGGCAGTCGGCGATGCGCTCGCCGTCGACATGCAGCTCACCGCGAAACTCACCGTGATGGTGGCCGTCGAACCCGAAATAGAGACCAGCTCCCAACTGCACACCCGTATCCCCCAGCACCTCGATGGTCAGCGGGCGCTCCGACCCGTCCTCCATGGTGGCCACCAGCCGACCGCCGAGCAGCCGCCGGTTGTCCGGGTCGAAACGCAGCTCGGGGTCGAGTCGGGTGATCGCCTCGCGTCGACCGTCGGGATGCTCGACGCCCGCAGTGGTCATCAACTGGTCGAGGCCGGGCATGGCGAAGCGCGTGAAGTGGAGATGCAGGGCGTATCGCGAGCCGTCCGGCCGCTCGAGCAGAGTCGGGCTCCAGATCATCATGAAGCCAACCCCCGGCGGGATGGTGGCACCGGCGCCCTCGATATCCATAGCTGGCAAACCGACGTCGTAGCGAACGCCCCACGAGTGATCGCGTGTGGACACCCACGTATCGTGATCCATGTCGAAGCGCTCACCGTCGATCAAGATCCAACCCGATGCAACCCCGGTTTGGTGGTACCGAACGAGCTCGGCTGACGTTCGGTACTGACTGCGCATGTGGGTTCGCTCCTCGAGGCACGGCGGCACCGCGGCCTCGAACAGCCAGTCGAACGAGAGCGGCTGACAATCGTTCGCGTCGAGACGGAACCGCACCACGCGCTTCGGTTCGATCACCTCGTAGTGGATCGGCCCGATCGTCGTGACGTCGGGAGTCGGCGAGAGACGCCGGCTCGCGCGCACGGTGATCTGCTCCGGTCCCCGGCTCGACGCCGCGTACGCATCCATCACGTTGCGGTTCGAATACTTGCCGAGCCCAAAGCCGATCTGGAGGCTGCCGTCGCGCGCCATCGCCATGGCGCACACCTTCTCGGTCCACGACGGATCGCTCGTGCCGACCACCGCGAAGGTGTCGGCGACCTGATGGGTCATCTGCTCGTCGGCATCGAGCAGGTCGCCGATCGGATTCATGACGCCCGACGCTAGGCGGCACCACACACGAGGGTTGACAGGTGACTAAATGGTCACATATGGTCTCCTGGTGAGCGCAGCCGACACCACCTCCGGCGAAGACCGGGTGTTCAAGGCGCTCGCGGATCCAACTCGGCGCATGCTGCTCGACCGGCTCTTCGCCGCGGACGGTCGCACGCTCACCGAACTCGAGTCGGAGGTCGACATGACCCGTTTCGGTGTCATGAAGCACCTCAAGGTGCTCGAGGAAGCAGGCCTCGTGGTCACACGGAAGTCGGGTAGGGAGAAGTTGCACTTCCTCAACCCGGTCCCCATCCGTGTCATCCACGACCGCTGGATCGACAAGTACACGGAGCACCACGTGTCCGCACTCGTGGATCTCAAGAACGAACTGGAGAAGATGGCATGACAACGACGACGCAAACCGCCGGGATCACCACCCAGGTGTACCGCGTGTACATCAAGGCAACGCCCCAAGCGATCTGGGACGCGATCACGAAACCCGAATGGACCGAGCAGTACAACTACGGATCACGTGTCGACTACGACCTCCGCCCCGGTGGCGCCTTCAACGGGTATCCCGGTGAAGCCGTCGTCAAAGCCTCGAAGGAGATGGGTTACCCGGTTCCCGACGTGATGGTCGACGGCGAGGTGATCGAGTCCGATCCCCCACGTCGGCTCGTGCAGACGTGGCGCTTGGCGATGGACGAGGGCATGAAGGCCGAGGGGTTCACCCGCCTCACGTGGGAGATCGAGCCGCTCGACGACAAGGTGACCAAGCTCACGGTCGTGCACGATCTCGAGGGCGCACCGAAGACAGCCTTGATGGTCGCGGGCGGCCACGAGCACGAGGGCGCCGGCGGCGGTTGGAGCGAGGTGCTGTCCGGGCTCAAGACGCTGCTCGAAACCGGTCAACCGCTCGGCACCCGCTGACCGACCCACACCCACCCCACCCAACCACTCCCGACCCAACCACCCCGAACCTGGTGTGGATCTTGTCGCCCTGGCGACAGCATCCACACCAGGTTGCTCGGCGCACCGCGACCGCGCGCTGAGTAGCGTCGGCGCAGCAGCGTGGACGAGCAGGGGTGGCACATGGAGATCACTCGTGTAGGCGACTTCACCTTGGGGTGGGGCGAGAGTCTGTTGTGGGACGACCGGCGCGAACGGCTCTACTTCGTCGATTGCGCGTCGCAGACCTTGCACTGGCTCGAGAACGCGGCCGGTGAGCTACAGACGTTCCAAATGACCTCGATGCCCGCTGGCGTCGTGCCGACCGAGGACGGTCGGCTGGTCGCGGCACTCGATGACGGGCTGTACCTGGTCGACCCCGATGCGCGCATCGTCGATCGGTTGGCTCCTTACCCGGACGAGCTCGGAGATCGCGCCAACGACGCGTGCGCGGATCTGAGTGGCAACTTGATCACCGGCACGCTCAACCTCGTGCCGTCGGCCGGCTCCGCGTGGCAGTACTCGTTGACCCATGGCTGGCGCCTTCTCGATCCCGACATCGCAAACACCAACGGCCCCACCGCGTTCACCGTCGCCGGCGAGCCGAAGTTGGTGATCGGTGACACGGCCGCGCACTACTACTCCTACGCGTACGACGCCGACGCCGCCGCTGTCGGTCCGCGACAGGTTTTCGGCGACGTGACCGATCTCGAGGGCTCTCCCGACGGAGCCACGCTCGACGCCGACAACGGCCTTTGGTGCGCGTTGTTCGGCGGTGCCCAGCTCGCGCGGTTCACGACCGACGGCCTGGATCGCACCGTGCCCCTACCCGCCAGCAATCCGACCGATGTGACGTTCGCGGGTCCCGGTCTCGACCGGCTCTACATCACCTCGATCGGAGGCGCGGGTGAGCTCGACGGCGCGCTCCTCGTCATCGATGGCCTCGGAGAGACGGGCCGCGTCGAACCACGCTTCGCGTTCTGAACGCAATCGTCAGACGAGCAGGCGACTGCGGAACAACTCGAGAACTTGGTCGAGCGCGGCGCGGGTCGGCTCCCCCGGTTCGTCGATCAGGTGCTCGGTCACAACGGAGTGAGGCTTCATCGCACCATCGGGATGGGCGGCGTCGTCCTCGAGCTCGACCGCGACGAATGCGTCACCGAGTTGCTCGCGGAGGAACTGGAAGCGGGCGTCGGGAACGAAGCGGTCGCTCTTGAATCGCAAGCCGAGCACCTGCAGGCCTTCGCTGGCACACCGCTGCTTCACGATGTCGAGATCGGCCGGTGAGCAGTCGATCGAATGCGCCTGCTTCTTGGTGAGGGCCATGGGCATGGACGGTTGCGACAGAACCGGGGCCAGCAGGCTCGGGTGGGTAGCCATGGCCAACGCATAGCCCCCGGTGAAGCACATGCCGATGGCGCCTACGCCCGGGCCACCGCAGCGCTGGTGCTCGCTCGCGGCCAGTGCCCGCAACCACTCCACCACGGGCGACGTGCGATTGGTCGCCCACGTGGTGAACTCCCGACTCACACAAAGGGGCGCCATTGTTCGCACGCCGTGCACGAGACCTTTGACCGTGCCGTCGCCGAGCGGGTCCTTTCCTGGCTCGCCGAAGAGGTGAGGCATCACCGCCGTGCATCCCATTCCTGCCACCCGACGGGCGAAGGCGGCGACCTTCGGCGTTATGCCCGGGATCTCGGCGATCACGATCACGGCGGGCCCAGTGCCGAGCCGGAAGGTGGTGCGCTCCTTGCCGTCGTGCGTGAAGCTCGTGCGTTCGAAGTCCGCCAGATCGTCATCAGCCATCGGACCAGCCAAGCAGATCGACGGAGCCTTCCGCGTCAGCCACCGAGAACGGCAGCGCGCCAGCGCACGGAACTCATCGTCGGATATGGCGGCCGCCTCGTCAGGACGGAGCTGCACCGTGCCCTTGCCCGTGACGAGCTCGGCGTGGCGAGTACTGAACCCGGCGTCGCGATCCTTGCCCCAGCCGTATATCGAAACACCGTGCTTCCAGACGGCGAGATACAGCCGGTGCTTGCCCACCTTGTACGTGGGGATGGCGTACGAGATCGTGACCGTCGCGTCGGGCTGCGCTTCGAGGATCAGCCCGTGGATGCGATCGAACAGCGGTCGGAACGCCGGCGGGATCTCATCGATGTACGCCTGCACCGCGGCAACCATCGGTCCATCATGCCGTCGATCGCCCCTGTGACCTCGGGGTATTGGACCCGGGGGCGAGGCGGCAAGGTGTCAGAGTCGACGTGTGGCGTGGTTGGGCGCAGAATCGCGTCATGCTTTACGTACTCGGTGGGGTGCGGGCCGAGCTCGAGGACGGCCCCGTGGTTCTGCCCGGCCAAGTACGTCGGCTGCTCGGCATCCTTCTCGCCGAGCACGGGGAATCCGTACCGACCAACGTCCTGATCGACCGGCTCTGGTCCAGTGAACCTCCCCGCACCGCCCGCAAGATCGTTCACATACTGGCGAGCAAGCTTCGCCGCGCGCTGCAGTCCGATCTAGCAGCCGACCAGTCGCAATGCCTCGAAACCACCGGGGACGGTTACCGCCTCCACGGCGAGGCCAGTGATCTCGCCCGCTACGAAGAACTGCTCGACCACGCCGAAACCGTCGCCACCAGCGCGCCCCGAAAGGCGCTCGCCTCGCTCGACGAAGCCCTCGGGCTCTGGGGCCGCCCATGGGGCGCGCAGGCCGACGAGCCGTGGATCGTGTCGCGCGTGACCGCCATCGAGGAACGCCACCGCCGCGCCGAAGAGCTCTTCGCCGATCTCGCGTTGGATACGGGTTGTGCCGCGGCCGTGGTGGACCGCCTTCGTGCCGCAGCGGTGAGCGAGCCGTTCCGCGAACGGCGCTGGGCTCAGCTCATGCTCGCGATGTATCACGACGGACGGCAGGTCGACGCACTGCGTGTCTACGACGAGGCGCGCGATCTGCTCAGGGACGAGTTCGGCGTCGAGCCCGGACCCGAGCTGCAGCGGCTCCGCGTCGCGATCCTCGAACATGACGTCGCGCTACAACCGCCCCGCTCTCCGCTCACTGACGTCTCGGGAGTGACATCTTTCATCGGGCGTGATCGGGAGCTGGCGCGGCTTGCGACCGAGTTGGCTCGACACCGGCTGGTGACGGTCGTAGGCATCGGTGGGATCGGCAAGACGCGTCTCGTCGACGAGTACACACACGCGCGCCGGCTCGCGCGAGACGACGTTCGGCGGGCGGGATTCGCGTCGGCGACCGACGGCCGCGGGGTCGCGGCCCACATCGCCGCCGAGCTCGGGCTTACGACCGAACTTCAAGATCACCACGAGATGGCGGCCCTGGTCGCCGCGGTGCTCGGCCGCGACGAGGTCCTTCTGGTGCTCGACGCGGTGGAGCACGCCGCGGAAGCGGGTGAGGTCGCGCTGGCCTTGGTCGAGCGCTGCCCGCGGCTTCGCGTGTTGGCCACCTCCCGCGTGCCACTCGGCGTGCAGGGAGAGCGAACAGTGAGCCTCGAACCTCTACCGATCGGGGGGCCGGACGATCTGGGCGGTGGCACGGCGGTCGAACTCCTCATCGACCGCGCGGGCCTCGACAGCACCGCGTTGAGCGACGACACGGTCGCCGCGCTGGTCGAACGCGCCGCAGCAACGGGTGGTGTCCCGATGCTGATCGAACTGGCGGCGCCGACAGTGGTGGACCCGGCCGCCATGGCCCCGATGGTCGACAGCATTCCGGACCATCGAAGCGCGACACTCGGCGCGATCGAGCACGCCCTCGGCGCCGTGGACGAACGCGCGAGCGAGCTTGCGATCGATGCCGCCGTCCTGCCGTACGGCGTGAGTGAGCGGACAGCGGCGGGATTGCGCGGACTGCCGCGCGACGTCGCCCGCCGGTCGCTCCGGCAGCTGGCGTGGGTGAACATCCTCCACACGCGGGCCGGCCTGGACGGGATGCGGTATCAGAGTCTCGACCCGGTTCGGGAAGCACTGGCGCCAGAGTCGAGCAAGGAGCGTCGAGTTGCGATCGACCGAGCGTCGCGCGCTGTCGAAGCGGTGTTCCAAGCGTTCGCGCCCAATCCCGCACTCCCCCACGTGGTGTCGCTGCTCGATGCCGCCGAGGACGAACACGCCAACCTACGGTTCCTGATCGCACACCAGCTGCAAGTGAATCCCGAGCGGGCACTCGAGCTGAGCATCACGGCGAGCGAGTTCTGGGCCTCGCGCGGCTTCAGCCTCGAGGGGCGGCGATGGATCGAGGAAGCGATCGCCGCCGCCAAACCCACCGGGCCCCTGTCCTGGGACGCGACGCTGGCCCTCGCACGGGCAACCCGTACGTTTGCCGAGATCGGCACGCTCCACGACATGCTCGAAAACTTCGTCGACGAAGTTCGTGAGGCTGGTGAGGATTCGATCAGGGTCGCGGGCGGCCTGATGTACCTCGCCATCGCCAAAGGGTGGTCCGGTGACCGCTTCGGTGCCATCGACGCGCTCGACCAAGCCGAGCCGATCATCGAGCGTTGGGGAACCGAATGGACTCGCGTGCTCTTCGAGCGCTTACGCGGACTGCAGCTCGCGGCGGAAGGCGATCTCCTCGGCGCGCGCCAGTCGCAGCGCGCCGCCGTGCCCCGATTGATCGAGCTCGGAGATCCGAGCACCGCCGCCGCGACCGTGTATCTCGCGGCTGTGCTCGGCGACATGGCCGGTTGTGATGACGTGCTCGACGACATTCGGGTCGCACGCGAGCTTGCGACGACGGTCAAGGATGTCTCGCTCCTCGGCCTGCTGCTTCTCATCGAGGCGCGGGTGTTGCGTCGCGCCGGCGACGTACGCAGTCGGCAGATCTTCGCGGACGCGGCCCAGCGGCTGGCCGAGCTCGGCGGGATCCGAGCGGCCTCCGTCGCCCAGCGCGACCTCGGTCTGATCGAACTGGACAGCGGCAACGAAGCCATCGCGAGCGACCGTCTTCGCGAAGCCCTTCCAACGTTGTTGCAGCTCGATCGACCCGCGGCGGGCCTCGCGGTCGGTGCGCTGGCCGTCATACGCCACCGCGGCGGCGACGAAAGGCACACCTCGGCGCTCCTCGGAACGGCACTGGCCCTGCGGGACACCGAGGGTCCGGTCTGGGAGGAGGACGGGCGCCAGCTCGCGGCCCTCGCCAAATCGATCGGGATGCCCGTCTCTGGACAACCACCCGCCGCACTGAGTGACGCGGAGCTGCTCGAGATCTTCGACATCTCGTAGCGGCTCGGCGACGCTGACGCCGGTGCGACGCTCTGAGGGGACGAGCGCGACCGCCACCGACATCAGCACCACCGAGACCGACTCGGCGGCAAGTCGCACTCCCCACCAGCACCCACCACCACCCGCACCCGCCGCCCGATGCTGGGCCGCCTCCGCGGCCTGGGGGCACCCTTTCACCCGCCGGCAAAGCGAAGGTAAATCGGGCGCATCAGACCTGCTCCTGGCAGCAAAACGCCTGGTCGTCAACCCGCCGCCACATCGACCAAGCCGTGACAACGATCCACGCGTCGGTGATGCCGAGGCCCAGTCGTTGGGCCAGGCCGTGCGCGGGACCGACGATCGACGCCAAGAGCAAGATTGAGGACCCAATCCCACAGGCGGTCGACCAGCGTTCCCACCTCGTCGCACCCGACTTGCGAAACGTCGCGGCCGCCAGGAGCGGCGTTGCCGCGAGCGAGGCGTAGCCGACGATCGCGAAAACTCCATGGGGGCCGTCGGCCGAGCCAAGCGGCGCGGCCGCGACACCCAACGTGGCCAGGCCGGTGATGGTGGCCGCGACCCACGCGAGGCCAGGCACGGCCGCTCGCAGCGCTCGGGCGTAGAGCGGCACGCCGAGCCCGAAGGCGACGAAACCCGCAGTCATCCAGCCGCGCCCGGGCGCACCGGTTTCCGCCAAAACACTGATGGCGTCCTCGATGGGCGAGTAGCCGTCCCGCGCCGCGCCGGTTGCGGCCCACGCGAGAACGAACCCGCCGACCCCAGCAATGCCGCACAGAGCAAGCCAGCGGAGACGCTTCGGCAACGGCGCGGGACCTCGTGACATCTCAGGCGCCCGACGTGGGTTCGCTAGCCCTGTTGATCTCTGGGAGCGGCATTCGGTGTTCGGTCACCGCGTCGGCGAGTCGGTGGCTGTCGTTCTTCGCGCGGGATGCCGAGCTCGTCGAGCCGGCGAGCAACGTCGGTGGTGACCACGTCGACCGCGTCATCGGGGCGTTCGAGCGTCGGATCCGCGGCCCAGGCCGCGAGCAGGTCACCGAGGCGATCGAGCTCCACCATGACGAGCAACATCCCGAGGAGTGGGTCCGTGGTCGGGGCGCCGTCCGCCTGAACCGCGCGCCACAGCTCGGCCCCCTCCCCTTCGATCACCTTGCGATGTGACGCCATCGCGAACTCGATCCGCCGAACGAGCTCGAGTAGATCGCCCACGCGCTGCGGCTGCGGCTGCGCGTACCGGGTCAGCGCCGCACGAAGGCTCCAGTCATCGACGCGCGGGCGTTCGGCGTAGTCGATCAGGCCCGCCAACTCCGCGGGCTGGATGTCCGATGCCATCTCGGGCAGCGTACGTTTGCCGCTGACCGCGGTCAGGTCCGGGCTCCCCGACGCTCGGCGGTCAGCCCGTCCTCAGGTCGATGGTGCGGGAGAGATCGATGGCCTCGAGGAATCGGCGGTCGTGCGACACGACGACGAGTGTGCCCTCGTACCCCCCGAGCGCCACTTCGAGCTGATCGATCGCCTCGAGGTCGAGGTGATTCGTGGGCTCGTCGAGCAACAGGCAGTTGACGCCCTGCGCCATCAACACGGCCAGGATTGCCCGGCTGCGCTCGCCCGGTGAAAGCTGCGAACCTCGGCGCTGTACGTGCTCGGCGCCGAGTCCGAATTTCGCGAGGAGCGATCGCGTCTCGCTCCGATCGAGCCCGGTGAGCTCCTGTGCCATCCGGGCAACCGTCACCTCGTGGTCGAACAATCCTCGTGATTGGTCGAGCGAACCCACCTGGACCCCCGGCCCCAGCCACCGACTCCCGCTCGCCAGAGGAAGGGTGCCCAGCAGCGCGCCGAGCAGCGTCGATTTGCCGCTGCCGTTGGGTCCCAGCACACCCAGCCTGTCCTGCCACGCGATTTCGACGTCGATCGGCCCCAAACGGAACGGCGCGGCGCGTTGCGTACCGGCCGCGTCGTCGGCCTCGCCGCGCACGACGACCGCTTCGTCGAGCCTCACCACGATGTCGCCACTGCGCGTCGTCGGCGTGAGCTGCAGCTCGAGGCGCCAGCCCTCCCAGGGCTTGTCGACCACGTCGAGACGGTCGATCGCACGCTCAGTCGCTCGCACCTTCGACGTCTGCTGCTCGCTACGCTCGGCCCGCATACGTCGCGCGTTCTTGTCGGGTTCACCGGAGGTCTTCGCTCGACGCACCCCTCGCTCGGACCATTGGCGTTGTCGTCGCTGACGCTCCTCGAGTCGATTGCGCTCAGCCGCGTACCTCCCGTGCGACTCGAACTGTTGCGCTCGGGTCCGCTCCCGCGCCTCGACATACGCGCTCCAGCCCCCGGCGAACTCACGTGCCGTGTGCGCGTGCTCGTCGAGCTCGACGACGCGGTCGACGCAGCGGTCGAGGAACGCCCGATCGTGGGACACAACCAGTACCGCGCCGGCAAAGCCCTCGATGAAGCCCTCCAACACGTCGAGGCCGTCGAAGTCGAGATTGTTCGTCGGCTCATCGAGAAGCAGGACCTCGACGCGCATGAGCAAGATCGCGGCCAGCGCTGCTCGAGCAGCCTCACCGCCAGACAGCGAAGCCACCTCCTGATCGAATCGCGTCTCGCTCGTGCGGGTCAGTCGTGCCGCGAGGCCGACCCGATCGCACACCTCGGCCGCACGCGCCACGAAGTCGTCACCGCCGAGCGCGAGGAAGTGCTCGAGAGCCTCGGTGTAGGCGTCTACCGTCACGTGACTCTGTGCGAGCTCCGCGGTGCGCACGTCCAGACGCTGCGACGCCTCGGCCACACCCGTGCGTCGCTCGAGGTACTCGAGCAATCCCTCTCCCGCTCGGTCGTCCGGCTCCTGCGGCAGGTAGCCGACAGTCATCGTCGGCGGGGTGCAGACCCTCTGGCCGCCGTCAGGCTGGTCGATGCCGGCCATGACGCGCAGCAGCGTGGTCTTGCCAACACCGTTCGGACCGATCACCCCAACCCGGTCGCGCCCGTCCAGCGAGAGCGATACCCCGTCGAGCACCGTCTGTCCACCGACGACGCGCGTGATCGATTCGGCGCGGAGCACCGGGGCACAGTAGCCATTCGGCTGCACGGGGGTCGGGGCGGTCACTCGAGGTGTCGGAGGTCGAACGTTCGGCCGGCCCGACTGGGTGACCGACGCCAAGGGCTGAAGAGATGGGTTGGCGGCCTCCGCGCCGTGAACTCAGCGCGTGGCTGTCCTCTTGGCCGATGCCTTCTTCGCCGACCGCTTCTTGGCCGATCCTTCTTCGCCGACGCTTCTTGGCCGACGTCTTCTTCGCCGACCCCTTCTTGGCCGACGTCTTCTTCGCCGACCGCTTCTTGGCGGGCGCCTTCTTCGTCGGCTTGACCAACTCCGCAAGGCGCCGTTGCAGTTGCTCGATCTCCTTGCGCAGCGAAACCACCTGGGCCCGCACTTCCTTGTCGATTCTGGTGATGAAATCCTCGGTGGCCTTCTCGTTGCGGTCCAAGAAGGTCTTCACCCGAGCCTCGACCTGGCGTAGCTGCTGCTCGGAACGCTTCGTCACCTGCTCAGTTCTCTGACTCAGTCGGTCAACCAACTGCTCGATGCCATCGTCACGTTGCTTGTCGATCGCCACATTCACTCCTTCTCCGAGCCCACTACAAGACCCTGGGCCATCCAGTCGACACGATGATGAACCTCGGCGCTGCGTGCCATCAGAGGCGAAAGTCTCCTTTTGGGCCCGCTGACAGAAGCCCAAGGGTCGGGCTGCCACCCGACGGGTGAGGCCGCCTGGATGACGTTCGACTCTGTCCCTCCTGGCCACCGAGGTGATACGGCAGGTGCATGGTCGAGCAATTGGGAGGGATCGATGCGGCGTTCGTCGGGCTGGAGTCGCCCACCGGACACCTACAGGCGGTTGGTGTCGTACGCCTGGATCCCGACGCTCGACGCCTCGAGCTCGACGAGCTCATCGGCCTGATCGAACATCGGCTGCCTCGCCTCGACTTGCTGCGCCGCCGTTTGGTGACTGTTCCCGGAGGCCTGGATCGCCCGTACTGGGTCGACGTGATGCCCGACCTGTCGAGGCATGTTCGCGTCCACGAGCTGCCCCGGCCCGGCGTTCCGGAGGACTTCGAGCGGTTCTGCGCGGAGATGGCCGCCACGAAGCTCGACCGGTCCCGCCCGCTCTGGGAGTTCGCGCTGGTGAACGGCCTGGCCTCCGGTGGGCAAGCACTGGTGATCAAGGTGCACCACTCGCTGTGTGACGGGATCGGGAGCCTGGCCCTCATCGCGCAACTACTCGACCAGCATCCCGAGACGTCGTCGCACGACGAAGGCGCGCCGGAGCCGACCATCGAAGAGCCGCCACCCGGGTCACCTTTGCTGCTGGTCCGCGCCTTCACCAACGCGTTGCGACGCTCGGTCGACGCCGTGACGACATCGGTCGAACTCTTCGGTTCGGCCCTCCGGCTGCGAGGGTTCCTCGATTCCGTCACGGACACGGAGCTCGCCGCGCCACTCGCGACGCCACACCTGTCGTTCCACGGTCCTATCAGCGCGCGGCGGTCAGTCGCTTTCCGCGACCTCCCGCTCGGAGGAGTCAAGGACATCGCGCACGCATCGGGCACCCACGTGAACGATGTCATCATCGCTTTGTTGGCGGGCACGCTTCGCCGCTGGTTGGTCATGCACGACGAGCTTCCCGACCAGGCTCTCGTCGCCGCGGTGCCGGTCTCGACGCGCGGCCCTGACGAACTGCTCGCGCCGGGGAACCACGTCTCGGCCTGCTTCGTCCATCTCCCGACGCAACTCGCCGACCCTCGGGAGCGTCTGGAGGTCTCCGCGGCGGTGGCCGATCGCGGGAAGGGTGTCCATGCGGCCATCGGGCAGCAGACGCTCGAGCGCCTGACGGAGCTCGCGGTCCCCGTTCTGTTGTCGGCGCCCGCCCGTCTCTACCAGCGCTCAGGCCTCGCATCGATGCATCCGTCGCCGGTCAACCTGGTCGTGTCGAACGTGGCCGGGCCGCCGTTCGACCTCTTCCTCGCCGGACGACCGGCAACGGCGTTCTACGCGCTCGGCCCGATCTTCGACGGTGTCGCCCTGAACATCACCGCCATCTCGTTCCGCGGCCGCCTCGGTTTCGGCTACATCGCCTGCCCTGATCGGCTTCCGGACCTGGGTGTGCTCGCCGACCAACAGGAGGCCGCGTTCGAGGAGCTCAAAGCGGCCTACGCCGTGTGAGCGTGCCGCGCCACGATGTCGCGGGTGGCGTCAGCGCGAGTTGGGCATCTGGCTGGCGGTCCCCAGCACGACGAGCTCCCGATCCGACATCCACCCATCATCACGTGAAACGGAGCTTGGCGCCGAGCTGCGCTGCGGGACGATCATGATGTCCCCCGGCGGTCGGAGCGTCACCCGTGCCCATGGAACATCACCAGCACAGCGAGGAAGGCAACGTCGACATCGACGGGAACCCGCGGCTGCTCGCGCGACCGCATCCGCTGTCGCTGGTCTACGGGGGCGGCGGTGTGTTCGGTATCGCCTATTGCACGGGCGTCGCGCACGGGCTCGCCGCACGTGGCATCGCGGTGCTCGCGCGCTCCGGCGCTCGGTACGTCTGCGGGGTCGTGGGCTGCGTCGATCATCGCACTCGGCATGGGCTACGAAGACCTCGAAGGCATCGAGGTCCCGTCGATACCGAATCGGCGCCCGGGTGTCCTCGCCGACGTCGCCCGCCAAGTGTTCGGCGAAGCCCGCCACCCGCTCGTGGCGGTGTCCGCCCTTTGTGTCAGCACCCGACGACGCCACATCCTCGACGGTGGCCGTTATCCCCTCGCGGACCTCGTCGCCGCGTCGTCCGCGGTGCCGGGTCTGTTGCCACCCCACCGGATCGACGGCCGGTTGTACGTCGACGGCGGCATGTGGTCGGCGACATCGGTCGACGCGGCCGCCGACGCGGAGCATGTCATCGTCATCGCGCCGATCGCGGGCCCGGTGTTGGGACCGTTCGGTCGCGGCGCAGGTTTGCTCCTCGACCGTGAGCTCCGCGCCTGGCGGGTCCGTCACCCGGAGCACACCGTGACGCTGATCCGTCCGAATCACGCCATCGCGCGATACGCGGGCCGGACTCCGCTGGCGTTGTTCGACGGGGCACGAGCCCGGAAGGCGTACCCGCTCGCCTACGAACAGGGCCTGCTCTGGGGCGAGCGACTGCACAACCAGCGGGCCGCGTGATCGGTTGCGACATTCGCGTGCTCAGCCCGCCGAGGCCACCAATTCGGTCGCGGCGGTTCGCAGGTGAGCGATCAGGGCCTGCGGGTCGCCCACCACATCGGGGTCGACCGTTACACCGACACCCAGGCCGTCGACGTACGAGAGCACACCGATGATGAGCGCCACGTTGCCGACCACGTTGATGAATGGGTGGAGCCCCAGCATGCGCGACTCCCAGAGGTAGAGAGGTTCGCGGGAACCGGGGATGTTGGACACGGCCAGATTCACCAGCGGCTGGCGCGCCAGTAACCGAGGGATCAGGCTGCGCAACACGGGTGGGGGCACGAAGTCGGCGATCGAGAACACGTGAGGCATCAACGACTGCGCAGGTGTCGTCGAGTGCTCGTGCATACGGGCGTGGATCAGCCTCACCCGCTCGAGCGGATCGTCGACGCCGACGGGCAAGGCCACGCTGGTGACCGAGAAGCGGTTGTGCCCTGCGGAGGCGGTGGAATCCTGGCTGCCGATCGGGATGAGCGCACGCGGCTCTCGATCGTCGGGATCGAACGAACCGATGGTTTCCATATGACGACGTAGCGCTCCCGCCGTGATCGCCAGCACGACGTCGTTGACGGTTGCACCGCACGCCTTCTTGACCGCAACGATGTCGGCCATGGGAATCGAGTCCCACGCGAAGCCCCGACGCGGACCGATCGGTCCCGTGAACGGGAGTGCCGGTGCGGTGGTGGGCGGACCGCGGCGGACCGAGCCGACGACCCGCGAGGCGAACCGGGCGTTCGAACCGATTCGTCGTGGGTCGATCAGCGCCCGCATCGCAGCGACGACGACTCCCGCCTGTCGACGCGTGCGCACGGCCAACGCTCGCGCCGTCAGGTCGAGGGCACCAGGTGTCGGTTCCGGTGACCAGTCACGGAACTCGTCCGACGGCGGCCGGGGCGTCGGGTCGAGCAACAATGTGGCCGCGGCATGAAGAGCGATGCCATCAGCCATGACGTGATGCGCCCGCAGGACGACCGCGAGAACCTCGACGTCGGCGCCGTCGACCCTCATGGCGTCGATCCCCTCGACCACGTGGATGTCCCACAAGGGATGGGCGAGGTCCATCGGCTCGCTGAGAAGGTCGTCGATGAACGCGCGGAGCGCGTTCGAACCGCGCTTCTTCGGGAGCTTCACCCGTATGTGGTGCCGTTCGATGTCGAAATCGGTGTCATCGACCCAGAGGGGCGCAGCCAGGTCTGCGAGCACGGGAGCAATTCGCTGGCGAAACCGGGGCAGCGCGGAAAGTCGGGCGTCCACATCGGCTCGCAGCTCCTCGTAGCGCAGCCGTCCTCGGCGGTCGCGCAGGGGCGCCGCCTCGAAGAAGCACAGCGCGCCGATCTGCAGCTGCGTTCCCGGCGCTTCCGCATACAACAACACCGCATCCTCGGCGTTGAGCAACTCAGGGGACATCCCCGGCATTGGTGGATCATCGCGCCTCAGACGCAGGCGGGCATCGATTGGACGTGACGGTCGGCGTCGTAGGTCTCGAAGATCGCCCGACCAACGGCGAACAATCCGCGGTTCGGGATCGGGAATCCGCCGAGCTGACGTTGCGGGACGATCGGCCCTGCTTCCCCGAGCGGCTCGTCGCGAAGCATCGCGTCGACCTCGGTCGTGACCCAAACGTACTCGGGGTTCACCTTGAACCACTGCTGGCTCGGCACGCGCCCATTCAGGCGGATCATGCCCGCCCGCAGCATCGGTCCCGCCATGCGACCCATCGCGGCGAGCACTATCGAGTTCCGCCACAGTGCGGTCGGAAGATGCGAGGCCGCCAGCGTCATGGCTCGAGTGGCCGGCGTCCTCTCGATCCTCATATGCCATTCGAGGACCCCATCGATGCGGACACGCAGGGTCCATTCGTCCAACCATCGCAGTTCGATGTCGCGCTGCTCGGCGGCGACGAGCGCGGTGACCGAAGTAGCGCGGGCACGCCTGCGGGGGCGGTACATCGGTCCACATCGTCCACCGCCCGTCGGGATCGCAGTACCAGACCGCGCTGTAGGCGGGTCCGATCGAGTTGTGAGGAAACCGTCGCATCGCCAGCACCTGCCCAGACCGGAACGGCTGTCCCATGACGCCGTAGCCCGAGAATCGCTCGCCGTCCCCCGCCGGCAACGACGTGTGTTCGGTCGCGACTGCGAGTCGGCCGGGTGTCTCCATGGGGATGTCCTTCTTGCCGGAGTTGGCGTGGGGTCGTTGTCCTTGTTGTACCGATCACGCGAGAAGCGCACATCGGGTGTTCGACCGATCTTCCCGACACCATCAGGGTGTCCTACGGTGATCAGCGATGGCTGACGTCGACCAACCATCGGGAGTGCGGTTGGCTGAGCTCGTCGCCGCGTTGTCGTTGGCCACCGACCTCGGGCTGGGCCAACCCCAAGAGCACGTGCTCCGCCAAACGGTGATCGCGCGACGCCTCGCCGAGGAGGCGGGACTCAGCGAGTGGCAGCGATCCGCCAGCTTCTACGTTTCACTGCTCGCCTGGGTGGGCTGCGTGTCCGACTCGCACGAAATGGCGATGTGGTTCGGCGATGATCGCCAGCTTCGCGCCGACAGCTACCAGGTCGACAAGACCGGGGTGCCGCTGATGCGGTTCATGGTCGGTCACGTCGGGCTGGGCTCGTCGCCGTGGCGCCGGCTCACGATGATCAGCCGGTTCTTGGCAGGCGGGTTCGGCGACGCTGGACGCTCGATGGTCACGCACTGTGAGACCACCGCCGACCTCGCTGATCGTCTCCAGCTCGACGGCGGGGTACATCAGTCGTTGCGACAGGCGTTCGAGCGGTGGGACGGCCAAGGCGTGCCCGGCACGTTCTCCGGCGAAGCAATCGATCCCGTGATGCGAGTGGTGCAGATCGCCGACGACGCCGAGGTGTTCCACCGCGTCGAAGGCATCGACGCCTCCGTCGAGATGCTCCGGTCGCGGCGGGGCACGGAGTTCGATCCCGACCTCGTGGACGTGTTCTGTGCGCACGCGGACGAACTGCTCGGCGACCTCGACGGGATCGACATCTGGGACGCGGCCATAGGCGAAGGCGGGCAGATGGAACCCGATCTCACCGAAGGCGAGCTGACCGAGGTGTTACGGGCCTTCGGCGACTACGCCGACCTCAAGAGCCCGTCCTGGCTCGGGCACTCCGCCGGCGTGGCGGGCCTCGCGGCGGAGGCGGCGCGTCGCATGGGTATGCCCGTCGACGTCGTCGATCTGATCGAGCGGGCCGCGCTCGTGCATGACTTGGGTGCGATCGGAGTGTCCAGTGGCGTGTGGGACAAACCCGGGCCGTTGTCGGTCGCCGACCGCGAGCGGGTCCGCACCCATCCGTACCTGACCGAGCGCGTCCTGGCGCGCGCACCGCGCCTCGCGGAGATCGGAACCCTCGCGGCGCTACACCATGAGCGCCTGGACGGATCGGGCTACCCGCACGGGGTGCGCCGCGACGCGATCCCGCTGGCGGCTCGCGTGGTAGCAGTGGCCGACGTTTACCACGCGCTCGGCGAGACCCGCCCCCATCGCGCCGCGCTCACCGCGTCGGAGGCCGCAACCGTCGTGCGCGACGAGGTGAGAGCCGGACGACTCGACGGTGAGGTGGTCAACGCGATTCTCGCGTCCGCCGGTCACCGCGTCCGGCGACGACCAGAGTTGCCCGCCGGGCTCACTCCCCGTGAGGCCGAGGTGCTCGTCCTGATGGCAATGGGACAATCGAACAAGCAGATCGCGCGCGAGCTGTCGGTTAGTGCCAGCACCGTCGGCACCCACATCGAGCACGTGTACCAGAAGATCGGGGTGTCGACGCGTGGCGCAGCCGCGATGTTCGCCATGCGCCACGGTCTCGTCGGATCCGGCAACGGTGACACAAACATCGGGTGATCGACCGATGCGCAGAAGCCATTCGTACCGTAGAAACGGGGCATGACCAACAAGGCCGCCATCAGTCTCAGCACGGGTCTCGAGGATCCAGAGAAGGTGACCGTCGCGCTGCTCGTCGCGGTAGGCGCGGCCGAGTCCGACCGTCCCACGTTGATGTTCCTCACCAAGGAAGCAGTGCGTCTCGCCCTCGACGGCATCGCCGTGGGCCTGGCGTGCGAAGGGTGCCCGCCGATCGGGGATTTGATGAAGCGATACATCGCCGCCGACGGCCGGTACCTGGTGTGCCCGATCTGCTTCAACGCCAAGCAGCTCGACGACGCGGAGCTGATCGAAGGCGCCGAGCTCGGTGGGACCGTGCAGTTGTGGGAATGGATCGGCGACGGGGCGACCACCTTCAGCTACTGAGCCACCCCGCCCCCTCCAACTCGGGCACAGTGGAGCAACTGTCGGAGTCGGAGGAGGACGCATGGGGGTTCGACGCGTGGTGACCGGACACTCGGTCGACGGCAAGGCGGTGGTGGTGACGGACGATCACGTCGAGCCGATCATGCTCGACCTCCTACCCGGGTACGCCTTCCAACGCGTGTGGGGGGCCGACGAAGCCCCCACCTTCCCGGACGACGGCGCACCGCGACCGGCTCACACCTACTTCCCGCCGGTGGGCGGTTTTCGCTTCGGGCTGTTCACGGTGCCGCCCGAAACGACGGTGATGCCTCACGACGTCGACATTCCGGCCGCGCTGGCCGAGCTCGAGCACGCGCTACCGGGCATGGCCGCGCACATGGAACCCGAGAGCCCGGGGATGCACACGACCGACACCATCGATTTCGAGTACGTGTTGTCGGGCGCGGTCGACCTCGAGCTCGACGATGGCGAGATCGTGCACCTCGTCGCGGGCGACACGGTCGTGCAGAACGGCACCCGTCACGCGTGGCGCAACCGCGGCACCGAGCCCTGCGAGATGGTGGTCGTGCTCGTCGGCGCCCATCGCCACGGCTGAACGTTCAACCTCAAGGAGTCGAGGTGTCTGAGCAAGCGGCAGTGTTGAAATCCTTCGACCTCCGCGGTCGGGTGGCGATCGTGACCGGTGGGAGCCGAGGCATCGGCCGCGCCATCGCGATGGGCTTCGCCTCGGTCGGCGCCCACGTGACCATCGCGAGTCGAAAGCGAGAGGCGTGCGATGCGACCGTCGCGCAGATCACCGCCGCGGGTGGATCGGCGTTGGCCGTCCCGACCCATGTCGGGGATGTGGACCAGCTCGCGGCCTTGACCGATGCGACCGTCGACCGGTTCGGGGGGATCGACATCATCGTGAACAACGCGGCCAACCCCTTGGCGTTGCCGATCGGATCGATCACACCGGAGGCACTGGCGAAGTCCTACGAAGCCAACCTGCGGGGCCCGCTGTTCCTGGTGCAGTCGGCCCTGCCCCATCTTCGGGCCAGCGAACACGCGGCGGTGATCAACGTGGTCACCGCGGGGGTGTTCACCTCGGGGGCGTACGTATCGATGTACGTCGCGGCCAAATCTGCACTGCTCGCGATGACCAGGTCGATGGCGGCGGAGTTCGCACCGGACGGCATCCGCGCCAACGCCTTGGCGCCCGGCACGGTCAGGACCGACATGGTGACCGTCATGCCCGAGGCGTTCCAACAGGCTGCGGTCGACGCGCAGTTGATCAAGCGCATGGCCGACCCGTCGGAGATGGTCCCGGGCGCCCTCTTCCTCGCGAGCGATGCCTCGTCGTTCATGACCGGTCAGACCTTGATCCTCGACGGCGGTATGACCGTGCACTGACCGTCGACCATCCTCGAACCTAGGTCAGGATCTCGACGTACCCGTCGGTTCCGTGCACGCGGATCCACTGGCCATCTCGGATCAGCCGGGTGGCTTGCTCCACGCCCACGACGGCCGGCAAGCCGTACTCCCGTGCGATGACCGCGCCATGGGTCATCAGCCCCCCGACCTCCGTCACCAGGCCGGTGACAGCGACGAACAGGGGCGACCAGCTGGGATCGGTGTAGGCCGTGACGAGGATGTCGCCGGCTTCGAGATCGGCTTCCTCCATGTCATGGATGACGCGGGCCCGGCCCTCGATGGTCCCGGCGGAAACCGGTAAGCCGACCAACGCACCGGCCGGCACGTCACCGCGTCGATACGACCCGGCGATGATCTCGCCATCCGACGTGAGCACGCGGGGCGGTGTGAGCGCTTGATACGACGCGAAAGCGTCCTTGCGTTGTCGAATGAGCGCCTCATCCGCCTGGTTCGTGCGCACGACGTCGCGGAGCTCGTCGAACGTGAGGAAGAAGATGTCCTCCGGATCATGAACCACCTGTGTGAGCACGAGGCGATCGGCCTCTCGCAGCATGGCTTGCTTGTAGATGAAGTACCGGCTGATCATGCCGTACTTCGGGAACTCGCGGTACCCGATGAAGGTCCGCACACGGTCGATCATCCGCTTGGTCTCGTCGGCCTTCTGCTCGCCATCCGGCAACGCTCGCAGTCGCTCCAGCACGTCCAGTTCCTTCTGCTGCGCCTCTTGCTTCCCGCGCTCGAAGTGCCGCTCGGCCTCGCCGGGCTCGAAGCTCTTGATGTTGCCGAGGATCACCGGCACGAGCGCGGTGGGGTGCTCGCTCCAACGCGGCCTCGTGATGTCGATCTCGCCGACGCAACGCATGCCGTAGGTGTCGAGGTACGCCCGGATCGCGTCACGCGCTTCCGGTCCGCCCTCGAGCGTCGCCAGCATGTCGCTGTTCAGGAAGCCGTCGTCCTCCACGTCTTGCAGGAAGGCCACCACGTCCGGATGGGGACGGATCACGTCGGCGACGTCCAAGAGCGCCAGTCCCATCTGCGACGTCACGTTGTTCGGAGCGGACTGCGTGAGCGTGTCGGCCGCGTTCTTCTCGTCCAGCCAGTCCTGCAACTGATCGTTGAGCCACCAGGTGGCCTCCATCCCCGCCATGATCGCCTCCTGGCTCTGCGGATCGAACAGGATCCGCTTCATCTCGGGCACGTCCTCCAGGATGAAGTCGAACAGCGCCGAGCCCGACGTCGTCTGGATGTCGCGCTGCAAGGCGGCGATGGACGCATGAGCGCGTGCGATGAGGTCGCTGACGATGGCGGCGTCGTTGTCGATCGAGGAGGGTGTGGCGCCCGGCAGTGGGCGGACGGCGGCATCGTCCGCAGGCGGCGGGATGAAGTCACCACGGTCGAGCACGGTCTGCATCGCGTCCCGGATCAGCGGATCGCTTCGCCCCATCAGCTCGAGGAGACCGACCCGGCTCCCGGGCGAAGCCAGGTGGGGGGTCACGTCGACGAACAGCCTCCCGCCGGCCTCGTACATCGGCGGGAGGGCCGTCAGCTTCCACATGGCGAGCCCCAGTGGCTTCATCGGGTCCGTCATCATCTGCTGGTGACCGACCGACACGTAGACGTGGTTCTCTTCGTCGCCGCGCTCGGGGATGGGGAACAGCGTGGTGATGGGACGGCTCTGCACGATCTCGAAGTCATCGTCAACCAGGCACCATTCGATGTCCTGAGGGCGGTCGAAGTGCGCTTCGATCCGCCGGCCCAGCCGCGCGAGCCGCACGACTTGCGCATCCGTCAGCGCGGGCTGCTCCTGTTGCGCCGGGTCGATCGCCTGTTCCTGCGTCCCGCCCGCCGGTAGCGCGCCGATGGCGAGCTGCTTGGTGGCGATCACCTTCGAGATGATCTCGCCGTCCCGCACCGTGTAGGTGTCCGCGTTCACCCGGCCGGAGACCAGGGCTTCGCCGAGGCCGAAGGTCGCGTCCACGGAGACGACATTCCGGTTGGAAGTGACGGGGTCGGCCGTGAACAGGACGCCGGCCGCATGCGGAAAGACCATCTGCTGCACGACCACGGCCATGTGGACCTTCCGGTGGTCGAAGCCGTTCCGCAGGCGGTAGGTCACGGCCCGCTCGGTGAAGAGCGATGCCCAGCACCGGCTGACGTGCTGGAGGATCGCCGCCGGCCCCACGATGTTCAGGTACGTGTCCTGCTGGCCTGCGAAGGACGCGGTCGGCAAGTCCTCTGCCGTCGCACTCGATCGGACGGCGTAGGGGGCTTGCTCGCCGAGCTCGGTGAGCGCGCCCGTGATCGCCGCCGCCAGATCGCCGGGAATGGCGATCGCTTCGAGGGACCGACGGATCTCCGCGCTGAGCGTGCGGATCGCGTCCCGGTCATCCGGGTCCAGGCGCGACAGCCGATCGAGCCGTTCGTCGATCGACGGGGCCTGCGCCATGATCCGCCGGAACGCGTCCGTCGTCACGCAGAAGCCAGCCGGTACGCGGATGCCTTCGATCCGCGACAGCTCCCCTAGCTGCGCGCCCTTGCCGCCAACGAGCGCGACCTGCGTCTGGTCGATCTCCTCAAAGCCCAGCGCGTAGCTGCCCATCCGCACCTTCTGTCGGTCGCGCCGACCGCCTGTGGGCCGGCTCGTGGCCTGCAGTGTCAGCACACGAGGGGTCCTTGAAACAAGCCCCCCACCCTCGTGTACTTTGAGACTGGCGGGGAAGATGTTCGCCCGCAACGCCGCCCTCAGTCGGGTCTTTCGCCGCGTCCAGGAGCGTGCCATGTCCTATGCAGTGGATTTCGTCACCGTCTCGACCGTCGGGCTCGAATCGTCACCGGTGGCACCGGCACTTGCCGGCCTGCGAGCGAACGAGGCCCGCTACTTCAAGAACAAGTACGACCACGTCTTCACCGTCGAGCCGGCAAAGAAAGCCAAGAAGACCATCGAATGGGTGCACCGCATCCTCGAGCAGGAGCGCGACATCGTCATCTCCTCGCCGCCATTGGAGGCGACCGAGTTCGAGGTAGAGAACATCCGCTGGGCCTACGTGTTCTACGAGAACGGTCTCTCCATCAACGTGCTGTATCCCAGCGACAACCCGAAGAAGAGGGCTGTCGGATTCAAGCTCTCCGATGGGATGGAGGTTCCCGCCGAGCTCGCCTCGCGTTTCAAGTTCGCGAGGCAGAAGTCGAAGCTGGCCGGAACGATCCGTGGCTCGTACTTCGTGATCAAGGGCGAATACTGATCCAGCGCTCGAGGCGCAGCAGGAAGGGCCTCCCGGTTGCGAAGGGGCTGCATCCTCGAGCCAGGCGGTCGTGGAGAACGGCACTCGCGCTCTCGGTCGTCGGCGTTGGGACCCGAACGTCCAGTCATCGGGGTGTCCTCAGGTGTGCGTCCGGCCGCAAGTCCATCCGCTCGACGGTCTCGGAGCTCGGTGCGGAGCGATCAGCCGAACTCGTCGCAGAGCCGCCGTGCGCTGGCGGCGATCTCCTCGGCGGAGAGCGCCCAGTCGGCGTCGCCGTAGGCGAGGAGGTCCCGAGCGCGTCGCACCGCGTCGTCGATCATCGTGCGCCGGAGGGACCTGGCCACCATGTCCGCCAGGAAGTGCGGCGCTCGACGGAGCGCATCGACGATCTCGTCTTGGTCCGCATCGAGGAGCCCGATGATGTCGGTGGTGTCCGATGCTCGCTTGCGTGGGTCGTGCCGGTCTTCGAGCGCGTGAGCTTTCGTGGCGAGAAGTGCGGCCGGTGTCGCGATCTCGATGGTCTCGTCGACGCTCGTACCCGCGAACACTCGGACCGGCTCGGCGGTCTCGTAGGCGTAGCGGTGGCCCACCACGAACAGTCGATTCGTCTCGGGTTCGATGCCGGCGACCTCGTCGTCGAGTTCGTAGGTGTCGATGACCTGGACGACGACGCCGTCGATCGTGATGTCCTTGCCATCGAGGGATGCGCCCGGGATGAGGGCGACCAGCGACAACGAGTCGTGCCCATCGGTTGCGGTGTCGACGTCGCCGGTGGCGCGGTGTGCGCGCTGTAGCCGGCAGATCACACCGAGCCCGCCGATCACGACCGCGCGGACCCCGGCCGCGCGAGACGCACGACCCGCTGCGACGACCAGTCGAGCAGACCCGCCAGCGAGCAGGACGGGCTCACCAGACACGACGACCGTCGGTGGGGTGCCACGCGTCGAGGATCTCGCGGCCGCGGGACCGGTCCTGCGCGAGGTCGAGGGCCACGAACAGCGTGTGGGCGCGGTGGTCGACCGCTGTGTCGGTGACCAGCCGTGTCGGTTGGACCGCGATGCTCGCCTGTCGGGATGGCCCGGAGGTTGTTCCGTAACGTCGCTCGAGGGCGCGGGCCGCGGTTGCGTCGGCTACGTAGAGATCGGGGGGGCTGTCGGCTGCGACCGCCACCGGCGCGCCGAGCTCGGCCGCGGCCACCGTTCCGCTGAGTACGCCGGTGCCTTCGGGTGGTCGTGCGGCCAGTGCGACCCGTGCCGGGTTCCACACGTCGGTGAGCGCCCAGAACAGTTCAGGTATCAAGGCGCGGTCGCCGTCGATGAGCGCAGCGGCGCGCATCGGGGCCAGGGCTTTGCTCGTGGTGCTGACGGGGAGGCCGGTGCGTCGCGAGAGCTCCCGGACGCCGATCGCCTCGTCCGGGTAGAGGAGGAGCGCCGAGGCGACGGTGATGCCGGCGCCGCCCCGGATCGGATCACGTGTCGGGCGGGTCGGCGAGCGGGGGTCCGCCTCGACGTCGAGGTCGAGGTGGAGCGACTCGTCCCGAAGGTAGAGGTGTCCCCGACGGTCGAGGAATCCGACGCCCGCTTCCCGAAGCTCGCGTTGGGCGGTCTGGGTGACCTCATCCGCGACCACCACGAGCAGGCCGCGACCCGGCAGCTGCTCGAGGTAGCGGCGGACCTGCATCGGACCGACCCGACTCGCCGCCTTAACCTCCAGCTCGACACGCTCACCGCCCGGCGTGCGGATCACCAAATCCGCCGTCTCGCCTGCCGCTCCGACCGCCATACCGGCCGATGCGAGCGCCTCTGTCAGCGCCACGAGAGCGGATTGACCGAGGTCATCGGCCGACGTCTTGATTGCCACCGTGCCACTTTACCAGCATGTTCACCGTCCACGTATACGTGAACATCCCGGGACCGGACGCTGAGCGGCAGGACCAGGTGTCAAGAGCCCACGGGAGGGGTCGGGTGGATCTTCTTCGCCGGCTTCATTGATGCTCTTGGCAAGGCCTTGATCTGTGGTTGGTGAACCATGTCGAGGATCCTCCGGTGCAACTGAATGCTTGGTCAGCGCGAGAAGATTGCAAAGAAGTCGCGGCTGTCGTTGTTGAGGTATCGATCTGCGCTCTGTGACATGTTGTCGAGGAGTTTTGTTCCGTGCACGGTGGTCGGGTCCGAGGGCGAGGTGGGGCTGTAGAGGTTGAATGTGGTCCATTCCGAGTTGATGTCGAGTTCCATTGCTCGTTGGCAGCCGGCCCGTTGCATGAGCTGCGCGAGGGTGAGGGCGCTGAGTCCGGGTCCGGCCCCGTAGATGACTCCACCGTTGCTGTCGACACAGGCGGCTGAGCGCCAGACCAGGATCTTGTTGCCGAGGGTGGCCCCCCATTGGCGGTGGTGTTCGTCCTCGAGTCCCGGCACGGGTTGGCCGCCGTCGACGATGAGCGGCAGGTTCTGGCGGACGGCCGTGACGTGGTCGTTCATGGAGACGTCGCGATTCCATGCCCCGATCGTCGCCGTCCCATCGTCGTAGATCACGAACGACGCCAGATCACTTTGCAGGGGTACCCGCTCGTCCCCGCTCAAGTAGAACCCGCCATTGCCGTCTTTGGTGCGGAAGCCGCTGTTGAAAGCGGCCATCAGGCCAAGGCGTTGGTCGAGAGGTATCTGTGAGGGCTGAGACCAGTGTCCGCCCGGTTCACTGAGACCGGGTTCGAGATTGAGACGCGCAAGTTTGGGGTCGATCCACACCAGCCCTGCGACCAGGCTGGTGTGGACGTTGTCGGGTCGGAGTTGGGTGGCGTACATGGCCGGCACACCGTGGACCGGTGGACCGACCGGTTGCCAGACCCCTTCGTTCGGCAGTGGAGTGCCCGCTGGTGTGACGACGGCCTGGGGCGGTGGCGTGCGCGCCGGCGACGACATGTCGGGCTCGGACTCCCCGGTCGGGCCGGCCGGAGTTCCGGCCGCGAATGTGAGGTCGCCGCCTGGTTGACCGCCTACCGGTGGCGGGTGATGCGAGTACCACCAGCGCTCGACGGCATTGACGAGTTCTGCGCCGTGATGGTCGCGGATCCATTCGACGGTGGCAATGCCCGGACTCGGCGCGCCCGAGGTCGAGATCGCCTGGCCAATTGCGGACGCAACCATCACGGCGACGAGCCCGGCTATCGCGGCAACCAACTTGACGATGGCCCATCGGCGCCGGTGTTGCGGCCTGGCAGTGTCCTTCCCGGCATCGTGCTGGAGCCCCATGCCTACCGCGCTAAGGCGCTCGGAGGGTATCTCCACGTCGGCTAACAATGTCACCAGCGGGGCATATGTCGTCACGCGATTCGCAGCTTGCGGTGGTGTCATGAACACGCGCCTTGGTCGGCTAAGGCTTGTCCGCAGGTACGTCATGCGGACGGCTGTTCGTTGCAGTGAAGTCCTAATCGTAAGAGACAGCGCCCTCGCAGAGTCATCGCGGCCAAACTTCGTTTGAAGGTGGGCAGCTTGGTGATCTGGTTCTTACCGAGCTCCAAACCGGCTCTTACCTTCGCAGCGTGTGTGGCCAAATCGTGATCGAGCTGTTGGTACTACACGGCCGCGGCGATCGTTCCAAGGACGCCGAGATCCTCGTGTTACGACATCAACTCGCGGTCTTGCACCGCCAGGTGCCGCGCCCGCGTTTCGAACGCACCGACCGTACGACACTGACCGCGTTGGCGCGCGTCGTTGCTCATGACCGTGGTCGATCTTCCTCGTGAAGCCGGACGCGCTGTACCGCCTACCGGCGAAACGCAGGCGAGTCGTGAGCCATCCGTCGAGTTATGCGCGGTGACTTGCTGTGTTACCGCCTCCCGCTGACGTCGGGACGCACGCACCTGCTAGTGGCCACGAATCGGCAGACACGTTCGGCGGGGCCGTTCCTGCGTCTGCGAACCGAAGGACCTTTGCCCCTTGTCCGGCAGCGAACGAACGCCAACGCTTGGGCCATGGCGAGATGTGTTCGCAGCGTTGTCGGTGGGGCGTGCCTGGCCGGAGCGGTTTACACGCTTGTTCTCCGCCCTCGTTTGGTCCGTTGGGGGGCCACCGATGAGGAAGTAGCTCGAACGTTCCCGGGGAACGAGTTGATCCCCGACGGCACGCGAGCCGCGACCATGGCGATCACGATCGAGGCGCCACCGGCGGAGGTGTGGCCGTGGCTCATCCAGATGGGCTGGGACCGAGCGGGCTGGTACTCATGGGATCGCCTCGACAACGGAGGCCGCCAGAGCGCGCATGAACTCCACCCCGAGTGGCAAGACCTTTCCGTCGGCGACTACCTGACGGCCTGGTCCCCCGGCGGCCCGGCAGACGCCTGGGAGGTAGCAGCGCTCGAGCCGGGACGATTCTTGGGATTGCGCGGCCTGAGCGATCTGCGTGGCCACGTCCTCGACCCGAGCCAAACCCGACCGCCGAGCTACACGGAGGGACTCTGGGGCTTCCTCTTAGAGGAGCTTCCTCCTGACAGCACGCGCCTCATCGTCAGCGGCTACCAAACCTTCCGTCCACGATGGCTCGAAGGCTTCTTCAACTTCTGGGTCTACCCACCCGTTCACTGGCCGATGCAGACACGACAGTTCGCCAACATCAAACGCAACGTGGAGACCAGCCGAAGCCTGCGACCGCCGCACCCAGCCCACGAGGCTGAGCGCTAGAGGCCCGCTCCGCCCCTTACCAAGTTCCTCACAGGCCCGGTGGCGAGTTTGTGGATCGAGATCGGATCGCCGGCTCGCTGTGTCAGGTTGTTCCCTCCCTGCCCTTTGCGATGGTTGGTACTTGGTGAAGTGAATAGCTAACTAACTAAATAGAAATATCAAGAGTCGGGCCCTGTGGTGGATCCGTGCCGGGCGGGCTCTGGCCGGTCACGTCGCCGCCATCATTCATGAGGGACTCCCGAGGTGCATGATCAGGCTCGGTCTTTGCCTGCAGTGGGCGGGTCGGGCGGCGACGGCCACGGCGTCGCCCCGAGTCGGCGGGCCGAGTGGACGAGTTCCTCGCGCAGCGTCTCGAGGGGGACATCGTCGAGCCGGGCCGCCGCGACCAGCCAGGCCTCGAAGATCCTCCACCCGATGCCGGCGGCCGCGATCTCCGCGGCTCGTAGTCGTGCGGTGCGCTCGTCTACGTCGTAATTGTGTTCGAGTACGTCGGCGAGGGCGAGTACAGGGTTGACGTCGTCGCCTTCGTCAATCGGGTGGCCGGCGATCGTGAGCGCGCCGATGACGCGGACCCATTTACCCATCAGTGTGTCCGGCTCGAAGCCCTGTCCCAGGAGCTGGTTGTCGGTGAGGGACTTGGCCATCTGGTCGGAGAGGTCGGTCAAGACGGCGTCGATGAGGGTGCCACGGTCGCCGATGTATCGGGAGATGAGCCCGAGGCTGACGTTGGCCTCGCCCGCGATGTCACGCAGCGATACACCGTCAACGCCATGGCGGGCGAAGAGCGTCGCCGCGGTGTCGAGCACGGCTCGGCGCACTTCGTCAGGACCCACGGGCGCACCCGGCGGACGCCGGGGGCCGCGCCTGTGGGCTGGCACATCGGTGGAGGAGGTCATGGGCGTTCCGCTCCTCCCTGCGCGGGGACGCGTCCGGTAATGCGAGGCAGGACGAGGAGCACCCCATTCGTGGCTTCGGTCACTGGTCGCGAACCACGAGCGGGTCGATACCACGAGCGATGGCGAGCAGGTCGCCGATCGAAACGTCCCGGGCCTTCCGGCGCTCGGCGGCGGTCAGATTGCCGTCGGGGACGAGGAGCCGAAGCCCGCGAGGATGGATCGCGAACTCGAGCGGGGTGGCGAGCTCGAGCGCCTCGCCGTCGACGCCGGCGTAGGCCCGCCCCGAGCGTGACCGCACCTCGAACCGCTCGGTGGCGAACTCGTGCCAGTGCCGGCTCCGGCGACGTTGCCCGAGCGCGGACATGGCGACCACGCTGGCCGCCTCGGCCCCCGAGGTCGCGGTGATCGCGACGACACCGAGGGTCCCGGTGTCGAGGCGACGGCGCTGGGACGCGTCGAGCGTCGCGCCGAGCACGTACGGGTTGTTCGACACCTGGATCAGGTAGGCGCCGTCGACCTCCGCACCGTCGGGCTCGGTGAACTGCAGGTCGAACGGCTCCTGGGCCCGACCCAGCATCTCGGGCAGCGCCGCCTTGGTCGTGTCGACCTTGGCGTCGCGATAGCCGTCCTGTTGGACGATCGTGGCGTAGACGCCGAGCGACACGTTGTTGACGAACAGCCGGTCGCCCACCGTCGCGTAATCGATGCGACGCTCGATGGCATCGCGGAACGCGTGAAGGCTGAGGCGGGGATCGTCGCGGTCGATCCCGAGATCGAGGGCGAAGTGGTTCCGGGTCCCGGCCGACACGCATACGAACGGAAGATCGTGCTCGACGGCGATGGAGGCGACGAGCGCCTGAGAACCGTCACCGCCGGCCATGCCCAGGCAGTCAGCGCCCCGGGCGACCGCGTCGCGAGCGAGCTTCTCGAGGTCGAGGCCGTGATCGAGCATGACCACCTCCACGCCCAGCTCCTGGGCCAGCTCGACCAGTCCGAACTTCTCGACCTTGCCGCCGCCCGACCACGGGTTGCACAGCAGCACCGGATGTCGGGGCGGAGCGACGTCCGAAGGCCGGCGGGCGTCGCGCTCGTGCAGGTCGCGCACCAGCGCGGCCCGGCCGCACCCCACCATGACGAGGAACAGGACGGCCACCACCACGAGGCGCAGCACGGGCCGGTCGGCCTCGGGCGTGGCGTTGAGGACGGCCACGACGACCAGTACCGCACCGACGACGGCCCCGGCGACGCCGATGGCCCGGCGCGGCATCTGCTCGGTGATCACCCACCAGGCGCCCGCGGCAATCAATGCCAGACCCACCAGCCCCGTGAGCAGTGCACTCACGTGCCGGGCCGCGAAGACCAGGGTCGCGACGATGAGCAGCGCCCCGGCGACCAGCGACACCACAGCCAGCAGCCGTCGCCGCACCCCGACTCCGTCTTGTCCTTGCACCGTCTGCACCCGCTCCCCTTCCGTCCTGGGCCAATCGAGACCGGCACGGCCGCAGCCGGTGCCGCGCGTCCTTACGACCGAACCAATGCCTACGGCTGTTCACATTGCGGCCTGATGGGCGCCCGAGAACAGGGCAGAAGGTCCCTCGCTCGGGAGCATTGTGCATTCCGAGGCCATAGCCACGCGGGCCGGGTTCGGGACCTTCGCCGCTTGCAGCTTCTGAGGGCCCAACCTCGAGGTAGGGACCAAGTGCCCTAGGCAGCCGGCCTTCATCCTGAACTCAATGTGCACAGCCGTATAAATCGGTGCCAGCGCTCGCCGCGCATGGCAGCGAATGGCCTTCGGGCCATCACGGGAGGACACATCATGGAGCAACGCAGCGAACCCACCGGTTGGGTGGGATGGATCTCCTTCGCCGGGATCATGCTCATCATCGGTGGCATCTTCAGTGCCACCTACGGGCTCATCGCCATCGTCAACGACACCTGGGCGGTGTGGGGCAACCGGGGAACAATGGTCCTCGATCTGACCCAGTGGGGTTGGGTGCACTTGATCGTGGGCGTCGTGGTCATCCTGGCCGGCATCGGTGTCATGAGCGGCAACATCCTCGCCCGCACGATCGCGGTGTTCGTCGCCGGACTCAGCATGATCCTCAACTTCGTCGCCCTGCCCATCTACCCGGTGTGGTCGATACTCATGATCACGGTCGACCTGCTCGTCATCTGGGCCCTGATCGTGCACGGCCGCGAGCTCAAGGCCTGAGGACGAAGGGACACCCGGACATGACGGACGCAACGAACGAATCCGTCCTCGACGAACTCGGATACTGACATGCCACTGCGACCGGCACGAACCATGCGCCGAGGTGTCGTCGGCACCCCCGTCGCCCGCACCGCGGCAACCGCCGGCACCGCTGCCGTAGTCGCCCACGGCGTCGGTCGACCCCGCGACCGCCGTTGACCGCGACCATGCAGGCACCGACCTCAGCCTCGTCCAACCCGACGCACGACGTCGGCGACGCGACAGAGGCCGCGCTCGGGCAGATCCAGCGCGCCCTCTCGAGCGACTACCCGTGGGCGTCCACCGACCACATCGGTGACGTGCTGCGCTCACGCTACGAGCGGACCCGCGACGCGAAGGTCCAGAACTACCGGCTGGTCCTCGCCGAGCGGGAAACCCGCATCCAACTCCGCCACGAGCAGCGCAGGTAGGACGCGCTCGCTCCCGAAGGGACTCACGACCGATGAGCAAGAAGTCCAAGAAGAAGGACAAGAAGGCAAGAAGGCCAAGGCGTCGGCGAGGCCCGCGGCGGCCCTGCCGCCGTCGGGCATCGAGGAGTTCGATGCCGCCAGCGCGGCTCGGCCCAAGATGAAGAAGAAGGAGTACGAGGCCGAGATGCGTCGCCTCCAGGGTGAGCTGGTGGCCCTGCAGCAGTGGGTCACCGCGTCCGGGGCCAAGGTCATGGTGGTGTTCGAGGGGCGCGACACCGCCGGCAAGGGCGGCACGATCCGGCGGATCACGGAACGGACGAACCCGAGGGTGTTCCGTCACGTGGCTCTGCCCGCGCCGACCGAGCGGGAGAAGTCGCAGATGTACGTCCAGCGGTACATGGCGCACTTCCCGGCCGCCGGCGAGGTCGTGATCTTCGATCGCAGTTGGTACAACCGCGCCGGCGTCGAACCGGTCATGGGCTTCTGCACCCCGGAGCAGACCGAGCGGTTCCTCGGCCTGGTGCCCGAGACCGAGAGGGCGATCGTCGACTCCGGCATCATCTTGATCAAGTACTGGCTCGAGGTCAGCCCCGACGAGCAGACCCGTCGGCTCGAGAGCCGGATCGACGATCCGCGAAAGATCTGGAAGCTCTCCGACATGGACCTGAAGTCCTACAGCCGCTGGTACGACTACTCCCGTGCCCGCGACGCCATGCTCGCCGCCACCGACACCTCGTGGGCCCCGTGGTTCGTCGCGAACAACGAGGACAAGAAGCGCGGCCGGCTCAACATCATCTCCCACCTGCTCAGCCGCATCCCCTACGAACCGCTCGAGCTCCCGGAGGTGAAGCTGCCGAAGCGGCAGTCGGCCGGCGACTACGTCGAGCCGAACCTGCCGCTGCACTTCATCCCGGAGAGGTTCTGAGCGATCGTGACAGACACGCAACAGGTGCCGGCGGGAACCGCTGATGCCTCCGCGCGGTGGTACGCCCTCTCACCCGACGAGGTCACCGAACGGCTGGGCGTCGACCCGGCCAGTGGCCTGGCCGCGGCGACGGCCGCCGAGCGACTGCAGACGGACGGGCCCAACGCGCTGCCCGCCGAGGCGACGGTGCCGGGCTGGCGGCGCTTCCTCGACCAGTACGCCGCC
Source organism: uncultured Iamiaceae bacterium (assembly GCA_963778895.1). Classification (GTDB taxonomy): domain Bacteria; phylum Actinomycetota; class Acidimicrobiia; order Acidimicrobiales; family Acidimicrobilacustridaceae; genus CAVZVZ01. Next base: position 1,133,932 of record CAVZVZ010000005.1, read on the forward strand.
TACATGCAGATCATCCTGCTCATCGCCGGCTGGCCTGTCGCTCGCCATCGGCGAGTGGAGCACGGGCGCGGTGCTGTTGCTGCTGACCGTGTTCAACGCGGTCGTCGGGCTCCGCCAGGAGGGCAAGGCCGAGAGCGCCATGAACGCCCTCAAGTCCCTCACCAAGCAGACCGCGCGGGTGCGCCGCGACGGCGTCGAGTCGGCGATCCCGGTCGAGGAGGTCGTCCTCGGCGATGTCGTGCTGATCACGGCCGGGGACAACGTGGCCGCCGATGGTCGGATCATCGCCGCCAGCGCGCTGAGCATCGACGAGTCCGCCCTCACCGGGGAGAGCACACCGGCATCGAAGGAGGCGACCACGCTCGCCGACGCTGAGGTCGGCCCGGGCGACCAGAAGAACATGGCGTTCATGAACACGCCCGGTCACGCACGGCAGCGGCACCATGGTCGTGACGGCCCGAGGGGCCGACGCGCAGGTGGGCAAGATCGCCGGCATGCTCGCCGGGTCGGCCAAGGAACAGACGCCGCTGACGAAGCAGCTGAACACGATGACGCTGTGGATCGGTGGGGCGGCGCTGGGCACGATGATCGTGATGTTCAGCCTCGGCCTGTCGAGAGGCGAGTCGGCCGACACCCTGTTCATCACCGCCATCGCGCTGGCCATCGCCGCGATCCCCACGGCGCTGCCGACCGTGCTCCAGGTGATCCTCTCGGCCGGCGCCAAGGAGCTGGCCGGCCAGAACGCCATCGTCAAGGACCTGGCGTCGGTGGAGACGCTCGGATCGACCTCGGCGATCAACTCGGACAAGACCGGCACGCTGACCATGAACCAGATGACCGCCGTCGAGCTCGTCGACCCGGTCGACCGCTACACGATCTCCGGGATCGGCTACGAGCTCGAGGGCAAGGTCCAGCACGCCGCCGGGACCTCCGCCTCGATCGACGATGCCGTCATCCCGTACATCATCGCCAGCGACGCCAAGCTGGTGAACGGCAAGGTCGTCGGTGACCCGACCGAAGGCGCCCTGCTCGTCCTGGCCCACAAGGCGGGGCTCGACATCGAAGCCAGCCGCGAGAAGTTCCCGCGTCTGGCCACGCTGCCGTTCGACCCCACCTACAAACTGATGGCGACCTTCAACTCGACCACCGACTCGTCCGGCAAGGACGTGGTCCGCTGCTTCGTGAAGGGCGCGGCCCCTGCCGTGATGAGCCGCACCGCGACCGCCCTGGCCGCGGGCGCCAGCGTGGCGTGGGACGAGGCCCTGAAGAAGCGGGCCGAGGACGCTGTCACCCGCATGGAGGGCCAGGGGCAACGGGTGATGGCGTCGGCCTTCCGCGATCTCGACCCCTCTGCCTTCGACGCCGAGGGCGACCTCCTCGGTCACGTCACCGATCTGGAGATGGCGTCGATCGTGGCCATGGTCGACCCTCCCCGCGAGGCGTCGCTGGCAGCCGTCCACGACGCCCAGGCGGCCGGCATCCGGGTGCGCATGGTCACCGGCGACGACGTGATCACCGGGGCGGCCATCGCCGAGCAGCTCGGCATCCCGGGTGAGGCGATGCTCGGGACGGAGTTCGCCGCGCTGAGCGACGAGGAGCGACTCGCCCGCATCGACGACATCGGCGTGGTCGGCCGCGTCGCACCCGAGCACAAGGTGCTGCTCGTCGAGACCCTGAGGAAGAAGGGCGACGTCGTCGCCATGGCCGGCGACGGCGTGAACGACGCCCCGGCGGTCAAGGCGGCCGACATCGGCATCGCCATGGGCACCGGCACGCAGGTGGCCAAGAACGCCAGCCGCATGATCCTCTCCGACGACAACTACGCCACCATCGTGCGCGCCGTGCGGGGCGGCCGGAAGGTCTACGACAACCTCAACAAGTTCATCCGGTTCGTGATCCTCGAGCTGGTGGCGTACATCATCACGTTCCTCGGAGCCAGCATCCTCAACATCGCCGCCGGGCAGCCGTTCTCGCCCGCCCAGATCCTCTACATCAACTTCCTGGTCAACGCGCCACTCGGCGTCACGCTCGGCATGGACCACGAGGCGGTCGGCCTCATGAACCGCAAGCCGCGTCCACGCGACGCGTCGATCATGACGACGGGCCTCCTGACCACCGCCGGTCTCGTGGGCCTGTTCATGGCGATGTGCACGCTCGCACTCATCAGCTACGGCACGCACCACTACGACAGCGTCGCCGTCGGCACCTCCATGGGCGTCACCGCGTTCTCGCTGCTCCTCATCACGGCCGCCTTCCAGGCTCGGAGCGTGACGGCCACGACGTTCACCACCGAGACCTTCGACAACCGGCACCTGAACTGGACCGCACTCGCCGAGTTCGTCCTCGCCGTGCTCATCACCCAGATGGACGTCCTCCGCAGGGTGTTCGGCACCGTTGAGCTCTCGTTCCAGCAGTGGGCCCTGGCCCTCGTGCCCGCCGTGGCGCTCCTCTTCCTCTGGGAGCTCGGCAAGCTCATCGCACGTCGCCAGACCGCAGACACCCCCGAGGCGACAGGCGCCCGGTGACCAAACGGGCGGCGCGGCGCAAAGGGACCGATGCCCGAGGACGGGCACCAGCGAACCCTTACGAGAAGGCAAGCTGATCTGGGGGGGGCGACCCATCCATTAGTCGACAAACCAGGTTGCCTTCAGCTACACGACCGCACCACACTTCATCGCGGCCCGGGGCAACGACCTGGCGCGTCCAGCAACACGTGGCCTTCATCGCCGCCCTCCGAGCGGTAGACGTCCCCACCACGGTCCTCGACTCGCGCGAACTGGAACACGCCGACCTCACCACACTCGTAGGAACGCCCGGCGACACGGTCGCCACCCCGGCGCTCATGGCGTTCCTCGCCGGCTGCTTTGCCCCTTGAAACCGGGCCGGAGCGACACCCATCGATCGACATCACTCGTCGGTGCGAATGCTCGTCATAGTGACCTGGCGTTTGGCGCCGGATGATTGGCTGGGTTCAGCGTTCTCGGCCCACCCCGCGACGACTTCCACACCGACAACCGTCATCGAACGTTCGAGAGCTTCCGGTACCCACACGACCAGCCAATTCAAAGTGTCCCCCTCCGCCCCGGATTCAGACGGCCGCTGGCTCTTCGACGACGACCCCCGGCGGGAGGGTGCCAGTGGCGGCCTCCCAGCCCATGGCGGCAACCCGGGCGCTCACCACCTTGGCGATGCCGAGACCGATGCCGGCCGCGGCCGCCCACACCAAGGCTTCGGGCCACGAGAACCGTGCGCTGCCGGGGTCGAACGGCGTAGCGGGGGCTGCGTCCGTCCGTATGGCCCGGTACACGGCCTTTATCAGCCTTGCGGGCGATCATCGCGCCAACCATGCCGGTGATGGTGGAGACCAGCTTCCACATCCGCTCCCGGCCGATCATGTCGGGCACCCGTCGCATGTTCACACCGAGAAGCTAGCCGCGGCGGCCTGTGGACTATCCCACGAAGTGCCCTTTGGGCACGCCGCCACGGACAAACGCGACGCGGCGAACGATTGGTGTCACCGCGCCGCCAAGCGGGTTTCGGGCATCGACCCGCCGTCAGCTCGACGACCCGGTACGAATCCGCCGACACAACAGTGCCCGGGCGGGTCAGCTCAGGTTGACTAGACGGCTAGCCACCGAGAACGCCGGCGAGGATTGGCTCGGGCCATTCGTGCGGTATGACCCCGCCGCCGAACGCATTTCCGCACCGACAGGGACGCGAGGGCGGTGGCGTCACGGGTTGGTGGTGGTTGTCGAGACCGAGGTCGGGCTACCGGTCACGGCGGAGGTCGTGGTGGAAGTCGGCGGCGTGCTGCGCTGGCCCATCGGACCGTGCACGTCGGCGCGCGGGGTGGGCATCACTGCTCCTGTGGTCGAGTATTCAGCATGAGGCGACGAATCGCGTCGGCGCTCTGTGAGTGCTCCTAGTGTGCACGGCAAGATAGATCAAGGTGCCGGGCAGTCGAAACACGCGTTGCAGACCACGGAAGGCACCGTCCAGTCGGCCAACGTCTGTATCTGCCAACTCCCAAAACGCCCGAGGTTTCCCAGGAACGATGCCAAGACCAGTCCCGGCCGTGACTACGTGAATTCGCTCCTGAAACGCTGGGCACCGGGGTTGACGAGGCTGCGGCACTACGACCGAGCGTGGCTTCGATCAGACGCGGTGGCGGGCGTAGTACTGGCCGCGATCCTGGTTCCGCAAGGCATGGCGTACGCGGAGCTCGCTGGTCTCCCGCCGGCGACAGGGCTCTACACGACCATCGCTTGTCTGGCCGCGTACGCGGTGTTCGGTCCATCGAGGGTGTTGGTGTTGGGGCCCGACTCGTCGGTGTCGCCCCTGATCTTCGCAGCGATCACGCCGCTGATCGTCGTCGGCGATCCTGGCAGTGCCATCGCCCTGGCGGGCCTGTTGGCGGTGCTCGTCGGCCTGATCGAGATCGGCCTCGGCGTCGCCCGGCTGGGGTTCGTCGCCGATCTTCTTTCCAGCGAGGTGCGGGTCGGCTATCTCAACGGCCTTGCGATAACGATCATCGCCGGACAGCTCCCCAAACTGTTCGGCTTCTCCACCGATGCGGACAACTTCATCGACGAGATCCGCCAATTCGTCGCGGGTCTCGACCAGACCGACCGCACGACTCTGCTCACCGGATTGTGCGTGCTGATCGTGCTGTTGGTACTCCCTCGAATCACCAACAAGATCCCGGCGGTACTCATCGCCGTGGTTGGCGTCACGATCGTGTCGGCGTTGCTCGACCTGGCCGCACGTGGCGTGGCCACCGTCGGCACGCTTCCCCAGGGCCTGCCGGCCCCGGCGCTGCCGTGGACCGGCTGGTCTGACGTCGCACCGCTGCTCGTCGGCGCGGTCGGGATCACGATGGTGTCGCTCACCGACACGATCGCCACGGCGACGAGCTTCGCGACGCGCCGGGGTGACGACGTCGACCCGGACCAAGAGATGGTCGGCATCGGCACCGCCAACATCGCGGCGGGCTTCTTCCAAGGCTTCGCCGTGTCGGTCAGCGGATCGCGCACCGCGGTCGCCGACCAGGCCGGCGCTCGTTCGCAGGCGACGGGACTCGTCGGTGCCGGATTGGTGGTGCTGTTGTTGCTGTTCCTCAATGGGCTATTGGCCGACCTCCCGCAAACGGCGCTGGCCGCGGTGGTCATCACCGCGGCGCTGTCGCTCATCGACCTGAGCGCGCTGCGTCGTTACGCCGCGATCCGACCCTCGTCCCTTGTCATAAGCCTCGTCGCCTCGGCAGGAGTGATCTTCTTCGGCGTGCTCCAGGGCATCGTCGTGGCGGTCGTGTTGGCCGTGCTGCTCTTCTTCCGACGCAATTGGTGGCCGCACGGAACAGTGCTCGGCGAGGTACCCACCATCGGCGGCTGGCACAGCCTCACCGTGTACCCCGACGCTCGACAACGTCCCGGCATCGTCGTGTTCCGGTGGGAGGCACCACTCTTCTTCGCCAACGCCGGGCAGTTCCGCGACCAGGTCCGCAACCTCGCGAAAGAGCGGCAACCGACGTGGATCGTCCTCCAGTGCGAAGCGATCACCGACATCGACGTCACTGCCGCAGATGTCCTTCGCGACCTCGATGAGGAACTCAACACCAAGGGCGTGCACCTCGCCTTTGCCGAGCTCCGCGACCGGCTCCAGAGCCTGGTCCAGCGGTACGGACTGCACACAACACTCGACGAGGAGCACTTCTACCCGAGCCTCGAACAGGCGCTGGCTGCAATCTCGCCGTCCTCGGACCCTCGCCCGCCTGAACGCGAAGACCCCGCTGGGGAATCGTGACCATCGAGCCGGAAGCCACCGAGCCCGAGAACGCGGGCAACCGTCGGCTCGCGATCCTTCTGGCCATGGCCATGTATGGCGCTGATCATCCCGCTCGTTCCCCCGTGTCGACAGCGGGTGGTATCTGGTCGTCCCACTGATGATCGCCGGGACCGGCCTGGGGCTCCTCGTCTCCCAACTGAACAACTACACCCTCGCGCCCGTCGAAGAGGAGCGAATCAGCGAAGCCGCTGGGGTGAACTCTGCGGCCGGATCGTTCGGGCTTTCGTTCGGTCTCGCAGTAGCAGGCGGGATCCTTCTGGCCGTGCTGTCCTTCAGCTTCACTCACCAGACCGAGAACAGCACCGTCATCCCACCGGACCAACAACAACAGATCGACGCTGCGCTCGAGGACGACGCCGAGGTCATGAGCAACACCCAACTCGCGGAGCAGATCACCGACCAACCTCCCGCCGTCGAGGCCGAGGTCCTGGCCATAAACAACGAAGCCCGCAACCTCTCGCTCCAGGTCGCGCTCCTAATACCCGTCCTGGCCGCGCTACTCGGGCTCGCCAACTCGTTCCGGATGATGCACCTCCCCGACATCACCCCGGCCGCGCCGATCGACGGGGTCGACTTCGGGTGACCACCTTGACATCGCCAACCACGCGCCCAGTGGACCGAGCATCGCGTTGGCGGCTAACGGGCGCCGATCGCTGCCAGCACGATACGGTGCGCAGCTCCCTATTTTCCCGTCGGACGATCCGACAGGAGCGTCAGCGTGCATGAGCGCATCGCCGATGGCCACACAAATCAACCATTAGGAGAAATACATGTTCGCCTACACCTTCGGATCCGGCCAACTGCTCTGGTCGATGCTCTGGTTCTTCATGTTCATCATTTGGATCTGGGTCCTGATCGCCCTCTTCGGTGACATCTTCCGCAGCGACGATCTCTCCGGTGGGATGAAGGCCTTCTGGACCATCTTCATCGTGATCCTCCCGTGGCTCGGCATCCTCGTCTACCTCATCGCCCGCGGATCCGGCATGCAACAACGCGCCATCGCACAAGCCCAAGCCAACGAGGCCAACTTCCGCCAATACGTCCAACAAACCGCCGGTGACAACACCGCCGACCAGATCGCCAAGCTCGCCGACCTCAAGAACAAAGGCTCGATCACCGACGCCGAGTTCGAATCAGCGAAGGCCAAACTCCTGACGTGAGGATCAGTTCGGGAGGCTCGGTTGCGTGAGTTGCGCCTGGCCGTGTGGGACCAAGCCGCCCCGCCGCCCGTTCAAAGGGTTTGAAGGAGTTCAGTGAACGCGCCCCGAAAAATGAAGAAGGACCCCGCCGAAGCGGGGCCCTGACCTGCTGATTCGATGGTGGCGGGGGTGGGATTTGAACCCACGACCTTCGGGTTATGAGCCCGACGAGCTACCAGACTGCTCCACCCCGCGGCGTGGGAGCCACCCTACCGGGCGGGGCCTCAGAGCCGCCAACCACCGGAATTTCAGCTGGTTTTCAGGCTGACCCCCGATGATGCCCGCCGGAGACTCCGGGAGCACAAAGGGGCGCAGTTGTTCTTCTTCACCTATCTCCGCCGCGAGCTGCGGCGGAGAATGGGCCGCACCGTCCTGACCGTCCTCGGTCTCGGCGTCGGTGTGGCCATGGTCGTAGCGATCACGGCAGTGTCCAACGGGCTCGACGACGCCCAACAACAGGTGCTCAACCCGCTGGCGAGCGTGGGCACCGATCTGCTCGTGACCCGACCGGTCCAGGACTCGGCCACCCAGAGCCAGCAGCAGTCACAGCAACAACAGGCCAGCCCACCGAGCAGCGATCCGGCCCAGAGCCGGCCAGACCGGTGCGGCACCCACCGGGCGCTTCGGACTCGGCGGCGGTGGGGGCGCCGGCGGTCGGGGCCAGAACAACGGTCTGTCACCCGAGGACGAGCAGGCCCTCGTGCAGGAGAACTCGTCGGTGTTGACCGACCTCTCGACAGCTCGGCAATCCCGGCGACCATTTCGTGCACGACTTCTTCCTGCCGGCGACGCAGTTGACGTTCCCCGACACCGAAGCCCAGACCATCGCCGACCTTCCCGGCGTCGACACCGTGTCGCAGGGCCTGACGCTCGTCGCGCAGCACCAAGAGGGCACGGTTCCCCAGATCGTCGCCGAGGTCCAGACCGGCGGCGACCAGGTCCAGGTCGACCAGCAGATCGATCCGCCGACCGCCGAGGAGCAGGCGCAGATCCAAGCCTGCATCCAGGCCAACGGCGGCTTCACCGGCGGCGCGGCTGCGCGGCGGTGGCACGGGCGGACCCCCGCAGGCGGACGGGTGGCGGCGGTGGAGGTGGCGGCGGCCGCTTCGGCGGCGCGCTCGCGCAATGCCTGCCCGAGCGACTGCAACGGTTCCGCGGCACCGTGCAGACGCCTCAGCGCACGATCACTCAGGCGCTCAACCCGCCGCAGACCGACATCACGACCGAGTCGTATTCGATAGCCGGCGTTGATCTGTCCCAACCCGATGTCGGGCTCATCACGCCGGCGCAGGTCACGGGCGGCACCTTCTTCACTGGAGCGCCCGACGCGCACGAAGCCGTGCTCGCCCAGGCCTACGCGCAACGCAAGAACCTCAACGTCGGTGACACGATCGACCTCAACGGCACCACGTTCACGGTGGTCGGTCTGGCCGAGCCGCCCCTCGGTGGGTCGGCGGCCGACGTCTATCTGTCCCTGACCGACCTCCAGACGCTGTCGAACCGCGCCGGCCGCACCAACGTGTTGCTCGTGCGGGCCACCAACGCCGCCGACGTCGGCTCGCTGACCACGGCCATCCAGGACGCGTTCCCGGGTGCGACCGTGACGAGCGCCGCGCAACTCTCCGATCAGATCTCCGGATCATTGGTCGACGCATCGAACCTGGCCAACCGCCTCGGCAGCGTCGTGGCCGTCGTGGTGTTGATCGCCGCGTTCTGCATCGCCGCCTTGCTCACCCTGTCGTCGGTCGCCAAGCGCGTCCGCGAGCTCGGCACGCTCAAAGCGATCGGTTGGCGTCAAAGTCTCGTGGTCCGCCAGATCGTCGGCGAGTCCGTGGTCACGGGCATACTCGGCGGTCTGCTCGGCGCCGCCATCGGCATAGGCGCGGCGTTCTTGGCCACCAAGATCGCACCGACACTCCAAGCCACCGCACCGGCGTCGTCGGCCGGTGGCGTGTTCGGCCTCGGACAAGTGAGCGCGGGCGTCACCGGCGACACCATCACCCTGCCGGCTCCTATTCACTTCTCGGTGCTCGCCCTCGCCCTCGGGTTGGCGATCCTCGGCGGGCTCATCGCCGGCGCCGTTGGCGCGCTGCGCGCCGCTCGACTCCGCCCCGCTGACGCGCTCCGTGAGCTCGGTTGAACGAAAGGCACCTTCGCATGCACACCTATGAGCTCCAGAACGTCAGCAAGCACTACGACCAGGGTTCGACGGCCGTTCGTGCCGTGGACGACGTCGATCTCGTCATCGACCAAGGCGAGTTCGTGGTCGTCACCGGAGCAAGCGGCTCGGGCAAGAGCACGATGTTGCAGTTGCTCGGCGCGCTCGATCGCCCGACCGGCGGTCAGCTGTTGTTCGAGGAAGAGGATCTCGGATCACTCCCCGACCGCCGGCTCGCCGATCTTCGGCTGCGCGCTTTCGGCTTCGTGTTCCAACAGTTCAATCTGATCCCGACACTGACAGCCGCCGAGAACGTCGAAGCCGCGCTTGCGCCGACGCGTATGGAGCGCGGTGCGCGTCACGATCGATGTGTGGAGTTGCTCGACAAGGTCGGGCTGGCCGAGCGAGGTCACCATCTGCCGAGTCAGCTTTCGGGTGGTGAACAACAGCGCGTCGCGATCGCTCGTGCGCTGGCCAATCAGCCTCGTGTCATCCTCGCCGACGAGCCGACCGGCAATCTCGACTCCACCACTGGTGCCACGATCCTCGACCTCCTCGTGGCGCTTGGCCGAGCAACACGGCTCCACGATGTTCCTCGTCACCCACGACGCGCAGGTGGCGGCCCGCGCGCCGCGCATCATCCGCATGGCCGACGGTCGGGTCGATCAGGACGGCGCCGGCGACGCCGCCTTGGGAGTCGAGCGGCGTCGTTCAGCTGACGACCGTTGGCGATCGTGCGTCGGCGTCGTACCGACCACACCACGGACCCGACGAGCAGCGCTACGACCGCGACGAGCGAGATCAGGGCCCCGATCGTGCGCGCCCTCGACTCGTAGCGGAACTCCACCGTCGATCCGCCAGCGGGCACGACGACGCCTCGAACCACGTCGTTGACCTCGGCCAGGTCGGCGGGCTCGCCGTTGACCGTGACCGACCAGTTGTCGTGATACACGTCCGCCAGAACCAGCACGGACGGCTGCGACGCGTCGACGTCAACCGTCACTCGGGTGTTGTGGTCCTCCACGATCGTCGCTTCGCCTGCGGCACTGCCGTCGACTCGCGTGCTCACCCCCGCGGCCCTAGCTTCGTCGAGGAAGTTTGCGTCGGTCGTGAACGCACGGGATCGTTGCCATGGCGGAGGATCCGACGAGATTGCCGATGCCGGTACGAGCGCCGGTGACAGGTACGCACGCGGAAAGGCATCAGTGTTCTCGAACACCCGAACCCCCGCCTCTCGATCGTCGAACACCAACGGATAGTTGGTTGCTACCGCGTCGCCGTACCGCTTGAGCTCGTCGGCCACCAGGATGTAGCGCACGGCCATCTGGTCGAGCGCCGCAGGATCGGCGCCGAAGTCGATGCCTGGATCGCCTCCGATCCTCAGGAACTTGCCCCGAGACTCGTCCTCGTTGAGATAGTTGAAGAAGAACGTCCGATACTCCGGGATCTGCATCACGTTCAGTGTCTCGATCTGCCGGATCCCCAAAGCCGACCCCCATTCGGCGTAGAGGCCGCTGCGCCCGGCATTCAGAACCCGACCGTCACCGACGTTCTCCTTGACGAAGGTCAGGTACGCCGGTGGGTGGTCCTCGTAATCCACGCGCTTCACCCGCGCGTGGTTCTGGTACGACAACAACTCGAGCGCCAGCAGACCTACTGCGAGCGACGTCGTCACCGTCAGCCGTCGTTGATCACCGCGTGCGAACGTGGCGATGGCGACCATCGCGCCGATCAGCACACACGCGGCTGCGATGCTCGCCAACGCCACGTTCGAGACACGCCAGTTCGTGACGACGCCGACAGCGAGGGCCGCCACCATCAAACCGCCCGTCGCCGCGGCTGCCTTCCAATCTCAATCCCGATCGCAACGCTGTATGTACGGCTAGGCCGACGCCGACGGTCGTCGCCGCCCCCGCCAACGCCGCCCAGTACACACCCGAGATCGTGCGGAGACCCGGTAGGCCACCGATCGCGGACAATCCTGGAACGGCCATGTGCTGCGCGACGGCCACGAGCACCAGCAACAGCATGACCACGAGCAGCCGACGCGCCAGGTTGCGCGAGCGCGGCAAGGCCCCCGTCATCAGTATCAGCGGCACGATGCCGAGGAACACGGTCACGTCGTGATCGCGCAGGCGCTCCGGGATCGTGGCCGATATGTAGGGCCGATAGATGTGTCGCGGCGTCAGCAAGGAAAGAAACTCGATCGGGTCCTTGGACGTGAGCATCCGGCCGCTGTAGCGCGCGATGTCGTCGCCGGAGTGCCGATAGGCGTCGATGGTCGGCAACCACATGAACGCCGTCACGGCCACCGCGGCACCGGGAACGACCACCTGACGACCGAGCAATATGCCGACGCGTGACACGATCGATCGTCCCCCATCCATTTCTCGCCGTTGGGACGCATCGATGACCAGGGCAACGGAGTGGACGAAGACCATCATCAGCAGCACGACGGGGAGGAAGGTGGTCAGGAAGAGTGCGGCGTAGGCGGCGATCGCAAGCAGGAATCGGAGGGGCTTGGGACCGCGCAAGAACTCCACCAACGCGTACAGCACGACCGGAAACAAGACATAGGGCGCGCCCATCTGGCTCGTGAGCATCGCTGCCGCCCAACCGCCGAGCAGGAAGACGATGCACGCGCTCAAGCCCGCCAACCAATGCATGGCCAGCGAGCGAGAGAACAACTGCTGTAGGCAGTAGAGAGCGATCACGAGAAGCAGCAGCATCACCAACGTGAAGGCCGGTGACGAACCACCGAGGACGGCCGTCGCGACGACGAGCGGCGACAACTTCATGTCGGCGAGCGTCTCGGGTCCGAGCATTCCGCCCGCTGAGTACGGATTCCAGCTCGGGTCCTCGCCCCCGTAGATAGCCCGATTCATGAACTTGGTGGCCGGCTCCAGCTGCCACGCCCGCGCGCCGACGTCGACGGTGCCTTGTTCGGGCTGCCGACCCTCCGGATTAGGGAACAGGTCGACGTGCTTGGCCGCGGTGCGGTCGACGACCTCGTTGAGACCCGTGGGTGCAAGCGATCCGCCGGCGAAAACGACCTCTGGGAAGACGAGCACGACGAGTCCGAGCGCGATGAGGAGGGATCGGATTCCCGAGCGCTGCAGGACGCGGCCCAGGGCAAGGAAGAACGCGGAGATGCTGTCCTGCTGTCCTACTGAACGCCGAGCAGGTCGACGACGAACACCAGGGTCTCGTTGGGGCCGATCACACCGCCGGCGCCGGCCTTGCCGTAGGCCATGCCCGGCGGAATCACGATTCGCCGCCGGCCACCGACGCGCATGCCGGCGACGCCTTGATCCCAACCTTTGATCACCTGGCCGGCGCCGAGGTCGAACGAGAAGGTGTCACCACGGTCCCAAGAGGAGTCGAACTGCTGGCGGGTCGACCATCCGTGACCCACGTAGTGCACCTCGACCTTCGACCCTGAGGCGGCCTCGGCACCGTCGCCGACTTCGATCTCCTCGATCACGAGCTCGCCCGGTGGTTGCTCGCCCGGAGGCACATATACGTGTGGTTTCTCGTCGGCTGCCATCGCGCCACGCTACCCACGTCCGACCGGCGCCGGTTGCCCTCCTTCGCCCCGTCTGGTCGGATGCAGGCATGGATCTGTCCTTTGCCACCGCCACTGAGCTCGCCGCGGCACTGCGAGCCGGCGACTTGTCGAGCCGCGACCTGCTCACACACGTCATCGACCGCATCGAGGCCGTCAACCCACCGCTCAACGCGGTGGTGACGCTCGATCCGGATCGAGCGTCACGTGACGCGACCTTGGCCGACGAAGCACAGGCGCGGGGTGACGTGCTCGGGCCCCTTCATGGCGTGGTGATGACCGTGAAGGACGTGTGGGAGACCGAAGGTCTCGTCACCACTTCGGGCGCGCCCGAGCTGCGCGATCACGTACCGGAACACGATGCTGTGACAGTGGCCCGCCTCCGCGCCGCCGGGGCGGTGATCGTCGGTAAGACCAACACGCCGCTTTACGCCGGTGACAACCAGACGTTCAACGAGATATACGGGCAGACCAACAACCCGTGGGCCCTCGACCGCACTCCGGGTGGGTCGTCGGGTGGCGCGGCGGCCGCCGTTGCGGCAGGGATCACGCCGATCGAGCTCGGCAGCGACATCGGCGGCTCGATACGCGCGCCCGCCCATCTCTGCGGGGTCTACGGGTTGAAGCCGTCGTGGGGCATCGTGCCGAGCCGCGGCCACATCCCCGGGCCGCCGGGCAGCCTCGTCGAAGCCGACGTCAACGCGGGCGGACCGCTGGCGCGATCGGTTGCGGACCTGCGCCTCGGCTTGGACGTCCTTGCGGGGCCTCTCGACGAGGAGGCGGTGGGTTGGACACTCGACCTACCCGACGGGCCCGACGTACGTTCGCTCAGCGACCTTCGCATCGGCATGGCCTTCAGCGACGACGACTTCCCCGTCGCCCGCGAGGTACAAGACGTCCTACGCGCTCTCGCCGACACGTTGAGCGACGCCGGAGCCAAGGTCGAGGAACAGGCGCCGCCCGTGTCCATTGCCGACGGCGTCGACTCCTGGACGAATCTCGTGCTGCCGCATCATCGGAATGGGCCTACCCGACAAGCACTACGACCTGTTCTCCACGCTCGACCCCACATCGACGGACCCCACCATCCGGTCGGGCGTGCGCCTCACTTCGAGCTATCGAGACTGGCGCCGAGCCGACGCCCGTCGCCAGCTGCAACGACGGCGGTGGCGTGACTACTTCACCGACCACGACGCGTTCCTCGCGCCGATCATGCCGGTCGCGGCGTTCCCTCACGACAACGAACGTTCGATCCCCGAGCGCACGCTCATGATCGACGACCGTTCGATCATCGCGCTCGACCTCATCGCGTGGGCCGGCGCCTTCGGCGCGGTCTTGCTGCCGGGCGTCGTGATCCCGGCCGGCCAGACCCCGAGCGGCCTTCCTGTCGGCGTCCAGATCGTCGGTCCGTACCTGCGCGATCGACGACTGCTCCAGATCGCGCAACGCGTCGACGAGGTCGGTCCCGGGTTCCGTCGGCCTCCGGGCTACTGAGCCGATGCGCTTCATCATCTACGGCGCCGGCGCCATCGGCGGAGCGATCGGCGGGCGACTCGCCGAGGCCGGCAACGACGTGGTGCTCATCGCGCGCGGCGCACACTACGAAGCGCTGCAGCGCAACGGACTCACGGTGGAATCGCCCGACCGCGTCGTGACGTCGACCATCCCGGTCGTCGATCATCCGTCCTCTCTCACCTTCGCGGCCGGAGATGTCGTCATCTTCGCCATGAAGACCCAACACACCGTCGCCGCCGCCGTCGAGCTGATCCGGACCGCACCGCCGGACATCACCATCGTGTCCGCACAGAACGGCGTGCAGAACGAGCGCATGCTCCTCCGACGGTTCCGCAACGTCTACGGCATCTGCGTGATGTGCCCGGCCGCCCACCTCGAACCGGGGATCGTGCAGGCCTATTCGTCGCCCATCACCGGATTGCTCGACATCGGGCGGTGGCCGGGGCCAGTCGACGACACCGCCGCCGCCATCTCCGACGCGCTCCGGGCGTCGACCTTCGAGTCGGTCCCGCGCGACGACATCGCCCGATGGAAGTACGGGAAGCTCCTCATGAACCTGGGCAACGCGGTCGAGGCACTGTGCGGCCATGTCGAAGGCATCGGTCCCGTGATGCGGCTCGCACGCGACGAGGCAACCGGTGTGCTCGAGGCCGCCGGCATCGCGTTCGTCGACCGTGACGAGGACCGCGAGCGTCGCGGCGACCTGATGACCATGGGCGAGATCGCCGACCGACCGCGCGGCGGGGGCTCGTCGTGGCAGAGCCTGGCGCGCGGCACCGGCAACATCGAGGCCGACTACCTCAACGGCGAGATCGTGATGCTCGGTCGGCTCCACGGAGTGGCCACGCCGGTGAACGAGTTGCTTCAACGTCGTGCCGGCGAGGCGGCCCGAGCCAAGACCCCGCCGGGATCGGTCGATCCCACCCAGCTTCTCGACGAGTTGGGCGTCGCACCAACATAGCCGGCTAACAGATATGGGACGATGGACGTCCTAGGCGTCGGCCTGAGGCTCGGTCGTGGTCGTGCTGGTCGCCGCGAGCAACTTTTGGGCTTGGTTCACCAAGGCGATGGCCTGATTGACCTTGCTCTGATACGTCCCGAGGTCCTGATTGGCCAGAGCGGTCTGGGCGTCGGTGAACAGCTGGGACGCCTGGGCGAGGAGTTGATTCGGGTCGTTGCTCGGCTCACCGGTAGAGGGCGTCGAGCCTGAAGGCGTCGTGGTGGTCGTGGTGGTACCGCTCGACGTGTCGTTGCCCGATGAGTCGTTGGGCAACGTCGGTCTGTCGCCCGGAGCCTCGAGGGTATTGGCCTGGACCCCCGGGAAGAGCTGCTGGATCGCGTCACGCAGAGTCGGCGCCATCACGACCTCGGAGCCCCAGACCACGATGACCTGTTTGAGCTCGGGTACGGGTGTCTGACCTTCGGACGACACGTACAGCGGGCGCACGTAGAGGATCGTCTGATCGATCGGCACCAAGATGAGGTCGCCGTACGAGACCTTCGATCCCTGCTGGTTGAGCAGGGAGATCTGTCTGGAGACAGTCTGGTTCTGTTGGATGAACGAGTTCACCTGGCCGGGGCCGTTCGGCAGGTTGTCGCCCGGCATCTCGTAGACGACGAGCTTGCCGTAGTTGTCCGGGTCGCTCTTCGCGACCATGAACGCGGTCAGCTGCTTCTTGCTGTCGTCGTCGCTCACCGGAACGAAGGACCGAAGGATCATGAATCCTTCTTTGTCGTCGCCGGGCAATCGTCCGATGACGTAGACCGGGTTGATCCGTTGAGCCTGTGTGCGAATCGGTTGTCCCGATGGCGTGGTCGCCTGGGTCTGCGCGGCGCTGCTGCCGGTCGTCACGCTCGTACCCGGATCCTGTGCGACCGACCAACCGTTCGAACCCTCGTAGAAGCTCTGGGGATCGGTGATGTGGTACGAGCCCCACATGTTCGTCTGCACCCGGAACTGGTCCTCCGGATAGCGGAAGTGCTCCTTGAGCTGCGGATCCATCTGACTGACGTCTTCGAAGAGGTCGGGGAACGCTTTGGCGTAGGCGTTCACGATCGGGTCGTTGGGATCGACGATGTACAGCTTCACCGTGCCGTCGTAGGCGTCGAGCACACCCTTGACCGAGTTGCGGATGTAATCGAAGCGGTGACCGGCCAGCCCGCTGTTGGCGTCGAGCCCGCTGGTGTCGGCCCGTTGTGCGTTCGGGTAGCGATCGCTGGTCGTGTAGCCATCGATCATGTACACGATCTTGCCGTTGACGACCACGGGATACGGATCGGCGTCGAACTTCAGGAAGGGCGCCGCCGTCTCGAAGCGCTGGCGCACGTCACGGATGTAGAGGATGCGCGACTGCGGAGTGATGTAGTCGGAGAAGAGCAGGTTCCACTCGAAGTTGAACCGCAAGAAGAAGGCCGCCTGGCGAACCCACGAGCTGAGCTGCACGCCACCGGTGCCTTGGTAGCGGTACGGGATGGTCTGGCCGGCCGAATCGAGATAGTCGACCTCCTCCCGCTTGGTGCCCACGATCGAATAGCTCGTGAGGTTCTCGCCGAAGTAGAGCTGCGGCTGGGTGATCTCCGGAATCGACGAATCGAGCCGGGAGTCGACGTTCACGGGCACGTCTCGGAGCAGGAAGTCGGGCTGGCCGGTGAGGGTGGTTCCGTTGGCCGGCGAGAGCGCGGTCGCGTACCCGTGGGTGTAGTTGACATGGCGCCCTTCCCACGATTGCTGAGGAAGGTCACTTTGGTTCAGATCGCGGTTCCCGAGCACGACCTCGGTCTCGGGCGAGGCTCCACCCGCGGGCCCCTGGATCTTGTAGCGATCGACATCGAGCTCGTTGAATCGGTAATACCCGCGGATGGCCTGCAGCGTCTGATACGTCGGCAACACGACCTTCGGGTCAAGGAGCCGGATGTTGCGAATGGTCGGCTCGTTGTCCTGGATCGCTTGAACGGTTTGGTCGCGATCGGAGTTGTAGTCGAACGGTTGAACATCGACGTTGTTCAATCCGAGCGCGTCGCGGGTCGCGTTGATGTTGTTGCCGATGTACTCGGACTCGCGGGTGGACTCCTGGGGCTCGACGCGCACGCGCTGGATGAACGTCGGGTAGAGCGCGCCGGCCACGATGGCAACCAGACCCCACAGCCCCACCGCGACCACCGGCAGTACCCAGCCTCGGCGCCAGATGTTCACGATGAACAACGCGCACGACAACAAGGAGATCAACAGCAGCAGGTTGGTCGCCGGCAACTGGGCGTGGACGTCGGTGTAGGTGGCACCGTCGACGACGCCGCGGGTCGAGAAGGTGAGCTCGTAGCGGCCGAACCAATAGTCGACGGCCTTGATCAACGCGAGAAGCGCCAGGAGCACCGACAGATGCGCCTTCACTTGCGGGGTCACTCGCTGGAACGGCGACTGCAGCCGGATGCCGCCGTTGAGATAGTGCGCGACCACCGTGATGAGCAGGATGATCACGAGCGAGGCGAAGGCCCAATCGATCACCGCGCTGATGAACGGGAGCTTGAAGACGTAGAAGCCGATGTCCTTGCCGAACGTGGCGTCTTTCGTGCCGAAGTCGCCCCCGTTGCGGAACAGGATCCACTCGTTCCATTGGGCCGAGACACCGACGCCGGCTACGAGACCGAACAGGAGCGAGATGACTCCACGCACGAGTCCCGCTCGGCGGTCGACGACCTCGTGATACCGGGTGAGCAGATCGTCCTCGGGTCCGGTGGCACGGAACTTGGGCGCCAGACGATCGGCGATCGTGAGGTTGACGAAACAGAACACGAAGAACAGAAGGGTGAAGAACGCCCCGAGGAACACCTTCGACCACAGCACGCCCGACCAGACCTGGGTGAGGTTGACACTGGCGAACCAGAGGTAGTCGGTGTAGAAGCCGGCCAGGCCGCGCAACGACGTGAACAGGACGAACAGGACGGCCGCGACGACGAGCAGGATGACTCGGCCACGACCCGATCCACGGCCGCGACGGCGACGTGGGATCTCCTCCGGGGCACGCATGAGGCGTCAGCCTACGGGACCGTCAGGGGGAACAGTCGGCGGGGTCACGCCGGGTCGACGACCAACACGCACCGGCATCCGTCGTGGATGGGAGGAGCGGTGTGCCCGGAGGGAAAGAGCTCGCCCGCGGGCACCCGATCGGCCGCCTTGTTGTCCCGACAGAGCCCGCACGCGGGGTCACCGCTGACGACGAGCCAACGGACCGAGGTGCCCGGTTCCACGGCGGCGAGTACCCCACGGTTCATCGCCGTCACGACGGCGCGAGTCACGAGCGGATCGACGCGCTGCGTGCGCCACTCTCGGTAGTCGGCCCGCACGGTCTCGCCCAGGTCGACGTCGGACTCGTCGGCCGTGCTCGCCTCGGCGAAGCTGGCCTCGACCCGCACGCGCAGCGGCGCGACGAGCTCAGCAGCCAGCTCAGCAGCAACGTCGCGAGCGAGCCCGCCGACCCGAGGGCCGTCCGGGCGCTGGCGTGCCGCCTCCGGGACCAGCTCGCTCGCGGCCAGCGCCGCATCGGACAGCGTTGCGCTGGCCGCATTCACGTAGCGCTCGACGTGATCCTCCGGGTCGGCGAGGAGCCTCGTCGCGGGGGCCTCGGGATCACGACGAACGGCGTCGAGCATCTCGTTCTGCTCGTCGGACAGCTCGCGCTTCACGT
Source organism: uncultured Iamiaceae bacterium (assembly GCA_963778895.1). Classification (GTDB taxonomy): domain Bacteria; phylum Actinomycetota; class Acidimicrobiia; order Acidimicrobiales; family Acidimicrobilacustridaceae; genus CAVZVZ01. The sequence continues at coordinate 1,152,895 of CAVZVZ010000005.1, forward strand.
GGCGGGCCAGGCTGCGTTCCAGCTCGCGGACGACGAGCGCGTAGCGATCGGCCAACGGGAGCTCGTCGGCATCCGGGCCGGCCTGGTCGTCCGCGCCGGGCGGGGCGTCAGTGGGGATGAGGCGGGCCGCGGCCTCGCCGTGGACCTCGTCGGCGGCCGCCTCGTCCTTGATCCGGGCAAAGAGATTGGCCACCCGAGCCGCGGAACTGGCCAGTCCGTCGGTGTCGTCGAGGGCCCCCAGCGGTTGGATCGCGGCTGCGGGATCGGGCGATTCGACATCCTCGGTGTCATCGGGGCTGTCGATCGGGTCGGTCTCGGGGCCTTCGTCGGCCAGCGACGGCACGATCACGTTGACGGCGCTCGAGTGGCGGCCCGCCACCGGATCGGGCGCCCGTGGCTCGTGGTAGTCGTCGAGCCCACCCTCTTCGATGAGCTCGATGTCATCTTCGATCACGTCAGCGGTCGCCGCGACCGCGACCGGATCGGCTGGTGCCGACTCGACGGAGGGCGACGGCGATGACGCATGAGCCGTTTCGACAGCCGGCTCACCGACGCGCACGACGGGCTCGCGCAACTCGGCCGAGAGCATCGCCATGTCCTCGTCGAGGGTCGCGCTGTCGGACTCGACCGCACGTTGCAACGCTTTGTCGGCGGCGATCTTCGCTTCGGGCAGAACGATGTCGAGCTCGTTCGTCGCGGCGTCGAGGGCCTGGCGTACGACGGCGTACGCCTCGATCAACCGTTCGCGCCCGGCGTTCAACTGCTCGATCTGTTGCCGCAAGGTCTTGCGTCGGCGAACGAGGTCACGCAGCATCCGTTCGCGGACCCGCTGCGCTTCAGTGACCATCTCTCGTCCGCGTTCACGTCCCTGTTCGGCATCGGCGTCGGCATCGATCCGCGCCTGTTGCAAGATCTCTTCGGACTGGCTGCGGATTCGGGCCGCTGCTTCCTCCGCCTCCGCTGTCTTGCGCTCGAGCACGGCCTCGGCCTCTTGACGCATGCGATTCGCCTGCTCCTGCGCGTCGCGCAACAGACGCGCCACGTTCTCCTCGGCTTTGGTCCGAATATCGGAGGAAGCGGTGTTCGCGGCGTCGATCACCTTGGCGGTCTCTTCACCCAACATCGACGTGAGCCGTTGCGGCGACAGGTGTTCGAGCTGGGCGGCGCGCTTGGTGGCGTCAGCCACCTGTCGTTCGAGGAGTCGCTCCCGTTCGCGACCGGCGCGCAGCTCGGTGGCGAGAGCCATCAGATACTTCTGCACCTCGAGTGGGTCGTACCCCTTACGGACCGTCGAGAACGGTTGCCGCAAAATCGCGTCCGGATCGACGGCAGGATGTTCAGAAGGGTCGGACGCCACGACACCCGATGGTAGCTACTAGCGCGACGAGCGCTGGTCAGCCACCCGTGGGTGCTGCCTGTTCAACGGCTGGGGTGCCGCCACCGATCGACGTGAGCACACGCAAGGCGTCGTCGATGGTGTCGACCGACTCGACGCGCATGTCGCCCGCGTACTTCTTGGCTTCGTCGTATTCACTGCTCGGCACGAGGAACAGCGTCGCCCCGGCCCGCCGAACCGAAACCGTCTTCTGTTGCACGCCGCCAACCGGCCCTACTGCGCCACTCGGATCCATGGTTCCCGTGGTCGCCACGCGCTGACCAGCGGTCAGACTGTCCGGTGTGAGCACGTCGATGACGCCGAGCGTGAAGGCCAGGCCGGCCGACGGACCGCCCACGGCACCCGAGTCGATCTGAACGTCGAAGGGGAAGTTGTAACGCAGCCGGTAGGTCTCGAGACTGACACCGAGCATGGCTTTGCTGGCGTCGTCGGGCCGGCCCACCAGCTGGACGTTCACGGTGTCGGTCTGTTCGGGCGAACGCTGTACGTCGAGGGCGACGACGTCGCCGGGCTGATGCGCACCGATGACGTCGACGAGGTCGCTGCTCAGCTGGATCGGCTTGCCGTCGGCCGCAACCACGACATCGCCGGGATTCAGCGAGGCCGCGGCCGGCGTGTCGCTCACCACGTTCACGATCATGGCGCCCGAGCCCTGCTCGTCGACGGGATAACCCAACGACTTCAGCGCGACCGCGGTCGCGACCTCCTTGGAGTCGGCCATCTCCTGCAGATTGCGATCACGGTTCTCGTCCTGGCTCTGACCGCCGAGGATCTGGTCTTCGGGGACGACGCTCACCGTCGGGTCGAGCCATCCGATCAGCGCCTGCAGCGCGGTGGCCCTGCGCACGGACACCGTCGTGAAGTCGATCTCACCGTCGGACTGATAGGACGGCGCGCCTTCGACCGACACCAAGCCTTCGGTGCTCCGCGTCGAGCCCGGTGCGAGGAGGTAGTACGGAACCTGCACCAGCGCGGCAGCAATCGTGCCCAGTGTGAGCAGTGTGAGGACCCCGAGCAGGACGTACCAGACCCGGCGCCGGCGACGGCGGGGTTCGGGCGGGTCGGTGAGGTTCGTTGGCGGCGCGGTGCCGTCGCCCTGAGGGAGCGGCGGTACCATCGGGTCGATCGTGTCCACGATGGGAATGGGGGTCGTCCTTGGTCGCCGGACAGCCTGCCACGGATGATCCGGGAACCCACCGCGGCGAGCACCCGTATGCCGTCGAGTTCGGTCCCACCACGCTGCCGAGCTGGCGTTCCCGCACGTGGTCCGCGGGATGGCTGGTGCTGTTGATCGTCGGCCTCGGCGCACTCGCCGCGCTGACCATCGCCCTCGTCGTGGTGGTGGCCTGGGCCTTCATCTCCTCTGCGGTGGGCTGACCCGGTGTCGAGCCGGGCGCTGCCCGAGCAGACGGCACGGCGACGGCAAGCGGCCCTGGCAGGACACGTCGGTGATGTGCCCGCCGCGATCGCGCTGTTGGCCGACGCCGACCCAGTGGTGCGCGCAACGGCACTGCGCGCGCTCGCACGCGCCGGAGCACTCACCATCGAGATGCTGGTCGCGGGAGTAGCGGACAACGACCCGATCGTGCGCGGGGCCACGCTGGAACTGGCGGCGCGCCGCGCCGAACCCGAACTCGACGCGATCGTGATCGCCGGGCTCGAGGACGCGGAGCCTCCGGTCGTGGAAACCGCGGCCTGGACTGCGGGCGAACGCGAACGAGCGACCGATGCCATCGTCGTACGACTCGTCGATCTCACGACCGCACACGATGACGCGCTCGTTCGTGAGGCGGCCGTGGCCGCCCTGGGCGCCATCGGCGATCCACGCGGCCTGGCTGCGATCCTCGCAGCGACCGGTGACAAGGCGACCGTGCGACGGCGAGCGGTGTTGGCGCTCGCGCCCTTCGACGGCCCCGAGGTCGACGCCGCGCTCCAGACCGCGCGCACCGACCGCGACTGGCAAGTCCGCCAAGCCGCCGAAGACCTTCTCTGACCCGACCACCCCTCACCCAACCCACGCAACTCGGTACAAGTTCGCTCAGGGGAAGTCGGGGTGGCGCTTTTCGAGGAAGGCCGCCATGCCTTCGCGGGCGTCGGGGATCTGGCTGGCCTGAGCCATTGCCTCGACGGCGAGGGCGTACGCCTCGGATTGGGGCAAGCCGATCTGTTCGTAGAACGCGCGCTTGCCCAACGCCTTCGACTCGCGACCCCCTCGCGTGGCGCGCCTCAGCATCTCGTCGGTCGCGGCGTCGAGCTCGTCGTCGGGCACCACTCGATTGACGAGTCCCCACGCCACCGCCGTCGGCGCGTCGATCGTGTCGCCCGTCAACGCCATCTCGAGCGCGTGCTTCGACGAGACGGCTCGCCCGATCGCCACCATCGGCGTGGTGCAGAACCATCCGCCCTTCCCTCCAGGTGCTGCGAAGGTCGCCGACGTGGCGGCCACCGCCAGGTCGGCGGTCGCGACCAGCTGGCAGCCGGCCGCTGTGGCCAACCCGTGAACCTTGGCCACCACGACCTGAGGGATCGTCTGCATGGTCTGCATCAGCTCGGTGCAGGTCCACAGCATGGCTCGGACGGTGTCGAGTTCGGCGCCGGCCAGGTCACCGAAGTCGTGACCGGCCGAGAACACCGGACCGTTGCCCGCCAGCACGACCCCGAGCGCGTCGGTGTCGCCGACGGCCCGGAACACCGCGAGCAGCTCGTCGAGGTGCTGCTGGGAGAGCGCGTTACGGCGCTCCGGGCGATTCATCGTGATGCGGGCGAAGGATCCCTCACGTTCGAGGAGCACGCAGTCGTAGTCCATGACCCCGTTGTAGCCCGGACGCGAGACGACCGGCCCGAAGGCCGGCCGTCCGGGAACCGATCGAGCGGCTCAGCCGCTGACGAACTGGTTCGTTTGTCCCTCGAACGAGATGACGTTGCCCTGGAGCTGCCAGAACTGGCCGTTGTACTGACCGATCTGAAGTTGTTCGATCGGGAACGGATCGGTGGCGCCGTTGGTGTTCACCGTGATTCCGGGGAGCAGGAGCGGCAAGCTGACGTTCTGCAGTGAGTACGCGGTCTCCATCACCGACTGGCGGGTCAGCTCGGGCGAGCGCTTCAGCGTCTCGACCATCAGCTGCCCCATCGACCAGCCGTACGACACGATGCCGTCGGTGAGGTCCTCCGCCGTGAGCCCGTACTGCGGGCCGAGCTGCTGCAACTGCTGCACGCCCTGATCGCTCGCCCACTCCGGATCCACTGGATCCTTGAGATAGATCGAGCTGAGCACACCGTTGTTGGCACCGGGATTCGCCAGACCGACCACGGTCTTCGAGGTGCACGTGCCGGAGATGTACGACGTCGGCTGCCAACCCGTCTCCTGGATGGCGTTGAGCGCCTGGGCGCACTTGAGCGCCGCCGCCGCTACCAGAATCGTGTCCGCGCCGGACTGCGACAACGTGGTGATCTGCGACTTCACGTCGGGGTCGCTCGGGTTGTACGACTCGGCACGCGACCACCGAGATGCCAGTGCCTTCGATGGCGCCTCGGAAGGACTCCTCGTAGCTCTTGCCGACGTCGTCGTTCTGGCCGAGGATCGCCACCTTGGCGTCGGGCTTGTTGGCCTTCAGGTAGTCGGCGAAGACCGCGCGACTCGGTCGCGTACGACGGGATCGAGCCGATCACCCACGGGTAGTCCTGGGTCTGGCCCCACAGCGGCGAACCGGTCGCGACGAAGAGGTTCGGGATGCATTGATCGGCGAGGTCGTCGCGGATGGCCACGTTGTTCGGCGTGCCGACGACGTTGAACATGGCGAAGACCTGATCGCTCTGCGTCAGCTCTTGCACGTTCTGCACCGTCTTGGCCGGATCGTACGTGGTCGTCCTTGGTGACGATCTCGATCTTCTTGCCGTTGATGCCACCCTGCGCGTTGATGTAGTTGAAGTAGGCGAGGTAGCCCTTCGAGATGTTGGCGTAGGCCTGCGTAGAGCCCCGACTGCGGGAAGCTCGAACCGAACTTGATCGATGTGTCGGTGATCCCTTGGGTCGCGTTGTACGAGCCGCACTGGCTGGTGTCGATCGTGAATGCACCGGCGCCGTTCTGCGTCGTCGTCCCCGATCCCCCGGTGCCGCTCGAGCTGCTGTTGTCCTTACGCCCACCACAGCCGATCGCGACGAGCGACAGCGTCAATCCGATGGCGAGCATCCCCACAAGACGATTTCGTGTCCACATGGCCTGCGTCTTCCCCCTCGTCCGCGTCCAGCTACGGAGCTGACGCTAGTGCTTCCTTGATACCGCGGGTAGGTGGCGGTTCTCCGGATCTCCCCAGCCGTCTTCGCACCCAGGTGATCACCTGTCGGACCAGACCGAGGAATGCCGCCGGGCGCAACGATCATCAACAGGATGAGGGCGCCACCGAAGAGACGGGCGAGAGCTGGCGATTCGCACCGCTCAGGTCGATCCACACCGGGATGAACACGACCAAGAACGCACCGATCGCGGGCCCGAAGATCGTGGCCGCACCACCGACCACCACGGCCACGAGCAAGGTGATCGACAAGTTCAGGCCGAACTGCTCACTGCTCACGAAGGAGGTCTGGATGGAGAACAACGCGCCGGCGATCCCGGCCAGCATGGCGCTCAGGCCGAACGTCACGACCTTGTACGCAGAGATGTTGACGCCGAGCGTCGCCGCGGCGGTCTCGTTGTCACGGATGGCGATGATGGCGCGGCCGGCTCGGCTGCGCACCAGGTTGCGAACGAGCACGAACGCGACGACCGCGAACGCGAGGAACACGTAGTACCTCCATTGGTCGTTGGACATACTCGTCCAGTCAGGCGCGCGAAAGCGCTCTTTGACGGGGACGCTCTTGCCTTGCGACCCACCCGTCAGATCGCTGAAGCGGGTGATCACGAGAGGGAACAGCGTGGCCAGAGCGAGCGTCACGAGCGCCAGGTACAGGCCTTGTATTCGCAGCGCGGGCAACCCGACGATCAGTCCCACGACGAAAGCCAGTACGGCCGCTGCCACGATCGTCGCGAAGTGCGGCCAACCGTGGTCGACAACCAGGATCACGGATGTGTAGGCGCCGATGCCGAAGAACGCCCCGTGGCCGACGGAGATCTGACCGTTGAAACCGGCCAGCAGGTTGAGGCCCAGTGCCGCGATGGCGAAGCAGAGGACGGTGTTGAACTGTGCGACCCGGAAGTCCGGGTAGTACTGCGGCAACTCGAGCAGGATCGCCCCGACGACAACGGTGACGACGACTCGGGTGACCCACCATCGGGCGTCGTGGCTCATACGCGCTTGACCTGCTTCCGACCGAAGAGCCCTTCGGGTCTGACGAGCAAGACAACGAGGATCAGCACGAACGCCCCACCCAACTTGAGGTCCTCGCCGATCCAACCGATGTAGCCGCCCGCCATGACGGTGACCACTCCGACGCTCAGACCGCCGACCACCGCGCCCAGGGGGCTGTCGAATCCGCCGAGCGTCGCGGCCGCGAACGCGTACACCAGGAGCTGGAAGAAGATCGTGGTGTCGATGGCCGACAGCTCCGACGCGTAGAGAGCTCCGCCGAGTGCACCCACAGCCGCGGCAAGACCCCAACCGAACATCAGCACTCGACCGACGCGGATACCCACGAGGTGACTCGACTCGGTGTTCGACGTCACCGCGCGCATGGCCAGTCCGAGCTTCGTCTTCTGGAACAACAGGAACAGCAGGACGACTTCGATGGCGAGCACCGAAAGTGCACCGATGGCTTGGTAGGAGATCTTGACCGAGCCGACCTCGATCGTGCCCCCGCCGAAGATCTTGGGGAACACGCGACCGTTCGTGCCCCAGATCCAACCCACGAGCGCGTTGATCGCGAGCAGCATGCCGATGGTGACGATCACGATGGCGAGCGCGTTCTGGCGGGGATCGCCCACGGGCCGGATGATCACGCGCTCGATGACGGCACCGCCGATGAAGGAGACCAGCATCGACATGATGATCGCGGGCCAGATCGGCCACCCGTTCGTCCCAGAGCTGCCAGGTGAGGAAGGTCGAGAACAGGGCCATCTCGCCCTGAGCGAAGTTGATCAGTCCGGTGGCCCGGTAGATGAGCACCAGCGCCATGGCGACCGAGGCGTAGATCGCACCCTGCTGCAGGCCGAGAACGAGACGATCGAGGAAGAGGTCCATTCAGTACCCCAGGTACGCCTTGCGGACGTCTTCGTCGGCCTTCAGATCGCCGGCCGAACCTGACGCGACGATCTCGCCCGCCTCGAGGACGTAGCCGCGAGCCGCGATGTCCAGCGCGAGGTTCGCGTTCTGCTCGACGATCAGCATCGTCGTCCCCGTCTCGCGGTTGATCTCGCCGAGACGGTCGAAGAGCTCGCGGGTGACGAGCGGGGCCAAACCGAGCGACGGCTCGTCGAGCAGCAGCAGGCGAGGTCGCGACATGAGGGCGCGCGCGATCGCCAACATCTGTTGCTCGCCCCCACTCATGTTCCCGGCTGCCTGGCTACGGCGTTCGAACAAGGCGAGGGAACACCTCGTACCACTTCTGCATGTCCGCGCGGATCTCGCGATCCTTCCGGACGAACGCGCCGACGCGGAGGTTCTCCTCGACGGTGAGGTCGGCAATGGTGCCGCGCCCCTGGGGCACGTGCGCCACACCCAGTCGGACGATGTCCTCGATCTTCTTGTTCGTGATCGACGTCCCCACCGAGCCGGATGTCGCCCTTGACATCGATCATGCCGCTGATGGCCCGCAACGTCGTGGTCTTGCCCGCACCATTTGCGCCGAGGATCACGACGACCTCACCTTCCTCGAGCGAGAAGTCGAGTCCGTGGAGGACGCTGCACGGGGCCGTAGCCGGCGACCAGGCCGGCTGCCTCGAGGATCGTCGTCATGCGCCCGTTCCCAGATAGGCCTCGATCACGCGCGGGTCGTTGGCAATCTGCTCCGTGGTGCCTTCGGCGATCTTGCGGCCGAAGTCCATGACGACGACCTTCTCCGAGACGCTCATGACCATTTGCATGTGGTGTTCGACCAGCAGGATCGTCAGATCGAAGTCATCGCGGAGCCGACGGATCAACTGCCCGAGCTGTTCGACCTCGCCGTGGGTCAGCCCACTGGCCGGTTCGTCGAGCATCAAGCAGCTTCGGTCGCGACGCCAACGCACGCGCCAACTCGATGCGCTTCAGCGTTCCGTAGGGCAACCCCGCACACGGGTGCTCGGCGAGATCGGCCAGATCGAGTAGTTCGAGAAAGCGCATGGCCTCCTCACGAACCCGTCGTTCCTCTCGGCGTCGCAACAAGAGGAACGGACTCGTGGCGATACCGCCCTTGCTGCACGACTGCGCTCCGACTCGGACGTTGTCGAGCACGGACAGGCCCGGGAACAGCGCCAGGTTCTGGAACGTGCGGGTCACACCGAGATCGGCGATGCGGTGCGGTGACAAGGCGAGCAGATCGTGCCCGTCGAACGACACGGAGCCTTCGGTCGGGAGATAGATGCGGCTGACGACGTTGAAGAAGGTGGTCTTGCCGGCTCCGTTCGGACCGATCAGCGCACAGATCTGCTCGCGCTCGATCGTGAAGGTCAGCCCGTCGAGTGCAACGAGGCCACCGAAGCGAACCGTGACGTCACGAACGTCCAACAACGGCTGTGCCGGATCTCGTGGCTCATCGACCACAACACCCCCCGTCGCCACCGCCCCTCCCCTCGCCAGTTGCGCCAGCGGGTCGTCAGACTCTGGAATCCATGAACATCGTCTTGAGGTCGTCGAAGGCTTCGATGCAATGGCCTGCCCCCAACACCACACATTCCAGCGGAGCGTCGACGAGATGCACTGGGATCTCCGTCTCCTGTTCGAGTCGTAAGTCGAGCCCTCGTAGCATGCCACCCCCGCCGACCAGATGTACGCCCTGCAGGATCAGGTCCTGCGCCAGCTCGGGCGGCGCCTGCCCGAGACACGAGATGACCGTGTCGACCATGGCTGATACCGGCTCATCGATGGCGTCTCGCACCTCCTGGGCCGTCAGCACGATGGTCTTGGGCAAACCGCTCATCAGCTCGCGCCCGCGCACCTCGGCGGCGAACTCGTTCTCGGTCGGCCACGCCGAGCCGATCGTCACCTTGATCTCCTCGGCCGTGCGCTCACCGATCGCGATCCCGTACTCGCGCCGGATGTAGGTCTGCACCGCAGCATCGATGTCGAACGAACCGACGCGTACGGCTTCGAGTGCCACCACGCCGCCGAGCGAGATGAGCGCGACCTCCGACGTACCGCCGCCGATGTCGACGACCATGTTCCCGAGCGGCTCGTTGATTCGGAGGCCGGCGCCGATGGCCGCGGCCATCGGCTGCTCGATGAGATGCGCCTCGGCCGCGCCGGCGCGCTTGGCCGCTTCGGTCACCGCTCTGCGCTCGACCGCGGTGATGGCCGACGGCACACAGATGACCACGCGCGGCCGATTCCAGCGGTTCACGCCAACTCGTTGCAGGAGCAACCGAATCATCCGTTGGGTGATGTCGAAGTCGGTGATGGCGCCCTTTCGAAGGGGCCGCACCGCGACGATGTAGCTGGGCGTACGACCGATCATCTGCCACGCCTCGTGACCCATGGCCAACACGTCTTGTGTGCGGCTGTTGAGCGCGATGACGGACGGCTCGTTCAAGACGATGCCCTCGCCCCGCGCGTACACGAGCGTGTTCGCCGTGCCGAGATCGATCGCGAGGTCGCGAGCCAGGGGTCAGTCCCCTTCCTGAGGAGCGTCCCGCCGCGACGCGCGCACCCGAAGCGTGGGACGCCGTCGGGCCTGCTCTTCTTCTTCTCTTCGTGGCTCAACGCCTTCATCTCGCGCTGGAAATCGTCGATGCTCGACATGAACGTGCGCGGCCGACGGTGCAGTGCCCACAGCAGTAGCGAGCCGAGCGCGCTGACGGCGACGGCGATGAGGACGAAAGCGGCGTTGCCCATCGGTCAGCCTCGCGCGTTGCTGGTCTGCGCGTCGGTGGTCTGAGCCGGCAGCGTCGTTACGGCTTGGGGTCGCAGTCCCCAGTCGGACCCTTTGTCCCAGAACTCACGCTTCCAGATGGGGACCGTCTCCTTGAGAGTGTCGATGCCGTACCGCGCCGCGTCGAAGGCCTCGGGCCGGTGAGGCGCCGAGACCGCGACCACCACGGCCGCTTCGGTCAGCTCGACCTCGCCCGACGCGGTGCAAGAGCGCGATTCGGCCGAGCATCGGCCAGCGCCGCCGCATCTCGTCGGCGAGCTCGCGCAACTTCGGCCCGACCTGTTCCTCGTACGCCTCGTACTCGAGTCGGCTGACGCCCGGGCCGACCGTCCGCATGGTCGCGGACCGTGCCCGTGAACACGACGACGGCGCCGCATTGCGGCAGCGTCGCCCAGTCCAGCGCGGCGCCGGCCGGCAGCGGATGGGCGCTCAGACCCAACCACTCATCAGCAAAGGGAGGAGCCCCGACGTCCGACACGGCGGTCATGCTACTGAGGGTTGTCGCTGCGAACGATTTGAACGGGCACGACGCAATCCCGGCGACGATGGTGAGCTCCGGGGGCCGCGGCCCTCCTGAGCAGCCCCGTAACTATCCTCGGCCCCATGCCGCCCGACGACGAGCCCGACGACGCGTTCGGGTTTCAGCCGCCGCTCCCACCGGAGGATCGGCTCTGGCGGCATCCGTCCGAGCTGGGCCCCGGGGGCGCGTCGCAGTCGGTCACGATCGTCAATCGCCCGAAGGTGGCGGCCCGCGTGTGGGTCGTCGGCTCGGTGTCGGCGCTGCTCGGTTCGGCCCTGACCCTCGCGATCCTGCTGGGTGTTGGGGCCTTCGATCCGGAGAATCCCCCTGCCCCGGTCGAGGTCGTGCCGATCCAGGTGCCACGCGAGACCGGCGCCGACGAGCTGGCCTGGGCCGAGCCGGTGCTCCCGGCCGTCGCCCGCGTCGATGCCCAGACCGGGTCGGGCGAGCGCAACGCCACCGGGGTGGTCTACCGGTCCGACGGTCACCTGCTGACCTCGGCCGATGCCGTCGAGGGCGCTACGACGATCACGGTCACCTTCGCCGACGGGCAGGCGGAACCGGCCGACATCGTGGGAATCGACAGTGCCGATGACGTTGCGGTGCTGCACGTCGACCGGACCGACCTTCCGACGGCCACGATCGGGAACGCGACCTCGCTCGAGCTCGGCGAACGGGCGATCGTCATATCGTCGGTGACCGATCGCCCGAGCGCCCCCACCGTCGGCGTCGGGCTCATCAGCGGGTTGAGCCAGCGCGTCGAGGAGAGCGACGGCGAGGTGCTGCACGACATGGTGCAGACCAACGTGCGCCTGGCACCCGACGCGACCGGGTCACCGCTGGTCGACAGCTCCGGCACCGTCGTGGGCATCGTGACGCGGCGCGGGGCCGCCGCGAAGGCACCCGATCGCGATGCGAGCGGCACCGAGCTCGAGGTTCGTTACGCGACCACGATCGAATGGGCCAAGCGTGTCGCCGACGATCTGGTCGAAACGGGCCACGTGCGCCAGGTCTGGCTCGGTGTACGCGGCGCGAACCTCACCGACGACGAGATCGCGGGGCTCGGCCGCGGCGGCGCCACGGTTGGTGAGCGTGGCCGACGGCTCGCCCGCCGCGGTGGCCGGCTTGCAGGCCGGTGACGTCGTGCTCAGCATCGACGCCCGGTTCGTGACGTCCAGCTCGGATCTCGTGGTCGCCCTCCGCAACCACGAACCTGGCGATGCGATCGCCATCTCGTACCGCCGGGGCGACGAGCAAGGCTCGACCCTCGCCACCCTCGGCGAGAAGACCGGTACGCCCTAGCTGCGATGCCGGCGGCGCAGGACCACGACACCTCCCGCCACCGCACCCAACAGCCAACACGCCCACTGCGCCCAACGAAAGCTCCTGGCGGGCCCGCGGGCTGAGGGCCCGCCACCCGCGCGCCGGGTCGGCTTCGACGAGCGTCTCCTCGCTCGTGTGCGCCGGCTGCCACCCCTCGGCGCGCAAGCCGGTCGCTCGCGATGACCCACGATCGTTCGGTGTATGGCTCGAGTCCCGGCGCAACGGCCGGGCCGAACGCGGCGCGGCGCAGGACCCACAACGCGCGACGAGCGCGCGCCGGCAGCGGCGCCAGCACGCCACCGACGAGGTCGGCGAAGGTCTCCCCCGCCATCCAGCCGTCGGGCGCGACGTTGTAGGTGCCGTCGAGGCCCCGGGCGCACGCCAGCTCGATGGCATCGACGACGTCGTCGAGATGCACGAACTGGCGCGGCGCCACGATGTCGTCGGGCGGGAGGCCGCGGCGCCCCCACGGCGAGCGGCGCAACCACTCCGTCGAGCCCGCGTGCAGAACCACAGCGGCGCGCAGCACCGCCACTGTCCGGTCGGGCCCGCCGTCGCGATATTCCGCGACGAGGCGCTCGAGCTCGGCACGCGCCAAGGCGTAGGGCAACGCCGGCTCCGGTCGAATGGGCGTGTCCTCGGTGAGCGGGACAGGATTGTCCGGTCCCGCGCCGTAGACCATGGCACTCGACAACACCACCAGCGAGCGCACACCGGCCGCATCGGCACCGGCCAGGAGGCGGCGCACGCCCACGAGATCGACTTCGCTTCCTCCGGTGCCGTCGAGATCGACGCCCGACGCCACATCGAGCAGAACGAGCGTTTCGACGCCCTCGAGGGCCGCATGCCGGTCGGCCTCGGGCTCGTGTAGGCCGATGCGGCGAACCCCGACGGCGGCCGCCGTCAGCCGCTCGGTCGTCCGGCCGGCCAACAGACTGTGGCCGGCCACCACCGCAGTACTGGTGCGGAGCACGGTCGACGCCATCACGCCATCATGCACCCCGGGCCGATCGCTCGACGACAGGGATCGCGACGACGGGTATGGATCGCGCCGACAGGCCTCCTACCATGCACAGACGTGAGCCAAGGTCCGTCCGACGATCCGTTCGGTGAGAACGACCCCTTCAAGGGGATGCCGCTGTTCGGGGACTTGGCCAAGATGTTCCAGCAGCTCCAGCAGCAAGGTCCGGTCAGTTGGGACGCCGGGCGCCAGTTGGCGCTTTCGATCGCGACGGACGGCCAGGCCGAGCCCAACGTCGACCCCATCGAGCGCATGCGCATCGAGGAGCTGGCACGAGTCGCCGAGCTGCAGGTCGCGGGACGCACCGGGCTCGACACCTCGATCGGCGGTCACGGTATTCGCTTCGTTCCCGTCACCCGGGGCGAGTGGGCTCGTCGAACGCTCGATGCCTACCGTCCACTCTTCGAGGAGCTGGCCGGCTCGCTGCAGACCGAGCAAGACCCGACGCCCGACCCCGCCACCGGCGACCCGCTCGCGTGGATGGGTCCGCTCATGCAGATGATCGGGCCGATGATGCTCGGCATGACAGCAGGGAGCATGGTCGGGCATCTCGCGCATCGTGCTCTCGGTCAGTACGACCTGCCGATCCCCCGCCCGAGCGGCGACGAGCTGCTCGTGGTGCCGGCGAATCTCGACGCGTTCGGCGAGGCGTGGAGCCTCCCGCTCGACGATCTGCGGTTGTGGGTCTGTTTGCACGACGTCACGCATCACGCCGTGCTCGGCGTGCCTCACGTCGGCGCGCGGGTCACCTCGTTGTTGCACCAGTACCTGGCCGGCTTCGAAGCGAGCGACTCACCGCTCGAAGATCGACTGCAGGAGCTCGAGGTGCAGGACCCCTCGTCCATGCCCGACCTGCAAGCGTTGTTCGGTGACCCCGAGTCGTTGCTCGGTGCCATCCAGTCGCCGCAACAGCGTGCGCTGCTGCCGCAACTCGAGGCGATCGTCACCGTGATCGTCGGCTATGTCGACCATGTGATGGACACCATCGGCGAAGGTCTGCTCCAGAGCTACTCGATGCTGACCGAGGCGCTACGCCGGCGTCGGGTCGAGGCGGCACCGTCGGATCGCTTCGTGGAGCGCCTGTTCGGGCTCGAGCTCACCCAGGCGCAGTACGACCGCGGCGGCAAGTTCATCGAAGGCGTTGTGGAGCGTGCGGGTGATGCGGGGCTCACTCGCCTCTGGGAGACCGAACGCACCATGCCGACGCCGGCCGAAGTCGACGCCCCCGGGTTGTGGTTGGCCCGCATCGACCTGCCCGACACCTGATCCTCCGCCTCAGCTCGACCCGTCGTCGGTCGGCTCCGCGGGCGGTGCAGCCGCATTGCGCCAGGGCGGCTCCGGGTAGACCTCCGTCGCCGGCGGGCGTTCTCCTACCGTCGGATCGAGCGACAGCTCGGGGACCGTCGCGTCGAGCGGCAGCTCGGGCTGTTCGACGACGACCGGAGCGATCGGCGCGGGAGATGCCGCGTCGTCGGCATGGGTCGGCTCCTCACCGAGCGGGTGGGCGACGAAGCCGGGGGGCGGCTCCCAATTCGGCACCGGCGCCGTGGCCCACCGGCGCGCTCCGACGCCGGGAGGCGCCGGTAGGGGCGGAGGCGGCGGACCTGGGGGCGGCCCCGGAGGACCGACCGTTGCGTCGGGTTCGGCGGGTGTCGACGGCGCGGGGCTCGAAGCAGTGGCGCCCTTGCGCACGCGTGACACACCGACGAGGTACGAGATCACGGCGAACAACGCCACCGCGGCGAGGAGCACGTAGCCGATCTCGGCCGGGATCGGGATCAGGATCGGGATGAGCGCGCCGATGACCCACAGCAGCTGGAAGCGCGTCTCGAACCGAGCGAACGATCGGCCACGGTTGGCGTCGGGGGCGTCGCGCTGGACGATCGCGTCGAACGCCTGCTTCGCCATGCTCGACGCTGCTCCGATGATGAGCGAGATCGTGGCCGCGCCCACCAGACCGCCGACGACGGCGGTGATCAGTCCTCCCACGACGATCACCACGAGAGTGCCGATGATGATGCGTTCCTCGCTCGCGAACCGGCGGACTCTCGGCGCCAGCACGGCCCCCAAGAAGAATCCCAACTGCGCGGTTGCGGCCACGAAGCCGAGTTGCCACAGGGGCGCGCCGCTGTTCTTGAAGTCGAAGGCGAGCATGAAGGCCACGAACCCGACGATGGCGCGCACGAGCCCCATCGCCGACGCTGCGAGTGTGATACCTGCGCTTCGCAGTTCTTGCTTCTCGAGCTCGTCGACCGGCTGCGTCGCGACGACAGCCTGCGGGAGCTGCACGGCAAACCCGGTCGCGATCGCGAACACGATCATCGCCAGCCCCAGGGCCCATCCCGGTCCACCGAGCTTCAGTAGTGCACCGGCAAAGGGCGCCGCCACGACGACGGCGATGGCGCTGATCACGGCCAGCTTGGAGTTCGCTTCGACCAGCTCTTGGTCCGACCGCACGGTCGTCGGCACGATGGCGCTCTTCGAGATCGTGTACGTCTTGCCGAGGACCAGCATCAGGAAGGCTTCGGGATAGAAGAGGATCGAATCCAAGTGCCGGATCACGAAGAAGCAGAGGAGCGCCCGCAAGCCCATACCGGCGACGATCATCCATTTACGACCACCCGGGATCCGGTCGAGGGCCGGACCGATGAAGGGCGCGGCGACGGCGAACGGGGCGATCGTGAGCACCAGGTACAGCGCCACGCTCCAGCGCGCCGAGTTGAAGTCCAGCGAGAAGAACACCGAACCAGCGAGGGCGATGGCGAACAGGGCATCGCCGGCGATGCCGAACGCGTGCGTCCGCGCCAGGCGGCCGAACGGAGATGTGGCGAAGGGCCGGGTGGGATCGCGAGGGGGTGTGACGTCCGGCGGCCCGGGCCCGGGAGACTGCGGCGCCGAGGAGGGGGTTGTCACTCGCCCAAGGTTACGCCGTCGAAACCCGGAAAAAGATCACGTTGCGGCCGCTCTCGGCACCTCGTACTTGTAGCCCAGGCCCCGGATCGTGACGATCCGCGTCGGGCGGGTCGGATCGTCCTCGACCTTGGCCCGCAGGCGCTTGATGTGGACGTCGAGGGTCTTGGTGTCACCCACGTAGTCCGAGCCCCAGACCCGGTCGATGAGGGTGTCCCGCGTCAGCACTCGGCCGGCGTTCTCGAGCAGCAGCGCCAGCAGCTCGAACTCCTTCAGCGGGAGCCTCGCGAGCGAATCGCGGATCGTCACTTCGTGGCGCGAGTGGTCGACGGTCACATCGCCGACCGTGACGATCTCGTCCTCCGAGACCGGCACGGGCGAAGCGTCGGTCGGCTTTCGGCGCAACACCGCGCGCATCCGGGCCACCAACTCTCGCAAACGGTACGGCTTGCTCACGTAGTCGTCGGCGCCGACCTCGAGTCCGACGACCGTGTCGATCTCGGATCCCTTGGCGGTGACCATGATGATCGGCACCGTCGATCGTGATCGCAGTTCGCGACACACGTCGATACCCGACATCTTGGGCAGCATCACGTCCAGCAGGACGAGATCGGGCTGCACGTCGTCGAAGATCTCGATCGCCTCGGCACCATCGCGAGCAACGCTCACGTGAAAGCCTTCGCGTTTCAAACCCACGGTGAGCGCGTCGACGAAGGAGTCCTCGTCCTCGACCACCAACACCGATGTCGGCGCCATCTGCGATCGCTGTCCTCTCTGCTCCCCGGCCGGCACACCCCGGCTCACGTCAACTGGCATCGGCCACCGGCTCACTTTCCACGCTCACCGGACCGGAGGCGGTCGGCAGGCACAAGGTGAAGGTCGAACCCTCACCCGGGCGCGACTCGACCCGCACCGATCCGTCGTGGTTCTGGGTCACGTGCCTCACGATCGCCAGCCCGAGCCCGGTGCCGCCGGTTTGGCGGCTGCGGGCCTGATCGACCCGGTAGAACCGCTCGAACACCCGCTCCAGGTCGCGACCCGGGATCCCGATCCCGTGGTCGCGCACCGAGATGTCGATCTCGCGGCCGTCGGTCGCGGCAAAGACCTCGACGGCCGAACCGGCGTCGGAGTACTTCACCGCGTTGTCGAGCAGGTTGTAGATGGCCGACACGAGTTGGCGGCGATCCCCGAACACCGCGAACCGACGGTTCGGCTCGCGCACGACGAGATCGATGCCGGCTTGCTCGGCCGCGGGGCGGATGCGCTCGATCGCCTCGGCCACGACCAGATTGACCGGCACGGGCTCACGGCGCGGCAGCTCGCCGCTCTCGATGCGGCTCAGCTCGAGAAGATCCTCGATGGTCCGCCCGACGCGGAACGACTCGGTCACGATCCGTTCGGCCAAGCGCTGCGTGATGGCGGCGTCGTCCTCGTTGAGCAGCGTCTCGGCCAACAGCGCGAGCGCGCCCACGGGCGTCTTGAGCTCGTGGCTGATGTTGGCCACGAAATCCCGGCGCACCGCTTCGAGTCGCCGCCGCTCGGTGACGTCTTCGATCACCGCGAGGGCACCGAGGCCCGAAGCCGACGGCAACGGCGTCGCGCTGATCACGAGGGATCGGCGCGGCGGGCCGAACAGGTCGAGCGCGTCGAGCATCGGCGCGGCCGCCGAGCGCGCCGGTCACCAGTTCTCCGATCGCGGCCTCGACGAGGGCATCCGAGTGGCGCGCCTCGGAGAACACCTGGGCGACGTCGTTGCGAAACACCACCGTGCCGGCCTCGTCGGTGACGACCACACCCTGCGGCATGGCGTCGAGCGCCTGCTCCAACCGACGCGCCGCGTCAGCGGCGTGACGAGCTGGCGATGGCTTGGTTCGCAGGCCTCGCGTTCAGCGGCCTCGAGCGCGAGGGTCGAGTCGTCGTTGGCGGGAGAGCAACGCGACGGCCGCCACGCAAAGACCGACGACCGTGAGGCCGAGTCCAGCGAGGAGGACGGTCACGCGTCGTCCGCCAGCGCGTAGGCGCGGGTTCTCGGCATCCGACGCGGCCGTGCGATTCCGCAGGGCCACCTTGGCCTGATGACGAGCCGCGCCGTTGTGTTCGGGTAGCCAGCCGGTGACCATGTATTCGACGCGGTTGCCGATGTTGACGGCGTGGTCGCCGATCCGCTCGTAGTACCGGCCGATCAGCGCGAGCTGAACGGCGGCCTCGAGCCCGAGGTTCGACGCGTGATGCGACTCGAAGATGGCCTCGATGTAGTCCTTGTGGATCGAGTCGAGCTCGTCGTCCATGTCGTCGAGCGCGGCAGCGAGGCTCGCGTCCTGTTCGACGTAGGCGTCGATCGCGACCTTGTAGAGTCGCATCGCCTCCTCGCTCATGCGCTCGATGAGCCCGCGTACCCGCGGGTCGAACTCGATCGGATAGATGCGGCGAGCGCCCTTGGCCACGTTCACCATCAGGTCGCCCGATCGCTCGATCTCGGATGTGAGGCGGATGGCGGTGACGATGGCCCGCAGATCGCTGGCCATCGGCTGCTGCAGCGCGAGCACGTGATAGCAGCGGTCCTCGATGTCGATCGACAGCTCGTCGAGCACGTCGTCGTCCTCGATGAGCGCCTGCGCCCCGCGCAGATCCATCGACAAGCAGCACCTCGGTGCCACGCGGAATGAACTCGGTGGTCATGGCGGCGAGACGGACGATGTTCTCGCCGATCAGCTCGAGCTCTTGGTGGAAGGTCTTGCGCTGCTCTTGCATGAAACCCTCCTACCGCAACTCGGCGGCCAGGTACGCCGTATCGCCGGTGAGGAGGTACTGGATCCGACGGCCGAGAATCGACGCGTGATCGCTGATGCGCTGGAGCGAATGGCCAGCCACGAGCGACCGTAGCGCGATACGCGCCGCGTCCGGCCCACCGAGGGTGACGAGGGTCTCGGTGAGCTTTTCCATGTGCAGGTCCATCAGTCCGGAGCCGGCGGCGACCGAACTGGCGAGATCGAGATCATCGGTGGCCCACGCGCGCAACGCATCGCGGAAGCGTTCGACCGCGAGGTCGGACATCACGTGCAGGATGTCGAAGCTCGTGTCGTTGGCGGTCAGCACATGGTGCTCGGGAGCCAACTTCACCACGCGCAGACTGAGATCACCGACGCGCTCGAACGTGGAGGTGGCTCGGATCACGGATACGACGAGCCGAAGGTCCGACGCCATCGGGTTCTCGCGCATCAACACCTGGTAGCACTGCTCGATCAACGAGACGTTCATCGCGTCGATGTCGTCGTCGGCCACGATGGCGCGCTCGGCCGTAGCCGCATCACCGGTCAACAAGACCTCACGCATGCGCTCGAGGTTCTGATCCACGAGCACACCCATGACCTCGGTCTGCAGCTTCAGCTCCTGTAGATCGGAGGTGAAGTGCAGACGAAGGGGCTGCCGAGGGTCAGCCGAACCGGCCGGTGACATAGTTCTCCGTCCGTTCGTCGGCGGGGTTCGAGAAGATCGACTCGGTGCGGTCGAACTCCACCAAGAAGCCCGTGCGAGTGTCGGTGTCGGCCTGGACCTCGGTGGTGAAGAAAGCCGGTGCGGTCGCTGACGCGCGCGGCCTGCTGCATGTTGTGGGTCACGATCACGATCGTGTACTCGCTCTTGATCTCCTGCATGAGATCCTCGATGCGGGCCGTCGCGATGGGATCGAGCGCCGAGCAGGGTTCGTCCATGAGCACCACCTCGGGCTCCACGGCAACGGCCCGGGCAATGCACAGCCGCTGCTGCTGCCCACCAGAGAGACCGAGCGCGGACTTCTTGAGGCGATCCTTCACCTCGTCCCACAATGCGGCACGACGCAGCGCGTGTTCGACCCGACCGTCGAGATCGTCTTTCATCCCCGCGAGCCGCGGCCCGAACGCCACGTTGTCGTAGATCGACTTGGGGAAGGGATTCGGCCGTTGGAACACCATCCCGATCCGCTTGCGGACCTCGACGGGATCGATCGAGGGACCGTACAGGTCGATGCCGTGGTAGAGCATCGTGCCCTCGACGCGGGCGCCTTCGATCAGGTCGTTCATGCGGTCGAAGCAACGGAGCACGGTCGACTTGCCGCAACCGGACGGGCCGATGAACGCCGTGATCTCGTTGCGTCGGATCTGCAGGCTGACATCGCGGACCGCACGAAACCCGCCGTAGAACACGGACAGGTCGCGAACGTCGAACACGACCGCCCCTTCCGGTTGCGGGCTCTCTGTGGGCGCCGACTCGGTCGAGGCGGCCGAATCGATCGTCTGCTCAGCGCTCATGGCAGGTTCCTCGGGTGGCGAATCGAGCGGTGGATCGCCGGACGGCGGTTCCGCCTCGGACGGTAGCGGGGCGTCGGGCAATTGTTCTCACGGCTTCTCGGGGCTCATTGCTGTTTCAGGGTCAGGCGACCCGCGATGATCCGGGCGAGGACGGTGAACAGAAACACGATGGCGACGAGGGTGAGGGCTGCCCCCCAAGCACGATCTTGCGCCGGCGCGAACGGCTGCTGGGCGTTGCTGAAGATCTGCAGCGACAGCGCGGTGTTCACCCCGCTGAGGATGTTGGGGTTGAACGCCCGGGCCGCGCCCACCGTGAAGAGCAGCGGCGCGGTCTCGCCCGCGGCGCGCGCGATCGCCAACATCACACCACTGGTGATGCCCGCGAGCGCGGCCGGTAGCACCACGGTCACGATCGTCCGCCATTTGCGATTCCCGAGGGCGTAACTGCCGTTGCGCAGCTCGTCGGGCACCAACCGCAACATCTCCTCGGTCGAACGAATGACGATCGGCAGCATCAGCGCACCAAGTGCCAATGCACCGCCGAGACCCGAGAAGCCGAAGCGCAGCGTGAAGATCGTGTAGATGAACAGACCCATGATGATCGAGGGCACGCCGGTCATCACGTCCGCCATGAAACGGATGAGGCCCCCCAGGCGTCCCCGTGCGCCGTACTCGTTCAAATAGATGGCCGCGAGCACGCCGAGGGGAACAGCCATCAGCGCCGCGCCAGCGGTGATGACCAGCGTGCCGACGATCGCCGGGCCCATCCCGCCACCGGCGCGCCGACCCGAAGGTTCGATCTCCTTGCTGAACCAGTCCGCACTGATGACGGAGATCCCCTTGCTCACCACATAGAAGATGATGAAACCGAGCGGGATCATCACCACGACGAGCGAACCCCACATCCACACCGTCGACAAGGTGTTCTTGACCCGCCGAGACCGGCTCGTCGTCACCTCGAGGAGCAGCGCGTCGGAGGGGTCGACCGGCGCGCTCATGTGACCAGTCTCCGATCCATGCGACCGACGATCCCCCGCGCAATGACGTTCACGATGATCGTCACGAGGAACAACACGACGCCGAGGCCGATC
The DNA here is from genome assembly GCA_963778895.1 of uncultured Iamiaceae bacterium. GTDB lineage: Bacteria > Actinomycetota > Acidimicrobiia > Acidimicrobiales > Acidimicrobilacustridaceae > CAVZVZ01. The sequence continues at coordinate 1,174,440 of CAVZVZ010000005.1, forward strand.
AGAGCCGCCCTCTGGATCCCTCCGGCCTCGCCGAACTGGTTGGCGATGACCGCGGGCATGGAGTCGCCCGGGTAGAAGACGTGCGACGTGATCTGCGCGGACGAGCCGATGACCAGCGCGGCGGCGATGGTCTCACCCATGGCCCGGCCGAGACCGAGCATCACGGCGCCGACGATGCCACCTCGACTCGCGGGCAGCACCGCCTGGCGGATCGTCTCCCACCGCGTCGCGCCCATGCCGTAGGCCGCTTCCCTCTGCATGGGGGAGACGGTCGCGATGACCTCACGGGACAGCGACGTGACGATGGGCGTGATCATGATGGCCAGGATGATCCCGGCGGTCATGAAGCTCTTGCCCTGGCGCGTTGCCGCCGAAGATCGACCCCAGCACCGGGATCCCGTCGGTTCGATCGGCGATCCACTGGTACACGTGCACGACGTTGGGCGCGAACACGAGGATGCCCCACAGGCCATAGACGACCGACGGGATCGCCGCGAGCAGGTCCATCACGTAGACGATGGCCTTGCGAATACGACGCGGGGCGGCCTCGTTCGCGAACAGCGCGATCCCGAGACTCACCGGTACGGCCAAAAGGATGGCTATGAACGCCGTGAGCGCGGTGCCGTAGATGAACGCCAGCGCACCGAACTGATTGTTCGCCGGCGACCAGTCGCTCGACGTGATGAAGCTGAGGCCTTCGGCCTTGAAGGCGGGCCACGCCTCCTTGGTCGTGGAGTAGGCGATGAGGGCGAGGATGAGCAGGACGGCCAGACCGGCGGCGAGGGTGATCACTTTGAACACCTGGTCGCCCGCGCCACCGCCCGAACCGAGGTCCGACGCGCTCGGGGCCGAGCCCGAAGGCTCGGCCACGAGTTCGTCGGTGGCGCTCATGGATGCCACGCGCGTGCTACCTCAGCTCAGCCGGTGGTGATCTTCGACAACTGCGCGACGGCCTGGGTCTGCAGGCTGGTCGGCAGCGGGGCGAAGTCGACGCTGTCGGCGAAGCCCTGGCCCGTCGTCAGCAGGAAGTTGATCCAGCACTGCTGGGCGAGCACCATCGCAGAGTTGGACTGCGTCGCGTACACGATGATCCAGGTGGGCGAAGTGATCGGGTAGGAATCGGCCCCGGCCGCGTTGATCGGGTTGTACGTCAGGTCAGGGTTGATCGTGGTGCTGGCTACCGCAGCTGAGGCCCCCGCGAGCGACGGAGCCACGAAGTCACCGGCCTGGTTCTTGATGCTGGCGGTCGACAGTCCGGCCGCGTTGGCGTCGGAGAAGTCGACGTAGCCGATGGCGCCGTTGTTGTCCTTCACGACCTGGGCGACACCCGTGTTGCCCTGCCCGGCCTGCGTGTTGGTGGGCCAGTTGATCGTGTCGCTCGCGCCGAGGGTCCACGTGCCCTTCGCTGCACTGTCGAGGAACTTGCTGAAGTTCGAGGTCGTACCGGAGGCGTCGCTGCGATGCGCGACCACGATGGGTGTATTCGGCAGATTCGCGCCCGGATTGTCGGCACCGATGGCCGGGTCGTTCCACGTGGTTATTTCCGCCTGGAAGATCTTGGCGATGGTGTTGGGGCTCAACTGCAGGTCGCTGACCCCGCTCAGGTTGTACGAAACCGTGATGGGCGCGGCGACCGTCGGGAAGTACAGGATGCTCCCGCCTTGATAGCTCGGGAGATCCTCGGTCTTGACCGTGCTGTCGGTACCCGCGTAGTCGACAGCCTTGACCTGCAGCTGCTGCTTGCCGGTTCCCGAGCCGCCTCCGGCATAGTTCACCGTGAGGTTCGGCGAGGTGTCCGGCAGCTGGGCGATGCCTTCGTCGATGAATGGCTTCTGGAACGTCGAACCGCTGCCGTTGAGCGTGCCCGACGCGGCCGCACAGTCCAGGTTCGCGCCCGCCAGGGTTGTGCCCGAACCGCTCGTGTTGGCCGTCGAGGTGGTCGATTTGTCGCTGCTGCACGCGGCAGTCAGCAAGGCCAAGGCCGTTACGAGGCCGACCAGAACGGTGAGGGACCGCTTGGTTGAACGCAAGGTGTCTTTCCTCCAGCGCATCGGTGAACGGATCGCGCTTTTCGACCCGTACTCGCGCAACCTAGGCAGTGAAGGTTGCGGCCGATCATGCGCCGAGCGACGCGGAGGGGAATCTTGGGTTACATCGAGGTGAACGGACTTGGGTCCACCGACGCCTGCCAGGCCCGGGCAAAGGCCATCCGTTCGGCGGCCGCCGGGTGACTCGCTCGCAGGCGCTGCAGCGTCCCGGGGTCGAGGTCGGACAGGTTCTTGACGTGCAGCCGGCGCAGCATCTCGACCATGTCGTCAGGCCGGGACAAGAGCTCGAGGGCATCGAGGTCGGCCTCACGCTCGTGGGCCCGGGAGAGCCACGCCGTCACCACGCCGGTGAGCAACGAGCCGAGTTGAACGCCGAGCAACAACAGGGGCAACGAGGCCGGGTCTCCGAGGCCGTCGAGGTCCAGCCAGGCGAACAGACCCTGCCAGCCCGCGAGCAGACGCAGCACCACGAACGCGATCAGCGTGGTGACCGCGAGAACGGGGATCTGTTGGCGAAGGTGATGACGACGCCAGTGACCGAGCTCGTGGGCGACCACTTGCTCGATGAGCTCGGGGGGATGCTCGAGGATCGTGTCGAACAACACCACGCGACGGGTCGCACCCAGCCCGCTCACGTACGCGTTGTCGCGGCGCGACCTCCGGCTCTCGTCCGCCACCAGCACACCGGCGATCGGAACGCGTGCGGCCGCGGCCACCGCCGCGAGCCGACGGGCCAGGGCTTCATCCCTCAGCGGCTCGAATCGGTTGAACACGGGCGCGATCACGACGGGGTAGAGGAACCCGAGCAAGATCCCGAGTGTCGTGACGAGGAGCCAGCCCACCAGCCACCACCACGACGTGTTGCGGATCAGCGCGTACAGGGGCACCAGCAACGCCAGCCCGAGCACGGTCGACAGCGCGAAGCTCTTCACTTGGTCAGCTACGAACGTCGACGGTGTCTGCGTCGACAGCTCCCATCGGCGGTCGTGGCCGAAGTCGACCCACACGTCGATCGGCACGTCGATGACGAGGAGCAGCGCCTCCAGCGCCACGAACACCAATGCGAGCTGCACGGGCCAGGGCGTCGAGGCGGCGGACTCGACGATCGACTGCCCGGCACCGACCAACAAGAACACGACGACGGCGACGAGGGACAGCACGACCCTTACGAGCCGCATCCAGCGCAGCGGTCGTTGGTAGGCCCGGGCGCGATCGACTTCGTCGGCCGTGAAGAAGTCGTAGGGATCGGCGAGCGTCGGCCGCCAGACGGAAGGAGGCGACGTCATCGCCGGCATCAGTCGCCGTCTGCTCCGGATGCCAGGAAGGAGTCGAGGACGTCGAGATCGTGGTCATAGGACAACCGGCGGGCCGCCTCGTCGAGTCCGACCCAATCCACCTCGTCGACCTCGTCGTTCGGGACGAACCGCTCGCGACCCCCGAGCTCCATCGTCCAGTAGCGCACGGTCTTCGGTCGCCCTTTGGCGTCGACGTAGGAAGTACTGGCGAGCTCTATCCCGAGCACACCGCGACACGCCGTCTCTTCCTCGACCTCTCGTATCGCCGCTTCCTCGTGCGTCTCACCCGGGTCGAGCTTGCCCTTCGGGAAGCTCCAGTCGTCGTACTTCGGGCGGTGCACCAACGCGACTTCGGTCGAACCGCGCTTGCGCCGCCACAACACGGCGCCGGCGGCACGCACCGTCTCCGTTCGGCTCACGATGTCGGTACGCCGATCACGCAGGTGTACGCCGCTCGAGCGCGAGCTCCTGGAAACGGCGATGCGTCTCGACCTCGCCCGGGCCGATGACGTGGTGCCAGGTGCCGTCGGGCGAGAGGCTCCACGCGAGCGTGTCGTCGGCGAGGTTCACGTCGATGATCTCGTCGAGCTGTTCCTGCAACGTCGGATCTTCCACCGGCACGAGCGCTTCGACCCGACGATCGAGGTTGCGCGGCATGAGATCGGCGGAACCGATGTAGTAGGTCTGTCCCCCACCGTCGGCGCCGTGCGCGAAGCGATAGACGCGCGCATGCTCGAGATAGCGGCCGACGATCGAACGCACGTACACGTTGTCCGACAGTTCCTCTACGCCAGGACGCAGACAACAGATGCCGCGGATGATGAGATCGACTCGCGTGCCAGCCTGCGACGCGGCGTACAGCGCGTCGATCATCTCGGCGTCGACCAGGCTGTTGAGCTTCAGGACGATGTGGCCCTCGGCGCCGTGCGACGCCTCGTTCGCGATCAGATCGAGGATCGCCCCGCGCATGAACGACGGCGCAACCAGCAGCTTGGAGAACTGGGGCTCGCGGGCGTAACCCGTGAGCAGGTTGAAGAGCTGCGTGAGGTCGGAGCCGACGTCGGGGTCACACGTGAGCAAGCCGAGGTCCTCGTACAGGCGGGCCGTCTTCGGGTTGTAGTTGCCCGTACCCACGTGGCAGTAGCGGCGGATGCCGTCGGCCTCTTCGCGAACGACGAGGGTGGTCTTGGTGTGGATCTTCAGCCCGACGAGGCCGTACACGACGTGCACTCCCGCCTTCTCGAGCTCACGAGCCCACACGATGTTCTTCTCTTCGTCGAAGCGCGCTTTCAGCTCGACCAGGGCGGCGACCTGCTTGCCGTTCTCGGCGGCACGGATCAGGGACTGGATGATCGAGCTGTCACCCGACGTCCGATAGAGCGTCAGCTTGATCGCCAGCACCTTCGGATCGAGCGACGCCTGCCGGATGAACTCCTCCACCGAGGTGGCGAACGACGTGTACGGGTGGTGAACCAACACGTCGCCGCGGCGCAACACGTTGAAGAAGCTGATCTCCTCTTCGTCCCGGCTGGCGAGACGTTGATCGGCGATGGGCACCCACACGGGGTCCTTCAGGTCCGGCCGATCGAGCGAGTGGATGGCCCATAGGCCGCCGAGGTCGAGTGGACCGACCGTGAGGTACACGTCCTCGTCGCTCACATCGAGCTCGCGCTGCAGCAACTCGCGAACCTCGGAGCTCATCTCGTGATCGATCTCGAGGCGCACCGCTCGACCGAATCGGCGCCGGCGCAACTCCATCTCGACGGCGGCGAGAAGGTCGTCGGCTTCCTCTTCCTCCAACGTGAGGTCGGCGTTGCGGGTGACGCGGAACGTGTGATGGCTGCCGATCTCCATGCCGGGGAACAACGCCTCGAGATGAGAGGCGATCACCTGCTCCAGAGGCACGAACCGTTCACCGTCGGGCATGGCGACGAACCGGGGCAGAAGATTCGGCACCTTGACTCGCGCAAAGCGGCGCTCACCGGACTTCGGGTCGAGCACCTCGACCGCGAGGTTCAGCGACAGGTCGGAGATGTACGGGAACGGGTGACCGGGATCGACGGCCAACGGCGTCAGCACGGGGAAGATGCGGGCGTCGAACACTTCGTCGAGGTGTTTGCGATCGTCCTCCTCGAGATCGTCGACGTTGGCGAACACGATGCCCTGCTCCGCCAGTGCCGGCATGACCTGCGCGATGAACCGGTGTTGCTGAGCGCGGCCCAGCGCCTCGACCCGATCTCGAATGTCGAGCAGCTGCTCGGCCGGGGTCTTTTCGTCGGGCGTGCTCGGGCTGAGCCCGGCCGCCACCTGATCCTTCAGACCAGCCACGCGGACCTGGAAGAACTCGTCGAGATTGGTGCTGAAGATCGCCAGGAACTTGACCCGCTCCAGCAGGGGAACCACGGGGTCCTCGGACAGGTGCAGCACCCGAGCGTTGAAGTCGAGCCACGACAGTTCGCGATTCAGGAACCGCAGCGGGCTCGAGGCCAGGGACTCGACGTCGTCGACCGGCGCGGGCAGCCCGATGGCGTCAGGGGTGATCACCGTGAGCTCGCCGGACATGGGGCAAGCCTATGGGCGACCGGGGCGTCGTGCCGTCGCCCTACGCGGACGCGGGCTCGCTGTCTTCTTCGGGCACGCCGAGATCCCACTCGAGGATGAGATGCTCACGTTCGGCATCGCGGGCCACGCGCTCGCGGTTGCGACGGAACTGCGGGTCGTGCGGCGGCAGGAGCAGCAGTCGGGCTTGAACTCGGTCGCGAAAGCCGTCGATCAGGGCCCGGTCACCGAAATCCGACCGGATCTCCCAGTGCGGGGCGACCGGACCGAGGTACACGACCTTCACATGGCCGCGCGGCGGCTCATCAGGGTCGATCGTGGACTCATCGGACATCGACATCGGAACTCCAGCGCACTCGAGAAGAGGAGGAAGCCTACCGCCTAGACGCTGCGGAGCGGAGCGGAGCAGCGGCACCGACGGAACCCGAGTCGGCGAAGCCGGACCTGCGACAGCAGGTCAAAGCAACAGAGCGGAGCAGCGGCACCGACGGAACCCGAGTCGGCGAAGCCGGACCTGCGACAGCAGGTCAAAGCAACAGAGCGGAGCAGCGGCACCGACGGAACCCGATCGGCGAAGCCGCAGGGAAATCGGCGGCGGGTTCCCGCCGCGTCGGTGATGTCGGCCTCACGTTTGCGGCCGTTGCGCTCGTACTCGACGGTGACCTGGTCACCTGGGCTGTGACCGCGGATGCCGTCGACGAGTTGCGCGGCGGTGGTGATGCTCTGACCGTCGAGGGCCACGATCACATCGCCGACCTGGAGACCGGCACTCGCGGCGGGACTGTTCGGCGACACCTCGGTGACCACAGCCCCCCGGGAGGCGCTGATGCCGAACTGGTCGAGCTGATCGCTCGAGAGGTCGCTCGACGGATTGCGTCGACACGCCCAGGAATGCGGTTTCCGGCGTGACCGTCGCCCCGACCCTGCCGGAGCTCGTCGATCAAGGGCTTGATGTCGTCGATCGGGATGGCGAAGCCGATGTTCTGGGCATCGGCGGCGATCGCGGTGTTGATGCCGATCACTTCGCCCGCGGCGTCGAGGAGGGGGCCGCCGGAGTTGCCCGGGTTGATGGCGGCATCGGTTTGGATGAGGCCGCGAAGGGTGACGTCGGGGGCCTCGATGATCCGGTCCAACGCCGAGATGATGCCGCGGGTGACGCTCGGCGACGCGCCGAGGTTCAAGGCGTTCCCGATGGCCACGACCTCGTCACCGACCCTCGCTTCCGAGGAGTTGCCGAGCTCGGCAGGTGTGAGGTCGCTCGCGCCTTGCACATGCACCAGCGCGACATCGGCGTCGGGGAAGCTGCCGACGACGTCGGCGGGGTACTCGGTGCCGTCGTCGAGCGTGACCCGCACCGTCTGGGCCCGCGCCACCACATGGGCATTGGTGAGGATGTCGCCGTCGGCACTCACGATCACGCCGGTCCCGGCGCCGCCGTTCTGGCCACCCGCCGCGCTGCTCTCGTCGGTGTGGATCGTGACCACCGACGGTTGGGCCTTGGCCAGCAGTGCTTGGATGTCGAGGCCCGATGAGCCTTCCAATCGGCTGCTGGGCGGGGCTGCCGCCGGCGTGTCGTTGCGATCGAACGTCAAGAAGAGGGCGCCGGTGACGATGGCGGCGACGAGCGCGCTGCACGCCACGATGGTCGCGATGACGCCCCGACTCGGCCCCGAGGCGGGTGCGGGCTCGGGCCGGGCGTACGCCGGCAGCGGCGGCAAGGCGCGACCGCCGGATCCGAACGGCGACGGCTCATAGGTGGGCGGAGAATCGGGGAGCACCGGATCGGTGCGGGCGCTCACCTGGTCGGGGCAGAGGAGGCGGCGGTACGGCCGCGCTCGGTGCCGGCGGCGGGACGGCGGCTGCCGGGGGGCGAGGGGGCTGGAACGGCGGCTCGAAGCCCGTCGGGGGCGGCGGTGGAGGGGGCGCGAACGTCGGGGCCGCCAACTCGGTGGTCGGCGCCTCACGGAACGCTGGTGATTGCTCGATGGTCGGCTCGTCGGCGCCGCTGGTGGCGCCGGCCGAGGAGCCGGGTGCCGCCCACCCGGGCGGTGACCGCCGGGAGGTCGGCGCCGGGTGCTGCTCCACAGCATTCCCTTCGCACGACGAGAACGCCCCAGGTCGAGACGTCGAACAGCATGGTAGCGACGGTTTACCCTCCGGCGACCGGCGGGCAGTAGCCTCAGAGGGCGACCGAAGGATGGTCGCTGGGAACTTCTTCGGCCTGAGCTCCGTACTACAGGGGACACAACAACACGGGCCACGGTCTCGCCGCTCGGCGGGGAGACCCACGGAGGCGTAATGGATACATCATGGATGGCTCGGGGCAACTGCGCCCTCGAGCCGCCATCCACGTTCTTTCCCAGCGACGGCGTGGGTGTCGAGGTCGCAAAGCGGGTGTGCGAATCGTGCGCGGTCAAGGACCGTTGCCTCGAGTACGCGCTCGAGAACCGCATCGACCACGGCGTTTGGGGAGGTACCTCAGAGCGCCAGCGTCGGCGCATCCTGAAGAAGCGCAAGCTGACCTCCGCGCCGCTCGCCGCCACGTTTCTCTGAGACTGGCCCCCAGGCCCGGCCGCTAGGCCGGGAACCCGAACCCTTCGGCGATCCACCCGCACGTGTCCTCGACGCGCTCCGTCATCGACGGTGGCGGCGGGTTGGGCACGGCTTCGGCCACCGCGACGACGTCGTCGTGCGGCGCACTGCCCACGACGGTGACGATCAGGTCGTCGCGCGCCAGCACGACCACATCGACCGCGGACGCGGAGGCTGCTCCGGTGCCGGACGCACTCGGTGAGATCGTCACGGTCCACGCGTCGGCGCCGTCCATCTGCATGCGTGCGCCGCCGGACGGCATCTCGTCCCATTCGACTCGGCCGCGCTGTTCGAAGACCGAAACGATTCCGGTGTCGTTGCGATACACGACGTGCACCCCTTCGGGCGCTCTATAGACGGCTATCCGTTGGTAGCCATGGTCGACAGCCACGGGAGCTTCGTACGGCGCCATGGAGTCAGCGGCATCCGCCGCCATGGGCGTGTAACCCTCGGGTAGCGCTTGCGTCGACGAGGCGAGCATCGCGTGACGCTGGCTGAGGTCTTCGACGGGCGGCGCAAGCCGGTGGCCCACGGGCGCGATCGCGACCACGAGCACCACTGCCGCAGCGACGGCAACGACCGACGCGAAGACCACGCCCGGAGCTCGGCGCCGACGACGTGAGGGCTGGTGGGAGCGGTCGGGCGAGCGAAGACGCTCGTAGAACCCGAACGGGGCATCGACCTCGGGCAGACCGCGGACGAGGGCGCGCACCCGCTCGATGTCGGCCAGCTCGGCTCGGGCCTCGGCCGATCGCTCCAGCAGCGCGGAGACATCCGCTCGTTCAGCGTCGGTCAACTCACCGTCGGCGTAGGCGTCGAGTAGCTCGAACGGGTCGACGGTGTCGTCCGGCTGCGTCACACCAACACCTCCCGGAGCTGCGCGCGACCGCGGTGGATGCGACTGCGCACGGTGCCCACCGGTACGTCGAGCGTGTCGGCGATCTCCTGGTACCCGAAGCCGACCACGTCGCACAGCACGACCGCGGCGCGGTACTCGTCGGGCAGGCCGCGCAACGCGTCCTGCACGTGATCCGGCAGCGATGCATGCGCGAGGGCTTGATCGGCCGACGGCGCGCTCGGCACCAGACGGTCTTCGTCGTCCCCCAATGAATCGGTCGGTCGCCGCTTGCGCCGACGAACATCGTCCAAGAACGCGTTCGTCGTGATGCGACTCAACCAGCCGTGCAATGAGCCGGGCTCATAACGTGCGAGCCCGCGCTGTACTCGAAGCAGCACCTCTTGTACCAAGTCCTGTGCGTCGTCGTGGTTCCCCGTCAATCGGTACGCCACGGTGTAGAGGAACCGACCCTGATTGCGGGCGATGTCCTCCCAGGTCGGAACCTGGTCAGCAGATGGCTCCTCCCTCACCGTGAAACCGTGAGTCCAACGACGCGCGCGTGCAACCGGTTCCCAGGGTGAGAAGGAAGGAGCTAGGAGGTCTTCTTGCTGTCCGGGTCGTCGTCCGGCTCGTCCTTCAGGCCGGTCTTGAACTCTTTTGGGCCTGTCCGAGCGAGCGAGCGAGCTTCGGCAGCTGCGTGCTCCCGAACAGCACCAGGACGATCACCAGGATGAGAATGATTTCGGGAGCGCCGAGATTCATGCGCGTAGCCTACCGCGTCACCCCTTCCGGCCACCTGCGGACCGGTCCCTACCCCTGCCCACGGCTTCGTCATGCTCGAGTGCGTCATCAATCTGAGTGAAGGCCGCCGACCCGAGGTCGTCGAGCTGATCGCCCGCAACGCCGGCGCCGAGCTGCTCGACGTGCACCTCGACGCCGATCATCACCGCTCCGTGGTCACGGTTGTCGGAGAAGCGGCGGCCCGGGCCGTCGCCACCGCCGCCGTCCTCGCCCTCGACCTCCGCGCCCACCAGGGAGTCCATCCCCGGTTCGGCGTGGTCGACGTGGTCCCGTTCGTGCCCCTGGGATCGGCGTCCATGGACGACGCCGTGGCGGCCCGGGATGCCTTCGCCCGCACGCTGGCGGAACAGCTGGGGGTGCCGTGCTTTCTCTACGGCCCCGAGCGGAGCCTGCCCGAGCTGCGACGGCGGGCGTTCTCGGACCTCGACCCGGATTTCGGTCCCCGCGAGCCCCATCCGACCGCCGGGGCCACCGCGGTGGGGGCGCGACCGGTGCTCGTGGCCTACAACGTGTGGCTGGCGGAGCCCGATCTCGAGCCGGGCCCGCGAGATCGCCGCCGAGCTCCGAGGCCCTTCGGTCCGTGCTCTCGGGCTAGCGGTCGGCCAGCAGGTGCAGGTCTCGATGAACCTGATCGCTCCGGAGACGGTCGGTCCGGCGGAGGTCTACGACGCCGTTGCCGCGCGTGCCGCGATCGATCGCGCCGAGTTGGTCGGGCTGATACCGAGCGCGTTGCTCACTCGCACACCGACCGCACGTTGGCGAGACCTGGACCTCGATCGCTGACCGCACTATCGAGGCCCGCCTCGCGGCACGCGGCTTCCAGGTCGATTAGGCGCTCGCAGTCTTGGCTTCGGCCGCGGCACGCGCCAGCGCCCGCTGGCGACGGATGCGGCGACGCTCACGCTCGCTCATCCCGCCCCAGATGCCGAACTTCTCACCGTTGGCCAACGCGTACTCGAGGCAGTCCTCGCGTACGACGCAGCCCCGGCAGACCTCTTTGGCTTCACGTGTCGAAGCGCCGCGCTCCGGGAAGAACAGATCGGGGTCGACGCCGAGACAGTTGGCAAAGTCCTGCCATGACTTGTCAACTACGGGTTCGGTGGCTGCTTCCATCATTTTCCGGCCTCCTCCTCCCGCGCCAGCGCGATGACTGGCCCCTCACGGGCGGACGTTTGGTGTGCCGTGGTACGAGACGCCTCCGCTGGCCCCTACGACAGTCTCGCGTAGCACAGGTGTAATTACATTGGTGTGATCTTGGCCGCCCCGACGCAATAGTGCAAGGGGAAGATCGAGAAATAGGTGAAAAAGCCCAGTTCGGGGCCTTCGGATTCGTCGCTCGTCCCGGCAGCCGAACGGCCCCATCGGACAGACTTCGGGTCGTGCAGCTGCAGGCCGTGCAAGGCGACATCACCAAGTTCGACGTCGACGCGATCGTCAACGCGGCCAACACCGCTCTGCGTCGCGGGTCCGGTGTGTGCGGCGCGATCTTCGCCGCCGCCGGCGAAGAGCTCGACGCGGCGTGCGCCGCGCTCGGTCGGTGCGAGACCGGCGACGCCGTCGCGACCGCCGGGTTCAATTTGCCGGCCAAATGGATCATCCACACCGTCGGCCCGGTGTGGAAGGGCGGCATGTCCGACGAGGCGACGCTGCTCGCGTCGTGCTATCGCCGCTCGCTCGAAGTCGCCGACGAGCTCGGCGCCAGGTCGGTCGCGTTCCCCGCCATATCCACTGGGGTGTTCGGCTACCCGGCGAGCGAGGCCGCGCTTCTCGCGGTCAACACCGTGCGCTCGGCCAAGACATCAGTCGAGCGCGTCGTGCTGGTCGCGTTCGACGAAGAGACCTACGAGCGCTATCGCTCGCTGGTCGCGCAGCTCACCTGACCGGGCGGCCTCAGCCGGCGCGCCGGCCGCGGAGCAGGCTTCGTCGCTGCTCGATGAAGTCGACCAGTACGTAGTCGCCGAGCGTCTCCGGCGTGGTGAAGAACGCTCGACCCCGATTGAGCTCGGTCAGGCGTTCGACGAAGTTGCGGAGATGCGGAGTCGGATCGAGCATGAACGTGTTGATCCGAATGTCCTCACGCGTGCACCGCGCCACTTCGCGCAACGTCGCGTCGACGGTCTCGCGCACCGGCGGATAGTTGAAGAACACGTCACCCGACGACGTGATGTGAGCCGTCGGCTCGCCGTCGGTGATCATGATGATCTGCTTCGTGCCGCTCTGGCGGGCCAGCAATCGCCGGCTGATCTGGAACGCGTGCTGCATGTTCGTGCCGTACACGAAGTCCCAGGAGACCTCGGGGAGCTGTTCGGCCTTCAGCTCGCGGGCGACCTCGCTGAAGCCCACGATGCCGAGGTAGTCGCGCGGGAACTGCGACGTGATCAACGAGTGGAGCGCCATCGCGACCTTCTTGGCGGGCAGGAAGTTGTCGCGCATCGGCATCGAGAGCGACAGGTCGAGCATGAGCACGGTGCTGGATCGCACCACCTGCTCGGTGCGCTCGACCTCGAAGTCGTCGGGCAGCAGACGCACCGGCGTGCCGCCACCGGTGCGGCGGATGGCGTTGCGGATCGTTCGCTCGATGTGGAGGTTGAACGGATCGCCGAACTCGTAGGGCTTGGTGTCGAAGTCGCGCTCGTGACCGACACCGCTGCGTTCGAGCTCGTGGCGACCCATCTTGTCGGCCGCGAGCTTCTTGAACAGATCGTTCAACGCGTTCTGCCCGATGCGGCGAATGCCGCGAGGTGTCAGCTCGTAGCGGCCTTCCTTGTTCTCGATCAGGCCCGCTTCCTCGAGCATCTTCGCCAGCTCGGACATGCGCTCGAGGCTGCGGGCCGACTCGTCGCCGAGGAGCTCGCGGGCCCGGTCGAGGTCGACTTCGGCCAGGGCACCCGGGCTCGTGGCGCCGCGCAGCAGGTTCTCGAGCTGGTCGATGTCGCCCAGCTCCTGGAGCATCGATGCCGCTTCGGCGAAGGACAACGGGTCCTGCCCGCTGAAGTCGTAACGCCGGTTCCACCCGAGATCGGGGAACATGGATTGGAGGTTCGAGGACAGCTGGTCGACCTGCCAACGCAGATCCATGTCCTCGAGCAGTTGTTCGGACAGGCCTTGGAGCTGGGCCCGCTGCTCGGGCGTCATCGAGTTCATCAGCGCCTGCATGGCGGCCATGCGTTGCGCCATGACCTCGAGCAGCTCTTCGACGTTCTGCGGGTTCTCGGGGAAGAAGTCGCCGTAGCGCTCCATGAACCCGTCGAAGTCGGTGCTCCTCGCCGCGCTGATGCTGCTCGAGCATCTGGTTGAGCTCGGACATCATGTCCTTCATGCGCTGCATCTGCTCGGGCGAGACGTTGCTCATCGCGCCGGCCATCTGATTGACGTAGCTCTGCGTGAGCTGTTGACGAAGTTGATCGAGGAGCTCGTCGAACTTCTCGCGCGCCTCGGATGAGGTGAACTCGTACTCCTGTAGATCGCGCACCATGCCGGCGAGATCGGGCGACAACATGTCGAGCTGCGTCTGGCGCTCCTGCACCACCTCGTCGGTGATCTCCTGACGGCGCGCGTCACCGGACTCGCGGGCTTCGGCCCCGAGCTCGTCGAGCGAGCTGCGCTCGAGGTCGACGACATCCCGCAGCTCTTGCGCGATGTCGTCGTACACCCCGCCGAGGTCGTACTGCTCGAGTTGCTCGCGACGCCGACGACGGAGATCGTCGAGCATCTCGCGCAGCCCTTTGAGTTGCTCGCCGTTGCGGTCCTCGAACCCCGACTGCATCATGCGGCGCAACGCCGCGTTCAGGTCGCCGTGGTACAGCAGATCGTCGGTGATCTCCTCGAAGACGTCGTACGCGTCCATCTCGAAGCCGGTCTGCGTGCCATCCCACCGGGAGTACCCGAACCGAGGTCGCTGCGAGCGCTTCGCCATGCGGCCGAGGTAGCGAGGATCGGACGCCGCCATTCACGAACCTGCAGCGCAAACGGTCGCCCGGGACGCGCTTTTCCGCTGCAGGTTCGACGGGGCGGGTCAGAATGACGGTCCATGACGTTTCCCTGAGGGCTTCTTGTGGGGCACAGCCGCGTCGTCGACCCAGACCGAGGGCGCCGCGCCCACCTCCAGTTGGTACCGGTGGGAGCAGGAGGGCCGTGCACCGCTGTCGGGTGACGGCAACGGGTTCGCCTCACGCTATGCCGAGGACTTCGGCCTCTTGGCCGACCACGGTCTGACGCATCATCGGCTGTCGCTCGAGTGGGCCCGACTCGAGCCCGAGCCCGGCCACCACGACGACGGCGCGGTCGAGCACTACACCGAGGTGCTGCGCGCGGCCCAGGCGGCCGGCATCGACATCTGGGTGTGTCTGCACCACTTCACCCTGCCCGGATGGTTCAGCGACGACGAAGGCGGCTTCGTGGACGCTCGGGCGCGCAGCTACTACTGGGCTCGGCACGTGGACTGGGTGGGCGAGACCTTCGGCGACCTCGTGTACGGCTGGAAGCCGATCAACGAGCCGACGGCGTACGCGCTGACGGGCTTCCGCTTCGGGGTCTTCCCACCTGGCACGCAGAGCCCCGAGGGCTTCGCGGCCGCGCTCGAGGCCATCCATCTCGCGTCGTTCGACGCGTGCCGGCTACTCGGCAGCGGCGGCAAGCCGGTCGCTACGATCGAGAACTTGACGCCCATGTTCCCCGTGACACGCACGAACGATCCCGGCGAGCGGGAGCAGGCCGAGGCGCGCGCCAAGCGCTACGACGACACGTTCTGGTGCGGGCTCCGAGCGTTGCGAGACGGCGTCCTCGCCGTGCCGGGCCGAGCACCGATCGACCTGCCCGACGTGGCCGGCGCCTTCGACCACATCGGCTTCTCGTACTACATGGCCCAGGCCGTGTACGCCGACGGCAGCGGGGCCTACCCCGTCGACGCGCGGCCGAGGAACCATGGGGTACGCGCCATGGTCCGAGGGGTTCGGCCTGGTTCTGCGCCGGCTCGCCGAGGAGCTACCGGGTCGTTCGATCCTGGTCGACGAGTGCGGCCTCGGAACCGCGGCGTCGAAGACGGGTGCCCTCGACCGCGACGACGATTGGCGTGTGAGCTATCTCACCGAATGCCTGGACGAGGTCGAGCGCGCCATCGCCGACGGCGTCGACATCCGCGGCTTCTTCCACTGGACCGCGGTCGACAACTACGAATGGCTCGAGGGCTACGACGCGCTCTTCGGACTGTTCGATCGAGATCGAAACCCCAAGCCCTCGGCCGAGCTGGCGCGCCGTTACGCGCTCGGTACCGGAGCCAACCGATGAGCCCCGACGCCGACGCGCTGAAGGAGCAGGCCGGCCGGCAGGCGGCCGCTCACGTCGAGAACGGCATGCGCGTCGGTCTGGGCACGGGCTCGACCGTTCATTGGACGATCGTCGACTTGGGTGAGCGTGCGACTCGACATCACGTGCACTCCACATCCGATCGCACCTCCGAATTGGCCATCTCGCTCGGACTCACGGTGGTCGCTCCGGATGAGATCGGCCATCTGGACATCGCGATCGACGGCGCCGACGAGGTGGACCCCGCGTTCAACCTCACCAAGGGTGCGGGTGGCGCCCACACGCGGAGAAGATCGTGGCGTTGATGGCCGAGCGCTTCATCGTCGTCGTCGACGAACGGAAGTTGGTGCCGTGCCTCGGTCCGTTCGGCACTCCCGTCGAGCTGCTCACCTTCGCGCCCCAGGTGGCGATGCAGTGGATCACCGCACTCGGCGCCCGCGACGTCGTGCTCCGATCAGAGCCGAGCGACAACGGCAACCTGCTGGCCGATGCCCACTTCGGGGAGATCGAGGCGCCCGACGAGCTCGGCGCCGAGCTCGACGCGATTCCAGGCCTGGTGGCTCACGGCCTGTTCCCGGCTCGATGGTCGAGCGGGTCGTGGTCGCGGGCGCCGACGGCGTCCGCGAGCTCGTGCGCTGACCCGGTCCACCGCCCCAGCACCACACCGCACCACACTGGCCTCCACCAAAGTACGAGGGTCCGCGCGGGACCTCGACGAGGAGGTACCCATGACGATGTCACGAAGGTTGGGAGCCGAGTTCCTGGGGACGTTCGTTCTCGTACTCGGCGGCTGCGGTTCGGCCGTCCTGGCCGCCAAGTTCATCAAGGACGGTGCGAACACCGGACTCGGCATCGGTTTCCTCGGCGTGTCGCTCGCGTTCGGGCTGACCGTCGTGACGATGGCCTACGCCGTCGGCCACATCTCCGGCGGCCACTTCAACCCGGCCATCACCATCGGTCTCACCGCGGCGCGAAAGTTCGAGGTGCGCGACGCGATCCCGTACATCCTCGTGCAGGTGGTCGGGGCCATCGCCGCGTCCGCGGTGCTCTGGGTCATCGCGATCAACGCCCCCGGCGTCACCTCCGACTCGCTCAAGGCCACCGGATTCGCCGCCAACGGGTACGGCGCGCACTCCCCCGGCGGCTACGCGCTCATCGCCGCCTTCGTGACCGAGGTCGTGATGACCGCCATCTTCTTGGTGGTGATCATGGGCGTCACCGACAAACGAGCGTCCAAGGGCTTCGCGGCGCTGGCCATCGGCTTGACCCTCGCGCTCATCCACCTGGTGAGCATTCCGGTGACCAACACGTCGGTGAACCCCGCCCGCTCGACCGGGCCGGCGCTGTTCGTCGGCGATTGGGCGATCAACCAGCTCTGGTTGTTCTGGCTGGCGCCGATCATCGGCGGGGTCATCGGCGCCTGGGCGTACCAACTGGTAGCGGGCGACGACTCCGTAGCCGACGCTGAAGTGATGGGCGTCGACTGACGCCCTCCGCCCTCAGCCTCTGCCGCGGTACTGCGCCCGGGCGCCGACCGCCTCTTTGTTGAGGCGCTTCGACAAGTGGAGGCCTTCGAGCAGGAACTCGACCGCGCTCGCAACCGAGGCCGCTGACTCGTCGCCGCCGGTCAAGCTCTGCACGGGCTCGCGCAACGCCTTCATCTCTTGCACCAAGGCGACGTAGTCGGCGGAGCTGACGTCCTCGCCGGCGTGAACGACGCGGCTGCCCTCGAACGCATCGACGACGGCGCGCAGATCTTCGATCGACAACGACTCACGGAACGTCGAGAGGATGGCCGCCTTCAAGAGGTGCTCGACGACTTGTTCGTCACGACCTTCGTCGATCGATTCGATCTCGACCTTGCCGGCGGTGGACGACGCCAGCGCGTCGAGATCGCTGACTCGGGGCACGACGTCGGTCTCGCCGTGCACCAGCGCGCGCCGCATGGCGTTGGCGACCAACGTCTCGAGGTTGGACACGGTGAGCCGCACCGACACACCGGAGCGCTGGTTGATGTGGGGGCTCTGTCGGGCGAGATGGCTCAGCTGAGCGACGATGTCGGCCATGTAGTCGGGCACCACTACGCGAATGCCGTCGGCTTCGAGCGGCCGCGCCTCCTGGCGCGCGATCGCCACCTCGGTCTCGACCTCGAGCGGGTAGTGCGTGCGGATCTGGGCGCCGAAACGATCCTTCAGCGGCGTGATGATGCGGCCGCGGTTCGTGTAGTCCTCGGGGTTCGCCGACGCGAAGAGCATCACGTCGAGCGGGAGCCGGATCTTGTAGCCGCGGATCTGCACGTCGCGTTCTTCGAGCACGTTCAACAGACCCACCTGGATGCGCTCGGCCAGGTCAGGCAGCTCGTTGATGGCGAAGATGCCGCGATTGGTACGCGGCACGAGGCCGTAGTGCAGCGTCAACTCGTCGGACAGGTAACGACCTTCGGCCACCTTGATGGGATCGACCTCACCGATGAGGTCGGCGATCGACGTGTCGGGTGTTGCCAACTTCTCACCGAACCGGTCATCGCGATGTACCCATTCGATCGGCGCGTCATCGCCTTGCTCGTCGATGAGGTCACGGGCGTGCTTCGACACCGGCGCGTAGGGATCGTCGTTGATCTCCGACCCGGCGATCACCGGCATCCATTCGTCGAGCAGCTCGGTGATCGAACGAATCATCCGGCTCTTGGCCTGACCACGCTCGCCCAAGAAGATGACGTCGTGTCCAGCGATGAGTGCGTTCTCGAGCTGGGGCAGGACGGTGTCTTCGTACCCGAGCACGCCCGGGAACAGCGCTTCGCCGGCCCGGATCCGCGTGATGGCGTTCTCACGCACCTCGTCCTTGACGGCACGAGAAACCCAGCCCGACGCTCGGAGCTCGCCCAGCGTGCGCGGGCTCGGGGTGTTGGGACGGTCGGTCATGAGGAGGCCTCCACGAGGATGCGCTGGGTCACTGGTCGCCACGCTACCGGCGCCGGCCGCCGATGTCCGCCGGGCGGTAGAGCCTGGTCAGAACGATTCGGACGCGAAGCAGGTGTCCAGCGACCAGAACTTGTCGGGGGCCAAGGCGGGTGAGAACAGGTAGCCCTGGGCCCGGTCGCACCCCAGAAGGCGGAGCTCGTGGAGATGACGGGGTGTCTCGACACCTTCGGCGACGATGCTCAGACCGAGCGAGCGTCCCAGGCTGACGATGGCGCCCGCGATGGCGGTGTCATCGGGATCGTGGCCGAGCCCGTCGACGAAGGAGCGGTCGATCTTCAGCACCGTCACCGGGAACCGCTTCAGGTAGCTGAGCGACGAGTAGCCCGTACCGAAGTCGTCGATGGCCAGCTCGACACCGAGCGAACGCAAGGCGGACAGCACCGACAGGCTCGCGGCCGCGTCGGACATCAGTGCGGTCTCGGTGATCTCGAGGCACAGCGACGACGGCTCGAGCCCACCGACCTCCAACGCCTGCACGACCGTCTCGAGCAGATCGGGATGGGCGATCTGGCGCGGCGACAGGTTGACGCGGAGCGTGCCCAGCTCTCGACCGCCCGCACGTTTCCACTCCCCGGCCTGACGACAGGCTTCGCGCAACACCCACGAACCGAGGTCGAGGATCAGCCCGCTCTCCTCGGCCAGATCGATGAACGTCTTGGCCTCGAGCAAGCCGTCGACGGGGTGCCGCCAGCGGACCAGGGCCTCGGCGCCCGCGAGCTCGCCCGTCGCGAGATCGATCTCGGGTTGGTAGTGCACCTCGAGCTCACCGAGCTCGACCGCGCGCCGCAGGAACGTCTCGAGGTGGAACCGCGCCGTCGCTTGCGTGCGAAGGTCCTCGTCGAAGATCTCGTAGCGGTCGCGACCGCGCGCCTTGGCGCGATACATCGCTGTATCGGCGTCCCGCACCAGCGCTTCGGCCGCGGCCGCACCGTCTCCGGATCCGCTCGACACGCCGACGGCGATACCCATGCTGGCGGTCGTGAACAGCTCGTCGTCGTTGGCTTCGATCGGGCGGCGGATGGCGGCGAGCACTCGTTTGGCGATGGCCACGGCCTCGTCGGGCCCATCGATGTCGGGCAGGAGCATCACGAACTCGTCGCCGCCGAGGCGGGCCACGGTGTCGCCGCCGCGCAACAAGTCCTGGAGGCGTCGTCCGACCTCGACCAACAGCACGTCGCCCATGCTGTGGCCCAGGGAGTCGTTGACGACCTTGAAGCGGTCGAGATCTAGGAACAGCACGGCAAGCGCCTCGCTGCGGCGCTCGCCGCGGGCGAGTTCGCTGCGCAGGTGGTCGAGGAAGAGCGCTCGGTTGGCCAGCCCGGTGAGTGGGTCGTGCATCGCCTGGTGGGCGAGCTCGGCCTCACTGCGCTTCAGGGCGGTGATGTCGGTGTTCATCACGAGCACGTACTCGACCTCGCCATCCTCCCCGAACTCGGGCACGGCGCGACTCTGGAACCACATCACCTCGCCTTCGCTGATCTCTATCTCCCACTCCGTGTCGTGACGTTGCCCCGTGTCGAAGACGCGCTGGAGCGCCGTCTGCCATTTGTAGAACTCTTCGCCGTTGGCGAGTACCTCGCTGGTCTCACCGACGATCTCGCCGACCTTGAACGGACCGAGCTCCTCGAACGACGGGCTCATGTAGACCATGCGACCCGTGCGATCGAAGCGAGTGACGACCGCGGGCGAGTTCTCGACGAGCGTGCGGTAACGCTCCTCGCTGATCCGAAGTTCGCTCTCCTGTTGATGGCGTTCGGTGATGTCCTCGAGATGCGAGACGAGATAGCGAATCGCGCCGCCGGCGCGGCGAACCGCCGCCAGGTGCACGCGATACCAACGAACCGGGCCGATGCTCTCGTCCGAACGCAGCTCGAGCGTGGCGTGGTCCGTAGCGCCCTTCGCCAGCGCTCCGTACTGCTCGACGAGCCGAGAGCGATCGTCTTCGTGAACGAACTCGAGCACGCCGCGACCGATCAACTCGTGTTCGGTGTGGGCAACGAGGTCGCAGTAGGCCCGGTTCACCTGCACGTGATGTCCGTCAGGCCCGATGAGAGCCATGCCCAGCGGCGCGGCCTCGAAGCCCAATGCGAATCGCTGTTCGGCATCGCGGCGCGCCAGCGCCTGCGACACCACACCGGCGGCGGACACGAGCAACGACAGATGGTCGTCCGACCACAATCGCTCGGTGTTGATGGAATCGAAGCCGATGAAGCCGGCCAGCCGCCCTTGATCGACGAGCGGCGCGGCCAGCACCGATTGTGAGCCCTGTCGCTGCAACAGCTCTCGTTCTCGGTTCCAGTCGTCGCCGAGATCCGCGACCCTCGGGATGTAGATGGGTTCGAGTGAGCGGAGCTCTTCCATCCACCGCGGTGCGTCGGCCTGCGCGACCAGCCGAGGGCGTTCGAGCTCTGGAGGAAGGTCGATCGCGTTCCAGGCATGGGTGTTCTCGACGACGGCATGGTCCTCGTCGACCAGATACACGTACGCCCGGTCGACATCGACGAATCGACCGATGTCGGCGAGAGCATCGTGGATGCCGTCATCGATCTCTTCCGGTGCTCGCAGGATGAACGACGACGCAATGCGGATCAGCAGATCCTCGAATGCCATTCGATGACGAAGAGCATCAAGAGTGTTCCTACGGTCCTTGCGCTCGCGAACGATCATCCCGATCAGCCCGCGGCTGGCGAGCTGCATGGTCACAGCCGGCGTCACGTCGACCTCACGCCAGCCGCCGTCGGCGTGGCGCAGCGAGAGCGGTGTGGCAGGCGGCGACGCGGCCGATGCCGACAGCGGACCGTCGAACAACAGCTTGGTCGCGTCCTCGATCTCGTCCGGATGAAGGAAGACGCGAAGCGGTCGACCGATCAGGAGGGCGGGGTCGTAGCCGAGGGTCGCCCGGATCGGAGGGCTCGCGTACGTGATGTGACCATCGGCGGTGAGGACCACGATCCCGGCCGTGAGCTCCCGCAGGAGGTCGTCGAGATCGCTCCGCGCCAGTCGGAGCTCGGGCGCGCCCGAGAGCGGCGTCATGGCCGGTCGGGTACCCACTTGGTCCAGTGGCACTCCGGCCGGCAGCTGTGTGGTCAGATCGGCCACGTGCCCCCTCCACAAGGTTCCGCCCCATAGTAGTGGGCCAGCCACTCTGCGTCTCCCGGCCTACGCACACCGTGGCCAGACCCCGTCACTAGCGTGGGCCCATGGACGAGGCGGAGCTTCCGGGCCGATGGCGGGCCGCGCCGGCCGACGAGGAGCTGCGCCGATCCTTCTCCGAGGTCGGGTTCTCCGACGGGTCCTGGGAGCCCATCGCGGTGCCGTCCCACTGGCGCTCCACCCCGGCCTTCTCGGACCTGGACGGCTCGCTCCTCTACCGGACGTCGTTCGCCGAGTCCGATGCCCCCGAGCCCGTCGCCGGCGACGAGACGCGGAGCTGGCTCGTCCTCGACGGGATCTTCTACACGAGCGACGTCTGGCTCGACGGCGCCTACGTGGGCGACACGGAGGGCTACTTCTTCCCGCACGGTTTCGAGATCACCGACACGATGAACGAGCGCTCGGAACACGTACTCGCGCTCGAGGTCGGGTGCTCGCCGCAAACCGAACGCACCCGCAAGCGAAACCTGACCGGCGTGTTCCAACACTGGGACCTCGTCGACCAGGACTGGAACCCAGGCGGCATCTGGCGGCCCGTGCGGATCGAGCGATCGGGACGTATCCGCATCCGACACATGCGCGTCCTGTGTCAGGAGGCGAGAGCCGACGTCGCGACGGTGTTCGTACGAGCCGTCGTCGACGTGGTCGAGGCCGAGCAGGCGACACTGCGCACGACGATCCGCGACGACAGCGGACGGGACGTCGTCGAGTTGGTCAGCGACAAACAACTCGCGGCGGGTGAGAACCGGCTCGAGTGGACCGTAGGAGTACCGAACCCGCAGCTGTGGTGGCCGTGGGCGCTCGGCGACCAGCCTCGCTACAACGTCGAGGTCGAGGTGTCGACCGATGCCGGCCCGAGCGACGTGCGCACTCGATCGGTCGGACTGCGTCGCGTCGAGCTCCGCAACTGGATCTTCTCGGTCAACGGCGAGCGGATGTTCCTGAAGGGTGCGAATCAAGGGCCGATTCGTATGGCACTGGGTGAGGCCGAGCCGACCGAGTTCGAGCGCGATGTCCGGCTCGCGAAGGACGCGAACCTGGACTTCCTCCGCGTGCATGCCCACGTCAGCCGGCCCGAGCTCTACGACGCTGCGGACGCACAGGGCCTCCTGCTCTGGCAGGACCTACCCCTTCAATGGGGCTACGCACGCGGTGTCCGTAGCCAGGCACGACGACAGGCCCGTGAGGCAGTCGATTTGCTGGCTCATCATCCTTCGGTCGTGATCTGGTGCGGACACAACGAGCCGCTCGCCGTCGACATGACGCCCGAGCAGATCACCGACCCGCGCGGTCGACTACGAATCGCGGCGCGCATGCTCGTCGGTCAGTTTCTGCCGACATGGAACAAGAGCGTGCTGGACCGTTCGATCGCTTCGGTGCTCGAGAAGGCCGACAGCTCACGGCCCGTGATCCCGCATTCGGGCATCCTGCCTCACCCACCCCAACTCGACGGCACCG
This sequence comes from uncultured Iamiaceae bacterium, assembly GCA_963778895.1. Classification (GTDB taxonomy): domain Bacteria; phylum Actinomycetota; class Acidimicrobiia; order Acidimicrobiales; family Acidimicrobilacustridaceae; genus CAVZVZ01. The sequence goes on from CAVZVZ010000005.1 coordinate 1,197,469, forward strand.
ACAGCCACTGGTACTTCGGCTGGTACCACGGCAACGAGCGCGACTTCGCCACGCTCGTTCGTTGGTGGCCGCGGGTGACGCGGTTCGTGACCGAGTTCGGCGCGCAAGCTGTGCCCGAGAATGCGACATTCCTCGAGCCCGAGCGCTGGCCTGATCTCGATTGGGAGCGAGCGGCGCGCGTGCACGCGCTCCAGAAGCCGATGTTCGACGAGCACATCCCCCCAGGTGACTACGGGTCGTTCGCCGACTGGCAGCGAGCGACCCAGGAGTACCAGGCCGAGCTCATTCGGCGACACGTGCTCGCCCTGCGACTGCAGAAGTACCGTCCGACCGGCGGCTTCGCCCAGTTCTGCCTGGCTGATGGCTATCCGTCGGTCACCTGGTCCGTCCTCGGCCACGATCGGGTTCCGAAGCTCGGCTTCGCCGCGCTCCAGCAGGCGTGTGCCCCCGTGATCGTCCTGGCCGAGCGGTTCCCGGCCCTGCTCACCGCGGGCGAGCCACGGCCGGTGGCCGTATACGCGATCAGCGACCGCCGCATCACTATTTCCGATATGGTGACAACACTCCATCTGCATTGGAGTCACCATGGAACGTCACACCAGCTCGAGTGGCAATGGCAGGGCGACCTCCCGGCCGACAGCGCGATCCGCGTGGGCCAGGTCGACACCGTCGTTCCGGCCGCCGACGACGAGCTCCTGTTGCACGTCGAGCTCCACGATGCCGACGGCCAGCTGGTCGCCGAGTATCGCGACGCCGCGCCGGTTCGCACCTGACAGCCAGTTCGCACGCAAACGATTGTCATGGGTAGCGTCTCGCCAGGTCGTGGCGCTCTGGCGTGCCTCGTGCCCGACGCATTCGTCATCCGTGTCGCCTTCCGGGCGGCACCCGGAGACCCCGGAGACCCGCTGACGTGACCGCAACTCAGCAAGCGCCTGCCGTGACACCGAACGTCACCTCACCGTCCATTCGCAAACGGGTGAAGCGCAGTCGATTCCCGCTCGTCGACCTGTACAAGTCGTCGGTCGGCAAGAAGTGGGTGATGGCGCTCACCGGTATCGGCTTGATGGGCTTCGCCTTCGCCCACATGGTCGGCAACCTCAAGATGTATCTCGGGCCCGCCGAGATGGACCACTACGGCGAGTTCCTGCGCGAGCTCCTCGTCCCGATCCTGCCCCGCACCGTGGCGTTGTGGCTGCTACGGATCGGTCTCATCGGCGCCTTCGTGTTCCACATCCATGCCGCCTACGGCCTGACGATGATCAACCGCAAGGCCCGACCGAAGAAGTACGAGTCGCCACGCGACTACATCGCGGTCAACTTCGCAGCCCGGACGATGCGGTGGACCGGCATCATCTTCGCCCTCTTCCTGCTGTTCCACCTCGCCGACCTGACGTGGGGAGTCAACGCCGTGAACTCGGACTTCGTCCGAGGCGAGCCGTACCAGAACCTGGCGTACAGCCTCGACCGGTGGCCGGTCGCGCTGCTGTACATCGTCGGCAACATCGCGCTGGGCATCCACCTGTACCACGGCGGTTGGAGCATCTTTCAGTCGCTCGGCTCGATGAGCCCACGCTTCAACCCGCGCCACAACCCACTACGGCGCGGCTTCGCCGCCGGTTTCGCGATCATCGTGGCCGGCATCAACGTCAGCTTCCCCATCGCCGTCCTCACCGGCGTCATCGCGGTCGGGTAGGAGGATTCATGGCCAACGTCGTGCTCGACGGAAAGGTCCCACAGGGTCCCATCGAGGACCGTTGGGACAACCACAAGTTCTCGATGCGCTTGGTGAACCCCAACAACAAGCGCAAGTTCGACATCATCGTCGTCGGCACCGGTCTGGCCGGTGCGTCGGCGGCGGCGTCACTCGCCCAGCTCGGTTACGGCGTGAAGGCCTTCACGTTCCATGACTCACCGCGTCGCGCCCACTCGATCGCCGCGCAAGGCGGCATCAACGCGGCCAAGAACTACAAGAACGACGGCGACTCGATCTTCCGCCTCTTCTACGACACGGTGAAGGGCGGCGACTTCCGCGCCCGCGAGTCGAACGTCCACCGCCTCGCGCAGGTGAGCGTGAACATCATCGATCAGTGCGTGGCCCAGGGTGTGCCGTTCGCCCGGGAGTACGGCGGCCTGCTCGACAACCGGTCGTTCGGTGGCGCCCAAGTCAGCCGCACGTTCTACGCCCGGGGCCAGACCGGCCAGCAGTTGCTCCTCGGTGCCTATCAAGCCCTGATGCAGCAGGTGTCGCTCGGAACAGTGGAGCTGCACACCAAGACCGAGATGCTCGACGTGGTGGTGAAGGACGGCGTCGCCTGCGGCATCGTGGTTCGCGATTTGGTGACCGGCGAGATCTCGTCGCATTCGGCCCACGCCGTGCTGCTGTGCACGGGCGGGTACTCGAACGCGTTCTACCTGTCGACCAACGCCATGAACTGCAATGTCACGGCGGCCTGGCGGGCCCACAAGAAGGGCGCGCTGTTCGCGAACCCGTGCTTCACCCAGATCCACCCGACCTGCATCCCTGCGAGCGACGAGTTCCAGTCGAAGCTCACGTTGATGTCGGAGTCGTTGCGCAATGACGGCCGCATCTGGGTCCCGACGAAACTCGACGACAACCGATCGCCGAGTGAGATCCCGGAGAACGAGCGCGACTACTACCTCGAGCGGAAGTACCCCGCGTTCGGCAACTTGGTGCCCCGTGACGTCGCCAGCCGCAACGCCAAGACGGTGGTCGACGAAGGTCGCGGTGTCGGGCCCCTGAAGAACGGTGTGTACCTCGACTTCTCCGACGCCATCGGTCGCCTCGGGATGCCCGTGGTCAAGGAGCGCTACGGGAACCTGTTCGACATGTACGAGCGCATCACCGGCGAGAATCCGTACGAGATACCGATGCGCATCTACCCCGCGACCCACTACACGATGGGTGGCCTCTGGGTCGATTACAACCTGATGACCACGGTTCCCGGCTTGTACGCCCTCGGCGAAGCCAACTTCTCCGACCACGGCGCCAACCGGCTCGGTGCCTCGGCCCTCATGCAAGGTCTGGCCGACGGCTACTTCGTGATTCCGTACACCGTCGGTGACTACCTCGCCGGGCTCTTGGGTCAGCCTGCGGTGCCCACCGATGACCCCGCGTTCAAACAAGCCGAGACCGAGGTGAGTGACGAGATCCGCCAATGGATGTCGGTGGGCGGCACCAAGTCGGTCGACTACTACCACCGCGAGCTGGGCAAGCTCGTCTGGGACTACTGCGGCATGGCGCGCGACCGGGCCGGGCTCGAGAAAGCACTGAGCGAGATCCCCGCGCTCGGTGAGGAGTTCCGAAAGAACGTCCGGGTCCTCGGCAGCGAAGAGACCGTGAACCAGTCGCTCGAGAAGGTGATGCGAGTCGCCGACTTCTTCGAAGAGGCCGAGCTCATGTGCCGTGACGCGCTCTACCGCGAAGAGAGTTGCGGCGGGCACTTCCGGGTCGAACACCAGACCGAGGAAGGCGAAGCGCTCCGCGACGACGAGAACTTCGCCTACGCCGCGGCATGGGAATGGAAGGGCCGCGGCGAGGCCCAGCAACTCCACAAAGAACCGCTCACGTTCGAATACGTGAAGCTCACCCAGCGCAGCTACAAGTAGGAGTTGACGTGCACCTCACGCTGAAGGTCTGGCGCCAGGACGGCCCGAACACGGCCGGCGGATTCGAGACCTACGACGCTCACGACATCAACACGGAGATGTCGTTCCTCGAGATGCTCGATCTCGTCAACGAGCGGCTGATCGAAGAGGGCCGTGAGCCGATCACGTTCGACAGCGATTGCCGGGAAGGCATTTGTGGGACGTGCGGGCTGATGATCAACGGCCAGGCCCATGGGCCCTGGAAGGCCACGGCCACCTGTCAGCTGCACATGCGGGCCTTCAAGGACGGCGACCAGATCACCATCGAACCTTGGCGCGCAGCCGCGTTCCCGATCATCAAGGACCTCATGGTCGATCGTTCGTCGTTCGACCAGATCATCGAGGCGGGCGGGTTCATCACCGCGAGCACCGGGGCGGCGCCCGACGGCAACGAGATCCCGATCCCGAAACCGGCCGCCGATGCCGCCATGGACGCGGCAGCATGCATCGGTTGCGGAGCGTGCGTGGCGGCGTGTCCCAACGGGGCGGCCCAGCTCTACACCTCGGCCAAGCTCGCCCATCTCAACCTGGTCCCACAGGGGCAGGCCGAGCGCTGGCGGCGCACTGAAGACATGGTCGAGACCATGGAGGACTTCTTCGGGTCGTGCACGAACTACGGCGAGTGCCAAGAGGCGTGCCCCAAGGAGATCCCGATCGACTTCATCGCCTTGATGAACCGGGATTACCTCAAGTCCAAGCTCAAGAACCGCAAGCTCGTCGGCCAGAACTTCCCGTAGCCGACGAGCCCGCGGTTGTGAGCTAGAGCGCGATCTTCTGTACGACGAACTGGAACGTGCCGTTGGCGGGGTTGCCCACCGCGTACACGTTCGTGAGCGTTCGAGCGTCGACCTTGAACCTGTCGACACCCGCGACAAATGCGTTGTTCGAAGCCAGCTTCACGCCGACGTCGTAGCGGAAGAACGAGGGCAACCTCAGGTCCGCCTGCTGGCCGTTGGTGGCCGGACCGAGCGTCTTGGTGAAGAACCGCGGCAGGAACCGGTTGAAGGGATACAGGCCGACGTCGATCTTCACCGCCGGCGCCGCGGCGGCATGTCGCACCGATAGCCGCCCGTCGAAGAACGACGTCTTGGACACGTCGTTGACGAACACGGCGATCTGCGGAGCGCCGCTGGCGTTGAAGCTCGCGACCGCCGACAGGTTCAAACCGGCGGGGACCTTGAGATCCTGCTGGTAGATCACCTCGCTCGGCTGCAGTGCTCCGTCGTCGTCCGCGGTGGGCGCGGCCAGGTAGACGGTGTAGGTCGCAGCTGGGAGCTCGACCGGGCCCGCACTCGTGCCGAAGGCGAAGTCGTCGATCAGTAGGCCCGCGGCGCCGATGTTGCCCGGCGGCCCCGCGAAGACATCCACGATCGTCCCCGCGTTGTCGAGCGGCAGACCATGGGTGATGTAGACCTTCGAAGTGCCGGGGCTGGAAGCCGAAGCAGCTGTGGCGGGAACGACCACGGCCAGTCCGACGATCAAAGCCACAGCCGCCAGCAACGGCTTGCGCAAACGCATCGTTCTTCCTCCTGGATCGGGAACCTTTGGAGTGCCTCCGGAGGAATCGTGCCGATTGGATGACTATTTAGCGATAAATATCATGTGGTGCTGACGGGAGGCCGTGGGCACTGCACCCCGGCCATTTCGAGCAAGTTGCACAAGGTCGCGCGCTCGACCAGCCAGCGGTCACCGATCTTGATCACGCGACCGGTCTGGGCGAACCCGCCGGGCATCATCCGCACCATCACCCGGAACGAGACGACAGCTTCGTCGGGGCGAACGAACAGCACGTCGTCGACTTCGTAGTTGGCCCGTTCCCCGGGATCGACACCTGCACGGCTCGCGGCACTCCGCACGGCCTCGCCGAGGTTCGATCCACCTTGCACGTTCAGCAGTCCGTCGTCCTCGTCGATGTCGGTCAGGTGCTCGACCGCGTCGGCGACCGCGGCACGGGCCGCGTCGACATCGTCGGGCAACGGGCCAATCGCCATGTGCTTGTCGGCGAGCGACGTCGGTCGTGCACCATCAACGAAGGAGCCGATGGGGCTCGGCGGCATGATCGGCCCGCGCGTTCGCATGGCCTCGTTCACCACGTTCTCGTCATCGAGGTCGACTTCGGCCGAGTCGACCCCCATGTGTTCGAGCATCTGTCGTCGGATGTCGCGTTCGGTTCGTACGACAGTTCCGGGCTGCACGTCGTAGCGGAACGGGTCGTGGATGAGCGGCGCGTCGTACTCGAGCGCCTCGAACACCATCTCCATCGCGGGCTGACCCTCGAACCAGGACTCGCAACGCAAGACCAGACCAGTATGTGGATCGACCGCGGCGCGGATGCGGTCGGCACCCATCAGGCCGAACCCAGCCATGTGAGGTCGCAGGCGGTCCGAGGGTGAGAACTCGAGTGCAAGGGTGTCATGACCCGCGATGCGCCGATGGCCGACGACCGTGAACGGGGCCAGACCCAAGAGAGCCCCTGGGCGCAGAAGGAGGGCACACGGCAACGTCGAGAGCGGGTCTTCGTTCGGCGCGCGCTGCGTCACCTGCGCGCTGTGCTCCATCCACAGGTCCACGCCATCGAAGACGTTGACACCCCAGAAATGTTCGGCCCGGAAGCGACCGTCTCGCGCGAACCACAGTCGGGTGATCGGTCGCTCCGGCGGTGCGGGTCCCGCCACGCCCGCGATCAGCATGGCCGACTGGTGCGAGCCCGAACGTCGCTCCATCGATCGGCGCACGACGTCCATGTCGGACCAGTTCGCCACCTCGCCGAGGAGCACCTCGAAGCCGCGTGGCGCCGCGTTCATGGCCTCGAGGACGTCTCCGAGCTCCGACATCGCGCACCGAGGCTAGGCCGCCGAATCAACGTGCGTGCCGTTGACCCCGATCGGGGGAAACCGTACGCAGGAACGCGCTGATCAGGTGGAGTCGGCTTCGCGAGCGGCGTCTTTGGCCTTGCGGCGTTGACGCCAGATCTCGATGCCGATCGGCACGAGTGAGAACAGCACGATCACGACGATGACGACCTCGAGGTTGTCGCCGATGCCAGGGAACGTGCGTCCGAGCCAATATCCCAGCTGCGTGAAACCGACCGCCCACAACACACCGCCGATGACGTTGTACCGAACGAACGTGCGGTAGTGCATTTTGCTCACGCCGGCCACGATCGGACAGAACGTCCGCACGACGGGAACGAAGCGCGCGAGCACGATCGCCTTGGCGCCGTGGTGCTCGAAGAAGCGCTCGGCTGCCTCGACGTATTCGACCTTGAACAGTCGCGATTTGGGCCGCTTGAACAACGACGGACCGACGCGGTTCCCGAACAGGTAGCCAACCTGATCGCCGGCGACGGCCGCGATGGCGCACCCGAGCGAGACGATCCAGATGTGCCCGCCGGCCAACTCGCCGCGATAGGTGAACAGGCCGGCCGCGAACAACAGCGAATCGCCGGGGAAGAAGAAGCCGATCATGATGCCGGACTCGGCGAAGATGATCGCGAACAGGCCGATCAGACCGACCGCAGACAGCAGCTTTTGGGGATCGAGGCCCAGCGCGAAAATCACGCTCAGCACGGGGTTGCGCATTCGGGCGAGCGTACTTGGGGGGGCTCCCGATCGGTAACCGGGGCGGCGTCAGCTCGACAACATTGGCTGATTGAACTCGATCCAGCCCACGCCGACCCGGCCGTCGTCACACTGGAACCGCGCCAGGGCACGAGGAAAGCGGCTCTGCCGCCCGTCCGGCGCCGTGAGCAGGACCGGGGCCCAGGCCACGGGGTCGACCGTGAAGGCGGCTGAGGCAATCGTGAGCGACGCGCCGTCCGGGATGCCATGGGCGCCGAGAAGAGGATCGACCGCGGCGTAGGCAACTCCTTCCGCCTCGTCGTCCGCCGGTTGCACGTAGCCGATCGAGAAGGGTGACTCGTCCGGGATGACGGCATGCCACTTGCTGCCGTCGGCGAGCTGAAAAGCAGTCCAGCACCATCCGCGCGCCCACCAGTCGCGCACACCCCACGAGTGGTCCCGTTGCCCGACCGCATCGATCTCGACCGTCTCGGCGCCGACCAACACCTCTCCGTGCACGCGACACGGGATCTCGTATCGATCGACCCCCGGCGGGTAGCGGAACGGTTCACCCTCCGTCTCCCATTCGAGATCGAATCCGAACGGAACGCGATCGCCCCACATCGCGCCGTACGTCTCGGTCGGGTCGTCGAGGGCGACCGCGAACGCTTCGAGTCCGAGACTCCAGTGATCGAGCGGGGTCTCGCAGTTGTGATCGGCCCACAGGCCGCTCGTGCGTACCTCGAGGGAGTCCTTCCGCGGCAGCGGGATGTCATGGTCGAGCACGGTGACGAGCGGTCGGCCCTCACCGACCAGACAGGCCCAGTACCAAACGGTGCCGAGGTTGGGGTACAGGCCGACGCGTACGTAGCCGCCCAGCGAACCGTCCCGTGCCGCGAAGTCGAAGTACCACGACTCGCTCCAGAGCTGCTCGACACCTGGCTCGTGTGAACCTTCGTCGAGTGGATCGGCCGAGACGGGGAACATCGCGGCAGTCTGCCCCTGCTCGATCAGCCCTCGGTCGGCTCAGCCTTCTCGCCGGTGGCAACACCGGGCGGTGGAGGCGGCGGGATCACAGCCGCGGGCGGTGGGGGCGGCGGCACGTCGCCGCCCGGTGGCGGCGGAGGAGGCACGGCGGCGGGCGCTGGAGGCGGGGCCACCGGAGCCGGTGCGGCGGGCGCGGGAGGAGCAGGGGTGACCCCCGCCGGCGGCGGGGGCGGGGGCACGGCGGCGGGCGCGCTCGCACTGGGCGGCGGCGGTGACGTCGCACCGACCGCGGCCCCGGGAGGCGGTGGAGGAGCCGAACGCAGGGCGAGGTCGATCACGAGGCCCTGAGCCTCGAGGGCTTGGAGCTCGCTCAATATCCGCACCACGTGGGGTTGCTGATCAGCGGTCAGGCGACCGGTCTGGTCGAGGAAGGTCAATGCGCCGAGGTCCCGGAGGAGAGGGTCGGCCTGTGACTGGGTCGGGCCACCCTGACCGGAGAAGCTCTCGTTCAGCTTGTTGCCGAGATTGTCGGCGCCCTTCTTCAGGTCATCGAGAAATCCCATGCACGAAGAGTACCGAGTCGAGCGTTGTGCCGGGGACGCTCGCCTCTCGGCGCGACGTCCTATGCCGAGAGGTTCTCGGTGACCGTGTTCAGCATCGACCGAAGCGTCGCCTGCTGACGATCGGACAGGCCCGCGACCGAGCGGGTCGCCAACTGGGCCCACAGCTTGTCGACCTTCGGCTGCAAGCGCTTGCCTCGTGCCGTCAGGAACACGCGCTGGGCCCGTCGGTCCTCGGGATGCGGTTTACGCACCACGAGACCGGCCACCTCCATGCGTTGCAACATCTTGGTGATGGTCGGCGGCTCGACGGCCAACGACTCAGCCAGATCAGCTTGCGTCTGACCGTCGCCTTGCCACAGTTCCATGAGCAAAGCCTCTTGCCCGGGATGTAGCCCAACTTCGCCGAGAAGCTGTGCGGCCGCCACACGATGGGCGCGCGCGGCGCGCACCAGTGCGGTGTTGATTTCGGTCTTGGTGTTCTTTCGGGAGGTTGCAGCTGCCATCCAACAAGCCAACACGCGTTGCGCCGCAGAGGCAAGCCGGGCAACCAAAAGCCGGGTAACTATCTGGCCCAAAAGGGGCATTCCTCGAAATGAGTCAGCCGACTTACCGCTACGCGACAACTCGCGCGCTACGAAACGCGGTTGTCGCCAACACGAAAGATTTGCCCGGTCGCGTTCATCAGATGCCCACACACCGGCACTGCTTCTAGGCTGCTGACGTGCTCGATTTCCTGTCGACCGAGTGGCTGGATGCCCTCGATGCGGCCGCCGGTGCCAGTCGAGCGGCCCTTCAGGCCGACGAATCAGGTCGCCGACTCGTGGTCCAGCAGGTGATCACGGGCGGTCCTTCCGGCGAGATCGCGTATTACGTACATCTTGACGACAGGGACGTAGGCGTCCGTAAAGGACGTGCAACAGATCCAACGCTGAGCTTCACGACTGACCACCGAACGGCGCGAGCGATCGCGCGGGGCGACGAGAGCGCACAGGTCGCGTTCATCCAGGGTCGGCTCCGCGTTGGCGGTGATGTGCGCGCCCTCGTCCGCCATGCTGACCTCTTGGCTCGCCTCGACGCCGTGTTCGCCCCCGTACGCGCCGATACGGCCTACTGATGCCTGAACTACCCGAGCTCCAAGCCCACGCGGAAAGGTTGACCGAGGCGTACGGAGGCGACGCCTTGGCAGAGTTCGCGCCGCTGTCCTTCACGGTGTTGAAGACCGCGACACCACCGCCCGAGACGGCGATCGACCATCCACTACTTCGCGTTGGTCGCCGCGGCAAATACTTGTTGCTCGAGTTCGATCCGTGCACGTTCGTGGTTCATCTGATGCAAGGTGGGCGGCTGCGTCCCGACGAGAAGCAGAGTGCGAAACCGCGCGGGGGTTTGGGGCGGTGGGTGTTCGCCGACGGCCGTGCGCTACTGCTCACGGAAGCCGGCAAGGAGAAGCGAGCCGGCGTCTGGGTCGTCGCCGGTGAGTTGGAGAACCAGGACCCGCTGCTCGGTCTCGGGCCCGATGCCGACCAGATCTCCGTGCAGGAGTTGCATACCCGACTGGCCGCGGCCCGGATGCGACTTCACGGGTTCCTTCGTGATCAACGCAACCTCGCCGGCGTGGGTCGCAGACTGGCCAACGAGATCTGCCACCGGGCGAAGCTCTCGCCCTTCGTGAACACGTCCAAGCTGACCGAACCCGATGTTGTCGAGCTCCATGCCGCGCTGCAGTGGTGCATCGAAGAGTCGCTCGCGTACGAACGGACCCGCGACGACATGAGCTCGTCGAAGGAGCGGCCGGGTGCCGTCCATCACCGCGCCGGTGAAGAGTGCCCACAGTGCGGTGACAAGATTCGGTCGGTGTCGTACAGCAGCTACACCGTGAACTACTGCCCGACCTGTCAGACGGGCGGAAAGATCCTCGCCGACAACACCACGAGCAAGTTCCTCAAGTAACGGCGGGTTCTACCGGCGCCGCCGCAGTCGCTGGGCCTCGCGACGCCAGCCAGTCCACGAGCAGGAACAGAAGCACGGGGCCGAGGCCTCGCACCAAGTTGATGCTCCTGTTCACGACTTGGAAGCTGAAGAACGGGACGATGAGCGCGTACGGGAGCGCGGCCCACAGTTCGATGCTTCGGCGGCGCACGAAGCGCACGACCACAGCCACACTCGCCAAGACGCCGACGACCGCCGCAATGAGATCGCCCCAGTGCTGCGCGGGCCGCCAGGCCAGCCTCCAGGCGTCGAGATAGCCCCCGAAGGGAACAGCGGTGAACTCTTCGGCGTGCCAGCCGCCGGCCCCGAAGCGACTGCGGACATAGAGCGCCCACGCGCCCGCGCACAACGCCGGTACCGCGGCAAGCCGCAGCCGTCGGGGCCAGCTGGCGTCCATGCTCCCGACAGCCACGGCTACGACGACGGGCCAGGCCGCTTCCTTGGCCAACACTGCAACGACGGCAGCTCCAGTGGCCGCGCCCCACTTGCCGCGGCGTACGAACAACACGGTGCCCGCCAGCCCGGCCAAGGCCACGATCTCGGACAGGTCGAGCATCAGCGCCACGATCGCGGCGGGATTCAGCGCGAACACGTAGCCGATCTGAGCTCGCCCACCGAGTTGTTGGGCGAGCCGGGCGGTGAACCAGGCGCCGACCGTCAGCGCGACCACGTTCGTCGCCACGAGACCCCATAGCAACGCGTCCTCGCCCGCGATGCGCCACGGCGCCGCGAGCCAGGGGTACGCGATGCGTTGCGCCCGATAGGAGGGGCGATCGAGCACCTGCTCGAGCTGGGTGTCATCACGCAAGAAGGGATCGCGTGCCAACGTCCAGAACTGCGCGCCATCCTGCGCCTCGTCGAAAGGCACCGCGACGTCCTGTCCGAGCACCGAACGCCCGTAGTTCGTGATCGTCGACTCGGTGCCGAACTTGACGAACCAGGCGGGGCCGCCGCGGGTGGCGGCTAGCAGCGCGACGAACCCGATCGCGACCAGCGCGGTCACGAGGGCAACCCGACGGGCCGCCGCACGCGCGGCCGTGTCGTCCGCGGCCGCGACGGCGCTCATCGGTCAGATCAAACCGAGTTCGACCACCGTGTCACGCTCCTCACTGAGCTCACCAACGCTCAGGTCGACGCGTTGGCGCGAGAAGTCGTTCAATTCGAGCCCTTGCACCACCTCGTACTGACCGTGGCGGCAGGTCACCGGGAATGACGAGATCAGACCTTCGGCGACGCCGTAGCTGCCATCCGAAGGGATCGCCATGCTGACCCAGTCGCCGTCGTCGGTGCCGAGCACCCAGTCGTGTACGTGATCGATTGCGGCGTTGGCCGCCGACGCCGCGCTGGAGAGCCCACGGGCCTCGATGATCGCCGCGCCGCGCTGTTGCACGGTCGGGATGAAGTCACTCTCGAGCCAGTCCTGCTCGACGAGTTCGGCACCCGGCTTGCCCGACACCTCGGTGTGGAAGACGTCGGGGTACTGCGTGGCCGAGTGGTTGCCCCAGATCGTCATCTTCTTGATGTCGTTGACGGTGGTACCGGTCTTGCTCGCGAGCTGCGCCATGGCGCGGTTGTGATCGAGCCGGGTCATGGCCGTGAAGCGTCCGTTCGGGATGCCCGGTGCGTTGTTCATGGCGATCAGACAGTTCGTGTTGGCGGGGTTACCGACCACGAGCACGCGGATGTCGTCGGCCGCGCTGTCGTTGAGCGCTTTGCCCTGGACAGTGAAGATCGCTCCGTTCGCCTCGAGGAGGTCCTTGCGTTCCATGCCCTTCGATCGAGGTCGGGCGCCCACCAGCATCGCAAAGTTGGCGCGGTCGAAGGCCTCGTTGGGGTCGTCGGTCTGGACGATCCCGCTGAGGAGCGGGAAGGCGCAGTCCTCGAGCTCCATGACCACGCCCCGGAGCGCATCCATCGCCGGCGTGATGTCGAGGAGCTGGAGCTGGACGGGTTGATCGAGGCCCAGCATCTGGCCACTCGCGATGCGGAACAACAGGCTGTAGCCGATCTGGCCGGCTGCGCCGGTGACCGCCACGCGCACGGGTGCTTCCACGGTTCCTCCTGCTCGTCTTGGTCAGACTGCGATTCGGGCCGAATCTAGCCAGCGCGCCGTGGACGACTGAAAACGAGCGAGAGGCGGGGAGGCGTCAGGCGGGGAGCTGCAGGGACTTCACCTCGAGGAACTCCTCGAGTCCGAACCGGCCGAGCTCGCGTCCGTTGCCCGATTGCTTGTAGCCCCCGAACGGCGCCTGGATGTTGTAGCTGCCGCCGTTGACCTCGACCTGACCGGTCCGGAGACGGCGAGCGACCCGCGTGGCGCGTTCCACGTCGCCGGACTGCACACCGCCAGCCAAGCCGTACACCGTGGAGTTGGCGATGCGTACGGCATCGTCCTCGTCGTCGTACGGCATGATCGCGAGCACCGGTCCGAAGATCTCCTCCTGAGCGATCGTCATCTCGGGAGTCACATCAGCGAACACCGTCGGCTGAACGAAATAGCCCGTATCGAGTCCTTCGGGTGCGTCGACGCCGCCCGTGACCAGACGAGCACCTTCGTCGATGCCCTTCTGGATGTAGCCGCGAACTCTGTCACGTTGCGTCGCCGAGACGAGCGGACCGATCTGCGCGTCGCTGGTGCCGGGGCCCACCGTGACGCTCTCGGCCGCGGCCTTGGCGCGGGCGACGATCTCTTCCTGCTTGTCGCGCGGCACCAACATGCGCGTCAGAGCCGAGCATGTCTGACCGGAGTTGAGGTAGCAGCCGAAAACCACGCCGGGAGCGATACAGGCATCGAGGTCGGCGTCGTCGAGAATGATGTTCGCCGACTTACCACCCAGCTCGAGATGCACCCGCTTGACGGTTTGCGCGCCCAACTCGCTGACACGCTTGCCCGCCCGGGTCGACCCTGTGAACGACACCATGTCGACGTCAGGGTGTGCCGCGATCGCTTCGCCGACCACCGGACCAGTGCCACTCACGAGGTTGAACACACCCGCGGGCACACCGACCTCGTCGATGATCTCGGCCAGAATGAACGCGTTGAGCGGCGTGACCTCGCTCGGCTTCAGGACGACGGTGCAGCCGGCGGCGAGCGCTGGCGCCACCTTGGCGATGATCTGGTGGAGCGGGTAGTTCCACGGCGTGATGGCGCCGACGACACCGACCGGCTCGCGGACGACAAGCGAGTTCCCGATGCGCTCCTCGAAGGGGAAGTCATCGAGGATCTGCGCGTAGCCGGCCATGTTCCCCGATGGCAGGCCCGCCTGGATCAGCGTCGAGTACATGATCGGCATGCCGAGCTCGCTGGAGATCGTCTCGGCGATCTCGTCGCTGCGCGCCGCCAGACCTTCGGCGATGCCCTGGATGATCTTCCGCCGCTCGTCCTTCTCGGTGAAGCCCCACGTCTCGAAGGCGTGGGCGGCCGCGGCCACGGCTCGGTCGATGTCGGCCGGCGTGCCTTCGGGCACGTGCCCCACGACCTCTTCGGTCGACGGGTTGATGACCTCGATAGCGCCCGTCCCGCTGGGCGAGACCCACTGACCGTCGATGTACAGCTTGTCGAAGTCCTTCACGTGATCCCCCTGGGAGCTGGCGTTCGTGTCGCTGACAGGTACCAAACGGTACCGGGGCCAGCGCGGGGCGCCACCTAGAGGCGGTCGACGATCGCGCTGGCGAACTCCGAGGTCTTGACCTCGGTCGCGCCGTCCATCAGGCGGGCGAAGTCGTACGTGACGATCTTGTCCGAAATCGTTCGCTCCATGGCACGAACGATCGAGGCGGCCTCGTCGTACCAACCCAGGTGCTCGAACATGAGCACGCCCGAGAGGATCACCGAGCCGGGGTTGACCTTGTCCTGGCCGGCGTACTTGGGGGCGGTGCCGTGGGTCGCCTCGAAGACGGCGTGGCCCGTGACGTAGTTGATGTTGCCGCCCGGCGCGATGCCGATGCCGCCGACCTGGGCCGCCAGCGCGTCCGACAGATAGTCGCCGTTCAGGTTCATGGTCGCGATGACGTCGAAGTCGTCGGGGCGGGTCAGCACCTGTTGGAGGGTGATGTCGGCAATGGCGTCCTTCACGAGGATCTTGTCGCCCGGATCACCACCACAGTCGTCCCACCCGACCGCGACATCGGCGAACTCGTCACGCGTCAACTCGTAGCCCCAGTTGCGGAAGGCGCCTTCGGTGAACTTCATGATGTTGCCTTTGTGCACCAGCGTGACGCTCTTGCGTTCCCGCGCCACCGCGTAGTCGATCGCTGCACGAATCAGGCGCTTCGAACCGAACTCGGAGATCGGCTTGATCCCGATGCCGGAGTCCTCGCGAATGTCCCACCCCATCGTGTCGTGCAGCAGCGTGCGCAGCTTGGCGGCCTCGGGCGTGAACGCCTCGACCTCGAGGCCCGCGTAGATGTCCTCGGTGTTCTCCCGGAAGATCACCATGTCGACCTTCTCCGGATGCTTCACCGGCGACGGCACGCCCTGGAACCAACGCACCGGCCGAAGGCACACATACAGATCCAAGATCTGGCGGAGGGCGACGTTGAGGCTGCGGAAGCCTCCACCGATCGGCGTCGTCAGGGGCCCCTTGATCCCGATCAGGTACTCGCGGAACACATCGACCGTCTCCTGCGGGAGCCAGTCGCCGGTCTCGTTGAAGGCCTTCTCGCCGGCGAGGACCTCTTTCCACTCGATCGTCTTGCCGGTCTGGGCCGCCGCACCGTCGAACACGACCTGGGCGGCGGGCCAGATGTCGACTCCGGTGCCGTCGCCTTCGATGAAGGGGATGATGGGGGTGGTGCTGACGTTGAGCGTGCCGTCAGCGTTCTGCGTGATCTTGTCGGCCATGCGGGCCACGCTACCCAGGCCGCGTTGACCAGACAAGTGTCAGACAAGTGCGGCGAACGTGATCAGGAACCCAGACCCAGGTTGGCGTAGATCTCGCGGGTCGCGGTCGAGCGGTTCAACGTGTAGAAGTGCAGCCCGGGCACGCCCTGATCGAGGAGTTGGCGACAGAGATCGGTGGCGATGTCGACGCCGATCTTGCGCACCTCGACCGGGTCGTCGGCCACGCCCTCGAACCGGGCCGCGAGGTGCGGCGGGAACTCGGCGCCCGCCAAGGCCGCGAAGCGCTTCACCTGCTTGGCGTTGGTCACCGGGATGACACCGGGGATGACCGGCGTCGTGTTGCCCAGCGCGTCGAGCTCCTCGATCATCCGGAAGTACGGCGCGGCCTCGAAGAAGAACTGCGTGATGCCGAAGTCGGCGGCGGCCAGTTTGAGGGCCAGGAACCGGCGGTCGGAGTCACGGTCGGGCGACCGCGGGTGCAGTTCGGGATGGGCAGCAACGCCGACCGAGAAGTCGTCGTGCTCGCGGATCAGTTCGATGAGATCCATGGCGTGCTCGAGTTCGGTCGGGTAGTCCTCGAGATCCTGCGGTGGATCGCCGGCCAGCGCTAGCAAGTTGTCGATGCCGGCGTCCTTGTACTCGGCCACGATCTCCGAGAGCTGGTCGCGAGTGTGGGCGATGCACGTGAGATGGGCCATGGCCGTCATCGAGGTGTCGCGCTCGATGTGGGTGACCACGTCCCGTGTGCGGTCGCGGGTCGATCCCGCCGCGCCGTAGGTGACCGAGACGAACGATGGCTGGAGCGGCTCGAGCTCACCGATCGCCTTTTCGAGCTCGCGCGCGGCGTCGTCGCTCTTCGGCGGGAAGAACTCGAACGAGAACGTCTGGCCCTCGGCGAGCTTGTCGCGGATCTTCGTCACAGCTCGCCAGAGTACGCCAGGGCCGGGCTCGACCGGTCCACGGGCGGCTCCCGGTGCAGGTCAGGTGGGCGGCATGACGCGCATCAACATCGTCTGCGCCGACGTGGCCACGAGTCGGCCGGCCGACCACAGGTCCGTCTCGACGAACGCATGACCGTTGCCGAGCCGACGGGCCCGGATGTCGGTGAGGATCCACTCGTCGGTCACCGGCTCGAGCACGTTGAGCGACAGATCGAGCGACATGAAGAACAGCATCGGCTCGTCGGGGCCGAACTGCTGCCAGATGGCTGGCCCGGGCAGATCGGCCAATGGGAAGAGCGCGAGCGGGTCGTAGCTGCCGTCCTCGAGACGTGGTGCCCTCACGTACCGGGCCCAACGCGTGTGGCGACGATCTTGATCGGGCGTCCAGTCGTCATCCCACGGCAACCGACCGAGCGCCGTCTTCACCTCGAGATGGTCGAACAGCGGGGGGATGGGAAGGCCGGCTGCGCCCTGAAGCGGGCCACCCTCCGAAGTGGCCAGCCGTTCGGGAACGTCCACCACCGGCATCGCCGCGTCCGTGAACGAGGGTGACGCGCGATCGGCAGTGAGCACGACGGTGACGTCGATGGCGGGATGCTGCTGGTGCGCGCACGTTCCGAGGGCGCGCACGTGCGCGCTCCCCCGGCCTTGACGCAACACCGTGATGTCGAAGAAGAGGTCGTGACTCGGCGGAGCGAGGAACACCCCGTGGGCGACGCGCAGGCTCAGCTCGGGGCGTGCTGCTCCGGCCAACGCGGCGCGCACACCTGTGGCGAGCAGAACCCCACCATGGATGCCGCCCGGCGTGTCCCAACCAGGGTCGAGATGCGCGTGCCACCGATGGGGATCGACATCGTCACCACCCACTGCTGTCGCGTCGACGAACGAGCCACTCACGAACGCGTCATGCCAGGCTGCGCTCGGCGGCGTCGACGGTGTTGCTCAGCAACAGGGCCCGCGTCATCGGGCCGACACCACCGATGCGCGGCGACAACCAGGACGCCACTTCGGCCACCTCGTCGGCCACGTCCGAGATCGCTTTGCGGCCCTCGAACGACACGCCGGCGGCCACCACGACCGCGCCCGGCTTCACCATGTCGGCCGTGACCAGCCCCGGTGAGCCCGCGGCGGCGATGAGGATGTCCGCCTGACGGGTGTAGGAGGCCAGATCGGACACACCGGTGTGGACCACGGTGACCGCGGCGTTGGCCGACGGGCGCTTGAGCGTGAGCAGGTTGGCCAGCGGCCGGCCGATGGTGAGCCCGCGACCCACGATCACGACATGACGACCTGCGATGGGGATGTCGTAGTGCTCCAAGAGCACCTGGATGCCTCGCGGTGTGCACGCGAGCGGCGCGTCGAGCCCCTGCACGAGCTTGCCCAGATTGACCGGATGCAAGCCGTCCGCGTCCTTCTCGGGGTCCACTTGAAGAAGCGCAGCCTCGTAGTCGAGGTGGCCGGGAAACGGATATTGCATGAGATACGCGTGGACATCGGGATCGGCGTTGAACGAATGAACGACGTCGAGCACCTGTTGCTGTGTTGCGTCGGCCGGTAGCCGAACATCGCGACTGCTGATCCCGAGCTCCTCGGAGTCGCGGTGTTTCATCGAGACGTAGTTCGCCGAGGGACCGTCGTCACCCACGAGGACCGTGCCGAGACCCGGGGTCATCCCCTTGCCCCGGAGCGCTTCGATGCGATGCCGAAGGTCGCCCTTGAGTGCCGTGGCCACCACTTCACCGTCGAGCACCTGCGCTGTCATCAGCCCTGAACCTAGTGCCCGGCACCCATTCCAGCGCGCGCAATTCGGGCGCGTCATGATGATGTTCCTGCGGTGAGGAGGCGTCAGATGAGCGACACACCTCAAGGTCCCGGTTGGTGGCTGGCGTCGGACGGCAAGTACTACGCGCCGGAGCAGGCTGCTCCCGCTGCGCCGGTGCCACCGCCTCAACCGACCGCTACCTTCGCCGACCGGCCAGCCCCCGGTCGTCGAGCCCCCGGCCAAGAGCGGTGGGAAGGGATGCATCTACGCCCTCATCGCGGTGGCCGCCGTCATCTTCTTGGGCGTGATGGGCATCATCATCGCGGTCGTCTTCTTCGGCAGCAAGGTCGCCAAGAACGTCGAGGATGCGGCAACGTCAAAGCCATGCGGATTCGTCACCGACGCGCAGGCGAGCGCTGTGCTCGGCAGCGGAACGGAAGCGGTACAGCTCACGGGCTTCTACTCGCTGCTCGAGCCGGCCACGGACACGCGCGTGTTGGCCGACGCGGACACCTGCATCGTCGTGAACAGCGGTGACAATTCCACGTCATTGGCGCGCATGGCGCGGTACCAGGGCTCGGACGTCAGTGCGAAGTTCGCGAGTGAGAAGGCCGTGGCCGACGGCACCAGCGAGGACCGAGGCAACGGACTCTCCGTCGAGACGGAGAGCTACATCAGTGACGAGCCGGTGACCGTCGGCGACGAGGGGTTCTGTACGACGCCGACCTTCACCGGAAGCTCCGGCGTGCTCGTGCGCAAGGGGAACACGCTCGTCTACGTGTCGCTCGGAACCGGCGCCTCGTCGACGGGCACAGACACCTGCGCTCAGGCGCAGCAGCTCGCCGAGAAGATCCTGGGGTGACGCAGCCTTCCGGGTATCGGCATCGAGCCGACCTCAGTGCAGGAAGTGGCGTTCGCCGGTGAACACCATGGCGAGCCCGAGTTCGTCGGCTCGTTCGATGTTCTGCTCGTCACGGACTGATCCACCAGGCTGGATCACCACGGCGACGCCGGCCCGTGCGGCGGCCTCGATCCCGTCGGGGAACGGGTAGAACGCGTCGCTGGCGCACGCACCACCTGAGGCGCGACCGTCCGCCTTCTTGGCCGCGATCTCGCCGGACTCCACACGGTTCTGCTGGCCGGCACCGATGCCCCACGCGACGCCGTCCTTCACCAGCACGATGCTGTTCGACTTCACGTGGCCGCACACGCGCCAGGCCAGCTCGGCGTCGCGCCATTGCTCGTCGGTGGGCGCCACCTTCGTGACCACGCGCCAGTCATCGCGTGACGACGCGAAATGATGCGGATCTTGCACGAGGAACCCACCGTTGATCTGACGGATGTCGATCGTTGGCGGCTGGGGAGCGGGCGCCTCGAGCAGGCGGGTGTTCTTGCGCTTGCCGCGTAAGGCATCGATCACGCCGTCGGCGTAACCGGGTGCAATCACCACGTCGGCCTGCGCCGCTGCGATCATTCGCTCGGCCGTGGCCATGTCGATCGGCTGATTGAGGGCAACGATGCCCCCGAAGGCGGAGCGCTCGTCGCATTCGTACGCGCGTTGATAGGCGCTGGCGAGATCGGTCGCGACAGCAACCCCGCAGGGGTTGGCATGTTTGATGATCGCGACGGTCGCGTGCGTACCCAGATCGTGCGCCAGTTCCCACGCCGCCGACGCGTCGTACAAGTTGAGGTACGACAACTCCATGCCACTGTGTTGCACGACCTCGTCCCACCAGCTCGTGCTACCGATCTCGCGATACCGCGCCCCCCGCTGGTGGGGATTCTCGCCGTAGCGCAGTTCTTGCACTCGCTCGAGCCCGATGTGCAATGTCGACGGCAGAGGTTCGTCGCCGTCGAGCCACCGCACGATTGCGGCATCGTACGCTGACGTGAACGCGAACGCATCGCGCGCCAGTGCGTTGCGCGTTTCGTCAGTGAGCGCACCGTGCTGACGCAGATCGTCGAGCACGCGCTCGTATTGAGTGGGGCTCGTGACCACGCCGACTCGCGCCCGGTTCTTGGCCGCTGCTCGAATCATGGTCGGGCCGCCGATGTCGATCAGCTCGGTCGACTGCTCGGACGAGAACGGATAGGCGTTGACGACCACGAGGTCGATCGCCTCGATGCCGTACTGCTCCATGTCGGCACGATGGGAGGCGTCGTCGGGGTCGGCCAGGATGCCTCCGTGCACCTTCGGGTGCAGGGTCACGACCCGGTGACCGAGGATGGCCGGTACTCCGGTGAAATCGGCGATGTCGGTCACGGGGAGGCCCGCTTCCGCAATGGCCTTGGCCGTACCCCCGCTCGACACGAGGTCGCAGCCGAGCTCGTGGAGGGCGCCGGCGAACTCCACGATGCCGGTCTTGTCGTATACCGACAACAGCGCTCTCACTGCACCGAACCCCTTTCGACGATGGTCTTGATCGTGCCCACGTACAGTTCTCGTTCGACCTCTTTGATGCGCTCGTGCAACGAATCCTCACCGTCGCCCGGCATGACCTCGACCGGAGCCTGGGCGAGGATCGGGCCGTCGTCGACCTCGGCCGTTGCGATGTGCACCGTGCAGCCGGTGACCTTCACACCGGCCGCGAGGGCATCGCGCACGGCATGCCACCCCTTGAACGCAGGAAGAAGCGCGGGATGGGTGTTGAGGATGCGGCCGTCGAACGCGTCGAACATGCTCGGGGCGAAGATCGTGCCCCAGCCCGCCATCACGATCAGCTCGATGTCGTACTTGTCGAGTACGTCGACGATCTGGTCGGTGTAGGCGTCACGGTCGAAGTCCTTCCCGAAGCTCGCCCGCTCGACGAGAACGGCGGGGATGGATGCCGCTTCGGCGATGTCGAGAGCGCGGCACGGCCGGTCGGCCACCACCACCTCGACGTGGATCTGTTCTCGAAGGATGGCCTCGAGAATCGTGCCGCTACCCGAGGCCAGCACCGCAACACGCATCATTCGAAACCTACCAGTCGGCCTCCGCCGCTCGATCAGCCGTTTGCCTCCGAAAGAGGCCGGATCAACAGCTCCTGCATGATCGAGAGGCGCAACTGGCCGTCGGCGGCATACATCGCGCCTCGGATGACGCTGCGGCCACCGTGATTGATGACGGCGTGGAGGTCGTAGAGCAGCCATTCGTCCATGCGCTGTGGATGATGGAACCAGACCGCGTGATCGAGGCTGGCGTCGGTGTGAGTGCCCCATTCACCCAGGTTGTGCGGACGGAACGAGGTGCCCGTCATATCGGAGAGGAACGCGGCGATCGTCAGGTGGACGGTGGGATCCTCGGGAAGCGGATCGGTGGCGCGGAACCACCCGCGGCGGGTCGAGGTGTAGGTGCCGTCCGGTCCCGCATCCGGGATCGGCGCTTCCCGCAGATCGAAAGGCGCCGGTCCGTCGGCGCGGAGTTGCTCGGGCTCCAGCTCGTCGGGCCCGGGCACATCCGACGGCATGCGGAGCTGATACTCCTCGCCGTCCTCCGGGGTGTGGAACGAACAGACCATCGTGAACACGGGCTTTTCGCCCTGCTCGGTCGTGACCTGTCGGGTCCGGAACGATCGCCCGTCACGCGTGCGGTGGACGCCAAGCTGAACGGGCACTTCCACTGCGACCGGTCGTAGGAAGTAGCCGTGGAGAGAGTGGAGGCTCGACGGATCGTCGACCGTCTGCAATGCGGCGCTGACCGCGTGCGCCACCACCACACCGCCGAAGGCCTGCGGTCCGAACCAGTCGGGCGCGACGGCGACGAAGCAATCATCGCCGACGGGACTCGCCGTGAGGACCTCGATCAGGGAACGGTCGTCGACGTCTGCTGGCGGCACGACCGGAGCGTAACCGGGGGCGCGATCAGGCCCAGCCGCGTTCTTTCACGATGGCCACCATGAGGTCGCCCGCTTCGGTGGGGTTGCGGCCCACCTTCACGCCGGCGTCCGTGAGCGCCTCCATCTTGGCCTTCGCCGTGCCCTTGCCCCCGGAGACGATGGCACCGGCGTGGCCCATCTTCTTGCCGGCCGGCGCCGTCACACCTGCGACATACGCGGCGACGGGCTTGCTCATCTTGTTCTTGATGAACTCGGCCGCTTCTTCCTCGGCCGAACCACCGATCTCACCGATCATCATCACGGCTTTGGTGTCGGGATCGGCCTCGAACCGCTCGAGACAGTCGATGAAGCTCGTACCCGGAACCGGATCGCCGCCGATGCCCACGCACGTGGTGACGCCGATGTCGTGGAGCTTGAGCTCCCAGAGAGCTTGATAGGTGAGGGTGCCCGAGCGGCTCACGATGCCGACGGGGCCACCCTCCTTCGCGATGTGGCCCGCGGTGATGCCGATGTTGGCCTTGCCGGGGCTGATGATCCCGGGACAATTGGGCCCGAGCAACTGCACATTCGGAAAGTCGCGCTTCAGCTTGTTGAAGAACCATGCTTCGTCGTGGGCCGGCACGCCTTCGGTGATGACGACGATGAACTCGACGCCGCCTTCGGCCGCGTCCATGACGGCCGCTTTCACGCCGGGAGCGGGAATGAAGATGCACGACGCGTTGGCGCCGGTTTCCTTCACGGCGTCGGCCACGGTCGCGAAGATCGGAATGCCGTCGACGTCGGTTCCGGCCTTCTTGGGATTGGTCCCGGCCACGACGTTCGTGCCGTACTCGCGGTTGAGCAAGCCGTAATAACGGCCCTGGCTACCGGTCAGGCCCTGGTAGACGACCTTGGTGTTCTCGTCGACGAAGATGCTCACTTGGGGGTGCCTCCGGCCAGAGCGACGACCGCACGAGCAGCGTCGAGCATGGTGGGCTGCATCTGCAGCTTGTCGGACAGGTGCGGTTCGAGGATCTTGCGACCCTCGTCGGCGTTCGTACCGTCGAGTCGGATCACGATCGGACTCGAGATGTCGATCTGGTCGAGCGCCTGGA
This sequence comes from uncultured Iamiaceae bacterium, assembly GCA_963778895.1. Lineage (GTDB taxonomy): Bacteria > Actinomycetota > Acidimicrobiia > Acidimicrobiales > Acidimicrobilacustridaceae > CAVZVZ01. Next base: position 1,220,692 of record CAVZVZ010000005.1, read on the forward strand.
TGATGCCGTTGGCGACCTCTTCACCACGAGTTATGCCACCGAAGATGTTGATGAAGATCGACTTCACGCGCGGGTCGTTGTCGATGATCGAGAGCGCCGCGATGAACTTCGCGGCATCGGCGCCGCCGCCGACGTCGAGGAAGTTGGCCGGCTCACCGCCAACTTGGTTGACGACGTCGAGGGTGCTCATGGCCAGACCGGCGCCATTGGCGATGATGCCCACAGAGCCTTCGAGGCCCACGTACTGCAGGTTCTTCTCGTGCGCGACCTGCTCGCGCTCGTCACGCACCTGAGTGAGCTCGTAGTCGCCCCACTCGTGACGGAAGATCGCGTTGTTGTCGAGGGTGACCTTCGCGTCGAGCGCATGAACGGCACCCGTCGGTGTGAGGATCAGCGGATTGATCTCGACGAGATCGGCGTCGCCGTCGGTGTACGCGGTGTAGAGCTTCGAAAGGATGTCGACCGCGCCGTTCTCGGCGTCGGGGTTGAGGTTGGCGGCTTTGACCCAGGCCCGGCACTCGGCCTCGGACAGCCCGTCGACCGGATCGATCCAGATCTTGGCAATGGCGTCGGGGTTCTCGTCCGCCACCGTCTCGATCTCGACGCCGCCTTGGGCCGACAGCATGCCCAGGTGCTTCTTGGCCGAACGATCGAGCGTGAAGCTGGCGTAGTACTCCTCGGCGATGTCCGACGCATGCTCGATCCACACGATTCGCACCGTGTGACCTTTGATGTCCATGCCGAGGATGTTCTCGGCATGGGTGCGCACCTCGGCTTCGTCGCTCGCGAGCTTGACGCCGCCGGCCTTTCCGCGTCCGCCTGCGTGCACCTGCGCCTTCACGACCACCGGATAGCCGACTGCGTCGGCCGCGGCGATCGCCTCGTCCACGGTGTCGACGGCGCGGCCGTCGGACACCGGGATGCCGAACGTGGCGAAGAACTGTTTGCCTTGAAACTCCAGAAGATCCACGGCGGGAGACCCTAGTGCCCCGCCAAATGCCCGAAAAAACGGTCAGCCGGCGTCCTCGCGCTCGTCGAGCGCGCCTTCGAGCCAGGCGGAGATCTCGCCGATCGGCGCCCCAGGCGTGAACACTGCGGCGACCCCCTGTCCAACGAGTGTCTCGATGTCGGCGGCCGGCACGATCCCACCGCCGAAAACGAGGACGTCGTCGAGGCCGCGCCGATCCAACTCCTCGATGACGCGGGGGAACAGGGTCATGTGCGCCCCCGACAGCACCGAGAGCCCGACGGCATCGGCGTCCTCTTGGAGGGCGGCCTCGGCGACCTGCTCGGGGGTCTGGAACAGCCCCGTGTAGATCACCTCGAACCCGGCGTCACGCAGAGCTCGGGCGATCACCTTCACGCCCCGGTCGTGCCCGTCGAGCCCCGGTTTGGCGACCACGACTCGGTATTGGCGCTTCACGGACGGGATACTACGAGGCGTGAGCCCCGTACGACCCGCCCGTCCTCGAGGTCAACGGTCGATGGTCCTCGCGGTGAGCGGGCTCGTCTTCGCCCTGATCCTCGTGCTCCTGGTCTTCATCTTCGCCATCCCGAACCTGACGAGCTCGGGCAAGGTCCAACCGCAACTCGGCCCCGAACGCTTCGACGCCGGCGCCGCCACCGACCGGGCCGCGGAGATCGCCGAGCGGGGGCCTTTCCTCCTGCCCGACGTCGCCGGGCACGATCGCGACGTGTTCATCCAACACGTCGGCACGAATCCTCGCGACGGCTGGCTCGCCTTCGCGGCCCGACAGACCGGAGCGAGCCGCGACTGCACGCTGGAGTGGCATACCGAGCAGGACGAGTTCGTCGACCCCTGTGACGGCGCGACCGTCGACGCCAACGGCGACGGTCTCACGCAGTACTCCGTCGAGGTCAGCGACACCGGTGAGGTGATCGTGGACTTCCGGTCGGGGAGTTGATTCGAAGCATCAGGCGAACAACTCGCGGAATTGTTGCTTCTGGACCTTGTCCGTACCGGTGCGAGGCAGTTCGTCGACGACGACGAAACGCTTGGGCACCTTGTAGTCGGCCAGCCGCTCGGCCAGCCAGGCCTCGAGCCCGAGGCTTGCCAAGCCCTTGCCGTCGGTGATGCGCACGGCCGCGACCGGGATCTCGCCCACCCGATCGTCGGCCAGGCCCAGAACTGCAGCTTCGAGCACGTCAGGGTGCGCCTCGAGCGCTTGTTGCACCTCGGACGCGTACACGGAGTAGCCACCGTGCTTGATGACTTCCTTCTGACGCCCCATGAACACGACCGTGCCGAGCGGGCCGCGGCGTGCGAGATCACCGGTGCGAAGCCAGCCGTCCTCGGTCACCGCCTTCGCGGTGGCTTCGGGTGAGCTCCAGTACCCGCGGATCACACCAGGGCCCTTGATCCAGAGCTCGCCGACAGTGCCGGGCAACACGTCGTCACCGTGTTGGTCGACGACGCGCATCCGGTAACCGGGAAGGCTGACGCCGAGCGAGTCGCCTAGGCCCACGCCGAGCAGAGGCGGCGAGATCTTGGCGGCCACACCGCCGGCGGTCTCGACCATTCCGTACCCCTCGGCGAACACGGCTTCGCCCAACGCGCCGACGAGGGGCAGCGTGATCGACGCGCCCATCTGTTTGAAGCGGCGCGCGACCTCGGGCGGCATGACGTCGGCACCGGATCCCCAGACGCGAACCGACGTGAGGTCGGCCTCCTCGGCGCCGGCTTCGAGCATCAAGCGGAACATGGCCGGAACGCCGATGAAGATCGTGGCCCGTCGGCGCTCGATCGCCTCGAGCACCTCGATCGGGCGGAAGCTCCGGGTCAGGTACACCGGGATGCCCGCGCACGCGAAGCCCATCAACACGATGAACCCCATGATGTGCGCGATCGGCAGACTGAAGACGGCCTCGTCGCGATGCAGTCGGGCCGGCCATGCCGCCGCGGCGGCAATGTTGCCGACCAGCGCGCGATGGGTGAGCTCCGCGCCCTTGGGCTTGCCCGTCGTCCCGGACGTGTAGAAGAGCGCCCCGATGTCGTCCGGGTTCGCCGCGACCGCCTCGGTCAGGGGCTCGGAGCCGTCGACTTCGGTTGCGCTACGAACGATGAGCGCAGCGCCCGAGTCACGCACGACGTGAGCGACCTCATCGGGACGCATGCGATCGTTCAGCGGGACCGGGATCGCTCCGGCGCGGGCCACCGCGAGCGAGAGCAGGAACATCTCATACGAGTTGGGCGTGGCGATGACGACCCGGTCACCGTGCGCCACTCGACTGGCGATGCCGCCGGCCCAGCGATTCACGCGTTTGTCGGCCTGCCGGTAGCTGATGCGCAATCCGCCCTCGGCTTCCTCGACCAGGCGACGATTGCCGTGCACCGCGAAGAGGTCGCTCATGATCGTGCCGAGCGTCGCGTCGCGACGCACGATCAGTTCGGCGCGACGAAGGAGTTTCATCTGCTCACCGAACTGGCTGGTGAAACGAGTCGCATACGACGCGTTTCACCAGCCAGTACGAACCGCGGGGGCAGGGTGCTCACGACTGCATGATCATCGAACTGACGAGCCCGTGCCACTCGCCCAGCAGTCAGCGGCCGACCGGCCAGTGCTCCACCTCGAGTTCGGACATGGGAAAGTCCTTCGGGTTACCGGTCGCCAGCCGTGCACCCACCCCTACGGCCGCCGCGGCGATGAGGCAGTCAGCCTGGGCGAGGGTGCGGCCTCGGCGGGCAGAGTTTCGGCGCCATTCGCCCGCCCGAACGCCTTCGGCCATACCGAGCGGTGCGAGCAACAGTCCGCCGAGCAATCGGGCGAGTGCCCCCGACTCGCGAGGCCGAACGCCGCGAGACAACTCTTCAGCATTCACGGCACAGACGTACGACATGTCGCCCGCTTCCTTGATCATCGAGAGGCGGTCAGCGGCTTCGGGCCGTCCGCGAAGCAGGTCGATGAGCACTGTCGTGTCGAGGAGCACCGCGCTCATCAGCCGACTCTCGCGGCGTCGCTCCTTCGACCGGACCGGACCCACGCGGCCGGATCGTCGTCCCAGTCGTGGCCCCCGTCGGCGATCGATCCGATCGCGGACTGGATGAGCTCCCAACGTTTCGCGTCGTCGAGCGCCTGCCGTACGGCCTGGGCGATGAAACGCGATCGGCCTCTCGTGCCCACTCGGGCATCGAGATCCTCGACCAAGTCGTCCTCGAGGGTAATGTGCACACGCATGGCCACAGCTTAGCCCACTAGGTCAGATCTTCTCCAGGGGCGCCCAGGCGAGCAGTAGCCGCTTCTCGCCGATGCCGGCGAAGTGCACGACGGCCTCGGCCTTGTCGCCGCCGCCCTCGATACCGAGGATCACGCCCTCGCCGAACTTCTTGTGCCGCACGTCGTCTCCGATCCGCAGGCCGAGCTGATCGGCCCCGCTCGGCGCCGGCGTGCGCGGCCGCAGCGCGGACTCGACTTGGCGCTCGCGATGCTCCGCGGCAGCGTGGTTGTCGCCCCACGACCCCGATCGGCGACGCGACCCCCGTTTGTTGGCCTTGATCTCCTCGATCAGTTGCTCGGGGATCTCGGCGAGAAACCGGCTCGGCGGGTTGTACTGCGTGCCGCCGAACAACGTGCGACTCCACGCGTTCGTCAGATACAGCCGTTCCATGGCCCGGGTGATCCCGACGTAGCAGAGGCGGCGCTCCTCCTCGAGCTGATCGGGCTCGCCGATGGAGCGGAGATGCGGGAACACTCCGTCCTCGAGACCGATCATGAACACCACCGGGAACTCGAGCCCCTTGGCCGAGTGCAATGTCATCAACACGACGGCCGATTCGTCGTCCTCGAGATCGTCGGTGTCGGCGACCAAGCCGACCTGTTCGAGGAACACGTCCACGGAGTCGAAATCGCGCGCCGCGCCGACCAGCTCGGCCAGGTTCTCGATCCGCCCTTCGGCCTCGATCGAATGCTCCGCCTCGAGCTCGGCGACATAGCCCGAGCGTTGGAGAGCCGCTTCGAGCACCGCCGCGGGACCGTCCGGGACGAGAGTCTCGAGCTCGTCGAGCAGGGCGAGGAAGCTCTCGATGCCTTTCACCGCTCGGCCGCTCACCCCGGCGTCATCGCTGCGACGCAACGCTTCGATGAAGGCGTGGCCATGAGCGTTGGCGAACGTGTCGAGTCGCCCAACGGTGCTGTCACCCACGCCGCGTTTGGGCACGTTGAGGACGCGCTTCAGGCTGACCTCGTCGACCGGGTTGACCGCGGCCTTCAGGTAGGCCAGCGCGTCCTTCACCTCGCGACGGTCGTAGAACCGCGTGCCCCCGATGACCTTGTACGGGATGCCCACGCGCATCAAGTGCTCTTCGATCACGCGGCTCTGTGCGTTCGTCCGGTAGAAGACCGCGATGTCGCCCCATCGGTGTTGACCGCCGTCGTGCAAGTGCGCCATCTGATGGGCGATCCACTGCGCTTCATCGGTCTCGTCGTCGGCGTGGTAGCGAATGATCGGCTCGCCGGTGCCGTTGTCGGTCCAGAGCTCCTTCGGCTTGCGCCCGAAGTTGTTCGCGATGACCGCGTTCGCCGCGTCGAGGATCTTCTGTGACGAGCGATAGTTCTGCTCGAGCACCATCACGGTCGTGTCCGGGAACGCCTCCTCGAACTCGAGGATGTTGCGGATGTCGGCGCGACCGGAACGAGTAGACCGACTGGTCCTGGTCGCCGACGATGAACACGCTGTGGTGCTCGGCCGCCAGCATCAGCACCATCTCGTTCTGCACGCGGTTGGTGTCCTGGTACTCGTCGACGAGCACGTGCTTGAACCGATGTTGATAGTGCTCCAGCACGTCGGGATGTTCGTGGAACAAGCGAACGGTGACCGACAACAGGTCGTCGAAGTCCATGGCACCGGCCCGTTCGAGCCGAGCCTGGTACTCGCGGTACACCTCGGCGATCTTGCGCTCGAAGATCACTTGCGCCCGGTCGCTGTACTCCTCGACCCCGACACCCTCGTTCTTGACCGAGCTGATCGAGCCTTGCACCGAGCGAGGTGGGAACTTCTTCGGATCGAGTCCGAGGTCGCGAATCACGTAGCCGACGAGCCGGACCGAGTCGGCCTGGTCGTAGATCGTGAAGGACGACGGATAGCCGAGCTTGCCGCCGTCGCGCCGAAGGATGCGCACGCACGCGCTGTGGAACGTCGACACCCACATCTTCTGGGCGACAGGGCCGACGAGCTTGGCCACGCGCTGCTTCATCTCGTCCGCGGCCTTGTTCGTGAAGGTGATGGCCAGGATCTCGAACGGCGATACGCCCTCGTTGCGGATCAGATGGGCGATGCGATGGGTCAGCACCCGCGTCTTGCCGGAACCGGCGCCGGCGATCACGAGCAGCGGACCGTCCTCGTGGGTGACGGCCTCGTGCTGCACCGGGTTCAGGCCGTCCAGCAGGTCGAGGCGGGGCGGCTCGGGTTCGCGGCTCGGGGGGCAGCGAGTCGAACAGTTCCGGGTCGGCCATGACGAGCCCACCCTACCGGTGGGCTACGACGGCCTCGGCCGGGTCAAACGGAGGGCAACAGGCGCGACACGCAGGAAGTCCAGCACCTGGTGGAGCGCGTCGTAGGTGGGATGGCCGGGCTCGTCGACGAGATGCTCGGTGAGCACCGAGTGCGCGTTCTTCGGGATGTCCCAGGCGTTGCCGCTCGACGAGTCGATCTCGACGCCGATGAAGGCGTCACCGAGCTCGGCCCGCAGTCGATCGAACCGCTCGGCCGGCACCAGTCCGTCGCACGTGAACCGCAACCCCAGCAACTGAGTGCCCGCCGCCGCTCGCGCCTTGATCGCCGCCAGATCCGACCCCGAGACACCCAGCGCCGACTTGTGGCGGCTCCCGATGCCGAGCGGGAGCGACGGCTGGCTGAGCACCGGAGCCAACATCCGCTCGTCGACCATCATCCCGAGCGCGAAGCCGCCGGTGAAGCACATCCCAACCGCACCGACTCCAGGGCCACCGCAACGCTCGTGCTCCGTCGGCCGCGAGCGCCCGAAGCCAGTGACTGATCGGCGTCGTGGCGTCACGAGCGAAGGCACGGAACTCTCGCGACACACACGCCGGCCCGATCGATCGCAGATAGGTACCCATGCTCGCGTCGGCACCCGGCTCACCGAACAGGTGAGGCATCACGGCGGTGCAACCCAGATCGACGACACGACGAGCGAAGTCCGCCACCTTCGGCGTGATACCGGGCAGCTCGGCGATCACGATGACCGCCGGACCACTCCCCTTGCGGAACAGCGCCCGGCGCTTTCCGTCGTGCGTGAAGTCACCTCGACTGAAGTCGTCCAGCGGATCAGCCATCCGCGGACGTTATCGCTGCGCACGCTTCGTCGGCGGTCGTTACTCCCACTCGATGGTGCCCGGAGGCTTCGACGTGATGTCGTAGGCCACTCGGTTGACACCGGGCACCTCGTTGATGATCCGGTTCGACAACCGCTCCAGGAGGTCGTAGGGCAGACGCGCCCAGTCGGCCGTCATGGCATCCTCGCTCGTGACGGCGCGAATGATGATCGGATGCGCGTAGGTGCGCTCGTCGCCCATCACCCCGACCGTCCGGATGTCGGGCAGCACCGCGAACGCCTGCCAGATCTCGCGCTCGAGGTCGGCCTTCTTGATCTCCTCGCGGACGATCGCGTCGGCCTGCTGCAACGTCGTGACCTTCTCGGGCGTGACCTCGCCGATGATGCGCACGCCGAGACCCGGGCCCGGGGAAAGGTTGCCGCCAAACGATCTCTTCCGGAAGCCCGAGCTCTTCGCCGACCTTGCGAACCTCGTCCTTGAACAGGTTGCGCAACGGTTCGACGAGCTCGAAGTCCATGTCTTCGGGCAGGCCGCCCACGTTGTGGTGGCTCTTGATCTTGGCGGCCTGACTCGTGCCCGACTCGATCACGTCCGGGATACAACGTGCCCTGCACCAGATAGCGCGCGTCTTCCAGACCGCCGGCCGCGCCTTCGAAGATGCGGATGAACAACTCACCGATCTCCTTGCGCTTCTCTTCCGGTTCGGTGATGCCCTGCAGACGCTCGAAGAACCGGTCGGCGGCGCGAACGTGGATCAGCTCGATGCCTTGGCTGCGCTGGAACGTGTCGACGACCTGCTCGCCCTCGCCTTGACGCATCAGACCCGTGTCGACGAACACACAGGTGAGCTGCGGCCCGATCGCCTTGTGCACGAGCGCGGCGGCGACGGCGGAATCGACGCCGCCGGACAGCCCGCAGATCGCCCGTCCGTCACCGACCTGGGCACGAATCGCCTCGACCTGCGTTTCGATGATCGACGACATCGTCCACGTCGGTAGGCACCCGCACACGTCGTAGAGGAAGTGCTTGAGGATCTCGATCCCGTGTGGGGTGTGGATCACCTCGGGGTGGAACTGCACGCCGTACAGCCCGCGCTCGACATTCTCGAGCGCGGCCACGGGCACCGACGATGTCTTCGCCGTGACCCGGAAGCCCTCGGGAGCCTGGGTGATCGAGTCGAAATGACTCATCCACACCTGCTGATGCGTGGGCTGGTCGGCGAGCAACACGCCGTCGCTCACGACGTCGAGCATCGTCTTGCCGTACTCACCTTGGCCGGTGTTCGACACCTCGCCGCCGAGCTGCAGAGCCAACAACTGCGCGCCGTAACAGATGCCGAGCACCGGGACGCCGGTGTCGTACACCGCAGGGTCGATGACGGGCGCGCCCTCGACGTGCACCGACTTGGGTCCACCGCTGAAGATCACACCGGCGGGCTTCTTGGCCGCGATCTCTTCCGCCGTGATCGTGTGCGGCACGATCTCGCTGTAGACGTGCGCCTCGCGTACCCGACGGGCGATCAGCTGTGCGTACTGCGCGCCGAAGTCGACGACGAGGACGGTGTCGAACTGATGCTCGGTCAATGACCCATCCCGACGCCTTGCGCGCGCTGCAGCTGCTTCCCTTCGGTCTGCAGTGCCGGAGCGACCATGACGTCGGCCTTCTGGAATTCCTTCACCGACTCATAACCACACGTGGCCATCGACGTGCGCAGACGCGCCGAACAGATTCAGCCGACCGTCGTTCTCGTGCGCGGGACCCACCAGGATCTCCTCGAGCGTGCCTCGCCGATCGACCTCGACCCGAGTGCCGCGAGGAAGCGTGGGATGGAACGTGGCCATCCCCCAGTGGTGACCGCGCCCCGGAGCCTCGTGCGCGGCGGCCAACGGCGAGCCGATCATCACGGCATCGGCGCCGCACACGATCGCCTTGGCGATGTCGCCGCCCGTGCCCATGCCTCCATCGGCGATGACGTGCACGTACACGCCGGTCTCGTCGAGATGGCGCATGCGCGCCGCCCGCGCGTCGGCGATGGCCGTGGCCTGCGGGATGCCGATGCCGAGCACGCCACGCGTCGTGCAGGCGTGACCGGGGCCGACACCCACCAGGATGCCGGCGGCACCGGTGCGCATGAGGTGCAGCGCGGCCTGATAGCTGGCGCACCCGCCCACGATGACCGGGATGTCGAGCTCGCGCACGAACTGCTTCAGGTTCAGCGGCTCCTGCGTGCGCGAGACGTGCTCGGCCGACACCACCGTGCCTTGGATGACCAACAGGTCGAGCTCGGCATCGACGATGTGCGGGGCATAGGTGGTGGTTCGCTGCGGCGTCACCGACGCGCACGACACGACACCGGCGTCGTTGATCTCGCGGATGCGTTCGGTGATGAGCTCGGGCTTCACCGGCTCTTCGTAGATCTCCTGCATCCGGCGCGTGGACTTCTCGGGAGGCAACGCGGCGATCTCCTCGAGGATCGGCTCGGGATCCTCGTAGCGCGTCCACAGACCTTCGAGGTTCAACACGGCGACGCCGCCCAGCCGGCCGACCTCGATCGCGGTGGCGGGACTCGTGACGCCGTCCATGGCCGCGGCCATCAACGGCAGTTCGAAACGAAAGGCGTCGATCTCCCACGAGATGTCGACGTCTTCGGGGTCGCGGGTACGCCGACTGGGCACGATGGCGATGTCGTCGAGCCCGTAGGCACGCCGACCCTGACTTGCCGATGCCGATCTCGAGCTCAGCCAACGCCCTCCCCTTCCTGCGGGTGCGGGGAAAGGGAGCAGTCTAGCCACCGCCGGGCCGTCGCTCCCGACGCCGAGAACGGTGGCGTCAGGCGCCGTGCAGCGTCTTCAGGACCTGCTTCGCGACGGCCACATTCATTTGGTACACCGCGCTGCGACCGCGGGCGCTCACCTGACGCAGCACGCTGCCACCGGTCAGCGTCTCGACGCTGTCGAGCCCGTCGACCAAGGCTTTCGAGGTGGCGTCGGTGGCTTTGTACCCCATCTCCGTGAGCGACTTGACCAGGTCGTTCTGGGCCACCGGTTTCGGCGCGGCACCGGCGATCACGCGCAGCGCGTCCTTGGTCAGCTCCGCGCCCTGGGTGATCGCCTGGCTGACCGAGATCGAGCCGTCGTCCTCGGCCTCGAGCGAGGCGAGCCACCGCTTCACCTGGACCACCAGCTCCTGTTGGGTCTCGGCCTCGAAGATCAGCTTCGGCATGACCCAGACGGTATCGCCTGGAGATTTCCCACCCCGACCTGACAAGGTGACCGCCGTGGTCGACGAGCCCGCGCCGGACGGGACCTACACCTTCGGCGACACCCCGACGGCCGGCGATCGATTGGCCTTGCTGGCCGAGGTGTTCGAGCCCAGCGTCGGCCGCCCTGCTGGTGCGAGCCCGCGTCCCCCGACCGGAGCTCGCGGTCGATCTGGGCTGCGGACCGGGCCACACCACCCGCCTCGTCGCCGAGACCACGCAGGCGACCCGCACCCTGGGCCTCGACCAGTCGGCCGCATTCGTCGAGCGCGCCCGCGCCCACGCGGCCGATGGGATCGAGTTCGCCGTACACGACGTCACCGACCACGCCGTTCCCGTGCGATCCGCCCGACCTCGTCTTCGCCCGGTACGTGCTCGCACACCTACCCGACCCGATGGCGACGGTCGTCGACTGGAGCGAACGACCTTGCCCCGGGCGGACGCCTCGTGCTCGACGAGATCGAAGACATCACGACCGACGAGGCGACCTTCGCGCGCTACCTCGACATCGTGGCGCAGATGATGGCCAGCCGGGGCGGTGACCTGTACATCGGGCGGCGGCTCGCTGATGCCCAGCTGATCGACGACGGAGGAACGTGTTGACTCAGCGACGCTGCGACGATCGCGCCGCCGTCATCGGTCGTCGCGCAGATGTTCCGGATGAACCTCGAGACCTGGCGCACCGATCCGTGGGTCACGCAGCAACGTCGATCGCGGCCGAGCTCGAACATCTGCACCGACGAGCTCTCACGTGCTCGCGACCGACGAGCGCGTCGGCGAGATCGTCTGGACCCACCGACAGTTGATCTACGTCCGCGCCGCGTGAGCCGACGAGCAGGTCGCCGCAGAACGAGATCGTGCCCGACGAGAAGGCGTGCGCGGCCTCCCATGGCACGAAGTGTCCACAGTTGCGGAGCAGGAACGGACCGACGTGATCGGCGAACACCTCGGCGGCGTGCTCATCGAAGCCCGCGCGGGATCACATGGTCGGACTCGCCGTAGAGGATCAAGACCGACGTGTCCGGGTTCCGGCCAGTGACGACCCGGCCGCTCCGCGCGTCGGGGTTGAACACGCTCTCGTAGCCACCGAAGCTGGCCCGCAGCTTGGCGCCGTCGGCGAACGGATCGGTGTGGAACGCGATGGCGTCGGGCTCGAACGCGCCGTCGTGCGCCCAGAAACGTGACGAGTAGAAGGTGGCGATGTAGCGTCGACGTTGATCTGGGGTGTCGAGCTCGGCGGCCAGTCCGTCCGGATCGGTGCCCTGGCGGATGAAGTAGTCGTGCGCGCTCGACGCGCGCGATGTTGGCGTATCGGTCACCGGACGACGGCAGCGGCGAGTTGAACAGCACCATGCGTCCGGTCAGGTCGGGCCACTCGCAACGCGAAGTCCTGGATGACGGGCCCACCGAGATCGCCACCAGCGACAACCACGGCGGTCATGGCCGAGCCCGTCGGTCACGAGCGCGTGCATGTCCTGGACGTGCGCGTGCACGTCGTGGAACCCGTCCGGACCGACATCTGACTCGCCGAAGCCGCGGAGGTCGGGAACGATCACCTCGAATCCCGCCGCCGCGAGCGGCTCGATCACACGCCACCACACTCGTTTGGTCTCCGGCCAGCCGTGCACCAGCAGGAGCGGCACGCCGCCGACGCCTTCGCGAACGTAGGCCTGACGGAACCCACGACCGTCGAAGTAGTGCGTGGTGAACCGGTCGGGATCGATGTCGCGTGCGTCGGTCACGGGGGGCAACCTATCGCCGCCGCTAGGGTCGGTCGCTTGCCCCTGGACCTCCCGCCGTGTACGTGACGACCGCACCTGCAGTCCTCGCCGGGACCGCGTTGTTCGCGGTCAGCGGCGCGGCGGCCAAGCGGTCGGAGCTCCACGCCGCAGAGCGAGCAGGCGTTCGCGGCGATCAACCAGCTCGACGACGCCGCCCATCGGCCGGTGTGGCTCGTGATGCAAGCCGGCAGTCTCGGCGCGGTCGGCGCCGCGGCGGCGCTGGCGTTGGTCGCCGGTCGCCGCGACACCGCCGTCGCCCTCGGCGTGTCGGGATCGGCGGTTTGGGGCGGCGCCAAGGTGGTCAAGCGCCTGTTCGGACGCGGGCGACCGGCCGATCACATCCCTGACGCAACGATTCGGGGTCGGCCGGCGTCGGGCCTCGGCTTCCCGTCGGGCCACGCCGCTGTCGCCACCGCGCTCGCGGTGATCGCGCGCGCCGGACCTCGGGCCCGTCGGCCGCGTCGGCGCGTACTCGGTTGCCGGGCTCACCGCCGTGGCCCGCGTCTATGTCGGCGCGCACCTTCCGGCGGACGTCGTGGGCGGCGTGGGTATGGGCTTGGCGGTTGGCGCGCTCACCAACGCGGCACGCTTCAGTCGCGCCATTCCGTCCCGGTGATCAGCGCGAGGAAGTTGCGGAGCATGAACGCGGTGGCACCCCAAACCGTGTCGCCGACGATCTCGAAGAAGTAGATCGGTCGATCGAGCGGCGGCAGTCCCCACCGCTCCTCGCGAAACACCCCGAGATCCAAGAGATCGGCCAGGCGCACGTGCAGGATCTTCTCGACCTCCGACGGGCTCGGTTCGAGCACGGGTCGGCTCGGCAGCAGACCCACGTACGGCGTGATGAACGAGCGGCTCGTGACGGTCTCGAGATGATCGAGCTCGCCGACGATCTCCACACTCTTCGGATCGAGCCCGGTCTCCTCGTACGCCTCACGCAAGGCGGTGGTGCGCAGGTCCTCGCCCGCATCCTGGCCGCCACCGGGAAAGCTGACCTCACCGCGATGCGAACGCAGGTGCTGCGCGCGACGGGTCAGCACCACGTGGACCTCGCCGTCCTCCTCGTACAACGGCGCGAGTACCGCCGACGCTCGCACACCCGGTGCCTTCGAGTCGCGACGGACGGGGCGCATCGGCGCGAGCGAGCGCCAGCGCGGATGGTGTCGAGACTCAGCTCGAGCGCGTCGACATCGATCGACGCCCACGGTGGTGGTCCACCCGGACGATGCGAGTTCGGCCGAGGAATGAGCTGCGCGCCGCCCCGCTCACCGAGCGGGTCGAGCTTCAGCCACGCGTCGAGGCCGCGGCGAGCGACTCGAGCAGCTCTTTCATGCCTGCGGTCTTCAGATTGGCCAGGACCCGACCGGGCGGGGTGTCGCCGCTCTCCCATTCCATCCAATAGGCGAGCAACTTGACGGGGTCTGCCGGCGGTCGGTCCACGCCAGGCAGGCTACCCGTCGCCAGCATCCACTCCCCGGTGGGCTGACCCCCGAAGTTCGGGGAACCCTGATCTCGGTACCACCAGCGAGCAGACTGTTCCGCGGTGAGCGATCAGCCCGGCGACGGCCGTCCCGACGATCCCGAGGAGCTCGAACGCGAGCTCGAGGAGCTCGAAGAGCGCATCGACTCCTCGACCAAGCCGAGCGGGGTCTCGCGCAGCCGGCTGCGACGACTGAACCGTCAGGTCCGCGAGGCCGCCCCCGACGCGCTCGTTCTCGACCGAGGGCGGGTTCACGGTGCGGGGTATCGCGCGGCGGACGGACAGCTACGGGTTCGTCTTGATACTGCTCGCCGTGCTGATTTGGGTGTTCGTGCCCTTCGCCAGCAACGAACGTTGGGCGACGCTCCCTGTCCTCGCGGTGTTCTTTTTGACCATCCTGATCGCAATGCACACGTCGTTCGTGCGCGAGGGATGGCTGGTCGCCGTCATCGTCGTTGACAGCGCTCTTCTGCTCCTCGGCATCGCGGGATACATCTCGGACAACACCGGGCTGAGAGTGCTGAGCAACGGCGGCTACGGTTTCATGCTCCTCGCCACCGCGCTGGTGGTTCTGCGGCGCGTGCTCACTCATCAAACGGTGACCTCCCGCACGCTGTCCGGCGCGGTAGCGGCCTTGTTCTTCGTGGGTTTGGCCTTTGCGAGTTTCGCCGAAGCATCGGTGCTGCATGATCCCGCCTCGTATTCCGCCAGCGGTGGCGGCAGCCTCGGGTTCGCCACGATGCTCTACTTCTCGTTCGTCACGCTCCCCACCTTGGGCTACGGCGACATCGTGCCGGTGAGCAGCACCGCCCGGTCGCTCGCCACGATGGAAGCTGTCCTGGGCCAGATCTATCTGGTCACGATCGTGGCCCGCCTGGTCTCACTCCTGGGCATGGGCCGCCTCGATTCGCCTGCCGACGCGGCCACCAGCGACGATCAGAGCCGGCGAAGCGGGCCAGTCTCAGCCGAACCTGGTACAGATCCCGTCGTTATCGCGACCGGATCTGTACCAGGTTCGCGGTCGTTGGGACGCGGAACGGCCGGCCCCGAAGGACCGGCCGTTCCAACACTCCGAAGAGCGGATGACTACATCATCCCGCCCATGCCACCCATACCGCCCATGGCCGCCGCCGCGGCGGCGGGGTCCGGGCCGGCCTCGGGCTTGTCGGCCACGAGGGTCTCGGTGGTGAGCAACAGGCCGGCGATCGATGCTGCGTTCTGCAGCGCCGCACGCGTGACCTTGGCCGGATCGATGACGCCGGCCTTGAGCAGGTCGACGAACTCGCCCGTGGCCGCGTTGAAACCGGTGGTGCCGGTCTCGGTCTCGGCTTGCTGAACGATGACCGCACCCTCGTAACCGGCGTTGTCGGCGATGAGCCGAGCCGGGGCCTCGAGTGAGCGGTACACGATGCGAGCACCAGTGGACTCGTCACCGTCGAGCTTGTCCATGAGGTCGGCGACCGGCTTGCGGGCCCGCAGCAATGCGGTACCACCGCCGGCGACGATGCCTTCCTCGATGGCGGCACGCGTCGCCGACAGCGCGTCTTCGATGCGGTGCTTCTTCTCCTTGAGCTCGACCTCGGTGGCCGCGCCGACCTTGACGACGGCGACGCCGCCCGACAGCTTCGCGAGCCGCTCTTGCAGCTTCTCGCGGTCCCAATCGGAATCGGTGTCGTCGATCTCACGCTTGATCTGCGCGACACGACCGGTCACGTCTTCGCTCTTGCCGGCGCCTTCGATGATCGTGGTGTTGTCCTTGTCGATGACCACCTTGCGGGCCCGACCGAGCAGATCGACGGTGGTGTTCTCGAGCTTCAGGCCGACCTCTTCCGAGATCACCTGGCCCCCCGTGAGCACGGCCATGTCCTGCAGCATCGCCTTGCGACGCTCGCCGAAGCCGGGGGCCTTGACGGCGACCGACTGGAACGTGCCGCGGATCTTGTTGACGACGAGCGTGGCCAGAGCCTCGCCCTCGACATCCTCGGCCACGATCAGGAGCGGCTTGCCACCCTGCATGACCTTCTCGAGCACCGGTAGGAGGTCCTGGACCGACGTGATCTTGCCGTTGACGAACAGGATGTACGGCTCGTCGAGCACAGCCTCTTGCCGTTCCGGATCGCTGACGAAGTACGGCGACAAGTAGCCCTTGTCGAACTGCATGCCCTCGGTGAACTCGAGCTCCATGCCGAACGTGTTGGACTCCTCGACGGTGACCACACCGTCCTTGCCCACCTTGTCGATGGCATCGGCGATGACCTCGCCAATGGCGGTGTCGGCCGCCGAGATCGACGCAACCTGCGCGATCTCCGACTTGTCCTCGACCTCTTTCGACTGCTCGCTGATGGCTTCGACGGCCGCTTGCACGGCCTTTTCGATGCCCCGCTTCAGGCTGAGCGGGCTGGCACCGGCAGCCACGTTGCGCAGACCCTCGCGCACGAGCGCTTGAGCCAGCACCGTCGCGGTGGTGGTGCCGTCACCGGCGATGTCATTGGTCTTGGTGGCAACCTCTTTGACGAGCTGGGCGCCCATGTTCTCGAAGGGGTCGTCGAGCTCGATCTCGCGAGCAATCGAGACGCCGTCGTTGGTGATGGTCGGGGCACCGAACTTCTTGTCGAGGACGACGTTGCGGCCCTTCGGCCCGAGCGTCACCTTCACGGCGTCGGCGAGACGATTCACACCCTCTTCGAGAGCGCGACGAGCGTCCTCGTCGAATTTCAAGATCTTGGCCATGGGGAACTCCTACTTCTTCTTGAGGACGGCGAGCACGTCGCGGCCGTTGAGGATCAACAGGTCATCGCCGTCGACGGTGATCTCGGTGCCGCCGTACTTGCTGTAGACGACGGTGTCGCCCTTCTTCACGTCGAGCGGGATCACGTCGCCCGTCTGCTCGGAGCGGCGGCCGGGGCCCACTGCGAGCACCTCGCCCTGCTGGGGCTTTTCCTTGGCGGTGTCGGGGATGACAAGGCCGCTGGCGGTCGTTTCCTCGGATTCACCGGGCTTGACGACGATGCGGTCCTCGAGCGGCTGAAGGTTCATTTCTACTTCGCCTCCGTAATGGCGGGGTCAGCACTCTCTGCGGGAGAGTGATTAGCACTCTCATAAGTCGAGTGCTAACCCTACGCGCACCCAGGCCGCAGATGCAACACGGTCCGCCGACGAACTTGCAGCCGACTCGCGTTCTGGCGTGCTTTTCGGCTGCAGGTTCGGTGGGGTCAGACCAACTTCAGATTGGGGCTGGCGCCCGTGTCGAGCGGTGAGGGGCCGTCGCTCTGGAGGCGCCACCAGCCGGCGGCGGCGACCATGGCGGCGTTGTCGGTGCACATGGCCCGGCTGGGCAGGAAGGCCCGGAGACCGTCCTCCTCGCACACATCGAGCACCCGTTCGCGCAGCTGGGAGTTGGCCGCGACCCCGCCGGCCAGCGCCAGGCCTCGGGCCCCGAGATCCCGAGCCGCCCGCCGCGCCTTGCTGACGAGGACGTCGACCACGGCCTCCTGGAAGGACGCGGCCACGTCGACGGTCTCGGCCTCCGGGTGTTTGCGGACGTAGTTCACGACGGAGGTCTTCAACCCGCTGAAGGAGAAGTCCAGCCCCTCTCCGCCCATCGCACGCGGGAAGGCAATCGCTCGAGGGTCGCCGTCCATCGCCACCCGATCGATCGCAGGACCGCCCGGGTACCCGAGCCCGAGATACCGCGCCACCTTGTCGAAGGCCTCGCCCGCGGCGTCGTCGATCGTGGAACCGACGATCTCGTAGTCACCGTGGCCCCGCATCAGCACGAGCAGCGTGTGGCCTCCGGAGACGAGCAACACCAACATCGGCAGCTCGAGCTCCGGCTCCTCGAGGAAGGCGGCGTAGAGGTGCGCTTCGAGGTGGTTCACCGCGACGAACGGAACATCCCACACCAGGGCCAAGGCCTTGGCCGCGCTCACGCCAACGAGCAGCGAACCGACCAGACCCGGACCGACCGTCGCGGCGACGGCGTCGACGTGTTCGTCGCTGATCCCGGCTTCGATCAGCGCCCGAGCCACGACGGGCGTCAACAACTCGACGTGCGCGCGGCTCGCGATCTCGGGCACGACACCACCGAAGCGGGCGTGCTGTTCGATCTGGCTGCTGACCACAGACGACAACACCTTGTGAGCATCGACCACGACGGCAGCCGCCGTCTCGTCACAGGACGTCTCGATACCGAGCACGCTCGTGCCCTCGTGGACGCGCTCGGTCACGAGCCCCACTCCTCGATCGCCGTCGCGACCGGCAACGACGCCCGGATCTCGTCGAGACGTTCGCGGTACGCGTCGCTCTGCACCTCTGTCGCCCACATCACCAGTGCATCCTCGTTGGTTTCTCGGTAGTAGTTCTTGCGCACGCCGACCGGTGCGAACCCGAACCGCCCGTACAACGCGACCGCGGGCGCGTTCGAAGGGCGCACCTCGAGCGTGAGGGCCTCGCAGCCGTGGTCGAGGGCGCGCTCGGTGAGGACCAACAGCATCCGGGTTGCAACTCGATGCTGCTGCCACTCCGGATCAACAGAGATCGTCGTGACGTGTCCGTCCTCGGCCGCAAACAGTAAGCCGGCAAATCCAATCACCCGACTTTCGTGCTTCGCCACCAGATAGACGCGTGCGTCGCGATACGACAACTCACTCATGAAAAGCCCGAGTGACCAGCCGCGAGGCGAGTTGTGGCTCTCGATCCGCAGCACGCTGCGCAAGTGCCGGCGCCGCATGGGGCCCACGACGATCGGTGTCGTGTCGAGATCGACGACGCGAACTGCGCTATTCATGACGCCTCCCGCGAGCGTAGGGCGTTCACGCCGACTCCCGGGTTTTCCAGTTGATCTCGGCGTCCGGCTTGCGCAGGTACAGCGGCTGCACGTCCGAGAGATTCACGAACTGCTCGCGCAAGGCCTGCGAATGGGCAAGCTGCACGAGCGACGTGGCCGACGGGAACGCGAAGCTGTCGTCGACGATCTCGACGCGCGTCAGGCCGTCGAACACCTCGCGATAGCGAAGGGCGCCGTCGCCGACGAGCAAGCAGTCGTCACCACGGGCCAGGATCTCCGACGCCAGATCGTCGGGCGAGCCCAGCTGGTGGGCCGAGAGTCGCTGCACACCGCCGGGCACCTGTCGGTAGAACGCGAAGAACAATTCGCCGCGTCGGGCGTCGATCGCCGCTACGACGAGCCTCGGACTGAACCGCACCGGGAGTGCCAGCAGGTCGAGGCTCGGCACGCCGATCATCGGCACACGCAGCGCATGGGCCATGGCCTTCGCCGCGGCCACACCGACGCGCAAGCCCGTGAAGAGGCCCGGGCCGAGATCAACGGCGACGACGCTGATCTCCGAGAGCGAGATGCGCGCTTGCCGACACGTGAACTCGATCGCCGGCGTGAGGATCTCGGCGTGCTGACGACCCCGAGCCGATTGCGTGGAGGCCAGCACACCCTCGTGGCCGCCGATCGCCACACTGACCTGTGGCGTCGCGGTGTCGATGCCGAGAATCAGCACGGCTCAGCCCCCTCGGTCCACGCCTGCAGCACCGTCGCCATCGCACGGACGCGGGGCGTCCAGCGCGGACCGATCGGGGTGAGCTCGAGCTCACGATCATCGTCGGACTCCCCGAAGCCGAACCGCACCTCGAGGAAGTCGGCCGGCAGCGCCGGCACGATGGCGTCGCCCCATTCGATGAGCGTCACGCCACCCTCGTCCAGCATCTCGGCCAACCCGAGGTCGTCCACCTCGGCCAACTGCTCCAACCGGTACACGTCGAGATGGTTCATCGGCAGGCGGCCGTGGTACTGCGACACCAGCGTGAACGTAGGGCTCGTAATGGATTCGACGACGCCGAGCGCCGCACCGAAACCCTGAGCGAATGCGGTCTTACCGGCGCCGAGGTCGCCGGCCAGCAGGATCAGGTCACCGGGGCGCGCCAGCTCGGCGAGCGTGGCTGCGACCGCCTTGGTGTCATCGACTGATTTCGTCATGAGCCGGATCACGAGAGCACTACACCTTGCTGGGCCAGCACCTGCTTGGCGCGCACCAGATCGGCGCGCATCTGCGCCATGGGCTCGCCTCCACCGCGAAGAACATAAGCGGGATGCACCGTCGGCACGAGCACGCGGCCTCCGTACGGGTAGCTCGCACCGCGGAGCTTGGTGATGCCCTGTTTGGTCTGCAGCAGGAGCTGCGAGGCGAACTTGCCGAGCGTCACGATCACCTTCGGGTCGACGAGAGTCGAGTTGCTGTTCGAGCCACGGGTTGCACGAGCTGATCTCGTCCGGTTCCGGATCACGATTGTTCGGCGGTCGGCACTTCACCACGTTGGTGATGTACACCCGGTCCCGGGTGACCCCGAGCTCCTCGAACATCAGCTGATCGAGGAGCTTGCCCGATCGGCCGACGAAAGGCAGCCCTTGTCGATCCTCCTCGGCGCCCGGGCCTTCACCGACGAACATCAACGCGGCCTCGGGGTCACCCATACCGACGACCACCTGGGTTCGACCTTGCTCCGACAACTTGCACCGCACACACGAACGCGCCTCCTCGGTGAGGACAGCAAGGGGTGTGGGCACCGAGAGATGCTACCGAAGGGACCCCGCCTGCCGAACGGCCAGCTCCACTGCCCGAACGGCGAGGGCACGCACGAGATCCAGGCCGGCCGCCACCTCCCCGGTCGCCGCGGCCACCACGGCATCGCCGTCGACACGGGTGTGGGGCGGGAACAAGGCTCGAGCCAGGCCGTCGTGACCGCCCTGGGCGACGACCAAGCAGTCCGCCTTGTCGAGCTCGGCGTTGGTGGCCACGACCCCCAGGGTGGTGTTGCCGAACCCGGCGGCCACGGCCTCGTCGAAGGCGTCCATCGACGCGGTGGACACATCGACGCCGCGATCGTCGACATCTCCGAAGGCGTTCAGGGCAACCAGCGCTGCCACCACCAGCTCACCGTGGCGGATCGACACGGATCCCAATCCGGCGGGGCGCCGATGATCGGCCCCGCGCCACTTGTTGACCGTCGCGCCCGTTCCGGCCCCGACGGGACCCAGCTCGACCGAGTCGGATCGCGCCGCCTCGCACGCCGCGAAGCCCTCGGCGGCGCCGGGGCGAACGGAGGCATCACCGACGGCGAGGTCGAACAACGACGCACCGACGACGATGGGTACCGGGCCGGCGGACGTGGGAAAGCCTGTGCCCCGGGCCTCCAGCCAGCGCATGACGCCGTCCGCCGCCGCGAGCCCGTAGGCGGAGCCACCGGACAGCACGACGGCGTCCAGTCGGTGCACCAAGCGATGGGGGTCGAGCAGGTCGAACTCACGGGTGGCCGGAGCGCCGCCGCGAACCTCGCCGGACGCCAGCGTGCCCTCGGGGAAGAGCACCACCGTGCAGCCGGTTCGCGCGTCGTGATTCGTCCAGTGCCCAACCCGGACGCCCACGACATCGGTGATCATGTTCGGCCCCGGTCAGCGTCGGTAGTGGCGTGGAACCCGCGGCCCGATCCCGCAGACGATCTCGTAGGCGATGGTGTCCATTCGTTCGGCCCACTCGTCCGCGGTGATCCGATCCGCACCTTGCTCGCCGATCAACACGACCTCGTCGCCGATGGCGACGTCGTCGTCGCCGCAGTCGACCATGAGCTGATCCATCGTGACGACACCCGTCATGGGCCGGCGCCGACCGCCGACGAGAACCTCACCGCCGCGCAACGACAGCCCACGCGGCACGCCGTCGGCGTAACCGATCGGCACCGTCGCAACGGTGGTGTCACGGAGGAACCGGTGTCGCAGTCCGTACGAGATCGCCTCGCCCGCCGGCACGCGTTTGACCATCGACACCTCAGCCGACAACGACATGGCTGGGCGCAGAGCTACCCGGCCGGCCAAGGCCGGCGATGGTGCGATGCCGTACACCGCGATGCCGATGCGGACGAGGTCGTAACGCGATCGTGGGTGTGCGATGGCGGCCGCGCTGTTGGCCGCATGCAACATCGGCGGGCGCAGACCGGCCGCCTCTAGTTCGGCCACCACCTCGTCGAAGCGGTCGAGCTGCTCGTCGGTGAAAGAGTTGCCCGGCTCGTCGGCTACGGCGCAGTGCGTGTAGACGGCCTCGAGCTCGATCGAGTCGTGGCGGGCGATCTCCTTGGCGAGCCGCAGGGCGTCGGCCGGTCGGCAACCGACCCGGTTCATCCCCGTGTCGATCTTCAAGTGGGCACGGGCTGCTTCACCTATGCGAGCCACCGCCGCCATGGCGTCGATGCCCTCGGTCGTGTAGGTGGTGAGCCGGAGGTCGTAGTCGAGCGCGGCTCGAACATCGGCCGGCCGCGGTTGTGACAGCAACAGGATCGGCGCACTGATGCCGGCCTTGCGCAGTACGGCACCCTCCTCGACGAGCGCGACGCCCAGCCACGACGCGCCTGCCGCCAACGCGGCTTCGCCCACCGCGATGGCGCCATGGCCGTACCCATCGGCCTTCACCACCGCGCACACCTCGGCCGGGCGCACGAGATCGACGAGCGTCTGGACGTTCTCCGCGACGGCCGCGAGATCGATCTCGGCCCGAGCGGCGCGCACTTACTGGTCCCCGTCGTCCTCGCCGGTGCCGGCGACGATGGCCTTCACGATGTCGCCCCGAGCGATGATGCCGACGAGACTCCCGTCGTCGCCGACCACGGGCAATCGCGACAAGTCCGAGTCGTGCATCAGCGTCGCCGCGTCCTCCACGGTGGCCGTTGCGTCGATCGACTTCGGCTTGTGGGACATGACCTCGCCCACCGTCGCGCCCAATGCCTTCTCGACCGACTCGTCGAGCTTGCGCTCGCTGAAGGGCATGGTCACGTTCACGCCCAAGAAGTTCACCACGGTCGGGAAGTGCACACGCGCTTCCTCGACGATCAGGTCGCCGGTCGACAGCATCCCCACGACCGCGCCGCTCGCGTCGACGACCGGGCCGGCATCGACCCCGCGGTCGACGAGCCGTTGCATGGCGGCCTGCACGTTCTCGTCGGGTGTGAACGAGACGACGTCGGTCGTCATCACATCCCCCACCGCCGTGTCACGAAGCATTTGGGTCACGCACCATCAGGTCTCCAGTCGAGTGGGCACGAGCTGGTCGAGCGCGCGGGGCAACAGCTCCAACAGGTCGCTCGCCACGAATCCTCGGCGCCAGCCTAGGGCTGCGGCCCACCCGTGGAGGAACGCTCCGGCGGCCGCGGCGCGAAACGGGTCGAGCCCGCCCGCACACAGCGCAGCGATCACGCCCGCGAGCACGTCACCGGTACCGAGCGTGGCCAGCCGTGCGTCTCCCGCCCTGGTCAAGAGCACATCGCCGTCGGGCTCGGCGACGATCGTCGTCGGCCCCTTGAGCAGCACCACCGCCCCGAGTTCACGCGCGGCGTCGCGTACGCAGCCGACGCGGTCAGCCGCCGGCTTCCGACCCGTGAGTCGGTCGAACTCGCCGTCGTGGGGTGTGAACACCGTCGTCGGCTGGGCGACGTCCCCCGCGTCGCGACCGAGCAGGGTGATGGCATCGGCGTCGACCACCACCGGCCGGTCGGTTCCCGCGATCAACGCACGAACGGCCGCTGTCGAGTTCGGATCGAGGCCGAGGCCATTGCCGACCGTCACGGCGCGGAAGCGATCGAGGTCCCGCAACGCCGTCTCGGCCCAGTCCTGTTCGGGCAGCGCCACTGCGACCGCCTCGAGCGGCTTGGCCGCCAACGGAACGCCGCCCGGCGCACTCCATCGGACATAGCCCGCACCCGCCCGCAGTGCGGCCCGAGCCGTGAGTGCGGCCGCGCCTTCGAGGCCCGGACTGCCCCCGATGACGCAAACAGCCCGCTGCCATTTGTGGGTAGAAGGCGCACGGTCCGGGTACCAGGACCCGAAGTCCCCTTCGGTCACCAGATGACCCTTCGCCGACGAAGGATCGAGTCCGATGTCGACGACGTCGACTTCGCCGCACAGCTCCGCACCCGCACCGAGGAGGAGCCCAGGCTTCAGCGCCGCGAACGTCACCGTTCGGTCGGCGGCCAACACCCGCTCGGCGGCCACACCCGTCAAGCCGTCGACACCTGACGGGATGTCGACGGCCAGCACGTCCGCACCCCCGGAGTCGGGTGCTCGATACGAGCCCCGGAACCCGGTGCCGTACGCGGCGTCGATCAACAGGTCGCAAGCGGGGAGCTCGGCCAGCCCGTCGGCGGCATCCACGACCGTTACCCGAACACCTCGCGAGCGAAGGCGCTGTGCGGCGCTGCGCCCGTCGTTGCCGTTGTTTCCCTTGCCTGCGAGCACGACGACGCGACGCCCGTACGTGCCACCCAACATGTCGATGGCCGCGTGCGCGACGGCCGCACCCGCCCGTGCAATGAGGACTTCGACCGGCTCGGGCGCGGCGCGGTCGATCGCGTTCATCTCGTCAGGGGTGACGACGGGGATCATGCGCGGTCCGGCGTCACAGCTAGCGCAACGGCCTGAGCCAGATGACTGGTGTGGCTCAGCGACACCATCCATCGACCCACCCCGCGTACCGTCGCCGCCTCTGCGGCTCCACCGTGCAACAACAACGAGGGCGCACCCGATTCGGCGCGGATCACCTCGATCTCGCGGAACGCCACACTCCCCAAACCGAGTCCCAACGCCTTCAACACGGCTTCCTTGGCCGCGAACCGTGCGCCCAGCGGTTCGGTGGGATCGCGGCGTTCGTGGGCGTAGGCCTGCTCGCCCGCGGTGAACAAGCGATCCACGATGCTGGGTGTGCGAGCCAGAACCTGCCGGAACCGATCGAGATCGACGAGATCCGTGCCGATGCCGACGACGGTCACAGGCGTGAGCTCACGAACGCCAGTGCTCGGCAAGGTCGTAGATGGGCTCGGTCATGAGCTCGACGAGCGGCACCGTCGCGAGCAGGTCGTCGCGGAATGCGGGCTCGGTCTCCGTGACCGCGTCCTTCAGCGCCTGGTAGCGGTTGCGATAGCCGTGCAGCACCGCTCGGAGGGTTGGTAGCGGCAAACTCTCGGCCAACTGCACGTGCAGGAGCGACAGGCCGGTGGTCTGGTTCTCCTTCACTTCGGGGACGATGACGAACGTTCGTCCGTCGCTGCGCCCACGCCCCAAGAGCACCAACCGTTCCGTGGCAACCCGATGCTTGGTCCCTCGCAGCGCCGGGTTGTCCTCGGTGCGACTGCGCAACTCCCGCCCCAGCCCACCGCGGTCGACGACGACGATCCGGGCATCGGCCACGGCGCCCTCGACACGGCCTTCGATCGCATAACGCGTGTAGCCGAGCACCTCGTCGACAAGTGGCTCGAGCGCGCCGAGCGTGCGCAACGAGCTGTAGCTCAAACGGTCGCGCGCGACGCCGGTCGCGAGCACCTCGCGTACCAGCGGCACTTGCAGGAGCGTCTCGTCCGAACGAGAGATGCCAACCGTCACGGTCTTGGCTTGGTGCTTGATGGCATCCACTGGGCGGGTCAGCTCCTCGATCGCTCGTGACAGCGCGGAGAGAAGATCTTCGACGACCACACTGGGCGTGCCGACCTTGCCGAACTCGACCTGATACGACTCGAGCGGAACGATGCCGAGCACATACCGGAACAACGACGACAATCGCACGGCCGTACTCGCCTCGAGATGGCCGTCGTAGTCGTTGGTGCGCAGCCCATCGAAGAAGCGTGCCGCGAGCGGAGCGAGATCGTGTGCCAGCTGTTCGAGGAGCACGACGGGATCCGATCCCCCCGCGCCCGACGAGATGGCCGACTCGATCGCACCGCGCGCCTCACGGAACGGCAACGCCTGCGCGTCGATCGCCAGTGCAGCCTCGTACCCGAACAGGTGGCCCGCCATGGCGGACAACACGAACGCGAGCGACGGATGCGTCGCGGGCACCAAGAGGGCCTGAAGCGCGGAGGAGAACCGCTCGTCCCCCTCGGTCGCGATGACGATCGGTGCCGCCTTGTGCGCTCGATAGATCGCGACCTCCTTCGCCACGTCGTCCGCCGTCGAGCCGGTGAGCCCGGCCGCGCACACCAGGATGAGCGGCTCGGACGAGAGATCGATGTGCTTCTTGTCCTCGGTCGCGTCGCAGGCGATGGACTTGTAACAGAGCTCGGAGAGCTTTATCCGCACCTCGTGGGCCGCGATGCGATTGACGCCGTTGCCGACGATCGCCCAGTAGCGGCGGCTCGGCGCGAAGCGGTGGGCGGCCTCGGCGATCTGGGGCCGCAGCTCGATGGTCTGTTCCATCGCGTCCGGAAGGTCGCGCAACGCGGCCAACAGATCGTCACGGTTCTTCGTGTCACCGCCGGGCAAGAGCTCAGCGATGGCGAACGAAAGAAGGAAACAAGCGGCGATCTGGGAGTAGAACGCCTTGGTCGACGCGACCGCCATCTCGACGTCGCGGCCGTCGCTCGTATAGAGCACACCGTCGGCGCGATCGGTCAGATCGCTGTTACGGCGATTCACGATCGCGAGCACCGCGGCGCCCCGCGCCCGCACCACGTCGACCGTGCGATTGGTGTCGGTGGTGGTACCCGACTGGCTGATCGCGATCACCAGGCTGTCGCTCATGTCGTTGCGCAGGCCGAAGCCCGAGAGCTCGGTGGCGAGCATCGGGATCACGCGAAGTCCGCCTCCACCCGGCACGGCCGTCTCGAGGCCGACCTGGAAGCTCTGGCCGGCCACCGCGGCCGTGCCCTGGCCGATGACGTAGACGTGGGTGATCTGACCACTCCGCAACTTCTCGGCCACGGACTCGGGCAAGGCCTGTTCGGCCAG
This sequence comes from uncultured Iamiaceae bacterium, assembly GCA_963778895.1. GTDB lineage: Bacteria > Actinomycetota > Acidimicrobiia > Acidimicrobiales > Acidimicrobilacustridaceae > CAVZVZ01. The sequence continues at coordinate 1,247,291 of CAVZVZ010000005.1, forward strand.
CTTCACGGCCAAACGGCCATCGGCCTCGATCAGCTTGCCGCGCAGCGTCTTGCGGAATGATCCGGGCGCCTCCGAGATCTCCTTCAGGAGGTAATGACGGAAGTCGCCACGATCGATATCGCGCGTCGTGATCTGGGCGGTGGCGAGATCGGCTTCGACCACGGGGAGCGCTCGATCGTCGTACGACCAACGACCGATGCCCTCGATGGTGCCGGCGCGCGATCCGTCGAGCCGGATGACCTGACCGCGACTGGCCGGGGCGTCGCGATCGGCCGGTGTCTCGCCGTCCATACGGAGATACCAATCGGTCTCCTCGACCACGCCGTAGGGCTCGCTCGCCACGATGTACGCGTCCTCGGCCACACCGACGTACATCGCTTGGCCGCTCCCTCGAAGGGCCAGGAACAGGTCGCCCGGGGCCGCCGCCGCGCTGGCCGCGATGGCGACGGAACCCTCGAGCTCGCTCACCGTGGCGCGGAAGGCCTCCGTCGCGCCGGCGCCCTTGGCCAACTCGCGTCCCGTCAAGGTCGGGATCACCTTGGCGTCGGTGGTGATCTCGCCCGGGATCTGAAGAGCTTCGGTGGCTTTGAGATCGGCGAAGTTGTCGACGTCCCCGTTCAGCACGGCGACCACGTAGGGATGCTCGGCTCCCGCGCTCTCCTCGGAGTTGAGCGGATGGGCATTCGGCTGCGAGATCAGCCCGACACTCGCCCAACGCGTATGACCGAGCACCACGGCCTCGGCCGACTCGGTGTCGAGTGCTTCCCAGAGAAGTGTGTCGGCCAAGATCTGCGATCGAAGCTCGCGCGTGTTGTCGCCGAGCTCGCCGATCTCGGCCGCAGCCTTGTAGACGAACCCGACACAACCGTCCGCGACGCGAACGGATCCGGCACCGAACAAGGGATCGGCGGCGCGCTCGGCCAAGACTGCCTGCATGGCAGGTGACTGCAGGTCGAGCGCGTGATGCTGGACCAGAACGTGCAGGCCGGCGGAATCGCGACCCCGCACCTCCAACCGATCTATGGCGGACAACGCCTGTTGCATCGACGTGTAGCCGGCAATGGCCGCGTGCCGCGCGCTCGGACCGGCGAGCTCGCCGACGGCGCGTGCGTTGCGCAGCCGGTCATGGTGGACCGCCCACAACCCATCCTTCAGACGAACGACCGCCGCGTTGACGTCCTCGACGTCGTCCCCCGCGGCCTCCGGGTTCTTGTCGAGCCGTTCCTCGAGCTCGGCCAACTGAGACTCGAGCCCGGTGACGAGGTTCTCCAAGCGGGCGAACAACGAACGGTCGTTGAGCAGTGCCTGCACACCCGGCACGCCCCGCAGCAGGCGGTCGACCTGCCCCACCCGCTCCGCGGCCTCCCCCACATTGCTCCCGAGGGGGTCGGCATCGAGCAATCTCGACACCGGGTCGAGCAACTCGAGGAGCTCGGCGGCCGTGGGTGCCGTCCGGGTCGAGGGTCGCCGGACGACCGCGATGATGCCGCACATAAGGAACCGAAGTTTAGGGCGCACACCGATGACGTACGCCCCAATGGATCGAGCGGGCCGTGTTTGCGAGGCTCAGCTGGCGAAAGCCTGCTCGACGGCCTGCACCAGACGGTCCGCCGCCGCGTCGGCCTGCGAAGCGTCGAGTGCCTCGACCATCACCCGGACCAGCGGTTCGGTCCCGCTCGGCCGCACCAGCACTCGACCCCGGTCACCGAGCTCGGCTTCGACGGAGGCGACCGCCGGACCGATGGTGACGAGGCGGTCGGGGTCGACACGGCCGACAGCCACGTTGCGCAACACCTGCGGGACGGTCGTCATGGCGGCACCGGCCAGCGCCGAGAACGGGCCGCCATGGCGCGCCAGCACGTCGAGCACTTGCAACCCCGTCAGGAGGCCGTCGCCGGTGGTGGCCAGCTCCGGGAAGATGACGTGACCCGATTGCTCACCGCCGAGCGAGAACCCACCCGACTCGAGCGCTTCGAGCACGTACCGATCACCGACCGAGGTCTCGACGACGTTGATCTTCTCGGCGGTCATCGCCAGCCGGAAACCCAGGTTCGACATCACGGTCACCACAACCGTGTCATGACGAAGCTTCCCGCGATCGCGCAAGTCACGAGCACAGATGGCGATGAGATGATCGCCGTCCACGAGCGCACCGGTCTCGTCGACCGCCAGCACCCGATCTGCATCACCGTCGAAGGCCAGCCCGATGTCGGCCCCACGGGCGACGACCTCGCGCGCCAAGTCCTCGGGGTGCGTCGATCCGCACGCACGGTTGATGTTGCGTCCGTCCGGGTCAGCGTGCACCACGAACAGCTCCGAGCCCAACCGCTCCAACACGCGCGGGGCCACCGTCGACGCCGAACCGTTCGCACAGTCGATGACGACCCGAAGGCCCCGAAGGTCGCGATGCTCGACCGATGCCGCGACCGCGAGCTCGTAGCGTTCGACGTCGCCGACTCCGGGCGCAGGCGCGCGCACCGTGAGCTTCGGAACCGGCGCATCGATCAGCGAGTCGAGCGTTTCTTCCAGCTCGGCCTCGGTTTCGTCGGAGAGCTTGCGACCCCCGGCCGCAAAGAACTTGATGCCGTTGTCGTGGAACGGGTTGTGCGACGCCGAGATCATCGCCGCCGCCACTCCACGAGCCGCGGCGATCCACGCCACGGCAGGAGTGGGTGCGACGCCGATCAGCTCGGCGGCAACACCTTCGGCCGCCAGGCCCGCGACCAATGCAGCCTCGATGCGGGGGCCGGACAGTCGAGGGTCACGGCCGATGACGAAACGATCGCCCGACGTCCGCAGCTCCGGAGCGAGAACTCGTGCGGCGGCGCGACCCAACGCGGTGACCAAGTCATCGCTTAGTTCGTCGGCATGGCCCCGCACACCATCGGTGCCGAACCGCAAGGTCATGGTGGCGCGATCAGCGCTTCGAGTACTGCGGTGCCTTGCGGGCCTTCTTGAGGCCGTACTTCTTGCTTTCCTTCTCGCGTGCATCGCGACTCAGGAACCCGGCTCGCTTCAGCTCGGTGCGCAGCTCGCCGTCGAGGCTCACCAACGCACGAGCGATGCCGTGACGCAGCGCACCGGCCTGGCCGGACACACCGCCACCATCGATGCTCGCGTCTACGTCGTAGACCTCGGCCGTGTTCGTGAGCCGGAGCGGCTCGGTCAGGATCATCCGGTGCGTCTCAGAAGGGAAGTACTCCTCGACGGCGCGGCGGTTGATCGTGATCTTGCCGGAGCCGGGACGAATACGGACACGAGCGACAGCGCGTTTGCGGCGACCGGTCGTCTGGATGAGTGGCTTCGTGGCCATGGTGTTGCGTCAGCTCCTGTATTCAGCTGCGAGCGCGCGCATGCTCGAGCGCGAGCGGCTGCGGCTGCTGAGCCGCATGAGGGTGGGTGGGGCCGGCATACACCTTGAGCTTGCGGAGCATCTGGCGACCGAGACGGTTCTTCGGCAGCATGCCGCGCACGGCGCGGCGGACGCCTTCTTCAGGCTTGGTGCGCAACAGATCGCCGTAGGACTGCGATCGGATGCCGCCCGGATAACCGGAATGGCTGTGGACGAACACCTTGTCGCCCTTGTTCGACGTGAGCACGATCTTGTCGGCGTTGATCACGACCACATGGTCACCGGTGTCGATGTGCGGGGTGAACGTCGGCTTGTGCTTGCCCCGCAGCAGGCGGGCCACCTCGGTCGCGACGCGACCGAGCACCAGCCCGTCGGCGTCGATGACGTACCAGCTGCGTTCGATCTCGCTGGCCTTGGGGGTGTAGGTGCGCACGCGCGGAACCTTTTCGAGAGTGGTGCGGATGGGGCCTCCGGGCCCCAGAGCGACTGACCACGATACGGGCAACCCCCCGACCAGGGCAACCCGGCAGGCCCGAGACCTCACCCCTTCCGAAAATTGGAGCCTCTGAGGACAACATGTGTCCTCGGAGACGCAAGTGTCGCCGGGGGTCAGGGGTAGGCGAGGTGGATCGCAGCCTCGGGGGAGCAGATGCGAAGAGCGAGGGTCTCCTCGATGTAGAGGCGCACGGCCTCGGCATCGTGGTCGAGGTAGCCGATCGACAGGTCCTCCCCACTGACCAGCTCGAAGTCGCCTCCTCGCTGGCTGAGTACCACGGCGCCGTTGACGGCCTGGGCTCGCACCACCGGCCCACCGAGGATCAGGCGCAGGTGCTCGAGCACCGGGTAGCCGCCCATCTCGGACTCCTCGATCACGCCGGTGTAGCAACGGGGCCCCAGCGCGATCGCGTAGGGGCCACCGACGCCGGCGTTCTGCAGGCGGGCCATGCCTTGGGCGACGAATCGGGGATAGTGGTCGTAGTCGTTGCTGATCTCGACGGGGTCATGGGGCGAGGCCTCGGTGAGACCCGGCGAACCGGCCCCACCGTGGAACACCATCTCGTCCTCGGCGAGCGCCGCGCTCTTGGCCGCCTCGACGACAGCGTCGAGATCGACGTCGCACGCGCCGCGGTCGATCGCCTCGAGGTCGCGCCGCGAGAGCTCGAACGCGGTGCGGAGCTCGGTCATCGGCTGGACGGTGCGGGTGCGGGCGACGACGGCGCCGTCCTGCATGGTGCCGGCGTCGTCGACCCGGCCGGTCGGCTCGCTCGAGTGCTCCCAACCTTTCGGATCACTGAACTCGATGAGCTTGCGCGCCGCGAGGAAGTGCTGAAGCGTTCGCTTGGCCTCGGCGTCGACCTCGGCCCACGCCGCTTCGGTCAGGGGTGCCTCTTCGCGCAACAGATGATTCATCGTCAACTCCCTTGGGACCCGACGCCGAGGTCGCCAGAGCTGGAATCGCCACTGCGCTCGGCCTCGGCCTCGATCTCGGTGATGTCACCCTCGGTGAACAGGTACGTGCGCAGGTGCCGGTCGAGGACCGGATCGTGACGGCGCAGCCACTCGAGGGTCATGGCCGCGTGCTCTTTCTCCTCGTCACGGTTGTGAGCCAACACTGCCGCCAGGCTCGGATCGTCGGTGGCCGCTACTCGCTGGTCATACCAATCGACCGCCTCGAACTCCTCCATGATCGACCGAATGGCGCGATGACGATCGATCACACCAGCGTCGAGCTGTTCGATCGGCTCGTGGTAACCCTCGCTCGCCATTCACGTCTCCCTCGCTGCGTCGACGGTGGATCGGTCGTCGGTCGATCGGCCGGGAGCCTACCCATCCGGCGTCAGTAGCGGACCTCCCAGAGGCAGAGCCCCTGCGGCGGGGCGAGTTGTCCGGCGCGTTGGCGATCGCGGGCCCGCAGGATCCCGGCCATCTCGCCGGCACGTTTCTTGCCGGCCCCGATCTCGACCATGGTGCCCACGATGCTGCGCACCATCTGGTGACAGAACGACTGGGCCTCGATCTCGAATCGAAGGAGGCAGCCGCGATCATCCGGAGGACTCGACCACCGCGCGTCGATCACGCGTCGACGCAGCGACGGTTCCTCGCCGTCGCGCTTCGGTCGGCGACAGAACGACGAGAAATCGTGCTCCCCGAAGAGCGGGTCACACGCGAGCTGCATCGAACGCAGGTCGAGATCGTGGCCGATCCACCATGCCGTTCGCGCGGTGAAGGGATCAGGCACGGGCTGGTTGAGCACCGTGTAGCGGTAGATCCTCGTTCGGGCCGAGAAACGGGCGTCGAAGTCCGACTCGGCCAGCGACGCGTCCCGCACGACGATCGCGTCGCCACACACCTTGTTGAGGGCCTGGCGCAACGCGTCCATCTCGATGACGCCAGCGGGCAGGTCGAAGCTGACGACCTGACCCCACGCGTGCACGCCTCGATCGGTACGCCCGGCGCCGGTCAGCTCCACCCGGGCGCCCACGATCATCTCGAGCGCTTGCTGGAGCGTGCCCGCCACGGTCGTGACGCCGCGGTTGGCGGCGTAACCGTGGAACGCCGACCCGTCGTAAGCCACGAGGAGCCGCACGCGATCGACGGCCTCCGCCGGGACGTCGGCCGTGGGCGCTGTTCGAACGGAGTCGTCGAACAGGGTCATGCCCTGGCCTCCTCGCCCGCTCGCAGCAGGCGGCATGGGATCAGACGAATTCGATACGCGCCATGGGCGCGTTGTCACCCTGACGCGGTCCGAGCTTGAGGATCCGTGTGTAGCCCCCTGGACGATCGTCGTACCGCGGCCCGATCTCGTCGAACAGCTTCGATGCCATCTCGCGGTCGCGAAGGAACGAGACCACCTGCCGATGATTGTGCAGGCCGCCCTTCTTGGCCTTGGTGACGAGCTTCTCGGCGATCGGGCGCAGGGCCTTGGCCTTGGCCTCGGTGGTGACGATGCCCTCCGCCGCGATCAACGACGCGACGAGGTTGGCCATCATCGCTTTCTGATGAGCGGCGTCGCCCCCGAAACGGCGACCCTTCCTCGGCGTGGCTGGCATGACCGTGCTCCTTCTCGATCTTCCGTGGCTCGATCGGTGCGGGGATCAGTCGCGGGTCTTGAGCGACAGGCCGCGCTCGTCGAGCTTCTGGATGACCTCGTCGAGGGACTTCTGGCCGAAGTTGGTGATGGCCAACAGATCGTCCTCGGTCTTCTCGAGCAGCTCGCCGATCGAATTGACCTGGGCTCGCTTGAGGCAGTTGCGGGGACGCTCGGAAAGGTCGAGGTCCTCGATGGGCAGGTCGAGATCGGGTGAGCCCGCCGTGGCGATGCCGACCTCGCCGAGCTCGAGGCCCTGGGGCTCGTCGCTCATCTCGGCCACCAACGTCACGAGCGACTGCAGCGTGGCACCGGCCGACGCCAGCGACTCGCGCGGTGTGATCGATCCGTCGGTCTCGACGTCGAGGATCAAACGGTCGTACTCGGTCGACTGCTCGACGCGGGTGGGCTCGACGCTGAACGTCACCCGCCGCACCGGCGAGAAGATCGAGTCGACGGGAATGATCCCGATCGTCGCAGTCGTCTTGTTGCGATCGGCCGACACGTACCCGACACCCTTTTCGACGGTGATGTCGATGGCGAGACGGCCCTCGGCGTTGAGCGTCGCGATCTGGAGCTCGGGATTGAGGATCTCCACGTCGGCGTTCGGCTGGATGTCGGCACCGGTCGCGTCGATCGGGCCGCGCACGTCGAGGCGCAGGGTGACCGGCTCCTCGGAGTAGACCCGCATCACGAGATCCTTCAGGTTCAAGATGATGTCGGTGACGTCTTCGGTCACGCCCTTGATCGTGTCGAACTCGTGGAGCGCGTCGTCGAACCGAACCTGGGTGACGGCGGCGCCGGGGATCGACGACAGAAGGGTGCGGCGAAGCGAGTTGCCGAGCGTGTGGCCGAAACCGGGCTCGAGCGGCCCGACGGCGAACAACTGACGGTCGCCGATCGGTTCGCTGAGAGCTTCGACCTTTGGACGCTGCATGACCAGCATGGGATTCCTACCTCGAGAAGTCTCGGTCGTGGTGTTTCGTGAGGGCGTTTACTTGGAGTAGAGCTCGACGATGAGCTGTTCGCGCACCGGTACATCGATCTGCTCGCGAACCGGCAGATCGAGCACGGTGACGGCGTAGCCGTCATCGCCACTTTCGAGCCACGCCGGCGGGCGGCGATCGAGCACTTCGCGGTTCCAGAGGATGACCACGAATTGCCGCGCCTTGTCGCGCACCGTGACGAGATCGCCTTTGCGAACCCGATAGCTCGGGATGGTGACTCGCTTGCCGTTCACCGACACGTGACCGTGGCCGACGAACTGTCGGGCCTGTGGGCGAGTCGCGGCCCACCCGGCGCGGTAGACGACGTTGTCGAGGCGGAGCTCGAGGAAGCGAAGCATGTTCTCGCCGGTGACGCCGTCCTTGCGGGACGCCTCGGCATAGAGATTGCGGAACTGCTTCTCCGAGAGGCCGTACATGAAGCGGGCCTTCTGCTTCTCCTGCAGCTGCAGGAGGTACTCGGAGACGTTGCCGCGCCGACGGGTGCGGCCGTGTTCGCCGGGCGGGTACGGCCGCTTGTCGAGCGCCACGGTCTCGCCGCGGGTACCCCAGATGTTCGTGCCCAGGCGGCGCGAGACGCGCGCGCGGGGACCGGTGTAGCGCGCCATGTCAGACCCTCCGTCGCTTCGGCGGGCGGCATCCGTTGTGCGGGACGGGCGTGACGTCCTTGATGCCGGTCACCTCGATGCCGGCGTTCTGGAGCGAACGGATCGCGGTCTCGCGACCCGAACCCGGACCCTTCACCAGCACGTCGACCTTGCGGACACCGTGCTCCATGGCCTTGCGGGCGCAGGACTCGGCGGCCGTCTGGGCCGCGTACGGCGTGCTCTTGCGCGAGCCCTTGAAGCCCACGTTGCCGGCCGACGCCCAGGCCAGGACGTTGCCGTCCTGGTCGGTGATCGTCACATGGGTGTTGTTGAACGAGCTCTTGATGTGCGCCACCCCATAGGTGACGTTCTTGCGTTCTTTGCGACGGGGACGACGCCCACCGCTGCTCGGCTTTGCCATTTGGTGTGCTCCCCTACCTACTTGGTGACTTTTTTCTTCCCGGCGACGGTCTTACGCGGACCCTTGCGCGTACGCGCGTTGGTCTGGGTCCGCTGGCCGTGCACGGGAAGACCGCGACGATGACGAAGACCTTGGTAACAACCGATCTCCATCTTGCGTTTGATGTCCTGATCGACATCACGTCGCAGGTCACCCTCGACCTTGTAGGTCTGGTCGATGAAGTTACGGATACGGGCTACCTCTTCATCGGTGAGGTCACGAACGCGCGTGTCGGCGCTGATACCCGTGGCTTCGCAGATGGCCTGCGCACGGGTACGGCCGATGCCGTACAGATAGGTGAGCGAGATCTCGAGTCGCTTCTCGCGTGGGATGTCTACGCCTGCAATACGTGCCATGGATCAGCCTTGCCGTTGCTTGTGTCGCGGGTTGTCACAGATGACCTGCACGCGACCGTGGCGGCGGATGATCTTGCACTTCTCGCAGATCCGCTTGACGCTTGGTCGTACTTTCATTTCCTCGCCTGTCGATTCTGATCGGTCAGGTACACCAGGGCGGACTGCTCCCTGGTCGGCTCGGCCCAGACTCCATCGAGCCACGGGGCCAGAGCACTCACTTGTAGCGATAGGTGATCCGTCCGCGACTGAGGTCGTACGGCGTCAGCTCCACTTGGACGCGGTCACCGGGAAGGATCCGGATGTAATGCATGCGCATCTTTCCGGAGATGTGGGCCAACACGGTGTGGCCGTTGTCGAGCTCGACGCGGAACATGGCGTTCGGCAGTGGCTCGACGACCTTCCCTTCCAGGACGATCGCGTCTTCTTTGTGCTTCGGCAGTGTGATTCCTCCTGCGGACGACTGGACAGCCCATGGCGCGAAAAGGCGCGAAAGGGCCGGAGGGCAGGCTAGCGGCCCAGGCCACTCGACTCCAACTCCGCCCCGTCAAATGTCCTGGTCCGGCCGCCGACGCGATCGACCGGTTGGAACCGCAGAAAGCCGAAAGGTGCTGGTCAGGGCAGAGTCAGGATCTCGGGGCCGTCGTCGGTGATGGCGATCGAATGCTCCCAGTGGGCCGCGAGCGATCCGTCGGCCGTCTTGACCGTCCAACCATCGTCCAGCAACACCGTCTCGTCGGAGCCGACGTTCACCATGGGCTCGACCGCGAACACGTTGCCGACGCGCAGCTTGGGGCCCTTGCCCGCCTTGCCGTAGTTCGGCACCTCGGGTTTCTCGTGCATTTCGGTACCGATGGCGTGACCGACGTACTCCTTCACCACCGAATACCCGGCGGCTTCCACCACACCCTGTACCGCGTGGCCGATGTCGCCGATGCGCTGCCCGTCGACCATCTGGGCGATGCCCGCGTGCAGTGACTCCTCGGTGACCTTCATCAGCCGGGCCGCCTCGGCGGACACGTCGCCCACACCCATGGTGAAGGCGGCATCGCCGTGATAGCCCTGCACGATCGCACCACAATCGATCGAGATGATGTCGCCCTCTCGCAATCGGTACTTGCCCGGGATGCCGTGGACGATCGTGTCGTTGGGCGATGCGCAGATGACACCGGGATAGGTCCCGAGATAGTTCAGGAAGTTCGAGCGGGCGCCGCGCTTTTCGATCACGTTGCGCCCGATGGTGTCGAGCTCTTTGGTGGTGACACCCGGTTTGACCGCGGCTCGGATCTTCTCGTGCATCTCGGCCACGACCCGGCCGGCCTTGCGCATCTTCTTCAGCTCGTCGCGGGAGCGGCGCATCGCGAATCGTGACCCGTGGCTAGCGGTCGGACGCGAGTCGCTCGTCGATCGCGGCGAGGAGCCGCTCGGAGACGTCCTCGGGGGTCCCGAGACCGTCGACGTTGACCAGCATGCCCTTGGAATCGAACCACTCGATCGTGGGGACGGTCAGCTCGCGGTACGTCGTCAGCCGTTGGGCGATGGCCATCGGCTTGTCGTCGTCACGCTGCACGACCCGCCCCTCGCAGGTGTCGCAGATCCAGTCATGGCCAGGACGCACACCGACCGAGTAGTTCCGCCCACAGTTCTCGCACACACGACGACTCGAGAGGCGCTCGAGCACGATCTGCTCCGGCACCTCGAGGTTCACTGCGACGTCGATCGGCGCCAGCCCGACGAGGGCCTCGGCCTGACCCACGGTGCGCGGATAGCCGTCGAGCAGGAACCCGTGCTCACGCACGTCGGGCTCGGTCAACCGCTCGGCGACCACGCCGAGCATCACGTCGTCGGGCAAGAGCTGGCCGGCATCCATGTACTCCTTGGCCTTGCGGCCGAAGTCGGTGCCGGACAGCACGGCGTCACGCAGTATCTCGCCCGTGGAGATGTGCGGTGCGTCGTAGTGCTCTGCGAGCGCGTTCGACTGGGTGCCCTTGCCGGCGCCTTGCCGGCCGAACATGACGAGGCGCACCACTACTTCAGGAATCCTTCGTAGTTCCGCATCATCAACTGGCTGTCGATCTGCTTCATCGTTTCCAGCGCCACACCGACCGCGATCAGGATCGAGGTACCGGCAAAGGACACTTGCGCGCCGGGGAGGAACGACGTGAGGAGCAACGACGGGATCAACGCGACACAAGCGATGAACAGGGCACCGGGCAGGGTGATGCGCGAGAGGATCTTGCCCAGGTAACGCTCGGTCTGCGGTCCCGGACGGATGCCGGGGATGAAGCCACCCTGCTTGCGCAGCTGGTCGGCCTGCTTCACGGGATCGAACGTGATCGCCGTGTAGAAGTACGCGAAGCCCACGATCAACGACCCGAAGATGAGAAGGTGCAACGGCGCGTTCGGCTTCACGACCTGATCGTTCACGAACGACTGCGCGCTCTTGCCCCAACCGTCGGCGGGCAGCAGGCCGGAGATCAGCTGCGGCAGGTACAGCACCGAGCTGGCGAAGATGATTGGGATGACGCCCGACTGGTTGACCTTCAGCGGGATGTAGGTGCTCTGGCCGCCGTACATCCGGCGACCCACCACCCGTTTGGCGAACTGCACCGGGATGCGGCGCTGGCCTTGCTCGACGAACACGATGGCCACCAGCAAGATGATGAACACGACAATGGTGAGGATGAGCGCCGTGAGGCCGCCCGCCGCCTTGATCTGGCTGCCCTGGTTCGGGAGCGTGCTCACGACCGAGGCGAAGATCAGAAGGGACATGCCGTTGCCGATGCCGCGCTGGGTGATGAGCTCGCCCATCCACATCAGCAAGGCCGTACCGGCGGTGAGGGTGGTCACGATGAGCAGCACGTGCCACACGTCGAAGTTCGGCACGAGGTCGAGGCCGGTGGTGTTGGCCCGACTGAACCCGCCGCCGCCGTTGTGGAAGAGATAGGTGAAGCCGGTGGCCTGCATGGCGGCGATGCCGACCGTCAGGTAGCGCGTCCACTGCGTGATCTTGCGCTGGCCGACCGCGCCCTGGTTCTGCCATTGCTCCAGCTTGGGGATCACCACAGCCAGGATCTGCATGATGATCGACGAGGTGATGTACGGCATGATGCCCAGCGCGAACAGGGCGAACTGGGTGAGCGCGCCACCGGAGAACAGCTGTAGGAACGCCAGAACGCCGCCTTGCTCCGCGTTCTGCTTGAGGGTCTTCAGCACACTCACGTCGATGCCCGGCACGGGCAAGTGCGCGCCCAGCCGGTAGAGCACGATCATGAGCAAGCTGAACAGGACCTTGTTCCGCAGGTCCGGGACCTTGAACACGTTCTTCAGGTTGGCAAGCACTGGTTTCTCCTGGCCGTTGCGACGTCTCGCAGTCGCGGTCAGCGGTTGGTGTGCTGGTTACCCTTCGCCGGAGGCCGGCGATCGCCCCACGGAAGCGGCAGGCGCTCCACCGTACCCCCTGCCCCGGTGATGGCCGCCTCGGCAGTTTTCGAGAACGCGTGCGCCTTGACGGTGACGGGCCGGCTGATCTGGCCCCGCCCGAGCACCTTCACGAGCGCACCCTTGTGGACCAGACCCCGGTCGTGGAGGATCGCAGGATCCACGACGTCCAGCCCGCTCGCGTCGAGCACGTCGAGGTTCACACCCTGGTACTCGACCCGGAACGGGTTCTTGAAGCCCTTCAGCTTCGGGACCCTCATGTGGAGCGGCATCTGACCGCCCTCGAAGCCCACGGCGACGGTGCCGCGAGCCTTCTGGCCCTTCATGCCTCGTCCTGCTGTCTTGCCGCCCTTGCCGCCGATGCCTCGGCCGACGCGCTTGCGGCGCCGGTTCGAACCGGGCGCTGGTTGTAGATCGTGGATCTTCACGATGTCTCTCCGGACTTCGGGGCGGCGCGGTCGACGACCTGGCCCGCCTCCACAACATGAAAGGTCACCAAGTGGGGTACGGACGCGAGCATGCCGCGGATCTCGGGGCGGTCGGGCAGGACATGTGTCTTGCCCACCCGGCCCAAACCGAGCGCGCGCAACGTGCCGCGATGCTTCGGCTTGCTGCCGATGCCCGACTTGATCTGGGTGACTTCGAGCTCTCTTTCGTCTGGCATCACGCGACCTCGTCGGGTACGTGTGGCCCGCGCTGGCTCTCCTTGTAGGCGCGCAGCAGGCCGGTCGGTACGAACTCTTCGGGGTCGAGGCCACGCAGCCGGCCGATCTCGTCGGGACGGCGCAACGCCTGCAACCCGGCGATGGTGGCCCGAGCCACGTTGATGTGATTCGACGAACCGAGGGACTTGCACAGCACGTCGTGAATTCCGGCCTCTTCGAGGATGGCCCGGGCGGCGCCACCGGCGATCACGCCGGTACCGGGAGCGGCGGGCTGGATCGAGCACGCGTCCGGCGCCCATGCGGCCGATCACCGGGTGCGTGACGGTGGAGCCGGCGAGCGGAACGGCGAACAGGTTCTTGCGCGCCTCCTCCGTGCCCTTCTGGATCGCGAGCGGCACCTCTTTGGCCTTGCCGTAGCCCAAGCCGACCCGACCGGCGCCGTCACCGACGACCACCAGCGCGGTGAACGAGAAACGCCGACCGCCTTTGACGACCTTCGCGACACGGTTGATGTCGATGACCCGCGACTCGCGCAGGGGCGCATCAGATGCGTTGGAAGCATTCAGTGCCATCAGAACTCCAGTCCGGCTTCTCGAGCCGCGTCGGCCAGCGAAGCAATGCGGCCGTGATAGAGGAACCCACCGCGGTCGAACACCACTCGCTCGACGCCGGCAGCCTTGGCCCGCTCGGCCACCAGACGACCGACCTGCGACGCGGCGTCACGGTTGCCCGTGGCTCCGGTGCGCGCCTCGGCCTCGACGGTGGACGCGCTCGCAAGCGTGCGACCCGAGAGGTCGTCGATCACCTGTGCGCTGATGTGCTTGTTCGAGCGATACACGGCGAGACGAGGACGGCCGGCAACGCCGCGCACGTGCTTGCGCACCCGACGGTGGCGCCGGATCCGGGCGTCTCGCTTCTGCTTTGCGCTTTGACTCATGATCAGTCCTACTTCGCGGCCTTGCCGGCCTTGCGGCGGACCCGCTCGTCGCGGTAGCGAACGCCCTTGCCCTTGTACGGCTCGGGCTTGCGGATCGAGCGGATGTTGGCGGCCACCTGACCAACGACCTCTTTGTCGATGCCGACGATGGCGACCTGCGTGGGTGTCGGGACCTCGAAGGTGATCCCGTCGGGAGCGTCGATGTTCACCGGATGGCTGAACCCGAGGGCCAGCTCGAGCTTGGCCGGGCCCTTGGCCGTGGCGCGGTAACCGACGCCCACGATCTCGAGCTCCTTGCGGAAGCCATCGGTGACGCCGAGAACCATGTTGTTCACGAGCGAGCGTGTGAGGCCGTGCAGGGCACGGTTCTCGCGCTCGTCGTCGGGCCGATCCACGAGCAGCTGCCCGTCCTCTTGACGGATGCTGATCGGGCTCGGGATGTCACGCTCGAGCGAGCCCTTCGGGCCCTTCACGGTGACGTGTTGACCGGCGATGGTCACGTCGACACCACCCGGCACGTCGATGGGGGAACGTCCAATTCTCGACACGACAGCCCCCTACCAGACGAAGCAGAGCACTTCGCCGCCCATGCGACGCTTGCGCGCCTCACGGTCGGTCATGAGCCCCTGGCTGGTGGACAGGACCGCGACTCCGAGCCCGCCGAGCACGCGCGGGATGGTGTCGGCTTTGCTGTAGACGCGCAGACCCGGCTTCGAGACGCGCTTCACACCAGAGATGACGCGCTCGCGCTCCGGCGAGTACTTCATCTCGATGATCAGGCTGCGGCCCGGACGCTCGGTGTTGTCCTCGGTGTGGAACCCCTCGATGTAGCCCTCTTTGTGGAGCAGGACCGCAAGGTTCTCCTTCAACTTGGACGCGGGCATGCGCACCTCGTCGTGCATCGCCACGTTGGCGTTGCGGATGCGGGTGAGCATGTCGGCGATCGGATCAGTCATTGTCATGCCGTCACCCCCTCACCAACTGGCCTTTTTGAGGCCCGGGATCTCGCCCTGATGCGCGAGTTCACGCAGGCACACCCGGCACAGGTGGAACTTGCGGTACACGGCCTTCGGCCTCCCGCAACGCTGGCAACGGGTGTAGGCGCGCACCTTGAACTTCGGGGTGCGCTTCGCCTTCTCGATGAGTGCCTTCTTCGCCATGGCTTACTGCTGCCCTTCACGCTTGAACGGGAAGCCGAGAGCCTCGAGCAGTGCGCGGCCCTCGTCGTTGGTACGGGCGGTCGTCACGATCGTGATGTCCATGCCCCTGGTCGAATCGACCTTGTCGTAGTCGATCTCCGGGAAGATCAACTGTTCGGTCACGCCGAACGTGTAGTTGCCGTTGCCGTCGAACGAATTCGCCGGCAGACCACGGAAGTCCCGGATACGAGGCACGGCAATGCTGACGAGCCGATCGAAGAACTCCCACATGCGATCGCCGCGCAAGGTGACCCGCGCGCCGACGGCATCGCCCTCACGGAGCTTGAAGCCGGCAATGGACTTCTTCGCTCGCGTCACCACCGGCTTCTGACCCGTGATGATCGTGAGGTCGGTCACCGCGCCCTCGAGGAGCGACTTCTGCGCGAGGGCTTGACCGACGCCCATGTTGAGGACGATCTTCTCGAGCCGAGGGACCTCCATGATGTTGACCAGGCCGAGCTGGTCCTTGAGTTGCGGTCGCAACTCGTCGAGGTAGCGACGCTTGGCCCGCGGTGCCTCGACCGGCGAGGTGGTCGTGCTCATGCCAGATCCCCTTCGCACTTGCGACAAATACGAACCTTGTCGCCGTCGGGCTCGAAGCGGTAGCCGATCCGGGTCGGCTTGCTGCACGACGGACACAAGATCGCGACGTTCGAGACGTCGAGGGGCATCTCCTTGTCGATGATGCCGCCTTGCTGCGTGGACTTCGTCGGCTTCTGGTGCTTCTTGGCCACGTTGGCGCCATCGACGATCACGCGGCCCTTGTCGGGATAGGCGAAGACGACGTTGCCCTCACGGCCCCGGTCCTTGCCTGACAGCACGACGACCTTGTCACCCTTGCGGATCTTCATCACAGAACCTCCGGTGCCAGCGACACGATGCGCATGAACTTCTTGTCGCGCAGCTCGCGGCCAACCGGACCGAAGATGCGCGTGCCACGCGGCTGGAGCTGGTCGGTGATGAGCACCGCGGCGTTCTCGTCGAAACGAATGTACGAGCCGTCCGGACGGCGCTTCTCTTTCTTGACCCGAACGACGACGCATTTCACGACGTCGCCCTTCTTCACAGCCGCGCCAGGGATCGCGTCCTTCACCGTGGCGACGAACACGTCACCGATGGAGGCATAGCGTCGCTTCGAGCCGCCGAGCACCTTGATGCACAGCACCTCTTTCGCGCCACTGTTGTCGGCGACCTTCAGTCGGGACTCCTGCTGGATCATCGGGCACGCTCCAGCACTTCGACGAGGCGCCAACGCTTCAGCTTCGACAACGGGCGCGTCTCCATGACGCGAACTCGGTCGCCCACGTTGAGGTCGTTCTGCTCGTCGTGCACGTACAGCTTCGTGCTGTGTTGGACCGTCTTGTCATAACGGCGATGCCGCTTGCGATCGACGATCAACACGACAGCTGTCTTGTCCATGCCGCTAGACACGACGAGGCCCTCACGGACCTTGCGCGGGTTGTCACGGGTCTCGGTGGCCGTTTCCTCAGCCATCAGTCGGCCTCCTCGTTCTCGGCCAGCGCCTCGGCGGCCGCAATCTCACGAGCCCTCAGCTCGGTGAGACACCGCGCGATGTCCTTCTTCACGTGTTGCAGGCGGCTGTGGTTCTCGAGTTGCCCGGTTACGTGCTGGAACCGAAGGTTGAACAGTTCTTCTTTCGACTGCGCGAAACGCTCGAACAGCTCGCCGTCGTTCAGGTCACGCATTTCCTGCGCTGCGGTGTTCGGCATCAGAACGCCTCCTCGCGAGCCACGAAGCGTGCCTTGATCGGCAGCTTCTGAATGGCACGGTCGATCGCTTCGCGCGCGACGTGGGGATCGTTGTAGGACAGCTCGAACAGGATGCGACCGGGCTTCACCACTGCGACCCACCGCTCCGGGTTGCCCTTGCCCGAACCCATGCGGGTCTCGGCCGGCTTCTCGGTGACGGGTTTGTCGGGGAAGACGTTGATCCACACCTTGCCGCCGCGCTTGACGTGGCGCGTCATGGCAATACGAGCGGCTTCGATCTGGCGCGCAGTGATCCATCCAGGCTCGAGCGCCTGGATGCCGTACTCACCGAAGACCACTTCGGTGCCACCCTTGGCCTGACCCTTCATGCGGCCGCGTTGTTGCTTGCGGTGCTTGACCTTCTTGGGCATCAACACGACTAGTCACCATCCCCGGGACGGAAGTGCGGGGTCTCGTGGTGGTCGCGCACGGAGCGCTCGATGGCTTCCTCTTCGGCGAGAAGGCGCTCGAGCTCCGGGTCGGCTTCCTTGATGAGCGGTGCGGCCTCTTCGACCTCGGCCTCGGGAGTTTCCGGCGTCTCGGCGCGCTTGCGACCAGCGGCCGACGACACGACCTTGCGCGGCTTGGCCTGACCCGACGTCTCACCGACGGCCATGGCGGCCTCACGGCTGATCTTGTCCTCGAGCACGCTCTTGTACGGCAGGATGTCACCCTTGTAGATCCAGACCTTCACGCCGATGCGGCCGTAGGTCGTACGGGCCTCGCGGAAGCCGTAGTCGATGTCGGCCCGCAGGGTGTGCAACGGCACGCGGCCTTCGCGGTACCACTCGGTACGGGCCATCTCGGAACCACCAAGGCGACCCGAGCACTGCACCCGGATGCCGAGCGTGCCGGCTTTCTGTGCGTTCTGGACCGCACGCTTCATGGCCCGGCGGAACGCAACGCGACCGGCGAGCTGATCGGCCACACCTTGCGCGATCAGCGCCGCGTCGAGCTCGGGCTGCTTGATCTCTTGGATGTTGAGCTGGATCTTGTTGTTCCCGGTTATCGCGGCCAGCCCGGCGCGCAGACGATCGGCCTCGGCACCTCGCCGACCGATGACGATGCCCGGACGCGCGGTGTGCACGTCGACACGCAAGCGGTCACGCGTGCGCTCGACCTCGATGCGGCTGATCGCCGCATGCGGGAGCTGGTTCATGAGGTAGTCGCGGATCTGCCAGTCCTCGATCACGTAGTGCGCGTACTCGCCCCGATCGGCGAACCAACGCGACTTCCAATCGGTTGTGATCCCGAGGCGGAACCCGTACGGGTTGACCTTCTGACCCATTACTCGGCGTCCTTTGCTTCGGTATCCGGTTCCTCTTGCGCCGTCTCCGACGACGCCGGCTTCGCCGATCCCTGTTGCTTCGGTGCCGCGGCTTCGGCTGGCGCCTCCGCCGCGTCGGCATCGAGTCTCGTCGCCCGCCGGGGCATCGACCGTGATGGTCATGGCCTCGGCTTCGGCTGGGCCTCTTCGTCGTGTTCGTGCTCGTGGTCGTGGTCGTGCTCTTCTTCTTCAGCCGCACGCTTCTCGGCCTTGGTCTGACGGCTGCGCAACACGCGCTGGCGGCGAGCCTCGGCTGCGGCGCGATTTCCCCCGGAGCGACCGCCTCCCGTCTCGCGTTCGCGCATGCGCTCCAGGTCCTCGGGAGCGAAGCGGCTCACGATGATCGTGATGTGGCAGGTGCGCTTGCGGATCCGCGTCGCACGCCCCCGCGCCCGTGGACGCCAGCGCTTGAGGGTGGGGCCTTCGTCGGCGAAGCAGGCGGACACGAACAGCTCTTCGGACGGCAGCGCGTTGTTGTGCTCGGCGTTGGCCACCGCCGACTCGAGCGTCTTCAAGATCTGGCGCGAGACCGCCCGGTCTGCGAGCTCGAGGATCTCGAAGGCGCGCGCCACGGATTCGCCTCGAATGAGATCGAGGACTGCGCGCGCCTTGTAGGCCGATACACGGACATAGCGCGCCTCGGCGCGAACGCCTGGGCGCTCATTGGTCTTGACGCCGAATGCCATCAGCGCCGCCCCTTCCGTTCTTGGCCAGCGTGGAAACGGAAGGTGCGGGTGGGCGCGAACTCGCCCAGCTTGTGGCCGACCATCGACTCGGTGATGTACACCGGCACGTGCTTGCGACCGTCGTGGACCGCGATCGTGTGACCGACCATCTCCGGGATGATCGTCGAGCGACGCGACCACGTCTTCACGACGCGCTTCTCGCCCTTCTCGTTGAGATCGTCGACCTTCTTGAGCAGATGCTCGTCGACGAACGGACCTTTTTTGAGACTGCGCGGCATGACGACTCCTACCGCCGCGAACCGCGCGTGCGGCGACGACGAATGATCAACTTCTGCGAGGGCTTCTTCTTGTTGCGGGTACGCCCTTCGGACTTGCCCCATGGCGAGACCGGATGGCGACCACCCGAGGTCTTGCCTTCGCCACCGCCGTGTGGGTGGTCGACGGGGTTCATGGCGACGCCGCGTGTCTGCGGGCGCACACCCTTCCAACGGTTACGTCCGGCCTTGCCGATCTTCACCAGCTCGGCTTCGGCGTTGCCGACCTCGCCGACGGTGCCGCGGCAGTCGATCGGGACGCGCCGCATCTCGGTGCTCGGCAGCCGCAGGGTGGCGAAGTCGCCCTCCTTGGCCACGAGCTGCACACTCGTGCCGGCGCCGCGGGCGATCTTGCCGCCGCCACCGGGCTTCAGCTCGACGTTGTGCACGGTGGTACCGACGGGGATGTACCGCAGCGGCAGAGCGTTGCCGGGACGGATCTCGGCGCCCTGTCCGCTCTGCAGCACGTCGCCGACCTGCACGGTGTTCGGGGCGATGATGTACGCCTTCTCACCGTCGTGGTAGTGGAGCAAGGCGATGCGAGCGTTGCGGTTCGGGTCGTATTCGATGGCGGCGACCGTGGCCGGCACACCGTCCTTCACGCGCCGGAAGTCGACGATGCGATAACGCTGCTTGTGACCGCCGCCCTTGTGGCGAGCGGTCTTGCGGCCGAGGTTGTTGCGACCACCCGTGCCGGACTTGGGCGCGAGCAGGGTGCGCTCCGGCTCTTTCTTGGTGATGTCCGAGAAGTCCGAGACTGTCTGGAATCGGCGTCCGGCACTGGTCGGCTTGCGCTTGCGAAGGGCCATCGTTCTATCCCTCGAACAATTCGATGCGGTCACCCTCGACCAGGGTGACGTAGGCGCGCTTGACGTCGGCCTGCTTGCCGAACGTCGGGCTGCGGCGATTCCGGCGACGCTTGCCGCCACGATTGAGCGTGTTCACCTTCACCACGCGCACGCTGAAGATCTTCTCGACGGCGTCGGAGATCTCGGGCTTGCTGGCGTCGGGGTGCACCTTGAACGTGTAGACGTTCCGCTCGAGCAACGCGTACGACTTCTCGCTCACGATCGGCTCGATGACCACGTCACGCGGATCTTTCATTGGTCTTCCTCTGCTTCACCCGCGGTCATGTTGAACGAGAAGGTGCCTTTCTCGGCTGACTCGTCGGCGGCTTCGGCCACCTCGTCGGTCTCGTCGACCTCGGCTTCGGGGTCATCGGCCTTCTCGGCTCGATCGGCGTAGACCTTCGCTTCGCGCTCGGCCTTCTGGCGAGCAGCCTCGAAACGAGGGTCCGGCTTGTCCTGCGCGCTCTTCACCCGATCCATCGGGTCGATGATCGTCTGCTCGGCGTCCGGGTCGTGCTTCGGGCGATTCGGCAGGTCGGTGGCCATGATCATTCGCCCTCCCCATCCGGTTGAGTCTTGGCAGGTCCGGGTTCAGCCGCGGAGCGTTCAGCCGCGGAGGCTGCAGCAGCGCGCTTGGCCGGCGCGTCGCCGGTCGGCACGGTCGCCTTGGTGAACACCACGTAGTCGTTCACGAGGACGTCGTAGGCGTTGAGCTCGCGGGCTTCGATGATCTGCGCCTCGGGAAGGTTGCGGAAGCTCTTGGCCGCGTTGACGTCGTCCGACGCCAGCACGATCAGGGCCCGACCCTCGATGCCGAGGGCCTCGAGGGAAGCCTTGGCGTCGCGGGTGCGCGGGGCGTCGAACTGCCACTCGTCGATGACGATGACCTTGCCGTCGGCGGCCCGATCCGAGAGCGCCGAGCGCAGTGCGAGACGGATCATCTTTTTCGGTGTGCGCTGGCTGTAGTCCCGCGGCTTCGGGCCGAGGGCGATGCCGCCACCGATCCATTGCGGAGAGCGGATCGAGCCCTGGCGGGCACGACCGGTGCCCTTCTGGCGCCACGGCTTGGCCCCACCGCCACGGACCTCGGCGCGCGTCTTGGTGCTGTGCGTGCCGGCGCGCCGAGCGGCGAGCTGCGCGGTCACGACCTGATGCATCACGGAAACGTTCGGCTCGATACCGAACACCGTGTCGGGCAGGTCGACCGATCCGCTCTCGGCACCGATCTGCGTCTTGATCTCGAGCTTCGACATCAGGCTCCTCCGTCCGCAGCCGGTGCGGCCTTGACGGCGTCACGGATGATGACGGTGCCGCCGCGGGGACCAGGCACCGCGCCGCGCACGAGGAGCAGTCCGCGTTCGGCGTCGGCCTCGACCACCTCGAGATTGAGCGTCGTGACCTTCTCGCCACCCATGCGACCGGCCATGCGCTGGCCCTTGAACACGCGAGACGGTGTGGCGCACGCGCCGATCGCGCCCGGCGCCCGGTGCACGCGGTGCGCGCCGTGACTGGCTCGCTGACCCCCGAAGCCGTGGCGCTTCATGACGCCGGCGAAGCCCTTGCCCTTGCTGACGGCGGTCACGTCGACCAACTCACCCGCGGCGAGGGTGTCGACGCTGATCTCTTGGCCCACCTCGTAACCACTGACGTCGTCCAGTCGAAGCTCGAGGAGCCGCTTGCCGGGCTGCACGCCCGCCTTGGCGACATGGCCCCGCTCGGGACTGTTCAGCTTCTTCGGGTTGCGCTCGCCGAAGGTGACTTGGACCGCGCTGTAGCCGTCGCGCTCCTGCGTCTTGATCTGCACGACGCGCAACGGCGTCACCTTCACGACGGTCACGGGCACGACGCGGTTCTGGTCATCCCAGACCTGGGTCATGCCGACCTTTTCGCCCACTACGGCCTTGTTCGCCATCTCGGCAACGATCTTTCTCTTCACGCGAGCGCTCCGCGCAGGGAAACCCTGGCGGAGCGCCTTGTCGGTTGTGCCGCAAGGTCCCTGCGAACGTGCAGGCCGATGCGGACGTCGGTTGACGAACGAACGGATCGTGACCAGCCCGGACGGCCCGGTCACACGAAGGGGCAAGGATAGTCAGGCTCCGCCGCGGATTCCAAGCCGGACGGCGGAAATCAGTGCAGGTTGTGCGCTATGTCAGCGCAGGTGGTCCCACATTCGGCGCTCGGTCGCCTCGGGGTCGTCGATGACGCGGCATGGTTCGGCCAATTCCATGGTCGCCCGCCGCTCTTGGTCATACGACGGCCACTCCGGGAGGGAAGCCGTGCTGGGGTTGCCCGACCGGGCAAAAGCGATCCACGCATCCTGAATCTGGTCGGCCAGATCCGACGGCGTCGGCCCCTCCCCGAGGAACAGCGCCATCCGGGGATCGTCGACGTTGTGGAACACGAAGGGCAGCTCCATCGCGTGACACGCCCCCAGGACACCGCCAAGGGCGCGGGACCTCCAGCTGAACAGGTACATCCACACGTTCGGGTTGTGTTCCAGCTGGGCCTCGGCCATGCGAAGGGCGGGAATCCGGAAGACGAAATCGGTCGCGATGGCGGAGAAGGCATCGGCCGGGCTGCGATCATCGGTGCTGTAGACGTCGACCAGACCCTCGCCATCGCCGGCCAGCGCCGCGGCCCGGGCGACCACCTGCTCCCGGGTCATCGTGCTCGGGTCCATCATCAGGCCGAAGAGTTTCCATTCCTCCAGGGTGGTGCCCACGAGCAGCGGGATGTTCGCGGCGGCACCCGCGCGAACGGCTTCGAGCGGTGACTCCGGCAACACCGCACCGTCCTCGACGGGCTGCCACGGAATTCCGAGCGCGGCGCCGTCTCCCGAGAGCATGCGATCGAGATCTCCCATGGCCGAAGCGACGATGTCGGCGCGGGGCTGCAGCAGGTCCTCGGCGGGGACCGCGACCAAATCGGCGACCGTGCGAGCGTTGAGCCGGGTCATCAATTCGTCGCTCACCTCGGCGGCGACCTTCGCCGCGACGGTGTTGTGCGCCGCGCCGCTCTGCGGGATCGCCTTGTGGAACAGGCCCGCCGCGGCCGGGGTGCCGAGCAGAGTCCCGACGCTCATGCCGCCGGCCGACTCGCCGAAGATCGTGACGTTGGCCGGGTCACCGCCGAACGCCGAGATGTTGTCGCGCACCCATTCCAGCGCGGCGACCTGATCCAGGATCCCGCAGTTGCCCGCTCCGGCGTAGCTCTCGTCGAGGTGAGCGAGCTGTGAGAAGCCGAGCTCAGCCAGTCGGTAGTTCAGACTGACAAAGACCACATCGCCGCGTCGCGCGAATGACGCGCCGTCGTACATCGCGCTCGATCCCGAGCCCATCATGAAGGCCCCACCGTGGATCCAGACCATCACGGGCCGCCCCGCATCATCGAGCGCCGGCGTCCAGACATTGAGATAGAGACAATCCTCAGAGACCGGCTCCGGCTGTGCCCCGAACAATGCGTCGAGAGGCGATGGGCCCTGCAGGCATGTGGCACCGAACGTGGTCGCTGAACGGACGCCCTCCCAGGATTCGACCGGCTGCGGAGGCCGGAACCGCAGGTCACGCACCGGTGGTCTGGCAAACGGAATGCCGGCGAAGCGCAACACCCCGTCGCGCTCGCTGCCCTCGACCTTGCCCTGCGCGGTGCTCGCGATCGGCGCCATCGGTTCCCCCCAGTAGGTCATGGTCGACGGGCCGAGATTATCGATGTCGCATCCCCTCAGTACGATCGCATCTCTTCCCCCACTCAATCGACACCGGATCGAAAGGGGAAGCCGTGAACGAACGCAGCACGATGTTCTACGCGGTCTACGAAGGCTCGGAGCGACTGTTCGGACGCAAAGCGGCCTGGACGCTGGTCCAGCTCCTACGCACCGGCAACGGTCACGAGCCACTCTCAGGGCCGCCGATCACCGGCGCCGACGTCCTCCATCTGTACGCCTCGCTACGGAGACACTTCTGCCTGGATGCCGCGACGTACCTGATCGACTCGCTCCGATCGGGGAACGGGGACCTCCTGCCCGACGGCAGCGCCTGGCCCGAGGGATTTCGCCCCCGTCACGAGTCGGGGATGGAACAATGACGATCGATGAGCACACACGCCACGGCATCCACACGTGGATGGTGGACGCCATGGGCACTGCGCTTGGCGACGGTCTCATGAGCATGCTTCCGCCCACTGGCTGGGCCGACGTGGCGACGAAACACGACCTCGCCGAGCTGGAGGCGCGGCTCGAGCTGCGGTTCGACAAGATCGATCAGCGATTCGAGATGATGGACCAGCGATTCGAGATGATGGACCAGCGGTTCGAGATGAGCGAGCACAAGGTGCTCGGAGCGATGGACCGCCGCCTAACCGAGGCCATGCGAGCGACGTTCTTCGGGTTGGCCGCGCTGCTCCTAACCGTCACGACGATCATCGTGTCGGTCGTTCTCGCCACCCGGTGACCACCGAAGTCGCTCCCGCCTGGCTCGACGAGCTACCACTGCAGCCGGGTCCGCCGTGGTTGTCGATGGGCACACGACCGCTCGACCTCGATCGCTGGCTCATCCTCGACGGCCGATTCGACGACGAGCTCGCGCTGAAGAACCGGCTGCTGACCGAACGACATCACGACGTCATCGCCACGCTGCCCGGCAGCGAACCCGGGTCACAGGAGACGCTCGACCTCGTCCGCGTCTGGCTCGCCGTTCGGGGGCACGCGCCCGCGTCGCTGCCAGACGGACTTCATCCCATAGACGCGGCCGGCCGCCTCGTGCAGGAGGACCTGTGCCTCGTCGAGGAGCGCGACGGATCGTGGGTCATGACTGCAGGCTCCGTTTGCTTTCCATCTCACTGGCGCGTTCACGAGAAGCTCGGACACTCCGTGGCCACGATTCACGGACCAGTGCACCACTACGACGAGGAACTGCGGAGCCGTGTCGACAACTTCTTCACGCGACTGCGCGTCGATCGTCCCGTCTGGCGCCGCAACTCGTCGATCCACAGCCATGACGAGCTCTTCCGCCCGGAACCCCATGAATCGCCCGAATCGTTCGACGGCCTGGGCCCGTCCGAGATCTGGCTCCGGAGCGAGTACGAGACGCTGCGCCGGCTACCCCAGTCCGACACCATCCTCTTCACGATCAAGACCCAGCAGTGCCAGATCGATCGGCTGCGTCAGCGCGCCGGAGGTGGCCAACGCGCTGGGCGCAAAACTGGCAGCGCTCGAGCCTGAGCTCGAGCGCCGTGGTGATCGCGTGCCCTTTCCGGGGTGGCTCCCCGAGTGGCTCGCTGCCTGTTGATCAGGCTTGCTGGATCTTGATCTCGATGTCGACACCGGCGGGCAGATCGAGCCGCTGCAACGAGTCGACCGTCTTGGGCGAAGGATCGAGGATGTCGAGCAAGCGCTTGTGGATGCGCATCTCGAAGTGCTCTCGCGAGTCCTTGTCCTTGTGGGGCGAACGAATGACCGTGTAGCGGTGCTTCTCCGTCGGGAGGGGCACCGGTCCGCGAATCGTCGCGTTCGTGCGTACGACCGTCTCGACGATCTTCTTCGTCGACTGATCGATGATCTCGTGGTCGTAGGCCTTGAGGCGGATGCGGATCTTCTGCTTGTCAGCCATCAGTTCGTCTTTCTCTCCGCTCCCGGAGAAGCGGTCACTTGAGGATCTTGGTGACGCGGCCGGAGGCGACGGTGCGTCCGCCCTCGCGGACGGCGAAGCGTAGACCTTCTTCCATGGCGATCGGCTTGCCCAACGTGACGGTCATGGCCGTGTTGTCGCCCGGCATGCACATCTCGGTGCCCTCGGGCAACTGCACCGTGCCCGTCACATCCGTGGTCCGGAAATAGAACTGCGGGCTGTAGTTCGTGAAGAACGGCTTGTGCCGACCACCCTCTTCCTTGGTCAACACATACACCTGCGCCTCGAACTCGGTATGAGGCGTAATGCTGCCCGGCTTGGCCAACACCTGCCCCCGCTCCACATCCTCTTTCTTCGTCCCCCGCAACAACGCCCCAATGTTGTCGCCCGCCTGGCCCTGATCGAGAATCTTGCGGAACATCTCCACACCCGTACACACCGTCTTCTGCGTATCCCGCAACCCCACGATCTCGATCTCGTCACCCGTGTTCAACACACCCTGCTCGATCCGACCCGTCACCACCGTGCCCCGACCCGTGATCGTGAACACATCCTCGATCGACATCAAAAACGGCTTATCCGTATCCCGCACCGGCTCCGGAATGAACGAATCAACCGCCGCCATCAACTCGTTGATCTGCGCCGCCGCCTCCGCATCACCCTCCAACGCCTTCAACGCCGACACCTTGATCACCGGCACATCATCACCCGGGAACTCATACTCACTGAGCAGCTCCCGCACCTCCAACTCCACCAAATCCAACAACTCCTCATCATCCACCGTGTCCACCTTGTTCAACGCCACCACAATCGCCGGCACCCCCACCTGACGGGCCAACAACACATGCTCACGCGTCTGGGGCATCGGACCATCCGCCGCCGACACCACCAAAATCGCCCCATCCACCTGAGCAGCCCCCGTGATCATGTTCTTGATGTAATCCGCATGACCCGGCATATCCACATGCGCGTAATGACGGTTCTCCGTCTCATACTCCACATGCGCAATATTGATCGTGATCCCCCGCTCACGCTCCTCCGGCGCCTTATCAATATCCGCGAACTCCGTAAACGAATTGTTCCCCGGATTCGAATCCGCCAACACCTTCGTAATCGCCGCCGTCAACGTCGTCTTCCCATGATCGATATGACCCATCGTCCCCACATTCACATGGGGCTTGGTCCGCTCGAACTTCTCACGTGCCATCGGAAAACTCCTGAACCTCTCGGATCTGCATTGTCAACGTTGAACTGGCGTGCGCGCGCTGCGGAGCAGCGGACACGAAACGATCACTCGCCGCGCACTCGCGTGACGATTTCTTCTTGAACGGTGGCGGGCAT
Organism: uncultured Iamiaceae bacterium; assembly: GCA_963778895.1. GTDB lineage: Bacteria > Actinomycetota > Acidimicrobiia > Acidimicrobiales > Acidimicrobilacustridaceae > CAVZVZ01. The sequence goes on from CAVZVZ010000005.1 coordinate 1,274,286, forward strand.
CTGCTGGTACGAATCGAAATGCATCGTGTACGTGGCCCGACCCTGAGTGCGCGAACGCAGGTCGGTAGCGTAGCCGAACATGTCTGAGAGCGGCACGGTCGCCCGGACCACCTGACTGTTGCCCCGCTGCTCCATGCCCCCGACCTTGCCTCGGCGGGACGAGAGGTCGCCGATCACATCGCCCATGTAGTCCTCGGGCGTGACGACCTCGACCCGCATGATCGGCTCGAGCAGGACGGGCTTGGCTCGCTTTGCCGCATCACGAAACACCATGGTGCCGGCGATCTTGAAGGCCATCTCGGACGAGTCGACGTCGTGGTACTTGCCGTCGACCAGGGTGGCCCGGATGTCGACGGTGGGGTACCCGGCCAGCACACCCGTGGTCATCGCTTGCTGGATACCGGCGTCGACCGAAGGGATGTACTCCTTCGGGATGCGGCCTCCGCTGATGGCGTCGACGAACTCGTAGCCGCCGCCCGGCCCGGTGTTCTCGAGATGGATGGTGACCTCGGCGTACTGGCCGGCGCCACCGGTCTGCTTCTTGTGGGTGTAGGTGACCTTCTCGGCCTTCTGCGTGATGGTCTCGCGGTAGGCCACCTGCGGCTTGCCGACGGTCGCGTCGACCCGGAACTCACGGAGCATGCGGTCGATGAGCACCTCGAGGTGCAGCTCGCCCATACCGGAGATGACGGTCTGGCCGGTCTCCTCGTCGGTGCGCACCTGGAAGGTGGGGTCCTCCTCGGAGAGCGCGGCGAGGGCCTTCGCACATCTTGTCCTGGTCGGCCTTGGTCTTCGGCTCGACGGCCACGTGGATCACGGGCTCCGGGAAGGTCAGCTCCTCGAGCACGATCGGGTTGCCGGGATCGCACAGGGTGTCGCCCGTCTTGGTGTTCTTGAGGCCGATGCCCGCGACGATGTCGCCGGCATAGACGGCGTCGAGATCCTGACGGTCGTTGGCGTGCATCTCGAGCAGGCGGCCGATGCGCTCCTTGTTGCCGGTGCGCGGGTTGAGCACGGCGGAGCCCTTCTCGAGCGTGCCGCTGTACACGCGGAAGTAGATGAGCTTGCCGACGTGGGGGTCGGTCATGATCTTGAACGCCAGCGCAGCGAACGGCTCGTTGTCGTTCGCCTTGCGCTCGATCGTCTCGTCGCCCTTGGTGTTCGTACCCGCGATCGGAGGCAGATCGACCGGCGCGGGCAGGTACATGACGATGGCGTCGAGCAGCGGCTGCACGCCCTTGTTCTTGAACGCGCTGCCGTTGAGCACGGGCACGATCTCGCCGGCGATGGTGGCCTTGCGAATGGCGGTGCGCAGCTCGTCGACGCCGATCTCTTCCTCGCCGACGAACTTCTCGAGCAGGTCCTCGTCGACGCTGGCGACGGTTTCGATCAAGTCGGCGCGGTATTGCTCGGCTTCCTCGCGCAGGTCGGCGGGGATCTCCTGGACCTCCCACTTGGCCCCGAGCTCCTCGTCCTCCCAGACGAGCGCGTCCATCGTGATGAGATCGATCACGCCTTTGTAGTGACCCTCGGCGCCGATCGGCAGCTGGACGATGGCGACGGTGCAGTCGAGGCGGTCACGGATGGAGTCGACGGCGGCGAAGAAGTTCGCGCCGAGGCGGTCCATCTTGTTGACGAAGCAGATGCGCGGCACGTTGTACTTGTTGGCCTGCCGCCACACCGTCTCGGTCTGCGGCTCGACGCCGGCGACCCCGTCGAACACCGCGACGGCGCCGTCGAGCACACGCAGTGAACGCTCGACCTCGACCGTGAAGTCGACGTGACCGGGCGTGTCGATGATGTTGATGCGGTGGTCGTTCCAGAAGCACGTGGTCGCGGCCGACGTGATCGTGATGCCGCGCTCTTGCTCCTGGACCATCCAGTCCATCTGCGCCGCGCCTTCGTGCACCTCGCCGATCTTGTACGTCTTCCCCGTGTAATAGAGGATGCGCTCGGTCGTGGTGGTCTTGCCCGCGTCGATGTGGGCCATGATCCCGATGTTCCGGGTCTTTTCGAGTGTGTGCTGGCGATCAGCCATCATCGTTTCCTGGTCTCGTCGAGCTGTGTGCTTCGGGTTGATCGCGCGGCGTAACCCGCGATCGTGCTCGGGGCTCAGGGGCTGGCACCGTCGGGGGTGCTCCCCCCGAGCCGGTTGGGGGGTTTACCAGCGGTAGTGGGCGAAGGCCTTGTTCGACTCCGCCATCTTGTGCATGTCTTCCTTGCGCTTCAACGAAGCGCCCACGCCATTTGATGCGTCGAGCAACTCGTTGGCGAGGCGCTCGGCCATGGTGCGCTCGCGGCGCTGCCGCGAGTAACCGACGATCCAACGGATCGCGAGCGTGTTGGCGCGGCGGGGGCGAACCTCGACCGGCACCTGGTAGGTGGCACCACCGACACGGCGGCTCTTCACCTCGAGCTGAGGCTTGACGTTCTCGACCCCGCGCTTGAGCGTGGTGAGCGCGTCGCCGTCGGTCTTCTTCTGGATGATGTCGAGGGCGTCGTACACGATGCCTTCGGCCACCGAGCGCTTGCCGCGCTGCAGGATCTTGTTGACCACCTGGGTGACGAGCACCGAGTGGTGGACCGGGTCGGGCATCAGCTCGCGACGAGGTGCGGGGCCCTTGCGTGGCATCTCAGCCGTCCTTCTTCGCGCCGTAACGGCTGCGGGCTTGCTTGCGGTCACGCACACCAGCGGTGTCGAGCGTGCCGCGAATGATCTTGTACCGAACGCCGGGCAGGTCCTTCACACGGCCACCGCGCACGAGCACGATCGAGTGCTCTTGCAAGTTGTGGCCTTCGCCGGGGATGTAGGCCGTGACCTCCATGCCGCTGGTGAGCCGTACACGCGCAACCTTGCGCAGCGCAGAGTTCGGCTTCTTGGGCGTGGTCGTGTACACGCGCGTGCACACACCCCGTCGCTGCGGGGCGCCCTTCAGCGCCGGCGTCGTGCCCTTCTTGGGCTTCGACTGGCGCCCTTTGCGAACCAGCTGCTGGATCGTGGGCACGAAGGAACCTTTCTGAAAAAACTGATCGAGGGAACTCGCAGATCGGACTTGCAGGTCAGCGCGCCGAAGCGGCGACAAACCGAAGGTCCATGCTAGGGGGGACAGCCCGGTTTCGGCAAACCCCCGGCCCTCAGAAACCTGGGTCTTGGCCTGGCTTTACGCCCTGTCGACGGAGACCCAGCCGTTCGAGGCCTGATCCCAGCGAATCCAGCCGCCGGCCACCTCGTCCCATTGGGCTCCAGCCACCGGCGGCGTACCCCCGGGCTCGGGCTTGGTGTGGGCGACCTGTGGCGGCGTCGCCGCCTCGGCGGCTTCGCGAAAGTCCTCGTTGAAGGTGACTTCGGATTCGAAGGAGGCATCCACGTTGGCGCCCTCGGCGCCGGCCCCCCGCTTCATCAGCAGGTAGCCGAACCCCACGAGCAGGACGATCAACACCACGATCAGCAGCAGAGCGACCACGTTCGAAGGTTAGCGCGGTACCGAACGCCGGCCGGCGTGCGCTCGGTCGAGGCCAGTACCGAGCAGGAGTTCACCGAGCTGCTGCACGAGATCCCGGGCCTCAGCACCGAGTTGCTGAAGCAACTGTCGGTGCGGCCGCGCAACGCGATGCACAGCAACCACTTCGACGATTCCAGCTACTCCTGAGCCCCGAACCGGCGTGCCGTTGACCCCTATCGAGGGTCAACGGTACGCAGGTTGGTCAGAGCTTCAGATCAGACGACGTTCTCGTCGCCGCGAGGCAGGTCGATGATCTCGGCCTCGATCTCGACCTCGACGGTCGGGGCGTCGAGCGGAGCGGCTTGCATGACCTCGGCCACCTCGGTGACGTCGGTGGTGCCGCTGAACTCGTTACCGCTGCTGCGGCCGGCGAGCCACTCGGCCAGATCGGCCTCTTCATCAGCCATCGAATAGAACTCCATGGGCTGATAGTCAGGCGCGTACGGCTTGATCTCGCGGTACGTCATCATCCCGGTGCCGGCCGGCACCAACTTGCCGATGATGATGTTCTCCTTGAGACCGATCAGGTTGTCACTGCGCGACTCGATCGCGGCCTCGGTGAGCACACGGGTGGTCTCCTGGAACGACGCCGCCGACAGCCACGAATCGGTGGCCAGCGACGCCTTGGTGATGCCCATGATCTCGGGGCGACCCTCGGCCGGCTGCTTGCCGTCCTGCACGAGGCCCCGGTTCATCTCCGTGTAGACCTTGCCGTCGACGCGCTCGCCGGGAAGGAAGTCCGACTCGCCCGGCTCTTGCACCGCGATGCGGCGGGTCATCTGCCGCACGATCAGCTCGATGTGCTTGTCGTGAATCGGCACACCCTGATCGCGGTACACCTTCTGTACCTCGGTCACGAGGTACTGCTGGGTCTCGCGGATGCCCTTGATCTCGAGCAGTTCCTTCGGGTCACGCGGACCCTCGATGATCGGATCGCCGGCTTGGATCTCCTGACCTTCGGTCACCTCGAGCCGCGCCAAGGTGGGCACGGTGTAGGCGTCCTCGGTGCCGTCGTCGGACACGATCGTGACCGTACGACCCTTGCCCTCGTCGTCGGTGATGCGCACCACACCGGACGTGCGGCCCAGCGTGGCCTTGCCCTTCGGGCTGCGGGCCTCGAAGAGCTCGACGACGCGGGGCAGACCACCGGCGATGTCCTGGCTGCCGGCGATACCGCCCGTGTGGAAGGTACGCATGGTGAGCTGGGTACCCGGCTCACCGATCGACTGGGCACCGATCACACCAACCGCTTCGCCGACCTCGATCGTCTGGCCCGTCGCGAGCGAGAGTCCGTAGCTGGCCCGGCTGATGCCGTTGCGGCTGTCGTCGGTGAGCGGTGAGAGCACGCGAACCCGATCGCATTCGGCGTCGTCCCGCATGATGGCGAGCTCGCGCTCGCGCACGATGGTGCTCTGCGGCAAGACGATCGCGAACGCGTCACCCTTGGGCTTGGCCGCGATCCACTGCTCGGTCCATTCCTGCTCCGTGTCGTCCCACGCAAGGACGTCGAGGCCGTGGTCGCCGTCACGCTCGTCGAGCGCTTCCGCCGGCGCGTTGACGGTGACGTCGTCGGCCAGCGTGCGGCTGTAGAGCCGCTGCTCCAGATAGGTGCGCTTGCCGGGACGATCCGGGCCGACGTCCTCGATGAAGATGCCGCGCACGCCACCCGCCTCGAAGGGGTTCTCGTCGTTGACGATGAGCTCCTGCGCGACGTCGACGAGACGACGGGTGAGGTAACCCGAGTCAGCGGTACGGAGGGCGGTGTCGACCAGACCCTTTCGGGCGCCCGGCGTGGCGATGAAGTACTCGAGCATCGACAGGCCTTCACGGAAGTTCGACTTGATCGGACGAGGGATCATGTCGCCGCGAGGGTTGGCCACCAGACCGCGCATACCGGCGATCTGACGAACCTGCATCATGTTTCCTCGAGCACCCGAGCCGACCATCATGTCGATCGGGTTGAACTTCTCGGCCTTGAGCGCAGCCTCCATGGCGTTGCGGACCTCATCGGTGGCGGTCGTCCAGATCTCCACTTCCTTCTGGCGCCGCTCGCCGTCGGTGATGATGCCCCGACGGAACTGGGTCTCGACCTTCTCTGCTTCCTTCTCGTGGCGGTCGAGGATCTCCTTCTTCTCGACCGGCGTCTTCACGTCGTCGATCGACACCGTGAGGCCGGAGTGCGTCGCGTAGCGGAAGCACATGTCCTTCATGGCGTCGAGGCTCTTGGCGACCTCGGCCTTGCCGTAGTTCTTCGAGAGCTGATCGACGATGCGCCCCATCACCTTCTTGTCGACGGGGACGTTCTGGAAGGGGAAGTCGTCGGGCAGGGCCGAGTTGAAGAACACTCGACCGGCCGTCGTCTTCGTGTACTCGGTGTCGCCGTTGGTCCCGGTCTGCAGCTTCGGTGAACGGAACTGGATGTAGGCGTGGATGTTGAGCTCGCCCGACTCGACGGCTCGCTCGAGCTCGTAGATCTGACGGAACGCCCGACCCTCGCCCTGCGCACCGTCGAGCGACTCGCTCAGGTAGAACGCGCCGATGATCATGTCCTGGGTGGGCGTGACCAGCGGACGACCGTCGGCGGGGCTCAAGATGTTGTTCGCCGAGAGCATGAGCACCCGGCTCTCGGCCTGCGCTTCGGCCGACAGCGGCAAGATGAACCGCCATCTGGTCGCCGTCGAAGTCCGCGTTGAACGCGTGGCACACGAGCGGGTGGATCTGGATGGCCTTGCCCTCGACCAGGATCGGCTCGAAAGCCTGGATGCCGAGGCGGTGCAAGGTGGGCGCGCGGTTCAGCAGCACCGGGTGTTCCTTGATGACCTCTTCGAGGACATCCCACACCTGCGGGCGGCGACGCTCGACCATGCGCTTGGCCGACTTGATGTTCTGGGCCAGCTCGTTGTCGACGAGCTTCTTCATGACGAACGGCTTGAACAGCTCGAGTGCCATCAGCTTGGGCAGACCGCACTGGTGCAGCTTGAGCGTCGGGCCGACAACGATGACCGAACGGCCGGAGTAGTCGACGCGCTTGCCGAGCAGGTTCTGGCGGAACCGGCCCTGCTTGCCCTTCAACATGTCGGAGAGCGACTTGAGCGGGCGGTTACCCGGACCGGTGACCGGTCGACCGCGACGGCCGTTGTCGAACAACGCGTCGACGGCCTCCTGCAACATGCGCTTCTCGTTGTTCACGATGATCTCGGGAGCACCGAGATCGAGCAGTCGCTTGAGGCGGTTGTTCCGGTTGATCACTCGCCGGTACAGGTCGTTGAGGTCGGACGTGGCGAAGCGGCCACCGTCGAGCTGCACCATCGGGCGCAGTTCCGGCGGGATGACCGGGACGACGTCGAGGATCATCGCCCGTGGGTCGTTGACCCGACGCTCGTGATCGTCGCGGCGGTTGAACGCCGACACGATCTTGAGGCGCTTGATGGCCTTCTGCTTGCGCTGCGCGCTCAGCGGACGCTGACCCTCGGTCGGGTCGATGGCCTCGCGGAGCTTGACCTCTTCGACGTCGAGATCGATGCGATCGATCAGACGGGCGATGGCGTCGGCACCCATGCCGCCTTCGAAGTAGTCGCCGTAGCGGTCGACCAGCTCGCGCCAGAGCAGCTCGTCTTCGATGATCTTGCGAGCGAAGAGGTCCTTGAACTCGTCGAACGAACGAGTGACGAGATCGAGCTCCATCTCGTACTCCTCGCGGATCGCGGCGACGTCCTTCTCGGACGCGCGGCGGCGCGAGTTCAGCTCGGATTCCTTCACACCCTGCTTCTCGAGATCGGCAAGCTCGTTCTCGAGCTCCTTGAAGCGCTGATCGATCTTCTTGTCGCGCTCCTTTTCGATCTCCTCACGCTCACCGATGACCTCGGCCTCGATGTTCGGCAGATCGGTGTGGCGCTTCTCTTCGTCGACCCAGGTGACCAGGTTGGCGGCGAAGTAGATGACCTTCTCGAGCTGCTTGGCCTTCAGCTCCTCGCGCACCTCGGTGCCCATGAGGAGGTAGGCCAACCACGAACGGGTGCCGCGGAGGTACCAGATGTGCACCACCGGTGCGGCGAGCTCGATGTGGCCCATGCGCTCACGGCGCACCTTCGAGCGCGTGACCTCGACGCCGCAACGCTCGCAGATGATGCCCTTGAAACGGACGCGCTTGTACTTACCGCAGTAGCACTCCCAGTCCTTGGTCGGACCGAAGATCTTCTCGCAGAAGAGTCCGTCCTTCTCGGGCTTGAGCGTGCGGTAGTTGATGGTCTCCGGCTTCTTGACCTCGCCGTTCGACCAGGTGCGGATCTGGTCGGCGGTCGCGAGACCGATACGAAGCTGATCGAATTCGTTCACATCGAGCACAGGCATGGTCGTTCAGTCGCTCCTCGTGTTCTCAGTTGCTACTGGCGCGACGAGCGTCTTCTTCGTCGCTGCCTCGCTCGGGACGGGACAAGTCGATACCGAGCTCCTCGGCGGTGCGGAAGATGTCCTCGTCGAGCTCACGCATCTCGATCTCTTCGCCGGTGGCCGAACGGACCTCGACGTTGAGACAGAGTGCCTGCATCTCCTTGATGAGAACCTTGAAGCTCTCGGGGATGCCCGGCTCGGGGATGTTCTCGCCCTTGACGATGGCCTCGTAGACCTTCACCCGGCCGAGCACGTCGTCGGACTTGATGGTGAGCAGCTCCTGCAAGCAGTACGCCGCGCCGTAGGCCTCGAGGGCCCACACCTCCATCTCACCGAAACGCTGGCCACCGAACTGCGCCTTACCACCGAGCGGTTGCTGGGTGATCATGGAGTACGGACCGGTGGACCGGGCGTGGATCTTGTCGTCCACCAAGTGGGCGAGCTTCAGGATGTAGACGACGCCCACCATGATCGGGTTGGCGTAGGCCTCGCCGGTCCGGCCGTTGGTGAGGGCGATCTTGCCGTCGCGCCCGACGAGACGGCCGCCGTTGCCGTACGCGATGCGCACGGGTTGGCCGTCCGAGTCGAAGCCTTCCCAGTTGAGATGACCGGCCTCGGGACGCAGGTCCTCGAGGATGTGCTGGATGGTCGGGTGCTTGCCGGCCTCGTCCTCTTCGTCCCAGTGCGCACCGTCGAACACGGGCGTAGCGATGAGCTGCGCGGCGCGGGTGGTGGTGCGGGTCTTCTTCTCGGTGCCGAGCACCGGATCGTCACCGACGGCGTTGCCGTCGACGTTCCAGCCCCAACGAGCGGCGTAACCGAGGTGCGCTTCGAGCACCTGGCCGACGTTCATACGGGACGGCACACCGAGCGGGTTGAGGATGATGTCGACCGGCGTGCCGTCGGGCATGAAGGGCATGTCCTGCACCGGCAGGATCTTGGAGATGACGCCCTTGTTGCCGTGGCGGCCGGCGAGCTTGTCGCCGACGCTGATCTTGCGCTTCTGGCCGACGTACACGCGCACGAGTTGGTTGACGCCGGGCGGCAGCTCGTGGCTCTCGTCGCGGCTGAACACCTTGACGTCGATGACCTTGCCCTGCTCGCCGTGCGGCACCTTCAGCGAGGTGTCACGCACCTCACGCGCCTTCTCACCGAAGATCGCTCGGAGCAAACGCTCTTCCGGGGTGAGCTCGGTCTCGCCCTTCGGCGTGACCTTGCCGACGAGGACGTCGCCGGGACCGACCTCGGCACCGACGCGGATGATGCCGCGCTCGTCGAGGTCGGCGAGGATCTCCTCGGAGAGGTTCGGGATGTCCCGAGTGATCTCCTCCGGGCCGAGCTTGGTGTCGCGGGCGTCGATCTCGTGCTCGTGGATGTGGATCGAGGTGAGCACGTCGTCGCGCACGATGCGCTCGGACAGGATGATCGCGTCCTCGAAGTTGTAGCCCTCCCACACCATGAACGCGACGACCATGTTCTTGCCCAGCGCGAGCTCGCCGTTCTCGGTCGACGGACCGTCGGCGAGGATCGCGCCCTTGACCACCTGATCGCCTTCGCGTACGCGGGGCTTCTGGTTGATCGACGTGTCCTGGTTCGAGCGCTCGAACTTGAGCAAGCGATAGATCTTCTTGCCCTTGCCCTTGTACTGCATGGTGATCGAGTCGCCATCGACGGCGGTGACCGTGCCGTCTTCTTCGGCGAGGATCATGTCGGCGGCGTCGCGTGCGGCGCGGCCCTCGACACCGGTGCCGATGTACGGCGCCTCGGCGCGCACCAGCGGTACGGCCTGGCGCTGCATGTTGGCGCCCATGAGGGCGCGGTTGGCGTCGTCGTGCTCGAGGAACGGGATCAGCGCCGTGGCGATCGACACGATCTGCTTCGGCGAGACGTCCATCATCTGGACTTCGGCCGGTGACACGAACGAGATCTCGGTGGTGGCACCGAAGAACACGTCTCGCTCGAGCTGCAGCTTGAGCTCACCGAGCGTCGCGGCCTGAGGCGACCGCCGGACGAGCACACGCTCGCCACTGAAGCTGCCGTCGGGATGCAGGGGCACGTTCGCCTGGGCGACGACGTACTCCTCTTCCTCGTCGGCCGTGAGGTAGACGATCTCGCTGGTGACCTTGCCGTTCTTGACCACGCGGTACGGCGACTCGATGAATCCGAACTCGTTGACGCGTGCGAACGTCGCCAACGCTCCGATGAGGCCGATGTTCGGACCTTCTGGCGTCTCGATCGGGCACATGCGGCCGTAGTGGCTGAAGTGGACGTCGCGAACCTCGAAGCCGGCACGCTCTCGTGACAGACCGCCCGGGCCGAGCGCCGACAGGCGACGGCGGTGGGTGAGGCCCGACAAGGGGTTCACCTGGTCCATGAACTGCGACAGCTGGCTCGTACCGAAGAACTCTTTGATGGCCGCGACGACGGGCCGGATGTTGATCAAGCGTCTGCGGCGTGATCGCCTCGACGTCCTGGGTCGTCATGCGCTCCCGCACGACGCGCTCCATACGCGAGAGGCCGATGCGCACCTGGTTCTGGATCAGTTCGCCCACCGAACGAATGCGGCGGTTCGCGAAGTGGTCCTGGTCGTCGAGGCGATACCCCGGCTCCTGCACCATCAGGTGAAGCATGTACGTGCACGCCGCGAGGACCTCGGCCGGCGTCAGCACGGCCTGGTCGGGCTCGGGCCGCTCGACGGTGATGCCGAAGAGTTGCTCGAGCTTGTCGAGCTCGGGGCCGAGCTTGCGGTTCAGCTTGTAGCGACCGACGCGCGACAGGTCGTAGCGACGGGGCTCGAAGAAGGCGTTGCGGAAGTAGGCGCGTGCCGATTCGACCGAAGGCGGCTCACCGGGACGGGCCCGCTTGTAGATCTCGAGCAGCGCCTCGTCCTGGGTCGGCGCCAGTTCCTTGTCCTTCTCCCACTGACCTTCGAGGAAGTGGAAGTGGGCCACGAGGCGATCGAGGAAGCCGGGGTAGTTCTCCTCGTCGTAGCCGAGGGCACGCAGGATGGTGAACATCGACAGGCGGCGCTTGCGGGCGACGCGGGCGCCGGCGGTGACGTCCTTGCCCGGCTTCTGCTCGAGGTCGATCTCGAGCCATTCGCCGCGGTACGGGTGGATGGTGCCGGTGACGAGCTGGTGCTTGGTCAAGTTACGCAGACGGAAGCGCTCACCCGGCTGGAAGATGACGCCCGGGGACCGGACGAGCTGCGACACGACGACACGCTCGGTGCCGTTGATCACGAAGGTGCCCTTGTCGGTCATCATCGGGAAGTCCCCCATGAAGACCGTCTGCTCCTTGATCTCGCCAGTGGTGGCGTTCATGAAGCGAGCGCGGACGAAGATCGGCGCGGAGAAGGTCATGTCCTTCTCCTTGCACTCCTCCACCGTGAACTTCGGCGGCGGACGCAGGTCCTCGTCGTCGGGGTCGAACTCCAGCTCGAGCTGGAGCGTCTCGGTGAAGTCCTTGATCGGACTGATGTCGCGGAACGTGTCAGCCAGGCCCTGATGCAGGAACCAGCTGAACGAGGCGCGTTGAATGGCGATCAGGTCAGGAAGCTCCAGAACCTCGCCAAGGTTCGCGAAGGAATAGCGGTCCCGGATACCGGAGGTCGCAGCCAAGGTCACTCCTCGATGACGAGTAGGTGCGTGCGAAGAAAAACTCGTGCCCGGGCGCGCAGGGTCGACGAAAGAGATCTGACAAGAGCGAGACGGGGCACGACAGAGAGAAGGCTAGGCGCGACGACGCCAGCCTTGCAACCCCGGAAATCACCCCGGAGCAGCCGATTCCGCCGAAAGCGGCCCCAGGGGACACCTCCGAGCGGTCAAGTTGTCGGGCAGGGTAAGGCCATCAACCGTAAAAGGTCAAGGATGTGGGGATGTTTTCACCCGGAGTACGAATCGGAAGGGGTTTTCGCCCGGAGCGCGAAAAACCACCAGGTGGCCCCCACCAAAGGGAATCACCTCGTCCAGCTCTGCGTCAGACTCCACCCGTACCTCGACGCCCGGGAGCCGCCAGCGGTCGGATTCGATGCCACCGGGGTCGAATCCGTCGACCTCGACCAGGAAGGTCGGGTTCGAGCCCTCGGGTGCCGGGCCACAGTCGATCGCCAACTCGCCCTCGGCCGCCCGAGCGCGAACCGACCCGTTGTGCACCAGACGCAGCGAACCGACGTCGCCCGCGGCGCCGAGCCAGTGGACCGTGGCCGGGAAGAACTGGTGCCACGCCGGCCAGCCGGCGTCGTTGTCCTCGGCGCCGATCATCACGTCCTCGCCGAGCCAGGCGGTCACGATGCGCTCCGGGCGCTCACTCACGAGACGCTCGATCCGGCTCGGGCCGGGAAACCTCGTGAGCCACGGCTGCACGCTGTCGGGGATCACGCTGCCGAGCAGGGCCACCATCGAGCCGAGGCAGAGGTCATGGCCGTGATCGATGGTCGGCGCGTCGAGGGGCGGTAGCGGGCTGGCCTCCCGTCCCACCGCCGGCCACATCCAAAGGGCGAGCGCCCCTACGTACCGGTGCAGGTCCATGCCGTAGCTCCGCGTGTAGGGACCGCAGAGGTTGCCGAGGCCGGCGTGGTAGAGCAGCGCGGTCTCGGCCCACAACGCCTGCTCCATCGCCGCGCCCCAGTCCCGCAGTCGCGTCGAGACCCGACACGACCGCCACATCGCCAGTCCCAAAAAGTCGATGCCGTAGTAGGTCGGCGAGTTGAACTCGTCGAAGGCGCCTTTGCGCTCGCGGCGCTCGACGACCGACAGCCCCAGGCGGTGCCCCGTGTCGACCCACGCGGGTTCGTGCAAGCGATGGCCTGCCTCGACCTCGAGCACGGACTTCATCAGCGCGATGTTCGTGTACCAGGAGCCGACGCGATCAGGCGGCTCACCCTCGATACACAGCCGCAGCGACCGATCGAGGTGCTCGACCGTGGTGGAGGGCAACGTCTCCTCGAACTCACGCAGGATGACGAGCCAGGTCGTGCCGACGAACTGCCGCCAGTTCGGGTCGTAGTCGTCCCATTCCACGGCGTCGGCGCCGGGCTCGGGCCACTCGGCGAAGCGCGCAAACGTGCCGTGCCACACCGCGCCTTCCCGGTCGTACTGCAACGCGAGCAGGGCCTCGATCACCGAAACAGCCCGCTCGCGGTCGCCCGCGGCGTCGCGACGCAGCAAGCCGGCGGCGTACCAGGCCGACTGGGGCACCAGGTGCACCGACTGATCAGCGGGCACACCACCGAACGAGCCGGGGGGATTCCAGAGCAATCCCGCGGCGTGGTCGTACCACTGGTCCGACCACGCAACGGTCGTTTCGGCCATGTCGTCGGCGAACGGATTCCCGGCGGTCATGTTGGGAAGTCCGACGCCATGGCGTCGAGGTGAGGCGCGTCCCACGCACCGTCGTGCACGGCAACGCGGTAGCGGAGGCGCAACGACTCGTCGGCGCTCACCGTCATCGACTCCCCCCAGAGAAAGGCCGCGTTGAAGAAGTTGGCCCAGCCCGGGCCGTAGGTGTCGGCCTTCGTGCTGCCGTACCAGGGTGTCGGGTAACGGGGATTGTCCGGGTGATCGAACATGGCCACGCCGCCTGCCGCGCTCGACAAGTCGCACCATGCGGCCGGGACGCCGTGCACTTGCTGATGCGAACCGCCGTCGGCGAGCAGGAGCCTGGTGTCGGACCACGCGTCGGCCCCGCGCAACGTGAGCCCGCCATAGCCGCCCCAAGTCGTGAACGGGCGTGCGGTCGAGAACCACGTCGACACGCGGAGTGAGTGTGGTGTCGAAGTCGATCACATACGCGTCGTCGGCGACCGGGCGGTAGGTGATCGTGCGTGCTTCGTCGATCACCACGGTTTCACGGTCGGGCCGGACCCACTGCAAGGCACCGCTGACGACGACGGCCTCGTCGGTCGCGCGGACATCCGGAGGACCGGCGTGGCGAAGGACGCCGTACTCGTCGTACTCCTCCCAGAAGTTCTCACCGTTGACGAACTTGATGGTGAACCACAGCCCGTGATGCCAGGGATGATCGTCGGGTGCGTTGCTCGTCAACACCAGGCCTGACGGCGTCGACAACGGGTGCATGAACGGTCGGCGCCGCGCGCTCCACACGTAGGTCCAGCGATCGTCGACGGTGAGGTCGTGGTCGGTCAGCTCGAAGTCGATCTCCGAATCGTCGCAGAAAACGCAACCGGCCCGGGGCGGTGCACCCCGGGCCGGACACGAATCGTTCGTTGGTCGAGCTACTTCAGTTCGACGGAACCGCCGGCGCCTTCGATGGCCGCCTTGGCCTTCTCGGCCTCGTCCTTCGTGACCTTTTCCAGGACGGGCTTCGGCGCGCTGTCGACCAAGTCCTTGGCCTCTTTGAGGCCGAGGCTCGTGAGGCCACGCACCTCTTTGATGACCTGGATCTTCTTGTCGCCCGCCGCGGTGAGGACCACGTCGAACTCGTCCTTCTCTTCCTCGCCACCGCCGTCACCCGCAGCGCCAGCCGCGCCGGGAGCAGCCGCCACGGCAACGGGGGCCGCCGCGGTGACACCGAACTTCTCTTCGAAGTCCTTCAGCAGTTCGCTCAGCTCGAGCACGCTCATGCCGGCAATGGAATCGAGGATCTCTTCTTTGGTTGCCATTTCTCAACTCTCCTGTTCTTGAGCGTCGGCCGCGACATCGGTGGCGGGCGCGTCGGTTGCGGGCGCGTCGCTCGGTGCTTCCGCGCTTTCGACCTCTTGGGTCTGGGTTTGTGCTGTTTCGGCTTGTGGGGTGCTCGGTGCTTCCTCGGTCGGCGTCTCGGCCGGGGCTTCGGACGCCGGTGCACCCGGCGCGCCACCCTGGTCGATCAAAGCCCGCAGCCCGTACGCGAAGTCGCGCGGCACGGCTTGGAGCAGGCCGGCGAATTGCTGCATCGGTGCGGCGATGAGGCCGGCGAGTTGGGCGAGCAGTTCCTCGCGAGGTGCGATCTCGGCCAGCGCCTTCGCATCGGCCTCACTGAGGATGTCCTCGCCGAGCACGCCTCCCTTGACCACCAGGTGGGGATTGCCCTTCGCGAAATCGCGGAGCGCTTTGGCGACGGTGACGGGATCGCCGGAGCCATCGGTGGGAACGAACGCGATGGCGGTCGGGCCGATCAGCAGGTCCTCGATCTCCAAACCCAGCTCCCGCACGGCGAACCGCACGAGGGTGTTCTTGTAGATCTTGTAGTCGCCACCGGCGGCCCGAAGCGACCGACGCAGGGTCTGCATGTCGTGCACAGCGATGCCGCGGTACTCGGTGAGCAACGCGGCCTCGCTGCTTGCGAAGCGCTCACGCACCTCGTCGACCACAGCCACTTTCTCTGGTCTCGGATCGTCCATCGCACCTCCTCTCTGTCGTGCGGCGCCTCGCGGCACCGCCTCGGGGTGCCGAGGCACCCGTCGTACCTGTGCCCAAAAGGACACAGGGCGCTCGCGTGCAGCGAACGCCCAGAGGAAGTCTCGAGGTGTCCGCCTCGTCAGGCGGGCCCGGTGGTGAGATCGGGCCCCTTCGGCGCAACCGCGCTCCGGAGGTCTTCGGCGAGCAAAGAACTATTCGATTTGTAGGTCGAGCACTTCGTGCTCGCGAATGTGACTGGTGGAGCGTATCGGCCGGGGCTACGAGCCACCATTCCGATGGGTCAGGGCCGGACGGTTCAGGCGGCTTCGTCCTCGAACTCGAACATGCGGTTCGGGTCGACCTTGATACCGGGGCCCATCGTGGACGACAAGGTGATCCGGCGGAAGTAGCGGCCCTTGGACGACGCCGGCTTGGCCCGTTCGAGCTCCTCCAGGACGACACGCAGGTTGGCGGTGAGCCCCGCCGCATCGAAGCTCGCCTTGCCGATCATCACGTGCACGTTGCCGTGCCGGTCCGTGCGGTATTCGACCTTGCCACCCTTGAAGTCGGAGACGGCCTTGCCCACGTCGGGAGTCACCGTGCCGGTCTTCGGATTGGGCATCAGGCCGCGAGGGCCGAGCATGCGGCCGAGCTTGCCGACCTTGGGCATGAGATCAGGCGTGGCGATGGCCACGTCGAAGTCGAGCATGCCACCCTCGACCTGAGCGATGAGCTCGTCGGCCCCGACGATGTCGGCACCGGCTTCGCGTGCTGCTTGTGCGGCGTCACCCTCGGCGAAGACCGCGACGCGGGTCTGCTTGCCGGTGCCGGACGGCAGGCCGACCGTGCCGCGAATCATCTGATCGGCTTTGCGGGGATCGACGCCGAGCCGCACTGCGAGCTCGACCGTCTCGTCGAACTTGGCCGAAGCGAGGCTGCGCACGAGATCGAGGGCCTCAGCGGAGGAATGCAGCTGCTGAGGATCGAACCGCTTCATCGCGTCGTCGTACTTCTTACCGTGTGCCATGTCGTTCGCCTTTCTGGCTCCCTCATCTTGTTACGGCCCGTCTTGCGGGTGTGTGGTGTGCGGGTGGTGGGCGAGGTGCTCCCACGCATCCCGGTTGGCGGCCTGACTCGTCGAGGAGCAGACCCGTCAGACCACGGTGATTCCCATCGAGCGCGCCGTGCCCGCGACCTGCAGCTTGGCGTGATCGATGTCGTTGGCGTTGAGGTCGGGCATCTTCGTCTGCGCGATCTCGGTGAGCTGTGCCTCGGTGATCGAGCCGACCTCTTCCTTGCCCGGCTCCAGCGCGCCCTTCTCGAGGCCGGCGGCTTGGCGCAGCAACGTGGAGGTGGGCGGCGTCTTGAGGATGAAGGTGAAGGAACGATCCTCGAAGACCGTGATCTCGACCGGCACGATCGTGCCGCGCTGTGACTCGGTCTTGGCGTTGTACTCCTTGCAGAAGTCCATGATCGCCACGCCGTGCGGGCCGAGCGCCGTACCGACGGGTGGTGCGGGAGTCGCGCCCCCGGCCGGGATCTGGATCTTCACGATTGCGGAGACCTTTTTCTTTGCCATCTCACTTCTTCTCTCAGGACGAGGGGCTTCCCCCGGGACGAGGGTCTGCCCTCAGGAGGACGGACAAGTCTGCCGGTCTTGACCCCTGCGGGACAACTAGAGCTTGGCGACCTGGCTGAACTCCAGCTCGACCGGGGTCTCCCGGCCGAAGATGTTCACCAGAACCTTCACCTTCAGCTGATCCTCGTTGAGCTCGATGACCTCGCCCGAGAAGTCTGCGAACGGGCCTTCCTTGACGCGGACCGTCTCGCCCATCTCGTATTCGAGGCGGGGCTTGCCGCGCTTGGGGGTGGCCTCTTCGCCTTCCGGCTTCACCTGCAGGAACGCTTCGACGTCGCGACGCGGAAGCGGCGAAGGCTTGGCGCCTTGGCCCACGAAGCCCGTCACACCCGGCGTGTTGCGGATCACGTACCACGAGTCATCATCGAGCTGGCAACGAACGAGCAAGTAGCCCGGGAACATCTTCTTCGAGACGACCTGCTTCTTGCCCTGCTTGAACTCGACGACGTCTTCCATCGGGATGACGACCTCGTAGATGCGCTCCTCCATGTTCATGGACGAGATGCGCGCCTCGAGGTTCTGCTTGACCTTCTTCTCGTAGCCCGACTGCGTGTGCACCACGTACCAACGCCCGGGGCGGTCGTACGGGCTCTCGGCGGGAGGCACCTGCTCCTCGAGCAGGACGTCCTCGTCGATCACCTCGACACCCTCTTCGGAGTCGGGGGCGGCATCGGAGTCGGGCGCGGCATCGCTCGTCAGATCGATCGTTTCGACCTCGTCCGCCACGACCTCGCCGTCGACGGTGACGGTCTCTTCGACCACGACCTCGTCGGCCAGGACCTCGCCCTCGGCGTCGGTCACCACGACCTCGGCGGTCACGATCTCGTCGACGACCTCATCGCCCTCGTCATCCGTCGCGACGAAGCGATCGACGACGACCTCTTCGACGACCTGGTTGCCGGCGTCGTCCGCGGCGACGATCTCCTCGACGAGGGTTTCCTCGACGACGGTCTCACCGCCCGCATGGGCGCCATCTTCGCGGCTCAAGTCGGCGTCGGGTTCAACGGGCGGCACAGAGGAGGTTTCCTTGTTGTCGGAGTCGGAGTCGGGGGTCGGCGAGAACGCGGTCATCGGGCTTCGAACAGTCGCAGCACGAACTCGGAGAAGACCCAGTCGATGCAGAAGATCAGCGTGGTGAAGAACACCAAGGTGACCAACACGATGATCGAGTAGTTGATGGTCTCCGACTTGGTCGGCCACACCACCTTGCGCAGCTCACCGCGCACCTCTTTGACGAACTGGCGCGCGGTCGTGCGCTGTTCCTTCGGCTTGGGTGCCTGCTGGGCGCGCTTGGTACGGACGGGCTCGCCGTCCGGGCCGAGCTCGCCCTGCTTGCGCAGCATGCGTTTCTGTTCACGATTCAAAGCCATGGCGCGCCCTCGAAGGTGCGGATTGCGATCGAGCAGGGCAGGAGGGACTCGAACCCCCAACCGCCGGTTTTGGAGACCGGTGCTCTACCAAATTGAGCTACTGCCCTAGGGGAAGTCGTGTCCTTGGTACTCAGGGGCTTGGGTTCTCACGGCCGTGGGATCAGGCCCGAGCGGGCAGGATAGCAGTCTGCCCTCAGGCCCAAACATCGAGCAAACGGCGACTTCGAGGCCAGGCCGCCCAGGGATTCGGCGCCGTCAGCCCGCGAGGGGCATGCGACGGCGAGCGTGTGTGGCCAACACGATCGCACCGGCCGCACCAGCGGCGGTCGCCGCGGCGATTCCGCCCACATAGGCAACCCGCCGACCACTGAGCATGCTGCGAAGAGCACTGCGCTCGGCCGCTTCTTCCAGCCCGGCCAACACCTCGGGCAACAGCCCGGGCGCGGGCTCGAGCACCTCGGTCCGCATGGCGCGCAACGCGCGGAGGAGCTTGCGGTACTGGACCAGCTCGGCCTGGCACCGCAGGCACTGGTCGACGTGCTCCCGCACCGGGGCGTCCAAGAGGACGGCACCGTCGGCGGCATCGGAAAGGGCCTCGGTCAGCTGTTCACACCGCATGAGCCTCGTCCTCCTTCGACATCCGTGGGAAGACGTCCTCGCGGAGTTTGCGGCGAGCCCGGTGCAGCCGGACCTTGGCCGCCGACTCGGAGATACCGAGCTCGGCCGCGATCGCATCGTGGGGAAGGTCGTAGATGTCGCGCAGGATCACGACGGCGCGCAGCCGGGGCGGCAGCTCGCGCAGTGCCTCTTGGAGTCGATCGCGCAGGGCCACGGCGTCGGCCCTCGCCTCGGGGTTGACCGCCGACTGCTCGTCGATCGCGATGTCGTCGGTCAGCTCGTCGTGGCGGTTTCGCTTGCGCTTGCCCATGTAGGTGGCCGCGCAGTTGGCGGTGATGCGGTACATCCAGGTGGAGAACTGCGCGTCGCCGCGAAAGCGCCTCAGGCCTCGGTAGGCACGGAGATACGACTCTTGCACCACGTCACGCGCGTCCTCTTCATCGCCGGTGAGCCGGAAGGCCAAGGTGTACGTATCGAGATACGTGGCCTTGACCAGCTCATCGAAGGCGTCCCGGTCCCCGTCTCGAGCGGCGGCGACCAGCTCGGCCACATCAGCTGGCATCGCTAGTTCGACCAGCTGCGAGGGACGGCGTTACGTGACAGTTCCGTGACGGGTGAACCTGCTGGTCAGCGAGTCTCTTTGTGGAGCGTGTGGGTGCGATCCCAGCGGCAGTACTTCTTGAGCTCGATGCGCTCGCGATCGTTCACCTTGTTCTTGGTGGTGATGTAGTTGCGGCGCTTGCACTGCTGGCACTCCAGCGTGACCTGCACTCGCTTGTCGTTTCGGGCCATTTCTGCTCTTCCTAGCTACTTGAGGATCTTGGTGACGCGGCCGGAGGCGACGGTGCGTCCGCCCTCGCGGACGGCGAAGCGTAGACCTTCTTCCATGGCGATCGGCTTGCCCAACGTGACGGTCATGGCCGTGTTGTCGCCCGGCATGCACATCTCGGTGCCCTCGGGCAACTGCACCGTGCCCGTCACATCCGTGGTCCGGAAATAGAACTGCGGGCTGTAGTTCGTGAAGAACGGCTTGTGCCGGCCACCCTCTTCCTTGGTCAACACATACACCTGCGCCTCGAACTCGGTATGAGGCGTAATGCTGCCCGGCTTGGCCAACACCTGCCCCCGCTCCACATCCTCTTTCTTCGTCCCCCGCAACAACGCCCCAATGTTGTCGCCCGCCTGGCCCTGATCGAGAATCTTGCGGAACATCTCCACACCCGTACACACCGTCTTCTGCGTATCCCGCAACCCCACGATCTCGATCTCGTCACCCGTGTTCAACACACCCTGCTCGATCCGACCCGTCACCACCGTGCCCCGACCCGTGATCGTGAACACATCCTCGATCGACATCAAAAACGGCTTATCCGTATCCCGCACCGGCTCCGGAATGAACGAATCAACCGCCGCCATCAACTCGTTGATCTGCGCCGCCGCCTCCGCATCACCCTCCAACGCCTTCAACGCCGACACCTTGATCACCGGCACATCATCACCCGGGAACTCATACTCACTGAGCAGCTCCCGCACCTCCAACTCCACCAAATCCAACAACTCCTCATCATCCACCGTGTCCACCTTGTTCAACGCCACCACAATCGCCGGCACCCCCACCTGACGGGCCAACAACACATGCTCACGCGTCTGGGGCATCGGACCATCCGCCGCCGACACCACCAAAATCGCCCCATCCACCTGAGCAGCCCCCGTGATCATGTTCTTGATGTAATCCGCATGACCCGGCATATCCACATGCGCGTAATGACGGTTCTCCGTCTCATACTCCACATGCGCAATATTGATCGTGATCCCCCGCTCACGCTCCTCCGGCGCCTTATCAATATCCGCGAACTCCGTAAACGAATTGTTCCCCGGATTCGAATCCGCCAACACCTTCGTAATCGCCGCCGTCAACGTCGTCTTCCCATGATCGATATGACCCATCGTCCCCACATTCACATGGGGCTTGGTCCGCTCGAACTTCTCACGTGCCATGGGATGACGCTCCTCGGTTCCTCGGTGTGGCTTCCTGCTGGGTGGTAGCGGCGGTCGGACTCGAACCGACGACAACTCGATTATGAGCCGAGTGCTCTAACCAACTGAGCTACGCCGCCCTGACCGCGGCCAACGGCCTGCGGGCGAGCCCCCTGTCAGAATCGAACTGACGACCTTTTCCTTACCATGGAAACGCTCTGCCGACTGAGCTAAGGGGGCGGGGACTGCATCGGGCAGCCGCCGTTTGCAGGCCCGACATCTTGCCACGGCGGCCTCACCGATCCCAACCTGCAATCCGGCCCGCGCCAGCCGTCGGCCCACGCCGGCGCCCGGCGTCCTGAGCAGGGGTGATGACCCGAATCGAGTGGGTCGTTCGGCTCAAGTCGCGGCCCGCGATGGTCGATCTTCGCGACGTGCACTTCGAAAGGCTGACGATCGAGTCCGGTGACGCGACCTTCACGCTGCACCTGGACCCTCGCATGACGGTGATCGCGGGCGTGGGCCCGGCGGAACGCGAAGGGCTCATCGCCGAGTTGGTGGGTGGGCTCAGTAGCGGCCGCAACGGGGTACACCTCGAGATCTGCTCGGACGCGGGCGCCCACTACGCCGTGCGCCGCCCGGCGGGCGGCACGCATCGCGTGATCGACCTGGACGAGGACCGCGACGTAACGGCTGCGTTCACCTCGCCCGACGGTCGTGTCAACGTTCTCGAGCGGGCTGGGCTCGACATCCGGGGGGCGAAGCAGGCGATGCGGGTCACCCCCACGGATCTCACCACCCGGACCGAGGTCGAAGAGCGGATCCTGTCGCTCGCCCATGTCGAGCAGAGCCGCCTGTGGGAGGTAGCCGAGAAGGTCAAGGAACGCGAGAAGGCGGTGGCCGATGCCGCCGGCGAGCTGGGTGATCCGATCGACGCTTCGGTCCTCGCCGAGATCGAGCGCCGCCATGCCGAGTTCGAGGTGGCCGAGGCCGACCACGAAGCGGCCCGCCGCGTGTCGCTTCTCGTGGGCGCCAACGCCGCCGCACTGGCACTGCTCCTGCTGTTGCTCGGGAGCCTCGCCATCGCCGTGCCGTTCCTGCTCCTTGCCGTAGGCATGACGGCGTACTCCGCTCGGTACTGGCAGCGCATGGAAACCGCGCGCCGCGAAGAGGAGCTCGCCCTCGAAGCCGCCGGCGCGCAGTCCTTCATGTCGTTCCAGATCAACCGCGTCAACGGGCTGTTGGCGAACGATCATCACCGCAAGCAGATGATGAAAGCAGCCGAGTACCACCGCGCCGCTGTGGCCGAGTGGCAACTGCTGGCCGGGGACGTCTCGGTCGATTGGGCGTTCGAGTATCGCCAGCAGATCCGCACGTCGGCGTCCAAGCTGCGTAACTCACTCGGCGTGCGCAACCCGATGGCGATGACGATGTCGCGAGCCGAGACCACCACGGCCGATCTCACGCACGCGCTGCTGCGACGGCTTTCCGAGGTGCGCAGCCTCGGTGCCGGCGGTGAGAGCTTCCCGATCTTCCTCGACGAGCCCTTCACCCGCGTGCCTCCGGAGCTGAAGCCGGAGTTGCTGGGTGTGCTCCTCGACGCCTCGCAACGCCAGCAGGTGATCTTTCTCACCGAGGACGCCGACGTTGCCTCGTGGGCGCGCCTCGAGACCCTCGCCGAGCAGCTCACGCTGGTCGAGCCGGCGCAACGCGACGACGGTCAACGCGACACCGGCGAATCCCACCACGCCGTGGCCTGAGCTGGCACGGCGACCGTCCGCAATCCGCCAGCCCGACCGTTCTAGCTGGTCAAGTGCGCGCCCGGGCGCGCACTTTGACTGCCAGAACGGCTTAGCTTTGCGGCGTGGAGATACGGCTGGCCGGCGTCGACGACGCCGAGGCGATACGCACCATCTACAACAACGAGGTGCTGCGTTCGACCGTCACCTTCGACCTACGGCCGCGATCGCTCGCCGAGCAACGTTCCTGGCTCCAAGCCCGCTCCGGCGCCCATGTGGTGATCGTGGCGGTCGACGGGGACGAGGTGGTGGGCTTCGCCTCGCTCTCGCCCTTTCGTGACCGCCCCGCCTACTCCACCAGCGTCGAGGACTCGGTGTACGTCCGCGGAGATCAACGGGGCACCGGAGTCGGACGAGGCCTGTTGGAAGAGCTCGTGAAGCTGGCGACGCAGCATGGTTTCCACACGATCCTGGCGCGCATCGTGGGCGGGCACGAGGCGTCGATCGCGCTCCATCGAGCCGTCGGGTTCGAGGTCGTCGGCACCGAGCGAGAGGTCGGGCGGAAGTTCGGACGCTGGCTCGACGTCATGGTCATGCAGCGTCTGCTGTGAAGCGGATCGGTTTCCGGGCTCGGCAAACCAACCGATAGGGTCTCTGCTTCCTGGGTCGGTGCCCGAGTGGCCAAAGGGAACGGGCTGTAAACCCGTCGGCATTGCCTACGGAGGTTCAAATCCTCCCCGGCCCACGCAACGCGTCTCGCGATCTGGGTCGCGTCGCGTGTGCCGCTTGCCTCCGGTCGGAAACGATGAAAGAGTCACGTTCTAATACCGACGGAGAGTGGTCGAGGGGGTACTAGAGGTGATACTCACGTCGGGCGGGCCCACATCGAGATGGCGGCGCAGGCGCAACAAGGCGGCGCGCTTGCATCCCATGGCGGAAGACCCTTCGTCGACCACCCAGCTCTTCGATGCGCGGTTGCGCCGACCGCGGCCTCAGGGGGCGCCCGAGCCGACTGCCCCGCCCTCGCTCCCGGCGGGCACCTCCGCGTACCAACCTCTACCCGTCGAGCCCGTTCCCGGCGAGCCGCTCCTGCGTTACGAGTGGCGTACGGCCGCCGGCGATGTGCTCGTCGTCGAGGCCGCCTGGCCGGCACGCCCCCAGCCGGACGCGCCGACGACCGTCAACGATACGAACGGCCACCGTTCGGACGAACCACACGTCGATCTTCGCCCGCCGGACCGCGCCGAGACGACCACCGTCGTGCGGCTCGAGTCCCCCGGGGCGTAGCCCCGCGAAATACCCTGCGCCGATGCTCCGGCGCGTGGGTACCTTCATGGTCCTGCTTCTCGCCGTCGGCTGCCGCTCGTCACCATCGGCCCCGCTGACCTTCGCCGATCCGCCGACGGCGATCACGCCCGGAGAGGCGCTCGACGTGAGCGGCGGTGGATGCCCGGCCAAGGGAACGATTCCGCTCGCGCAGCCCGAACAGGTCGAGGTGATCCTGCAGCCCGGCCCGCCGCGGGACAGCGACACGCTCTGGCACACCGCCGACGACGGGCACCTGGCCTTCGTCGGGTTCGCGTTGGCCACGAGCGCATCGGCGCAGCGGTTCGTGGTCGGCTCGGACGGACGCTGGAGCGGGTCGATCGCGGCCGTCGCCGCCCAACCCGGCGCCGAGTGGTCCCTCACGGCGACATGTCTCACCCGCGTCAAACGCGCCTCGGGCATGGAGAGCGAGCAGCAGATCGACGACGACGACCCGACCATCGTCGTCAGTCCGATCCCGGTCCGCTGACCGAGCCGCCGCCGCCGGCCTTCTATTAGCCTCCGGCTCATGCCGAGTTTCGATGTGGTTTCGCAGGTCGACGCGCAGGAAGTGCGCAACGCCGTGGATCAAGCGGCACGCGAGTTGTCGACTCGCTACGACTTCAAGGGCACCAACTCGTCGGTCGAGTTGGGCGAGACCGAGCTCACGCTGCGGTCCAGCAGCGAGGACCGGTTGAAGGCGGCGCGCCAAGTGCTCGAGGAGAAGTTGGTCAAGCGCAAGGTGTCGCTCAAGGCCTTCGATTTCGGCAAGGTCGAGGAAGCCGCCGGGGCCACGGCCCGTCAGGTGGCCACGATCCAAGCCGGCATCTCGTCCGAGAAGGCCAAAGAGGTCAACAAGCTCATCAAGGGTCTCGGACTCAAAGGCATGCAGTCACAGACCCAAGGTGATCAAGTACGCGTGACCAGCAAGAAGCGCGACGACCTGCAGGCCGTGATGGCCGCGCTCAAGGAAGCGGACCTGGGCATCCCCCTGCAGTTCGAGAACTTCCGCGACTGAGTCCCAGAGAATCAGTCGTAGTAGCCGCTGTGGATGTACACGCACGGCACGCCTTCGGCGTGGAACATGTCGACGTTGCGACGATCGTCCTCGAAGGCAAGACGTAGGTCGAAGCCGTAGGCGCGCAACTCACCCACGCTTCGGCGCTTGAACTCTCGGGATGCGCCGTAGTCGCCGTATTCGCGCATGATCAACAGGTCCCAGCGCAGTTCGTACCGCTTCAGCCATCCGATCGTGTTCGCCTGCACCCGAATCGGTCGAGCCGTCAACAGCACCACCCGACAGTCGGCCTCGATCACATCGAGCAGACGGGCGACTTCGTCGATCAGTGGATCATCGCCACACGCCTCGAAGAACGCTTCCCAGTCACGCCACGGACGTTCGATGAAGTGCTGTCGGCTGGTGGCGTCGGACAACACGCCGTCCATGTCGAACACGACAGCGGGCCCGGGCGCGACCTCGCCGTCGCGCCACCTCCAGTTGTCGGGGTCGTAGAAGTGGGGCGCCACCGATCGACCGCGTCAGTCTTCCTGCGGCGCAGTGGCCGCCCGCTCGCGGATCTCCTCGACCACACCCGCGTCGGCCAACGTGGTGGTGTCACCGAGTTGCCGACCCTCGGCGACATCCCGCAAGAGCCGGCGCATGATCTTCCCCGAACGCGTCTTGGGCAGGTCCGGCACCACCACGACCGTCTTGGGCCGGGCGGTCGGACCGATCTTGGTGGCGACGTGCTGACGCACTTCCTCGACCAGCTGCTCGCTCGGTTCGTAGCTCTGCCGGAAGATCACGTAACCGATGATCGCCTGGCCGGTCGTGGCATCGTTCGCGCCCACGACCGCGGCCTCGGCGACCGCCGGATGGTCGACCAGCGCGGACTCGACCTCGGTGGTCGACACGCGGTGTCCCGACACGTTCATCACGTCGTCGACGCGGCCGAGCAACCAGAAGTAGCCGTCCTCGTCGATCTTGCACCCGTCGCCGGCGAAGTACCGGCCCTCGAACCGGCTCCAGTATGTGTCCTTGTACCGCTCGGGATCGCCCCAGATGCCGCGCAACATTCCCGGCCACGGGCGAGTGAGCGTGAGATAGCCACCGCCCTGTTCGATGCGCTTGCCGTTGTCGTCGACGACCTCGGCCCCGATGCCCGGGAACGGGAAGGTCGCCGAGCCCGGCTTCAACGTGGTGACACCCGGCAACGGCGTGATCATGTGACCACCGGTCTCGGTCTGCCACCACGTATCGATGACCGGACAGCGCTCACCGCCGATGAAGCGGTGGTACCACATCCACGCTTCGGGGTTGATCGGCTCGCCGACCGATCCGAGCACGCGAAGGCTCGACAGGTCGTGCTTCTGCGGCTCCTGCTCACCCCACTTCATGAACATTCGGATGGCGGTGGGCGCGGTGTAGAGCTGCGTCACTGCGTAGCGCTCGACGATCGACCACAAGCGATCGCGGCCGGGTGTGTCGGGTGTCCCCTCGTAGATGACCGACGTCGCGCCGTTGGTGAGGGGTCCGTAGACGATGTAGCTGTGACCGGTGACCCAACCGATGTCGGCCGCACACCAATACACATCCCGCTCCGGGTGGAGATCGAAGACGAGTTTGTGGGTGGCCGCGACGTGCGTGAGGTAGCCACCGGTGGTGTGCATGATGCCCTTGGGCTTCGCGGTGGTGCCCGACGTGTAGAGCAGATACAGCAGATCTTCGGAATCCATCTTCTCGGGCGGGCAATCGGCCGCGGCCTCGGCCATCAGCTCGTGGTACCAGTGGTCGCGCCCCGCAGCCATCTCGACGTCGCCCTCGGTGCGGCGAACGACGACGACGTGTTCGACCGTTGGGGTGCTCTTCACCGCGGCGTCGACGTTGGGCTTGAGCGGCGCGGCCGCGCCCCGACGGTACCCACCGTCGGCGGTGATGATGAGCTTCGCTTCGGCGTCGTTCACGCGGTCGATGATCGAGTCCGGCGAGAACCCGCCGAAGATCACCGAGTGCGCGGCGCCTATCCGCGTGCACGCGAGCATCGCGATCGGCAGCTCGGGGATCATCGGCATGTAGATCGCGACCCGGTCGCCCCGGCTCACGCCGAGCGACTTGAGCACGTTGGCGAACCGCTGCACCTCGTCGAGCAGGTCGGCGTAGGTGATGGTGCGGACGTCGCCCGGCTCGCCCTCCCAGTGGTAGGCGACCCGATCGCCGAGCCCGGCCTCGACGTGGCGGTCGAGGCAGTTGTACGAGACGTTGAGGGTGCCGCCGATGAACCACTTGGCGAACGGAAGGTCCCATTCGAGGGTGGTGTGGAAGTCCTCGAACCAGCTGAGGTGCTCCCGGGCCTGGCGGGCCCAGAAGGCCTCGAAGTCGGCCTCGGCCTCGGCGTAGATCGAGTCGTCGGCCACCAGGGCCTGGGCCACCAGATCCGGAGGCGGCCGGAACGTCCGGTCCTCACGGAAATAGTCCTCGATGGTGGGTTCGCCCATGGCTGATTGCTCCCCTCGGCCCGGCTGGCTCTTCTCGCAGGATCTTCCCTGGTCAAGGCTGATCTTCCCTGTTCAAGGGCAGGCTCGCCGAGCCTAGTTCCGCTTTTCGGGGCCCTGGAGGGCCACCTTTCGAGAACCTGATTCTGGTTGGGTCCGGTGCTTTGGTCCCGTCGACCCATTCATGGCAGGGGAACCGCGTGCCGATGGAGTGGGGACGCATCGTCACGACGTAGAAGGAGATGCGATGCGGGCGCTAACGAGGTGGCGAGGCGGGGCCCACCCCAGCGCAACGCCGCTGAGCCGCCGATTCACCTACCGATACATCGTCGCGATCGTGCTCTTCGGCATGATCGGATTGGTCGCGAAGTTCACCAACGACCAGGCGATGAATCGGCTCGAGGCGAATTCGCAACAGCTCCGAGCGGCGGCCACGCAGTCCTCCCGCGTCTACAACATCCTCGACCTCACCGAGCAAGTCGAGGCGCAGCCACCCGCGGACCAGCTCCGGGTACTCGAGACCGAGCTCCGGGCCGAGATCGACATCCTCGAGGACATCGAGCGCAGCCTCTCGACCGGGACGCGGACTCAGACCCTGCCGGCCGTCGGGCCCAACGCCGACATGGCCGAGCTCTACACCGGTTCCGACACCCGCCTCGACCAGAAGGTCACCGACGTGGCCAACGCCGCGCAGATCGTGGCGGACTTCTCCGCCCCGGGCACCGACGCCGCCACCCGCACGCGACAAGTGAACGTGCTCCGCGAGACCATCCCAGCCACGGCCGACCTGCTCGACAAGTCGGTGCAGCTCTACGCGGACCAAGCGCGCTCCATCATCCACGACCAACGCACGACCAGTACGGCGCTGCTCATGATCGGGATCGGCTCCATGGTCTTCGTGGTCGGCTTCCTGTTCCGCCCCATGGCCCAGAAGATCCACGACGAGACGTCGCAGTTGGCCGAAGCCGAGCGCCTTCACCGCGAGAGCAACCAGCGCCAGACGTTCCGCAACGACCTTTCACGCGCCCTGGAAGTCACCGATGACAAGCAGGAGGTGCTCGCGACGGTCGCGCGCGCCATGGAAGAGGTTCTGCCCGACAACAAGGCCGAGCTGTTGCTCGCCGACTCGAGCCAGGCTCACCTCAGCCGGGCCCAGGGCCATCCGACCCGTGGCGCGCCGCGCTGCCCGGTCGACTCGCCGAAGAGCTGCGCCGCGCTGCGCAGCACGCAGCGCATGGTCTACGAGAGCAGCCGGATGCTCAACGTGTGCCCGAAGCTCCCGGAGCACGACCACGCACCCTGCTCGGCCGTGTGCGTTCCGGTCACGTTCAACGGGCAGGCGCTCGGTGTGCTCCATGCGATCGGACCGGACAACCAACCGATGAGCCAGAAGGAGATCGAGCGCCTGAGCGTGCTCGCGACCGAGACCGGAACCCGCCTCGGTCAGCTGCAGGTCGTCCAGATGACCGAGCTGCAGGCCTCGACCGACGGACTCACCGGCTTGTTGAACCGGCGCAGCCTCGACGGCCGGGCTCGCGCTCTCATGGTCGAGGGCCGCCAGTTCAGCATCGCCATGGGCGACCTCGACAACTTCAAGGACCTCAACGACACGTTCGGTCACGAGGCCGGCGACCGTGCCCTGCGCATCTTCGCTCGCAGCCTGCGCCGTCACCTCCGGCCCGACGACATCGCGGCTCGCTACGGCGGCGAGGAGTTCGTCCTACTCCTGCCGGACACGAGCATCACCGATGCTCTCAGCGCGCTTGTACCGGCTGAAGGACAAGCTGGCTGACGACATCGGGCGCACCGGCGGTGCCGACTACACGGTCAGCTGGGGCCTCACCGACAGCGCGTCGGGTTCGACGTTCGAAGAGATGCTCGCGGCGGCCGACGCGGCGCTGTACACCGCGAAGCGTTCGGGCAAGGACTGCATCGTCGTCGACGGTGAAACGGCTCGGCAATCCGGTGCGCTGCCGGATCGTGTGCCGCCCGAGGCTCGGCGTCAGGAACTCGGTGAGGGCATTCGAGAAGACGAGGAGCTCGTCGAGCTCGATCTCGGGATGCTCCGCGGCGAGAGCCAGCCGCGCACGCCCTCAACCTGAGCCGACCTGCCATTCGACGACGCGGAACGACCCGAGCCCGTCCGGATCGGTCAGGGCCTCGGCCTCGTTGATCCGACTTCGCCCCCGGACCGCCTCGAGATCGCCGACGTGAGCGCGCTCGTTCCAGATGCGCCGGCCCTCGTCGACCAACTCACCCAAGCCGTGGGTCCGTAGGAACTCCGCCTGTGTCTGGTCTCGGTCGGGAGCGCGAACCCGCGCCAGCTGATCGATGCACACGTCGACGGTGATGTCCTGTGAGCCGAGCTGGTCGAGCGGCGGGCCGCCCCGCTCGTGTTCGCGGTAGGTCCGCAGCCATTCGGAGCTCGGGATACCGGCCAATGCCGGCGTGGTCGACGCGTAGTCGATGACCACGACTCTTCCGCGATCGACCTGTGCCAGTGCGTTGCGCAGCCACGTCGTGGCACGCGTCTGGATCGGGAACCGCGCTCCGTCGACGGCGGCGGGGACGAGCGCCTCAGCGTCGCGCGCGAGGCGCTCGGGAGCCGGGACCAACTGCTCAACCAGCGCGTGCTGGGCGTCATCGAGCGCGACTCGAACCTCGAGCCAGTCGGCACCGGAACGCTCGACGACCGCGAAGGGCAGATTGTCGAGCAGCTCGTTCGCAACCACCACACCGACGATCGAGAGCGCGGGCATCGAGTCGAGCGAGACGAACCGCGGCCCGCTCCCCCGCTCGGTCTGCGTCGGTTCGTCGTAGTCGTCCGATCCGTGGTGCGGTCCGAGTGCGAGCTCAGTAGTCGAGAGCCGCAGGTGATCGCCGTGATGGGCTCGCAACGTGGGCGACTGCTCGACCAGCACGTAGGTCAGTGCGGCCAGACACGCCGGTTCGGCCAGGCGCACGCTGTTCGCCAGCGTGCCGGTGCCCGCACCACAGTCGACGACGATGAACGGGTCGGGTTCACCGAGCGCCCGCCACCACTCGTCGTAGGCGCGGGCGAGAACGGCACCGAACAGCGGACCGACTTCAGGGCTCGTGATGAAGTCGCCACGCCGGCGTCCCGCGGCACCACCCTGGCTGTAGAAGCCGTGCTCCAAGTCGTACAACGCCAACTCGACCACGTCGTCGAACGGCAAGGGGCCGTGGCGCCGGATGCGAGCGGCGACCGTCTCGCCCGCCCCCATGGCCCGGGATCAACCGCCGAGGCCAAGAAGGGTGACGTGCTCGGTGACCCGGGTGACGAGATAGGGGAACACGCCCAGAGCCACCGTGATGACCCCGGTGATCGCCATGGCCGCGGTCAGCGACACGGGCACGCGGATCGGGGTCACATCGCCATCGACGGGCTCTTCCATGAACATCATGCGGGCGATGCGGGCGTAGTAGAAGAGCGCGATGACCGAGTTCACGCCGACGATCACCGCGAGCACGTACCCGCCTGTGGTGCCGGCGTTCACCAACGATTGGAAGATCACGAACTTGGCGAACCAACCGGCCAGTGGCGGGATGCCCGCCAGCGAGAACAAGAAGATCACCATGGTTGCGGCCAAGCCCGGTGCGTACTGGAACAGACCGGCGAACGAACCGATATCGGCCGACCGGGTCTTGCGGGCCACCGCGATCACCACCGCGAAGACACCCAGGTTCATCGCCGCGTAGATCACGAGGTAGATCAGTATCGAGCGCAACGCGGTCTCGCCCGCGCCGATGCTGGTACCGGCTACGGCGAGCGGCGCCATCATGTAACCGGCCTGGGCTATGCCCGAGTAAGCGAGCATGCGCACGATGTTCGTTTGGCGGAGGGCGATCAGGTTGCCGACGAACATGGACGCGACGGACAGGATGTAGAAGAGCGGCTCCCAGACGTCGCTGCCGTTGGCCCCGTAGAAGCCCACGTAGATCAGGATCAGCAAGGCGACGAAGCCTGCGGTCTTCGATGCCACCGCGAGGAACGAGGTGACCGGCGTCGGCGCGCCCTCGTACGTGTCGGGCGCCCACGTGTGGAACGGCACGGCCGAGATCTTGAAGGCGAAGCCGATGATGACGAACACGATGCCGAGCGTCACGAACGGCCGGGGTTCCGGCATCGCGACGATGACCGCGCGAATGTCGACGAGCTTCGTGCTACCGGCGAACCCGTAGAGCAACGACATCCCGTAGAGCATGATCGCCGAGGCGAACACACCCATGAGGTAGTACTTCAAGCCGGCTTCGTTGCTCCTGAGGTCGCGCTTGCGCCACGCGGCCAGCATGTAGGCCGGGATCGAGAGCAACTCGAGAGCCACGAAGATCGTCACCAGGTCTCGCGCCGAGGCCATCACCATCATGCCGAGGACCGAACACAGGATCAGCTGGTAGTACTCGCCCTCCCAATAGTCGCCTTCGGCGATGTAGTTCGTCGAGAGCAGTACCACCACGTAACCGGCAATCAGGAACAAGGCTTTGAGCACGAGGGCGAACTCGTCGACCACGTAGGCGCCGCCGAAGAGACTTCGGGTTGCGCCGTCGTACGCCAAGGTGACCACGGGGATCATGGCCACCAGAAGCCCGATCCCGGCGATCGACGACTGGGCCCACTTGTTCGTCTCGCTCGTGAACAGGTCGAGCAGGATCAGCACGGCGATCGTCCCCACGACGACGATCTCGGGCGCGAAGGCGTGCCAGTCGAAGGTGGGTTGTTGCCAACCCACACTCTCCTGCGCCAGCGTCGTCAGGTGCGAGAGCATCGAGGTGTCAGGCCCCTTCGCCTTGCATACGCAACTCCATGGCGGTCACGTCCCGCGTGACGGGTGGGTCGGTCACGTGGAAGATCAAGTTCGGGAACACCCCGAGTACGACGATGAGCACGAGCATCGGCGCCCACGCCAACCATTCCGTGGGCTGCACGTCGCGGATGTGTGGATCGTCAGCGAACTCCTCGGTCGGCCGGCCGAACGCGACGCGACTGAAGAGCCACAGCAGGTAGCCGGCGGCGAACACGGTGCCGATGGCGGCGACCACCATGTACACCCGGAAGAGGCCTTCGTTCAGATCGCCACCGGGGCTGTAGGCCGCAAGGATCGCCGGGAACTCGCCCCAGAACCCGGCGAGGCCCGGGAGTCCCAGCGATGCCATGGCGGTGAAGCCGAGAATCCACCCCATGTGCGGCGCCTGCTTCAGCATGCCGCCGAGCCGCGCGATGTCGAGGGTGTGGTAGCGGTCCTTGGCCGAACCGGCCACGAAGAAGAGCATGCCGGTGATCAGACCGTGGGCGACCATGCCGAAGATGGCAGCGTTGATACCGAACGAAGTAAGCGTCGCGATACCCAGCATCACGAAACCCATGTGCGCCACCGACGAGAACGCGATCAGTCTCTTCATGTCGGTCTGCGCCAGACAACAGAGCGCGCCGTAGATGATGCCGATCACAGCCAGGAGCGCGATGAACGGCGCCCACTTCTCCGCCGCGTTCGGCAGGATCGGCAGCGCGATACGGATGAACCCGTAGGTGCCGAGCTTCAGGAGCACGGCGGCCAGGATGACCGAGCCCACCGTGGGCGCCTGGGTGTGCGCATCCGGGAGCCACGTGTGGAACGGGAAGATCGGCACCTTGATGCCGAATCCGATGAACATGCCGCCGAAGATCCAGAGCGCGGCAGTCGACGAGATGCCGGCGGCCGCGAAGGGCAGCGCGCGCATGTCGAAGGTGTTGACCAACTGGCCGTCGACTGGGACCTTGGCCGACAACAGGGACAGCGCGATGAAGCTGACGATCATCAACGCTGATCCGAACAACGTGTAGAGGAAGAACTTGATCGCCGCGTACTGGCGCTGCTCGCCGCCCCAGACGCCGATCATGAAGTACATCGGCAGGAGGACGATCTCGAAGAACACGAAGAACAGGATCAGGTCCTGCGCCAAGAAGGTGCCGACCATGCCGGTCTCGAGGATGAGCAACAGGATGAAGAACGCCTTGAAGTTGCCCGGTTCGGGCAGGTGGTTCCACGAGTAGATGATGCACAGCGGGACGACGAGCACCGTGAGCATCAACAGCGGGAGCGAGATACCGTCCAGCCCCACGATGTAACGGCTGTTGATCAACGGGATCCACTGTTTGTCGACGAGGTACTGCAACTTGCCCGACTGGTCGTAGTTGAAGTTGGTCATCAGCAGGATGCCCATCACGAAGACGGCGCCGCTCGTGAGGAGGGCGATCCACTTGTGGGCGGACTCTTCCTTCCGGGGGATCACGAGCATGACGACCGCGCCCGCCACCGGCAAGAAGATCGCCAGGCTGAGCCCCCAGTGATTTAGGAATTCCTTCATGGTCAGCTCTCTCGCACCTTGACTGCTAGACGATGAACACGAACACGCCGGCGAGGATCGCCGCCGCCGCGAACAGGATCGCGGCGTACTGCTGCACCTTGCCGGTCTGGATGTGGCGAAGTATCTGACCGCCCTCCTCGGAGGCCAAGCCCGAGCCGACGACGATGCCGTCGACGACACGCTGATCGACATCTCGGTAGACGACGCCGGCCACGGCGCGGGATGCCACGCCGACCGAGTTGACGACCGCGTCGATGACGTTCTGGTTGATCCAGTTCGACACCCGCGCAATCGGGCCCTTGACCGCACCGACGATGTAGTTGGTGTACAGCACGTCGAGCCCGTACTTGTTCTCGAGCGCGTAGTACCCGAACGCGAACGGTTGATGCTTGCTCAAACCCCTGAGCGGGCTTCGCTCACGGTTGTAGTACTGCAGCGCCAACAGGATTCCGAGACCGGCGGCCAGCGTCGACAATCCAGCCAGCGCCCAGTTGAAGGAGGGATGGTCGATCTCGGGGAACAGGAAGGTCGGCTCGACGAAGTGCTCGAACCGCGTGGCGTACTCGGCGACTCCGTCGATCTGGAACGTCCGCGGGATGTTGAGGAAGCCGAGGACGATCGCTCCGAAACTCAGGATCCAGAGCGGCCACGTCATGATGCGAGGCGACTCGTGTGGAGTGCCCTCACCGCGGTACTCGCCGTAGAAGGTCTTGTAGATCGCTCTGGTCATGTACGCCGCGGTCATGCCGGCGCCGATGAGACCGATCACCATGAACGCCTTGTAGTCACCACCGTGTGACTGACTCAGGCCGGCACCAGCCAGGATCTCGTCCTTCGACCAGAACCCGGCGAGCGGGAACACCCCCATCAACGCGAGCGTGCAGATCATGAACGTCCAGAACGTGGACGGCATGTATTTCTTGAGCCCGCCCATCTTCCGCATGTCGAACGTGTGGTGCGCGGCGTGGCTGACCGAGCCGGCGCCGAGGAACAAACCCGCCTTGAAGAAGGCGTGGGTGAAGAGGTGGAACACGCCGGCGGTCCACGCGCCGACACCGAGCGCCATGACCATGTAGCCGAGCTGACTGATGGTCGAGTACGCGAGCACCTTCTTGATGTCCTGCTGGACGAAGGCCAGCCCGGCCCCGACGAGCACCGTTATGCCGCCGATGAGGGCCACGTAGTTGATGTGGTTGTTGCCGATGTTCAGGCCTTCGTAGAACACCGAGTACATGCGCGCGATCAGGTACACGCCGGCGACGACCATGGTGGCGGCGTGGATCAGGGCCGACACCGGCGTGGGGCCGGCCATGGCGTCGGGGAGCCAAGTGTGCAATGGGAACTGACCGGACTTCGAGGTGACGCCCGCGAACAGCAACAACGCACCCACGAGCAACAACGTCTGATTGGCCCCCGGGGTCAACGCGTAACCGTTGATGTCGAGAACGTTGAAGGTCTGGCCCGCGGCGAAGAACAACACGATCACGCCGAGCAGAAGGCCGACGTCACCCACGCGGTTGGTCCAGAACGCCTTGAGCGCGGCATCGGTGTTGGGCTTCTCCTCCCACCAATGGCCGATCAACACGAACGAACACACGCCGACGAGCTCCCAACCGACGAGCATCTGCAGCGTCGTGGCGCCCATGACGTAGAAGAGCATCGCTCCCGTGAACATGCTCAGGAAGGCGTAGTAGTGCGTGAAACGGACGTCGCCCTTCAGGTACTCCTTCGAGTAGATGTGCACGAGCAGCGAGATGATCGAGACGGTCACGAGCATCATGGCGGTGAGGCCATCGACGAGGGTGCCGACCTTGATGTCGAGCGTCACGCCGTCGTTGTTCGACCACTTGAACCAGGTGGTGGTCTCTACGACGGGGGGCACGACCTCGTGCGGCTCCGCGGCCGCAGTCTCGGTCGTGGTGGCCGGTTCCGCGTGGTCTCCTCCAGACGAGCTCGCAGCAGGTGATTCGCTGCTGGTGGATGCGGGCGCGGCCGCGGCTTCAGTGTCCACCACCGCCGGCGGGTGGTTGGTGCGCTGGATCCACTGCACCGCAACCCCGAAGGAGAGCACCAGGCACACCGACACTGCGAAGATGCCGATGCCCGAGGTGATCCGCTCGGAGAACCGCTTGCCGAAGAACAGGATCGTCACGAACGACCCCACCATGACGGCGGGGATGATCCAGGCGTGCTCCAAGAACCAGCCGGCGTGCGATTGCATCAGTGCGCCCGTCAGCCCTTCATCAGATCGACGTCGTCGATGTCGATGCTGCGCTTGTTGCGGTACAGCATCATCACGATGGCCAGACCCACGCCGACCTCAGCGGCCGCGATGGCGATGATGAACAGGGCGAACACCTGCCCGGAGACGTCCTTGTGGAACTGCCCGAAGGCGATGAGGTTGATGTTCACCGAGTTCAGGATCAACTCGATCGACATCAGGACCATCACGCCGTTGCGGCGCGCGAGCACGCCGTAGACGCCGATGCAGAACAGGATCGCCCCGAGGAAGAGGAACTGGTTGACGAACATCAGTCGCGCCTCGCCAAGACGATGGCCCCGATCAGGGCGCCGAGCAGCAGCACGGATACGACCTCGAAGGGCACCAGGTAGGTCGAGAAGATGGAGTCGCTGACCTCGGAGGTGCGCTGCACCGCGAAGTCGCCGAACTCGGTGCCGTGGAAGCCGTCCCACAGTGCGTAACCGAGCACCACGGCGAGGACCGCACCGATGACGCCCGCCACGATCTTGGCCTGTGGGCCGTTGTCGAGCTCGGTCGAGCGACCCATCGGTGCACGGGTGAGCATGATGCCGAACAAGAAGAGGACCACGATGGCGCCGATGTAGACGAGTACCTGCGTGATGGCGATGAACTCCGCGGCCAGCAGGATGAACATGCCGGCCATCCCGGAGAAGACGATGACGAGCCACAGCGCGGCGTGGACCATGTTCTTGACGGTCACGACTTTGATCGCGCCGAACACCATCACGGCCGCGAGCACGTAGAACGCGATGTTCTCAGCTACGAGTAGATCGGCGGCAAACATCGCGTCAGACCTTCGGCACTTTCTTGACCTTTTGCTCCGAGCCGCTCTCGTAGGGCTCGAAGTCGGGAACGGTCTGCATCCACTGACCAAGCCGTTCCTTGTCGTGCAGCAGGTCGGCGATCCGCACCTCGGAGAACTCGTACTCGGGGCTCCAGAACAGTGCTTCGAACGGGCAGACCTCGACGCAGATGCCGCAGTACATGCAAAGCGAGAAGTCGATGTCGAATCGATCCAGTGCGTTCTTCTGACGGGGCTTACCGCCCTCGCGTCGAGGTGGCGCGAGGTACTTGTGACCCTCGATGTAGATGCACCAATCGGGGCACTCACGGGCACAGAGCATGCACGCCGTGCAGTTCTCCTCGTGGAGCGCGATCACACCACGCGCCCGCGGCGTGGGCGACTCCTTCTCGTGCGGGTACTGGGTGGTGACAGGCCCGTCCTTGAGCGTCTTCACCATCTCCCCGAACGTCACGCCGAGGCCTTTGATCATGCCGGGGAGCTTGGGCATCAGAACGCCACCACCAGGATGCCGGTGACCACGATGTTCACCAGCGAGATCGGAATGAGGTACTTCCACGCGAACGACTGCAGCTGATCCTCACGGAACCGCGGGTAGGTGAAGCGGAACCAGAAGATGAGGAACGAGACCAGCATGACCTTGGCGAACAAGATCGCCGGCCCGAGTACCCAATAGGCGTTCGAATCGAGATCGATCCAGGGCAAACCCCAACCACCGAGGAACAACACGGAGGCCACCGCGGCGAAGGCGAACGCCGTCGCGAACTCGGCGAGGAAGAAGAGCAGGAAACGGAAGCCGGTGTACTCGACCTGATAGCCCGAGACGAGCTCCGACTCGGCTACCGGCATGTCGAATGGCGTCTGTGTGAGCTCAGCCTGCACGGCGGCCAGAAAGATCGCGAAGCCGACGAACTGGGTGAGGATGAACGGGTTGCCCAGGAAGTCGAGCCCGAAGATCGAGCCCGTGTTCTGGGCGGTGACAATGCCGTTGAGGTTCAGCGTGCCGGCCTGGATGACGACGCCGACCACCGCAAGGACCATGGGCAGCTCGTAGGCGATCAACTGCCCGGCGGCGCGCAGGCCGCCCATGAGCGAGTACTTGTTGGCCGAGCCCCAGCCCGCCATCAGGATGCCGATCACCGACACGGATGACACGGCCAGGACGAAGAAGATGCCGACATCGACGTCCGCCACCACCAGGTGGTAGCTGGCGGGTATGGCCACGTAGAGCAGGAACGTCGAGACGAGAACGACGATCGGCGCGGCCTTGAAAACCAACGCGTCGGCCCCGTCGGGAACGACGTCTTCCTTCTGCAGGAA
The DNA here is from genome assembly GCA_963778895.1 of uncultured Iamiaceae bacterium. Classification (GTDB taxonomy): domain Bacteria; phylum Actinomycetota; class Acidimicrobiia; order Acidimicrobiales; family Acidimicrobilacustridaceae; genus CAVZVZ01. The sequence goes on from CAVZVZ010000005.1 coordinate 1,312,409, forward strand.
CTTCACGCCGTCGGCGAGGAGTTGCAGTAGACCTCGGGGTCCCGCCTCTTGTGGTCCCATACGGCTCTGCATCCACGACATGACCTTGAAGAGGAACACGATGCCGAGGATCAGCGCGGTGGTCGGCACGAGCAGCCCGACCACGAGCGCCTTCACGACGGTCTGGAACCAGTACTCGTCGACGATGGAAGCAGCGAACAGCGACGTCACCGGTCGATGTCCCCGAGAATGAAGTACAAGCTCGCGAGGATCGTGATCAGGTCGGGCACGTACACGCCGCGAACCACCCACGGCACGATCGACACGTTGTTGAACGACGCCGAGCGAATCTTCACGCGGAAGGGCACGAGATCGCCCTTGCTCACGACGTAATACCCCATGGCACCGAGCGGGTTCTCGGTTTGAACGTAGGCCTCACCCTCGGGCACCTTGATGATGCGCGGCACCTTGGCCATGACCGGTCCGCTGGGGATGGTGTCGAGCAGTTGGTCGATGATCTTGGTGGCCTCGCGGACCTCCTGCATCCGGATCCACGCCCGGGCGAACGAATCGCCATCGGTATGGGTCCAGACCTTCCAATCGATCTTGTCGTAGACGAGACCCGGCGCGCAGTCGTCGCGGCGGAGATCCCAGTCGACGCCGCTCGCGCGGAGATTTGCGCCGGACAAGCCGTAGGACTGGGCGATCTCCGCCGGAATCACGCCGATGCCACGCGTGCGCGCCTGGAAGATCTCGTTGCCGATGAGCAACGTCTCGATCTCGTCACAGAAGTCGCGCAACCGCTGCATGGACTTGTGCGTCTCTTCGATCCACCCCTTCGGCAGGTCGTCCTTCAGGCCGCCGATGCGATCGAAGTTCGGATGGAAGCGACCGCCGGTCGCCGACTCGATCTGATTGAGCACGAACTCGCGATCACGGAACGCATAGAACCCTGCGGTGAGGCCGCCGAGCTGGATCCCCAGGTCGCCGAGGAACAGCGAGATGTTCGCGATACGCGACATCTCGAACAGGATCGTTCGGATCCATTGCGCTCGGGGCGGTGCCTCGACACCCATGAGTTGCTCTGCCGCCAGAATGAACGGGACTTCGTTGGCGAAGCTGCCCAGCCAGTCGATGCGGTTGATGAGGGTGGTCACCTGCGGATAGGTGCGCACCTCGGTGAGCTTCTCGTAACCACGATGCATGTAGCCACAGTGCGGGTCGGCCGAAATGATCTGCTCGCCATCGAGTCGAGCCACGATGCGCAGCGTGCCGTGAGTCGCGGGATGCTGCGGGCCGAGGTTGAGCGTCATGCCGTCATCGCTCTCGAGCTCGACGTTGATGCGCGCGTCGGCGGCCTGCGCCGCGATGTAGGCGAGCTTGTCGCGATCGGAGACAGCGGTCATTCCGTAGCCTCGCTCTCGCCGTCAGCACCGTCACCGTCGGCCTCGTCGCCACTTCCCGGCATCGGCTCCACGTCGACGATGCCCGGCCACGGCTTGGCCCGCCGAGCAAGCAACGGGAAGTCCTTGCGCAGCGGATGGCCTTCGAACTCGGTCGGTAGGTAGATGTGGCGCAACGCCGAGCGGCCGGTGAACTCGATGCCGAACATCTCCCAGGTCTCGCGCTCGTGCCAGTCGGCACCGTGGAACACCGACGACCAGCTCTCGGCGCGCAGGTCGTCGTCGGGGAGATCGGCCTTGAATATGACCCCGATGGCTTCACGCGTGTCGTACACGCGGGCGAGCAACTGGAAACGGGTGTCGCCACCGGCGTACCCCGTCGTCATCGCCGTCGGCGCTTTGGCTTCGGTGCCGTGCACGAACACGTCTTCCTGACTGTCCATGTCGCGTCCGAAGGGTGACGGCAGCCAGTCGATGGCGGAGAGGAAGTCGAAGAAGTGGAAGCCGAGGGACTCCTTGGCGACTTCGGCCGCTTGCTTCCACGCGTCACGCGTGACCCGGAGCCACAAGGTCGAGCCCACGCGGATGTGCGAGTCGACGATCGCATCGCCGAGCTCACGTTGGAAACGCGCCAACAGCAGCTCGCGACGCTCGTCGCGCGGCTCGGCCTCCTCGACGTCGGTCGAGGCGGCCGGGTCGGCGGGTACCACCGTCGTCGAATCACCCGACGACAATGGGTTCTCCCTTCCAGCGCTCGGCCATGTCCTCGTCCTGGATGCGCTCCTGCAGCAACACGATGCCCTCGAGCAGGGCCTCGGGACGGGGCGGGCAACCCGGCACATACACGTCCACGGGGATCAGCTGGTCGACGCCTTTGGTCACCGAGTACGAGTCCCAGTACGGCCCGCCACAGTTCGCGCAGCTACCCATGCTGATCACGTACTTCGGATCGGGCATCTGTTGGTACAACCGCACGAGTGCGGGCGCCATCTTGTCGGTCACGGTTCCGGCGATCACCACGAAGTCCGCTTGTCGCGGGCTCGCGGGGAACGGGATGACACCGAGGCGCATGACGTCGTAGCGCGGCGAGGCGAACGCCGCTCCCATCTCGATGGCGCAGCACGCGAGGCCCCACTGGTAGACCCACAGCGAATACTTGCGACTGAGATTCAGCAGTTTGGTGAGTGGCTTGGGCATCTTGCCGCTCTCGACCAGACCCATCAGTTCCACTCATTTGGTCACACCCATCGCAGAACCTTCTTCCGCCACGCGTAGACGAGGCCGAGGGCGAGTATCGCGATGAAGGTCCCCATCTCGATCAGGCCGAACGTGTCGTAGATCTCGAGGCGCGTGGCCCACGGGAAGATGAACACCGCCTCGACATCGAACATGACGAACAAGAGGGCGAAGATGTAATACCGCACCTGGCTCTGTGACCAGCCGAGGCCGACGGGGTCGACGCCGGATTCGTAGGTGATGTATTTCTGCTCCTGCGGGCGGGTCGGGCGAACGATGCGGCCCAGGCCCAGCATCAGCGCCCCCATGCCCAATCCCACGAGGCCGAAAATGCCGATCGTGAGGTATTGGCGGAGGAAGTCGGAGTAGTCCGCAGACATCGTTCGCGGAGCCTAGTGAACGCAAGAACTAACGGCGAAATCCGCGAAAACTCGGCCGGACCTGCGGATTGGGGGCCCTTGTCAGGCGCCCATCAGGGCTACCTCGTAGGCGTCGAAGGACCGGTCTCGGGTGACCACGGTGAGCCCTTCGATCTGGGCCTGGGCTATCAGCATCCGATCGAACGGGTCACGATGATGTCGAGGCAGAGCGCCGGCCGCGGCGGCGTGGGCCAGCGATATCGGGAGAGGCTCGAACCCACCCTCGGCCACCGCCACGACGGGCTCGCCTTCGAATCCGAGTTTCCCCCGCGAACGTTTGACGGCCACTTCCCAGACGGTTGCGGCACTGACCGCGACCAGGTTCTCCGGCGCGGCGATGGCGTGTCTGGCCTCGGCGTCGAGCTGTTCGGGGTCGCTCAGCCACCACAGCCAGGCGTGGGTGTCGAGCAGGAGCTTCATTCCTGGTCGCCTTCGAATTCCTCGACGAGCCACTCGGGTGTGGCGTCGAAGTCGGCCGGAATGGAGATGCGGCCGCGCATCGATCCGGGCCGCCGAGGCTCCGTCCGCGGCACGTAGGGCACGAGACGAGCGATGGGCTTGCCGGCCCGCCCGATGATGACCTCTTCGCCCCGTTCGACCTGCTCGAGCAGGCGAGACAAGTGCGTCTTGGCTTCGTGGACGTTGCAGAGCATCGACTTAGTCTAGTCGGACTAGCTGTTACCCGCCCCCGGGCTGCCCGGTCCCGCCGAGGTCGCTCGTACCCAGATCAGGGGTGCTGGCCGGCGGGGCCGGAGCGTCGGCGACCTGCACCAGCGCCGGCGTGGCCTTCTCGGCCGGGTCGAGCACGGTGTCGGGGACGATCCCGACGACCATCGTCACGATCAGACACACCGCGATGCCGATCCACGCGCCCACCCCGACCCGCACGGGACCGCCGGGAAGATGGACGGGTTCGTCCTCTTGGCCTTCGGGGGCCGACATGTACATCGAAACGACGAGCCGTAGGTAGAGGAACGCGGCGATCACGGCCGAAACCATGGCGATGAGCGCAAGAGGCCACGAACCGGCGTCGACCGAGGCGATGATCACGTAGAACTTGGCGAAGAACCCGGAGGTGAAAGGAACGCCCGCCTGCGCGAGCAGGAACACCGTCAGCACGAGCGAAAGCGTCGGGTGGGCCCGCGCCAGGCCCTTGTAGTCCGAGAGTTGATGGTGCCCGTCACCGGTGCGGCCGATCACGCTGATGATGGCGAAGGTGCCGGCGATCATGAAGGTGTAGGCCGCCAAGTAGAACAGCACCGCCTGGATACCTCGACTGGTGCTGGCCTCGACGGCGACGAGGATGAAGCCGGCGTGGCTGATCGACGAGTACGCCATCATGCGCTTCACGTTGGTCTGCACGATGGCAACCAGCGCGCCACCGACCATCGAGATCACCGCGAGCGCATAGACGATCGGTTGCCAGTCGGCCGCGTAGTTGGAGAACGTCAGCATGAAGACCCGCACGAGTCCCGCGAAGGCGGCGGCCTTCACACCCGCGGCCATGTAGACGACGGCAGGTGTGGGCGCGCCGTCATAGGCGTCGGGGCTCCACGAGTGGAACGGCATGGCCGCGACCTTGAAGCCGAAACCCACGAGCAGCAGCGCCAGGCCGAGGAGCAACAAACCGTTGTTGATCGGGATGTTGCCCGCCATGAAACTCTTGATCGTGATGAGGCTGGTCGATCCAGTGGCCCCATAGATGAGCGCGATGCCGTAGAGGAAGAATGCGGACGAGAACGCGCCGAGGATGAAGTACTTGAGACCGCCTTCCTGGGATTGTGCCCGGCGGAGCTGCATGGCCGAGAGCACGTACACCGCAATCGAAAGCGTCTCGAGGCCGAGGAACAAGACGATCAGGTCGTTGGCCATGGCCATGATGACGCCGCCGGTGGCCGACAGCAGCATGAGGACGTAGAACTCCGGTCCGTCGAGACGCTCACGCCGCAAGTAGCCGTCGGCCGCGAGCGCGCCGATGATCACGGCACTGCAGATGATGATCGTCACGAAGATGCTGAAGCCATCGATGCCGACGGCTCCTCCCACGGTGCTGAACGGCCCGACCCCGCTCGGGTTGGTGAGCGTGATGCCCCAGATCTCGGACCACCCCTGCACCCGCGCCCAGACCGGCAACGATGCGATGATCGCGGCCAGGGCCACGGCCACGGTGTAGAGCGCGTAGAAGCCGCGGAAGAGATGGCCGCGCGCCAGCGACGCGATGGTGAGCAGTACCAACGCGCCGACGGCGAGGATGATCACCGGCAGCAGGGCGTACCACTCGATGGACGGCGTCGACACGCTCGTCGTGGCGTCGACCTGTGCGAGGAGCGCCAGCGGGCTCATCGGCCGGCCTCTTCGACATCGGCGTTGGACGACGACTCGGGATCGCCGGACTCGTCAACCGTGCCGTTCTGTTCCTCACGCTCGTTCGCGACCACCGATCCCGGCTCGTCCTCGTGTTCAGGATGGGGCTCGTGGAAGTCGGGCACCTCGCGCTCCACGTGCAACAACAACACCTGCACCGAAGGCTGGATGCGGTCGAGCACCGGTTTCGGATAGACGCCGAGGAACACCATGAGACCGATGAGCGGCAGGATGACGAGCTTCTCGCTCAGCTTGAGATCGGGAAACGTCTTGTTGGCCTCATCCGGCTCGCCGTGGAAGGCCCGCTGATAGGCCCACAGCATGTACAGCGCCGCGATGATGACACCGGTCGCAGCCACCACCGCCCACCAGCGATGGGCGAGGAAGGTGCCGATCAGCACGAGGAACTCGCCCACGAATCCGTTGAGGCCGGGCAAGCCGATCGAGGCCAGCATCGTGACCATGAACGCGCCCGCGAACCACGGTGCCACCTTCTGCAGGCCCTTCAGCTCCGAGATCTCGTACGTGTGGCGGCGCTTGTAGAGGTACCCGAGCAGGATGAAGAGCGTGCCGGTGATGATGCCGTGGTTGATCATCACCATGACGCTGCCCTGCAAGCCGATGGTGGTGAGGGTGAACAGACCGAGCACTGCGAAGCCCATGTGCGCGACCGACGAGTACGCGACGAGGCGTTTGAGATTGCGTTGCATCGCCGCGACGATGCCGCCGTAGATGATGCCGATGGTCGCCAAGGTGAGCATCACCGGTGCGAACCAGACCGACGCCTCCGGGAAGAGATAGAGGCCGAACCGTAAGAAGCCATAGGTGCCTAGCTTCAGGAGCACTCCGGCGAGGTCGATCGAGCCGGCGGTCGGCGCCTCGGTATGAGCGTCGGGTAGCCAAGTGTGGAACGGGAAGACCGGTGTCTTCACCGCGAAGGCGATGGCGAAACCGAGGAACAACCAGCGGGCCGTGTTCTGGGCCACCCCGCCGCCTTCGGCGATGCGCACGAGGTCGAAGCTGACGCCGCCGTTCTCGCCTGCACCGGCCAGTACGGCGAGAGCCACGATCGACACGAGCATGAACGCGGAGCCGAGCATCGTGAACAGGAAGAACTTGGTCGCGGCATACACCCGGCGGCCGTGACCCCAACGCCCGATGAGGAAGTAGAGCGGCACGAGCGTCAGCTCGAACATCAAGAAGAACAGGAACAGGTCGAGGGCGAGGAACACGCCCATGCAGCCCGCTTCGAGCAGCGTGATCCAGAGGTAGTAGCCCTTCTCGTCGTGGTCCGGACGAGCCGCGAACAACGCGATGGGGAACAGGATCGCGGTCAGCACCACGAGGAAGAGAGAGATGCCGTCGACGCCGAGCGCGAACTTGATGTCGAGCGACGACACCCAGGTCTGGCTGACCACGAATTGGAAGCCGGGGTCGCCCGCCTTGAACTGCACGAGCATCCACAACGACAGAGCCGCGACGATGACCGCGGTCAGCACCGATACGAGACGGTGCATGTCGGGGCGGGACCGCGGGATCAGGGCGATGACGACCGTGCCCACGATCGGCATGAGCACGATCGCGGTGAGGACGGGGAAGCCCAACGTGTTCGTGCCGTCGACGGCCAGGGTCAGCGCGTTCATCGCCACGTCAGCGTTCGAGTGAGGATGAAGGCGATCAGCAGGACGGATCCGGCACCGACCATCAGCGCGTAGACGCGCACGTAGCCGTTCTGCACGACCCGGACCCGAGACGAGGTCCAGCGCGTGAGGCGGCCCACCCCGTTGACCGCACCGTCGATACCGACGGAGTCGGCCGTGGCGGCGCCTTGCGCGACATCGGCACCCGGGCCACCCACGAGCGCCGCGATGCTGCTGTCGATGTACAAGCCGTCATGGAGCGGCTCGGGCTCGACCACGGGCAGGGTGTGACGCTCGTAGATGAGATACGCGATCGCGATACCGGTGAGCGCGACCACCGTGGACACGACGAGCAACAAGACGATGGTCGCGTCGCTGTAGCCGAGCACCGTCTGGTTGCTCAGCGCGAACGATGGTTCGAGCCAGTTCTCGAGGAAGTGCCAGCTGGCCGGGAAGGGCAGGTTCAACAGGCCGGCGAACGCGGCCAGGATCGCCAGCACCACGAGCGGAACGGTCATCGTCCAGGGAGACTCGTGCGGTTTGAAACCGTCGGGGAAGTGCGGCTCGGCCCGCGACGGCGGTGTCGGCCGTCGCACCGTCGGTCGCTTCGGCGGCCGCTCGTTCGCGCGCGACTTCCTCGGCCTCGTTCGACTCGGCCCACTTCGCGTCGCCGTAGAACACCATGAACACTTGCCGGCTCATGTAGTACGCGGTGAGCAGGGCAGTGAAGAGGCCGACGACGTACAGCGCCGGGCTCTTCTGGAGGGCGTAGGTGAGGATCTCGTCCTTCGACCAGAAGCCCGAGAACGGCGGCACGCCGGAGATGGCCAGCCAGCCGACGATGAACGCTCCCGACGTGATGGGCATCCACTTGCGGAGCGCGCCCATCCATCGCATGTCCTGCTCGTCGTGCATGCCGTGGATCACCGAACCCGCACCGAGGAACAGCAGCGCCTTGAAGAACGCGTGGGTGATCATGTGGAAGATCGCGGCCCAGTACGCGCCCGAGCCCACCGCCAGGAACATGTAACCGAGCTGGCTGATCGTCGAGTACGCCAAGACTTTCTTGATGTCGTACTGCGATGTCGCGATCAACGCGGCCAGCAGCGCGGTGAGCACACCGATCCAGGCGATCAGCGTGGGAACCCAGTCGTAGGACGCGGCCAGTATCGGACTGATGCGACACATCAGGTAGACACCGGCCGTGACCATGGTGGCCGCGTGGATGAGCGCCGATACGGGTGTCGGTCCCGCCATGGCGTCGGGTAGCCAGATGAACAGCGGTATCTGGGCCGACTTGCCGACGGCTCCGATGAAGAGCATCAACGCGATGAAGGTGGCCGCGGTCTTGGCCATGCCCGATGCCTGCGGCAGGAACCCCTCGTAGGTGATCGTGCCGAAGGCGAAGAAGGTCGCGAACGTGCCGACCATGAAGCCCCAGTCGCCCACGCGGTTCGTGATGAAGGCCTTCTTGCCGGCGACGGCATTCGCATCCTTCTCGAACCAGAACGAGATGAGGAAGTAGCTGCACGCACCCACGCCTTCCCACCCGACGAAGGTGAGGAGCAGGTTGTTGCCGAGCACCAGCACCAACATCGAGAAGACGAACAGGTTGAGGTAGAGGAAGAACTTGGGATAGCGCGGATCACCGTGCATGTACCCGATCGAGTAAAGGTGGATCAGCGTCGCGACGCCGGTGATGAACAACACCATCGCCATCGAGAGCGGGTCGAGTAGGTACCCCACGTCGACGCGGAACGAACCGGCGGGGATCCACTGGAACAGGGCCTCGGTGCGGGTGTGCTCCGGCTGGTTGCGCAACCAGAAGAACACGATCGAGGCGATCACGAACGAACCGCCCACCATCAGCGTCGCCAGCCAGCCCGACGCCGGCTCCCCCATCCGCTTGCCGAAGAGCAAGAGGAGCAGGAAGCCCAGCAGGGGCAGCGCGGGGATGAACCAAACCAGATTCTCCATCGCCAGGCGCCCCTATCCCCTCAACACCGTGATGTCGTCAGCGCTGGCGCTCGGCTTGCGGCGCGCGACGGCGACCACGAGTCCGAGGCCGACCACGACCTCGGCCGCCGCAACCACCAGCACGAAGAACACGATCACCTGCCCTGCGGTGTCGTTCAGCATCTTGCCGAAGGAGACGAAGGTGAGGTTCACGGCATTGAGCATCAGCTCGACGCACATGATCATCACGAGGGAGTTCCGCCGGTACAGCACGCCTCCGGCGCCGATGGAGAACAACACCGCGCCGAGCGCGAGGTAGGCCAAGTCGAGGTTCCGCATCAGCCCGCGTCCTCGACCTTCGTATACAGATCCTCGTCGTCGGGTTCCTCGATCGGCTCGGGTTCGGGGAGCGGCTGTGGGTCGACGATGCGCCGAGACAACACCACGGCACCGACCACCGCGATCGTGAGCAGCGCCGCGGTGATCTCGAGCGCGAACACGTAGTTGGTGAAGAGTTGGTCGCCGATCTGGCGGATGTTGCCGTAGTCGGGCGCCAGGGCCTGGAGGCTCGAGCTCGCACCGGTGACGACATCGGAGCCACCGATGAGGATCACCGAGAGGATGCCGGCGCCGATGAGCGCGGCGACCACGAAGGCGTACACCCCTTGCCCGACCAACGGCTGCACCGAGATGTCCTCCTCGCGGTCGACCCCGAGCAGCATGAGCACGAACAGGATCAGCACCACGATGGCGCCCGTGTAGACGATGACCTGCACCGCGGCCAGGAGCTGGGCGCCGAGGTTGAGGAACAACACCGCGACACCGAACAGCGTCGCGACGAGACTCAGCGCGGAGTGCACCGGGTTGCGCGAGAACACGACACCGAACGCGCCCCCGAGCACGATGGCCGCGCAGACCACGAAGATGGCCGTCTCCACGGTTCAGTGACCCCCGTGTCCGGCGTCGTGGGAGCCGTGATCGTCGTGCGCGTCGGCCGATTCATCCGCTGCTTCGGCGTCGGCCTCGGCCTGCGGGGGTTCGGGAGCGCGCACGCCGTAGCCGAGCTCACCCGACCACGCGACCTTGCCTTCGAACTCGGCGCGACCCGCGGGCGCGGTGGCGCGCATCCAAGCCGATGTGGGCTCGTCCTCGCCCGGGCGCCAGTCCTCCCAGGGCATGTGCTTGGGCCGACCGTCGTCGCCGACGAGCAACTCGGCTTTGGTGTAGATCGCATCGCGACGATCGGTGAACGAGAACTCGAACATCTTCGTCTCGGTGATCGCCTCGGTGGGGCAGGCCTCGACACAGAGGTCGCAGTGGATGCACCGCAAGTAGTTGATCTCGTAGACGAACCCATAGCGCTCACCGGGCGAGACCGGCGCGTCCGGCGGATTGTCGGCTCCCCGCACGAAGATGCACCGCGCCGGGCACACGCCCGCGCACAGTTCGCAACCGATGCACTTCTCCATGCCGTCCTCGTAGCGATTGAGGACATGGCGACCGTGCACGCGGTCGGGCTTGGGCGCCTTCTCCTTCGGATACTCGGTCGTGACGACATGACCGATCTGCTTGAACGTGACGCGGAACCCGTCGAGGTAGCCCATCAGTCGACCTTCCCCGCGAACTCGTCGGGGTGCTCGGCTCGACGAGCGCGCGCGGCCCCGATGGCCAGGCGCAACAGACCGGCGCCCACCAGGAACACGGCGATCGATATCCCGCCGACGACAACCGGGTTCCAGTCCTGTGTGCGACCCACGTCGAGCGCGGCGAGCAACAGGAACCAACCGAGCGCGAGCGGGATGAGCAGCTTCCAGCCGAGGTCCATCAGCTGGTCGTACCGGAACCGGGGGAACGTGCCCCGGAACCAGACGAACACGAACAGGAAGACGAGGAGCTTCAGGAAGAACCAGATGCAGCCCCACATCCACCCAGGGCCGAAGAACGCCGGCCCGGCCGGACCACCGAAGAAGAGGGTGACGATGATGGCCGACATGGTCACGGTGTTCATGAACTCGGCGAGGAAGAACAGTGCGAACCGAATGGAGCTGTACTCGGTGTGGAACCCGCCGACGAGCTCCTGTTCGGCTTCGACGAGGTCGAACGGCGGTCGGTTCAACTCGGCGGTCGCCGCGATCAGGAAGATCACGAAGGGCACGATGCCGACGAGCAACAGGTTCCAGTTCGGGATCCAGTTCCCGGGACCGTTCCCGGCCTGGAAATCGACGATCCCGTTCGTGGTCAGGGTGCCGCTCTTCAGCACGACCGCCGCAACCGACAGTCCCAGAGCAGCTTCGTAGCTGACCATCTGCGCCGACGCCGCGCACCGAACCGAGCAGTGGGTACTTCGATCCCGACGACCAGCCGGCGAGCATGATCCCGTAGACCGCTATCGACGACATGGCCAGCGCGAACAGGATGCCGATCGGCGGATCGGCCAACTGCATCAGCGTGTCGTGGCCGAAGACCGTGATCACACCGTCGTTGCCGTTGTTGAAATCACCGCCGAAGGGAACGATCGAGAACAACAAGAACGCGGGCACGAACGACGAGGAAGGGCGCCAGGATGAAGACCCGTCGCTCGGCCTTCTCCGGCATCAGGTCTTCCTTGAAGAACAGCTTGATGCCGTCGGCCAAGGTCTGCAGGATCCCCCAGGGACCAGCCAGGTTCGGGCCGATCCGGTTCTGCAGGTCGCCGATCACCTTGCGCTCGAACCAGACCATCAACATCGTGGCCACGAGCAGCAACACGAACACGATGACGACCTTGACGATCACGATCAGCACGGTCGCCGGATCGATGTCGAACAGCAGCGGATCGGCGGCGAACATCAGCCGTCCTTCCGCTCGATGCGCACGTCGGTGAAGCGTGCCGTCGCGTCGATGAGGTCGGCCACCGGCACGCCGGGTTGGTTGAAGCGCACAGCCGCGCACCCGCGCGGCACGCCCGGATCGATCTCGAGGTCGAGCGCGAGGGTCGTCCTCGGCGACGTGACGGAAACCTTGGCGCCCGCCCGCACACCGATACGGTCGAAGTCGTACGGATTCACGGCGATCCGCGTGCCCTCGGCCAGGCCAGCCAGCGACGGCGATCGCTGCATCGAGCACACCGTCGTCGTAGAGCTTGCGGGTGGCGATCAGACGCAGTGAGTAGCTGTCGAGCGCGGGCGTGTCGGCCGGCGCGGGCGCCTGCCACACGATCGGCGCCGGGAACTCGGGGGCGGTCGCGCTCGCCGGCGCCTCGCCATCGTCGACTTCCTCGCCGTTCTCGTCGCTCACCTCGGCAACCTCGTCAGCTTCCGCGGGGCCAGGCAGCTCGACCACCGGGAGCGGAACCACGACCCCGTCGTTGCCGTCGGGACTCGTCAACAGCTCGTCGGTGACCCCGCGGTAGGCCGCGCTCACGGCCGCGATCTCGCCGCGGATCTGCTCGACCGACTCGAGACCGAGATCGACACCGAGCAAGAACGCCAGATCGGCCGCGATGATCCAGTCGGCCTGCGCCGTACCCGGAGGGGTGACTCGCTGGTTGAGCGTGCTGACCCGGCCTTCGAGGTTCGTAGCCGTGCCGGGCACCTCGGCGAAGCCGGCCGCGGGGAGCACGACCTCGGCCCGGCGCGACGACTCGGTCAGGAACTGGTCGAGCGCGATCACCGTGCGCGCCCCGGCGAGAGCCCGCGTCGCGAGATCCCGATCGGGGAAATCGGACATCGGATCGGCTCCGAGCAGGATCAGCGTCTCGATGCGACCGTCGGCCGCCGCCGCGAGCATCGCGGTCGCGTCCATGCCGACCCCGGCGGGCACACTCGGCCAACGGCTGGTGAACCAATCGCGGCCGGCGTCGAGTCCGACCCGGCCGGGCAACACACCGGGCGCCAACCCCATGTCGAGGGCGCCGTGCACGTTGCCGCGCCGCAGCGCTGACAGGAAACGAACGTCGCGTGATGCCGACAACAACACCGCGGTGGCGTCGACCACACCCTGAGCCGACTCGGCCAACGAACCGCGGCCGAGCACGACGGTGAGCGGGCCGTCGCCTCGAAGGGCTTCGTGCGCCGCCGCGAGCAGATCGGGCGGGAGTCCGCCGACCTCTCGATCGGTCTCGCCGGCAAGGAGCGCCCGCACCACGGCGGCGTACTCGCCGGGGCGCACTGGAAGTGAAGCGGTGGCGATCGAGCTCGTCGACGTCCGCCGGGGAGAGATCTCGACGATGCGCGCACCGTCGTTCATCGCGGCATGACGAAGGCGCAGATGAAGGACCGGGAGCTCCTCCTTGAGATCGACCCCGATCACCAGCACCTGGCCGCCGGCGCGGCAGACGTCGTCGATCGTGGCACGCGGCACGCCGAGCACGAGCTCGGCGGGTAGCCCGTCGCCGAGCTGCGCGTCGACGTTGTCGGTCCCGATCACGCCCTTGGCGAACTTGGCCCACGCGTACGCGCTCTCGTTCGTGAGTCGCGCGCCTCCGAGCACAGCAACCGTGGCCGGCCCGCCCGCGTCGAGACCTCGCCGAATGGCCTGGGCCGCGGCCTTCATCGCCACGTTCCACCGCACCGGAACGGGATCGCCCGAGCTGGGCGAGCGCAGCACGGGCTCAGTGAGCCGCGCCGGGCTGTTCACGGCCTGGAAGTCGAACCGACCCTTGTCGCACAACCAGCCCCAGTTGACGGGATCGATGTCGACGCCTAGATAGCGGAGCACCTCGTCGCGGGATGACTCGATCGACACTCGACATCCGACCGAACAGCTCTGACAGGTCGACTCGGTGGCCTCGAGATCCCACGGCCGAGCGCGGAAGCGATAGCTCGAAGCGGTGAGGGCACCAACCGGGCAGATCTGCACGGTGTTACCGCTGAAGTACGACGAGAAGGGTTGGTCAGGAAAGGTGTTGACCTCGGTCTGTCCACCGCGGTCGAGGAAATGGATCAGCGGGTCGCCGGCCACGTCCTTGGCGAAGCGGGTGCACCGGTCACAGAGGATGCACCGCTCTCGATCCAGGTACACCAGCTCGCTGATCGGGATCGGCTTCTCGTAGTGACGCTTCTCTTCGACGAACCGGCTCTCGCCCGGCCCGTAGGCCATCGTCTGATCCTGGAGCGGGCACTCGCCACCCTTGTCGCACACCGGGCAATCGAGCGGGTGGTTGATGAGCAGGAACTCGAGCACACCGTCCTGCGCCTTCTTGGTGACGGCGGACTCGGTGTCGACCTTCATGCCCTCGGTGCACTCGAGCATGCACGCCGGCTGCAGACGCCGGACCGCGACCCGTGTCGATCTCGACGATGCACATGCGGCACATGCCCACCGACTCCATGCGCGGGTGGTAACAGAACCGTGGGATGTAGACGCCGTTGCGCTCGGCGGCCGCGATGACGAGCTCACCCTTGTTCGCGACGAGATCGACACCGTTCACGGTGACGTTCACACCCTCGACAGTCGCCTCGGTGTCGCTCACGCGCCGCCTCCGGCCACGGCCTCGGGGGCGCGGCTCGGCGGTCACCGGTATGTTCGCCTGCCGCGCCAAGCGGGCTCTTGGCGATGTACGCCTCGAACTCCTCAGGGAAGCGGCGCACCGCCGAGAAGATCGGCGAGACCGCGGACGGACCGAGCGGGCAGATCGTGGTCTGCTTGGGCGGCCAGGCGATGCCCGGGCTGATGTTGTCGCTCACGTCCATGAGCAACTGCAGGTCGCTCGGGCGGCCGTAACCGTCGATGATCCGCTTCAGGATGTGCTCGAGCCACGTGGTGCCCTCGCGGCACGGCGTGCACTTCCCGCACGACTCACTGGCGAAGAAGCGGACGACCCGATGGCAGGCTCGCACCATGTCGGCGGTCTCGTCCATGACGACGATTGCGCCGGAGCCCAACATCGACCCGGCTTTGTCGATCGTGCCCTTCTCCAGCGGCAGATCGAGGTGCTCCTCGTAGAACCACGGCGAGGACGCTCCGCCCGGGATGTACGCCTTGAGGGCGCGATCGCCGCGGATGCCTCCCGCATAGACCGGGGCGTAGATGATGTCGCGGAAGGTTGTGACGCCGTACTCGACCTCGAACACGCCCGGGCGTTTCACATGACCTGACACGGCGAACATGCGAGTGCCGGTCGACGACTGATCACCGAGCTCGGCGAACGCGGCGCCGCCGTGCTCGACGATCCACGGGATGTTCGACAACGTCTCGACGTTGTTGACGATCGTCGGCTGCATGTAGAGGCCCTTGGCCGCGGGGAAGAACGGTGGCTTCAAGCGAGGCATGCCGCGGTTGCCCTCGAGGCTCTCGATCAAGGCGGTCTCTTCGCCCACGATGTACGCGCCGGCACCCCAGTGCAGCACGACGTCGACCGAGAAGTCCGAGCCGAGGATGTTCTTGCCGATGTAGCCGGCGGCATAGGCGTCGTTGAGTGCCTGCGCGACCCGCTCCTGCGCCAAGGCCATCTCGCCTCGGATGTAGAGGAAGGCCTGCGAGCAACCGACCGCCAGACAGGTGATGAGCACGCCTTCGATGAGCTGGTGAGGATCGGCCTCCAGCAACAAGCGATCCTTGTAAGTGCCCGGTTCACTCTCGTCGCCGTTCACCACGAGGTACCGCGGCCACACGCCGGGAGGACAGAACCCCCATTTCACACCGGCCGGGAACCCCGCACCACCGCGACCGAGCAGGCTCGCGGTCTTGACCTCGTCGACGATCTGTTGGGGCTTCATGGTGAGCGCTTTGCGCAGCGCCTTGTAGCCACCGGTCGCCTCGTAACGGGCCATCGTGTACGAGTCGTCGAACTCGAACCGGCTCGTGATGATCTTGGGCACGTCCGTGAGCGTCACGACCCACCACCCACGGGTGAGTCGGCGTCGGCGGCGCGCATCCACACCGGTTCTTCGCCCGAGTCCGGGCTGGCATTACCCGCCGCGGCCGCCTCGGGGATGTGCTGGCGGATACGCGCCAGCATGCCGTGCGGCGGCACCTGCTTGCGTCCGTTGCGCAGATCGTCGACGAGTTGGTCGAACCCGTCGGCACCGACGCGGTACTCGTAGCGATAGTTCACCTGGAGACACGGCGCTTCGGTACACGCCGCGATGCAGGTGACGCCTTCGAGCGTGATGAGACCGTCTTCGGTGGTCTGGCCAGATCGCACGCCGAGCGTCTGTTCCGCGTGGTGCAGCAGCTGGTCCGCACCGAGCAGCATGCAAGAGATGTCGGTGCACACATTCACCACGTAACGACCGACCTCTTCGAGCTTGAGCATCTCGTAGAAGCTGCACGTGCCGAGCACCTCGGCCGGCGTGCACCCGATCAGCTCGGCGAGATGCTCGAGCGCATCCTCGGCAACGTAGCCATCTTGTTCTTGCGCGAGATGCAACAGGGGTACGAGCGCGGACTTGCGCACCGGATACCTGCTGATGATCTCGTGCGCGATGGCCTCGTTGGCTGCAGTGAGTCGAGGCATCAGCGATCGACCTCACCCATGATCGGGTCGACCGACGAGATCACCGCGACTCCATCGGCGACCAGACCACCGTGCATCATGTGCGGCAACGCCTGCAGGTTGACGAAGCTCGGCCCGCGGATGTGCATGCGGTACGGGTTCGAGCTGCCGTCGCTCACGATGTAGCAACCGAGCTCGCCGCGAGGCGACTCGACCGCCACGTAGGACTCGCCCTCGGGCACCTTGAAGCCCTCGGTGAAGATCTTGAAGTGGTGGATCAACGCCTCCATCGACTCGTCGATGCGAGCCCGGGGCGGGGGCGTGATCTTCTTGTCCTGGATGCGGTAATCGCCCTTCGGCATCTTGTCGAGGATCTGGCGCACGATGTGCATCGACTCGCGAACTTCGTTCAACCGGATCGCGTAACGGTCGAAGCAGTCACCGAACGACCCGACGATGACGTCGAAGTCGATCTGGTCGTAGGCGAGATACGGCATGTCGCGACGCAGGTCCCAGGCGTAGCCGGTGGAACGCAGGATCGGGCCCGTGATGCCGAGCGCCACGCACTCCTCACTGGAGATGACTCCGACGCCCTGGAGCCGGTCGCGCCAGATGGGTTGGTTGGTCATCAACACGTCGTATTCGTCGAGGCGCGGGGTGATCAGGTCGATCAGGCGAAGGACATCGTCGCGCCAGCGCGAGCGGAAGGTCGGCTGCGACCCCGCCCGGGCGCACGAAGTTGTGGTTCATGCGTAGCCCGGTGACCTTCTGGAAGAAGCGCAGCACCTCTTCGCGCTCGCGCCACCCGTACAGCATCATCGACACCGCGCCGAGGTCCATGCCGTTCGTCGCGAGGAACAGCAGATGCGACGCCATGCGGTTGAGCTCGCACATGAGCATGCGGATCCAGGTGGCCCGTTCGGGCAACTCGATCTCGAGGAGCTGCTCGACGCACAACGAGAACACGAGCTCGTTGAAGATCGGCGATGCGTAGTCCATGCGCGTCACGTTGGTCGGGCCCTGGAGATACGAGAGCTCCTCGCCCGTCCACTCCATACCGGTGTGCAGGTACCCGACGATCGGCTTGCACCGCAGCACGGTCTCGCCCTGGAGCTCGAGCATGAGGCGCAGGACGCCGTGTGTGCTCGGGTGCTGCGGACCCATGTTGATGAGCATGGTCTCGTCTTCGGGCGCCGCCTCGAGCTCGGCGGCCACGGACTCGGCCTCCTGCTCGGACAGGCGCAGCACAGCACCCTGCTCGCGAAGGCGCTCCGCCGCGGACACGACGTCGCGCGACGTCATCTCCTGGGTTCCCTCGTCGGTCAGGTGGGTGTCGATGCTCATGGCGCCACGACATCCGGGCTGCTGACCGGGTTCTTGAACTGCACCGGGATGCGACCGCTGTTGTAGTCCTTGCGAAGCGGGTGCCCGACCCAGTCCTCGGGCATGAGGATCCGGCTCAGATCGGGATGACCGGTGAAGCTGATGCCGAACATGTCGAACACCTCGCGCTCGAGCGCGTCGGCGCCGGGGCACATGTCGGTGATCGACGGCAGGGTCGGATCGCTCTCGGGCACCTGCACCCGGACGCGCACGCGGCTGCGCTGGGCGTGGCTGATGAAGTTGACCACGACCTCGAACCGCTCGGGCGTGATGTCGGGCGGAAGACCGCGGTCACCCTCGAAGGTCAGATAGTCGACGGCCGTGACGTCGACGCACATCAGATGTCCGTCCTCGTGCAGCCGGTGCACCAAGTCGAGATAGCCCGCGTTGTCGACGTGCAGGACCACCTGGCCGCGCGGCCGCGTGACCGGCACGTCGAAGAGCAGCTCGGGTGGCCGCGGTGCTTCGGTCGCTGGCGCATCGGCCGGCGTCGAGGTCTGGTCGGACACGGTCACCGGCTCCCGAAGGTGACGGCTACGTCGCGGTGGTCGTGTTCCTCGATCTGGATGCCGGCGCCCTTGTTCTTGTCGCGCTGGGTCAGCTCGCCGGTGCGCACCTTCTCGTGGAGCGTCAGGATCGCATGCATCAGCGTTTCGGGGCCGGGCGGACAACCGGGCGCGTACACATCGACCGGGACCACCTGGTCGACGCCTTGCACCAGGGCGTAGTTGTTGAACATGCCGCCCGACGAAGCGCACACGCCCATGGAGATGACCCATTTCGGATCCATCATCTGGTCGTGGATCTGGCGGAGTACCGGCGCCATCTTCTGCGAGACGCGCCCGGCGACGATCATGAGGTCGGCCTGCCGCGGTGACGCCCGGAACACCTCCATGCCGTAGCGGGCCACGTCGTAGTGCGGGCCACCCATCGCCATCATCTCGATGGCGCAGCACGCCAGGCCGAAGGTGGCGGGGAACATGCTGCGACGGCGGGCCCACTTGACGAGCTCCTCGAGCCGGCCGGTGGCGAAGTTGTGCTGAAGTCCGGCCAGGCCGTCCTCGCGAAAGGTTGCGTCGGCCATCAGGCGGCCTTGCTCGGTTCTGGCGTCGGTTCGGACGTGCGACCTTCGAGCCCGACGCGGCGGATCGTCGACGACGCGGTACGCGCCGGCGAGACGACCTCGCTCGGCTGGTCGGCCTTGGCCGGCCCCCAGTCGAGCGCGCCGTTGCCGATCAAGTACACGAACGACTCGAACACCGCGACCGCGAAGATGACGGCAGCGCCGAGACCGAAGCCACCGAGCTCACGGAACGCGATGGCGTACGGGAAGAAGAAGATGATCTCGATGTCGAAGACGATGAAGATCATCGCGACGAGATAGAAGCGAACCGGGAAAGCGGTGAGGCGGCTCGCGGCTCGGGATGATGCCGCATTCGTATGGGGCCACCTTGGCCGGCGTAGGCCGCGGCGGAATCAGGAGACGCTGTGCGACGCGGCTGATCACCCCGAACAGGGTGGCCAGCACCAACATGGCGAAGATCGGCAGGTACTGGCTCATCGCTCAGGCTCCCTTCACCAACTCTGCTTCCTCTCGGTTTCGGATCAACGTCTTGTCGCGGTAGTGCAACACCGTCACGAAGAAGACGAACAGCGTCAGCGAGATCACGAAGTAGAGGAACGGGATCAACCGTACGTATCCGAGGTCCCGCACGAGCACCACCGAGACGACGGGCGCGTTCGGGTCCACCTGCGGCAGTGGCGGCGGTTCGCCGGCACGAGCCTCTTGAGGAATCACTTGCTGCACTTGAACGATCTGATAGTGCGGCGGGTGGTGGAAGGTGAAGGTGTTCTTCAGCCAGTGCTCCACCCGGCACAGAGGGTCGGTGGGGATGATCGTGCCGCCCTTGGCGTCGGGACAATCCTCGAGCCGCGACGGCTTGCCGCCGTAGTCGAAGGCGTTGAGCTTCTTGTAGTCCGTCGCGGCCGAGAAGAACCCTGCGTTCACGAGCGCGGCATCGGCCGCGGCCTGGGCCTCGCCCACGTTCGACGTGGACACGAGCGACCAGCCGTTGAGCTCGAGCTGGTCGAGATACTCCTTCACGAGCTCGGGATGGCTGCCTTGCGAGGTCGGAGAGCGTGAAGCCGTTGGGGAAATCGGTCGCCAGCTCGGGATGGTCGGCCAGGATCTGGTCCGGGGTGGGGAACACGTCGGGCGGTGGCAGGGTCTCGGCCACCGGCGTTCGCGCCGGACCTTCTCCGTCGTTGACGTACATCTCGACAGGAGTCCATTTCGGACTGTTGCCCTTGGGACCGATGCCGGGCGGGTTGATCCACCAGATCATCGTCAGGATCACGAGCCAGCCGGTGAGCCCGGCGAGCGCGACGAGCAGACCGAGGCGGGCACCGAGGTTGGTGCCCAACAGGAGGTAGACCGAACCGCACAGCACGGCCACGCCGGTGAGCACCGCGAGCACACCGCGGATGTGCGGGTCCCACGCGATGCCGGCAAACGTCGTGACCAGCTCCGACGACATCACGGACGTCATGTCACAAGCTCCGCTCGTACTCGACGACGGCATCGATCTGATCCGCCGTCAGCATCACCTGGTCGGGCTGCATGGCGTACACCTTCGGGCCCGGGGCCGGGGTCACGACGGCGTTCGAGTTGAAGCCGAAGCCGGGCATCATGCCCGCGCTCGACAACCCGTTGGTGCCGTAGAACTTGCCCTGGATGCCGCCGATCGTGATGAAGTCGATCTGTTGCTGCTTGGCGGGGAACTGCCGGAGCTCGCTGCCACCGGTGAGGTTCGGCCCGAACGCGCCGCCTCCGGGGACCTGCGGCTCTCCGTAGGACCAGCCCTTGGTGTGACATCGACCGCACGAGTACGCGCCGGCCGCGAACTTGTCGTACAGACCCATGTTGAAGATGGCTTCGCCGAGCGTGGCGAACTTGCCGCCGGGCACCGTGCACTTGCCGGCCTCGTCGGGCGCGCAGCTGCTCGTCGATCTCCTGCTGCACCGCTTCCTGACTGTCGCTCGCGGGCAACTGGATGCTCTGCAGGTAGTCGATGATGTTGTTGATCTGTTGGTCGGTCAGCGGACCGCCGCCGAGCGACCCCCATGCGGGCATGGGCGAGAAACCGCGCCCGTAGTTGAGGATGTACCTCACCTCGTCGCGCGAGTACCGATACAGCACCGTGTTGAGCGCCGGCGCCTGCCAGCTCACCGACGAGACGAAGTCGCCGTTGGGCGCAGTGATCGTGTAGGTCGCCGCGCCGCCGGTGCCTTCGGGACCGTGGCACGCCGCGCAGTTCGCGCCTTCGTTGTAGAGCGTTTCGCCCCGCTTGATGAAGGTCTCGTTCCAGCCCGCGATGCGGTCGTCCTGGCGGCCGGGCTCGGCGAGCCAATAGAGCGGGAGGGCGACGGCGATGACGATCAGGGTGAGCAAGCCGAGCTGCAGCGTGCGGTCGAGCTTGCGCGTCTCGAGGGTGTCGTCGTCGTAGTAGGGCTTGCGGTTGGCGGCCAGCTCGATCTCGGAGCCGACCTCTTTGCGGCCCTTCCGCATGTTGAGGGCGACCGCGATGGCGAAACCGACGATGAGGATGAAGGCCAGCGTGTAGCCAACCGTTTTCTGGACATCGGCCAACACCATCTGGCCGGTGAGTGCGCCCATCAATGGCCTCCGCCAACACAGTGGGGGCCCTCGGCTTCTTGGCCGGTGGTGTTCGTGCCGATCGGCGGGCCCTGGATCACCGAGCCGGTGTCGACGGTGAGCACCCCGCCGGACACGTCGGTCACGAAACGATCCATGCCGCGCGGGGCCGGGCCACCCTTCTTCTCACCGACCTGGTTGTACTGCGATCCGTGGCACGGGCACTCGAACCATTGCGAGGTGAAGCACGGCGGGACACGGCAGCCGAGATGCGGGCACTTCTGGTACATGACGGCGAGACCGGCCTCCATGCTGTTGAGCACGGGCTGGGAGTAGGCGGCCTTGGCCTTGTCGAGCGATGACGCCGGATAGTTCGTGACGTACAAGCGCCCCTCGGCCTTGTACAGGAAGCCGTTGGCGTCGGTGATCTCGCTCTGGATGTCCTCGACGGTGCCCACGCGAACCTTCGAGCCGAACCCGCCCTTCGGTTGGGGCCACAGGAAGGCGAGCACGCTGGCCCCGAAGGTGGTGAGCGCCGCGCCCATCACGATGATGATGCTGCGGTTGAGGAACTGCCGCCGGGTCACGCCGATCGTCTCGGGATCCGGCGGGACGTAGGGCGCCAGCTGCGACTCGGCTGCAGGCTCGATCGCGGTCGTCACCGCGGCGCGTTCGATCTCGCGGCCGGTGACGCGCTGTTCTTGCTCGGCGAGCGCTTCGGGTTCACCGCGATCGCGCTTGACGGTCTCGCGCGACAACAGGCCGATGGCCTCGCCGGTGTCACGACGGCGGGCCGCGGCGAACAGCAGCACGCCGGCGAAGATCACGACGACAGGGATGACGATGACAAGGGGGTTCATCTGGTTGACCTCGGTAAGGCCCACACATGGTTCGGCCAGACACGGTTCGGCCAGGCACGATCGGAAGAGGGAGTCGGGTGCATCACAGCTCGAAATGCAGCCCTTCGGTCCACGGGGCGACGAAGTTGAACCCGGGACCACGGAAGAACGAGCCGATGATGACGAGCACGGCCCAGAACATGAGGAACATGGTGAAGAGCGAGATCGCGAACTTGCGATCCTCGGGCTTGTTGCTCGGATTCCGATCGAGGAACGGAGCGAGGATCAACAAGAAGATGCCGATGCCCGGGATGGTCACGCCGGCGACCATGGGGTGGAACATCGTGAGCAACTCCTGAAGGCCGAGGAAGTACCACGGTGCCTTCGAGGGGTTCGGGGTCTGGTTGACGTTGGCGATCTCGAGCAGGGGTGCGTCGACGAAGATCGAGAACAGCAGCGTGAAAGCGGTGAGTGCCAGGGCCGCGACGAACTCGACGGCGAGCAAGTGCGGCCAGACGTGGACCTTGTCGGTCGGCGTGGCCTTCACGTCCTGGATCGAACCGGCCTTCACCACCGTGAGCAGCCGCTGGGTGTGCCCACCCGGCCCGGTGGCGGCCGGGGGCGGTGCGGCGGTGGCTACGGCCGCGGCCGCGCCGGTGACCGCACCGGCGCCGGTGCCGGCATCGGCGGTCTCGCCGCCGGCCTTGCGCGCCTTGGCTGCCTTGCTGCGCTCGAGCAGGTGCGCGGGGATCTTGCTGTCGGCTTCGCTGGCCGCCGGCGTCTCGGCCGGCGCGTCGCTCGCGGCGGGCGCGTCGGCGGCGGGGGCGTCGCCCCCGGCCTTCTTGGCCTCGGCCTTCTTACGAGCCTCTTCGGCTCGCTTGCGTAGATGTTCAGGAATCTCTGTCATGGCCGGTCCTCGGCACTCATAGGGGCCCGGAGATGCCGCCGTCCTTGCGCACCCGCCAGAAGTGGATGGCAAGGAAGATGACGGTGACGAACGGAACGAACAAAACGTGCAACACGTACCATCGCAACAGCGTGTCGGTGCCGATCTCGCGGCCACCGAGCAACACGAATCTCACTTGGTCACCGAATACGGGTGTGTACCCCATCATGTTGGTACCCACGGTGACGGCCCACAGTGCGAGCTGATCCCACGGCAACAAGTAGCCGGTGAACGAGAGCAGCAGCGTGAGCGTGAGCAGGATCACGCCGATGACCCAGTTGAACTCGCGCGGCGGCTTGTACGCGCCGTGGTAGAAGACCCGCGCCATGTGCAAGAACACCGACAGCACCATCAGGTGCGCGCCCCATCGATGCATGTTGCGCACCAAGAGGCCGAACGTCACCGAGGTCTGCAAGGCGTAGATGTCGTCCCACGCCTGCGCCGCTGTCGGCCGGTAGAAGAACATCAAGAAGATGCCGGTGATGGTGAGCAGGATGAAGAGGAAGAAGCTGAGCCCGCCGAGGCACAGCGTGTAGCTGACCTTGACCGCGTGTCGCTTCACCTTCACCGGGTGAAGGTGGTAGAGCACGCTGTTCATGATCACGTACGAGCGGTTCCTCGGGCTGTCGCTGTAGCCCTTCCGGAAAACCGAGCCCGGACGGAAGATCGAGTTCCACGCCTGCGAACCCTGCACCGAGTCGGTGAGGTCCGACATCTTCTTGCCGAGTTTGCTCTCGCCCGGCCGTCCCATCGTCTTGGCCACGGCTTACTCCCCTGCTCGATGCATGCCGCGACTGCCCTGCGTCCGTTTCCATCACGCCAACCGCATCCCGTAGCCATAGCCGTGCGAGGTCGTGCGCTGATGCGGGTCACCTTCGGCCGACGGGTCGCCGACCTTGCCGAGGATGATGACGCCCGTCGGGCATCGGTCGACGCACAACGCGCACCGTGTGCACACGTCGTCGTCGATGGTGAAGATCACGTGGTCACGCGGATCTTGGCCGGGGTGCTCGGTGCCGACGGCTTCGGCGATGGCGTCGGGCCGCACCATGTGGATGCACTTCCACGGGCAGATGTCGACACAGCCCTCGCACATGATGCACTCGGACTGGTCGATGTGGATGAACTGCTTGGGCTTGACCGCTTTGGACAACCAGGCCGCGTCGACCTCTTGCAGCACGTAGTCGTCGCGGAACTCCGGCATCGGCGGGTTGGCATCGGTACGGGCCATGTCAGGCCTTCCTGACCAGTGGTCGTCCGTAGTCGGACGTCTCGAGTTCCTTGGCCTTCTCGTCGGCGCGTCTTCTGACGGTTGTTCCACCATGACCACGCGTACATGTTGAAACCCAGGAAGACGACGTAGATCCCGACGACGATCAGGTCGCGCACGGCCTGCATGGTGAGGGTCACGGGGAACCAACCGCCGGCGGTCTGAGGCTTGAGGAAGCCGAGGATGCCCCAGTACTGGTAGACGAGATTGTCCGGGCGCCATTTGAGCTCGTTGTCGGCCCAGGTCAAGAAGAGGTGCGGCACCATGCCGTAGGCCCAGAAGGTGACGAAGAAGACGTAGACCGAGGCGAGCATCGCCTGGCCCCACGTGATCGGCTGACCGACCGGTCGCCGCGACCCGTAGACCATGGCGATTGCCACGAGAACGACGGTCAGCAACAACGCCGTGACGAACGCAACCACGTGGCGGCAACCTCCCTCGTGAAATCGCTCACAATGCTACAGGCGCTCCGCTACGAGTCGACAGTCAGAAGGGTCCGGCGTCAGGGATCGAGGGCGGCGCGCGTCGACTGGTTTAGCACGCCCCTGACGACACGAGCACATCAGGGTGGGCTGCACATACGCGCAATCTCGACCGCGGTGCGGTGGTGGTCGCCGTGCTTGGCTCAGCGCCGCGCGCGTGACCTAGTGTGAGCGCGTTCGCATCCGCCGGGATCCTGATCTCGTGTCCCTGATCCCGTGTCCCCAAGATCGTGTCCAGGAGTAGCCAGTGACCGAGGTTCCCGAGCACCTGCTGAAACGGTCGCGCGACCGGCGGGCCGCCTTGGGGCTGGGTGGCGGAGACGCCCCGGCCGGCGGAGGCGCAGACAGTGGTGCCGAGGTCGAGGCGGCTCCCGCATCGGCGGCCACCGCCGCGGCAGCTCCGGCCGCCGTCACCCCGGCCGAGGTCGAGGTCAAGCCGCCCGAACCGCCGCCGCCGTACGTCGAAGCGGCCCTGCGCCGCAAGCGCATCCCCTTCTGGGCCATGCCCATCGCTCGGGCTCCTCCCCCTGTGGATCATCCTCTACGCCGGCTCGCTGTCCCCGGCGGCCACGGGGGGTCCCACCGAGCTCACTCTGGGTGCCACGATCTTCGCCACGAAGTGCTCGAGCTGCCACGGGGCCAGCGGTGGCGGCGGCGTGGGCCGCCAGCTCAGCGGGGGCGAGGTGCTCAAGACCTTCCCCAACATCGCTGACCAGCTGGCTTTCGTGTCCCATGGCTCGGAGGGCGCCGGCATCGGCACCGTGTACGGCGACCCCAATCGCGAGGGTGGCCCGCACATCGCCGGCAGCTACAACGGCAATCACATGCCGGCCTTCGAGAAGGCGCTGAAGCCCGAGGAGCTCCTGGCCGTCGTGCGCCACGAGCGCGAGACGATCTCGGGTGAGGAGCTCACGACCGGCAGAGACGGGCCCGGGCGGCACTCGCCTCTGGCCGAACGGCAACCCGATCTTCGTGAAGGGCTCGACGGAGCTCGTGGGGCCGGACGGCACCACCCTCTTCGACCCCGACACCGGCAACCTGCTCAACCCGGCCTTCGGGGGTTCGGCCGCTGCGACCGGTTAGCAGGCGGTCCGGGCCCGACCCGACGCTGCGCTTCGTAGGCTGAACCGATGGGTGAGCCTGCGGCGACGCGCCAAGAGGATCGCCACGACGTGTTGGTCGTGGGCGGTGGGCCGGCCGGCGCGGCGACCGCCTACTGGCTCGCCGAAGCCGGCCACGACGTGGTGGTCGTGGAGAAGAAGGTGTTCCCCCGCGAGAAGACCTGCGGTGACGGCTTGACCCCCAGGGCGGTGTACCAGCTGGACCAGATGGGTCTGACCGAGCAACTCGCCGATTTCCACCGGTACGACGGGCTGCGGGCCGTGGCGCACGGCATCACCCTCGAGCTCACCTGGCCCGACCACCCCTTGTTCCCGTCGCACGGCTACGTCGTTCGCCGACGAGAGCTCGACACGATGGTGGCCGAGCACGCGGTGAAGTCGGGCGCCCAGCTCCGACTCGGCACCGAAGCGGTGCAACCGCTCGTCGAGGGCGGGCTCGTGGTCGGTGCCGTGGTGAAGAACAAGGAAGCCGGTTCAGAACAATCGATCCGGGCCCGCTACGTGGTCGTGGCCGACGGTGCCAACTCGCGATTCGGCCGCGCGCTCGGCACGGCGCGGCGACGGGAGTGGCCGCAAGGCATGGCCATTCGCGGCTATTTCCAGAGCGATCTCCACAACGACCCGTGGATCGAGAGTGCGCTCGACTTGCGCGACCGCAACGGAAATTCGTTGCCCGGCTATGGATGGATCTTCCCGGTCGGCGACGGAGAGATCAACGTCGGCATCGGCCTCTTGTCGACGTTTCGCGACTTCAAGTCGGTGAACACCACACATCTCATGAACGAGTTCGCGCTCACGGCACCGGAGTACTGGGGCATCGGGCCCGACACCGCGACATCCGTCCCCACGGGCGGGCGGCTGCCGATGGGTGGTTCGATCGAACCCAAGGTCGGACCGACATGGATCATCGTCGGCGACGCCGCCGGATCGATCAATCCGTTCAACGGCGAGGGCATCGATTACGCCTACGAAACGGGCCGGATGGCGGCGTCGTTGCTCGACGAGGCGCTGCAAACCGGCGACGGCCTCGTGCTGCAGCGATATCCGCAGCTTCTCCAAGACGACTACGGGTTGTACTTCAAGGTTGCCCGCTTGTTCGCGAAGGTGATCGGACGTCCCGCGCTCATGCGCGAGCTCACCCGCGTCGGCATGCAGTCGCGCACGCTCATGGAATGGGTGCTGCGCATCATGGCGAACCTCCTGCGCGAGGACGAAATAGGTCCGGCCGAATTGGCCTACAAGGCGGCGGCTGCCGTTGTCCGCGTGGTGCCCGAATCGCGTAGGTGATCAGTCGGTCAGGGGTTCGTGCCAGCCGCCGCAGGGCGCGGCCAGCTCCTCGGCTTCAGCCGGACCCCAGGTGCCGCGCTCGTACAAGTGGAGCCGAGGCGGCCAGTGCAACACGTCGTCGACGATGCGCCATTGCTCGTCGACGCTGTCACTGCGGCCGAAACGGCGGGTATCACCTTCCATCGCGTCTTCGATCAGCCGCTCGTACGGTTCCTCCGGCGTGCCGAAGAGCCGCTCCTGCGTGACCTCGAGGTCGACAGCGTGGCTGAGCAAGCGATCACCCGGGGTCTTGGCGTGCAACTGCAGGAGAATCCCGCCCACCTCACCGAGACGGAACCGAAAGTGGTTCGGGTGTGGCACCGCCGCGCTGGCGTCGGCGAACAACATGCGCGGTGGCGCGTTGAACTCGACGACTGCCTCGGTCGCGCTGACCGGCATGTGCTTTCCGGTACGGATCAACCAGTCGACCCCCGACCAGCGCCACGAGTCGATTCGGAACCTCAATGCGGCAAAGGTCTCCGTATCGGAGCCGGGCGCCACGTTGGGCTCATCGACGTAGCCACGGTATTGGCCACGCACGACCTGTTTGGGATCGAAGCTGTCGATCTGTCGGAAGACCTTGACCTTCTCGTCGCGCAACGCGTCGGCGTCGGCGGCCACCGGTGGCTCCATGGCAAGCAACGCGACGATCTCGAGCAGATGGTTCTGGACCACGTCTCGAATGGCCCCAGCGGTGTCGTAGAACTTGGCCCGGCCGGCCGTGCCGAAATCCTCGGCCATCGTGATCTGGATGTTGGAGATGAAGTTTCGATTCCAGATCGGCTCGAGCAGCGAGTTGGCGAAGCGGAACACCAGGATGTTCTCGATGCCGTCCTTGCCGAGGAAATGGTCGATGCGGAAGATCGACGACTCGGAGAACGCGCTGTGCAGCACCGCGTTGAGCTCGTCGGCCGAACGGCGGTCGCGACCAAACGGCTTCTCGACGACCACCTTGGCGTTGCGATTGAGATCCTCGTGGGCCAACCCGCTGACCACGTCGTCGAAAAGCGCGGGCGGTATCGCCAGGTAGAAGAGTGGGTGCTCGACACCGACCAACCGCTGTTTCAACGCCTCGTAGGTCGACGGCTCGCGGTAGTCACCGCTCACGTAGCAAAGACGCTTGGCCAACTTCTCCCAGACCTTGGGATCGACATCGTGTTTGGCCGCCACTGCTTCGTACGCGACCGCGCGCAACTTCTCGTCATCCCACGGTGATCCCGCCACCCCGACCACGGGCATCGAGTCGAACAGTCCGCGCCGCTCGAGGTTGTAGATGGCCGGAAAGATCTTCTTGCGCGCCAGATCACCGGTGGCCCCGAAGAGCACCAGACCGTCCGTATCCATGGTCGTCCTACCCGACGGCGAGGGTCGTTGCGACCTCGGCGGCGATGTCGACGATCGCGTCGATGATCTCGGTGGAGTGGGCAAGCCCCGGGAACATCACCTCGTACGCACCCGGAGCGGCAGCGATGCCCCGATCGAGCAAGCCGTGGAACCACCGGGCGTAGAGGGCCTCGTTCGTACGTCGCGCGCCGTCGTAGTCAATCGGGAGCTCCGAGCCGAAGTACACGCCCACCAGCGACGCGACGCGCGGCACCTGCACATCGAGGCCAGCATCGGCGAAGCCCTTGGCCAGACCGGATGCCAACGCCTCGGCACGCGCCGTGAGCGTCTCGTACGCCCGATCGTCGAGCAGACCGAGTGCGGCCAAACCGGCGGCCGTGGCGAGCGGGTTCCCGCTCAAGGTGCCGGCTTGGTACACGGACCCGAGCGGCGCGAGTGCGTCCATCACGTCGGACCGACCACCGAAGGCACCGACGGGTAGGCCGCCACCGATGACCTTGCCGAGACACGTGAGGTCGGGCCGCACCCCGAGCAGGCTCTGGGCACCGCCCCGCGCCACGCGGAAGCCCGTGATCACCTCGTCGAAGATCAGCAACGCGCCGACGCGATCGCACTCGGCGCGCAGCCCTTCGAGGAACCCAGGCCGAGGCGCGACCAAGCCCATGTTGGCGGCCACCGGTTCGACGATGACGCATGCCGTGTCGTCATCGAGCTCGGGCACCACGTTGTACGGCGCGACGATGGTGTCGGCGACCTGCGCATCGGTCACACCCGCGCTGCCCGGTAGCCCGAGCGTGGCCACACCACTTCCCCCGGCGACGAGCAACGCGTCAGCGTGGCCGTGATAGTTGCCGGCGAACTTCACCAGTTTGCGCCGCCCGGTGAAGCCGCGAGCCAGACGGATCGCGCTCATCGTCGCCTCGGTGCCACTGCTCACCAGGCGCACCTTGTCGATCGAGCCAACGGCCTCGACGATCGTCTCGGCCAGTTGGACCTCGCGCTCGGTCGGCGCTCCGTACGAGGTGCCGTCGGCCGCGGCCGACTGCACTGCGTCGACGACCGACGGGTTCGCGTGCCCGAGCGCGATCGCTCCGTACGACTGCACCAAGTCGATGTAGCGACGACCCTCGACGTCCCAGATGTGAGGGCCCTCGGCCTTGGCGACGAAGTACGGCGTGCCACCGACAGAGCCGAACGCTCGTACCGGCGAGTTGACGCCCCCGGGGATGACGTGGCCGGCGCGAGCGAAGAGCGCCGGCGTTGGTGGTGTCCGGGATGGCTGTCACTGGTCGAGCAGCTCGGCCACTTCGCGACTGAGGTACGTGATGATCACGTCCGCGCCGGCACGCTTGATCGCGGTGAGATGTTCGAGCGCGACTGCCGTTCCGTCGATCCATCCGTTGGCCGCCGCCGCTTTGATCATCGAGTACTCACCGGACACGTGGTAGGCGGCGAGCGGAACGTCGATCTCCGGACGCGCTCGGGCCAGCACATCGAGATAGGCCAGCGCCGGCTTGACCATGACCATGTCAGCGCCCTCGAGTACGTCGAGGCGGATCTCCTCGAGGGCTTCACGCCCGTTGCGCATGGTCCTGCTGATAGGTCTTGCGATCGCCACCGTCGGCGATGCTCACGTCGACCGCGTCGCGGAACGGCCCGTAGAGCGCGGACGCGAACTTCGCGGCGTAGGCGAGGATCGCGGTGTCGGTGTGCTGCGCGTCGTCGAGCGCGGCGCGTATCGCGGCGACCTGGCCGTCCATCATCCCCGACGGCGCCACGATGTCGGCGCCCGCTCGCGCTTGCGCGACCGCGACCTGTCCGTACAACTCGATGGTGCGGTCGTTGTCGACCGAACCATCGGCGGAAAGGACGCCACAGTGACCATGGTCGGTGTATTCGTCGAGGCAGAGGTCGGCCATCAAGACCAGCTCGTCACCGGTCTCGTCCCGAAGATCACGCAGCGCGAGCTGCACGATGCCATCGGGATCCCACGCGCCCGACCCTTGCGCATCCTTGGTTGCGGGCACCCCGAACAGCATCACCGCGGGCACCCCGAGCGCAGCGAGCTCGCGGGCCTCTTTACGAAGCGAGTCGCGCGTGTGCTGGACGACTCCGGGCAGCGACGCAATCGGCTGTGGCTCATCGATGCCCTCGCGTACGAAGAGCGGTGCGACCAGATCGTCCACGGTCACCCGGGTCTCGGCGACGAGGCGACGCAGCGCGGGTGTTCGACGCAACCGCCGAAGTCGTCGCTCAGGAAAACTCACCCGATCAGCCTAAGAGCGTCCGCCGAACGGCGCACCCTCCAATCAATCAAGCGAGCGAGCTGTTGGGGCGGGCGAAGCCCGCCCGACGAGTTCCTGGTCGACGATGTCACACCGGCAACAGACTCTGGAGAAGATCGACCGAGACCTCCGCGAGACTGTCGACCACCAGGTCTGCGTGGTCGAACGATTGGGAGCGGGTCACCTCGTTGGGTACCACCACGCAGACCATCCCGGCCGCTTTGGCGGCCGTGCAGCCGTGATGTGAGTCCTCGAGCGCCACGGAGCGCGCCGGGTCGGCGCCGAGAGCCGTCGAGCGCAGCGACGAACAAATCCGGAGACGGCTTGGCTCGCTCGACATGGTCGCGACAACGAACCACCTCGAATCGATCCAGGACGCCGAGGCGGTCGAGATGACCCTCGACCCAATCGACGCTCGAGCTCGAGGCCACGCCGACGGGGATACCTGACGCCGTCGCCTCGTCGAGAAGAGCCACCACGCCAGGGCGCACCACCTCGGCCGCGATCAACCCGTGATGCCGGGTCCTCCGCCGCTCGACGACGACATCGCGGTCGAGTGGCTCATCGACCTCGCTCTGCAACCAGTCGAACCAATGCGGATGGTCGGCGCGACCGATGATCTCCTGCCAGTCCTCGAGCTCGCAGCGTCACCCCGTGGGCGACGAACTCCTCGCGAACGGTCGAGAACTCGGGCCACTCGGTGTCGAGTATCAGCCCGTCGAAGTCGAAGATCAGCGCCGAGATGGCCATCGGAGGGATTGAGTCACATCACCGGTCGACGAAGCGAACGAGTTCGTCGACCAGACCGTTGACACTGTGAACCGCGGCGATCACATCGACGTGCAACCCGTGCTTCGTGGCCGTAGCGGCCGTGACCGGACCGATGCAAGCGATCAGCGGTGGCACCTGCTCGACGCCGAAGGCTTGCACGAAGTGCTCGACCGTCGACGAGGAGGTGAAGGTGACGATGTCCGCCGCCGTGACTGCAGCTCGTTGCTCGTCGTCGACCGCTCGTCCGACGGTTCGGTACGCATCGACGACATCGACGTTCCAACCTGCCTGACGCAGCCCGTCGGGAACGACGTCTCGCACAACCGCCGCTCGTACGAACAACACGCTCCCACCACCCGTCGGGGGCGGCGGGAATGCCTCGACGAGCGCCTCGGCGACGTACCTGTCGGGTTGGAGATCGGCCTTGATGTGCGCGTCGCGCAACGCGGCCGCGGTGCCGGGCCCGATGGCCGCGACGCGCGCGCCGCCGAACACGCGCGCATCGGGCACGACGTCGAGAAGCCGACGAGCACCATTGCGCGAAGTCACGACCACCCAGTCGTAACTGGCCAGCGAAGCCGCAGCCTCGCGTAGCGCCGCGCCCTCGTCGGCTGGCTCCGTGATCTCGATGATCGGCACGTCGATGACCTCGGCGCCCGCGGCTAGGAGCGCCGAGCGCAAAGCACCCGCCTGTCCCTTCGGCCGGGTGACCACGACCCGACGACCGAAGAGCGGACGCGACTCGAACCAGTCGAGGTTCATCGCCGCCACCTTGCCGATCACGATCGTCGACGGAGGCGCTAGTTGCTCGTCGACCAACGTGCTGATCGTGGCCCTGACAGTTCGCTGCTCGGGTCGAGTGCCCCACTGAATGGCAGCGGCGGGGGTCTCGGGATCCAGTCCGCCTGCTATGAGCCGGCTCACGATTTTGGGAAGGCGACCAATCCCCATGAGGATGACGATGGTGCCGCCGAGCCGAGCGACCGCATCCCAGTCGAGCTCACCACCTTTGTCGGGGTCCTCGTGTCCGGTGATCACGGTGAACGACGTGGACGAATGGCGCATCGTGAGAGGGATACCGGCATAGGCCGGAACCGCGATGGCCGATGTCACGCCAGGGACCACCTCGAACGGGACACCGGCGTCGAGCAAGGCCTGGGCCTCCTCGCCCCCGCGAGCAAAGACGAAGGGGTCACCACCCTTGAGCCGGACAACGATCTCGCCGGCCTTGCCCTCGCTCGACGAGCAGCGCGGAGATCGCCGACTGCTCCATCGTGGCCCGACCAGGTTGTTTGCCGACATTGATCCGCTCGGCGCTCACTGGAGCGAGGTCGAGGAGCGAACCCACCGACAACCGGTCGTACACCACGACATCGGCCTGGCGGAGCAACTCGGCTCCCCGAACCGTCAGCAATCCGGGGTCACCGGGACCCGCACCGACGAGGAAGACCGTCACCGCATCAGACTAATGACGGTCCCGACGTTGCGTGCTGGCAAGATGGTGCGCGATGGCCGCGAGCAAACCAGCTGCGGGCACACCGCCCGACGAGCAGAGCAGTGATGAACCGCGTACCGACGGTCGGGCGGCACGCGCCGCGCGCACCCGTGCCGCGATCGTCGATGCCTTGCTCTCGCTGCTCGAGGAGGGTGACCTCCAGCCCACAGCGAATCGCATCGCCGAGCGGGCCGGCATCTCGTTGCGGCTGATCTACCACCACTTCGGCGATCTCGAGGCGCTCTTTCACGCGGCCGCGATCCGCCAAGGTGAGCGCATCGTCCAGCTGAGCACGCCGATCCCCATCGACCTGCCCTTCGACGAACGGCTCGACCTGTTCGTGCTCCAACGCGCCGACATCCTCGAATGGATGACCCCAGTACGCCGAGCGTCGTTGCTGCAAGAGCCTTTCTCCGACGAGCTCCAGCGAGCGCGGGACACGTTCATTGCCGTGGGCGAGGAACATGCCGCGGCGCTGTTCGCCGAGGAACTGGCCCTCGTGCCGCGCGAACGCCGCGCAACCGTCCGCGCCGCCATGGCCGCGACGAGCGGCTGGAACTTCTGGGACGCCCTACGTACGAGTGGTCGATCGATCGACGACACGCGCACGGCGATGCGTTACACCCTGGAAGTGCTGTTGCGGCCCTGACACAACGCCGTCAGGACGCGGTCGGCTCCGAGGTATCGCGGACTTTGTCGTTGACGGCTGCGTAGGCGGCGAGCGCCCTCCGGCGACTGTCAGCGAGATCGACGATCGGCGGCGGATAGTCGCCGGTATGGGCCGAGAACAGCCCGTCGGTCTCGCGGTCCCAGGGCGCGTGGATCGTGGCCGCGTCGAGCTCGGCCAGCTCGGGGACCCATCGCCGGATGTACTCACCTTCCGGATCGAACTTCCGGCTCTGCGAAACGGGATTGAAGATGCGGTTGTAGCTGGCCGCATCGGGGCCGGTGCCGGCGACCCACTGCCAGTTGCCGACGTTCTGGGGTATGTCGCCGTCGACCAGCAGATGCCGGAAGTGCCGTTCGCCGATGCGCCAATCGACGAGCAGGTTCTTCACCAGGAACGAGCCGCACAACAACCGTGCCCGGTTGTGCATCCACCCGGTCTGTAGGAGCTGGCGCATACCCGCGTCGATCACCGGGTAGCCGGTGAACCCGTCCTTCCAGGCCGCGATCTCGGAGGGTTCGTTACGCCACTCGAGCTGGTCGTATCGCTCGCGCATCGCCGTGGTCGTCAGAGTCGGGATGTCGGCCAGGAGATGCGCGTACCAGTCGCGCCATGCCATCTGGCGCACGAACGCCGTCCGGCCGGCCGTCGACTCGCCGACGGCATCCACCACGGCCCGCGGCGAGAGCGTGCCGAACTTCAGATCCGCGGAGAGTGACGACGTGCCGTCCATGTCGAGCCGATCGTGCTCGGTGCCGTAGTCATCGACGCGTTCCAGGAACGCCTCGAGCCGACGCGCCGCTTCGCCCTCCCCCTCTCGGAACGGCGGTGGTGCATCGAGCGTGGGGAGCGGATCGCCGGGATGATCGAGCAGCACCGCGTCGCCCGGTTCGGGCCACGGGTCACGCTCCGTCCTGCGCCACGTGTTGTAGAAGGGCGTGAACACGCGTGACACGCCGCCCTTCGCCGTCTGCACCGATCCGGGGGAATGGACGAGCGTGCCGTGGAAGGTCTCGACGGGAAGCTCGAGTGCAGCGGTGACGAGCCGATCGCGTTCGGTCGCGAACGGCGTGACATCGGCGTTCCACAACACCGAGTTCGCCCGGAATCGCGTCGCGACCTCGGGCAGCACCTGGACCGGATCGCCGACGCGGACGTGTAATCGCCCGCCGCGTCGCTCGAAGAGGTCGTCGTCGAGCGCCTGCAGATTCGCGATCAACTGCCGACGCCGAAAGGGGCCGGCGGTGTCGAGCAGCCGAGGATCGAGGACGAACAACGGCATCACGGACTGGTGCGTCGACGTAGCCGCGGCCCACGCCGGGTTGTCGTCGAGACGGAGATCGCGCCGAAACCAAACGAGCGCGATCTCGGACGACGATGACATCTCGATCGAGGTTACGGTCGTCGTGCGCGCTGACCCACCTCGCCCGCAATGATCAAGCGAGTGGTCGACCGAATGGAAGGTCGTCACGCCACGAACGAAGAAAGGCCTCGGCGCGATGACACGCGCCGAGCAGCGGGCCCTGGTCGTGATCGAGCACTTCGCCCAACACCGCCCGAACTTGCTCGCCTATCTGCTCGGTCGATCGGGTCTCGGGGCCGTCGCCGTCGAGCGCCGGTGCCAGGCCGCCGAGCATGCCGCCGGCGATGGTCACGAAGTCTGGCAGCACGCACACACCGGCGCGGCGAAGCACCGCAAGGCCTTTGGCCGTGACGGGGATGGGACCCGACGGCACGACGGCCTTCACCGCACATCCGGCGGCGACACCGTGGTCGATGATCCCCGCGCGCGAGCCAACGAACAACACGTCGGCCGGGACGCCGAGCACCTCACCAGGTGGTCCGGGCTCCGGCACCAGGTCGCGTACGAGGTCCGGACCGTGGTTCTGCCAACCTTCGGCCAACCGGCCCGCGTCGATGCCCGCCTCGTCGAGCGCCGTGCCCGCCGCTGTCCCCACCGCGACGACGCGCCCGCCCCGCGCCGCGACATCGGCGGCGACGCCCATGCCGGTGGCGTCGAGCCCCTCGATGGCCACGGTGCGCCCGTCGAGTCCGCCCACCGCCAGGTCCGCCGCGGCAGCTATGCCAGCAGGGACCCACGCGGCGACATCGTTCCAGTACCCGGCCGGTCGCGGATCGACCTCTCGAAGTGGGCCGAGATCGGCGGGCACAACTCCCTTGGCTGCGTCCGGTACGAAACGCCGGGACGCGACCCACGGCTGGATCTCAGCCACAAAGGCGGCGACCGCGTCAGGGCGCGCGTCGGGCGCCGCGTTCACGCCCGCGGACGCACCGCCCGCTCGAATCTCGAACGACGCGAACTGGTACGTAACCGAACGAGCGAGCCACGTGGCCCCGTCGAGCAAGATCTTGGGCGCGCTGCGTACCGGTCCGGCCGAGCACGGCGCATCCTCGAAATCGAAGACGACGAAGGCGTCGACGTTCTTCAGTCGCTCGACGAGCACGTGATTGACCTCTTCGACGGATGCACGGCCGCATTCTGGCATCCCGCGGGCGGACGGCCCCCAACTGGATTCAACGCGCCGAAGGATTACGGCGCACTCGGTGGGCCAACACCCGCTCGAGGCGGCCTCGGTTGTAGCGCTGAACGGCGATGCAGGGCACGTTGGCGACCACGGCGTAGACCACCATCACCACGGCCAGCCACCACGGATTCCACAGGAAGAAGAGGGGTCCCACGGCAAGCACCACCCAGTGCGTCAGCTCGGCTCGGCGCGTCTCGATGACGAACCGACTCAAGTGGCCGGACTGACTCGAGCGCAATGCCCGTTTGGAGAAGCCTCCCCCGAAGACCGAGCCCGCTTCAGGTAGCCGGTCCTTCCAGGTGCGGATGTGCCACCGTCGTTCGTACCAACGACCGCCGGCTTCGAAGGGACGCAACCGGGTGATGCGACCATCGTGGGCGAGTCGAGCGGTTGGCCACCGATAGGCGACATAGCCCGTGGTGAGCCCAACGATCGTCCACACGACGCAGTCGACGAGCACGGCCCATCCCGGATGTAAGTCGACGAGTGGCACGTCAGACCTCGGGACGCGCGTCGAGTTCGACCTGCTCGGGCACGAGATCGATGCTGCGCCCGCGCCAGCGCACGCGGCGAAGCACATACGTCCACCAAAGGGACCGGAGGAAAACCGCGACGAAGACGAGGGTTGTCACGGGGAACAGAGCAGCGGTGATCCACCCCGCGTTCGTCAGGGGAGCCAGCCGGGCGCGTTGCTGGAGTGCCAGAGCCAGGAACCCGATAGCGGCTACAACCACGCGCTCGCGAGTCGGTGACCAGATCGCCAGCACGAGGTACTGCGTCGCAATCAGCAACGCCGTGATCCAGAGCGCGACCAGAACCGAGCGCACGGCCGGTACGAATCGAGCGCCGGCCGCGACGTTCTTCGACCAGCCCTCGACCAACTGGCGCAACCCTCGCGGGTACATGCGGTATTCGACCGTATCCCGGCCAGCGAGCACGTTCGTGGGCAATCCTTCGTCGGCAAAGGCTTTGGCCAACGCGAGGTCCTCAGTGACGGTGGCGCGAACTGCGGCGTGCCCACCGATCGCGTCGTAGTCCGTGCGCCGACAAACCAGGCAAGGACCGAACGCTCCATCCGAGCGACCGTTCCGCCCTGGGAGCGCCGCCCCGACGCCCATGAACGCGGCGAGATTGAACGGCGCGGACAAGCGCTCGATCCATCGCACCATGCGGTGGTACGGAGCAACCGAGACTAGTCCGCGTCTCGCAGCGAGTTCGTCCAACAGGGCGCTCAGCGCGTGCGGTTCGAGCCGCACGTCGGCATCGAGGAAGACGAGCACGGTCGACGAGGTGGACTCGGCCCCCTGTTGACAAGCCCATGACTTACCTGTCCAGCCCGCGGGAAGCGCCAATCCGGGGACGACCGTGGCACCGTGCTCGCGAGCAACGGCGGCGGTGGCATCGGTCGAAGCGTCGTCGACCACGACGATCTCGTGCGCGGGTATGTCCTGCGCGGCGAGCGAGCGCAACAGGTCACCCAGCCCACCTGCCTCGTTGCGGGCCGGGATGATCACGGCGACGTCGGCGACCACCCCGAGAGGGAGATCGAGAGGGCGACGCACCGTCGGGACGCGCCACAGGAGCCACCAGCCCGCGGTCCACCCCGCGATGAGCAGCACGATCGACGTCGTCATTCAGCCCACATCCTCCGACCTGATACGGAGCCCGGTGCCTCCCCGGACGACAATGCCCTCCCACCGGCCAACCTGCGCGCCGAATGGGGCCTATGACCACCATTCCGCGTACAAGAATCGCGGCGGATCATCGCCGGGCCAGGACGGACAGCGTCGCGGGGGGAGCGTGTGCACTCCGACGGTCGGCAGACCACGACCAGCACGCCGGACACGCTCCCCCGTCCCCCGCGACCTCCGTAGGTGCGAACGGTAGGCCTGGGAATGTGACGATCCGACCCTCTGGCGGTTGCAGTTCCGCGACAATGCACCTCCCATGACCCCGAACCCCGACCGGAACCAGGTGGTGGTCGTGGGCGCGGGGATCGTCGGGCTGGCCACGGCCCGGGCCCTGCTCGCGACCGGTCACCAGGTGACGGTCCTGGACAAGGAGTCCGGGGTCGGGCGCCATCAGTCGGGTCACAACTCGGGGGTGCTCCACGCCGGGCTCTACTACCGGCCGGGTTCGGCGAAGGCGGAGCTGTGCGCCCGGGGCCGGACGGAGATGGAGGCCTACGCCGCGGCCCGGGGCGTGCCCGTCGAGCGGTGCGGGAAGGTCGTGGTCGCCACCCGGGTCGGCGAGCTGGAGGCACTCCGCGAGCTCCAGGAGCGGGGGCGGCGCAACGGCCTCGACATCCGGTGGCTCGACCAGCGGGGATTGGCGGAGATCGAGCCGTATGCCGATGGAGTGGCGGCGCTCTTCGTCGCCGCAACCGGGGTGACGGACTTCGGCGCGGTGTGCGGTGCACTCCGTGAGGATCTCGAACAGGCCGGAGCCGACTTGCGGCTGGGCGAGCGGGTCGAAGCCGTCGAGGAAGGTCCAACCGGGGTGCGCATCGCCACCACCGCAGGCAGGCTCGACGCCAAGGCTCTCGTGAACTGCGGCGGGCTCCACGCGGACCGCATCGCCCGCGCCGCCGGTTGTGAGCCCGAGGTGGCCATCGTCCCTTTCCGCGGCGAGTACCTCGAGGTCGACCCCGAACGCGCCCATCTGGTGCGCCACCTCATCTATCCGGTGCCCGACGCCCGGTTCCCGTTCCTCGGAGTGCATCTGTCGCGGGGCGTCGATGGTCGAGTGCACGCCGGTCCGAACGCGGTGCTCGCGCTGGCGCGAGAGGGGTATGGCTGGGGCGACGTGCGCGCGGGCGACGTGCGCGCCTTGTTGCGCGATCCGCGCGTGTGGCGCCTCGCCGGCCGCTATTGGCGTACGGGTGCCGGCGAGCTGGCCCGATCGTGGAGTCGCCGGCTCATGATCCGCCAGATCCAACGCTTGCTACCTGATCTGCGCGCCGGCGACCTGCAACGGTCGGGCTCTGGTGTGCGCGCCCAAGCCATCGCCCGCGACGGAAGCTTGGTCGACGACTTCGCACTGGTCGAGACGCCGCGCATGATCCATGTGCTCAACGCACCTTCACCGGGTGCCACGGCGTCTTTGGCGCTCGGGCGTTGGATTGCATCCCGGCTAGACGTCGATTCGAACAGAACCGAGTAGAACCAGACCATGTCGACCGAGGGCGAAACCAAAGCGGTGGTAGCCGCGCTCCTCGCGAACGTCGGCATCGCGATCGCCAAGTTCGTCGGCTTCCTGGTGACTCGTTCGTCGTCGATGCTGGCCGAGAGCATCCATTCCGTCGCGGACTCCGCCAACCAGGTCCTGTTGCTCGTCGGTGGGCGGCGATCGCGGCGCGACGCCGATGAGGCGCACCAGTTCGGGTACGGACGCGAGC
This sequence comes from uncultured Iamiaceae bacterium, assembly GCA_963778895.1. GTDB lineage: Bacteria > Actinomycetota > Acidimicrobiia > Acidimicrobiales > Acidimicrobilacustridaceae > CAVZVZ01. Next base: position 1,352,350 of record CAVZVZ010000005.1, read on the forward strand.
GTTACTTCTGGGCCTTCGTCGTGGCGATCGTGCTCTTCCTGCTCGGCGGAGTCTTCGCGATCTTCGAAGGCACAGAGAAGCTCTTGCACCCCCACCAGTTGGAGTCGCCCGGTTGGGCGATCGGCATCCTGCTCGCGGCGATGGTCATGGAAGGCCTGTCGTTCCGGACCGCCGTGCACGAAGCGCGCCCGATGAAGATCGGTCAGAGCTGGTTCGGCTTCATACGCAAGACGAAGAGTCCGGAGCTGCCCGTCGTGCTGCTCGAGGATTTCGGCGCGCTCATCGGGCTCGTCATAGCGCTCACGGCCGTGGCCCTCACCACGATCACCGGGAACGCGGACTTCGATGGGATCGGCACCATCCTCATCGGCGTGCTGCTGGTGCTCATCGCGATCGTGTTGGCTCGCGAGATGAAGAGCTTGCTGATCGGTGAGGCGGCGAGTGAAGGCGACATCGACGCCATGACGAAGGCCATCGACGCCGCGCCCTATGTCGAGCGCCTCATCAATCTGCGCTCCGAACACATCGGCCCCGACGAGTTACTCGTCGCAGCCAAGATCGAGTTCACCCACGAGCTCACCGTCCCGCAGCTCGCCGAGGCCATCGACGAGGTGGAGAAGCGAGTGCGCGCCGCCGTGCCGACCGCCCGCCGGTTGTTCATCGAACCCGACATACACCGCGCCGCCCGCGCCAGCCTCCAACCGGGCGAGGCCGAGCCCGACCGATCTCCCTGAAACGGCACGACGTGCCACCCTGGAGTCGTGGCTGACGACGACGGGCTCCGCGATCACCTGAAGGCACTCGGTGAGTTCATCCGAGCCCAGCGCGAGCAGGCCCAGCTGTCGTTGCGCGAACTGGCGGAACGAACCCAGGTCTCGAATCCCTACCTGAGCCAACTCGAGCGCGGTCTGCACGAGCCCTCGATGCGCGTGCTCAAGTCGATCTCGAGTGGGCTCAACATCCCCATCGACGCGCTCCTCGCACGCGCCGGGCTGTTGTCCGAAGACACCGCGGCGGACCGCCTGGCCGAGACCGAGCGAGCCATCCTCGGCGACGAGCGCCTGACCGACGACCAGCGAAACTCCCTGCTGGCCGTCTACCGCAGCTACATCGACGCCAACCTGCGCCCCTGAGCAACGAACCGACTGGTGAAACCCGTCACCCGCGACGGGTTTCACCAGCTAGTCCGTCTAGGGGTGCTGCTTATTGCAAGCGAAGTGGTTGACGAAGTGAGCATTGCTTGGTTTACTTAGCGGGAACCCCCACCCCAGTTAGCGACGGTGTCACGCCGGCACGGTCGCACCACCCGGAGGCATCCCCCATGACCAGCCCCGCCGTCGAGCGTCTCACCGAGGTACAGGACAAGATCGTCGAGGCCGTGGCCTCGTTCCAGGATCCCGTCGTCGACACCGTCCGCAAGGGCGTCGACCTCGTCGAAGAGCGCATCCCCGAGTTCCCGACCGAGAAGGTCGCCGCCAAGCTCCCCACCGCCCGCGAGGTCGTCGAGAACCAGTACGAGTTCGCGACCCGCATGCTCAAGGTGAGCCATGACTTCACCCTCGCGGTCCTCGGCGCTCTCGAGCCCGTGACCGACAAGGTCGTCAAGGCCGAGCCGGCCAAGCCGAAGAGCGCGCCCCGCAAAGCGGCCTGAACCTCCCCACCCCTTGCGGGACCAACACGGCGTTCCCCCACGCCCGGTCCCGCACACAACGGCCTCCCGACCACGTCCCCCCGTGTCGGAGGTCTCCCGGAAGGGCCCTCGCGGGCCCTTCCGGTCGTTTTGGGCCGGTACCGAATCCCGGCCGAACCTAAATCCCGACCACATCTGTCGACTTTTGCGACCGCGTGCGTAGGATGACCCCGCGCACAACGTCAGAGCATCAACAGGAGACGGAAAATGGCACTTCGACTGGGCGATATCGCTCCCAACTTCCAGGCCGACACGACCGAGGGGCCGATCGACTTCTACGACTGGAAGGGCGACAGCTGGGCGGTGCTGTTCTCGCACCCGAAGGACTTCACGCCGGTATGCACCACCGAGCTCGGCTACATGGCGAGCATCAAGCCGGAGTTCGACAAGCGCAATGTGAAGATCCTCGCCATCAGCGTCGATCCCCTGGACTCCCACGGCGAATGGGCGAAGGACATCCAGGAGACGCAGGGCACCGCACCGAACTACCCGCTGATCGGTGATCCCGAGCGCAAGGTGGCCGATCTCTACGAGATGATCCACCCGAACGCGAACGACACCATGACCGTGCGTTCGGTGTTCGTGATCGACCCGAACAACAAGATCCGGTTGCTCATCACGTATCCCGCGAGCACCGGCCGCAACTTCGACGAGATCCTTCGCGTCATCGATTCGTTGCAGCTCACCGACAAGTACAAGGTGGCCACCCCGGTGAACTGGACCGACGGTGAAGATGTGATCGTCGTGCCGGCCGTCTCGAATGAGGACGCCGACAAGCTGTTCCCCAAGGGCTACAAGACGGTCAAGCCCTACCTTCGGGTGACACCGCAACCCAACAAGTAAGCGCTTCGAGCGTGCAAGGTCCGGCCGGCGCGGTCTACGCGCCGGCCGACGCTTTGTCTGCCGCCAACACCAGTCGGAACGCCGTCCGCCATCCGGACGCGTCGATCTCGAGCTCGTCGAGGCGGCGCTCGGCTTCTTCGAGCGCCCATTCGCCGGTGGGCAACCCGAGCGAGTCGAGCGCCAGCGCCTCGGCCAGCCGGACGATCGCTTGTGCGACGCGGTCCTCGGTTTCGTCGATCTGCGCGACGAGATCGGTGAATCCGGCCACGGCGTCCTCCTCACCGTTGGCGGCGCGTGCGAGCTCGTGGCCCAGCTGAGCGACGGTGCGGTCGAGGTACGTCGACGCCGGCAGTGCTGCGACCTCCGCGACGAGACGGGCCACATCGTCGCGACGACCGCTGGCCGCCGCGGTGAACGCCAAGGCGCCGCGAGCGAAACCGGACCGCGCCCCTTCGCCCGCGATCACTGCTTGCAACGCCGCGTCGGCCCGCCCGGCGTGGCCTTTCTGAACGTCGACCAGGGCTCGGCCGACGGCAACTTCAACCGACCCGAGCCCGGGGCCGACTCCTTCGGGCAGGTGCGCCATCGCATCGGACGCCTCGCCCACGTCGCCGATCTGGTTCGCGGTGAGCAGCAACATCGCGGCCACCGCCACCTTCTGTTCCTCGAAGCCTTCGTCCATCGCGAACTGCTCGAAGGAATGACGTAGGACCCGCAGTCCCTCCTCGACGCGTCCGGCGGTGACGAGTGAGCGCCCGAGCATGCCCGCGCCCTGCGACTGGCCGAACAGATCACCGATCGAGCGGAACAGCGCCAAGCTCTCGTCCGCCACGTCGATGGCGGCGGCTGCCCGGCCCGACCAAAGGCGCACGGCGGCGGTGAGCATCAGCATCATGCCCTGGCCCCACTTGTCGCCCCGCTCGCGCGCGTCGGCGAGGACCGACGTAGCGAGGTGCTCGGCGTCCTCGTAGCGACCCTGGTGGTACCGCACGAAACCCAGCAAGCCCTGGGCCCACGCGAGCCCGCCGCGATCTCCGATCGTCTCGAACAACTCGGCCGACTCGCTCAAACGGCCTTCGGCCTCGTCGGCTCGGCCCTCGACGTAGGAGATCCACGCCAGGTTCTGCAGCGCCCAGGCTTCACCCCGCCGATCCTCGAGTTCTCGGAACAGATCGTGCGCCGCCGAGATCGACAGCTCGGCGGCGTCGTTCGCACCGCCGAAGAGATGGGTCATGCCCCGCTGGCGCAGGGCCTCGGCCATTCCGGCCCGGTCGCCGAGGTGGCGGAACCGCTCGACGGCGTCGTCGAACGTGGCCACGGCCGCGTCGACCTCGCCCGCCTTCTGCTCCACCTCGCCGAGGGTGAGATGAGCGCGTGCGACGGTGACGCCGTCACCGTGTTGCTCCGCCAGCGTCATGGCGGTTCGCACCAGCGAGCGCGCCTCGTCGAGATCGCGCAACGCGGTCTCGGCCCGCGCCCGGCCGAGCAGCAAGCGAGCCCGGCGAGCGCCGTCGTCCGCATCGACCAGCTCGAGTGCCTGTCGGAACAGACGATCAGCTACCGGCGGCATCTGCGACACCTCGGCCTGCTGGGCGGCCTCCTCCAACCAGTCGAGCGCTTGCACCGTCACGGAATCGGGAACCCACTCGATCGAGCCGATGTCGCCGGCGAGATCGGCGGCGGATGCGTAGTGATGGGCGATCACGTCGACCGCCCGCAAGCTCGCGTCGTCCTTGTCGACCATGTTGTGTTCGAGGAAGTGGGCGATGCCGTAGTGGCGTCGGGCGCGGTCGGCCTTGGTCATGGTGCCGTACGAGACCTCGCGCAACAGGTCGGAGCGGAAGGACCACCGTCGGCCGCTCACCACCAGGATCTCCTTGTCGACCAGACCGGCGAGCACCGGACCGACGTCGTGGACCGAACGCACCTGCTCGGCCATGCGCTCGAGGGCCTCGATCGGACCGCTGCGCCCCCATACCGACGCGTCCTCGAGCGTGCCGCGTTCATCAGCCGACAAACCATCGATCCGAGCCGCGACGAGGCCGCGCAGCGTGTCGGGTAGGCCGGAGAGCCGACGGGGCTGCTCGCTCCGGGGGTCGGCGCCTACGTCACCATCGACCACCAGCGCGACGAGCTCCTCCAAGAAGAAGGGATTGCCCCCGCTGCGATCGAGCAACTCGTCGCGCAACCCAGCGTCGAGCTCACCTTCGGCCAACGACTCGAGCAACGCACCGGTCGCGGCGCGGTCGAGCGGATCGAGGTTGACGATCACGTTGTTGTGCCGCCCGGTCGGCATGCGCCACCGCTCGTTCAGGGCCTGGCGGGCGGTGGCCACCAGCACGAACCGACTCCGACTCAGACGATCGGCCAACGCGTCGATCATCTCGAACACGACATCATCGGCCCAGTGCAGATCGGAGAGCACGACGACCACGGGCTGCCGACGCGCCGAACCTTCGATGAAGGCCAGCACGGAACGATGGGCTTCCTCGCGAGCGCGTTGGGCATCGATCTCGTCGAGCGGGCTCTCGTAGCCCATCAGATGAATCAACCCGTTCACGACGCGCCGCACCTCGGGCGCATCCGCCGGCTGTTGCAACACCGACGCGACCGCGTCCGCACACAACTCGCGCGCCGACGCCGCACCTTCGTCGGGACTGATGGCGCAGGCCTGCCGCAGCGCTTCGGCTACCGGCCACCACACGTTGGCCTCGCCGTAGGGCACGCAGCGACCTTCGTACACGAGCGATCGATGAACGTTGCACGCGTGCTGCGCGACCTCGGCCGCGAGCCGGCTCTTGCCGACACCCGCCTCGCCGAGCAGCAACACCAGATGGGCACGGCTGCGCGCCACGGCCGCGTCGATCGCGCCGCCGAGGATGCCGAGCTCGGCGTCGCGGCCCACGAACGGCGTCTGAATGCGCCGCGGCCGATAGCCCGGAGGCAACAGGGTGGCCGTCGCCTCCCACGCGTCGACGCGCTCCTCGCGTCCCTTGGCCGCGACGGCGCCGAGCGATCGGTAGTCGATCACGTCGCGAGTTGCGGCATACGTGGCGGGCCCGACGACCACCGACCCCGGCGTGGCGGTGGTCTGCAACCGCTGGGCGGTGTTCACGACGTCACCCATCGCCGTGTACTCGGCGCCGGCCCGAAGCGAGCCCACCAGGACCTCGCCGGTGTTGACGCCGATGCGGAGCTGGATCTGCGCGCCGGTGTCCTCGCAGTACGTCTGCGAGCGTCTCCTGCATGCGCAATGCGGCGCGCACCGCGCGTTCGGCGTCGTCCTCGTGCGCGACCGGTGCACCGAACAAGGCGAGGATCGCGTCGCCGATGATCTTGTCGACCTTGCCCGCCGAACGCGTTGATCTCCTGGACGAGGCGCTCGAAGCACGAATCGACGAGGTTCTTGATCTCCTCGGGGTCGCGCGCCTCGGACAGGGTGGTGAAACCGACGAGGTCTGCGAACAAGACCGTGGCGATCCGGCGTTCGTCACCTCTGCTGCCCAGCGGATGTCCGCACGACGAGCAGAATCGGGCACCGTCCGCGCCGGGCGCTCCACACGTCGGGCAGGTCATGGACCAAAGCATACGGCGGCACCTCCCGACCTCGATCGGAAGGCGCCTCGGCCGGAAGTCCGGGCCTCATGTCCTAGGCTGGCCCGGTTCGACCTGGCCCCGCCTGCACCGGGGCGAGCTGAAAGTGAGCCTGCTGTGACCGTCACCGAGACCCCGCCCCCGCCGCCGCCGCAACCCGTGGCCGGCGCCGCGGCCCAGACCGTCAACGCCACCAAGATCTACGGACAGGGCGACACGTCCGTCCGCGCCCTCGACGGCATCACGGTGTCGTTCGAGCATCAACGATTCACGGCGATCATGGGGCCGTCCGGCTCCGGCAAGTCGACGTTGATGCACTGTGTCGCCGGGCTCGACACGCTCAGCGGCCGGTCAGGTCTTCATCGGCGACATCGAACTCGGCACCTTGAGCGAGAAGCAGCTGACGATCCTGCGCCGCGACACCGTCGGTTTCGTCTTCCAGGCTTACAACCTCGTGCCGACGCTGACCGCCAAGGAGAACATCACTCTTCCGATGGACCTCGCCGAACCGCGAGCCGGACTGGGACTTCGTCAACTCCGTCATCGACACCGTCAACCTGCGCGATCGTTTGGCGCATCGTCCGAGCGAGCTGTCGGGTGGACAACAGCAACGCGTCGCGGTGGCGCGCGCCCTGGCCAGCAAGCCCAAGATCGTGTTCGCCGACGAGCCAACCGGGAACCTCGACTCGAAATCCGGACTCGAGATCTTGACCTTCATGCGCAAGGCCGTCGACGAGCTCCACCAGACGATCGTCATGGTCACTCATGATCCCAATGCCGCCGGCTACGCCGACCGGGTCGTGTTCCTCGACGACGGTCACATCGTCGACGAGATGACCGATCCGACCGCGGATCGCATCCTCGACCGCATGAAGCGTTTCGGCGAGTAGCACGAATCAGAGCCCGACACGGCTGACGCCGGGTTGAAGGTCACCGTGCGCGGGTTGTCCGCGCCCAAGGTTCGCCTGGTCGCGACCCTCGTCTCGACATCCTCGATGCAACGGAGTGACCACCCATGTCCTACGAGACCGACGATCTGCCTCCTGAAGTGGCAGCCTTTCTCGATGAGCGTCACCTCGCGACACTGACCACACTGCGCGCCGACGGAAGCCCTCACGTCGCGCCCGTCGGCTTCACCTTCGACCGCGAGCGGGCTCTGGTACGAATCATCACGTTCGCTTCGAGTCAGAAGGTGCGTAACGTGCGGATGAACCCAGGCGCCCGTGCCGCGGTGAGCCAGGTCGATGGCGGACGATGGCTCACCCTCGAGGGATCAATCGAAGTGACGGAAGAGCCGGAACGAGTCGCCGAAGCCGTGCGACGATATGGCATGCGTTATCGCATCCCGGGCGAACGAGCCGATCGAGTCGCTCTCGAGATCTCGGTCGATCGGGTCATGGGTCGAGCATGACGGCGCCGACCGCGACCGTGGTCCTCGCGGCCGAAACATCGTTGCGCGAGCGGTGGCGCGCCGAACTCGAAGCCGTCGACGACGTCGACGTGATCGGCGCACAGCGACGCCTCGGCCGCCGCTGGCACAACAAGTCGTCGACCTACTGCCCGATGTCGTCCTCGTCGAGCACCGACCTGCCCGCGCTGGACATCGAGGGGCTGTGTCGCCAGCTGACCGCCACCGTTCCCGTTTCTCGCGTAGTCCTGGTGGCAGGTCATCGCGAGGCTCCGTTCGACGCAGTGGCGGCAGGCGCCGCCGGCGCGGTGACCGCGGATGACCTCGTCGGCCAGGTTGCGACCGCGGTGCGCCGCACGGCCCGGGGCGAGGGCCTCGTCACGCCCGCAGTGGGCCGACATGCTGCTGCAGAGCGACATGACCCCACGCCTCACCGCGACCGAACGCGAGGTGCTGCAACGCGTCGCGAACGGCGCCACGATCGAGGCGGTCGCGGGTCTGCACGAGGTTCCTCCTCGGCTCGTCCACCTCCACGCCGGCTACGCGCTGGCCAAGGTGCACCGCGCCGCGGAGGACGAACGCCTCTCGAACGGCGGCCACTGAGCCGTGGCCGGATACTCGGGCACACCGCTCGCTCAGAAGCTCGGCATCAAGGAAGGCTCGACCGTCGCGGTGGTGGACGAACCGAAGGGGTTCCGGGCCCTCCTCGTCGGGACTTCCCGACGACGTCACATTTCGCACCCAGCTCCGCGGTCGCCTCGACATCGTGGTCACGCTTCTTCGTCGAACGACGAAGGTTCGAACAGCGACTACCCGCAGTCACCCGAACGATGGAGCGCGACGGCTCGTGGTGGGTGTGCTGGCCGAAGAAGGCATCGAAGGTGCCGACCGACATGACCGAGGACGTCGTGCGCGAGGTCGTGCTCCCCGTGGGTCTGGTCGACGTGAAGGTCGCGGCGATCGACGACGTGTGGTCCGGCTTGAAGGTGATGTGGCGCAAGTCGATGCGCTGAGCTCAGCCCTCACCCGTCGTAGGGCCGCATCTCGGCCATGTCCCAGAAGGCGCGCATGGCGGTGATCTTGCGGTCGTCGTCGACGGCGAAGATGTCGATGATGTCGACGACCATCTTGGTGCCGCCGACATCGCTCACGGCTTGCATCGGAAAGGCCAGTTCATGGGCGGCGACCCGCACCGGGCCGGTCGGCACCAAGGTGATGGTCTCCGACAGCGTGTGCACCATGTCCCAGAACGCACCGATCTCGGCGTGGCCCTTCCGGACCTCCGAGCCCACGGGATCCTCGACCGTCGCGTCGTCTGCGAACAGCGCGACGTAGCCGTCCTTGTCGTTGCTGCTCATGGCGGCGATGTAGTCGTCGACCAAACCACGTAGTTCGTCGGCTGAAGGCATCACAGGCTCCCTTGCGGATTGTCGGAGTGCGGGTGGGGCGTCTGCGGAAGCACCTCGGGCCGCAGAATGAGACGAGGGCCGCGGTCCCACGTGAGGTAGTTCCATGCCCAGTTGACGAACACCGACACGCGGTTGCGTACGCCGAGAAGGTAGACGAGGTGGAGGCCGAGCCATGCGAGCCACGCCACGGCACCGGTGAGCTTGATCCGACCCGGGAGCTCGGCCACCGCGGCTCGGCGCCCGATGGTGGCCATCGTGCCCTTGTCGAGATAGTGGAACGGCGTGTGAGGCTCGCGTTCGATCGTGTGCAGGACCTGATCGGCGGCGTGACGACCGGACTGGATGGCCACCTGCGCGAGTTGCGGGAGGCGTCCGCCTTTCCCGTCGTCGATGTCGGCCACGTCGCCCACCACGAAGGCATTGGGGTGGTCCGCCAGCGACAGATCGGGCTCGACCGTGACCCGGCCACCGCGGCCCTGCGCCACGCCGAGCGTCGCGGCGATCGTCTGGGCTCGAACCCCGGCCGCCCACACCAGGCAACGAGTGCGGATGACCTCTCCGGTATCGAGCTCGATCTCGTCCGCGGTCACGCGCTTCACCGCGAGACCCGTTCGCACCTCGACGCCTCGCGACTCGAGCGTGCGCTGGGCATAGCGCTGCGAGTGTTCGCTGAACGCGCCGAGCACCACCGGGGCCTGCTCGATCAGGATCACTCGGGTTCGGTGCACGTCGAGGTCGTGGAAGTCCTGCACAAGGACCTTGCTCACCAGCTCGGACATCGCTCCGGCCACCTCGACGCCCGTCGGGCCACCACCAACGACGACGAAGTTGAGAACGCCGTCGTCGACGAGACCGGGCACGGCGTCGGCCGCCTCGTAGAGGCTGAGCAAGTGGTTCCGTAGGCGAACCGCATCCTCGAGGGTGTACAGGGGGAAGGCGTAGTCGTCTGCACCCTCGATGCCGAAGTAGTTCGTCGTCGAGCCGGCCGCCACGATCAGGTAGTCGAACGGCATCGGCGGTTCGTTCTCGAGCAGCACTCGTTGCGTCGACCAATCGACGCCGGTGACGTTGCCTTTGCGGAAGAACACGCGGCGCTGCCGCCGGAACAGACCACGAACCGCGTACGCCACGTCGGCTGAGTTCAATCCCGCAGTCGCGACCTGATAGAGCAGCGGCTGGAACGTGTGGTAGTTGTGCCGATCGAGCAAGGTCACGTCCACCGCCGCCTGCTCGAGACGCTTGGCGGCGTTGAGGCCGCCGAAGCCAGCCCCGATGATCACGACATGCGGTCGGTCAGCCATCCCGCGCATCCTGCAACGGCTGACACCGTGCACACCAGTACGTGGTTCGTTTGTGGGGCCCTGTTCGTTTCGAGAGGATCGGCGTCCCACAGCGTCGGCACGGTTGGCGCACCCGGCCGTAGACGGCGAGCGCACCGGGAATGCCGCCTACCGTGCTTCGCGGGCCGTCGCCGAGGTTCGCGCGGAGTAGGCGTGCCGCCATCGTGATCGAGCGCGCGAGCGTGGTCGTCGTCGATGGCGCCGACCGGCGTCAGCGGGTGAACGAGGCACGCGAAGCACACCTCGCTCTTGTAGACGTTGCCCACACCGGCACAGACCTGCTGGTCGAGCAAGGCATCGGCGAGCTCGGTCGCCGGATCGAGGGCCCGCAGGCGGCGCAGGCACTCGTCGATGTCGGGGCTCTCGTCACAGAGATCCGGCCCGAGATGATCGACGCGCGGTCGTGTGCTGACCCACACGGTCGGGGCCGAGAAGCACACCGCCGTCCAGCCGTCGACGTCGATGACCACCCGCGCCAGGTGCGCCGGCTGTCGCCACCGTTGACCTGCGGGATAGAGGTCCCAACGCCCGGTCATCCCCATGTGGGTGTCGAGCACCAGACCTCGTTCGAAATGGACGAGCAGGTGCTTGCCCTGCGCGCCCACCTCGGTGATGCGTTCGCCGGCACGGGGATGCGGCCGGGGTGCCCGCGGCGCGTCGAATCGGCGGAGCAACGCTCCTTCGAGCGCGGGCCGCAACCGATCGGCAACGCGGTGGATGGTGTCACCTTCGGGCACACCCGAAGAATACGACCGCCCGCGCCTCACGAGGCCGAGTCCGCGAGCTTCGACAGAACCCCTGGCATCGCGGCGGCGGCTGTGCCTATTGTCCGGCTCGGCAAGGGAACCTGCAGTCACACCATCGTCTCGATGGCGGATCGGGGGGCAGATGCCACTCGTCGTGGACCGCGAGGTCGACGGCCGTCAGTGAACGAAGAGGATCGGCGGATCCTCCTGGACGGGAGAGTGGACATGGGCGGGATGCCGACAGCGGTGCGACGCGCGCGTCGTCGCCGGATGCTGATGATCGCGGCACTGATCGCGGGGATGCTGGGTACACAGGCCATTGCGGTCGCCGCGGCGATACCGGCGGCGAGCAATCCCCAAGGTCAGGTCGACTGCGGCGACGTCGCCCGACGCCGGGCGCATTCGTGTCGCCGGATGGGCGTTCGATGGCGATGCACCCACCGTGCCGGTGACGATCCACGTCTACGTCGGTGGTCCGGTGGGTGCGAGCGGGGCCGAGGGTCACGACCTCGGGCGGGCCGACCGCGAGCGACCGGACGTGAATCGGGTGGTTCCCGGCGTGGGCGACCGGCACGGGTTCGACGCGGAGTTCTCCACTGGCAGGTCCGGCACGCAGACGATCTACGTCTATGCCGTGAACCTCGACGGCACTGCAGGCGGCAGCACGCTGCTCGCCACCACCACGCTCGCCGTTCAGGATCCGAGCCCGCTCGGCCACGTCGACGCCGTCGACTCGCCCGAAGCCGCGCAACTCCGTGTGCGGGGCTGGGGGTTCGACCGCAATGCCGTCGGCACCGCGATCGACATTCGCGTGTCCGTCGGTGGCCCCGCCGGTACGGCGGGGGCCGAGGTGCACGAACTCGGCGCCGCCAGTCGCCCGCGTACCGACGTGGCCCAGGTGTTCCCCGGCGTCGGCGCGGGTCACGGCTTCGACGTCAGCTTCACCACCAACCGAACCGGCGCGCAGGGCGTCTACGTGTACGGCATCAACGTCGCCGGCACGCCGGGATCGAACGTCCTGTTCGACTCGCAATTGGTGACGGTCAAGGCGCCGGACGCGTTGTTCACTGCCCTCACGCCCACCCGCATCCTCGACTCGCGACCCGCCGGCCCGCGCGTCGGTCCATATACGACGCCGTGGGGAGCCGGCACGGCCCGCGATGTCACGGTCACCGGTCTCGCGGGGGTGCCGACCGACGCCACCGCGGTCGTGCTCAACGCGACGGTGACGAACGCGTCCACCACTTCACACCTCACCGTCTGGCCGGCCGGTACGGAGAAGCCAATCGCGTCGAACCTGAACTGGAGCCCGGGCTGGACCGTCGCCAACGCGGCCACCGTGAAGGTCGGCGGAGGCGGGAAGGTGAGCGTGTACAACGCGCAGGGCTCGGTCGACGTCGTCCTCGACGTGGTCGGCTACTACCGCTCCGACGACGGGGCCGGGTTCACGGCGATGACACCGATACGGGTGCAGGACTCCCGACCGGCTGGTCCCTCGGTAGGTCCCCACCGCACACCGTGGGAACCGACGACGACCCGCGACGTGCAGCTGGCGGGAGTCGCGGGGATACCGGCCGATGCCGACGCGGTCGTGGTGAACGCCACGGTGACGAACACGACGGCGGCGTCATATCTGACCGTATGGCCGACGGGCCAATCGCGACCGCTGGCTTCGAGCCTCAACTGGGATCGGGACTGGACCATCCCCAACGCGGTGACCGTGAAGCTCGGCGTCGGCGGCGCGATCAGCGTCTACAACAACGCCGGGCGCGCCGACGTCGTGCTCGACGTCGTCGGCTACTTCACCCGTGGTGCGGGCCACGCGTTCCAACCGATCTCGCCCACACGAGTGCAGGACTCGCGTGCCGGCGCGACCGTCGGCCCGTACGAGACACCATGGTCAGGCGGGATGGCGCGCGACGTTGTCGTGACAACCGGCCCGATCCCGAAGTACGCGTCAGGCGTCGTGCTCGCCGTGGCCGCTACGAATGCCACCGCCGGTTCCCACTTGACCGTGTGGCCGGCCGGGACGGCGCGCCCGCTGGCCTCGAGCCTCAACTGGATGCCCGGTTGGACCATCGCCAACGCCGTCACGGCTCCGGTCGGTACAGGAGGAAAGGTGAGTGTGTACAACAACGCGGGCTCGGTCGACGTGGTGGTCGACGCCGCCGGTTGGTACGGCTGATCACCCGCGCAGGGTGAGCCCCCGATGGCCGCCGTCAGCCAGGACGGCGCGGTGCCGGACGGCTGGGTGGGGTCGATCTGGTACCGCCCGTAGGGCTGGCCAACCGTCGCTCGAGCGCGGTGAAGGCATCGAGGACGTCGCTCGCCTCGAATGCTCGGTTGCGCCGTCCGACCGTGACTTGCTCGAGAACACCTCGTTCGACCAGTCGGTTGATGGCCAGATTTGTCTGCTGGAAACTGCGCCCGATCAGTTGAGCGGCACCCGCGGTCGTCACTACCGGCGCGCCCGGAAGCGAGCGAACCAAGCGGTCGGTGGCAGAGTCCGCCCGTACTCGTCCGACCTTTTCCCGCCATCGTTCCTGGATGCGTGCGACTTGTGTCTCGAACAAGCGGACGTCGTCCACCGATCGAGTGGCGGCAGCTGCGAACAAGCCGATCCAGGTATTCGTGCCGTCACGTGCCAACCGAGCAGTCGACGGACCGCGATACCGCGTCGCGGTGAGCCCACTGACGTAGTCCTCGGACCATGTCGCAAGCATCAGGGAGATCGGCGGAAGCACGCGCGGCGCCAGTCCTCGGCGACGCAAGATGACATGGATCAACGCTCGGCCGGTCCGCCCGTTGCCGTCGACGAAAGGATGAATCGTCTCGAACTGCGCATGCGCCATGGCGGCCTGGACGATCGTGGGCAACGAGTCCTCATTGCAGAACCGGCAGAGATCCGAAAGCAGTGCTTCGACAGCGTCCGGGGGCGGTGGCACGAATGCTGCCGTGCACGGGTTGTAGCTGCTCCCACCGATCCAGTTCTGCTCGGTGCGCAACCTTCCGGCATGTTCGGCGAGGCGGGTGTTCGCGAGCAAGCGATGGTGAACCTCCAACAAGCCGTCGGGCGTGACCGACGGCTGGGTTGCGAGCGTGTTCATCGCCCAGGTCATGGCGTCGATGTTGTTCAGCACCTCGTCGGCGGTGACATCGGCGACCTCATCGCCCAGCGCGCGAGCAACCTCTGCCCGTGCCAGTCGGCGGGGGCCAACCACTAGCCCCTCGATCTGGGATGAGGCGACGGCCTCAGCCCGGAGCAGCAACCGCGCCACGGCTTCGAGATCCGGCAGGACCGGGTCTCCGGCGTTCAATCTGGCAACGGCCGCTTCCGCGTCGGCGACGTCCGCCGCGACCTCGCCATCGAGCATGATCGAACGCCCCTGGAGCGGGTCAGGGACGTAGGCCTCGTAGACACAGTCGCGACGATCCTTGCGAGGTAGACCAGACGACAGGTCCGACTTCCACTGCCGCTTCACAAGCCGTGCCACCGCGCCCCCTAATCAGGTTTGTCCAATATACCTGAATAAGAGGTTACCGTCTTCAGGGTTCCGGCACACCCGTCACCCGCGCAGCGTGAGTCCCCGATACGACTCGACGAAGCCCGCGGCGCGCAGGTGGTCGGCCACGGCCGATTGGGCCGCGGGCTCACCGTCGACCTTGGCGATCTCGAGCTTGCGGACCCGACCGTCCTTGACCAACTCGGCCAACGCCTCGGCCCAGTGCGGGTGACGCTCGGCCGCGCCGAAGATGACGAGGGATCGTCCGCCTCGTTCGAGGTAGGCGACGGGCTCGCCCGCGACCAGCACCACATAGGCGCCCGCGGCTCGCGCCGGCCGGCCCGGGTTCTCGGGCCACGGCAGCGCGGCACCGAACGGCTGAGCCGGGTCGGTCGCCGCGAGCACGCGCGCCGTCGTGTCGTCTTCGGCGGGGTCACGATTGGCCCGCAAGCGATCGACCGCGCCCGGTACGGCGAACTGGGCGGCGCCGAGCCCCGAGACGAAGTAGCCCCGCCGAACCTGACCGCGCTCTTCGAGCGCCTTCAGCACGGGGTACACCGCAGCGAACCCGCCGTCGACACCTTCACCCAAGGCGGCCTCGCGCGTGAGCACCCCGTACCGCTCGAGCAATTGCAAGGCCTGGGCGTGGGCGATCTCCGTGCCTGTGGCCGGTGGCTCGAGAAGTGGCGCGACGAGCGACCACCGCCCCGCGGCCGACGGCGGCACGCGCAAGCCGCGACCCGGCCGCCGAGCGGCCCGGCTTCGGGGCGAGCTGCGAAGCAGGAGGCCGCGCACCGGCGCCAACGAGTCGTTGGTGACCTCACCCGACCACACGAGATCCCAGAGGGCGGCGAGGACCGTGGCGTCGTCGTAGGGCTGTTCGGCGCGATGAGCGGCGGCCACGAGATCGGGCCAGAACGACGCGCCGCGTTCGGCCAGCTGAGCCCGCAGAGCGTCGTGCAGAGCGCCGTCGGGCGGCTCGAGCGCGGGCGCGGAGGCGGGAACGAGCGCAGCCGATTGGTCGCGGAACAGCAGGCGGATGCGACCGTCGGTGCGACCGAGTGAACCGGCTCCCACCCACACGACCTCGCCGGCGCTGCACAGCGCATCGAGATCGGCCGACGAGTAGCTCGCCAACCGTGCCGGAAGGATGTCGCTCTCGAGCACCGACACCGGCAGCGCTGCGCCCTGGAGCACACCGATCACCTCGACGAGCGCGTCGACACCGCGCCGGGGTACGCCGACGCCCTGCCAGGCCGGCAGGAACCGCGCCAGAGCAGCCGCATCGACCGGTTCGACCTCGCTGCGCAGCGCGGCCAGCGACCGCCTTCGCAGTTGGCGAAGCACGTCAGTGTCGCACCACTCGCGCTCGACACCGTCGGGTCGGAACTCGCCCCGCACCACGCGCCCCGCGGCTTCGAGCCGATCGAGCACGGGAATGACGCGTTCGCTCATCACGCCGAAGCGCCGAGCCACGTGCACCGTCAGGAAAGGCCCGTGCGTGCGTGCGAAACGGCCGACCAGATCGGCCAGCGGATCAGCCACAGGGTCGGTGTAGGCGATGGGAAGGCCTTGCGGGATGGCGACACCGAGCGCATCCCGCAGACGCGCCGCGTCGGCGGCATCGGCGTAGCGATGCTCGTCGGCGACCGTGACCTCGATGATCCGATGCTCATCGAGGAGGGCGTCGATCTGTTCGCCGACGACGCTGGGCGACGCTGTCGATCGCGCTTCGAGCTCCCACCGTGACAACGGACCGAGCGTGCGCACCACGTCGTGGAGCTCGTCGGCGTCGCGAGCCTGACGACCATCGGTCAAGCGTTGCAAGGCCAACTCGAGGTCGGCCAGCACGACCGGATCGATCAGCTCACGCAGCTCTTCGGCACCGAGCAGGTCACGCAGCAGATCACGATCGAGGGCGAGGGCGGCGGCGCGCCGTTCGGCCAGCGGAGCGTCGCCTTCGTACATGTACACCGCGATCCAGCCGAACAGGAGTGACTGGGCGAAGGGCGACGCTCGGTTGGTGTCAGCCGGAACGATCCGGATGCGGCGCGCTCGGATGTCGGTCAACACCTCACGCAGCGCAGGAAGATCGAAGACGTCGTTGAGGCACTCGCGCGTGGTCTCGAGCAGGATAGGGAAGTCCGGATGCCGAGCCGCCACCGTGAGCAGGTCGGCGGCGCGCTGGCGCTGTTGCCACAACGGCGTGCGCCGATCCGGGCGGCGGCGCGGCAACAACAACGCACGGGCCGCGCACTCCCGGAACCGCGACGCGAACATCGCGGTGTTCGGCAGTTGGGCCACCACGGTTTCCTGCACGTCATCCGGGTCGAGCAGGAGCTCGTCGAGCGGCAGGTTCTCGACCGCATCCGGCAGCCGCATCACGATGCCATCGTCGCTCCACATCATCTCGACGTCGATGCCTTGCCGCTCGGCCAAGCGCGATCGGATCGCCATGGCCCAAGGAGCGTGCACCTTGGCCCCGAACGGCGTGAGCAAGCAGACCCGCCAATCACCGATCTCGTCTCGGAACCGCTCGACGACGATCGTGCGGTCGTCGGGCACCGCGCCGGTGGCTTCGCCCTGCTCGTCGAGATATTGCACGAGGTTGCGGGCCGCCAACTCGTCGAGACCGACCTGATCGCGCAGCCGTTGCTCGGCGGCTTCGGTGCCACTGGCCCGTAGTTCACGGACGAACTCGCCCATCGCCCGACCGAGCTCGAGCGGCCGACCGGGCCCGTCACCGTGCCAGAACGGCATGCGACCGGGTTCGCCCGGTGCGGGGGTGACGATGACGCGGTCCGGGGTGATGTCCTCGATCCGCCACGTGCTCGCGCCCAGCAGGAAGGTCTCGCCCGGTCGGCTCTCGTAGACCATCTCCTCGTCGAGCTCACCGACTCGGGTGCCGTCGGGCAGGAACACGCCGAACAAGCCGCGGTCCGGGATGGTGCCGCCGCTCGTCACCGCGAGTCGCTGCGCGCCGGCGCGGCCCCGGAGGGTGCCCCGCACCCGGTCCCACACGATGCGAGGTCGCAACTCGCCGAACTCGTCGGACGGATAACGGCCCGCGAGGAGATCGAGGACGTTGTGCAGCACGTCGTCGGACAGCTCGCCGTAGTTCGCGGCCCGCCGCACCAGTCGAGCGACATCGTCGACCGTCCACTCGTCGAGCGCTGTCATGGCCACGATCTGTTGCGCCAGTACATCGAGCGGGTTGCGCGGATAGCGGGTGTGCTCGATGAGCCCCTGTTGCATCCGCTCGGTGACCACCGCGGCTTCGACGAGATCGGCGCGATGTTTGGGGAAGATCTTGCCCCGGCTGGGCTCACCCACCTGGTGGCCGGCGCGACCGATGCGTTGCAGTCCGGACGACACCGACCCCGGCGACTCGACCTGCACCACCAAGTCGACGGCACCCATGTCGATACCGAGCTCGAGAGAGCTCGTGGCCACCAGGCCCTTCAACCGACCGGACTTGAGCTCGTCTTCGATCTGCAGACGGCGCTCACGCGACAACGAACCGTGATGCGCTTTGACCAGGTCGGTGGCCGGTGGTGCGCCGACTGCTTCGGCGGCACGGTTCTCGCCGTCGAGGGCCAGCTCGTTCAGTCGCGTGGCCAATCGTTCGGCCAGCCGGCGGGCGTTGACGAACACGATGGTGGAGCGGTGCTGCCTGGATGAGCTCGAGCAGGCGGGGATGCATCGCCGGCCAGATCGAACGCCGGGCGGTACTGCCGGCGTCGGGACCGGTGGGCTCGTCGATCGTCTCGCCCAGCCGGCCCATGTCGTCGACGGGTACGACGACTTCGATCTCCATCGGCTTGCGCACGCCGGCGTCGACGATGGTGACCGGTCGATTGGCACCCGTGTCGTCGCGCCCACCGAGAAATCGAGCTATCTCGTCGAGCGGACGCTGCGTAGCCGACAAACCAATGCGCTGCGGCGACCTGCCGATGAGGGCCTCGAGCCGTTCGAGCGACAGTGCCATGTGGGCGCCGCGCTTGGAGGGGGCGAGCGCGTGGATCTCGTCGATGATCACGGCCTCGACATCGCGCAACGTCTCGCGCGCCGACGACGTGAGCATCAGATAGAGCGACTCAGGGGTGGTGATCAACAGGTCGGGCGGATCGCGGACGAGCCGGCGACGATCGTTGGCCGGGGTGTCGCCGGTGCGCATGCCCACGGTGGGGATCCGCACCTCGGTGCCGATGCGCTCGGCCGCCAGCGCGATGCCTTGCAACGGCGCGCGGAGGTTCTTCTCGACGTCGACGGCCAAGGCTCGCAGAGGCGAGATGTAGAGGAGGCGCGTGCCGGGCTTGCGGTCCTCGCGGGGTGGCGGCACCGCGCCGGTGGTCAATCGGTCGATGCCCCACAGGAACGCGGCCAGCGTCTTGCCCGAGCCGGTGGGCGCCAGGATCAGCGTGTGGTCGCCCGCCGCGATGGCGGGCCAACCCTGGTCCTGGGCCGCGGTGGGCGCGGCGAACGAGGTGGTGAACCACTGCCGTACCGGCTCGGAGAAAAGCTCGAGGGCCACGAGGCCCTCACGGTACCGGCGACCTGTGACAGCGGGTCCGAGGGGCGAAACCCGCTAGGTCACTCCGCCCGTGGTGGGTGCGACAGGGTTCAGCCATCGAACCTCGGGAAACCGAGCGAAGTCGGAGTCGGCCGACACCATCGTGAGGCCGTACTCGATGCACAACGCGGCGAGAACAGCATCAGCGACGAGGTTGGCCCGTAGATCGAGCTCGCGTATCAGTCGGCCGAGCAAGGCACGATGACCCCCCGACGGTTGCGGTACCCACGCGGCAGGCGCGTCGAGCCAACGCTCCACGAATCCGAACGCATCGTCCGGACGCAACGGGTTGCTCGTGGCCCGTGGATTCGTCGCGATCCGCACGAAGGCCGTCAGGCTCTGCCACGGCAATCCGATTCGCCGATCGCCATTGAGGGCTGTTTCCAACCACGTGCGCGCCCCGTCGTGAAACGTACTGGTTTCATCCACCGCGTACAGGAGGATGTTGGCGTCGACGAGCATGGACGTCGCTACCGCGCCTCGGTGCCCTCGAGAAGATCTAGCGCCTCGGCGACGTTCGAGACGTCGACCTTCAGCCCCATCGGGCGGCTCTCCTGCGTGAATGCGCCCGCCTTCTGCTGTTGCACGAGGCCCCGGCGGATCAGCCTGTTCACCGCCTCCGAGAGCCCGATGCCCTCGTCCCGGCGCTCGCGTTCGATCGCGGCTCCGGTGTCGTCGTCGAAATCGACCGTCGTACGCATGCGATAATCGTAGCATCTTGATGCGCGACCCCGCGCGATCTGTACGAGCCCGCATCTGTACGAGCCCGCTGTACGAGCCCGCTGAAGTCGCCAGCTGATGAGAGTGGTCAGAAAGCCAGGATCTCGCTCGTGCCGTAGACGACGGCCAGCACCACGAAGAACACGCCCGCCATGGTGCGAACGGTCTTGTCGCTGGCGCCCGACCGTGATGCGCGAGCCGATCTGCGCACCCGGTACCACACCGATCGTGAGCGGGATGGCGAAGGCCCAGTTGATGTGGCCGAGCAGCGCGTGGGTGATCAACGCGGGGACCGAGAAGATCGCCACGGCGACCAGGCTCGACGCGATCGCCTCTTTGACGGGGATCCGCAGCATGCGCGTGAACACCGGCACCATCACCACGCCACCGCCGACACCCAACAAGCCCGCCACGAAACCAGACCCCGCACCGACGACGACCAACAGCGGAAGGCCCACGGGCGTACGGGTTGCCACCTCTCCCGCGTCACTCGTCGGCGCGGCACCGGCGCCGTGTGCCCCCGGGGCGTGCACGGTTTCGACCTCGGGTGTGTCGGGTGGTTCGGGCTCCGCGGCCCGCCCCGATCGGTAGATCGACACACCACTCCAGCCGAGCAACACGGCGGTGATGATCAGCAGCGCGTGCGCGTTGACGTGATCGGCGACGATCGCACCGACGAGCGCCAGCACGCTGCCCGTGAGCCCGCAGGTGAGACCGATGGTCCAGTTGACCAAGCCGGCGCGGCTGTAGCGATAGGTGCCGGAGATCGCCGAGGGAAGGATCGCGGGAATGGTGGAGCCGATCGCCTCGATCGGTGTGGCGCCGAGCGCTCGTACACCCGGAGTGGTCAGCACCGCACCGCCGACGCCGAGCATGCCCGACAGCGCGCCCGCGGCCACACCGACCGCGACGACACCTACGACCTGGGCTGCATCCACGGCCAGAGCGTGGCCCAGCCCTCGGACGGGAGTCCAACGAACAACGGAGCCGTCGAGCGAACTTCCCTCACACCGCCTCGACCACGACGCCATCCGTGGGAGCGGCGAGGGCGGCGAGATCCTCAGGATCGGTCGTGAAGACAACGCCCTCAGGCTCCGCCATGCCCACGACCACGGCATCGACGGCAGATCCCCGTCGCGCGGTGGCCCGCAGAAACGCGGCCCGCCGCGCGTCTCGTTCGCACAACTCGGTGACCACCTCGCACGTCTTCAACAGCCGATTCACGTTGGCGTCGCTCGGTCGACCTGTGAGGCTCTCGACCAGCACAATCGCGGGGACGACCGGTGGCCACAAACCTTCTCGGCGAAGTACGGCAATCAAGGCTGCGTTCTGCCGCGTGCGACGCGCCAGACGACTGACCGCGCCGCTGTCGAGGACGAGCACCGCTCAGCGGCTC
Source organism: uncultured Iamiaceae bacterium (assembly GCA_963778895.1). GTDB lineage: Bacteria > Actinomycetota > Acidimicrobiia > Acidimicrobiales > Acidimicrobilacustridaceae > CAVZVZ01. The sequence goes on from CAVZVZ010000005.1 coordinate 1,373,572, forward strand.
GCGGTTGAGCCGTGCGCGTTCACCCGGCGGACGATTGCCTCGGCCCGTGCAACATGGTCCGGCGACGGTTCGCCGACTTCAGCCACGAGCTCCTCGAGATAGCGGTCGGTCTCGTCGAGCAGCATCTGGCGCCGGAGCTCAGCCCGCACCGCTTCCTGTAGCAGCTCCGAAGCCGGCAGCTCGCGAGCCTTGAGCTCGTCGTAGAGGTCGTCGGGCAGGTAGACCTGCATCCGAGGCATACGTCTAACTATACATACATTCGCACGGGAACCAAGGGCCCTCGGCGAGCGTCGAACCCCCCAACACAACGAGCTCGGGAGGTTCGACGGTGAGGATTCGGTGGATTGCGGTGTTGGCGGTACTCGTGGTGCCCGGCCTGGCGGCGTGCAGCGATCCGCCGAAGGTCGACGTGCAAGCGCCCTTGGATCGCGGGCCCGGATGCCCTGCCCGACGGCATCACCGTGTCGGGCGAGGGCGAGGTCGAGGGCGCGCCGGACACGCTGTCGGTCGATCTCGCGGTGACGATCAAGCGGCCGACGGTCGGCGAGGCCGTCGCCGCGTCGGCCGATGTATCCACCGCGGTGGTCGATGCCGTGAAGGGACAAGGCGTCACCGAGAAGGACGTGCAGACGCGCAACTACAGCGTGAACCAAGAGTTCCGGTACCCGCAGAGCGGCACGCGCCGTGCCCGACGGCTTCCGCGTGAACAACACGGTGACGGTGACGCGTGCGGGACCTCGCCGACCGCCGGCTCCGTCATCGACGCGGCAACGTCGGCTGGTGGTGACGACCTACGTGTCGACACGGTCGCCTTCTCGCTCGAGAACGACGGCCCTGCGTTGACAGCGGCGCGCGAGAAGGCCTTCCAGGACGCCCAGGACAAGGCCAAGCAGTACGCCCAGCTCGCGGATGTCCCGCTGGGTGATGCGCAGGCCATCAGCGATGTGGTCGTGACCCCGATCGCGCAGCAATACACGGGCGACGCCGCCCGTTTGGCGCTCCCCGCGGACTCCGCGAGCACCCCCGTCGAACCCGGCCAGGTGACGACCCGCGTGACCGTGAACACGCGATTCCAACTCGGATGACGTCGGCGAACAAGCCCGTAGCGACGAGAACCGCCGGGCCTACACTGGCCCGCAATGACCTACAAGACGCCCGAGTGGCACCCCGCGTTCGAGGAGTACTGCGAGACCATCTTCGAGCTGCGAGAGGACGACGTCGACGTCATCCAGGCCCGCATCGCTGATCGCCTCGATGTCTCGCGTCCTGCCGTCTCCGAGATGATCCGCCGCATGGAGAAGGCCGATCTCGTCACGGTCGACCACAACGCGATCAAGCTCACCGCCGAGGGCGCGCAGCTCGCCGAGAGCGTGGTGCGCCGCCACCGCCTGGCCGAACGATTCCTCACCGACATCCTCGGCATGTCGTGGGCCGAGGCCCACGAAGAAGCGGGCAAGTGGGAGCACGTCATCTCTGAGCGCGTCGAGACGGCGATGGTCCGCGTCCTCGGCGACCCCACCACGTGCCCACACGGCAACCCGATCCCCGGGTCGAAATACGAGCCGCCGCCCGCGGTGGCGCTCGACGAGTTGGATGTCGGCGCCGACTTCACCGTCACCCGCATCCCCGAAGAGCTCGAGTTCACTCCGGGCCTGCTCGAGTTCCTCGAGAGCTCGTCGCTCCAGCCGGGCATGTCGGGCACGATCACCGCGGCATCACCCGACGGCACCACCACCGTCGAGATCGACGGCAAGCACGTCGGCGTCGGCTCCTTCGCCAGTGCCCGCATCCTCGTCACGACGGGCTGACGCCTTCCGGCCGACGGGCCGCTACACTTGGTGGAAGCACATTCTTACCAAGTGAGGGTCTCGATGAGTGCACCCACCCAGTTCTTGGTGTCGGCATCCGGCCAGATGTCATTGCCCGCGGCCGCACGCCACCGATGGGGGCTGGACGACGGTGGCCCGGTCGACGTGATCGATCTGGGGTTTGGCGTTCTGGCTGTACCGGCAGGTACGGCGGCAGCGCTTCTCGACGACTTGGTGAGCCGCGACGAGCACGCCGCGTTCGTCGACTCCCTTTCGGATGATGCCGACCTCGCGACACAGTGACGGTTGCCGTTCTCGACGATCACCTGCTGCGTGATCTGCTCAGCAACCAGGTCCCGGCGTCTCTCCGACGACTGCTGCGGACACGAGAGCCCGCGACGACCAACCTCTTCTACGTCCGACTGTGTCGCAGCATCGCGTCCGCACGCGGCGGGCGGCTCACCCGTACCTGGACCGATGAGCGGAGGGCAGCGCTCGGTCGGGCGTTGACGACGCTCCCCGACTCCGTCCAGATCGTCCCAATGCGTGATCTCGCGTTTCGCGTTGGTTTGCTCGCCGAGCCTCATCGCCTATCGACCCTCGGTGCAGAAGCGCTCGCGGCGACCGAGACACTGGGCGGCGCGCTCTGTGTTTGGGCGGGCGACGACGGACCCCGCATCCGGGCGGCCGCCCGTCAGCTTGGCGTCGACTATCGAACGATCGACCGCTAGCGGGCACCGGCTCCCACAGAATGGGGCATCGCCGAATTCAACAGCCGGATCCGCTCGGTATGCGTCGAGCGCGTCACTGTTGACTCCGACTCGCCGGCGCGCCAACCCCAAACCGCCAGCGCGGCGATCACCGCGCCCCAGACGACGTACCCCACGACGTCGTGGCCGTTCTCGGTCATACCGTTCGGAAGCAGCGCGGACCACGCTCGATAGATCGGGTTAGCCGTTTGCATGAAGTCGACGACCAAGGTTCGCCGACCCGTCGATGCTTCCACGACCAGCCACATCCAGTTGAGGATGCCGACGGCACCCAATGCGACCAGAGCCCACAACGCTTGCCGCACGCGCGCCACGAACCATGCCGTTGCGATCACGACCGTCGGCAACACGACGACGAGCTGACGGCCGGGCGACCACCAACCCTGCATCGTCTGCGCGATCCACGTGGCGTTGATCCAGCCCGCCGCGAGGGGCAACACCAGGACGACCCAACCGCGGGGCCGAGCGCGGAGCAACGCCGCGAACGCCGCCACCGCGATCAAGTAGACGGGCGCCCACGCGGCGAGGCCGAAGTTCCGATCGACGAGCAGACCGAGCAGACGGATCGTGCGCCCGGGATAGTTGGCCTCGTAGCCCATGACGCTCAACTGTCCGCCTTCGGTGAAATGGTCACCGGCGGCATACACCGTCCATCCGCCGTACATCACCTTGTGCGCGAGTAGATAGGTCACGCCCGCGACCACGAGCACGGCCGCGCTGACGAGCAGGGCCCGACGTGAGCCACGCCGCCACAACAACACCGCGCCGATTGCTGCGAGAGCGACGACCACGGGCGCGTACTTCACCGACAACCACGGCAAGCACACCAGCACGGCAATCCACAGCGCGATGCCCCGGCGGCCGAGCGGACCCGTCAACGCGCCGATCGCCAACGCCACGGCCAGCGCCGCCGGCATCTCCGGATAGATCTGCGTGGCGTAGGCCGACAGCGGCATGGCCAACGAGAACGCGATCACCGTGACGGTTGCGATCGTGAGCGGTACCGCGAACCGCCGGACGGCCACCGAGATCATCGAGGCCGCGAGACAACCCGCCAACGCCGCCAGCGTCAGCTTGGCCCCGACCCAACCACCGATCGCGACCGGCAGCGCCAGGATCGCCGGCAACAAGGGATCGTGCGGCTCGACGAGCCGACCGTCGGGCAGCGGCGTGGTCTGGTCGAGCAACTGCGCCTCGTGGAACGGCGTGTAGGCGCGCGCCTGGAGCTCGTCGCCCGTGGTGATGTCGTGGTCCTGCCACAGGCTGATCGCCGTCAGCAGGTAGTGAGGCTCGTCCGCGGTGGTTCGGGCGCCGACCGTCGCTCGCGCGTTCACCGCGAGGCCGGTCCACACGGCCACGCCCAGGCCCACGACGAGAAGCCAGATCACGAGCCGGCGACGGATCACGGGGGAGTCGGGCACGGCGCGCAGAGTAGCGGCGCTCTACGAGAGATGTAAAGATGGCCTAACTACCTCTGCTCGCCCGCCCTACCTGGAGATCTGTCGCCCGTGTTGCGCCGCTTGCGTCGCCGTCTCTCGCCTCGCCTCACCGCCCTCGTGGGCGGGGTGGGCTTGTTGATCGCCGTCGTCGGCCTCGCTCGCGCCGTGGACGGCGCCGCCCTCGCCCAAGCCGGGCGCGCCATGGTGAGCGACCCCGCCGCACTGGCCTTGGCGTTGACGGCGTTCGGGATGGCGTTCGTCGTGCGGTCGTTCCTCTGGACCCGCATGCTCCCCGGGTTGCGCTTCCGCGACGCGATCGCGGGCGTGCACCTCGCGACCGGAGCGAACCACGTGCTGCCCTTCCGCCTCGGCGAGCCGTTCCGTGTGGTGTCGGTGGTGAAGCGAACGGACGTGGCGACCGAGACGGCGACCGCGTCGACGCTCGCGTTGCGGTCGGCCGACATCCTCGCGGTCGCCGTCCTCGGATGGCTGATCGGGCCGGCGACGTTCGGCCGCGTGATCGGCACGTGGGGTTGGGTCGTGTTCGCCGTCGTGGCGGTGATGGGCGGCGCCGGCATCGTGTGGCTCCACCGCACCCGCCATGTCCACCGCGTTCGACTTCCGGCCTTCACCATCGCCGCGGGATCGATGCTCGCGTGGACCCTCGAGGCCGTGCTCGTGTGGCAGTGCGCCCGCTTCGCCGGGATCCATCTCACGGGACAGCAAGCCGTCTTGGTCACCGCGGCGGCCGTCAGCGCGCAGACGGTCGCCATCACCCCCGGCGGGATCGGCACCTACGAGGCCGCGTCGGTAGCGGCGTACACCGCCCTCGGTTTCGACGCCGGGCTCGCGCTCGTGGCGGCGCTCGCCACCCATGCGCTCAAGACGCTGTACACCCTGGCTGCCGGCGCGGTCGCCGTGTTCGTTCCCGCCCCCGGCCTCGCCGGTCGGCTGCGACTCCCCCAACGCACCGTCGAGCCCACACCGAAGCCTGCTCCCGTCAACGCGGATGGACCGATCGTGCTCTTCTTCCCGGCTCACAACGAGGCCGACCGCGTGGCCGGCGTCATCGCCCGGGCACCGTCGACGATCCGGGGGCACGAGGTGATCTGCCTCGTGGTCGACGACGGCTCCACCGACGGGACCGCCGCCCGAGCCCGCGACGCGGGCGCCGAAGTCGTCACGAGCACGACGAATCGTGGTCTCGGTGCGGCCGTACGCAGTGGTTTGCAGCTCGCGACCGAACGACATGCCGTGGCCGCAGCATTCTGCGATGCCGACGGAGAATATGACCCGGACGAGCTGGAGAGCATCGTCGCACCGATCCTCGACGGACGCGCCGACTATGTCGTCGGCTCACGATTTGCCGGCACCATCGAATCGATGCGGCCGCACCGTCGATTAGGTAACCGGGTTCTCACCAGGTTCTTACGCTTCACTTCGCGCACCGCACTCACTGACGGACAGAGCGGCTACCGGGCGTTGTCCGCGAACGCCGCGCGCGATGCCGAAGTCATCCACGACTACAACTACGCGGCAGGTGTTGACGATCGATCTGCTCGACAAGGGCTATCGCTACACCGAGGTGCCGATCACCTACCGATTCCGCTCGTCGGGCCGCTCGTTCGTGAAGGTAGGCACCTATCTCTCGCATGTCGTGCCTGCGGTTTACCGCGAGCTCAACAACCCGACGGTGTCAGTCCTCGACGACGTGACCGGCGAAAGCGTCACGGGCACGCGACCACCGTCGATCGTCGAAGCCCCCGTTGGCGTCGAGCGCGCCGGCCGCGGCCCAACCCATGGCCAGGACGTGATGCGTGTTGTCCTGGACGAACAGCCCTTGGCGGCCGAAGACGAGCAGCCGATCCTGCGTTGACAGCCAGTCGTCGAGCGCCTGCTGGTCGCGCTCGAAGCCAACTCGGAACACGGGATACACCCGTGGAAGCCGCCGAGTGACGACGGCCGTGGTGTCCATCCGGGGCAACCGCTCGCGCGCCAACGACCGCTCGACCATGGCCTGCAGCTCGTGGTCGCTCGATCGCCAGATCGGGTCGCCGACGGAGCACGGGACCTCGGCGCACAGAACCGTGCGATCGACCGGATCGTCGCCGTCCCGATATCGCTTGGGCTCGGAAAGGCGGCTCACCGGGTTGTCGAGCGCGGGGAAGTAGTGCGCGTCGAACGCGGTGTAGGCCGGCCGTTCGATCACCAAGTACACGAGCACCAGAGCGCGGTGCTCGAGGCCCGATGCCGCTTCGAGGATGCCCGCCGGCGGTGAGGGGTCGATCATGGGTACCAACGCGGCTACCGGCGCCGTCGACCACACTCGCCCCGCGTTGACCACCCCCGATTCGGTCGTCAGCTGCACCGAGTCCGGACCCAACGCGATGCGCTCGACGCGCTCGCCCAGGTGGATGTCAGCGCCAGCGGTGGATGCCGCGTCGGCCAGCGCCTCGGAGATCTGGCCGTAGCCGTGACGCGGGTAGAGGAACGTGCGGCTCGAGTCCTCCGGCGCGCGCAAGGCCCGGCGAACCAGATCCAGTGGCGAGCGCGCTCCCACGCGCCGCCGCGCCAGTTCACCCGACAGCTGATGCGGTGACAGCCCCCACAGCTTGGTGAGATACGGCTCGTAGAACTCCTCGGCGATGGCCGGGCCGAGCGAGGACCGCAGCACCTCCGCGCTGGTGTCGGCGCGCGGCCGCAAGATCGGCGTCACCGCCGCGCCGGCTGCGGCGCGCGCCGCGAACGAAGGCGGAAGGTGCCGGATCAAGTCCGACAGTTGCAAGGGGAAGGCGACCCAACGATCGGCCAGACGAACTCGACCGCGTCGCGGTCGCACCTGCAGATCGTCACCGAGCAGCGTTCGCAGCGACGAGAGGATCTCAGGGTCGATCGACGGGTGGAGGCGATGACTGCCGTGGTCGACGCGCACGCCCTCGACCTCGAAGCTGCCGGCCATGCCGCCCACCACCGGCGCACCGTCGAGCACGACGACCTGATTACCGGCAAGCGAAGCCCGCCAGGCGGCCATGAGTCCGGCCGGCCCGGCGCCGACGACGGCGATGTCCGCCGAGGTCACCACCCGACCTCATCGGCACGATGCGTGTTCGACACGACTCCCACCGTAGTGGGGTCCGGTCCGAATCAGCCCGTGAGGCGAGGCCGGTGGTCGCATTGCTTCATGCCAGGCCGACCAGCGATTCGGAGAGGGTCCACAAGGCATCGGCCCGCTCCGGATCGACCGCGTACGACTGCACCCCCGACACCACGACCTGACCTTCCACCGTGTCGGCGATCCCGCAGTCCTCGAGATACAACCCGCCTTTGCCATCGAGATCAGTGGACGTAGCGGCCCAGACCGACGTGGCCGCGCCTTGCGGGACCGTCTTCCATTCCAACGCCTGACCCTCGGGCATCGCGCCGATCAACGTAGCGAGGCTCTCCTCGGTGAGATGACGGCCGAGCTCGGTTTGGATGCTGCCGGGGTGCACAGCAAAGGCCCGTACACCTTGGTCGCGATAGCGCGCGTCGAAACCGACCGCGAACAACACGTTGGCCGTCTTCGAGCGGCCGTACGCGACCCACGGGTCGTACTCCGTGCGCTCGAAGTCGGGATCGTCCAGATCGACGTCGCTGAATCGATGCCCCCGTGAGCTCAGCTCCACGACGCGGGCGGGTGCGCCGGCCACCAGTGCCGGCGCGAGAAGGTTCGTCAGCAGGAAGTGACCGAGATGGTTCGTGCCGAACTGCATCTCGAAGCCGTCGTACGTCGTGTCCTTCGGGCACGCCATCACACCGGCGTTGTTGATCAGCACGTCGATGCCATCGCGTTCGCCGAGGTACTCCTCGGCGAAGGCGCGCACGCTCGCCAACCTCCCGAGATCGAGCTGGCGCACTTCGACATCTGCGTCGGGCACGGTGGCCCGCACGCGGTCGGCAGCGGCCAGTCCCTTGTCGACGTCGCGCACGGCCATGCTCACCGATCCGCCGTGGGCGGCAATGGCACGCGTCGTCTCTTCACCGAGTCCGGTGGACGCTCCGGTCACGACGAATCGCATGCCGGTGAGGTCGAGACCCTCGAGTACGTCGTCGGTGGTCGTGGTCGAATCGAAAGCAGCCATGGGCGTGAGTCTCGCACCGCGCCCGGCCAACGCGCTCGAAGGACGGCGGGCTCGAACGCCGGCGCTATTCGAGCAACGCTTCGGGGAGGTCGCGCTGGTGCACGACCGCCAGGCGCTTCGTGGCGCGGGTCAGCGCGACATACAGCGCGCGCAGACCTTGGGCTTCTTCGTCGACGATGGCCGCCGGTTCGACGACGACGACGGCGTCGAGCTCGAGGCCCTTCACCAAACCGACCGGGACCACCGTGACCTGTTGGTCGAGCCCGTGTCGGGTGGCCTGACCGTGTTCGACTCCGGCCGCCGTCGAGCGCGTCGCTGACGACACCGACCATCGATTGCGGGCAGACGATCGCGACCTGACCGGGATTGACCGCATCGACCTCGATGAGCGCCGCGTCGACAACCGCTTCGCCCAAGGTCTGCGCGGCGGGGACGCGCACGATCCGCGGCGGTGTGCCGTCCTCACGAATGGAGCGGGGCGGACGCAGGTCCGGCGCCGCGACCCGCAGCACCCGTGCCGCCAGCGCCATGTTCGGCGCGGGCAGGCGATAGCCGATGGTCAGCTCCGCTCGGCGGGCCGGTCGCTTGTTCGGCAGGTGCTCGAGGATCTCGTCCCAGCTCTGGTGCGCCCATTGACCGGTGGCCTGCGCGATGTCGCCGACGATCGTCATCGAACCGTTGAGCGAGCGCCGCTCGAGCATGCGCAGCTGCATCGGCGACAGGTCCTGAGCCTCGTCCACCACGATGTGGCCGTAGGTGCGCAGCTCGTCGTCGGGTTCGCCCGCCTTCCGACGGCGAGGCTTCGGGCCCAGGATGGTGCGCGCTTCGTCGAGCAGAGGTGCGTCGTCGTTGGTGAAGACGATCTCGTCACCGACTTCGCCCCGAGGGCGGTACAACGCTTCGACCTCCTGGGCACTCAGCACCCCGTTGCCGGCACTGCGCAGCAAGGCTCGTGAGCCGTAGAGATCGTGGAGGAGGTCGGTGGGTGTGAGCACGGGCCACATCCACTCGAGGGCCTCGCGCACGCTGCGGTCGTGCCGGAGCCGGTCGCGAACCTCGCCCGGGTCGAGATCGCCGCGTCCGCTGGCGGCCAGCGCCGTGAAGAACTCGCTGTCGACGAACCTACGCGCCGCGTTGTGGCGGCGGTAACGGCGGCGTGCTTCTTCGACGATGCGCCCGCTCTGCTCGCGGGTGAGCCGTAGTCGCTGCAGGCCGTAGCCGAGGACAAGGTCGTTACGAAGGCGACGGCCCCGGTCGCGGACCGCTCGCGTGAGCACGCGTGCCATCCGCAGATCACCCTTGATGCGCGCGGTTTCGCCGCGGTCGTAGCCGAGGAACTTCGATTCGGGCACGAGGTCGGCCAACACCGCGAGCTCGACCCCAGCCTCACCGAGCGACGGCAGCACCTGTTCGATGTAGCCGAGGAAGAGCCGGTTGGGCCCGACCACCAGCACGCCTTGGCCTTCGAGGGGAAAGCGGTGCGTGTAGAGCAGGTACGCGGCGCGGTGCAGCGCCACGACCGTCTTGCCGGTACCCGGGCCACCCTGCACCACCACGACTCCCGGCAGCTCGCCGCGGATGACCTCGTCCTGCTCACCCTGGATGGTGGCGACGATGTCGCCGAGCTTTCCGGTACGAGCGGTCTCGAGCGCCGAGATCAACGCGCCGTGCCCCGAGACCCGGGCTTCGTCCTCGTTCTCGAGTCCGAGCGCGTGGACCGCATCGCCGAAGAGCTCGTCTTCGATGCCGAGCAACGTGCGGCCCCTGGTCGCGAAGTGACGGCGGCGCTCGAGCCCCATGGTCTGGCGGCCGGTCGCTCGGTAGAAGGCCTCGGCCACCGGCGCCCGCCAGTCGACGATCACCGGCTCCTGGGTCTTGTCGGCCACCGCGATGCGCCCGATGTAGAAGACGCCGTCGTGGAAGGAGCTTCCGCCATTCGACGAGCCGTTGACGGGGCTGGACCCCGAACCGTTGCCGCCGTGGCCGTGAGCCTCCGGCGCGAAGTCGATCCGCCCGAAACAGAGTGCAGCCTCACCGAGGTCGAGCTGCGTGAGCCGCTGCAGCATCGTGTCCCAGATCACATCCCGTTCGAAACGCGCCTGCTCGGTGCCGCCCCGACCCACCTCGACGAGGTTGGTCATACGCGACGCCGCCGCACGCGTGGCCTCGAGGCACTCGTAGGCGTGGTCGATGTACGCCTGTTCAGCCTCGAGATCGGGATGTGCGGCCATCGGCCTCCTTCGCGCCCCCTACCCCCCGGGACGGGGAGTACCCCCTGGCTGGGGAATCATCCATCTTACATGGCCGGTCCGGCACCGACTACGGCGCAACGGCCTCGCGAACAGCCTCGACAACGGGCGCTCAGTCGCCGTCGTCCTCCCCGATTTCGCGCAGGGCGTCACGAAGAGCGACACGCAGACGGCGGGCAATCGTCGGATGTAGATGGGCCACCAGGCCGGCCCCCGCCCGACCCACTTCCTCCATCGTCAGCACCACCCGCGGCTCGGCGTCGTCGTAGTCATCGGCCACGGCGACACCCCACGAGATCGCCGTCAGGTCGTCGTCTTCGTAGTGCGGCGGGTAGTCCGCGGGGTCGAAGGGGTAGTCGTCGATCGAACGTCTCATGAAAACGACACTGGCCCCCGCGTGGTGGCGAGGGCCAGTCGGATCGAGTCGATCGAGGTCAGCCGGCGAACGTGGGGTTCACCGCTGTGGTCGTGTTGGCATTGACTGCAGGAGGATTGGTGCCCGTCGACCCTGAGGGATCGGTCGCCGGCGGGGCCGAGCAACCCAGAGCCACCTGGTGGACGGCCACGACGGCGTAGCCATTGGAGTTGCCCTGCAGATAGGCCACCGTGTTCTGCTGAGAGACGACATCCAGCGGCGTGCTCAAGTTGAGCGCCGCGCCATCGCTGAACGTGACGGTGTGGGTGCCGGCGAGCGCCGTCGTCTTGACCGTCTTTCCACTCGGCACGGAGTCGTCGATGATCGTTCCGTCGAGGCTCACCACCGCAGCGTCGGTATCGGCGGCGTTACCGAGCGTGAGGCGACCCCCCGGCGAGACGCAGCCCGTGTCGATGTTGACCTTCGACAGCCGAGCGGTGCCTTCGGCCGTCGCGCCGAAGACGAGTTCCGCAGTCTGGTCTTCGCCGATGCTCTGCTTCTTGTCGAGGTAGGTCGGCGTCGAGTTGTTGGCGCACGCGGCAACGGCTGGTGCCGGGTTCGCGGCAGCCACGCAGAGCAGGACGCGGTAGTTGCCGGCCTCGAGTTCGCCGAGGCCGGCGACGCCGGCGACACCGACACCCGCGGCGCCGAGCGAAAGCGTCGAGCCGCTCGACAGTCCGATGTAGACGTCCATCGGACCCACGCCCGACGCGTTCACGAAGGTGACGGAGCTGGTTGCTTGCGCGTCCACCGTTGTCGGTACCAGAACGAACAGCAGCGCGAGCGCTCCCGCCAATGCGACCCGTCTCATGTGACTCCCCTTGTCCATCCCCGACTGGGGCTTTCCCGCCGATTTCACTGCTCTACAGAGAACAGAGTATCGATCGGTCTTGGGCCGGACCTGAGCCAAACGCCCTACAAGACGGCGAAATAGTGACCAATCGGCGGAATCGAGTGGTCGCAATGGCCGGCAGTAGCGTGAGCAAGTGCCCAGTAGCCCCCCTGCGGTCGGCCATCGCGACCACCGGTTCATCCGAGCTTGCCGAGCCGAGCCGCACGACCGCGTGCCCGTCTGGTTCATGCGGCAGGCCGGGCGTTCTCTGCCCGAGTATCGCAACGCACGCGGCGCCGGGAGCATCCTCGACGCCATCGCACAACCCGAGCTCGCGGCCGAGCTCACCATGCAGCCTGTCCGGCGGTACGGCGTCGATGCGGCCATCTTGTTCTCCGACATCGTCGTACCGATCGCAGCGATCGGGTTCGGCGTTGACATCAAACCGGGAACGGGACCCGTAGTCGACGAACCATTTCGCTCCTCCGCGGATCTGGGCCGACTCCGCCCGCTCGAGCCCGAGAACGACACCCCTCACGTCCTCGAGGCCGTGCGCATCCTCACGAAGGAGCTCGAGGTACCGCTCATCGGCTTCGCGGGCGCGCCGTTCACGATCGCCAGCTACCTCATCGAGGGCGGTCCGTCGCGTACGTACGGCCACACCAAGGCTCTGATGCGCTCCGAGCCGGGGCTGTGGAGCGAGCTCATGAACGCCCTCGCCGAGCTCTCCCTCGCCTCGTTGCGATCGCAAGTCGAAGCAGGCGCGAGCGCGGTGCAGCTCTTCGACAGCTGGGCCGGCGCATTGGCGCCGGCCGACTACGAGCGCTTCGTCCTTCCCCACAGCCGGCTCGTGCTCGAAGGCTGTGCCGACCTGGCCGTGCCGCGGATCCATTTCGGGGTCGGCACCGGCGAGCTGCTCACGCTCATGGCCGCGGCGGGCGCCGACGTCGTCGGCGTCGACTGGCGCGTACCCCTGGATCGCGCTCGCGACCGCATCGGTGATGCTCGTGCGCTCCAGGGCAACCTCGATCCCGCGATCTGCCTCGCGCCGTGGGAGGTCGTGGCGGCCGAGGTGCGCGACGTGCTCCGCCGCAACGATGGGCGGCCCGGACACGTCTTCAACCTCGGCCACGGCGTGCTCCCCGAAACCGATCCCGACACACTTCAACGCGTCGTCGAGCTCGTGCACGCCGAGGGGCGGGTCGGTGACTGAGACTCCGGGCGTCGGCGTCGTCGTCATGGCCTACGGCACACCCCGCACGCGCGACCAGCTGCTCGACTACTACACGCACATCCGGCGCGGCTCACCACCACCGGACGAACTTCTGGACGAGTTGGCCGGTCGCTACGACGCCATCGGCGGTGTGTCTCCGTTGGCCGAGCGAACCGAGGCCCAGCGGGCGGCCATCGCACGCGCCCTGGATGAACGGGCGCCCCACCAATTCACGGTGGTGCTGGGCCAGCGCCACGCCGCGCCGTTCATCGAGGACGGGATCGAGGAGCTGGCCGGCCGAGGCGTCCACCAGGTCGTCGGACTCGTCCTCGCTCCGCATTACGCACGCGCGAGCGTCGGCCAATACCACCAGCGGGCCGCGGTCGCTGTCACCGAGCGGGGGCTCTCGTACGAACCGATCGACCACTGGCACTTGCTGCCGCAGTACGTGCAGTTCCTCGCGGACGCCGTCGCCCAGGCAAGGGCCGAGCTGCCGGAGCGCCACAAGATCCTCTTCACCGCACACTCGCTACCGGAACGAGTGTTGGACGGCGATGCGTATCCCGATGAGCTGCGCGCCAGCGCGACGGCGGTCGCCGGCGAGCTCGATCTCGGCCCCTGGGCTGACTGGACCCTCTGTTGGCAGAGCGCGGGACGAACGGGCGACGCTTGGCGCGGGCCGGACGTCAACGACGTCATCCGCGACCTGGCGGGCACGGGCCGGGCCGACGGTGTGCTGGTGTGCCCCCAGGGTTTCACCGCCGACGGGCTCGAGGTGTTGTACGACATCGACATCCAAGCGCGAGCTACGGCCGAAGAAGGCGGCTTGGCCTTCGCACGAACGCGATCGCTCAATGACGACGCCGTGGTCATGGACGCCCTTGCCGGTCTGATCGCGGCCCACACCCGTCGATGAGCGAGGTTCCCCGCCGCGCGGTCGTAGTCGGCGCGGGGATCAGCGGTCTGACTGCCGCCTATTGCCTACTGCGCGACGCGCCCGGGACCGCCGTCACGGTCTTCGACGCCGACGATCGCACCGGCGGCAAGATCGCCACGACGCAGCTGGCGGGCCGACCCGTCGACTGTGCCGCCGACGCGTTCCTGGCTCGGGTGCCGGAGGCGGTCGACTTGTGCCGAGAGCTCGGTCTGGAGGATCGGCTCGTCACCCCGGCGCAGCGACGCGCTTACCTCTTCAGCCGCGGCGAGCTCCGGGCCTTCCCCGAGGGCCAGTCGCTCGGGGTGCCGACCGATCTCGAGGCCTTGGCCGCCGCCGACGTGGTGAGCCCCGAGGCCGTGGCCCGGGCCGCGCTCGACCTCGAGCTCGCGGAGCCGGCGGCGACCGCCGACGAGTCCGTTGGTGCCCTCGTTCGGCGCCGAGTCGGCGACGAGGTGTTCGAAACCCTCGTGGCACCGCTGCTGTCGGGTGTCTACGCCGGCGACGCCGACCGGCTCAGCGTGGCGGCAACCGCGCCCCAGTTCGCGGCCGCGCTTCGTGACCACGGCAGCCTCATCGCCGGCCTTCGGGCGCAACTCGAAGTCGCCCGGCGACGCAATGCACCCGTGTTCTACGGGCTGCGCGGCGGCACCCAGCAACTGGTCGAAGCCCTCCGCGACGCGATCGAGGTTCGCGGTGGCCGCGTCGAGCTGCAACGCGAGGTCACGGCGATCAGCATGAGCCAATGCAGCACGGGAGACCGCAGCTCGAGAGATGAGCGTGTCACGGTCGACCTCGCGGGCGGGGAATCGGTGACGGCAGACGCCGTCGTGCTCGCGACGCCCGACTTCGTCACGTCCCGTTTGTTGCACCCCACCGTCCCCGTCGTGGCCGACCAGCTCGCTGAGGTTCGCTACGCGTCGGTGGTGCTCGTCTCGTTTGCCGTCGCGGCTGCGGCCATCGGTGTGGAGCTCGACGGGACCGGGTTCCTCGTGCCGGAACGAGAAGGACTGTTGCTCAGCGCCTGTTCGTGGGCTTCGAGCAAGTGGTCCCATCTGGCCGGCGACCCAGTGATCCTGCGGGCGTCGGCCGGCCGCATCACCGACGAACGACCGACCGCGATGGCTGACGACGAGCTGGTGCGCGCGCTGCTCGCCGATCTGCGCCTCACGATGGGGGTGACCGGTACTCCGCAGGAGGTGCGGGTCAGCCGGTGGCCACGCGCGCTGCCGCAGTTCGCACCGGGACACCTCGACCGAGTTGGTCGGTGGCAAAACGAATTGGAGGCCCGACTGCCGGGAGTGGCTCTGGCCGGTGCCGGCATCAGTGGGCTCGGGATCCCCGCCTGCATCCGCCGGGGTACCGCGGCCGCCGAGCAGGTTCGGTCGGCGGGCCGCCTCTGACGTCGATCGGCGCGCGCTGTCATGACCACATCGCGTAACAATGCGAGCGCTGGAGGTGTCTGAACGGGACGTTTTTCCTGGTCACGGACCACCTGGGTTGCGGTGTCATTGCGCTGTCGCCGCACAGCTGCAAAGATTCCGTAACAATGCGCTCCGAACGACGCCTCCCCCGCCGGGCTGCCGTACGCCGCACGTTGGTGGCTGTAGCAGCCATACTCACGGCGACCGCAACCGCTTTCGTGACCGTCCTGCCGCCCGCGAGCGCAGACGAGATCACCGACAAGCAGACGCAAGCCGCGCAGGTCGCCGACAAGCTCGACGCGCTCGAAGCGCGCGAGATGGACCTGAGCGCCCAGGCCGAGAAATCCAAGTCCGAACTGGCTCAGGCCGAGGCCGATGTCGCCGACGCCGAGAAGCGCAGCGCTGACGCACAAGCCGAGTTGGGGCAGCGCCAAGAAGATCTCCGCAAGTTCGCGGTCGACGCATACGTCAGCGGCGCCGACGCCCCCGCCATCGATGCCATCTTGTCGAGCCAGATCGACGACTCCGCCAAGGTCCAGGGCTACGTCGACATCGCCACCGGCAGCCGCCAGGACAAGATCGACCAGCTGCAGGCCACTCGCCTGAAGGCCGAGCAAGAAGGTGAGGCGCTGCAGGCCGCACGCGACGACCTCGAGGCTCGCCACGCGCAGCTCAGCCGCTCGCTCGATGACGCGCAGGGCGCGGTCGACGAGCAGCAGTCGATCAAGAGCAAGCTCGACGGCGAGGTCGCGACACTCGTATCGGCCGAGCAGGCCCGCAAGGCCCAGGCCGCGCAAGCTGCGGCCGCAGCCGCGGCGCCACCTAGTGCCGCGGCTCCCACTGGTGGAGGCACGCCAGTGCGGTCGTCCTCGCCGGCCCCCGCTGCACCAGCACCGGCGGCCCCGTCGGGCCCGGCACCCGCGGTCGGTAGCGGCGCACAGTTCGCGATCGACGCCGCCATGAGCAAGCTCGGCGCTCCCTACGTGTGGGCCGCCGCCGGGCCGGACTCGTTCGATTGTTCCGGCCTCACCATGTGGGCCTGGGCCCACGGCGGCAAGAGCCTGTCGCACTACACCGGCTCGCAGTGGGCGTCGTCGACGCACATCTCGGCCGGCGAAGCGCAACCGGGCGACCTCGTCTTCTTCTGGGGCCCCGGTGACGGCGGTGACCCGGGCCACGTCGGGCTCTACCTCGGCGGCGGCATGATGGTTCACGCGCCTCACACCGGCTCGTACGTGAAGACCGAAAGCGTCAGCTACTGGCCGGGCGCTCGCGTCGCCTACGGCCGGGTCTGAACCGACCCCACTACCCCGCGACAACGATCGAAGCCCCCGACGGAGCGGCGCGTCTGCTCCTCGCGCTCCACGGCTACGGCGACGACCCCGCCGCCCTCGCCGGTTTGCTGGCGCACCTCACGGCCAAACGGAACTGGGCTGTGCTCGCGCCAACCGGCCCGGTGACCACTGCCCACGGGCCCGCCTGGTTCGCCTCGCAAGAGGGTGACGCGGGCCCGCCGCTCGCCGGCACCCTCGATGCCATCGAGGCGATGGCCGATGAGGCCTGCTCGGAACGGCAACTCCGGTCGGCGAGCGATCTCGTCGTGGTCGGGTGGTCACAAGGCGCAGCCGCCGCCCTCGCGATGACGTTGCGCCGCGAAGCCGTGGTCCGACCCGCTGTGCTGGTCGCGTTGGCGCCGTGGCTACCGAACGAACCCGACATCTCGTGGGACTTCGCCGCGGCGGCAGCCACCGGGCTGCGAGTGCTTTTGGTCCATGGACGCGACGACGAGGTCGTGGCGGTCGAGCAGGGCCGCAGCACCTACCGCGTGCTGGAGCGGTCCGGGTTGGATGTCACGTGGGTCGAAATCGATGCGGGCCACGACCTCGCTGAGCTCCTCGAAGCGGTCCCCGGGTGGCTCGAGAGCTGATCGAGGGAGCCGATGGGCTTTTTGGGGCGCGTCTCGGTGAGAATGGGCCGGTGACCCTCGCCGTCGACGCCGAGCCGAAACCGCCGGCCGATCCACCGGACCCGCCCGGGGTTCCCCGTTGGACGTTGGCCGCGTTCGCGTTCGGAGGCCTCGTCCTGCTGGCCATCGCGGCGCTCGCCATCGCGTGGAAGGACGACGGGTCCACGAGCGCAGCCGCGATTCAGCGGACGGGAGCTCGATCCCGCGCCGGCGCGACCTGCGACCGATCTCATCGATACCTCCGGGGCGCCGTTCGACCTACGCGCGGCGACGGCTGGACAGCTGACCCTTGTGTTCTTCGGCTACACGAACTGCCCCGACATCTGCTCGATCCAGATGGCAACGTTGAAGCAGTCCCTCGACCGCGTCGAAGTGCCCGCCAAGGTCGTCTTCATCACCACCGACCCCGAACGCGACACGCCGGAGCGACTTCGGTCATGGCTCGACAGCTTCGACCCGGAGTTCATCGGGTTGACCGGTACGCCCGACGCCATCGATCGCGCCCAACAGGAGATGGGTGTGACCGTCGCCGTCGCCGATGCCGCTCCGTCGAACGGCAACTACACGGTCGGCCACAGCAGCGCGGTGTACGTCTTCACCGGGGACAACCTGGCGCATCTCGCGTATCCCGCGGGCACACGCCAAGAGGACTGGGCCGACGACCTGCCGGGTATCGCGAGCGACCCCACGTGGCAAGCACCGTGACGACCGGGACGCGGCCATGACGTGGTGGTGCAGCGCCACCCGTCAGGTTTGGACGTGGACACCACGCGCGTACCCCGGGATATGGCTGGCGATCGCGTTGCTCGTCGGCACGTATGTCGTGGCGACGGTCCGCCACGCCCGCCGGCACGAGATCTCGCGCCACGAACGCCGCAAGTGGCTCTGGTTCGGCTTGGGCGTCGCCATCCTGTGGGGGGCGACGGACTGGCCGATGGGTGCGTTGGGTGCCGGCTACCTCGCCAGCGTGCACATGACGCAGTACCTGCTGTACACGCTGGCCGCGGCTCCCCTGCTGATGCTCGGCACACCGGAATGGATGGTGCGCCCGATCGTCGTCCGCCTCAAGCTGCACGGAGCGCTGCGCGTGCTGGCTCGGCCGCTCGTGGCGGGCGTCGGCTTCAACGTGATCCTCGTCGCGACGCACGCACCGTGGACGGTCGACACCTTCCGCTCGAACCAGGTCGGCTCGATGGTGCTCGATGTCGTGTGGCTGCTATCGGGTTTCTTGTTGTGGACGCCACTCATCAGCCCGCTCAAGGAGCTGCGGCACCCGTCACCCGCCGTGCGGTGCATCTATCTGTTCTTGGCGGCCGGTGCGATCGCGATGTTGCCCGGAGGCATCCTGACCTTCGCGACCTTCCCGCTCTACCGCACCTACGAGTTGGCGCCGCGCGTATGGGGACTGTCCGCCGACGACGACCAGCAGATGGCCGGCATCCTCATGAAGATCGGCAACATCCCGATCGTGTGGGCGGTCATCTTCGTGACGATGGTGAAGTGGGCTGCCGATGAAAAGGACGGCCCCGGCGCGGAACGCCGGGGCCGTGGAGATGGGTCGGGGTCGTCGAGCCAGACGCGGTCGAATCAGACGCGGAACGACGAACCTTCGACGCTCGGTGCGGTGTCGTTCGGCGTCGATTGATCCGGAGTGGTGGCGCCCGGCGATCCGCCCATACCCGGGCAGTTGTGACCGCCGGGACCACCCATACCGAAGGCACCTCGACCCGGCGGAGGGCCGCAGGCCTCGATGGCAGCCTGAGCGGCCTGCCGTTGCGACTCGTCGAGTTGCGGCCGTTGTGACCGATCGGGACGGCCGTTGCTGTTGAGTGACGGCGTCGGAACGTCGACACCGTGGTCAGCCATGCACTGGCGCCAGGCGTCGATCTGGGCCTGACGATCGTCGGGGGCGGGTGCCGTCTGGTCGGGCGCCGTCGTGTCCGGGGCCTGAGTGGTGTCCGGGGCTCTGAGTGGTGTCCGGCGCCTGAGCTGTCGTATCGGGGCTCTGGGCCGTGGTTCCCGGCGTGTCCTGCGCGGCGGCGAGGAATGCGCCGGTCCCGCCGAACACTGCGACCGCCGTCAGCGCACCGGCGATGACGCCGATGACCACTGGTTTGCGCAGTGAGCTGGCCATAGATGGGGTCCTCTCGTGAATCCTGGCGTCTCTGCCAAATGGGTGTGGCCGGTCGAGCGTGGCACGCCCACCTGAGCAGTTTGTGAGGACTACCTGAGAGGTTCCTGAGAATCCGCCGGGTTCCCCGCGGGTAGCTCGAACCCGACTAGTGCGCCGCCTCCCGGCGCGTCGGCCGCGAGCACGCGGCCCCCGTGGCGGTCGACGACCTGCTTGACGATGGCCAACCCGAGGCCGGAACCGGGTGTCGCCTGGGTGTCCGGGCCTCGATAGAACCGATCGAAGAGGCGTTCGGGTTCCGCGGTACCTAGACCCGGACCGTGATCGCGCACCTCGACGCGCCGCCCGTGCACGCTCACCTCGATGGGCACGCCCGACGAATCCCATTTCGCGGCGTTCTCGAGCAGATTCGACACCGCCCGCTCCAACAGCGCCGGCACGCCGGCCACGACCTCGGGGGCATCCAGCTGCACGGCGACGACCACGCCGTATCGGCGGGTGGCGCGGCCGGCTGTTTCGGTGACCAAGTGCCCCAGGTCGACACGCTCGAACCCACCGGCATCAGCCGCCGAGACGTCGGTCGCCAAGTCCACGATCTCGGCCACGAGGGTCGACAACGCTTCGAGCTCGACGCGCACATCGTCCATCAACGCGCGGGTGCTCACCTGGTCGAGTTGATGACGATCAGCCGCGCGCGACAGCACCTCGATGTTGGTCCGCAACGACGTCAGCGGTGTACGCAGCTCATGCGATGCATCGGCCACGAGCTGACGTTGCTGTTCACGCGCGCCCGCGAGCGCGGTCAACATCTCGTTGAACGCGGCCGAGAGTCGTCCCACCTCGTCCGATCCACCCTCGTCGATCGTGGTGGACAGATCCTGTGTTCGGGCAACCTGCTCGGCGGCGTCGGTCAACCGGCCGATCGGTCGCAAGGAACGACGGGTCATCGCGAAGCCGGACGCCACCGCGACCGCGATCACGACGCCGCCGACTATCGCGAACAACACGGTCAACGTCTGCAACGTGTCGTCGGTTTGCGTCAACGAGCGGGACACCTGCACTGCCACATCGTTCCCTGCGGCCATCGTCAACAACCGCTCGCTGCTGCCATCCACCGAGACATCGCGTACCGTCGAGGTGCCGGCCGGCCGGGCCGCCACCGTGCGGTCGGTGGCATCGACGGGCAGGGCCACCGGGTTCCCGCCGGGACGGTCGACGACCTGACCGTTCGCAGTGATGACCTGGAACGCGGTCTCCGGATCGGCGAAGGGGTCGAGCGGCGCCAATCCCCGGCCGGGCCGACGCCCCGTCTGCGGTGGGGGACCCGCCTCTGGTGACGACGCATGGGCCTGCGCCACTGAGCTGGACGCCACTGCGAACTCGGCGCGCTGTTGGAGCTGGCGGTCGATGTCGTCGAGTAGCTGGCGGCGTACCGCGGCATAGCCCACGACCGCGACCACGACCACCGCGACGGCAACGGTCAGGCACGTGATCAACGTCAACCGGGCGCGCAGCGTCACGGGAAGATCATTGATCCCGAGCGACGTAACCCACACCACGGACGGTATGGATCAGGCGCGGCCGATCGTCGACCTCCGTCTTGCGTCGCAAGTAGCCGATGTACACATCGAGCGAGTTCGACGTCACGTCGAAGTCATAACCCCACACTCGTTCGAAGATGACATCGCGCGTGAGAACGTGGCCGGCGTTGTGCAACAACAGTTCGAGCAGATTGAACTCCGTGCGCGTGAGGGGTATCGCGATTCCGGCTCGCTCCACGTGTCGGGTGGACGGATCGAGGGTGAGATCGCCGAGGCGCAACACATCGTCGCCGTTCTGCGTCACACGCCGCAGCAGCGCGCGGAGGCGCGCGAGGAGCTCCTCCAGCGCGAACGGCTTGACGAGATAGTCGTCGGCGCCCGCATCGAGCCCTGCGACACGATCGGTCACCTGGTGGCGTGCGGTGAGGACGAGGATCGGGATGCTCACCCCGTCGGCGCGCAAACGGCGGCAGACCTCGAGGCCGTCGAGACGGGGCATCCCCACGTCGAGCACGATCGCATCGGGCGTTGTGGTCAGCACGAGCTCGATGGCCTGGGCACCGTCGGCCGCCTCGTCCACGTCGTAGCCCTCGAACGCGAGGGCACGACCTACGGCCTTCCGAACGCCGGGATCGTCGTCGACAACCAGGATCCGCACCGGCACATTCTGGCAACGTCGGGTGAAAGCAACCTGAAAAGCCCAGGCCACCGGGTGATGGGACACTGGAAACCGTGTCCGACCCCGATCCACTCGAGCGCCGCACGCGTCGGGGTCTCCGCGTGGTCGTCGGGGTGGTGTTGGGCCTCGTTCTGGCTGCCGGCGTAGGGATTGCCAGCCGCGGATCGATCGAATCCGACACAGGGCTGACCGTGGGTCAGGTCGCCGGCGCGATGCGCAGCACCCGACCATGTCGGTGACGCCGGTGACGCTGCCACCGCTGCCGATCCCGGAGGCGCTGCCCGACAACCCGTACGAGGACACACCCCAAGTCGTGGTGGGAACGATCGAGATACCGAAGATCGGCATCACGGCCGACATGCAACGAGGCATGGCGCTGACCGCCATCAACCGCGGACCGGGTTGGTGGCCCGGAACGGCCATGCCCGGTGAGTTGGGCAACGTCGTCATCGCCGGTCACCGCACCACCCACAGCAAGCCGTTCAACCGGCTGAACGAGCTGGCCCCGGGCGATCAGGTCATCTTCACGACGGACGCGGGCCGGTTCGTCTATGCCGTACGGGACGTCATCGTCGTCCCCGAAACCTGGATCGATATCGCGGCTCAGAGCTACGCGCACACCGCGACTCTCTTCGCGTGCCATCCCCCCGGGTCGTCCAGCGAGCGCATCGTGGCCAAGCTTCGGCTGCTCGACCCGAGCGGTCAGCCCGTCGATCCCGATGCCGCGCTGCCTCCCATCGATGCCGAGGCACGGAACGCCGACCACACGCTCCTCGTGCGCGACCGCACCGAGGTCGCCGCCACCAGTGGCGCCGCTGGAAACCCGCTAGCGGGTTCCGAGGGTTGACACCTCGTCGCGATCAGAGCGCGTCGCGCGGGAAGAACTTCTCGACGTGCCAGTCCGCGCGCAGCTCTCCGCCGTCGACGACGAGTGCCGTGCCGGTGATGAAACGCGCGGCCGGCGAGCAGAGGAACAGCACCGCGGCGGCAACCTCTTCGACCGTGCCGAGTCGACGCGACGGATGGTCGAGATTCATGATCTCGCCGAAGCTCTCGAGGTCATGGCCCAGCTCTTCGAGCTCGTTCTGTTCGAGGCCCTCGGTCGTGATCGCTCCGGGCGCGAGCGCGTTGATCGTGACCCCGAACGGACCGAGATAGGGCGCCATCGTGCGCGTCATACTCACGACGCCGGCCCGCGCCGCGCCCGAATGAACGAACAACGGCGCGCCGCGATCGAACGAGTACACGTGCACGATGTTGACGATCGATCCCGTTCCCGCCTCGGTCATGGGTTCCATGAACCGGCTCACGACATTCCACGTGCCGTGCAGGTTGAGGTCGATCACAGCTCGCCAGCCGTTGTCTGAGATCTGCGACGGCAGGGCGGGGAACTGGCCACCCGCGTTGTTGACGAGACAATCCACTCGACCGAACTCCTCGTACGCCACGTCACGAAGCTGCTCGACTTGGTCCGGCTCGCGAATGTTCGTCGGCTGTGCGACACAACGGACGCCGAGCTCGGTGATCTCCTTCGCCGTAGCTTGCAGATGGTCCGCGTCGCGGCTGGCGATGACCACGTCGGCGCCGAGACGCGCGAACGAAAGGGCGGTATGGCGTCCGATACCCGTGCCACCACCCGTGACGAGCGCAACCGACCCCTCGAAGAGGCCGGGGGCATAGGTGTCGAGCGGTCCGCGGTCCCCCATGCGGCAGACCTTACTTTTCCGGCCGTGACTGGTAGCCCGCCCGGCCGCCGAGGATGATGTCGGCCGTGCGATTCCAGCGCTGGCCCTTCATAGTTCTCCGCGCCGTCGCGGCGGGCCTGTTGCTGGCGGCGTCTGTGCCGCCGTGGGGCTGGTGGCCTCTCGCGTTCGTCGGCATCGCGATGTGGGACCGATTGCTCGCCGAACGCAGGTGGCGGTCGAGATTGTTGCGGTCGTGGCTGGTCGCGTCGGCGTGGTTGTTCCCTTCGCTGTTGTGGATGTGGGACCTGACCGCGCCGGGCTACGTCATCGCCGGCGGGATCTTCGCGCTCTACTTCGGGCTCGCAGCGATCGCCGTGCCCCGTTCGACCCCATGGCGATGGATTGCGTTTCCCGCGGCCATCGTGCTCGCCGAGATCGCGCGCTGGACTTTTCCCTTCGGCGGCGTGCCGTTGGCAACCCTCGCCATGAGTCAGGCGGCTGCACCCCTCGCGCAGACAGCCCGGCTCGGCAACGCCATCCTGATCTCGGGCTTGGTGGCCGTGGTCGGCGTTGCCCTCTCGGCCGCGTGGTCGCGACGATGGGCCGTCGCCGCGATCACGCTCGCGGTCGTCGTCGGTGTGTGGTCGCTCGCGTTGGTCGCGCCTCGAGGCCACGACGTGGACGAGATCACCTACGCCTTGGTGCAAGGCGGTGGCCCGCAACGCACGCGGGCCGCAGACACCGACGAGCGCGAGGTGTTCCTACGTCATCTCGAAGCCAGCGAACAGGTGCAACCGGGTACCGACATCGTGCTCTGGCCGGAGAACGTCGTGGCCGTGGACCAGCTCGCCACCAGCCGGGAGCTGGGCGAGCTGAAGCTATTGGCCCAACGGCTCGACACGACGTTGATCGTGGGCGTGACCGAGGATTCGGGATCGAAGTACTTCCGCAACGCCGCGGTGGTGTTCGGGCCCGACGGCCAACAGATCGACCGCTTCGAGAAGGTGCGACGTGTGCCCTTCGGCGAGTACGTCCCGCTGCGCGGCCTCATCGAGCGGATCGCAGGATCAGGCTCCGGGCTACCCGACCGCGACGCGATCGAAGGGACTGGGCCCGCGGTGGTGCACACCGGCACCGGCACCTTCGCCGTCGTGATCTCGTGGGAGGTGTTCTTCACCAATCGCGCCCGCGACGGCGTGCTGCACGGCGGCCAGGTCGTGCTCAATCCGACGAACGGCTCGTCGTACTGGCTCACCCAGGTGCAGACGCAACAGGTCGCGTCATCGAGGCTGCGGGCGTTGGAAACGGGCCGATGGGTGCTGCAGGCGGCGCCGACCGGCTTCACGGCCGTCGTCGACCAGGACGGCCAGCTGCTCGCTCGGTCGGACGTGAGCGAGACGAAGGTGTTCCAGGGATCGGTGCCGCTGCGCGAGGGAGACACCATCGCGACTCGAATCGGTCAGTTCCCCGTCATCGGCCTGGCGCTGGCCGCGCTCGTGCTCGCGTGGCTCGGCGCCCGCCGCGACCGGCGCCGTGCGCCGGCCACCGTCTCTCCCGTAACCCACCCCGACGAGGGACCACCTATCGACGGGGGCACCTCGGCAGGCAGCCCCTCGTCGGCGTGACCTTCACGATGGTCGGGCTGCCCCGCCGACAGCCCGAGCCCATCGTGTGTGAACCGGGCCGGTAACCCACCTGCTTGTCGCTCCCGACGACCACCACCGACCCTTCGCACAACCAACTACGCCGCTCGGCGCACCGCAAGAGTGATCCGACAACTTGGCGCAGTTTGGGGATGCACGATTCGTGTTTTCCTGCTCGGGCGAGCCAATACCGAGAGCCACTCCCGCTTCAGAACGGAACGAAGGTGGGATACATAGAGGGCCGTTCCAAACAAGTAATGCGACTTCATACCGGTGAGAACGCCCACTACATTTGCGTTCCGTGGAGTCGACGGGTGGCAGTGCCGACAAGCGGTGACGATCGACTGACTTCGGGTGCAGATCGAGGAGCCGAGCCGACGTTGATCGGCCGGGCGGCCGAACTCACCCAAGTGCGAACGGCGATCGAGGCAGGGCGCGCCATCGCGCTCGTCGGTCCGGCCGGTGTGGGCAAGACCACCGTGGCTCGCCGGGCCGCGGCGTGCTGCCGGGCAGCGAGTCTGTCGGGGCGCCGCACTCGACTATCTGCAAGTCCGCTCGTACCTGCCGCTGGCGCGCATCGTCGGGCGCCCACTGGGCCGAGGTGACGCGGCCGCCATCGCCGACGAGGTACGTCGAGCGGTGGGCAACGCCGTACTGCTGCTCGACGATCTGCAGTGGAGTGATCGGGACACGATCGAAGCGCTCCCTGCCCTCGCGGCGACCGGACCTCTGATCGTCACCATCCGTCCCGGAGGCGACGCTGCTCTCCGCGCCGTGAAGCAGATGCACGCGATCGGCGAGGTGATCGACCTCGCGCCGTTGACCGACGCCGAAGTCGACGAGCTGGCGCGCCGGCTGATGCCCCACGACCACGACGGCCGGGCCGTCACCGTGGCGAGGGCCAGCGGAGGCAACCCGCTTGCGCTCGAGGCCCTCGCGTTCGCACACACCCACGCTGCGGTCGAGCACGCGGACACTCTGCGTGCGGTGATCGAAGCGTGCCCGCACGACGCTCGCGTCACGCTTGCTCGAATCGGGCTCCGCGATCCCGGGGTCACCCCGGAGACGGCCGGCGTGAGCGAGCTCGTCGATCGCCGCCTCGCCGAGATCGGCCCGGCGGACGACGTGACCGTGGCGGCCGAGATCTTCGCCGAGATCGCCTTGGCGTCGCTCGACGATCCCGAACGCACTGCGTTGCACCGGCGCCGCGCCGAAGCCATCGACGATCCCGGCGAGGCCGCGCTCCACTGGGCCGCGGCCGGTGTCCGATCCGAGGCCTGCGCCGCGGCGCGCCGAGCGGCAGCGCAGGCAGTGACCGATGCGTCCCGCGCCCAGTTCTTGACCCTCGCGGCCGAGAACGCCCCCGATGAGACGTTGTGGTCGTCCACGCGGATGGCCGTGCTCGCATGGCTCGATCTCGGTGACCTCCAAGCCACCAAGCCACTGGTGGCCCGGCTCGCGAACCACGAACCGCCCACTGTCTCGGACGCGATCGACCGCGAGCTGATGCGGGCGCGCTTCGCATTGGAGGAACGCCAATCCCGCGAGTTGCTGGAGATCACCGACGCGACGATCGAGACCTACGGGTCTGCCATCAACGCCGAGCAGCAGGTCTCGCTCCTCGTCACCCGCGCCGCAGCCAAGGGCGAGCTCTACGACATCCCCGGCGCGATCGCCGACGCGAGGGCCGCCGTCGAGCTCGGCGACGAGCACGGGATCTCGGTGACGAAAGCGGGCGTGATCCTCGCCGCGATCAACATGGTGATCGGCGACGACCGATGGCGACGAGATCTCTCCGCGGTGTTCCGTCGCGCCAAACGCGACGGCGAGTACGGCACCGCGTTCGAAGCAGGGCGACTCTCGGCGTTGGCCCGATTCTTCGACGGCGACGTCGACGGCGGCCTGACGGCGTGCAGCGACATCATCGAGTTGGCGGCGCAACAGAACAATCACTCATGGGACCGTGCCGCTCGAGGCATTCGGGCCGCCAATCTCTCCATGATCGAGTTGGCGTCGCCCGCGGTGGTCGACGAGCTGCGCCGCCTGGTCGACGACCCGGCGATGGGCGGGCACCGGCACCCGGTGTGCGTGCTCCTCGCCGTGGCCGAGGGCGACCTGGGCAACTTCGCCCGCGCCGACGAGCTCGTGCAGAGCGCCGTCGATCACGCCAAACGTTGGCGTTCGAAGGATCTCGAGGGCCTGCTGTGGGCCCGTTTCGAGATCGCGTGGAACGCGGGCCGCCTCGATGAGTGCGTCGAGGCGGCCGAGGACCTGCTCGCCCGGTCCATTCCGCTCGACTTCGGCACCCCGGCCGCCGCCGTCAGCATCCGGTGGGTCGAATGGGAACGCTACGGCGAGTGCTCGCGCGACCCCAGGACCGTTGGTCATCTACCCGGTGCAACGCGGCTTGCTCGACGAGTCGCGTGCGCTCGAACTGCTGTGCACGCCCGGACGCGAACGCGAAGCCGCCGAGGCGTTTCTCGAGGCCGCCGCTCTCCACGACCGCTACCTCCGCCGCAATGCGGTGCGTTGCCGATGGGCGGCCGGAGAAGCGTTGCGACGCGCCGGCGACACCGAGGCCGCGGCGCGACTGCTCGCCGACGCGGCCGCAACCTGCGAACGACATGGCCTGGTGCCACTCGGCCGGCGCGTCGACGCCTCACTGCGCCGATTGGGTGCGGCTCGGCCTCAACCCGGGGCGAACTGTGCGCACGCCAACGGCGGTCTCACCGCGCGCGAACACGAAGTGCTCACGTTGGTGCGGGCGGGACTCTCGACGGCGGAGATCGCCGCCCAACTCCACGTTCGGCCCTCCACCGTCGACTCGCACATTCGCAAGTCGATGAAGCGCCTGGGCGCGAGCAATCGCCGCGAAGCAGCCCTCCTTGCCGACCAACCCGGCTGAACAGGGCGACCCCACCCGGCGGCGCCTGCCGGTGGTGCTCGTCACGGCCAGCGCCGGATCTCTTGCCGCGGCCGGCGCGACCGCGAGGCTGGCGGGTCTCACCGTCGTCGATGGTTGGTCGGTCGCCGATGAGCCGTGGGATCTCTCGAACGCGGGTCTGGTGGTGCGCGGCCCGCTCGACGACACCGTGGTCGAGAGCGAGTTGGTCGACGTGGTGGTCCGTGGTGCAGGTGCCATCGTGGGCCTCGATGCTCGACGCGATGGAGGAGCGCGGCTGATCGACGCGCTACGCCGCGCCGCGCCGGTGCTCGACTGGCGGACCTGTCCCTTCATGCGGCTCGACGCCGAGCAGATCGAACTGCTGCACGCCTTGGCGGGTGGGCGCAGCGCGCGAGCCGCAGCGCGCGTTCGTTCACGTGTCGGAGCGCACTGCCCATCGACGGATCGCCGACGCTCGCGCGGCGCTCGCCGCTCCGTCCACGAACACGGCGGCGGCCGAGGTGGACGGCGTCGTGCGCTCGTGGGGTCCCGCGCCGGACCTGACAGCGAGGTTCAGGTCTCGACGATGCACGGTCACCGGGCCGTCGTTCACCAACTCGACGGCCATGTCAGCGCCGAACCGCCCGGTTGCCACCGTGGCCCCGAGCCTGCGCAAAGCCTCTCGACGACGCGCTCGACCAGCGGTTCGGCCTGTTCGGGGCGGGCGGCGGTGATGTAGCTCGGGCGCCGGCCCTTGCGAGTGTCGCCGTACAAGGTGAACTGGCTGATGACGAGCACTTCGCCGCCGGTGTCGGCCACGGCCAGGTTCATCAGGCCCTGCTCGTCGGACAGCACCCGCAGCCGCCAGAGCTTCTCGGCCAGCCGGTCCGCCGAGGACGCGTTCGTCGTCGTGAGTGACGCCGACGAGGACGCACAGACCCGGCCCGATGGCGCCGATCACCTCACCGTCGACCGTCACGCTCGCCTGGGTGACGCGTTGGACCACCGCCCGCATCGGTCAGCGGAACCGGGTCGTGACCTGATTGGCCGCGAACCGCTGCAGCGCCATCGGCATCACTCGTACCGAGGACACGAGCACCTTGTTGTGCCAACCCGGCACCTCGACGGCATCGCCGCGAGCCACCGCGGCGAGCCCCGCCGTTGCGACCTCGTCGGCCGTCTGCCAGAACATGTCGGGCAGCCCGATCTCGTAGCCACCGCGTTGTTGGAACTCGGTTCGTGTGAGCCCGGGGTGCAGAACGGTGACGGTGACGCCTCGACCCTTGAGCTCGTCGTGGAGTGATTGGCTGAAGCTCGTGACGTAGGCCTTGGTGGCGGAGTAGTTGGCACTCTCGGGCGCAGGCTGGAACGCCGCGACGGACGAGACGTTGAGGATGCCGCCACCGCCGGTCGCCGGCATGCGGCGCGCCGCCGCGTGACATAGGCGCATCAGCGCGAGGACGTTCACTCTGATCTCGGCGTCCTCGTCTTCGACCGGGATGTCACCGAACTTGTCGTTGAACCCGTAGCCCGCGTTGTTGATCAACAAGTCGATCGGTTGGTCGACCGACGCCACGCGCTCCTCGACCCTGGCCAGCTGATCGGCGTCGGCCAAGTCGGCGGCCAGGACGTCGACGTGCACCGGGCCCTTTGCTCGCAGCTCGTCGGCCACCGTCTCGAGCTTGTCGGTCGACCGGGCCACGAGGACCAGGTGCGTCCCCGCGCGAGCGAGTTGGCGAACGAAGGCCTCACCGATTCCGCCCGACGCGCCGGTGACCAGCGCCCGTTCCCACCGCGTTGCGTTCGCCATGACGAGCTCCTCACCGGTCCGTAGGTCGCGACGCGCGCACGCTATCGGGGGCGGCCGCCGACAACCGCCGAGCGAAGGAAGGCCTCGGTGACCAGGGTCACAAGCCGGTCCCCCGCTTGACCGGGCGGTCAGGGGCTATGAGACTTCACGCTTCATGCCACCTGCGACGAAGCGACCAGACAGCGCCCTCCCGCGGCCGCAGATCGATGGGGAGCGGACCAACGTCGAGAGGGCGGCCGACGGCGATCTCCCGTTGAGCGTCGCGTTCCTCGCGTACCGCGGCAAACCCCACGTCGGAGGGCAGGGTGTCTACACCCGGCACCTCACGAAAGCCCTGGTCGACCTGGGCCATCACGTCGAGGTCCTCGGCGGTCAGCCCTTCCCCGAGCTCGACGACCGAGTACCGCTCGTCGAGCTACCGAGCCTCGACATCTACAACGAGTACTTCCCGATGCGGATGCCGGGACTCTGGGAGCTGAAGAGCCTCGGGGATTGGGTCGAGGTGACGTGGTTCTCGTCGGGCACGTTCCCCGAGCCGTTGGCCTTCAGCGTGCGGGCGTATCAACACCTTCGCAAGCGCGTGAACCAGTTCGACCTCGTGCAGGACAACCAGTGCCTCGGCTACGGGTTGCTCGGCATCGAACGGTTGGGCCTGCCGGTGCTCGCCACGATCCATCATCCGATCACCGTCGACCGCCGCCTCGAGATGGAACATGCCGAGACGGCTTGGCAACGCTTCTCGAAGGGTCGCTGGTACGCCTTCACGAAGATGCAGACCCGAGTGGCGTCGCGCATGACGCGCGTGCTCACGGTGTCGCAGAACTCGAACAACGACATCCACACCGACCATCACGTACCGCTCGACCGCATGCACGTCGTGCCCGTCGGTGTCGACCAGAACCTCTTCCGGCCGCTCCCCGACGTCGAGCGGGTGAAGGGTCGCCTCATCACCACTGCGAGCGCCGACGTCACGATGAAGGGCTTGCGCTACCTGCTCGAAGCAGTCGCCAAGCTCCGTACCGAACGGCACGTCGAGCTGGTCGTCATCGGTCGGCTCAAGGAAGGCGGGCCGTCGGCCCGCACGATCGACGAGCTCGGCCTCCGCGACGCGGTCACCTTCGTCACCGGCGTGCCCGAACAGCGGATCATCGAGCTGTACTCCGAGGCCGAGGTCGCGGTGGTTCCTTCGCTCTACGAAGGATTCTCCTTGCCAGCGATCGAGGCCATGTCCTGCGGTGTACCGCTGGTCGCCACGACGGGTGGGGCGTTACCCGAGGTGGTCGGCGCCGACAACGAAACCGCACTGGTGGTCGCGCCGGGCGACAGCGACGCCCTGGCGTCGCGGATCCGTACCGCCCTCGACGAGCCCGAGCTGCGCGCGCGTGTCGGCGCCGCCGGTCGTCAGCGGGTGATCGACCGATGGACGTGGCGTCACACGGCAGTGGGCACGATCGAGCAATACCGAGCCCTGTTGCACGAGTCGGCGGCCACCCAGGCGCGACGGCCGGGCGGCGCCGGGCACGCACCCCGGTACCGCGGACACGCCCCCCGACGAAGCGGCCAAACCTCAACGGGGAGGGCCTGAGCGTTGCTCACCGTCGACTATGACCAGCTGGGCCTGCGCGCGGGTGAGCTGCTGTTGGATCTCGGCTGCGGGTTCGGTCGCCACGCGTTCGAAGCGTTCCGGCGCGGGGCTCGGGTCGTCGCATGCGACATGGCCGTTCCCGAGCTCGCCCAGGTGCGATCGCTGTTCGAGGCCATGGCCCTCGCCGGCGAAGCGTCGCCCGACGGCATGGCCGTCACGGTGAATGGCGACGCCACGAGGCTGCCGTTCCCCGACGGCGCGTTCGATCGGGTCATCGCGTCCGAGGTGATGGAGCACATCCCCGACGACCGCGTCGCCCTCGACGAGTTGGTGCGGGTGCTGCGGCCCGGAGGAGTGTTGGCCATCACGATCCCGGCGTGGTTGCCCGAGAAGGTGTGCTGGATGCTCTCCGACGAGTACTACGCACCGAAGGCGGTCGGCGGGCACGTACGCATCTACAAAGAGGGCGAACTGCGATCGAAGATGAACGACGCGGGGCTCGAGCCCGGGGCGTCGCATCAAGCCCACGCGCTACACACCCCCTACTGGTGGTTGAAGTGCGCCGTCGGTCCGACGAACGACGACTTCCCACTGGTGAAGCTCTACAACCGCTTCCTGGTATGGGACATCGAGCAACGTCCCGTGGTCACGCGGGTCGCCGAGCAGATGCTCAACCCGGTGCTGGGCAAGAGCTTGGTGGTCTACGCGACGAAGCCGGTCGACGGACCTGGGCGCCCTGCTGACAGGGAGCGCGCCAACGGAACAAAGGAGGTCGCTCGTGCGAGTGCCTGAAGTCAGCGGTGTGCTCAGCGGCGCCGAGGTCTCGGAAACCGTCGATGCCATCGCCGAGTGGCAGCTGCCGAACGGCATGGTCCCGTGGTTTCCCGGTGGGCACGCCGACCCTTGGAACCATGTGGAAGCCGCGATGGCGCTCGCGCTCGGCGGGCGCCGTGGTGACGCGGAGCGCGCCTTCGACTGGCTGGCTTCGGTTCAGCGCAGCGACGGCTCGTGGCATCAGTACTACCTGGCCGATTCCATCGAGCAGGACAAGCTCGACGCCAACACCATCGCCTACGTGGCTGCGGGTGTGTGGCATCACTGGCTGCTGTTCAACGATCGCGGTTTCATCGAATCGATGTGGCCGGTCGTCGAACGAGCGATGGACTTCGTGCTCGACCTGCAGACGCCGCGAGGCGAGATCATCTGGGCCCGCCACGCCGACGGCACGCCGTGGTCGTTCGCCTTGCTCACCGGCTCGTCGAGCATGTGCCACAGCCTGCGGTGCGCGATCGCGCTGGCCGAACTGCTCGGCCACGAGCGGCCCGACTGGGAGCTGAGTGCCGCTCGGTTGGCCGATGTCGTTCGTGCCCACCTGCGGGGCGACCTTCCCGATGCCTTCGCCCCCAAGCACCGCTGGGCGATGGACTGGTACTACCCGGTGCTGGCCGGTGTGTTGGGCGGCGAGGTCGGTCGTGAGCACCTGGATGCTCGTCGTTCGACGTTCATCGTCGACGACATGGGTGTGCGGTGCGTGAGCGATCGCCCATGGATCACCGCGGCCGAGACCTGCGAATGCCTGCTCGCCTATCTGTCGGTTGGCGACCACGACACCGCTCGCACGTTGTTCCGGTGGGCGCAGCAGCTCCGTGCCGACGACGGCCACTACTGGACCGGCATCGTGTTCCCGGAGATGGTTCATTTCCCCGGCAGCGAGAAGAGCACCTACACCGCGGCATCGATCGTGCTCGCGGCTGACGCGCTCGGCGGTACGAGCCCGGCGTCGGCCCTGTTCGTCGACCACGACGCGCTGCCAGGCCTCATGAGCACGGCCGAGATCGTCGACCCCACCCTCGACTGAAGTCAGCGCCAGTTGCGGCGGAGGACTCGCAGCGAACCGACGGTTCGCTCGTCTTCGAACAACCCCGACTCGACGGCGCGGCAGTAGATCTCGTACGGCGGGCGGCCCCCGTCGGCCGGATCCGGGAACACGTCGTGGATCGCGAGCAGTCCACCGGGCTCGACCCAGGGAGTCCACGTCTCGTAGTCGCGGTGCGCCGGTTCGGTGCCGTGCCCGCCGTCGATGAACAGCAGGGCGAGCGGCGTCTGCCAATAGCGGCCGACCGTCGGCGAGTCACCCACCAGCGCCACCACCGAGTCCTCGAGTCCGGCGGCGTGCACGGTGCGGCGGAAGGCGGGCAGCGTGTCCATCACGCCCAGCTCGGGGTCGACGAGATCGGGCTCGTGCCATTCCCAGCCCGGCTGGTTCTCCTCCGAGCCCCGATGGTGATCGAGGGCGAACAACACCGTGTCGCGTTCGGCCGCCGCCGCGCCCAGATAGATCGAGGACTTGCCGCAGTAGCTGCCGATCTCGAGCATCGGCGATCCGCCGACCGGGACCGATAGCGCCGGCCTCGTACAACGCCAGGCCTTCGTCGGGCGGCATGAAACCTCGGGCCGCCTCGGCGCGCGCCCGGACCTCGGGATCCACCGTGACCGGGTCAGCGTCCGTCGGTGGCGCGCCGGCGAGCCGCGTCTTCGGCCTTGCGCACGGCCTCGGGGCCCTCGACGGCCTCGATGAAGTCTTCACCCACGAGCTCCTCGATGAGCTCGGGACGCTTGGCGAACATCTTCTCCATGAGGAAGAAGCGCACGACCCAGAGAATGCCGAAGGCGAACATGTTCAAGATGTTGGGCAGCAGCTTCTGGAACAGCGTGAGGTCGGCCACGTTCTCACCGTTCGTGCCGGCGACGGCCGAGCCGACCGCCACCATCACGGTCGAGAACACCAAACCCACACCGATGAAGATCCAGAAGGGCAGGACCTCGGTCTTGAAGTGGCTCTTACCCTTGCGGCCCCACACCCACGCCCGGCTCATGTAATACGCGGGCACGGCGCTGATGCAGACCGCGAGAACGTTCGACAGCGTCTGGCCGACGTGCAGGATCGCATGGAACAGCAGCAGAAGGCCCTGCCCGACGATCACGTTGACCACCGAGACCGCGGCGTACTTCGGGCCCTTCTGACGGACCATGTTCTTCGTCTTCTGAACGAAACTCGTTCGCTCAGCCACCGTTGCAGACATCTGTCCTACGCTACCCCGCGCTCCGGGCTTGCTCCTAGTCACCGCTCGGCTGGCGGGGTGAGGCCGTTGTTGCGGGCCACGTCGCCGAGCCACCGGGCGCTCGGCTTGGGCCGCCGCTCCTGGGTGGTCCGGTCGACATCCACGATGCCGAACCGGGGGCCGTATCCAAAGGCCCATTCGAAGTTGTCGAGCAGGCTCCAGTAGGTGTAGCCGATCACGTCGATGCCGTCGTCCAGGCAGTTGGCCACCCCATCCAGGGCGCTGTTCACGTAGGCCAGCCGCTGTTCATCGTCGTCGGTGCCGATCCCGTTCTCGGTGACCAGCACGGGCACGTGATCGGTGACCTCCCACGCCCGCCGGATCGTGGCCTCCAGCGCCTGCGGATAGAACTCATAGCCCATCGCCAGGACGGGGACGCCGTCCTCGCCGCCGATGTCGCCCTCGGGACCGACTCGCGTGCGGCTGTACGTCTGCACGCCGATGAAGTCGTCACCCGTGCACGGCTCGAGGAAGATGTCCTCGGCGAAGTGACGGATCGTGTCGCGGGTTCGCACCGCCACGTCGTCGTCGGCCGGCACTGCTTGGTAGTCGCTCATCGACAACGTGAGGCCGACCGGGAAGTCGCCTCGCCCACCTTTGATCGCGTCGTAGCTCTGACGGTGGGCGGCGATCATGTTCTCGTACGCGCGGCGCCACAGGTCGGCATCGAGCAGACCAGGCGGGAACACGCCCACCTGATAGCCGATGTACGACACGACGTTCGGTTCGTTGATCGTGCACGCGCGCGTGATGAGGTCACCGAGCTGCTCGGTCGCGAACTCACAGAAGCGCGTGAACCGATCGACGATGCGCTCGTCGTGCCAGCCGCCGTCGGCTGTCGCCCAGCGCGGCGTGGTGAAGTGATGGAAGGTCACGACGGGATCGATGCCATGGGCCAGACACGCGCCGCACACGCGGCGGTAGTGATCTATCGCCGCCTTCGAGAAGTGGCCTTCCTCGGGCTCGATGCGGCTCCATTCGATCGAGAACCGGTAGTTGTCGAAGCCGAGCGCCGCGAGCAGACGCAGGTCCTCGGGATACAGGTGGTACTGATCGCACGCGTCGCCGCTCGGCTCGACGCAGACGGTGTTCTCCCGGTGTTCCCACTCCCACCAGTCGTTGTTGACGTTGTTTCCCTCGACCTGGTGCGCGGCCGTAGCCGTGCCCCATCGGAAACCTTCAGGAAAGCGTGCGCTCATGGGTCGGCAACTTAGTCAGTCCCTCTTGCCAAAACGAGGTGCTGCGCCCACTGAGGGCGCAGCACCTCTTCCGGGCTGGCACGCGACACCCGCCTTTTGGGGGGGGAAGACGGCGGGTGTCGCGAACCGATGTTGACGTGACAGGCCTAGGGATTGACCACCAGCGTCACGGAAGCGGAGGTTGACTTGAGGAAGCTCCCGTTACCGGCATAGAGCGCGGTCACCTGATAGGTGCCGGCTGCCAGCTTGGTGGCCGTGGTGTTGCAGCTGGCCACACCACCGGCACCCAAGGTCGCCGTGCAAAGCGCCTTGGTTCCAGCCTTGATGGTGACCTTGCCGCTATCGGGTACCGCACCCGTCGGCGACGTCACGGTGATCGAGAATGGCGACGCATCCTCGTGACCGAAGCTGAGTGGCGTCGTGAGACCGACCACCGACGTGGTCGTGGCCTTGGTCACCTTGACCGTGTTCACCTTGGTGACGGACTTGTAGTTCACCGAGTCCGTCGGGTGGAAGGTCGCGGTGACCTTGTGCGAGCCCACCGACAACACCGTGCCGGCGGGAATGTCGTACGTGAACGATCCGGGAACGCTGCCGGTTGCGTTCAGCTCCGTACCGCTCAGCGCGGTGCCGAAGGGGATCGCAGCGGGCTTGGCCCACGTGATGGTAGGCGTCGCCTGGTTGACCACGAGGCTCACCGTCTTGGTGGCGCTCACATACTGGCCAGTATCCGTCGGCGTGAAGGTCACGCTGAGGGTGTTCGTGCCAGCGGGCAGCACCGAGCCACTCACCGGGCTGTAGCTGAACGTTCCCGCAACCGCGTGGGTGCCGTCCATGGCCTTGGCATTCAGCTGCTTCGACGACAACGCCGTCGGGTAGGTGATCGCCTTCGGTGTGGCCCAGGTGATGGTCGGGGTCTTCTTTACGATCAGCGAAGCTGAACCGGTCGCCGAGCCGTCGGTGCCGGTCACGGTATGCGTACCGGTAGCCACCGGCGTGCAACTGCTCCCCGTGCACGAGCCGTCAGGGCTGATGCTGAACGTCGTGGACGCTGTCACGTTGCCGAGGCTGTTGCCGTAGGCATCGACGCCTTGGGCGGTGTAGGCCTGGGCCTGACCGGCTCCAACCGTGGCCGAAGCGGGTGACAGCGTGAGAGAGGCAACGGGGCCAGGCGTCACGCTGAGGCTCGCGTTGCCTGTGGCCGCACCGTCGGTGCCAGTCACGGTGTGAGCACCAGCCGCCGTTGCTGTGCAGCTCGAACCCGTGCACGATCCGTTCGGACCCACCGTGAAGGTCGTGGCCGCGGTCACGTTGCCGACGTCATTGCCGTAGGCGTCGAAGCCCTCGGCGGTGTAGCTCTGGCTTCCACCGGCGGCGATCGACGCACTCGCGGGCGAGAGCGTCAACGATGCCACCGCGGCAGGGCGTGACGCTGAGCGATGCCGTGCCCGTGGCGGAGCCACTGGTACCCGTGACCGTGTGCGGCACCGGCAACTGTTGCCGTGCAGCTGTTCCCCGTGCACGAACCGTCAGGGCCGATGCTGAAGGTGGTCGCGGCGGTGAAGTCGCCGAGGTCGTTGTTGAAGGAGTCGAATCCTTCGGCGGTGTAGCTCTGGCTCCCACCGGCGTTGATCGACGCGCTCGCGGGCGCGAGCACGAGGTGGTCGACGGTTTGGGCCGTGACGGTGAGGCTCGCCGTACCGGTGGCCGCACCATCCGTGCCCGTGACCGTGTGTGCGCCCGCGTTCGACGCGGTGCAGCTGTTACCCGTGCACGAGCCATCGGGTGCGATGGAGAAGGTCGTGGCCGCAGTCACGTCTCCGGCGTCGTTCCCGTAGGTGTCGAAGCCCTCAGCCGTGTACGTCTGGCTTCCACCGGCGCCGATGCTCGACGACGGGCGGTGAGAGGGTCAACGACGAAACCGAACCGGCGACGACGTTCAGCCCGGTCGAGCCGGTCGCCGCACCTGAGGTGGCGGTGACGGTGTGCGCACCGGCGACGGTCGAACCGCAGACGTTGGCCACACAACCACCATCGGGACCGATGCTGAAGGTGCTCGACGCGGTGACAGTCACCGAGGTCGAAGCCGTAGGCATCGAAGCCCTCGGCGGCGTAGGCCTGCGTGGTTCCGGCGGTGATCGTCGCGTTGGCCGGTGTCACCTGCAGAGAGGCGAGCGGGCCCGGTTGGAAGCTGATCGGGAAGCTCAGGAAGTTCTGCGAACCCGGAGCAGTCGTCACCTGCACCTGCGCGACGAGCTGGCAGGGATGGGTCGAGTTGCAGTCGAAGCCGGGAAGGGTGCTGCCGTCGAACCCGGAGATGGTGTCGGGTGCGTGACCTTCACCCGACCCTGATCGCGACGGACTTGCTCGTGGTGCCCGGCGCGATGCGCACCCGAGTCGACGAACGCCTGACCACCACCGAGGCCGACGGACGTGCACTTGTTCGTGGTGAACGGATCGAAGTCGGAGATGTTGTTGACCGCCACACCGCCCTTGCACTCGCGGAGACGAATGCGCGAGAAGGTGCTCTGCGTCGCGTTCGGCGGGACCGCGCCGTTCACCGAGAACGTCATGGTCTGACCGTCGGTGACCGCGCTGATCGCGGGACCGTGGGTGGTCGGCGGTACGCCGGTTTGCGAGTAGTTGTACGTCGGGCCACCCACCGGGGTCTGAACGGACGCCTGGAAGCTCCCGGTCACCGGCGGAAAGTTCGTGTCCGCCGACGCGGCCGAGACCCACACCGGTATGGACATGAGAGCGGTCACGAGCGCGATCAGCGCCGCGAACGTGCGTCGGCTGGAATACCAGCGCGGTCGAATCATGGTCTGTGCTCCACTTTCAGACGAGGACGATGGTGAGCATCCGGAGTCTGTACGGTCGGGATGAGCGCCACTTAGCCGGCAGCCCAAACACGTGGTAACTCGCGGTGAACATCCGGTGCCAGGGCCCGACGCGCCACGCTCACGTCCAGGTGGGGAGCAGTCTTGGTGATGGCTTCGGCCAGCAAGATCGCGAACACGATGAGGGGCGGTGTCGTGAGCATGTAGGCGATTCGAGCGCGTCGACCGCCGATACAGCCACACCGCCGCCACGGCGGCGGCCGCGAACCCGACTAACGCCAGAGCGAGTGGTGCCCACGCTGACCACGAACCAGAGATCCGTGTCGACGTGTCCGTGCGCCCGTTCTGTGGGGTGGGCGCGAAGGGAAGTCCGTCCATGATCGCGACGACGACCGTGGCATGTGTCACGTTCCACGGAACCGGACTGTCGGACGTGACCAAGGTCAGTCGGTCGTCCTTGGTGGCGCCGTACAGGTCGTCGAGCGTCGTCCGATTGGATCCGTCCTCACCAGTTTCGGCCGCGGCCGCCGCAGTCGTCGTGGAAGCACCAGCCGTCGGCGGCGAGCCGATCACCATCTCGTCGACGGAGGACACCTTGTAGACGACCTGACCCTGCGTCGTCGTGACGAGGATGGCGTCGTCGGGCCCGAGTTGGTCGAGATCGTGGAACGGCCCGCCGTAGGCGGTCCGACGCCCGACTACGACGCTGTTGCCGGGTTGGCCGGGGGCGGCGGTTCCCGCGACGTGGCCGGGACCCACCTAGGTCTGGCTCACACCCGCGCCTTCGACGACGACCTGCTGCAAGTGCAGCGCGTTGACCTCCATGATGCCGACGGGTGAGCCGTACTCGACGGCCTTGGTCGGAGTCGACACACCAGGCAGACCCTGTGCCTCCGCCGTCGCGTGGGCAATGTCGGCGCGGTAGCTCTCGAGCAGGTCGCTCTGCTGGCGCGCCGTGAACATCGGCTCGAGCCCGTAGATCACCAAGCCGAAGCAGGCGAGGACGACGGCGACCCAGACCGCGACCAGTGTCCAGATCTTCCGCGCCGACATCGAAAGTCCCCCGGATGCCATCGGCCGTCGCCCGTGAAGGCTCGGGGTCCGGGATGATCGTGATGTCGTCGCCCCCCTCGGGGTCATCGCCGGCAGCCGCCGTCGCACCAGGATCGGTCGTCAGGGTCGTCATCGACGGCTCACGGTGATCCCGGCGGCGTCGATACGTACCGGCTCGCTCTCGAGCTCCACCAGACCCCCGCGGCCCGATGTGTAGCGCGCCGCTACCGCCGTGAGCCCGACCACCGCGAGGAGGGCGCCGACGGCGAGCAGCAGGCTCGGCAGGGTCCCACCGAGGAAGTCCGGCAGTCCGCTGCTCGACGTGGCGAGCTCGGCGTTGGCGGCTTCGACCGCGTCGGAACCGTCGGAGGTGGCACTCGACCCGCCTGAGGTCTTGGTCGCGGTGCTGGTTGCGGCCGGGGACGCCGATCCGCTTCCATCGGTGCCGGCCCCGCCGCCGCCATTGCCGCCGCCTTCGCCTGGGCCCGTCGGGTTCTGGCACGAGGTGGCAGCGGCCGTCGCGCCCACTTCCGCGATCTTCTGCTGCGCCTCGGCCTGCAAGTCGGCCGGAAGCGGCTGCAGACCGTCGGGCAGGTTCTGCTGTCCGTCGCCGGTCACGTAGGTCAACCACTTGGTCAACAACGCCTGGGAGTCCGTACGGCACGCGCCCGAGGCATCGCTCAGCGGCTCCGCAGGAACGAGCACGTACTCGACGTAGGTGAGCGGATACCCCTGCGTCGACGACGGATCGGCGATCAACATGCCGTCTGGTGTCGTGGTCATCGCCGCAACGGCATCG
The DNA here is from genome assembly GCA_963778895.1 of uncultured Iamiaceae bacterium. Classification (GTDB taxonomy): domain Bacteria; phylum Actinomycetota; class Acidimicrobiia; order Acidimicrobiales; family Acidimicrobilacustridaceae; genus CAVZVZ01. The sequence continues at coordinate 1,413,714 of CAVZVZ010000005.1, forward strand.
GCCATTGCCTGGGGCTCGGCGCGCACCGGTGTGCCGGCGGCATTGTCGATGGTCACGGAGTACATGTCGAGGGCGTCGACCGTGGTGAGGTCGGCGACGGCCCACACTCCACCGGGACCAGGTGCGAGGTTGTCGACCTGCTTGGCCAGAGCCGGGCGGCCCGTGTAGAGGTCGAGCGCATTGGTGTAGGGAGGATCCGCCAAGGCGAACGAGTTGTCGATGCCGCGTGGGCGACCGGCATTGGCACCGAACGGACCCGAGGCGTCAGGCACCTTCCACGCACCGGGCCGCGCGTCGTGCAGATACCGCGTCATGAGCCAGGGAGTCGACCCGACCTCGGACGGCCCGCCCACCTTGAAGTCCGTCTGAAAGACGCCGCCTGCCGCGAGTTGTGGGTTCTCGAGCATCAATGCAGTCGCGTCCACTCCCCACTGGCCTCCGGAGACCATGCCCGCCAGTTCGTCCAGACTCAGATGGACATCGCTGTAGGGAACCTTGCGTCCATCACCGTTGATGTAGCCATTGGCGAGGCCCATCACCACCGCGCCGATGCCCACCGGTATGGCAACAGCCGGACGCGAACCTGTGGCGAAGCCGGCATCGGGGCTGTAACCGGTCGGCGTGTAGGCCAGGTCGAGTTGGCCCTGCGAGAACCGAGAGACGGCGTCGCCTTCGCCACCGAAGCTCATCCCCGTCCAGGCGCCCTTCGTGCCCTGCTGGTTGCATGTGGCGATCGTCCAACCGACCCAGGCGTCGGTCATGGCGTCCGAGGCGGCGCCGGACAGGCCACCGCTCGACAGCCCACCGCACCCCGCGACCGGGTCGGCGTCGACGAACGTCAGGTCGAAGACGTACGGCGTCCATGTCGGAGGCGCATCTGTAGGACCAGAGCGGATCTCCACCACGAGCGCGCACGGATGGGCCTGATCGCACGTGAGGCTCTGGGGATCGTTGACGTAATTCCACTCGACCACACCCACGCCGACCCTCAGCGTGAAGGTTTCTCCCTCGGGCGTGGGAGCGAACTGATAGGTGTTCCCGTCGACCGTGCCGGGATCGGCCGAAGACGACAGGCCGGCGAGAGGGCAGTTCGGTCCGTCGGCTGAGGCATCGACATCCGGGTCGGAACCCGAGCTCGGTTGGTAGTCGACGCCAGCACGACACATCCGCGCCGTGGCGAGGTAGACGGGATAGTCCGCGGTCGTCTTCACGTTGATCGAGACCTTCTGGCCGTCGGTCAGGTTCGAGGTCGGGCTCGCCGTGACGACCACCGGGGTCGGGTCGGCGAAGGCCCGATCATGGCTCGAACCGAACGGGAGCAGAGCGGCTACCACGGCCACAGCGGCCAGGGCCAAGAGGGCACGATGTGATCGGGCGCAGGGCGTCACGTGCCGTACCACCCCGCCACGTCCGCGAGGACGTTCGTCGTACCGAGGTTGTTGAAGATCTTGATCTGGCCGGCGGTTCCCACCTTCGCGGTCACAGCGTTCGCGATCGTCCAGCCCGATACCCAGTTCAGACTGGAGACCGTGGGCTGGCTCTGTCCGTTCGGCCACACACTGAGGTACGACACCGCGTTGGTCTGCGTGATGGTCACGTTCAGCAACACGGTGTCGACGCCGCTCGATGGTACGCCGGCGCCGCCGGTCACCGTGAGATTGCGGGTGGTGCCCGCACCCCACGGCGTGCTGAACGGGCCGACCTGGAACGCCGGCCGAGAGTCGAGGATCCGCTCGGGAGACAGTGGATGGAAGGTCCCGCCGGTGCCAGCTTTGAAATAGCCCACCACATCGACGATCACGTTGGCCGTACCCGCGTTGTTGTACACGTTGATCTTCCCGCCCGTGCCAACCTTGACGGTCACCGCGTTCGGGATGGTCCAGCCCGCGTCCCAATTCAAACTCGACACCGTCGGTTGGGCCTGACCCTTCGGCCAGATGCTCAGGTACCCGACCGCATTGGTCTGGGTGACCGTCACGTTCAGTACGACCGAGTCTGCGTCGGCCGGCACCGTCGAACCGTCGGCGACCGTCACCTCACGAGTCGTAGCCGCGCCCCATGGCGTGCTGTACGGGCCGTGCTGCAACGGTGGCGGCCGCGAATCGATGATCCGCGTGGGGTCGACCGAAGTGAAGCCGGCCCCCGAGCCGGCCTTGTAGTAGCCGACCACATCGATGATCACGTTGGCCGTGCCCGCGTTGTTGTACACGTTGATCTTGCCGCCCGTGCCAACCTTGACCGTCACTGCGTTGGGGACGGTCCACCCTGCGTCCCAATTCAAACTCGACACCGTCGGTTGCGTCTCGCCTTTCGGCCAGATGCTCAGGTAAGAAACGGCGTTCGTCTGCGTCACGGTCACGTTCAACGTCACCGCGTCCGCGTCGGCGGGCACGATGACACCGTCGGCAACCGTCACCTCACGGGTCGCGGCGGCGCCCCACGGAGTGCTGAAGGGTCCGTGCTGCAACGGTGGCGGCCGCGAATCGATGATCCGCGTCGGTGCGATCCCGGTGAACAAGTCGCCCGGGGGAGGTTCGGCCGGCGTCACGCTGTTCGACGCGGCCGATGCCGGCCCGTCGCCAATGCCGTTCGTGGCCACGACCTTGAAGGTGTACGCAGTGCCGTTGGTCAGACCCGACACGGTGCAAGAGAGCGGAGCGGAGGCCTTCGTGCACGTCTTGTTCCCCGGCGTCGAGGTCACGGTGTAGTTGGTGATCGTCGATCCGCCATCGGAGCCCGGCGCCGTCCACGAAACCGATGCCTGCGCGTTCCCTGCCGTCGCCGTCGGCGTGCCGGGCGCACCCGGCACCGTGGCGGCGCCGGCGAAGTTGATCGGGAAACTGAGGTAGTTGTTGGAGCCGACGCCGCTGGTGACTTGGACATTGAGCACGATCTGACACGGATGCGTCGAGTCACAGGTGAAGCCGGGCAGGGTGCTGCCGTCGAAGCCCGAGATCGTGTCCGGTGCGGTACCGACGCCGGCCTTGAAGGTCACGCTCGCCGTGGTCGTGCCGGGCGCGAGCGGCCCGGAGTCCTTGAAATCGTCACCCGCGCCCAACGGAACCGAAGTGCACTTGTTGGTCGTGAAGGGATCGAAGTCGGCGAGGTTGTTGACCGTCGTCCCGCCCTTGCACTGCTTGACTCGCAGTCGCGAGAAGGCGCTCTGGATGTCGTTGGGTGGCGACCCACCGTTGACGCTGACCGTCATCGACTGGCCATCCGTCACCACGCTGATCGTCGGACCGTGCGGTGTTCGGGCGCCGTCCCGACCGGTGCGTAGTTGTAGATCGTGCGCCCCCGTGTCGATGGCCGCCTTGAACGCACCGGTGGTCGGCGGGAACAGCGTGTCAGCCGACGACGTCGACGCGAGCCATGGCAACGCCAAGAGCGCACTCAGCACGGCTACGAGCAGGACGACGAGGCGGTGGGCGCGCGGCCGGTCAAACGGCTTCATCGGGGTGGGCTCTCCATCGTGGGGACGACTAACCGAGCAAGCGCGAAGTCTTCCGCGCGGGAATGAGCGTCACTTGGCGAGGTCCGTAACGCAGCTCGAACTCCGGGTGAACTCCGGGTGACGACGAGCTGCCGGTCACCGAGCGCGTCAGGCGAACGTCAGGGGGAAGTGCTCGAAGAGGAATCCGTAGGGCACCTGGATCCAGAGCACGAGGTCACAGGGATGGCTGCTGTCGCACCTGACCGTCGCGCCCGTGTCTCGATCGGTCGTGAAGCTGTCGCTCCCTGTGCCGGCTCGGAAGGTCATGTCGACGGCTTCGTAAGGGGGCGTGCCGGCAACCTGGATGTGTGCGTCGGACGACGACGACAACGGGTCGACGGCGCACAAACCGCTCACCGTCGGGAAGTAGTCGTACATGTTCTTGATGGGGGCGTCCTTGACACAGACGCGGGCGTCGAAACCGTAGATCTTGGAACCAGACCCCGGCGTGGGCGTCACGCGGATGGTGATGGGGTCGCCGTCGTGCAAGTTCTGCGTCGAGGACATACTGACCTGCACCTGCGGCGTCGGCGGGATCGTGTCACCGTTCTTCTGGGCAGTGTCGGGCTCGGTGTAGGCGTATTCGACGGGCGTCGCCGGTTCGACGACGTCGAGCGCGCCGGCACCACTCGCGCTCCCGTCGCCCAGACCGCCACCATTCGGCGTCTGCACGATGCCATTCGGCGCACCGAGGTCGGTGGATCCTGGCGACGCGGTGGTCGAGCTCGATGCCGCGGCGTCGCTCGCCGGGGATGAGGCCGAAGCGGCAGTGTCGTCGTGGTTGGTCCGGCCGGCCACCACCAGACCCACCGCGAAGGCGAGCACGACCACGGCGGCGACGGCGACGAGTTGCTTCCATGACATTCGCTTCATTGCTGTCCTCCAAGCGGCCGGATGCGAGGCTACGTAGGCCGAGGTCTCGCTCGCCCCCGGCCGACGCCTTCTTCACCAGAGTTCGTCTCTCGTTCACCGTCGCGACGCGCAGCGGCTACCTCGATGACGCACAAGCGACCGACGGCCCGCTCGAAACGAGCGGGCCGCCGATCGTCTTGTTGCAACGTGTCCGCGTGCCCTACGGCACGCTGATCTTGAAGCTGCTGTCGAGAGCGGGACCGAGGAGCGAGGTGCCATCGGTGCCGAAGACCCCGGCCGAGATCGAGCCCGTGCCGGCGATGCAGTTGGCCAGCAACGTCTGCGAGCCGGCTCCGGGGACTATGAGACCCGAACCGTTGATGCTCGACTGCGGTTGCGGTGCCGTCTTGTCCTTGCTCGTCGGCTGGACCAGCATCGAACCCGAGACATCACCTCCGACTCCGACACCCTTCGTCACCAAACCATTGGAGACATCGAGGCGGTCGTCCGAACCGTACTTGACACGGACATATGCGCTGCTGGTCACCGGCTTCAGGTTCGCACCGAGGGCGGTGTATCCGACGCTCACCTTGCCCGACATGGGCTCGTTGGCGTTGATGGCTGATGTCTTGCAGCTGTTCGAGCCCGAGAACTTGGCGGTGAACTTCGTGATCGGTCCCACCGAAGCGGCCTGGGACCCGGTGCACGAACCGAAGTTCGTAGCCTTGAAACCCTCGGATGCAGTCTGGCCCGTGTTGTTGAGCGAAGGCTTGACCGAAGTCGTGCCGGCCAGGTTGCTGCAGTCCAACAGCACCAACCCCGTCGAGGTGGGTGCGGCGAAGTTCAGCAGGTAGCTCTCGAAGTTCGTCGATCCCGCGCCCGAGGAAACGCTCGTGTACACCACGAGTCGGCACGGATGGGTGCTGTCACACGTGAACCCGGGAAGCGTGCTGCCGTCGAAGCCCGAGATCGTGTCCGGTGCGGTACCGATGCCGACCTTGAACGTCACCGACGCCGTCGAAGTGCCAGGAGCGAGCGCTCCCGAGTCCTTGAAGGCATCGCCGGCGCCGAGTGGCACCGAGGTGCACTTGTTGGTCGTGAACGGATCGAAATCGGAGATGTTGTTGACGTTCGCTGATGCGGTGCACTGACGAACGCGCACACGTGCGAATGCCGAGCTGCTCGCCGCGCCGTTGACGTTGACGGTGAAGCTCTGACCATCGGTGACGTTCGTGATCGTCGGGCCGTGAAGACCCGGCGCGACACCGCTTTGAACGTACGCAGTTGTTGCGCCAGAGGTGACGCTCAGGCCGAACGCGCCCGTGCCAGGCGGATAGAGCGTGTCGGCCGAGGCCGACGTGGCAAACACGGTTGCGAGCAGGACGGCTGCGAAGGCGAGCAGTCCCAGCGCTCGTGGCCGCCCGAGGGTGGTGAGTCTGGACAAGTTGGATCTCCCCTATTTGGTGCGGATGTCTGACGTCATGGACGACGCCTCGGCTAACGGGCTGCGGGGGTCGCCCTCGGCGACCCCCGCATCAACCCATGTTGGGCGTGGGCGGACAGGTCCGTCAGCGCCCGTCGGTTTCGCTAGGACGGAATCCACTCGCGGCAGTTCGCACCGGCCAAGTTGTGGCTCGGATTCACGAGTGACCCGTTGGTGCTCGGCAGCGGTGCGAACCCGAAGGCGAGGATGTCGCTGAAGTTCGCGTTGCTGCACAGCTGCGACTTGGCGCCGGCGCCGACGTTGTCGAACGCCACCAGATCCCGTGCTTCCTGCCTCGCGGGTAGCGGGGTGAGCTGGTCCGTGATGTTCCACAGGTAGCGGACACCTGGATACGGCGTACTGGCGTCGTTCAGGAGCACGAAGTTCTCCGTGATCGGGCCACGGGGATTCGCGACCGTGGGCGAGTTCGGCTGGAACAGACCACCCGAGGCGTTCCAACCCACCGGGTTCACGCCGAGGTCGGTCAGCACCATCGAGCCGGACCCTGTGGCCGTCGCCGCCTGCGACAGCGTCGCCGTGAGGCCGTTGGCTGCCACGGAGACGACGGTGGTGTTCGCCGCGATCCCCGGTCCGGTGATGGCGGCACCTGTGTCGAGCCCGAAGAACGTCCCGACAGCGGGACCGGTGATCGTCGCGGACGCGTTCGTGGTCGAAACAGTCGGCTCCGTCCGGACGCCGATCATGTTGCCCTCACGAGTCCCGTTGCGGTGGTCGAGCGTCGGGTTGATCGAGAGGTTGGCCTGGAAGGCCCATTGACCAGCGGAGTACGGCAGGATGGCTTTTTGATAGCCGGCAAGGTCGACCATGTCGCCATGGTTCTCCTCGAGCGGCAGACCACCGTTGTCGAGCTGCGTATCGATCACCGCTGGGCAACCAGCACCGCTGAAGCTGTGCGGGTCGAAGTTCAACACCGATGGGCCGACGAAGAACTTGTACGTGCCCGAACCGGTTTGGGGGGTGTACCGCTGGATCGGTCCTGCGCCACCGCCGACCTGGCTCCAATCGGTGAAGGTGCAGTTATAGATCGACTTCAGTTGGGCAAGCGTCAGGTTCGCCGGAGCCTGCAAGCTGGGGCTGGCCCAACCGACCGCGTCTAGCGCATACGCGTAGTAGCGCATGTTCGTCGAGTCCTTGCCGCTACCAGCACCGACTGCACGTGGAGCGTTCGAGGAACGGGCAATGTCGTAGCAGCCGTTCGCGCCTGCCCCGGCCGTCTCCATGGTCTTCAACGCGTCGGCGCCTGCACCCGAGCCATTCGGGGCCAGGATGTCCGGCGGCACGAGGCCGGGGTCGCTGGTGTAGGTCTTGCTCGCGCAATCGGCGTCCCCTGGGATCGTCTGAGTGCCACCCGGGTTCGGCAGGATGAGGGCGTGCAGGTTGTAGTTGTTCCCGGTGCCGTTCAGGATCACATCCATGAAGTCCTGAGTGGTGTCCGAGCCGGTCGCGGTGATGACTCTGGTCGGTCCGGCGTGGGCGGCGTGGGGCGTGGCAGCGAGGAAGGCCGCGGCTGCGACTCCCAAGGTGGCCAAGCCCGCCATACCCCGTCGTAACAGGGATCGTTTCACTGTGACAGTGTCCTTTCAGCGGAAGGCAAGACGAATACCAAGCGCGTTGCCGGCTCGTGCCGACTCGCGTCGGTCACGCTCGCATGCGCAGGTGAACCGGATAGGTGTCTCGGGCGAACTCACGGTGAAGGTCTCGTCGCTCGCCGGCAAACCATCAGCCGGTTGGGGGTGGCGGACGGCCCGCGGAGACCGCCTTGGCCCGCCGACGCCTTCGGCCGAAGGCGAACGGTGGCACGATCACCACCGCGAGCAAGAGCAACAACGGGAGCCCCACACCCACGGCGCTGCTCGCTCGCTCATACGCGACCGGCGCGGGCTTGCGCCATTTGCCGCTCCCCCCGCCCGCCGACACCGTTGCGTCGGCCTGCCCCGCGGCTCCCGTCGACGACGCTAGCTCGCTACCACCCGACGCGCTCGCCGACGCCGCCGACGACGACGACGACGACGCATCGGTACCTCCGGCCAGCGAATCTATGCCGGCTAAGGGATCTGGGGGACCGCCTCCACCGATGTTTCCGGCGAACCGAGGATTGGCACAGTTGTCTATCGTGAGCTGCTCGGCGGGTGCCCCTCTCATCCGGCCGATCGAGTTGGCGATCTCCTGTGAGAGATTCGCCGGCAACGGCGAGTAGCCGATGTCGGCCATGTGGACCTGGCCGTCGCACGCGATGTAGCGCAGCCACTGCGCGAGAGTTTCGTCGATGCCGGAATTCGAGTAGTCGCCCTTGCACGTGGGCCGATCACCGGCAGGTGCGCATTGCGTGACGATGTAGCTGTATGCCGAGATCGGATAGGCGCCATCGTTGGCTGACGTGTAGACCCCGGTGAGGTCCTGACTGAGGTCGGCACGGAGCTTGGCCGACTCGAGAGCCGCCGAGATGTTCGGTGCGTAGGGTTGCACCCACTGCCCCGCACCGTTGTCGACCCAGGCCGCCGGGGCGCCGTAGGTCTTGGCGTAGCCGAATTCGTCGTAGCCGATGCTCCACTTGCCATTGGCGCCGGCGATGTACTGCGCGATCTGGTCGGAGCCCTGGAAGGCCTGGGTCTTGGGCGCGAAGTTGGGCGAGCTGTCGAGCTGGATGATCCGCACATTGGTTGGGAACTGGTGCGCCGCGGCCCAAGGCTGGAAGATGTCCGGCGCGATGTTGGCCACGAAGTCGTAGAACAACGCGGTCGTGCCCGACTGCCCGGCGCGATAAACGACGGTGATCGGCTGATCGGGCAGTTGCAGGCCCTTGTTATCCGCAGTGATGGCCGCGTCGGACCACCGGCTGATGTCGCCCGTGAAAATGCGGGCGATCGTGCGGCGGGACAGGTGGAGGTAATCGATCTTGCGGCCGGCGGCGTCCTCGGCGTTGTACATGATCGCGACCGCCCCCGCGACATCGGGTACATATTGGTAGCCCCTCTGGGGATCGCTGCCGGCCTGCAGGGCGGAGAACTCGGCCTCCGTGCCGGCGAAATCGATCAGGTTCTGAGCGAACCCCGTGAGACCCTGAGGCGAACCCGTAGGGGTGTAGTTCACGCCCAGGCCGTTGGTCTGTGCATCTGCTACCCACTGCTGCATGGCCAGCGCGACATACGTCGAGCCCGAGCCGTTGATGTTGGCCGATGCATCGGCACGAGTGGGCGGTAGAAGCATCGAGCACAACCCCGCAACGAGCAACACGACGAGAACTCGAATCGGTCGCCTCATCCGAATCGGCCCTCGACGTAGTCGAGCGTCCGCTGATCGTTCGGGGTCGAGAAGATCTTTGTCGTCGGACCTTGCTCGACGACATAGCCCGGCTCGTTCTCGGCCGCGAGGAAGAACGCTGTGTAATCCGACACCCGATGCGCCTGTTGCATGTTGTGGGTGACGATCACGACCGTGACCTGATTCCGAAGTTCGGCGATGGTGTCCTCGATGCGTCGAGTCGAGGTGGGGTCGAGCGCCGAGCACGGCTCGTCCATGAGCACCACATTCGGTTGCACGGCCAACGATCGGGCGATGCACAATCGTTGCTGCTGGCCGCCTGAAAGCGCTCCGCCCGGCTTCTCGAGACGATCTCGGACCTCCCGCCAAAGCCCGGCGCGCTCGAGCGATTCCTCGACCAGCGCGTCTCGATCGTCAACCTTGATGCGAGCCAGCTTGAGTCCGGAGAGCACGTTCTCGCGAATCGTCATGGCGGGAAAAGGGTTCGGTTTCTGGAAGACCATGCCGACACGCAGGCGGATCTCCTGGGCGCGGCGGCCGGTGTCGTAGATGTCGGCACCGTCGAGAAGGATCTGGCCGTCAAGCGCGGCGCCAGGAACCAGTTCGTGCATCCGGTTGAGAAGCCGGAGGAAGGTCGATTTGCCGCAGCCGGAAGGCCCGATCAACGCGGTGACCTGTCCGGCTCGCATGAGCAGGTCGACGCCTTCGAGCACGAGGTGGTCGCCGAACCAAGCACACGCATCGCGCGCCTCGAGCGTCGCCGCGCCAGGCGGAGGTCCACCGACGAGCGTCGCGCGACGCGCGACCGGCGGCTGGTCGCGTGGAGCCTGCGGAGGCGAGATCAGATCACTCACGAAGTCACTCCTGACGGGTTTTCCTGTGCCATTCGGCCCGCTCGGGCACCTCGTCGTTTGCTGCGGTCGCGGCCGATGAAGCGAGCAACGGCGAACAGGGCGAGCACGATCAACATGAGCACCAGCGCGCCCGCGAACCCGCGCGCGATGGCCGATGCGTCCGGTTTCCGGATGTTTCGATAGACGAACAGTGGCAGGCTCTCCTGTGCGCCACCGAACGGGTTCGCGTTCATGAGGTCGTAGCCGAACGCCGTGAAGAGCAACGGTGCGGTCTCACCAACGGCTCGGGCGATACCCAACACCACGGCGGTGGTCATACCGGTACGGGCCGTCGGGAACACAACGGACCACACGGTGCGAGCACGCGATGCACCCATGGCGAGACTGGCCTCCCGCAACCCATCGGGAACGAGGCGCAGAACGACCTCGATGGTCCGGGTGATGGTCGGCAACATGACGATCGCCAGCGCCAGGCTGGCCATGAAGCCGTTGTAGCCGAACAATGGATTGCCGCTGCCGGCATACGGAAGGATCAATACCGCGAAGATGAAGAGACCGGCCACGATCGAGGGCAGGCCGCTCATCGCATCGACGAAGATGCGGACAGGCCGGCGCCATTTGCTACGCGACTCGTTCAGGAACACGGCGGCAGCGATGCCGAGCGGCAACGACCAGACGAGCGCCAGGCCCACTTGGATGATTGTGCCGACGATGGCGTGTGACCCACCCCCGGCCGTCGCAGGCAGGATCGGGGTGACTCCGGCCTGATCCCGGAAGAAGAAGGTGATCCGAAGTGCCTTCAAGCCCTCGACGATGATGTAGCCCACCAGGAGTACCAGCGGTACGAGCACGACGAAAGCGCCCGATACGACGATGACCGTTGCGATCCGGTCCTTGGCGACCGCCCAGCTCAGTCGTTCGTTGGTCACCGCCCCGAAGATCACGAGGAAGGCCAGGTACCAACACACGAGGAAGCCGAATCCACCCGCTCCCGGGACGATCCGGGCGAAGATGAGCCAGTTCAGGCACAAGGCGCTGATGGCCGAACCGGCAAGCGTCCAAATGTCCTCGACCGTGTAGCCCCGCGGCCGACGACCGCGACGCGAGTTCGTCGGCCGGGGCCGTGAGGGGGGCCCACCCCCTTCGGTACCCTTCCACTCCGCCCGCGCCGCGTCGCCGACGATGACGTCCGTCAGGCTCACAACTCGACCCCGACGCCCGAACGACTGCGAGAGACGACGACAGAAGCGATCATGTTCGTGCTGAGCGTGATGATGAAGAGCACGAGACCCGCGGCCATCAGGCCTGACGCGGTGAAAGCATCCGCTCCAGCCCGATTCGCGATGAAGCTCGCGATCGTCGCGCCGCCGTTCTGCAGGATCTGGACCGACGTGCTCGGCACACCCGGCAAGATGATCGCCACGGCAATGGTCTCGCCCAGCGCACGGCCGAGGCCGAGCATGGAGCCGCCGATGATGCCCCCCCGACCGTACGGTAAGACGACAGCGCGGATCATCCCCCAGCGCGTTCCGCCGAGCGCAAGTGCGGCTTCCTTCTCGCCCGGCGGCGTCTGCGCGAACACCTCGCGGACGATCGACGTGACGATCGGTAGGACCATCAGCGATACGACGATGCCGGCGATGAAGATCGAGCCCGTGAAGTTCGCGCCCTCGTCGGTCTTGAAGAAGGGGATCCACCCGAAACGGTCCGTCAACCACTTGGAGATCGGGATGATCTTGTCGGTCAGGTAGAGGAAGCCCCAGATCCCGAACAGCAGGCTCGGCACTGCGGCGAGCAGGTCGACAATGCCGGTGAGCCACTTTCGTGTCCGCGCACTCGAGTACTCAGTGATGAACAGCGCGCACAACACTCCGAAGGGCACGGCGATCACGATGGCGACGGAACCCACGAGGATCGTGCCGACCAGTAGGCCTCAGCGCGCCGATCCGCGGTGGGTCGACGTCCGTCCGCCACTCGGTGCGTGTCAAGAACTGCCAAGGCCCCGTGACCTCCAACGAATTCCGGCTCTGCACGAGCAAGAAGACGCCGACCAGCGTCAATATCACCAACACCGACAACCCGGCGATGAACGTGACCCTATTGAAGCGGCGGTCGGCCTTACTCGGTTCGTCGTGTACTAGCCGGGGGGTGCGCTGCTTCGGTCCGCCGCCCTCCCCGGGCGAGATCACATACAACCCTGTGCTCGCCAAGGTTTCCGCTCTCCGTTCGGGTCGACGTGGTCGTGTCTGGACGCGCGAAGAGCAACGGCCTCGAGAGACCGATAGTCGAAAGCCATATCGCGTCGCGGCTCATTCACTCAGGTTTGGCCCGGCCCGCACAACCAACGCGCGCTCAAGACCAGATGAACCTCGGCTGCCGACGGGGTTAACACCAGGTGCCGATCGCTCGTATGGGGAGGTGCCAGGATGCACGGATGGGACAGTCAGCGGTGGACGACCTCATCCGTCTCCTCGATCTGGAGCAGATCGAGGAGAACATCTTCCGGGGCCGCAGTCCCGACGTCGAACGCCAGCGGGTGTTCGGTGGTCAGGTAGCCGGCCAGGCGCTCGTGGCGTCGGCGCGCACCGTCGACCCCGAGTACCTCGTGCACTCGCTGCACGCCTACTTCCTGCGACCCGGTGACCCGTCCGTCCCGATCCTGTACGAGGTCGACCGGATTCGCGACGGTCGCTCCTTCGTCACGCGCCGCGTGGTGGCGATCCAACACGGCAAGGCGATCTTCAACCTGGCGGCGTCGTTTCATCACCCGGAGACCGGGCTCGACCACCAGTCGCCGATGCCGAGTGACATCCCGCCGCCCGAGACACTGCCCGACTTCAAGGAGCGCTATCGCGAGTTCGCCGCGCTGATGGGCGACGACTACGAGCGCGATCGCCCGATCGACACCCGTCACGTCGACTGGGAGCCTGGTGACCGCAAAGAACCCCTGCCTCCGTACCAGCGCGTATGGCTGCGCGCCGACGGCAAGTTGCCCGACGATCCGGTGCTCCATGTCTGCGTGCTCACCTACGCGAGCGACATGACGCTGCTCGATACCTCGTTGCTACCCCATGCGGTAGGCGCCATGGCCGGCGAGATCATGATGGCTAGCCTCGACCACGCCATGTGGTTCCACCGTCCGTTTCGCGCCGACGAATGGCTGCTCTACGTCCAGGACACGCCCTCGGCATCGGATGCCCGGGGCCTGGCGCGGGGTTCGATCTTCACCCGTGACGGCCGCTGGCCGTGTCCGTGGTCCAGGAAGGACTCATCCGGGTGATCGACAAGTGACCACCGTGTACCTCCGTGCGCGCCGCTCAGCACTTGCCGCGCTCGGTGGCCGCGGCGTTGTTGGCCGCGGGATGCGGCTCGAACAACACCGCCGACAATGGCAACGGTGAGACCGCGCACACCGAGCCCGTGTCCGGCTCCGACCACCGGCGACTCCTCGTCGAGTGGCGCCACGCTCGAGGACGCACGAGGTTCAACTCACACCGATCGCCGAAGTGCGCGCACCCGTCGCCATGGCCGCTCGGCCCGCGACCAACGACCTGTACGTCGCCGAGCAAGCAGGACGGATCCGGCGCATCACGATCGATCGTTCCGAAGAGAAGCCGGCATATGACCTGCAGACCCAGCCCGCGCTCGACATCACCGATCAAACCCGAGCACGGGGCGAGCAAGGTCTCCTCGGTGTGGCGTTCTCCCCGGACGGCAGCCACATCTACATCGACTACACGGACCTCGACGGCAACACGCACATCGTCGAATACCGCATGTCGGGACACGATGTCGACACGGATACGCGACGCGAGCTGTTGACCATCGATCAACCGTTCCCGAACCACAACGGCGGGCAGCTCGCGTTCGGGCCCGACGGCTTCCTCTACATCGGCATGGGTGACGGCGGTGGCCAGGGTGACCCGAACGGCAACGGACAGAACACCAATCAGTTGCTGGGCAAGATCCTGCGCATCGACCCGACGACACCGAGCGGCGACAAGGCCTACGGCATACCTGCCGGCAATCCGTTCGCCACCGGCGGCGGTGCGCCCGAGATCTGGCTCTACGGCGTGCGCAACCCGTGGCGGTTCAGCTTCGACACGAGCACCGAGGACCTGTGGGTGGCCGACGTCGGGCAGGACGAGGTCGAGGAGATCGACTGGCTGCCCGCCGCGAACGACGGCGCCGGACGCGGGGTGAACCTCGGTTGGAACATCAAGGAGGGCGACACGACCTTCCACGGCGGCGATGCCGCGACGAACCTCGTCGATCCCGTCTTCGAGTACACCCACGACGGCGGGAACTGCAGCATCACCGGCGGCTACGTGTACCGAGGACAGGACATTCCTGCCCTGCGTGGGGCCTACATCTTCGGTGACTACTGCACCGCCGACATCCGGGCACTGGTGCTCGAGAACGGCACCGAGTCCGACGAGCGCGAGCTCGGCGTGAGCGTCGCGGGCAACTCCCTCTCGTCGTTCGGCCAGGACCTCGCCGGAGAGGTGTACGTGCTGTCCACCGACGGTACGGTCTACAAGATTGAACCCGCCTAGGAACTCAACAGCCGAGCGGAAGGCTGAATGACAGACCAGCTAGCAGACGCCGCGGAAGCACGCGACGAGACCTCACCGGCCGACGTCGACGATGCCTACCGTCCAGACCTTCCGCGCTGGCGTCAGGGTCGATTGCTCCGCGACGGTTCCCGGCTGCACTGGTACAAAGAGCTCGGCATCATCCTTTCCGTCTACTTGATCTACGAGACGGTCCGGAACATCTCGAAGGGCCGGCCGTCGGTCGCGTTCGACCATGCCATGCAGGTGATCCGCTGGCAGAAGGCGCTCGGCATCAACCACGAGAAGGCCATCCAGGACTGGGCGTTGCACTGGAAGCCACTCATCATCCTCAGCAACTACTACTACGGCATCGCTTACATCGCGTGCACGATCATCATCTTGCTATGGCTGTACCGCAAGCGATCGGACGACTACCCGTTGTGGCGCAACACACTGCTGATCGGCACCGTGCTCGGGTTGATCGGGTTCGCGACCTTTCCGCTCATGCCACCGCGCCTGCTCGACGTATCGGGATTCGCGCACCAGACCTACGGTTTCGTCGACACGCTGATGAAGTACCCCACCTTCTGGTCGTTCGACTCCCCCACCATGAAATCGGTGTCGAACCAGTTCGCGGCGATGCCGAGCCTGCACTGTGGCTGGGCGCTGTGGGGTGCGGCGGCCGTGGTTCCACGCGTCAAGAGCTGGTGGCTGAAGGCACTTGCCATCAGCTACCCGGTCGCCACCGTCTTCGTGGTGGTCGCCACCGCGAACCACTACTTCCTCGACGCCGTCGGAGGCGCGGTGCTCTTCGTGATCGGCTACGGCGTGGCCCGATTGATCACCCGAGACGGGCGTAGCGGGCGAACCGTCTCACCGGCGGCGGCCGACCGATAAGCCGTCAGGTTCAGCTGCACCACGTCCGACCAGTCGACGGGCGACGCCGTCTCCCGGTTGTGCTTGCTGATCACCAAACGCAGTTCGCGATCTCGGACCAGCCGCACGATCTGGTCGACCATGTCGCGGTCCGATCTCGCCAGCAGGCCTTCGCGTCCGTGCTCGACGAACTCGCGGATGCCCGTACGGGCCTTGGCCACCACCGGCAACCCGGCACACCGAGCCTCGAGCGCGGCGATCCCGAACGATTCGAGGTTGGCCGGCGCCACGAAGATGTCGGCTGACGAGAACACATCACGGATCTGCTCGCGGGTGAGGCGCCCTACCAACTCGACGACTCCATCGAGGTCGTGGGTACGGATGTAGCGCTCGAGCGACGCACGCTCGGGCCCGTCGCCGATGATCAGAACCTTCAGGGGCGTGTCGGGCGCGATCTGCTCGCGCACCTTCCTGATCATCTTCAAGAGGTGGAGCGGGCGCTTGCGCGGCGCAAGTCGCATCACCGACACGATCGTTATGGTCGCGTCATCGTCATCGCCCGGTTCGGGCGGCGCCACCTGCCACGCGGTGTTGTCGATGCCGTTCGGCAACACGATGACGTCACGCGTGTCGCCGACGATGCGACGGATGGGTGTCGCCGCGACCCCACTCACCGCCGACAGCACGGCGTTCCAGTCGCGCCAACGGAAGATGCGATCGAGCAGCGCGAACGCGGGCGTGGCGTAGCTCCACAGGCAATGGGTGGTGATGACCGTCGGTATGCCGGCCTGTTGGCTGCTGTACGCGGCGAAGTAGGCCAGCGGCGACACGATGCCGCCGTGGAAATGGGCGACGTCGACCCGCTCGTCCCGCAAGATGTCGGCCACCAGGCGGAAGCTGCGCGGGGTGAAGGGGATGTTGAAGGGCAGCAGCGGCACGTCGAGGCGGTGGACGCGGATGCCGTCGACCTCGGGCGGACCGTCGATCGAGGTGATCACGATCACCTCGTGGCCGGCGTCGCGCAGGTGCAGAGCAAGGTCATGGACCTGCATCTCGATCCCACCGACCTGCGGCAGATAGCAGTCGCTCACGAGGCCAATGCGCATCGGGGCGCGAGCGTACCCCTGAGGTGGGGCAATCTGGTGCCGTGGCGACCCTCGTGACCTTCCACGCGCACCCCGACGACGAGGCGCTGCTCACGGCAGGGGTCATGGCCAAGGCGGCCGCCGACGGCCACCGGGTGGTGCTGGTCGTGGCCACGCACGGCGAGGCCGGCGAGGTCGACCGGGCGTTCCTCGGCGACGACGACCTCGGCGAGCGGCGGGTCAGCGAGACGGAGGCCTCGGCTCGTGCCCTCGGTGTCCATCGGGTGGTGTTCCTCGGGTACCACGACTCCGGGCTCGACGGGTGAGGTCCCAGGGGGGTTCAGCGGTGTGGCCGTCGACGAGGCGGCCGAGCGGCTGGCCGCGGTCCTGCGCGAAGAGCACGCCGACGTGTTGACCACGTACGACCCACGTGGGGGGTACGGCCACCCGGACCACGTGCACGTTCACCAGGTCGGGGCGCGCGCAGGGACGTTGGCCGCCACGCCGATCGTGCTCGAAGCCACGATCAACCGTGATCTGCTCGTGATGGCCGGCGAGCTGGCCCCCACGATGGGCTTCGAGCTCCCGGACGACTTCGTCCTCCCGGACACGAGCGAGTGGTTCGTACCGGCCATCGAGATCACGCACACCGTCGACGTGTCGGCCTTTCTCGAGCAGAAGCGGGCCTCGATGCGCGCCCACGCCACGCAGGCCACGTCGGCCCGATCGAGCAACACGCGCAGCCTCGAGATGTTCCTGGCCCTGCCCGACGAGTGGTACGCGGTGGCGTTCGGAGCCGAGTGGTTCGTGGATCGATCCGCGCCGCCCGGAGCCACGTTCGACGACATCTTCGCCACGCTCGAACACCACACCACCAACGGCTGACAGCAAGAACCTGATGGTCGAGCTACCGAGCGAAGAGGAGATCACCGCAGAAGGCATCCACGCGCTCAAAGTGCCGGCCGAGATCGTCGAACAAGAGCTCGCGCACAAGTCACGTCGCCGCCGTGTGCTCGAGATCGCCTTCTCCCTCTCGGTGACGGTGTTGATCTTCGTCTTCGCCATTCCCGCGATCACGAATTCGAAGTACAGCGAGATCTTCGACGAGCTCGGCATGCTCACGGCGGGACAGTTCATCGCGCTGTTCCTCGTGTGGGGGCTCGTGCTCCTCACCTACACAGGGGTGTTGACCGCCGCACTTCCCGGTCTGAATCACCCTCAGGCTCTGACGGTGAACCTCGCGGGCAGCGCGGTTTCGAATGTGGTGCCGTTCGGTGGGGCGGTCGGCGTCGGCGCGACCTATGCGATGACGCTCTCCTGGGGTTTCGACGTTCCCGCGGTGACGCTGTCGATCCTCGTCACCGGCATCTGGAACGTCTTCATGAAGCTGGGCTTGCCCATCGTCGCTCTGCTCATCCTCATCGTGGCCGGCCGAGCAACGACGACGCTCGTCGCGCCCGCGCTCATCGCGCTCGCAGTGCTGATCGCCGGCATCGTGGTTCTGAGCCTCATCCTGCGGAGCGAGCAACTTGCCGACCGCATCGGCGCCTACGCCCAACGAGTGGGCGCACGACTGTTGAAGGTCGTGCGCCGGCCGCCGCCGACGAACTGGCGCCAGGCCGTTCTCGACTTCCGCCATCAGAGCATCGACTTGCTCCGCAAGCGGTGGAAGCAGTTGACCCTCTGGATGGTCGTCTACAACGCCGGCCAGTTCGTGCTGTTGCTGCTGTGCGTGCGGGTACTCGGCGCCGACACCCACGAGCTCGGTTGGATCGAGGTCCTCGCCGCGTTCAGCTTCGCCAATGTGCTCACCACGATCGCCATCACGCCGAGCGGCGTGGGATTCGTGGAGGCCGGCGCCGTAGCCGCGCTGATCGCCTTCGGCGGGCCCGAAGCGGCGTCCGCCGCCGCGGTGTTCTTGTTCCGCGGCTTCACATATCTCATGGAGATCCCACTTGGTGCCGTGGGCTGGGCGGTGTGGGGAACTCGGCGCTCGTGGCGCCGACCGGTCGGGTCCCTGAACGGGAGTGCGACCGAAGGGGCGGTCAATCCACCAACGCCTGGTTGACCAGTTGTTTGAGCTGTGGCCGGATCGGGTGGGTGCTCGACGGCAGCAACTGGGTGAAGAACATCGCGGTGATCTCTTCGGCCGGGTCGACCCAGAACACGGTGCTGGCGGCGCCACCCCAGCCGTACTCGCCACGCGCGGACAACACCTTGCTCTTGACCGGATCGTCCACCACCGAGAACCCGAGGCCGAAACCGACGCCGTCGAAGGTCGTCTCGGCGAACAGCGGCCGACCGAACTCCTCGAGATCGGCGCCGCCCGGTAGGTGATTGCGGGCCATGTAGTCGACGGTCCTCGACCCCAGGAGCCGGGCGCCTTCGAGCTGGCCGCGACCGAGCAGCATCTGGGTGAATCGGTGGTAGTCGGCTGCGGTCGACACCAGCCCGCCCCCGCCGGACAGCATCGTCGGCTCCCGAAGCGCTGGCTTGCCGAAGGCGCCGCCGCTGACGGCTTTGCGGCCGGGGCCGGGCAGGTAGATCGACGCCAGTCGGTCCACGTCGTCCCCGCTCACCCACCACGACGTCTCGCTCATCCCGAGCGGCTCGAAGATCCGTGTCCGGAAGAACTCGTCGAGCGACAGGCCCGACGCGACCTCGACGACGCGGCCGAGCACGTCGGTCGATACGCCGTAGTTCCATTCCGAACCCGGTTGGAACACCAACGGCAACGCGGCCCACAGATCGCAGCACGCCTCGAGATCCGCTCCCTTCGGGCTACCCCACTCGAAGCCGGCGGCGCGATACATGGCGTCGACGGGGTGCCCGTAGTGGAAGCCGTAACTGAGCCCGCTCGTGTGCGTGAGCAGGTGCCACATGCGAACGGGCTCCATCGCCGGCTCGAGCACGGGACTGGTCGACGAGCCACTGCGGTAGACGCGCACATCGCGGAACGACGGTATGAACCGGTGGACGGGTGTCTTCAACTCGAAGGCGCCCTCTTCGTACAACATCATCGCCGCGACCGAGGTGATGGGCTTGGTCATCGAGAAGATCCGGAACAACGTGTCGAGCTCGATCGGTGCGCCCGACTCCATGTCGCGCTGGCCGTAGGTGCTGAGGTGCGCGACCTTGCCGGACCGGCTCACGACGATCGTCCAACCCGGGAGCCGGCCGTCGTCGACATAGCGTTCGAAATGCCGGTCGATGCGAGCGAGGCGCTCCGGGTCGAAGCCCACCTCGGCCGCTTCGACCTCGATCTTCAGGTCGGCCATCGAGCCACCCCCGTGGGCGAACTTGGTACAGATCCCGTCGCCATAGCAACAGAATCTGTACCAGGTTCAGGCGGGGTCGGTCTCCTCGACCTGGGTGGAGACCGACCACCGCAGACCAAAGGGGTCGAGGAACTGGCCGGACCGCGCGCCGTAGAACTGGAGCTCCACCGGCCGCAACGGCGTCGCGCCGGCATCGACCGCTCGATGCCACACGGCGTCGGCGTCGTCCACGTAGTAGGTGAGCATGAACGGTGAGCCACCCAATGACGTAGCGGTGACAACGCCCATCTCGGGGAACGCCTCCGACATCATCAGCACCGTGTCACCGAAGGTCATCTCCGCATGACCGACGCGCCCGTCGTCCATGATGATCGGCTCGTAGGTCAACCTCGCTCCCAGGACGTTCTCGTAGAACGTGCGAGCGGCCGCGAAGTCGTCGACCGTGATGTACGTGGTGAGCGAGTGGTAGCCCGCGGGTTGATAGCCCGGTGTCGTCGCAGTGGTTGGCATGGCTCCTCCTAGTGGTGTGACGCCGAGGGCAGCCTCGACGCGGCGGTACAGATCGAGTGTGAAGCGAGAGCTCGGCGCGACCGGCGCATCGGGGAGTCGGAGGGATTCGAGGGGATCAGGCATCGTCCCTCCCGGTGGATTCGATTTCGTAGGCCCGGCGGAACGCGGCTCGGGCACGAACCAAGAGAGCCTCGGTCGCATGCACCGTTCGATCGAGCTCGTCGGCGACTTCAGGGACCGAGAGGCCATCGAGGTAGCGCAAGCGTCAGGGCCACTCGATGATGCAGGGCAAGTTGCGCGAGGACCGCTCGCGCGTGGGCGACATCCAGGTGCGCTTCCCAGGGATCGTCCTCGGCACTGGCGGAGTCCTCGACCATCTGCAACTTGCGCTCCTCGCGGGCGGCACGCCTCCAATGGTCGACCAACTTGTGCCGGGCGATCCCCACCAGCCACGCCGTCGTGACCTCGACGACGACGCCTCGCTGCACGGAGGTGACGGCGGCGAGGAACGTCTCCGCGGTCAGATCCTCGGCCAACGGCACGTCACCGCACCGGGGAAGCAGGTAGCCGTACACCTGGGGAAGGGCCCGGTCGTACAACGTGAGCAGTGCGGTCCCATGGTCGGACGCAGCGGGCTCGGAACCACTCACGTCTGCATCATCGCTCCGAGGTGCGGTGCTCCGACGGGTCGTCCATCGGATTCTCTGCACTAAAACCTGGCCGTGGCCACCCCGGATCGAGTTGTACTGCCGTCGCCCCTGCAAGGCACGGTCGTCACGGTGGCCGTGGTGCCCGGGCGAAGCGGTGACGGCGTCGCAACCGCTGGTCGTGATCGAGTCCATGAAGATGGAGCACGTCGTGGCGGCCGACGCCGCCGGCATCGTCGTCGAGGTCCTCGCTCACGTCGGCGAGACAGTCCTGCAGGGCGCGCCGCTCATCCACCTCGATCCGACCGACGCGGCAGCCGAACATGACGCGACGGTCGCGGCCGTCGATCTCGACGCGGAACGCGCCGATCTGGCCGAGGTCGTCGAGCGCCACGCCGTCGGTCATGACGAACGGCGACCCGATGCCGTGGACCGGCGGCGCGCCAGCGGGCAGCGGACAACCCGCGAGAACGTCGACGACCTGTGCGACGACGGCACCTTCGTCGAGTACGGCGCGCTGGCCCTGGCCGCGCAACGCCGACGGCGATCAGTCGAGGAATTGATCGAGCGCACGCCCGGCGACGGTCTCGTCGCCGGGATCGGCGACGTCGGCGGGCACCCGACCGTGGTGCTCTCGTACGACTACACCGTGCTCGCCGGCACCCAAGGCTTCCAGAACCACCGCAAGAAGGACCGGCTGTTCGAACTGGCCGAACGGTTGCGTCGCCCGGTGGTGTTCTTCACCGAGGGTGGCGGGGGTCGACCCGGCGACACCGACGCGCCCGGGGTCTCCGGACTCGACACGATGGCGTTCCACCTCTTCGCGCGCTTGAGTGGCTTGGTGCCGCTCGTCGGGATCGCGTCTGGCAAGTGCTTCGCCGGCAATGCCGCCATTCTCGGCTGCTGCGATGTGGTCATCGCGACCGAGAACGCCAACATCGGCATGGGCGGTCCCGCCATGATCGAGGGCGGCGGTCTGGGCGTCTACGAGCCCGCCGAAATCGGCCCGATGAGCGTGCAAGTGCCAAACGGTGTGGTCGACGTCGCGGTGCCCGACGAAGCCGCAGCCATCGCGGTCGCACAGCGCTATCTCGCCTACTTCACCGATCCGATCACGGAATGGGAGTGCGCGGACCAGCGCGCACTCCGCCACATCGTGCCCGAGAACCGAGTTCGGGCTTACGAGATCCGCGAGGTGATCGACACGTTGGCCGACATCGACTCGGTCCTCGAACTTCGCGCCGGATGGGGCGCCGGCATGGTGACGGCGTTGGCGCGCGTCGAGGGTCGAGCGATCGGCATCGTGGCCAACAACCCCACCCACCTCGGCGGCGCCATCGACGCCAACGCCGCCGACAAAGCGGCTCGATTCATGCAGCTTTGTGATGCTTTCGACCTGCCGCTCCTCTTGCTCTGCGACACGCCGGGCTTCATGGTCGGACCCGAAGCCGAGCAGACGGCGCTCGTACGTCACGTCAGTCGCATGTTCGTCACCGGCGCGAACCTCACCGTTCCCTTCTTCACGATCATCGTGCGCAAGGGCTACGGCCTGGGCGCGCAGGCCATGGCGGGCGGCACGTTCAAGGCCCCGATCTTCACCGTGGCGTGGCCGACGGGTGAGGTAGGCGGCATGGGTCTCGAGGGCGCCGTGCGCCTGGGGTTCCGACGCGAGCTGGACGCGATCGAGGACGACGACGAGCGAGAGCGCGCGTTCGAGTCGATGGTGGCGAGCGCCTACGAGCACGGCAAGGGGTTGAACGCGGCGTCACACTTCGAGTTCGACGACGTCATCGACCCGGCCGACTCTCGACGTTGGATCAGCACGGCGCTCGCCGCTTCGCCACCATCACCTCCCCGCACCGGCAAGAAGCGCCCCAGCATCGACACCTGGTAAGCGCTATTGAAGCGACTCGTGCACGGTCCACTCCGCCGTTCGGGACCACCAATGTGGCTAGATCGAGTAGCGGTAGACGTTCGTTTCCCGGGGCTCGAAGCCGATGCGCTGGTACAAGCGGTTGGCGGCCTCGCGGCTGGGCCGCGAGGTCAGGTCGATGCTCACCGCGCCCGCAACACGCGCTCGGTCGATGGCGGCCCGGTTGAGCGCCTCGGCCACACCCTTGCCTCGTGCCGTCTCGTCCACCACGACGTCTTCGATCCAGGCCCGTAAGCCCGTCGGGATGCGGAAGAGAGCGAGAGTGAGCGTACCGACGATCGCATCGGCGTCGCGGGCCAAGAACAGAACGGTGGCCGGCGACCGGGCGATCTCGTCGAGCTGGGCGCGGGTCGGCGGAGGATTCGACGACGACAGTTGCGGCGTCAGCCGCTCGAACGCGGCGACAACCGCGGGCGTGATCTCGTCGCACTCGACGACTTCGACGGACACGCGCGTCAGTCGAGAGCCGGGACCGGTTGCGGGGGCGGTGGCCCGACGTACTTCGCGCTCGGTCGGATGATGCGGTTGTCGGCCGCCTGCTCGAGGATGTTGGCGCACCACCCGATGACGCGGCTCGACGCGAACGTGGGCGTGAACAGCTCGCGGGGCAGGCCGCAGCGATCCATCACGACACCGGCGTAGAACTCGACGTTGGTGTAGAGGTCGCGCCCGGGCTTGAGCTCGGCCAGCACGTCGACCACGGTCTGCTCGACCTGCATGGCGAAGTCGGCCATGTCGCCGCCGAGGCGCTCGCGCGACCGATCGCAACAGCACGGAGCGGGGGTCGTCGGTCTTGTACACCCGGTGACCGAAGCCCATGATGCGATCGCCGCTCTCGACGGCGTTGCGCACCCAGGCGTCGGTCTTGTCGGGCGTGCCGATGGCGTCGAGCATGTCGAGCGCCCGGCTCGGTGCTCCACCGTGGAGCGGGCCCGACAGCGCGCCGATGGCACCGACGACCGACGCACCCAGGTCGGCACCGGTCGACGTGATGACACGCGCCGTGAAGGTGGATGCGTTGAAGCCGTGGTCGACCGTGGTGATCTGGTACTGCTCGATGGCGCGGGCGTAGTCCGGGTCGGGGACCTCGCCACTCAGCATGTAGAGATAGTTGGCCGCAGTAACCAAGATCGGGATGCGGTGCGATGGGTTCTTGGCCTTGACGCAGGCGGTACAGCGCCATGATCAGCGTGGGCGTGATGGCGCACACGCGCAGCGCGTTGTGCTTCAACTCGGCGTGGGTGACGTCGAGCGACGGCTGGAAGTCGAGCGCGGCGCCGACCTGCGAGACCGCAGTACGCAAGGCGTCGAGCGGCACGAAACGTTCACCGGCCGACGCGATCGCGGGAAGGACCGCGGCGACCTCCGGCGGGCAGCTCACGCAAGACCTTGACTTCGTCGAGGAAGCGATCGTGCGCGGCCCGGTCCGGAAGCGTTCCCTCGAACATGAGGTACCACACGTCTTCGAGCGAACGCTTCTCGGCCAGGTCGACGGCCGAGTACTGGCGGTAGTGGTAGAAGCCCTCCTGGCCGCGAACGTCGCCGACCTCGGTCTCGGCCACGATGACGCCGGCCAGGCCCTTGGGCGCCTCCATCTGACCCGGCGACGAGCACCGGCTCGATGCTCGCCACGCGCATCAGATCGCGCATCGAGACGATGCCGACCAGACAGACCGTCGTCGACCACCGGGATGTGCCGGAAGCCGTGCTCGGACAGGCGAGCGAAGGCATCGACACACGACTCGTTGGAGCCGAAGGTGTACGGATCCCGAGTCATCCATTCGGATACGGCGGACGCCTCGGCGTCGCCCCCGACGGCGGCGAAACGGACCAGGTCACGTTCGGTGAGGATGCCGATCGGTTTGTCACCCTCGATGACCACCACGGAGCCGACACCCTGGTCGCGCATCCGGGACGTGGCCACCGCCACGGACTCGTGGGCCTCGGCCGTCAGGGCCGGTCGGCTCATCACCTCGGCCACCGTGCGGATCACCGCGCCGTCAGCCATCGCGCCTCCTGTCGTTCGAGCGTCGCGCCTCGCGTGCGAGCGCACTGTCCCGGAGCCTACCGGTGAGTAGGGCGCCCGGACGCCAACGTCTTTCGCCACAGCAGCGGTAGCCTCACCACGTGCCCGACGACGTCGAGCGGTTCCCCACGCTCGAACACTTGCGCTGGTCCCGACGTCCACAGCTCTACGCGCCCGTGTTGCTCGTCGCGTTCGGTGGCTGGAGCGACGCCGGCGACGCCGCGACCACTGCGGTGCGCTTCCTCGGCGATGCCTGGGGGGCCCAGTCGTTCGCCACGCTCGACCCCGAGCACTTCTACGACTTCTCCTCCACGCGACCTCAGGTGCAGTTCGACGAGAACGACCAGCGCGAGGTCACGTGGCCCGAGAACACCTTCGCGTCAGCCAGCGTGCCGGCTGCCGATCTCGACGTGATCACGCTGATCGGCGTCGAGCCCCAGCTGCGGTGGCGGACGTTCTGCGAACAGATCATCGGGCTGGCGCGTTTGTTCGACGCCCGCCGCGTGATCACGTTCGGGGCGTTGCTCGCCGAGGTCCCACACGCTCGCCCCGTGTCGATCTTCGGCGTCGGCCACGACGCCGAGGTGTTCGCGCGAGCTCGAGCTGCTGCCCTCGCGCTACGAAGGCCCGACCGGCATCACCGGCGTGCTCCAGACCGCGTGCCGTGAAGCCGGCCTGACCGCATCGTCGCTCTGGGCCGCCGTGCCGACCTACGTCCCGTCGGCGCCGTCACCCAAGGCGGCCTTGGCGCTCGTCGAACGCGCCAACAGCATGCTCGGGGTCTCCACCGACAACGAGGAGCTGCGCGACGCATCCGAGGCCTACGAGAACGAGGTGAGCGAGCTCGTCGACGACGACGAGGAGACCTCGGACTACGTGCGCCAGCTCGAGGATCGGTTCGACGCCGACGAGCCCCGGCTGCTGGCCGAGGACGCGCCTCGACTGGTCGAAGAAGTCGAGCGCTTCCTCCGCGACCAAGACTGACGTCGGCCAGCCCGGCTCAGGCCGAGAAGCTGGGCGCGTGGCGAGGCCACGGCTGCACTTCCTCCAGCAGGCGGGCCAGCCGTAACACGGTGTGATCGTCATGGCGGCGGCCCATGATCTGCAGGCCGACCGGCAGCCCATCCGACGCCACGCCGGCGGGCACCGAACAGGCTGGGTTCCACGCCAGGTTGGCCAGCATGGTGAACGGCACATTCATCGCGCCGGCCGCGGCGCCGAAGCGCTCGTCCATGTCCTCACCGGCGATCGTGGCCGGTGGCGGACCGGCCGCATCGAATGCGGTCACCGCCGTGGTGGGGGTCATCAACACGTCGACGTCGCGGAAGATCGCGGCACACTCCGCGTCGAGCTGAAGCCGACGACGGAGCGGCTTGGCGAGTGTGCGGATCGGACGGTCGTACGTCGACTCGAGGCTGTCGCGGACCCAGCGCGTCATGTCGCCCAAGCGCTCCGGGTAGTGCTCGCTCTCGTCGATCTCGAGCCACAACGTGAGCGTGCCCGCAGTCAGCCACGTCACGACGGGATCGGTGAGACGTACGTCGTAGTCGACGAGCTCAGTGCCGGCGGCCCCAGCCGTCAGCTCCGCGGCAGCACGACTGAGCTCGAGAACCTCGGGGTCCACCACTGCAAAGCCCAGGTCGGACGACCAGCCGATGCGAAGACCGGACACATCGAGTGACTCGATCGCATCTTCGTACCGCACGGGCGGTGGAGGCAACGTCGTGCGGTCGATGTCGTCGGGGCCCGCGGTGACGTCGAGATGGCGCGCCGCGTCACGCACGCTCGTCACCTCCACGCCGTAGACCGCGGTCTGCGCCGGGTCCGAGGAGGGGTGCGGGATGCGGCCATGGGTCGGTTTCATGCCCACGAGCCCGCTGAACGACGCCGGGATTCGCGTCGAGCCGCCACCATCGCTCGCGGTCGCTATCGGCACCATGCCGCGGGCCACCGCGGCGGCCGACCCACCGCTCGAGCCTCCGGGCGTGCGCTCGGGGTTCCACGCATTCCGCGTCACTCCCCACGCTTTGGTCTTCGTGTACTGGATCGTCCCGAACTCGGGAGCCGCCGTCTTGCCGACGAAGACCGCGCCCGCGGCCCGCAACCGCGACAGATGGATCGAGTCCTCGGGCGCCGGTGGCGAGCCCTTGTACAGGAGCGAGCCGTGCGAGGTCGGCATCCCGGCGCAATCCTCGAGGTCCTTCACGCCGAAGGGCACACCCGCGAACGGGCCGGGGTCCTCACCACGAGCCACGCGGTCGTCGATGTCGGCCGCCACGGCCCGCGCTCCGTCCAGATCGAGATGTACGAACGCGTTGAGTGTCTGGTTGTCGCGTTCGATCGCGTCGATGCAGTGGTCGAGCAGCGACGCCGCCTTCAGCTCGCCATTGCGAATGGCGTCGGCCGCGGCGGTCGCGGTGGGCAGTTCGTCGAACTCACTCATGTGTCCCCCTCGATTGTGCTGTGTTCGGACGCGGCATCGGCATGGACCACGTCCGGATGCGGTTGCCACGGTGGCGTACGCGGTCGGTCGTAGAGCACGTCGACATGTTCACCTCGAATCGCCCGGAACGCCGTGTCGACCCAACGATCGACGCCGGCAACCATGTCGGGCAGCTCGTCCTCGGCAAACCATCCGACGTCCATGCACTCCAGCGGATGGGCTTGAAGGTCGCCGCCGATCGCTCGGCAATGAAACACCAACGAGTAGAGCGGAATGTTGGTGAAGCCGAGCCGAAGACCGTCGAGCACTGCGATCAACCGCTCCACCTCGCAGTGGATGCCGGTCTCCTCGGCGACCTCCTTCACCGCGATCTCCGATGCGGAGTACCCGATGTCGGCCCAGCCGGTTGGATAGAGCCAGATTCCCGAGTCCGAGCGTTGGACCAACAGGATCTCGCCCTTCTCGTTGCCGACAACCGCGCCGACCGCAACTTTCGGTGTCTGGTAGCCGGCCACGCCCTCGCCGACCGAGTGCATCCACTCCGCGATCAGTTCCTCGGGCTGCAGCGCGTCCACTTCGGCCGCATGGCGGATGTCGGCTGCCACCGCGAGGACCTCCTCGAAACGCTCACGCTCGTACTGGTTCTGTGTGAAACCCAAGCCGGTCCGAGCGATGCCGGCCAGTGCCTCGCTCCAACGCACGAGATCCTGGTTGGTGACGCGTCGATCGGCATCCGACATACGCCGTCACCGTACCTGCGGCAGATCGGCG
This sequence comes from uncultured Iamiaceae bacterium, assembly GCA_963778895.1. Classification (GTDB taxonomy): domain Bacteria; phylum Actinomycetota; class Acidimicrobiia; order Acidimicrobiales; family Acidimicrobilacustridaceae; genus CAVZVZ01. Next base: position 1,441,803 of record CAVZVZ010000005.1, read on the forward strand.
AAGCCGGCCCTTGCCGAACAGGCTGGCGACAGAGCGGAGCAGCACCACGGACCCCAACAAGGATCGGCGAAGCCGGTCCCTGCGCAGCAGGGTCAAGGCGATAGAGCGTGGAGGATGGCGCGCTCGAGCTCGCGCAGAGCATCGGGACCGACCTTGGCGCCGGACCGATCGCGCACATAGAAGGAGTCGACCACCTCGGCGCCCATCGTCTGCACCTTGGCCGAGCGGATGTCGAGGTCGAGCTCGGCCAGCGCGTGGGTGATCTTGTAGAGCACGCCGATCGCGTCGGGCGCGCGCACCTCGACCACCGTTGCCTGATGCGAGATCTCGTTGTCGACGAGTACCGACGGCGCAGCAAGCGGCTGCGGACTGAACGTGCGCCGCGCGTACACCCGTGCTCGTTCGGCCAAGCGAGAGTGCAACGCTATGCGACTGTCGAGCGCGTTCTCGACATCGTCGGTGACCCGTTCCCACGCGATGATCGGACCGAAGCTGCTCTCGACCCGGAAGGTCTCGAGCGCCATACCGTTGTCATCGGAGAACGCCGCGGCCTCGAGCACGTCGAGTCCGTTGAGCGAGAGCGCGGCCGCCACACGCCAGAACAGACCGGGGCGATCGGGCGAGATGACCGTGAGGCGATCGTCGGCCGCATCGATGACACGCGCTACCTTCACGCATCAGCTCGACCTGCTCGTCGGACGGGAAGCGGTCGACCGACCACATCGGCCAAGCCTCCCCCGCCGAGCACGTGCGCGGTCCGGCTCACGAGCTCGCGCACCAGCCCGGCCTTCCACTCGTTCCACGCCGCCGGCCCGGTCGCCCGAGAATCGGCCTCGGTCAGACCATCGAGCAGCCGCAACGTCTCGACCGACTTGACGGCCTTGGCCACCCACTCGATCGTGCCGTCATCGGACAGATCGCGCCGAACGGCAACGTCGGGCAACAAGCAGGTGGTGTCGGATCATGTCCTGCACGGTCGCGACGTCCTCGGGTGGCATCCCCAGGCGCGGCCCGAGGTGCGCGAACAGCTCGATCCCGACCTCGGTGTGATCACCCGGATGGCCCTTGCCGATGTCGTGGAACAACGCGCCGAGCACCAAGAGATCCGGGCGATCGACCCGATCCACCAGGCCGGCAGCGTTGACCGCGGCCTGCCACAGGTGCCGATCGACGGTGTACGTGTGGTAGGCGTTGCGCTGCGGTTTGAAGCGAACGGCCTCCCACTCCGGCAGCAGCCCCAGCCAGAGCCCTCGCTGATCGAGCGACTCGATCACCGGCAACGCCGGTTCGCCGCACAGCAGTAAGTCGACCAACAACTGTCGCGCCTCGTCGGGCCACGGATCGGGCAACGCGGGCGCCGAACGGGCCAGCCGGTCGAGAGTGCGGCGCTCGATCCGCGTGTTGTGACCGGCGGCCGCGGCCGCGACGCGCAATGGGGCCAGCGGGTCGTTCGACACGTCGACCTCGGCTCGGAGTTCGACGATGCCCTCGCGTAGGACGATGCCGCCGCCGAGATCTCGGTCTCGCGAGATTCGCCGCTGGAACGGTCCGGCCAAGGAAGAGTCGATCCGCAACCAGACCTCGTCGCTCGTCCACGCGATGCGGCGCGCCGCAGCCGAGATGTCGCGCATCAGTTCGTCGGCGTCGTTGTAGCCGAGCGCGCTCGCCACCGCCGTCTGCTCCTCGAGCACCAGGCGGTCGCCGGGCCGACCCGTGCGGCGATGCAGTTCGACGCGCGCGCCGAGCAACATCTCGTAGGCCTCGGCCAGGTTGGCGTCGTCGCCCTCGAGCATGACGGTGCGGGCGGCCTCGGCCCACCGCACGGCGTGTACGTCGCGCAGACCGCCCCGGCCCTCCTTCAGCTCGGGGTCGAGCAAGAACGCGACCTCGCCGAACTGCGCATGACGGTCGCGCACACGTTGGCTGGTCTCGGCCAACCACCGCTTGGCTCGCTTCTGCCAGAGCGCTCGCGACTTGGCCGCGAGGTCATCGACCAATCGTTGGTCACCGGCGACGCAGCGACTCGACAGCAACGCGGTCGCGGTGTCGAGGTCGTCCGCGGCGAGGGCCAGCGCCTCTTTGGTGGTGCGCACCGCGTGGCCGAGCTTCAGGCCCTCGTCCCAGATGGGATACCAGACCCGCTCGGCGATGCTCCCGATGTCCGGCCGGCCGTCGTGCAAGAGCAGCAGATCGATGTCGCTCTGCGGTGACAGCTCCTCGCGGCCGTAGCCACCGACGGCCACCAGCGCGACGCCGTCGATGGCCCCGAACTCGGCCACGAAGAGCTCACGCAGCCATTTGTCGACGAGATCGCTGTAGGCGCGGCACAACGCCACCCCCGCGAGATGCGGATCGTCGAAGACCGAAGCCCGGTCCAAGGACTGCGCCATGCCCTGCAGGATCGCGGAAATCCCGCCGCTTGCCCAACCAAGGCCACCTTCGCGTCAGATGGCGTCGGCGTCGCGCTCCCCGGTGCGGATGCGAACGATGCGCTCGACCGGCGTGACCCACACCTTGCCGTCACCGATCTTGTCGGTGCGAGCAGCGCCGATGATCGCGTCCGCGACCTTGTCGACGTCGGCGTCGTCGACCACGACCTCGATGCGTACCTTGGGCAGCAGATCGATCGTGTACTCGGCGCCGCGATACACCTCGGTGTGCCCACCCTGGCGGCCGAAGCCCTTGACCTCGTCGACCGTCATGCCCTGGACGCCCGCATCTTTGAGGGCAGCCTTCACGTCGTCGACCTTGTGCGGCTTGATGACCGCCGTGACCAGTTTCATCCCACGCTCCCTATCGGATCGACTTCTCAGATACGGCCCATCGAGGCGACGTCACCGAAGTTATAGGCGCTCTCCGCGTGTTGACTCAGATCGAGCCCCACGGCCTCATCCTCGGGCGGGACGCGTAGACCGATCACGACGTCGATCACCTTGCCGATGATCAGAGTGGCCCCGAACGAGAAGGCGAGCACCACCACCGACGCGACCAGCTGGTCGAGCAGCAGGTCGGTACCGCCACCGAGGAACAGGCCCTCGTTCACCACAGCCGGGTTCACCGCGCTCGACGCGAACAGCCCCAGCAGCAGCGCGCCGGTGAGGCCGCCGACCAGATGCACGCCCACCACGTCCAAGCTGTCGTCGTAGCCGACCTTGTACTTCAGCTGGATGGCCATGAGGCAAAGGAGCCCGGCTGCGAAGCCGATCAGGATGGCGGGCAGCGTCTCGACGAAACCGGCACACGGCGTGATCGCGACCAGACCGGCGACCGCGCCCGAAGCGGCACCGAGCGTCGTGGGCTTGTCGTCCTTCACCCACTCGAGCAGCACCCATGCGAGCAGCCCGGCCGAGGCGGCGATGAAGGTGTTCAGGATGGCCTGCGCCGCCACCCCGTTCGCGGCCAGGGCCGAACCGGCGTTGAAACCGGCCCACCCGAACCACAAGATGCCGGTGCCGATGAGCGTCAGCGTCAGGTTGTGAGGGTGCATGCCCTCACGCGGCCAACCCTTGCGCCTGCCGAGCAGGATCGCGAGTGCGAGCGCCGCCGCACCGGCGTTGATGTGCACGACCGCGCCGCCGGCGAAGTCGAGCGCACCCATCTTCGCCAACCAACCACCGCCGAACACCCAATGCGCGACCGGGGCGTACACGACCAGCAGCCAGATGCCGATGAAGAGCGCGTAGGCGCCGAACTTCATTCGATCGGCGATGGCGCCAGTGATCAACGCCGGGGTGATGATGGCGAAGGTCATCTGATAGGCGGCAAACAAGACGAACGGGATCGAGAGCGGCAACACGATCTGACCACCGAGCTGCACCGCCGATTGGCCGACATCCTTGAAACCGGCGTAGTCGAGGTTGCCCAACCAGCCACCGTTGCCGAAGTTGCCGAACGCCAGCGTGAACCCCAGCAAGACCCACAGCACGCCGAGCAGACCCATGGCGAAGAAGTTCTGCATGAGCATCCCGAGCACGTTCTTGGCCCGGACCATGCCCCCGTAGAAGAGCGCCAGACCGGGTGTCATGAACAGCACGAGCGCCGTCGCGACCAGCATCCAGGCGGTGTCACCCGCGTTGATCTCCATCCCAGCTCCTCCCGTGGACCAGCTCGCGCCCGTCCACCCCTCAGCAAGATTTGGGAAACACTAACGAAAGGTTCGCGATAGGTGAGCGACGGCCTTCGCTTCAGAGCAACTGTCGGGCCGCGGTTTGCACGGGGTCCCACACGGGCGAGAACGGGGGGGCGTACGACAGATCGAGGTTGACGACGTCCTCCGGGGTCATCTCGTTCCAGATCGCGGTGGCCACCGTGTCGATGCGCTTGGCCGCGCCCTCGCCACCGACGATCTGACCGCCGATCAGCCGGCCCGAGCCTTCCTCGGCCAGGAGCTTCACCGTGATCGGCGCGGCACCTGGGTAGTACCCCGCGCGCGTCGTGCTGTCGATCGTCGCCGATCGGAACGCGATTCCGGCCGCCTTGGCCTCCCTCTCGGTGAGCCCGGTGCGACCGACCTCGGTGTCGCAGATGCGAGTGACGGCCGTACCGAGGACGCCGGGGAAGACCGCGTCACCGCCACCGATGTTGATGCCCGCGACTCGCGCCTGGCGGTTCGCGACCGTGCCCAAGGCGATGTACACGCGTTCGTTCGTGACGCGTTGCAACGAGTCACAACAGTCGCCGGCGGCCCACACACCATCTGCGCTCGTGCGCTGATGGTCGTCGACCACGATCGCGTTACGCACACCGAGCTCGATACCCGCCGCGCCGGCCACCTCACTGTTCGGTCGGACGCCGAGCCCGAGCACGACGATGTCGGCTTCGAACTCACCGTTGTCGGTGATCACCCGACCTTCCTCGAAGCCGGTCGCACGCACACCAAGGTGCAGGGGCAGACCGAGCCGCTCCATCGCGTCGGAGATGAGCTTCGCCATGTCGGCATCGAGGGTGCGCATCACCTGATCGCCACCGTCGAGCACGACGGCGGAGGCACCCCAACGGGTGAAGGCTTCGGCCATCTCGAGCCCGATGTAGCCGGCACCGACCACGACAACCTTCTTGCATTGCACCTGCTCGGCTTCGTGCAGGAGTGCCTCACCGTCTTCGAGCGTGGCGACGCCGCGCACGAACGGAAGATCGATACCGGGGATCGTCGGCCGCTTGGCCCGTGCTCCGAGCCCGATGGCGAGCAGATCGAAGGGCTCCTCGACGTCTTGCTCCGCCGCCAGATCGCGTGCGTGCACGACCCGCCGGTCGAGATCGATGCCGACGACCTCGTGCCGAAGGCGGGCATCGATGCCACGGCGCGCGGTGCTCCTCGGGCGACCGAGCAACGAGCCGATCGAGCGAGTCGACCTCGTTGCCGACGAAGTACGGGATGCCGCAGGCGGAGTAGCTGGTGTGCTCCCCCCGCTCGAACGCGACGACCTCGAGATCCGGCCGCAGCCGCTTGGCCTGGGTCGCCGCCCCCATTGCGCCGGCGTTCCCACCGAGCACCACCAACCGATCCGGCATGTCCGGAGGCTATCGACCCGGAACCCACCGACCGATGCACGGCAGCTGCAACACTGGACGCCGTGGGTGTACGAGAGGATTGCCGGCACTATTCGAGCCGCACGTCCACCGCCGGCGAGGTCGTGCAGCGGTGCAAGCTCGGCGCGAACGAAGAGGTCCCCTTTGCCTGCCCCGAAGACTGTCTCTTCTTCGAGCCGCGCAGCGTGAGCGACACCGGTTGGCAGGTCGGCGACTCCGACGAGTGACGGCTCAGCCGAGCAATTCGTTGATCTCGACGGAAGAACTGCGAGCGAGGCATCACGTCGTCGATGCCCGCCTCGCGTGCCCGCTTCGAGCGCGGCGTCGTCGACATGCGGTCCGAACGCGATGATGCGGCTGTGCGGTGCGGCGCGCCGAACCGCAGCCGAGGTCGCCGACACGCGCCAGGTCGACCACGACGTAGGTCAGCCTCGATCGGTTGGTCGGGATCGATCGCCTTCACGAACTCGACGGGATGCGGCGACGCCGCCGATGATGCGCGACCGGTCCATGAGATCGGGCACCAACGCCACGATCGTCGTCATGACCGCAGGTCCTGATGCCGGGACTTGACGATGAAGGCTTTGGCCGCGCCCCATGCCAACGACGGCTCGTGAAGCGCGGGATCGAGGTCCGCGAACTTCGTCGGCGTGAGGTCGTAGTCATCGTCGGGGAACTGGATCTCGGCTTGCGGGTCGCGCACCACTGCGGGCACGCCTGCGGCGCGTAGGACTGTCGTCGGATACACGACCGCGGTGCGAACGATCGACAGCGGATTCGTCCACTGCTCGTCGGGATCGGTGTCGAGCAGCGCTCGCAGCCGCGGCCCGATGTCGTCGCGTGCCGCCTCACCCGCGATGCGGGCCTCGGCCAGGACGTCGTCGTCGGCCACACCGAAGAACGCCAGGAGCAGACGCCGAACGTTGGCCTCGACCCACGGGGGCAGAGCGGCCTCGACGCCGTCGGCCAACGTCGGCCGCCAGGTCGGCCAGCATCTGCTCGTTGGAAGTCTCGCTCACCGCCGCCATCCTTCCGTACATGGATCCCGTGCGCGTCGAACCCGGTCCCGGCCAGGAGTCCGTTTGGGACTACCCCCGTCCGCCCTTGCTCGAACGCACCCAAAGTCGGTTGGTCGTCGTGTTCGCGGGCGTGACGATCGCCGACACCACCGCGGGCTACCGGGTGCTCGAAACCAGCCAGCCGCCCGGCGTACTACCTGCCACCGGCGGACGTGAACCTCGACTTCCTCGAGCGCACCGCTGAGCACGACGTTCTGCGAGTGGAAGGGATCGGCGTCGTATTTCTCGCTCCGAGTCGGTGAGCGGGTGTCGCCCGACGCGGCCTGGACCTATCGCGACCCGACCGAACGGTTCCTCGCCGATCAAGGACCACCTGGCGTTCTATCCGCAGCGCGTCGACGCGTGCTACGTCGACGACGAGCTGGTGCAGTCGAACGAGGGCAGCTTCTACGGCGGCTGGATCACGGCGAAGATCGTCGGCCCGTTCAAGGGCGGCACCGGCACCGCACATTGGTGAGTCGAGCCGGGCCAGAATCACCGCGTGCGCATCCGGGCGATCTCTGTGTTCGAGGGCGTCATCTACCACTGCTGGTGCGCGGATCGGTCGAACCCGTGCCGACCCACGCTCGAGGTCGACGCGCTGCTGCGCGAGGGCGACGCCGACGCAACCGCGGGACCATTGCTGCTGACGGTGGCCGACTACATCGCCATGGTCGGCGACGTCGACCGAGCCCGGATCGTGTCTGGACGAACTGCAGAGCAAGGGCCGCATCGTCGAGCGGCTCGGCGCGGCGCACCTGGCCTTCCCGACGTGGACCCGAGTCACCGACGACGCGTGAACCGAGGGTCCAGGTGCAACCGAGGCTCCGGCGCAACCTGGTACAGATTCCGTTGCCATAGCAACGGAATCTGTACCAGGTTCGTCACTGGGTGAGGGCGGCGTTCAGGTTGCCCGAGCGCAGCCCTTCGAGGTCGAGGGTCACGTAGCGATAGCCGGCATCGCGCACCAGGGCCACGACCTCGTCGCGGTGCTCGACGACCTCGGGTAGATCCGCGACCGGCACTTCGATGCGGGCCAGGTCGTCGTAGTGGCGGACGCGAAGCGACGCGAACCCGAGGGCGCGCAACCCACGCTCGGCTTGCTCGACCTGACCGAGCACTCCCACACTCACCTCGGTGCCGTAAGGGATGCGCGAGGCGAGACAGGCGGCCGCCGGTTTGTCCCAGGTGGCCAGGCCGAGCTGGCGAGAAGCGGCGCGGACGTCGGCCTTGGTGAACCTCGCGTCCACCAACGGGAAACGTGCGCCTCGCTCCTGGGCGGCCCGTTGACCGGGCCGGTGGTCGCCGAGGTCGTCGAGGTTCACGCCCAGCACGACCTCGGCATGTTCTCGTGCCGCGATCGGCGCGACCGCGTCCATCAGTGCGTCCTTGCAGTGGAAGCAGCGGTCGGCGTCGTTCTCGTCGGTACGCGGCGTTCGTCATCTCGTCGGTCTCGACCTCGAGCCAACGCAAGCCCCATGTGGACGCGAGCTCGGCGCAATGGTCCCGCTCGCTGGCCGGCAGCGACGGTGACACGGCGGTGACCGCCAGTGCGTGCTCGGGCCCGAGGGAGTCGTGCGCGACCCAGGCGAGAAACGCGGAATCGGCGCCGCCGCTGAAGGCCGTCACGACTTGTCCGAGCCCGATCAGCTCGGCGCGCAACTGATCGAGATCAGCCATCGTCAGTGGAGCCCGACGCGATCGAGTACCTCGGCCAGCGGCGCCACCATGCCGGTGTAGAACGGACCGAACTCGGCGTACACGGCCGACGCCCGATCGAAGCGCATCGTGTAGACGACTTCCTTCAGGTCATCCGGATGGACGGCGAAGAGGGTGACGCCCCATTCGTAGTCGTCGACACCTGTCGAGCCGGTGATCACCTGCAGGATGCGCCCGTGGAACTTGCGACCCGACGCACCGTGCTCGTACATCATCTCCTTGCGCTCGTCGTACGGGCAGCGTGAACCAGTTCTGGTCGACGACCCTGCGCTTCGACATCGGATAGAAGCACCACGCCGGCTTGTCGTCTGGCGGTAGCTGCGGATAGAGCCGGGCCTGCTTCATCTCGTCCGGCACGCCTTGGGCGTACTCGGAGATCTCGGTGAGCGAGACGTACGAGTCGACGATCTCGAGGCCCGCAGTCTGCAAGTCGGTCTGCAGGCGACGCAGGCGCCACAGGTCGTCACCCAACACCATGAACCCCACGTCGGCCTTGTGGCCGAGCATGGCCACGGTGACGACCTGGTCGCCGTCGGTCTCCGCTCGCTTCACCGCGGCGACGACGGCTTCGCGGTCGGCGAGAGGGTCGAGCTTGCAGAACAGGTGGAGAACGCCGAGACCGACGCTCGGGGTGACTGGCTCGGGCATGGGCGTCATTCTACGGACAGGGTGACAACCGCGTTGTAGTCGGGAACCTTCGACCCGGGCTCCCGCTGGGCCGGGCCGGCGGCGATCAGTACGTTGCCTTCCGGCCAGTGGACCTGCAAGGTGCGGTGTGGCAATCGCGCCAGTTTCACCCGGCCGATGTACTCGCCCGACTCGCTCGTGAGTCGGATGCGGTCACCTTCGCCAACGCCCACCGCCGCGGCATCGGCTTCATCGATGTACACCGCGTCGCGGGTTGCCCCCGTGAGTGGATCGGTCTCCGAGAACACCATGGAGTTGAACTGTTTGCCGCGTCGGGTCGCGACGGTGAACTCTCCGGGCTCGAGCGTCGTCACTGCGGGAACGAGCGGACTGAACGCGGCGCGTCCGTTCGGCGTGGGGAACTCACCGTCGGCGCACAGGTGTCGCCCACCCCACTGCACTTGGTCGCCGGTGACGGCCAGTTTCTCGATGCCCGCGTACACCGGCACCACTTGCGCGATCTCGGCGCGCAGCGCCTGATTGTCCGGCCAGCAGAACGCTTGCTCTAGATCGGGACGAACGCGGCGGGCCACGTCGGCGAACAGGCGCCACTCGCTTCGTGCCTCGCCGACCTGGCGCGGTATCTCGGGCGAGAAGGCGATGCGGCGTTCGGTCGTCGTCTCGGTTCCCCCGCCTTCTTGCTCGTAACGCGTGCACACCGGCAGCAGGATCACATCGTCACCTGGCACCAGCATCTGCGAGGTCAACACGATGTCCTGATGTACGCGCAGCGGCACGCGTTCCAGCGCGGCCTGTACGCGGGGCGGATCGGGCAACACGTCGAGGAAGTTGCCGCCGGACATCCACAGCACATCGAGCTCGTCGCGCTCGGCCGCCTCGACCATCTCGGGCGCGGTCAGCCCCGGTTCCGTCGGCACGTCGAAGCCCCACGCCTCGCGCAGCTGCGCGGCGTTGGCTTCGTTGACCGTCGCTCCGCCCGGAAATGCGGTCGCGTACGCCCCCATCTCGGCGCCGCCCTGCACACCCGAGTGGCCGCGGATCGGCATGAGGCCGGCGCCGTTGCGACCGACGTTGCCCCGCGCCAGTGCCACGTTGACGATGGCTCGTACGCCGTCCACGGCGTCACGGTGCTGCGTGATGCCCATCGACCAGAGCAGGATGGCGGAGGCCGCTCGCGTGTATTCGTCGGCCAAGGCATCGAGCTGTTCCCGGCTGACACCAGCTTGGCGGCACAGGTCGTCGAGATCCTGCCGGTCGAGGGCGGCCACGAGCTTGGGCCAGTCGACGGTGTGGGCTTCGATGAACTCGTCGTCGACGGCGCCGCGCTCGATGAGACGCTTCAGCAAGGCGTTGGCCAAAGCTACGTCGCCACCCGGCCGTACGGGCACGTGCAGATCACACATCCTCGTGCCGAACATGGCGGACTCGGGGTTCGACGGCACCCAGTACCGCTCGAGCCCGGGCTCGAGATAGGGGTTCACCACGACGACCCGCGTTCCACGCCGGCGGGCCAGGAACAGGTACTTCATGAACACGGGCTGGTTGTTGGCTGGGTTCGAGCCCCAGATCACGATCAGGTCGGACTCGAGGACGTCCTGCAGCGAGCACGTCGACGCCGCAACCCCGATCGTCTGCTTCAGACCGAGCGTCGACGGTGCGTGACACACGCGCGCCGCGGAATCGACGTTCGCCATTCCCATCGCCCGCGCCGCTTTGCCCGCAACGTAGTAGCTCTCGTTGGTCAGTCCTCGGCTGGTCAGATACAGCGCGGCCCGTTCGCCACCGCTGCGCCCGATCGCGCTGCTGAGCGCGTTGAGGGCCTCGTCCCACGAGATCTGTCGAAACCCACGCTCGCCTCGGTTCCGCCGCATCGGATGGCCGAGCCGCCCGAGCCGGCGGAGCTGCGCACCCGTACGACCGGCCAGCGCGTCGACATCGGAGAGCACGATGGGGTCGAAGGCGTCGGCCGTGTTCACCTCCAGCAATCGCAGTCGCGTGGTGCACAGGTGCACGCCGTCGATCGTCCAGTCATGCAAACCGGCTACCCCGAGCGCGCAGCCATCGCACACGCCCTTCGTCAACACGTCCCACGCATACTTCGGATGGGCCCGGTTGTCCCACGCCACATGGATCATCTCTTTGTAATGGTTGGGCTTCTGGTGCCCGGCCCCGTAAGGCCGCAAGCTGACCCAGTGCTCGCGCTTCATCGAGCGGGCTCGGCGTACACGTTCAGCGCGCCATCGCGAGCGAAGCCCGCGAGTTGGATGTTCGCTCGCTTCGCGGTCTCGACCGCGAGGGACGACGGCGCACTCACGGCCACCACGGCGGAGAACCCGGCCGCCCACGCCTTCTGCACGATCTCGAACGACGCACGACCGCTCACCGCCAACCCGCGGTCCATGGCCGGCAACGTCTTGTCGAGCAGCATCCGGCCGACGACTTTGTCGACCGCGTTGTGGCGGCCCACGTCCTCTCGCACGAGGTGCACCGCCCCGGCGCGATCGAAGGCCGCGGCGGCATGCACCGCACCGGTGATGCCGAACAGCTCCTGCTGCTCGCGAGCGCGGTCCGGCACGGCGGCCAGCACCGTCAAGGGAAACGGCTCGCGGTACGGCAGTGGTTCGAGCCGCTCCACGAGCTCGTCGATCGACTGCGATCCGCACAGGCCGCACGAGGACGTGGTGGTGGTCAAGCGGGGTGTGGGCACGGGCGCGGCGCCGCCGGTCTCGACGCTCACGACGTTGAACTCGGTCTCGACGGCGGACCCGGTGCCGCAATAGCGACACGTCTGTACCGGTGCGCCTTCCAGGAGCCCGTCGGTGAAGCAGAAGCCGGCGGCCAACTCGAAGTCGTTGCCCGGCGTGCGCATGGTGGTCGCCACGAGCGCGTCGTCGAGGCGGATCTCGAGTGGCTCCTCGACGATCAGCTCATCGGGACCGCGCTGGGTGCCCTGCCCGTCGAAGTGGGCGGTGATCACCTTCTGGGTGCGCCCTCGTGCCACCGCCGCAGGCTACCGAGTCGGCCTGATCGCCCCCCAAAACGCAACCTGTGCGCAAATCGGGGGTCAGGGCCCCCAATCTGCGCACAGGTTCGCGGAAAAGCTTGGTCGGACTAGAAGTCCTCCATGCCCCCGCCCGGCATGGCGGGAGCGTCTTCGGGCTTGTCGGCGATGACGGCCTCGGTCGTCAGGAACAGCGCCGCGATCGACGCCGCGTTCTGCAAGGCCGAACGGGTCACCTTGGCGGCATCGATGATGCCGGCCTTGACCAGATCCTCGTAGTCGCCAGTGGCGGCGTTGAGGCCCTCGTTCGGTGCATCGAGATGCCGCACTCGCTCCACGACCACGCCGCCTTCGAGGCCGGCGTTGGTGGCGATCTGCTTCAGCGGCTCTTCGAGCGAGCGGGCCACGATGCGGGCACCGGTGGCCTCGTCGGCGGGAAGGTCGTTGGCCGCGGCGCGGACCTTGGCCTGGGCCCGCAGCAGCGTGACGCCGCCACCGGCGACCACACCTTCCTCGATGGCAGCCTTGGTGGTGCTGACCGCATCTTCGATGCGGTGCTTCTTTTCCTTCAGCTCCACCTCGGTGGCCGCGCCGACCTTGAGCACAGCGACACCGCCGGACAGCTTGGCCAGACGCTCTTGGAGCTTCTCGCTGTCGTAGTCCGAGTCGGTGTTCTCGATCTCTTGCTTGATCTGCGCTACTCGGCCCTGGATGTCCTCCTCCTTGCCGGCGCCCTCGACGATCGTCGTCTCGTCCTTCGTCACGACGATCTTGCGAGCCTGACCGAGCAACGAGATGTCGGTGTTCTCGAGTTTGAGGCCGACCTCTTCGGTGATGACCTGGCCGCCGGTGAGGATCGCGATGTCCTGCAACATGGCCTTGCGGCGATCGCCGAAGCCCGGAGCCTTGACGGCAACCGACTGGAACGTGCCACGGATCTTGTTGACGACGAGCGTCGCCAGCGCTTCGCCCTCGACGTCCTCCGCCAGGATGACGAGCGGCTTGCCGCCCTGCATGACCTTCTCGAGCACGGGTACGAGGTCGCGGATAGCGGTGATCTTCGAGCCGACGATCAGGATGTACGGGTTGTCGAGCGACGCTTCCATGCGCTCGGGGTCGGTGACGAAGTACGGCGAGATGTAGCCCTTGTCGAAGCGCATGCCCTCGACGAGGTCCATCTCCATACCGAAGGTGTTCGACTCTTCGACGGTGATGACGCCGTCCTTGCCGACCTTGTCGATCGCCTCGGCGATCATCTCGCCGATCTCGGCGTCGGCGGCGGAGATGCCGGCTACCTGAGCGATCTGGCTCTTGTCCTCGACGTCGTTGGCCAGATCCTTGATCGCAGCCACGGCCGTCACGACGGCGGCCTCGATGCCCTTCTTCAGCGACATCGGGTTGGCCCCAGCCGCGACGTTGCGCAGGCCTTCACGAACCATCGACCACGCGAGCACGGTGGCCGTGGTGGTGCCGTCACCGGCGACGTCGTCGGTCTTCTTGGCGACCTCTTTGACCAGCTCGGCACCGATCCGCTCATACGGATCCTCGAGCTCGATCTCCTTCGCGATCGACACACCGTCGTTGGTGATGGTCGGCGCGCCCCACTTCTTGTCGAGAACGACGTTGCGGCCCTTCGGGCCCGAGGGTGACGCGCACGGCGTCGGCGAGCTGGTTCATGCCCCGCTCGAGCGCCCGGCGTGCTGGCTCGTCGAATTCGATGATCTTGGACATGGGCGGTCCCTCCGCTTGCTTTCGGTGGCGTTAGCACTCTCGATACGAGACTGCTAACAGCCAACCAGACCCTGTTCGGGATCGCAACCCCGAGGTGGACCATTGCTATCTTCTTGACCGACCGGTCAAGAAGATACGAGCGGATTGCCAATGGCCGATCGGCCCCTACAACCCGCAACCTCGAAGCACGCCGTCGTCGTCGGCGCCGGCGTCGGTGGCCTGGGCGCGGCGCTCAGCTTGTCGAGGGCCGGCCACCGGGTCACCGTGATCGAGCGCGACCCCACCCCGCTGCCCGCCGATGCGGATGCCGCATTCGAGTGGGACCGCCGAGGCGCTCCACAGGTGCGCCACTCGCATGCGTTGCTCGCACGGCTGCGCAACTTGCTACGCGATCACTACCCCGACGTTCTTCAGGCCCTCCTCGCCGCGGGCGCGACCGAGATGCAGGTTCTGCGACAACCCGCCGGCCGAGATGCAGGATCGTGCGCCTCGACCGGGCGACGACGACCTCGTCGCGATCGCTTGCCGGCGAACCACCTTTGAATGGACGCTGCGGCGCCTCGTGCTCGACCTGCACGGCGTCACGGTGAGCCACGGCGTGGCCGTCGATCACCTGATTGCCACGACGACGGACAACGGCCGACCTCAGGTCACCGGTGTGGTGACGAACGACGGCACCACGATCGATGCCGATCTGGTCGTCGCCGCGCTGGGTCGTCGCTCGGCGGTGGCGCGGTGGTCGACCGACTTGGGAGTCGAGCTCGACGTCGAAGAAGAGGACACGGGCATCGTCTACCTCTCGCGCTTCTACCGACTGCACGCCGACGCCGACCTGCCCGAGACCAACGGCCCGATCGGTGGCGACATCGGGTACCTGAAGTACGGCGTCTTCCTCGGCGACAACCGCACTTACTCGGTCACGCTCGCGGTGCGCACCGGCGACGACGAGCTGCGCTCGATGTTGCTCGACCCGGCGACGTTCGATCGAGCCGCTCGCACGCTGCCCGCCACCGCGACCTGGGCCGAGGCCGACCGGGCCGAGGCCATCACGCCGGTCGAAGTGATGGGCGGACTCGTGAATCGACGCACGCGATTCACCGACGACGCCGGAGATCCCTACCTCCTGGGCCTGCACGCGGTCGGTGACGCCCACACGTGCACCAACCCGTTGTACGGACGCGGCTGTTCGCTGGCGATGGTGCAGGCCCACCTGCTCGCGCAGGCGCTGCGCGTGCGGCCCGACGACGCGCTCGCTCGCGGGCGTGAGTACGAGGCCGCGTGCGATCGCGAGATCCTGCCGTGGTATCGCGCGTCAGTGCATCAGGACCGCATCAACCGCGAGCAAGCCGCGCGCGAGAAGGCCATCGCGGCCGGCACGATCGAGGCCGACGACACGAACACCGATCCCGCGCAGTTCGCGCAGGACGTCTTACGCGAGGGCTTGATGCCGGCGGTGCGCACGGACCCCGACGTGTTCCGAGCGTTCATCCGCACGTTCAACTTGCTCACGACACCGGACGCGATGCTGACCGACTCCGATGTGTTCGGTCGCGTGCTGGCCGCGTACCAGGACCGCGAGAACCGTCCTCCGGAACCCGTGCTGGGACCGCCCCGCCAAGAGATGCTCGCCGCGCTACTAGGCGTCGCGCTGCAGGAGCGTTGCTCACGCTGCGAAGGCGGAGCCGGAGCAGCACCTCAGTCGGGACGAGGATCGGCGAAGCCGGGTTCGCCAACGGCGAACCAAAGCCGAAAGAGAAGCGAGCCGGCTGCTGTTGCAGCCGGCCGAATCGCCCCTCTGGGTAACCGCCGCTCACGATCTGCACCGATGATCGACGATGGAAGGGGGTCAAATGACGGAAATAGGCCGTGCGACCCGCGAAATGAATCGTTTGACCCAGTGGGCCCCGAGGGTCAGCCGCCGGCGACGGCCTGCATGATCGAGAGCGTGCCGCCGTCGGGCACCGGGGTCTCGAGACCCTGCAGAAAGCGCACGTCGTCGTCGTCGACGAACAGGTTCACGTAGCGAACCAAGGAGCCCTGGTCGTCGAGCAGCTTGTCCTTGAAGCCGGGATGGTCGCCCTCGAGGCTGGCCAGGACCTCGCCGACCGTGCCACCGGCCACGTTCACCTGGGACGCGCCGCCCGTCATGGTTCGGAACACCGGGGGCACCCTCACGGTCACGCTCATCTGGAGATCGTCCTTGTCTGCGGGTTGGCTGGGGTCGAAATCGCCTCGGATGCTACCGGCCGGGAAGCGAGCGGCCGACGCCGGTGTTCGTGGTGAGGCTGGTCCTGCCGACTCCAGAGGACCCTCCTGGCGTGGCGCCTTGCCGCTCGGGAGCGGTTCGGAAACGATGTCTGCCGTGCTCGTCCCGATGATCCGCACCTTTGACGCCGCCGAGTTCGACGCGGCCGAGTTGGCCCGCCGCAAGGACGGGCAGCGGATCTCGTTGTGCCTCCCGGCCCGCGACGAGGCCTCGACGGTCGGCTCGATCGTCGACGTCGTGCGCCGCGAGCTGGTCGAGCGGGTGCCGTTGGTCGACGAACTGTTGGTGATCGACGACCACTCGACCGATCGCACGGCCGCCGTGGCTCGAGCCGCCGGGGCGCAGGTGATCAGCGCCGCCGACGTGCTGCCTCGCTACGGCGGTGGGCACGGGAAGGGCGAGGCGCTCTGGAAGTCGTTGTTCGCGTCGGACGGCGACATCGTCGTGTGGTGTGACGCCGACGTGCGGGACTTCGACCCGGCCTATGTGGTCGGGCTCGCCGGTCCGCTGCTCAGCCGCCCTGAGCTGGGTTTCGTGAAGGGCTTCTACGACCGCCCGCTGCGCGACGGCCAGGACGGCGGCGGACGGGTGACCGAGCTCGTCGCCCGACCGGCGCTGGCCCTGCTTGTTCCCCCAACTCGCCTCGGTGGTGCAACCGCTCGCCGGCGAGTACGCCGGCCGGCGAGAGCTGCTCGAGCAGCTGCCGTTCGTCTGTGGCTACGGGGTCGACATCGCCTTGCTGATCGACGTGGCCGAGCGCTTCGGGCTCGACGCGGTCGCCCAGGTCGATCTGGGCACCCGCCTGCATCGCAACCGCAGCCTCAGCGAGCTCGCCCCCCAGGCCACCGCGGTGCTCCAGGCCGTCCTGAGCCGGGCCGCGCCGGGCCTGACCGCCGAGACCGCCACCCTGCTCCGCCCGGACGAGGTGGCCGATCGAGGTCGACGGCGCCGAGCGACCCCCGCTGGTCACGGTGCCGGAGTACGGCCGAACTGGTTCTTCCGAACTAGGCGCCTAGGCCGATTGACCTATCCCTGTGGTCGTAGTACCACTATTCGTGGCCCCAACGGCCGAGGCACAGACCCAGACGACAACAGGGAGCCCTCACCCTGATGAGCACGACCCCCGCCCCCGAAATCGACCTTCGCGACAGCCGCCTGGCTGAGCTGGTGGCCGGCCTGACCGGCTATGACGAGCACGGTGCCCTCCACGCGCTGCGGGAGGACGACGACCACGACGACGCCCTGGAGCGGGTAGCCAGCGCCATCCTGACCCTCGACCAGCCCGCGCCCGACGGGTTCCGGGTCGCCGGCTACCTACGCGACGATCTGCCCACGCTCGCCGACCGCTAACCGCCGCTTCGCCCCTACGATTCGGGGCATGCCCGACGAAGATCTCGAGCGACCGTCGCTGGTGCCGCTCTGGCTCACGATCGTCGTCATCGCGCTGGCGCTCTTCGGGGCCTTCGCGCTCGTCAGCTGGGTCGTGCACCTGGCGTTCGGCATCGCCAAGGGTCTCTTCTTCATCCTCATCGTGGTCGCGGTGATCGCGGTGCTACGAGCGGTCATCCGTCGACGCTGAACGGTTTGCCAACCAATCGGTGACGGCCTCCTCGATGCAGGCCACGGTGTCCTTCATCGACCGGTCCTGACCGAAGCGATCGACGAGCGAGATCGTCTCGACCCGTTCATCGACATCGTCGAACGTCTCGCCGACCACCGCGAGCACGGGAACACCGGCTTCGGCGGCGAGATCGCAGACGCCGCCAACTACTTTGCCGTCGAAGGATTCGGCGTCGAGGAAGCCCTCGCCCGTGATCACCAGGTCGGCCGCCTTCGATGCGGTCGTAGAGCTTCACTTCGTCGGCGACGACGTCGAAGCCGGACTGCAGCTCGGCGCCGATCGCCGCCAGCCCGCCGCCGAGCCCACCGGCCGCGCCGGAGCCTTCGAGGTCCCGCACGTCGACGCCATAGTCGTCGAGATAGGTGCCGGCCAGGCGCTCGAGCCGGCGGCGTAGGAGCTCGACCTGCGCGGGGGTCGCGCCCTTCTGCGGAGCGAACACCTCGGCGGCGTCGACGAACTTGGTTCGCACGTCGGTGCGCGACCAAGAGATCGGCGGCGCGATAGCGAGCGGGCGGGAACAGGGCACGCAACGCACCCGAGCCCGCCGTCGGTGGTGGCCGAGCCGCCCACGCCCACGAGCACACGACGCGCGCCGCTCTCGACGGCCATCGCGATCAGCTCACCGACACCGTGGGTGGAGGCCGCGATCGGGTCGTTGTGCTCGGCACCACCGGCGAGGGTGAGCCCGGCCGCGGCCGCCATCTCGATCACGGCCCGGTCGTGCGCGAATCGCCACGGGGCTTCGACGGGATCGCCGAGCGGACCGCTCACGGTCATCGTCCGGTTCGGCCCTCCGAGGGCATCGATGAAACCCTCGCCCCCGTCGGACATAGGAGCTTCGTCACAGGTAGCACCGGCGGCGGTTGCGGCGCGCGCGATCGCAGCAACGACCTCAGGGGCCGAGGCCGTCCCCTTGAACTTGTCCGATGCCGCAACGATCCGCACTTCCACAGCATCCCATCGTGAGCTGCGGCAGCGCCGCGTAGGGTCTCCACCGTGGCTGACCGTCCCGTGGTGATCGTGTCGAATCGAGGCCCGGTGTCGTTCCGGGACGAGGGCGGCGAGTTGGTGGCCCGGCGGGGCGCGGGTGGGCTCGTCACCGGCCTGGCGTCGCTCGCCGGCAACGACGCCACCTGGATCGCGGCGGCCATCTCCGATGCTGATCGGACCGCCGGCCGCGCAGAGGCACGATCGAGACCGAAGGCTTCCGCGTTCGCCTCCTCGACATCGACCCCGCGGTCTACCGCCTGGCCTACGACGTCGTCAGCAACGCCACGCTCTGGTTCGTGCACCATCACCTGTTCGAGCTGGCGCGCCGGCCGCGATTCGACTCCAACTTCACCGAAGCTTGGAGCCGCATACCGCGCCGTGAACGCGCTGTTCGCCGATGCGGTGGCCGAGGAAGCACCCGACGGTGCCGCGGTGCTCGTGCAGGACTACCACCTCACGTTGCTCGCGCCGCTGTTGCGCGACCAACGACCCGACTTGCGGATGGTGCACTTCAGCCACACGCCCTTCGCCGTGCCCGATCTGCTGCGGGTGCTCCCGGCGGAGCCGCTCACCGAGTTGCTCGACGGCATGGCCGAGCACGACGCCTGCGGATTCCACAGTGCGCGGTGGGCGGCGTCGTTCATCGACGCGTGCCGCGAGATCCTCGGCCGCGCGCCCAACACGTTCGTTGCACCGCTTGGTGTCGACCCTGACGACCTACACGCCAGCGCCGCGACCCCCGCCTGCGCAGCTGCACTCGAGGAGCTCGACGCGACCGTCGCCGATCGTCAGTTCATCGTGCGCGTCGACCGCATCGAGCTGTCGAAGAACCTGCTGCGAGGGTTCCACGCCTTCGACGACCTGCTCGAGCGCTACGAGCAGTGGCGCGGCCGGGTGATCTTCGGGGCCTTCTGCTACCCGTCCCGCGAGGGCCTCCCCGAGTACCTCGCCTATCGCCAAGAGGTCGAGGGACTCGTCCGCTACCTCAACGACAAGTGGGCCACCGACGACTGGACGCCGATCGTGCTCGACGCGCACGACGACTATCCGCGATCGGTCGCCGCCCTCCGCCGCTACGACGTGCTGCTCGTCAACCCGATCCGCGACGGGCTCAACCTCGTGGCCAAGGAAGGCGCCATCCTCAACGAGCGCGACGGAGTGGTGGTGCTCAGCACCGAAGCCGGTGCGTTCGACGAGCTCGAGGGCGCGGTTCGAGGCGTGAATCCCTTCGACGTCTCGGCCACCGCTGATGCGATGGCGCAGGCACTGGCGACGTCACCCGACGATCGGCGAACCGAGGCCGCCGAGCTCCGCCGACGCGCCGAGGCGCGTGGTCCGCAGCAGTGGCTCGAGGACCAGCTGGCCGCGGCCGACTGAGAGAACTACGAACGACGGGCGTGCTCGGCCAAGTACTGCATGAGATCGCGCACGCCGAGCGGATCTTCGACGACCACGTCGGCGCGCGAGATCAGCTCGTCGGATTCCTCGGCGTTGTGCACCGCCACGCGCACGGTGTGCACGCCGGCGGTCGACAGCCGATCGAGCGCGTCGAACGCGCGCAGGTCGCCGACGTCATCGCCGATGAAGGCGACGGCCGACAAGCCTTCGGACAACTCGACCAGTGCGCTGCCCTTGTCGGCCGGGATCGGCGGGTGCAGCTCGTAGGACATCCGCGCCGGTCGACATTCGAGACCAGATCGCACGGCTTGCGACTCGGCGAAGGCCCGCACCCGCGGTTCCAGTCGAGGACGGCCGCGGTAGTGCAGCGTGATCGAGAGGCCCTTCGATTCGACGTTCATGCCCGCGGGGCCACGTGCCCGTGACAGCGAGGCGACGTCGTCGATGACCTCACGCCAGCTACCGCCCAGTGGGTGGTCGGTCCGCTCACCGTTCCGCAGCCGCTGGAGGCCGTAGAGCCCGGCGAGCATCACCGAGGGCGGGAACATCGGCTGCAGGAAGTCGACGGGACGGCCCGACAGCACACCGACGAGCTCGAAGATGTCGGCCAAGGCGGTGAGCACCTCGACGGACCCCGGCACGGGACGGGCGTCCTCGGGCACGTCGACGATCTCGGACAACGTGCCGTCGAAGTCGGTGAAGATGCCGGCCGACTGCGGCGCGTCGAGCAGAGGGCTCGAACTCCGCCGTCGGGAGCGTGGGTGTGCTCACTCGCGCAGGATACGACGCCAAGGGACGCCGGCCGTGTCAAGCCTTGTCGGAGCCGATGACGACCAACACGGTCGCACCCTTGAGATCGACCGGTGGTGGTGACGGCATCGCGGCCACCGCCGCCGGGGCGAGACCGAGCGCGGTGGCCACGGCCTGCGCGTCGGCTTGGGCGCCGGACGCGTAGTAGACCGCGCTCTTCGCCGTCGTCGGGGCGTTGCCGGTGTCGACCTTGGTGAAGCCGGCCGTCTTCAACTTGTCGGCGTTGGTAGCGGCGACGCCAGACTTGCCGCTGCCGTTGGCCACGAGCACCGGGACGTTCGCGGGCGCGTTGGCTGCCGCAGTCGTCGTGGTCGTCTCCTCGGCCGCGGCGCCCGCACCGCTAGCCACGGTGGCCTGAGTCGTGGTGGTGGTGCGTTCATCGGCCGGCGCGGCCGTCGACACGAGCCCGTCCTCCTGGCTGAAGCCCTTCGCCAGGAGCACCACGCCGATCAGGACGGCGACGGCGATGAGGATGATTCCGATCGTCCGAGTTCGCGGGTCTTCAGCGTCCGGAGGGGTCGGTGTGGACGCGGCACGCCCGGGCGCGGTCACCGGACCGGCGGCTCGCTCGCTTGGTAACCCTCGTGTCGCGCCCGACGGCGACGATCACGCAATCGCCGGAGGCGACGGACCACGAGCGGGTCGTAGTCATACGCCTCGGGCGCTTCGAGCAGCTCGTTGAGGATCTGGTAGTAGCGGGTCGCCGAGAGCTCGAACTTCTCGCGGATCGAGCGCCTCTTTGGGGCCCGCCTCGGCCCACCACGAGCGTTCGAAATCCAGAATCGCGCGGTCGCGGTCGGTCAATTCCATCCCGCCGATCCTTCCTTCCGCGGTAGGCAATTGCAAGGACCCACCCCTTGTGACGTGGGGCTCTGCACGCAGAAAGGCCCCTGGATCAGATGCTTTCGGGGGCCAGGCGCCAGCAACTCTTTCCCTCGCGCTTGGCCTCGTACAGCGCCCGATCGGCCATCTCGAGCAGATCCGGTGCCGCCGTGGACCCACCCGTCGCGAGCGCGATACCGATGCTCACCCCCACATGGACTACGCCCTCGCCGATGTCGATCGGCTCGGCCACCGCGGCAATGAGGCGATCGGCCAGAGCCGTCGCTTGCTCGGCATGATCGACGTCGACGCAGAGCACGGCGAACTCGTCGCCGCCGAGGCGAGCGACCAGGTCGGCCGCGCGAACCGCGATCAACATCCGGTTGGTCACGGTCTGCAGAACCAGATCGCCGGCCTTGTGCCCGTAGGTGTCGTTGACTGCCTTGAAGGCATCGAGGTCGAGATACAACACCGCCGCGGTCGCGTGTTGGCGGCGTTCGTCGGGCGGCGTGGCGCCGAGACGATCGAAGAACTGGGCGCGGTTCGCGACACCGGTGAGCGTGTCGTGCATTGCTGCGTGCAACAGCAGTTCCTCGGCGCGCCGCCGCTCGAAGGCCAACCGGGTGAGCCGCACCGCGCGAGCGAGCGACACCTGATGGCTGACCCACGGATCGCCGGGCACATCGCGCCAGATCCCGATGCACGCCGGCGACGTGCCATCCGGGCCGATCGTCACCGGCGCAATCCACAACGCGGCTTGACCTTCGGCGGCTGCCGCCACGCGAAGAGTCGTCGGCAAATCATCGAGGGTCGAGTAGACGACGACTGTTCCGCCCGTCGTCGCTTTCCTCCACACCTCGGTCGAGGCCTCGTCGACCCCTCCCACCAGCACGTCTGGCAGCCCGCCGGTCAGCCGCGTGCCGAACGAATCGCCGTCCCAGTCGTAGACCAGCGTGGCGCGGGCGTGGGTCAACTCGTGATCGAGTGAGGCGACGAGGAACTCGAGCACCTCGTCCAGCGGGCTGCTGGCCACCAAGGCTTCGAGCGCTCGGTCGAGGAATTGCTGGCCCGACATCGGCCGGGCACGAATGATGATCCCGCGAACGATCGGGTCCTCGAGCATCGGTGCGCTGCCGACCTCGACATCGACGAACGAACCATCGGCGTGGATGAGCCGCATCGCAATGGGCACACCTTCGCCGGGCCGCTCGTCGAACTCCTCGAAGATCTGGGTCAGGGCCGCGGTGGCGATCTCGATGTCGTCGGGGTGCACGTACTCGAAGGCCGGTTCACCGAGAAGTTGAGCCGGGTCGTAACCGAGCATCGGTTCAGCCGCCGCGCTCACGAAGGTGAAGCGCACGTCGGCGTCGAGCACGCAATAGAAGTAGGGCGAGGTCTCGACGATGGCCCGATACAGATCGCCGGCGCGCGTCGCATCGTCGAACGCGCTCGTCACGTGTGTACCGCTCGCGCTCCGACCACGGGCATAGCGTGTCAGGGCCGCGGACGGTGAGCAACGCGGCTGCGAGCGCGGGCGGACGTCCGTGACAGGCTCTGCCAGTCGTCATGGGCCAGTAGGTCGTTGGCCGTTACCCTGTTCCTCCCGCCCGAGTAGCTCAGTTGGCCAGAGCAGCTGTCTTGTAAACAGCAGGTCGTCGGTTCGAGTCCGACCTCGGGCTCTCGCCACGCCCATTAGCCTGACCTGCGTGTCAGATGAGGGGCAGGCCGTTGCGGTCGAACCGGGACTCTTTCGCGACGACGGAGACGGACCTCGGCTGATCGGCGCCCTGTGCTCGTCATGTGACCGACGCTCGTTTCCCTATGGCGACACCTGTCCGTGGTGCGGGGCCGACTCGACTCGCGAGGTCTTGCTCGCCCCTACGGGCACGCTCTGGGCCTGGACTGCTGTCACCGCGCCGCCGCCCGGCTACTCGGGATCGGTGCCGTACGGCTTCGGTGTCGTACAGCTCGACGATGGCGTGCGCGTGATCACTCGGCTCACCGAATCGGATCCCGATGCCATGTCGTTCGGTCAGCCGATGACGCTCGTGCTCGAGTTGGTCGACCACGACGAGAATGCCAACGACATCGTCACGTGGTCCTTCGAGCCGGCTGAAGCCCCATGAGCGACGTCACGATTGCGGGCGTAGGGCTGCATCCGTTCGGCCGGTTCGACGACCGAACGATCACCGACATGGGCGTGCACGCGGTGCACGCTGCGTTGCAAGAGGCAGACGTGGTCGACCGACGCGGCATCCAAGCCACGTTCTGCGGCACCGCGTACGGCGGCGTGGCCGCCGCCCACAAGGTGTTGGGTCGGCTCAGCATGACGGGCGGGCCGATCGTCGATGTCGAGGCGGGCTGCGCGAGCGGCGCGGCCGCGCTCGATGCTCGGTTCGGCCGCGATCCGCGCTGGTCAGTACGACACCGTGTTGGTGTTCGGCATCGAGAAGATGCCGAAGGGCATCATCCGATCGTCGTTCTTCGAGCCTTGGCGCGAGCAAGCCGGCCTCGCCGCGACTCCCGCGTACTTCGCCTTGCGCGCTCAACGCCTGATGCGCGAGTCGGGCTTGACCAAGGACGACCTCGCGACCGTCGTCGTCAAGAATCGGGCCCACGGCGTGCACAACCCGAACGCGATGTTTCGCAAGGCCGTGACCGCCGAGGAAGTGCTCGGCTCACGCGTGGTGTGCGAGCCGTTGCACCTGTGGATGTTGTGTTCGCCGAACGAAGGCGCGGCCGCGATCGTTCTGCGCCGGGACGGTCAGGCCGGCCACGTTCGCGTGCGCTCGACGATCTTGCGTTCCCATTTGCCCGGCAACGTGCTCGACGAGTCGACCCCGCTCAGCGGGCTCGTCGACGACGACGTGCCCTCGGCCAGCACGCTGGCCGCCGACGCGGCCTACGAGGAGGCCGGCATCGGCGTCGAGGATCTCGATCTGGTCGAGTGCCAGGACACCGACGCCGCCCGCGAGCTGTTGGCCTACGAAGAGCTCCGGCTGTGCGGCCCCGGCGACGCCGGCAAACTGTTGGCCGACGGCGCGACCGCGCTCGGCGGTCGCCTACCGGTCAACGTGAGCGGCGGCCTGTTGTCGAAGGGTGAACCGCTCGGCGCGTCCGCACTCGGGCAAGTGATCGAGCTCACCCACCAGCTGCGCGGCCGGGCCGGTCGACGACAGGTTGCCGACGCGAAGATCGGGTTGGCCCACACGGTGGGACGCGGCGCCAACGCCTCGGTGACGATCCTGTCGGTCTGACTACCCGACGGTCGGTGCTGTCGTCAGGCTGCTGCAGTCGTCGATCACGCGACCGTCGACACCGTCGACCACCGCCGAAGTGCCGAATTGCTGATAGAGCCCGAGCGGCGGAAGCGACGTCATCGGCACGGTGAACGTGAGCTTGTTGCCGCTGATGGTCGGCTTGACCGGGACCGATGCCGATTGCTCGGACGTGGTCCACGTGATCACGTTGATGTCCCACGCACCGCCGTCCTTGGCGGTGGCCCGCATCTCGAAGGCAAGTGGCGAGTACGGCGTGCCTTGCGCCACGACGAACGTCGTGCCGGGAGTCTCGGTGATCGGGCCGACCGTGGTGAAGCTCACCGTCAGTTGATCATCGTCCGAAAGCACGGTCGACGCGGCGGTGAGATCGATGCCTTGTGGCTCGGTGCCGAGGCCAGTGGCCTTGGCGTCCGATGAGAGATCACCCGATGGGTCCTGGCATTGGTCCCCGGTGGCCGAGGGCACCGTCGGCTGGTTGGCGTTGGCCGCATCGTCGGTCGAGTTCTTCGAAGAGCACGCCACCAGCGCGCACCCGAGCACGACGATCGACAACGCAGCGGCGAGGCGCTTCAACGGCAGGTCCCTAGAAACATCAGATCGACATCATGGCACCGCCCGCGCGCACAGAGGCGTCAGCGGTGCGTCGTTCGGCGCCGGGCCACCTCGTAGCAGGCCAGCGCGCCGGCGGCGGCCACGTTGAGCGATGCCAGGTGACCGAGCAGCGGTATCGCGACCAGCTCGTCACATCGCTGGCGCACGAGCCTCGACAGTCCACGACCCTCGGCGCCGAGCACGAGACAGATCGGGCCATCGACCACGACATCGAGGTCGAACAACGAACGGTCTCCGCTGCCGTCCAGCCCGATCACGGGCACCGCCTGGTCACGCAGTTGGAGCAACGCACTGGGCAGACCCCCGACCACGCACATCGGCAGGTGCTCGATGGCGCCGGCCGCCGCCTTGGTGACCGTCGGCGTCACGTGAGTGGCCCGATGGCGAGGCAGGATCACGCCCGTCACCCCGGCGCATTCGGCCGAGCGCAGCAGCGCTCCGAGATTGCCCGGGTCCGTCACACCGTCGAGCGCGACGAGAAACGGCACGACGTCGCCTTTGGGCATGACCAGGTCGTCGAGATCGTGCTCCGGCAACGGCGCGGCGCGCGCGATGACGCCTTGGGGCGACTCGGTGTGCGCGTCGGCGAACAGCCGCTTACGACTTATCTCGCGAACGGGAGCTCCCGTATCCAGTGCGAGGTCGACGATGTCCTGCAACAACTCGACATCGTCCTGATCGGCCGCGACGAGTACCTCACGTACTCGACGGTTGCCGGCGACGAGCAGCTCGCGCACGGCCTGACGCCCCTCGACCTGATCGCCCCCGAGTCCTCGCGCCGGACCCGTGCGCCGGTTGGGACGACCCGGCGGGCCCGAGCGACGATCGGATGGTGCGGAGCGTCGGCCCTTGTCGCCGCGACCCTTGCTGGGCCCGCCCGGACCGGACCGACCCTTCGGTCCGCGTGACTTGCTCGGTGTCATCGGGTCAGCACCGCTACGGCCAAGCCCAGGATGCCTTCACCTCGACCGATGGCACCGAGCTTCTCGGCCGAACTTCCCTTCACGGTGACGGGTGCCGACACCACCTCGGTGAGCCGACTCTCGATCTCGACGCGGCGGGGCGCGACGCGCGGGCGCTCGCACACCAATGTGCAGTCGACGTTGCCGATCGCCCAACCCGCGGCTCTTACCCGACCAACGACATCGCGCAACAGCTCGATCGAGTCGGCTCCGGCGAACGCGGGATCGGTATCGGGAAACAGCTGGCCGATGTCACCGAGGCCAGCCGCACCAAGGAGCGCATCGGCACAGGCGTGGGCGAGAACGTCGGCATCACTGTGGCCCTTCAAGCCGCGCTCACCCTCGAACTCGATGCCACCGAGGACGAGGACACGACCCGCGTCGTCGCTGAACGCGTGCACGTCGAAACCCTGACCGACCCGGACCTCCATGGCGTCGGACGCTACCTGTCCGACAACAGCTGAGCGGCGTACGCGAGGTCGGCCTCGTGGGTGATCTTGATGTTCTGCAGGTCGCCCAGCACGACCACCACTTTGCCGCCCAACGCCTCGACCAACGCGGCGTCGTCTGTCGCCCGCTCGCCGGACTGATGGGCGCGCCGAAGGGTGTCGGCTCGAAATGCTTGGGGCGTCTGCACGGCCCGGAGCTCGCCGCGTTCGAGCGTGGCGAGCACGACCCCGCTCTCGTCGACCTGCTTGATCGTGTCGACCGGTCGGATACCAGGAACCGCTCCGTCGGCGCCTTCGCGCACGGTCATCACGACCTCGCCGAAGAGCCCGAACGTCGCAAGGGGCCGCGCCGCGTCGTGCACGACGATGATCTCGGCGGCATCGGGGACCGCGGCCAACCCGGCGCGTACGGAGTCGGACCGTTCCGGACCACCGACCACGACCGTGTCGACCGAGGGCTCGGGCTGTTCGGCGTAGGCGTCAGCGACCACGAGCACGACACCGTTCGAAACGGAGCGAGCCGCGTCGATCGACCAGTCGAGGACGCGACGGTCACCCAGTTGTTCGTACTGCTTGGGCACGGTGCGGCCGAATCGGCTGCCAGTGCCCGCTGCGACGACGATCGTCCAGACCGACCCGCCGGCGTCGGTGTCGACCGCAGTGCGTGTCAGCTGAGCGCCTCGTCGAGCTTCTTCTCGGCCTCTTCCTCGTTCACGTTGATCGCGAACGTGAGCTCCGAGACGAGGATCTGGCGGGCCTTGGCCAACATGCGCTTCTCGCCGGCGGAGAGGCCCTTGTCCTTCTCACGCAGCGAGAGATTCCGTACGACCTCGGCAACCTGGTAGATGTCGCCCGACTTGAGCTTCTCCACGTGATTCTTGAAGCGCCGCGACCAGTTGGTCGGCATACGGGCTTCCTTCTTGCGGAGCACGGCGAAGACCTCTTCGACCTCTTCGTCGTTGATGACCTCGCGCAACCCGACCTCGTCGGTGTTGTCGCTCGGGACCATCAGGGTCAGGTCGCCGTAAGCCAGCTTCAGTACGAGGTATTCACGTTCCTCACCGAAGGCGACCTTCTTCTCCCGCTTCTCGATGGTGGCGGCACCATGATGGGGATAGACGACCTTGTCACCTACGTCGAACGACATACTGCTCCCAAGAAAGTAAGGACTGGAGTCCCACCAGGGTAGGGAGCAAAATCCGTTCCTACAAATAGCCCCCGCTTTCCATTGGTCGGTACGCCTCGCGGCGCACCTCCTGCCGTGACACGCGCCACCATCGAAGGCGATGCAAGTACGATCCCGGCCGTGGTGGATCGTGCCCTTCTCGCTGCCGTCGAACTGTTCCGCGGAATCTCGCCCGACGACCTCGACTCGCTGGTCGCAGCGAGTGACGAACGCTCGTTCAGCCGCGGCGATGTGGTCTTTCTGGAAGGTGACGAGCCCACCGAGCTGTTCGTGGTCGTGTCCGGACGCATCGCCATGGCGAACCGTTCGATCGACGGACGCGAGTCGGTGATCGCCTTGATGGAAGCCGGCGATCTGTTCGGTGACATGCCGCTGTTCGACGGACTCGAACGCTCGGCCGATGCCAGGGTTCTCGAGCCGTCCAAGGTCGTGGCCATCCCGTACGCGCCGCTGCGGGAGCTCTACGAGACCCGGCCCGAGCTGTTGTGGAACGTGGTTCGGTTGTTGGCCCTGCGACTGCGCAACACCGACGAAGCGCTCGCCGACTCGGTGTTCCTCGACGTCACCGGGCGCACCGCGAAACGTCTTCTGGAGTTAGCGGGTGACGCCGACGAGTTCTCCTTACCGGTCACGCAAGAGGAGCTGGCCGGCATGGTCGGCGCCTCGCGAGAACGTGTGAACAAAGCGATCGCCTCGTTCGTGAAGCTCGGCTGGATCGAACAAGCCGAGCGCCGCTACCGCATCACCAATCGTGAAGAACTGACCAAACGCGCTCGCTAGAGCTTGGAACGGTCAGGCCGAGAGAAAGCGTGAGCACGCGCGACCAGGCGTCGGCCGCATCGTCGGCGCGGTGCGCGGGACGGCTGGGATCGTGGACGAAGCCGTGTTCGGCGCCTTCGTAACGAACGACATCGACACCAGCGGCCTCGAGCGCGTCGACGTCGGCCGATGGCGTCCACGGATCGTCGGTCCCGATGACGGCCATCGTCGGGCAGCGATCGGGCGAGGCAAGCGCGTCGAGCGGCTCGCCTTGCGTGGCGCTCCGCCAACGATCGGGCACGCGGATCATCCCGTAGAACGCGGCCGCTCTCCAGAACCGCCCGGTCCCCGCGGCCTTCAAGCGTGTACATGCCGCCCATGCAGAACCCGATGACGGACACCTCTTCGGCCCCGGTGGCGTCCGCCGCGGCGATCGCGTCGTCCATGACATCACGATCGACGAGATCGCCGACGTGCTCGAGCCGCCACTCGATGTTCTGGTCGCGAGCGGCTGGCCACACATCGAAGGCGCACACGGCCCAGCCCTGCTCAGCCGACAGGCGCGCGCACAGGTCGTCGAACAACGGCCGAATGCTGCCGATGTCGGGGATGACCACCAGGCCCCGGGCCGGCTGCTTGCCTTCCGGCCGAGCAAGCTCGGCCTCGGTCCCGCTGGCGAGGGTGATCCGCACGAACGACGCCGCTCAGCCGGTGAAGGTCGGGCGAGTCGACGCCGCGGGCGCGGCCGTCGTCGAACTGGACGGCACGACGGCCGCGGTGACCACGAGCTCGACGTCGGCATATTGGAAGTCGGCCAGCGCGACGGGCTCCACGATGGTCGTTCCGCTCGGCTGGCCGGCGCAGTCCGCCGAGACGGTGAACGTGCCCGCGACTGGGATCGGGTCGATCGTGACCGTCCAGTTCCCGTCGGGGTCAGGATCGATCGTGTCGAACGCGACCGGGCCCTCACCGTCGGACTTCATCACGAGATAGGTCACCTGGCCGCCCTCGCACGTGTTTTGAACACCCGGCGCGTTGCCGATGGTGATCGCTTGCTCGGTCGTGGCCGGGTTCGGCGTCACCGCCAACTGCGACTGCACCGCCACTCCGGCGTCGGCCGAACCACTCAGCACCACTACCAATGCCGCAACCGCGACCAAGGGCACGAAACGTTTCATCAGAGATCCTCCCCGTTTGGATCAGTTGTATCGATCGAGAATGCTCGACTCCGCGAGCCGCGACAAACCTTCTTTGATCGCCTTGGCCCGAGTCTCGCCCACGCCTTCGACATCATCGAGATCGTCGATCGTGGCCCGCATGATCTTCGCCAAGTTGCCGAAGCGCTCGACGATGTGCTCGACCACCGACTCCGGCAGACGCGGGATGCGCGTGAGCAGGCGATACCCCTTGGGCTGCAACGGCTCGTCGAGGTCGGTGACGGTCTCGGGCAGATGCAACACCTCGGCCACCAGCTTCAGGTCGAGCAGCTCATCGGTGTCGAGATGCGAGAGGCCGTCCATGGCCTGGTCGAGATGCCATTCGGCGTCCTCGTGGAAGTAGTCGAGGATCACCATGCGGCGCTCGTCTTCGACACCGGCCATCACCTCTTCGAGCTGCAGCCGCACGAGACGACCGTCGCTGCCGAGCTCGACGATGGCATCTTCGATCTCGTCGGCGATGCGCAACACCATCTCGGTGCGTTGCAGCAACACCACGACATCGCGGATCGTGACGGCATCGTCGACCTCGAGCGCAGCGAGATTCTGCGACACCTCGTCGAGCCGGATCTTGTAGCGCTCGAGCGTCTGCAGCGCTTGGTTGGCACGATCGAGGAGCCGAGGGATCGGCACGAGCTGATGCTTCTGGTCACCGTTGTAGACCGCGATGATCGACATGTCCTCGGACACCGAGATCACGGGGACGTTGATCGAACGGGCCACCCGCTCGGCGGTGCGGTGACGGGTACCGGTCTCGGACGTGGGCACGTTCGGATTGGGAACGAGGTGCACGTTGGCCCGGGCGATGCGGCTGGCGTCGGGAGCCAGGATGATCGCTCCGTCCATCTTGGCCAGCTCCGAGAGCCGCTGCGGGCTGAAGGCGGCGTCGAGCAGGAAACCACCCGAGCAGATGTTCAGCACCTCGGGACCGTCGCTCACGACGATCAACGCGCCCA
The DNA here is from genome assembly GCA_963778895.1 of uncultured Iamiaceae bacterium. Taxonomy (GTDB): domain Bacteria; phylum Actinomycetota; class Acidimicrobiia; order Acidimicrobiales; family Acidimicrobilacustridaceae; genus CAVZVZ01. The sequence continues at coordinate 1,472,818 of CAVZVZ010000005.1, forward strand.
TGCCCGCCTGCAGGATGCGATCGAGCCCTTCGCGCAAGGGCTTGCCCGGGGCAACGGCGGCCAGCGCACTGAGCAGCGCTTCATTGCGTCGACGGGGCACGGACGGATTCTAGTTGTGCCGCTTCGCAGGCCGCGGGTGACGACCCGTCAGGCCAACGACGTGAGACAGAGACATCAGGCCGAGAAGAATCAAGGAAGGGGCAACGACGCCATCGCGAGCGCCTCTCCGACCGTGGACGCGCGCATCACCTGCATACCGGGCGGAGGTTCGGGCGCGGAGCGGGGAACGATGGCGCGCGTGAAGCCCAAACGAGCCGCTTCGGCCAGGCGGCGGGGAGCCTGATGGGCTTGGCGCAGCTCACCGCCGAGCCCGATCTCGCCCATGGCGACCATGCCGCCCGCCAGCGCCCGATCGCAGAGGGACGAGGCGATCGCCAGCGCCAAGGCCAGGTCAGCGGCCGGCTCGACCACCCGCACCCCGCCGACGGCCAGCGCGTGTACGTCACGGCGGCTCACGTCGAACCGCACCCGCTCGGCCAACACGGCGAGCACCATCGCCAACCGGCCGGCGTCGACGCCGTGCGCCAGCCGGCGTGGGTTGCCGATCGCTCCTTCGGTGGTCAGCGCCTGCATCTCGACGAGCAGCGGCCGATAGCCGTCCAGCACCGGCACCACCACGGAGCCCGGCACGTCGGCGCGCCGGTCCTCGAGAAAGAGCAGGCTGGGGTCGGCCACCGGGAACAAACCACTGGACGTCATCTCGAACACGCCCAGCTCCTCGGTGCTCCCGAAGCGGTGCTTCGACGCCCGCAGCAAGCGCAGGCTGTGGTGTCGGTCGCCCTCGAACGCCAGCACCGTGTCGACCAGGTGCTCGAGTACCCGCGGCCCGGCCAGCGCACCGTCCTTCGTCACGTGACCGACGAGCATCAGGGCCACGCCCTCGGTCTTCGCCGAGCGCACGAGCGCGGCGGCACACTCGCGCACCTGGCCGACCGAACCGGCCGCCGAGGCCAGCGCCGGATCGCGAACCGTCTGGATCGAGTCGACCACGACCAATTGCGGGTGCAGCTCTCGCGCTTGAGCAAGCAAGGCCGGCACCTCGGCCTCGGTCGACAGCCACAGCTCGTCGTGCACCGCGCCGAGCCGATCGGCCCGGGACCGCACCTGCGAGGCCGACTCCTCGGCGGACACGTACAGCACGCGGCGGCCGCGCCGAGCCACCTCGGCCGCCACCTGGAGCGCGAGCGTGGATTTGCCGATGCCGGGCTCTCCTCCGAGCAACGTGGCCGAACCTGCGACCAGCCCGCCGCCCAACACGCGATCGAGCTCGACCACGCCGGTGGTGACCGCGTGGCTCTGCGTCAGATCGACCTGGGCGATCGGCTGCGCGGGCGAGGACGCGGCGCCCGCCGGCACCGAGATCGGGACCTCGCGCTCCTCGACGAGGGTGTTCCACTCTCGACACCCGGGGCAGCGCCCCACCCACGTCGGGCTGGCGGAGCCGCACTCGCTGCATCGGAAGGTGGTTCGAACCTTGGCCATACCCCGACGTTACGTAGAGGGTGTGACACCGATGAGTGATGCGATGTCTTCGGGCGGAGCCGGCCGGGCCAGGAGGTAGCCCTGACCGTGGCCGCAGCCGAGCTGCACCAAGGCCTCCAACTGGTCGACCGTCTCGATCCCTTCCGCCGTCACCGTCAATCCCATGGCGTCGGCCATCGAGAGGATGGCTCGCACGAGCGAGGTGTCACGGGGCGGAACATCGAGCCGGGCGACGAAAGACCGATCGATCTTCAAGAGGTCCACCGGGTACTGGTGCAGGTACGCCAGCGACGAGTACCCGGTCCCGAAATCGTCGACGGCGATCGTGACACCTATGTCCTTCAGGCCTTCGAACACGCCCAACGCGCGGTCGGGGTCGGTCATCGCCGCGGTCTCGGTCAACTCGAAGCACACCTTCGAGGGGCACACGCCGCTCCCACCGAGCAGCTCGGTGATGCGCTCCAACAGGCCCTTGTGCGCGATCTGGCGACCGGACAGGTTGATTCGCATCACGAGGTCCAGGGCCGGGTCGTCCTGCGTCCACTCTCGCAGCTGGTGAAGTGCTTCCTGGATCACCCAGAACCCGATCTCGACGATGAGTCCGCTGTCCTCGGCCACGCCCATGAACTCACCCGGCGCCAAGAGCCCGCAATGGGGGTGTTGCCAGCGCAACAAGGCCTCCACACCCATCACCGCGCCGGTCTGGAGGGCGAATTCGGGCTGATAGTGCAGGACGAACTCGTCGCGGTTGACCGCGCCGTCCAGGTCCCGCTCGCGCTGTAGTCGCGTGGTGACCTCGTCTCGCAATGGGTAGTCGTAGATCTGGACGCGCCGGCCGCCACCGCGCTTGGCGGCGTACATCGCGACGTCGGCCTCCCGCAACAGCTGGCTTCGGTCCGCGTGCGAGCCGCGTGCCAACGCGACTCCGACGCTGGCCGACACCCCCAGCTCGTTCGACCCCACCATGAACGGATCCTCGAACGCGGCCAGCAGCTCCTCGGCGCGCTGCCGGGCCTCGTCGTCACTCGTCACGTCCGCCAGCAGAACCACCAGCTCGTCGCCACCGAGGCGGGCCAGGAGGTCGTTCCCGTGCACGAGCTGTTGCAAGCGATCGCTCACCGCCACCAACAATCCGTCACCCACTGGGTGACCGAGTGAGTCGTTGATCACGTGGAAACGATCGAGATCGAGGAGCAGCACCGCAACGCCCCGTGACTCCCCGGCGGCGCGTGATCGCAACGCTTCGTCCACCGCAGCGCCGAATGCCCACCGGTTGGCCAGCCCCGTGAGGGAGTCGTGGCGGGCTTGGTGCTCGAGCCGGGCCTGCACCTCGTGTCGCGTGAAGGCCTCGGCGAAGATGCCGGCGGCGGCCCGCAATGTCGAGCGATGCGTTGGCGCGAAGATGTTCCCGTCTCGATACGACGTGAACGAAACGAAGCCCGACAGCAGACCGTCGGTGACCATCGGCGCCGCAAGAAAGGAGCACACTCCTTTTCGAGCGAGCTCCTCGACCTCCGTCGTCGCCGCCTGCGGATTGTGGCCGGTCGCGCGCAACGTCACTTCTTCGAGCCGCGCCAGCGTGCGACCGAACTCCACGGAGTCGGGCCGGAACGGCGCATAGTCGCCCATCGACGGCTCGATCGACGGTGCGGTCCACTCATGGCGGTGGTGCATCCGGCCGTCCTGCATTCGCCAGATGCCAATACTGTCCACACTCTCGAGCGAGCCCATCAACGCGAGCGCGCCGTTGACGCACGTCTCGAAGTCCGAATCGTCAGCCATGAACGTTCGGGCCAGCTGCGTCATGCGGTCTTCGTTGACCAGCCGACGGCGGAGCTCCTGTTCGATCGACATCGAGTCCCGCACGGGCCGCATCGTTGCGACACCAGCCCCGAACGGCTCGACCAACGACCCGGTGACGGTCTCGAAGCCGACGTCGCACCACCCGCCCCAGGATGTTCGGACGCGAATGTTCTCCGCTTTCACGGCGCCATCGCGTCCCAACCAGCGGTCGAGGTTGGCAACCAGGCGGACAGCGTCATCGGGGTGAACGAAGTCGAACGCGCTCTGCCCGACCAACTCAGACGGCTCGTAACCCAACAGCTCCCGCACCGAGTGCGTGATGAACGTGACCACGCCGACCTCGTCGAAGGTCAGCACTACGGCATCGACGTGCGTGAACAGGGCAGCAAGTTGCTCGGGCTGGACGACAAAACGGGCGCGTGACGCGGGGCCACCCGCGAGGTTCCCGCCGGGGACCTCGTCGCCATCCACCATGGCGTTCCCCCCTTCAACCGCCGAACCTGGGCGGGCACCAATGGCCCGCCTACAGCCTTTAACGGTCAGAGACCTAAGCTCCTGAACATGTACGACATCGTTCACCAGCTCACTATCGAGGCGACTCCCGAGCGGGTGTACGAGGCCGTGACGACCGCGGAAGGGCTCGCGACCTGGTGGACGACCGATGCCGAGTTCGGTCCGGCCGATGGTGAATTCCTGCTCGGGTTCGACCAACGTGCCGTCCGGATGCGGTTCCAAATGGATGCGTTCGACCCACCCGTCCTGGTCCATCTGACCTGTATCGACGGCCCCGCCGAGTGGCCCGGCACCCAGCTCGCGTTCCGCATCGAGGCCAGCGACGGCCACACCGTGCTCCGGTTCTGGCACGGTGGCTGGGAGTACGAAGACGGCGCGCTGCCGAGCGCCAGCTTCCGCTGGGCGATGTTCCTCGACAGCCTCCGGCGCGCCCTCGAAACCGGTCAGGGCTCGCCCGCGAGCTAGCGATTCACCCGCTTGAAGCCCTGTCGCAGCACCACCAGGCCGATCACGCCGACGCCCGCGACCAGGGCCCAGATGGCGACGGTGGCCGCAGTGCTGCGTTGCGAGCTGCTCGCCGAGACCTGGGTCGCCTGCTCGTCGGCAAAGCTCGGTGTGTACACGGTCGGTGAGCTGTCACCCGGCAGACTCACGTTCACCTGGAAGGCGACCATGTCCGAGACCGGACGGCCCTCGTCGTGCTCGATCGCCGCGAGGGTGCCGCCGTACGGGTCACCGCCGAGCAACGTGCTCAGCTCCTGATCACCGAACGCCGCGGGACCGCCCGTGAGGTCCACGACGCCGTGGACCGAGTAGTCGGTTCCGAAGGCCCCGTCGTCGACCTTCACCACGAAGTCCCGGAACGGGCCCTGCGGCCCCGTAAGCTCCGCCAGTACGGCGGTCCCCTCCTCGGGCGTGCTGAAGCTCTTGGAGGCCCGGACCCACGTGCGGTCGCCCTCTCGCGACGGCGCGGTCACCGCCCACCCCGCCGCCTCCAGGTCGTCGACCCGGAGCTGCTGTTGGAGATTGCCCACCCGCGCCAACGCCTCGTCGTCGAGACCAGCCGCGACCGTCACCGATCCACTGCCGTCCTTGTTCACCTGGATGTCGACGTTCAAGTCGACCTGGCAGCCCGCCAACACCACCATGAGCGCGACGGCACCGAGTACGAGCTTGAGCCGACGGGCGAACACGAGCGGGGACGCTAGCGAGCGCCTGGGTCCCCTCGGTACCGCAGGCGGAAAACGACGCCGCCCCCACCGGAAAACCCGATGGGGGCGACGTCGGACAGGATTGCTAGAGGGTACGACGCGGCTCCGATCGTGGCATCGGCCGAATGACCCAATGTCACGGGCCCGAGCTGGGATTACTCGGTCGGACCGGCCTCGGCCATCTCGACGGCCGGGGGCTGGAAGCCCTCGACCGACCGGAAGGTGATGACCCGCTCGCCGCTCTCGGGATCCGGTTCGGCATCGACCATGACGGTCTCGCCGGCCCGGAACTCCTTCCACAGCAGCCGCTCCGACAGCGGGTCCTCGACCAGCCGTTGGATCGCCCGGCGCAGCGGGCGAGCCCCGAGCTGGGGGTCGTAGCCGCGATCGGCCAGGTGCACCTTGGCCGCCTGGGTGAGCTCGAGTCCGAGCCCCTGACCTTCGAGCTGGTTCTTGACCCGCTTGATCATGAGATCGACGATCAACGTCACCTCGTCCTTGCTCAGCTCGTGGAAGACGATGACCTCGTCGATGCGGTTCAGGAACTCCGGGCGGAAGTGGACCTTCAGCGCGTCGTTGACCTTCTCCTTCATGCGCTCGTAGCTGACCGCCTCGTCGGCCTTGCCGAAGCCCACGTTCGCCTTGCGGAGATCTTGGGTGCCGAGGTTCGAGGTCATGATCAACACGGTGTTGCGGAAGTCGACCGAGCGACCCTGTGAGTCGGTCAGGCGGCCTTCTTCCAGGATCTGCAGCAACGTGTTGAACACGTCGGGGTGCGCCTTCTCGATCTCGTCGAAGAGCACGACGGAGAACGGCTTGCGCCGCACGGCCTCGGTGAGCTGGCCGCCTTCCTCGTAGCCGACGTAGCCCGGGGGTGAGCCGACGAGCCGGCTGACCGTGTGCTTCTCCATGTACTCCGACATGTCGAGCTGGATCAGCGCCTCTTCGTCACCGAACAAGAACTCGGCGAGCGTCTTGGCGAGCTCGGTCTTGCCCACACCGGAGGGGCCCAGGAAGATGAACGACCCTGACGGGCGCTTGGGGTCCTTGAGGCCGGCACGCGTACGGCGGATCGCCTGGCTCACGGCCCGGATCGAATCCTCCTGGCCGATGACCCGCTTGTGGAGCTCGTCCTCCATGCGAAGGAGCTTGGCCGTCTCTTCCTCGGTGAGCTTGTACACCGGGATGCCGGTCCAGATCGAGAGAACCTCGGCGATCGATTCCTCGTCGACCTCGTCGAACAGGTCGATGCCCTTGTCCTTCATCTCCTGCTCTTTGGCCTCGCGGCTTTGGAGCAGCTCCTTTTCTTTGTCGCGCAGGCGCCCGGCCTCTTCGAAGCGCTGCGCTTCGACGGCCTCCTTCTTCTCCTGCACGACCTTGGCGATCTCGTTCTCGAGCTCTTTGAAGTCCGGCGGTGTCTCCATGCGCTTGATGCGCAAGCGTGAGCCGGCTTCGTCGATGAGGTCGATCGCCTTGTCCGGCAGATGACGATCGGAGATGTACCGATCAGCCAAGTTGGCCGCGGCGACGAGAGCCTGGTCGGTGATCGTGACCCGGTGGTGCGCCTCGTAACGATCGCGCAGACCCTTCAGGATCTCGATCGTGTGGGCGACCGAAGGCTCTTCGACCTTGATCGGCTGGAAACGCCGCTCGAGAGCGGCGTCTTTCTCGAGGTGCTTGCGGTACTCGTCGAGCGTGGTGGCGCCGATCGTCTGCAGCTCACCGCGAGCCAGCATGGGCTTGAGGATCGAAGCCGCATCGATCGCGCCTTCGGCGGCGCCCGCACCCACCAGGGTGTGGAGCTCGTCGATGAACAGGATGATGTCGCCGCGGGTCTTGATCTCCTTCAGCACCTTCTTGAGGCGCTCCTCGAAGTCGCCGCGGTAACGGCTGCCGGCTACCAACGCGCCAAGGTCGAGCGTGTAGAGCTGCTTGGCGTGCAAGGTCTCGGGCACGTTGTTCGCAGCAATTGCTTGCGCCAGGCCCTCGACGATGGCGGTCTTGCCGACGCCGGGCTCACCGATGAGCACCGGGTTGTTCTTGGTTCGCCGGCTCAACACCTGCATCACGCGCTCGGTCTCGCGCTCGCGCCCGATGACGGGATCGAGCTTCTTCTCGCGCGCGAGCTGGGTGAGGTTCCGCCCGAACTGGTCGAGCACAAGGGAACCGGAAGGGCTCTGCTCCCCGCTGCCACCGGCGGTGGCGCCGGCCTTCTCTTGGCTACCCGGACCGCTGTAGCCCGACAGGAGCTGGATGACCTGCTGGCGCACACGCGACAGATCGGCGCCCAACTTCACGAGCACCTGCGCGGCGACGCCTTCGCCCTCGCGGATCAACCCGAGGAGGATGTGCTCGGTGCCGATGTAGTTGTGACCGAGCTGCAGCGCCTCGCGCAGCGACAGCTCGAGCACCTTCTTGGCGCGCGGCGTGAACGGGATGTGGCCACTCGGTGACGACCCGCCCTGGCCGATGATCTCTTCGACCTGTGAGCGGACGGCCTCGAGTGAGATGCCGAGTGACTCGAGGGCTTTGGCGGCGACGCCTTCGCCCTCGTGGATCAACCCGAGCAGGATGTGCTCGGTGCCGATGTAGTTGTGATTGAGCAGGCGCGCCTCTTCTTGCGCGAGTACCACGACTCGGCGGGCCCGATCGGTGAAGCGTTCGAACAAGGAGATTGCCTCCCACGGCTGGGGGTCGTGCGCCAAGTCTAACCAGCTGGTCCCTGAACCCATCGGCCAGTCGCGGCCTCCGCGAGAGTGGAACGTAGCCCTTCCACGAATTTCACGGTTGGGGCGTTTCGGGAGGTCGCGCCTATCGTCACGGTGTGGCCGTCACGAGCCCGCTGCTGCAGCTCCCGGTTCTCCAGGCCGACCTCGGGCGGGTCGAGCACGAGCTGTCGACCTCTGTCGAGGCCGAAGACGCCTTTCTCACCGAGGTCGCGAGCCATCTGATCCGAGCCGGTGGAAAGCGGGTCCGGCCTGCACTGGCGCTGGCCGCGGCCGGTTCACGGGCCGACGTGCTCGCGTCAGCAAGCAGCGACGTGGTGCGCGGTGCGGTCTCGGTCGAGCTCGTGCATCTCGGATCGCTGTACCACGACGACGTCATGGACGACGCCCTCACGCGCCGCACGGTCGAGAGCGTGAATGCCCGCTGGGGGAACCTGAAGGCGATCCTCGCCGGCGATTATCTGCTCGCCAAGGCATCCGAGATCGCCGCATCGCTCGGCACCGAGGTGGCCGGCCTGCTCGCGTCGACGATCGCGCGCTTGTGCGAAGGCCAAGTACTCGAGCTCCAGCACACGTTCGACCTGGACCGCTCCGAGGAGTCGTACCTGCGGTCGATCGCGGGCAAGACCGCCAGCCTGCTCGGCACGTCGTGTCGGGTGGGTGGGCTGGTCGCCGATCTCCCCCGTGACGACGTCGACCGGCTCACCGAGTTCGGCATCAACTACGGCATGGCGTTCCAGGTCGTCGACGACGTGCTCGACGTCGTGGCGACCGACGCGCAACTGGGCAAGCCCGCCGGTCACGATCTGGTCGAAGGCGTCTACACCCTCCCGATCATCCGTACGCTCGCCGACGGCGACGCCGGGTCCGACAAGTTGCGTCGAGTGCTCGGGGGTCCTCTCGAACCCGACGAGCTCGACATCGCCCGCGACATCATCCGGTCGAACGGCGCCGTCGATTCGGCCCTCGGCACGGCCGAGAGCTACGCCCACGTCGCACAGAACGCCGTGCGCTCGCTCGCCCCGGGTGAGTCCGTGGCCGCGATGGGCGCCGCCGCAGATCACCTGCTCGAGTCGGTCGCCGCCCTCACCCGCTAGCCGGGCTCGGCTGCCCCACGTGGTCCGTCGCCGATGCTCGGTCGGTGGACGCCGGTAGCCGAACGACCGCGTCCACGCCCCCGCTGGGCGCCGCAAACAGCGCCACGGAACCCCCATCGGCGTGCACCAGCTTTTGGACGATCGCCAGGCCGAGGCCACTCCCACCCAGCTGGCCGGCATTCGATCCCTCGCGCCAGAAGCGGTCGAAGGCACGAGCCCGTTGTTCGGGCGTCATCCCGCGTCCCTGGTCGATCACGTGGAGCTCCACCATGCCGCCGTGGCGCTCGGCTCGCAGCGGCGTCGACGCCTCGACGCGGATCGTCCCGCCCGCTTGCGAAGCATCGATCGCGTTCGCGATGAGGTTGTCGAGTACCTGCGTCAACCGATCCTCCGTGGCCCGAGCAACGAGCTCTCTCGGAACGGCCTCGACCCGAATATCGCGCTCAGCAGCCACCGGCGCCCAGGCCTCGACGCGCTCGGTGACCATGGTGGCGAGACGAATCGGCGCCGCGCGTGTCGCCGCGCCGGCCCGCTCGGCGGTGGCCAGCGCGAGCAAACCGTCGACCAGACGGTCGAGGCGCGCCGCCTCACCCCGCGCCGCCGCGATGTCCTCGGCCAGCCGAGCGCTGTCGAGCTCCGAGTCGCTCATCTCGTCCTCGAGCATCTCGAGCCGAAGACGGACGGCAGTGAGCGGTGTTCGCAGCTGGTGCGAGGCGTCGGCTACGAACTGCTCCTGCGACGTCAACAGGTCCTGGAGCCGCGCGGCCATGGCGTTGAACGCGGCGGCCAACTCCCGTAGCTCCGGTGGCCCGGACTCGGTCGGTGCTCGGCTTTCGAGCTCGCCGTTACCGAGCGCGGTGGCTGCAGTCTGCAAGCGCTCGACGGGCCGGCCGACCCAGCGGGCGAGCAACAGCCCCACGGCCGCCGCGGCGCCGAGAGAAACTGCGGCGATGCCGCCCAGCAACAACCAGTAACGGTGGACGCGGGTCTCGAGTTGAGCGGTCGAATAGGTGAGTCGGATCGCGCCGTGCACCTGACCGCTCGAGGTCACCGGCACCGCGACATACAGGAGCGAGGTGCCGAGCGTGTCCGACGGGCGCGTGCCTGTGGCCACACGGCTATCGAGTGCCGCAGCGAACTCGGGACGGTCCGCAAAATTTCGTGGTCCGTCGACCGGCGGTGACGAGTCGGCAAGCACCTCGCCGCTCCGATCGACGATGACGACACGCGCATCCGTTCGCTGCTGGTAGCCGCTCGCCACGCCCTGGAGGTCGGCGGAACTGGTTTGCTCCAGCGTGTCCTCGACGTACGCAGCGAGCACGAAGGCATCGCGCGTGAGGCCAGCCTCCAGGTTCTCGCGCGCACGCTGCTGGTAGGTGACAGCGAGCGGCACCATCAACACGAGCAGGGTCACGAGCGTGAGCACGAGATACGAGAGGAGCAGACGGCGCTTCACTGCTGCTCCACATCCGACCGCAGTCGGAAGCCAACACCTCGAACTGTTTCGATCAGACCCGGGTCGCCGATCTTCTTGCGCAACGCGGCGATGTGAACGTCGAGGGTCTTCGTCGGTCCGTACCAGTTGGTGTCCCAGACGCGATCGAGGATGTCCTCACGTCGGTGCGTCGCATTCGGATCGCTAACGAGCAATGCCAGCAGATCGAACTCCTTTCGGGTCAGCGCAACCGGCACACCGTCGCGCTCGACGTTGCGGCGCCGCAGGTCAATGCGCAAGTTTCCGACGGCTGCGACCTCGTCCGTTCCTGGATCCGGTTGTGCGTTGATGCGTCTCGTGACCGCGCGAATGCGCGCCACCAGCTCGCGTAACCCGAATGGCTTCACGACGTAGTCGTCGGCGCCCAGTTCGAGCCCGAGCACACGATCGATCTCATCGCCGCGTGCGGTGAGAATGATGATCGGGATGTTCGAACGCTCGCGCAACCTTCGACACACGTCGTAGCCATCCATGTCCGGCAAACCGAGGTCGAGGAGCACCAGGTCGACGTCGTGATCGTCGAACGCGGCCGCTCCTGTCGCAACGCGCGACACCACGAAGCCCTCGCGTTCGAGTCCTCGCACCAAGGGATCGGCGATCGAATCGTCGTCCTCCACGAGGAGCACCCGACTTTGCCGAGTCTTTACCTTCTCCAGGCCAGCCGCTTCAGCGATGGTCCATACGGTGGCACGCACAGGAGCGCGAGACCAGGGATCAAAGTCCCACGAACCAGACAGGTGGACGAGATGGATCGACGCAAGGCACTCACGATTGCCGGCACTGCCGCGATGGTCGTCGCCGCCGGTGGCATTGCCATGGCGGCCAACTTCGGCGTACTCGGCGTGGCCGGGGCAGGCACAGGATCGGTCGGTTCGCTCGACTCCGACAATCTGTCTCGCATCTCCGAGACCACGACGACGCAATCACCTCAGGTGATCGTCATCGACCAATACGACACCGTTGCGCCGTCCGACACGAACGAGACAGCGGTCACCGAACAACAATCCGGCGATGAGTCGCCAGGCCAGGTCGAGAGCTCCGAGCACTCCAACGCCGATCAGTCCGGCGATCAGTCCGGCGATCCATCCGGGACGAAAACACCCGCCCCGACGACCACTGCGTCGACGACGACGGTGACTGCGTCGAACCAGCCCGACGACGAACACGAGACCGAGAGCGAACACGAGACCGAACACGAGACCGAACACGCGGATGACTGAGCCGTCAGCCACTGGCCGCGGGCGTCGACGGGTGCGACGCCACGCGGCGGCGGCCAGCCGGATTCTCGTCGGTGGCGTGAGCATGACCGTGACCGGGGTGTTGTTGGCCGGTATGTCGTGGGGTCACGAGACCACGGCGAAGAACGACTCGAGCACCGCCGCGACGACCACGATCGCTCCGGCGGAGCCTGCGCCACCCGGTCCGCCACCCACACAGATCATCGTTCGACACCATGTCGTCGAGAGCCCCGCGGCCGCTCCGTCGAGCGGCGGTCAGCAGACCAAGAGCCCGAGTAGCGCCCCTCCTTCCGCCCGTTCGGGTTCGTCCTCGTCCGGGTCTTCCCCGTCGTCGGTGGCGCCGGCATCCCCTGCTCCTGCGCCGGCGTCACCGACAACGACGCCGCCCGCACCGGTGACCAAGACCCGTGCCAGCTGAACGGTCCTTCGCGGCAATGGGGAGCACGGCGCACGTGCTGCTCGAGGGCTGTGGAGACGGCAGCGAGATCGAACACCTCGATGACATTCAGGGATTCATCGAACATCTCGAGGCGCTGTGGTCGCGGTTCATACCGACCAGCGAGCTGACACGCGTCAACGAATTCGGCACGGCTTCCGTCGCCGTGAGCCGACCAACGTTTGACCTTGTGCGAATCGCTGTCGACGGTTGGCGTGCAACCGGCGGGCTCTTCGATCCCAGCGTCGGCTCCGCCATGATCCGGTGCGGCTACGACCGGACGTTCGACGAAATGACCGGAGCCACACCCTCCGCCGTCTCCGTGCTGCTGCCGACCACGGGTTGCGCCGGAATCGAGCTCGACGAGTCAACCCTGACCATCACCGTCCCCGAAGACACCCAATTGGATCTGGGCGGCATCGGCAAAGGTCACGCCGCCGACCTGGTCGGCCTGCGGCTGCGGAGGCGTGGCGTACCTACGGCCTGCATCAACGTCGGCGGCGACATCCGGTGCATCGGGGGCAGTGCCTTCGACGGTGGTTGGATCGTCGAGGTTGAAGACCCGTTCGATCCGTCTGCGTCCCTCGGGATGTTGAGCTTGTCCGACGGAGCCATCGCCACCAGCGCACGCACGCGTCGACACTGGACCACGACGGCCGGGAACATGCACCACCTGCTCGACCCATCGACGGGACAGCCCGCTCGAGCCGGACTGGCCCAGGTGACGGTCCTCGCGGCGGAGGCGGCCCAAGCGGAGATCCTCGCGAAGGCCGCGTTCCTGTCGGGCGTGGCCTCCGGTCGCGAGCTGATCGAGGCGACCGGTACGGCCGCGCTCTTCGTCACCGACACGGGCGAGGTCGTGAGCGCCGGCGCGATCGACGAGTTCCGCCGGTGATCCTGGCGTCGACACAGTTCTGGTGGCACCTGTCCAGGGCGGCGGGCATCGTCGCGTGGGGTTTGTCGGGGGCCGCGGTTCTGTGGGGGCTTGCCCTCAGCACCCGAGCGTTGGGCGGCCGGCCCCGCGCGCCGTGGCTGCTCGATCTGCATCGCTACATCGGCGGGTTGACCGTCGTGTTCGTCGCGTTCCATCTGGTCGGTCTGTGGGCGGACTCCTACGTGTCGTTCGGGCCACGCGAGCTCTTCGTACCGATGGCATCGTCCTGGAAGCCAGGAGCGGTCGCCGTTGGCGTGCTCGCGTTCTACGGGCTCATCGCTGTGGAAGCGACCTCGTTGGCGATGGCCCGGCTGCCGAAGCGTTTGTGGCACGGGGTGCACCTGGTGAGCTACGGCGTGTTCCTCGCCGGCACGATCCACATGCTGTGGGCGGGTACCGACGCCCACAGCCCCCTGGTCCGCTGGTCAGCCGTGTCCGCGGTCTCGGCGGCCGTGTTCTTCCTCGTCTACCGGATCATCGGTCCCGGCCGCCGCGCCAGCGCGAAGTCCGCGCATCCCGTGTCCACGCTCTGATCGGTCCCAGAATCGGGTTGTGGGACGCGCTCGGCGCGTCGCCACTCCTACTGTTGGGGCGTGGAACAACCACGGCTGGCGGCCTCCGATCTGCCGTTGGAACGCTCGCTGCTCATAGCGGTCGCGGTGTTCCGTTGGGCCACGTTGGCGTGGACGGTGCTCGTAGTCGTGGTCGACGCGGGCAACGACGCCTTCGCCCACCTGTGGGCCGCGGTGGTGCTCGTGACCTTGGTCGCGCTCTTCACGTTGTGGACGAGCATCTGGCTGCGCGTCGCTCCCGCCGTACTGCTCACACCGGTCGCGGTCTTCACCGAGCTCGCCCTGGGCGCCGCGCTCGGTGTTCTTCGACAGCTACGCGTACGAATCGGCGCACTCCCAATCGCTCGGCTCGGCATGGCCGCTCGCCGGGATCTTCATGGCCGGCATCCTCTGGGCGGGACGAGGTGGATTCATCGCCGGGCTCGTCATCGGTATGACCCGCGTGCTCGGGCAACTCCGGTTCATCCCGGGTTGGAAATGGCACGACAACAAACTCGACGCACTGGGCACGATCGTCCTTTATTCGTTGGCCGGTGCCGTGGGTGGGTTCCTCACCATCAAACTTCGCGAGGCCGAGCGACGCATCTCCGCGGCGAAGGCGCGGGAGGAAGTCAGCCGTCAGCTGCACGACGGAGTGCTCCAGACCCTCGCCGTCATCCAACGTCGCTCGGACGACCCGGAGCTGATCGCACTGGCGCGCGAACAAGAGGAGGACCTCCGCCACTTCTTGTTCCACGAGCCCGGATCAGACGGACTCGTCCCGTCGCTGCGTGAAGCGGCATCGCGCTTCAACCGCCTCTACGGAGGGAACGCTCGCGTCGTGGCGGTGGTCGAGCCGCACACCAGCACCGACGCACGCGACGCCATCCGGGGTGCGGTCATCGAGGCGTTGAACAACGCCGGCAAGCACGGCCAGGCCTCGTCGGCGACGATCTTCATCGACGTCGACGGAGACGGCGTGGTGTTCTGTTCGGTCAAGGACGACGGCGTCGGGTTCGCCGAAGCGGACTCGTCCGAAGGAGTCGGCATCGCCCGCTCGATTCGGGGCAGGATCGAGGAAGTGGGCGGTCGGGTCGAGATCGATGGCCACGTCGGTCAGGGAACGGAGGTGCGGTTGTGGGTTCCCGCATGACGGCGGTACGGGTGGTGATCGCCGACGATCACCCGATCTGGCGCTCGGGCGTGCGCGCCGACCTCGGCGACAACTTCACCGTGGTGGGCGAGGCGGGCGATGCCGACGAAGCGATCGAGGTGATCACGAGCACGCGCCCCGACCTCGTTCTCTGTGACCTGCACATGCCGAATGGCGGCGGGCTGAAGGTGGCACGCACCTGCGGGGCCGACACGCGCATCGTGATGTTGACCGTCTCCGAGGCTGAACGCGATCTGCTCGACGCGGTCGCGGCAGGCGCCGTGGGGTACCTCGTGAAGTCGACACCCCCGGACGACCTGCGGCACGAGTTGTGGAAGGCCGCGAATGGTGAACCCGTCTTCTCACCCCAGTTGGCCGCGCTGGTCTTGGGCGAGTTCCGCCGCATGGCGAAGCAGTCCGGTGGCCTGCAGCCCCTATCGGATCGCGAGCGCGAGGTGTTGCAGTACGTGGCGCGGGGGCACACCTACCGCGAGATCGGCGAGCAGCTGTTCATCAGCGAGAAGACGGTCGAGAACCACGTCCGCAACATCCTCGGCAAGCTCCACCTGAACAGGAAGCAGGAGCTGATCCGCTACGCGGTGGAGCACGGCATCGAATAGTCGGGCACCCCCAGGCAGCACTGGGGGGAAAGCCTGATGGTCAGCCCGACCCGCGCGGCGGACCGTGGTGCCATGCAGACCTCACCTGAACAGGCCCGTCGACGCTCTCCTCGTCCTGACGACTTCACCCGAACCGGGGCGGTGTGGGTGACCGGCACCGGCGCCTTCCTCGTCGTGGTCGCCGCCGCGGTCTTCGTGGCCGTGCGATGGGACCACCTGCCCGACACCATCAAGCTCGCCATCCTCGGCGCGCTGAGCGGCTCGGCCCTGCTCGCCGGACGCCGGTTGCGGCGGCGACTGCCCGCCACCGGCGCGGTGCTCTACCACCTCGGGGCGTTCCTGCTGCCCGTGGTGAGCGCCGCCGTGGCCCTTCGGTTCGACACCGGTTGGGGCGGTCTGCTGCTGATCGAGGGCACGACCGGTGCCGTCGCGTTCACCGTGCTCGAAAGGGTGGAGCGCTCGGTGGTTCTACGCGTCGCGGCAGCGGGTTCCTTCGTGATCGCCGCCCTCGGCCTCGGAGCGACCGTGGGCATCCCGCCCGCGGCAACGCTGGCCGCGGCCGCGGTCGTCGCGGAGCTGACGCGCCGTCGGACCCTCGCCACCTCGTGGGCGCTGCTGGCAGGCATCGCTCCGGCCGTGGCCCTCACCGCGGACTTCTGGTCGTCTCCGGTGATCCTCGACGAGCTCGCGCTGACCGATCCGAACGCGCGTCGCGTGGCTCTCGTCGCGTCGATCGCCGCCGCGCTCGTGCTCTGGGTCGAGGCACGCGCCCGACGAGACCTCGTGCTGCTCGTGGCCGCTGCGATGTCGGCCACGCTCGGGACCGTTGCCACGTGGCAGGACGTCCGACCCACGGCGGTCATGGGTCGACTCGGCCTGGCGTTGTTGTTCGTTGCCTTCGAAGCAACCGCGTGGTTCCTCGATGGTGACGAGTTCCTCCGTGGGCCTTCCCGGCTCGTCGCGGGCACCGCAGAGGTCGGGGCCGGCGCGGTCGCTGTCGCGCTCGCCGGCGTCGTACTGGTCGCACCCCACTTCGCACTGAGCGCGGGAGCAACACACCTCGACGGCGCGCTGCTCGTTGCCGCCGTGGTCGCGACGGCGGGTTGGGTGATCGCCGATGTACGCCGACGCACGCACGACCAACTGCAACCCTCGCTCGCATTGCTGCTCGGCTCGGGGTGGGTGCCGGCGACGGTCGGGATCACGGCCACGGTGATTGCGGGGGTGGCGCTGTCGACCGGATCGGCGTTGGCAACCGCGCTCACGCTGACCGCGCTGGCCGGTCTTCTCGTGGTTTCGGGCCGCGAGTACGGCCACGCACTTGCGGCATGGTTCTCGATGGCCGCCGTTGTGGTCGCGACCTACGAACCGGCGGTGGCGTGCCTGTGCGCGGTGGCCGGCACGGTCATCCTTTCCAGCGCGGCTGTGCTGCGCGCTCGCCGCTTGCGCCCCGACAGTCCCGAGTTGGCCTCGGCATGGGCGTGGGCCCTCGCGTGCGCGGCACTGCTGCCACCTCTGCTCGCGGTTCCGGTGCTCGACGGTTGGGCGCCCGACATCGCGCTGCTCGGCGGATGGGTCGTCGCGTGCTGGATCGCGGCCTTCATCCTCGATGCCGGCGCGACCGAACGATTCACTCCCGCCTTCGGCTTGATCGGGCGAGCCGGCGCACTCGTGGTGCTCCCGATCGCGTTCCTGATGGGTGCCGCCCCGACCGCTGAGATCGCCACGGCCATCGCGCTGTTGAGCGTCGTGGACGCGCTACGGCGCCACGAACCACTCGACGGCTCCGTGGCCGCCATCGCGTCGCCGATAGCGGTGCTGGCGACCGGGCTCGCTCTGGCTGGATCGGCCACAAGTGCTCCCGTCGCGGTCGGCGCCTTCGCGTTGCTGCTCTCGCTCGGAACGCTGGTTGTCTCCGACACTTGGCGACCCACGGTCGACGGCGCGGCCATCTGGTCGATCGCCCTCGCCGTGTTGTTCAGCATCAGCCACGACGCCGCGTTCGCGACCGTCTTGTTGTTGGCCGGTGCGAGCGCCCTCACGGTCGCGGTCGGCCGGTGGTCGGCGCCATTCGCAGTCACGGGCGCGGCGCTCGTTTGCTTGGGCGTGTGGGTTCATCTCGACCTCGCGGGCATCAACGCGATCGACGCCTACGTCGCTCCGGTCGCGGCCGCGCTGGCCACGGCCGGGTGGCTCGCCCGCCGCCAGACTCCGCGCGATTCGAGGGAGCTGAGCTCATGGGTCGCCTACGGTCCGGCGATCGCGCTGCTCGGAGCCGCGGCGCTCGCCGAGCGACTCGCGGGCGGTACCGGCGTGCATGCCATCATCGCCGGCACACTCGGCACGGTGGCCGTGGCCGTGGGCGGCTGGAAGCGACTCGCGGGGCCATTGCTCCTGGGCACGGCCCTCCTTGCGGCAGTCGTGGTCTCCGAGACGCTGGCCTACACCGCGACCATGCCGACGTGGGGATGGCTGGCACTGGCGGGGAGCGCGCTGCTCGCGGCCGGCATCGCCATGGAGCGGGCCGAGGTCGGCCCGCTCGAGACCGGGCGCCGGGTGCTCGACGTCGTTCACGACCGATTCGCGTGAGCAGAAGTCGACGGCGCCAAAACTGAAATCTGTTCTAGTCTGACGCCGTATCAGATTGTGACTGGCAGATCCTGACCGGACCGGTTGGCGACGCACACATGGGGGACATGCACATGACTGGACCGCGACGACCCTCGGTCGCGACCCGACTTCTGTCGATCCTGGCGGCGCTGACCGCGCTCGTCATGCTCGCGGCCGCCTGTAGCAGCAACAACAGCTCGAGCTCCACCAGCGGCACCCAAGCCGTCAACCAAGGAGCGCCCACCGACGAAGGGCCGCCGCAGGACGGCGGCACCTTGAAGGTGGCGGTCGGCGCCGACATCGACGGGCTGTACCCGGTCGAGGCTCGTTGGTCGCTCGACGGGAACCTCATCGGTTCGTCGTTGTACGACACCCTGTTGACCTTCGACGAGAACCGCAACCTCGTCCCGCGTCTCGCTCTCTCGGTCACGCCGAACTCCGACGGCACGGTGTGGACGATGAAGCTCCGCCCCGACGTCACCTTCCACGACGGCACGGCGTTCGATGCCGCCGCGGTGAAGGCCAACATCGAGGCCCGCAAAGCCGTGCCCATCTCGGGTGACTCGATCAAGCAGATCCAAGAAGTCGTGGTGGTCGACCCGCTCACGGTCGAGGTGCACATGAGCGCGCCGTGGTTCGGCTACGACTACACCCTCGCCGCGCAGGCCGGCTACATGGTGTCGCCGGCGTTGATCGGACAGCCGAACGCCATGCAGAAGGCCGATGGCACCGGACCCTTCGAGCTCGACGGTTCGTGGTCACCGGGCACCCCGGTCAAGGTCAAGCGCTACGACGGGTACTGGGGTGAGCGGCCGCACCTCGACGGCATCACGTTCACCGCGCTCATCGATCAGACGAGCCGCACCGCGTCGCTCGAGTCGGGCGACGTCGACCTGATCTTCACGCAGGACCCCGCGGCGGTGACCAAGTTCCGGTCCAAGGACGGTTTCATCCAGGTCGAGGACTTCGCCGCGGAAGAGACCTTCGCCATGCTCAACCTGGGCGACCCGCCGTTCGACAACATCCATGCCGCGCCGGGCCTTGGCCTACGCCACCGATCCCGACGCCGCCAACCAGGCCGTCGGCGGCGGCATCCAGGAGGTCGCCGATCAGCCGTACACCAAGGACGAGCAGTACTACGTGCCCGACGCGGGGTACGTCTCGTTCGATCAGGCCAAGGCCGAAGAGGAGGTGCAGGCCTACAAGGACGATACGGGTGAGTCGTCGCTCTCGTTCACGCTCAAGGTCCCGTCCGGCGGTTCGCAGAAGGCGGAGGCCGAGCTCCTGCAGTCGCAATGGCTACAGGCCGGGATCCAAGCGAGCATCGACGAGACCGAGCAGTCGGCGTTCCTCGGTGACATCTTCACCAGCACCTTCCAGGCCGCCATGTTCCGGAACTTCGCTTACGTCAACCCGGACTCCAACTACATCTTCTGGCATTCGAGCTTCGCCAAGCAGCCGGGCGGCGCCGGTGGCATCAACTTCGGCCAGATCCGAAGCGACGCCGTCGACCAAGCCCTCGACAAGGCCCGGAGCACTCCCGACCCGGAGGTGCGCAAGCAGGCCTACCAGGACGTCGTTCGCGGTCTCAACGCCGACGTGGCCTACATCTGGCTCTACCACAACGTCTGGGGCCTGGCCGCCAAGGACACGGTGGGCGGCCTGTCCGCTCCCGAGAAGCTGGGCTTCGCCCGCCAAGACGCGAAACCGTGGTGGCCCCAGATCTGGTTGAAGCAGTAACGAACAGCCGCGGCGGACTCGTTCGTCGGCGTCCGGGGCCTGAATTGGTCCCGGGTCATGGGCTCCGGCACTTTCCTGCCCAAGCACTGGATCGGCGGGCTCTGGGTCCGGAGCTGACTAGGCCGAACGGCCCATAGTCCCGGGTATCCCGCTGTGCAAACGCTGGCGAGGTTTAAGTTCGCGACTGCGGTGCCGAACATCTGAACGACAGAGGTAGCCGTGAAGACCGCCGAGACCGGCGGCACAGCACGCCACTCGGGGGGAATCCCGGTGCAGAGGTGGGACATGAGAACGGACCGTTCACCACACCGACATTCGAGCATCGTCGCAGTTGCGGTGATCACCGTCTTCCTGCTTGTTGCGGGAGCCTGCTCGAAGAGAGCGACAGCTCGAACAACGCCACCGACGCCAACGCGGTGCAGGCCCAGGACGCCGCGATCCGGAACGAGGGCACGCCACAAGCAAGGTGGCACCGTCGTCATGGCCGTGACCGGCGAGACCAACGGCTGGAATCCGGCCTTGGCCCAGTGGGCCGACGCCGGCAACTTCGTCGGTTCGTCGTTCCTCGAGCCGCTCTTCGTCTACAACTCCGCCGGCGACCTCGTGCCGTGGCTCGCCGAGAGCGCCTCGGCCGATGACGAGTTCGCGCAGAGCTGGACCATCCACCTGCGCAAGGGAGTCATGTTCCAGGACGGCACCGAGATGACGGCACCGGCGCTCAAGCAGAGCATCGAAATGGGTGTCTTCGAGGGGCTGTCGAGCATCGCGCTGGGCAAGCTGCTCAAGGAGGTCGTCGTCGTCGACGACTACACGATCGACGTTCGCCTCAACGTTCGCTGGGCCCAGTTCTTGAACGTGTTGGCCGGACCGACCGGCTATGTGATGGCCCCGTCGATGATGAACTCGCCCGACAAGGGCGTGAGCAACCCGGTGGGCACCGGCGCCTACCGCTTCGAGAGCTGGACACCGGACAAGTCCGTCAAGGTCAAGAAGTTCGACGGCTACTGGGGTGGCCCGTGCGCGCTTCCCGCCCCTGCCGACGACGTCGTGAAGCTCTGCCAGGAGGCGGGCGTTCCACTCGGACAGAAGAACGGACCATTCCTCGATGCCATGGAGTTCCGTCCGATTCCGGACGCCTTGCAGCGCGCGAACGCTCTCCAGTCCGGAGACCTCAACCTGATCATGTCGACTCGGGCTGCCGACGTCGCCAACCTCAAATCCAACTATCAGGTGGTCACCGACTACACCAGCGAGCGCACCCTGGTCATGCTGAACACCAGGACACCCCCCTTCGACAACATCCACGCTCGAAGGGCGCTGGCGCTCGGCACCGACCGGGCCGCCATCACCAACAGCGTGGCCAACGGCGAGCAACTCGGCATGGACACCTCGCCGTTCGCGGAATCATCCAAGTGGGGCGGTTTGGCCCCCGACCAGACCGGTTACCCGGCGTACGACCCCGAGGCCGCCAAGGCGGAGCTCGAGCAGTACAAGGTCGACACCGGAGCGTCGTCGCTGAGCTTCACCCTCTCGGGCCTGGCCAACACCGATGACATCAGCCTGCTGCAGAACCTGCAGCAGCAATGGAGGCAGATCGGCGTTGACGCCAAGATCGACACCATCGAGCAGACGGCCTACATCGGCAAGCTGGTCGGCGCCGACTTCCAAGCGGCCTTCTTCCGCTGGTATGCGTTCCCGGACCCGGACTCCAGCTACTACTTCTGGAGCAAGGAGCAAGCCGATCCGAACAGCGCCGTCCAGCTCAACTTCACCGGCTACTGGTCGCAGACCACCGAGAACGCGGTGACCTGGGGCCGCACCGCGTCGTCGTTCGAGGCTCGCCAGCCGGGGTACGAGGCCTTGGCCAAGGACCGCAACGCGGCGGCCGTCGATCTGTGGCTGTTCAACACGCCCTACTCGCTGATCGGCGAGAACAACCTCCGCGGTCTCAACTGGTTCCGCACCATCGGTTTCGGCAACTACCTGCCGAAACCCTGGATCGAAGGTCTCTGGATCGACCAGAACGCGTCGAGCAGCAAATAGGTTCCTGTTGCGAAGCGGGCGCTCTCCCTCGGGAGAGCGCCCCTTTCGCGTCAGGCTCTGCTGCTTGAACCTGCTCCGCAGGTTCGGCTTCGCCACCCACACCTGCGGTAGTGCGGCGCGGCCCTCAGGCGCAACCTCAGCCGTCGCTCACAAGTTCTTCTCGTGCACCAGGCGCAGGCCGTGCAACGTGAGCCAGGGCTCGACGTGTTGTATGCGCTGTGAGTAGGGCGTGATCAGATCGGCCAGCCCACCGGTCGAGACCACCGTGCACTCGCCCAACTCGGCCTCGATGCGATCGCACAGACCATCGACCTGTGCCGCAAAGCCGTACACCGCACCGGACTGGATGGACTCGACCGTGCTCTTGCCGAGCACACTCTTCGGCTCGACCAGTTCGACAGCTCGAAGGGCCGGCGGCGCGACCGACCAACGCGTCCATGCTGATCTCGATACCGGGCGCGATGGCGCCGCCGAGATACTCGCCGTTCTCGGATACCGCGTCGCACGTCGTGGCCGTCCCGAAGTCGGCGACGATCGTGGGACCGCCGTAGAGATCGAACGCGGCCACTGCGTTGGCGATGCGGTCGGCCCCGACCTCCTTCGGATTCTCGTAGAGGATCGAGATACCGGTGCGCACGCCGGGTTCGATGACGATCGGCTCGAAATCGAGATAACGCGTGGCCAGATCGCGAAGGCTCGCGGTCACGCGTGGCACACCGGACGACACCGCGATGCCATCCACGTCGTCGAGCGAGTAGCCGCGGAAGGACAGGAAGCCTTGCAGCAGCACCGCCATCTCGTCGCTGGTTCGATCGGCCTGCGTTGCGACCCGCCAATGATCGAGCAGGCCGTCCTCCGGACGGCGCCCTGCCGCAGGCCGACCACGATCGAGATCGTAGAGGCCCACAACGGTCTGTGTGTTCCCTGAATCGACAGCGAGCAGCACTGGTCTCTCCCTCAGCCGTCCACGGGCCCGATATCGAGGCCGATGTCGAGCACCGGCGCCGAGTTGGTGATCTGGCCGGTCGAGATGCAGTCCACGCCGGTCTCGGCGTAGCCCCTGATCGTCTCGAGCGAGATACCGCCCGAAGCTTCGAGCAGCGGTGGGCGCCGGTTGTTCGCCGCCGCCGTTTCGCGGGCGGCCGCCATGCAGGTACGGATCTCGTCGGGCGTCATGTTGTCGAGCAACAAGGCGTCGGCACCGGCCTCGACGGCCTCGCGCGCCTGCTCCTCGCGATCGCATTCGACGTGCACCGTGCGGCCCGGCCACCGTCGCTTGGCATCGTGCACCGCGGCCGTGATGCCCACCAGTGCGAGGTGATTGTCCTTCAGCAGCACCCAGTCCGACAGGTTGCCGCGATGGTTCGCACCGCCGCCGGCGCGCACCGCCGCTTTCTCGAGCACCCGCAAGCCCGGTGTCGTCTTACGGGTGTCCCACACCCGGGTCGCCGATCCCGCGTCCTTCACCACGTCGACGAAACGGCGGGTGAAGGTGGCGACGCCCGACAGGTGGCCCATGAAGTTCAGCGCGGTGCGCTCAGCCGTCAGGATCGACGCCAATGGACCGACCACTTCACCAAAGGCCTTTCCCGGCTCCAACGCATCCCCGTCGTCGGCCGACCAGACGACGGACACGCCCACGTCGACCTGCCGGAACGTCTCGGTTGCGCACGCGCGTCCCGCCAACACCCCAGCCTCCCGGGCGACGAACCGCGCCGACGCTTCGAGCATCGGTGGCAGCAGCGCCGAGGTGATGTCGCCCAAGGGCGTGAGGTCTTCGGCCAGAGCGCGCTCGACCGCCTCGACGACGGCGAATCGGGGCGGGTCGTACGAGGTGTTCATGACCCACCAGCCTGCACCGCGCCGTCGCCCGCCACGAGACGCACACGAAAGTGCTCGTCATCACGTTGGGCGAAGTCGGCGCGCGTGTGCGCACCGCGGCTCTCTTCCCGGTCGAGCGCCGCCCTGATCATCGCCCGGGCAACTGTCAGGAGGTTTCGCACCTCCGCGTAGTCCTCCTCGAGTGGTCCCGCTTGATCGATTCGCACGGCGTGAGCTACGACGATGCGTTCCGCGATCCGCAGGCTCTCCTCCGTTCGCAACACGCCCGCGTCGCGCGTCATCGCGAGCTGCAACGACTCGCGAATCGCCTTCGCGCTCTGCAGCGCTTCGAGGGTCACTCCCAGGTCGAAGCTCTCGCTGCGAACCGGTCGACCCCCGATCACACCCGCCGGATACTCACCAGGGATCACCGATCGCATCGCGCCGGTGGCTTCGGCTTCGCCCTTACCTCGTTCGATGCCTTCGACCGCGCGAAAGGCGAACACCATGCCTTCGAGCAACGAGTTCGACGCCAGGCGGTTGGCGCCGTGCACACCCGAGCACGCGACCTCACCCGCCGCCCAAAGACCGGGTAGGTCACTGGCGCCGTCGAGATCGGTAACCACGCCGCCGCACAGGTAGTGCGCAGCGGGCGCGATGGGCAGCCAGTCCTTGGCCGGATCGAGGTCGGCCGCCAGCAACTCGGCGTTGATCGTCGGGAAATCGCTCGTCGAAGTTCTCGAGACCAGTTGCGTCGAGCCAGCAGTGGTCGGTGCCTTCGTCGATCATGCACCTCGTCATCGCCCGCGACACTTCGTCGCGTGGCAGGAGCTCGTCCACGAACCGCTCGCCTTTCGCGTTGCGAATCGAGCGCGCCGTGCCCACGCAGGGCCTCCGACAACAGCGGTCGTGGCATGCGGGGGTGGTGCAGGGCTGTGGGGTGGAACTGCACGAATTCGATGTCCGCCAACGGCGACTCCCGCCCGCAGCGCCATCGCGATGCCATCGCCCGTCGCCTCGAGGGGGTTCGTCGTCACCGCGAACACCTGGCCCGCGCCGCCGGTCGCCAGCAGAACGTGAACGGCGCGGATCTCGCGTCGCACGCCCGAAGGATCAACCGCCGTCACACCCACGCAGCGACCGCCTTCCTCGATGATGTCGAGCGCGAACGTGTTCTCGTGCAACGCGGCGGCGGTTCGATGCACCGCCGTGACGAGGGCGCGCTCGATCTCGGCACCAGTAGCGGCGCCTCCGGCGTGCACAACGCGGTGGAGGCTGTGGCCGCCCTCGCGCGCGAGCTGCAGTGCTCCCGTCTCGTCGACGTCGAACATCGCGCCCAGCGCGATCAGCTCGTTGACGCGCCCGGGTCCCTCATCGACCAGGACACGCACCGCGTCGGTGTCGCACAGGCCGGCGCCGGCGGCCAACGTGTCGGCCAGGTGCAGGTCGGTCGAGTCAGGGTCTTCGTGCAGCACTGCGGCCACACCACCCTGCGCCCAACGCGTCGTGGCCTGATCGAGCTCGCCCTTCGTCAGGACGCCCACCCGCATGCCGTGACGATCGGCGGCCCGAACGGCGGCCGACAAGCCGGCGACCCCGCTGCCCAGAACAAGCAGGTCCAGCGGCTCGGGGACCGCCACGGTCGACGTCATCGCGTCGCTGCGATCTCCATGGGAAGCGGGCGATTTTCGGTGTCGACGTGCACGACGGCCGGCTCGAACCCATCGAGCTCGGCGTCCTCGTAATCGGCATAGGTGATGATGATCACCTTGTCGCCGGGGTGCACCAGACGTGCCGCCGCACCGTTGAGACACACCTCACCCGGTCCACCGGGGATCACGTATGTCTCGAACCGTGCCCCGTTGTCGATGTCGAGAACGTGCACTTGTTCCCATTCGCGCACGTCGGCGAGCGCCATCAGCTGTGTGTCGAGCGTGATCGACCCCACATAGTTCAGGTTCGCGTCGGTGACGCGCGCCCGATGGATCTTGGACTTCATCATGCGCCTGCGCATCGTGTTCCCCTCTGCTTGACGCCGGTCCGACCGGTCGCCGTGCTGGATCACTCGCTCCCGTTGTTCGGTACGCGAACGCCCAGATTATCCAAGAGCCTGGGCACCCCCAATTTCGCCGCGACGAGGAGGCGAAGATCGTCCCCGGCCACCAGCTCGGCGGGCGCCGCCAGCGAGTCCGCGTCCACCACTTCGGCATAGTCCAGCTGCGCGAGCGGCTCGGCGTCGACGATCGCGCCCATCAGCGCTCGTACGGCGTCCCCGTCTCGCTCGCCGGCGAGGATCGACGCCGCCCCGGCCTGCAGCGCCCGGTGCAGGACGGGCGCGGCCGCGCGTTCGGCCGGGGTCAAGTAGACGTTACGGCTCGACATGGCGACCCCGTCGAGCTCGCGCACGATCGGACAACCGACGACCTCGACCGGGAAATCGAGATCGCGCGCCATGCGCCGCACGATCGCGAGCTGTTGATAGTCCTTCTCGCCGAAGAACGCCGCACACGGGCCAGCGATGTTGAAGAGCTTGGCCACGACCGTCGTGACGCCGGCAAAGTGCGTCGGCCGCGCTCGGCCTTCCATCGACTGTGCCAGCTCGTCCGACCGAGACAGTCGTGAGTGCTGGCGTCGGGATACATCTCCTCGACCGTCGGAGCGAACACGTGATGCACACGAAGCGCCTCGCACAGACTCAGATCGCGTTTCAGGTCGCGGGGATAGTCGGCCAGGTCCTCGGTCGGACCGAACTGCAGCGGGTTGACGAAGATCGTGACGGCCACGATGTCGCAGCGCGCCGATGCCTCGCGCATCAACGACAGATGCCCGTCGTGCAGATAGCCCATCGTCGGGACGACGCCGATACGAGCGCCCGACCCGCGTTCGCGATCGAGGGCGTCGCGGAACGACGCGATCGTTTCGTGCACATCCACGTCGGCAGCCTCGCAGATCTCTCGACGCGCCGGCAGGTCAATCGACGAGCCGACGGGCCAATCGAACGAGCGTCTCGTAGGCCTCGCGCTCGTCTTCGGGCAGGGCTTCGAGATGGCGCTGAATGGTGACGTCGTCACCTCGGGCCGCCGGCCCGGTCAACGCGCCGGCCGGGCCGAGCTCGGCCACGTTGTCGACGGTGGCCCGAACGAGGTCGAGGTAGGCCTCGAAGGGCACTCCCGCTTGCTCCGCCACGCGTTCGGCTTGGCCCAGTAGGGCGACGAGGTGGTTCGAGGCGATCACCGCGGCGGCGTGATACGCGGCGCGATCCTCGTCCGCCACCGTGAACCAGCGACCACCGAGATCTTCGACCACGCGCTGAACCAGCGGATCGCCGGCCACCGCGAACCACGCGCCGCCCGTCAGCCGCCGCGCCCCGACTTCGGCGTTGGGCAAGGCGACGAGTGGGTGCACGCCAGCTCGTCGCCGATGCGGCGCGAGCACGTCGAGGCCGAGCGATCCGGCGAGATGAGCGACGACCGTCGTCTCGACCGGCCTGACGCCTGCCGCCACCTCGGCGATCGAGCCGTCGGGCACGGCCAGCAGCAGGAGATCGCACGTCGGTCGCCGCGTCGGCGACCGGCTCGTCCCCGGATCACAGGCGGCCGAATCGTCCAGCCGGCGGCGCCCAGTGCGGTCATGACCGACGCGCCCGCACGTCCAGGTCCGATCACGCGCACCGCGGGCATGGTCACTCCTCGTTCAGCGGCCCGACCAGCTCGACACGTCCCTCGCTGCGTTCCTCGAGGTCCGCCGGCACGAGATCGGGCGCCAGGTCGGCGAGCGGTGCCATGACGAAGCGGCGCTCCCACATGCGCGGATGGGGCACCTGCAGGTCGGGGTCGTTCACCGGCTCACCACCAACCCAGAGGATGTCGACATCCAACGGGCGCGGTCCCCAACGTTCGGTGCGCACCCGCCCGGCGGCCGCCTCGAGCCGGCGGCCGATCGCCAAGAGCTGGCGAGCCGTCAGCACGGTGTCGAGCTCGACGACCAGGTTGAGGTAGCGATCCTGGCCCGATGGCCCACCCATGGGTTCGGTCTCGTACACGGGCGACACGGCGATCAGCCCGGCGCTCTGCAGGCTCGTGACCGCATCTCGCAGGTGTTGCCAGCGATCACCCAGGTTCGATCCCAACCCGAGGAAGGCGCGCGTCAACGTCGACCCTCAGGCGCGCCGGCGTGTGATGCGCACACCCGTGGTGTCGAGTTGTTGGGGCACAGGTGGGCGCAGCTTGCGCACCGCGACGGTGACGGCCTGCACCCGCTCGTCGACGAGCACGACCTCGGTGAGACGGTGCGCCAGCCGTTCGAGCAGGACGAATCGCTCGGTGGTGAGCACCCGTTCGACATCGGCCGCGATGGCCGCGTAGTCGACCGTGTCGTCGAGCGCGTCGGTCGCGCCCGCCCGAGCGAGGTCGACCATCACGTCGAGATCGACCTCGACCGGCTGCGCGCGCACCTGCTCTTCGGGGAGCGCACCGCAGATGGCCAACGCCCGTAGCCCGCGCACCTGTATGGCATCGGAGGCTGGAACATCGGGCATGAGGAGCTGAAGGTTAAAGGCCGAGTGCGACCGACACCAGCTCACGACCGACCGGTCCGAGTTGGCGCTGAGTGATCTGTTCGATGACCGAGATCGCTTTCGGCCCGGTGTCGACCAGATCGTCGTACAACAGGTACCCGGCCATCAGCCCGCAGAGGCGGTCGCCGAGCTCCTCTTGGTGCACCAGCAGCTTGCCGCCGGCGCCGGTGAGCTCCTTGAGCTCTGGGTACATCTTCGACAGGAAAGGGGCTGCTTCCTCGGCCGCCGGGAAGGGGCGGTGGAGCCATTTGACCCCGAGCTCGTCGTAGTTGTGGAGGTTGTGCGGGGCCGGAATGAGCGAGATCACGGTGGTGAACCCCTGCTCGCGTACCCAGATGATCTCCTCCTGGCGGCGAACGCGACGGTGGTTCGCGCCGTAGCCACCCGGCCGTTCGCACACGGCTAGCTGGTCTTTCATGATCCAGTGGAAGTTGCGGGGGCGGATGCCCTGGGCCCATTTGCCCTTCATTGCCACGGGCTCATGCTGCCACGACTTTGGCCGCCTGCACGGCGGCGAGCACATCGTGGGAGCGAATCATCGCTGCGCCCTGCTGGAGAGCCCACACCTGGACGGCGATCGAGCCCTCGAGACGGTCGTCCGGGGGCGTCACCGCCGCCGTGAGGGGGTCCTCGTGGCGAGCCCGGGCGTCGGAGGCGCCGAGCAGCCGGCCGAGGGTCGTCTTGCGGCTGAGGCCGACCACGACGGGGCACCCGATGGCGACGATCTCGCTCAGCCTCCGGAGAAGGGTGAGGTTGTGCTCGACGGTCTTGCCGAAGCCGAAGCCAGGGTCGATCCAGATCTCGGCCACGCCCGCGGACCGGGCCTGGGCCACCCGGTCGGCCAGGTACGCGGCCACCTCGGCGACGACATCGTCGTAGCGGGGCGCGGCCTGCATCGTCTGCGGCGTGCCCTGCATGTGCATCGCCACCCAACCGACACCCGACTCCGCGGCCACGGGCCAGAGGCTGGCGGATATGTCGTTGATGAGCGTCGCGCCCGCCGCCACGGCCGCGCGGGCCACCGACGCGTTGCGCGTGTCGATCGAAACCCGCGCCCGCTCCGACAGCGCCTCGATCACAGGGATGACGCGCCGCAGTTCCTCGGATTCCCCTACCGGCGCGGCCCCGGGTCTCGTCGACTCGCCACCGACGTCGACGATCGCCGCGCCTTCGTCGATCAATTGAAGGCCGTGCGCGATCGCGAGATCGGATTCGAACCATTGGCCGCCGTCCGAGAACGAGTCCGGCGTGACGTTCACGACCCCCATCACGCCGACGAACGAGCGCAAATTGGCGTCTCGATCGCCACTATTTGTCCGAGGAGGCTCCAATTTCGCCAAAGGGGGTCAGCCGCGGCTGCCGTCGATGAAGCGCATCGCCTCGAACCGCGTCGCGGTGTTGTCGCGAAAGAGGCCGCGCACAGCAGAGGTGACCGTGACCGCACCCGGCTTCTTCACGCCGCGCATCGACATGCACAAGTGCTCGGCTTCGATGACGACGAGTACACCCTTCGGTTGCAGCGTGCGCTCGATCTCGTCGGCGATCTGCGCCGTCAAGCGCTCCTGTACCTGCGGTCGCTTGGCGTACGCATCGACCAAACGCGCGAGCTTCGACAGCCCGGTCACGCGCCCGTCGTTGCCCGGGATGTACGCCACGTGCGCCTTACCCATGAACGGCACGAGGTGGTGTTCACACATCGATGTCAACGAGATGTCGCGGACCATCACCATCTCGTCGTGATTCGCCTCGAACAGCACCTGCAGGTGGTGGTCCGGTTCCTCGCGAAGCCCGGCGAAGACCTCGGCATACATGCGGGCGACGCGAGCCGGTGTCTCCTGCAGCCCATCGCGCTCGGGATCTTCACCGATCGCGATCAGGATCTCGCGGACGGCCCGCTGGATGCGTTCTTGATCGACCGGTCCGTAGTCGGTGCGACGGTGTCCGTTCGAGCGGGACGGGCGCGGGGCCCGGATCAGCTCGGGCTCGTCGAAGGGCGGGATAATCGTGTCGTCGGTCATGGCTCTCGGAATCGCGGCAGTCCGACGTCAGGACCATCGGCGCCCGGGTCGGGCTCCGCGGCCGTCACGTTCTCGGACCGGTCTCCGATTCCCGTCCCTCCGTTCGTTCGTTCTGGGTTCGCTCGATCCGGTTGCGTGGTCCGTGGGCTGTCAGCGCCACTGGCACCCCGATCATTCCCGGGCAGGTCCAGCTCGTTCCAGATCGGCACCAGATCGGCATCGGACAGCGTCTCTCGAGCCACCAGCGCCTCGGCGAGGCGATCCAACGTCGGGCGGTGCAGGGTGAGGATCTCGCGCGCCTCTTCGTGGGCATCGTCGAGCATGCGGCGGATCTCGTTGTCGATCGCTGCCGCCATCTCGTCGCTGTAGTTGACCTCGTGACCCATCTCTTTGCCGAGGAACGGCTCGCCGGTGCGATTCCCGAGTTGTTGTGGGCCCAACGAGTCGCTCATCCCATACTGCGTGACCATGGCGCGCGCGATCTGTGTGGCGCGTTCGATGTCGTTCATCGCGCCGGTGGTCGGGTCACCGAAGATCAGCTCTTCGGCCGTGCGCCCTCCCATCAACATCGCCATCTCGTCACGTAACTCCGAACGCGACTTGATGTTCTTGTCCTCGATCGGCAACGCGAGCGTCCAGCCGAGCGCGCGACCGCGAGCGATGATCGACACCTTGTGGATCGGATCCGTGTTGGGCAGCACGTGACCGACGAGCGCGTGCCCGCCTTCGTGATATGCGATGGTGAGCTTCTCGCGATCGGACATGACACGTGACTTGCGTTCGGGCCCGGCCATCACGCGGTCGATCGCCTCTTCGAACTCGGCCATGTTGATGCGACCCGCAGTGCGGCGCGCCGCGAGGATCGCGGCCTCGTTCACGGTGTTGGCCAGATCCGCGCCCGTGAATCCCGGCGTGCGCCGAGCGATGACCGACAGGTTGACGTCGTCGGCAATGGGTTTGCCCTCGACATGCACGCCGAGGATCGACCGGCGGCCTTCGAGATCCGGGCGGTCCACGACGATCTGGCGGTCGAATCGGCCTGGTCGCAGCAACGCGGGATCCAAGATGTCCGGACGGTTGGTGGCCGCGATCAGGATCACACCGGTCGCGACGTCGAAGCCGTCCATCTCGACGAGGAGCTGGTTGAGCGTTTGCTCGCGCTCGTCGTGACCGCCACCCAGGCCCGCACCTCGTTGTCGCCCCACAGCATCGATCTCGTCGACGAAGATGATCGCCGGCGCCGATTGCTTGGCCTGCTGGAACAGGTCGCGAACGCGGCTGGCGCCGACACCCACGAACATCTCGACGAAGTCGGAGCCCGACAGCGAGAAGAACGGCACGCCGGCCTCGCCGGCCACCGCGCGTGCCAGCAGCGTCTTGCCGGTGCCAGGAGGGCCGAAGAGGAGAACGCCCTTCGGGATCTTCGCTCCCATGGCCTGGAAGCGCAGCGGGTCTTCGAGGAAGTCCCGGATCTCCTTCAACTCTTCGACGGCTTCGTCCGCGCCGGCCACATCCGCGAAGGTGACCTTCGGCTCGTCCTTCGACATCTGGCGAGTCTTGGCCTTGCCGAACTGCAGCAGGCGACCGCCGCCTTGCATGTTCGACAGGAAGTACAAGAACACACCGATCAGCAACACGACGGGCAGCAGCTGGAAGAGCAACGTGACCCAGATCGACTCGTGTTGCGAGTCGGTGTCGGCGTTGACGTTGTGGTCGAGCAGTTGTTGCGTCAACTCGTCGGAGTAGTCGGCGGGGTACGTGACCTTGTACTCGGTGCCGTCGTTCAACGTGCCGGTGACGGTGTTGTCGCGGTCCTTGATCGTGGCGTCTTGAACCTCGCCGGCGTCGAGCTTGGTTTCGAACTCGGCCAGCTTCAGCTCGTGGGGACCCGAGTCGCGTCGCACCCAAACGGTGAGGGCGACGAGGGCGAGCACGGCGGCCAGAATGCCCACGATCCAGGGGCGGGAGACCTTCTTCACGATTTGAACAGGGTACCCGGCAGGCTTTCAGCCGACCCAGGCGACACGCCGGGCGTCAGGGCGCCGCTGGACCCACATAGGTGCAGATCGAGGGCAGGTTGCGGTACCGCTCACCGACGTCGAGGCCGTAGCCGACGACGAACTCCTCGGGGACCCGGAACCCGACGTAGCGCACGTCCGGCTCCACCTTCTGTTGGCCGTCCTTCAGGAGCAGCGCGCACACCTCGAGGCTTGCCGGACTGCGTGCCTGCAGGTTCTTCAGCAGGTAGCTGAGCGTCAAGCCGCTGTCGACGATGTCTTCGACGAGCAACACGTCACGCCCGGACAGGTCGAGATCCAGATCCTTGACGATGCGTACGACGCCACTCGTCTTGGTGGCCGTGCCGTACGACGACACGGCCATGAAGTCGAACTCCACCGGCAGGTCGATGCAACGCGCCAGATCGGACATGAACACGAACGCGCCCTTCAGCACTCCGACGAGCAGTGGTGCGCGACCGTCGTAGTCAGCCGTGATCTCCTTGCCGAGCTCCGCGACTCGAGTCCGGATCTCCGACGCGGGGACGACCACCTCGCCCAGGTCGGGGTCGGCACTGGGATCGTGTGGATCGGGATCGACCGCAGCCCGGTCATCGGGGGCCGGGCCGTCGGAGGCCGGGTCGTCGGCAGGCATGCGGGGGGCACCCTAGCCGAGCAGGTCCGCGGGGGGCACGAGGACGAGGCGCAGCTGATGGCGCTCGACGCGCCATCCGCCTCCGACCTCGGTGGCCTTGGCCGACCCCTCGGCGACGGTGAGCACGCGGTCGACGGTCGCCGCGTCGGGAGGATGACGCTGATCTGAACAGTCGCGCAACCACGCCCGAACGGCATGACGCGCGACGGCCGGCGATGCCACTCGAAGGGCGTGTGCGTCGGTCGGGTCGACACCAGCGCTCCGCTCGTCGATCTCGTCCGCCGCGACCCGCACGAGCTCGGCTTGCCGGGCCAACACCGGCGCGACGTCGCGCTGAGCGATGTCGTCGAGGAGGGGCAACAACTCGTGGCGCACTCGTGTGCGCCGATACGCAGGATCGCGGTTCATCGGATCGTCGACGACATCGAGCCCGAGATCTGCACACAGCTGGTGCGTTTCGGTGCGCCGCAACGCCAGGATCGGCCGGCGACCGGGACGCATTCCGCCGAGACCTTCGAGGCCCGCACCACGCATGAGGTTGAGCAGGATCGTCTCGGCTTGGTCATCGGCGGTGTGACCGAGCAGAGCGTCGGCTGCGAGCACCGCGCGCCGGGCGTCCCGCGCGCGAGCCTCGAGGTTCGGGCCGGGCTCGACGTGTACTCGCTCGGCGCGGAACGCGGCACCGAAACGGGCCGCAGCCCGAGCGACCAACTGGCTCTCGGCCCCGGATCCGGCGCGCAATCCGTGGTCGACATGCACCGCTGTCGCCTCGCAACCCTGCGCGACAGCCAGTGCCAACATCGCCAGCGAGTCCGCCCCACCGGACACCGCGCACGTAACGACGGTGCCCGCGGGTGGGAAGGTGCACCGGGCAAGGAACTCGGCCGTGCGGTCCCCCGTCACGAGGACTCGACTCAGGCGACGCGAGCCGGCGCGACGCGCGACAACCACGCCGACGGGTCGCGGATCTCGGCGATCGTCGGAAGGTTCTCCGGGCGCTCCCACGCCAGCTCGAGCAGGCTCCGGTCGTTCGACTCGACCGCTTCGATGAATCGTTCACCCTGCTCGTACTGCGCCAGCTTGGCCTCGAGCCCGATCAACTGCTGCAACAGCCGCGAGAACCCCTGCGCCGACTGGCGACGCTGCCGGAGCACCCGGCTGAATCGGTCGGCGCTCGGGATGAGTCCTTCTCCGGCACGATCCATCGTGATGTCGCCGTGGCCTTCGAGCAGGCTCATCAAGCCGCTCACGCGGTCGAGGACCGCCCTTTGGTCGTCGGACGCGACCAAAGCCATCACACCGCCGTCGGCCAGCGGGTTGCGTCCGGAGCGGAATGCCTCGGCGGCTCGACCGAGCGCGTCGACGAACCGTTTGGGATCGGGATCGACCGAGTCGAGCATCTGCTCGACCAGCCCCAGGAAATGAGGACGCATCCACGGAATGCCCGTGAACTGGGCGCGGTGGGTGACCTCGTGCAGCGCCAACCACAGGCGGAACTCACGCGGGGGGAAGGCGTAGAGCTTCTCGAGAGCCAAGATGTTCGGGCCGACGTAGTAGACGATGTCCTGATCGTGCGGAGACTCTTCTTCGATGATCAGCAAGTCGTACTGGCCGAGCACACGAGTGCTCATCCAACCGAGCATCACACCAACTTCTGCGCCGGCAAACTTCTGCGCGACGGGCGCCAGTGGGCGACTACCCATCCGTTCACCGAACTTGTCGATCAACGGACGCAGCAAGCGCTGGAACGACGCGATGTTCGCGGCGATCCACCCGGCGCGGTCGGTGAGCCGAGCGCGCGCCGGCCCGCTCAACGAGTGCAGACCCGTGGTCTCACCCACGAGAGCTTCGGCTTGGGCGGTGAGCTCGGCGAAATCGGGTTCGAGTGAGTCGTAGTAGTAGCTCTCGGCGAACGGCTCGCGACCCGAGACTCGTACCGCGACCTTCTCGGCGAGCGCCCAGTCAACCGCCGTACTCATCGCAGGTCGTCCGGGTTCATCGCAGGTGGCCTCGGGCTCAGTCCTTCGGGTACCGCGGCATCTCGACCTTGCGTAGATACATCACGCCAATGCCGATGACGAGCAGGATGGTCGGGATCACGAGCAGGACCGCGATCCAGAAGTGCCACACGACGGCCAGGACGGGACTCATGGGCACGATCATACGGGCCGGTCGCGCCGCGCCCCATTCGGGTGCGCTCAGGCCGGGCCGGATGGGCCGGAAGGATCCGGATCGCCCGGGTCGACGACGAAGCCACGCAGTTGGGCCTCGATCCGCACTCGCAGCGTGTCGGGCACCGCGTCCTGACAACGCCTTTGAATCACCATCCGCAGTTCCGCCTCGAAGTCGTAGATCTCGAGACAGGGATTGCAGTCGTCCAAGTGGTGGCCGATGAGCGAGCGCCGGGCCTCGGTCAGCTCCCCGTCGAGGTAGGTCGACAGCTCCGTGAGTGCCGCCTGACAGTCGATGTCGGCTGTCTCGTGTTCGGGGTGGTCAGGCATCGCTCGCTCGTTCACCTAGTACCGCCGGCTCGCCGCCATCGGGACGATCCGGGTCGGATTGATCTGGTTGTTCGGCGCCCTCAGAGGCGACTGCGGTCCGAGGTGCGAGACCTCGCTCCGTGGCGAACTCGTATAACTGCTTCTGCAGCGCCTTTCTTCCCCGGTGCAGCCGACTCATCACGGTTCCGATGGGAATGTCGAGGATCTCGGCGATCTCCTTGTAGGAAAAACCCTCGACATCGGCCAGGAGGACAGCCATCCGGAACTGCTCCGGGAGTGACTCGACGGCCTCTTTGACCTCGGCGTCGGTGAAGAAGTCCATCAGCTCGTCTTCGGCGCTGCGTCCCGCCCGGGCCGCTTCGAGCCCGCCCAGCCGACGGTAGAGATAGAGGTCCTCGACCTCGTCGAGGTCGCTCTCGTCGGGCCGGCGCTTCTTGGCCCGGTACTGGTTGATGAAGGTGTTGGTGAGGATCCGGTAGAGCCAGGCCTTCAGGTTCGTGCCCTGCTGGTAGCCGCCGAATCCCCGGTACGCCTTCAGATAGGTCTCCTGCACCAGGTCCTCGGCGTCCGCCGGATTCCGGGTCATACGCAGGGCGGCTGAGTACAGCGAGGGCATGAACTCCATCGCTTCGTCGACGAACGTCGCCTGATCAGCCATTGGTGTGACCCTATCTCCGAACCTGTGCGCACTTCGGGGGTCATAGCCCCCGAAACGCGTACAGGTTCGGAAGAGCGGGCCGCGCCACCAAAATGACGAAGCCCCGGCCTCAGGCCGGGACTCCGGTGTGTGCACTATCGAATAGGGACAAGGTTCCTATCGGCACCCCGGAGCGTGAGCTTTAGATCATCGTGGCCGCGCTCTGTGGTCATTCGGTTCAGGCGACGGCCACGAAATACCAGGTCACAGCCCTGAAATCGGCTCCTGTGGCACGGGATCGGCCGCGGTGTGATCATCGTGGCGGGCGGCGGCCCGGAAAAGAAGCAGGGGGACAAGATGAAGATGCTGCGCATCGCGGTGGCCGAGGCCATCGGCACGGCCGTGCTCGTGATCGGGGGACCCGGGGCGGCGGTCTTCGCCACCGGCACCTTCGGACCCACGATCGGGATCCTGGGAGTGTCTCTCGCTTTCGGTCTGGCCTTGCTGATCATGGCCTACGCCATAGGCCCCATCTCGGGCTGTCACATCAACCCGGCGGTGACGATCGGGATGTGGATCGGCGGCGCGATCCGCGGCGCGATGGTTCCGATCTACGTCCTCGCGCAACTGATCGGGGCGACCGTGGGTGCGCTCGTCATCTGGGCCGTCGCATCCGGGGCGCCCGGCGGCTTCGACCCGAACGACTCGAACTTCGCGGTGAACGGGTGGGACAAGCTCTCGCCGGGTGGTTTCGGGTTCGGGTCGATGGTGATCGTCGAACTGGTGCTCACCGCGTTGTTGGTCTTCGTCGTCGTGTCGACGACGAGCCGGCGGTTCTCGGTCGGACAAGCGGGCATCACGATCGGATTGACGCTGGCGG
The DNA here is from genome assembly GCA_963778895.1 of uncultured Iamiaceae bacterium. Classification (GTDB taxonomy): domain Bacteria; phylum Actinomycetota; class Acidimicrobiia; order Acidimicrobiales; family Acidimicrobilacustridaceae; genus CAVZVZ01. The sequence goes on from CAVZVZ010000005.1 coordinate 1,509,615, forward strand.
TCATCCACCTCGTGAGCATCCCGATCGACAACACGTCGGTGAACCCGGCGCGCAGCTTCGGCATGGCGATCATCGCCGGCGGCGACGCGCTCACCCAGCTGTGGGCGTTCTTCGTGTTCCCCATCGCAGGCGGGGTGCTGGGGGTCCTGGCGTGGTGGGCGGTCCGCGACCGCGACCTGGACATGGAGCCGAATGCGATCGACCTGCGTGAAGCGGCTGACCTCGTCGACGCGGACGCCGGCGTCGATCATGTCGGCGACCACGATCATCGTCGACAACCAGCAGTGAGCGCGACCGACAGCTCGGGCACCGACCACACCCTTCCACTGCGTCGATCGAGGGCAGGATGGAACGGTGGCAGCTCGCCCTGCGTTTCTCCGTGGTATCGACGATGCCGACTGCGGCGGCGCTCCGTCGAGGCCGGTCACGAGAAGCGTCACGCCGCTGGTGACCATCTCTGCCACGAAGGTGAGCCACCGAACCAGATCTGGTTCGTGATCGAGGGCCACGTGAAGCTCTCGAAGATCGCCACCAACGGGACGCGAGGTCGTGCTCGAGATTCGCGGTCCCGGCGATGTCATCGGCGAGATGGGTGTCATCGACGGTCAGCCACGCTCGGCCACCGCGACGACTCTCGACGATTCGCTCGTGCTCGTGCTGACGGGCGATCGATTCCGGACGATCCTTCGCGATCGGCCGGGTGTGGCCGAGCGACTGCTCGAGGAGCTGGTGCGCCGACTGCGACAAGCATCGGACCGCCAGCTCGAGCTCGGGCACCGTGAGCGTGGTCGGACGGTTGTGCGGTCGCCTGACCGAGCTCGCGCGTTCGCACGGCGTCGAGCAGGACGACGGCATCCTCATTTCGGCCGGGATCTCCCAACAGGAGCTGGCCGAGTGGTGCGGCACGTCGCGCGACAGCGTCGTTCGGGCGTTGCACGGTCTGCGGGAGGCCGGCTGCTCGACAGCCGTCGGACCGAGGTGACGATCCTCGATCCGACGGCCATCGCAGCCTTGGCGTCCGGCTGACCGGACGCGTCGGTCAACCCATCGAGCTCGCCGTGGTACTCACCGCTCGTCGACTGGCTGGTGCGGTGCGGTCCACGTCGAACCGGAGATAGCCGCGGATGCCCGCCAGGTCCCCGGATGCCACCGACGACGACCAGGTCGACTTGACCCGACCCGTCGGCGTGCTCCGTGAGGAGCTCGACGCACCGCAGCGTGCCCGTCCGGCCGTCGAAGGTCCCGGTGAAGGTCTCACGCAGGAAGATCCGCGACCTCACTGGTCGCCGGGTCGAAGACGCCTCGGCCCCTTGTAGGTGGTGGTGCCCTCGCAGGTCACCGGACCACGCCGAGCCACCCGACGCATGGAAACCGAATGACGATCACCGGCTGGGACGACATCGGAGATCGGCTAGACCAGGGATCGGTGACACGTCCGCTGACACTCTCGCATGAAGCTGGTTCTGGAGCTGGCGGAGACCGGCTGGTGCCAAGCGCACGACGCTCGCGGCGATCGAAACCACGACGAGCAGGATGAGTGCGGACAGATGGCGTTTGCGTAGTTGTGTCATGATCGGGAGTGTCGGGCGCACGTCGTCGATCCGTCTGCCGCAAATTCGTCGTTGGGCTACTCGAGTTCTGGCACCGACCGTCACCGATGTCCTTTCACGGCTACCGTTCCTGCGATGGCCGAGCCGACGACGGTCGCGTTCCTGTTCGTTGACCTCGTCCGGTCGACCGAACTGCTGCATCAGCTGGGAGCTGACGCCAACGCGACCGTGAACGAAGGCCTGTTCCGGACGCTGCGCACAAGCGTCGAGCGAGCCACGAGGGTCTCGAGATCCGGTCATTGGGTGACGGCTTGGCGGTTGCCTTCCCGGGAGCCTCGGCCACTCCCTCTCGTGCGCCATCGACATCCAACGCGATCTTCAGAGCTTCGGATCGCACATCGGGCTCGCCCGGCCTCGAGCTGCGAATCGGGAGTGTCGGTCGGCGAGGCAACGCATCTCGAAGACGGCAACTGGTCGGGGCCAGCGATCGTGGAGGCGGCTCGCCTGGTCGATCAGGCCGAAGCCGGGAACGATCCTCGCCAACGATCTCGTGCGGCGTCTCGTCGGACCGCACACGAACTTCGCCTTCGGCCCCACGGCGCTTCGGGAGCTCAAGGGCTTCCCGCGAGGACTGCCGTGTTGCGAGGTGCTCTGGCGGCGAGACCCCGAGTCGGGCGAGTGCCCGTACAAGGGTTTGCTCCCGTATGGCGAGTACGACGCCGATCGCTTCTATGGCCGGGACAAGGAGATCAACGTCGTTCTCGATCGGCTGAGCCGATCGCGATTCGTCGCCGTCGTCGGGGCGTCGGCCAGCGGAAAGAGCTCGCTCGTTCGGGCCGGTGTCGTCCCCGCACTCCGACGTGGGGCCCTTGTCGGCAGCGAACGGTGGCCCGTCACGATCGTCCAGCCCGCTGGGAGCACCTTGGCCGAACTCCAGGCGACCATCACCGAGTCCAGCCGACTCCGACGCCGACACGCCGAGTTGTCGTCGCGATCGATCAGTTCGAGGAGCTCTACACGAACTACGACGACGCCGTCTCAGCGTCAACAGTTCGTCGACCATCTCTTTGCCGTCGGTCACCGCCAACGAACAACTGAGAGTCGTCATCACGCTGCGGTCGGACTTCTTCGGCCACGTCGCCCAACACCCGCAACTGGCCGAGGCACTCGAGTCCGGGCACGATCCTTCTCGCACCACCTCGCGACGAACAGCTGCACGACATCGTCGAAGGCCCGGCACGCGACGTCGGGCCTCGAACTGACGCCCGGACTCGCCGATGTCATCGTGCGCGACGCGGGCGAGGGCCGCGGTTCGCTCGCCCTCGTGTCCCACGCGCTCTACGAGACCTGGCGTCTCGGCGACGGTGAGGCTCTCACCCTCGAGGCGTACCGCGCGTGCGGCGGCGCACGCGGCGCCATCGCTCGATCGGCGGATGAGGTCGTCGCCGGCCTCGACCCAGACGACGCCGCTCTCGCCCGCGAGATCTTCCTTCGTGTGACCGCATTGGGTGAGGGCGCCGAGGACACGAGCCGGCGCGCCCCGCGGGCCGAGATCGACGGGCTCGGCCCGACGGCGCCCGCCGTGCTCGAGCGATTGGTCGCGGCCCGTCTCGTGACCGCCGACGACGAGACGGTCGAGCTCGCCCACGACGCGTTGATTCGCGAGTGGCCGCAGCTACGACGCTGGATCGACGCCGACCGTGAGCGGCGCCGTACTCTCGCCCGGCTCACGCGTGCTGCGTCCGAGTGGCACGAAGCGCGCGAGGACCCGGCCGACCTTTGGCGTGGCGCACGCCTCGCCGGGGCATCAGAGGCGACATCGGGAGCGCTTCTCACCACCAGCGAGCGCGAGTTCCTCACGGCGAGCGAAGCCAGGGAGCGAGCGGACGAGGAGCAGACACGGCGGCGCGTTCGTCGACTTCGCATGTCATTGGTCGGTGTCGGCGTAGCGCTCGTGATCGCGCTCATCGCCGGCTTGGTCGCGACGCGGCAACGCGACCGAGCCGACACCGAAGCAGACCGTGCTCGCGCCGCGAGCGATACGGCGACGGTCGGACGACTGGTCGCCGAGTCGAAGGTGCAACAGGACGAGGACCGGTACCTCGGCGCACTACTGGCGATCGAAGCGAACAATCGACGGGACGACCCCGACACCCAGGGGGCGCTCATGTCGGCGTTGCTGGAGGAGCCACGGCGAGTCGCCACCCTGCCCACCGGCAACTCCCACGGCGTGGTCAGCGTGCCCAACACCTCGCGCCTCCTGGTGCTCGGCTCCGACCATGCGTCGATTTGGGACGTCGACGGCGGAAGCGACCCGGTCATCCTCCCCGTCGAGGATCCGTCATCCGTTGCGGCGAGTCCTGATGGCACCAGCGTGGTTGTCGGGGACACCCATGGCGCCCTCAACTTCTTCGACCTCTCGGGCGCACAGAGCGGCCCACCGATTCAGCTGACCGATGCCCCGTCGTACGACCTGGCGTTCGATCCCGACGGAAACCGGTTGGCCGTTGCTCTCGGCATCGTCGGCGATCCCCGGCCGGTGGACGCGGCATCGACGGCCAAGATCGTCGACCTCACGACCCGCACCGTGACGGACGCCGAGCTCTCGGGCCACACTCGCTCGATCTCGACGGTCGCGTTCAGCCCTGACGGGACGATGGTCGCCACGGGTGGCAACGACGACCTGGTGATCCTCCATGACGCCGAGACCGGCCGGCCCATCGGCGAGCCGATGGTGGTGCACGGTCGGTGAGCAAGGTCGCCTTCGACCCGGCGCGGCCCCGCATCGCGGCGACGACCTTCGGACCCCGGGTGCGCAGATCTTCGACACGAGGACTCACGAGCTGTTGGTCGATTCGCTGGGCCGCAATCCGTCGAGCGGGCTGGCGTACGACGCAACGGGCGACAAGCTCGCGGTCGGAGGTGACGGGCCCGTGACGGTGTACAACGCCGACGACTTCACCCTGTCCGCCGCGCCGGTCGATGCGCAGACCGGGAATGCACAACCGTCGTTCGTCGGGGGGCGCCTCGCCGTCGGCGGCACGACCGGACCGGTGACCGTCTGGGACAAGGACGGACAGGCGCCTATCGTCAGGCTGGTTCCGGGAGCGCAGAACTATGTGTTCCCGATGGCCGGTGGGCAAGTCATTGCCGCGCCCGACTTTGGCGATTCCGTCACCCTCCACGACGCCCAAACCCTCGAACCAATGGGCCCGCCACTCACACCGGGTCCCGGTCAGCCCGTCGCCTTCCCTCTCCCGACAACGTTTGCAGCCAGCTACTACGACGGCAGCAAGATCGCGGTGGTCAATCGCTCGGGCCTGCTCCAGATGTACGAGGTCCCGTCGGGCGAGAAGATCGGTGACGCCATCGATCTCGACATGGAGAGCAGCTACGCGGTGTTCAGCCGCGACATGAAGACCATCGCCGTCGGAGGTCGTCTCGGTGAGATCGCGCTCGTCGACGTCGCCACCCACACGTTGCGCAAGATCCACTCGGTCATGAACAACTACGTGCTCGCGTTGGAGTTCGGGCCATCAGGCGAGTTGCTGGCCGGCGACAACGGACACCTTGTCATGTTCACGGACCTCGATCGGCCGGAGCCCACCGTGAGAGACCTCAGCAACGCCCTGGCGAAACCGGCCGCGCTGGGCGCAGATCTCTCGCCCGATGGCAACACGATCGCGGTCAGCCAGGCCAACGCCGTCGCCTTCTACGACGCGCACACCCTCGAGCCGATCGGCCCGCCGATTTCCGTGAGCCAGCTCGCTCCTTCCTGGATCGCGTACAGCTCGGACGGTCGGATGGTGGTCTCCGACAGCGGCTTGGAGGTGCGTCTGATCGACGTCGCGCACCATCAAGTGCTCGGCCCCGTGATGCTCGCCGCCTTCGAGTCCGGCGCCGTCTTCGGCGAGCACGGGACCGTGCTGGGCACGTCGCTCCCGGCCCTCGACCCAAACAAGCCACTCGAAGGACGCGGCGCCGTGATGGTCATCGATCCCCAGGTCTGGCGCGACGAAGCGTGCACGTTGGCCGGTCGCAATCTGACCGAGCAGGAATGGGAGCGCTACCTCCCGAACGAGGGGCCGCGGCAGGCGACCTGCCCGCAGTTCCCGCTCGATTGAAGTCGGGAAGCGATCGGTACGCTCGACCGCCATGACCTACTGCCTCGCCATGCGACTCGACGACGGCATCGTCCTGTTGAGCGACACGCGCACGAACGCAGGTGTCGACAACATCAGCACGTACCGCAAGCTCCACGTGCTCCGACCCGCGCCGGACCGCCTGTTCGTCCTTCAGTCCGCCGGCAACCTCGCGACAACGCAGGAGGTGCTCGACCGGATCGACCGCGAGCTCGCCGACCCCGGTGCCGGGCCGAACCTGGCGACGGTCGACCGGCTGTTCGAGGCGGCTCTCCACGTCGGTCAGCTGAGCCGCATGGTTGCCGAGGAGCACCGCGATGCCCTGCAGGCCGTGGGCGCCGATGGCACCGCGTCGTTCATACTCGGCGGTCAGATAGCCGGCGAAGCACCGGACGTGTTCTTGGTCTACCCCGAGGGCAACTACATCCGTGCGTCCGACGAGAAGCCGTTCCTGCAGATCGGGGAGAGCAAGTACGGCAAGCACGAGCTGGAGATCGGCATCTCGGCCAAGGGCGACCTGGAGACGGCGGTGAAGATCGCGCTCAGCTCGATGATGAGCACGGCGCGCGCCAATCTCTCGGTCGGTCCGCCCTACGACCTCGCCATCTACCGGCCCGACTCCTTCGACGTGGACGAGGCGCGGATCGACGAGGACTCGCCCTATCTCGCGCAGTTGCACGATGTGTGGCAACGGATCCTGCTGGACGCCATCGGCGAGCTCCCGCCCGTGCCGCCCGAGGTGTTCACGCGCCAGGTGCTGCGCTGACAGAGGTCAACGCGAGTCGCGCTTGGCCTGCTTGCGGGCCGTGGTCGCGCGGGTCGAGGCACGCGCTCGCTTGGTAGCCGGCGTCTTCCGTTTGGTCTGGGCGCGACTCGACGCTGCGGTCGCGGCGCCGTGGGGCTTGACTGTCTTCGCCTTCGGTCGAGCCGACGAGCTCCGCCGCGCCGCCGCTAGCCGTTCGCTCCGCAGCTCCTGAGCGGACGCCCGGGCCGCCTTGGCTAGCTGCCTCGACACCCGCGCCAGCACGTCCTCGAAGACCTCGGCCTTCGCGGCGGTGCGAGCGTGCTGGGCGTGGGCCCGCGCTCGGCTCGCGTCGCTGCCCACTTGGGCGCGGGCCCGGCGGCGGTAGAGCTTGGTGTACTTGTTCCGAGCGCGTCGCACCCGATCGTGCAGCTCGGCCAGGCGGTCTTCGTCGAGGCCGGCCAAGGCAGACGCTTCGGTCTCGCGAACCAACTGTTGTTCGGTCGCGTTGAGCATTCCCCAGAGCTGATTGTTCATTCCAACCACTATCGCACCGCCGAGGCGTCGTACGCTCACGGCAATGGCTCACAGGGATCCGGCGGTCGAAGTGTTCGAGGTGGTCGTCGAGATCCCGCGCGGCAGTCGCAACAAGTACGAGATGGACCACGACCGTCACATCATCAAGCTCGACCGGCGGCTGTTCTCGGCCACGATGTACCCCGCCGACTACGGCTTCGTACCCGACACACTCGCCGAGGACGGCGACCCGCTCGACGTGCTGGTACTGCTCGACGATCCCACGTTCCCCGGGTGCTACATCGACGTCCGAGCCATCGGCGTGTTCTGGATGCGCGACGACAAGGGACCTGACGCCAAGCTGCTGTGCGTTCCGGCAGGCGATCCCCGTCACGCCAGCATCCGCGACGTCGGCGACCTCGACGAGTTCTTCACGAGCGAGATCGAGCATTTCTTCGACATCTACAAGGAGCTCGAGCCGGGAAAGATGGCCGAGACCGCAGGCTTCGCCGGAGTCGACGCGGCATACACGGAGTTGGCTACGTCTCGCCGCCGCTACCAAGAGGCAGGAACGGACCCGACCTAGGAGAGGTCTCGCGACGAAGGCTGACCGCTTCACATCCGGTGCGAGGCGATGGCGGCCAGGAACTCGGCGCGCCGCGCGTCGCCACCCGAGGGATGCAGCGGTGAGGAGCGATTGGCCGGATCCCGTTCGATCCGGTTGATCTCATCGCGCGGGGCGCCTCGTCGCAGCCAGGCCCGCACCAGGCGACCGAACTCGAGGCTGCTCGACATGGCGTCGTCACGCGCCGCGCGCGCGATCAAACGCGCCGTCGATCGCTTCCCGAGCGTGTTCTCCACCGGAGCGAGCCGGTCCGCGAGGGCATCGAGCCAGACGAGGGGACTGCGGGCCTCGATCCCGAGCGGATGAGTCGGGTCGGAACCGACGACTCGCTCGGCCCGGTGGAGCATCAGCGAGAGCGCATTGCGCACCCGCCATGCGTCCGCCCGCTCGGAAACGGTGGTCCATTCGAGTGGTTCACGGGCACAGGCGGCCACGTCCTTCAGCCAGATCAGACGATCACCGCCCGAAATACACGCGTGCAGCGCGACGAACACGAGCCGGTCCACGGGCTCGAGCGTGCGCACCACCACTTCACCGATCGACGCGGGTACCGAACGCGCGAAGAGTCCTTCCATGTCGATCGGGAACTGGTCGCGTAGGTCGGCCGAATTCAGCAGATGCCAGTGGAGGTCGATGACCGTGCCGGCGGGTCCGCTCATATGGACTTCGCCGGGTCGCAACTCGAGCAACAGGTCCCAGTTCGCGTCGAGCATGCGGTGGTCACTCGCCTCGAGCGCCGCGATCGCGTCGGGCAGCTGCTCGGCGCGGACCACCAGATCGAGGTCTTGATAGGCCCGCAGCAGCGGATCGGCATAGAGCACTTCAGCTAACGAGGGGCCCTTCACGACCAAGAACTCGACGCCGGCGCCGTCGAGCGCGGAAGTGACCGCCCGGAGATCGGTCAGCACCTGTTGTCGCGTCATGACGATGCGGAAGTAGTCCTCACGCAGCGCGTCCGCCACCGGGCCGGGCAGGACGCCCGCGTCGCCGAGTTGGCGGTGGACAAAGCCCTCGACGCCGTGGAAACCGGCGGCCTCCACGAGCCCGCCCGCGTGGATGCCGAGCCCTTCCGCGGCCGATATCGCCTGTTCGTGGTCTCCTTGCACGCAGGCGGTCAGGACCCTGCCCACCCGCGACGCCTGACCTACCATCGTCGTCACCCTCGTCCTCGATCTCGACCCACCGACCACATACGGTGCCGGAAGATCACCCACTGCGCCACTCTTCTGGACGGCGACCACGTTCCGTGGTAGTCCTTTGGCCGCCTACCGTGTTGAGAGGGCGATGCATGAGCAGGCTCGCATGGTGGTGCCAGGAGGGATGCAAATGGAACGGCGACCTTACGTTCAGCCACGTGTTCGGCGGCTCGGTCTGCTTCGCAGGCTGACGCGGTTCAGCTTCTGACCTGTCGTTGACGCCGTCGTGATGGTGGGTCGCCCCTTGGTGACCCACCATCACGGTGGATTACGGGTGGGATCGAGCGGATGATCGAAGTCGGCGATCGGCCGTCGCAACGAGCAGGCGTTCTCGCGCAACAGGCCGAGGACGAACTGGTGCTTCTCGACGTTCAGGCCGGCTCGTACTTCGCATTGAACGAGGTGGGGGCGAGAGTGTGGGAACTCTGTGACGGGTCACGGTCCTTCGCTGACATCCTCGGAACCGTCGGGGCCGAGTTCGATGCCCCGACCGATGTCATCGAAAGGGATGTTCGTGGTCTTCTCGAAGACCTCTCCAGCGATGGACTCGTCGCCTGGTGAACCGACCGCCGGCGGGTGGTTCTCTCCGATGCGGGCCGCTCGCACCACAACGACCCTCCTTCGCGCGCTCTTAGTCGCGATTCTCGCTCCCCTGCTGGTGCGGGCACGCCCTGACCGTCTGGCGCGTCTCTTGGAACCGCGACGCTCCGTGCCGCGCCCGGATGACGAGGCGGTTGCCGGTACGTTGCGCCTCACCGACAGGGCCCTCGCTCGAGGCCGGCCGCTCGTGCGCACGGGGTGCATCACGCGCGGTGTCACGCGGTACTGGATGTTGCGCCGCGCCGGTGCCGAGGTGGCCCTGTGCTTCGGCGTTGGTTCCGTCGCCGGCAACGTGGAGGCCCACTGTTGGATCGCGCAGGGCAGCACACCGATCCTCGAACCACCGGATGTGCAGCAATTCCACGAGATGTTCCGGATCTGTCGGCCCGGGATCGTCAGGACGGCGACATGACGACCACGCCGTTGACCGTCGCGGCAACCCTCGAGTTCGACTTTCACGGAACCCGGCTGGCGATCGCCACGGACCATCCACGCGTAGCCGAAGCGCTCGAATCACGGTTCCGACCGTTCCGGGTCGAGGACTCTGAACCGGCGAACGTTTCGTTCGACATCAGTCGAAGCGACAGGCCGCCGGCCCACGCCGCGAGCGGTCGGGTCGTGTACGAGAGCGATCTCGGCGATGTCGTGTACTCCGACGACGGAGACGCCCTTGCCATTCGTGGTGATCGGTTCTTCGTCGACGCGGACCTGCGTGCCGCGCACGTCGCGATCCGCTACCTCACGGGTGCCGACGACGAGTTGGCCCTCGTGGCTCACCCGCTCTTCACGCTCCCCTTGATGGAGATCCTGAAAACGCCGGCAGCGGTTCTCGTTGCACGCCGCGTGCGTCGCCGACGACCGGGGCGGCATCCTTCTGGCCGGTGAGAGTGGTTCGGGAAAGTCGACGACATCGCTCGCGCTCGCTCTCTCGGGGATGGCCTTCCTTTCTGACGACATGGTGTTTCTGGACAGCACGGCGGAACCACCACACGTTCTCGGCTTTCCCGACGAATTCGACCTCACCGACGAGACGGTCCGTAGGTTCGCCACGCTGCGCCATCTGGAGGGTCGCGCGACGTGGGGCGGGCGCCCCAAGCATCAAGTTCGCGCCGACGAGCTCGGCACTCGCATCGAACTTGGTTGCTCACCCAGACTCCTGTTGTTCCCCCAGGTCACCGACGCCGAACGGTCCTCCGTGGAACCGCTCTCCGCGGGCGAGGCGCTGATCGAGTTGGCGCCGAACGTGCTTCTCACCGAGGCGAGGAGCTCGCAAGGTCACCTCGACGCGCTCGGTGCTCTCGTGCGTTCGCTGCCGACCCATCGGTTGTTGCTCGGACGCGATCTCGATGATGTGGTGGCGACGGTCTCGGAGTTGGCCGCGTGACCCTGTCGCTCGAGCCGCTGGCTCCCGATCCCGCGAGGGATGCTGCGGCTCTGCACATCGCCGTCGTCGCGTCGGCGACCTTCCATCGGGATGTCCTCGCGTTCGTGCTCGACCAGGACTCGGTGCTGAATGTGGGTCCATCGGTCTGCTCGCTCGACGAGCTCGACTCCCGACCCGACTGCGTAGCCGACATCGCCATCGTCGTCCTGCCTGACGACACGGGCCTCGCGGTGCTCCCCCGGCCACACGAGCGGTCGTGGAGCCAACAACTGACGAGCGGCGAGCCGATCGTGATCATCGGATGGGACACGCCTCCCGCCGAACTGCGAAGGCTGCTGAAGCGAACGCTTTCTCGTCCATCACGTCGCACCCGGGTCCGTGCGGTCAAGGGCCATCCTGACGACACGCTGCGCTCGCTCACAGATCGAGAGCTCGAAGTACTCGTGTCGCTGGCGGAGGGCCGCTCGGCCATCGACACCGCGTCCACCTTGGGGATCTCACCCAATACGGTTCGGACACACGTCACGAACCTGCTGCGCAAGTTGGGGGCTCACTCACGACTAGCGGCGGTGGCGATGACACGCGACTACCTCACCGCGGAACGGCAGCGGCGCGAACAGAGCGGTCAGCGATGACGGCCGCTGAGTTCCACGTCCTCGTCGTCATGCCGCAGGGCCTGTTGCGCGCTGGCGTGTGCGAGGCGATCGCGTCGGACGATGCCATCGTCGTCCAGGCCGCGGCGGAACCGTCGCAGGGCATCGACGCCGCTGGCCGGCAGCAACCCGACGTGGTTCTGCTGGCCCTCGAGCTGCACGGCCACCGGCCCGGGTTCAACCTCGATCTGTGCCGCGACATCGTGGCCGCCTCCCCTCGATCGAAGGTCCTCTGCCTGGCCGACGAGCCGACGACGCAGGTCGTGGACCTTGCGCTTCGCGCCGGCGCACGAGGGGTGTTCGATCTCGACCTCAGCCTCGATCTCCTCGGCAACGCCCTGCGAACGGTCAAAGCGGGGGAAGCCTGGACGCCGGACTCATCCAGTGATCGTGAGACCCGACTTCGCACCGCCGGGACGAGCCCACTCACCGCCCGCGAGCAAAGCGTGCTGGCGTTGCTCGCCCAGGGACACGACCACAACGCCATCGCCTGTGATCTGTTCATCTCGCCGCACACGGCTCGCACCCACATCCGCAACGTCATGCGAAAGCTCGGCGCCCACAATCGGCTCGAGGCCGTGTACCTCGCGACCGATGCGGGGCTGCTCGACCAGCCGGCTAGCTGACCGCGAGCGCGGTTCGAGTCACCCGGACGCGGGACAGCTCGGGTCGTCAGGTCGGTTCCCACAGCTCTTCCCGAAATCGGCGTACGCCGACCCCGCTGGGGCCTGGAACGCCAAGGCTGTGCACGCCTGACCGTCGCCACCGGCACATTGGTCCCACAGCGCGTCCAACGAGGCGTCGTCGCCGTAGTTCGACGGATTCGAGTTGGCCGACGGGCCCGGATTGGTCCCGGATGAACCAGGCGCGCAGGCCACCTGCACACCGCGACCACCGCAACTGTTGGCGAAGGCCTCGTACTCCGATCCCTCGGCGGCCCGATTGAACAACTGATCGCAGACGTCGGTTCCCATCGAGGCGCACAGGTCCCACAACCGATCGAGCTCGGCGTCATCGCCGTAGGTGAACGGCTGACCGGGAGTGCGCACGAGCGTCTGACCGGGCGACACGTTCTCGAACGTGCAGGCCGCCAAGATGCTGTCGAACTGCGATTGCGTGGCCGGATCCGCACCACCACGAACCACGTCCTGGGCCGCCTGGGCTCCAACGACATCCTTCACGCGGACCTTCACGCACTGGGCCTCACCGCTCGTGAGGCTGAGCTGGCCGACGAGGAGCGCCTCGAGGGAGTCATCGGACGTTGTCGGTTGCGGCGCCGAGGAACCCTTTCCGCCACACGCCACCGCGAGCAACACAGCCAGGGCGACGACCGCTACGGCGCTGCAGCGAACTCGCGAGATCGTGGTGGAGGGCATGGGTCAAGAAGGTACGCCTAAAGGCAAGTCGCTGGCAGCCCGGCCTGAGCCGGACTGCCAGCGACCAGTTCCCTCGAGTTGGGTCAGAAGCTGAACCGGGTCAACCGGCGCAGCAGACCCAACCGCCGCACCTGCGGCGCTTGGTAGCGCTTCTTCATCCGTCCCTCCTTCACTGGCCATCCCAGATCATGACGGCCGCCGAAGAACCGGCTGCCCCCAGGACCCGAATGCTGATGGTGTTGCTGGCCCCGAGCGCACCCAGATCAACCGTCTGGCCATCCGGGTTCCAGATCACACTCGTGACCCCGTTGACATCGACGGCAACCGCCGACACCCCGGCCGCTTCGCTGATCGTCAGGTAGTGCTCGGCCGCCGGAACGCCCGAGAACACATGGGACTGACCCGAGGACAACGTCGCCGTCACCGGATCGCAGATGGTGACGTTGCCGGCCTTGTCGGTCGCCGTGAACTCCACCGACGCACCCTCACCGAGCTTGATCTTCGACGCGGTGACGATCACATCGCTCGTCGTGCCCGGCGTGAAGGCCGGAATCGACGTCGTGGCGTTCTTCGTCTTGGTGGCATTCACCGTCGCCAGACCACTACCCGAATCAGCGACCCTCACCGAAATACCCGACGAAGACGCCGACACCAGCGCACACACCGGAGGCGTCTTGTCCGTAACCGGCGACGTAACCGTCACCGTGGCCGAATCCGACACCGGCGGGTTGATCCCGTCCGACGCCGTCAACGTCGCGGTGTACGTGCCCGGAGTCGTGCACGTGACACTCGCCACCGCCGCCGTGTCCGGCGTGATCACACAACCCGAACCCGACACCGTCCACTTCAACGTCAACGGATCATTCTCAGGATCCGACGCCGAACCATTCAACGCCACCGCAGTATTCGGAGCCGTCGTCACATCCGGACCCGCATTCACCACCGGCGGCCCATTGGGCGGCGGACCCGCAGCCCAGGTCTTGGTGGCCGTGTCCTTCTCCAGCGCTCCGGCATCGTCGATGAACGAGCCCGAGATGGAGTCGGTGCCGGCACCGCCGGTATCCGTGTAGGTGAACGTCGCAACACCCGACGCATTGGTCGTAGCCGTACCCGTCTTGCCGACGTTCGGGCCGCTGTCGACGCTGAAGCTCACGACCTTGCCCGCTGCCGGGCTCGTGCCCTTCACGACGGTGGCCGTCACGGTATGGCTCGTGCCAACCGGGTTCGTCGCTGTCTTCGGTGACAAAGTGATGTTCGAGGTGACGACGATGCCTCCGCCGCTGACCATCATGTAGGGCGAGCCGGACACCGGCAGTCCGGTGTCGACATCGGTCGCCGCGTAGGTCTTGGGCACGACCGGATCGATGGCAATCGCCAACGGCGTGTAGTCCGACGGGAACTTGTCGAAGAACTCATGGACCGAGCAGCCCCAATTCGAGAGGGCGGCATGGTTCAGACCCGCCGTGGGACCGGACTGCGCGACGACGGAGATATCGCCCGTGCAGGGCGCGCCGCCGACCGTGAACTGACCCGGACCTTTGGTGCTGAGCCCGTCGAGCAACGGCACCGGCGTGGCCGCCGGGCTGAACCAGTAGGCGCAGGTGAGGCTCACGTACGCCCCCGTCGCTCCCGAGACGGCACCGGCGAAGGCGATGCCGTTCTTCGCGACCAGGTCACCCCGCTGAACTCCGGTCGGGCCGGTGTTGTGGAGCGTGGAGTCGGTACCGATCAGCACCTTGTTGCCCCCGCTGGCCATGACGACCGGCTCCCATACTGAGGCGTTGGCCTCGGCGGCGGCGAACGATGACGTGTCACCGCACTCCGGGTCACCGAGGACCAGGACCTGGTACTTGGCGAAGTCGGACGCGGTCATCGCACCCCACGTCGTGGCAGACACGACGTCGACGGTGAAACCGTCCGCTTCTGCTTGCTGCTGCTCGAGGCTCTCGCCGCTGCCGTCCGTGGCGGTTCCTGCCGTCACAGAGGTGTCGAGGATCAACGCTTTTGGCGGAGCTGCACCCGCAGGCGAGTTCCCGGTGAGCTGAAGGATCGGGATGCTCAACATGCTCATGAGCAAGACCGCTACCGAAAAGAAGGAGAATCGACTGATCCTCCGCTTCGGCCGAGGCTGGCGAGCCTGGCCGTCTCCGCCCTGTCGTTTCATCGATCATCCTCCGATGTGGCCCGAGCCTGTTCGCGCCGAGCCTCGTCCGCCCGCGGTTCACCTGCGGTTCTCTGATACTCACGCCGGGCGCGATCCGGGGGAATACGTCGTCTGAGGTATTCCTGCCGCCAGGACGACAGATTCACGCCACTAGACCACGCAACGTGGTATCGCGACCGATCTCGCCACGCAACCGGAGCGTGAACGACCGCTGGCAGCCCGGTGTGAGCCGGGCTGCCAGCGAACAATGCCTTTCGTGGTCAGGTCAGAAGCTGAACCGGGTCAACCGGCGCAGCAGACCCAA
This sequence comes from uncultured Iamiaceae bacterium, assembly GCA_963778895.1. GTDB lineage: Bacteria > Actinomycetota > Acidimicrobiia > Acidimicrobiales > Acidimicrobilacustridaceae > CAVZVZ01. The sequence goes on from CAVZVZ010000005.1 coordinate 1,524,867, forward strand.
CCGCCGCAGCTGCGGCGCGTCATAGCGCTTCTTCATCCGTCCCTCCTTCACTGGCCATCCCAGATCATGACGGCCGCCGAAGAACCGGCCGCACCCAACACTCGAATGCTGATGGTGTTGCTGGCCCCGAGCGCACCCAGATCAACCGTCTGGCCATCCGGGTTCCAGATCACGCTGCTCTCACCGTTGACGTCAACGGCGACGGCGGCAACGCCACCGGCTTCGCTGATCGTCAGGTAGTGCTCCGCCGCCGGAACACCCGAGAACACGTTGGTGTCGCGGCGGAAGTGAGTCGGATAAATACGCCAGACCGATGACTGTCCTGCATGGGACACGAATGTCGAGGGACCCGGTCGTGTCCACTGCAGGTCCGACTCGAGCTCCATGACCGAGCAGCCTCGCGTGGAGGAAATGGAGAGCCCGGGAGGAGAATCGAACTCCTGACCTGCTCATTACGAGTTAGTCGTTCTGCGGTTTCGCGGCTGGTCAGAGCACCGCGGGGAAGGCGACGCGGAGAGGGTGTTCGTGCTGGTGACGGCGTGTCATACGAAGATGCTCGAAGGCACCTCGGATGGTCACCTTCGCATCTTCGGAGTGCGGACCGGTGTGGACCAGATGCGGACCGGCCTCTCTCGCGAAGGTGTGGGACCCATTTGCGAAGATGCTCACCTGTTTTGGCGAAGATGTCGAAGATGCCCACGATCTGGGTACTAGGCCCCTTCGGGCACCTTCGGCGCGGCGGCGTATTGCGCGGAAAGGCGCCGGCACTGCACGCCCCGGAACGAACCTGGCAGCGCGGTTCCCAGTCTCCGTCGTAGCGGCCTCCCGTAGGGTCATTTCATGCCCCTGAACAAACGCCAGACCGATGCCTTCACACAGCGCGAAGGGGAGGATGCCTACGAGTGAGCTCGCACGCACGCACCGGACGCTCCCCTTCAAGGATCTTCCACGGCTTCTCATGCTGCGAAAAGGGGACCGTTCGCAGGTCGAGGCGATCCAGCTCTGCGCGCAACTCAAGATGGTTGTCTGGACCCACGCCCCGAGGTGTCGTTAGTGGAGCGGCCCGATTCGAGACCGGTACGGCATGTGACCGGGCGGACTCCGCAACGGAGGAGGCACCGGCTCGGCAGTGGTTGGCCGAAAGCATGGTGGCCGCTAAGGAACGTGTGGAGTCGAACTACGGGCCGTGCGATACGTGACCCGACTCAGGCCCAGTCCGGTCGTGGCCCGAAATCGGGCTTGATGATGTAGCCGGCCTTCTTCGGAGGTCGTTCAGGCTCTGGCTGCTCGGGTGCGTGCCGCTGCTCGGGTTTCGGCAGCGCCGGGCGCCACGCGGTCGCGGCTTCGAGCGCGGCCTCGATCTCACCGAGGTCCACGATGTCGCGCATGCTGACTCCTTTGAGACTGCCCGAACCGGCTCTAGGTTCTACGTTCTAGTGGTGATCGAGTGGACGGGACGAGCGGCGTTCAGCGTCGATGGAGTTGCGTTCGTGCTGGCCGAGGACGCCATCGACGAGGTTGACCACGACGGATCACTGGTCGTCTGGAAGACCGCCCCCACTGTCGGCGAGCTGCTCGAGTTCTTGCCGCAGTTCGGCGGAGGCAACATCTTCGAGCTTGGCATCTTCGCGGGCGGCAGCGTCGCTCTGACGGTGATGCTCGCGGAGCCGCGGCGAATGGTGGCGATCGACCTCCTGCCCGCCGCTGCTCCAACCCTGGCGCGGTTCATGGAGGACCGGGGGCTCGACGATGTCGTGCGACTGCATTTCGGCGTCGATCAGGCCGACGCAGGCCGACTTCGGGAGCTCGTCTCCACCGAGTTCGACGGGCCGCTGGACTTGGTCTACGACGACGCCTCGCACGTGTACGGGCCGACGCGAGCAACGTTCGAGACGCTGTTCCCCCGCCTCAGACCCGGCGGCGTGTACCTGATCGAGGACTGGACGAGCGAGCAAGGGTTCCTCAGCCTGTTGCGCGGCGGAACCCAGGACGACTATGCGGCGGCGCTTCGCAAGAGTCTCGCGGCCGCCCTCGACGATCCCGACGACCTGCGCTACCCGTTCGCCCGATTCCTCGTCGACCGGCGCCTCGGCCACCTGGTCGGCGTCGACCACACACCCGGCGAGGAGACACCCTTCGACCCGCTGCCGCGACTCATCCACGAGCTCGTACAGCTGCGCGCAGAGCACCGCGACGTGATCCGCTCTATCCAGCTCAGATGGAACTGGGCGACCATCGAACGAGGCGTGGATGACTTGCCCGACGAATGGCGGCTATCGGACTACGTGCGCGACGACTTCGAGGTGCTCACACGTGTTACCCATGAGTGAGTCGATGATTTGATCCATTGCGCCCTGTGTCGAGGACTCAGGCCCAGTCCGGCCGTGGGCCGAAGTCCGGTTTGATGATGTAGCCGGCCGTCTTGGGAGGTCGTTCCGGCGTCGCGGAGGGCTGCTCAGGTGCGGGCCGCTTCTCAGGTGCCGGCGCCGGAGCGACGACGGTCGTCGCATCGAGCGCTGCCTCGATCTCGCCGAGGTTCGCGACATCGGCCAGGGTGGCCCCCTCGGTGCTGCCGTGCTCCGCCGCGTACCGCTTCGCTTGCTCATGCAGCACCTCGGCGAGCGCCAGCTCCTGATCGGGCGTCACGTCCTCCGGGTTCGTGAACAGGTCGGCGAGCCGCTGCGGTCCGTCATCGACGACTCGGGCCTCGATGATGACGGGCGATTGCTTCGCCGCGGATGCGAGCACGCTTTTCACGACCGTCAGCGCTGCGTGCACGTTGCCGGCCTTCACCTCGCGGTGAACCAGATCGCGCGCATCATCGGCCAACGCGGTGAGCTTGGCGTGCCGGCTCGACGAGATTCCGGCTTGTATGACAGCGGCGGCTGTCCGGCACCGTGGCCGGCCGAGCATGAGGCGTCCGAGGCGGCGCCGTCGGCGCGTGTGCATCGCCTCTGAGCCGGCGTCGTTCCCGAAGATGCGCGAAGGCGTCTAGTACCCAAATCGTGGTCACCTTCGGCGCCTTCGAGGAAAGGGGTGAGCATCTTCACACGAGGGGTCCAATGGGACCAGATGCGGACCAGATGCCCTTTTCTCACTCTAAGCCGACTAACTAACTATGCTCTAAGAGCTGCATATGTGCTGTTCAGAGGCGGTTTTCTGTTGGAGCCCGGGAGGAGAATCGAACTCCTGACCTGCTCATTACGAGTGAGCCGCTCTGCCGACTGAGCTACCCGGGCGGGAGCCTGTCAACGTATCAGCACGACCCGGGAAGCCCGAAGCCGATCCGCGCCCTGCTCGATGTCGGAGCGACGCAGGTCCGGGAGTCGACCTAAGGTTGGCAAGGCGAGCCCCGTCGGGCGGCGATGGTGGCGAGGAAGGCACGACGACCGACCCGATGTAGTGCGTCGGGAGAGGGGACCGACATCTCCCATGACTGACGTGGCGGTGAGCATCAGGGGCGGAGCACGTCCGCCGGCCGCGCCCGCAGCGCTGGTCGTGGTCGTAGGCGGCACCGGACCGGTGTTGCCGGGCCAGATCGAACAGGCCGCGATCCCGCTCGGTCTCGCCGAGTTGCGCCTGCTCGCGGTGTTGGCCTCCGGCGCCGTCGACCGCGCCCGCGCCGTCGACGACATCGTCGACCGCCACCCCGGTGCCCGCCCCCAGCTCACGGCGCTGCTCAGTGCCTTGGAAGAGCGACACCTCGACCCGGCCGGGTGGCCCGACAGCGTCCCCGCCGAGGCTCCCCGTCCCGGTCCCCTCACCGTGGCCGACGACGAGCGCCTCGGGCTCCTCCTGCCCGTCGTGTTCCGTCCCACACCCGGCGGGTTCGAGGCACTCGACCATGAAGGCCGGCGGACCGCCCTGCTCGATCCTGTCGAGGTCATGGCGCTGGCGCCGTTCGCGCCCGGACGCACCGTCGACGAGGCGCACGCCGAGTCCGAGCGGCTGTGCGACGGACACGGCATGGACCGGGCGACCTTCGGCACGTTCGTCGAGTCAACGGGAGGCCAGTTCCTCCACCTCGTCGACAGCCACTACGGCACCAACGTGGGCCAACGACTCCGGCGCCTGATCCGTGCGAACCACCTCCTCAAGACGGCGTTGAGCAAGGCCGTGGCCGACCACGAAGCCGCCGAGCGACAACGGGTGGAGCAGGGTGCAACGCCGCGCACCCGCGTCGTGCCCGTCGGCCTCCACCAACGGGTCCCGCCGCTCGCGCTCGGGGATCTGGTCGCGTACGCGATGGCCTACGACGACGGCCGCCTCCAGGAGCACTACCACTTCCCGCCGACGTGGGAAGCCAACGAGACCTTGCTCGAGCCACTCATCGACGAGCCCGGGATCTTCCTCTTCTCCAATTACCTCTGGACGCACGAGGCCGGTCTCGAGATCTCCGAACTCGTCAAGGCGCGGAACCCGGACAGCATCACCATCCACGGTGGTCCCGACACCCCCAAGTACGCGGCCGACGTCGAGCGCTACTTCGCCAAGTTCCCCCACGTCGACGTGACCGTCCGCGGGGAGGGAGAGTTCACCGCGGCCGAGATCCTCGATCGGCTGGTGGGTCGGCTCGGGCACGGGCCGGTCGACCTATCCGTGTTGGCCGACGTGCCCGGCTTGTCGTTCCGCACCCCCGACGGCGTCGTGCACACCGACGACCGTGAGCGGATAGCGGACCTCGAAGTCCTCCCCTCGCCGTACCTGATCGGCCTCTTCGACGTGTACGGCACCGTCCCCGACTCGCTCGAGCAGGTCACGCTCGAATCGAACCGCGGTTGCCCGTACGGATGCACGTACTGCGACTGGGGGTCGGCGACGCTCTCCCGGATCCGCAAGCGGCCGATGGAGGACGTGCTGGCCGAGATCGATTGGTGCGGTGAGAACGGCGCGCTCACGATCAACATGGCGGACGCCAACTTCGGGATCTTCAAACGCGACGTCGAGGTCGCCGAGCGCGTTGTCGAGATCAAGAAGCGCTACGGCACCATCAACGCGTTCGGGGCCAACTACGCCAAGAACACGGTCAAGCACCTCACGCCGATCATCAAGATGATGATCGACAACGGGGTCGTGGCGCCTGCGGTGCTCTCGCTCCAGACGATGGACGAGGCGACCCTCGACGCCGTCGAGCGCAGCAACATCCGCATCGAGCGTTACGACGAGCTCGCCGTCGAGTTCCGACGCCTGGGTCAGCGGTTGTTCATCGAGCTGATGATCGGGCTGCCCGGCTCGTCGACCACGTCGGTCGAGAACGACCTCCAGGAATGCCTGGACCGCGAGGTCGAGAGCCGGACGAACACGACGATCATGTTGGTCAACGCACCCATGAACAACCCCGAGTACCGCAAGAAGTTCGACCTGCAGACCAAGGTTCCCGTGGGCGACCCGCGCCAGCGCGCCAACATGCTGTCGTCGTCCACCTTCTCGGCCGAAGACCTCGAGGAGAGTCGGCGGCTGGTTGCCGCCTACGACCTGTTCGAGGACTTCGGAGTGCTGCGTCAGGTTTCCCGGTACCTCCGCCACACCGCGGGCATCCGCGAGATCGACTTCTACAAGGGTGTCCTGCTCGACGCGCAGGGCGCGCCCGACGAGTGGCCAACCATGGCGGTCGCCGCGCTGCGGGTGCCAACCTTCATGGGCCCACCAGTGAGCTGGGCCCTGTTCTTCGCCGAGCTGCGCCGGTACCTGATCGAGCGCCTTGGCGTCCCCGACGACTCCGGCCTCGACACGGTGTTGCGAGTGCAACGGGCACTCGTGCCCACCCACGGTCGGCCGTACCCCCAGATCCTCGAGCTCGCGCACGACTACCCGGCCTGGGCCGATCTGGTCGTGACCGCCAAGGAGGAGCACCGGCTCGACTGGCCCGACCACGTCCCCGACCTCCGGAGCATGGGGCCCACCACGATGTCGGTGGACGACCCGGAGGGCAGGACGACGGGGAACCAGGGCGTGGGCATGCTCTTCAAGGACATCGGCGTCCATTGGGAACTGGATGCTCCCGTCACCCGGCTTCGCACCTGGCGACTGCCGATGGTCGACGCCTGATCACCGCGCCAGCGGTGGGCGGCTACCGCAACTGACCGCGCCCTGCGGGGCTCTGGTCACGGCGAGTGTGAACCTCTACGATGCCGCGGGGCGTCCAGCCGCTTGGGGATGGCGGGTGAGGTGGCCGTACGGCGAGGGGACAGACAGTTGGGACCCGATCGCGAACCACAGGTTCGTCGGCGGAGGAACACCGAGCTCACGCTCGAGCCGGACAACCCGCTCATGCGCGAGGCACCGATCGCGATCTACACGGTCGACCTCGACGGTGTTGTCCTCTCGTGGAACCGCGCCGCCGAGCAGTTGTTCGGCTGGACCGCCGAGGAAGTCATCGGCGAACGGGCTCCCTTCCTTCCCGCGGACAAGGTCGGCGACGTCCTTGCCGCTCGTGACCGATTGGTCGCCGGCAAATCGATCAACGCCATGGAGTACTGCCCGGTCACCCGCGACGGCACCGTGCGTCACGTCGTCACGAGCGCCAGTTTGGTGCGCGACGACAACGGAGATCCATCGTCCGTCATCGGCTTCGCCTTGGACGTCACCGAGGAGCGAGAGGCCGCGGCGACGGTCGCGCGTGCCGAAGCAAAGTGGCGCCTTCTGTTGCAGAGCACCTCGGACACGGTCACGCTCGTGGATGAGCAAGGCCACGTTCGCCAGACCACGGGCGAGTTCACCGACGTCCTCGGCTACGAGTTCGACTGGTGGCCCGGACGATCCGGGTTCGACTTGATCCATCCCGATGACCTTCCTCGCGCCGCGGGTGTCTTCGCGGAGCTGGTCGACAACCCGGGCGAGACGTACGCCGAAGTGTTGAGAACTCGCAACGCCGCGGGGCACTGGGAGCTCATCGAGTACACGGCAGTGAACCGCCTCGACGACCCGCTCGTGGAGTCCATCGTCATCACCACCCGCAACGTCACCGAGTTCACGCATGCCGAGGCCTTGCTGGCGGACGAGGCCAAGATCCTCGAGCTCATCGCCCGTGGGGCGCCGCTGGACAAGACGCTCGAGACGATCGCGGGGATGGTCGACTACCACACCGGTGGTGACAGCGGCGTGTTCCTGCTCGATGCGGACGCGACCGGTGTGACCTCGTGCGCGGCGCCATCGATGCCCGAGGAGCTGGTAGCGGCGGCCCGCCACGTGGTGATCGAACCCGGAGCGGAGCCGATCATCGGGCGCATCGAGCCCGCCGAATGCGGTGACTTCGGCACCCGAGCGGGCCGCGCCGACGCCGATTTCCTGACGGCCATCGGCTATCACGCCGGCTGGTCGGTGCCGGTGATCGATACCCGCGACGAACAGGTGGTCGGCACGATCGCCGTCCTCTACGTCGCGCCGCGCCTACCGGCGATGCGCGAGCGTGACGTCGTCGACGTCGCCAGCCACCTCGCCGCCATCGCCATCGAGCGCGACCGCACTCAACGCGATCTCGAGCACCAGGCGCGACACGACGACTTGACCGGGCTGCCGAACCGGCGGGCAATCGTCGAGCGGCTCGATCACGCCATCCTGAGCACTGGCGGGACCGAGCAGAGAACGGCCGTGTTGTTGCTCGATCTCGATCGCTTCAAGGTGGTGAACGACAGCCTCGGCCATGCAGCCGGCGACGATCTGTTGTTGGCCTTCGGCACTCGGCTACGAGCAGTCACGGGCGCCAACGCCTTCGTCGGTCACTTCGGTGGCGACGAGTTCGTCATCAGTCGTCGAGGCCGTCGACGGCCTTGACGATGCGCTCTCCCTTGCCCGTCGGATCGAGCTCGCATTGAGCGATCCCTTCACCATCCGCCCGCTCGCGCACACCGAGTACGAACTGCACCTGGCGGCCAGCATCGGCGTCGCGCTGGCACGAGACGGCGACGGGGCCCTCGAGGTGTTGCAGCACGCGGACGCCGCCATGTACCAAGCCAAGGACAAGGGTCGCGATCGGCTCGAAGTCTTCGACGATGCGCTGCAGGCTCGCGCGACAGAGCTGCTCCGCGTCGATCGCGAGTTGCGCCAAGCCATCGAGCGCGCCGAGCTGTCGTTGCACTATCAACCGAAGGTCGCGCTCGGTTCGGGCCAGATCATCGGTGTCGAGGCCCTACTGCGATGGCGGCATCCCGAGCGAGGGCTGGTGTTGCCCTCCGAGTTCATCGGCGTCGCCGAGGAGACCGGGTTGATCGTCCGGATCGGTCAGTGGGTGCTCGAGGAAGCGGTGCACCAGGCCCGCGTGTGGGCGGACGGGTCGACAGACCAGTCACTCGTCGTCGCCGTGAACCTGTCGGCCCGCCAGCTCAGCTCACCGGGGTTGGTCGACCTGGTATCGGACGTACTGGACCGCAACCACTGGCCAGCCCAACACCTGACGCTCGAGCTGACCGAGAGCATCCTCATCGACGATGGCGACTCGACCATCGGCGTGCTCGAAGACCTCAAGCGGCTGGGTGTGAACCTCGCCATCGACGACTTCGGCACCGGATACTCGTCGTTGTCGTATCTGCACCGGTTCCCGGTCGACATCGTGAAGGTCGACCGGGCCTTCGTGACACCGCTGCACTCCGACGGCGAAGGCTCTCCTGTCGCCGCCGCGGTCGTTCACATGGCGCGCGCCCTGGGATTGATCGCATCGGCGGAAGGCGTGGAGGACGCCGATCAGCTGGCCGGCCTTCGGTCACTCGGTTGCGACTGGGCCCAAGGCTTCTGGTTCGCCGAGGCGTTGCCGCCCGACGAGATCACTGCCCTCCTGGGGTCGCAACCAACCTGGTGATCGTTCAGGTGCCCAGAGCGCCGAGCTTCACGAACAACGCCTGGAGCTGCAGCCTCTCGTTGGGGTTGCGCACCAAGCCCTCGGCCACCGCCTGAATCGCATCGAGCGCCGCAATGGCATTGGCCGGCCGTGCGGAGGTCGCCAGCTCGTCACGGTGGCGTCGGGCCAGGGTCGTGAGGCCGAACCGCAGCTCATCGGCGCGATAGCGCCGCTGCTCGCGGTTGTGGCGCTCGACCAACTCCTTGCGTCCCGATCCACGCTCGCCCATCTGCGCGACGCGTTCCTCGAGATCGGCCAGCTCCTGCTCGTGGCGCGCAACCAGCGGCGCCATGGCGTCGTCGATCATCGCCAGCAGATCGTCGACCGCCTGAACCGCGGTTGAGCCGGTGCCGTCCAGACCGATCGGGTACGTCGTGCCACGAGCGCCGCCGTAGCTCCAGGCGGTCGTCGGCCGCGAGCACACGTGCACGGCGCAGATCGCCGGCCGCGGCGATGGCTGCTTGATCCGCGCGTTCGGGATCGACACCTTCAGCGACCAACCGCTCGACGATCGCATCGCTCGGCACCGGCCCGACATCGATGCGAACGCATCTCGATGCGAGCGTGACGAGATCAGGCGTCACTTCCTCGACCAGCACGATGAAGAACGTTCCCGCGGATGGTTCTTCGATCGTCTTGAGCAACTTCGGACCGACGACCGCGGTGACCAGATGAAACTCGTCGAGCACCAACACCTTGCGCACACCCTCGACGGGGCTGCGGCTCGCCCGCTCGATGATCTGGTCGGCCTGCGCCACGCTGATCGACGCGCCGACGCGCTCGACGACGAGTAAGTCGGGGTGCTCCTCGGCCAACGCGAGGTCAGCGGCCCGAGCGGGGTCAGGGCGACCGTCGCTCAACAGCGCGGCTGCGAACGCCCGGGCCAGTGAGCGCTTGCCCGCGCCTCGCGGCCCGACGATGAGATACGCGTGCACAGGGGCGCGCGCCGCTGCCTGCAGTTCGGCGACGGCGGCGGGCTGGCCGACCACATCGGCCCAGACATCCACCGTCGTGTCCGGGATCGCGCTCACCCGGTGAGGTCTAGCCGCTCCCCGACCGCGATGCGTACGGCGGCCGCGACTTCATCGACCGGCGGCACCCCGTCGATCACCACCCAGCGTTCAGGATCGGCGGCGGCCAGCTCCCGGAACCCCTCGGTGACGCGACGGTGGAACCCCTCTCCCGCTTGCTCGAAACGGTCGAGATCCTCCCCGAGCCGAGCGGCGGCCGTCTCCACGGGCAGATCGATCAGAACGTTGAGGTCGGGCCAGGTGTCGTCGATGGCCCAACGCGACAGCGACCGGACCTCGCCGAGCACCAGGCCGCGGCCATAGCCCTGGTACGCGAGCGACGACGCCGCGAAGCGATCGGTGACGACGTGTCGACCCGCGGCCAACGCCGGCCGGATCACCGCAGCCATGTGTTGCGCCCGGTCCGCGGCCATGAGTAGGGCCTCGGCGCGGGAGTCGACGTGTCCCGTCTCGGGGTCGAGCAACAACCGGCGCACTTCCTGGCCGAGCGGCGTTCCGCCCGGTTCCCGTGTCAGGAGCGCCCCGATCGCGTCGGCGAGCACAGCGGCCTGTGTGGACTTCCCGCACCCCTCGCCGCCTTCGAAAGCGATGAACCGCCCGTGGCGGACGTCGTCGGTCACAGCTCGGGAGTCGCAACCGAATGACGCGACGGGTGCAACGTCGATCGCGCCGCCTCGTTCCGTTGCCCGGAACGCACGGAGTGCAGCGCGAGGAAGCCGGCAGCAACGATGATCAGCGCACCAAGCCAAAGAGCCAGGCGAACACCCGGCACCGGAATGGTCAAGGGGCCGATGTCGAGCGTTTCGCCCCACAGCGACTCGGACAACGCGCCGAGACCCGCGGCCAGGAGCGGGCCGGCGACCATCGACACGAGCACACACAGTCGCACCAAGGTGTTGAGCGAGCTGAACACCCGGCCGCGCAGATCGTCGTCGACCTCCTCCTGCAACAGAACGAAACCGAGCACATATACCGGGCCGACGAAGACACCCATCACGAACACCGCGGCCGTCGCGACCGGCAACGATGACGAAGACGCCGCGACGAACATGGCTGCACCCGCGACGAACAACGAGGTCGTGAAGACACGCGCTTTCGGTAAATGCTTCTGCAAGGCCGATACGGCAATGGCACCCGTGGCAACGCCGAAACCCAGCGCGGTGGTGAAGAGGCCGTACCCCGCAGCGCCGGCACCGAGGACCTCGGTCGAGTAGACCGCGCCCAGTGGGATGAGCATGCCGCCGCCGATCAAGCCCGTGGCCAAGCCCACGTTCACGGCCCGCACGGTGTGGTTGAGGAAGATGTAGTGCCAGCCCTCCTTGAGCTCGTGGAACGTCTTGGCCAGATCGACGCGCTTTTCCTCGGGCTCGGCCGGCCGCGTGCGCTTCGGCAACTTCAAGGTGCGCACCATGAATGCTGCGAACACGAACGTCAGCACGTCGAAGTAGAGCGCGAGCGCCATTTGATCGAGCCTCAGGAAGCTCAGTGCGTCGAACTGGCTCAGCCACGAGGACACGCCCGCGAGCGCCGCGAACAGGAGCGCCGCGAACGGGAAGGTGCCGTACGCCGCGGCGAGCGACAACGAGTTCGCACTTGTCAGACGATCGGGCGGCACGAGGTTGGGGACCGTCGCATCCTTGGCGGGTGACCACAGCAACGTGAACACTTCGAGCACCAAGGACACGAGCACGAGTCCCCAGAGCTTGTCGACGAACGGCAACGTGGCGATCACCGCGGCGCGACCGAGATCGCACACGATCATCGTCCGGCGGCGATCCCACCGATCGACCAGGACGCCGGCGACCGGACCGAAGATGAATCCGGGGATGATGCGGGCCGCCATGACGAGCGAGATCGCGCCGGCGCCCGCGCCGACGCCGCCGATGCGTGCCGCAAGCAGGATGATCGCGGAGAAGCCCATCCAATCGCCGAGTGCCGAAACCACCTGAACGAGCCACAGCCGAAAGAACTCGTGCGTTCCGAAGAGGCGAACGTGCCATCCCGGCCGATCACCCGGCGACTCGGGATAGAGATCGCTCGTGGTCTCCTCGTCGTCGACCGACTGGTCACCGCCCTCGAGCGCGACGAGGTCGATGCGAGTCGGCGCCTCGTCCTCGGGCGCGGGGTCAGGCCTCAACACCGCCAAGGCCGACTACGTTAGAGCCCCGACCAGCGCCTTTGCGGGAACGGTGGCCGGCCTCGGTCAGTCTGGCAACACGCCTGGGGCGACGGCGAGCCCCTCCGCCACCGCGGCGGCATGTAGCCGGCGGTCCCATACGGCCATCACCAGCTCGTTCGGTGGGATGACCAATGCACTCGCCAGGTGGATCGCATCGGCCCCACGCAACCCGGCGCTCCGCGCCAACTCACCGGCCCGTTGCTCGACCGACGCTGTCAGCTCGATTGGACGGATCGCCGCCGAAAACGATCCCCAGGACGCGAAGGCTTCGTCGACGGCCCTCGCCGTCAGGTCGTGATTGCGTCCGGCTGCGGCGAGCGCGCTGCAGACCTCAGGATGGGCAAGTCGACTCGCCATCGCGGCGTCGCAACCATCCCACAACGCCTCGGCGATTGCGCTGCCGTCCTCCTGCACGAGCAACTTCACCAGCGCGCTGGCATCGAAGTAGACGATCGCCACGAGCTACCTGCGGTCCTCGCTCACGTGATCGGAAATTGGCCGGCGCGCTTTGGGTTTCTTGCGACCGCCCGCCTTCGGCCGAGCTCGACTCACGGGTTTGGCGACGAGGCCCGCGTCGGTGAGTTGTTCGAGCGTCGCCGTCGTATCGAGTCCAAGAAGGCGTGCAACCGGAAGTCCATGATCTGTGACCACGAGCTCCTCGCCGTCACGTACACACGCGAGCCAATGGCTGAGATTGGCTCGGAGCTCGGTCACGGCGACGTCCACACCTCAGAGCGTACACCGGTGTGACAGTCTTCATACCTGGTTTTTGTACAGACTAGGAGTCAGCCGGCTTCTTCGCCGCAGATTTCTTGGCCGTGGCCTTCTTCTTCGCGGCTCGCTTCTTCGCCGGCGCCTTCTTCTTCGCGCCCGCTTTCTTCTTCGACGCCCGCTTCTTGGCCGGACCGCGGTCACGACGATCTTGCAGCAATTCGGCGGCGCGTTCGTCGGTGATGGTCTCGACCTGATCGCCCTTGCGGAGCGACGCGTTCGTCTCGCCGTCGGTCACATAAGGGCCGAAACGACCGTCCTTGACGACCATCGGCTTGCCCGACGCCGGATCCTCGCCGAGCTCGCGCAGTTGTTTCTGCGCGCTTTGTCCACGCCGCCGCTTCGGTTCGGCGAAGAGCTTCACCGCGTCATCGACGGTGACCGTGAAGATCTGCTCCTCGGACTCGAGCGACCGTGTGTCGGTGCCCTTCTTCAGATACGGACCGTACCGGCCGTTCAGCGACACGATCTCCTCACCGGATTCCGGATCGGGACCGACGACCCGCGGCATCGACAACAACAAAAGTGCTTCGTCGAGGGTCACCGTGTCGACAGCCATCGTCTGGAACAACGATGCCGTCTTCGGCTTCTCCTTTGCTCCGTCCTCGATGTCGCCCAGTTGCACGTAGGGGCCGTACCGCCCGGCCTTGGCGTACACGGGCAACTTCGTCGCCGGATCCTCGCCGACGACGCGATCACCCTTCGGTGCTTCGAGTAGCTCGACGGCTTTGCCGACCGTCAGCTCGTCCGGAGCAAGGTCCTCGGGGATGCTGGCGCGCTCCTCACCCCGTTCGAGATACGGCCCGTACCGGCCGACGCGTGCTTCGATCAGTTGGCCGTTCTCGTCCACGCCGATCGGGATCGAGTTCACAGCACGGGCATCGATCTCGTCGAGACGATCGGATACGAGCTCCTTCAGCCCGCCGGTACGCTCGCCGTTGCCGTCTGGTCCGAAGTAGAAGCTGGTGAGCCACGGCACCATCTCGCCGTCGCCGTTCGCGATGTCGTCGAGATCGTCTTCCATTCGAGCCGTGAACGCGTAGTCGACCATCGTCGGGAAGTGGCGCTCGAGCAACGTGACCACTGCGAACGCGGTGAACGACGGCACGAGCGCGCTGCCCTTCTTCCACACGTAGCCCCTTGCTTCGATGGTGCCCATGATCGACGCGTAGGTGGACGGTCGACCCACCCCGAGCTCTTCGAGCTTCTTGACGAGTGACGCCTCCGTGAATCGAGGTGGAGGTGAAGTCTCGTGACCCTTCGGCTCGATGCCGTGTGTGTCGAGCGCCTGCCCTTCGGCGAGTGGCGGTAGGCGGCGCTCGCGATCGTCGGCATTGCCGCTGTCGCCTTCGTCGGCATCCTCGACATAGGCGAGCAGGAAGCCTTGATGGGTGATCACGGTGCCACTAGTCGCGAACTCGGCGTCGCGACCGGCCGCCGTTGTCGCACCCAATCGGACCGACACCGTCTCGCCGGTGGCGTCGGTCATCTGCGAGGCGACGGTGCGCTTCCAGATCAGCTCGTACACCCGCGCCTCGCCCGGGCTCACCTCGCGTTCGACATCCTCCGGGGCGCGGAAGGCGTCGCCCGCGGGGCGGATGGCCTCGTGGGCCTCTTGTGCGTTCTTCACCTTCTTGGCGTACTGGCGGGGTGCGTCGGGCAAGTACTGCTCGCCGTAACGGCGTCCGATCTCGCTCCGAGCGGCGTTGAGCGCGGTGCTCGACAACGTCGTGCTGTCGGTGCGCATGTACGTGATGTAGCCGTTCTCGTACAACGACTGGGCGAAACGCATGGCCTGTTGCGCGGCCATGCGCAGCTTGCGGCCCGCCTCTTGTTGGAAGGTCGATGTGATGAAAGGCGCAGCCGGACGGCGTCGATACGGCTTGCGCTCGACCGAGCGAACGGCGAAGGACGCATCCGTGAGCTCGGCGGCCAACGCCGTCGCGCCGGCCTCGTCGAGCACCGCGACGTCGTCGCGAACTGGACGACCCTCGAGGTCGAAGTCCTTACCCGTCGCCAAGCGAGAACCGTCGAGTTGCACCAATGTGGCGTTGAATCGATCGTGCTGATCGACGATCGAGAACTCACCATCGAGATCCCAGTAGCTCGCGGCGACGAATCGCATGCGTTCTCGCTCGCGTTCCACGACCAACCGTGTGGCCACACTCTGCACGCGCCCGGCCGACAGCCCTTGCGAGACCTTCTTCCACAACACCGGCGAGATCTCATAGCCGTACAAGCGGTCGAGGATGCGGCGCGTCTCCTGCGCGTCGACCAATCTGCGGTTGAGATCGCGCGGGTTGGCGATGGCTTCCTCGATCGCCGAGGGAGTGATCTCGTGGAACACCATGCGCTTGACCGGCATCGAGGACGGGGGGTTCAGCACCTCGAGGAGATGCCACGCGATGGCTTCCCCTTCGCGGTCCTCGTCCGTCGCGAGGTACAGCTCGTCGGCGTCCTTCAATTCGCGCTTCAGATCGCGCACCACGTCGCGTTTGCCGGCGTTGACGATGTAGAGCGGCTTGAAACCGTTGTCGACATCGACCCCGAGGCGAGCCCATGACTCCCCCTTGTACGACTCGGGCACGTCGCTGGCGCGCTGCGGTAGGTCACGGATGTGTCCCACCGAGGACATGACGGTCGGCTCCAGGGGGCCGGACGCGACGGAGAACTCATCGCCCAGGAAACGGGCGATCGTCTTCGCCTTCGCCGGCGACTCCACGATGATCAGAGCTCGGGCCATCGCCGGAGAGGTTGAGCGCACTATCCCGGCCTTGTCAATCTCTCTCTGTGCGCTCCCCCTCCTTTGGAGGGGGAGAAAGCCGCTCATGACCTGGGGATTTCTCGCTGTACGACTACTTCTTTACCCTGAAGCGGTGACCGCAGCGGAGACCGACCCCCAGTTCGACCGGCGCCCGTGGGGCACGTTCGAGGTCCTGGAAGATCGCGAGCGCTACAAGGTGAAGCGGCTCACCGTCGATCCCGGCCAGCGGCTGAGCTACCAAAAGCACGCTCATCGGGCCGAACACTGGGTGGTCGTGGAGGGGTTCGCGCTGGTCACCCTGGACGGCGAGCCCAACGAGCTCAGCGCGGGCGACTCCATCGACATCCCCCTCGGTGCCGCGCATCGCGTCGAGAACCCCGGCGATGCCGCGCTGGTCTTCGTCGAGGTGCAGACCGGCGACTACTTCGGGGAAGATGACATCGTTCGCCTCGAGGACGACTACGGCCGAACCAGCTGACGACAGCCCAGCTGAACACAGCCCGGACGGGCAGGGGGTACTGATGGACTTCGAGTTGAGTCCGGTCGCAGCCGCACTCCGCGAGACACTGCTCGCGTTCATGAACGAGTCGGTCCTTCCGGCGGAGTCCGTGTACCGCGACCAGATGGCCGAATCCGGCGACCCTCATTTCCATCCGCCGATCGTCGAAGAGCTCAAACAAGAGGCTCGGGCACGCGGATTGTGGAATCTCTTCCTGCCGCACAAGACCCAGTGGACCGACGGACTGTCGAACATCGACTACGCGCCGCTCGCCGAGATCAGCGGCGGCAGCTTCCTCGCCCCTGAGGCCATGAACTGTGCGGCGCCTGATACCGGCAACATGGAGATCCTGACCATGTTCGGCACGACGGAGCAGAAGGAACGATGGCTGCAACCGTTGCTCGAAGGCGAGATCCGCTCGTGCTTCGCCATGACCGAACCCGCGGTGGCCAGTAGCGACGCGACCAACATCGAATGCTCGATTCGTCGTGAAGGCGACGAGTACGTCATCAACGGGCGCAAATGGTGGATCTCCGGCGCGGCGAGCCATCGCTGCAAGGTCGCGATCCTCATGGGCAAGACCGACCCTGATGCTCCCACGCACCTACAACAGTCGATGGTGCTCGTCCCCCTGGACACACCCGGCGTAACGATCGTGCGAGCACTGCCGGTGTTCGGCTACCAGGACCGCGAAGGTCACTGCGAGATCGCGTTCGAGGACGCGCGCGTGCCGGTGACGAACGTTCTGGGTGAGGAAGGCGGCGGCTTCGCCATCGCCCAGGCTCGATTGGGTCCCGGTCGCATCCATCACTGCATGCGGTGCATCGGCATGGCCGAGCGCGCGCTCGCAGCGATGTGTCGACGCGTGCAGGGCCGGGTCGCCTTCGGCAAGAAGCTGGCCGAACAAGGCGTGATCCAGGAGTGGATAGCCGACAGCCGCATGGAGATCGACCAGGCCCGACTGCTCACGCTCAACGCGGCGTGGCTGATGGACAAGGTCGGCAACAAAGGCGCCCGCACCGAGATCTCGGCGATAAAGGTCGTCGCGCCGAACGTCGCGCTGCGCGTGGTCGACCGTGCGATCCAGGCGCACGGCGCAGCGGGCGTGTCGAACGACTTCCCCCTCGCCGCGATGTACGCCGGGCTTCGCACACTGCGTCTTGCTGATGGCCCCGACGAGGTTCACCGCATGGTGATCGCTCGTCGCGAGCTGCGACAGTACGAGGAAGATCGCGCGGCGTCGGCCACCGTCACCTCCGGTGATCTGGGCGTAGCCCGATAACCGAGCCAGCTAGCGCGTCGATCGACCGCTCGACGAGTGATACACGACCAGACGCACCGCGGTGCCGCCGCGTGTCGGGCGGATCTCGGTTTCGTCGGCGAACTCGCGCATGAGGGGGATGCCGAGACCGCGCTCCCATTCCAGTCGCTCTGGGTGATCGACGTCGGGCGCGGCATCGACATCGTCGGGATCGAAGCCACCACCTTGATCGAGCACCTCGACCTCGATGCGATCCTCACCGAGATCGCAACGGATCTTGACGCGATCGTTGCTCGACGCATCGGTGTGCGCCTCGATCGCGTTGGTGGTCGCTTCGGACACCGCGATGCGGAGATCGTCGATGCGTTCGTCGCGAAAGGTCGGTTCGACCGACGCTGCGGCCGCCACCACCTGGCGAGCGACCACCAAGTACTCCGGCCGAGCCGGGATCTCGAGCACGACCTCGCCCATCGGTCAGGCCGCCGGGAACGACGCGCAGGCGTCCTCGGCCGTGGCGTACATGGGGACGATGTCGGAGATGCGCGTGATGTCGAAGACCTTGCGGACGTGGTTCTCGGCCCCGGCCACCGCCAGCTCACCGCCGTGGGTGCGTACCCGCTTGAGCACACCGACGATGACCCCGAGCCCGGTCGAGTCGAGGAAGTCGACGCCGCTCAGATCGATCACCAGATGGGTGCGCCCGGAGGTGGCGAGCCGCACAGCCTCCTGACGCAGTTGAGGGGCCGTGGCCACGTCGAGCTCACCCGTAACTGCGAGCACGGCACAGTTGTCGTGATCGGTGACGGTGAGATCGAAGAGCACGGAATCCTCCTGGTTCCCTGACGACGGTACTGCTCACCCGGCAACCACACCTGAGTACCAGCCCTGTAATTACGCCGGCGCAACTCGTACGATGGCGCGATGGCCATTGCCGTCGCCCCCTCGACGACCGGGCTCGACCGGTTCCTCGAGACGCTCGCGGGCGACGATCGGCTGATCCATCTCGAACGCTTGCCGGCCCGTCCCGCGCGCTTCGGCGAGCTGGCCCGCCCGTTGGCACCCGAGGTCTGGGACGCGCTCGACGTCGACCGGCTGTGGTCACACCAGGCCGAGGCGATCGACCTGGCACGCGAAGGCACGTCGGTTGCCGTGTCCACCGGCACGGCATCGGGCAAGTCGCTCTGTTACCGCGCACCGATTGCCGAGGCCGTCACGCAAGGTGTGCGCACCGCAACCGCCTTGTTGCTGTTCCCCACCAAGGCGCTCGCCCAAGACCAACTGCGCGCCCTCGTGCAAATGGACGTGCCACGACTCGTCGCCGCGACCTACGACGGCGACACGTCACCCGAAGCGCGCACATGGGCGCGCGGCAACGCCAACGTGTTGTTGACCAATCCCGAGATGCTTCATGTCGGCTTCCTGCCTCACCACGTGCGCTGGGCCACCTTCTTCATGCGCCTGCGATACGTCGTGATCGACGAGCTCCACATGCTGCGCGGCATATTCGGCAGCCACGTCGCGCACCTGTTGCGCCGACTGCGTAGGGTGTGTGCCCACTACGGTGCTGATCCCACGTTCGTGTTCTCGTCGGCCACCATCGGTACACCCGGAGCATTGGCCTCGGACCTCTGCGGCAAAACGGTCGCCGAAGTCACCGACGACGGCTCACCGCGCGGTGAACGACTCTTCGTGTTGTGGAACCCGGCCGCCGACCCCGCCGGCCGCAGGACCTCGGCGAACCGGGAGACGGCCCGCATGGTCGCCGATCTGGTGAAGCTCGGGCACCGCACCATCGCGTTCTGTCGCAGCCGCAAGGGAACGGAGCTGGTCGCGGCCGACGCCCGGCGCCAGCTGCCAGCCGAGTTGACCCCGAAGGTGCGTCCGTATCGCGGCGGCTACCTCACTCGCGAACGCCGCGAGATCGAGCTCGAGCTGTTCGACGGTGACCTACGCGGCGTGGTGGCCACCAACGCGCTCGAACTCGGTATCGACATCGGCGGACTCGACGCCTGCGTGCTCAACGGGTTTCCTGGAACGATCGCGTCGATGTGGCAACAAGCCGGGCGGGCCGGGCGCGAGGCGCAACCGTCGATCGCCACGCTGGTCGCCGGCGACGATCAACTCGACCAGTGGCTGATGGCGCATCCCACCGAGGTCTTCACCCGGCCGCCGGAGCCCGCGGTCATCAACCCCGCCAACCGGTTCGTGCTACTGCCTCACCTTGCGTGCGCGGCCTACGAGCTGCCGCTCCGGCACACCGACGAGCAGTGGTGGCCCGATCTGCTCGACGATGGCGTCCGCGAGTTGGTGCTCGACGACCGCCTGCGCCTGCGACCCGGTCTCGACACACCCGACGACGCCGTCGCGGTTTGGGCCGCTCGCGGTTGGCCGGCACGAGGCGTGGGCCTCCGTTCGGGGGCCGACGACCAGTTCCGCATCGCGTTGCCCGACGCCACCATGGTCGGCACCGTCGAACAGAGTCGTGCCTACCGGCTGGTGCATCCGGGTGCGGTGTACATGCATCAGGGCCAGACATTCCGTGTCCGCGAGCTCGATCTCGACGATCGGGTCGCGTACGTCGAGCCCTGCGACGGCAGTGAGTACAGCCAGCCGCGCGTCGATACCGACATCTCGCTGTTGAGCGAAGACGAACAGCGTGTGGTCGGGCGCAGCACGCTCGGGCTCGGGAGCGTGCGCGTGCGCTCGCGGGTCACGGGCTACAAGCGGTTCGACACCTTCACCGGTGAGCTGCTCGGGGTCGAGGAGCTGTTCCTGCCCCATTCCGAGCTCGAGACCAGGGCGTTCTGGTATGTCGTCGGCCTCGACGTGTTGCGCGATGCCCAGATCTCCCCCGCGGCTGTGCCGGGCACGTTGCACGCGGTCGAGCACGCCGCCATCGGGATCCTGCCGCTGTTCACCATCTGCGACCGGTGGGACGTCGGTGGCGTGTCCACTCCTCTGTTGGCCGAGACGGGCGCACCGACGATCGTCATCTACGACGGCTACCCGGGGGGCGCCGGGATCGCCGAGCTCGGCTTCGCTGCCGCGGGCGAGCACTTGCGTGCCACGCTCGATGTGGTGGCATCGTGCCGTTGCAGCGACGGATGCCCGTCGTGCGTGCAGTCACCGAAGTGTGGCAACGGCAACGAACCGCTCGACAAGGCCGGGGCGATCGCGCTGCTGCGCACGCTGCTCGTTTGACCGCGGCCGGTCACGGTGCCGCTTCGCGCTGCATGGTGGCTTCGGCCGTCAGGCCTACGTCGGGCAGCATCGGGCCGGCCAGCACCACGTCCGTCGCATCGCGATAGGTGACCGCCACGCGAACCTGGTCGCCGACCAGCGTCGTCTGCACCTCGAGCCGGTCGCGGTCGAGCCCGCTGGCCCTTTGTGCGGCGCGTCGCGCCGCGTCAGGCGCATCATCGTCGGACACGGCCGCGGCCCGCACCGCTTCACGTGCGACATGCACCAGCAACAGCTGATGATGTGCGATGGCAGCAACCTGCACGATCAGCAACGCAACCAGCACGACGACGGGGAGGACGAGAGCCAATTCGACGCTGGATTGGCCCTCGTCCCCTGACCGCCGCTCGGTCACGTCACGCGACCGATGATCTGGTCGACCACGAAGTCGAGCAACTTTCCGATGCGGTTCGTCTTGGTGGCCCACGCCACGAGCAGCAACGCGATCGTGGCCGCGCCGAGGAGAACGAGTGCGTACTCGGCGGTTGTCTGGCCCCGATCATCCGGCCGCATACCGAACAGGCGAACTTGGAAACGAACGAGGATCGCAAGCATGAACGGGTTTCCTCCCAGGAGATGATCTGCGGCCACCCAGGTGGCGAGGTCAGAGCGAAAGCGTCCGGAGCGTGCCCGCCAAGAGCGGTACGACCGTCAACAACGCAAACGCGGGCAGCACGCAGGCCACCAAGGGGAAGAGCAGTTGCACCGGCACGCGACGAGCCGTTTCCTCCGCTCGTCGGCGCCGGACATCGCGAGCAATGGCCGCCGCCCGTTCGAGCGGCGCCCGCAACGGCGCACCATCACGTTCCGCCGACATGAGCGCTGCGACCAACGGCCGGATCGGATCGCCGAGGTCGGCGGCCAGCTCCGGAAGGGCGTCCGTGAGCCGCTCGCCGAAGGCCACGCGCCGGCTCACTGCACCCAGCGCGTCCGCGACCGGTCCGGCGCTGACAGAGCGGACCGCTTCGATTGCGTGATGCACGGTGAGACCGGCTCCGGCCGCGACCCGAAACAGGTCGACGATGTCGGGGAGCTCGGCCACCAACGCTGCGTCAGCCGCACGCCGCTCTCGTCGACGCCGCCAGAGATGAACGCCGAACGGCAGGCCGCCGGCGGCCAGCCCGAACACAGGGTGCACGAGCGCGGCCCCAAGCCCGAATATCACGGCCAGACCGACTCGCCGGTCGGCCGCGGGGTCCGACGGCCGCCGCCACCAGCGCCGGAGCCGACGACCGACGACGTCGACCGCTCGCCACCCCGACCAGCCGGGCGGAGCGGTTCGCGACGCACCGACGGCTCGCGCCCGCCGACGAGCGCGTGATGGCACCGGAGCTGCCGCGGTGAGCACCGCGCCTGTCGCGGCGATGAACGCCAGGGCGACGACCAAGCCGCTCGTCACGCGCCGGCCCTGACGATTCGGGCCATCCAGAACGCGCCGGCAACGTCGAGCCCGAGCCCAGCGAGCACACACATCGCTCCGGGGCCGGAGCCGAAGAAGGCCGCGACCCGAGGATCGAGCTGCACGGCACCGAACGCGAACACCACCGGTGCCGCCGCCATCACCAGCGCCGAGGCTCTTGCCTGGGTCGACAGCGCCCGCACCTCGCGCACCAGCGCGACCCGTTCGTGCAGAGTGGACGAGGCCGCGTCGAGCACCGCCGCCGACGGACCGCCGACCGACGCGGCCAATCGCAGCGCTCGATCGACGATCGAGCGCGCCGACGAGGGCGGCCCGGCTTCGAGCGCGTCCAGCGCAGCATCGAGCGGGTCGCCGCGGTCCAAAGCCGCGACGAAGGGTTCCAGGTACGCACCCGTCGACGAGTTGAGCACGGTCGATGCGGCATCGCGCAGGGCCTGTCTCAATGACGCACCCGCACGGGCCGACCGGGCCGCGGCGTCGAGCCAGGCCGGGAGACTCCGATCGACCACCAGGGCCTCGCGCCCGCGCCCAGCCCGTGTCACCACCGCGCGGAGACGCGAACGCCCGGACACTGTCGGCGCACCGCTCGTCAGCCGCCGCCGACTGCGATGGGCACCGACCAGCCGACGACCGTCGGTCCAAGCCATCCAAGCGCTCAGCGCGGCAGTCACCGTGAACACCAATGGGAGTGCGGGATTCATGAGCCGATCCATTCGACACGCGGCGCGCCGCACCGCGAATCGTGTTTCTCGCCGCGGGAGCGCGACGACCTTTGCGTCGTGCGCCAGGGATCGGACCCGCAACGGCTGCGCGGCCTGGGGGTTCGGCTCGACCTCCGCCACGGCGACGACCCGACGGGTGCCGTCGACGCGCCGGACGAGGTGAACGACGACGTCTATGGCCGAAGCAATCTGCTCGCGCACTGCGGCCAGCGGGAGGTCGACGTCTCCCATGAGCACCAAGGTTTCGACGCGCCGAAGCGCATCGCTCGGGCTGTTGGCGTGGCAGGTCGACAGCGAGCCGTCGTGACCTGTATTCATCGCCTGCAACATGTCGAGCGCCTCACCGCCTCGGATCTCGCCCACGACGATGCGATCGGGGCGCATCCGCAGTGCACTGCGCACAAGGTCACGGACGCCCACCTCGCCGATGCCCTCGGCGTTGGGGGGTCGTGACTCGAGTCGCACGACGTGGTCACCGGGCAACCGCAGTTCGGCGGCATCCTCGACGGTGACCACTCGCTCGCCCGCGGGGATCAGCGCGGCGAGCGCGTTGAGCAGCGTGGTCTTGCCCGCGGACGCGCCGCCCGAGACCAGGACGTTGGCGCGCGCCTCGACCGCCCACCGCAGAAGTGCGGCCACAGCGTCACCGCACAACTCACGTAGCGGTATGGGGCGAGCGCCGAAGCGTCGAATGGTGAGGTTGGGCCCGTCGACCGCGAGTGGGCGGACTATGGCGTGCACACGCGAGCCGTCGGGCAGCCGGGCGTCGACGATCGGCTGAAGCCGGTCTACGTGGCGTCCGAGTGGCGCCACGACCCGTTCGATCAACTGGAGGACGTCGTCCTCGCGCAGTTCCACCCCGACGCGTTGCAGGACTCCCTCGCGTTCGATCCACACCGATCCGCCGCCGTTGACCATGACCTCGGTGACCGCCGGATCAGCGAGGAGCGGATCGAGCGGGCCCAGGCCCTCGAGGCGGGCGGCCACGCGGTCGATGGTCTCGGCCAGCGGTCCTTCGGGGAGCAGTGGTGCCGCCGAGCGCGCCAGCGAACGCACGCGAGCGAGGTCAGGTGGGGTGCTCGCCTCCTCGCGCAGTCGGGCCCGCACGGCCCGTTCCACGTCGGCGGATCGGCTCATGCTGCCCTCCTCAGCGCACGACGCAGCGCGGTGGGCAGGCGGGCGCCGAGCAACCCGGCGTCGACGGCGCGGCCCACCGAGATGTCGTGTTCGACGACAGCCACCACCGGAACGCTGAGCACGTCCTCGACGTCGCTCGGCTCGAGGGCCCGCCCCCGTTCGTTGACGACGACCACCCCGGACGGGCGGAAGCTCATGGCCGTCGCCCGCCGCAACGCGAGATAGCACGGTCGCACCACGAGCAGGGAGTGGGTGGCGCCTGCCGCCAGCACGCGGCCGACCTCGCCCTCGGCACCGGTCTCGGGCCCGCTGATGCGACCACAGTCGACGACGACCGCGCGCCGGTCGGCCGCCAACACTGCCGCGAGCACCTCGGCGCGAGCCACGTTGGCGATCGGGCCGGCCCCGCGTGTGACCAAGGCCAAGCCCGGCAGCAGCTCGTGCTCGATCCGCGCCAGTCCGTCGGCGGGAACATCATCACCCACGTCGAGCCACTCGGCGATGCCGGGACCAGTGGGCTCGGGTGAGCCGAGCGCGGATGCGGCATCGCCCCCCAGGTCGACAAGCAACGCACCCGCCGCGTTCGACCCCGCGAGCATTCGCGCGAGGGCAACGGCGACAACGGTGGTGCCCGAGCCGCCTTTCGGAGACCAGCACGCAACAACCACGGTTCCTCCCCTGATGACGAAGTTGGTTCGATCAGGGGGAAGCGCACGTTCCGAACGGAACACGGCGAGCGTAGACACACGCCCCGCGACAGAACAAGGGCTTCTTACGCGCCCATGCTTCAATGATCGTGATGAGCCGGACCCGCGAAGCGAACAACCGTCAGTTGTTGCGCGCCCGCGACGCCATGGACCGCGATTTCGCGCTGCCCCTCGACATCCCGAAGCTGGCCGGCACCGCCAACGTGTCGCAGGCACACTTCATCCGCGAGTTCAAAGCCACCTTCGGCGAGACGCCCCATCGCTACCTACAACGGCGGCGCGTCGAACGAGCGATGTACTTGCTACGCACGACCGAGCGCAGCGTCACCGATCTGTGCATGGAGGTCGGCTTCAGCAGCCTCGGCACGTTCAGCCGCCAGTTCACCGAGATCGTCGGCGAGAGTCCGACGAGCTACCGAAAGAACGGCCCTCTGCCCAACGTGCCGTCGTGCTTCGTGCGAGCCTGGACCAGACCCAGCAGTTTTGGAGAAGCCGGCTGACGCTCTGCGCCCGTAGAGTCCGCGGTATGTACAACGCGATCACCCGTTCACAGATCTTCGTGCTCGACCAAGACGAGGCGGTCGACTTCTACGTCGACAAGCTCGGCCTGGAAGTCACCAGCGACCTCGACCTCGGTTTCATGCGGTGGCTGACCGTGTGCGTGCCGGGCGACCCCGGGCGCGAGATCCTGCTCGAGAAGCCCGGGCCGCCGTCCATGGACGAGGCGACCGCCGCACAAGTACGGGACCTCGTGACGAAAGGCGCCATGGGTGGCTGGCTCTGCATCACCACCGATGACGCCCAGTCGACGTTCGAAACGCTGAAGCAGCGCGGCGTCGACATCACCGACGAGCCGAGCCCGAAGCCCTACGGCATCGATTTCGGCATCCGCGATCCTTTCGGCAACGCCATCCGCATCGGCCAGATGTTCGACACCAACCCGACCTGATCGCCACCTGGCGAGTCGGGCCAGGACTCCGCTCGTAAGCTCAGCGGGGTATGGAGGCCGCCTTCTTCGATCTCGACAAGACGGTCATCGCCAAGGCATCGATGGTCGCCTTCGGGCCGCCCCTGTTGCGGGCCGGCATGATCTCGCGCCGCTTGCTGGCCCGGGCCCTGTGGAGCCAGATGGTCTTCCACTACCTGGGCGCCGACGAGGAACGCATGCGCAAGTTCCGCGAGTCCGCGCTGCGAGTCACTCGCGGGTGGGACCAGGAACGGATCCGCACCCTCGTGGGCGACACGCTCCTCGAGGTCATCGAACCCATCGTCTATGACGAGGCGCTCGAGTTGATTCGCGAGCACCAGGCTGCCGGGCGAAGGGTCTTCATCATCTCGGCGTCACCGGAAGAGATCGTCGAACCGCTCGGCCGCTACCTCGGCGTCGACGGCGTGATCGCCAGTCGGGCTCGCATCGACGACGAGGGTCGCTACACCGGCGAGGTCGACTTCTACTCCTACGGCCCGTTCAAGGCCGAGGCCATCCTCGAGGTCGCCAATTGGGAAGGCATCGACCTCACCAAGTCATACGCGTACTCGGACTCGATCACGGACTTGCCCATGCTCGAAGTCGTGGGCCGACCGGTGGTGGTCAATCCCGATCGCGATCTGGCGCGCATCGCCAAAGATCGGGACTGGGAGGTCCGCCTGTTCCGCATCGGCGTGCCGTTGCGAGAACGAGTGCCGATGCCGCCGCCACGCCTGGCCGCGGCCGTCGCGACCACGGCCACCATCGCCGCGGCCGGCGCGGGAGCGGTGTGGTGGTGGTCTAAAAGAGCAACGCCCCCGCCGCCCACCGGGGCTGCGAGGGCGAAGGCCTTGTTGTCTAGGAGTCCTGCAGCTTCTTCACCGCAAAAGCGGCCAGAGCGAGGACGACGATCACCACGAGGAGCTTCTTCATGAGTTCGGAGCTTACGACGCCTACGGGCGTCATGCACCTGCCGAATTAGACGGCCAGGAGATCGCGGGCGCCGGTGTCGCTCGAAGGGTGACGCAGCTTCGACATGGCGCGAGCCTCGATCTGGCGGATCCGCTCACGAGTGAGGTTGAAGTGCTCACCGACCTCTTCGAGGGTGCGGGGCTCACCCCGATCGAGCCCGAAGCGCAGCTTCAGGATCTCGCGTTCACGCTCGTCGAGCGGGCTGAGAAGCCGGGCGATCTCCTCGGGGAGCAGCGCCGTAGCCGCGACCTCGAACGGAGATTCGGCTGAACGATCCTCGACGACGTCGCCGAGCTCGGCGTCGCCGTCTTCCCGCAGCGGCTCCGACAGCGAAAGGGGCTCGGCCGCGAAGCGCAATGCCTCGGTGACCTTGTCTTCCGGCATCTCGACCTCGGCCGACAGCTCGGCCAGCGTGGCGGGACGGCCGAGCTTGAGCTCGAGCCGGGCCCGGGCCTTCTGCAGGCGAGCGAGGGTGTCACCGGCATGTACCGGCAGACGAATGGTGCGGCCGGTATTGGCGATGCCGCGGGTGATCGCTTGGCGGATCCACCACGTCGCATAGGTCGAGAACTTGAAGCCCTTGCGCCAGTCGAACTTCTCGACGGCGTGCATCAGGCCGAGGTTGCCCTCCTGGATGAGGTCGAGCAGCGGCAAACCTGACGCTTGGTACTTCTTGGCGATCGACACGACCAGACGGAGGTTCGACTGCACGAAGGTGCGCTCGGCATCCTCGCCCTCGCGCAGCTGCTTGCGCAGCTCGCGCTTGCGCGCCGGCGTGAGCTCCTTGGCCACCTCGAGATTGGCTCGGGCCTCGTTGCCGGCTTCGATGGCCTGCGCCAGGCGAACCTCGTCGTCTTTGGTGAGCAGCGGATACTGCCCGATGTCCGTGAGGTAGAGGCGGACGAGGTCTTCTTCGTCCCGCTCAACACGCTCTTTGGGCAAGGTGCACCTCTTCGATCAAACCGGGGTGGGTGAGGCGCATGACGCGCTCACTGAAAATTCGCTTCTGTTTGCGCAGGTCCGAGCCCTCGGGGCCCAATGCTCCGGTCCCTTCCGGACTGAGCTGCCCCTACGATACCGATCCGGTCAAGAGGCCCAACCCGACCTGGGAAAACGCTCCTTTCGAGCTGGCAACCAGCCCTCCGCCCTAGGGTCGGCGCGTCGGCGCCCACGTTGAGCCGTTTTCCCGATCCTCTGCCTCCCGCCAGGACATTCACATGGATCTCACCATCGTCAGCCTCGTCTTCGACGCCTCCGACCCCGAGGCGCTGGCCGCTGTCCTGGCCAAGTACGTCGTGGTCACCAGAGGGGCTCCGGGCTGTCGGAACATCGACTTGTGCGCCTCGATCAGCCGCCCGGCCCGATTCGTGGTGATCGAGAAGTGGGAGTCACCCGAGACCCAGCGCACCCATTTCGACTCGGCCGAGATGATCGAGATGGCCGATGCATGCAACGGCCTGCTGCTGCGGGCCCCGGAGATCGACCTGCTCGATCCGATCAGCGCCCACGACCTCAACTGAGCGAGTCAGACGGCGGCGGGCGCGGACGCCACGGCGTCGGCGGAGATCTGTTCGATCTCGGCCCACGTCAGCCCGTCGCCGGACCACAGCAGCTCGAAGCCGCGGTCCACACCATCGCTGAAGCCGTGGCGAGTGCGGAAGGAATAGAGCCACCGTTGCTTCTGGCCTTCGTAACCGAGGCCGGCGACGCGGCCAATCGCGTAGGTGTCCCACGCGACTCGAAGCGGCAACTCCATCTCGTCCCGATCCGGAGGCGTGCCGAAGTCGGGCCGCAGTAGATCCTTCGCTTGGAAAAGCAAGCGGCCGATCGTGCGCAAGGCGGCCGGCTCGTAGTACTTGCGGAGCCGTTTGGGATCTTCGAACGCACCGCCGTCGATCTCCAGGACCACGGGGTCGGTCGATGCGATCCGCACGCGCCCGAGCGGCACCGTCTCGTCGATCCGCAACTCGACGTCGTGTTCGCCGATCTGGACTTGGTCGGCCAAGCGCTCGACCAACGCGGCGATCTGGGCCGCGTCGTACTCGACCATCGTGAAGGTCTCAGGCGAGACCGTGACCCGGGCCAAGGTCAGCTGCCGGCGTCGGCCAGGGCTGACGCCGAGGCCATGCGCTGTTCCATCACGCCACGCGCTTCGGTCGACAACTCCGCGATCTCGTCGATCTCCTTGTCGTCGAAGCCCGCCAGCTCGCGGAATCGGCGAGCCAAGCGGATGGGGCTGTCGTCCTCGTCACCGCGGAAGCCACCGAGGGAGAAGAGACGGTCGACCGTGCGCTGGAACTCGAGCGCCTGATCACGGCGCTCCTTGTCGTTCTCGGTGAGGCGACGTAGCCAGTCCGAACCCATCTTCACGTGCGTGACCTCGTCGGCGAGCATCCAGTCCTCGCAGAACTCGAGCACCGGGTCGCCGGCCACCTGCCCGAACTCGCGCATGGTGTTGAACACGTCGATCGCGAGCCCTTCGAGCGCTCGATTCACGCCGGTGAGCCGCAGCAGTGGGTCGGGGGCGCAGGCCGCTTCGTACAGGAACACCTGCTCGCCGTACTCGCCGATCTCAGTGCCCATCCAGTCACCGAGCTTCACCGAGATCTCACAATGCCGGGCCTCGTCCCAACACTGACGAGCCATGTCGAGCTTGAGCTCGAACGGCACCTCGGTGGTGTCGTCCACACCTTTGCCGACTTCGAAGTCGAAACAGGTGCGGCCGGCGCCTTCGAGCGCCTGCATCTCACCGACGAAGATGCCGTGCATCAACGCTCGAGCCCGCTCGGGCGCGTCCGGGAGCGCCGGCACCAGTTTCTGGGGACCGCGGCGGCCGTTGCCTTGATTGCCGACCCGAGGGTCGTTGAAGCCGTCCATGATCTGACTGCGCACGAAACGCTGGTCTCGGGCGAGCTCATCGGCGGGCAGATGCTTCTTCACGACGCGACCTCCTGGGCCATTGCTTCGTCTTCGAGTGTCGAGCCGATCGATCCCGGCCCGGCGATTCCTCCGGCCAGCAACATCAACTTCTCGAGCTTGGCTTGGTGTGCGGTCGCCCGATCGATGTGTTCGGGCGTCTCGGTCAGGGACTGGATCAGCATCTCGCCGTCACGCCAATCGTCGAACTCGTCCTGCAACGCGAACTTGAGCGAACGAATCGTCGGAGCATCGGTGATCGTGCTCGTGTTGTTGAGGTGATACGTGTACGCGGCGATCTTGTGCGGAATGAGCACGCGGTACACACCGACGAGCTTCTCGATCGTGTCTCCCGGCGCCTCCGGAGCGGTCATGGCCTCGACGAAGTTCACGAGCTGGTCGTTCGCCGGCACCGTGAGCCGGTCGGGGTTCATCTCGCGAAGTTCGGGCAGCCGCTTGTGCCACAGCTCGGCGTGCCACGCGTGGTGATAGCAGTGCGTGCCGAGCCGAAGCTTCACGTCGAGCTCCGGCACTGTGGCGACCCACCCGCCGAGCGCCTCGAACAGGCGCATCTCGATCCACTTGTAGTGCCCCACGCGACGCGCCGATTCCTCGACGGTGAACGAGCCCGGCAGCTCGCGCCGGTCCCACGGCGCGAACGCCGCTCGGGGCCTGCTCGAATCAGCCATGTGGGCTCCCCCTTCGATCCGCCTGCCTGCGCTCACCCGTGGTGAACATGATTCAGCAAGAGCGTACCGGTCCCGACGAGCGGCCGTCAGCCCCAGCCGCGTCACCCATCGTTGAACGATGGGACGTACTCGAACGCTCCAGCCAGATCGTTCGAGGTCTCCGGCTGCCTGCTCGAGCCCATGTTCGAACGAACCGGCTTCGAGATCCGCGAGGCGGACTACTCGAAGGACAGGTTCGACGCGAAGTACCTCTTGTCCGTGGTCCGAGAAGCGGCTCGCCACGTGCGGCGGGCGCTAGGCGGGGCCGACCGCCAGCTCGTCGAGGAGCTCGCGCACCAGTTGTTCGATCCGATCGCGAATCGGTCGGATCTGCGCGGCAGACAGCCCGGCAGGGTCAGGCAGATCCCAGTCGAGATAGCGCCGACCCGGGAACACCGGGCACGCGTCGCCACAACCCATCGTGACCACCAGGTCGGCCTGCTCGACCGCATCGGTCGTCAGGATCATTGGTTGGGCAGTGCGCAGATCGATGTCGAGCTCGAGCATGACCTCGACGACCGCGGGGTTCACCTCGTCGGCCGGGATCGAGCCCGCCGACCTCACTGCTACGCGCCCGCCTGCGTGACGGTCCAGGAGCGCGGCCGCCATCTGCGAGCGGCCTGCGTTGTGGACACAGACGAACAGGACCACCGGAACGTCGCTCATCGGCTCTCCTCACGCCGATTCGCCCGGCGCTCGACCGACCCGAACAGAAGCACGACTGCCCCGATGGCGAGAGCCGCGCCCGTGAGTTGGGCCAGGATGAACGCAGGAGCGCTCGCCGGTGCGATGCCGGCAAACGAATCCGACAACGTCCGCCCGATGGTCACCGCAGGATTGGCGAAGCCCGTGGACGACGTGAACCAGTATGCGGCGGCGATGTACCCGGCGACGGCGAAGGGAACGAAGCGACGCTCACCGCTGTGTGTCAGCCCGAAGATCACGAGAACGAGACCGAGCGTGGCGACGATCTCCCCCAGCCAGATACCGCCACCGGAACGGATCTGCGTCGACGTCTCGATGAGCGGCAGATCGAACATGGCGTTGGCAACGATCGCGCCGAGGCAGCCACCGGCCACTTGCGCCCCGACGTATGCCACGGCCTCGGTCGTGCTGCATCGACGAAACGAGCGGTCGACGAGCGTGACCGCCGGGTTCAGATGCGCACCGGATACGGGGCCGACGACCAAGATGATCGCTGCGAGCGCGGTCGCGGTGGCGAAGGCGTTCTCGAACAGTTGCAAACCGACCTCACCGGGCGACAACCGCGAGGCGGCGATACCGGAGCCGACGATCGCGCATACGAGCAACGCTGTTCCCAGGGCCTCCGCGGCACACCGACGGAGCAGTGAGGGCCTGGTGCTGTGGATACTGGTTACGGCTGCCGTTTCGTTCACGTCAGCCGGCGCAACACACTGACGCGGTCCCGGTGTCTGGTTCGGCGTCGGCCAGGACCGCGTAGATCTCCCAAGGTGCGCCATCGGCGTCGTCGACCCACACCTTGTCCTGCACGGCGTAGCAACAGGTGACCTCGTCCTCGGTCACGGTCTCGAGCCCCTCGCCGCTCAGCCGGACGGTCGTCGCGCGCACCTCGGCTGGTGTCTCGACTTCGACACCGAGGTGGTTCAGGCTCCCGCCGTGCCCGGGATTCTCGATGAGCACCAGCTTGACGGGGGGCTCCGCCACGGCGAAGTTGGCGTAGCCAGGCCTGATCTTGGCCGGCTCGGTGGCGAACAGCTTCGAGTAGAACGCGACCGCGTCGTCGAGGTTGTCCACGTTGAGTGCGAGTTGGAGTCGTGACATCGCCGGACCTTCTCCGTATATTGATGAACGTCGATGAATGTACCTATCGCATCGATGAACGTCAATATGTGAAGCCGGGGACGATGTCCAAGACGAAGATCGCCACCATCGCGACGGACGAGTGCTGTCCGAGCGTCCTGACCGAAACCCTCGACGAGCACGACGCCGGCGAGTTGGCGCGGGGATTCGCGGCCCTCGCCGACCCCACGCGCCTCCGGCTGCTGAACCTGCTCGCCGCCGCGGAAACCGGCGAGATCTGTGCGTGTGATTTCGTCGAGCCCACCGGGAAGAGCCAGCCGACGGTCTCTCATCATCTCCGGACGCTCACCGAAGCCGGACTCATCGTCGGCGACAAACGCGGGCGGTGGGTCTGGTACTCGCTGGTCCCCGATCGACTCGAGGCGCTTCGCGGCGCGCTCGGTCAGCCGCGGTAGAGGTTCGTGATCGGGAGGCGTCGGTCCTTGCCGAACGCCTTCGTCGTCACGCGTACACCGGGTGGAGCTTGCCGGCGTTTGTACTCGGACAGGTCCACGAGCCGGACGATCCGGTGGACCAGGTCGGGATCCTCGCCCGCGTCGATCAGATCGCCTGCGGTCTTGTCGTCCTCGATGTAGGCGTCGAGGATCCGGTCGAGCACCGAGTACGGCGGCAGGCTGTCGGTGTCGACCTGATCGGGACGCAACTCGGCCGAGGGCGGCTTCGTGAGCACCGTCGTCGGGATCAGCTCGCGACCCTCGGCGGCGTTGCGGTACTCGCAGACGTCGTAGACCATCGTCTTCCACACGTCCTTGATCACACCGAAACCACCGGCCATGTCGCCGTACAGCGTGGTGTAGCCGACGGCCATCTCGCTTTTGTTGCCCGTAGTGAGCACCAGCCAGCCGAACTTGTTCGAAAGAGCCATGAGCACCATGCCCCGCACGCGGGGTTGCAGGTTCTCCTCGGTGATGTCAGCCGGTCGATCACCGAACGACGGGCCGAGCATGTCGAGCAGCGCCGTGAACGCGGGCTCGATCACGATCGTGCGGTGTTCGATGCCCAGGTTCTGGGCCAACGCCTCGGCGTCGGTGATCGAGTGATCACTCGAATAGCGCGAGGGCATCAGTACGCCGTGTACGTGCTCGGCGCCGAGCGCGTCGACCGCGATAGCCGCCACCAGCGACGAGTCGATCCCGCCGGACAAGCCGAGCACCACATCGGTGAACCCGTTCTTGCGCACGTAGTCGCGCGTTCCTAGCACGAGCGCGCCGTAGACCTCACCCGCGGACGGCAGAGGTTCGACTGCGGGCGCGACCTTCACCGGCCCCGTCGCGATCGGTGCACCGGTCACGGCAACGATCGGCAGCGTGCAATCGCGGCCGGTGGCCTCGAGCTCGACGTCGGTGACGAAGAGCTCCTCGCTGTACTGGCCGGCGCGCGTGATGATCGTGCCGTTCGGTGAGATCACCAGCGACGCGCCGTCGAAGACGAGCTCGTCCTGCCCGCCCACCAGGTTGATGTAGAGGATCGTGCAGCAGGCCTCGTCGGCGCGCGCCGCGAGCATTGCCTCACGGGCTTCGACCTTTCCGGCGTGATAAGGCGACCCGTTGATGTTCACGATCAGCTGGGCGCCGCCCTCGGCCTGCTCGACGATCGGTCCCCCTGGCAGCCATGCGTCCTCACAAATCGACACGCCCACCGGCACACCGGCGATCTCGTACAGCTGCAGCGCGTCGGCACCAGGCAGGAAGTAGCGCTGCTCGTCGAACACCGCGTAGTTCGGTAACCGGCGCTTGCGGTACACGCCGAGCAACTCACCGTTCGCGCACATCGCCGCCGCGTTGTACAGACCGTGCTCGTCGCGATCGACGAAGCCCACGAACGCAACCGCCCGACCGCTGCGCGCGACGACCGAGTCGAGCGCCTCGCGGTTGTCGGTCACGAACCCGGGTTTGAGCAGCAGGTCCTCCGGTGGGTAGCCGGTGATGGCGAGCTCGGGAAACGCCACGAGATCGGCGTCGTCGGCCTCGGCGGACTTCATCGCGGCGAGGATGCGCTCGACGTTGCCGTCGAGATCGCCCACGACCATGTTGAGCTGCGCGGCGGCCAACCGAATGCGTTGCACCCGTTCAGCGTAGGGCGCGAGCCCCATTCGTCGCGAGGTCGTGCAACCGTCGGTCGGTTCCCGCCCGAGCCCCAGAGCGAAGCCCCGAACGCCGGAGCACCGGCGGCCCGACCCACCTAGCCTGCGCCCTCATGGCGTCGGTGCGGCAAGTCGAGCTGGGCGACTTGATCGATCGCTCGGCCGCGCCGGCTCTGGTGCAGGCCTGCCTCGAGCGCCTGTCGACGAGCGGAGATCCGAGCGTCGAACGCCTGGGCGACGATGCCTCTCTCGGCCGCGCGCTCGTGGCGGTGGTCGCCGCCAGTCGGTCCTTGTGCCGGCTCGTCGAACAGCGGCCGGCCGATGCGCTGGCCGCGCTCGCCGACCTCGACAAGCGGCCACCGCTGATCGATCTGACCGTCGACGATCTCGTGGCGTGGAAGCAGATCGAGTACCTGCGCATCGCCGCGCGCGATCTCACCGGTGTCGACGACCTCGACGCGACCGGGCAGGCCTTGGCCGAACTGGCCGCCGACGTACTCGCCTCGGCTTGCCGGCTGGCCGACGCTCGCGATCTCGCCGTCATCGGCATGGGCAAGATGGGTGGACAGGAGCTCAACTACTCGAGCGACGTCGACATCATGTTCGTCGGCGACGGTCAGCGAGACGAGATGGAACCACGCGCGCGCGCCGTGGCGGAGATCGCGGGTCGTTGCTTCCGCGTCGATACGAACCTTCGGCCCGAAGGTCGAGACGGTCCGCTCGTGCGAACGATCGATTCGTACGAGGCGTATTGGGATCGATGGGCCGAGCCGTGGGAGTTCCAGGCGCTGCTGAAGGCTCGGCCGGTTGCGGGCGACGCTCGCCTCGGCGCGCGCTGGCTCGACACCGCCCAGCGTTGGCTGTGGAATCGCCCGTTCAGCGCTGACGACCTTCGGTCGCTGCGAGCCATGAAGCAGCGGGCCGAGTACGAGGTGGAGCGCAAGGGTCTCAGCGATCGCGAGCTCAAGCTGGGGCCGGGTGGGATACGGGACATCGAGTTCACGGTCCAGCTGCTGCAACTGGTGCACGGTCACTCCGATCCCGATCTTCGTTCACCGACGACGG
This sequence comes from uncultured Iamiaceae bacterium, assembly GCA_963778895.1. Classification (GTDB taxonomy): domain Bacteria; phylum Actinomycetota; class Acidimicrobiia; order Acidimicrobiales; family Acidimicrobilacustridaceae; genus CAVZVZ01. Next base: position 1,560,004 of record CAVZVZ010000005.1, read on the forward strand.
TCGTGACGATCAACGAGTTGGCCGACGCGGGGTACATCGATCGCAAGGACGCCGACGTGCTGCTCGATGCCTACCGCTACTTCCGCAAGGTCGAGCACCGACTGCAGCTCGAGGACGAGCAGCAGGTGCACGCGCTGCCCGCCTCGCCCGAGGCGACCGATCGCTTGGCGCGCGTCGTCGGCTACCGCGACACCGCTACCGCTGATGCCGCAGAACAACTCCTGAATGACCTGCGCACCCGCCGACTGGCGGTGCGCGGCATCCACGAGCGGATCTACTTCCGGCCGCTGCTCGAAGCGTTCACCGAGGCGCCCAGCGCCTTGACCCCAGAGGCTGCGGTCGAGCGCCTCGCGGCCTTCGGATTCACCGACGCCATGCGAACGAAGGCAGCGGTGAAGGAACTCACCCGCGGCCTCAACCGGTCGAGCCGCCTGATGCAGCAGATGTTGCCGCTATTGCTCGACTGGCTCTCGACGGCACCGGACCCCGACCTCGGCCTGTTGATACTGCGGAACATGCTCGACGACCCGGCCCGCGGGGCGCTGTTGATCGACGCGTTCCGCGACTCGCCCGAAGCCGCCCGCCGGCTGTGCCAGCTCGTCGGCACCAGCCGACTGTTGGGCGACATCGTCCGCCAGAACCCTGATCTGGTGCCTCGACTGCCCTACGCCGATCGGCTCGCGACGCGGCCGCGCGACGACCTCGTCGCCAGCGCGACGACCGCGATCGAGTGGCGTCAGGGCGATGACGTCCGAGCAGGCATGCGGCGCTGGAAAGACCGCCACCTACTCGGCATCGCCGCGCGTGACGTGCTCGGCGCAGCCGATGTCGATGTCGTCGGGGCGGACCTGACGGCGTTGGCCGAAGCGACCATCGATGCCACACTCGTGACCCTCGATCCTCAGGTCCCGTTCGCAGTGATCGGTATGGGTCGATTCGGCGGAGGCGAGATGTCGTACGCGAGCGACCTCGACGTGCTCTTCGTGTACGAGGGCGCGGGCGTCGCCGCCGTGGAAGAGAGCGATCGGGTGGCCAAGGCCCTCAACCGCTTCCTCGGGGGGGCAACACCGGCGGAGCGGTTGTATCCGATCGACGCTGATCTACGACCCGAGGGCAAGCAAGGCCCGATGGCGCGAAGTCGCGACGGCTTCCTCAGCTACTGGAACACGTATGCCCAGACCTGGGAGCGCCAGGCCATGATCCGGGCGCGGACCGTGGCCGGTGACTTCGAGTTGGGCGATCGCTTGCTGGGTGACCTCGACGAGTACGTGTGGGGTGACGGGTTGACAGCAGACGAACTGCTCGAGATCCGTCGCATGAAAGCCCGCGTCGAAGGCGAGCGAATACCGCCGGGAGAAGATCCGCAATTCCATCTCAAGTTGGGGCGAGGCTCGCTGTCCGACGTCGAGTTCACGGCGCAGATGCTGCAGCTCCAGTACGGGGTCCGAGCCACGGGAACGGTCGCGGCGCTCGATGCCTTGTGCCGATCGGGGCTGTTGGCCACTGAGGACGCCGACATCCTGACGGAGTCGTACCGATTCTGCGAGCGGGTGCGCAACCGCTGGTACTTGGTGAACAGCGGGCCCGCTGACTCTCTGCCGACGCAACCCGAGCCGCTCACGTGGCTGGCTCGTTCACTCGATACGACCGCGAGTGACCTGCGCGACACCTATCGCCGTGTCACCCGCCGCGCCCGTCACGTCGTCGAGCGCGTGTTCTACGGCCGAGGCTGAGCTACACATGCCCCGGGCTCGTTCGGCTCAGCGTTCCGGGTCGAGAGAGACGAGCTGGACCGTGTAGTTCTCGTCGTACTTCGTCACGCCGAGCGGGCTGTCGGCATCGGTCTGCACACTCGACTCACGACGGAAGATCAAGCCGGTCCCGGGATCGGCCCAATAGTTCAAGGTCGACGTGCCGCGCACGTCGCCGCTCAAGGTCGTCTCGAGCAGGATGTGGAGCGAGTCGACCGCCGAGCCCCCGACCTCGATCGACTCGTTCCCGAGCACGGTCACGCGTATTTCGGCGTCGGAGGTGGGCGACGTGCAGGGCGTGGCCCGGGTCTCGCCGAAGACGGACGGCTCGACGCGGACGAGCGCCTCGGCGTCACATTGATAGGTCCGGTCGTTGCTCAGCCCGAAGAACTCGCGGTACTGGCGCGTGGTCGCGACGCTCTCACCGGCCGGGGACACACACAGGTCGAGCTCGTCGAAGCGTTCCTTGAACACATCCCAACGGACGCGGTATCCACAATCGGTCAAGGTGACTGACATCGTCGTCTTCGCGGGGTATGTGTGCGTGGCGCCACCGAGTGCATCGATGTGCTCGTCGCCGACGGTCTCGTAGAGGTAGACACCGGGTTCGGGTCGGGATCCCGAGGCTGAGGTGTCCGATACGTCGCGGAAGGACCCGATCGCCTCGTCGACGCTTACGACCGTGGTGGAGTCACGCGCGCGCAGGTAGACAATCGTGCCGACGAGCAGCACGATGAGCACAACGGCGATCCCTGCGCCGAAAAGCAGTACGCGGCGGAGGCGGCGGGGCTTGTGATCGTCCATCTAGCTGAAGAGGCTGCGCACGTAGTCCAAGTCGAATGCGCGTTCGCGTGGCTCGCCCGGTCCCCATTGACTGCGAGGTTCGTTGACGAAGTCTCCACCGTAGACGTGGATGGCGCCGGTGATCCGATGCAGTGGGTTCGTCACGCTGTGGATCGCGTCGTCGCCGAGGACGAAGACGTCTCCCTCGCGGAGCTCCCGACCGCCGGTCACCTCGACGGTGGCCGAGTCGGCCTGCGAGCGGCGGTAGAGCGTGTTGTCTTCTTGGCCGCCGTAGATCCCGATGGCGGCCCACATCCGATGGTTGTGCGGGAGCAACGACATCCGCGGCGTCCACACGGCGTGGACGACGGTGAGGTCCGGCGACTCGAGGAGCACGGTGAGGCCGGGCGGCGTGGACGCCAGCGCGGTCGCCACGTCGGCGTGATCGGTCATCGTCCGGTGCAAGAGCTCGGTCACCGTGCGACGGGGATCGGTCTCACCACGGGCGGCATCGCAGCACGAAAGGAAGTCGTCGAGATCGAACACGGCGTCATCCTCGCACCACAGCCCGTGGTGTGCCGGATGATCCGCCCTAGTCTCCCGGGTGAGAGGTAGCCGTGAATGAGTCGATTGCCATCGAAGCAGTGATCTTCGACACCGACGGGGTCGTGACGCGCACGACCCCGGCCCACTTCGCGGCGTGGAAGCGATTGTTCGACGAGTTCCTCCGGGCCCGCAATGGCGACGGCACGTTTTCCCCGTTCACGGACGACGACTACCGGCGCGACGTCGACGGCAAACCGCGATACGACGGCGTAGCGTCGTTTCTGGCAACACGCGGGATCGAACTGCCGTGGGGAGACCCCACTGACGAGCCGGGCGACACCAGCGTGTGTGCGCTCGGCAACCGCAAGGACGGGTACTTCCTGCACTTCATCCGCGAGCACGGTGTGGAGGCCTTCCCGACCACGGTGACCTTCATCCGCGAGTTGCAGGCGTCGGGCGTCGCCACGGCGGTGATCTCGGCCAGCCGCAACTGTGGCGAGGTGCTCCGGGCCGCCCACGTCGCCGAGTTGTTCGACGTACACGTGGACGGGCTCGACGCCGACCGTCTGAAGCTCGCCGGAAAGCCCGACCCTGCCATCTTCCTCGAAGCGGCCCGGCTCCTCGGTGTCGAGCCGGACCGGGCCGGTGTGGTCGAAGACGCCACTGCGGGTGTCGAGGCGGCGCGCAAGGGCGGCTTCGGCATGGTGATCGGCCTCGACCGCACGGCCCATCCCGATGCCCTCGCGGCGTATGCGCATCTGGTCGTCCCAGATCTAGCGGACGTCGAGGTCATCGCCGGGCCCCGCATCGTCCACCGATCCTCCTCGGCCACCCGCATCCCGGAGCTGACCAGTGCGCTACGAGACGGCGACGTTTCCCGCCGTCTAGACGGGCGGGCCCCGGCCGTGTTCCTCGACTACGACGGCACCCTCACCCCGATCGTGGCCCGACCCGAGCTCGCCACGCTCGCCCCCGACACCGCTGCCGCGCTCGAGGCGCTCGCCGCAAAGTGCGTCGTCGGCATCATCAGCGGACGCGACCTCGAAGACCTCCGGACCATGGTGCCGGACCTCGGCATGTGGCTCGCCGGGAGCCACGGCTTCGAGCTGTTCTCACCAAACGGACAGCGGGAGGAGAACGAAGCCGGAACACGCGCCCTGCCGACACTCGACGCCGCCGAGCGTTCCTTGCGTGACCGGGTCGCCGGGGTGCCCGAAGCGTGGGTAGAACGCAAGAGGTTCGCCATAGCCGTGCACTACCGCCAGACTCCGGAGGAACACATCCCCGACCTCGCTGAGCGCGTCCGCGAGGTCAGCGCCGACACAGAAGGACTAAGGATGGCCGGCGGGAAGAAGATCTTCGAGCTCCGTCCGGACGTCCCCTGGGACAAGGGTCGTGCGCTGCGATGGATCATGGAGAAGAGTGGTGCAACCGCGGCCGACGCTCTGGCGACGTATGTCGGCGACGACGAAACCGACGAGGATGCGTTCGTGGAAGTCCGCGAACGAGGTCTCGGCATCGTGGTCGGTGTGGACGACCGCCCGACGGCGGCTCACCACCGCCTCGACTCCCCCGACGAGGTTCGACAGTTCCTCGAGTGGTTGGCGCGTCGGGACCAGCCTGGTGCGGGGGAAGCTCGATGAACCCGTGGATCTGGCGTTACGAAGTCTTCGATCCGGCAGAGGAGGGACTGCGCGAGACCCTTTGCACACTCGGGAACGGCTATTTCGCCACGCGCGGCGCGCTGGCCGAGTCGTCGGCCGACGACGTCCACTATCCCGGTACCTACATCGCCGGCGTGTTCAACCGGTTGCGCGCCGACGTGGACGGTCACACGGTCGAGAACGAGAGCCTCGTCAACGCGCCCAACTGGCTCGTGCTCCGTTTCCGGACGGTCGGCGGCACATGGTTCAACACAACAGACAGTGAGGTGCTGAGCTACTCGCGTGAGCTCGACCTTCGCCGCGGGCTACTGACACGGCAGAGCCGTCTGGCCGATCCCGAGGGTCGGATCCTCGACATCACCCAGCGGCGGTTCGTCAGCCTGCGCGACGATCATCTGGCCGGGCTCGAGACGACGCTCGTCGCCGAGAACTGGTCGGGACTGCTCGAGGTCGTCAGCGCCATCGACGGTCAGATCGGTAACACGGGGGTGGCGCGCTACGCGAACCTCGGCACCACGCATTTGGTCGACAGCCGCCGTAGACAACCACAGGCCGACACCGTCTCGCTCGAGGTCGCGACGTCGGACTCTCACATCCGGATCGCCACCGCCGCCCGCACACGCGTCCGCGTCGGGAACGATGCGATCGACGTCGATCGGGAGCTCATCAGCGAATCACGATTCGTCGCCCAACGATTCGAGCTCGAGCTACACGAGGGTCACGAGGTCCTCATCGAGAAGATCGCTACCGTCTTCACGTCACGTGATGACGGCATCTACGAACCGCTCGGTGCGGCCGAGGAGCTTGCGGCGCAACCGGTGGGCGATTTCGACGAGCTGCTCGAACGACACGTCGTCAGCTGGAGCCACGCGTGGGAACGTGCGCGCATGGAACTGCACCATGTCGACGGCCACACGAGCCGGGTGCTCAACCTGCACATCTTCCACCTGCTGCAGACGACCTCGAAGAGCACAGCAGAGCTGGATGCTGGTGTGCCCGCGCGCGGACTGCACGGTGAGGCGTACCGCGGCCACATCTTCTGGGACGAGCTGTTCATCTTTCCCTTCCTCACCTGGCGCATCCCCGAGCTGAGCCGTTCACTCCTTCGCTATCGGGCCCGGCGGCTCGACCAAGCGCGCCGAAACGCCGCCGACGCCGGCTACCGCGGTGCGATGTATCCCTGGCAGAGTGCGAGCAGCGGCCGTGAGGAAACCCAGACGCTGCACCTGAACCCCAAGTCGGGTCGGTGGCTGCCCGACGCGTCGCGCCTGCAGCGTCACATCAACGGTGCGGTGATCTACAACGTGTGGCAATACTGGCAAGTCAGCTCCGATCTCGAGTTCATGCGCTACTGGGGCGGCGAGATGGTCCTCGAGGTCGCGCGGTTCCTCGCGAGCGCAACGACCTACAACCACGTGCTCGACCGCTACGAGATCAAAGGGGTCGTTGGGCCCGACGAGTACCACGACCACTACCCGGGACGTGAGGACGGCGGGCTCGACAACAACGCCTACACCAACGTGTTGGCGGTGTGGTGCCTTCTCCGTGCGTTCGACGTGCTCGAGATCCTGCCGGAATCGCGCAGCCGTCAACTACGAGAGAAGCTCGGGCTCACGCACGGAGAGCTCGACCTCTGGGGTGACATCACCCGCAAGATGCGACTGTGCTTCCACGACGGCGAGATCCTGAGCCAGTTCGAAGGCTACGACGACCTCGAGGAGCTCGAATGGCTCGACTATCGCGAGCGCTACGGCAACATCCAGCGGCTCGACCGGATCCTCGAGGCCGAGGGTGACTCCACCAATGGCTACAAGGTGGCCAAGCAAGCCGACACGCTCATGCTCTTCTACCTGTTCTCCGAACCGGAGCTGCGTGAGCTGATCGAACGTCTCGGCTACGAGTACACCACTGACACCATGCGCCGGAACCTCGACTACTACGAGGCTCGCACCTCACACGGTTCGACGTTGAGCAAGACCGTCCAGGCCTGGTTGGTCAGCCGAGTCGACCGCGAGCAGTCCTGGGGCATCTTTCGGGACGCGCTCCGCAGCGACGTGGCGGACGTGCAGGGTGGGACGACCGAGGAGGGCATCCACCTCGGGGCCATGGCCGGCACCGTCGATCTCGTGCAGCGTTGCTACACCGGCATCGAGACGCGGGAAGACGTGCTTCGTCTCGATCCGGTCCTGCCGCGAGAGCTGGAGACGCTTGCGTTCGAGATCCGCTACCGCGGGCTCGCGGTGGAGCTCGAGTTCACTCAGGCTTCGGTGCGCGCCCACGTCGAAGAGGACGGGCGGCACCACGGCCCGATCGACATCGACATTCGGGGCACGGTCGCGCGGCTCGGGCCCGGCGACAGCATCGAGGTTCAGCTCGACTGAGCCGGTCAGCGCGGTCGCCGGATCAGATGTCGTAGTAGAGCGAGAACTCGTAAGGGTGCGGACGCAGACGGAGTGCGTCGACTTCGCTCTTGCGCTTGTACTCGATCCACGTGTCGATCAGGTCGTCGGTGAACACACCACCGGCCTTCAGGAAGTCCTGGTCGTCTTCGAGGGCGTCGAGTGCTTCCTCGAGTGACGCCGGAACCTGCGGCACCTTGGCCAGTTCCTCCGGTGGGAGGTCGTACAGATCCTTGTCGAGCGGCGCGGGCGGCTCGGTGCGGTTCTGGATGCCGTCGAGCCCCGCCATCAACATGGCCGAGAAGGCCAGGTACGGGTTACATGACGGATCAGGCACGCGGAACTCGAGGCGCTTGGCCTTCGGGCTCTGCGAGTACAGCGGGATGCGCACCGAAGCCGAACGGTTCCGCTGGCTGTACACGAGGTTCACCGGTGCTTCGTAGCCCGGGGACCAACCGCTTGAACGAGTTCGTCGTCGGGTTCGAGAACGCCACCACCGAACGGGCGTGCGCCAGCAGACCACCGATGTACCAACGCGCCATGTCGGACAGACCGGCGTAGCCCTTCTCGTCGTAGAACAGCGGCTCGCCGCCCTTCCACAACGACTGATGGGTGTGCATGCCCGAGCCGTTGTCCTCGAAGATCGGCTTCGGCATGAAGGTCGCCGTCTTGCCCGCGGCCCACGCCACGTTCTTGATGACGTACTTGAACAGCATCAGCTTGTCGGCCTGCCGCAGCAGCGAGTCGAAGCGGATGTCGATCTCGGCCTGGCCGGCCGTGCCGACCTCGTGATGCTGCACCTCGACGTCGATGCCCAACTGGATGAGCGTGAGCGCCATCTCCGAGCGGAGATCTTGGTACTGATCCATCGGGCGGGACCGGGAAGTAGCCCTCTTTGGTCCGCGGCTTGTAACCGAGGTTCGGACCCTCGTCGCGCGCGGTGTTCCACGCCGCTTCGACGGAGTCGACTTGGTAGAAGCCGCGGTTCGGCGTCTGTTCGAAGCGCACGTCGTCGAAGATGAAGAACTCGGCCTCGGGACCGATGTAGCAGGTGTCGGCCAGGCCGGTGGACTTCAGGTACTCCTCGGCCTTCTTGGCGACGTAGCGCGGGTCGCGCGAGTAGCTCTCGTGCGTGATCGGGTCGTGCACCCAGCAGTTGATGTTGAGCGTGGTGTGCGGACGGAACGGGTCGATCACGGCCGTGTCGGGATCCGGCTTCAGGATCATGTCCGACTCTTGGATCTCCTGGAAGCCACGGATCGACGAGCCGTCGAAACCGAAGCCCTCCTCGAACACGTCCTCGGTGAGCTGTCCGACGGGCACCGAGAAGTGCTGCATCAAGCCCGGCAAGTCACAGAATCTCAGGTCGACGATCTCCACGCCCTGGTCCTTGGCGTAGCTCACGACCTCGGCTGCGGTGCGCTCCTCCACGCTGCCTCCTTTGGCTCGACTTCTGCTTGTTCGGATTGGTCGCCCGGGTCTGCTCGGGCAGCCAGCGGACACTACAGGCGAACGACGACGCCCGCCCCTTCAGCGAGGGGGCGGGCGTCGGCCACTACTTGGTTCAGGGAACTATTCGGCCAAGGCACCGCAGCACGTCTCGACCATGAGGCGCGCCACGACGTACGGGTCGCAGTTGGCATTCGGGCGACGATCCTCGATGTAGCCCTTGCCGTCCTTCTCGACCTGCCAGGGGATGCGCACCGACGCACCCCGGTTCGACACGCCGTAGCTGTACTCGGTCCACGGCGCGGTCTCGTGCAGGCCGGTGAGGCGACGCTCGATGCCATAGCCGTAGTTCTCGACGTGCTCGGCCGCGTTCTTGCCCAGGGCTTCGCAGGCCTTGATGACCGCGTCGTACGACTCGCGGGTCGCGACGGTGGAGAAGTTGGTGTGAGCGCCGGCGCCGTTCCAGTCGCCAGGCATCGGTTTGGCGTCGATCGTCACCGCGACGTCGAAGTCTTCAGCCACGCGGTACAGCAGGTAGCGGGCGAGCCAGAGCTCGTCACCGATCTGCGGCGGACCGACCGGGCCTACTTGGAACTCCCATTGGCCCATCATCACCTCGGCGTTGGTGCCGGAGATGTGAAGGCCGGCGTCGATGCACGCCGTCGTGTGCGCTTCGACGATCTCACGGCCCCAGATCTCGTCGGCTCCCACGCCGCAGTAGTACGGGCCCTGCGGACCGGGATAGCCGCCTTGCGGCCAGCCCAACGGACGGCCGTTCTGCAGGAAGGTGTACTCCTGCTCGATACCGAACCACGGTTCTTGGTCGGCATACTTCTTCGCCGCCGCCGCGCACGCGGCGCGGGTGTTGGTGAGGTGAGGCTCGAAGTCGATGTAGAGCACCTCGGTCATCACGAGCAGATCGTTCTCACCGCGGAGCGGGTCGCGACAGGTGAACACGGGCCGCAGCACGCAGTCCGACTTGTCGCCGGGCGCCTGGTTCGTGCTCGAACCGTCGAAGCCCCAGATGCCGGGCTCCTCGCCGTCGGGGATCACCTTGGTCTTCGAACGGAGGATGGGAGTCGGCTCCGTGCCGTCGATCCATACGTACTCGGCCCTGTAGCTCACGTGTGCTCCGTTTCCTCTTGCTTGGCTGCGGGGTTGGGCACCTTGTGCCCCGGACGGTGTGGCGTCACCCTTTCAGCAGCCTGTTTCTTGTCCTTTGCTCATCTGTGAACGGTTTGTGAACAGCGCCTCTCCTGGTCGCGACAGCCCCGCGTCGATGCCATCATGCGGAGCATGGAACGCCAGCAGGACTACGTGCTTCGCACGGTCGAGGAGCGAGGCGTCCGACTGATCCGCCTTTGGTTCACCGACGTGTTGGGCCAGCTCAAGTCGGTCGCCATCTCTCCCGCCGAGCTCGAGAACGCCTTCGAGGAGGGCATGCAGTTCGACGGCTCGGCCATCGACGGCTTCAGCCGGGTGCAGGAGAGCGATGTCTTCGCCCGGCCCGATCCCAACACCTTCGAGCTGTTGCCGTGGGGCAACCCCGACGAGGTCTCGGCCCGGATGTTCTGCGATCTGCTCACCTACGACGGCACGCCGTTCGAGGGCGATCCGCGGTGGGTGCTGAAGCGCAACCTCGACCGAGCGCGCGAAAAGGGCTTCTCGTTCATGGTCGCCCCGGAGATGGAGTTCTTCTACTTCGCCGACGGCAACCCGAAGGGTGAGCCCGTTCCGCTCGACTCTGGTTCGTACTTCGACCTCACCACAGCTGATGTTGCGAGCGACCTACGCAAGCGCACGATTCAGGTGCTCGAAGCGATGGGCATCCCCGTCGAGTACTCCTTCCACGAGGACGCGCCGAGTCAACACGAGATCGATCTGCGTTACACCGACGCGTTGACGATGGCCGAGAACGTGATGACGTTCCGTCTCGTCGTGCGCGAAATCGCGCTGGAGCAAGGCGCCTACGCCACGTTCATGCCGAAACCGTTGACCGGTGTGCAGGGCTCGGGGATGCACACGCACATGTCGTTGTTCGAAGGAGACCAGAACGCCTTCTTCGAAGCCGGCGATCCATACGGGATGTCGAAGGTGGCGCGAGCGTTCATCGCCGGATTGTTGCGGCACGCGCCGGAGATCACCGCCGTCACCAACCAACTGGTCAACTCGTACAAGCGGTTGATCGTCGGGTATGAAGCACCCGTGTACATGACCTGGGCGCGCAACAATCGGTCGGCTCTGGTGCGCGTTCCGGTGACGAAGAAGGGCAAGCAAGCCGCCACCCGCGTCGAGTACCGGGCGCCCGACCCGGCCTGCAACCCGTACCTCGCCTATTCGGTCATGTTGGCTGCCGGTCTCGAAGGCATCGAGCAGGGCTACGAGCTTCCACCGGAGTCCTCGTCGAACGTCTTCGAGATGACGCACGAGGAGCGGGCCGCAGACGGAATAGAGGCCTTGCCTCAGTCGCTGTCCGACGCTCTCGACGTCATGGAAGGCTCGGAATTGGTGGCCAAGGCGCTCGGCGAACACATCTTCGAGTGGTTCCTGCGCAACAAGCGGGCCGAGTGGATGGACTACAAGGCGCAAGTCACACCGTTCGAACTCGGCCGCTACCTGCCGAACATGTGATGCTTGAGCCCCTGATGGAGCCGCTGCTGCTGTTCCCCGATCCACCGCCGCCAGAACTCGCACAAGCGCTCGACCTGTCGGGCTATCCCTGGAAAGCGGTCGGCGACGAGGTCGCCGCGACGCGCGCCGAGCCGGATGACGGTTGGGCCGGGGCGATCGTGTGTGCCGATGTGGATCCCGAGGGTGCGTTCGGCATCTGTCGAGCGCTGCGCAAACGTGACTTGCCGCTCGAGCCCGTGTTGCTCTTGGTCAGCGGCGCGCAGCTCGGTGATCTCGAACTGCGCGACGAGATGTTCGACGACTTCTGTCTCGCGCCGTTCCACCCACGCGAGCTGGAAGCGCGCATCAAGCATCTGTTCTGGCGCACAGGACGCGGCACCCGACCCGAGTTGGTCGAGTACGGCGGACTGATGTTGAACCTCGAGACGTACCAGGCGGCGATCGACGGACGACCGCTCGACCTCACGTACATGGAGTACGAGCTGCTCAAGTTCTTGTCGTCGCACCCGGGCAAGGTGTTCACGCGTGAGACGTTGTTGTCGCGCGTCTGGGGTTACGAGTACTACGGCGGCGCGCGCACGGTCGACGTCCACATTCGCCGTCTGCGAGCCAAGTTGGGCGAAGAACACGCCAACCTCATCCAGACGGTGCGTTCCGTGGGCTACCGCTTCGGCCAGAGTCGCTGGAGCATCTAGCTCAGCGTCCCGACCCTCACTGCCGCAGCACACTGACGTCGGCCGGCAACGATCCCGACGAAAGCACCGCGGCAAGACCCTTGGCCGTGATCTCGTCGATGGGATCGAGATCGCCGATCTCGTACTGCTGCTGCAGGTCGGAACCACCGTCCACGACCTTCGTGATGAACTCTCGATCGTCGACGTGCAGCTTCCATTGACAGCTTGAGTCGGGCAGCAGATATCGACCCGGACCACAGCCGGCGCTGAGCGCCGAGCCACTCAGCCCGGTACCACTCAGCGAAGTCCCGATCCGCCGTTCCCATGCCCCCCATCAAGTCACGAGCGGGCCGAAGTGTTGGGTCAATCGGTTTCTTCCCAGCGTCAAGCCGCCTTGACGCGAGAGCGGCTCGCGTCAGGGTGGCTTGACGATTCCAACAAAGTTGACGACCGTGACGGCTGAGAGGACGATTTCAGGCCAGAGGAACGATGCCTTCGACGGCCCGTGCCAACCGATTGTCGGTGGTGAGCAGCGATGCGTCCAGCGTCGAGCGCCAACGCGACGTACAACGCATCCTTCACGGCGACGCGCCCGACGCAGCGCCCACGCCAGCGGAAGCAGGAACGGAAGCGGCAACCGTCGGCGCCAAATCGCGGACCACTTGCCGAACTCGAGGCTCAGGATCGACCAGCTCGACCGGCCCGCGTCAGTCGGCCAAGCGCCGAGAGCACCTCGGCATCGAGTGCGCTGGTGCGAACACCGCGTCGTCGCCTCAAGCACCGCTTACACGCGGATGCTCCCTCCCGAGGTCACAGACGACGTCGACGACGGCGGATGCATCGACGACGATCGTCATGGCCGTCCTCCTCCCGCCCGAGCCGAACCCAATCGGCGCCGGTCAGATTGCTCTGGACGGGCGGAAGTGCTCGGACTTCCTCGAGCCATTGCTGCATCGTGAGCCGTCCGACATGTTCGCTCAGCACCTCGACCACGTACGCCCGCAGGCTCATGTCCCGGGCTTCGGCTCGCTGCACCAACGCCGCGTGAACGTCGGCCGGAAGATTGCGGATGAGCATGTCCATACCCCCATGATAGCGATCTGATATCAGGGGGCCTGGCGGCCCGAGTGGCGTCTGGTTCAGGCGCCCATTTCGATGTACTCGGTGCCCTCGTAGCGCTCTTCGACATCGGACTTGGCCAACCAACCGAGGATGGCGGCGGCAATGGCCCCGGTCATGATCACGGCCACGGGAATGGCCACGACCAGGATGATGACGATGACGGCGACGCTCATACGCCCGCCATCTTGGCCCAACGAGCTGCGCAGCTCAAAGACCCGGCTTGAACGCGACGGCCTCGACCTCGACCAGCGCGACTGCGGGGAGCTCGACCACCGCAACCGTCGAACGAGCGGGGCGGTTGTCGCCGAAGACCTCGGCGTAGACCTCGTTCATCAGTCCGAAGTCGCGCATGTGGCGCAAGAACACCGTCGTCTTCACCACATCGGCCAACGAAGCGCCCGACGGTGGCCAACACGGCATCGAGGTTGGCGAGCGCCTGCCGCGTCTCGCTGCCGACACCACCGGAGACCATCTGGCCCTCCTCCACGCCGACCTGGCCGGACACGAAGAGGAGATCGCCGGCGCGCACCACCGGTGAGTAAGGGCCGATCGGCTTGTTCATGCGGTCATGCTCGCACAGGGCGGCCCGTCGGCCACTCCGGAGGGCACTCTTGGTGCAACCAGGTGGCTGCCGCGACCGCAGCGAACACCGCGTCCGAGCCGTTCACCGGCTCACCCGACGACTCCGTATCGATCTCGACGTCGATCGGTGGTGTCTCGGTCGCCCGCAGCACGCCAAAAGACCGAATAGTCAGGTCGTGCACGGTGCCGTCCTCGTCCACGGCAAGCCGCTCGGACGTCACCCAACCCGTCGCCATGTGCGCGGCGCCCATGCAGTACGAGCGCAACACCACCTCGTCGAGCACCTCGCCACAGCTGACCCACACTCGCAGCCGCCCGTCGGGCATCGATCGACACCTCGGCCTGCCCGCCGTTGGGGGCAGTGATCCGGTCCAGACGACCGCGGGCACCCGCGACCAACACCATCGCCTCCGCCCACCCGGCGGCACGAAGCGCAAGCGACGTCGTGGGTCCCGGAACCTCGACAGACTCCACGACCAGACCGGGTGCGACCGCACCAATCGCATCGGCGACCCCTGGGGTGGCAACCACGCGCATCACCCCGGTGCCATCGGCCCGCACGCCCGCAGCGATGGGTGGGCGCTTCGCCCCCCACCGCACGGCGTCCTCGCGCGACAGCAACACGCGCACCGCCCGTCCGTGGCGATCCGCCAGCTCGCGTGCAACCGCCGGAGCGATCGAGGCCGCCTTCCCGCCGAAGGCACCGCCGTTGGCGAGTGGCGACGCCGGTTCACCACCGGGCTCGCACCACGACGCATCGGTTTCGAGGTAGGCCGGCTCGACCCATGACGTTCGCAACGTCACGTCCCATTCGCCGGGCGGTACTTCGAGCGGATGGCGAGGCTCGGCCGTGGTCCGCCGACCCTGCACCTTCCCGGACGCGGCACGCGCCTCGTGCAGCGACTCTCCGATCGCCCAGCCGCCGCTGCCGTCGGGCACGGCCACGAGCGCGCCGGCGGGCGCGGTGTCATCGGCGAACCCCGCGTCTCCTGTCACGACCTCGCGCCCCACGCGTTGCGCGACACCACCTTCGATCGACGCTCGCCGCGACGCGGCCTCGAGGTCACGGCGGGGCGTAGGGCCTGCGCCGTACGCCGAGTAGGCATCGACGATGGACCGCCAGCCTGTGCAGCGACACAGGTGTGCGAGCAGCGCCTGCTCGATCGCGGGTTCGTCGTCGCCCGCTACGCCGCGTTGCCGCAGGCCCTCGAGCCGCACCACGATGCCCGGCGTGCAGAATCCGCACTGGCTCGCACCACAGTCGACGAACGCTTCGGCCCAGCGGTCACGAACATCCGCGTCGAACCCTTCGATCGTCTGCACCTCGCGTCCGGCCACGCGCCGAACTGGAGTCACGCACGCCACCCGAGGCTGACCGTCGACGAGCACGGTGCAGCAACCACATTGACCTTGCGGGCTGCAGCCGTCCTTCGGAGAACGCACGCCGAGCTCGTCACGGAGCACGTCGAGTAGCGAACGGTCGGACGGCACGTCGACCTCCACACCGTTCACCCGCAACGCGACCCGCGTGCCCTTCTCCATGCGGCGGAGGATAGGTTGGCCACCCGTGCCGGCCGAACCCACCATCGCTCCGATCAGCCGACGTTCGGTGCTCGCGGGCAGCGCCGCGCTGGCCTTTCTCGCCGCGTGCAGCAACGGAAAGTCGAACGTCAGCACAGGGACGAGCCAACTCTCACTCGAGCCTGGCGGCGACTCGCGCGTCCTCATCGCCAACTTCGCGTACGGCGGCAACTACCTGATCAGCGGCACGCCCCAACGCATGACGTACCTCATCGGCGCCGGCGGGGCTCCCACCACCGATGCGCCACCAGACCTGACCTTCCAGCTCTCGATCGATGGCAACGATGTCGGAGACCCGATCGTCGTGACCGCGCACACCGACGGCGTCCCCGTCCCCTATTTTCCCCTGCGCACGACGTTCGAACAGGCCGGGTTGTGGACGGTCTCGACCGTGATCGACGGGACACCCGATACCAGCACGATCCAGGTGAGCGAACCAAAGGACGTCAAGCTCGTCCAGGTCGGCCAAGCGTTGCCGCCGTTCGATACACCAACCGTCGACGACCACCGCGGTGTCGAACCCATCTGCACGGACGTACCGGAGTGCCCGCTCCACAGCCAGACGCTCGCCACTGCGCTCACCACCGGCAAGCCCGTTGCGCTACTGGTCGCTACACCCGCCTACTGCCAGGTGGGCTTGTGCGGGCCGGTGCTGAAGCTACTGCTCGAGCAGGCGCCGAATCACCCAGAGATGGAGTTCGTGCACGCCGAGGTGTACACGAACGCGGCGGCCGTCGGCGACATCAACCTGGCGACCACGGCACCCATCATCGATGCCCTCGGCTTGACGTTCGAACCGTCGCTGTTCGTCGCCGACGCGTCGGGGACCGTACGCACGCGGCTCGACAACGTGTACGACCGAGCGGAGTTGCGCGACGCCCTCGCGAGCGTCAGCTGAACGCCAATATCAGCTGAAAGATTGCCCGCAGCCGCAGGTGCGTTGCGCGTTCGGGTTGTTGATGGCGAACCCGGCGCCTTGGAGCCCGTCCTTGAAATCGAGGCTCGCGCCATCGAGCAGCTGGGCGCTCGACGGATCGACCACGACCGTCACGCCGGAATACTCGACGGTGAGGTCATCGGTCTCGCGCTCGGAGTCGAAGAACATCTCGTAGCTGAAGCCGGAGCAACCCCCCGGCCGGACAGCCACTCGCAGCATGAGCCCTTCTTCGCCTTCTTGGGCGATCAGCTCTTTGACCTTGCTCGATGCACTGTCGGTGATCGTGATCACGAGAAATGACTCCTCGAATATCGGCGGCTCGAACGAACGACGGGGCCAGGATACCGGCCCGGCCAACGGACGTCACCCTTGGTGATCATCGGGCCACCATGACCAGATCGACCTGGCAGGGCGTGCGATCGACCAGGCTGTGGAACTCGCCGATCTCGACGTCGCCCAGCTCGTCCACCAAGCCCTCCACGAGCCCGCAGTGGACCCGGCACACGAGATCGGGGTGGGCCTCGGCCAGTGCCCGGAACGGGCAGTGGGCGAAGGCCACCGTGGCGCCCTCGTCGTCCTCGATCATCTCGGGATCGAACCCGAGCTTGGCCTGCTCGACGATGAGGGCATCGAGCGCACCCGTACCGGCGGGCCAGCCGTGGGCGTCGGCTCGGCCTTGCTCACGCGCGGCATCGGCCAGGTCCTCACCGTCGAGCCCGCCCGCCGCGGCTGCCTGCAAGAGCACGCTGGTCAGCATCGGGAACGGGGACGGCTCGAGCCCCAGCGCGGGTGCGTCGGAGGCGAGCGAATACCGGTGTTGCGGCCGACCCACCTGCCCGCGGGCTTCACTGTCGACGTGGAGCAACCCCACATCGCGCATGCGCTCGAGGTGGGGGCGGACCGTGTTCACGTGCAGGTCGAGGATGTCGGCGATCTCGGCCGTGGTGAGCGGCAGGGGCGACCGCGCCAGCTCCAGATAGATCGCATAGCGGGTGTTGTCCCCGAGCGCCTTGAGGATGTCGAGTCGCGGTGACGGCACGTCAGCCAGTTTACACGGCCCATCCCGGTAGAATCGGGCCCGTGACCGTCTCCCCCGACCTGCCGACATCCGACGAGGTGTTCGCGCTGCTTCGTGGGGTCATCGATCCCGAGCTCGGCAGCGACATCGTCGAGCTCGGCATGGCCAAAGGTGCCCGGGTCGACGACGACGGCACAGTGACGGTCACGATCGGTCTCACGACCGCCGGCTGTCCGCTCCGGGCCCAGATCCAGCGGGACATCCGGGCTCGCATCGGCTCGTTGCCCGGTGTCCAGAAGGTCGACCTCGACTGGACCGAGCTCACGGCCGACGAGAAGTCGACCGCCATGGCCAAGGCGCGCTGGAACGCCCGGGCCGACGCTCCCGACACCGAGATCCCCGCGACCACCAAGGTCGTGATGATCGCTTCGGGCAAGGGTGGCGTGGGCAAGTCATCGGTCACCGCGAACCTGGCGGCCGTCCTGGCGTCGCGAGGTTTCACCGTCGGTGTGCTCGACGCCGACATCTGGGGGTTCTCGATCCCTCGCATGTTGGGCGTCGACGGTCGGCTCCAGGGCCAGTCGGGCGAGAACAAGCTGGGCGAGGCGAAGATGGTCCCGCACGTCCGTCCGTGTGGCGAGGGCACGTTGAAGGTCGTGTCGATGGGTTTCCTGGTCGACGACGAGGAGACCGCGTTGATGTGGCGTGGGCTGATGCTCAACCGTGCCGTGCAGCACTTCGTCGAGGACGTTGCTTGGGGCGACATGGACTACCTCTTCATCGACATGCCTCCGGGCACGGGCGATGTGCAGATGGGCCTCGCCCGCCTGCTGCCGCGCGCCGAGATGATCGTCGTCACCACCCCGGCTCGTAGCGCCCAGAAGGTGGCGGTGCGCGCCGTGAACATGGCCCGCAAGAGCTACCTGCGGGTGGTCGGCGTGATCGAGAACATGAGCGACTTCACCTGCGATCACGGATCCACGTACGCGCTGTTCGGTTCCGGCGGCGGTGAGGAGCTCGCGACCGGTGCCGGTGTGCCGTTGCTCGGCCAGATACCGATCGAATCCACCGTGGCCGCGGGTGGCGACGCCGGCACGCCGGTGGCGCTGGGCGAGGGTCCGGCGGCCACCGCCTTCCGGGCCATCGCCGACCGCCTCGTCGAGGAATTCGTGCCGCCGATCGAGATGGCGGGTTGCTCGGCCCGGATGCTCGATG
Source organism: uncultured Iamiaceae bacterium (assembly GCA_963778895.1). Taxonomy (GTDB): domain Bacteria; phylum Actinomycetota; class Acidimicrobiia; order Acidimicrobiales; family Acidimicrobilacustridaceae; genus CAVZVZ01. The sequence goes on from CAVZVZ010000005.1 coordinate 1,578,356, forward strand.
CCGCGCTCACGGCGCTCGACGCCCAAGATCATTCTTCGACCGACAGCCTGACAACGCCGTAGCCTCGGACGGGTGCCTGCTGAACGCGGTGTCATCTACGTCGCGACGGGTGAGCGGTGCAACGCCGAGGTCTTCCAGTCCGTCCGCTCGCTACGCGTGCATCATCCCGGTGTTCCGGTAACCCTGTTCACCGACCTGAACGTCCGCGATGACGACTTCGACGAGGTACGTCGCATCGCCGAACCGCGCCACGACTGGACCGACAAGATCACGCCGCTGCTCGAGTCACCCTACGTCCGCACGATCTTCCTCGACACCGACACCTACATCTGCGGCTCGCTCGACCCGGTGTTCCGCCTTCTCGATCGGTTCGAACTGGCGGTGGCACACGACACGGTCCGCTCCGACGATCGGTGGAGCCCGGACGTGCCCCCCACCTTCCCCGAACTGAACACCGGCGTGCTCGCGTATCGCCTCACCGACGGAGTGCGGTCGCTGTTCGAGGACTGGCTCGCCGATCTCGATGTTCAGCAATCGTTCCGCCAATTGTTGTGGGCGGCCGACGTGACGTTCGGGGTACTGCCCCCGGAGTTCAACCTCCTCGTTCGGTATCCGACGGCGATCGGCGGAGCCGGGCACGCGACCGTGCTGCACAGCCACGCCGAGGATCTCGATCGGGTCGCCCGTTTGGTCAACCGCTCGCAGGACGCGCGTGTCGTGTTACCGACGATCGGTCATGTCGATCCGTCGAGCGCAGTGATCCTGAGCCGTCGCGGCAACCAGCTGCTCCGCGTGGCCGGACGAATCAGGGCGATCTTCGGCCGTACGCCCTAGGCGGCGGAGCGGCGGGCCGCGACCATCGCCGGCAGCGCCGCCACACCCCGCCGCGGTTGGAAGCGATCGCTCTCGTCGGTGAGACGCGCGTCCTGGTCCGGGGTGAGGTCGATGTCGGCGGCCTCGCAGTTGCGTTGGAGCTGCTCGACGCTGCTCGCCCCCGGGATCGCGACCACATTGGGTCGACGGATCACCCAAGCCAAAGCGATCTGGGCGGGAGTGGCGCCGTGTGCCTGGGCGATCTCGCGCAAAGCGGTGATGAGGCCGGCGGCCCGTTCGAGGTTCTCGGTGAGGAACAACGGGTTGTTGGCCCGCGCCGAGCCCGGCGGCGGATGATCGACGTCGTAGCGTCCACCGAGCAGTCCCTGCGCGAGCGGGCTGTACGCGATCACCAACCGGTCGAACTCTTGCGCGTACGGCACCGCGCCGCCGTCGCGGTCGGGCTTGCGGCACGCCAGGCTGTACTGCACTTGATTCGACAGCACGGGCACGCCGAGCGACCGTTCGGCGCGACGCCACCACTCCGTCGGGAAGTTGCTCACGCCGACGTGCCGAACGAGCCCGACGTCGAGCAGTGCCTTCATGCCCCGCATGGTGGCCGGCACCGGCACGAACGGGTTCGGCCAATGCACTTGGTACAAGTCGATGTGGTCGACGCCGAGACGCTTGGCGGACTGCACCGCTCGCCACTGCACAATCGGTGACAGAGGGAGCACCGGGAAGACCTTCGACGCAATGAACGCCTCGCCCCGCCGCTCGCGGAGCGCCTCGCCGAGGATGTGCTCGGACCGGCCCATGCCGTAGATCTCGGCCGTGTCGAACAGGTTCACATCCCGCTCGAGCGCCTCACGCACGATCTCGGCGGCCGTCGTCGACGCGTATTGATCGCCGTAGCCCCACTCGCTCGATCCGAACTGCCAGGTGCCGACACCGATCGCCGACAGGCGGACACCGTTTACCTCTACGAAGCGCATGTGGCCGAGGCTATGCCTCAGCCCGAGGCGTCGCGTTCGGCGATCAGCCGCTTGGGTGCGCGGCGTCGCCAGGAGTCCTCGAGGAGCTCGCCGACGACCGCCTTCGGGGCCTTCGCCAACGTGACGCGCACACCGCTGAGCTTCTTGCCCCACCACAGCTCGGCGACAGGCGGCGGGAGCCTCGGCCACGGCCGCGGCGGTGTCGTCGGCGTCCACGAACACGTGGAGGTGCTTCTCGTCGGGCATGGTGGCGAAGATCTTGTTGCGCACGCGGAATGACGGAAAGCCGTGATGGTCCTGCTCGGTTGCCTCGGGAAGAGCCATCGCCAGACGCCGCGCGTCGCGCGCCGTGGTCATGGGGTCATCGCATCCGTACGCGCTTGAGCGCTTCGGGCATCTCGCCGGTCACGTGCGTGCCGAGCGGCCGCTCGGCCAACAGTCCCGGACCGTCATCGGGTACGTCACATGCGAGCTCTTCACCGCGGTCGACCGCTTGGCCACGCAGGAACAGACGACAGTCCCACTCCGTCTCGATCGACATCGACTCGGCGATGCCATCGAAGAGATCGATCACTGCACCGTCGTCGTCGGGATACATCGTGCTCAGGTAGTCCGGCGCGTAGATGCACACTCCGGCGACCTCACCGACGACACGCTGATCGGGGCCGGGCCAGAAGTCCTCGTAGAGGAACGGCGCCGTCGATTCGCAGCAACCCGTGCCGATCGTGATGGTCAACTCGCCGCTACGCGCTCGCTTCGCTCGCTCCACCACGGCCGTGGCACGGGGAGTTGCGGTCACACGCATGGGTGTCAGCCTACTGCCGGGTCAGATCGAGTCCGATAGGGGCGACACCAACGCGGTGAGGTAGTTCGCGCCGGTCCGGCCGTCGTACACCCACGCTCGCAGCTCCGTCCCTCGCACCTGTGTCGCGACGATCACGTCGGCATCTCTTTCGATCGCGTCGCGGTACTCCAGCTCGGCCCGGTACGGCGGCCGCAGCGAGCCCACCTCGATCAATGCCTGCTCGACGACCGACCAACTGGCGGCGTTGTTCACGTGGCCGAGCAGATCGAAGTCACTGAAGCGGAGCGGCCAGGCCTCGATCGACGGAGTCGGCGGGCGGCGTGGTGTCGTGCTGGAGCTTGGCGGAGACGCGCCGTCCACCGGCGGCCTCGCCGTAGGTCGACATGAAGACGTCGGTCAGCGGACGCGGGCGCCCGGTCTCGGCGTCGATCCGCACCCACAACGACGTCGATTCGACGTGGCCACCCTGGTCACCGTGCATCGCAACCCGGCGTTCGGCCCACCGACCGCCGGTGCCGGAGCAGAACGTCTGCAGCGTGAGCAGCTCCCGGAACGCCGGGGCGCGGTGCACCTCGAACACGCCGCGACGCGCGACCCACGCCATCTCGTCGGGCAGCGCGGCGTCGGCAGTGTCGTCACCCGCGATGTCCTGCACGTATGCGGCCAGGGCGTCGAAGCGGGCCCGACCGCCGGGACTCACGTCGCCGAAGCGAACTCGACGCTCCACGGCAAAGACCCGGCCCGACGTGGGGATCGGAACGATCAGATCGGCAGCCGGCTCACTCATCGGCGTGACCGTATCGGAGCGGCGCCGACACGCCGTTACCCTGGTCGGAGCCGGTTTCGCACAAATCTCCGAAATTGCGTTGACGAAGGCCGTCCCTGCATGGTGCGATGTGCGTCCAAAGATTCCCGAGGACACAGGAACCAATTCGCGATGAACACGCAGACGATCGCCAAGAAGCGCACGGTGGCCATGGCCGCCGCGCTCGCGCGCTGGCATCGGCATCGCGATTTGCGGCCGGTCCCCGTGGTACGGCGCCAACGCGAAGCACGTGGTTACGACCGTGTTCGCCGACCACCTCCGTGCCCGGTGGCTCGAGGAGTCCTCGCAGTAAGTACACGAACTGCGAAAAGGATCGCTCCGAAGGCCGCCGGAAACCCCGGCGGCCTTCTTGCATTCCAGGGGCCGCTTTCGCCTGACGACCGACCACCACCATCTACGACAAACCCGAGCCCAACGAAACAAGACAGGCCACGCCACCGACGGGGGGATCCGCCGGCGGCCACAAAGAGAGGGAAGAACCGATGCTCGCCCAGGTGAGTGGGGAGAACGTGATCGAGGACTGGTGGGAAGACGCTCGCTGCCGCGACGGCGAGGGCTCCCTGACCCGCGTCTTCTTCTCCGAGGAGCTCCAGGACATTGCACGGGCCAAGACCATCTGCAGTGAGTGCCCGGCCATCCTCGAGTGCCTCGAAGGAGCCATCGCGCGACACGAGCCATGGGGTGTGTGGGGAGGGCAGATGTTCCTGAACGGGAAGATCCTGGCGACCAAGCGGCGCCGGGGCCGACCCCCGAAGACCCCCCGCCCCGAAGACCAGCTGCCCGACATCCCGGTGCCGGTGCACCTCCAGACATACCTGCGGTCTGCTTGAGCGCAGTTGATCACCCCGCTGCCGGATGTGCCCCCCGCATCCGGCAGCGGGCCGGGCTGCCGTCCTGATGGCGAGCCGGGGTGACGGCAGGAGTGGTGTATCGCCGCTCTGATGACCGAGCCCGGGCCTGCCGGATCGTGCAGCCCAAGACCGACGGGCGCCGCCGCCTGCGCTGATCCTGTGAGACAGCGACCGGCCGGCGCCCGTTGCGGTTCTGCCGACTGTCTTGTCCGGGACGGCCGGCGGTACCGTCGGGGCGCTCTATGACCGACGTGGCCCCACCCGAAAGCCCGCCGCCGCCTCCCGAAGCACCCGCTCGCCGGCGCGTGAGCCGCGGAGTGCTGTGGGCCGCCGGCCTCGCCATGGTCGTGCTCGCCATCGCCACCGTCGTGGCTTTCAGCGCTGATACCGGCGGCAAGAAGGTGCAGGGGATCCAGTTCGACGGTTCCAGCCAGTTGCAGGGCCGCGACCTGACCGGCGAGTCAGTGCCGGACATCCGACTCGACCGCTTCGACGGCGGTGAGCTCACCGGCACCACGGGATCGTTGGCCGACTACCGAGGTCAGCCGATGGTCGTGAACTTCTTCGCGTCGAACTGCACCCCGTGCGTCACCGAGATGCCCGACTTCGAACAGGTGCGCAGCCGCACGGGGGCCAATGTCGCGTTCGTCGGCGTCGACACGCTCGAACAGCAGGAGAGCGGAAGCCAGATCGTCAAGCAGACGGGTGTCGGCTACAACATCCTGTTCGACAAGCAAGGTCAGATCGCCACGGCGATCGACCTGCTGAACATGCCCACAACGCTCTTCGTGGACGCGAACGGAACCATCGTCAAGGTCCACACCGGTCGACTCTCGCAGTCCGATCTCGAAACGATCATTCGCGACGACCTGCACGCATGATCGACGCGCCTCTGGCCTACGCGTTCGGGGTGGGCATGGTGGCCACCTTCAATCCGTGCGGCTTCGCCATGCTGCCGGCGTACCTCTCGTACTTCTTGGGCCTCGAAGGATCGACCCATCCGGACGAACGAGCGAGCATGCTGCGCGCCCTGGCGGTCGGTTTGTCGGTAACGGTCGGCTTCCTCGTGGTGTTCGCGATCATCGGTGTCGTACTGAAGGGCAGCCTCGACACGATCCAGCAGCGCCTGCCGTGGGTGACCCTGATCCTGGGGCTCGGATTGATCGTCCTCGGCATCTGGTTCCTGATGGGCCGCACGGTGAACCTCCCGATCCCGAAGCCCGCACGGGCGCATGAGGGACGGGAACTGTGGTCGACCTTCCTTTTCGGCGTGTCGTACGCGCTGGTGTCGCTCTCGTGCACCATCCCCACCTTCCTCATTGCGGTGACGGCGACCTTCGAAGAGGAGAACTTCGTTTCTGGCCTCGCGGTCTTCCTCGCGTACGGCTTGGGTATGGGACTCGTCCTGATGGTGCTCACGATGGCGATCGCATTGGCCGAACAAGGACTGGTTCGCAACCTGCGAAGCGTGCTGCCCTACGTGCATCGCGTCTCGGGCGCGCTGCTCGCGCTCGCGGGCGCATACGTCGCGTACTACGGGTGGTACGAGCTACGGGTGCGGAACGGCGACACCACGGGCGGAGCCGTCGCCACCTGGGTGTTCGATCTGAACTCACGAGTGAGCAACTGGATCCAGGACGTCGGTCCTGTGCGGATCGGCCTGCTCCTCACGACGTTGGTCGTCGCCGCCATCTTCTTCACCGCGTTCCACCGATCCCGTCAGAAGGTCTGACGAGTGTTCGACGAGCTGTTGGCCCATCCCGGCGTGGAGGAGGACCTGCAGCTGCGGTCGCGGTTCGGGTTCATGGCCTTCCACGGCGGATCGCTCGAAGAGATGACCGATGTGATCGCGGCGGCAGCCGCCGAGCGGGCCGGCGCGTCGCTGTATGCGGTGCGACAACCGGCCGATTTCCAGTGGCACATCCCGTCGAACTTGATCGACCCGATGCATTCGACCGCCCTGCAGGAGTTCCTCGACCATGTCGACGTGGCCATAGCCGTGCACGGGTTCGGCCGCCAAGAGATGTGGGCCACGCTGTTGCTGGGCGGGGGCAATCGCGAGCTGGCTGGAACGCTCGCGACCGAGCTGACGGATCGGCTACCGCAGTACACGGTGCTCGACGAGATCGATGCGATCCCGACACCGCTGCGCGGACTGCACCCGGACAACCCAGTCAACCTGCCGAAGGGCGGTGGCGTGCAGCTCGAGCTCCCGCCGCGCGTGCGCGGCATGGGCCCGTACTGGAAAGAGTGGGAGGGCGAAGGTCTGACGCCTCACACCGAAGCCCTCATCGACGGTCTGGCTGTTACGGCACAGTCGTCGCCGTGGTCGCATCGCTCGACTGATAGTCGCTGAGCGTCTCCGCCGAGCGGACGAGGTCCTGCCACGTCTCGTCATCCGTCTCCCGGAGCGACTCCGCCAACGCCCGAGCCTCGTCCTCATTGACCGCGACCGTCGCGAGGAGCGTGTGGTCGTCCTCCCACCACAATAAGAGTGTGCCCAACTCCATATGGTCGGCTGCCGACGGGATCCTCGGGTCGGCTCGCATCACAAGCATGTAGCCGCGACGGCCACGCACCTGGGTGGTCTCGATGCCGTTCGCCTCCGCCAAGGTCCAAGCTTGCGAACGCGGCAACGCAACAGCAGCGATCGTGGTGGCGACGCCCTTCGATCCTGGATACATGAGGACATATCCGGGCGCTGGGTCGAGAAGCACACTGATGGCGTCGGGCAGCGGCGGCGAGTAGTTGCCGGCGTCGTCGGTACCACGTACTACCTCGCGATAGCCCGGCGGTACGGAGACTGTGAGCACACCGCCGTCGTCGATCGCGATGGAGTCCCGGATCATCACCAGGTCCGACTCGGCGATTCGCAGGGTTGTCAGGCTGACGTACCGGCCTCGATCATCCGTCCAATTCACATAGCTACGCTCGCCTTGGGTTTCGATCTTCGCCGGGACCGGGTCCAGACGCAGTGCCACCCCGCCTGGACCCGGCGTTACCAGAGTGAGCGTCACGACGCTTGACGCATCGGTGGGCATATCCGAGACGTCGTTCGTCCAGATGATCCGCTCGACAGTCGCGTTGGAGACGGTGCTACCAGTCAGTCTTGCGGGCAGCTCTACGAGCGTTGGCGTGCCGTTCGGAGCCGGGTTCGGTAGGTAGTGCGCGACGCCATCCGGTGTGCTGATCACCCGTTGTTCGTCAGTGCCGCGGGTCGCGAGGAAGACGCCGGCGCTCACGAGCACCAGGACGATGACGACCGCAAGACCTGTGCGCTGTACGCGGGCGCGACGAACATAGCGATCGACTCCCTGTCGGCCACCCACGCCATCGGCCGGCGAGCTGATCGTCGCGAGCCGACCGCAGGTCTCGTTGCAGCTCGTCAACCCGCATGGCTCACCTCCTCGTCTTCGTCATCCTCGAGTTCCACGCGCAGCTGATTCAGTGCGGTGTGCAGGGTCGACTTGATCGTTCCGGTCGCGCAGCCGAGTGCCTTGGCCACGTCCGCGTTGGGCAAGTCGCACAGGTAGCGCAACACGACGGCGGCGCGCTGACGCGGTGGCAACGCGTCGAGCGCATCGCGAATGGAAACGGACGACGCGACCGATTCGGCAGGGTCGTCGGCATCGCCCGTTACCGACTGGTCGAACTCGCGGTCGGCGCGCTTGATCCAGCGCTTCATCTGGTTCATGGCGACCACGAGCACCCAGCCGACCGGGCGCTCCATCTGCGCCACCGATGGCCACCGGCGGTAGGCCTTGGCAAAGGCTTCTTGGGCCGCATCCTCGGCGCGGGCCCGGTCGCCCACGGCCAACGTCAACGACCGAACCACCTGGTCGTAGTTGTCGGCGAAGAAGTCGTCGAAGCCGCCCATCACCCCTACAAGCCCTCGAAGTACCAAAAGGTTCAGTCCCGGCCCCGACGTTAGGGTTCGCGGCATGGACCTACGGATCTTCGTCGAACCCCAGCAAGGCGCCAGCTACGAGCAACAGCTGGCGGTCGCGCAACTGGCCGAGCAGCTCGGCTTCGATGCGTTCTTCCGCTCGGACCACCTACTGGTCATCGGTGAGCCGCCGGCCAACCCCTCTGGCGTACCCGGTCCGACCGACAGCTGGGTCACACTCGGCGCGATCGCTCGTGAGACCTCGACGATTCGGCTGGGCACGATGGTGACCTCCGCGACGTTCCGATTGCCGGGACCGCTCGCCATCGCGGTGGCGCAGGTCGACGCTATGAGCAACGGTCGCGTCGAGCTCGGCATCGGCGCCGGCTGGTACGACACCGAGCACCTGGCCTACGGCGTGCCGTTCGCGTCGACCAACGAGCGGTTCGAGCGACTCGAGGAGCAGCTCGAGATCATCACCGGCCTGTGGCGTTGTCCGATCGACTCGCAGTACAGCTTCGAAGGCAAGCACTACACGATCGTGGGTTCACCGGCGCTGCCGAAACCCGCGCAGGACGGCGGGCCGCCGGTCATCATCGGCGGCTGGGGCCCGAAGCGAACGCCGCGACTGGCCGCCGAGTACGCCGCGGAGTTCAACGTGCCGTTCTCGCCCGCCAACGCCTTCGCCGATCAATGCGACAAGGTGCGCGAGGCGTGCAGCAAGGCGGGGCGTGACCCGGAGACGATGATCTTCTCCGTGGCCCAGGTGATCTGCTGTGGTGAGAACGAGGACGAGCTGGCCCGGCGCGCCGCGGTGATCGGCCGCAGCGTCGAGGACCTCCGCGAGAACGCCATCGCCGGTACGCCGTCCGAGGTCCTCGACACGTTGGCCGCGTTCGCGGAGGGCGGTGCCGAGCGCGTGTACCTGCAGACGCTCGACATGACCGATCTCGACCACGTCAGCCTCCTCGGCGAACAGGTCCTGAAACTGTTGCCCTAGGGGGACAGACGATCGATCTGCCAGCCGGTGTCGGTACGGGTGTAGCGAAAACGGTCGTGCATGCGACGCGGGCGGCCGTGCCAGAACTCGATCTCCGATGGCAGCCACGCGATAGCCACCCCACCACTCGGGCCGTTCAACCGGGCGGCCCTCGTACTGGCTCGCGAGGTCATCCCACAGCTGCTCGAGCACTTCACGATTCTCGATCACGCTGCTCTGGGCCGACGCCAGCGCGGCGAGCTGGCTACCGCGTTCGCGCGAGGCCCAGTACTCGTCGCTCTCCGCAGCAGACAGCTGTTCGGCGACACCAACCACGCGAACCTGGCGGGACAACTCGTTCCAGGTGAAGCAGAGCGCGACGTTCGGATTGCCGGCGATCTCGCGACCTTTGCGACTGAGGTAGTTGCTGAAGAAGACGTATCCGTGGTCCACGCCCCGCAGCAACACCTGCCGGGCGGACGGATGGCCGTCGGAATCGACCGTGGCCACCACCATCGCCTCGGATTCGTACAGTCCCGCATCGACCACCTCGGCATGCCACCGCCGGAATTGCTCCAACGGATCGGTGTGGAGGTCGGCTCGTCGCAGCCTGCCTTCGAAGAACGTCTTCCGCGGGTCGTCGAGGTCCATCGCCCGAGTATGGCTGCTCGTTAGCGTCGGACCATGCGCCGTTCCGCCGTTCTCGCCATCGCGGGCGGCGGTGTGGTCGGTGCCACGTGTCGGTGGGCCGCGCTCGACCTGTGGCCGGCCGGCCACGGGTTCCCGTGGACGGTGTTCGCCATCAACGTGGTCGGCAGCTTCATCGTCGGCATCGCCCTGGCCGAGGAATGGACCCATCCCTCGTGGAGCGTGTGGGCCCGTGACGCCGTGGGCATCGGCTTCTGCGGCGGGCTCACCACCTTCTCGACGTTCGCCGTGGAGACCGCAGGCTTCCTACGCGACGGCCGCGCCGGGCTGGCCTTCGCCTACGCGATCGCGTCGGTGCTCGCGTCGGTGGCCGCGGCAATCGCCGGGGCCGCGACTTGCCGCCGGGTCCGCGCCCTCTCACTGCCGCTCGAAGGCCCGGACACCGTCTCATGATCGGTGTCGCGCTCGCCTTCGTCGTAGCCGCGGCGGCCGGGGCCCTGGCCCGCGCCGCGGTCGGACATCGGCTCAACAGCCGTTTCCCGTGGGGAACCATGTCGGTGAACGTGAGTGGTTCGTTCGCGCTGGGGCTACTCGCGCACGCGTCGTCGTTCGCCGCCACCGTGGTCGGCACCGGCCTGCTCGGTGCGTACACCACGTTCTCGAGCTTCGCCCGCGACATCGTGAGTTTGTGGGAGCGCGACGCGCGTGTCGGCGCCATCACCTACGCCGTCGCGACGCTGATCGTCGGAGTCGCGGCCGCTTGGCTCGCCCTGACGATCGTGGCGTGACGAGTCAGGCGATCTCGAAGGTGAACAAGGTGTAGGTGCCCAGTATCAGGAGCGCCGCGCAGGCGGCGAAGACGAAGCCGATGGCACCCTGGCGCCACCGGCTCCATCCACCGCCGGTCAGCCAGCGCAACAGGCCGATGCCGCCGTGCACGATCGCCACCACTAGGAACACCCAGTCCACGGCACGCCACGCCGAGTTGGACCACCGATCGGCCACCCACTGGGTGGTGTGCTCGGTCGGATCAGACACGATGAGCCAACTCAACAATTCGATCGGCAGAAGCACGAGGAGCGCCACCGACGTGGCCGCCATCACACTCCCGACCCACTCCCGCAGCCGGTCGAACATCAGAAGCGACCTTCGAAGAAGGGCCACAACACGACCGCGGCCGCCGGAATGCCCATGGCGCACGCCAGGAACCAGGCCAGGGCCCGCCAACGCTCGGGATCTGCGTTCGCTCGCAGGCGACCGATGCCATCGACTGCGTGCAGTATCGAAGCGAAGATGACGACGCTGAACGCGACGCGGACTCCGACGTTGCCGCTCAGTCTCACCAGCGTGCTGTACGCCCGTCGATCCGAACCGAGAATCGCGATGGCGGCAGCCCAGACGAACACATAGCCGAGCGTCACGAATCCGGCGATTCGTCCCGGCCGCCACACCGACCGGTCGTCGTCGGTCATGCGGAGATGGTGGTCGCGCCTCGCATGTACGGATGCAGCACCTCGGGCAGGCGGATCGAACCGTCGGCCTGTCGATGGGTCTCGACGAGGGCGGCCCACACTCGCGGCACCGCGAGCGCCGAGCCGTTGAGGGTGTGCACGATCTCCGCCTTCTTGGCGCCAGTGGCGCGGTAACGAACGTTGGCCCGGCGAGCTTGGTAGTCGCTGAACCACGACACCGACGACACTTCGAGCCACATGTCGACGCCCGGGGCGTACACCTCGATGTCGAACGTGCGCGCCGCGGAGTTCCCGACGTCACCGGTACAGAGGTCGAGGATTCGATAGGTCAGGCCGAGGTCGGCGATCAGCCCACGCGCCCGCTGCAGGATCTCGGCGTGAACCTCGGCCGCCTGCGCCGGCGTCGCGTAGGCGAGCAGCTCGACCTTGTCGAACTCGTGCACCCGCAACAGACCGCGTGTGTCGCGACCCGCCGATCCGGCCTCGCGCCGAAAGCACGGCGTGTACGCCATCAAGCGCAACGGCAGCTCGGCCTCGTCGAGGATCTCGTCGCGTGCCAGCGACGTGAGCGGTACCTCCGCGGTGGGAATCGCCCAGAGATCGTCGCGTTCGAGGTGGTACGCGTCGTCGATGAACTTCGGGAGATGGCCGGTGGACACCATCGTGTCGGTGAGCACCACGGTTGGCGGGCGAATCTCTTCGAACGCATCGCTGTTGCGATCGAGCGCGGCTTGGCACAACGCTCGGACCAAGGTGGCCCCCGGGCCGCGGAACATCGTGAACATCGAGCCCGACATCTTCACGGCCCGTTCGAGGTCGAGGATGCCGAGCTCGGTGCCGATGTCCCAGTGGGGAACCTGCTGGTGGTCGGCTCGCGTGTCGGCGCTCAGGTCACCCACCACCTCGAGCACCGGATTGTCGGCGGCCGACGCTCCGTCGGGAGCACCGTCGGCGGGGATGTTCGGGATGGCGAGCAGCAACGAGCGCACCTCGGCCGCGAGCCGATCGGCCTCGGCGTCGAGGTCCTTCTCCTGCAGCCCCAGCTCCCGACTCTCGACCTGGAGGACCTCGGCTTCATCGGCCTTGCCGTCACGTCGGAGCGCGGCCGACTTCGGCCGACAGGGACTTGATCCGAGCCCGCAGGTCGTCGCGTTCTGCCACCACGCTGCGAGCCGTCTCGTCGAGGCCACGCACCCGTTCGAGCTCGTCGAGCACCGCTTGGTCGCCGCGCCGAGCCAACCCGGCGCGCACGGCGTCGTGATCGTTGCGGATGCGGCGGATGTCGAGCACGAGCGGCAACGCTAGCCCACCCCCTCGCCCGTTCTGGCAGGCAAACTGCGCGCTATGAGCGCGCAGTTTGCCTGCTGGTTCGTGAGGGTGAGGGGAGCTGGGGAGCAGGTAGCGTCGGCGCTCGTGTCCGGTCCGGCTGCTATCGAGGTGCACGACCTCACCACTCGCTACGGCGAGCTGACCGCAGTCGACCACCTGTCCTTCGCCATCGAGCCCGGCACCATCACGGCGCTGCTCGGTCCGAACGGCGCCGGCAAGACCACGACGGTCGAAACGCTCGAGGGCTACAAGCGGCCGACCAGCGGCACGGTCCGAGTGCTCGGTCTCGACCCCATCCGCGACCATCGCCAGCTCGTGCCCCGCATCGGCGTGATGCTCCAAGAGGGCGGCGTGTACACGGGCATCAAACCCATCGAGGTCCTCCGCCTCTTTGCGAGCTACTACGACGATCCCCACGATCCCGACGAGCTGCTCGACCGCGTCGGTCTGTCCGACCGCAAGACCGCGACGTGGCGGCGGATGTCGGGAGGCGAGAAGCAACGGCTCTCGCTCGCCTTGGCGTTGATCGGCAAACCGGACGTCGCGTTCCTCGACGAGCCGACCGCGGGGATCGACCCCACCGGTCGTCGGGTGATTCGGGACGTGGTGACGTCGCTACGCGCCGACGGCGTGACCGTGTTGCTCACCACCCACGACCTCGACGAGGCGGACCGGCTGGCCGATCGCGTGCTGATCATCGACCACGGCCAACTGCTCGCCGACGGCACGCCCAACGAGCTCCGCACCCAGGGCCAAGTGCGAGGAGCTTCGCTTCGCGGCGACGGCGGGCCTCGACGTCGCCGCGCTCGCCGCCAGCATCTGGGCGCGACCGTGACCGAGACGTCGGCCGGCGAGTATGTCGTCGCCATCGCCGCCGAGCCGGATGCCGTCGCGAGCCTCACCGCATGGCTCGCCGAACGGTCGATCGCGCTCGGCGACCTCCGCGCCCAACGTCAGTCGCTCGAAGACGTCTTCCTCAGGTTGACCGAGCAATGACCGCCTTCTTCGTGCAGACGCGGACGGAGCTCCAGCTGAGCCTGCGGCAGGGCGAGCAGCTGCTCGTCAGCCTGGGCATCCCCTTGCTCGTGCTGGTGTTCTTCTCCCTCGTCGACGTGCTGCCGGTGCCTGCGGGGTTCGACGAGCCTGTCGATTTCCTCACGCCCGGCGTGCTCGCGCTCGCGGTGATGTCGAGCGCGATGGTGAGCCTCGGTATCGGCACCGGGTTCGAGCGCCAGTACGGCGTGCTCAAGCGGCTGGGCACCACGCCACTCGGACGACCGCGGTTGATCGCGGCCAAGATCTCGATGGTCCTCGGCATCGAACTGGTGCAAGCCATCGTGCTGATCGGCACCGCGCTGTTGCTCGGTTGGCGGGCAACCGGGAGCGACACCGCGCTCGCCGTGCCCGCGCTCATCCTCGGAACAGCCGCGTTCGCCGGGATCGGTCTGCTGATGGCGGGCACGCTGCGCGGGACGGTCACCCTCGCGCTCGCCAACGGCCTCTACGTGGTGCTGCTCCTGCTCGGCGGCATGATCATCCCGCTCGAGAAGCTGCCCGGTCCCGTGCGCTTCGTGGCCGAGCTGTTGCCGGCCGCTGCGCTGGCCGAAACGCTCACCGCCGCGTTGACTGCGGGCCAGAGCGCGCCGGCCAAGGCTTGGGTGGTTCTCGTCGTCTGGGCCGTGGCCGCGCCGGTGGCGGCAGCCGCGCTGTTCCGCTGGGAGTGACCGGCCTCAGCTGGAGTGCGGTCGAACCATCGACTCCGGCGTGAACAGCCGGAACATCATCATGACTGCGACGTATACCCCGAACGCGAGCAAGATGCCGGTGAGGAACACGCGCCACAGGATCGGCTTGTCCCACTTCAGGTGCATGAAGAACCAGGCGACCATGCCGAACTTCACGGCCATCAGGAGCATGAGGAACGAAACGATTCCGACGTTCGACGCTCCGCCCCAGTGCCAAAGGAAGAACTTCGGCTGGGCGTAGGTCGCGATCTCGACCGCGGTGATGGCGGCGAGGATCAGCGCGACCTGCACGTACAGCTTGTCGCGTGGGTACTCCTCGACCGCGCCGTCGAGCACGGCGGTGGGAACGGGACGGTCGGTTGGTTCGACTGTGCTCATATCCGTGCCCCTTTACGGGATGAGGTAGACGACGGCGAAGATCAAGATCCACACGACGTCGACGAAGTGCCAGTACAGGCCGACGACCTCGACGGTCTCGGCTCTGTGTTCGGGTAGGCGGCCACGCAACGAGAGCAGCAGCAACGATACGAGCATGATGATGCCGACCGTGACGTGCACGCCGTGGAATCCGGTCAAGGTGTAGAAGGCGGAGCTGAAGCGGCTGGTGGTGTAGCCCAGCCCCTCGCGGTAGAAGACCGTGAACTCGTAGACCTGGCCCGAGATGAACGTGGCACCCAACAGCGCCGTGGCACCGAGCCACACCCGCAGGCGGTGATGGTCACCGCGCTCGATCGACGAGACCGCGAGCACCATGGTGAGCGAGCTCATGAGCAGCACGAACGAGCTCACCGAGGTGAACGGGATGTCGTAGACCTCGCGCGGCGTCGGGCCCGACAACGGGTGCTTGTACAGCAGGTAGGTGGTGATCAGACCACCGAACAGCAAGCATTCCGAGCCCAAGAACAGCCACATGGCCAACTTCGTGTTGGAGATGCCGGTGTTGGTGTCGTGAACGACGTGGTGGCCGAGCTCGGCCGCCGCGCCTTCGCGTACCTGCTCGCCGAGGGATTCATGGGTGAGCGTGGTGTCAGCCAACGGTCTCGACCTCCCCCGCACCCTCGTCCGCGTTCGCGGTTTCGGCCGACGCGGCCGCGTCGGCTTCGGTATCGGTGGCCTCGCCGTCGTGGGGATCGTGGTCGTCGCCGTGGGCCAGCTCGGGATCGTCGGGCGGTTCCATGGCCCAGCCGTAGATCCCGACGACCAACACGATGCCGCCGATCACGCACAACCACCACGTGTACAGCAGGCCGTAACCGATGATCGGCAGGCCGAGCGCGGTGACGAGCGGCCAGTAGGACGGTGACGGCAGGTGCACGCCTTTGCCGTCGCTGTGTTGGGCGACGTCGGCGGTCTCGGCGATGCGCACCAACTTGCCGTTCTCGTCCTCGCCGTACTTGCGGTACCACCAGTCGTCGAGACGCGTGACGGTCGGGACCGGGTCGAAGTTCCAGGCGGGCGTGGGCGACGGCAGCATCCACTCGATCGTGCGGGCATCCCACGGGTCAGGACCCGGCGGCGGGAGCTTCTTCGCCTTGGCCTTGCTGTAGAAGATGTTGAAGCCGAACAACGCGATGCTGCTCGCCAACGTGAAGGCGCCGATCGTGGAGACCTTGTTCCAGAACTCGAAGCCGTAGCCCGCGTCGTAGGTGTAGATGCGACGTGACATGCCTTGCAGGCCGAGCACGTGCATCGGGGCGAAGGTGAGGTTGAAGCCGATCAGCATCAGCCAGAAGTTCCACTTGCCCAGCTTCTCGTTCAACATGTAGCCGAAGGCTTTGGGCCAGTAGAAGTAGAAGCCGCCCATGAAGCCGAAGAACGCTCCACCGAAGAGCACGTAGTGGAAGTGGGCGACGATGTAGTACGTGTCGGTCTGCTGCGTGTCGGCCGGCGCGACCGAGTGCGTGACGCCTGACAGACCGCCGATGGTGAACATCAGCACCAGGCCGATGCTGAACAGCATGGGCGTGCTGAAGCGAAGCTTGCCGCCCCACATCGTGGCGCCCCAGTTGAGGATCTTCACGCCGGTGGGAACGGCGATGAACATCGTCGTCAACGAGAACGTCGTGACCGAGATCGGGCCGATGCCCGACACGAACATGTGGTGGGCCCACACGCCCCAGCCCATGAAGCCGATGGCGACACCGGAGAAGACGATGAAGGGGTACCCGAAGATCGGCTTGCGCGCGAAAACGGGGAGCATCTCGGAGACGAGACCGAACGCGGGCAGGATCATCAGGTACACCTCGGGGTGACCGAAGATCCAGAACAAGTGCTCCCACAACAACGGATTGGCGCCCTGGGAGACATTGAAGAAGTTGGCGCCGAACAACCGGTCGAACATCAGCAGGAACTGGGCGGCGGTGAGCACCGGGATCGCGAACAGCAGCAGGAACTGCGTCACGAGCGTCATCCACGTGAACACCGGCATCTTCATGAGCGTCATGCCCGGTGCTCGGAGGTTCAGGACGGTGGTGATCAGGTTCACGGCGCCGGTGAGCGACGCTATGCCCGTGATGATCAGGCCCAGGTTCCAGAAGTCGATGCCGTGCGTCGGGGAGAACAGCACGGTGTTGTTCGGCGCGTAGTTGAACCAGCCGCCATCGGCGCCACCGCCGAGCAGCCAGCTCGAGTTGAGGAACAAACCACCGACCAAGAAGCACCAGAAGCTGAACGCGTTGATGCGCGGGAACGCGACGTCACGCGCGCCGATCTGCAACGGCATCAGGTAGTTGGCGAAGGCGGCACCGATCGGCATGACGACGAGGAACACCATCGTCGTGCCGTGCATGGTGAAGACCTGGTTGTAGGTCTCGGCCGAGAGCAACGTGCCTCGCGGCGCCCAGAGCTGCGCGCGGATGAGCAGCGCTTCGGAGCCGCCGATCAGCAAGAAGAACAGCGCAGCTGCGCCGTACATGATGCCGATCTTCTTGTGGTCGACCGTGGTGAACCACGACTTCCATCCGGTGATGGCCGTGGGTCGTTCGAAGACACCAGTGGGGTGGAAGTCCTCGGTGGTCTCGCCTGACGGCAAGGCCAGCGTGGGTCGAGGCTCGGTGAGTGCCATTGGTCAGTTCCTACTTGAGCGTCTGAAGGTAGGCGACGAGTTGGTCGATCTGTTCCTCGGACAGGCCCAAGTTGGGCATGCCTCTCTGCTGGGTGGAAGCCATCGGCTTCACCCCGGGTGGATTGCGCAACCAGGCCTCGAGCGCCGGACGGTTGAAGTAGTTGGTGCCTTGACCCCCGTACAACGCATCGGTCGGGTCGCCCACGGCAGCCCGATCGGCGGCGTGGCCGGTGGGATCGTCAGGCCCCGGCGGGTCAGGTGACCAGAGGTTGAAGATCGAACCGGCGAAGGTGCCGCGGGTCATCAGATGGGTGAGGTTCGGCGCAACGCCCGAGACGAGCGGCGGCTTTTCGACCGCGGCCTTCTCGAACTGCCCGCGAATCACGTGACAGGTCGAGCACAGGTTGCCGAACTGCGTCTTGCCGAGCGCGGCCGTGGTGCCGGCGGGCGGATCGGATGCCGGTCTCAGTTGGTTCTCGACCCAGCGGTCGTAGTCGCCGGTCGGCAGGCCACGCACGAGCATCCGCATGTTGGCGTGCGAGAGCCCGCAGTACTCCGTGCATTGACCTCGGAACACACCCGGTTCGCTCGCTTCGAGCTTCCAGTCGGACACGAGGTTCGGTACCGCGTCCTTCTTGCCGTTGAGCGCGGGGATCCAGAAGCTGTGGATCACGTCGTTGGACGTGATGTGCAGGTCGACCTCACGTCCGACCGGTACGACGAGCTCGGTGGCGGTCGTCAGGTCGTTGGGTCCGTCGAACGAGCCGTCGTTGTCGAGGTCGTACTGGAAGCGCCACCACCACTGCTGACCTTCGACCTTGACCTGCAGCGCGTCGGGCGTCTGCTTGTTCTGATCGATGATCGCGATGACCGTCGCGACCGCAACGGCGGCCAACAACATCGCCGGGGCAATCGTCCAGCCGATCTCGAGGCCCGTACGACCGTGCACCTGCTCCGGGAAGTTCTCCTCTTCGTCGGGTTCGCGGTCGCGAAAGCGCCACATGATGAAGAAGCCGGTGGCGAACACCGCGACGAAGACCAGCGCCGCCGCTCCGAACACCCAGATGTTGAGCGTCTGGATGCTGGCGGCCGTCGGGCCCTTCGGCGACAGCGTCGTCAGTTCCTTGCCCTTGTTGTGGAAGACGTCGAACGTCAACGCCACGTAGAGCAGCGCCACCAGGCCGATGGCGAAGGCGCCGAACACGAACAGTGACTTGGACCGGCGCTTCATGCCGAGACCCCTCCGGCTGACGGCCCGATCACGATGGTGGGCCCGACCGGCGCGGGGCCGAGCGAGCCTTCGCCGCCGCCGGGCGTCACGCCCTCATCTCTTCCTTGTGCTCGAACTCACGCTGGCCGTGCACGGCGGCGATGGTGCCCGCGGCGATGATCACGATGGCCCCGACGAACAGCACGATCGTGATGACGTTCTTGGTGACGGCGGGCCGGGCGGCGAGCAGGATCGCGCCGAGCAAGAAGGTGCGTACCCACCGCGATGAACACCACCACGGCGCCGATCTCGGACACCGCGAGCAGCACTCGCGAGAGGCCCAACGCCACGACAGCGATGCACACGATGGCCAGCACCGGGATGCGGAACGGCTCGATGAAACGTTCGTACAGCTGCGAGTTGACCTCGTCGTCCCCGGTGGCGCGCTCGGCCCAGGCGCGCAGCGCCCACACACCGACGACGATGACGATCAGCGTCAGGCCGGCGATCACCACGAACTTGTTGGTGATGAGCCCGATCAGGACGATGCCGATACCGAACGCAGCAACGAGGGGGAGGAAGTTGGTGCCGGTCGGTGCCCGTGTGAGCGGTACGGCGTCGGTGTGTACGAGCTGCGCTTCGGCTTCGGGGTCGGCGTCACGGAAGGCCACATGGAGGACAGCCAGCACGGCCGCCACCGCAGCCAGTCCGAGCAACACCGAGTACGCCAGGTGGTCGCCGACGCCGCCCTTCCAGCCGACCGTCAGCGGACCGACGATGCGGTCCATCCAAGCCTGATCGCTGTCGGAGCCCATCGCACTGACGAACGCCCCGAGAAGCGCAGCCATCGAGAGCGCGGCGAAGAAGCGGAAGGCCGTCGTGAACATGCGGGATCTCAGCATGGGCCCTACTTCGCCACGTAGACGGCTAGCCAGATGACGGCATACACAGCAACCGACGCGTGCCAGAACAAGGCGGCGGCCGAGATGCCATCGTGCTGGCGACGACTCTCTTGACCAGCGAGGGCACGGAACGCCATCAGCGCGACGAAGATCATGGCGATGACCACCATGATGATGTGCGCACCGGTGATCGCGTAGAACAACACGGCCTGCTGGTTGGCGGTGACATCGAACTTCGTCAACGTGTACAGGTACGACTGCATGTTGATGTAGGCGATGCCGAACACGAACGTGACGCCGAGCGCCAGATACGTGTTCACACGGTCGTTGCGGGTGATCGCGTAGACCGCCCACTGCACGGTGACCGCCGATGCGATCAACGTGAAGAGCATGATGTTCGGCTGCTGGAGCGGGATGCTCGTGCCCTTCGGCAGCCACGGATCGCCGGCGCTGAGGAGCTCGGCCCGCCGGCTGAGGTACATGCCGATCAGACCGGCGAACACCATCACGGTGGCCGCAGTGGCGAACGCCGTACCAACCATCAGCACGCGCGGACGCTGCACGGGCGGCGCCGGCGGCAGGACATGAGTGGCCGCAGCCATCAGCCGACCCCCTCGGTGACAGGCTCACGCAGGTCGAGCAACGGCTCGGCCGTCGAGATCGGCGGCAGCTCGCCGAAGTTGCCGACAGGCGGCGGCGAGGTGGCGGCCCATTCGAGCGTCTGGCCGTCCCACGGATCGTTGCCGGCGGCGGGGCCGCGCACGAGCAGGTTCACGATCGTGAGCAGCACCCCGAGCGCGAGCAGCGCGACGCCGGCGACGGCCACCCCGTTCAGGAAGCCGGACGCGTCGGCGAGGCTGTCGATCCGGACCTGGAAGCCGTTGACCACCAGCGCCACGCCACCGATCACCGCGCCGAGGAACCCGGAGAACACCGCCAACAACGCGAGCCCGTTGCTGGTGGTGCGACCCCAGATCTTCGGTCGCCCAGTAGGCGAGGGCGCCGGACGCGGCAACGGTCGCAGCACCGATCACCAGCACGAGCACACCAAAGGTGGCGTAGGGAACCTCGGTGTCCTGGAGCTTGAGCGGATTGATCACGTACAACGCGTTCGCCAAACCGCCCAACAGCAGAGTGACGATGGCGAGCAGCGACCCCGCGGTGGCGGCCGTCGGCTCGGGGCTTACCCGAGCGCATGGTCGTGGCCCAGCCTCCGAACAGCGCCAGCATGGGCAGCAGGATCGCGAACGCCACTCCGATGTACAGCCACTGCGTGGTGACCTCGTTGTTGAAGAACGGCTGGGCCCACGCACCGAACGACAGGATCCCGAAGGCCCCGATCGCGGCGAACATCACGCCGCGGTTCTGCTGACGAGCGCCGCTCATGGTGGCAACCACGTCCCCGACGACGCCGAGCACCGGAATGGCGAAGGCGAAGACCTGCGGCTGCTGGACGACCCAGGCGATCTGCGGCCACTGGTTCAGACCGACACCGAAGTCGCTCGGCCGGCCCAACCGGTGGTCGATGTAGATGAGAACGATGTTGGCGATCAACACCGGGAGCGAGAGCAGCCAGATGCTCGACGCGACGAGCATCGCCCACGAGAACATCGGCACGTGGTCGAGGCGAAGCCCAGGTGCGCGCAACGTGATCACGGTGGTGGCGACGCACACCGACGCGAGGAGCAGAGCGAGGACAACGACGCCCAGCGCGACGTAGGCGAGATCGACCGCGTTGGCCCGGCCACCGCCGACGCCACCGTTCGAGACGTACGCGACGACGAGCAAGATCGCGCCGAGCAGCCAGGTCCAGAACGCCAGCGCCGCCGCACGCGGGAAGGCGATCGTCGAGGCGCCGACCTGAAGCGGTACGAGGTAGACCGCGAGCCCGAGGAAGAGCGGGAGAGCGAAGAGGAAGACGAGCGCCAAGCCGGCCGAGGGTGAAGACCTGGAAGATCGAGTCCTTCGGGAGCACGTCGACGTCTTTGATGTCCTGCAACGAGGACAGGGCGACGAGGACCCAGGCGGCCGCGCCGAAGACCAACGAGAAGCCGATGAAGAGTCGCCCGATCGTCTTGTGATCGCTCGATCCGAGCGACCGCACGAACGACGGGTACTCGTCGCCATCACCCCACGGGTTGACGTGGGGTTCGACGGTTGTGGGTTCGGGTCTCGTCTCGGTGATCGCCATCAGGTGTGGGGGTGCTCGACGGTTCGGAGGCGGACTCTACACACCGGGCTCGCGCCCACGGAAAACCGGGTGAGAGGCGTTAATTCACAAGCCATTGCGCACCAGAACGTCGAGGGCCATCGCCGCGAAGAGCAAGGTCACGTACGTGATGGAGTAGGTGAACAATCGCATGGCCACACGGGGGCTCGCGGTCATGAGCACTCGCACCGAACAGGCCGACGAACAGGGCCCCGAGCACGAGCGCCGCAGTCCCGTAGAGCGCCCCCAGCCCGGCGACCGGCACGAGGACCAGGGTCAGCGCCCAGACGATCACCGCGTAGATCACTATCCGTACTGCGGTCGCACGCAGCGTGGTCACCGACGGGCAACATCGGCACGTCGGCGGCGGCGTAGTCGTCCCGGTACCGGATCGCCAGCGCCCAGAAGTGGGGCGGCGTCCAGAAGAAGATGACCCCGAAGAGCACGACCGGCACCCAGGACAGCGAGTTGGTGACCGCCGACCAGCCGATCAGCACCGGCGCGGCCCCGGCCGCACCGCCGATGACGATGTTGCTGGACGACGTCCGCTTCAGCCACAACGTGTAGACGAAGACGTAGAAGAGGCAGGCCCCGAGGGCCAGTGCGGCGCTCAGCAGGTTCACGAATCCCCACAGCCAGCCGAACGCGACGGCCTCGATGGCGACGGCGAAGATCAGGGCGTTGGTGGGTTCGATGGCGCCGGTGACGAGCGGACGGTTCTGCGTGCGCTTCATCAAGGCGTCGATGTCACGATCGACATACATGTTGATGGCGTTCGCACCACCGGCGGCCAACGTGCCACCGATGACGGTGGCCACGATCAGCCAGGCCGAGGGCAGGCCCGCCTGAGCCACGATCATCGTCGGGACCGTGGTGACGAGGAGCAGCTCGATGATGCGGGGTTTCGTGAGCGCGACGTACGCCCCGACCCGGGCACGGAGCGAGACGCTCACGGGAGCTGCCGTCGTTGCCATGACGGCGCCACAGTAGAGCGGAACCGCAGGTCATCGACAATCACCCGGCCTGCCGGGCCCCGCTCGCGCAGCCGCCCGGCCGAGCCGGACGGTTTGGAGGGCGTACGGGCCATGGCCTTACCATCACCGCCGTGCGGCTCCCCCGCCTTTCGCCGCAGGCCTATCGGCGCATCACGCTCTTCGCATTGCTCGGCTTGGCGTTCATCATCGTGACGGGCGCGGCCGTGCGACTGACGGGCTCCGGTCTCGGCTGCTCCGACTGGCCGATCGTGCGAACAGGACCAGCTTCGTCGCGCCGCTGCAGTTCCATCCGATGGTCGAGTTCGTGAACCGGCTGATCACCGGGCTCGTGTCCGTGGCCGTCATCCTGGCCGTGCTCGGCTCGCTCGTTCGGGTACCTCGCCGCCGCGACCTCACGTGGCTGTCGGTCGGACTCGTCCTGGGTGTCATCGCCCAGATCATCCTCGGCGCCATCGTCGTGAAGGTCGAACTCGACCCGCTCTCGGTCATCGGCCACTTCCTCGTTTCGGTGCGTGCTGGTCGCCAACGCGGTCGTTCTTCACGAGCGGGCCAGCCACGACGGATCTCGCGGCGTGCGCGTGGTGCCGTCTGGCGTAGTGATCCTTTCGTGGCTCATGGTGCTGGCGGCGAGCGTGGTCCTCGTGGCCGGCACCGTCGTCACCGCAACCGGGCCGCACGGCGGGGACGAGAACGCCAAACGCCTCACGACGTTCGACATCACGGAGGTGGTGCGCTTCCACGCGGGCGCGGCGTGGGCGCTGCTCGCGTTGACGGTCGGGGCCATGGCGTGGCTCCGACGTGGCGGTTCGCCGCGGTCGGTCGACCTCCGCGGGGCCGCACTCGTCGGCGCCATCGTCCTGCAAGGCGCTATCGGCTACGCGCAGTACTTCTCGGGCGTACCGCCCGTTGCTCGTGGCGTTGCACGTCGCCGGCAGCATCGTGGTCTGGATCACCGTGCTGCGCTTCCACCTCGGCCTCTTCGTTCACCCCGATCGAGCACACGCCCGACGACGAGGAGTCGCCAAACGGGCCCCGACTCGCCACAATCCAGGGATGACCCATACGGCCACGACGGCACCGGTCGAAGTCGAAGAGCCCGACATCGACGACGAGGTGGACGTCGACCCCGAGCGCCCGTGGATCGTGATCGTGTGGAACGACCCGATCAATCTGATGGAATACGTCACCTACGTGCTCCAAAAGCTGTTCGGCTACTCACACGAGAAGGCCGAGCAGCTGATGCTCGACGTGCACCACAAGGGGCGCGCCGTCGTCTCCAACGGGACCCGTGAGAAAGCCGAGTTCGACGTCTTCCGCCTCCACGAGCACGGCTTGTGGGCAACCATGCAACAGGATTGAGGACCGTTGTTCTTCCGAGCCCGGCGTGACGGGACCATCGATCTGCAACTCGACTTCGTGGTGCGCGACGTTATCGGCCGCGTGTGCACCGAGCTACGCGAGTCGCTGAGCGCCGACCGCGACGACCCCTCGTTGCGTCGCCTCTTCCCGCCCGCGTACCTCGACGACCCCGACCGCGAGCGGGCCTACGAGCAGTTGGTGCAAGACGACTTGCTCACCAGCCGGATGCAGGCCCTCGACACCGTCCTCGCCACCGTCGAGGGCGACAGGATCACCGCCGCGCAAGCCGAACAGTGGATGCACGCCCTCAACGCCGTGCGCCTCACGCTCGGGACCCAGCTCGACGTGTCCGAGGATCGCGATCCCGAACGACATCGACGAGGAAGATCCACTCCTCCCGCAGCTACTCGTCTACGACTTGCTCAGCGTGTTGCTGAGTGCGCTGCTCTCGGTCGTGCCGCGCTAGCGAGACCACTCATCGATCGCCGAACAGGTCGCCTGCCAGGGTGGTGCTCACCCACGTTGTCCATTGCTTCGGCGTCCATCCGGCCTCGATGACGAAGGACCGATACGACTCAGGCCCACCGAGAACGAAGAACAGATCGCTGGCTCTCCGTCGCGTCATGCCCCGTCGCAGCGGCGCTTTCTTGGCGAACATCTCGATCATGTCCTCGTACCCCTCACGGCGCAGCTCCTCGGCTTTTCGATAAACGGCGCCCGCCGGTTCGGCTGACACGGTATGAAAGACTGGAAGCATCGGCGCCACGCGCGCCGTGAGCCTGGCGATACCTTCGACCGCGGTACGAAGGGCACGCGTCGCGTCCGGCTCCGCAGCCGCCGCGAGGTACCAGGGCTGCAAGGGCGGTGGAGTCGGGTCGTCGCCGAGCACGGTCCAGTCGTGGACAGCTTGCAGGAGCTCGTCCTTCGTGTGGAACGTGAAGTAGAGGGTCTGCACCGCCACACCGGCGCGTTCGGCGATGGTCTCCATCGTCGTGGCCCGGTAGCCCGAATCGCAGAACAGGTCGTACGCGGCCATGAGCATCCGCCGTCGCGTGGCGGCAGCCTTGGCTCGACGTGTCGATTGCTTCTTGACGGCGCACATCGGATGGATTCTACTAGTGCCAATCACTAGTGATAACCACTAGTGATATTCCACCATCGAGCGACCAAGGAGCAGCTATGACTCAGGCAGAAGCGACCTCCATCGGGTGGGGGTCGGGTGATCCCATCCCCGGCACCCCCTTTCGCCAGGTCGTGCCGTCGGCCGCGGCCGAGGGCCGACTGGTCGTGTTAGCGGCGGAGATGCCACCAGGACTGCACGTCGACGAGCACCTGCACGACGCGGAGGATCAGATCACGATCGTGATCAGCGGACAGGTCGGCGCTCGAATCGGAGAGGACGAGCTACAGCTGTGCCCTGGCGCGGTTTCGTTCATGCCACGAGGCATTCCCCACGCACTATGGAACGACGGACCCGAGCCCGCCCGGGTGCTCGAGATCTACACCCCCGGCGGGTTTCGAACGCGTCTTCGAGGAGGCCGGCCGTAGGGGCAACGTCGGAATCGCGAACGGGCGTTAGTTGGGCTGCACGCCACACCCGGCCATCACGCCGGTGACCGCCTGTCGCGCGCGTCGGCGCTCAGCTCGCTCGACGCGAGCTCGTCGTTGGACAGCTCGTCCACCACACCGCTCGCGACGCACCACGCATCGTCGAGCTTGAGGTCGAGCTGATCCATCAAGTCCGCGGCGATGGCCAGTCTTGACGCGGGGGCGGCCAGCAGATCGTCGGCGCTGGTGGCACCGACCGAGGACGTCGCATCAGGGCCGGGATCGCACGAGGTCAGCTCGACCGTCTTGGCGTCGACGTCGGACACCGTGGCCACACCGGCCGGTGAGAACGCCGCCCACTCGCGCAAGGCGGTCGCCATGTCGGTCGTCGCGCCGACGCTGGTTCCGCGGAAGCGCGCCGTGACACACGCGCCGTTGTCGCCTTCGTAGCTGCGGTAGCTGTCGCCGGCCCATCCGTCGACGAGATGGAGTGAGCGCTTGGGGTCGAGCCGCGAGGCCAACATGACGTACCAGTCGAAGGCGCCGAACTCACCTTCGTCGATCAACTCGCGATCGGCACCAGCCGTCGGCGCGTCGACATCCTCCGGCTCGCGGCCTGTGAGGTACAGGTCGGGGTTCGAGCAGTTGGGCATCGCTCGACGGCGGGTTGCGGAGCGCGTCGTTCAGTCCGCTCGAGCCCCGCTCTTCCTTGACGATCCGGTCGAACGACGGGCCGATGGCGTAGGGCGCTTCGAAGAACGCGACCATCGCCGGCGGGATGCCGGTGAAGTCGGCGTCGTCCGAGCTCTGCTGGCGCTGGTTGACGTACTGGTCGTGCTCGCTCGCCGACAGCTTCTTTTCGGCGTAGGCGTTCTCGACGTTCGTGGCGTCGCCCTCCACGACAGCGCGGTACCGCGACACCTCGTCCTCGTCGAGGTTCGACTCGATCTGGTCGAGGTCGACGAACTGGTCCTGAAGGGCGTGCGTGAGCTCGTGCGCAAGCGTGACCTTGATCTCGGGCGTGAGCTCGGTGCCTCGCACTCGAACGCGCTCGGTCGCGGGGTCGTAGTAGGCAGCCGTACCCTCACCGCTCAGCTGGTTCTGCTTGTCGAAGAGATCGATGTCGCCCTCGGCCAGACCCAACGCGCGCAACAGGGACGCGTTCTGGTCGAGCGACTTGCGATCCTCGTCGGACAGATCGTCCTGGGACGTCGTGACGTCCGCCTTGAACTCCTCCTCGGAGAGGAAGTCGACGTCGACGGGATGGTCGAAGAGAACACCGCGCTCGGTCTGGACGAACTGTGCGATGTCCGAGACGCGGGGATCCCAGTCGTCGGGGTACGACGGTCCCGACTTGCGACCGAACGTGGCCCAACCGGCGATGCCGATGCCGGCCAGGAACAGCGCGACCGAACCGACGATCGCGATCACGATCGCGCCGGTGTGCTTCTGCTTCGGCGCCTCGGGCGGCCAGCCTGGTGGCGGCCCGCCGTAGCCATAGGGAGGCGGCTGCCACGCGGGTGGCGGTGCCCCGCCGGGCGGAACGATCGGCGGCCCCGGAGGAGGCGCGGGAGGGTACGGGGGGTAAGGCGGGGATCCGTCCGACATCAGAAAGAGAAGAGTACCGGTCGTGGTCGGCGGGCTTCCGAGCGCGGCTATCGCTTTGAGGAGCCGCCAAAGGTGCCCTGCTAAGGTGACCACTCCCTCAATGGGAACAGAGCCCCCATCGTCCAGCGGCCTAGGACGCTGCCCTTTCAAGGCGGTAACACGGGTTCGAATCCCGTTGGGGGTACGAGGTGCAAGACCTCGGAAGCCGAGGTCCCGTGGTGCAGTTTGGAGTGCACGCCGGCCTGTCAAGCCGGAGGTCGCGGGTTCAAATCCCGTCGGGACCGCTCGTTTCGTCGTCGTGGCGGAACGACTTGGTCGGGTAGCTCAGTTGGCAGAGCGCGCGCCTGAAAAGCGTGAGGTCACCGGATCGACGCCGGTCCCGACCACCAGTCCACTCGAGAACACCGAAAGAACTCGCCGAACCTGTGCGCCGATTGGTTGCCATAGGCACCATCTTGCGCACAGGTTCGTTCGCGGAGGGACGAAGGCGGGCGGGTCAGAGGCCGAGCAGGGTCACGAGGTCGGCGTGGTCGTCGAGGACCAGGTCGCCTTCGGGGTCGCCGGGGTCGCCCGGGTCGTCGTTCGAGCCGCGGTACCGCACCGCGGTCATCCCCATCGCTTGCGCGCCGGCGATGTCGGTCCGACGCAGATCGCCGACGTGAGCGACACGCGGCGGCCTCGTCGACACCGAGCCCGTCGAGCGCGTGCTCGAAGATCTCGGGAGCGGGCTTGAACACACCCACCTCATCGGAGAACGACCAGTGATCGAAGTATTGGATCAGCCCGTGCGTCTCGAGGTGGGTCCGCAAGCAACCGTCGACGGCGCCATACCGACATCGCACACGATGCCGATGCGCAGACCCGCGTCGCGAAGCGCGTCGCAGCGCCACCTCGATGTTGGCGGTCGGTTCGACGACCGGCGGCGCGTCCTCGCCGCCGTACGCCTTGATCATGGCGTCCAACAGCTCGGCCTCGGCCTCGATCTCGAGGAGCTCGAGCAACTCGGCCGAAGCCTGCGGTGCGTAGTACTGGCGGTTGTCGACCCAGTTCTGGTGACCGGCTCGGGCCAGTACGTCGAGCGCTTCCCGCAGCCGCACATCGGCGACCTCGAGCTCGAACCGGCGCAGCACGGCGACAACCCACTCGGCGCGACGGCCCTTCGAGTCTTCGGGATCGCGGCGCCCGAAACAGCGTGTGCCAATAGTCGAAGGTGACGGCGTCGAACGGAAGCTCCGGAGACGTCACGAGCGGAAGCTGGCGCGCACGACACCGTCGCGCACCGCGGCACCCGCCGAGGCGTCGGCCACCAGACGTGACACACGCTTGTCGAACACCGACGGGATCACGAAGTCGGGCGCCAGCTCGTCCTCGCCCACCGCCGAGGCGATGGCGTCGGCCGCGGCGAGCTTCATGTTCTCGGTGATCGAAGTGGCACCCGCATCGAGCGCGCCCCGAAAGATGCCCGGGAAGCACAGGACGTTGTTGATCTGGTTCGGGTAGTCGCTCCGCCCGGTGGCGATGACCGCCGCCCGGCCGCGGGCGTCCTCCGGCCGGATCTCGGGATCGGGGTTCGCCAGCGCGAACACGATCGGGATCGCGACCCATCGTGTCGAGGTCGTCGGGCTTGAGCAGCCCCGGACCGCTCACGCCGATGAACACGTCGGAGCCGGGCATGACGTCGGCCAGCGTGCCCTTCAGGCGATCGGGGTTGGTGTTCTCGGCGAACCATTGCTTGGCCGGGTTGAGATCGTCGCGGCCTTCCCAGATCGCGCCCTTGCGGTCGACACCGACGACGTGGGGCACGCCCGCTTCCATCAGGATCTTGGCGCAGGCCACCCCCGCCGCCCCGACGCCCGCGACGACGACGTTGAGGTCGGCCATCTTCTTGTCGACGATCTTCAGCGCGTTCTGCAACGCCGCCAGCACAACCACCGCGGTGCCGTGCTGATCGTCGTGGAACACCGGGATGTCGAGCAGTTCCTTCAGCCGTTCCTCGACCTCGAAGCACTGCGGCGCGGCGATGTCTTCGAGGTTGATGCCGCCGAACACCGGCGCGATCCGTTGCACGCTCTCGACGATCTCGTCGGCGCTCGAACAGTCGAGGCAGATCGGGAAGCCGTCGACGCCGGCGAACTCCTTGAAGAGAAGCGCCTTGCCTTCCATGACGGGGAGGGCGCCCTCGGGACCGATGTCGCCCAGACCGAGCACGGCGGTGCCGTCGGTGACGATGGCCACGGTGTTCTTCTTGATCGTCAGGTCGTGCACCCGCTCGGGCTCGGCCTCGATCGCCTTGCACACGCGAGCCACCCCGGGGGTGTACGCCATCGAGAGATCGTCGCGATCGCCGACCGGGAACAGCGGCAGCACCTCGATCTTGCCGCCCTCGTGCATGGCGAACGTGCGGTCCTGCCACTCGAGGATCTCGACACCGTCGAGACCCCGCACCGCGTCGAGCACCTGCTGTTGATGGGCCTCGCTCGAGCAGTTGACGATGATGTCTTCATCGAGGGCCGAGTGCTTGGCCTCGAAGCCCTCCATCGCCCCGATGTTGCCGCCTACCTCGCCGATCGCCACGGCCAGTCGGCCGAGCACCCCCGGTTCGTTGGCGAGGCGGGCGCGAATGCGAATGGAGTAGGCAGCAGTGGGGGTACCGGACATCCGATCGACGGTAGCGGAGCACGTCGACGGTTCCCCAACCAGTAACCGGGCCTCAGAACTCGCGAACCCCTTTGACGGCCAAGTACGCGGCAAAGCCGAAGGCCACGACGATGCCGACCGTCCATTGGTGCATGGAGAGGACGCGGTCGAGCCCGTCGATCCACGCGAACAACTCGGCGTCCTGGCCACGCGTCTCGGCCGCGGTGTGCAGCAGGAGGTTCGCGATGAGCACCGTCGGGCTCACCGCTGCACCGAGCGCGAGCGGCCGCGCCGCCGCCAGCCCGCCGGTCATCGATCGATGTCAGGCTCCGTAGTCGAACCCCAGGTCCGGCGCCGTCACCAAAGCGTGGAACCCGACTCCGGCCTCCTTGGCCATGGCCTCGCAGGTGCCGCCGCGATCCACCACAACCAGCACCATCACCGGCTCCGCACCCAGCTCCCGCACGACCTCGCGCGGCTTCGAGCGACGACGTGCCCCTGGTGACCGTGTCTTCGGTGATGACGACGCGATCGCCGGCCTGCAGCGCCCCCGCCAGCCGACCCTGCACGCCGTGATCCTTCGCCTCCTTGCGGATGGTGAACGAGCGCAGATCGCGTCCGCGGGTCGCGCCAACCGCCGCAATCCCGTACGCGACCGGGTCGGCACCGACCGTGAGCCCCCCGATCGCGGTGACGTCGTCGGGAATGGCCGCCAGCGCGAGGTCGGCCATGAGCAACAGGCCCTCGGGCCGACACACCGTCTGTTTCGAGTCGATGAACCAAGCGCTCTTGGCTCCTGACTTGAGGGTGAAGTCCCCCCGTCGCACCGAATGCTCCAACAGATGCGCCACGAGCGCGCGGTGGGTTTCGTCGTTCACGGAAGCGGCAGAGGACACAGTTTTGACCGTAGTCCGCGGGTCGCGCCCACCCCTACACTCCGCCACATGACCCGAAGGCACACATGACCCGCGTGATCGCCGTCGCCAACCAGAAGGGTGGCGTGGCCAAGACGACCTCGGTGCACACCCTCGGCACCGCCCTCGTCGAACGTGGGTCGCGAGTGCTGCTGATCGACCTCGACCCCCAGGCCTGCCTCACGTTCTCGAACGGACTCGACCCCGAAACGCTCGCGCTCTCGATGCACGACGTCATGCTGGGACGAGCACCGGCGAGCGAAGCCATCGTCCGCGTCGGCGAGCTCGATCTGTTGCCGTCCACCATCGACCTGGCCGGCGCCGAGCTCCACCTGCTGTCGCGTACCGGGCGCGAGTACGTGCTGCGGCGCGCGCTGCAGGACATCGCACCGAGCTACGACGTCGTGCTGATCGACTGCCCGCCGTCGCTCGGCATCCTCACGATCAACGGCTTGACGGCGGCGGGCGAGGTCCTGATCCCTCTGCAGTGCGAGACACTCGGCCATCGCGGCGTCGGACAACTGCTCGAGACGATCGCCGATGTGCGCACGTACACGAACGCCACGCTCGGCGTCCGCGGAGTGATCGCCACGATGTTCGACAGTCGCACCAAACTCGCACAGGAGATGCTCACGTCGGTACGCGACAACTACGACCTCACGGTGCTCGAGCCGCCGGTGCCGAAATCCGTCAAGGTCGCCGAGGCGCCAGGCCGCGGCCGACGTGTCCTCTCCCATGCTCCGAGCTCCAAGGCCGCCGGCGCCTATCGCTTGCTCGCCGAGCAGCTCGTACCGGCCGGTGCCGCCTGATGGCGGGCCGACCGGACCGGACGATCGATCCACAGGGCAAGCACGCCCTGTTCACGACGGGCGTCACCGCGGCCCCCGACCAGCTGGGACCGGGCAATCAGAAGGAAGGACGCGAGGCGTTGTTCTCGACCGGTCCGCGCCAGACCGGCACGGTCGTGGTCGAGTGCGCGGACTGCCTCACCCGCACCCGCGTCACGTTGCTCGACGTGGGAGTGCGTTTGGTGAGCATTTCGGTGTGGCTACCCGGGCGGAAACAACCGCACTGGATGCGTTGCCCGTCGTGCGAACACCACACGTGGTGTTCGATCGACTGGACGGGATAGCGCGCCGACGCGTCAGGACGCGTCAGACGACAACCGCACGTCGCCGTCGCCGGCCACGATCCGACCGATCTCGCTGGCGCGGTGACCGTTGGCGCGCAGCACATCGAGCGCGTTGTACACGTCGGCCTCGGGAACCACCACGATCATGCCGAGCCCCAGGTTGAACACCTTGGCCATCTCGGCGTCGTCGATCGCACCCAGCGTTTGCAGCTCGCCGAAGATGCGGGGTGCTTCCCACGAGCGGCGGTCGATCTCGGCCGCCGTACCGGTCGGGAGCACACGAACCAGGTTGCCCGTGATGCCACCGCCAGTGATGTGAGCGATACCGCGCACGTCGACCGCGTCGAGAAGCACACCGATGGCCGGCGCGTAGATGAGCGAGGGCTTCAGTAGTTCGTCGGCCAAGGAGTGATGGGCACCGTCGAACGCGGGATCGTCGAGGGAACGACCTGCCCGCTCGAACAACACGCGACGAGCCAAGCGAATAGCCGTTCGATCGCAGATTGGTGGACGGAAGCCCGATCACCGCGTCGCCCGGTCGAATCGCGGCTCCGGTGATCATGCGGTCACGTTCGACGACCCCGACGGCGAATCCGACGAGGTCGAACTCCCCCGGCTCCATCGCACCCGGGTGCTCGGCCATCTCGCCTCCGACCAAGGCGCAGCCCGCCTGACGACAACCTTCGGCCACCCCCTCGACGAGTTGCTCGATGTGGTCGGGGTCGAGCCGGCCGACCGCGATGTAGTCGAGGAAGAACAAGGGCTGGGCCCCTTGGCACACGATGTCGTCGACACACATGGCCACGAGGTCGACACCGATGGTGTCGAACCGACCGGCGGCTTGGGCGATCAGAGCCTTCGTACCGACGCCGTCGGTCGACGACACGAAGACCGGATGTTGGTATGACGAGCCATCGAAGGCGAACAGGCCGCCGAATCCGCCGATGTCACCGATGACTTCGGGCCGGAACGTCGAGCGGACCTTGTCCCGAATGCGTTCTACGGCTTCCTCGCCGGCGCCGATGTTGACGCCGGCAGCTTCGTAGGACTCGCCCATCAAGCGTGGTCGCCGCTGCGCTGCGCCTGCTCTGCTTGTTCGGCCGGCAGCTCGACCTCTTGCTCGAAGAGCAGCGACATGGTGGCCGGGGCCTTCTCGCCGGTGCGGGGTGGTCTCGAGCACGCCTTTGGTGAGCTCGACGGGCACCTCGATCGGGTACTCACCGGTGAGGCACGCGGCGCAGAATCCGCCGTTGACGGCGCCGGTCGCTCGCATGAGCCGATCGAGCGTGAGGTAGGCCAGGCTGTCGACGTTCAGGTAGTCCTGGATCTCGCCGAGGTCGAGGTTCGCCGCCAAGCAGCTCGCCGCGCTGGCCGGTGTCCATGCCGTAGAAGCACGGCCACTTGTACGGAGGCGACGACACGCGCATGTGGATCTCGGTCGCGCCGGCTTCGCGCAACATCTGCACCATGGCTCGCGTGGTGGTGCCGCGCACGATCGAGTCGTCGACGACCACCAACCGTTTGCCGGCAATGTTCTCGCGCAGCGGGTTCAGCTTCATGCGCACGCCCAACGCGCGCAGCTCCTGGTTGGGTGCGATGAACGTACGACCGATGTACCGGTTCTTCACCAGGCCCTGACCTTGGGGTGTACCGCTACCACGAGCGAAACCTTCTGCCGCGGGAATGCCCGATTCGGGAACGCCCATGACCAGGTCGGCCTCGACCGGCGCCTGCTCGGCCAGCTCCTCGCCCATGCGAACGCGGGCGGCGTGCACGTTCTGCCCGTAGAGCCGCCCATCGGGGCGGGAGAAGTAGACGAACTCGAACAGGCAGAGCTTGGGGTCGACGGGCACCTTGCCCTCGAAGGGCCAGACGGACCGAGCGCCGGTGGCGTCGATGACGACCATCTCGCCGGGTTGGAGCTCGCGCACGAAGTGCGCGCCGACGACGTCGAGGGCCGGTGTCTCGGATGCGAGGACCCATCCGTTGTCGAGCTTGCCGAGCACGAGCGGCCAGAACCCGCGTGGGTCCCGCACGCCGATCGCGTGCCCTTCGTCCATCAACACGAACGAGAAGGCCCCGTCGAGGGTGGGCAACACCTCGACCAGCGCACGCTCGAGGGCGCGACCGTCGCTGCTCTGCTCCGGTTCCTTCCCGAGCTCCGCGGCCAACAGCTCGGCGACGAGATCGCTGTCGCTCGTGATCGTGCCGGGCAACATGCCGGCCTGCGCCGCGAGATCGGAGGTGTTCACGAGGTTGCCGTTGTGCGCGAGGGCGAAGGCGTGATCGCCGACGTCCCGGTAGAACGGCTGCGCGTTGCGCCACGTGCTCGAGCCCGTCGTGCTGTAGCGAGTGTGGCCGATCGCGAGGTGGCCCTCGAGTGCCGCGAGCATGCGGTCGTCGAACACGTTCGACACGAGACCCATGTCCTTGGTGACGGTGATCGTCTCGCCGTCGCTCACCGCCATGCCTGCCGATTCCTGGCCGCGATGCTGCAGGGCGTAGAGGCCGAGATACGTGAGGTGAGCCACCGGTTGACCCGGCGCGTACACCGCGAAGACGCCGCACTCGTGACCCGGAGTCTCATCGAGATGGATCGGAGCGGCGGGGGACTCGCTCACCGGGTCAGCATAGGCCGTGCCCGCGGGGACGCCTCGAACTCGCAGCGTGGACACCTCAGCCCTGGGTCGTGCCCGCACCGAGGGCGTCGGGCAACCGGCCCTGCCAGGTCGCGTGGGCCTCGGCCAGTGGGATGTCGAACAGTCCTTTCACCGAGAGCCGGTCGCCCATGGCCACACCGATGCGCTCGACCGCGACCCCGGCGTGCTCCAGGACTGCCTCCACCGGCTTCATCGCCTCCGGTGTCACGCACAGGAGCACCCTCGAGGGTGACTCGTCGAACAGCGCGATGTGGTCGGGGATGCGCGCCGCGTTCACCCCGATGCCGGAACGAACCGCCATCTCGGCCAAGGCCAACCCGACACCACCGCTCGACACGTCGTGCGCCCCGGCGACCAGCCCGCCCGCGACCAACGTGCGCACTGCCTCGGCGACGTCGGCATGGGCGGCGAAATCGAGCACAGGTAGCCGGCCACCGCGATGTCCCTTGGCTCGGGCCCATATCGATCCACTGAGCTCGCCGGTGCCCGCGGGCCCGACGAGGAGGAGCCGGCCGCCTTCGACCAGACCCACGCCGGGCGGGCGGCGCTCGAGATCGTCGATCAGACCGAGCATGCCGATGACGGGGGTGGGGTCGATGTCGGCGCCGCGACTCTCGTTGTAGAAGCTCACGTTCCCGCCGATCACCGGCACGTCGAAGATGCGGCAGGCGTCGGCCAAACCGTCGACAGCTTCGGAGAACTCCCACATGACCTCGGGGTGCTCCGGATTGCCGAAGTTCAGACAATTGACGACGGCTAGCGGCCGCGCGCCGACGCAGGCCAGGTTGAGGAGGGACTCGGCGACGGTGAGCGTGGTGCCTTGCCGCGGATCAACGGCGCACCAGCGATGGTTGCCGTCAGTGGTGATGGCCAAAGCTCGGCCGGTGTCCTCACCGGTGCGCGGTTGCTTGAGCCGGAGCACCACCGCGTCGCCACCCGGGCCTTCGACCGTGTTCAAGAACAGTTGGTGGTCGTACTGCGACCACACCCAAGACGTATCGGCGAGGAGTGAGAGCAGTTCGTCGACGACGTCGGTCGACGGGGGCAAGTCGGGCGCCGCCCTCGTGCGGGTCTTGCCGTCGAATGCGGCCGGAGCGACGCACGGACGCTCGTAGAGCGGTGCGTCCTCGTGGAGCGACGCCGCGGGTACCTCGGCCAGCACCTCACCGTCCCAACCATCGAGAATGCGAAGCGTGCCGGCGCGATCGTCACTGCCGTCGGGTGCCGTGACCGTGCCGACGTGGGTGGCCCGCACCTCCCACTGCGCGCAGATCGACAGCACCTCGTCGAGGTTGTCGGGCTCGACGATCGCCAGCATGCGCTCCTGGCTCTCGCTCGTCATGACCTCGAACGGCTCCATTCCCGGCTCGCGGCGCGGCACCACCCGCACGTTGAAGTCCATGCCGGTGCCGCCGCGGGAGGCGGTTTCGCTGGCCGCGCAGGTGAGGCCCGCACCACCGAGATCCTGGATACCGACGACCAGGCCGGCGTCGAGCAGCGCGAGGCAGGCCTCGATCAACCGCTTCTCTTCGAACGGGTCACCGACCTGCACGCTCGGGCGCTTGTCGGCGTCGTCCTCGGCCTCGCCGAAACCGGCCGACGCGAGCACGCTCACACCACCGATGCCGTCGCGACCGGTGGTGCTGCCCAGCAACACGGCCAGGTTGCCGACACCGGTCGCTTGACCGAGGACCAGACGATCCGCCGGCAACACACCGAGGCACAACACGTTCACCAACGGGTTGCCGGTGTACGTCTCATCGAAGACCGTTTCGCCGCCAACCGTCGGTACGCCCACCGAATTGCCGTAGCCGGAGATGCCGCTGACCACACCTTCGGCGATCCAGCGACTGCGCGCGTCGTCGAGCGACCCGAAACGCAGTGGATCCATGATCGCAATCGGCCGCGCCCCCATGGTGAAGATGTCGCGCAAGATCCCGCCCACGCCGGTCGCGGCGCCTTGATAGGGCTCGATGGCGGATGGATGGTTGTGGCTCTCGATGCGGATCGCCGCCGCAACGCCGTCGCCCACATCGACCACGCCGGCGTTCTCCCCCGGCCCGACCAGTACGTGTGGGGCCTCGGTCGGCAACCGTTTGAGGTGGATGCGCGAGGACTTGTAGGAGCAGTGCTCGGACCACATGACCGCGTACATGGCCAGCTCGAGGTGGTTCGGCTCGCGACCGAGGATCCTTCTCGATCGCCTCGTACTCGTCGTCCGTCAATCCCAGTGCTCGATGGATCGTGTCGGCCAAAGCGCGCTCCTCGTGTGCCGGCACGTTGAACCTACCTGGTTGGGAGGGACTGCAGGCGCGCTCGCGAGCGGTTGAAACGATCCGGATCCTCTGCTTGCCTTTCGGGCAATGGCTGATTCCGAGAAATCCTCAAAAGCGGGCATGACCGATGCGCACAAAGCCGCCCTGGCGGAGGGCCGCGAACAGGGCCGGGCGGTGCGGCGCTATCTCGAAGCGCTCGAGGCCAACAAGCCCAAACGCGGGCGCAAACGAACACCGGAAACCATGAAGAAACGGCTGGACCGCATTCAGCAAGAGATGGACAAAGCCGACCCCCTGCTACGGCTGCAGTTGGTCCAAGAACGCATGGATCTCGAGCGACAGATCGAGACCGCTGGCACCACCGTCGACCTCACGGAGCTCGAGCAAGATTTCGTCAAGGCTGCCGCCGGCTATTCCGAGCGAAAAGGCATCAGCTATGCCGCGTGGCGAGAGCTCGGCGTGTCGGCTGCCACGCTCAAGGCCGCCGGCATCGGCCGCGGCGCAGCCTGAGCCGACCGTCATCGTTCTTCGCGCAACCGGGGGGCCGTGGGCGACAACATCGCATCCATTCTCGACGAACCGGCTCGGCTCGATCGTGAACGTCTCGCACTCGTCATCGACGACGGCACCGGGTGGACATTCGGCGCGTTGCAGGCCGAGGTCGAGGCGTGGGCCTCAATGCTCGCGGCCGCGGGCGTCGGCCCGGGTGACCGGGTGGCGCTGGTCGATTGGGGCGGTGTCCGTAGTACGGCGGTGACCCTGGCCGCCGCGCATCTGGGCGCCGCCAGCGCGCAGATGAATCCGTTGCTGACGGTGGGCGAGCTCAGTCAATTGGTCGAGGTCGCCGGTTGCAGTCCGGTCGCGGTCACCAGCGCGGACCACGCCACGCGTCTGGCCAGAGCACTCGGCCCCAGCGCCTCGGTCATCACGGAGCCCGAGCGGTCACTCCCGCCGACACCCCGCGACGACGGCGACGAGCAGGATGCGATCGTGCTCTTCACCAGTGGGACCACCGGGCTTCCGAAGCCGGTCCCGATCAGTCACGCCAGCGTGATGGGTCGCATTCGTGGCTACCGGCAACCATTTGCCGTCGAACGTCCGGCCGCCACGGCGCTGATGTGTGTGCCCTCGTTCCATGTCGGAGGCATTCTCGGTTTGCTCTTCAGCCTGTTCGGCGGCGATACGACGGTGATACAGCCGCGCTTCGACGCCGGTCGATGGCTGCAACTCGTCGAGCGGTACCGCGTCAACTCTGCGTTCTTGGTGCCGACCATGCTGGCGCGCATCCTCGATCATCCTGATCTCGCCACCTCCGATCTGTCGTCGTTGGCGCGCCTGTCGTACGGCGCGGCGGCCGCGCCCACATCACTCGTGGCCCGCGCCATGGAGCAATGGCCCGACGTCGACTTCTCGAATGTGTTCGGCCAGACCGAGACGCTCGGCGCGTACACAGCTCTCTCACCCGCGGATCATCGTGATCCGGCCCGCGTGGGCTCGGTCGGCCGACCGATGCCCGGCGTCGAGATCCGCGTCGTCGAGCCGGGCACGAACACCGCCGTCGATCCAGGCACGGTGGGTGAGTTGTGGGTGCGGTCGACCCAGAACGTGCGCGACGGCTGGCTGCAGACCGGCGACTTGGCCTACCAAGACGCTGACGGTTATGTGTTTCCACAAGGCCGGCGGGGTGACCTCATCAACCGCGGTGGGGAGAAGTTCGCGCCGGGCGAAGTGGCCGAGGCTCTGCGCGGCCATCCCGCCATCCGCGATGTGGCGGTGGCCGGGGTGCCCGACGCCGAGATGGGGCATCGGGTCGGTGCGCTCCTCGTCGTCGAACCAGGCGCCCGACAACCCTCGCTCGAGGACATGCGCGCTTGGGGTCGGGATCATCTGGCATCGTTCAAGCTGCCGGAGCTGATCGGCTACATCGACGTGCTCCCCGTCAACGAGTTGGGCAAGCTGCCCGCCCGCACCATCGTCGAGCACCTCATCATTGCGAACGGGGGCAGAACGTGACGCTGTACCTACACGAGGTCCACCGCGTACGCGGCGCGCACGAGGACGACTTCGAGGCCGCGTTCCGCGACGCTGAGGGGTGGATGCAGATGCTGAGCCTCGACGATGACGCGCGCTTGCTCTACTACTGCAGCCAGGCGCATGGCACCGGGCCGAGCTACCACATCATCACCATCACGGCGGTGACCGACGGCGCGGCCTGGGAGCGGTTGGCTCGCCGCATGCGCGACGGTGACCTGGCCGCTTGGGCGCGACGGGTGGACCAACTCCGCCACGACGTCATCGGCAAGGCGCTGTTGGACGCGAGCTGGTCGCCGATGAGCGAGTTGGACCTGACATCGGTACCAACCCGCGTGACGACCCACGAGCCCACGTTGTTCATGGAAGACACGGGCTGGCCCGATGTCTGCGTGGACGACTACGTCGACTTCTGGGGCAACGAGTACAAGCCGATGCTCGACCAACAGCCGGAGGCGACGCGCCTGCTCGAGATCAAAGCGGGTTGGGTCCCCGCTCTGGGCGCCGGCCGACGGCCCGAGGCGATCCTGTGGCAGCGAGTGCACAACATCGAGCGACTGATCGAGCTGCTGAGCACCGAGCTCCCGCCCGAACGCAAGGGCCCCGGCACGTTCATGGCCAAGGGACTCTCGTTCCGGGACCAATGGGAGTCCCGCCTGTTACGCACCGCCAGCTGGTCACCGCTCTGCTGAGCGGGCTCGCCGTCAGACGCCGGAGCTGACGCGCGCGGATTCGAGCAGCGAGCGAACGAGCGGTACGCCGTCGGCGCTTCCCAGCAAATCGTTGATCGCCCGCTCGGGGTGCGGCATCAACCCAACGACGTTGCGCGCCTGATTGCAGATGCCGGCGATGTCGTCGATCGAGCCATTGGGATTGTCGACATAGCGGACGACAACCCGCTCATCGCCTCGCAGCTCGGCGAGGGTCTCGGGGTCACAGGTGTAGTTGCCCTCGAAGTGATTGATCGGTATGCGAAGGACCTGACCTACCTCGGCCGCGCCGGTCAGCGCCGAGTTGGTCGTCTCGACTCGTAGCTCGGACACCGCGCACAAGAACTTCAATCCTCGGTTCTTCTGCAGGGCGCCCGGTAGCAAACCGGCCTCGGTGAGCACCTGGAATCCGTTGCAGATACCGACCACCGGCCCGCCGTCGCGAGCGAACTCGGCCACCGCACCCATGACGGGCGAGAAGCGGGCGATGGCGCCCGGGCGGAGGTAGTCGCCGTGGGCGAATCCGCCCGGGACCACGACCGCATCGACACCACGTGTGGAAGCGTCGCCGTGCCAGAGGATCTCGGCCTCACCGCCGAGGCTGCGCACGGCCTCGATCACGTCGAACTCGCAGTTCGACCCCGGGAACAGGACGACACCGACCCGCGTGCTCATGAGCCACTCACGGTATCGAGATCTGCGGCTTCGACGACCACGCTCGAGTCCTCGATCACCGGGTTGGTCAGGAAGCGTTGGCACAGGTCGTCGACCTCGGCCCGGGCCGCGGCTTCATCGACCGCCTCGATCAGGAACCGGATGCTCTTGCCCACGCGGACGTCGCGTATGCCGTCGAACCCGAGCGTCGGCAGCGAGCGTTCGATCGTCGAGCCCTGAGGGTCAGCGATACCGGGCCTCAGCCGCACCTCGACCTGCACGGAGAACTGCATGACCCTCACTCTTTCATAGACGGGCTCCTAGACGAGACTGCGCCCGAGCCATCGATGAAGCAGTCGGCGTGCAGCAACGGCACGCACTCGCTCACGCCGTGTTCGGCGGCCATGGCGACCTCGTCGTCCCAACCGTGGCCGCGCAATTCGCGACCGGATGCCGAGTCGGCGAGCATCCAGCCGAGGCGCTCGGAACCCACGGCGAACGAGCCCGCCGCGGCAACAGCGTCTGATGACGACGCCACACCCGAGGGGTCGGTCGCGGCCACGATCGCGCCCGCTCCGAGCCAATCCTCTACCGCCGGTCGCAGCGGGCCGGTCGCGCCACGCCAACGCTCACCCGCGGCGAGGACCCCGACGCTACCTCCTCGTTCCGAAAGCCAACGACCAACCGCCGGCGCGTTGCGCAGACAGCCTGCGATCACGGCCTTCGCTCCGGCCTCCCGCGCCGCGAAGGCGAGGGCGGCGCCGTTGGGCGAGGGCAGAACGAGCTTCGTCCCGGCCGGTATCCGCGCCAGCGAAACCGGCGAAAGCGACCAACGGTGATCCTCACCAACATCCGCACCCTTTACCGCGAGCTCGGCGCCCAGCCGCTCGGCGTACTCTCCTTCAGCGCCGTCGTGCCAGCGGTACGGATACACAACAGCTCCTCGCGCGACGGCAACGTCGACCGCGGTGGTGAAGCGCAACACATCGACGACGACAACGACGTCGGAACGGGGAGCGAGGTCGCGTAGCCCGTTCGGACCCCACCCGACGTCGACGAGGCGAACCGGTTCGGTCACCCGTGCCAGTCGGCGAACGATCGACCCGTCACGCGCTCGTAGGCCTCGACGTACCGGGACCGCGACGCGTCCACCACTTCCGCCGGAAGCGGGGGCGGCGGTGGTTTCTTGTCCCAGTCGAGCGTGTCGAGGTAATCGCGCACGGGCTGCTTGTCGAACGACGGTGGGGTCGAGCCGGGCTTCCACGCATCGGCCGGCCAGAACCGAGACGAGTCCGGCGTGAGCACCTCGTCCGCGAGCACGAGCTCGTCGTCGATGAACCCGAGCTCGAACTTGGTGTCGGCGATGATGATCCCGCGCTCGGCCGCCCAGGCCGCGCCGCGGGTGTAGAGCTCGAGCGACACGTCGCGGGCTCGCGCCGCGATGTCGGGACCGACCAACTCCGCGGCCTGTTCGAAAGAGATGTTCATGTCGTGGTCGCCGTCCTCGGCCTTGGTGGACGGCGTGAACACGGGCTCGGGCAACTGTGAGGACTCCAGCAATCCGTCGGGCAGGCGCTCGCCGTTCATGGTTCCGTCGGCGCGGTACTGCTTCCAGGCCGAACCAGTGATGTAGCCCCGCACGATGCACTCGATGGGCAACATCTCGGCCCGCCGACACAACATCGCGCGGCCTTCCCACTCGGGCTTCTGGGCGGCCTCGGGCAAACCCTGGAGCGACGTCGAGACCAGGTGACTCCCGACGACGCCTTCGAACTTCTCGAACCAGAACGCCGACATCGCCGTGAGCACACGTCCCTTGTCGGGCACCGGCTCGGCCATCACGACGTCGAAGGCCGAGATGCGGTCGGACGCCACCATCAACAAGTGGCCGTCACCTACGTCGTAGATGTCACGGACCTTGCCCGAATACACATGTGTCAGATCAGCAACGCTCACGCGGGTCTCCTTCTGTTTGTGCGCTCACAACATCGGTTCGGCTTCGTAGCGCGCTGCGTCAGGATGCACCGCCGCCACCGCCGCTACGGCCGCGACGAACGCTTGCGTCTGACTCGGCGCCGCGCCGACGAAATCGAGAGGTTCGGCGAGCACTCCGGCGAGCTCCGCGGCCGACAGACCCAACCGGTCGTCGGCGGCCAACCGATCAAAGAGGTCGTTGGCGTCCGATCCCTTCTCACGCATGTCGAGGGCCACCGCAACGGCGTGCTCGCGTATGACTTCGTGTGCCGTTTCACGACCGACGCCGGCGCGTACTGCCGCGAGGAGCACCTTCGTGGTGGCGAGGAACGGGAGATAGCGCCGCAGTTCGCGTTCGATCACCGCGGGGTAGGCGCCGAACTCATCGAGCACGTTCAGCAACGTCTGGAACACTCCGTCGACCGCGAAGAACGCATCGGGCAGCGCTACCCGGCGAACGACCGAGCAACTCACGTCGCCCTCGTTCCACTGGTCGCCCGCCAACGCCGCGACCATCGTCAGATGCCCGCGAAGCACGTTGGTCAACCCGTTGATGCGTTCGCACGAGCGCGTGTTCATCTTGTGCGGCATGGCCGAGGATCCGACCTGGCCCGCTTGGAAGCCCTCGGTCACCAACTCGTTGCCCGCCATGAGACGGATGCTCAGTGCGAGGCTCGACGGTGCGGCGGCCGCTTGCAGCAGCGAGGCCACCACCTCCATGTCGAGCGACCGGGGATAGACCTGGCCCACATTCGTGAGGACCGCGCCGAACCCGAGGTGGTCAGCCACCCGCTGCTCGAGCTGATCCAGCTTCACGACGTCACCACCGAAGAGATCGAGCT
This sequence comes from uncultured Iamiaceae bacterium, assembly GCA_963778895.1. Lineage (GTDB taxonomy): Bacteria > Actinomycetota > Acidimicrobiia > Acidimicrobiales > Acidimicrobilacustridaceae > CAVZVZ01. The sequence goes on from CAVZVZ010000005.1 coordinate 1,621,430, forward strand.
GATCCTGCTGCGTACCGACCGGTCCTTTGATTCCCCGCAGGGGATAGCGCGCCAGCAGGTCGTCGATGGTGCGGTAGGCCTGCAGGAGCTCCTCGCCGGCATTGGCGAAACGCTTGCCGAGCGTGGTCGCCTGCGCGGGCACGTTGTGTGAACGGCCGGCGATGACCAACGTCTCGAACTCGGAAGCTCGCTCGGCCAGCCGCACGAGCGCGGTGACGACCCGCGTGCGCACGAGCTCCAACGCGCGACGCACTTGAAGCTGCTCGACGTTCTCGGTCAGATCACGCGAGGTCATCCCTTTGTGGATGTGTTCGTGACCCGCGAGGTCGGCGAACTCCTCGATGCGCGCCTTGACGTCGTGACGGGTAACTCGCTCGCGCGCCTCGATAGACGCCAGATCCACGCGGTCGACCACGTTCTTGTAGGCCTCGATCGCCTCCGCGGGCACGTCGATCCCCAGCTCCCGCTGGGCCTCGAGGACGGCGATCCAGAGCTCTCGCTCGAGGATCACCTTGCGCTCGGGCGACCAGATGTCGACCATCGGCGTGCTCGCGTACCTCGCCGCCAGCACGTTCGGCACGCTCACGAGGCCTTCTTCGTGGGTCGATTGAACCATTTCGACGGCAGATCGTTCGCGATCCGTAAAGGATGTCGGCCAAGGGGTCGAAACTCGTAATCGGGAGAAGGCAGGAACCCGTCACAGTTGTCCGGTACACCCCGACGCGGGGCGGAGGGTTGAGGGTTATGGATCTGCGGTGCGAGCGACACGGCTTCGAACTTGCCGTCGACACGTGCAGAAATTGCGCGAACAGCTTTTGTGCAGAGTGCTTGGTGTACTCGTTCGGGCGGAAAGAACAGCCGTATTGCGTGGCGTGCGCTCTGGCTGCTGCCGGCGTCCGTTCGAATGCGGCTCGCCAGCCGACGATGTCTCGGAAGGAGATGCGTCGACAGGCGAAGGAACGCAAGAAGGCCGAGAAGGATCGCAAGGCCGCCAAGGCCGTGCAGTCCGTCGAGATCGACTGGACGATCCCGGTCGACGATCCGGCGGCGCCCAACGAGTTCGAGTGGGCTGACGAACAAGAGTCGACCGGCGAGCGCGTGCCCTTCTGAGCTGCGACGCCCTCGGTTCGACATCTCCCTCAACCTCCTGCCATCTCACGGCGGTGATCCGACAGTTGGGCTGCCAGGCCTTCGTCGGTGATCGCCAACATCTCGACGACGAGCAGTGCAGCGTTCATGGAACCGTCGATCGCAACCGTCGCGACCGGGATCCCCTTGGGCATCTGCACAGTCGCATAGAGCGCGTCGACGCCGTTGAGGGCGCCACCTGACAGCGGCACGCCGACAACGGGCAGTGTCGTGTGCCCGGCCACGACCCCGGCAAGGTGCGCGGCCATACCCGCCCCACAGATGAAGGCCACGTAGCCGTTCTCGCGGGCGGTGCTCGCCAGCTCGACCACCTTGGCCGGCGTGCGGTGGGCCGACAGGACCCGCTCGTCGGCCTCCAAGCCGAACCGCTCGAGGGTCTCGACCGCCGGTCGCATCTTGTCCTTGTCCGACGCTGACCCCATCAACACGGCAACCTTGACGGGTTCTGGTTTCACGTTCGGTCCTCCTCCTTGGCGGCCGCCGCCGCGATGTCGAGTCGATACTGCATACCGGACCACGAGACCGCGTCCACCCCTTCATAGGCACGGGCGCGGGCGTGCTCGATGGTGGGCCCTTGACCGGTGACCGCGAGAACCCGCCCGCCGGCGGTGACGAGGTCGCCGCCCACATCGCGAGACAGGCCGGCGCAGAAGACGGTGACCCCGTCGATGGCCGACGCCTCGTCGATGCCCTTGATCGGATCGCCGGTTCGCGGCGACTGGGGGTAGCCCTCGGAGGCGCACACCACGGTCACCGCCGCACCCGGCTCGAAGGTGACATCGGCCGGGAGTTGCCCGATCGCCGCGCCGTAGAGCAACTCGGAGAGATCCGACCGCAGACGAGGGAGCACCACCTGCGACTCGGGATCACCGAATCGCACGTTGTACTCCAGCATCTTCGGCCCGTCGGGCGTCAACATCAGCCCGCCGTAGAGCACGCCGCGGTAGTCGATGCCGCGACGCCGCAGCGCGGCCAGCGTGGGTTCGACCGCCTGCGCCATCACGTCGGTGATCAACGCGGGACCCGCGGCCGGAACGGGCGAGTACGCGCCCATCCCGCCGGTGTTCGGCCCGGCGTCGCCGTCGTAGGCCCGTTTGAAGTCCTGCGAGGGAGCGAGGGCCACCGCCGTGCGGCCGTCGCACACGGCGAGAACCGAGAGTTCGGGACCGGTGAGGCCTTCCTCGATGACGAGAGTGGTGCCGGCCGAACCGAAGGCCTCGCCGGAGAGGTACGAGAGCACGGCCTCGCGCGCCTCACGGATCGACTCGGTGACGACCACTCCCTTGCCCGCGGCCAAGCCGTCGGTCTTGATCACGTACAACCCCGGCAACGTCTCGAGGAACGCGAGGGCCCCCTCGGTGTCGGTGAAGGTGCCATGGCGCGCCGTCGCCACGCCCGCTTCGAACAGCACCTCTTTCATCCAGGACTTCGAACCCTCGAGCCGCGCACCGTCGGCGCCGGGGCCGAACACCAGCTTGCCCTGCGCGCGCAATCGGTCGGCCAGACCTTCGACCAGAGGGGCCTCGGGCCCGATCACGAAGAGATCCGCGTCGAGCTCGTCGGCGGCTGGCTCGTCGAGCCCGGAATGCCCGGGTTCCCAGGCGTCACCACGACATCGGCCGATCGGGCGAGCACGTGCGCCAACGCGTGCTCGCGGCCGCCCGAGCCGACGACGACGACTCTCATACGGACCTGACCCGGCATTGCAGCCTCACGCCGCGAAGTGGAGGAATTGTTCGCGGCCGGGTCCGACACCGACCAGACGAATCGGGGTGCGGATCTGCGCCTCGAGGAACTCGATGTAGTTGAGCGCCTCGCGCGGCAACTGGTGGCGCTCGGTGATGCTCGACAGATCCGTCTGCCAACCGGGCACGGTCTCGTACACCGGCGTGACCTTGTGCATCACGGATTGGTGGTACGGAAGGTGCTCGTAGACCTCGCCGTCGAGCTCGTAGGCCACGCACACCTGCAGCTCGGGCAAGGTGTCGAGCACGTCGAGCTTGGTGAGCGCGACCTCGGACAGCGAGTTCAACCGCACCGCGTGCCGCAGCATCACCGCATCGAACCACCCGGTACGACGACGGCGGCCGGTGTTCGTTCCGAACTCGCCACCTCGGTCGACCAACAAGTCGCCGACGTCGTCGAACAGCTCGGTGGGGAACGGACCCGATCCGACGCGGGTGACGTAGGCCTTGGCGATCCCGATCACACGATCGATGTAACGAGGACCGATTCCAGCACCGGTGCAGGCGCCGCCGGCCACGGGATTCGACGAGGTGACGAAGGGATAGGTGCCGTGGTCCAGATCGAGGAACGTGGCCTGGGCCCCCTCGAGCAACACGTGTTGGCCGGCCTCGAGCGACTCGTGCACCAGGTTGACGCTGTCGGCGATCATCGGTGCCATGCGGGTGGCGCACACGTCGAGGTACTCCGCGGCGATGGCGTCGCCGTCCAACGGCAGCTGGTTGTAGACCTTCGCCAGCACCGCGTTCTTCTCGCGGAGCACGACATCGAGCTTCTCGCGGAAGATCTTCGGGTCGAGCAGATCCTGGACGCGCAGGCCGACTCGGGACGCCTTGTCGGCGTAGGCCGGGCCGATGCCGCGCTTGGTCGTGCCCAGCTTGTTCTTGCCGAGATACCGCTCGGCGACCTTGTCGAGCTCCTGGTGGTACGGGAGGATCAAGTGCGCGTTGCCGCCGACCTTCAAGCGGCTGGTGTCGACGCCCTTGCGCTCGAGCATGTCGATCTCGGCGAGCAACACCCGCGGATCGACGACCACCCCATTGCCGATGACCGGCGTGATGTGGTCGTAGAGGACCCCGCTCGGCACCAGCTGGAGGGCGAAACTCTCCCCGTCGACGACGATGGTGTGCCCCGCGTTGTGGCCGCCCTGATAGCGGACCACGAGGTGCATCTCTTTCGCAACGAGGTCGGTGAACTTGCCCTTGCCCTCGTCACCCCATTGAGTCCCGACGACGACGGTCGCAGGCACGCATGTTCTCCCCGGTCACAGAACGTGCGCCGAACGGCGCAAGCTCCTCAGCGTCGTCTTACGGCGCAACCTTACTGGTTGCGCCGTAAGACTCCGCTCCCTGTATTCAGACCGGCGCCGATCGCCCGTCAGCTGCGACGGCGGGTCATCCCGATGAGACATGCGCCAGCGAGGATGAGCCCCGAAGCCAAGGCCACCAATCCGAAGACGTTGGAGCCTGTCTGCGGCAGTGGCGTCTCGGTGGAACCCAAGACCTCGAAAGTGGTCACGCTCGCCGGCGGGATCGTGTCGGGCGGCAAGCAGTTGTAGGTGATCTGCTGCTCGTCGACCGTCGTATCGCCGTCTTTGACCGTGATCGTGGAAGTCTGATCCTCGGTCATGGGCACCGTCACGGCGACGGGCGTGGCGCCGACCTCGACGGTGGTGACGACCTGGCCGTCCTTCAGAACCGTGAGCTCGACCGGGGACTCACCGTCGTTCGTGAGGGTGACCACGACCCCGCCCTCGGCGCATTGCACCGCGGACGTGGCGGCCGGGCTCTGGCAGTTGTGCGTGACGACCTTCTGGGTGACGACCCCGACCCCGTCAGCTTCAACGGAGATCGTCGCCGTCTGGTCCTCGGCGAGAGGAACGGTCACGACTTCCTGTTGGCCGGAACCCACGGTATGGGTCGGCCCGAAGTTCTCGCCGTCCACCACGATCCGGTACACGACGTCGCCGCCACCCGTGTTGCGCAGGGTGACCACCGCGCCGCCGCTCGCACAGTCGTCGGCGATGCTCGCCGCCGGCGCGGAGAGCCACACGAGTGGGTTCTCGACCGTGACCGTGACCGGCACCGTGGTGCTGTTGATGGTCACGATGCCGTCAGCGGGCGTGAGCACCGGCGTCTGGTATTCGTAACCGTCGACGGGCGCAGGCACGCTGACCTCTTCGACGGTGCACTGGGTGCCGAGCGGGATGCCGTTGATGGCCTTCGTCTCACTGGCTTCGAGCGAGAACGACTGGTCGAACTCCGTCCCGGCGCAGTCGAGCGTGAACCCGAAGGTCGAATCGGCGACATAGCCCTCGGTCGCCCCGGTTACCTTCTTCGTGACGGTGAGACCACCGAGGAGACGCTCGATCGGGTTCGTCAGCGTGACCGAAACCGTCTCGGTCGAGCCGATCTCCACGACGTTCGACGGGGTGAACACCTCATCGCCGTACACATAGGAGGGACCGGTGGTCGACGGCTTGGTGGTCTCGGAAAGCGTGCAGGTGATGCCGACCGGCAGGTCGTTGACCGTCTTCGTCTCGCCGTTGGCCAGCGTCAGCACGCCTTCGGTGCCGTTCGCGCAGTCATAGGACACCGTGAAGGTGGAATCGGCCACATAGCCGTCGGTCGCGCCGGTGACGTGCTTGGTCACCGAGAAGGCCCCGAGCAGTTGCTCGAGCGGGTTGTCGAGCGCGACCTGGACCACGTTGTCGTCGTCGTTCTTCACGATCGTGACCACGTTCGACGGGCTGAAGACCTCGGGCCCGTACACGTACGACGGACCGGTCGTGTCCGGCTTGGCCGTCTCGGCCAAGGTGCAAGTGGTGCCGAGCGGAAGGTCGCCGACACCCTTGGTGTCGCCGTTCTCCAGGAGCAACGTGCCGCTGCTGTCGTTCGAGCACTCGTAGGAGACGGCGAACTCAGAGCCCGGTACGTACCCACCCGTCGCGCCCGTCACGTGCTTGGTGACGGAGAAGCCACCGAAGAGGCGCACGATCGGGTTGGTCAGGATCACCGACACGTCCGAGGTGTCGCCGATCGTGATCACGTTCGACGGGTCCCACGACTCGGAGTCGTAGACATAGCTCGGACCCGACGTGGCGGGCTTCGAGCTCTCACCCAGGGTGCAGGTGCTGCCGACGGGGATGTTGCCGACCGACTTCGTCTCGCCGTTGACGAGCGTCAACGAACCGGACGCTCCGTTCGTGCACGAGTAGCCGACGACGAACTGGGAGCCGGGTACGTAACCTCCGGTCTCGCCGGTCACCTGCTTCTTGACCGAGAAGCTGCCGACGTTCGGATAGGGATTGGTGACGGTGATGTCGACCTGCGGGCTGTCCGCGCTCACGACCGCCGGGTTCGGAGAGATGGTCGCTCCGGGAGGGGCGTTCACCTCGCTCAAGGTGTAGCTGCCGTACGGCAGGTCGTTGACGGTCTGGGTTTCGCCACCTTGGACGTCGACCTGACCGCTGGTGCCGGCGCCGTCGTCGTAGTTGATCGTGTAGGTCGCGCCTGGGGGCGCCGTGTTACCGGTCACCACCTTGCTGATCGAAAGCGACCCGGTCGGCGGCGTGCAATGCCCGCCGAGCTTCACCTCGAAGGATTGGGTGGCCGTGACCTCGTTGGTGCCGCTGCCGTCGGAGTACTTCCATCGACCGGTCACCGTGAGCGTGACGCTCTCGGTGTCGCCGGGAATGCCCGTGGTCGTCGCCGTCACGGATCCACTCGGCGGGACGACGGTGCCCGGGCCCGCGTAGCCCGGGCCGACGACGCCCTCGTAGCTCCCGTCCGCGGTCAAGCCGGTGGTGGTGCCCACATTCGGTGTCACCGAGTAGGCCCGAACCAGCATGTAGCGGTTCGACGCCGACTCGGAGTTGCCGACCGTCCAGTTGACGGTGAACGTGCCGTCGCTCTCACACTGGGACTCGCCGGACAACAACGGATGATGCGCGAACGCGCTCGGCGCAAAGGCAAAGAAGCCCGCCGTCAACGCTGCGATCACCGCAACTGCCGCCGCAATCTTGCCGCGGCCCGATCGACCCCTCGTGGTCGCTTTCATCGCCCCAACTCCCTCCTGCGCCGCCGCCGGAGGTGACCGGCGCCGACGGACATCGCCTTTCGACTCGACACCGGTATCGCCCTGTGTCTCGCCGATGTCCGTTTACGCGGGCCGGTTTCGCACTAGCTCCCCACAAACCAAGCGACCAGTTGGCGGTCTGTGGATCACAGCTTCCCGTTGGCGGGCGAACGTACCACGCTCCGTCACCGTCGACCAGCATTTGTGCCACTCATTGCGCCGAATTCTTCGCCGTATGCGGTCGTATGCGGGAACTTCTCACTCTTCGCGGTCACTCGACCGCACAACAGCACCCGATGACACTGTGGGCAACTACGCAGGGTGATAGGCCAAATGGCCTAGTCGGAGGCTCAGCGCAGCGTGACCTCGCCGTCCTCGGCACCCACGGTGATCGTGTCGCCCTCGCGCGTAGCGGCCCTCGAGCAGCGCAATGGCGAGCCGATCGCCGATCTCGCGCTGGATGACCCGCTTCAGCGGGCGCGCCCCGAAGGTCGGGTCGAAGCCCTCGCGAGCGATCAGCTCTTCGGCCTCCGGCGTGACCACGAGCGTCATCCGCTTGTCGGCGACGCGGCGGCGCAGGACCTCGAGTTGGATCTCGACGATGCGGCGCAGGTCCTCCCGCGTGAGCTCGCGGAACCGCACGATGTCGTCGATGCGATTCACGAACTCGGGCTTGAAGAAGTCCCGCGGGTCGCCGGGAAGGTTGCTCGTCATGATGAGCACGACGTTGGTGAAGTCGACCGTGCGGCCTTGGCCATCCGTCAGCCGGCCGTCGTCCATCAGCTGCAGCAGCACGTTGAACACGTCGGGATGGGCCTTCTCGATCTCGTCGAGCAGCACCACCGAGTAGGGCCGGCGCCGAACGACTTCGGTGAGCTGACCACCTTCCTCGTACCCGACGTAGCCGGGAGGCGCGCCGATGAGCCGGCTCACGGCGTGCTTCTCCATGTACTCGGACATGTCGATGCGAACCATGGCGCGCTCGTCGTCGAACAAGAACTCGGCGAGCGAGCGGGCCAGCTCGGTCTTGCCGACTCCAGTCGGGCCGAGGAACAGGAACGAACCGATGGGGCGGTGGGGATCGGACAAACCGGCGCGGCTACGACGAATGGCGTTGGCGACCGCGGTGACGGCTTCGTCCTGGCCGACGACGCGCCCGTGCAACACGTCCTCGAGGCGCACGAGCTTCTGCATCTCGCCTTCCATCAGCCGCGACACCGGAACACCCGTCCACTTGCTCACGACCTCGGCGATGTCTTCCTCGTCGACCTCTTCCTTGAGCATCTTCTGCTCGGACTGGAGCTCGGCCAGGCGCTTGGTGGCTTCGTCGACCTGCCGCTCGAGCTCGGGGATCTGGCCGTAGCGAATCTCGGCCGCCTTCTCGAGATCGGGCTCGCGTTCGAGCTCGATGCGCTTGTTCTCCAACGGCTCCTTGAGCGCCTGGATGGCGACGATCGCGTCCTTCTCGGACTGCCAGTGGGCCTTCATGCCCGAGATCTGTTCCTGGAGGTTCGCGAGCTCCTCGTCCAACGCGTTGAGCCGTTCCTTCGAGGCCTCATCGGTCTCCTTGGCCAACGCCACCCGCTCGATCTCGAGCTGGCGGATGCGACGTTCGACGACGTCGATCTCGGTGGGCATCGAGTCGATCTCGATCCGCAGCTTCGAGGCGGCCTCGTCGACGAGGTCGATCGCCTTGTCAGGCAGGAAGCGCCCGGTGAGGTAGCGATCGGAGAGCACGGCGGCGGCGACGAGCGCGGCGTCCTGGATGCGCACGCCGTGGTGAACCTCGTAGCGCTCCTTCAGACCGCGAAGGATCGCGATCGTGTCCTCGACCGATGGCTGGTCGACCACGACCGGCTGGAATCGCCGTTCGAGGGCCGGGTCCTTCTCGATGTACTTGCGGTACTCGTCGAGGGTGGTGGCGCCGATCATCCGAAGCTCACCGCGGGCGAGCATCGGCTTGATCATGTTGCCCGCGTCCATCGCGCCCTCGGCCGCGCCGGCTCCGACGATCGTGTGCATCTCGTCGATGAACGTGATGACCTCGCCCTCGGCGTCGGTGATCTCCTTGAGCACGGCCTTGAGGCGCTCCTCGAACTCGCCCCGGTACTTCGCCCCGGCCACCATCGAGCCCAGATCGAGGCCGATGAGCCGCTTGTTCTTGAGACCTTCCGGGACGTCGCCCTCGACGATGCGACGGGCCAGGCCCTCGACGATGGCGGTCTTGCCCACACCGGGTTCGCCGATCAGCACCGGGTTGTTCTTGGTTCGCCGACTCAGGACCTGGATCACACGGCGGATCTCGTCGTCCCGCCCGATGACAGGATCGATCTTGCCCTGGCGCGCCGCGTCGGTGAGGTCTCGGCCGTACTTCTCGAGGGCCTGGAACTGGTCCTCGGGGTTCTGGCTCGTGACCCGGTGGCTCCCACGGACCTCTTGGAGCGCGGTCAGCAGGTCGTCGCGGCTCACGCCGACCTTGTCGGCCAGGGTCACCAGCAGGTGCTCGGTGGACAGGTACTCGTCGTGGAGCTCGGCGCGAAAGGCGTCGGCCTGCTCGAGCAGGTCCTGGAGCTCTCGTCCCAGGCGGGACTCGCCGCCGTAGGCCTTGGGCAGCCGGCCGATCGCCTCTTCGGCGTCGTTACGCAGCGTCAGAGGGGCTTTGCCGACCTTCTGCAGGATCGGGAGCACGACCCCCTCCTCCTGGCCCAGCAGCGCCAGGAGGAGGTGATCAGGGGTCACCTCGGGGTTGCTGTTCGAGCGCGCGAGCTGCGAGCGCGCTGTTGAAGGCCTCTTGGGTCTTCAGTGTCCAACGATTGGGATCGAGAGCCATGGGTCTCCAGTGGGTCGGCGGTTAGGCTCAGGAAACTTGACAATCAAAGTATCAACTTTATTCCCGTTCCAGCCAGGGAATCCTCGGGGAAAGAACCCTCTCGCACCCCGAACCCCTCCCGGTAGCGTGATTCTGCCGGACGCCCAGGCGGTAGACCATGCCCGCACCAAGCCCCTCACTCACGCTCGACGACGCGGTCGAGTATTGCCGGGTCCACGATCTGGCCACCCCTGCCCACGTTTACGAGCGCACCACGATCGGCATCGAGCTCGAGTTCCTCACCGTCGACGCGCGACGGTGGCCGGTTGGCGCTCGAGCAAGCCGAGCGGATCGTCGCTGACGTCGAGCCGCTACCGGCAGGTAGCCGACTCACAATCGAGCCCGGCGGGCAGCTCGAGATCAGCACGGCCACGTTCACCAATGTCGACGACGCGTGCGCCGCCGCGGCCGACGACCTATTCGTGCTCGACCAACAATGTGCGGCCGAGGGCGTCGAACTGGTGGCGCTGGGCGCCGACCCGGAACGCACGCCGGAGCGAGTGGTCACGGCTCCTCGCTACCGCGCGATGCAGGCCTACTTCGACAGCCTGGGCAACGCCGGCCGCACGATGATGTGCAACACGGCCGCGCTACAGGTGAACGTTTGCCTGGGCGAAGCCCGCATGGTCGACCGCTGGAGGTTGGCCCACGCCTTGGGGCCCACGCTGATCGCCAGCTTCGCGAACTCACCGCTCAGCGACGGCGGTGCAAGCGGTTGGCAGTCGAGCCGGCTGCGCCAATGGTGGTTGCTGGACCCGAGCCGGTCGGCGCCCGTCACCATCGAGGACGATCCCGAGGCGGCCTGGCCGGATTACGCGCTCGACGCTCGCGTGATGTTGATCCGCAACTCCGACGACGACCACCGCCCTCTCCGCGACCCGATGACGTTCCGCTCGTGGCTCATGAACGGACACGAGCTCGGCTATCCGACCCTCGACGACCTCGTGTATCACCTGACCACCCTGTTTCCCCCGGTGCGCCCGAAGGGTTGGCTCGAGCTCCGGATGTTCGACGCCCTACCCACGCCGTTCTGGCACGTCGCTACCGCGGTCACGAGCGTGCTGCTCGACGACGAGCATGCCGCCGACTCCGTGAGCCGCGCGGTAGAAGACACTGCTGACCTCTGGATCGACGCCGCACAGCTGGGGCTCGGTCACCCCGCGCTCGCCGAGTCGGCGGAGCGCTGTTTCGCCATTGCCCTCGAGGCTCTGGAGCGAATCGACTCGGCCCCGGCGACGATCGACGTGGTGGCGGGCTTCGCCGACCGCTGGCCGATGCGGGGGCGCAGTCCCGCCGACGATCGCCTCGATGCCTGGCGTCACGACGGCACGCTCTGGCCAGTACGCGAGTCGCCCGTTCCCTATGCCGACGAACTGAACGTGGCGGACAGCCTCCCGTGACCGTCTCGACCGTCGACGCCGCGTCGATCGAGCACGCACTCGACCGCAGCCGCGCCCGCACACTGGGTTTGGTCGACGATCTCGACGAGACCGACCAGTACGCGCAGCATTCGCCCTTGATGTCACCGTTGGTCTGGGATCTGGCGCACATCGGCAACTACGAGGAGTTGTGGCTTCTCCGGTCGCTCGACGACCGACCGGCGATCGACGACAACCTCGACTGGTTGTACAACGCGTTCGAACACCCGCGCTGGACCAGGCCCAGCCTGCCGATCCTGTCGCCCGTCGAAGCCCGCGGTTACCTCGCAGAGGTTCGCAGTGCGGTGCTCGACCTGCTCGGCAAGGTCGGTCTCGACTCGGAAGAGCGGCTGCTCCGCGACGGCTTCGTCTACGGGATGGTGTTGCAACACGAGCACCAACACTGCGAGACCATGCTCGCCACCCGTCAACTCATGGGCACGCGGGCCCCACCGGTGCCCACCCCCACCGAAATTGGCGTCTCCATGGACAACATGTGGCACGAGAGGCGCCAATTTGCAGAGGGGGGGCGTTCTCGATGGGGACCTCGGATCACCCGTGGGCGTACGACAACGAGCGACCCAGCCACGAGGTCACGGTCGAGCCGTTCAGGATGGACCCGACTCCCGTAACCGTGCGCGACTACCTCGCGTTCGTCGACGACGGCGGGTATGTCGACGACCGGCTCTGGCATCCCGACGGATGGGCCTTCGTGCAACAAGAGCACCTCGAGCACCCGCAGTTCTGGCGCCGCGATGGCCAGCACGGTTGGTCGCTCCTGCGCTTCGGCCACACCACTGATCTGACGGAGCACGCTGACGAAGCGGTGCAACACGTCAGCTGGTACGAGGCCGACGCGTTCGCTCGGTGGGCCGGCAAACGGTTGCCGACCGAGATCGAGTGGGAGTACGCCGCGAGCCACGCCGACATCACCACCGCGAACCTCGGCCAACGAGCCGACGGCCCGCGCTCGGTCTCCGCCATGCCCACCACCGCCGATGGCATCGGCGGAATGTTCGGCGACGTGTGGGAATGGACCAGTTCGGACTTCCGTCCGTACCCCGGCTTCGAGTCGTTCCCTTACGACGAGTACTCGAAGGTATTCTTCGGCCCCGAGTACAAGGTTCTCCGCGGAGGTTCGTGGGCCACCGATCCGGTCGCCATGCGGCGTAGCTTCCGTAATTGGGACTACCCCATCCGGCGCCAGATCTTCGCCGGCTTCCGGTGCGCGCAGGACGCCTGAACCCACGCCATGTGCCGCCATCTCGCCTACTGGGGCCCACCTGCCTCGCTCGCACCGCTGACGCTCGACGGTCCACGTGCCTTGATCGAGCAGTGCACGAGCGCTCGGGAGATGGCATGGGGAACGGAGAACCTCGACGGATGGGGATTCGCGTGGCTGGACGACGACGGCCTGCCCCGTCGTTACAGCACCGGTTTGCCGATGACCGGCGATCCGAACGGTCGACAAATGCTGGAGTCGATCGTGTCGGGCCGATCCATCGTCCACATCCGTCAGAAGACGCCCGGCTCGCTCACCGACGGGAGCAACACGGCGCCGTTCTGGGACGGAGGCACCCGCTTCTTCAGCCACAACGGCTTCGTGCCCGACTTCCGCAACGGTGTGCGCGAGCAGCTGCTCGGAAAGGTCTCACCCGCGCGTGCCGACGCGATCCGAGGCGACACGGACAGCGAGGTGCTTTTCGCGCTCGGTGCTGAGTCGCCTCGACGATGGCGCGACACCGAGCGAGGCCGCGCGGGCCGTCGCCGACGTGGCTGAGCTCTACGGTGGTCGCTACAACATCCTGCTCTGGGCGGACGACACGATCGTCGCTACGCGGTGGGAGAACTCCCTCTACGTTCGCGACGCGCATGGTCACGTCGTCGTGTCGTCGGAGCCGACCGACGATGGCGAATGGCGACCTGTACCCGAGCGCTCGATGGTGATCCTCACCGCTGACGGTGTGCGACAGGAGGACTTGTGACCATCCAGATCGATGTGCTGCTCGGTCCCGACGACATCGAACGCTCGCTGCGCGACGACGTGTCGCGCGGTTTGGCCTCGACACCCAAAGAGCTCCCTCCCAAGTGGTTCTACGACGACCGCGGGTGTGAGCTGTTCGACGCCATCACCCGGTTGCCCGAGTACTACCCGACCGAAACCGAGCGCTCGATCCTGCATGCCCAGGCCGCAGCGATCGCCGCGACCTCGGGGGCCGACACGCTCGTCGAGCTGGGTTCCGGTACTTCCGACAAGACACGCACGCTGCTCGACGCCATGGCCGCGAGCGGCCAGCTGAAACGGTTCATGCCCTTCGAAGTGAACGAGGCGACGTTACGAGAAGCGGCCACAATGATTGCCGCGGCCTACCCCGGCACGGACGTGCACGCGGTCGTCGGTGACTTCGAGCACCACCTTGCCGGGATCCCGCCGGTCGGCCGCCGCATGATCGCGTTCCTCGGGAGCACGATCGGCAACTTCGGCCCGGCCGAACGCAAGGGGTTCCTGGCAGACCTGACGGCGACGATGCGCCCCGGTGACAGCCTGTTGCTCGGCACCGACCTGGTGAAGGACGTCGACCGGCTGGAACGGGCCTACGACGACAGCCGGGGCGTCACCGCGGAATTCAATCGCAACGTGCTCCACGTGGTGAACCGCGAGCTCGGGGCCGACTTCGATGTGGACGGGTTCGAGCACATCGCGTTCTTCGACCGCAACGAGGAATGGATCGAGATGCGTCTGCGAGCGAGTGACGCGCAGCGGGTCGCCATTCGTGCCCTCGACCTCGAGGTCGCATTCGAACCGGGCGAGGAGATGCGCACCGAGATCAGTGCCAAGTTCCGGCGTGAGGGCGTCGAGGCCGAGCTGGCCTCCGCGGGCCTGCGCCTCGATCGGTGGATGACGGACCCCCAGGACGACTTCGCGCTGTCGCTCTCGTTCATGGAGTGAGCACGGCCGCCACGCGGTCGTAGCGCGGGTCATCGTCGCCAACGATCCGCCCGAGCCACCGGAGGACTTCGGCCACGTCGACGGCGGTTCGGTTGGCCACGACCGCGTCGATGTCGACCCAGTCCTTCGGACGGTCGAAGACGACCTTGCAGACCACGAGGTGCTCGACGGCGAGGATCGGGATCTCGACGTCGGCGAAGGGCACGCGTCGCACTGCAGTGGAAGCCGCGTGGTGGAACGCGTCGTAGGCGAAGAAGAGATCGATCGGTGTCGCGTCCCACATGACCCTCGTCTGCCCGTCTCGACGCGCGCGCTGCGTCGCCTCGACGTCGTCGGCCCGAGCCCCGAGCCCCAGCAGAATCGCCGCGACATCGTCGTAGTCAGTGGCCGGAACGAACAGGTTGAGATCGATGTCGATGGTCGCTCGCGGCTCGGCGTAGTACGCCAGCGCCAGCGCGCCACCGAACGCATGGGGAATGTCCGCGAGCGCCTCGTCGAGCACGACGATGCGCTCGGCGAGGTTCATGCGGACGACACCAACCGAGGTGCGTCGAGCGTCGCCGTCCTCGGCGGCGTCGGAAGGGCGTCGACGAGCGAGAGCACGTCGAGCAGGCGACGCGCGTGCTCGTGCTCATCGGCGGGAGGGTCGATCTCCGGCTGGGGCCGCGACTCGACATGGAGCTGGACGCCCGCGGCGGCGACGAGGCGGTGGAGCGTACCGAAGGTCGGGTCACGACGACCGTGTTCGTACGCGCTGATGACGGGTTGAGAGGTGCCGGCGCGCTCGGCCAGCTGCCGCTGGCTGAGGCCCTTCGCCGTACGGACGTGGTGGAGCAGTTCTCCCGGGGTCATGCAGGGAGTATATCGGTTCGTCTATGACCTGCCTCGAGCGGCCGAACGTAGGTCCCGCACCTCGACCTGGCTGAGCAGGGGCCCCGCTCTATACGTGGTGTCGATGCCCTTCACCCCCGGGGTGAGCCCGTCGTACGTGAACACGCCGCGCTTCGACACGTAGACGTCGACAGCAGAGGGCCGCGGGCCGTCGGACACGTAGAGCTCGTGGACAACGAGATCGAGCGGTCGACGCTCGTAGTTGCGGGCTTCCGACTCGTCGAGCTCGAGGAATTGCTCGGCGTCGAGCCACGCGACGAACACCTCGGTGTACACGCCCTCGCTCAACATGGTGGTAGCCGGCACGGCGCCGTATCGCGATTCGTGGTCGCTGTAGCCGATCGCCAGGTTGCGGGCCCAACCTCGTGTCATCGGGATCACCGGCGAGCAGGTGGCGTCGCCGTACTTGCGGGCGAGCTGGGCGGGACACGCGTTCGAGCCGTACGCAAGTACCGGGCGTCGATGACTCAATGGCGCCGCCGCCAACACGGCCAGCTCGGCGTCGAAGTCGAGGCGATCGAGGGCGCGCAGGTGATCACCGCAGAACACGAAGGAGTACTCGGCCCGCCGACCGGGATAGGACGACCAATCGTCGAGCGGTGCCGGCTCGAACTCCGTCAGTTCGACCCGGACCGACATCAGGACTCAGCGATCGAAGATGCGCGCGCTGTCGCCGAAGCGGACCACGGCCTGGCGCACAGGGACCAGATCGCGGCGGTATTCCTTGTGGGTGCGCTCGACGGCGGACCGCACTTCGGCCTGTAGACGCTCGAGCTCGTCGCGCATCGCGTCGAGTTGGCCCTCCATGTCGAGCACGCGCTTCACGCCGGCCAGGTTGAGGCCCTGCTCGGTGAGGTCTTGGATGCGTCGCAGCAGCTCGATGTCGTCCTCGCTGTAGCGCCGGCTACCGCCCTCGGTCCGGGCCGGTTCGAGCAGACCCTTGCGCTCGTAGATGCGCAGGGTCTGGGGGTGCACGCCAGCCAATTCCGCGGCGACCGAGATGACATAGACCGCCCGCGAAGTTCGCTCCCGTGGGTTCATTGCACTCGCTCCCACTCACCCATGATGGCTCACACTTCGAGGTGCTCGCGCGGAGACTCGGTCGTGGCCGCGGCGAAGGCCTCGACGGCCTCACGCTGTTGCTTCGACAGCTTGCGGGGCACGGTGATGTTCACGGTGACCAACAGATCACCCGTGGCCTTCTTGACCTTCACGCCCCGGCCCTTCACCCGGAACACCTTGCCGGAGGGTGTGCCTTCGGGGATCTTGAGCGTGACCTGGTCGCCGTCGAGGGTGGGAACCGTGAGCTTGGTGCCGAGCGCGGCCTCTGAGAAGAGCACGGGCACGGAGATCGTCAGGTTCTTGCCGTTGCGTCCGAACACGGGATCGGGTTCGACGTGGGTGATGACGAACAGGTCGCCGGCCGGTCCGCCGTTGCGACCCGGGCCACCTCGGCCCTTCAAACGGATGCGCTGACCATCGTCGACACCCGCGGGGATGCGTACCTTCACCTCGCGCGGCCGACGCTCGATACCGCCACCGCGACACGTAGGACACGGCTCGGTGATCACCGCGCCACGGCCGCCGCAGTTGGGACAGGGCGTGCTGAACGAGAACAAGCCCTGGTTCTCGTCGAGTACCCCGCGACCCCCGCACTGGGGACACATCTGTGGGGCGGTACCCGGCCGTGCCCCGGAGCCGTGACACGTCGAACAGGGCGCATCACTCGTCAGATGAAGACTCGTCGTTACGCCTTGCACGGCCTCGCGGAACGGCAGATGCAGTTCGGCCTCGAGGTCGGCGCCGCGTTGCGGTCCGGCGCCGCGGTATCCCGCGCCACCGCCACCGCCGCGGTTGCGACCGAACAGGCCACCGAGGAGGTCGCTGAGATCGGCGCCGTCGAAGTTGAAGTTGGCGCCACCCGGACCACCCGGACCACCCGGGCCGAACCCGCCGGCACCACCGGCCATGGGTCCGAGGCGACGGACCTCGTCGTACTCCTTGCGCTTCTCGTCGTCACCGACGACGTCGTAGGCCGCCGAGACCTCCTTGAAGCGCTCTTCGGCCGTGGGGTCGTCGGGGTTCGCGTCGGGATGCAGCTCGCGGGCCAACTTGCGGTACGCGCGCGTGATGTCCTTCGGTGCCGCCTTCTCGTCGACACCGAGGACCTTGTAGTAATCCTTCTCGAACCACTCGCGTTGCGGCGCCAACGATTCAGCCCCGCACCTTCACCATGGCGGGCCGCAACACCTGGCCCTTCCACGAGTAACCCGTGCGCAGGATCTCGGAGACAATGGGCTCGTGCCCGTCGCCGGGCTCGTGCATCACCGCTTCGTGCAGCGTCGGGTCGAACGGCTCGCCCGCCGGATCCATCCGCTGGAGACCGGCCTTCTCGAGCACGTCGACGAGAGCCTTGTAGATCGGCTCGACATCGGACGCGCCATGGCTGATGGCGGCTTCGCACGCGTCGACCACCGGCAACAGCCGGTCGGCCAACTGCGCATAGGCGCGCTCGGTCAGCTCTGACCGCTCGCGCGCGGTGCGCTTCTTGAAGTTGTCGAACTCGGCCTGTACTCGCTGGAGTGCCTCGAGGTACTCGTCGCGCTCGGCGGCCAGATCGGAACGCCCGACCGTGCCGTCCACGAACGGCTGCTCGTCGCCGGCGCCGGCACGAGGATCACCCGAGGGGTCGCCCTCGGCGAGGGCTTCCTCCTCGAGTACCTCGTCGTCGGTGAGCTCAGCGTCACCATTGGAGGGATCGGGCATCGTCACTTGGCCTCGTCGTCGTCCACGATCTCGGCGTCGACGACCTCGTCGTCATCGGGAGCGGACGCACCCGATGCACCGCCGGCCGCGCCACCGGGCGCGCCCTGCTGCTCGGCCGCAGCCTGCTCGTACAGCTTCTGGGTGAACTCCTGGCTGGCGTTCATCAAGAGCTCGGTCGCCGTACGCATGGCCTCGATGTCGTTGCCACCCAACGCCGACTTGAGGTCGGCCAGCTTCTCCTCGACACCCTGGCGCTCCTCGGCCGAGATCTTCTCGCCCTGCTCACGCAAGAGCTTCTCGGTTTGGTAGACGAGCGTGTCGGCGGTGTTGCGAACCTCGGCCTCGTCCTTGCGCTGGCGGTCCTCCTCGGCGTGTGCCTCGGCGTCCTTGACCATCTGCTCGATGTTGTCCTTCGACAGCGACGACTGACCGGTGATGGTCATCGACTGCTCCTTGCCCGTCGCGCGGTCCTTAGCCGACACATGAACGATGCCGTTGGCATCGATGTCGAAAGTGACCTCGATCTGCGGCACGCCGCGAGGCGCGGGGGGCAGATCGACGAGCTGGAACTTGCCGAGCGTCTTGTTGAACTGCGACATCTCGCGTTCGCCCTGCAGCACGTGGATCTCGACCGAAGGCTGGTTGTCCTCGGCCGTGGTGAACACCTCGGTGCGGCGCGTGGGGATGGTCGTGTTGCGCTCGATGAGCTTGGTCATCACGCCGCCCTTGGTCTCGATGCCGAGCGACAACGGCGTGACGTCGAGCAGCAGGACGTCCTTGACCTCACCCTTCAGCACCCCGGCCTGGATGGCCGCGCCGACCGCGACGACCTCGTCGGGGTTCACGCCCTTGTGGGGGTCGTTGCCGGTCATCTCCTTGACCAGATCGACGACGGCCGGCATGCGGGTCGAGCCACCGACGAGCACGACGTGCTCGATGTCGCCCTTGGTGAGACCGGCGTCCTTGATGGCTTGCTCGAACGGGGTCTTGCACCGCTCGAGCAGGTCGGCCGTGAGCTCCTGGAACTTGGCGCGGGTCAGCTGCTCGTCGAGGTGCAACGGGCCCTCGGCGGTGGCCGTGATGAAGGGCAGGTTGATCTGGGTCTGCTGCACCTGGGACAGCTCGACCTTGGCCTTCTCGGCCGCTTCCTTCAGGCGCTGCAACGCCATGTTGTCCTTCGACAGATCGACGCCGTGCGCGCCCTTGAACTGATCGACGAGCCAGTCGATGACACGCTGATCCCAGTCGTCGCCACCCAGCTTGGTGTCGCCGTGCGTGGCCTTGACCTCGAACACGCCGTCGCCGATCTCGAGGACCGACACGTCGAAGGTGCCGCCGCCGAGGTCGAACACGAGGATCGTCTGGTCGGTCTCCTTGTCGAGCCCGTACGCCAACGCCGCCGCGGTGGGCTCGTTGATGATGCGCAAGACCTCGAGGCCTGCGATCTGACCCGCTTCCTTGGTGGCCGTGCGCTGCGCGTCGTCGAAGTACGCGGGCACCGTGACCACGGCTTGGGTGACAGTGTCACCGAGGTAGGCCTCGGCGTCGCGCTTGAGCTTCATCAACACACGCGCGCTGATCTCCTGCGACGTGTACTTCTTGCCGTCGATGTCGATGTTCCAGTTCGTGCCCATGTGGCGCTTGACGGACCGGATGGTGCGATCGGGGTTCGTGATCGCCTGGCGCTTGGCGACCTCGCCGACGAGTACCTCACCGTTCTTGGCGAAGGCCACGACCGATGGGGTGGTGCGGGAGCCTTCGGCATTCGGGATGACGACGGGCTCGCCGCCCTCGAGGGTCGAGACGACGGAGTTGGTGGTACCGAGGTCGATACCGACGGCCTTGGGCATTGGTGTCTTCTCCTGCTTTTTCGAGACCTGTAAGTCGCTCAGGATAAAAGTTGAGCGTGGCATTATCAACTTGGGAGGTGGGTCATTTCTTCCCGAATCCGGACATTGCCAGCAGGTAGTTTGCAATCCATGACCTACGAACTGGTCCTGCTCCGGCACGGCGAGAGCGAATGGAACCGCCTCAACCTGTTCACGGGATGGTTCGACGCCGACCTCTCGGAGAAGGGCCGGGCCGAGGCGATTCAGGCCGGCAAAGACCTGCTCGCGGCCGACATCGAGCCCGACGTCGTGCACACCTCACGCCAGGTTCGCGCCATCCGGACCGCGGATCTGGCCCTCGACGAGCTGGGGCGGCTCTGGATCCCGGTCCGCCGGTCCTGGCGCCTCAACGAGCGCCACTACGGCGACCTGCAGGGCAAGAACAAGAAGGAGACGACCGAGGAGTGGGGCGCCGACAAGGTGAAGGAATGGCGCCGGGCCTACGACATCGCGCCCCCGAAGCTCGATCTCGACGACGAACGCCACCCCCGCTTCGACCCGCGCTACCGAGACCTCCCGGTCGACGTTCTGCCGGCGTCGGAGTGCCTGAAGGACGTGCTCGAGCGGATGCTGCCGTGGTGGTACGACGCGATCGTGCCCGACCTACGGCATGGCGCGAGCGTGGTCGTCGCCGCGCACGGCAACAGCCTGCGCGCCCTCATCAAACACCTCGACGGCATCAGCGATGACGACATCTCCGAGCTGAACCTGCCGACGGGCGTACCGATCCGTTACGAGCTCGACGACGACTTTCGGCCGTTGACCGACATGGACGTGCTCGACAGGGTGGTCGGCGACGTCGACGCCGCCCGGTCGGCGGCATCGGCGGTGTCGAACCAGGCCGCGGCATCCGACTCGAGCAAGTAGCCCCGCGAACGCACGGTCTTTATCGCGAGGCCGAGCGGCGCGATACGCCGCCGGAGCCTCAGAACGTGCACGTCGAGGGCGTTTCGACCAGGGGCGCCGTCGGGCCACCCTGCACGGGCCAATTGCTCCCGGCTGACCACCGCACCGAAGCGTGCGATCAACGACTCCATCAGGCGGGCCTCGACCGGGGGGAGCCCGACCCAACCCCCGTCGAAACGGAGCACACCGTCGATGTCGAGCTCGGGCACCTGACGCTCGTGCTCGCGAACCCGGGCGTCGAGGGTCTCGACCCGAGCGCTGATGTCGGCTTCCTCGGCCGGCACGCGCACCCAGTCCTCCAGGCAGTCACTGATCGAGGGTGGGGCGACCCCCTCTTCGACCAGCAACAAGCGGGCCCGGCCTTCCTGTTGGAGCCGGACCCTGCGTTCTTGTTCGAGGGGCCACCGCACGAGCACCACGTCCACGACGGTGGACCGTAAGGAACGAACGTTTCCGATCTGTTTCATCGCCGTGACCGGCCTGTGATCTGCCTGGTACGAGGTACCGGGCTATCCGTTGGGACGTCCGCTCATCGGCGCACGCTCTCACCTATTGGAGCATGGGCCCATTGGAGCATGCTCCCATCGACGCACGCTCTAAGCTCCGCGCATGCCACGGAACTCATATCTGGACAGCCTGTCGCAGATCCAGCTGTTCTCCTCCATGTCGAAGCGTGACTTGCAAAAGATCGCCAAGGCATCCGACGAGATCGACGTGCCCAGCGGGAAAGTGCTGGTCGAGCAAGAGACCCGTGGGCGGGAGGCGTTCGTGGTCATCGAGGGCACCGCGACGGTGAAGCGCAACGGCCGCAAGGTCGCCACCTTCGGCCCCGGCGACCACTTCGGCGAGCTCGCACTGCTCGACGGCGGCCCCCGGACGGCGACGATCGTGGCCGACACCCCGATGCGGGTGCTGGTCATCGGCCAGCGCGAGTTCGCCGGCGTGCTCGACGAGGTACCCGGCCTGGCCCACAAGGTGCTGGCTTCGCTGGCCCAGACCATCCGTGAACTCGACCAGAAGGCCTTCGGCTAGCTGGTGGTTTCCTGTTACCCGGGAGTAACTTCGAGCCCACGATGACCGCGACCACCAGCCCGAACGAGACCGTCGAACAAGACGGCGCCACATCTCCCAAAGGCCGTTTCCGCGCCTCGTACGCCGCCATCACCCTGGGCATCCTGTTCGCCCTGATCACGGTGGGCTCGGGCATCCTGGCCACGTTCACCCAGTGGCACGACGACAGTCCGATCACCCGCGAGACGTTCGGCGGGGTGCCGAGCGTGCTGAAGGCCGTCTTCTACATCGTCGTACCCGTGCTGATCGTCTACGGCGGCGTGCTCTTCTCGTTCCGGGTCAAGAACTGGGAACGGGGCAAGCCCGACAATCGAGCGACCACACCGCAGAACGCCAAACGCCGCCTGGCCGACTTCCGCGCCGGCGTCTACATGCAGACGCTGCTGCGGGACCCTGCGGCGGGGATCATGCACTCGCTCATCTACTTCAGCTTCCTGATCCTGCTCGCGGTGACCACCGTGCTCGAGATCAACCACCAGCTCCCGGTGGATCTGAAGTTCCTCAACGGTCGGGTGTACGAGGGCTACTCGTTCGTCGGCGACGCGGCCGGGCTCACGCTCACGATTGGTGTGTTGTGGGCGATCGTGCGCCGTTACATCCAGCGGCCGTATCGCATCCGGATCAAGACCAAGCCCGAGCACGCCGTCATCCTCATCACCTTGCTGGCGCTGCCGGTCACTGGGTTCCTGACCGAGGGTTACCGCATCGCCGAGACCGGCATGCCGTCGTTCGAGAAGTGGTCGTTCATCGGCTATCCACTCGGCCTGCTCGTCGACGGCTCGTCGCACCTCGTCGGTTGGCACCAGTTCTGGTGGATCACCCACGTGACGACCTTCCTCGTGTTCCTGGCGATCCTGCCGGTGACGATGCTGCGTCACATGTTCACGTCGCCGCTGAACATGTACCTGCGCGATCGCGAACGGCCCAAGGGCGCGATGAAACCCATGCCGAACCTGATGGAGACCGAGCTCGAATCGTTCGGGGCCAGCACCATCGAGGACTTCACCTGGAAGCAGCTCCTCGACACCGACGCGTGCACGATGTGCGGCCGCTGTACGGCAGTGTGCCCGGCCCACGCGACGGGCAAGCCGCTCGACCCCCGCGAGATCGTGCTGAAGACGGGTGAGGTCATGGCGGCCACCGGCACCCCGGTGGTGTCGCCCCCGATCGGCACCGTGCCCGACATAGTGATCCGGGCCGATTCGGTGTTCGAGCGCATCCAGCCCGAAGAAGTGTGGGCGTGCACGTCGTGCAAGGCGTGCGACGAGAACTGCCCGGTGAACATCGAGATCCTCGACAAGATCCTCGACATGCGGCGCTACCTGTCGCTCATGGAGTCGAACTTCCCCACCGAGCTCGGCAACGCGTACCGGTCGATGGAGAACTCGGGCAACCCGTGGGGCATCAGCCAGGCCGAGCGCGGTGATTGGGCATCGAAGCTCGAGGGCATCGAGATCATCGACGGTACCGATCCGCTCGAGGCCGAATACCTCTACTGGGTCGGCTGCGCCGGATCGTTCGACGACAAGAACAAGAAGGTCAGCCAAGCCATGGCTCGGTTGCTCGAACGGGCGGGCGTGTCGTTCGCGATCCTCGGTCCGTCCGAGATGTGCACCGGCGATCCTGCTCGCCGGTCGGGCAACGAGTACATCTTCCAGATGCTGGCCATGCAGAACATCGAGACGTTCGAGAACATGGGCGTGAAGAAGATCATCACGCAGTGCCCGCACTGCTTCAACACGCTGGCGAACGAGTACCCGCAACTCGGTGGCAACTACGAGGTCGTCCACCACAGCCAGTTCCTCGAGTTCCTGATCGACACGGGCAAGCTCGACCTGTCCGAAGCTCGGCTGGACGAGCGCATCGTGTACCACGACTCGTGCTACCTCGGTCGCCACAACGACGTGTACCTGGCGCCGCGCAAGGTCATCGGGTCACTGAAGGGCATCGACATCGTCGAGGCTCCGCGCAACGGCACCAAGGGCATGTGCTGCGGTGCGGGTGGCGCGCGGATGTGGATGGAGGAGCACACCGGCAAGCAGGTGAACGTCGAGCGCTCGCAAGAGCTGATCGCGACCGGTGCCTCGAGGATCGCCACAGCCTGCCCGTTCTGTTACATCATGATCGACGATGGTGTGAAGGGTGAAGGCCTCGACGACGACCAGGTCAAGGTGGCCGACATCGCGATGCATCTCCTCGAAGCTCTCGAACACGGCGAGAGTGGAACAGCAGTCACCGTTGGGGCAGCAGCGGAGGATCAAGGTGGCGCGACGCAAGTCGAAGGTTGAGCAACCCACCGGGCCCACACGGGTTCTGGTGGTCGATGACAACGCCGATGCCTGCGAGCTCATCGCTCGGATCGTCGAGTCCGCCGGCTGGACCGCCACGCGGTGTTACGCGCCCGATGACGCCCTCGACAAGCTCGACAACGGTGATCCGCCGTTCAAAGCCGTCATCGCCGACTTCCAGAGCGGCGGAACCGGGGCCAGCCTGGAGTTGCTCGATGCCGTCCGTCGCAGCAAGGACTCCAGCGAGGTGCCGGTGCTGCTGCTCACGCGCAGCGAGACGAACCGCATGTTCGCCTGGGAGTCCGGCGCCGATGCCTTCCTGATCCGCCCGTTCCACGCCGATGACCTGATCAACGAGGTGTACGCGGTGCTGACCCGGTCCGTCGAGGAGCGCGAGGCCTGGCGCGAGGAGCAGCTGGCCGAGGACTGATCACCCGAGCGCGACGGGATCGCCGAGTCGGACCGTTCCCGGCTGGGTGACGTTCGCGTACACACCGAGGTTCTGTTGGTTGACGCGGTTGATCGTCTTGAAGACGTCGAGGTCGCGTTCGATGTCGCGTGGGGGCTGCGCGCGCGTGGTCATGACGCAACGCACGGTTGGCAAGATCACGTCGAGTTCGACCTCACCGACGCGAACGGTCTTGCCGACCCAGTCGTTCTCGACGAAGTCGTCCTCGGTCGCGTCGACCAGGATCGAAGGGCGGAAGCGGTCGGCCGTCCAGTTCCCCTGAGGGTGTGCAGCTGAACCCGCGCGCAGACTGGCAGTGGTGAGCACGTGAACGGGTGACAGATCGAGAAACCGACCGGACGTCATCGGCATGTCGAACACGTCGACATCCGGATCGAGATCGAGGCTGGCTTCGTAGATCCGATCACCGGAGTCCGAGGCCGAATGGAGGGCGACGGCGGACCCCAGCCACTCGCTCAACTGTGCGTCGCGGGTGGGGTCGTCGGGTGCGATCTCGGTGCCGTCGGGCAGGGTGATGATCGGGCCCTCGGCGGTGGTGCTCGCGCTGGCCTCGAGCAAGGCCCCGTGCCGCTTCGCCGACCACACCTTGCCCGTCTCGGCCTCGACGATGCCCCAACGGCGATCGCCGTCGAGCCCGGTCGGGTCGATGGTCGTCTCGCTCAGTTGCTCACCCTGCAGCGACTTCACGGGATAGCGGTTGATGCCGACGACTCGCATGCAGGGGAGCGTAGCTTGGGGGCCGTTGTGCGCCCCTACCTGCAACTTCGTGAGCAGGCTGCCCCGCTCGCGGCACCGACTCGGCTGAGGCGATCAGCGCCACGCCACGCTGGGGACCGGCGGCTCGTTCTATCTCGTCGAGGGCGATGTCGCGCACCACGAGGCTCACGTCGTGACGAACGACGTCGAGTGCCCATCGCTGTCGCCCGACGGCACGCGCGTGGCCTACAAGGTGCGCCACGACGACGGTCTCGGGCTCGTCACGTGGACGCTCGCCGTGCTCGACCTGAAGACCATGGCGCGTACCGACCTGGCCGAAACTCGCAACGTCGACGATCAAGTGGCATGGCTCGACGACGCCACGATCATGTACGGGCTCGACGACGCCAACTCCTTCTCGCCCCAGACCGACGTCTACACGGTGCCGGCCGATGGGTCCGGCCAACCGACACTGCTCGTCGAAGCCGCCTGGTCGCCGGTGGTCGTTCCGGCGGGCTGACAGCCTGTTCTCGGGGTGGGCCAAGATGGGCCCGTGAGCCGACCGAACGTCTTGTTCATCACCGTCGACCAGTGGCGCGCCGAATGCCTCTCGGCGGCCGGTCATCCCATCGTCGAGACCCCGAACCTCGATCGACTGGCGCGGCAGGGAGTGCGGTTCACACAGCACTTCGCCAACTGTGCGCCCTGTGGCCCGAGCCGTGCATCGTTGTTGACGGGTCAGTACCTGATGAACCATCGGTCGGGATTGAACGGCACGCCGCTCGATGACCGGTTCACCAACATCGCGCGCGAGGCGCGCCTGCTGGGCTACGACCCGGTGTTGTTCGGCTACACGGACACGAGCCTCGACCCTCGGACGTTCGACGATCCCATGCACCCGTTGCTGCGCAGCTATGAAGGCGTGCTTCCGGGTTTCACCGAAGGGCTCACCATGCCGGAGCCCTTCCAGCCGTGGCTCGACTTCTTGCGCGCGCACGGCCACGACTTCAGTGATCGCAACGAGGCCGCGTTCGATCCCGACCCGTCGTACGACGTCGCCGGCCACGGATCCACGTGGGCACCGGCGATCTTCCCGGCCGATCACAGCATCAGCGCGTTCCTGACCGACACGATGCTCGGCCACCTTCGTCAGGCCGACGACGGGTGGTTCGTGCACGCGAGCTACTTGCGTCCACACCCGCCCTGGCGCGCCACGCGGGAGTACCACGACCGGTATGACCCCGCCGACATGCTGGCGCCCAACCGGCTCGCCACGGCGGACGACGAAGCGGCTCGCCATCCCTTCCTCGCGAGTGCCCTGAGCTTGTCCTTCGTGCGGGCACCGCAGGACGAGCACGAACAGCGCCAGCAGGCGGCGACCTACTACGCACTCATGAACGAGGTCGACGATCAGATAGGGCGTGTCCTCGATTGGCTCGAGTCGACGGGCGCGATCAACGACACCCTGATACTGCTCACGTGTGATCACGGCGAACAGCTCGGAGACCATTGGTTCACCCAGAAGCTGGGCTGGTTCGACGAGTCCTACCGCATCCCGTTGATCATCCGAGACCCGCGTGCCGACGCGGCCGGCACGCGGGGGACGACCGTCGACGCCTTCACCGAGAACGTCGATGTCATGCCCACCCTGCTCGACTGGCTCGGCGTCGACGAGCTGCCACTGCAGTGCGACGGTCGCAGCCTTCTGCCCTTTGTCCACGGCAACCCACCGCAGGACTGGCGGGATGAGGTGCGCTGGGAGTTCGACTTCCGCATCCCGCAGATGCGCCCGCATCCGCTGGGCATGCGCATGGACCAGGCCGTGCTCGCTGTCGTTCGCACCGCGGACCGGAAGTACGTGCACTTCCCGACGCTGCCCACGGTCTTGGAGGATCTCGTCGAAGACCCGGGCGAACTACGAGACGTCAGCACGGATGCGCGCTACCGCGACGACCTGCTGGCCATGAAGGACCGCATGTTGAACTGGCGGATCGAGTACGCCGAGCGCACCCTCGGCGGCATGATGTTGACCGCCAACGGCGTGTACGAAGGGCGCGACTGGCCTCGCTAGCCGAACTGGCTGGCAGTTCGTCAGGTTGAGGCGGTCCAGGCCGACACAAGGTCGTGCGCGAGCGTGGCCGCCGCCAGCGCAGTGATACCGGCGACGTCGAACGGGGGTGACACCTCGACGACGTCGGCACCGACGATGTTCAGGCGATCGGCGCACCGACGCCACAGCGTGAGCGCTTGCGCGGTGCTGAGCCCGCCGGCCACCGGCGTACCGGTGCCCGGTGCGAACGCGGGATCGAGGCAGTCGACGTCGAACGTGGCGTAACACGGCCCGTCACCGATGCGGCTGGTGATGCGGTCGAGGGTGGCATCGAGGCCGTGCTCGTGCAGCCACGGGGCGTCGACGCTGTCGAGACCCATCGAGTCGTCGTTCCACGTACGGATACCGACCTGGATCGTCGTGTCCGGGTCGATGAGTCCGTCGTTCACGGCGCGACGGAACATCGATCCGTGGTCGAGGCGTTCGCCGTCGTCGGGCCAGGTGTCGGTGTGGGCGTCGAAGTGGAGCAGCGCGAGCGGTTCGCCGTGGTGGGACCGTTGTGCGCGAAGTAGCGGGTACGAGATGAAGTGATCACCACCGAGCGACAGCAGCTTCGTCCCGGTGCTGAGGATCTCGGTCGCGCAGCCTTCGATGGTCGGCACCACGGTTTCGCTGCGATTGGTGTCGAACGCAACGTCGCCGCAGTCGACGATGCGACCACGCTGTACGGGATCGAAGCCGTACGGGAAGTTCGGGAGCTCGGACAACTTGGCCGACTCGGCGCGGATGGCGTTCGGCCCTTCTCGCGCACCCGACCTTCCGGTCGTGGCCAGGTCGAGCGGCACGCCGAGGATCGCGATGTCGGCCTCGGTGAGGTCCCGGCTGTACGGCGCCCGCCCGAACGACATCACGCCGGCGTAGGTGAGCGCCGGCCACCGGTCGGGACCGTCGGGCGTCAGGAACGGCACCGGCTCAGCCTCCCATAGGATCACGGCCCCATGGCGATGAGGATCCTGCCTTGACCGACATTCCCGAACCTCTCTTGACTGCGGTCCCGACCCGGCTCGGTGTCACGGCGCGGTTCGACGACGGCCAACTCGAGCTCCACCTGAGGCCCCAACCGGAGACGCTGCACCACGGCGTGATCCGCGCCAGCGTGTTGTCTTACGTGATCGATGTCGTCGCCGGGATAACGATCGATCGCGATCCCGCGGTCTGGACACTCACGACCGACATGACGGTGCGGATGCGATGCGCCCCCGCACCCCGACTGATCACGGCGGTCAATCAGGTCGTCCGGCGCGGGCGACGATCGGTCACCTGCACGGTCGAGCTCACGGATGACGACGGTGCATCCTTCGCGGCGGGCGCGATCGGCTTTGCGAGCATCCCGAGGAAGGACACCGATCCACCGAAGCCGCTCCTCGCTCTGGAAGCGGCACCGGAGCTGTTTGCCGGCCTTCCGGGGCTGACCCGTCCGCTGCGGGAGGAGGCCGGCATCGAGGTCGTCGATGCAGTGCACGGTGTCGTGCAGGTCGAGGTGACTCCGGCCCTGCGCAACCCGGTCGGCACCTTGCAGGGCGCGATGGTCGCCTTGCTCGCCGAGGCCGCCGCCGAGGAGTTGTTGGCGGCACGAACTGGGGAGGCGGTGGTGATCACCGACCTCGACCTGCGTTACCTGGCTCAGGCCCCGAACGGCCCGGTGCGCGCGACGGCGCGCGCCCTCGACGACACGATGTTGCCCGCGGTCGAGATATCGCTCGTCGACACCTCTACTGACACGCTGACGACGTTGGCCTACGCGCGAGGCGCGGTACCGACGTAGTCAACCCGCGGCGCGGATGCTCACCGGGATGCCGTTCACGGCGGCGTTTCCCGACACGACGTCGACGAAGGTGCCCGGCGCCAGCACGTTGCTGTTCACGCCGGCGTGCTCGCGAGCGATCGATAGGCGGGTGCCGACCTTGTCGTGACCCCAACCGTGGGGCATCGAAACGACGCCTGGCTTCATCTCGTCGCTCACCTCGGCCGGCACGTCGATGCTGCCTGCCTCGGAGGTGACGGTCACCAGCTTCCCGTCCTCGATCCCGTACCGGCGCGCGTCGTCGGGATGCACCAGCAACGTGCACCGATCCTTGCCCTTCACGAGCACCGAGACGTTGTGCATCCACGAGTTGTTCGACCGCAGGTGACGGCGGCTGGTGAGCACGAGATCGTCGGCCGGGCGCCCGAGGCGTTCGGCCAGGCGTGGGAGATCGTTCGTGATGAAGGGTGGCGCAAGGATCACCCGGCCCGACGCCGTAGCCAGGACCTCGTCGAGGCGCGGCACCATCGGCCCGAAGTCGACACCGTGCGGCCGATCCTTGAGCTTGTCGAGCGTGATGCCGTCGGGGTTCTCGCCGTAGCGGTCGCCGAACGGGCCGGTGCGCAAGGTGAGGTCGAGCATGCGCTCGGGACCACCGTGGTCGTACTGCTCACGTAGCACCGCGCCGTCGAGTCCTTGTGTCGAGGCCAGGACGTCGAAGAAGCCATCGTCGATCGCGGCGACATCGACATCATTCGCCGACTCACCGAGACAGGCACCCGCGAGACGAATGAGGATCTCCCACTCCTGCGGCCGATCGGTTTGCGGGAAGACCGGTGGTGAGTAGTTCGCGACGCTGCCGACGGCGAAGCCGAGGATGAGGTCGTCGTGGTGCGCCTGCTCGAGGGCGGAGAGGCCGGGAAGGATCACATCGGCGTGGCGCGTGGTCTCGTTGAGCCAGTTGTCGACGCTGATCATGCAGTCGAGCGTCTCGAGCGCGGCGTCGAGGCGATCGCCACCGGGCGTCGACAGCACGGGGTTGCCGGCGACGGTGAAGAGCGCCTTGATCTGGCCATCGCCCGGCGTCGCGATCTCCTCGGCGAGACACGACACGGGCACGTGGCCGAGCACCTCGGGCGCGCCGCGCACGCGGCGTACGCCACCGGCCGAAGTTGGCCACCCCTTCTTCGAGACCCGGCATCGGAAGGTCGGTGACGGCCCAGGCGGTCGGCTTGGAGAACATCAAGCCGCCGGGCACGTCGAAATGTCCGGTGAGGATGTTGACGACATCGACGAGCCAGCTGGCGAGCGTGCCGAACTCCTGGTTGCACAGACCGATGCGGCCGTACACCACTGCCCTCTCGGTGGCGGCGAGTTGCCGAGCGAGCTCACGGGTGCGCGCCGCGCTGATGCCGGTGATCGACTCGACGCGTTCAGGCGCCCAGTCGGCGACGAGCGATTCCACCCTGTCGATGCCATCGAAGATCTCGGGACGGTCGACGCGCACGAGGTCCTCGGTGAACAGCACCTGCGCGACGGCGAGCAAGAACGCAGCGTCCGTGCCGGGCGTGATCGGCAGCCATTCGTCGGCCCGCTCCGCGGTCCCCGTGCGACGTGGGTCGATCACGATCACCTGACCGCCACGTTCGCGGATGCCATCGATCTCGCCCATCACGTCGGGGCACGCGAGGAGTGATCCTTGCGACGCGTGCGGGTTGGCGCCCATCACCACGAGGAAGTCGGTGCGCTGGATGTCGGGCACGGGGATCTTCCACATGCCGCCGTACATCAGGTGCGAGCTGACGTTCTTGGGCCACTGGTCGACGGTGCCGGCCGAGTAGATCATCGGGATGCCCGACAGACCGATGAGGATGCCGATGTAGCGGCTGAGGCTCATGTTGTGCGCGAGGGGGTTGCCGACGTACGCCGTGACCGCTTCGATCCCGTGCTGCTCGATCACCGGCGTGAGCAGTTCCGAGCACCGAGCGAACGCTTCTTCCCAACTCACCTCGCGCCATTGGTCGCCGTCGCGCACCATCGGTTCGCGCAGGCGATCGGGGTCGTGGTGCAGGTGACCGAGCGTCGTGCCCTTGGGGCAGACGTAGCCCTTGCTCCACACGTCGTCGCGGTCGCCGCGGATGAGCTTCACTTGCTGGTCCTCGACGTGGACCTCGAGGCCGCACATCGCTTCGCAGAGCGGACAGGTACGCAGATGGATCTTGCGCTCCGGCGTGTCGATCGTCATGTCCGAAGCGTAGAGCCGTAGGGACGGGCGATCCCTTTGACTAGAAGCGCCAGCGGGTGGCGCCGCCGGGTTCGACCGTGAGGAGAGCGGTGGCCGCGTGCGGTTCGAGGCGGTAGACGAACCAGGGCGGTGCGCCGGCCGAAGGTGCGCTGAACTCGGCCGTGAGCGCGGTGCCCGACTCATCGACGCGGCACGGCCAGCCGCCGGCCGCCCAACGTTCCGCCATGGCCGCGACCGTCGGCGGGTCGGTCACGAGCGTCGCCTCGCCGTCGACCACGAGGTCGAACTCGTCGGCGGCGACGCTGAGCGTGCAGCGCGGGTCGCGGGCGAGGTTCCGGCCCTTGCGCGTGGATTTGCCGGTCTCGAACCAGAAGGTGCCATCGACCCAGATCGCGCCGATGCCGGTGACGTGCGGGCTGCCGTCGGTGTTGATCGTCGCCAACCAGCAGGTGTGACGGTTCGGGCCACCGGTTTCGGGAGCCTGGCTGAGACCTTGATCAAGACGACGCTCGATGCGGCTCCAGTCGATCGGGGGCGACTCGTACAGGTCAGCAAGATTCGTGGCTTCCATGACGATTTCGACTGTAGGCATCGGCAGGAATCATCGGCCTCGATGGGATACCCGTACAACGCCACCGCTAATCTGACCGGCGGTTCTGCGGGTGTAGTTCAGCGGCAGAACATCAGCTTCCCAAGCTGAGAACGCGGGTTCGATTCCCGTCACCCGCTCTCGCTCGATGCGAAGGCCCAGGTGAGCCGCGAGATCCGGCGCCTGGGCCTTTGTAGTTCGAAGCGGCCCTGCGCCATACCTATTGCATGAGCGTCGAGATCTGTTGGTTACTTATCGACATTCTCAGTGGTTTAGTCAGTAGGCCGTTCGCGACGTCGTGGACGGGCCCGCCGTGGGGCTGGCATTCTCGACGAGGAATGTCCGGTTGTGAACTACTCACGGCAAGGTTGTGCCGAAGATGACGGACGCGCCGGAGTTCATCAGAGCCTTGCGCAAGTCACCTCGACCAGAGCAACAGCTCGACGGCGGGATCGCGAACGCGGGCAACGTCGTCCGCGTCGGTCCACATGTTCTTCGTCCCTCGAGTCCGCACTCGGGTTCGATTCACGCGTTCCTACGGGCGGTGAGAAGCGGGGGATTCGAGGGCGCCTCGTCACCGGTCGGAATCGACGAGGACGGACGCGAGCGCCTCGTGTTCATCGATGGCGACGTCCCCCTGACGCCCTATCCGGATTGGAGCCAATCCGACACCGCGCTGGCGTCCATCGCCAGGCTGCTACGCGGGCTCCACGACGCCGCCCGCGGCTTCGACGCTCGAGGATTCACGTGGGACAACGCCCTCGCTGACCCCGCGGGCGGCACGCTCGTGTGCCATAACGACGTGGAGCCTTCGAACGTCGTCTTCCGCGATGGCATCGCGGTTGCGCTGCTCGACTTCGAGTTCGCGGCCCCTGGCCGCCCCGTGTACGACCTGGCCCAGTTCGCCCGCCTCTGCGTACCGATCGACGACGATTTCGACCAGGCCCGGCTCGGCTGGCGACCCGTCGACGGGCCGGCACGGCTACGACTCGTCGCCGACACCTATGGACTGGGTCGGGACGGGCGGGCGGAACTGCTCACCGCGATGAACGACGCGATCGACCGCATCGAAGCGGCCGTCCGCCAGAGCGTCGACGCCGGGAACCCGAACGCCATCGCGATGTGGAACCGGACTGGTGGCAGCGAGCGCTTCGAACGTCGCCGGCGCTGGTGGATGGACCACCACGATCAGTTCGCCGCCGCCCTCGCTTGAGGTGAGTCACCACGTGAGCTCCCCGAGTAGCAGCGCGAACAACTCCTCGGGATCGCGCTCGAGGCCCTGGCGGCCGAACCAGGTGGTGATGTTCGCGACGTCGCGGTGCAAGAAATCGAGGCCCATCGGGTTGGCGGCGATGTCGATGGCCTGGGGGAAGTCGATCATCCACAGCTCGTCGGCCCACCACAACAGGTTGTAGGCGGAGAGGTCGCCGTGGGCGTAACCCGCGGCGACCACTCGCCCGAGGTTGACCACCAGCTGGTCCCAGATGGCATCGAGCAGCGGGACCGCGAGGGCGTAGGCGCGCGAGGGTCGACGCCGCCTCCGCGAGGTCCCCGACGTACTCCATGTCGAAGTGGTCCTCGGCGAACATCACGGGATACGGCACTCGCACGCCGGCTTTCCACAGCACGCTCATCACGTCGTGCTCGTGGTTGGTCCAGCGCTCCTGCAGGAGCGCCTTGCCGTGGGTGGACATGCGCTCCACCGCTCGCCGGTCGCGGCTCTTGCGGAACTGACGACCCTCTCGGTAGGTGACGTCGTTGCGGAACTGCGAGGCGCGCTGCACGCCCATCGCATGGAGGACACCCTTCTCGGTGACCTCGCGCGGTAGGTAGAGCTTGCGGGCCAACAGGCACCGTCCGGTGGGGCCGGTGCGCTCGACGAGCGACACCTGGGCCTCCTTGCCGGTTTTCAAGACGCCGAGGTCGGTGTCGTCGTACGGCTCGGGGACGAGCCAGACGGGTGGATCGCGGTGGTCGGACACTGGTCCTCCGGGTTCGAGATGATCAGGAGCAGAGATCCCGGATCGACGAACCCGCGGCGAGAGCCGACAGGCGCAGGCCTACCGCGAGGCGCGGGCGCGACCGGGAGATGAGGGTGCGTGACGTGCAGACATGGCCTCGAACCTCCCTTGGTCGACGATGCCGCACCGGATCCGGCGCGGTCCGAATAGGCAACCATTTCCGGAAGGCGTTGTCGACCGCATTCCTCAGGACCCTCCCGCCCAGTACGGGCACTATGGAGGGATGGTCGGCGGCGATGACGGATCCCGACAGGAGACGACGAACCGCGAGGTTCTCGAGTCGGTGAGTCAGTTTCTGGGCGGTCCCTCCGACGACGGGGACGGCTGGACGTTCGCATTTGGCGAGCACCTCGAGAGCAACTGGGGTGCCGTGTACGGCGGTGCGCTCGCGGCAGGGATGCTCTCCGTCGCTCGATGCGCCGCGCCGGCATGCTCTCCCCGTTCGCTGCACATCCAACTCGTACGGTCAGTGCCGCGCGGACGTTCGTACGCAACAGCAACAGTGCGTCACATCGGTCGGACCGTCGCGACCGTTGAAGTCGACCTGTACGACCGGCGTCGCAAGCTCGCGGCGATCGCTCTCGTCACCATGGTTACTCCCAGCGCAGTCGAGACGGCCTATCACCACACGACGGCGAGGTCCTTCGATGTGCGCACCACCCCATTCGAGACTCCGCCGCTCCGTGCTCCGATGCAGAGGTCACTCCATACGCTTCGCGAAGAAGACGGGGTCTATCTCCGCGCGTATGGCGAGAAGGTGCGAACGAATGTCGATGGAACGAAGTCGCCGATCGGGACCATCACCGTCCCCTGGGACAACCTCGAGTCCACGGGACCCGAAGTTGCCTGTCTCGCAGCCGATCCGATGGTCGCGACGGCGGTGCTCCAAACCTTTGTCCCGGTGGAGGTTCTCGGCCCGAACCCCGACCTGTCGCTGCGCTTCACCACCGCGCCCGCCGCGAGAGTGGTCGAGACCTCTGGAACGGTGCTGTCCGTCCAACAGGGAACCGCGACGGTAGCCATCGAGGTCCAGGCGGGCGGCCACCAACTCGCACATGGGCTCGGCACCTCCTTGCTCCTGCCCCCGAGATAGGGCGAGACCAGCGGCACGACTTCCGTGAAGTCTCCACGCGCCTCGCGCGCCTGGTCAGGTCACGGTGTGATCGTCGAGTTGGTCACGACGGGCGAACCGCTCCCGAAGAAGAAGACCCCGGGCGGGATGGCCGGCTGCTGGAAGTAGTCGTTCGGGTTGCGCTGCAGCGTCGAGCTGTCGATGCTCATGGTTCCGGTGAGATCGTTGCTGACGAAGAAGATGGCCCCGCCGAGCTCGTTGGCGTGGTTGTCCTCCATGATCGTGCCCGCCACGTTCAACTGCATCGTCCGGCCGTCGTTGTAGATGGCGCCGCCAAGCCCGCCGCCCGGCGTGCCTGCTCGCATTGGATTGCCGCCGTTACCGACCGCGGTGTTGAAGCTGAAGATGCTGTTGAGCACCGTCCACGAAACCCAGACGCTGCTCAGCGCGCCGCCGTTGGAGCACGAGTTGCCGTCTCCTGCGGCGCCGCCGAAGGTGCTGTTCACCACGTAGACAGGCAGCCCGTTGTACTGGCTCAGCACGCGCACCGCTCCGCCGCCGAGGTCCTGCCCGGTCGGCTCGCAGATGTTCCGGGTGAACTTGCTGTTCACGATGCGGACTCGGCCGCCGCGAACATAAACGGCGCCGCCGCCGCTCCCACCGCCGGCTGCGGCTGGCTGACCGATGGCGTTGCCGTCGGTGAAGGTCAGGTTCTGCACCACGAGCCGCGGGAAGTTCTGGTTGGTGCAATCACTTCCGGACTGCAGTCCGAGCGCGGCCTCGCACGTGTTCATGTACAGGATGCGGCGCTGGCCCCCACCGCTCAAGGTCACCTTCCCGCCGCCATCGATGACGATGTCGGGTCCCGTGAGGTTCCGGATCTTGGCCGTCTCGGTGAGCGTGATGGTGATGGGGTTCGGGCCGCAGTTGAACGTGATGATGCCGCCCAGCGCGATCGCCGCCACCGTCGCCGCCGACGTGCAGCTGGCCGGCGTGCCGTCGCCGACGATCCGGGTCGGATGCGACGTGTCGGCCGGACCGGCCCCGGGCGGGATCGGCGCATGGCCGTTCGGGTTGCCCGGGGCTACGGCGCATCCGGCGGCCAGGACTGCCACCGCAATCGCGACCACCAGGGGAAGCCCGACCGTCTGTTTCCTCACACGACACGGTATCGACCCCCGACGGGCCGGCCTTGACATCCCGGAGTTGTGGCTTCCGGCCCTAGCGGCGCACTGATCCCGATGCGACGTTCATCGACATGAACTCGCCGCGTCGATGGCAGGTCATCCTGACCGCGATCTTGCTCGTCGTCGTGATCGCGGCGGTGGCCATCCTCATCGTTCGACGCAACGGTCCCGACCAGCAGGTGTCCACGGATACGACTGTGACGAGCGAGCCCGAGACAACCGGGACGACGCTGACGACGGCGCCGTCCACGGCCGTGACGGTTCCGGCGCGAACGGCGGCGGACGACCTCGCCGCGTTCTTCTCGGCCGCCGAGCGGCTCGACCAACACCTGAAGACGGCGGCGGCGGGCATCAATCGTTCCATTGCCGCGGGCGACCCGAACGTCGATCAGGCGACAGTCGACGCCGTCAGTGCGGCTGACGATGCCCTGGGCGAGGTCAGAGGTTCCATCCCTGCGGGGCTGGAGCCCGAGCTCCTCCGCGCCGTCCTGCTGGTCGAGAGCGAGCTGGTCTCGCGCACGTTCGCCATGCGGAACTACGGCTCGGTCTCGAACCCGGTGAGCGAGGTCGAGCCGTGCTTGCACAACGGGGCCGACGCCGCGGCTCGTTACCCCGCCGATGTCGCCGCGCTTCGCACGCTCGCCGATGCCTCGCCGCCGGTGGCCGTCGCCGCGCCCGACTCACGCGCGGCGGAGGAGCTTGCCGTGCGACTCGGCTGGATCAACGAGCTCAACACCGGCTGTGACAGTTGCGGCGGCTACGTTGCCACCGATCTGCACGAGGTCACCCTGTACGACACGCCCACCTTCAACCCGGTCGCCGACAGGCCCGTCGACGGCCTGATCGACGACGTGGGCTTCTGGGCCTCGTTCGATGCGGACGCGGGCTGGAAGATTCAATTCGCGGCCTGCTGATCAGCGGGTCCGACCCCTCGCCGGTGAGTGTCAATTCGTCGTGATCGACGACGTTCACGGATGGACCAGATGACCACCCCGGCGGCGAGCAGCACGGTGCCCCCGACGACGCTGGCAACAGGTAACGAGAAGGCAAGCGTCACGCACCCGACCAGCCCGGCCAGCGCGAACGCTCGTGGCCACCGCCGCTGTTGAGGCGGCAAGGTCCACGCGGAAACATTGGCGATGGCGTAGTAGGCGAGCACTGCGAACGAGCTGAAGCCGATGGCGCCGCGCAGATCCACCACCAACACGGTCACGGCCACGATGCAGCCGATAGCGATCTCGGCACGATGGGGAACCCGTCGGCGTTCATGGACAGCAGCCAGCCAGTGCGGCAAGTCGTGCTCGTCGGCCATGGCGAACGTTGTGCGGCTGACGCCAGCCAACAACGACAACAGAACGCCGAGCGCGGCAACAGCCGCGCCGACCTTGACGACAGGTTCGGCCCACGACCACGGCGACGCTTCCACGACGGCGCTCAAGGGCGCCGGTGTGGAGGCGAGCGTCCGAGCACCCACCGCCAGCAGCGCGGCGATGGCGACCGCGGCGTAGACGGCAAGGGCGATGAACAACGCGAGTGGTATCGCTCGCGGGATCGTTCGGCGCGGGTCTCGTACCTCTTCGCCCAGGGTGGCAATCCGCGCGTACCCGGCGAACGCGAAGAACAACAGCCCGCCGGCCTGCAGGATCCCGCGAGGCCCTCCCTCGAAGGGGTTGGCGAGGTTTCCGACGCCGGGATGCGACGCAACGGTCGCCGACACCACCGTCGCCAGCGATGCCAACACGACCACGAGGATCAAGCGGGTGAGCCATGCCGTCCTGGTGACACCGGCGAGATTCACCAGTGTGAGAAGCAGCACGGCGGCAGCCGCTACCGGTCGGCTCCAGTCCGGAGCGACGTACGCGGCGAAGGTCAAGGCCATCGCCGCACAACTCGCCGTCTTGCCGATAACGAAGCCCCATCCGGCGACGAAGCCCCACACGGGACCCAGTCGTTCGCGCCCGTACACATAGGTTCCGCCGGACGCCGGATACACCGCCGCCAACTGCGCCGACGAGACCGCGTTGCAGTACGCGACCACGGCGGCAACCCCCAACCCGACCAACAAGCCCGTTCCCGCCGCGCCAGCCGCGGGGCTGAGCGCCGCGAAGATTCCCGCACCGATCATCGACCCCAGCCCAATGACGACCGCGTCGAACGTCCCCAACCGCCGCGCGAGTCGGCTGGACGGTTCTGAAGACGGAGGGCGTTGAGGCGGCGACCCTCGGAGATTACATCAATTTCATTTGATCTATTTGCCGGCTCGTGGATAGTCTCTGCCCGTGCACGAGTTAGGGGCCGATCGCAGCGGCGGGAACCCACCGGCGTTCATCCAGCTCGCGGCCCATCCGCTGCGCTGGTCCGTGCTCCAAGAACTCGCACACAGCGACAGAGCCGTCTCGGAACTGACCCAACTCGTCGGCGAACCGCAGAATCTCGTGTCGTACCACCTCCGACACCTCCGCGACGGCGGTCTCGTGTCGTCGCGACGCAGCTCGGCCGATGGCCGCGACGTCTACTACGCCATCGATCTCAATGCGTGCGAGGACAACCTCATGGCCGCCGGCCGGGAGCTGCATCCCGGGCTGTCACTCGTACCGATGCCTTCCGCCGCGCCACGTCGTGGGCGCTCGCGTCGCCGACCTCGGGTCTTGTTCCTGTGCACCGGGAACAGCGCGCGGTCCCAGATGGCCGAGGCGATGCTCGAACACCGGTCCAACGGCGCGGTCGAGGCCGCGAGCGCCGGCAGCCACCCGAAACCACTCCATCCCAACGCCGTCCGGGTCATGCGCAAGCGCGGGATCGACATCAGCTCCAACCGCACCAAGCACCTGGACGAGTTCGCCTCGCGGCGCTTCGACCTCGTGATCACGCTGTGCGACCGCGTCCGCGAGGTCTGCCCCGAGTTCCCGCACCACCCCGAGCTCGTCCACTGGAGCGTGCCCGACCCCGCACGTGAGGGCGACACCAACCGCGCTTCGCTTCCCGCGTTCGAACGCACCGCAACGGAGCTGGAGACACGCATCCGATTCCTCGTGCACCAGCTCGCCACAACGCCCGACAGGAGGCCAGAACATGCAACACGATGAGACCGTCAGCGTCCGCTACATGGTCCACGACGTGGACGAGGCGATCGCCTTCTACACCAAGCTCCTCGACTTCGAGATCTTGACCAACGCAGCGCCCGCGTTCGCTGACGTCAAGAACGGCAACCTTCGACTGCTGCTCTCCGGACCGAAGAGCTCAGCCGGGCGACCCATGCCCGACGGCGCCATGCCGGGACCAGGCGGCTGGAACCGCATCCACTTCATCGTCGATGACCTCTCCGCAGAAGTCGCCCGACTCAAGACGGCCGACGCACGATTCCGCAACGACATCGTCGAAGGCCCCGGCGGCAAGCAGATCCTCCTCGAAGACCCATCCGGCAACGTCATCGAGCTCTTCCAACCGGCCGCTCGTTGATCGCGGCGCGGTCGGCGGCGTCGGTCAGGTGCCGACGTAGGTCGCGAGGTGCTCCCCGGTGAGGGTGGAGCGGGCGGCGACGAGATCGGCAGGTGTGCCTTCGAAGACGACCCGGCCGCCGTCGTGGCCGGCGCCGGGGCCGAGGTCGATGATCCTGTCGGCGTGGGCCATGACCGCTTGGTGGTGCTCGATGACGATGACCGACTTGCCCGAGTCGACCAGCCGGTCGAGCAGGCCGAGCAGTTGCTCGACGTCGGCGAGGTGGAGGCCGGCGGTCGGCTCGTCGAGGACGTAGACGTCGCCCTTGTCGCCCATGCGGGTGGCCAGCTTGAGCCGTTGCCGCTCACCGCCGGACAACGTCGTGAGCGGCTGGCCGAGGCTCAGGTAGCCGAGCCCGACGTCGGCAAGCCGCTCGAGGATCTTGTGCGCGGCCGGGATCTTCGCCTCACCGTCGCCGAAGAACTCCTCGGCCTCGGCGACCGGCATCGCGAGCACCTCGCTGATGTTCTTCCCGCCGAACCTGTACTCCAGGACCTCGGCTTGGAAGCGCTTGCCCTCGCACTCCTCGCAGACGGTGGCGACGCCGGCCATCATCGCCAGGTCGCTGTAGATGACGCCGGCGCCGTTGCAGTTGGGGCAAGCGCCGTCGGAGTTGGCACTGAACAGTCCCGGCTTCACGCCGTTGGCCTTCGCGAACGCCTTGCGAATCGGGTCGAGCAGTCCGGTGTACGTCGCCGGGTTGCTCCGCCGCGAGCCCTTGATCGCAGCCTGGTCGATCGACACCACTCCGTCCCGACCCGACACCGAGCCGTCGATCAGTGAGCTCTTCCCCGACCCCGCCACCCCGGTCAGCACCACCAGCACACCGAGCGGTATGTCGACATCGACATCCTGCAAGTTGTGAGTGCTGGCGGCGCGGACCTCCAGCGTGCCGGTCGGCGTCCGCAACGTCTCCTTCAGTGAGGCGCGGTCGTCGAGGTGCCGCCCGGTGATCGTCTCGCTGGCTCGCAGCCCATCGACCGTTCCCTCGAACACCACCTCGCCGCCCGAGGTGCCCGCGCCGGGGCCGAGATCGACGGCGTGGTCGGCGATCGCGATCGTCTCCGGCTTGTGCTCCACGACGAGCACGGTGTTGCCCTTGTCGCGCAGCCGGAGAAGCAGGTCGTTCATGCGCTCGATGTCGTGGGGATGTAGCCCGATCGTCGGCTCGTCGAACACGTAGGTGACGTCGGTGAGCGACGATCCGAGCTGGCGGATCATCTTCGTGCGCTGTGACTCGCCGCCCGACAGCGTGCCCGACGCCCGGTCGAGCGAGAGGTAGCCCAGCCCGATCTCCACGAACGACTCGAGCAGCTGTTGCAAGCCTTCGAGCAACGGCGCAACCGACGGCTCGTCGAGTCCGCTCACCCATTCGGCCAGGTCGCTGATCTGCAGGGCGCAGGCGTCGGCGATGTTGATCCCCTTGATCTTCGACGACCGGGCGTCCTCGTTCAGCCGGGTGCCTCCGCAGTCAGGACAAGCGGCGAACGTCACCGCGCGCTCCACGAAGGCGCGGATGTGCGGCTGCATCGCCTCGACGTCCTTCGACAACATCGACTTCTGGATCTTCGGGATCAGCCCTTCGTACGTCAGGTTGATGCCCTCGACCTTGATCTTGGTCGGCTCGCGGTGGAGCAGGTCCTGGAGCTCTTTCTTGTTGAACTTCCGAATCGGCTTGTCCATGTCGAAGTAGCCGCAACCGCTGAAGATGCGGCCGAACCAGCCGTCCATGCTGTAGCCGGGGATCGTGAGCGCACCCTCGTTGAGCGACTTGCTGTCGTCGTACAGCTGAGACAGGTCGAAGTCGGTCACGGATCCCATGCCCTCGCAACGTGGGCACATGCCGCCGAGCCGTTTGAACGAGCGCTTCTCTCTCTGCTTCACGCCGCCCTTCTCGAACGTGACGGCACCAGCCCCGCTGATCGTCGCGGTGTTGAAGGAGAACGCGTTGGGCGAGCCGACGTGCGGCTTGCCGAGTCGACTGAAGACGATGCGCAGCATCGCGTTGGCGTCCGTGGCGGTGCCGACCGTGGAGCGTGGGTTGGAGCCCATTCGTTCCTGGTCCACGATGATCGCCGTGGTCAGCCCATCGAGCAGGTCGACCTCGGGCCGCGCCAGCGTCGGCATGAACCCCTGCACGAAGGCGCTGTAGGTCTCGTTGATGAGGCGCTGCGACTCGGCGGCGATCGTGCCGAACACCAGCGAGCTCTTCCCCGAGCCGGATACCCCGGTGAACACGGTCAGCCGACGTTTCGGGATCTCGACGCTGACGTCCTTCAGATTGTTGACGCGCGCGCCCTGCACGCGGATCAGATCGTGGCTGTCGGCATCGTTCAAGGCACGCGGTCGCGTGCCCGTGGTCTTGGCCTTGCTCATCGCGACTCCCTACCCGAGCCGGTTCAACACGTTCCGGGTGATTTGCTCGATCTGAGTGTCCCTCTCCGCCAGCCCGTGAGCCCAGTCGGTCGACCCCGATGTGATCACGGTCGCACCCGCCGGGTTCGTGTACGTGCCCAGCACCGCGTGGCCGTGGCGGATGCGCTCCATCGCCTCCGGCTCGCGCGTTCCGAACACGCGTGACGCGATGTACTCCAACTCGCTCGGCTCGCCCGGCTTGGGCGGCCGAGGCGCGGTTTCACGAGTGAAGTGCTGCGTCGGGCACGTTCCGAGAATCTCGAAGGTCGACGGCGTGCCGTCCTCGCCGGTCGGGTACGGCAGCCCGTCGCGGTACGTGAACACGCACCCGTCGCACTCGTAGCCGACGACGGTCGCGCCGGCGCCCAACACATCGCCGTAGCCCAGTCCGGTCTCGTCGAAGATCCAGTGACCGGCGCGATGCACGGTGTATCCGCCGAGACCCGCGGTCACATTGCGACCGATGCGGTGATAGCCCCCGCGGGTGAACGTGACTCCGGTCATGTGGTTCTCGGGGCGATCGACGATCACGTCGGACCAGAACGTCGTCACCTCGGGTTCGCGGTCGGTTTCCATCAGCGGGTCGCTCTTGAAGAACCCCTTGTAACCGACCATCACATCGTGATCGTCACCCTCGATGCGCACTTGCCACAAGGAGGTGTTGCCCGAGAAGAAGGCCGCATTTCCGCCGCGCGCGATGAATGTCTCGACGGTGTCGCGCATTCCGCGCGACCAGTACTCGTCGTGGCCCACCGAGAGATACAGACTCGCGTCCTCCAACACCTCAGGGTGCGCTTCGAGATCGGCATTCGTGCACACAGCGACCTCGAAGCCTTCGCGTTCGGCCCACTCGATGAACGGCAGCTCCCAGTCAGGCCAACCCGCCGACCCCGCATAGCCCGACAGGTGGTTGAGCTGGATGTAACCGACGTGCGCGGCGTTCTGCGGATCCGGTGCGCCCGTTCCCGTCACTCGACGGCCCTTGCCTGGCGGCTTGTAGAGGTAGCCCGCCGACATCGGTCGCTGCATGGCAACCTGGGTGCCACCCGTGTACAGGTTCGGTCCCCCGAAGTCGTTGTACGCGTGCCAGGTGTTGGTCGTCAACGCGATCACGATCGCGCGCGCCGGAGGACGGGCGC
The DNA here is from genome assembly GCA_963778895.1 of uncultured Iamiaceae bacterium. Lineage (GTDB taxonomy): Bacteria > Actinomycetota > Acidimicrobiia > Acidimicrobiales > Acidimicrobilacustridaceae > CAVZVZ01. The sequence continues at coordinate 1,664,632 of CAVZVZ010000005.1, forward strand.
ACGACGAAGAACGCGTAGTCGCGTCGCACCTTCTCACCGACTGCAATCTCCATGACGACTTCGTAGTAGCCCGACCGCCATGCCGGGTCGACGTCGAGCGTGAGCGCGACAGGCCAGCCGCAACCCTTCGCGGAAGCGTCCGCGGGCGTCTCGTGCTCGTCGGTCGCCACCGCGTCAGCGGTGAACACCACCTCCCGTCTCGCGCCGACCCGGGCCACCTCGACGCGGACCGGCCGCCGAGCGGACGACGACATGTGCAGACCAACCGTCTCGCCGGAGCACACCGATTGCGGCCAGCAATATCCGGTCACCACCTCGCGTGCCATCGCCCGACCCTAACGGGACGAGACCGCCCGACGAGGAGGCGGGACAAGGTCGAGCAGCCCTTCGGAAGTCTGGTTGCGCGGGATCGACGCCAACGGTGGTATCGAACGCTTATACCCCTCCTCATGTTTTGTGTGGGGAACTTCGTCTCACCCGGTGTCGCGACGAGCGAAGCCCAGGAAACCCGCACCCGTGACCACGACCACCAGCAGAGACAGCACGATGATCGGCGCGGCCGACACCGGAGCGGCCGGCACCTGGGGCACGTGCTGGAACGGAGACAGGTCGAGCACCCACTTCGGCAGATCCAGCAGCGTCCCGAACATGGCGATCACGAACGCGAAGGCGACGCCGGCCCACGCTGCCGCCACGGCGCGGGGGGCGAGCCCGAACAACGCGATCGCGATGGACGCTACGAGCCAGATGGCCGGAACGTAGAGGAGCGACGCGGCCATGAGCCGGGGCGCCTGGCCGAGATCGCCGATCACGACGCCATACGCCCCGCCGAGCCCGAGCGCGCCCGCCACCATCACCAGCGCGCTGCCGGCGAACGCGGTGACCACGTTGCTCTCGAGCCACCTCGTCCGCGAGGTCGGCGTTGCGAGGACCGCGTCGGCCCGGCCATCGGTCTCTTCGTTCCGCACCCGTAGCGCGCACTGCAGGGCCGCGCACGCGGCGACGAGCGCCAGGATCATGAGCGAGGTCGACAGGTACGAGTCGACGATGCTCGAGCCGCCCGCCGACGCGAGCAGGTCGGCCATGGCCTGGTTGTCGGCCACGAACTCCTCGATGCTGTTGGCGATCGAACCGTAGGTGATCCCGACGATCAGGACGGCGAGTGCCCACCACAGGATGGCGGGGCGTTGGAGGCGTACGGCGAGTCCGAGGGGACGGTCGAAGGATCGACCCGCCGAAGGTGGACCCGGACGAGGCGCGATCAGGCCCGCGCCGAAGTCACGGTGGGTTGCGAGCCACGCCGCGCCGACGATGAGCGCGCCGGCGAGGACCAGCGCGAGCAGCAACGGCCACCACAGCTCACCGCCGAAGGGTCGCGCCTTCTGCACCAGGCCGATGAGCGAGAACCACGATGCGGTCCCGTCGCCGACGTCGCCCACGGCCCGGACGATGAACGCCAAGCCGAGCACGCCACCGGCGATGCCCGACGCGACCCTCGGGTTCTCGGTGATCTGCGCCGTGACGCCGCCGACACCCACGAAGCTCAGCCCGAGCACGGTGAACGAGGCACCGAGCGCGATCGACCCCGTCACGTCGAGCCCTTGGGAGAGCAGCGCCAGGGTGGTGAGGACGCCGGCCGCGATCGCCATCGCACCCACGACGATGGCCGCGCTCGCCAAGGGTGCCTTACGGCCGATCGCCATGGATCCGATCAACTCGAGCCGCCCCGTGTCCTCCTCCGCGCGGGTCAGACGCACGACCATGAGCAGGCACATCAGGCCGATCACCACCAACCCGAACGACGTGAGCTGGAAGGTGACCTGGCCGCCCATGGTGTTCAGCGCGACCGGAGGCCCGTTGAACGCGAGCGCGGCCGGGTTGTCCTGTGCGACTGCGGCCGCCTGGTCGAGCGACTCCTGGGTCGGGTAGAGCGCGACCGTGCTCGCGGCGGTGACGAGGACGAGCAGCGAGATCGAGACGAGCCACACCCCGATGCGGACGCGGTCGCGACGAAGCGCGAAGCGCACCAGCGCCCCCGTGCCGGTGAAGGTCGTCACCTCCCGTCCTCGGATCCGACCGCCGCGTCGGTGAGGTCGTCTCCGTACTGGCGGAGGAACAACTCCTGGAGCGTTGGAGGCGAGCTGATCAGGCTGCGCAGGCCGGCGTGGGACAACCGCTTGACGACATCGTCGAGCTGAGCCGGTTCCACCTCGAGCTGGACATGACCGTCGGAGCTCGCGAGCAGCTTCACGCCGGCGATCTGGTCGAGACCCGCGACCGGTTCGGCTGTCTCGGCCGTGATCGACGTGTGAGTGCGACGCCGGAGCTCGGTGAGCGTGCCGGACTGCACGGTCCTGCCGGCGCGGATGATGCTCACCCGATCGCACAGTGCCTCGACCTCGGCGAGGATGTGGCTCGAGAGCAGGACGGTGCGTCCGTCCGCCTGCGCCTCGCGGATGCAGCGCTGGAACGCCGCCTCCATGATCGGGTCCAGTCCCGATGTCGGCTCGTCGAGCAGCAACAGCTCGGCCGCCGACGCCAGGGCCGCCACCAGCGCCACCTTCTGGCGGTTGCCCTTCGAGTACGTGCGCGACCGCTTGGTCGGGTCGAGCTCGAACAGCTCGAGCAGACGATCGCGACGCGACTCGTCGAGGTCGCCGCGCAGCCGCGCGAACAGGTCGATGATCTCGCCGCCGGTGAGCTTGGGCCACAAGCTCACGTCGCCCGGCACGTACGCGAGGCGACGATGCAACTCGACGGCGTCGGTCCAGGGGTCACCGCCCAGAAGCTCGACACGGCCACGGTCGCGCCGGAGCAGCCCGAGCAGCACCCGGATGCTCGTCGTCTTGCCGGCACCGTTCGGGCCGAGGAACCCGTGCACCTCCCCCTGCTCCACCGATAGGTCCAGGCCGTCGAGCGCCGGGAACCTCCCGAACGTCTTCACGAGCCCTTCGATCTCGATCACCGTCGCCATGAGCTCGAACTTAGCGATCACGTCTGCGTCGTCGACGTCCTCATCGAGCGGGCCGGCTCACTCCTCGCGAGGGTCCGCCAAGACTTCCGTACGGACGTTGCGCGGGATCGACTCGACGAGTTAGTATCGAACGGATGTTCGAGACGGGGGTGGGCCGGGAGTGAGGTCCGAAGCGGATGGCGACGAAACGATCGATTGCGCAGTGATCTCCGATGCCGACCTGGTCGAGCGGGCCGCCTCCCTCGAGCGACGCCGCACCCTTCTCGACGCCGAGGAGGCCCTCGTGCTGGCCGAGCTCGAAGCGCGCGAGACCTGTGATCGAGAGTTCGGCCTGAGGACGGCGGGGTGGTTGGCGCGCGAGGCGCGTCTGCCCGCGACGGTCGCGAAAGCTCGGGTCGAGGTGGCGCGGAAGCTGCGCCGGTACTTCCCGGTGGTCGCCGCCGCGTTGGCGTCGGGCCAGATCGGATGGGAACACGCGAGGATCGTCGTCGAGCTGGCGAACCCGCGGATCCTCGACATCGTGGCCGCCAACCAGACCATGTTGCTCGCGTTGGCCGACCGTTGCCGGTTCGAGCAGTGGCGCGCCGAGGCGCGAGCGCTGGCTCGACTGTGGGATCAGGACGGTGGCTACGACCCGAACGCGGATCCCGCCTCCAATCGCTTGTCACTCGGCACGACCCTCGACGGGCTGACCTCCCTCGCCGCCACACTCACCGGCGACAACGGTGCGGTCGTCACCCAGGCCATCGACACCAAAGCCGACGAGCTGTACCGCCGCGCCGTCGCCGACCACGACCAGTGCGCCGATGTCGAGGTGCCGTCACGCGCCACACTGCGGGCACTCGCGCTCACCGAACTGATCCGCCACGCACTCGGCACCGACCTCGACACCACAAAGGCGCCACGCACCGAAGTCACGTTGGTCGCCGACGCCGTCGACCCCACCTCGGCCTCCGACCCGGACGGTGTGCGCCTCGCCGACGGCACGACGCGGGTCCTCCTGTGCGACGCGGCGATCAGCGCCGTGATCGTCGACAGCCTCGGCGTGCCGCTCGATCTCGGGCGACGCGTCCGGTGGGCCACCGAAGCCCAGCGCCGGACGGCGCGACGTCGCGACGGTGGCTGCGTGTTCCCAGGTTGCGATGCCAGGGTGATGTGGTGCGACGTGCACCACTGCATTCACGACGAGCAGGGCGGCGCCACCGACCTCTGCAACCTGGTGTGCCTGTGTCGCCACCACCATGGCCTCGCGCACCGCAAGGGGTGGTCGGTGCTCGTCGACGGCGACGGCTGGGCCATCTTCACCAGCCCGTCCGGTCAGCCGTTCTGGGGTCAGCGCCACGGACGACAACGGGCGGGTCCGCCCCCGGACCCCAGCCATTGGCCCGACATCAACGAACACCGAGCGCCTGGTACCGAACCGCTGGGCTCGTTCGTGGTGCCCGGCCGGTTCCAGCGCACCGAAGACCCGCACGCCATCGCCCACGCCCGCCAGCTCACCCTCCGCCGCATCGACGACCTCCGACCTCTCGCGGCTTGAGTCATCAAGGCGTCCCTACAACGCGAGCGCTCAGAGGTTCAGACGGCCGGTCCGTAACCGCCGCGCCGCCTCGCGCAGGCCGCTGCTGATCGCAACGGTCGATGCTGAGCTGTCCCGGTAGCTAGTTCGGCCAGCTTGCCCAGGGGATCTGCCAATCGCCGATGCCGTTCGTCGGCTCGAGCTGTTCGGGTGAACCGTTCACCTGGACGATGTCGCCCACTTGGCTGAAGTCGAAGAACCACTGCCCATCGGCATCGGAGAGGTTCACGCAACCGTGCGACACGTTGCGATTTCCCTGCGAGGAAGTCGACCAGGGCGCGGCGTGCACGAACTCACCACTGTTGGAGATCCGCAGGCTCCAGTTCACGGTCTCGTAGTACCCGTCGGCCGAGTTGCGCGGTATCCCTACGGTGGACGAGTCCATGACCACGCTCGCGTCCTTCTCGGAGATGACGTGGGTGCCGGCCTTGGTCGGGTACTGATCCCGACCCGTCGACACGGGCAGCGTCCTCACGAGCCCGAAGTTCGAATACACCGACATCGTGTGGGCGTTCACGTCGACCACGCTGATATGGGTGTCGCCGATCGAGAAGTGCGTGTGGACGTCGGCGACGCCCCAGGCGCCGTCGCCGGCATCGAAGTGTTCGAGATTCGCGTCGACGCTCACGTCGGTACCCGCGGGCCAAGGCGACTCCGGACGCCAATGCAGTTCGGTCGGCGAGAACCAGCGCCACGCTCCGTGCACCGCCGGCACGGTCGTCAGCGTCAACCGTGACTCGAAGGCGTCGTGTTGCTCATCGGACAACGGCTGGCTGAGCGTCACCGTGATGGGCATGCCTGGCCCGACGGTCCGATCGTCGGGACTGAAGCGGGCCCGGAACACCGTGGTGGGATCACCCGTGGTGAAGGTCCAGTCGCGCTCGCTCGTCTGTTCCAGTTCGTCGGCGACGACCAGATGCACCTGATAAGTCGCATTCGGCTCGGGATCCGTCGTGCTCGTCCAGCGCGTGGCATCCGACGTGGTCGCGCCCTGCAATGAGGAGTCCGGGGCACCGACCGTGACCTCACGAAGCGTGCCGTGTGCGACCTCGACGACGACCGGAGCGTCGGTCGGAACGGTGGTTGCACCCGCCGCTGGCGTCGACGTGACGACCACTTCTGGCGCGGTGGTCGCCGGACCGTCCGCATCGGACCTCGAGGTGCAACCGGCCACCAATGCCACCGCGAACAGAAGTAGGACGGGCTTCACCACCGGGACAGTGTTGCCCGACAACAGGGAAAAGCGGTGGCGGGAGGAGGGACCCGGTTGCGTCGCCACCCCCCTTACGTTACGTTGCGTAACGCAACTATGCCCTCCTCCTCGACGAGCACACCTTCTCCGTCGTTCATCGGTGCCGGCCGTCCGCGTGATCAGCGGATCGACAACGCGGTGCTGGAAGCGACTACCGAGCTGCTGGAAGAGGTCGGCTATCTCCAGCTGACGATCGGTGCCATCGCGGCGCGAGCCCACACCAATAAGCCGGCTATCTACCGACGCTGGCCGACGAAAGCACACCTCGTGCACGAGGCCGTCTTCCCGGCCCGAGCTCCCGCCGGAGTGACTCCGGTCGGAGACGACCTGCGCGCCGACATCCGTGCGCTCGTGACGATCGGCGTCGAGCTCCTCGGCCGACCGGCCGCACGCGCAAAGCGCTGCCGGGCTTGCTGGCCGAGATGACCAGTGACCCGACCCTGCACGCCGACGTGGTCGGTCGCTTCGCCGGAAGCACCTGGGGCTGGATGCAGCAACGGATCGAGGACGCCATCGAAACGGGGGAAGTGCGAGCCGACGTACGGTCGTCGACGGTGCTGGAGCTCATCGCCGGTTCGACGTTCGTGGCTACCGCCATTCGTCCGCTGGATGAGATCGGTCCGGAGTGGATCGAAGGCATTGTCGACCTCATCATGCGCGGGATCGGGCCGTGATGGGCAACCAGGGAGGTGCGCCGTGGATCTCGGCCTGAAAGGCAGCGCTGCGGTCGTGACCGGCGGGAGCAAAGGCATGGGTCGCGCCATCGCGGAGGCCTTCGCCGACGACGGCGCGCGCGTCGCGATTCTCGCTCGTGGTTCGGACGCGATCGAAGACACCGTTCGGGAGCTCCGGCGCCGCGGGAGCCCTGACGCCCTGGGACTGACGGTCGACCTAACCGACCCGACCGCGATCGACGATGTCTTCACACAGATCGCCGACCGCTGGGGATCCGTGAACAGCTTGGTCAACACCCTCGGTCCGGCCGACGGCTACTTCGAGGATCTCGACGACGCCGGATGGGATGCCACCTTCCAGCTGGGGCTCATGGCTGCCGTGCGTTGCACCCGCGCCGCACTGCCGCTGTTGCGAACCGCGGAGTGGGCGCGCGATCGTGAACTTCGCCGCGCACTCGATCCAGCGCCAGAACCCGCGCTTGGTGGCTTACACCGCGTCGAAGGCCGCCGTCGCCAGCCTGTCGAAGAACCTGGCCAAGAGCTTGGCTCCCGACGGCATCCTCGTGAACACCATCAGCCCCGGGACCATCGTCACCGCAAGCTTCACCGAGGTCCTCGATCCATTCCTCCGGGCCGACGGCCTGGACTCGAGCGACCCTGTCGACGTGATGACCTGGATCAAGAACAACTTCCACCAGCCCGCCGACCTCGGGCGCGCCGGCGTTCCGGACGAGATCGCCAGCATCACCGTCTACTTGGCTTCTCGCCGCAACGGCTACGTCACCGGCGCCAACATCAACGTCGACGGCGGATCGGACTTCGTCTGACATGGAGGTCGATCAACTCGTCGCCACGGCATGCGAACGCGCCGGATCGGACGACTTCGGTGGCGACACGTGGCAGGAAGGCCTCGACGTCCTGGTGCACTCGCTGACCACCGAGGCTGCGCTCAACGAGCTGGGCGAGAACGCCATGACCGATCAGATAGTCGGCTATCTGGTCAATCGGCTCGAGGTCGAGCAGTGGTACGCGCGGCACCCGGAGATCGACGATCAGGAGATCGTGGCCCCGCTGTTCGGCCTCGGTCTCCCGCGCACCGGGTCCACCGCCTTGAGCTTCTTGCTCGCGCAGGATCCGGCGCGCCGGTCGCTACGCACGTGGGAAGCCGGGGCGCCGTGCCCACCGCCGGAGACGGCGACCGAACACACCGACGCGCGCATCGCGGTCACGCAGGCGGGGATCGACTTCACGAACGAGATGTTCCCCGGGTTCGAAGGGATGTTGCCGACCTCGGCGACCGGCCCGCAGGAGTGCCTGTTGATCATGGCGCTCGACTTCCGGTCGCTGATCTTCGAGGGCATGGCGCTCATCCCGACCTACAGCTCGTGGTTGCTGCAGTGCGATATGGAGCCCGCTTACCGTTATCACCGGCGTGTGCTCAAGCTGCTGCAGTGGCGGTGCCCACCCGAGCGGTGGTGGCTCAAGACCCCGGCGCACATGCTCTCGATCGACGCGTTGGACGCGGTCTATCCCGATGCTCGATTCGTGATGACCCACCGCGACGTCGCTCAAGTGCTGCCGTCGGTGTGCGCGCTGTACAACACGTTGTCGAGCATCCTCACCGAGCGCCCCGATCCCGTCGCCATCGGCACGCCACAACGTCGATGTGTGGAGAACCAGCCTCGAGCGGCTGATCGACTTCCGCGACCGCGGCAACGAGGACCGATTCCACGATCTGTCCTTCAGTGCCGTGCAGCGTGATCCGCTCGCCCAGGTGGGCCAGCTCTACGCCGAGCTCGGCGACGACCTGAGCGCCGACGCGCGCCAACGCATGCAGGACTGGTGGACCGAGAGCTCCAAGCAGCGGTCGGGGCCCCACCACTACGAGCCCGAGACGTTCGGACTCGAGCCGGGCGGAGATCCGTGAGCAGTTCGCCTTCTACTACGACCGGTTCGACGTCGACGTCGAAGCCACAGGAGACCCGGCATGAGCATGCAGTTCGACTGGTACATCGGCAACATCGATCGAGCGTTGGACACCGACGTCTACGACAACGCCGCGCTGCTCGACGGCAGCGCATGGGACGACTTCGCCGCCGCGATCGGGCGACTCGGCGCCGAGCTGAAGCGGCCGGACGTCCCGCACGCACCCGTCGACACCGCGGCCGGCTACCGCCACCTCATGGCGATGGTGGCCAACGGCATCGGCGCGGCGTTGATCCCCGCCGATCCCTACGCGCCGACGTTCGGGGCGATCGCCCGCACCGACGTGTACAAGTGGGGTCTCGACTGCCCGGACTGCATCTACCGGACGTCGGCCATACGCGGTGACCTCAACTACCGCGTCACGGGCAACGTCGGCACCGTCCGCTACCTGAGCTTCCAGGTCAACGAGGGGATGGCCAATCACGGCAACATCCGCAACGACGAGCTCGTCGTGCGATGCCGACGGCAACTTCGAGTTGTGGATCGGCCCCGACCAGCAGCCCGGCAACTGGCTGGCGACGCCTGCGGGTTGCGACACCATCGTGACCCGCCAGTTCTTCGGCGATTGGGACAACGAGGAGCGGGCCAGCTTCGACATCGAGCTCCTCTCGCCGATCCCCGCCGACGCCCGGACCGACCTCCTCATCGCCACGCCCGACCGCGTGGCGCGCCAGCTCGCGGCCGTCGGTGGTTGGCTCGAAGCCAACATCAAGTTCTGGAACGACGTCGAGGTCCTCGGCCAGGACGCGCGCTGGAACGCCTTCGACGACGCCACTGTGAAGTCCGACATGGGCGGCGCCCAGGAGAACATCAATGCCTGGGGGCACTACGAGCTGGGACCCGACGAGGCCTTGATCGTGGAAGCGACTCCCGCCGAGGCCGCGCTACTGGAGCCTCCACATCGGGAACTTCTGGTGGGAGTCACTCGACTACGCCAGCCGGCACACGAGCCTCAACTACCACCAGGCCGTCCTCGACAACGACGGAGTGTTCCGCGCCGTCGTGGCCCACCGCGACCCCGGTGTGCCCAATTGGCTCGACACCATGGGCCACACGAAAGGCCCGCTCCTGTTCCGCTGGGTGGTCGCCGACCACGGCCCGGCGGCCACGACCCAGATCGTGCCCTTCGCCGAGATCCGCGATCACCTCCCGCCCGAAACCGCGACCGTGAGCCTCGACGAGCGTGCCGAGACGATCCGCCGCCGCCGCCGAGGCGTGCAACGCCGGTTCGCGTCGTGAAAGGACCTGTCTGTATGTCTTCCACCATCTTCGTGACCGGCAGTACCGGACTCACGGGCGGAAACGTTTGCCAGCAACTCATCGAGCGGGGCGATGACGTCCGCGCTCTCGTTCGCAATCCGGACGAGGCGGTGGCCCTCGCCGCGATCGGCGTCGACCTCGTGCCGGGTGACATCGCCGACGCGGACGACGTGCTCCGAGCAGCCAAGGGCTGTGACGCTGCCATCCACTCCGCGGCTCTGCTCGGCGGCGCGAGCCAGGACCGGGCCGACTTCGAAGCCGTCAACGTGACGGGAACGATCAACGTGCTCGATGCCGGCCGTTCGCTCGGGATGCGCCGGGTCGTTGCGCTCAGCACCGGCACCTTCTTCGACCTGACCACGCCGGCGCCGGCCGAGGAGGCACCGGTGCTCGACGACCCGCCCGACGACCCGTACTCCGTCACCAAGCTGGCCGCCTTCCGCGCGGTCCACGAGCGGGCGGCGGCCGGCGACGACGTGCTGACGTGCCACCCCGGCGCCATCTACGGCCCCGGTGTCGTCAGCCGGCGGGCTCTGCATCCGACCAGCTTCAACGCGATCCTGCTGGCCGCCATGCGCGGCCGTATCCCGACGTTCCTCGACTTCCCGGTCACTTGGGTTTACGCGGCCGATGTGGCGTCGGGTTCGATCGCTGCGCTCGATCGCGGTGTCGCCGGTGAGCGCTACTGGCTCGTCGGTCGACCGGAGGACGAGATCAGCACGGCCGCCGGCTGCAACCGCGCCTGTGAACTGGCCGGCGTCGACCATCGCGTCGAGGACCTCGACTACCGCTCCGATCCCGACGCCCTCACTGCCGCGTTCGGCCCGACGCTCATGGCCATAGCCGAGGCCGCCGCCAACCAGGTGCGCACCCCACGCTCAGCCACGAACGCCACGAGCGAGCGCCTCGGTTACCAACCGATCAGCCTCGACGACGGGCTCGGCCGGCTCATCCTCTGGCTCCGCGAACTCGGCAAACTGTAGAAAGTCGACCATGCCCATCGATCCATCCAACATCCTGCTGACCGGACGAGTTGCCGTCGTCACCGGCGGCGGCTCGGGCATCGGGCGCGGCATCGCGGCCGGCCTCGCGGCCTTCGGAGCCTCGGTCGCCATCTGGGAGAGGACGCCCGAGACCTGCGCGGCGGCGGCCGCGGAGATCGGTGCTCTCGGGATCACCACCGACGTACGTGAGAGCGCGGAGGTCGACGCCGCCTTGGCGCAGACGAACGCGGAGCTCGGGACTGCCGACCATCCTGATCAACAACGCCGGCGGCGTGTTCTGGTCTTCGATCCTCGAGACCCGCGAGAACGGTTGGGACGCGCTCTACCGCGCCAACCTCCGACACGTGCTGTTGTGCACGCAGCGCGTGGCCCGGGGTCTGGTCGAGGCCGGCGTCGGGGGCAGCATCACGAGCATCACCTCGATCGAAGGGGTCCGCGCCGCACCGGGCTACGCCGCGTACGCCGCGGCGAAAGCCGGGGTCATCAACTACACCAAGACCGCAGCGCTCGAGCTCGCGCCGTACGGCATCCGGGTGAACGCGCTCGCACCCGACATCACGCTCACCGAGGGGATCAAAGCGATCGCGCCGGATGGGTTCGAGGAGGGCATCGCGTCGACGGTGCCCATGGGCCGAGCCGGGCACGTCGACGAGATGGCCGGCGCCGCGGTGTTCCTCGCGTCCGACCTCGCGAGCTACGTCACCGGCCAGACGATCCACGTCGACGGCGGCACCCACGCGGCCGGCGGCTGGTACCACCACCCCGAGACCGGCGCCTACTCGCTCGGGCCCACCAACTGAGTCAGTTCACCGCGAACAGGGGCCACGACCCGGGAACACCCTTGAGCACGTGTTCGCCCCGATCGATGTAGTCGAAGTTCGCGCCAATGGTGAGGTCCTTGACCGTTCGCGAGACGCGGACCTCCCCAGCATCGGCCGTGCTCATCACTCTCGACGCGATGTGCACCGAGAGGCCACTTAGATCGTCGCCGCGCAGTTCGACCTCGCCGGTGTGAACACCCGAACGAGTGCGCAATCCGAGCGAACCGACCTGTTCGTTGATGGCGAGCGCACAGGACACGGCGCGACCGGGTCCATCGAAGTGGGCGAGCATGCCGTCGCCCGTCTGCTTCACCAACACGCCGCGATGCCTCGACACTTCGTGCGCGCACACGTTGTCGTAACGATCGAGAAGGGTGCGCCACGTGGCATCGCCCAAGTCGGCCGCTCGGTCGGTCGACTGCACGATGTCCGTGAACACCACCGTTGAAAGCACTCGGTCGACCGTCGTCGCGACCGCAGTACCGCTGGCGCCCGTGAGGAACTCCTCGATGTTGCGCAGGCACTCGTCGTAATCCGAGGGGCGCCAGCTGGCGTGGAAGTCGCCGTCGATCACCACTTGCGTCGCGCCGGGAATGTGCTCGGCCAGGTAATCGCCGTCGACGAGGTCGACGATCGGATCGTCGCGTTGGTTGATGACCAGCGTCGGGGCCTGGATGAGCGCGAGGAACGGTGTCAGGTCGAACTCGGCGCCGCGGCGAAGGATCTCGACCGCGACGGCCGCCGTGCAGCTGTAGCGCTCGAACCGCGCCAGCTGCGCCACCGCCTCGTCGACGTCGGGGGCATGCTGCACCAAGGTGTTCAACACGAGCCCGGTGGTCCAGAACTCGCGGACAAGCGTGAGGACCTGCTGGAAAGCCGGGTCCGGTGGTCGCGCCCCGGGACAACCCGACATCGCGAGCACCAGCGACGTGACTCGATCGGGATGCTTGGCCGCGAACATGGCGGCCAGCGGCGCTCCGTTCGACACGCCGGCGACGGCCGCCCGTTCGAGCCCGACCGCGTCCATGACCACGCAGATGTCGTCCATCCGATCCTCGACCGTGCCGGCGCCCAACGAACGGTCCGAAAGGCCGGAGCCGCGCTTGTCGAAGACCACCATTCGGGAGAACTGGGCCAAGCGATCGAGCGGCGCGCTGGAGAACAAGTAGTCCCAGTTCAGCTCCACGTGCGACATGAACCCGGGCACGTAGACGAGGTCGATGGGTCCATCGCCGACGACCTGGTACGCAATGCTCAGGTCGCCGTTCTTCGCGAACTGCGTCTCGGGTTTCTTGTCCACCCCGGCCTCACTGACGGACATCCGTTGGGGCCTTGCGGGACGGAAGCTACCTCAACGCCTGACTCTCAGCCGTACGGCAGTCGTCGGCCTTGCATGTGCGGAGGTCGTCGAGACGTTGATGGAACGCGGCGAGCAAAGCCGGATCGGCGGAGCTGGCCAGGTTGTCGAGCTCGTCCGGGTCGTTGGTCAGGTCGTAGAGCTCCTTCTCGCCGGTCACGTACTCGACGTACGTGTAACCGGCGACGCGGATGCCCTGGATACTCGGGGATGTTGCTGAGCGCGGCCGCGCCGGCGCGGATCGTGGTCGAGGTGGTCGTCCCGTCATTCGCCGCCGCGGCGTCCTGGTCGAGGTCGTCGGGCTCGAGCTGGCCCGCGCCCGATCGGTCCTGGGGCGTGAGCGTCGTGGTCCAGTGCTCGAGCAGGTAGGCCTGCCGCCAGTCGGACGCGCTGCGGTGGCTGGCCGTCGCAGGAACGGAACGAGCGATCGCCCGTCGGGCGAGTCGGTCAGCGTCGCCCCGCCGAGCTCGGCGATCGTGGGCGCGAGATCGACGTTGCCGGTGATGGCCTGCACGTGTCCGCCGGCCGCGACGCCGGGACCTCGCACGAGGAGCGGCAGGTGGATGTCGGTCTCGTACGCCGTCTGCTTGCCGGACGGCATGCGGTGCTGGCCGAGGTGGAACCCGTTGTCGGACGTGAAGATGATGTCGGTGTTGTCGAGCTCCCCGGTCTGACGCAGGTGGTCGACGAGGCTCGCGACGTCGCGGTCGACGGCCTGCAGCGACTGCGCCCGCCGGCGCGCCAGCGCGTCGACCTTGCGTTGCACCGACGGACTGAGCAGCGGAAGGTCTTGGATGAACTGCGGCTTGTCGCTGACGTCGGCCTCGTTGTATGAGCCGTCACGCGGCGCTTGTAGCCCGGGAAACGCTTGCGCATCCTGCGGTGCAGGCGTGGCCGGCTGGTGCGGCGCGTACACGGCGAGGTAGGCGAAGAACGGCTTGCCCGCGATCTGGGCCTTGTCGATGAAGTCGGTGGTCTGACGGGCGTAGACGTCGGTGCCGTAGTCGTCTGGTCCGTGTCCGTAGTCGACCTGCTGGCCGTTCTGGTTCAAGGTGTAGTTGAACTCGCCGTAGGCGTTGCCCTTCGACGAGCTGGACCACGTGTCCCAGCCCGGCGGTACGTAGCTCGGGGCGACCGTGTTGGGGTAGCCGTTGAGGTACTTCCCGAACAGCCCGGTCGAGTAACCGGCGTCGTGCATCGCCGTGGCCACTGTGGCCTGCTCGACGTCGTCGGCGTGTGCGGTCTCGAATCCGCCGTTGGTCCCGCCGTTGGTGAGTACGCCCGTGTTGTGCGAGTACTGCCCGCGCAGGATCGAGGTGCGAGCTGGACAGCACAGGGTCACGTTGTCGAACTCGTTGTCGAACGTCATGCCCTGATCGCCGATGAGCTGGCGGATCTGCGGGAGGTATTGCAGATCGTCGAGACGCATGTCGTCGGTGAGCACGAACAACACGTTGGGCTTCGTGGTCCCGGCCGCCGGAGCCGTCGACCCGGTCGAGCTCGAACTGCCGGACGAGCACGAGACCGACACCGTCACCAACGCGACGGTGAGGACCAGGGAGGCGCAAGGGCGGATCACAGCTGCGCCAACCACTTCTCGCCGTATCGAGTCAGTTGCTGGGCCTGGAACGCTTGGCGCACCTGTGCGTTGAACGACTCGCTGAGCTGTGCGTATGGCGCGGCATCGAGCGCCGGAGTCCAGTCGATGTAGGAGAAGAACTGCCCGGCCCAGTACGGCGACACGTAGGACACGCCCGACTTCTCGGCCCAGGCGGCCGTGACGGCGGCGAAGCGGACGTCGAGTGGCTCGAAGAACGAGAACGAATCGCGGCGAAACGCGGTATCGGCGGTTGCGGGGGTCGTCAGGTCGGAGCCGTCGGTCTTGTACAGGCCGACCTCATCGGCAACCAGCGGCTTGCCCGCGGCGTGCGCGAGATCGGTGTCGCGCAACAAGTTGTCCGTCGTTCGGCCGGTAACCGGATAGATGTGCAGAGTCAGGTAGTCAATCGCCTCGCGCAGGATGGCTTCGTTGAAGGTCGGGTCGAGCCACGTGCCCGCCCCAGCACCGACCTTCGTCTCGCCGCGACCGCCGATGCCGGCAAGCACATCGTGCACATAGCGGGCCGCGCCTTCGGGTGTGGAGAAGTCGGCGACCTTGGTGAGCGATGCTTCGGTGGTCGGCTCGGACAGGATCGTGAGGTACGTGGGTCTGATCTGGTCGATGACGATCCGTGCCTGCGCAACGGTGGCGCCGACGAAGTCCTGGTAACCGCCCGGGTAGGTGTAGTCACACGCCGCGTACACCGTGCCGCAGAACAGTGACGCCGAGCTCGACGTCGACCGTCATGTCGTGGGCGCGTGCCTCGTCGGCGACGGTCGCGAAGAACGTCGTGTAGGCGGAACCGTCAGGACCGAACTCGGGAAGCAGCATTGGAAGCTTGACGCCGAGGGTGACCCCATGAACGCCGATCGATTGCAGCCGGTCGAGCCACTGATTCACACCCGTCATCGTGGCGGGCTGCAGGAGTTGGGTGAGCCGGTTGCCGTTGGCCGGGAGGAGTTCGGTCGCCAGGACGGGCGCCGCGGTTCCGGCAGGAGCTACCGGCCGCGCGTCGACCGCGCGCTGGTAGGAGTCGAGCCCTGCGCTGAGCGTGTCGTAGAGCGTTTGATATTGCGCCGGGACGGGCGGGGGTGCCGCCACGACCGTGCTCGCCGAGGGTTCTTCGGTTGCCGCGGAACCGGACGCGGACCTGTCCGTCGAGGTCGATGAGCAGGCCGACGCCAACACCAGACTGGCAACGCCCAGCACCGCGACGCCGACCGACTTCGTGCCTCTCATCGGCAACATTGTCGAACGCGAATGTGATGAGGAGATGAGGAGGACAGGGGTTTCAGGACCTTCGGCCCTTCACTGGATTACTCCGGCCCACGGATCATTCGGTGTGATCATCAAGACGGCCGCACTCGGCAGTGTCGCGGGGTACGCGCTGTTGCAATGGCTCGGTCGCACGTACGGCTCGACGATGTCCGAGCGACACATGGCGATGCCGGGTGACGAGGTCGTACCTGCACCGCAGTACAACATCACGCACGCCATCACGATCGATGCCGTATCCGAGGACGTGTGGCCGTGGCTGGTGCAGGTCGGCTGGCATCGAGCCGGCTGGTACACCGCTCGGTGGGTCGACCAGCTTCTCTTCCCGGCGAATGCGGCCAGCGCTGATCGCATCATCCCCGAACTGCAGCATTGCGAGGTCGGCGACTTCATCCCCGACGGGCCGCCTGAGGTCGACTGTGGCTTCCACGTCGACCAGGTCGAGCCGAATCATCACCTCTCGCTCCGGTCGACCACCCACCTCCCGCTTCGCTGGCGTGCCGATCTCGGTGCGCGACTGACATGGTCGTGGACGTTCCTGCTCGTACCCGTCGATGGTGAGACCCGAACGCGCTTCGTCTTCCGGTGGCGAGCCGTCGCATCGCCCTGGTGGGTGCGGGCGTTCACTTCGCTCGCGATCGTCCCCGCCGATGCAGTGATGTCGCACGACATGCTGCACGGCCTGAAGAACAGGGCCGAAGGATATTCATCAGCACGGCGTATTCGCGGAGTTGACTGGTAGTCGTGCACGTGCCACTCGGTCCCCTCGCCGGTCGTCTCGGACGAGACCTGCGCGCGAGCGCACTTCGTGAGGCGGCAAAGATCAATGGTGCTCCCGCTCGTGACGAGCATGTGATCACGGATACGGATCTCGCCCAGCTTCCCGAGCCCGCGCAGCGATACATGCGCTACATGGGCGTCGTGGGCCGAGCACGGGACTGGGCGTTCCTGGTCCGTTTCCAGGGCCGTTTCCGGAGGTCCGGACAACCGTGGATGCCGTGCGAAGCCTGGCAGTACAACACCAGCGAGCCGGTGACCCGGATCTTCCACATGCGCATCGACTTCTTCTACGTCCTACCGATGGTGGGCCGCGACACCTATGTCGGCGGCAAGGGAGCCATGGTCGGCGACGTGCTCGGACTCGTCACCGTGGCCGACGGCTCTGGTCATGAGTTCGACGTCGGCGAACTGGTGACCTATCTCAACGACGCGCTCGTGCTGGCCCCGTCGATGCTGCTGGATGGTTCGACCAAGTGGGCCGCAGTCGACGACGGATCCTTCGACGTGAGTCTCACCGACCGCGACAACAACGTGACCGCTCGGGTCTTCGTGGACTCGACCGGCGCCATGCGCGACTTCTCGACCGAAGACCGGTGGTGCGATCTGCCGGGCGGTCTCGTGCGAGCCCCCTGGAGCACACCCATCGCAGGCTGGACCGAGTTCGACGGCCGACCGTGGCCAACGGGGGCCCGGGCGGTGTGGCATCTGCCCGACGGCGAGCTTCCATACGTCGAGGGCACGTTCACGGCGGGCAGCATCCGGCGCAACATCTCACCGCTCGAAGCTGGGTAGCTACGACGTCGCGACTTCGAGCGACGTCAGACCACAGGATCCGCAGGTGTCGTGCGGCGAGGGCCAGCCCGCCAGAGCATGAAGTAGACCGCCATGACGGCGTAGGCGGCGAGGCAGGCGGGGGCGCTGATGAACGCCAGTCCGATGGTGGCGCCGTAGACGGCGGGACCGACGACCGATCGTCTCATCGCTACTTGGGCGTCATCGGCGTCGGTTCCGTCGGCGAGGAGCTCGGGGTGACGTGAGAGGTAGTACCAGAGAAGAACGAACCCGACGCCGATCAGGGTCATGTTGACGCTGTAGACGGCCGCGGCAACATGACCATTGCGATCCTCTCGGAGGTACTCGGCGAGCAGAGCCGTGGGGAACGGCAGGAACGCCACGAACATCAGGAGGATGATGTTGAGGTAGAGGATGCCTCGCGAGACGACACCAACCCGCTCGAAGAGGTAGTGGTGATTGACCCAGATGATCCCGATGACGAGGAAGGTCACGGCGTAGGCGGTGTAGCTCGGCCATTGGTCCGCGAGATCCGAGAACAGGTGGCCCTCCTCCGCGAGCGGCACCCTGACGTCGAGGATCAGCAGGGTGATGGCGATGGCGAGGACACCGTCGCTGAACGCTTCGAGACGCCCGCTGCTCAGCAATCCGGTGGTGTCGCGGTCGGATCTCATTTGTCGCGGTAATGCGGCGTGGCCGGAATGGCTACGTGCGAACGCACGGCGGCGACAACGGCCGCCGCGGCAGCACCCCGGTATTCCTCGCCGTACACCGCGCCCGGACGGCGGGGCGCCTCCATCACGGCACAATCGTCGATGCCGCCGAGGTCGATCCCCAGCCAGCCGCATTGGTCGATCAACCCGATGAGCGTCGCCTTCGCGGGCCCGTCGTCGCCGGCGACCCATTGCACGACCCGGTCCTCGCCCGTTCGACCCGCGGTCGCGGCCTGGAACGCAGCGGTGAGGGTGTTGAACGACTTGGTGTAGCGGGCACCGATCATCCGCAGTGCGTTGTGGCGGGCGGCGGTCGGGCCCCCGAGATCGAGCGCACCGTCCGGGCCGAACTGGTTGGTGGTGTCCACGACAACGCGCCCCTCCAGTGAGCCCACGTTGGCGAAGACGTCGTCGATCACACCCCACGGAACGGAGATCACCACGACGTCGCCGAACGACGCGGCTTCGCCAGGATTGCCAACCCGGGCCTGAGGGCCCAACTCCGCCGCCAGCCCATCGAGGCGGGACGGCTCACGACTGAAACTCACCAACACTTCGTGGCCCACGCGAACGAACTGGCGGGCGAGATTGCCGCCGATGTTGCCCGCACCGATGATGCCGATCTTCATGTCGTCTCCTCGTCAGGCGCAAGTGACCGATCACCTGCCGGCCTCATGACTAACGTTACATATATGTATTGTATTTCCGCGAACACGACCGGGCGGAAGCCGTGAGCAAAACCCGTCCCGGCCGACCACGCGATGAGCTCATCGACGCCCACCTGCTGGAGGTGACCCGGCGCCATCTCGCCGAGTACGGCTACGCCGCGATGTCGCTCGTGGCGATCGCCGAGGAAGCCGGAACCACCCGACCGACGATCTACCGTCGATGGCCGACCAAGGCCGATCTTGCCACCGCGGCCGTCGCCGCCCTGGCCGACGCCTCGACGCCACCGGTCAGCGACGATCCCTACGCGGACCTCTGCGCCGAGCTGACCTCGTTCCGTCGGGGCATCAGCCGACCCGACGGGATCAGCATGATCGGCACCATGCTCGTGACTTCGACCGATCCCGAGCTGGTGAAGCTCTTCCGACGACGCGTCGTTCGCCCTCGCCGGGTGCGTTTGCACGCCATCCTGGAACGGGCCCGGCGCGATGGCCTCATCGACGCCGGCGCCGACCTCGACATCGCCCTCACCATGCTGACCGGCAGTTGGTACGCCCACGCCTTGAGCGGCGGACCACCGCCGGCCCACTGGGCCGAGCGCGTCACCGCCGCCGTCTGGCGAGCGGTCGGCGGAATACCGACCCGCGACACGCCGAGCAATGGTTAGTTCCCAGCGGTCGACCCGCCGAGATCTCCTACGACTGCTACCGGGCCACCGTGGGCAAGGGGGGCATGGCCAGCGCTAGCGACTCAGGCCGCGTCGTGAACGAGGACGGCATCGTCCACCGCGGATTGGAGCAGCTTCACGAGGAGTGCGAGGTCGGGGCACAAGTCGGCATCCGAGTTGATGGTGATCGTGAGCGCGCCGGCGTAGGACAGCACCGCAAAGGCCACCGTCACGTTCCCGGTCACGATCGACACGGGGATCACTCTGGTCACCGCGCCCCCGGCGAAGGCCAGCTGATCGTCCGGGCCCCGAAGGTTCGTCACGAGCGTGTTGATCAGATGTTGGTGGTCGATGAACGGCCGCAACAGCCCGACGCGAGCGAGTGCTCGAAAGAACGGACCCACGAGCGCCGCCGACGATCCCCGGTGGCCGTCGGACCGTTTATGTTCTCGTGTGATTCGCGCGATTGCTCTGACGCGGTCGTCGAAATCCCCTGAAGCGGGAAGATCCACCGGGAGCACACCGACCGCGTTCCCGAGCTGTTCTGTCGTCGCTCCAACCCGCGCCGAGATCGGAATCGACACGACGAAGCGATTCGCTTGTTCGCCACGACTCTGGAGCAATTCGTGAAGCGCCCCCGTGACAACCGCGAGCACGACGTCGTTCACCGTCGCACCGTGGGCGTGCGCGGTCGAACGCACCGCGGCAAGATCCGCATGCACGACGCTGGTGGCACGCCGCGATCCGGTCGGTCGGTTGAGCGACGTGCGGGGAGCAGCCGATCGTCCGTCCTGCTTCAGCTCGGCGATGGCCGCCCGCATGGTTGCGAGTCCTCGTCCCGCGTGCGGAAGCGCTCGCAACCGAGACGACGTGGCATCGAGCGACTACGGCTCGTCGTGACGGTGCCGGCCTCGGGAATCCGTAAGGCACAGGATCCGGCATGCCGTCGACCAGGCTTGCGAGGACCGCCAGGCCTCCGATCCCGTCCGCCAGGACGTGGTTGAACACGATGACAAGGGCCGTGCGATCTCGCTCCACCCCCGTGACGAACGTGGCCGACCACGGCGGGCGCCCACTCGGCAGCTTCGTGCCGACGATGTCGGTGGCGCAGGCGAGTAAGGCGGCCTCATCTCCCGGCGCCGGGCACGCCCGGACGTTGACGTGGTCGTCGATGTCGAACCCAGCGTCATCGACCCAGATCGGTCGACCCGCTCCGAACGCCGTGGCGGTGAGGCGCTGACGCAAACGAGGGATGGCTCGTATACGCATAGCCAACAGCGCACATGCCCGTTCGACGTCGAACGCGGACCCGGATTCGAGTTCGAGAACCGCCCCGACCTGCATGGGAACGGAGCCGACCTCCACGGCCAGCTGCATCATGTCGTTCGCGGTCGCCCGCTCGATGGGTCCGCTCGACGTCGAGGAAGTCATCTCCTGCTCTCGATCCTGACGTCGGGTGCGGCCGTATGGTCCAGCGTCGCCATCCTGGGCCACGAGCGCCAGTGGCGAAGGGCCCTATCCCGGCCGATATCGATGCCTGACGGCTCGGGTCAGCCGCGGCGGTCGGCGCGGCGTTCCTTGCGGCGGCGGTGGCGACGCATCACACCGAGACCGAACCACACCAGCGCGCCGAACACGGCCGACACGATGATGAGCAACCAAAGCGGCCACGTGAAGTCCCAGAACAAGAAGTGAACCGGGATCTTGTCCCGGTTCTGGAGCATGAACACCACCAACAGCCCGACGCCGGTGAGCGAAGCGATCGCTCCGGCGCCGAGTCGCGCACCATCGCTGCTCTCGTTCGGCTCAGCCATGACGACTCCCCTGGTTGATTCGATGTCCTGCCAACGACGGTAGTGCGCCGCGGGAGCGCTGACCCTCGATCAGGGATGGTCGCTTACGATGCCACGATGGCTGGATCCCAGGTCCCAATCGAGCTCGTGCCTGACCAGGTACGTTCCACAGTCCGAACCGAGGCGCGATCGTGACGGCCATGCGTGTGCTGGTGTTGGGTGCCGGCTTCGGTGGATTGGAGCTGACGACGCGTCTCTCCGACGAGTTCGGTGACGATGTCGACATCGTGCTGATCGATCAGAACGACGACTTCGTCTTCGGCTTCTCGAAGCTCGAGGTCATGTTCGGGCGCGCGCCCGCCGAGACGGTGCGACATCCCTACCGCGACGTCATCAAGCCCGGCGTGCGATTCGTGCAAACAACGGTGCAGTCGATCGACCCCTCGAGGAAGCGAGTCGAGACCGAAGCCGGCCCGTTCGAGTCGGACATCCTGGTCGTCTCGCTCGGTGCGGATCTGCACCCGAGCGCGACGCCGGGCCTGATCGAAGCGGGCCACGAGTTCTACACAGTGGATGGTGCGTTCGCGCTGCGTGACGTCCTGGCCGACTTCGACGGCGGCCGCGTGATCGTCGCCGTGACATCCACACCCTTCAAGTGTCCACCCGCGCCGAGTGAGACTGCGCTGATGATGCACGACTTCCTCACCGAGCGCGGGTCCCGCGATCGCTCGGAGATCGCGCTGGTGATGCCCATGGGTGTCCCGATCCCTCCGTCGCCGGCGGCATCCGAAGCGCTGCTCGTGGCCTTTGCCGAGCGCGGGATCGACTTTCACCCCGAGCGGCTCGTGCGCGAGCTCGACCCGGAGCGAAAGGTCGCGCTCTTCGGTGACGGCCACGAGATGCCCTTCGACCTCTTCCTCGGTGTGCCGGTGCACCGAGTGCCGGCGGTCGTGGCGGAGTCGGGGATGACGGTCGACGGATGGATCCCGGTGGATCCGCTGACGCTCGAGACGTCGTTCCCGGGGGTGTACGCCGTCGGTGACGTGACCAGCGTCGGCACTCCGAAAGCGGGCGTGTTCGCCGAGGGGCAAGCCGCGGTGGTCGCCGACGCGATCAGTGCGCTCATCCGAGGTGACTCCGAGGCCACGCAGTACGACGGTCACGGGATTTGTTATTTCGAGTTCGGCCGCAACCAGGTCGCTCGGGTCGACGTGACCTTCTTGAGCGGCCAAGCGCCCGTCGGCGAGCTCGAGGGACCGTCACGAGCACTCGCAGCGGACAAGGTCGAGTTCGGCACCACGCGCATCCAACGGTGGTTCGGCCGCACATGGCCCTCTACTGGGTTGCGATCGACTCGGCCATGAGCTCGAGAACGAGCGGCAAGCAACGTGCGGCAAGAGTGCGGGCTGACCGAGACAGGTCAGGCAGAGCTCGGCCGGGACGAACCGTCGAGCGCGGAAACCGCGAGCTCGCCGCTGATCACCGAGCGCGCCACGTCGACCAGGCGCAGGTTGTGGTTGCGCGCGTGTTGGCGCAGTAGGTGGAACGCCGCCTCCATGTCGATGTTCTGGCTTTCGGCGACCACGCCCTTCGCCTGTTCGATGACGATGCGGCTGTTCAGCGCGCTGTTGAGTTGGTCGTTGACGAGCTGAGCCTCGAGAGACGCTCGGTGCTGAAGGATGGCGATCGTCGCGACGTCGGCAAACGCCTGGGCCACCTCGACGTCGACGGGCCGCATTTCACCGGGCTCGACGTGGAACAAGTTGAGCGCGCCGAGCACCGAGCTCCGCAACCGCATGGGTAGCGCCTGCACCGAGCGGAAGCCCGCTTCGATTGCCTCGGCCGCGAACCTCGGCCAGCGGTCGCCCGCGTCGATCAGGTCACGATCC
The DNA here is from genome assembly GCA_963778895.1 of uncultured Iamiaceae bacterium. GTDB lineage: Bacteria > Actinomycetota > Acidimicrobiia > Acidimicrobiales > Acidimicrobilacustridaceae > CAVZVZ01. Next base: position 1,687,714 of record CAVZVZ010000005.1, read on the forward strand.
ATCACGGGCTCACCCGTGCGGTAGCAGTCGAGGCACGGGCCTTCTTCGACTTGGATCTCGAACAGCTCGAGCACCCGAACGGGTGCGCTCGATGAAGCCATCAGCCGCAAACCACCGTCAGGCGCCGCCAACATCAGACCCGCCGCGCCGACGTCGAGCACCTCGACACAGCGATCGGTCAACAGCATCAACAGCTCGACGACGTCGAAGTCAGCGACGAGCGTGTCCGCCAGTTCGACGAGGGTCCTGGCCAGCTTCGCTTCTTTGGGCATCACCACTCCAGAGCCCGGATTGCATCCCAGCCGCTAGTGCAACCCGATAGGAGGCTTCGTTCCCGCGATCGTACGACCGACGCCCGACGAGAGCACCCGCCATGTGTTCCACGAGCGATCACGGTGCGGCATATTGCTCATCGTCTCCCGCGTCGAAGCGCACGGTGCGGGTCACGACGGCCGCGGCCACCTCCGCCAACGTGAGGCCGTTGCCGAAGGCGTGCGCTCGCAACCTGACCAGAGCCTGCCCAACCGTGATGTCGAGTTGGACGGCGACCATCCCGGCGGCCTGATGCACCGTGTACTGGAAATCCGCGCTGGCCTCGAGCGCGGGCGCCACCTCGCCGGCTGGCGCGTCGGCCTGGAGCACGAGGATGGCCTGGGCGGCGACGTCGGCCATCACCAAGGCGTCGGCGTGTTGGTCGTCCGTGAGCGGTCCGGCGGAATCGCGATAGAGGTTGAGCGCGCCGAGCCGCATCGCGCCGATCGGCATCGGGAAGCCGAACACGGCTTGCGCACCGGCCTCGGTGGCGGGCCCCGTGAACGCCGGCCAACGCACCACGTGCGGGTCGGCCAGATCGGGTTCGAACACGGGTCGGTCGAGGCGATACGCGTCGACGCACGGCCCTTCGCCCAGGTCGTCCTGCAGCTTCTCGAGGACGCGGCTGACGCGGTTGGACGTGCACACCGAACCGCGTGGCACATCGCCCGACATCAACATCACTCCCGCTCCCGTCATACCCGTGACGTCGGCGCACACTTCACACAAGCGCTTGGTTTCGAGCTGGCGCTCCGTCCCTACGAGCAGGGCGAGGATTCGCAGCCGCCGGTGGCCGGCCGCCATTCACGATCGCCCGCGCTGACACGCAGGGTCCCAGCGGTCACCACGACGTCTCCGCCGGACCATCACCCAGGACTCGAGCGCGCCGGCATTCGATGAGCGCACAGGGTCATGGGCCTCCGGCTCGATCAGCGCATCGAGGTCGCAGATCTCGAGCGTCGCGCGCACGGACGCCGACGGCATTCGCAGCGTGAGCGACCGCGATCGCAGCTGGAGGAACGCTCGCGCCCGAACGATCACGCCGACCGCCGCGGCATCGACGAAGCACACCTCGTCCATGTCCAACACAACGTCCGTGTCGCTCGACGCAATCGCAGCGCTCAACAGTCGCGACATCGCGGCCACGGTGGTGGCGTCGTAATCACCGCTCAGCCGCACCACCTGAGGACCATCCGTCACCGCAGCCCAGGGCGGGGCACGACCGGAAACCGAAACAGGTGAAGACCCAGATCGCGCCATGGCGAACTCCTGACGGGGCGCTAGCAGTGAGGCGCTACCAAGGTCCGGAGCATCGCTCCCGAGCTGGAGATGACCAGCTCGACACGTACGGGCATTTGTCGTGTCACTCGGACGCTACACCCGTCGGCAACGCCATCGACAGGGTCAATCCGGAGATCGCCGCGTGATCATGCAGGGCGCATCGCCAACAGAAGTTGAGCCAGTTCGACCGTGGCGAACCCGATCGTCGCGTCGCTGATGCCGTACGGGAATGAGCAGCGCTCCGTCATGAAGCAAGGCGCCGCAGGAATACAGCACGTTCGGGCACGTAGCCGTCCTGCTCGTCGGGCTGAGGCGTGAGCAGGGGCTCGGCCAGCTTCGCGATCATCCGGGAAGGGTCGCCGCAGATCGAGCAGACACGCGCCGATCGCGTAGGTCCGCATCGGCCCCACCCCGTGTGTCAGCACGAGCCAGCCCTCGTCGGTCTCGATCGGCGCTCCGCAGTTGCCGACTTGGATCGCTTCCCACGGCCCTTCGGCCGACTCGAAAGGCACGGCTGACGGCCAGCGAGTGATGTCATCGGAGAACGCAACGGCGTTGGTGGCGCCATCGTGACGCGAGAGGGCCGCGTACTGCCCCTCGATCTGACGCGGGAACAAGACCATGCCCTTGTCGGCCGCGGCGGCGCCGAGCATGGGCGACGATGCGAACGTCAGGAAGTCGTCGGTACTGAGGAGTTGCTGCACGACGCTCGTGCCGTCGAAGGCGATGTAGGTCGCGTGGTACGAGACGTTGCCATCGGCGATCCACGAAGCGCGCGAACCGAGCGTCTTCGATGCCGTTCGACTCGACCGCAATCGCGGGAAAGAGCACACGTTCGCCGAGCTCGGACGTCGCGGGAAAGTGTGCGGTGTACATACGGCCCGCGAGCTCGCGGAGGCAGCGGACCGTTTCGGCGACGTCGCGGCGGGTGTCGTGCTGGGCCTCGAGCTGCGCCAGTCGGTCGTCGAGCTCGCTGACCGTGAAATGCTCCCCGAGGCGGTCGAGGACCCAGCTGGTCGCTTGCCCGTCGTTGTGGAGCTGCTGGGCGAAACTCCGGAACACGTCCGCATCGAGCGTGCTGGGCCCGATGGTGCCCGGGGTGGTGAACGGCGGCGGCGCATCGATCGTGACGCCGCCATGCGCGTCGACGAGGCCGGAACGAAAGCCGATCGACGAACGATGGCCCTCACCGATCTGGCGGACGCTCATCACGAAGCGAAGCGCACCGGGGGGTGTCCCCGACTGGTCAGGAGCAGCCACCACCGAGGGATTGCACAATGCTGCGGCCTCGACTGCGTACTCGTGGGTGAAGGTCGCGCCGAGCAGCAACCACTGCTCGTCGGACAGCGCCGTTCCCGGCGCGAGGCGGTTGCCGATGCGATCGGCGTTGTGACGGAAGGTGGTGGCCAGGTCACGGTGGCGACCGTCGAAGCGTTGCATGATCGAGTCGAGCGTCGCGGTCACCTCGTCGTCGTCGAGGGCGAGGATGCGCGCGACCACACGGGACGCTCGCCCTTCGGGGCCGATCGCCACGTCGTGTCCCGGCACGAAGAGCTGCACGATCACGCGTGAAGGATCCGGCCCCAGGCGATTCGGGAGCCGTGAGGCCAAACGGTCGATGGTCACCCGGTCGCCGCGGCCAGGGCTCGAACATGCTGCAGCGTCGAGATCAGGGCGATCGTCGACTCCGTGCCCTGATTCTGGTTCGCGGCCGACAGCCTCCAGGCCGTCGTAGCCACCACCCGTCACCGGATCCCACATCACGACGCCGGCATCGTTGTCACCCGCGAACCACGCCGCGGCGCGCGCAACGCCCCGGGCCCACTCGGCGTCACCGGTCACGGCCGCGGCTCGCGCGCACGCGTCGGCCATGGCCGCGACTTCGATCGGCTGCTGATCGAAGTCGGGAGCTCGGTCGTCCGGGACCCGCGCCGCCGGACGGCGTCGGGGACAGGTGCCCGTCACGGTCTCGCGCTCGAGCAGCCACTGCAACAGCTCGAGACCATCAGCCACGACGTCAGATCTCCCGAGGTACACACCGGCGACGAGGAGGGCTTCGGGCAGCACCGCGTTGGCGTAGCGAGAGCCGCGCCTCCGGCCACGGCCATCCGACCTCGGCGCTCGACGAGCCGATGGTGGTCACCGCATCGGCCAGGACCCTGCGAGCTCCGTAGTGCGTGGGCTCGACGGCCAGCACCTCCGCCGCGCCCAGCGCGGCAAACGCCATCGCCCGCGGCCACGTCGAGCGGGTGTCGATGCCGTGTTCGAAGTACGCGAGTGCGCTTGCGCGCATCCAATGCTCGGGCGCGAAGCGAGCGGCCGTGCCGAACGCCCAGACGCTGCGGCCCCAGCAGTCCTCCGCACTTCGCCGGTCTTCCCACCGACCGTCCGCCGAACGACGGTTGCGCATCACGTCCGGTGACGCCCTGCGCATCCGCGAGGAAGCGGAAGGCGAGCCGACCGAGCTCGAGCACCTGGCGATCGGGCTGGGGCTCACGCGCCACGGCGATCAACACCCGCGCCATGTCGTCGGTGCAGTAGCCGTGCTGATCGCCGGGCCACCGCGTGATCGGCGTGCTCGAACGTCCCGATCTCATCGCTCATGGCCACGAGGTGGTCGAAGCCACCCACGGTGGCCGGGCGGTCGACCAGGGCCGTCACGTCGACACCGGATCGCTGGTGGCGAGCAGCCCGTCGGCGAGCGCGTCGTACTGACCGGCGACCGCCCTCCACGAGAGGTCGGGGGCCAGGCGGCGCGCCTCGGCCGCCATGGCCTCGGCCAGATCGGCGTCGGTGAGCACGGCGCGTATCGCCGCGGCGAGCGCGTCCGGGTCGCGTTGGGGAACCACGATTCCGGCGCCGCTGCTGAGCAACTCGACGGCATGGGGGAACGCCGTCGACACCACCGGTCGGCCGGCGGCGACGGCGTCGACCAGCACGCCCGACGTGACCTGATCCGCCGAGTCGTACGGCAACACCACCAGATCCGCCGAATGAATCAGTCGCGTGAGCGTCGGCGAGGTCGCGGTACCCGTCATCGAACGTGACGAACGGCGCGGCGCCCGAACTCCAGGCTCGACGGACCAGCATCTCGCGGTACGCCTCGCCCGATTGCTCGAGGACCTTGGGATGGGTCGCACCGGCGACGATGTAGTTCGGGCGTGGGTGCACGTCGGTGAGGCTGGCGACCGCGTCGATCGCCCACTCGATGCCCTTGCCCGGGGCCGAGGAGGCCCCAGGTGAGCAGACGCGACGCCACTGGACTGCGCGTGCCGGCGACGTTCGCCTCGTCGGTCGTGACCCACGCCGTCCCCGCCGGTGTCGTGGCACCATGGGGGATGACGCGCACCTTCGACGGTTCGACGTCGAAGTCGTCGATGAGCCGGTTTCGAGCGGTGGTCGTCATCACGACCACGGCGTCGGCCGCATCGCACACTTGTTCGAGAACGGCGCGTTGGTTGGCCGTCGGGTCGCGCACGACCGTGTGCGCGACCACGATGCACGGCACGGTGAGACCCGCCATGACCGACGAGCACATCGGCCCCGTCATCCCCGCCGTAGAGCCCGTACTCGTGTTGGATCGATGGCGACGTCGGTGCGGTTGAGCGCTTCGACGGCGACCTCGAAGTCGTTCGGCGGGCCCTCGCCGAGCGACGCGAGCACCAAGGCGTCCTCCAGCTCCGGGACCTCGCCCGCACCGCACGACGTCGACGGTGCTCCCGGTGGCGATGAGACCGGCAGCCAGTGCCGCCGAGAACGTGGCGATGCCACACGGCGTGGGCGGGAAGGTGGAAAGGATCCCGAACGAGCGGGGCGAACCGCCCGCGCCACGCGCGAACGGAACGGACGAGATTTGGCTACGCACGACGAGCTCCTGGCTTCGGCTCGGTCGAGGCGTCGAGCCTGCGGAGGGCGACAAAGCCGATACGGCCGTCCAGCCCAAGCGAGGCGACTCTTCCAAGAGAGTGTTCGCTGATTCTACTAGGGACAACCCCGACCGATACGGCGGTATCCTCAACTGTTCCCCCCTCAGAGCCGAGCGACGCCGTCCTCCCGCCCCTGCGAATCGCCGTCCTCGCGCCGATCGCCTGGCGCACACCGCCGCGGCACTACGGACCGTGGGAGCTCTTCGCCTCGCTCCTCACCGAAGGACTGGTGCAGCTCGGCCACGACGTGACGCTCTTCGCCGTCGCCGATTCGGTCACCACCGCGACGTTGCACAGCACTTCCGCCCGTGGTTGGTCCGAGGACCCGAACATCGAGCCGAAGGTCGCCGAGTGCGTTCACATTGCCGCCATGTTCGAGCGCGCCCGGCGACTTCGACATCATGCACAACGGCTTCGACTTCCTGCCCGCTGACCTACAGCCGATCTCGTCGACACACCGCTGGTGACGACGATCCACGGCTTCTCGTCACCGCGCATCGTCCCCGTCTACGAGCGCTACGACGCGAGCACGACCTACGTGGCGATCAGCGACGCCGACCGTCATCCACGGCTGCACTACGCCGCCACGATCCACCACGGCATCGACACCGACGACTTCGCCCTGCATCCGGAACCCGGCGGACCACCTGCTCTTCTTCGGTCGCATCCACCCGGACAAGGGGACGGCGCACGCCATCGAGGTGGCGCGCCGCTCGGGGCGGCGTCTCGTCATCGCCGGCATCGTCCAGGACGAGCGCTACTTCCGCGAGAGCGTCGAACCGCACCTCGACGGCGACCGGATCCGCTACGTCGGACCGGTCGACGCCGCCGATCGCGCCGACGTTCTCGGTCGTGCCCACGCCCTCGCTGCATCTCATCGACTTCGACGAGCCGTTCGGGTACAGCGTGGTCGAGGCCATGGCGTGCGGCACGCCGGTGATCGCCCACGCCCGCGGATCGATGCCCGAGCTCATCGATCAGGGCAAGACCGGCTTTCTCGTACGCAGCGACGCCGAGGCGTGCCTGGCGGTCGACGAGGCGGGCGAGCTCGACCGCGCCGCCATTCGTGCTTCGACCGTCGCGCGCTTCGATCGGTCGACCATGGTTCGCCGGTATGTGTCGGTCTACCGCGACGTCGTCGGTCCGCAACCAGCGTGACTGACTGGGGACCAGTCAGTGAGTAGAGTCGCAGGATGCCGAGGACGAAGCCGGCCGAGGAGCGCCGGGCTGATCTGCTGTCCGCCGGCCGCGGCCTCTTCGTCACCAGAGGCATCGCCGCCACGACCCTCGAGGACATCACCAGCGGTGCCGCGGTCTCGAAGGGCCTCTTCTATCAATATTTCCGGTCCAAGGAAGACCTCGTCCTCGCCCTTCAACAGCAGTTGGCGGGCGAGTTCGCGACACGCGTGCAGAACGCCATCGACGCTCAGACGGACTGGCCAGCCAAGCTCGATGCGAGCGTCCAGGCCTGCTTCGATTGCTACCGCGACCAACAGGACCTGCGCGAGGTCCTCTTCCGCCATGGCGCGCCGCAGGAAGCGGAGAGCGACGACGAGCCCGCGCACGCGGCGTTGGGCGCGGTGCTGCGGGAGCTCCTCGAGGCGGGTGTCGCGGCTGGCGCCTTCCATGTCGACGATCCCGGGACCACCGCGGTGCTGCTGTACGTCACCACCCACGCCTTCGACGCCAACTTCCACGGCCGGCCACCACCCACCAACATCCGACTCACCCGCGCAATCCAGCAGCTGTTCCGCCGCGCGGCGGGCGTGAGCGAACCGCTCGGCGATTGATGGTTCAAGCCTCACACGCTGGCTCACACGTCTCCCTGTCACGGTGAATGCGGCTCAAGGCAGCCGAACCCACAGAGCAACGAAGGGATCGTGGGATGCCATTTCTTCAGGTGAGCTCCAGCGGCGCTGACCCGATGGCCGCCGCCGATTCGAAGGCGTGGGCGGCCGGTGTTCTCCTCGGCTGACGTCGGGATGCGGGCTTACGCTCGCCCCATGGCCCACAGCCAGACGACGCTGGCGATCCGGCTCCTGGGCCGCGCCGGTGAGCACGCCGGGCGTGATGCGCTCGTGTGGCCGTCCGACGTCGCGAACGGCGTCCCACACCTCATCGGCCGGGGCGTTGATGGTGACTTCCTTTTGCAGTGAGCTCATGCGCCCACCTCCGACCCTCCCGTTGCGGGAGGGTCAAGCAACTACTCGCCGACCTCGAGGATCGGTGGGAGCCCGAAGATGGGGAACATCGACACGCCGAAGGTCGTGACCTCGACGACGCGGCCGTCCGCGATGCGCAGCACGTCGAATTTGAACGCCCGGAACTCGGTGTCACCCCAACGGCGCAGGTAGGAGGCCGCTGTCGGCATGCGATTGGCCATCGTGGGCACCAGGCGCCAATCGCCGTCGCGCTCGACGCCGAACGCCGTACGCAGCGAGCCCGCGATGACATCGCGGCCGTCGAAGCTCATCGGCATGGGAGGCATCGTGATGCGCAGATCTTCCGACGCGATGGCGATCACCTCCTCGGCATCGCAGCGTTCGTGGGCGTCGATGAAGCGGTCGAGCAGCTCGCGTTCGTTCGCGCTCGCCGGGACAGCCGACCAATCCTGTCGATGTGACGGCAGATGTGCCTGCATGGTCACGCGTGCTCGTTGCAGCGCGCTGTTCGCCGCCGCGACGCTCGTGTCGAGCATCGCCGCCGTCTCTGCCGCCGGATGCCCCAACACATCGCGCAGGATCAGCGCGGCACGCTGCCGAGGCGGCAACACCTGCATCGCCGCGAGGAATGCCAGCTCGATCGTTTCTCGTTCGACGACCACCGAGTCGGGCTGATCGTCGGCGGACGCGAGCTCGTCGAGCAAGTGGTCGGGATAGGGCTGGAGCCACGCCACCTCCGCGAACGAATGCAGCTCGGTCACCTTGCGCGCGCGGTTGCGCAACAGATCCAGACAGGCGTTGGTCGCTATCCGATAGAGCCACGCGCGAGCCTGACCGTCGCCTCCGAACGTGTCCCGAGCGCGCCACGCGCGCAGGAAGGTCTCCTGGACCGCGTCTTCGGCTTCGTCGAACGAAGCCAGCATTCGGTAGCAGTGCACGTGCAGCTCGCGCCGATGCTGGTTGGTCAAGTCCTCGAAGGTCGCCTCGTCGATCCGATCCGTGGTCACCGGGGCTCCTCCGTTCGCGGCTGTGTCGTCCGGTGCATGAAACGACCGGTCACCCCGGAACTCATCGGCGACGCGACGAATCCCTACCGGGGATCATCTCGCACCGGGGGTCGCCCACCGTCGACGAAGATGCCCAGATGAGGTTCTTGTTCTCGTTCGTGGGCGGACAAGGCCACTTCGACCCGCTGGTTCCCCTCGCCCGCGGGGTCAGGAGTGTGGCCCACGACGTCACGTTTGCCTGCCGTCCGTCGATGATTCCGATCGTCGAGGGGCGGGGCTTCGCGGCGGTGGGCGTCGGACCGGATGTACCCGACCACACCGCGATCACGCCGCTCCTCGCCTACGACGCCGAGCGCGAGGAGCGGGTGCTACGCGACGGCTTCGCCCGCCACACCGCGCTCCGACGGGCTGAGGACCTCATCGAGCTCTGCTCCGCAGACCGCGCCGACGTGATCGTCGCCGACGAAGTCGACTACGGCGCGCTGATCGCCGCCGAACGCATGGGTATTCCACATGCCACCGTGATCGTGCTGGCGGCCGGGGGCTTCGCTCGGCGCGACGTGCTCGTCGAACCTGTCAACGAGGTGAGGGCCCATCTCGGACTCGACCTCGACCCCGAGCTGCGGATGCTCGAGCGTCACCTCGTGGTCGCGCCGGTCCCACCGAGCTTTCGAGACCCCGCCTTCCCCCTCGGTCCGCGCACTCTGTGGCTCCGCCCCGCGGCGCTCGAAGCCGAGTCGACGGCGAGAGCGACTCCGTGGACGGCCGACTCGCGCGGCCGGCCCCGCGTGTACGTCACCCTCGGCACGATCTTCAACATGGAATCAGGCGATCTGTTCGAACGGCTCATAGAAGCGGTCAGCGGCCTGGACGCGGACGTGCTCGTCACCGTGGGACGGCATCTGGACCCGAGCGCACTGGGCGCGACTCCGGCTCACGTCCGCGTCGAGCCGTTCGTTCCTCATCGTGCCGTCCTGGCCGACGCCGATCTGGTGGTCTCGCACGGCGGGTCGGGCACCGTGATCGGCGCGGCGGTGAACGGCGTGCCTCAGATCGTGTTGCCCATGGGCGGGGACCAAGCCCACAACGCTCGCCGGGTCGAGGCATTGGGCATCGGTCTCGCGCTGGATCCCGTTCGACTTACGGCCCTCGAGATCCGCCTTGCCGCCGTCGGGGTCCTCGCTGACCCGACCTACCGAAAGCGGAGCGCGACATTGGCCGACGAAGCAACCCGACTTCCGCCGGCAACCCACGGTGTCGATGCCCTGGAACGGCTAGCTGTCACGACCTGAGCCGGCAAGGCTCAGCGCGATTCGAGGTCGCGCTCGACGCCGTCCAACAACCGGTTGAGGTTGCGTTCGAAGCGACCCGAGTCGGCGGCCTGGGTCTGTATCTGGTCCCAGGCCGTCTGCATGCCGAGCGTTTCGGCGAGGACCGACAACTGGGGATACAAGCCAGTGGTCAACAAGGTCTCGACGTAAGAGATCAGTTGACGGCCCCGATCGGGCTCCTCTGGCACGTCGAAGCTCCGGTTGTGAAGGCAGTAGCCGAAGACGTATTCGTCGACCAGCATCGCTATGTCGAGCTTGAACGGCAGGTCGGCGGACAGCGATGCGAGCGCTTCGAGCGTTTGGTCGAAATGGCGTACGCCATTCGGTCCGAACGCCGTGTCCTCAGCGATGTCGAGCATCCATGGGTGACGCTGCAGCGCGGCGCGCGACCGGCCGGCGATGAGCGTGATCGCCTCGCGCCACCCCTTGGGCAGCGTGCTTTCCTCGGGGAACACGACCTCGCCCATCACCGCGTCGACGACCAACGACAACAGTTCGTCTTTGGTCCACACGTAGTGATAGAGCGTCATCGTTCCTGAGCCGAGCTCTGACGCGAGGCGACGCATGGAGAGTGCGTCGAGCCCTTCGCGGTCGGCGATCCGAACCGCGGCGGCCGCGATCGTGTCGCGGGTGAACTTGGGTCGGCGGCCCCGGGGTTCGGCCCGCGTCCAGATGCCCGCCGCGCCGAGCTGATCGGAGATCGCCTCGATCCGGTCGCGCTTGCGGTTCGCCTTCTCGGCGATCCGGGCCTGCTGAGCTGCCTTGGCCGCCAGCTTGGCCTTCAGCTTCTCCTTGGGATTGGGCGCACGACCCGTTGACATGTCGTACAGCGTACTACTACATTGCTCGTACGGTGTACGAATCAGTGGTACACGATACGAAATCCCCCCACCCCGCACCCCTGCAGTGACGTTCCGCAGTGACGTCCGGAGACAACACCATGAGCTCCTCCATCTCTTCCCTCATCCGCCGCCCCGGTATGCGCACCGATGACGTCCGGCTCCACGCCGAGGGTCTCGGCAAGCGCTACGGCGACATGTGGGCCCTCCGCGACCTCGACCTCGACGTCCCCGCGGGCTCGGTGCTCGGCCTGCTCGGCCACAACGGCGCCGGCAAGACCACGGCCATCAAGATCTTCACCACCCTCAGCCTCCCGACCGAGGGCACGGCCCGCGTCGCCGGCTACGACGTCGTCGCCGACTCGCTCGAGGTGCGCCGGCGCATCGGCGTCGCCGCCCAACAGGCGACGGTCGACGGTCTGCTCACGGCCCGCGCCAACCTCGTCATGGTCGGCCGCCTCCACGATCTGCCCAAGGCCGTCGCCCAGCGTCGAGCCGGCGAACTGCTCGAGCAGCTGAACCTGGCCGAAGACGCCGACCGGCTGGTGAAGACCTACAGCGGCGGCATGCGTCGCCGTCTCGACCTCGCCGCGAGCATCGTCGCGACCCCCGAGGTGTTGTTCCTCGACGAGCCCACCACCGGTCTCGATCCGCTCAGTCGCGGCGAGCTGTGGGAGATCCTGCGCGACCTTGCCCGCGAAGGCACCACGATCGTGCTCACCACTCAGTACCTCGAAGAGGCCGACCGCCTGGCCGACGACATCATCGTGTTGGACCACGGCCTCGTGGTCGCCCACGGAACACCGGAGGAGCTGAAGGCACGAGTCGGGCAGGACCTGATCGACATCACGGTGGCGACGGCCACCGATCTCGAGCCGGTCGCGCAAGCCGCGGCCGAACTCGCGTCGGGCCCACCGTCGTTCGACCGCGACATCCTGACCGTCAGCGTCCCCCTCCGCGAGGGCGTCTCGCTCATGGAGGTCATGCGCACCCTCGACCGCGCCGGCGTCGACGCCACCGACCTCAATCGCAGGTCCGCCACTCTCGACGACGTGTTCCTCTCGCTCACCGCCCGACCCAACTCTCATGGCCCAACTCTCATGGGCCCAACTCTCATGGGCCCAACTCTCATGTGCCCAACTCTCATGTGGAGGCCTCGGCATGACCGCCACCGACACCCTCGCCCCGCTCGCCACTCCCGACGAGGTCACCACCAGCGCACCCGAGCGCGGCCAACGTCACTCGGACATCCGCACCTTGTGGCGCAACGCGTTGATCTACGCGGGCCGCAATCTGCAACACATCCGCCAGATCCCCGAGAAGCTGCTCGACGTCACCGTCCAACCGCTGATGTTCGTGCTGCTGTTCGCCTACGTGTTCGGTGGCGCGATCGGTGTGAGCGACGGCAACTACCGCGAGTACATCCTCGGCGGCATCCTGATCCAGACCCTCGCCTTCGGTCTGGTGGGGCCGGCCACGTCCATCGCGACCGACCTCACCGAGGGCGTCATCGATCGCTTCCGGTCGCTCCCCGCATCGAGGGCCGCCTACCTGCTCGGTCACTACCTCGCCGAGCTCGGCGGCATGGTCCTGTCGATCTTCGTCCTGCTGACCGCGGGCGCGATCGTCGGCTGGCGTATCCACACCGACTTCGGTCGAGTGGCCCTGGCGCTCATCCTGCTGCTGACGTTCGCCTCCGCGATGATCTGGATCGGTACGTGGGTCGGGCTGAAGGTGCGCTCCGCCGACGCGGTCATGGGCATCGCCTTCACATTGGTCTTCCCGCTGACGTTCCTCAGCAACGCCTTCGTACCAGTCGACACTCTGCCGACGGTGCTGCGCTGGATCGCCACGGTGAACCCCATGAGCGTGATGGTCAGCGCGATCCGTGAGCTCTTCGGCAACCCGGTCGCCCCCGTGGCGAACCCGAGCTGGCCGCTCGAACACGCCGTCTTCACCGCGTTCCTGTACTGCGGAATCCTGCTCGCCATTGCGGTGCCCATGTGCCTGCGCCGCTATCGGGCTCGCACCGTCGACAGCTGACTCACGCGCAACCCAGGTGGTGCGTGAACCCCCAAACGCATTGGTCTCACGGCTGCGCACCGAGGGAAGCAACTCGCGACCGGTTCGAACACCCGGATCGCGAACGGAGATGCCATGCCCCGTGGAGACCACAGTTCTGTCGCGCCTGCGGGCATCCTGACGCAGTTCGAATCGAACTCGACCCAGACCATCGTCGCCTTTGGAGGACTCACGACCGAAGGTGAAGCACCGGTGTTCGAGTTCTTTCACTTTCTCTCGGGCTTCGACGTTCGCAAGGTGTTCCTTCGCGACGATCAGCAAGCGTGGTACCAACTGGGCGCGCAGGGCATGGGCGAATCGATCGACGAAGTACAGGAGTCGCTCTTCGACCTGCTCGGCCCCGAGGGTTGTCGCCACGCCGTCTTCACCGGTGGATCCATGGGTGGATATGCCGCGATGTTCTTCGGCGCACGGCTCGGCGCCGGTGAGGTCCAGGCCTTCGCGCCCCAGACCTACCTCGATCGGGTCCGTCGGCGTTACTACAAGGACTTCCGATGGCAGCGCGCCATCAACCACATGCGAAACGAGCTCGGTAGGCGAAGGAGCTACTTCGACCTGCGGCGACCGCTGGCGCGCGCCGCCAAGCGGCGACAGGTGCCCATCCACATCCACGTGGCGAACTACGAACCCGACCTCGTCCACGCCCACCGTGTCGGACGCGTCCCCGGCGTGAGTGTCCACCGCTCTCGCGAGATCACCGACCACCGCATCGCCCGGGCCCTCCACGAGGACGGCCGGCTGCGCACCATCTTCGAGGACGCCCTGGCCCGCGTTTCCTGAGGCCCACCCGGCTTTCTGGACGCTTCGAAAAGATTCTGGCGAAGCTGTCGATTCAGGGCCTTGCTCTTCGTAGTGGGAACGAAGGGCCGGTACGGTGCCGGTCCCGCACCAGAGGAGAATCCGATGAAGCAATACCTGCTAGCCGTGCACTACGACGGCACGGGCAACGTGCCCTCCGAGGACGAGATGCAGGCGGCCTTCGAAGCCGTCGACAAGTTCAACGCCGAAGTGCAGGCCAGTGGCGCCTGGGTCTTCGCCGGTGGTCTCCACGAGCCGAGCATCGCGACGGTCGTGCGGGCCCAGGACGGCGAGGTGCTCACCACCGACGGCCCGTTCGCCGAAACCAAAGAGCAGCTCGGCGGATTCTGGATCATCAAGGCCAACGACCTCGACGAGGCCCTGGAATGGGCGGCCAAGGGTTCCGCGGCGTGCAGGGGCCCGGTCGAGGTGCGTCCGTTCCAGGACGACGCCGAGGACTAAGCCCCGGACCGTCACCCGTCGTGTCGAGCGTCGACCACGCACAACTCGAGCGCATCTTCCGGAACGAGTCCGGTCGATCGATCGCCACGCTCGTCCGCCTGTTCGGCGATGTGGACATCGCCGAGGAGGCGGTCCAGGAGGCGTTCGTGACGGCGACCGAGCGCTGGCCGTCATCGGGCTTGCCGCCCAACCCCGGGGCGTGGATCACGACGACGGCGCGCAACAAGGCGATCGATCGGCTGCGACGTGAGGCATCTCGTGACGACCGGCATGCGCAGTCACATTTGGTGTATCCGACGAAGTCGGGGGCGGCTCCTCTGCACGAGCGCGACGATCCGCTCGAGCCGGTGGGTCCCGTGAGCGACGACCGACTCCGATTGATCTTCACGTGCTGCCATCCGGCCCTGGCCACGAGCACACAGGTGGCGTTGACGCTCCGATTGCTCGGTGGGCTCGAGACCGACGAGATCGCCCGGGCTTTCCTCGTGCCCGAACCGACGATGGCGCAACGCCTCGTGCGAGCCAAGCGCAAGATCCGTGACGCGGGCATCCCGTATCGCATACCGGCCGATGCCGAGCTGCCCAATCGGCTGCGATCGGTGCTCGCCGTCGTCTACCTCATCTTCAACGAGGGCTACACCGCCACGGGCGGGGATGCGCTCGTTCGCGAAGAGCTGTGCAGCGAGGCGATCAGGCTGGCGCGGTTGCTCGCCCAGCTCATGCCCGACGAGCCCGAAGCCCTCGGGCTGCTTGCGCTGTTGCTGTTGACCGAAGCGCGGCGCGCGGCACGAACCGCCGAGGACGGGTCGCTGGTGTTGCTCGGCGATCAAGATCGTTCGCGATGGGACCGCGCCCTCATCGCCGAGGGCCAAGCCCTGGTGGCCACCTGCCTGCGACGTAACAGCCCCGGGCCTTATCAGCTCCAGGCCGCGATCAACGCCGTGCACAGCGACGCCTCCAGCGCCGACGAGACCGATTGGTCACAGATCCTGCACAACTACGATCAGCTGCTCGCGCTGACACCGACACCGGTCATCGCGTTGAACCGCGCGGTGGCGCTGGCCGAAGTGGAAGGTCCTGCCGCCGCCCTGGTCGAAGTGGACGCGCTCGAACTCGACGACTACTCGCCGTTCCACGTGACCCGCGGCGATCTGTTGCGACGGCTCGACCGCGTTGAGGACGCTCGGCTCGCTTATGACCGCGCGGTAGCGCTCACGACCAACGGGGCCGAGCGCCGATTCCTCGAAGAAAGACGCGACAGCTTGCCCTCATGAGGATCAGGACAGCGGTGAGGGCGGGAGGCCGAACAGCGGGAAGAGCCGTTCGGTGTCGAGGAAGTAGGTGATGGCCGCGACCCGGCCGTCCGAGATCTCGACGACGTGCAACGACCACGGCTCGTGCTCGCCGTTGGGCCCGCTCGGCCGGTACTGCCCGAACGCCGGCATGCCGTTGGCGATCGTGGGCACCAATCGCGAGCCGGCGCACCCGATGCCCGGGCCGAGCAAGAAGCGGGCGATCTCGTCGTGACCACGCAGCCACATCTCGTAGGGCGGCATCGAATGGACGGCGTCGTCGTGGAGCAGCGCGACGAACGATTCGACGTCGTAGCGCTCGAACGCCTCGACATATCGGGCGAGCAACTCTTGTTGTGACTCGTCGATGGGTTCGATCGGGTGGTTGGCTACATCCCGACTCTCGAGGGTGGCGCGCGCCCGCTGCAGCGCGCTGTTGGCCGACGCAACCGAAGTGTCCAAGAGCTCGGCGGTTTCGATCGCGCTCATGCGCAAGCACATCGCGCAAGATGAGCACCGCCCGTTGTCGGGCGGGCAGGTGTTGCAGCGCGGCGACGAAGGCGAGGCGCACGCTCTCGCGTGACACCGCCATCTCGGCGGGATCGCTGCTCGTCGGGAGCACGCGTCCGTCGGGAATCGGCTCGATCCAGGTCTCGTGACCGATCGGGTCAGCGAGCGGCACGTCGAGCGTCGATGCCGGGCCCAGGTCGACCGGACGCGCCCGGCGTTGTTTGCCGTTGAGGAGGTCGAAGCACACGTTCGTGGCGATGCGGTACAACCACGACCGCACCGACGAGCGCCCCTCGAACCGATCGAAGGCGCGCCACGCCCGCACCATCGTCTCCTGCACGGCGTCCTCGGCCTCGAAGGCCGAGCCGAGCATGCGATAGCAGTAGCCGGTCAGCTCGGTTCGGTATTGCTCGAGCTGGGGGTCGAGCGTGGTTGCGGCCTTCGTGTCGGTCATATCAGGCATCCCAGTCCTCCTACCCCGCCGAGCCTACGGGTGTGCTGTGACCGCCCGCACCAGCTCAGGAACCCGCGAGCTTGCTCACGAGCGGGGCGAGCTGACGGGCTTTGTCACCAGGAACGACGTGGTACGAGTATCCCCACCGCTCGCGGCGTTGCTGCAGCAAGTCGGCCATGCCGGCGATCGTGCCGATCAGATGCCAGCGGCGAGGCGGGCAGGGCATCGGCCTCGATGCCGAACAGCTCAGCCACCAACGCGCTCACGCTGTCGGGATCATCGGTGAGCTCGACCACGGCCAACCACGCGTTGAACTCGATGTCGTCGATGCGGTCACCGGCGCCCTCGCGGACCCACTCCAGCTTCTGGTCTATGCGGTCGGCCGCGCCGTCGCGAGCGGCCTCACCATCGACCTCGCCCGACAGGACCGACGCGTTCAACCCGACGATGTCGGCGGTGGCGCCGGCGAAGCGAAGCACGCGCTTGGCGCCGCCACCGATGAGGATCGGAGGACCTTCGGGGCGATGCGGCGCGGGCGTGCCGTCCAAGTCGGCGATCTGGTAGTGCTCGCCCGCGAAGGTGAACGGACCCGGAGCGAACAAGCCCTTGAGCACCGTGGTGTGTTCGATCATGCGATCGACGCGGACACCCGGCCGATCCATGGCGATCCCCGACCGCTGGTAGTCGAGGTTCTTCCAACCCGCCCCCAGCCCCACTTCGAGGCGGCCCTCGGACAACGCATCGATGGTCGCGAGCTCGCGCGCCACCACCGCGGGATGACGGAAGTCGCAATCGAGCACGAGCGAGCCGACGTTCAGGGTCGTGGTGACGGCAACGGTCGCCGCCATGGCCGCGAGCGGTCCCATGCCTTCGTCGAAGTGATCGGGCACGAACATCGTCGAGTACCCGAGATCTTCGACCTCACGCACGGTGTCGTTCCACGTGCGGTCGGCAAAGGGCTCGTGGAGCTCGACAGCGAAGCGAAACCGGCGGGGATGAGCCATGGCGCGCAGGTCTAGCACGCACGATTCAGCGGAACCCCGGTCTTGTGTTCGCCTCCAGCGCGACGACGGCAGACTGGCGTGATGACCGCGCCGGCCCACGCCCTCGATCTGCGAACCGGCTCCGCCGCCGGCCGGTGGGTGATCGGCGCGGCCGTGCTCGGCTCGGGTGTGGCGTTCCTCGACGGCACGGTGGTGAACGCGGCACTCCCCTCGATCGCAACGGACCTCAATGCCGACTTGGCCGGTATGCAGTGGGTGCTGAGCGCCTACCTGCTCACCCTCGGCTCGTTGGTGGTCATCGGTGGGTCGCTCGGCGACCGGTGGGGCCGCAAGCGCGTGTTCATGGTCGGTCTCGTGGGCTTCGCCGCTACCTCGTTGTTGTGTGGGGCCGCTCCGACGATCGAGCTGCTTGATCGCGGCGCGCGCCTTGCAAGGAGTCGCGGCCGCGCTGCTCGTGCCCGGAAGCCTCGCCATCGTGTCGTCTTCGTTCCACCCCGACGACCGCGGGCGCGCCATCGGCTCGTGGGCCGGCCTCGCCGGCGTGTCGAGCGCGCTCGGGCCCTTCCTCGGCGGATGGCTCATCGATGCCTACTCATGGCGGTGGGTGTTCCTCATCAACCTTCCGCTCGTCGCCGGCGCGCTCTACATCACCATGCGCCACGTGCCGGAGTCACGCGACGAGACGGCCACCGGCAGCATCGACTTCGCGGGCGGCGCGCTGCTCGCGCTGGGCCTCGGCGGGGTCGTGTTCGCGCTGATCGAGGGGCCCGGCCGAGGGTGGCCGATCGCCGTCGACCACGATCGGCGTGCTCGGGGGCATCGCGTTGGTTGCGTTCGTGTGGCTCGAACTGCGCCTGCCCCATCCGATGGTGCCGATGGGTGTGTTCCGGTCGCGGCAGTTCTCGGGGGCCAACCTGGCGACGCTCGGCGTGTACGCCGGGCTGAGCTGCGACGCTGTTCCTGCTCGTGGTCCACCTGCAGGAGGACTTGGGCTACTCCGCGCTCGAAGCGGGCGCCGCGTTCCTGCCCGCGACGGCCCTCATGCTGCTTCCTCTCGCCGAGATCAGGAGCGTTGTCGCAGCGGATCGGTCCGCGGATTCCGATGACGATCGGGCCCATCGTGATCGGCGCCGGCATCCTGTTGCTGTCTCGGATCACTCCCGGTTCGACGCTACGCCACCGCGGTCCTGCCTGGGGTGGTGGTCATGGGTATCGGCCTCACCATCACGGTGGCGCCATTGACCACCGCGGTGCTCGGTGCGGTCGAGGATGCGCACGCGGGAATCGCGTCAGCGATCAACAACGCCGTGGCGCGCATCGCCGGCTTGCTCGCGGTGGCCGTGATCCCCGCCGCCGCCGGCTTGGCCGGCGAGGGATTGTCGTGGAACGACGGTTTCGACCGGGCCCTGACCATCACGGCGATCATCGCCGCGTCCGGTGGTGTCGTGAGCTGGTTCACGATCCGGCGCGGCGAGCCGACGCTCCCGACGGTGCACCCGAGTCCGTTCGTTGCCTGTCAGGACCCTGCCGTGATCGAGAGACCGCTAGCCGCCGCCCATTGACCAGTGCCAGGGCTCGCTCGGCAAGTTCGCGAAGCCGAAGCTCCCGGCGTTGGCCGCGAGCCACTGGAAGGCCGGACTGCTGCGGCTCTCGATGATCGAGCCGTTCCACGAGAAGTCGATGGCCAATCCTTGCTCGTGCTTCGACGCGCCGGGGCGTGCGGTCGGAGGTGAGCACTCGTCGGCCGGCATCTGGTAGATCGCGTACTGGCTGGTGCCGCAATGCTGCATGCGGAGCTGGATCTGGGCGCTGCTGTCGCGATAGCCGGTGCCCGACAGGACGATGCCGTCGCCGGCTGCGGCCGCCAACATCGACTCGGTGGCGTCGGCGATGCTGGCCGCGACCACGATGCCGCGGACGTTGGCCAGGGCGATGTTGCCGCCCACGGGGATGATCGGCACGCTACCGCCACCACCGCCGCCGCTCCCGGAGGAGGGCGTCGTGCGCTGCAGGCGAGCCGCTACCGCGGCCTCTTGTTGGGAGATCTGGTTCGACAGCTGCTTGTCGGTGGCGTCGAGCGCGGCGGCCTCGCTCAACTTGGCGTCGAGTCGCTGCTGCACCTGCGTCGCGAACTGAGCCTGCTGGACGCGCGCCGACTGCACCGACCCGAGGCTCTGTCTCGGCGTCGTCGCGTCGTTTCGACGCGGTGTCGCTCGCATCCTCGGCTTGCTGACGAATCGACTTCAGTTCGCTCTCGGCCGCCTTCAGCTCGTCGAGTGCGTCCTTGTCGTGACCAGACCGCAGCTCGAGCAGCGCTTTGCGTTGCACGGCTTCGCTCGCGTTGTCGGCTTCGAAGCTCTGCAGGAAGTCATCGGTCGGTGGATTGACGTACGTCTCGATGGCGAACCGCGAGACCTGCTCGCGCAACCCGTCGATCTCTTGTTGCTTCTGCGTCTCTGCTTGGCGAGCCTCGTCGGCGTCGCGTTCCGCATCGCTCGCGGCGCGCTGCGCGTCGGCGTAGGCGGCCTGCTGGCCGCGCACGTTGTCATCGAGCGCTTGGAGTGCTTGATCGACCTCGGTGTCCGATGCCTGCAACGCGTTCACCTGCGCGGCCGTCTCGGCCTTCTGACTACGGACCTTGTCGCGATCGGCACGTGGATCGTTGCTGCCATTGGCCGCGGGGATCACGCCGACGAGTACGGCGAGCAAGCCCACCAGCGCGGCCACGATGGGCACGGCACGAGCGCGAGAGCGCTTCGGGTCGGGCGCACCGGGTTTGAGGACACAGGGAGGCCTGCAACCCGAAGGCAACATTCGCAACACGACTGAAACATAACACGGGGACGGTAGCGGGACCACGGATCGAGGCCGGTGAAATGGAGCACAGTTGACCGCCGGCCAGGTGAGGACTCGCTGGTCAGCCGCCCGAAGTACCCGATTCGGGGGATGAGCCCTCGGCCGGGGTGATCGCCTGCACCTGCCAACGGCCGTCCGCGCTCCGTTGCAACACCAGCGTCCAGGCCCGGGCCTGGCCGTCGGAGACCTCGTGGTCGAGCACCGCGTTGGTCGCGGGATCGACGAGGTCGCGGGAGTCGTAGGTATCCGTGTAACGCAGCACGACGCGGTCGGGGGCCGGTCGCTCGACGACCGCGATGTCGACGATGCGGTAGTTCTCCACCACCTCGGCGTGCCCGTTGGCTTGGAGATCGCCGATGAAGTCGTGCACCTCGTCGTACGTGGAGGTTCCGGGTAGGTAGATCTGGTCGACGAGCTCGGCATGGGGATGGCGCAACAGCCAGCCCTCGAGCACCTGCGCCTGGCGCCACACCCGGTCGAAGTTGTCACCGGTGAGATCGATCACCGGCGGGGTGCTCGCGTCGAGGCTGGGACTCACCCGCCGACCGTTGGGATCGGTGGTGATCGGACCACTCGGTGCCAACCGACTGGCGGAGTCCTCGGCTGCGACGTCGACCGCGGCGTCGGACGTGTTCTTCACCGACGAACGGTTCGAGGCCACGAGAATCGCCACGACGACGAGGGCCACCACCCCGCCGGCGGCCACGACCCAAAGGGCGAGGGCGCGGCGATCCCTCGATTGCTCGGTTCGTCGGGCTTCGCTCGTCGCTGCGGCGTTGGCGCGCTCGCGCTCGTCACGCGCGTCCTGCTCGGCTTGTTCCCGCTCGACTCGGAGCTGACGGGCCTTTTCCCACGCTGCGCCTTCGGGCCCCTGCTCGGCGTTCACGGTGGTCCGACCGAGTCAGCCAGACGCTGCTCGCGTCACTCCGAGCACTCCCAAGCACTGCTCCGAGAGCTCCGCGATGAGGCCAACGTCGTCCGTCGGGCGAGGTCGTGGTGAACCGGCCGAACATGAGCTCGTGGTCGAGGGTCGCCGACACCATCTCGAACATCTGATCAGACGCTCGTGCCGGATCAGCGCATCCCAGCTCGTCGGCGCGGGCGAGCAACAAGCTTCTTCTGCTGCTCGGCGGAGAACTGCATGACGTCGATCCGCAGATCTCGGAACCGCTCGTCGATCATGGCCGCGCAGAACGCGGCGCGAAACAGCGGCCCCGTGCGTCGGTACGCGAAGACGTTCATCGTTGATGGCCTCGCGGACGAAGTCCTCGAGGGGCTGACCCTCCCAGCGCACCGGGTCGGTGAACGCTCGCGCCACGTCCTTGATGCGCACGAACACGCGCTGGACCAGTTCGTAGAGCACCGCGTACTTGTCGTCGAAGCGAGCGTAGAAGGACCCCACCGTGCGGTCGGCCCGACGGACGATGTCGGCCACCGTGATGTCCTCGAAGGGGCGTTCGGCGAGTAGTTGCTGGGTCGCATCGAGAAACCGCTCGAGCGTCTCCTGGCTCCTTGCTTGCCGTGGTGCTCGAACCCACTCCGTCTCGCTGCTTGTCGCCACGCCACCCCCGTTTGCGATCGAAGCGCGCCACACGCTCCCCAGATCGGCTGCCGGCAAAGGGTAACGCTTGTGCTTCACCATCACATGAGCCGTGCGGCTCAGCGCGTTCCACCCGTTGGTGGAGTCGCTCCCGTTTCGTGACCAAAGCGCGTCGTCAGGTGCGCGGCCCCTTCACGTCAGCAAGCTGGCCAAGCCCCATACGGCCGCGATCGTGCCGATCGCGATCATCAGGAGGCTCCGCCCGAGCGGCGGGCGATCCAATTCGCCTTCCTTGCCATCTGGTCGGGGGCGCACGAGGGCCAGGATCGTGCCCACCGGCCAGAGCGGCGCCGATCGCGAGCACCAACCACGGGAGCAGGTCTTCACCGAGAAACATCGAGACTCAGATTGGTCGACCCCGGGCCGGTGGAGCCAGTCGCCCCCCACTCGGGATGGCCCCCTGCCGGACCGGCGTCACGGAGCGTGCAGCGTCATCCCGGCAAAAACGCTCAAGGTGATTGCTGCTGGCGTCGAAAAGAGGTAGTCGGTGGTTATCGCCCCCACCGACATGTGGGGCAGTAGGGCGGGGGTTGCACAACTCCCTCCAAACGCATCGCCACCAGTGCTCTTTCGGGTGCTGGCGCCTTCGTGACTCCCGCCCGCCCCGCCCCTTCGAACGCTCCCGGTGCACGCGACCACGTCATCCTCCGCCGGTACGAGCCTCGAACGCCTTGTCGCCTTCCAAGCTGAAGTCCTCCGGTTTGATCGCGCGCACAGCCGACGCCTCGAGCAGATCGACGACGCCGCCCGGGTGGTCGATCTCGATGCTGCGCATGGCCCCGGTCGGCGGATCGAAGCACATCACCGCGCGCTCCCCGTACGGAGGGTCCGCCATCGCGGTGACGAGCTTCAGCTCGAAGCAGCCGCCCGGCTGATGCGTCGCCGTGTACACGGGATGGTCCGAGTCGAAGTACGAGCGCAGGTTGTCCAGCTCATGCGAAACCATGTCCTCCCACGATCCCACCTCGGCCCCGGGGGCACAGGTGAACTGGCCCGCCGGGTCGGTCGAGCAGTTCACCCGTCTCCCGTTCATCCGGCCCGATGTTCCGCCGAGTTGTCGGCGCAGCTCGTCGGGCGGCCGCTGCACCACCAGGGCGCCCGACTCGAGGCGGCTGCCGTCGGGCTTGGTGCGACTGAACTCGCCCTCGAGCGTGTAGGTCGCGTTGCGACTGCGCTGATACGCAGCCACCAAGTCGTCCTGGGCCGGTGCCTGCTTCGGGTCACGGGCGAAGAACCCGGTCAGGGCCAGTACGGCGATCACACCGGCCGCCACCATGACCCCGGCGATCACACCGACCACGGGCAGGGGAATCCGTTTGGGTTCCTTGTCGTCGGCGCCGGTGGCGTCGTCGTCGTCGGGCGGATCCTCCGCGACAGGATCGTCGGGGGCAGGGAGCCCCGTGTGAGCTGCTTCGGCCTCGAGCACGCCATGACGGTACTGGTGGGCCGGACCAGGATCGGAGCACCCGAGTGGGCACGCTGCGATCGTCCGCGCGATCCTGGTGCCCTCATCGGCTCCGGGGCCGCCACAAGGGGGAACGATGGCTTTCCATCACGTCGCACTTGCCGTGCGGGATCTGGGCGAGACGCACCGGTTCTACACCGAGGCCATGGAATTCGAGCTGGCCAAGGTCGTGGTCGGCCCCACCGAAGAAGGGGGCTGGGCCAAACATGTCTTCTACGACACCGGCGGCGACGGGCTCATCGCCTTCTGGGAACTACACGACGACGCCATCCCCCAGTTCGACCCCGCCATCTCCACCGGTCTCGGGTTACCGGTGTGGGTGAACCACATCGCCTTCGAAGCCACGCTCGACGAGCTCGAGCCGCGTCGCGAGCGGTGGCTCGACACCGGCTACGACGTGATGGAGCTCAATCACGGGTTCTGCATCTCGATCTACACGGTCGACCCCAACGGCGTGCTGGTCGAGTGGTGCGCCGACACGCGCCCGCTGGACGAGAACGACCGCGCCGAAGCAACGCGCTTGCTCGAGGATCCTCATCCCGCACAGGAGCCCATGCCCGAGCCGGTGTTCTACAAGTCGCGTCGCCCCGTACCCGCCGCTTGAACCGGGCCCTCCACATGAGCCGGCAATGACCGCGGTCCGTCCGCTCCTCGGCTACTGGCCCGACCCCGACGACGACCCAGACGTACCGCTCGGTCGCGAGCCGGTGGTGCTCGTCAGCCCCGACGGCGCGCTCGTCCGCGGCATCCTCTGGACTCCGCCCTCACCTGCCTCGTGGCGCACTGCGGTGGTGCTGAGTCACCCGCGCGGCGACTTCAGCGTGCACTACGTGGCGCCCCTACTGGCTGCGGCGGGTTACGCGGTGTTCGGCTTCGCGACGCGCTACGTCAACAACGACATCGACTGTCTGCACGAGAACTGCGTCACCGACGTCACGACCGCTGTCGATGAGATGCGCGCCCGAGGTGCCGCGCAAGTGGTCCTGCTCGGCAACAGCGGCGGCGGTTCCTTGATGGCGCTCTCTGAGGCCACCGCGGCGCGCTCCGGCCGGGCGCTCGGCGACGCGTTCGTCGCACTGGCGGCCCACCCCGGTGAAGGCGTGTTCATGGGACAGGTCATCGACCCGTCGGTCACCGATGAGGGCGACGCGTTCTCGGTCGACCCGGCTCTCGACATGTACAACCCCGACAACGGGTGGCGGCCCTGGCCGGACGCATCGACGTACGACAAAGATTGGCTGGCTCACTATCGTGACGCTCAGCGCGCTCGGGTGGCCCGTATCGACGAGGAGGCCACCGCGTCGCTCGACCGCTCGAACCGCGGCGCGCGCTTCGCTCGGTGATCTCGAACGCGGCTCACCCGAGTGGATCGACGCTCGCCGGCACGCCGTCTTCGCCCGGTACCTGACCATCTACCGAACGCTGGCCGACCCCGCCTATCTCGACCTGTCGATCGATCCCGACGACCGCGAGCTGGGCACCGTGTTCGCGTTCCCAGACCCCCACGACGCCAACTACGGGTACGGCGGGCTGGCGCGGACGATGACCGCTCGCGGGTGGTTGTCGACGTGGTCCGGCTTGTCGTCGCGCGCGGCCCTCGCCGACACCATGCCCGACGTGGTGCTGCCGACGTTGGTGGTGCACCCGACGGGCGACACCGAGATCCGCGTGCATCAGGCCGAGGCCATCCGCGACGCGGCCGGCGGTGACGATGTCACCTACGAGACCATCAAGGGTGCACCGCACTACTTGCAGGGACGCCGCCGCGAGGCCGCGGACCTGATCGTCGACTGGCTGAGCGACCGGGGCTTTTCGAGCTCGATCAGGTCGCGGACTCGGCGCGGCCGTGCTCTTGCATCACGAGGTCGAACTGCTCCCAGTCGAGGCGGTAGCGGTACCGCTTGCGTCCGGGGCGCCAGTCGATGCTGCCTCGGCTGAGACACAGCTCACCCAGGAGCTCCTCGTCACTCCAGATCTTGAACACGGCGTCCGTGTTCATGATCTCGGCGGCCGGGATGTTCAGCTCGATGTGATGGATCGGCATGCCGCCATCGTGGCGCAGATGATCGCTCAGGCGCCGCGGGAGATGTTGGCGAACTTCGTGTAGTGGTCGAGGAACGCCAGCCGCACCATGCCGGTGGGACCGTTGCGGTGCTTGCTCACCAGGATCTCGGCCGTGCCGCGGTCGGGGGAGTCGGGGTTGTACACCTCGTCGCGGTAGATGAACATCACGACGTCGGCGTCCTGCTCGATCGAGTTGTGCACGACGATGCCTTCGGCGACGAAGTTGTGCGTGCCCGGAACCGTGGCGTCGAACACCGGCTCGTCGCCCAACTCGTCGATGCCCACGATCAGGTCCCACCGCACGTCGGCACGGGCCAGATCGGCCAGCACGGGATCGGGCACCAGCGCGGCCATGGTGTGGAGCTGTGGTCGGGTCAGCGGTTCACCGTAGACGTCGTTCAGGAAGGTGTCGTGCCCCCCGAATGCCTCTTCGAGATCGGCCATCGTGAGGCCATGGTTCGGCAGCGTCTTGCGCAGATAGGTCCACACCTCGCGTGGCACCACCGGCGCATGCGTGGCGTCGGTGTCGATACCGACCGTGACGGGCCAGTCGCCGGCGCGGGGCACCGCGACGAAGTCGCCGACATCGAGCTTCTCGAGCGGGAACCAGCCCTCGAGCGCGAGGAACGGGTGGTTCGCGCTGGCCTTGATGCTGCGGCCGGACGCCAGTCCGCAGCTCGTACACGGTCTTCACGCCGCTGGAGAACACGTGACTCAGGTGGCCGACGGTCAACCGGTAGTGCTCGTCGAGCGTCCAGATCGGGACGTCGTGCTCGTCGCGCTCGAGGAGCTCGCCGAAGGTGACCTCGGCGCCGGTGTCGGCGCGCGTGATCCTGGTGTCGGCCGTGACGCAGCCCGACTCACGCAGATCGGCGAGGATCGGCCGCTTGTCGGCCCGCAGCTCGAGTTGGCGGGAGAGCTGCGACAGGGCGAGCACGGGGCACTCGAGCTCGCGAGCGAGGATCTTCAGACCGCGACTGATCTCGGACACCTCCACTTGACGGTTCTCGGCCGAATTCCGGCCGGTCATGAGCTGTAGGTAGTCGACGACCACGAGGCCGAGGTCACCGACGCGGCTCTTGAGCCGGCGGGCCTTCGACCGCAGCTCCATGACGGTGAGGTTCGGGTTGTCGTCGACCCAGATGGGCGCCTCGGCCAAGCGGCCGGTCGCGTGGGCGATCTTCTGCCAGTCGGCCTCGGTGAGGTTGCCGTTGCGGATGCGCTTCGAGTCGACACGCGCCTCGGCGCACAACATGCGCTGGATCAGCTCCACCTGACTCATCTCGAGCGAGAAGATCAACACCGGCCGCTGGCCCTCGACCGCGACGTTGGTGGCCGAGCACAAGGCCAGCGCGGTCTTGCCGGCCGACGGGCGCGCGCCCACGACGTACAGCGAACTGGGCTGCAGGCCCGACAGCAGCTCGTCGAGGTCGAGGAAACCCGTCGGCAGCCCGGTGATCGCATCGCCGCGCTCGTAGAGCTGCTCGAGCCGGTCGAGGTTGACGTCCAACAGGTCGTGGATCGACGCCATCGTGTCGGTGACGCGGCGCTGCGCGACCTCGAACACGAGCGACTCGGCCCGGTCGACGGTCTTGGTGACGTCTTCGGGGAGCTCGTAGCCCATCTCGGCGATCTCGCCCGCGACACCGATCAGACGCCGCAGCAGCGCGTGCTCCTCGATGATGCGGGCATAGCGCTGGGCGTTCGAGGTGGCGGGCGTGGAGGACTGCAGCTGCACGAGCGCCGGCACGCCGCCGACGGCGTCGAGCAGGTTCGCCCGGCGCAACTCGTCGGCCACGGTGACCGGATCGGCCGGTTCGCCCGATGCCGACAGGCTCGTGACGGCCTCGAAGATGTGGCCGTGCGCGGGCTTGTAGAAGTCGTCCGCGGTCAGCAACTCGGACGCCACCGCGATGGCGTCCTTCGAGAGGAGCATGGCGCCGAGCAACGACTCTTCGGCCTGGAGATTGTGCGGCGGGACCCGGCCGACGTCGACGCGTCGGGGACCGGTGCCGAAGGGTGGGGACAGCTCGTCAGAGGGAGAACTCATGAGGCGTTCACCCTCCCCCACCTGACCTGGGGATCGTAAGGGGAGTTAACCCCGAATTTTCCGGGGATTTCCCTGTGGGTGACGTGTGGATGACCGGGCCCACCTGTGGGTGACGCACCGGTCCCGCGCGCGTTCGCATCCGATCTGGCGAACCCATGCGGAGCGAGCGTACGAATCGCCGCGGCCCGTGGGGTGGATCCTCGACCGAACATGCCCTACAGCATGACGACGAGCTATGACATCGAGCTTCTGCGCGCCCGGGGTCAGAGCTGGGCGACCTCGACGGTGATGGCGAACTCCACATCGGAGTGCAGCTTGGCCTGCACCGTGTGGGTGCCGACCGTCTTGATCGGCTCGTCGATGTGCAGCATCCGGCGATCGAGCTCGACGCCGGTCTGGGCCTGCACCGCGTCGACGACGTCGGCCGACGTCACCGAGCCGAACAAGCGACCTTCGGCGGCGGCCTTGGCACTGATGTTGATCACCTGGGGCACCAACACCTTGGCGACTTCCTCGGCGGCCGAACGATCGGCGGCGTCGCGCACGTCACGCGCCCGGCGCATGGTCGCGGCCTGCGACTCGACACCCTTGGACGCCTTCATGGCCAAACCACGCGGGACCAGGTAGTTACGGGCATAGCCGTCGGTGACCTCGACCAGCTCACCCTTCTTGCCGAGACCTTGCACGTCGGCACGGAGCAACAGGCGCATCAGCTCTCGGCCCCCGCGTCGGTGTCGTTCACGACGACCTCGGCCTCGACCTCGGCCTCGACCTCAGGCACTTCGGCTTCAGGCGCTTCGGGTTCAGGGGCTTCGGGTTGGGGGGTGGGCGTCTCGACCTCGTAGTTCTGCACCTCGAGTACGGAGTTCTCGTCCTCACGATCGCGGCGAGACGGTCGGTCGTCACGGTCGCGGCCGCCACGGTCGGACTTGCCGCCGCGCTGGGTCGTGATGCGGTTCGTGTAGGGCAACAGGGCCATCTCGCGTGCGTTCTTGATCGCCCGGGCGACCTCACGCTGTTGCTGCGCGTCGTTGCCCGTGACCCGACGTGCCCGGATCTTGGCGCGGTCGGACATGAAGCGCCGGAGCAGGTTGACGTCCTTGTAGTCGACGTACTCGACCTTCTCGATCGTCAGGATGCTCGTCTTCTTCTTGCTACGACGGGCGTTGTCCTTGTTCTTGCCGCGCTTGGCGGCTGCCTTTGCCATCAGAACGGCTCCTCATCGCTGCCATATCCCGCAGGCGGTTCCGGGGCGGGACGACTACCGCCGCCACCGCCGCCACCACTGCCACTGCCGCCGCCACTGCCGCCGCCATCGAAGCCACCGCTGCGTTCGTTCTTCACGACCGACGCGGTGGCCCAACGCAGGCTGGGTGCGATCTCGTCGGCGATGACCTCGACCTTCGAGCGCTTGTCGCCGTTGTCGGTCTCCCAGGAGCGCTGCTCGAGGCGGCCGCTCACCAGCACACGGGTGCCCTTCTGCACCGACTCGCACACGTTCTCGGCCATCTGGGCCCAGCTGACGATGTCGAAGAACGAGACGGCTTCTTCCCACTCGCTCGTCTGGCGGTTCTGCCAGCGGCGGTTCACTGCCAACCCGAAGGTGGCGATGGCCTGCCCGCTCGGCGTGAAGCGCAGCTCGGGATCACGAGTGACGTTGCCTACAAGGGTGACGGTGTTTCCAGGTGCCATGAGAAAGTTCCTCTCTACTTGCCCGGGTCGGCCTTATCCGGCCTCGGCCGGGGCGGCCTCGCCCAACATGCCGCGCCGCTGCGCTTCGCTGTCGGGCAGACGGATGAGCTTGTGGCGGACGACCTCGTCCGCGAGGCGCAGACTGCGCTCGAGCTCGTGCAGGTCGGTCGCCTCGGTCACGATCTCGAGGACGATGTAGATGCCTTCCCACTTGTGATCGATCTGGTAGGCGAAACGCCGCCGACCCCACCGATCCGTGGTGGCGATCCGGCCGTTGCCGGCCTCGACCTGGCGGGTGATACCCGCGAGGTTCTCGTTCACAACGGCTTCGTCGGTGTCACCGTTGTAGATGACCATCAGTTCGTAGGCCCGGATCACGGGCTGTCACCTCCCTCTGGACCCGGCGACGGCCGGGGCCCCGCACGATGCGGAGCAGGGTTCAATTGGAACCCGGTCAGGGTAGTGGTTCGCGTCGGCAAACGCCCTCATCGGGCTCGGGATTCTCACCGCTCCAGTATGTGACGCATGACGCCGTGATCGACCCAGCGGCACCACGACCCGGTGATGCCGACACCCACGGATGCATGTGGACCAGCATGGCCGAGGGGATGACAGCGATGATGGTGTGGACGGTTCGCGCCCGGCGCGGTCGAGAGCGCGAGGCTGCGGTCAGGCTTCTCCACCGCGCCGTACAGGCCGAGCGACTCGGCGACCTCGTCGCTCAGGTGGTACGTCTCGTCATCGCTCGGGAAACGGCCGACCCGGACGTCGTCGGCGTAGTTCTTCATGGCCTCGACGGCGTCGCTCTTCAGCGTCGCGTAGCGGCGCACGAACTTGGGCAGGATCCGGTCCTCGATCCCGAGCAGGTCGTGGAAGACGAGCACCTGACCGTCGCAATGCCGACCGGCGCCGATGCCGATCGTCGGCACGTCGACCGTCTCGGTCACCAGACGCGCCACCTCGTCGGGCACACCCTCGAGCACGATGGCGAAGCAACCGGCCGCGACCAACGCCTTGGCGTCGTCCACCAGCGCCAGCGCGGCGCCGTGCTGGCGACCCTGCACCTTGAACCCGCCCATGGCGTGGACCGACTGCGGGGTGAGACCGATGTGGCCCATCACGGGGATCTCGGCGTCGACGATGGCCTCGACCATCGGTACGCGCTTGCGGCCCCCTTCGAGCTTGACGGCCTGCGCGCCGGCGCGGATCAGCGTCGCCGCGTTGCGGACCGTGTCGTCGACCGACACGTGGTAGCTCATCCACGGCAGGTCGCCGACGATCAGAGCGGCGACGGTGCGGTACGGGCGACCGCGGCCGTGTGATGGGCCATGTCGTCGATCGTCACCTGCGAGCGTGTCGTCGTAGCCGAGCACCACCATCGCGACCGAGTCGCCGACGAGGATCAGGTCGACCCCCGCCTCGTCGGCGATACGAGCGCTCGGTGCGTCGTACGCGGTGACCATCACCAGAGGGTCGGCCCCGGACCGGACCTTGCGCGCGCGACACGACGGGCGCGGTGACTTTCTTGCTCATGATGAGCCTCCTTCATCCCGTCCAGCGCCCCTCGGCTGCCGGCGGTGATCGGACTGTACTCCCGGACTCGGCGACCTGCCTCCTGGCCGGTCCTCGAGTTGGATTCCGACGTCAGAGCCTGCCCATTCGTCGAGGCATCACCCGTTGAGGCAGGCCGCGACTCCGTCGGCGTACAGCGATGCCAGGACCTGTCGTCCGGCCTCGTTCGGGTGCACTCCCGTCCCCACGTACGGTGCGCCGGCGGTGTTCCAATCCACCACCACGTTCACCAGCCCCGGCAACGCGGCGTTGAGCGCCTTCGCCCGCGCGTCGTCCATCGCGAAGCTGTCCGCATGCTCGCGAACCGTCGCCCCCACGATGCAGGCGTCCGGGAAGCGGGCGACGAGCGCCTGGTAGCCGGCCACGAGATCGGTCGGGCCCTGATTCGTGCCCAAGTTGATGACCACCACGTCCGGATGGGCCGCCACGATCCGGTCGATGTCGCCCTGGTCGGCCCTCCCACTCGTGCCCACGAGCGTCCCGTCGACCTGCTCACCGGTGGTCGCGTCGATCTGCACCTGATAGGTGGGATCGAGCGTGCTGTGGATCTCCGTGTGCGACTGGTAGGTGATGGAGTCACCCAACACGCCCACTTTCACCCCGCCCGGCGCGCCCGAGTAGGCCGTCTCGTGGATCAAGCACCCCGCACAGAGCCAGAGGCACGCTATGACGACTGCTACCGCTCGCGTCCGTCTCATGAGACCTCCTGCCGGAGGCGTCCGCACCATCCGCCTCGCCCTTCCACCCTTGTTCGTCCGCCACACTACGGCCTCGATAGCTTGACGTCATGGCCGAGGCGCAAATCGGGACCTGTCAGAGCTGCGGGCGCGACGACGAGGACATCGTCCTGGTCACCAGGCTGTACGTGACGCCCGAATCCTGGGATACGCCCGGCAAGGTCGAAGTCGCCGCCGACGAGTGGTGGTGCTTCGTCTGCCGTACCCACTACCCCCATCGCATCGAGGGCCAGGACACCGGCTGGCCGACCTCCTGACGGGTGACCCGACCGCCCTATGGAGGAGCGGCGGTCGTGGTCGACGACGGTGGCTCGGTCGTCGTGGACGACGGCGGTGTGGTCGGCGGGGGTGACGACGGCGGGAAGTCGAGTACCGGGGTCGTCGTCGGCGACGACGGCGGAACGGTGGTGCCCGAGGTCCGTGGTGAGGTACCGGGAACGAACGTGTCGGTTGTCGCGGGGGCCCGCGCCGGTTTCTCGAACGGACACGACGGCAGATCCTTGGTCGCTTCCGTCATGAACTTGCGCCAGATGGTCGCTGGGAAGGTGCCTCCGGTGACCTGCACCCCGTGCACGTTGTTCATGTAGCTCGGCGTCTCGGTACCGGGGTAACCCATCCACACTGCACTGGTCAGCGAACACGTGTAGCCGACGAACCATGCGTCTCGGTACTCGTCGGTGGTGCCTGTCTTCCCGGCGGCCGGCTGACCGAACTTCGCTCCGGTGCCGGTACCGCTCTCGACGACCTGATTCAACGTCCAGTTGACGCCTTTGGCCACGTCCTCGCTCAAGACACGTTGGCGCGTGTTCGGTGCCTCGTAGAGCACCGCGCCCTTGGCGTCGGTCACGCGTGACACCACGATCGGATCGACGTGCTCACCGTTGTCCGCGAAGGTCGAGTACACGCTGGCCATGTCGAGCACCGACACCGACGAGGTGCCGAGCACGATCGACGGATAGTTCGGGACATCGGAGGTGATGCCCATTCGCTTGGCCAGCGCCGCCGCGTTGTCGACACCGACGTCGAGGATCATCTGGGCGTAGGCCGTGTTCGACGACTTACGCGTGGCATCGATCAGGTTCAGCTTGCCCAGACCGGCGTCGGCGTAGTTGCCGACCTCCCAGTCGGCGCCGCCGTTCGCGTTGGGGAACACCTTCTTGGCCGGCGCGTCGTAGACCTTGTCGAGCGGCACCCCCTGCTTCAGCGCCTCGGCGAGGATGATCGGCTTGAACGAAGACCCTGGTTGCCGACCCGAGCCCCCGCCGTCGGTGCCGACCGCCAGGTTCACCCGCGACTTGTCGTAGTCGAGGCCCCCGACCATCGCCTTGACTCGCCCCTGCCCGTCGAGGGCAACGAGCGCGCCCGCGGGATCGTCGGGTCGATTCAACGTCGAGGTGATCGCGTTCGACCGCGGCGCGCTGCATGTCGAAGTCGATCGTCGTGTACACGCGTAGGCCGCCGCCGTAGATCTCGGCATCGGTGAACTCGCCCGACGTGACCAACCAATGCTTCACATAGTCGACGAAGTACTCGGTACCGAGCTCGGGCATGGCCACGTTGCCGTAGTTGTTCGCGGTGAGCGGGCGCGCCAAGACGCTGTCCCACGACGCGTTCACGGCCGCGTCGTGCTGATCCTGGGTGATGTAGCCCTCGGACAACATGCCGTCGAGCACAGAACGACGACGCTGCTCGGCGACGGCTCGTTGCTCCGGCTGCTTCGGGTCGAAGAACAAGCAACTGTGCGTCGGCGGTCTCCGGTGAGCGGATGAGCCCCGCGAGGTAGGCGGCCTGCGGAAGATCGAGATCCTCGACGTTCTTGCCGAAGTAGGCGCGGGAGGCGGCCTGCACGCCGTACGCACCCCGCCCGAAGTAGATGACGTTGAGGTACCGCGTGAGGATCTCGTCCTTCGACAGCTCGCGCTCGACCTTCACGGCCAACGCTGCTTCCTTGATCTTGCGGGTGAAGGTGCGCTCCTGCGTGAGGTAGACGTTCTTGACGTATTGCTGGGTGATCGTCGAGCCGCCCTGCTGCACGCTCTCGTTGCGCACGTTCGCCACGAGCGCCCGGGCGATGCCCATGGGGTCGACGCCGCTGTGCTGGAAGAAGTCGCGATCCTCGGCCGAGACCACGGCGTCGATCAGGACCGGCGGCAGCTGGTCGTAGGTGACGGTGACCCGGTCCTCGCCCCCCGACAGCTGGGCAATGGAGTTGTCCGCTGAGCAGCCGCTGGTGACATCGCCCCCGCAGATGAACGTGGTCTGCAGTAGGGGCGGCTCCGCCGCTGGTAGCGGCACCTGAGTGAACAGGTAGGCCACGCCGGCGATGGCCAACAGGAAGAGCAGCCCGAGGAGGAAGAGCGGTCGGCGCCAGCGCCAAAGCCGACCCCGACCCTTGCCGTCCCGCGCGCGACCACGCGTCGG
This sequence comes from uncultured Iamiaceae bacterium, assembly GCA_963778895.1. Lineage (GTDB taxonomy): Bacteria > Actinomycetota > Acidimicrobiia > Acidimicrobiales > Acidimicrobilacustridaceae > CAVZVZ01. The sequence continues at coordinate 1,721,631 of CAVZVZ010000005.1, forward strand.
TTTCGTGGTCGTCACCTTTCGGGCCATGTCTTCGGGGAGGGGGTTCGTCTTCGGGGAGGGGGTTCGTCGCGGAGGAGAGGATGCCCGGTCAAGCCGGCCGGGCGGAAGGCAGAACGAACGATCGCGCGAGGTGGTTCCACGAGCAATCCGGGCACACCTCGATCACGTACGCCGCGAACTCGCCTCGTTTCTGCGCCATCTTGCGCAGTTCGCCTCGCGACGTGATGCATCGCCCGTGCGCCGGCAGGCGCGGGCCGAAGACATACGTGACATGAACGAGGTCGGCATCCTCGCAGATCGGGCACACCTGAGTGGTGGGCTCGCTGCACTCTCGAGCCGCCCTCCTCAACTCCGGATGGGCGTCGCAGACCTCGTGCTGAGCCAAACGGCCCTTGCGGAACTCCGAGATGACGGATTGGCGCGCCAAGCGATAGTCGATCTCGCCGGGTCCGCTGGAGGGCGCACCCCGGATGGCTCCTTGCCCGAAGCTCACGGGCGCCCAGGGTACTCACGCCTGCTTCCGATCGCAGCCGGGAAGATCCCTCCGCCGACCAGGGCCATCGGTCAAACTCACGAGCATGTCCGACCACGGTGATCGTCCCGGTGACGACATCACCAACAGCCATCCGAGTGCCCGCCTACGCGCCGCGCCCACCGTCGACGAGAACGTGCCGCCCGTCCTGTCGGGCACGTTCCCCGGAGAGGCCGATCTCCCGTCGGGTGTGGTCGCGTTCGGCCCCGACATCGTCGACGAATCGGCGCTGCGACTCATCGGCAACGTCGACGGCAAGCGTCTGCTCGAGCTCGGCGGGGGCTCGGGGCACAACGCCGTGACTCTGGCCCGACAAGGCGCACACGTCATCGTCGTCGATCCCTCGCATCGGCGGCTCGAGCGCATCCGTGGGCGTTGCGACGACGAGGAAATACGGGTCGAACTGCACCAGAGCGACTTGGCCGAGCTGGCCTTCGTGCGCGCCGAGACGATCGATCTCGTCGTGAGCGTCCTCGCGCTCGGATCAGTTGCCGACCTCGACCGCGTGTACCGCCAGGTGCATCGAGTCCTCCGCCGCGAGTGCCCGTTCGTGTTCTCGTTGCCACACCCGGCCTTCGGCCTCACTCAAGGAGGCAGCTACTTCGATCACCTGCCGCGCTCGTGGCAGAGCGACGGCGCGTCCGGTGAGGAGATCCCTCGCACGATCAGCGAGATCTTCAGTGGGTTGATGCGCGCCAACTTCCGCGTGGACGCTCTGCTCGAGCCCCAACCGCCCGCCGCGCCGCGTAGCCCGTTCTGGGTGGATGCCATGTCCCGCGCGCCCGCGACGCTCATCGTTCGCGGGCGGAAGGTCGGGCTCTGACGCGAGATCCGACCGGCCAGAACCGACGGATCAGTGGCGCACGTCCATCGCCCGATCGGTCGCGACGTCATCCAGATCGACGAGGCCGTCCAGGCGCTCACGAAGATCGATCACTTCCCCGTCGTCGGCATCCGGCTCGCGCCGCAGCCTGCACGATGACGACCACGCCGAGCAACGAGCGCGATGCTCGCGAAGACGAGCTCCAACAAGTCGAAGGTCTGCCGGTGTGCGATGTCGGAGTTGGTCATCTTGTCGCCGACCATCACCGCGATGGCCACCAACGACAGCACCAGGGCCACCAAGAGGAATCGCTTTTCGTGGTCTGTCGCTGCCATCGGGACCTCCGGCCTAGTGGATGAACCGGGGCCGGGTTCGCTCTAGCTCCCCGCAGGCGCAGCGACCAGTTCCAACCTGCAGATCAACACTTCCCCGCTGAACACCCAGAGAGCGCTCAGCGCCACCGAGGGTATCAGCGCGCTGCTGGACGCGCTCTGGCCACGAACACCGCCCAGCCCGATGTCGGGGTCGAGCGAGTCGGGCTCGGCCCGTAGCCCGCCCGGCGCTCGACGGTGAAGCCGACGTCCTGGAGCAGCTGCTCGACGTCCATCGGGTCGTACAGCCGCAACACGTGGTGTTCATCGGTCCGGCGGTAGAGCCCCGCTCCTGTTCCATCCGCCGGCGGCGTGCGGCGGAACACGACGATGCGCCGGTCGAGGGTGTGGTCGTGCTCGTCGGCCGCCATGGCCAGCGACCAGTCCTCTCGGTCGTGGAACACCGTGCGGCGACTCGACGGACCGTGCCGTCCCGGGCATGGCCACGTCGAACACGAAGACCCCACCCGGCGCCAGCGCGGCCGCGACCCGTGCCGCAAGCGTGGCCAACGCCTCGAGGCCGGCCCGGGCATCGGTCGCGTAGTTGAGGACCTCGCCCACCGCCGTGACCGCGACCGCCGGGGGAATCTCGGCGTCGTGCACCGATCCGGTGATGATCTCGGCCAACGGTGCCTCGGCCCGAGCCAGCTCGACCATGTCCGGCGACAGGTCGACACCGATCACGTGATAGCCCGCCTCGGTCACGGCCCGAGCGAGGATGCCGGATCCGCAGCCCAAGTCGACCACCGTCCCCGACGTGAGGCCACTACGCCGGAGCTCGTCGATGACGAGCTCGGCGGCCGTGTGGGCCAGATCACCGAACTCGCCGGTGGTGGATCGCCGCTTGATCCTCGCCGTAGAAATCAGTCATTTCGTCGCCGAGCGCGCTCGTCCACCACTCGTCGAGCAGACGGTAGGCCTCCTCCTTCGACAACGGTCCTTGATCGAGCCTGAGCTCGAGCAAGAAGTCGAGCGCAGCTCCGACGTCGGGCCCAGGGGCGAGGTCGAGATGGGTCATGACCTCGTTGCCGTCGAGATCGGGACGGAGCGCCGCGAGCTCCTCGCGGTCCTGCAAGTCGGCGATGCGCTCCTCGAGCTCGTCCATGCGACGCGCGAGCGTGCGGGCTTTGCGCTCGTTGCGCGTAGTGCAGTCGCAACGCGTCAACTCGATCAGTTCGTTCAACAGCGAGCCCGCATCACGCACGAACCTACGGACCGCGCTGTCGGTCCAGCCCATGCGGTACGTGTGGAACCGCAAGTGGAGATACACGAGTCGGCTCACCACTTCGACGTCATCGTTCGAGTACTTCAAGGCGCGCATGCGATCGCGCGTCATGCGAGCCCCGACGACCTCGTGGTGGTGGAACGACACACCTTGGGGACCGATCGCCCGCGTCTTCGGCTTCCCCACGTCGTGGAAGAGCGCCGCGAGCCGCACGATGCGTTCGGGGGTGGTCTTGGCCACCACGGCGAAGGTGTGCGACAGCACGTCCTTGTGGCGGTGGATGGGATCCTGCTCGAGGCGCATCGCGGTCACCTCGGGCAGGAACTCGTCGATCAGCTCGGTCTCCACCAGGAACCACAGGCCGGCCGACGGATCGTCGACGACGAGCAGCTTGTCGAGCTCGTCCCGAATGCGCTCGGCCGACACGATCTCGAGGCGGGATCGCATGTGCACGACGGCGTCGATCAGCTCGGGATCTGGTTGCAAACCATAGCCGGCTATGAATCGAGCCGCTCGCAACATCCTCAATGGGTCGTCGCCAAAGCTCTCCTCGGGCGAGAGTGGGGTGCGCAGCCGACCAGCGGCCAGATCTGCAGCACCGCCGAACGGATCGACCAGTTCCGGGTCCGGGAGCGATAGTGCCATGGCGTTGACCGTGAAGTCGCGTCTCGAAAGATCAGCCTCGACGGCATCGGCGAAGACGACTTCGGGTTTGCGCGAGTCCGGCGTGTACGCCTCGGCGCGGTGGGTCGTGATCTCGAAGTCCCAGGCGCCGCGCCGACACCCGATGGTGCCGAAGCGCTCGCCTTGGGTCCACACCGCGTCGGCCCAGTCGGCCACGATCTTCTTCGTCTGCTCCGGGAGCGCGTCGGTCGTGAGGTCGATGTCGTGCACACCCGGTGGGAACTCGCGGCCCACCAAGAGGTCCCGGACGATCCCCCCGACCAGGTACAGGCGGTGGCCGGCGGCCGCGAATCGTTCGGCGAGAGGGCGCGCCTCATCGAGGACCGGGCGCAGACGATCGGGAATCATGACGGCCCGATCATGAGGGCAGGGAGCGCTCGCGCAATTCGGCCACGGCATCGACGATGTGGTGGCCCGGGCCCCCACCGGTCGCCGGCTCGGGCCGGAACGATTGGCCGACCATCGCGGCCAGCGTGGCCCCAGTGGAGTCCGAGAGCGCCTCGAGGTCGTAGCCGCCTTCGAGGAACACGAGCCGACGACCTGCGGGCACGAACTCGAGCAGGGCTGCGGTGAGGTCGCCGAAGTCGCCCGCCTGCAGACCGAGCCCCGTGATCGGGTCGCACCGATGCGCGTCGAAGCCCGCGCTCACCAACAGCCACGTCGGTTGCCACTGCGCGACGAACGGAGCCAGCACCTGGTCGACGGCGGTGCGGTACACGTCGCCGGTGGTCCCGGGCGGGAACGGGAAGTTGATCGTGTGACCCACCGCCGGGCCCGAACCGATCTCGTCGAGCGCACCGGTTCCCGGATAGAGCGGGTACTGGTGGAACGAGACGTACGTGACGCGCGGGTCGGCGTAGAAGATGTCCTGCGTGCCGTTGCCGTGATGCGCGTCGTAGTCGACGATCAGGACCCGCTCGCCTCGATCGGCGAGCGCGGCCGCCGCCACGGCCACGTTGTTGATCAGACAGAAACCCATCGGGCGCGTCGGCGTGGCGTGATGGCCCGGTGGGCGGACGGCGAGGAAGGCCGCGTCGGCCTCGCCCCGGTCGAGCCGGTCGATCGCGTCGGGCCCGGCACCCGCGGCGAGCAGCGCGGCCTCCATCGAAGCCTCACTCGCCACGGTGTCGCCGTCGAGATGGCCGCCACCGGCTGCGGTGAACTCCTCCAGCGCGATCAGATAGCGGCCCGGGTGCACCCGCTCGACCTCGGCCCGGGTGGCCGAACGCGGCGCCACGCGAACCACGGCCTCGCCGAGGCCGGCCCGATCGACGCCCTGTTGGACCGCGGCGAGCCGAGCCGGTCGCTCGGGATGGCCCGATCCGGTGTCGTGCAGGACGTACTGCGGGTGAGTGACGAACAACGTGGTCACCCGGCGGAGGCTACAAGGCCTCGCCCGGTGCGGATCCGGCGAACCGGCCGGGTGAGCGCAGGTCACCGCCCTATCCTCGACGGCGTTCGCCTATGCGAAAGCTCGACATCGTCCAATGGGGCTCGGACCGCCTGCGGGTCGGCACGTGGCGCGGCGACGCCGCGGTGGCTCAGATCGTCCCCGCGCCGGGTCAACTGCCGCGTGTCGCCACCATCGATCGGTGCATCGACGAGTTGGCCGCCCGGGGCTATCGCGTCCGCGCTGACGAGCGCCCTCACCTACGGCGAACAGCAGCCCTTCCTCGACGCTGGTTTCGAGGTGCACGAACGCCTACACCTGCTGCGTCACGACCTTCGAGGCCTGCCGCCGGTCGCGCCGCGCCCGCCGGCCGTGCCGGTGCGCCGCGGGCGGCGACGAGATCGGGCGGGTGCGTTACGGGTGGACGGGGCCGCGTTCTCACCGTTCTGGCGCTTCGACGAACGCGGGCTCGACGACGCTCGCGCCGCGACGCCGAGCGCACGGTTCCGCGTTGTCGACGGCATCGGTGGAGGCGATGACGGACGTGTCGTCGGGTACGCCATCACCGGGCGCGCCGGTTCGATCGGCTACTTGCAACGACTCGCGGTGCTGCCCGACCACCAGCGACGCGGCATCGGCCACGCGTTGGTGATGGACGGCTTGCTGTGGGCGCGCCGCCGAGGGTCCACGTCGGTGCTGGTCAACACGCAGGAGACGAACGAGGCCGCAGTGCGCCTCTACGAACGCATGGGGTTCCGGCGCGAGGCCTACGGCCTCGCCGTGCTCGAGCGCCCGCTGCGCGGTCTCGAGGAAACCGCGTGAGGGCACCGCGACGCACGCGCTCGGACGCGAGCAGGTGCGGTGGTGGGCCTGCTGCTCATCGTGGGCTCGCTCGCGACGCTGCCGGCCCGAGCCCAGAACGCCGGGAACAACGAGACCCAACAGAGCAGCGCGCATCTCCGCTTGCTCGACCAGAGCGCGTGGGTCGGCCCGAACGGCAACTTCGATCTCCGGTTGGCGGTCGACGGGGCACCGGAAGGAGCGCAGCTCGCGCTGCAGGTGTACCGCTCCGTCGGCAGCCGCACGGCCTTCGCCGACAGCATCAACGGCGAGAACCTCGGCCCCACGCTGCGGCCGCTCCCACCGGTCCTGCCCGTCGACGCGCTGCCGCGCGCATCCGACGGTTCGATCCCACTCACGTTCCCGGTGACCACGTCGAACCCACCCCCGCTCGGCATCCGCGTCGACGGTCAAGGTGTCTTCCCGGTCCTCGTGAGCCTGCTGGACGCCAACGACGACGAGCTCGACCATTTCGTGACTCACCTCGTTCGGCTACCCCCGGCCGACACGGCGGCGCGACCGCTCGCGTTCTCGCTCGTGGTCCCCTTCGCCGGACCGCCCGGGTTCCAACCCGACGGCCAAGCCCGCATATCCAGAGGCCGACGCGACGCGGCTGGGCGCGGCCGCCCGCGGTGTGGCGGGAAACCCGACTGTCCCGCTCGTGCTCGACCCCGTGCCGGAGACCATCGATTCGATCTACAACACGGGCGAGGCGGGTACGAGTCTGGTGTCGTCGCTGTCGCAGGCTCTCAACGGACGACAGGTGCTCGGCGACTCGTACGTGCCCCTCGACCTCGGCTCGTGGGTCGCCTCGAGCGACCCGACAGCGGCCGACGAGCTCACCCGCCAAGCCACCACCGGCAATGACAGCCTCGGCGCGCTGCTCGGCACTCGGCCCGACCGACGCACCACGGTCGTCGATCGCAGTGACACACCCGAAGCGCTCACCCGGCTGAACGAAGTCGGCGTGGACCAGCTCGTGATCCCCGAAGATCAACTCGGCCCGCTGTCGGGCCAAGCCGCGCAGGTCACCTTCACCCAACGGTTCGATGTGGTGAACAGCGAGGGGCGAGCCATGCACGCCGTGATGGCCGACGCCGCCCTGGCCGACCGGCTGACCGCCACCGACGACCCGGTCTTGAACGCCCACCTGGTCATCGCCGATCTCGCCACGCTGTTCTTCGATCGTCCGAACACTGCGCGGGGCGCGGTGCTCGCCGTACCCGGTGACCTCGACGTGCCGGAGGAGACCTACGACGCGCTGCTCACGTCACTCGCCCGACCGAGCGTGGAGGCCGGCAACGCAGCGGGCGGTCACCAGATCATCGCCGCGATGACGCTCGACGACCTGTTCGACGCGACGCAGGCTGCGACGACCTCGCGCAATGCCACGTTGGTGCGGCCGTACACCGCGGACGCGCCCGCCGGGCTCGGATCGCTGCTCGACGATGTGCGTTCCACGCGGGCGCGCATCTCCTCGTTCGCGACCATCGTCGCCAGCTCGGACGCCGGCAAGACCCGTATCCCTCCGCTCGATCGTCAGGTCCTCATCGCCGAGTCGGCCCGGCTCGACGACGACACGCGCCGGGCCTACCTCGACGGCGTGGGTGCCTCGATCGACGGACAGCTGAGCGGCATCGTGACCCCAGCCGACCAGCGCGTCACGCTCACCGACCGATCGCGGCGACATCCCACTCACCATCGAGAACCAACTCGACTACCCCGTCGACGTGAAGATCGTGCTCACCAGCGCGAAGCTCGACTTCCCCGACGGCAACGTCCGCACCGTGACCCTCCCCCCGGCGACACCCACGCAGGTCGACGTCTCGGTCGAGGCCAAGGCTTCCGGCGCCTTCCCCCTCGACGTCACGGTCCAATCACCCGACGGCTCGATCTCACTCGGGTCCGCCCGCTACACCGTGCGCTCCACAGCCATCTCCGGCGTCGGGCTGTTCCTGTCGATCGGCGCCGGGGCTGTTCCTGTTGCTGTGGTGGGCCCGCCACTTGCGCAGCATCCGACGAGACCGCCGCTTGGTTTCGACCACCCACCCGAGCATGCGCAACGCGACCGCCTCGGTCGACGCGGACGAGCCCGCACCGACCCCGTCCTGAGTCGTCCGCACCACTACGCTCGCTGGCCATGGCCGGAGTACGCATCGTCACCGACAGCGCCAGCGACCTCAGCGTCGACGACGCCACCACGTACGGGATCGAGGTGGTACCGCTCACGATCCGGTTCGGGTCCGAGGAGTTCGTCGATCGCGAGCAGCTGAGCGTCAGCGACTTCTACCGGCGTATGGCCGCGTCGAGCGCGCTCCCCGAAACCGCGGCACCGTCGCCCGGCGCGTTCGAGGAGGCGTTCCGCAAGGCGGCCGCCGACGGGGCCGACGCGGTGGTGTGCATCAACCTGTCGAGCGAGCTCTCGGCGACGATGCAGTCCGCACAGAACGCGGCCAAAGCCGTCGCAGGTGACATCGACGTCCGCGTGATCGATTCGAAGTCGATCACGGCCGGGCTCGGCGACCCAGGTCATCGAGGCCGCGAAGCTGGCCCGCGACGGCGCGCGCCGTCGACGCGGTCGTCACGCGGGTCGACGAACTGGTCGCAGGCACGATGATCTACGGCGCGCTCGACACGCTCGAGAACCTCGTCAAGGGCGGGCGCATCGGCAAAGCCCAATCGATGCTCGGTTCCATGCTGTCGATCAAGCCGATCATTCGCATCGAAGACGGTGCCGTGCACGAAGCGGCCAAACAGCGCACGCGCCGCAAGTCGCTCGAGTGGCTGCGCGACACGCTGTATGCCGAGGACAACGTCCAAGCACTCTGACGGTGGCCCACGGCGAAGCTCCCGACATCGACGACTTCCTCGACCTCATCGCCGACCGCTACCCACGCGACCAGGTCAAGGTCGGCAACATCGGCGCCGTGATCGGTACGCACGGCGGGCCGCGGATCATCGGGATCTGCTACGTGAAGTAGCGCATCCGCGCCGCACCACTACGGTTGGTCCGCTGTGCCTGACCTGCCCACACCCGATGCCACGGCGCCCGTCCGGCCCCACGCCCACCCGGGTCACGTGGTCGCCGGTCGCTACGAGCTGGTTCGCCTGATCGCCAGCGGCGGTATGGCCGAGGTGTGGGAAGCACGCGACCAAGTCCTGGGCCGCGAGGTGGCAGTGAAGCTGCTGCACCGCCACCTCGCCGACAACGCCACTTTCACCCAGCGGTTCCGAGCCGAGGCGATCGCCGCGGCACGTCTGCACCACACCTCGATCGTGTCCATCTACGACACCTGTAGCGACGACGGGTACGAAGCCATCGTGATGGAGCTCGTCCGGGGGCGAACGCTACGCGACTACCTCGACGAACGTCATCAGCTCGCGCCAGACGAAGTCGTACAGATCGGCGCCGACGTCGCCGACGCGCTGTCGGCAGCCCATCAGGCGCGAATCATCCACCGCGACATAAAGCCGGCAAATATCCTTCTGTGCGACGACGCTCGGGTGATGGTCACCGACTTCGGCATCGCGAAGGTTCGCGACGACACAGACCTCACGAGTACGGGCACGATGCTCGGCACCGTGAAGTACCTCGCGCCCGAACAGGTCGAGTCACGACCGGTCGACGCGCGCACCGACGTGTACGCCCTCGGCGTCGTGTTGTACGAGACATTGGTCGGACGACCGCCCTTCGTCGGCGACACGGCCGCCGCGACCGCACTCGCCCGCCTCCATCAGACGCCCCCGTCGCCGCGTAGCTACCGCAGCGACGTGCCTCCCGCGCTCGACGCCGTGGTGATGCGCGCGCTCGCGCGCGATCCGAACCAGCGCTTCGCCTCTGCATCAGAGCTACGGGCTGCGATCCTCGCGCCGGCCGCCAGCACCTCGCCGACCGCGGCTCCCGTGGTCACGGGCGCCGACGTCACGACGATCACAGCGCAGCCAGCCGCGACGATCACCGCGCAGCCGGCCGCCGACCCCACCACCTGGGGGCCGCCGCCCCCGCGACCGGCGTCGCACCGCGAGCCGCACGACCCCGCCCCCGCGCCGGCGCGCCCGCGGGACTGGCTGCTCCCGGCCCTGCTCGTACTGCTCATCGGCGGGTCGATCGGCCTGGCCGTCGCGCTGGTAGCCCGTACGCAATCGTCGGGAACACCGAGCGCGACCGACGGCAACCCGGGAGGCACCGCCGCCATCAGTACGCTCGCGGCCTTCGATCCACTCGGGCGACGGGCAGGAGCACGACAGACGAAGCTCGCCTCGCGGCAGACGGCAAGCCGAACACCGCGTGGCACACCGAGACGTATGCGTCGCGCGACTTCGGCGGCGCCAAATCCGGAGTGGGTCTGGTGATCACGTTGGACCGCAGCTTCGCGATTGGGTCAGTTGCACGTGACCTCTCCCACCCAAGGTTGGGCCGCCGACGTGTACGTGGCCGACACGGCGCCATCGACCCTCGACGGTTGGGGTGCGCCCGTCGCGTCAGCCTCTGACATCGGCGGCGACGCCACATTCGATCTGCACGGGACCACCGGTCGCGTGGTCCTGTTGTGGATCACCGCGCTCGGTGACCCGCCCTATCGCGCTCAGATCGACGAACTGTCGATCGCGACCTGAGCGGTCGACACATGAGCTCCGACCCTGAGCTCGTCGCCGCCGCGCAGGCCGGTGACACCGCGGCGCTCGACACGCTGCTGCGCCGCCACTACGACCGAGTGCACGCGCTCTGCCGGCGGCTGGCCGGCAATGAGAGCGACGCGCTCGACGCTACCCAGGAGGCGTTGCTCGCCGTGGTACGCGGCTTGCCTCGCTTCGACGGACGCGCCGCGTTCACGACCTGGCTCTACCGCGTGGCCACGAACGCTTGCCTCGACGAGCTGCGCCGCCGGCGACGTCGCCCCGAGCCACGGACGGTCGACGACGAGCACGAGGACGTCACCGCATCCGGCCCGCCGACCTTCGATCAGTCGATCGCTGATCGTCTGGCCATCGACGAGGCCTTGGCCGGCCTGGCCGAGGACTTTCGGGTCGCGGTCGTGCTGCGGGACGTCGTCGGGCCTCGACTACGCGGAGATCGCGACGGCTCTCGACGTGCCGCCGGGAACCGTTCGCTCGCGAATCGCACGGGGGCGCGCCGAGCTGGCGCGACGACTCGGGAACCCGAGCGAGGACACCAGCGTCGGAAGGGAAGTGCCATGACTGATCCGCGACCACCCGACGAAGACGAACTCGTGTCCCGTGTCCTCGACGGTGACGCGACCGCGGACGAACGCGCGCGCGTTGCTCGAGACCCACGGCTCCAGGCCCGCGTTCGAGACTTCGAACGGGTGCAGACCGCGCTCGCAGACGTCGAACCAGCGTCCGCGGCGGTCCGAGACGACGCCATCGCCGCCGCAATGGCCGAAGTGGCCCCCGTCGCGGCGACCGACGATCGGGTCCGCTCTGACCTGCTCGCCTACACCCGGGGGCGCCGACGCCGCCGCATCGCCACGGTCGTCGCCGTGGCGGCCGCGCTGCTGATCGGCGTACCACTGCTCGCCATTGCTCTCACCGGCCGCGGCACCGAGCAGAAATCAGCGTCCACGGCCGGCGACGCGGTGGCGGCCCAGGCTCCGGGCGAGACCTTGGGTCCGCAGACCGGCGGCCACCTCCAGGAACTGGGCGCCATCGGCTCCGAGGAGGAGCTCCGTGCGGCTCTCGTTCCTGTGCTCGGACCGTCGAACGCCGATGCGGCCACGCGTCTGCAAGCATCCGCGGGCACGCTGCCGTCCGTCCCGCTCGAGCCCGTCCCCGCCGACAAGGCGATCGACTGCGTCGACCTGGAGCTGACACGCGACGGGTTTGCTGTCGCCTCCTACGCCGCCCATGCCACCTGGCAGGGGGAGTCGGCCGTCGTCGCGGTGTTCGACATTCCTTCGACGCCCGTCGTCGTCGTGATGCGCGACGACTGCACGGTCGTCGCCCGCTTCCCCGGCTGACAGGCGCCCGTCTCAGGCCCAAAGCCGCCCCACTAGGATCCCCCGCCATGACCATCCCGGGCGATCCCGCCGCGCCAGAGCACGAGGAGCTGGGACCCACCGCTTCGGCAACCACGCCGGTCCGCCCACCAGCGCTCGACGTCGAGATCGTGCCTCCCGCTCCCAGCACGAGCGATTGGCCGGCCCAGGCGACCGACACCATCGTCAACCTGGTCGATCAAGTGCGGGCCAAGACCACGGGCCCGGCCATCACGGTGGCGCGCGGGCTCGTCTTCGGGGTCATCGTCGGGGTGCTCGGGCTGATGGCCGGAGTCCTGCTCGTCATCTTCGCCATGCGCCTCACGACCGAGGTGCTCGACCTGATCTGGGACGGCGCCGGGGTGTGGCTCACCTATCTGCTCTACGGCCTGCTGTTCACCGCCGTCGGCGCCGTCATCTTCGGCAAGCGCCACGTGCGAGGTCTCGACTGATACCCCCGGGGGAATGCCGACGGTGCTCGGCCCGTTCTTGCACACAACCGGTTCCCCGTCCGGGGAACACGCGAAACCGAGGATTTGATGACATCCCCTGACCAATCGAATGCGGGTCCATCGAACCTGCACGACGTGGTGATCATCGGCTCCGGGCCCGCCGGGCTGACCGCTGCCGTCTACACCGCTCGAGCCAATCTGGCTCCCCTCGTCATCGAGGGTGAACCGTCGTCGACGAGCGACCAACCGGGCGGGCAGCTGATGCTCACCACCGAGGTCGAGAACTTCCCGGGCTTCCCCGAAGGGATCATGGGCCCCGAGCTCATGGTGCGCTTCCGCGAGCAAGCGATCCGCTTCGGTGCCGACATCCGCACCGAGAAAGCCACCAAGGTGGACTTCTCCGCCCGTCCGTTCGGCATCTGGACGGGTAGCCCCGACGATCCCGAACCGAGCTACCGGGCCGAGAGCGTCATCGTGTCGACCGGGGCGCAGTCGCTGATGCTCGGCATCGAGGCCGAGAGCCGCCTGCTCGGACACGGCTTGTCGACCTGCGCCACCTGCGACGGCTTCTTCTTCCGTGGCCAGCACATCGCCGTGATCGGCGGGGGTGACTCCGCGCTCGAGGAGGCCATCTTCCTCACCAAGTTCGCCGACAGCGTGACCCTCGTGCACCGCCGCGACCAGCTCCGAGCATCCAAGATCATGCAGGAGCGGGCCTTCGCCAACGACAAGATCAAGTTCCTCTGGAACAACGTCGTCGAGGACGTGCTCGGCAGCACCGCGGTCGAAGGTGTGGTCGTACGGGACGTGCTGACCGACGAGCAGACGACCCTGCCGGTCACCGGGCTGTTCGTGGCGATCGGTCACAAGCCCAACACCGACCTGTTCAAGGGCCAGCTCGAGATGGAGGACACGGGATACCTGGTCACCCACGACGGCACCTACACCAACGTGGAGGGTGTCTTCGCCTGCGGTGACGTGCAGGACCACACCTACCGCCAGGCCATCACCGCCGCCGGCTCGGGCTGCATGGCCGCCATCGATGCCGAGCGCTGGCTCGAGGCCAACCACAACTAGCGTGCACCCCACGGAATGCCTGCCGCTCTTCGTGGGTTCAGACTCTCGTCCACCCCGCGCCCCGCTCGCGAAATCAGCGGCGACGCACACGAAAGGAACCGTCCATGACCCCCTCGGTCACCACCCTGTCGGACACCACCTTCGACGAAGAGATCGGCGCGGCCGACGAACCCGTGCTGGTCGACTTCTGGGCCGAGTGGTGCGGGCCGTGCAAGATGGTCGCCCCGATCCTCGACGAGATCGCCGAGGAGCACGAGGGCAAGATCCGCATCGCCAAGCTGAACGTCGACGACAACCCCGAAATCGCGCGACGCTATTCAGTGATGAGCATCCCGACCCTTATCGTTTTTCGCGATGGCCAAGAAGCGGCGCGGATCATCGGCGCCAAGGGCAAGGGCCAGCTCGTCCAAGAGCTGAACGCCTTCCTCTGAGCAGTCCCCGTCCGCGCCGCCGACCCCAGGCAGCGCGACGTGGATGAGCTTCCCCTCGCACGCGGCACCGCCGGTGAAGCGGTGCGCGACCTCCAACGTCGATTGGCTGCGGCCGGGTGGACCGGTGCGGTAGGCGAGGCGGGAGCCTACGGCAGCGCCACCGAAGACGCCGTGCGAGCCTTCCAGGGCGAGCGCGGCCAACAGGTCACCGGGGTGTGTGACCGCGCCACTTGGGCCGCATTGGTCGAGGCCGGCTACCGGCTGGGCGACCGCCTCCTCTATCTCCGAGCGCCGATGCAACGCGGCGACGACGTCGGCGAGCTCCAACGGCGCCTCGGTGCCCTCGGGTTCGACGCCGGTCGAGTCGATGCCATCTTCGGTCCGCTGACCGAGACCGCGCTCAAGGACTTCGAACGCAATGCCGGACTCACCACCGACGGTGTGTGCGGCCCGGACGTTCTCGCCGAGCTGAGCCGTCTCGGGTCCCGCGGGAACGGCGCGAGCGTCGCCGGTGTGCGCGAACGCGAGCGGCTCCTCCAAGGACCGCGCGCCCTGCACGGTCGCCGCGTCGCCGTCGGCGATGCGGGCGGACTCGAGGTCGTCGCCGACGGCTTGGCCAAGGCGTTGCAACATGCCGGAGCGACGGTGGCGGTGCTCCACCACCCGGATCCCTCGGCGCAGGCCGCAGAGGCGAACCATTTCGAAGCCGACGTGTTCCTCGGCTTGACCGTCGACGAGGCCGGTCCTTGTTGGGCCGCCTACTACTCCACCGAGGGCTTCGAGAGCGCCGGTGGTCGTCGGCTGGCCAGCCTCGTGGTCGCCATGCTCAGCGGTGACGCTGCGCTGGAGGTCGAACCGGCGAAGGGCATGCGGCTGCCGATCCTGCGCGAGACGCGGATGCCTGCGGTGCTGTGCTCGGTGGGTCCTCCGACCGCCGTGGTGGCGACCAGCCCGACGCTCGCGCGGGGTTTGGCCCGGGTGCTCGACCAGTGGGCCGCGGCACCGGTCGAGACCTGATCTGGGCGCCCCCTGGCCGCCTGCAGGCGACCCAAACGGGTCGAATCGGCCATCCACATCCTGTGGCCAACCCTGTGGTTAACCCTTCAGCTGGGTGGCGCGCGTCACGCCGACGGCGTCGGTTTCGTGATCACGCCGTAGATCCGCTCGAGGTCGTCGAGCGTGGAGAACTCGATCTGGATGCGACCTCGATTGGCCCCCATCGATACCTGGACGCGGGTGTCGAGATGGTCACCGAGCAACGATTCGAGCTCCAGGAGGGCCGAGGGCTTGGTCGCCCCGGGGGTGGCCCGCGTGGTCCCCGCCGCGTCGCTCTCGGGTGGTGCCGAGGTGGTGTGGGCACTGTCGCCCTGCACCTGTCGGCGCACGAGATCCTCGACCTCGCGCACGGTCAATTCCTCGTCCACGGCCAGCTGCGCCAGCTCTTGTTGAAAGCTGCTCTCGGGGGCACCGAGAAGGGCGCGAGCATGCCCCGCCGACAGCCGGCCCTCGGCGACGTAGCGCTGCACCACAGGAGGCAGCTGCAGGAGACGGACGGTGTTGGCGATGGTGGATCGGCTCTTGCCCACCCGCCGAGCGACCTCCTCCTGCTTCAGGCCGAACTCGTCGAGCAGTTGCTGATAGGCCGCCGCCTCCTCGAGCGGGTTGAGGTTCTCGCGGTGGAGGTTCTCGACCAAGGCTTGCTCGAGGGACTCGGTGGTATCGGCCGTGCGAACCAGGGCCGGGATCGATGTGAGACCGGCCTTCTGCGCGGCCCGCCAGCGGCGCTCACCGGCGATCAACTCGTACTGGTCCGGCGCCACCTCTCGCAGCAGCACGGGCTGGAGGACACCGACCTCGTTGACCGAGGTGGTCAGGGTTTCGAGGGCGTTCTCGTCGAAGTGGCTACGCGGTTGATAGGGGTTCGGCTGGACCTGGGTGACCAGCACCTCGCGAAGCTGCGACCCGGTCGTCTGGTCGGTCTCGGATTCGCTGGTCGTGGCGGGGATGAGCGCCCCAAGACCCTTACCCAGCCCGCTGCGACGTCCCACCACTGACCTCCTTCGCCAACTCGCGATACGCGATTGCACCACGAGAACTCGGATCGAACGTGATGATGGGCTGCCCGTAGGACGGTGCCTCGGAGAGCCGCACGGTGCGGGGCACGACGTGCTTGAGCACCTTCTGACCGAAGTGCGCTCGCACCTCTTGGGCAACCTGCTCCGCCAGCTTGGTGCGGGCGTCGTACATGACGAGGATGATGGCACTCACCTCGAGGGCCGGGTTCAGGTTCCGCTGCACCAGCTCGACGTTGCGCAGCAACTGACCCAGGCCCTCCAAGGCGTAGTACTCGCATTGGATGGGGACGAGTACCTCGGTGGCCGCCGCGAAGGCGTTGACCGTGAGTAGCCCGAGCGAAGGCGGGCAGTCGATGAGGACGTAGTCGAAGTCGTCTTTCACCTCACCGAGGGCATTGCGAAGCTTGAGCTCGCGGCTGAAGGCGGGCACCAACTCGATCTCGGCGCCGGCCAGATCGAGGCTGGCGGGGGCCACGAAGAGGTTCCGCACGGAGGAGCCCTCGATGCAGTCGTCGATCGGTGCGTCGTTGATGATCACGTCGTACATGGAGGCGTCGAGCGCCCGGATGTTGATCCCGAGGCCGGTGCTGGCGTTGCCCTGTGGATCCAGGTCGACGACCAAGGTCCGGAAGCCCTGCTCGGCCAAGCAGGCTCCGAGGTTGATGGCGGTGGTGGTCTTTCCCACGCCACCCTTCTGGTTGGCCACCGCGATCAAGCGGGGCAGCTCCCGCAGGGTCGACGCAACCGCGCCGGCATCCACCACCCGTTCGGCCAATTCGAGGTCGGGAGGGAGGTCAATGGGGCGGCTGGGGTCGCTCGCCACGCCCGGGTCAGCCGGGGCCGCGTCTGCGGGGGCGGCACTCGTTTCGGCCGCATCGACCAACGCCGACGACTCAGGGGTCATGTCATCCTCCGGGGGTGCCGGCGGGTCGGCCGGCACGGTGTCTGGTGGGTTCGGAGTCTCTCCAGTGTCCGGAGAAGTGGCGTCCGGAGAAGGAGTGTCCGAAGAAGTCGGGGCGGAGTCGGGCGATCCCCCGGGGAGAAAGCGTCGCAACAGCCCGAAACCCGAGGGACCGGCAGCATCAGGGTGCTCCGCGGTCACTCGGCCAATCCTTCACGGTGGCCTTGTGCGGGTCAAGGACTCCGACCCGTGTTTCACGTGAAACTTGCGAGAAGGGGTGGCGCAAACGCCACCGCCCCACCACGCGGATCAGTCGAGCCATGTTTCACGTGAAACACGCTCCCGGCCCGTCGCTGGTCAGACCAGTCCCGTCGCCACTCAAAACAGCGGGCGCTTGGCCGGGACGCCGTCGCGGCGGGGATAGCGCTCCGGGCACGGCGCGATTTGCCGGAAGCGGACGAAACCTGGGCTCGCGGGTGGATCCGCCTCCAGACCCAACGCCGCCATGCCGTCCTCCGGCCATCGATCCGTATCCTCAGGCGGTTCGCTCACGACGAGGTATCCGCCTGCGGCCAGGAACGGGGCCGCACATTCCGCCACCACCGCGGGCCGGCCGAAGGATCGGGCCACCACTGCGGCCATGGTCCCTCGGCGATCGGGATCCCGGCCCGACAGCTCCGCGCGCCGGTGGTCGACGACGACCCGGTCAGCCAACCCCAGCTCCTGCACCGCCGAAACCAGGAACTCCGCCCGGCGGGCGTTGGCGTCGAGCAGCACCCATTCGCTGTGGGGCCAGGCCAGCGCGAGGACCAGTCCGGGGAGCCCCGCTCCGCTCCCGAGGTCGAGCGCCCGGTCCGGCGGGGCACCTACGGCCGCGAGGAAACGGTCGGCGTGGGCAAGGTGGGGCTCGATCCCCCCAGGACCGATGAATCCCCGGCGCTGTGCCTCGAGAAGGATCTCGGTCAGCATCGGCGCGCTATCTCCATCCAACGCAGGCCGCATTCACCGCTGGCTGCATCCGACGCAGGAACGCAGCCGGCACAGGCCGGTCAGGTTGCCGGCAGGATCACCACGCGGCGACGAGGATCCTCGCCCTCGGACGTGGTCGCGACGCCGTCGATCTCGTTGATCGTGTCGTGGACCACCTTGCGGTCCGACGCGTTCATCGGCTCGAGCGCCTTCTGGACGCCGCTGGCCTTGACCTCATCCGCCACCGTGCGGGTGAAGCGCTCGAGCGCCTCCCGGCGGCGCTGGCGGTAGCCGCCGACGTCGATGCGGAAGCGACCGCGCGGGTTGCCCTCGGCGCGGCGCTGGACCACCGTGCGGGCCAGTTCCTGCACGGCCATGAGCGTCTGCCCCTTCGGGCCGATGAGCAGCCCCAGATCGTCCCCGACGATCTGGACCTCGAGCATCTCGTCGTCGACCTGTTCCGTCTGCAGATCGCCGTCCAGATCGAACGCCTCGACCAGACCGTCCAGGAAATCCTGCACGATCTCCCCTTGCTCCTCGAGTGACACTTCGCTCGTCATGTCCTGCTCTCCCGGTTTCGTATCCCCATCGACATCTCTTGCGGCCGAGCCGTTCCTCGAGCCCTGCCGGCCGGAGCCGGCACCCTGGCCCGAATTGGCACCCCGGCCCCGCCCGCCCCGCCGACGGCGGTTGCGGCTGCCCGACCCGCTCGGCGCGCCCTCGCGGTCGCCCGCGGCCCCGTTGCCGGCGGACCCGTCCTCGGACACCTTCTCGTCCACCGGGGCGCCCGCCGATTTCGGGGAGCCCTCATCTTGGCCGGCTCGGGCCCCGGCGGCCTGCTTGCTCCCGCGTCCGCCCGAGCTCTGTTTTCCCGAACCCTGGCTGCCGGAACCCTGCCTGCCCCCGCGAGACCGCCCACTGCTGCGCTCACCGGTACGTCCTCGGCGCCGCCGATCGCGGCGGTCGTCCTTGGCGCGCGGCTGGGTCGGACGGATGCGCGCTCGCACCCGCGCCTCGCGGCGCACTCGGCCGAACAAGCCCGCTTTGGCTTCCTCGACGATCTCGAACTCGGCATCCGGCTCATCGACCCCGAGTCGATCGAGTGCGGCCTCTTTGGCCTCATCGATCGACCGGCCGGTCGTCTCGACCCATTCCACGTGGGGATCTACCTCTTCTTCTTGCGGGCGCGTGGCTGCAGCGTGGGCGACGGCGGCGTACTGGATCCCCCGTTGTTGCCCTTCGAACTGCGGCTCGTCGTGCGTCCCGACTTTTGGTTGCGCCCGTTGGAAGCCGCGACCTTGGTCGGCTTGCTGGCGGGCTCGGTCTTGGCCTGGGCCTTGGCGGGCTCGGGCTGCTTGGGCTCCGACTTCTTCGGCTCGGACTTCTTCGGCTCCGGCTTCTTGGCGGCGGCCCTGCGGCCGGCGGTCTTGGTCGCCGTGGTCTTCTTCGCGCCGTCGGAGTCGCTCCCGTCGGTGATCGCCTTGGTCGACCCCTTCGTCGAGCCTTTGGTCGACTCCTTCACCTTCTGGCGGTTCTCCTTCTGCTCGTCACGGCTCATGCCGTAGATGCTGCGGGAGATGAACGCCTGCTGCCCGATCCGGTAGAGGTTCGAGGTGGCGAAGTAGAGGACCAGGCCGGCGGGCAAACCGAAGGAGATCAGCGGCAGGAAGAACGGCATGATCTTGGTGATCTGCTGCATCTGGGGATTGGCCGCTTGGCTCGACTGCGACATGCGGCCTTGGATCTGACGCTGCTGCACGAAGCCGGTCACGGCCACGATGGCGATGAGCACCAGGTAGGGCAGCGCGTGCAGCACACCCTGGCCGAGCGCCTTGCTCGCCGACTCGGACAAGTCGATGCCGAACGCACTCATCTGCGTGGTGTTGGCCAGATCGTTGTAGAGGTTCGACGAGTGGTTGACGTAGGCCGGATCGAACGCACGTACGACGTTGGGGATCTTGGGGACCGGGCTGACCCCGCTGGTGAGCTGGCCTGATACCCAACCAGTGTTGAAACCCAACGCGGGCTGACGCACGGTGAGGCCGCGCAGGACCTGGTAGAGGACGATGAACACCGGCGCCTGCACAAGGAGCGGCAGACACCCCCCCAAGGGGCTGATGTCGTTCTCCTTGTAGAACTTCAGCAGCTCTTCGTTCAGCTTCTGGCGATCGTCCTTGTACCTCGCCTGGATCTTGCGCATCTCGGGCTGGAGCTGCTGCATGATCATCATCGACCGGGTGCCCTTGAGCGTCAGCGGCGTGACGATGATCATCACCAGCAGCGTGAGCAGGATGATCGAGATCGCGAAGTTCGGAATCAGGCTGTAGAACCAGGCCAGGATGTTGGCGAAGAGTTGGAAGAAGGCGCTCATCGAGGCGGCTTTCGTGGGGAGTGGTCAGATCGGGCCGGGACGGGGTCGAAGCCATGGCCGCCCCAGGGGTGGCAACGGCTGATCCGGCGCACCGCGAGCCAGCTGCCGCGCGCCGCGCCATGGGCCTCCACGGCCTCCAACGCGTACGTCGAACACGTGGGCACATACCGACACGGAGACGGCCGCCAGGCGAAAAGGCGCTGGTAGAGGAGGATGAACGACCGCAGGACTCGAGCGGCCGGGGTCGGGGCGCCCGTCGCCACGGGACCCGCCGATACTGCCACCTCGGCGCGACTCATCATCGACCCTCGCGGCTCGCACGCCGTGCGGCCGGAATCTGCGCCAAGGCTTTCTCCAAGGTCCTCTTCAGTTCCTGATATGAGAGCGTGGTGACGTCGGACCGGGTGCTCACGAGATACGTCCCGGGCCCGACGAGAGACTCTGGCTGAGCGACGAGCTCACGAAGGATCGAACGGAGTTGGCGCCGCACGCGGTTCCTGCGCACAGCTCCTCCAACACGACGACCCACCGCGAACGCGACTTTCGGGGGTTCGGCCTCAGCCACCGGGGTGGCTTCGGGCAGGAAGGCTACCGTCACCGGACCCTGCCGGACCCGGTACCCGTCCCGGCGCAACGCGGCGAAGGCGGCGCCGTCGCGGACCCGCCAGATCAGGCCGACAGGCGGTGCCGACCCTTGAGCCGGCGGGAGCGCAGAACACGTCGACCGGCGCGGGTCGACATGCGATGCCGGAACCCGTGACGCTTCGCCCGTCGGCGAGTATTCGGCTGGTACGTTCGTTTCACTTCGGGCCTCCTCGACCACTGAACCCTCGAGCACTGGGGGCCGGCGCGTGTCGTGTGCCCACGGCCGGGACACGCAAAAAAGTGACATCGGTCACGCCCTACCGGAGTGATGCGGACAGGGTGATGCTTGTAGAACAGGTGACGCTCACAGAACAATGGTGCCGGCGGGAGCCGACACCTCCCCGCGAGGCTAGAGCCGCGCGACGAACGCGCGCCAACCGGGGCCCAGATTGTAAGGCGCGAACCTCCAACAGCGCGCCTGACCAGCCTGAACGAGCCCCGAAACCAGCCCTTGCGCTACCCCGGGTACCGGGTGCTACGTTCCCCCTCCACACCGGTTCGGGACCCGATCACCGCCGATCTCCCGGCCGGATCCGGCACCTATTCGACCCGGTCACGGGCGTCGTGTCGGCTTTTCCACAGGTGTGGACGTCGCTGTGGATGCGACCAGAGCCAGGGAGGCGTTCGGGCTGGTGGATGAGGCGCAGGAACTGTGGACACGATGCGCCGACATGCTCCGCGCCCAAGTCTCCGAAGCAGTGTGGCTGACGACGTTCAACGGCGCCGAAGCCATGAAACTTCACGACCACACGCTCGTCTTGTCGGTGCCGAGCACCGTGGTCAAAGAGCGGATCGAGGTGCGCTACCTCACGCTCGTTCGCAGCGCGCTGGCCGACGCCGGTGCGAGCGACCTCGATCTCGACATCGAGGTCCACACCGACGAGGGCGAGTTGTCCTCGTCGGACACCACCATCGATCTGACCGGCCGCGCTCCGATGAACGGCTCCCCGCCTGGTGCCGAAGAGCCCGCCAACGACAACGCTGCTGGCAACAACGCAGCTGGCGGCCGCAGGGGCACGGGCAACCCATCGGCGAACGGTCGTGAACGCGAGGGCGTGAACCCTCGCTACACCTTCGAGGCCTTCGTGATCGGTACCTCGAACCGCTTCGCGCACGCCGCGGCGCTCTCGGTCGCCGAGACGCCGGCCCGCTCCTACAACCCGCTGTTCATCTACGGCGACGCCGGGCTCGGCAAGACCCACCTCCAGCAAGCCATCGCGCACTACGTGCAGGAGAACTACCCCAGCTTCGTGGTGCGCTACGTCACCACCGAGACCTTCCTCAACCAGTTCGTCGATGCCATCCGGGCCAACGCCATGGCCGACTTCAAGAAGCGGTATCGCGAGGTCGACGTGCTGCTGCTCGACGACATCCAATTCATCGAGAAGAGCGAGCAGCTCCAGGAGGAGCTCTTCCACACGTTCAATGCCCTCTACCAGGCCAATCGCCAGATCGTGCTGTCGTCGGACCGCCCGCCGGACGCCATCGCCACCCTCGAGGACCGCCTCCGCAGCCGCTTCAAGATGGGCCTCACCACCGAGATCAACCCGCCGGAGCTCGAGACCCGCCTGGCGATCCTGCGGAAGAAGGCCGAGACCGAGCCCGACCCGCCACCGCCCGAGGTGCTCGAGTTCATCGCGTCGCACATCACCAACAACATCCGCGAGCTAGAGGGCGCACTGATCCGGGTGTGCGCCTACGCCAGCCTCACGAGCGAAGAGCTCACGGTCGCGCTGGCCGAGCATGTCTTGGGCGACATCATCAGCGACAGCCAGCCTCGACCGATCACCCCTGACCTCATCCTCCAGAAGACCTCGGAGATGTTCGCGTTCTCGGTCGAGGAGATCCGGGGCAAGAGTCGCCGCCGGCCGCTGGTGACCGCTCGACAGATCAGCATGTACGTCTTCCGCGAGCTCACCGACCTGAGCTACCCAGCCATCGCTCGCGAGTTCGGCGGGCGCGATCACACGACGGTGATCCATGCCGTCGAGAAGATCAGCGGGCTCATGAAGGAGCGACGCCAGATCTACGACCAAGTGACGGAGTTGATCCAAGCGATTCGGAGCGGTTCGTGACTATTGCCGCCGGTGGACAACCCCGTGGATAGCGTGTCCGCGACCGGTGGATCACCAGTGGATGACCGGGCCTTCATCCCCCGTACCGACCCGAACACCTGCGAACCTGTGCACCACTGGGGATGACGCAAGAACAAAAATCTGGGTGGTGACCTGCGAAAAGGGTGCGTCATCCACAATCCACAGCACCTACTACAACTACTGCCCTTTAAGTCCTTTAAAGAGATAGAAGTAGAAAGCGAGCCCCACGTGAAGTTCCGTTGTGAGCGTGACGTCCTCGTCGAAGCGCTCGGCGCCGCAGGGCGCGCGGTCACGAGCCGCGGCGGTGCCCTCCCGGTGTTGTCCGGTGTGCGCTTGGAGTTGGCCGGCAACGATCTCCGGTTGACGGGCAGCGACCTCGATCTGACCATCGCCGTGTCGACCACGGTCTCGGGTGGTTCCGACGGGGTTGGTGTGCTGCCGGCCAAGTTGGTCACCGACATCGTCCGTGCGCTCGATCCCAACGCTGTCGAGGTCGAGTTGACCGACGAGGAGGCGCGCATCAGCTCTGGGCGCTCGCAGTTCTCGGTGCGCACCATCCCGGCGCACGAGTTCCCCCAGTTACCCGAGCCGGCAGCACACACCGTCGAGCTCGACGCCGCCGCGTTCGCCGAGGCCCTGCGGCAGGTGGTGTCGGCTGCGAGCGTCGACGAGAGCCGACCGATCCTCACCGGGGTGCTGATGGCGGCCGAAGGTGACGGACTGCGGCTGGTCGCCACCGACTCGTACCGCTTGGCCGTCCGTGACTTGCCGGGCACTTCGGTCCTGGCGGCTGATCAGCAGGTACTCGTGCCCTCCAACGCCTTGCGAGAGCTCACGCGGTTGCTCGGCGACGCCGAGAAGATCGTTCTGCACTTGGGCGAGAAGGACGCGTCGTTCGAGGTCGGCGACGTCCGGCTCATGACCCGACTGATCGAGGGTGAGTTCCCCAACTACCGGGGTCTGATCCCTCAGAGCCACCCGAACCGGTTGACGGTCGGCCGCGAGCCTCTCCACGACGCCGTGCGACGAGTGCGGTTGCTCGCACGCGAGGCCACGCCTGTGCGCATGATCATGAAGCCCGATGGTCTCGAGTTGGTCGCGGTGACCCAGGACGTCGGCCAGGCCCACGAAGAGCTCGACGCCAAGTACGAAGGCGCGGAGCTCACGGTCGCTTTCAATCCCGAGTACCTGCTCGCCGGTATCGAGGTGACGCCGGGTGACGAGATCACGCTCGAGACGGTCGATGCGCTGAAGCCCGCGCTCATCCGTTCGCTCGAGGGGACCGAGTTCCTCTACCTGTTGATGCCCGTACGCGTGAGCTGAGCGTCGTTTGCAGCTGCGCTCGTTGTGGCTCACCGACTTTCGGAACTATGCCCACGCCGAACTGCACCTTGTACCGGGGTTGACGGCGGTCGTCGGCTCCAACGGTGAGGGCAAGTCCAATCTGCTCGAAGCGATCGGTTACCTGGCCACGCTCGGATCGTTCCGGGGCGCGCCGACCGAGGCCTTGGTGCGCAGGGGTGCGAGCACAGCAGTGTTGCGGGCCGAAGGCGTTCGCGACGACCGTGAGGTGCTGATCGAGGCCGAGATCTCGCCGGGCGGGCGGGGCCGGGTGCAGGTCAACAAGCAGCGTCTGGCCCGGGCCCGTGACCTGCTCGGCGCGTTGCGCGTCAGTGTGTTCGCTCCGGACGACCTGGCGTTGGTCAAGGACGGTCCGAGCGAACGTCGTGGCTACCTGGACGACACGCTCGTGGCGCTGCGCCCGAGCAACGACGCGTTACGGGGTGAGCTCGACCGCGTGTTGCGGCAACGCAACGCGTTGCTACGACAGTCCGGCGGGCGGCTGACGCCGGAGATCGAGACGACGCTCGCCGTGTGGGACGACAAGTTGGTCGACGTGGGCGAGTCATTTGCCGACAAAAGGATTGAGCTGATCGACCTCCTCCGTCCCGCTCTCGAACAGGCCTACGCCGAGGTGGCCGACGAACCGGTCGAGATCGACGTCAGCTACGAGGCAGCGTGGCGCGACAAAGGTCTCGCCGAGGCCTTGGCTGTGGCGCGGCGGGACGAACTACGGCGCGGGCTCACGTTGGTTGGTCCACACCGCGATGAGTTGGTCATCTCAATAGCCGGCTTACCGTCGAGGACCCACGCCTCGCAGGGTGAGCAGCGGTCGTTGGCCCTCGCGATGCGACTTGCCGCCCATTCGGTGGTGACCGAGGCCGTGGGTGAGGCGCCGATCCTTCTTCTCGATGACGTGTTCTCCGAGCTCGACCCGGGCCGCACCCGGGCGTTGGTCGAGCACCTGCCCAAGGGTCAGGCGGTACTCACCACTGCCGCCGACCTACCCCCCGATACCCACCCCGACCAGGTCGTACGCGTCGAGAACGGGCAGACCTTCGATCTGCGGGGCTAGAGAGCTGCGGCGCCGTGGCCGAGTGGGTAGCGGCGCCGCGGCACGGTGAACACGGCGACCAGTCCGGCCGCGACGAGCAGGACGGCACCGGGTAGCCCCATCGTCCACGGGACGTAGCGACCGTGATTGCGGACCTTCCATCGAGAGCCGTGGGGGTCGTAGGCCACCGGCAGGACCTCGCCCGCCGCCGCCGGGCCGTCGTAGAGGTGGGTGCCCGCTTGGTCTCCCTCGGTTCCCGTGAAGACGATCACGTAGGTGTCGTGGCAGTTCCGGAAACAAGGGTCGGGAGGTGGCAGCACGTCGGTGACCAGAGCCGTGGTCGTGACCCAGCCATCGGGCACCCGTTGGTCTTGCCAATGCACGACGAGCGCCGTGACGACCAGGATCAGCCCGACCCCGGCGAGCGCCACCGGAGGTGGTACCCAACGCGGCCGCCACCACAGGTGGCGCCGGGACGGCGGCGATGCGGTTCGGCTCACGGCTGCCAGAATGCCTCTGATGCCCTGGGAGCCGCTGCCAACCCGTGACGGGGGTCAGGACCCGAAACCGGTCGGCACCGGCCTGGACAGGGTCGTGAGGGGCCTTGGTGGCCCGTCGGCCGAGACCGTCGGTGGCGTCTTCGGGCGCTGGCCCGAGATCGTGGGCGAGCAGATCGCCGCGCACACCCGACCGTTGGCGGTGCGCGCCGGGGCTCTCCAAGTGGCGGTCGACGACCCGGCCTGGGCCCCCGAATTGCGCTTCCTCGAGGCCCGGATCCTCGAGCGTCTCGAGGCCGTGCTGGGCACGAGCGAGGTCGACCGGATCGAGGTCCGCGTGCGCCCCGCGAAAAGCTGAAAAAAACGTGCTCAGACGGCCTGCGGGGCGTCCGTGATGTCACACCGAACTGGTAGACTGCACGCATCGTGTACGACGCCGTGGAGCAGCAAAAATCCTGCCTGTTCCGGCCTCGCGCTCGCTTCCCCCAGATCGCTTCCAACTGCCCCTGAAAGGTCGGTTCGTTCGTGGCGCAGACCACCTCTGAGTCCTCGTACAGCGCGAAGGACATCACGGTCCTCGAAGGCCTCGAGGCCGTCCGCAAGCGTCCCGGCATGTACATCGGGTCCACCGGCCCGGGCGGCCTGCACCACCTCGTCTACGAGGTCGTCGACAACGCCGTCGACGAGGCCATGGCCGGCCACGCCAGCCGCATCGACGTGACCCTGCTCGCCGATGGTGGGTGCGAGGTCATCGACGACGGTCGCGGCATCCCTGTCGACCCCAGCCCGGACCCCAAGATGAAGAAGAAGCCGGCCGCCGAGATCGTGCTCACCGTGCTGCACGCCGGGGGCAAGTTCGGTGGCTCGGGTTACAAGGTCTCCGGTGGGCTCCACGGTGTGGGCATCTCGGTGGTGAACGCGCTGTCACGCCGGGTCGAGGTCGAGATCGACCTCGACGGCGAGCGCCACTACATGGACTTCGAGAACGGCGGCAAGCTCAAGACCAAGCTGGCGGTGACGGGCAAGGCGCCGCGCGGCCGCACCGGCACCACCGTCCGCTTCTGGCCCGATCCGGCGGTCTTCGAGGAACTGGACTTCCGGGCGCAGACGCTGCTCGAGCGCTTCCAGATGATGGCGTTCCTGAACGCCGGTCTCGAGATTCGCTTCGTCGACAAACGACCTGAAGGCAACCCCGAACCGGTCATCTACAAGTACGCCGGAGGGATCAAGGACTTCGTCAAGCACATCAACGAGACGAAGGATCCCATCTTCAAGCCACCCGGCTATTTCGAGCAGGTCGAAGAGGAGCAAGAGGTCGAGGTCGCGTTCCAGTGGAACACGGGCTACCAGACCGACGGCCTTCATTCGTTTGCCAACGGAATCAACACGATCGAAGGCGGGATGCACGTCGAGGGGCTCCGCAAGGCGCTCACCAACGTCGTCAACCGTTACGCCCGGGCGAAGGGACTCCTCAAGGAGAAGGACGAGAACCTGCAGGGCGAGGACATCCGCGAAGGTCTCACCGCCATCCTCTCGGTGCGCCTGCGCGAACCGCAGTTCGAAGGCCAGACCAAGGGCAAGCTCGGCAACGTGTCGATGCGCTCCCTCGTCGAGCGGGCGACCAACGAGAAGCTGGCCGATTGGCTCGAGGAGCACCCGACCGAGGCTCGCAAGGTCGTGAACAAGGCGGTCGATGCGTCTCGCGCCCGCATGGCGGCCCGCAAGGCGCGGGAGGCCACCCGACGGAAGTCCGCGCTCGAGGGCGCGGGCATGCCCGACAAGCTGAAGGACTGCGCCAGCCGCAATCCCGACGAGTGCGAGCTGTTCATCGTCGAGGGTGACTCGGCGGGCGGTTCGGCCGTGCAGGCCCGCGACCCGCGAGTCCAAGCGATCCTCCCGATCCGCGGCAAGATCCTGAACGTCGAGCGCGCCCGCATCGATCAGATGCTCAAGAACACCGAGATCGAGACACTCATCTCGGCGATCGGGGCGGGCGTCGGCGACGAGGAGTTCGACGTCACCAAGCTGCGTTACGACAAGGTCATCATCATGTGCGACGCCGACGTCGACGGATCGCACATCCGCACGTTGTTGCTCACGTTCTTCTTCCGCCAGATGAAGGATCTGGTCGAAAAGGAGCACGTCTACATCGCGCAGCCGCCGCTGTACTCCACGCTCGTCGGCAAGGAGAAGATCTACCTCAAGGACGACGCGGCCAAGGCCGTGTTCCTCGAGGAGAACCCCAATCACAAGAAGGACTTCCAACGCCTCAAGGGCCTGGGCGAGATGGATTGGGACGAGCTCGGCGAGACGACCATGGATGCGACCAAGCGCACCCTGCTGCAGGTGTCGGTCGAAGCGGCCGCCGTGGCCGACGAGGTCTTCTCGAAGCTCATGGGCAACGACGCCGAGCAGCGCAAGTACTTCATCCAGACGAACGCCAAAGACGTCCGGTTCCTCGACATTTGATGTCGGGACGAACCGGATTGGTACAGGAGCCTCTGCATGTCTGACGTACAACCACCTGAAAGCGGCGACGGCGAAGCCACCGATTTCGGCTCGATCGAGCCCATCGAGATCCAGGAGGAGATGGAACGCTCCTTCCTCGACTACGCCATGTCGGTCATCACGTCGCGCGCCTTGCCCGATGTGCGCGACGGGCTCAAGCCCGTGCACCGGCGCATCCTCTGGGGCATGTACGACCTGCGCGCCATGCCGGATCGCCCCACGCTGAAGTGCGCGCGCGTCACGGGCGAGGTGATGGGCAAGTACCACCCGCACGGCGACAGCGCGATCTACGACGCGTTGGTGCGCATGGGCCAGAAGTTCAGCCTTCGTCACCCGCTCGTCCAGCCGAAGGGCAACTTCGGTTCCCTCGACGACCCGCCGGCCGCCGCCCGCTACACGGAATGTCGTTTGACCCCGATCGCATTGCAGATGATCGAGGGCATCGGCGAGGACACCGTCGATTTCATCGACAACTACTCGGGTGAGTTCGAGGTGCCGGAGGTCCTGCCGTCGCGCTTCCCGAACCTGTTGGTCAACGGCAGTCAAGGCATCGCAGTCGGCATGGCCACCAACATCCCGCCTCACAACCTGGGCGAGGTCATCGACGCGGTCACCCACCTGATCGACAACCCGGAGGCCACCTCCGAGGACCTGATGCAGTTCGTGACCGCGCCGGACTTCCCGACGGGCGGTCAGGTCATGGGCCGCCAGGGCATCATCGACGCCTACACCACGGGTCGGGGCTCGATCCGCCTGCGAGGCACGGCCGAGATCGAGGAAGGGGCCCGGCAGGATCAGATCGTCATCACCGCGTTGCCCTATCAGGCCAGCCCGTCGACGCTATTGGCCAAGGTGAGCGACCTGGTGAAGTCGGGCGAGCTCACGGGTATCGCCGAAGCGAACGATGAGTCGGCTCAGGACAAGATGCGGATTGTCCTGAAGCTCAAGCGCGACGCGGCTGCCCTCGTCATCCTGAACAACCTCTACAAGCGCACACCGTTGCAGACGAACTTCGCGGTGAACATGGTCGCGTTGGTCGACGGCATCCCGCGGACCCTGAACCTGCGCGATGCACTGGCGGCGTACATCGAGCATCAGGTGCAGGTCATCACCCGGCGTTCGGAGTACCGCCTCCGCAAGCGCGAAGAGCGCGCCCACATCGTCGAGGGCCTCCTCAAGGCGCTCGACATGCTCGACGAGGTCATCGCCACCATCCGCGCCTCGGCCGACACGCCGGCGGCGCGCGAGGCACTACAGGCCGAGCCGTTCGAGTTCAGTCTCTTGCAGGCCGAGCACATCCTGGAGATGACGTTGTCGCGGCTCACGCGCCTGGGTCGCTCCAACCTCGAGGAAGAACTGGCGACGCTTCGCGAGGAGATCGCCGAGTTGCAGGCGATCCTCGCCGACGAGGGCAAGCTCCTCGGCGTCATCAAGAGCGAGATGGGCGAGATCCGCGAGAAGTTCGCCGAGCCGCGTCGTAGTCAGGTCACGTTCGACGTCGGCGACCTCGACATCGAAGACCTCATCGAGGACGAAGAGCTCATCGTCACCATGTCGGCCAAGGGCTACGTGAAGACGATGGCGGCTGATGTCTTCCGCACGCAGGGCCGCGGGGGCCGCGGGGTGGCCGGCGCCAAGGTCCGCGACGAGGACTACATCGTCCACATCATCCACACGTCCGCCCACGCGTACCTGTTGTTCTTCTCGAGTCGCGGCCGCGTGTACCGCTTGAAGGCGCACGAGATCCCGATGAAGGACCGCACCGCCCGTGGTACGGCGATCGTCAACCTGCTGCCGTTGCAGCCGGGCGAGACGATCCAGTCGATCATCGACACCCGTGACTACGAGACCAACCGCTACTTGTTCTTCTGCACGAAGAAGGGGCAGGTCAAGAAGACGAAGTTCACCGAGTACGACTCCTCGCTGCGAGCCGGCCTCATCGCGGTGAACCTCAAAGACGGCGACGAGTTGGTGAAGGTCATTCCCACCAACGGCGCCGACGACATCTTCTTGGTCAGCCGCAACGGCACGGCCATCCGCTTCTCCGAAGAAGACGTGCGCGCGATGGGTCGAGCTGCCGCGGGGGTTCGCGGCATGAAGATGCGTGAGGGCGACGAGGTCGTGTCATGCGACGTCGCACGCGACGACGCAACGATCTTGCTCGTCACCGACGCCGGGTACGGCAAGCGCACGCAGCTCGACCGTTTCAACCGGCAAGGCCGCGGCGGCCAGGGTGTACGGGGCATCAAGCTCACCGCCAAGAAGGGCTTCGTCGTGGCTGCGTTCATGGTGGGTCTCGACGATGAGATCTTCGTGATCGCCTCGGGCGGCATCGTCATCCGCATGCCCGTTCGCCAGATCTCGTCGCAAGGACGCGACGCCACCGGGGTCCGGGTCATGAACCTCGAGGACGGTCAATCGGTCGCGGCCGTCGCGCCCGTGGTCGAGGTCGAGGTCGACGACGACTGAGCCCACTCGTTCGTCGCACTGCTTCCCCCGAGAACTGGTCCGGCTCCGGCCGGTTGGTGATGAGGTGAGAAGCGGTGCGACAACGCATGTGTGGTGCACGCGGGCAGGCGGTGCTGGCTGTGGCCCTGGCGATCGTGGTGCTGGTGTTGGCGCTGCTCGTGATCGGGCGTGTCGGACGGACGGTCGTCGACCGGGCCCGGGCGCGAACGGCGGCTGACGCCGCGGCCCTCGCCGGCGTGCACGACGGCCGAGGACGGGCACAGCAGATCGCCGAGCGAAACGGAGCACGGTTGGTCGACTTCGAAGCCGAGGGTGACCAGGTCGAGGTCACCGTCGAGGTGGGCTCGACGCGGGCGTCCGCTCGGGCCCGTCTCGACCCGGTACTCGACCGGCATCCGCCTCGAGCGGCGAATCCGTACTCGTGACATTCTCTCGTACACTTTCGAGCGATGTCGATCGAGCCCCTTCAGGCGCCGCAGCCCGCGTCATCGCCGGCCGCCGCCCCCGATCCGCTCATCGACGAACCCCTCGACGGATCTCGTATCCACGACGCGGCCCGACCCACGGGTTCGCCATCGCGACGCGACCGTCGTCGCGATGCCCGGTTGCGGGCGCGCCAGGTCACGCGGGTCATCCGCCGCGTCGACCCCTGGTCGGTGATGAAGGTCTCGGCCGTCCTGTACCTGTGCCTGTGGCTGGTGATCACGGTGGCCGGGGTGATCCTGTGGCAGGTCGCGCGGGTCACCGGCACCCTCGACAACCTGCAGAGCTTCTTGGCCACCGCGCTGGCGGACGACTCCTTCACGATCGATGGCAGTCGGGTGTTGCTCTCGGCGATCTTCGGAGGCGCGGTGCTGGTCATCGCCGGAGCCGGTCTCACGGTGCTGCTCGCGGTGTTGTTCAATCTCGTGAGCGAGCTCACGGGCGGCGTGCGCATGTCGGTGGTCGAGCTCGAAACGGCCGCCGTCGTCGACGAAGACAGCTAGCTCGTCGAGGGCCGGTTCCGCTAGCGTTCAACTCCGTTTGCCAGGCCTGGGCTTGGCGTGACGGGGCTATAGCTCAGTCGGTTAGAGCGCGTCCCTGATAAGGACGAGGTCGCAAGTTCGATTCTTGCTAGCCCCACGGGAACCCGGCGGAGTCTGGAGTGCTCATGAAGATGATCCGGAAGGCCTTGGCGGCATTGGCGATCGCCGGTCTCGTCGCCGCGGTGTTACGACTGCGGGGTACGGGCGGAACGCCACCCCAAGAGGGCGGGTGGCGCGAGCTCACCGGTCCCGAGCTGTCGTGAGCACCAGGCCCGGGATCATCGGGGTATGAGGGCAGCGGTCATCGGAGCCGGCGCGGTGGGCGCGCGGTTGGCCCGCCAGCTCGTCTCGACCGAACTGCTCGCGTCGATCGTCGTCCGCGACGACCGGGTGAGCCGGCGAGAAGCGGTGGCGGCGTCGCTCGGCGCCAGCTCTAGTGCCGACCCGGGGGCCTACACCGATCCGGTCGATGCCGACGTCGTGGTTCTCGCTGGTCCGGCGGGCACCCATCTGGCCCAGGCGCGTACCTTCCTGGCGCGGAATCAGCACGTCGTGTCGGTGAGCGACGACCTCGCCGATGTCCGCGGCCTGCTCGATCTCGACATCGAGGCCCGCGAGCGAGGCGTCTCCGTGGTGGCCGGCGCGGGGTTCTGCCCCGGCCTCACCTGCGTGCTGGCCGCCCACGCCGCCGCCCGGTTCCACGAGATCGATGAAGTGCACGTCGCCAAGGCGGGCACCGGCGGTCCGGCCTGCGCGCGCCAGCATCACCGCGCCCTCGGCCGCATGGCGATCGATTGGCGAGAAGGTGGGTGGACCCAACGACCGCCTGGTTCGGGACGCGAGCTGTGCTGGTTCCCCGACCCGATCGGCGCGCAGGACTGCTACCGAGCCGCGCTGCCCGACGCGCTGTTGTTGGTCCCGGCCTTCCCTGGCGTACGCCGAGTGACATCGCGGGTGGCCGCGACCCGTCGCGACCGGCTGACGGCCGGGCTCCCGATGTTGTGGCCCACCCATCCCGAGGGTGGTCCGGGCGCCGTTCGGGTCGAGGTCCGCGGCCGTCGTGAACGAGCCCACGACGTCGTCGTGTACGGCGCGATCGATCGTCCGGCGGTGGCCGCCGGAGCGGTCGCGGCGGTCGCCGCGCTGTGGGCCGTCGAAGGACGGTTGCGCCGGTTCGGCGCCGGCGGATTGGCCGAGCTCGCGGAGCCCGGCCCGTTCCTCGGTGAGCTCGCGCGCCGCGGAGTGCGCACCGCTGTCTTCCAAGGGGACGCGACGCCGGTCGCGTGAGTCGCTCGCGCCCGCGCACCACGCGCGGTGCCCGATCTTGGGCCGTACGGCCCACGCCCTGGTCACGGTGGGTGGCGGAGTCAAATTACAGGCATGTAATTCCCTGGAATACACCCTCGTTCACCTAAAGTTCCGCCCGCTCTTGGACGACAACTTGCCAGCGCTGGTGAAGGGAGGGGATGCAAGATGCGAGCACCCAAGAGCGAATCTCAAGGCACGGCGAAGCTCATCGAAGAGCATCTGCCACTGGTCAAACACATCGTGTTCCAGGTGGCGGTGCACTTCCCCCGGCACGTGGATCGGGACGAGTTGGCCCGTGCGGGAGCACTTGGATTGGTAGAGGCGGCTCGTCGTTACGACGAGTCCCGCGGCGTACCGTTCGATCGGTTCGCCGCTCAGCGAATTCGGGGCGCGATCCTCGACACCGTGCGGGCCGCTGACTGGGCGCCGCGATCGGTGCGAACCCTCGCTCGCAAGCTCGAGGGCGTGGAGCAGCGACTGGCGACCGAGCTCGGTCGGGTCCCGGTGGCGAGCGAGATGGCCGAAGCGCTCGGCATGACCCCGCAGGAGTTGAACCGGCTACAGGACCGTCTGTTCCGCTCTGTCGTCCTCGCCCTCGAACACGAGGTCTCCGATGACACCGATGAGGACCTCACGCTCGTCGACGTGTTGACCGACCGTGGTGCGGTCGAGCCGCTCGAAGAGCTCGAGACACGCGAGCTGCATGCCTATCTGCGTGACGCGGTCGAGCTCCTGCCGGAGCGCCAACGTTTGGTCGTCGTCGGCTACTTCCTCGAAGGCCGTACCTCTCAGGAGCTGGCCCGCTTCCTCGGTGTGACCGAGTCGCGGGTGTCACAGCTGCGCTCCGAGGCCCTGGCCATGCTCAAGGAAGGCATCGAGGCCCAGTACGCCGGCAAGCCGGCGGGAGCGGATCAGGTGCAAGGTCGGGTTGCGCGCCGCAAGGCCGGGTACGCGTCGGCGATCGCCGAAGCGAGCCCTTGGCGCAACCGGCTGACGAGCGCCGGCGCCCGCGTTCCGACCTGACCCTGCCCTGGCTGCCACTGCCCGGTTACTACGGCCCGGCAGCCCACCCGCGGCCCGCCCTACCGTGCCATGGTTGATGCCGTGACTCGTCAGGTGTGGACCCTCGACGACGTGCGGTCGTGGTTCGCGGGCCGCATACCTGTGGCGTGGTTCGTCGACGTCCGGGTGGTCGCCGATCGCGAAGAGATCCTGGTCGTGGGGGAGCTCGAGTCTCCCGCTCAGCGAGAGGCGGCCGGAAGCGAGCCGCACGACGACACCACACATCGTCTTCAGTGCACGGAGCGGATCCAACAGTTCCGCGATGACACCCGCGACGACCGCATGTCGATCGCAGACGAGGCTGAACTGCTCTGGGGACGGAAGGTGTCGTGGGGTGTGTCGTGCGGGGGCTTCGAGGACCTCTTCACGACGCAGAGCGTGCCCGTGATGACGAGACTGCGAATGAGTGAACGCACCGTGCTCGACACCTTGATCGACGCGGGCGTGGCGCGCACTCGCAGCGAAGCGCTGGCGTGGTGCGTGCGGCTCGTCGGACAACACGAGAACGATTGGCTGGTCGAGTTGCGCGCGGCCATGCGGCGCGTCGAGCAGGTGCGCGACGGCGGACCGGACGGCAGCTGATCTCGCGGTAACGGTCCCGCGTCAGAAACGGGCCGTCTGGCTCCAGTGGTCGAGGACCGCGGGGTTGCCGAACACCTCGGCGGAGGTCTCGGCCGCCGATCGACGGCCCCAGAGCAGGAGCAACAGCTCACTCGCCGGACCCCGAACGGCGACATCGCCTTTGGCGTGCGCCCGTTCGACGTGTACTCCCTCGGGTGCAAACGTCAGCTGCCATTCGCCGGGAGCGTCCGTGGCATGGAGATGCATCGTGTCTCCGGCACCCGCGAGCTTCTCGCCCACCAGCGGGAGGAAGTTGTCGAACAGCTCGTCGATGCCGTCGACGGCGACGTCCGCGGCGATCGGGGTGGCGTGATCGCGACCCGTGCCGCCGGCCTGGGCGTCCCAACGGTGAACCGCGGTCTCGTGCAACAGCCGACGAAGCCACCACCGTCGGGGGCGTTCACCAGCCCACGTGTTGACGGTCGTGTCCAAGTCGGTGCCCTCGAATGCCGCCAGCATCGGGTCGACCCCCGCCTCGTACCACGCCAGCACTGCGGGTCCGTCGGGCGGGCGTTGCATGTCGCGGCGACGAATCCAGGTGCCGGGCTGGTCGCTGAGCGAGGTGGCCCAGCGTTGTACGCCACTCAGGTGCCCGATGACATCGGCGACGGTCCAGTCCCCACACCAGGGAACGGGAGCGGTCAGTGTGGTCGGATCGATCGCCGGCACGCGCCGAGCCTCGACCGTGAGCTGCGTAACAAGCACGTCCGTGTCCATCGTCCTACTTTGTCGTGTTGCCCTTGCCCCGGTAGCGAAGGAAGAGCACCAACGCTCCGACGACGATCGCGCCCACCGCGACCAGGCCGACGACCAACCCCGTGTTGTTGACCGGTGATCCCTGCTGGGTGACAGCGGCTTCGCCCGGTACCAACGTGGTTCGCGTCGTGCTGGGGGCGGCGGTTGTCGGTGGGGTGGTCGTCGTCGGCGCCGCCACGTCGGCGGTGAGCACGATGGATGGAGCGACGTTCTCGGGCTCGGCCGCTCCGGCTGCCGGGATCTCGATCCAGGCCTCCTCGCCCGACGGACATGCCTGCACGGCGGGGAACCAGATCGTGGTCCCGGCGGCGCCGCTCACTTGCATGGTTGCCGTGAAGTTGGCCTGCTGGCCGTCGGGGATCGATCCTCCCGTCCACGAGAACTCCGTGGGTGTGACCGCGGTTTGCCAGCCGTCGACCGGCTGCGGAACGACGTCGGAGACGCCGTCGGGGATCTGCACCCGCAATGAGTCGGTGGGTTGTCCGCTGCAGCCATGGTCGAAGGTGAACGTCACTGTCGCGGCGCCACTCGAGTCGACCGACGACGACCCGACCTCGACGTGAGCGAGTGCGGGGGTCGCGCCGAGCACCACCACCGCGAGCGCGACGATGGACAGGCGTAAGGGATGACGGACCATGTCCCGGACGCTCCTTTGCCGGCTCAGGACGAGACGTTGAAGGTGAAGTCGGTGCGCTCCTGGTCGAAGTCGCTCACCCGGGTGATGACGGTCATGGTCCACTTGCCGGCTGTCGGTACCTGGAGGTCCTCGATGATGTAGTGGCCGCCGGAGGCTTTGGTGGCGTCGCGCTGGATCGGGCCGATGCCCTTGTCGGGTTGGGTCATCTCGACGGACACCTGTTGGGCCAGGTCGACCGTCCGGCGGTTGCCGCGTCGAGGTAGGTGATGTGGACCGAGTTGGACCCGACCTTCTCCGGTGACAACGCGACCTCGAGCGTCGCACGGTGTTGGCAACGGCGGCGTCCTGGACGGTGTCGAACGTGGGCACCGAAGAGGCGTTCTTGGGCGGCGTGATGTTCACGAGGGCGGACGTGACCCCGAGCACGACCACGATGCCGATCACTTCGCCGACGACCGAGCGGGTCAGGTGCCGCCACGCCGACCGTTCGTCGCTGAGGGCTGCGGCCCGTCGGGTCGAGTCGTGTTCCGCCAGCTCGTCGGCCTGGATGCGGGGCAGCGAGTCGGTATCGGTTGTAGGCCGCGACCGACGATGATCACGACCACGATGCCGATCTTGATCAGGATCGCCCGGCCGTAGGCGGTGGACCAGAGTGCGCTGAAGCTGCCCAGCTCCTTCCACGCCATGAAGGTGCCCGCGATCACGAGCAGGAACAGGCTGATGCCCGCCAGGGTCGAGAACCGGGCCACGATGCCGGCCGTCGAGGTCGCGAGGCCTACGTCCTCTCCCTCCTCGGTGTCGTCGTCGGAGGCCAGAAGCGGCGGAAGCGGCTCGACCGGGAGCGAGGACACCTCGCCGCGATCGGGCGCGCCCGCGCTCACCAGGCTCGTCGCGCCGACCGCTACCGGCTCGTCGATGTCGGTCGACATGTCGACGGACAGGAAGCCGACGGCGACGCCAGAGCGTGGCGCCCAGTCCCACGAGGCCACCGAGCCAGATCGCGGCCGTCGCCACGTGCACGAAGTCGGCGACGAACGACAGCCACCGCGGATCGGTTGTGGTGCTGTGGCCCCAAACCGCGAACGAGGCCGCGACGATCAGACTGCCGTAGAAGGCCAGGCTCTGGCCGACGACCGGCTTCGCCACGTCGGTCGAAAGATGAACCATCGCGAGTCCCGCGAGGAGGAGCAACGTCGCCCAGTCCAGGCCTTCGGTGAGGGTCTCGCGAAGTGTCGTGACGTCGGTCATGGCCGAGAACCCGTTTCCCGTGACCAGCGCCGCTTGGATGGCGACGGTCGCCACCGCGCCGATGCCACCGACGACGGCGGACCCGCGCACGATCGGTGTCGATCTTCCAGCGGTCAGGCCGCTGGTCGTGCAGGAAGGTGAGGAACAGGGCCAGACCGGCGGCCAGCAACGCCCCGAGCGTAGGTGACGAACCGGGCGACGCCGGCGGCGAACTCGAAGCCGGGGTCTCGTCCGGCTTGCAAGTTCTTCACGCCCGAGGTGTCGATCACGGTCGTGTTGCCGACACCGAAGACGATCGCGGCCGCGATCGGATGACCGTCTGCCGAGATCACCCGGTAGTTCATGACGTAGGTGCCGTCGGGCAGGTTCGACTGCACGTGTTGCGCGGAGCACGTTTCCGCTCGCGCCGACCTGACTGTCGTTGTTGTCGACCCTCGTACCGGACGAGTTGAGCACGGTCAGTCCGCCGATCTCGGACGACACGTTCTCGCTGAAGGTGATGGTGACTTGGTCGGGCGCCGTGGCCAGCGTCTGACCATCGGTCGGGGTCGACCCGATGACGACGGCGTGAGCGGACGCCGGCGTGGCGCCGGTGATCACCAAGCGCCAGCGCGCCCACCATGCGTGGCGCCGAGCAAGCCGAGGACGCGGAGGCGGCTCATGTGGCGGGCACTCTCGAGCGATCGGCGGTCGGTCGATCGATGTCGGGCGAGAAGGGCGAGCAGGACGACACCGGCGAGCTCGGCGACGTGGAACACGAGCCCATGCGTCGCGGGGTGCCCGTCGTTGATCTCGACGAGCGACGCCACACTCATCGACCCCACGAGCAGCACAGCCATCGGTAGCAAGCCTCGCGCGCGATCCGGTTGCCATGCCGCGACGAGCAGCGCGCCGCCGAAGGCGAGGTCCCAGGCGGCGAGATGCGCAGGATTGGCCACGCTGTTCGATACGAGCAGGGCGGCCGCGAGGATCACCACGAGCACGCCGACGAAGGTCAGGCCGCTGCGGAGCCAGCCGAGCACCGGGTCGTGCGGGTTCACCCGAGGGGTGATGCGGGCGAGGATCGCCCCGGACAGGTCGGGCACCGGTTCAGCCTGCCGCACCCGGCTCGGCCCGATGCAGGTCGGCCAGGCCGCGCTCGTGGGTGCGGCAGGCCACGCAGCCGGCGAGGTGGCGGTCGACGAGGTGCAGGTCGACGCCCGGGTCCTCGTCGTCGAGCAGGGCCGAAAGGGCTTCGCGGCAGTGTTCGCATTGCATGGACCATCAGTCGTACCAGCGGGCGCCGCGAGTTCCCGCCTCGACGGTTCCGCCCAAGGATGTGCGTACAGACTCCCCGGCGTGGAATCGGCCGCGATGGACCCGGTGACCCGGTTGGCGCTGGCCGCGGCGCGCGGCGACAGCCGGGCGCTCGAGGCCTTCGTCCGCGCCACGCAGGCCGACGTGTGGCGGTGCTGCGCCCACCTCGTCGCTCCCGATGCCGCCGACGACCTCACGCAGGAGACCTACCTGCGGCTGGTCACCGCGCTGCGGGCGTTCCGGGGCGATGCGTCGGGCCGCACGTTCGTGCTCGCCATCGCCCGGCGGATCTGCGTCGACGAGATCCGTCGCCGGACGCGGCGCCGGGCGCTGACCGATCGGTTGTGGCGTCGCCGCCCGCCGAGCTCGAGGACGCCAGCGCGACGAGTGCGTTGGAGCAGCTCGTCGATCAGCTGGAGCCCGATCGGCGCGCCGCCTTCGTTCTCACCCAGCTGCTCGGGTTGTCCTACGAGGAGGCCGCCGAGGTGTGTGACTGCGCGGTCGGCACCATTCGCTCGCGGGTGTCGCGAGCGCGTCAGGTCCTGATCGACGCGCTCGACGACACACCGGAGCGATCCGAGGATGCCTCAGGCTGAGGAAGTTGGTTTCTTCGGCCGCGTCGCGATGGCGACGATGGCGAGGACGATGGCCAGGCCACCGACCACGATGGCGACGATCGCCAGGCCCTTGGCGGTGTCGTCTTGTCGTCGCTCGTCGAGGCCGCCGCTTGCTCGGACCCCGAGCCGACCGTGGTGGCTGTCACCGACGCACCGGTGGCCTGTGAGTCGCTGGCGGCACCCGCGGCGACGAGGGTCAGTTCGGGGGCCGGATGCTCGGCCTCTGCGCCGCTGGCGGTCGGGCTTGTCGATCCAGGCGACCTGGTCACCGTTGCTGTAGATCTGGATCGTCGGGAAAGACGAGCTCGGTTCGGCGTTCTCGGGCAGCGGGCCGACCGATATCTCGAATTCGTCGAACTCGCCCGCGCTTGATCTCGCCGCCCGTCCACGTGATCACCGACACCGACGTGCGTGATGGTCTCGCCGTCGTCGTTCGTGATCGGCGTGGCAGTGGCGCTTCCGTCGTGGTGAGCGGTCCAGCCCGGCCTTGGGCTTCACGCTCACGGATGTGAACGGATGGTCTGGCGGCAGCTGCACGCGAAACCCGATGGTGCTGGCGTCGGGCAGCTCGTTCGGGACCTGGAAGGTGAGCTTGGTGAAGCTGCTCCTTGCTCGGCTTCGGGTGGCTGCACCGTGACGTGGGCCTTCGCGATCCCCCCGAACAGGAAGACGAGCGCGAGCGCAGCGGCGAAGAAGCCGAGGGCGGGCTTGGTGAGGCGTGCTGTTCGTCGCATGGGGCATCAGTCGCCTGAGCGACCGGATTAGTTCCGGCGCCCGGGACGCTCCGGTCCCGCGTGCCGTCCGTCACGCGGCGCCGATACCCTGACCGGGCAGCTGTATCCCCGGGGGGCTCCACGTGGTGACGAAGGTCAAGGGTCTGGCGCGGGCGCACCCGTTCGTGTTGGTCGCATGCATCCTGTTGCTGATCGGCGCCGCCAGCGCGGCCTGGGTCATCACCTCGATCTACCGCGTCGACTCGAGCGTCGTGTACTTCGGTGTGCCCGACGCGCCCCAGCTCACCGCGGGCCCCGGACAGACGCTTTACCGGGTCAATGCCTCACGCTCGTCGGTCACCTATGGCGTCGACGAGGAATTGGCCGGCACCACGCATCGGGCCACGGGCTCGACCAAGGGCATCGCCGGCGACATCGTCATCGACGAAGCCAACCCGTCGGCCAGCCAGGTCGGCGACGTCGTCGTCAACGTCCAACAGCTCACGTCCGATCAGACCATCCGCGACGAACGAATCCGCCACGAGGGACTGCAGTCGAACGACTACCCACTGGCGACGCTCCACACCACGTCGATCTCGGGGATGCCCGCCCAGATCGTCGACGGCACCGACTACCCGATCCAGCTGCAGGGTGATCTCACGGTGAAGACCACGACGGCTCCGGTCGTGTTCAGTGGCACCGCTCGTCGGGAGAACGCCGAGCTGCAGATCAAGGTCTCCACCCAGGTGAAGCTCTCGGACTACGACGCCGGACCGATTCGCTTGGTCGGCTTCGTTTCAACCGGCGACGACGTCACGTTGGACATCGATCTGGTCGCAAGCGATCCGGCCAAGCTCGGGAGTCAGTCGAATCTCGCGTGGCAACAGTCCCAGACCCAGACCGTCAGCGGAGACGGACCGTCGTTCAAGAAGGTCGTGCAACCGATCCTCGAGAACAGTTGCGCGGCCTGCCACGCGCCGGGCGAGGCCGGCGCGAGCATCTGGCAGCTCGACACGGCGCGCGACGCGGCGGGTGCCGCTTCGGGCCTCGCCCTGGTGACGCAGTCGCGGTACATGCCGCCGTGGCCCGCGTCCGATCTCAGCGTGCCTTTCCAACACTCGATGAAGCTCAGCGATGACGATGTCCAGTCAATCCAGGACTGGGCGGCGGCAGGCGGCAAGCTCGACGTGGATCCGAGCACCAAGATCGAGGTCCCCTCGGAGAAGGTGATCCACCCGCGCGCGGACATCACATTGAAAGCCGACCAGCCCTACCAAGGGTCCACCGACAACACGAACGACTACCGGTGCTTCGTCATGGACCCCGGCGTCGACAAGCCCACAGCGGTCACCGGGTACGAGTTCGTGCCCGACCAGAAGGCGTCGGTGCACCACGCTCTCGTGTACCGCATGAGTGCGGACTCGAAGGCCGCGGTCGAGGCACGCGACGCGGCCGACCCCGGGTCCGGGTACGGCTGCTACGGCGGGGTGGGGGCCGATCTCGGATCGCTCGACCCATCCGGTAACGGTGGTGGCGCCGACCTCGTCGCCGGCTGGGCGCCCGGCCAGCTCCCGGGCATCTACCCGGACGGGTCGGCTCTACAGCTGCAGCCGGGCCAGTACTTCGTGGTGCAGATCCACTACCACTTCGTGCACTTCGCGCCGCAGGACCAGTCGTCGCTCGTCCTGCAGTTGGGCGACAAGGACGCGGACCAGTACGACAACGTCAAGGTGACCACCTACTTGGCACCCGCCGAGATCCCGTGCGGACCGCTGGAGTCGGGACCCTTCTGCGATCGGGCTGCCGTTGTGCAGGACCTCGGCGAGAAGTACGGCCCGACCGGACCGATCATCGCCGACGGCTTGAACCTGGTCTGCGGCACCAAGCCCGAACAGATCGGCATACTCGTCAACCAGATAGCCAGCTCGTCGTGCGATCACCGCGTGCGCAACACGGGCCAGATCATGTCCGTGCTCGGACATGAGCACGAGCTCGGCTCGAGCTTCCGCATGACGCTGAACCCCGGCACGCCGGATGAGAAGGTGTTGCTCGACATCCCGAAGTGGGACTTCAACTGGCAGCTGAACTACGCCCCGGTCGACAACATCGTGCTCAAGCGGGGCGACGTGATCCGTGTCGAGTGCAGCTGGGACCGTGATCTGGTCAAGCCGGCGAACAAGAATCGCTACGTCACGTGGGCGGAAGGCACCGAGGACGAGATGTGCTTCTCGACCATCGTCACGCGCGAGCCGCACAAGTGACCGAGACGGTCACGTCGCCGCCGCCAAGTCTCGAACCTCACGCGGCCCGATCTGGTTGCTGGCATTGGGCGGCATCCTGATCGTCGCGACCGCCGCGTTCATCGTCCACCTGCAGGACAACAGCTCCGCAGTGGACCACCGCTACGAGATCCCGAGCGGTACGGCGGCCCGTCTCGACGCCGGCGAGGACGTGGCGATCGTGCCGACCGAGTTGCACTTCGCGCCCGGCGACAAGCTGACGCTGACCAACGACGATGACCGGCGCCACGAGCTCGGCGTGCTGAGCGTGGACCCCGGCCAGACGGTGAGCTACTCGTTCCCGAACAAGGGAGTCTTCAGCGGAGCGTGCACGCTGCACAGTTCGGGTGCCGTCACGATCTACGTGGAGTGACGGCTACGTCTGGCAGTCGGGGCACGCACCGGTGAGGTCGAGCCGATGCGCGTCGGGCTCGTAGCCGTTCTTGCGGGCCACGCGCCGCAGCGCCTGATCGAGCGCGGCCTCGGTCTGGGCCGGAAGGGTGAAGTCGCTCACCTGGCCGCAGTAGATGCAGACCAGATGGTGGTGGTGCTGGCCGAAGGGCTCGGACAGCTCGTAGCGAGCGTGGTCGCGCGCCGTCACGATGCGCACTGCGATGCCCGCCTGCTCGAGAGTGGCGAGGTTCCGGTACACGGAGCTGAGCGCCAGCCCCTGACCGCGGTCGACGATCTCGGGGATGGTGAGAGGGCGTTCGGACGCCGCGAGCACCTCGACGATCGCCCGGCGACCTGCGGTGTAGCGCTGTGAGATGCGGCGCAGCCGCTGACCCGCCAGCTCATCGAGAGAATCGCTCACCGGGCCGAGCCTAACGGCGCCACCCGTTTCCGGGTTGGTTCTGATGCTCATTCTGAGGATCGTTCTCAAAAGGCCTATGCTGCGACGGTGCTGTTCCGCCGTCTGACCGTGCTCGCGGGCCTCGCCATCGTGGCGGCGTCGTCGGTCGCGGGATGCTCGGCGACCTCGACCACCCAGGCGACCTCGCCGACGGGCGGCACTGCTGGTGGCTGCCCGACCGACCCTGTCGACGTGGTGGTCACGGTGAACCAGTGGGGCGACATCGTCGCGGCGCTCGCCGGCGGTTGCGGACGGGTCACCACGATCGTCAACGGCTCGGCCGGCGACCCGCATGACTACGAGCCCTCCCCCGCCGACAACGCCGCGTTCACCAAGGCTGATCTCGTGGTGATGAACGGGCTCGGCTACGACCACTGGGCCGAGGACGCGGTCGAACACGTTGTCGTCGCGACCGGCGGTCGTGAACGGAGGCGACGTCGTGGGTCGGGCCGACGGCGACAACCCTCACCTCTGGTACTCGCCGGGCTACGTGCGCGAGATCGCCGCGGCGGTCACTGCGGAGCTGCAGGCGCTGGCGCCGTCCGCCACCGAGTACTTCGGCGCGCAAGCCGCGGCGTGGACGGCTTCGATGGCGCCGTACGACACCGAGATCGCCGCGATCCGCCAGCAGCATCCAGGCGCCACCTACGCCGCGACCGAACCGGTCTTCGCCTACATGGCTGACGCACTGGGTCTCGAGGACCGTACGCCGGAGGGCTACGCGAACTCGTCCGCCAACGAATCCGAGCCCTCGCCGGGCGACATCAACGCGTTCCAAGACGTCCTCGGGTCCGGCCAGATCGACGTCCTGATCTACAACACGCAGACCGAGGGCACCCTGACCGACCAGTTGAGATCCCGCGCCGCCGAAGCGACAGGTGCCCGTGGTCGAGGTGACCGAGACCATG
The DNA here is from genome assembly GCA_963778895.1 of uncultured Iamiaceae bacterium. Classification (GTDB taxonomy): domain Bacteria; phylum Actinomycetota; class Acidimicrobiia; order Acidimicrobiales; family Acidimicrobilacustridaceae; genus CAVZVZ01. Next base: position 1,765,701 of record CAVZVZ010000005.1, read on the forward strand.
CCGCCGGGCCAGACATCCTTCGTCGACTGGCAAGTCGGGCAGCTTCGCGCCCTGTCGGCCGCGCTGGACTCATGAGCTCTGGCCCCATGCGCTCTGGCCTGGCGACGTCGGCCCTGCATCTCGAACACGCCGCCGTGACCCGGCACGGTGAGGTCGTGTGGTCCGACGGCACGCTCGACGTCCCGCGCGGTGCGGTGGTGATCGTCATCGGTCCCAACGGGTCAGGGAAGACGACGCTGCTCGAAGCCATCCTCGGCCTCCTGCCCCTCTCGGCCGGAAGGTTGGAGGTCTTCGGTCAGGCGCCCACTCGCGGCAACCGTCGCGTGGGTTACGTGCCCACAGAACTACACCGCCGCGGTCGGCGACGCCGTTCGGGCGTGGGACCTGGTTGCCTTCGGCCTCTCCGGCGCGCGGTTCGGCCTCGGCCGGTTGTCGCCCGACGAACGGACGCGGGTGGATGCTGCATTGGCGAGCGTCGGTGCGGCGGGGTTCGCGACCCGGCGCATGTCCCGCCTGTCCGGTGGCCAACAACAACGGGTAGCGATCGCGCAGGCTTTGGTCGCCGAACCCGATCTCCTGCTGCTCGACGAACCCCTTGCCAACCTCGACGTGCGGAATCAGAACGAGATCGTCGAGCTCCTCGGGCAGATCCGGGCCCAACGCGACGTCACCATCCTCGTCGTCGCCCACGACTTGAACCCGCTCCTGCCGGTGCTCGACGGCGCGATCTATCTGTTGGACGGCCACCCGCACTACGACGAGATCGGCGAGGTCGTCGACGAGACGCTCTTGACCCACCTGTACGGCACGAGGGTGCGCGTCGTGCGAACTGCGCAAGGCGATCTGTTCACGAGGAGCGGATGATGATCGCGCTCTACGCCAATGCCGGCTATCAGTCGAACTGGCTCGATGTGCTCAGTACGAACTTCATGCGCAACGCGTTCGTGGCGGGAGCGCTGGTCGCGGTCGCCGCGGGCCTGCTCGGTTACTTCGTCGTGATCCGTCAGAACGCGTTCGCGGCGCACGCGCTGGCGCACATCGGCTTCCCGGGCGCGACCGCGGCGATCCTCGTTGGTGTCCCGGTCACCGCGGGGCTGGCGGTCTTCTGCGTCGCCGGTGGGTTGGCTATCGGCTTCTTCGGTAAGCGGCTTGCCGACCGCGAGATCTCGACGGGCACGATCCTGGCCTTCGCGACCGGTCTCGGCGTGTTGTTCAGTTCGCTCGCCAGCAAGAGCGCGAGCACGGTGACCAATGTGCTCTTCGGCAACCTGCTCGCCGTGTCGCCGGATCAGATCCTCGTGTTCGGCATCTTCACGGTGCTGCTCGCACTGGCGATCGGAGTGGTGGCGCGCCCGCTCGCGTTCGCGTCGGTCAATCCCGACGTCGCCGAGGCCAAGGGCGTCCCCGTCCGCGCTCTCGGCATCGTGTTCATGGTGCTGCTCGCCCTCGTCATCACCATGGCGGTGCAGGTCGTCGGCACGCTGTTGCTGTTCGGACTGGTCGTGACGCCGAGCGCGACGGCTCTGGCGATCACCGCGTGTCCACCGATGGTTGCGCTGCTCGGAACGCTCATCGCGCTGGGAGCGGTGGTGCTCGGGCTGGTGTTGTCGGCGATGTTCAACCTGCCGCCGAGCTTCTTCATCGTGTCGATCACGTTCCTGGCGTGGCTCATCACCTGGGTCACGACACGCGACGTCAGTCGCGCCCGCCCCAGTCCTCACGTGACCCATGGTCATTGAGGCGGTTTGACCCGTAGCCTCGGCGGACATGTCCGATGCGCGCGTTCGGCGTGAGCCGCCCCGCTTCCGCGAGCTCACGGTGTTGGGGACCGAACCGCGCACCCCGAGTCTGGTGCGCGTGACGCTCGGTGGGCCCGAGCTGGCCGGCTTCGATCCGGGCTTGCCGGCGGCGAGCGTGCGGCTGCTCTTGTCGCAACCCAACGGTGATCTGGTCGTGCCGACTTGGAACGGCAATGAGTTCCTGTTCGACGACGGCACCCGCCCGCCGATCCGCACGCTCACGCCGCTGCGTCACGACGCGGCGGCGAACGAGCTCGACGTGGAGGTCGTCCGGCACGGAAGGGGACCTCTGTCGGAGTGGATCGATCGGGTCGTCCCGGGCGAGCGTGTGGCCCTGTCCGGTCCGGGGCGAGGGTATGTGGTCGATTCCCATGCGCCGGCCTTCTTGGTTTCGGGCGACGAGTCCGCGATCCCCGCCATCACCACGCTGGTGCCCGAGCTTCCGGCGACCGCGTCCGTGCACGTCGTGGTCGAGGTGGTCGACCCGGCTTCGCGCCTCGACCTGCCGCCGCACCCGAGGCTGACCGAGCAGTGGTGCACGGCCACAACGGGAGCACCGTCAGGAGACGCACTGCACGCCGCGCTGACCGCGGTCACCATCGAACCCGACACACGGGTGTGGGTGGCAGGCGAAGCGGCCGCGATGCAACGGATCCGCAAGTACCTCTTCGAATTGCGGTCGATCCCGCGCGAACACGCGGTGGTACGCGGTTACTGGAAGGGTTGAGTGCCCGACGTCGCAACACGGCGAGCAGCTCATCGTGAACGGCGCCGTTGCTCGCCACCGCTGACGCGACCCGATCGATGTCGAGCGTGACGACCTCGGAGCCGTCCAGCTCGGTGTAGCGGCCCCCGGCTTCCCGGATGATCACCGGCAACGGACCGAAGTCCCACACCGCGAGTTTGGGATCGACCATCGCTTCGATGCGTCCGGTGGCCACGAGTACGAACCCGAAGCCGTCTCCCCATGTCCGGAAGAGCGGACCGGCGTTGCGTATGGCGTCGAGTTGCGAGGCCGTCCACCCTCCGATCCCGGAGGTGCACACGCACGCACCGTCGAGCTTCTTCGTGTCGCTCACGCGCGCGGATGGCCGTTCGTGAAGCAGCCGAGGCCTCGCCCGGCGTAGACGACCTCGCCCAGCGCGGGCAGGTTGATCACTCCGATCGCGCAGCCGAGCTCGTCGTAGAGCGCGACCAGATTGCTGTAGAGCGGTACGCCGTGCGTGAACGACTTGGTGCCGTCGATCGGATCGATCACCCAGGTTCGCCCGCTGGTACCGGCCGAGTAGGACTCCTCCTCGCCGATCACGGCATCGTCGGGGAAGCGTTTGCCCAGCTCCTCGCGGAGGAAGCGCTCGGCTGCCTTGTCCGCCGCCGTGACGGGCGTGCCGTCCCCCTTGTTCTCGACCGTCAGGTTCTCGTCGCGGAACCACCGCAACGTGAGCTCGCCGGCAGCCTGTACGAGGCCGACCACTTCATCGAGCAGGGATGTGTCGACTTCCACCATGAACCCCGCATCATTGCAGGAGTAGCGTGCGGCCGTGGACGTCGTCCTGAACCCGTTCGAGCCCGGATACTTCGACGATCCGTACGTCCAATACGCACAACTACGTGAGCAGGACCCGGTGCACTTCAGCCCGCTCGAGGTGTGGGTGTTGTTCCGCTACGACGACTGCTTCCAGCTGTTGCGCGACCCGAGCACGAGCGTGGCCGCCGACCTCGTCGGCGATCAGGACGATGACTATCGGCGCCAGCGCATCGAGCTGTTCGAGGAAGTGTTCCCGGGTCGCGAGCCCGCCGAAAGCAAGAGCATGCTCTTCTCCGATCCGCCGGACCACACCCGCATGCGCAAGTTGGTCGCCAAGGTCTTCACCCCACGGCGTGTCGAGGAACTGCGGCCGACCGTGCAGCGCCTGGTCGACGCGACGCTCGATCCCATCGGGGCGCGCGGTGAGATGGACCTCATCGGCGAGCTCGCGTTCCCCTTGCCGTTCACGGTGATCTCCGAGATGCTCGGCATGCCCGATGCCGACCGCGATCAGTTGCGCGAGTGGTCCGGGAAGATGGTCAAGATGCTCGATCCGATCATGAGCCCGGACGACGCTCGTGAGGCGATGATCGCCGGTGAGCACATGTTCGGCCACGTCGGCGAAGTGATCGAGTGGAAGCGCGGCCATCTCGCGGACGATCTGTTGTCGGCGATGATCACCGCCGAGGAAGACGGTGACACTCTCAGCACGCAGGAGTTGATCGACAACGTGGGGCTGTTGTTCGTCGCCGGGCACGAGACAACCGTGAACCTCATCGGTAACGGCATGCTCGCCTTGTTGCGCCACCGCGATCAGCTCGAGGCATGGCAGAGCGATCCGGCGCTCGCCGGCAACGCGGTCGACGAGCTGTTGCGCTACGACAGTCCCGTGCAGTTCTCTCGGCGGATCGTGACGAAGCCGCTGTCGGTCGGCAACGCGACGATCGACCCCGGCACTTTCGTGATGACGTGCCTCGGCTCAGCCAATCGCGATCCGGAGACCTTCGGCGCTGACGCCGCCACCGTCGACATCCGGCGACCATCGGCGTCGCGTCTCTTGTCGTTCGGCAGCGGCATCCATCATTGCCTCGGTGCCGCCCTGGCCAAGATGGAGGCTCAAGTCGCGTTGGGCACTGTTGTGCGCCGGCTCCCCGACGTCGAGATGGCCACCGATTCGGTGACCTGGAACGGCCGCATCGTGCTGAGGGGCCTCACCGAACTGCCGCTGTCGTGGAGGTCGGCCGTCGCCGCGTAACCCGTTAGGGTGCGCGGCCATGCGCGCAGCTTTGCTCGAGAACTACGGACAGCCCTTGCTCGTGGTCGACGACGTCGACATCGAAGCGCCGCACCACGACGAGGTGCAGATCCGTATCGCCCACTGCGGCGTCTGCCATTCGGATCTGAGCGTCGTCGACGGCGCCTTTCCGGCACCGGTGCCGTCGGTGCTCGGTCACGAGGCCGCCGGGGTGGTCGAGTCGGTCGGTACCAGTGTCACGACACTGGTACCCGGCGACCGAGTGATCCTCACGCCCTGCCCACCCTGCGGGCAGTGCTACTACTGCCAACGCGGCGAGTTCAGCATCTGCGTCAACAGTCTGGGTCTGATGACGAGCACGCTTCCCGACGGCGGCACTCGGTTGAGCCGGGGCGGCCGGCTGGTGTTCCGAGGGCTCGCCATCGGTGGGTTCGGTGAGCTCGCGACGGTGCAGGAGACGGCGGCCATCAAGGTGCCTGACGATGTTCCCCTCGACATTGCGTGCGTGATCGGTTGTGCCGTGCAGACCGGTGTGGGCGCCGTGATCAACACGGCGGGCGTGGAGCCCGGCGCGACGGTGTTGATCACCGGTCTCGGGGGCGTCGGGCTCTCCATCGTGCAGGGTGCGGTGGTGGCCGGAGCGAGCCGCGTGATCGTGAGCGATCCCGTCGAGGCGCGCCGCGACGCCGCTGTCCGTTTCGGAGCGACCGACGCGATCGATCCCACCACCACGGACGTCGTGTCGGCGGTCAAGGATCTGACCGACGGCATCGGCACTGACTACGCGTTCGAGGCCGCCGGGCAAGCGCCGTTGATCGATGTCGGTCTGCAGGCGACCCGCTCCGGCGGCACCACGGTGGTGGTGGGCGTGCCACCCCTCGATCAAGGTTTGACGATCAGTCCCATCGCACTCTTCGCGACGCTCGAAAAGAAATTGGTCGGCTCTCTTCTCGGAAGCGTGAACGCTCGTCGTGACATCCCGCTCTTGATCGCGCTCTGGCAGACGGGCCGACTCGATCTCGAGGGACTGATCACGGCGCAGCGACCGATCGATCAGGTCAACGAGGCGTTCGACGACCTTCGGGCCAGTCGCGGCATCCGGACCGTGCTCAGCTTCTGACGCCGCTCATCGCTTGAACAGGGGTGGGTTCGTGCCCGCAGTCCAGCGCTCACCGTCCCAGTAGCGCTGGTCGGATTCCGCGAACGGGTCGGCGTACCAGCCCGGTGGTGGCGGCGGAGTAGCTGCGTCGGCTGACGGTGCCGGCGCGTCGAACGACGCCCGTGGTGGCGCCGTCGCGGGTTGGGCGTCTCTCGTGTCGGCGAGGCGTTCGCCGCCGAGCAGCGACCAGAAGGCGTCGACCTTGGCGTGGTAGGAGCCGGCGTCGATCTGCCCTGCTCGCTGCGCGACTGTCAGGTCGACCAGCTCTCGGGCGGCCTCGAGTGAGTCGCCGGTGACCTGTACCCCGTACTGGCAGACCGGGCAGTAGACGGCGTGCCGAGCCTTGCCCGGCACGAGCGGGATGAAGAACAAGCTGAACCAGTTGCGGATCTCCAGCAGGTGGAACGTGACGTGGTTCCGGCAATGGGGGCACAACGCCGGTGCGACCTCACCCCGATCTCGGGGCTTGCGGGGGCCGAAGCCCATGATGAGCACGGGACCATCTTGGCCGCGCCGGCGGGCATGGAGGACGTCGGCCGCTCCGAGAGCGTGCCGCCCGCTATCTGCCCTGGGCCATGTGGACCGCGAGCGATGTCTTGGCCGCGGCGACCTCGGGATTGCTGTCGTCCCATCCCGGTACGCCGGCGTATCCCGTGAACGGGTTGGCGGCGACGTTCGTGAGCTCCGACGGGTCCTGGTCGAGCACGTAGATCTCGTACTCGTCCGGGAGAGTCAGCGTGGGCCCGTTCTGGATCTTGAAGGTGCCGGCCGGGTAGAGCACCACTTTGAGGCAGTGGCGACCCTCCGCCGCTGCCACCACGCAGTCCTGGCGCATTTCCCGGTACGGACGGAGATAGCGCAGATCAGCGGAGGTCTTGAAATGGGAGATGTAGGTGTCGGTGTACCAGTTCGACGTCGTGCCCCGGTACAGGGGTACGAGGCTGCGGCCGTCCTGCGGCAGCAGGGCCGTGGCCTGCTGCCAGTCGAGCAGGGTGGCGGGTATGTCGCGGAGGTTCGCCAGATGGTCGACCACGCCGCCCGGGGCATCGCTGTCGTAGATGTAGAGGGGCACCCGCACGGTCATCTCGTACGCGTCCTCTTTCTGCTCGACGCGGTGGTTACCGAGCTCACGGCCCTGATCGGAAGTGAAGATGATGCGCTTGGGCCGAGACGGGTTCTTGGCCAGGAACGCGTCGATCATCTCGGGTAGCCGATTGTCGACGGCCTGGAGCGACGGCGCGGTCATGCTGCGCTTCCATTTCGACGCCGGAAGGCACGTGCTGAACGTTTGCAGCACATAGGGCTTGTCGGAGAGGTCCGGATCGGTGGCGCCGGGGCAACCCTCGTCCCACGAGGGTTGGTACTCCGTCAAGCCAGGGAGCACTTTGCTCGCGTCGTAATCGGCCGCGGGCGTGCCGGGCACGTGTGGCGCCTGGGGCATCCAGTAGAGGGTGCACGGCGATGCGCAGTTCTGGATGCCGGTCATCGTGAGGTCCGCGGTCTTGTAGGTGCCGTAGGCCGCTGGGCCCTGTGTGGTCGTGTCGTAGTGGTTGAGTACGCCGTTCTCGACCAGGTTGTACTTCGTGAACAACTCAGCGGTATCGAGGTACTGGACGTGGTCGTCGACCACGCCCGGCAGGTTCGGCCAGTTGTTCGGGGCCCCTTCGGCCTGTTTGCATTCGTGGTCCCAGTTGACGCGCTTGCCGTACCAACCCACCCAGACCCCGGCGTTGGCCAGAGCCTTGGGGATCAAGCTGTTGCGTGCCGCGGCCCACTTCGGGCAGACAACGCTGTTGGATTGGTTGCAGTTCATGCCGTGGTGGTCGACGGTCTCACCGGTCAGGAGCGTGGCTCGCACCGGTCCGCACAACGGACTGGGGGCTACTGCCTGGGTGAAGTTGTACCAATGCGGACCGGCGAACTTGGCGAAGGTGCGCGGCATGTAGATACGGCGTCGTGTCGATCGACTCGTCGTCGAGCATGACGAACAACACGTCGGGTTGGACAGGCGGCCCCGATGTGGTGGTGGTCGTGGTCGACGACGTTGATCCGGTTGTGGTCGACGTCGCGCACGGATCATCCGTCGTGGTGGTCGAGCCGTCGGTGGTGGTGGTGTCTGCGGCGGTGGTGGTGGTCGTCTGCCGTCGGTGGTGGTGGTGTCCTCGGCGGTGGTGGTGGTGTCTGCGGCGGTGGTGGTGGTGTCTTCGGCGGTGGTGGTGGTCGTGGTGGTCGGCGCCTCGGTCGAAGTCGTCGAACACGGCGCGGTGGTCGTGGTCGTGGACGTGCTCGTGGAGGTACTAGCGGTGGTGCTCGCGGCGGTGGTGGACGTGGTCCCGTAGGTCGTGTTGGGGTCGCTCGGCGGCTCCGGCTGACAGGCGACGGCCACCAGGAGCAGCACGGACGCGACCAGCACTCCACCAGCTCGAATCCTCGAGAGTCCTGCTCCCTGCACCCCGCCCCCCTCTACGGTCGTCAGGGGCCAGATGGTACCGAACATGAGTCGGCTCTGTTCGGTCGGGCCGGGACGACTTTCCGCCTTCTGAACGCCGCCACCGCTGGTGACCAGGGGGTCGGTAACCTGCCCCGGCCATGGCCGTCTCGACCAGCACCCCGGCGCGAACGGGTGGGAGCCCGCGTCGGCCGTGGTGGTCCCGCTACCGCTGGCCGCTGCTCGCCGCATTGGTTCTGCTGGTGGTGTGTCTGGTCCCGATTCTGATGTCCGGGATCGACGGGGCCGGACGAACCTGGCACCCCGCCGGTGATTGGTCCGTGCTCGAGCTGCGCACCCGCGATGTCGGATCGTCGAACACGCCCCTGCTCGGGCCCTACTCACGGTACGGCTGGAACCACCCCGGGCCGCTCCTCTTCTGGTTGCTGGCGGTGCCGTACCGGTTGTTCGGGCAATCGTCGTCGTCGATGTTGCTCTCGGCGGCGCTCGTCAACGTGGCCGCCATCATCGGGCTGGCCATCTTCGCCTGGCGTCGAGGCCGACTGCCGCTGGCGGCGGGCGCGATAACCGGGGTGGCGATCTTGTGCACGCACCTCGGCCCCTCGTTCCTGCGCGATCCCTGGAACCCATCGATCACCGCGTTGCCCTTCGCGTTCGTCGTGATGCTGGCCTGGTCGGCCTGGGAGGGCGACGGCCCGGCCGTGCCGCTGCTCGCGCTGGGCGGGTCGCTCTTGGTGCAGAGCCATGTCGGGTTCGCGGCGCTGGTCGCAGCGCTGTGGGTGATCGGAACGGTCGGGTTCTGTCGCCGTCGCCGTGGTGATTGGCAGCGGACCGTCGGGTGGTCCGCGGCCGTGCTCGTCGTGTGTTGGGTACCGGTGCTGGTCGACCAGATCGCAGGGACGGGCAACCTGAGTGATCTCGCGCACTATTTCTACGGAGGCTCGGTCGAGCCCGCCGCGGGGTGGGGTACCGCCGCCAAAGTGATTGCCAAGGAGCTGGGCGGCATCGCTCCCTGGCTCGGCGGCGACGAACGCGGGGGCTTCAACGGTGGGCTCGTCACGACATCGGCGGGCTCGCTGATCGCGCCCGTCGTCGCGTTCGTGGCGGCGCTGGCCATCGCGATCCGACGTCGGGCCCATAGCGCGGTACGCCTGCAGTTGGTGGTGCTGGCGTCGATGTTCGTCGGCTTCGTATCCGTCGCGAGGATCACCGGGCCCGTGTTCGCGTACCTGGTTCGCTGGCTCTGGGTGTTGGCCTTGTTCTGGTGGTTGTCGATCTTCTGGTCGCTGTGGTCTGCACTGTTCGCCGAACTGCGTTCGTCGGTAGGCCAACGCGACGCCGACAGTCGTCGTCGATGGATGACGGCCAGGAGGTGGGCCACAGTCGGGTTGGTACTGCTCGCGTTCGTCGTCGTCACGCGTACGTCCGTGCGCACCGCATCGGGAATCGACCACATCGGGACACCGGACGGCGAGTGGTATGTGACGCTCGACGTGATCAGCGACGAGGTCGTCGCCGGCGCGCCAAGGGACGGACCGGTGCTCGTGCGAGCCGTCGGGTCGAACAACGGCTCGATCGGTGATGCAGTTCGGTTGCAGCTCGAGCGCCACGGTGTGCCGGTGGTGGTCGATGACGATCAACGACACAAGTACGGCAAAGGGCGGCTGGCCAAGGACCATCCCCCGGTCGCGATCATGACCGTGGCCACGGGGGCCACGCTGACGGGTCCGTTGGGCGCGACCTACGGAACGCCCATCGCAACCTGGGATCCGCTCGCGCCCGACGAGCGACAGTTCGCCAACGCGCTCGAGGACGAGCTGGCGGACCAACTCTCGCTGATCGGGCGGGACGACCTGGTCACGGCGCTTCGTAGTGGTGGCAGCCTCGAAGGCGCACACGACCTGGAGGGCGTGAAACAGGACCTGCTGCAGGCCGTCGAGCAGTACCGCCGCCAAGGCGACCCGGTCACGGTTTACGTCGACCGCTCCGTGCCGCAGCCCGCGAACTGACGCTCGCTCCGCCACCGGGCGCCGGGGCGCGGTCCTAGGGTGCGAGTCGTGACCCCTGCTGCCCGGCCGATCGAGACCGATGTCGTGATCGTGGGCGGCGGGCTGGCCGGGTTGACGACGGCGCGTCGGTTGGCCGCGAGCGGCCACGACGTGCGCGTGCTCGAGGCCAGGGACCGGGTCGGCGGCCGGACGTGCACCGTCGCTGCGGGCGCGGACTGTTGGCACGACCTGGGTGGCCAGTGGGTCGGTCCGACTCAGGACCATGTCGCCGCGCTCCTGACCGAGCTCGGGCTGCGCACGTTCCCGACCTGGACCGCTGGCGACTTCATGGCCGGCGTGGGCTCAGAGCTGAGCCGATACCGCGGACGGATACCTCGGCTCGGAGTGCGGGTGCTCGCCGACGCGCTTCAAGCTCAACTTCGCCTCGACCGCATGGCGCGGCGTGTACCGCCGGACCGACCCTGGGATGCGGTGCGGGCGCTCGAGTGGGACAGCGAGACGTTCGAGACCTGGATTCGACGGGCCACGTACACCGAGGGCGGCGGCGAGTACTTCCGTGTGATCTCGGACGCGGTCTTTGCCAGCGAACCTTCGTCGTTCTCGTTGTTGCACGCGCTCGCCTACATCCGCTCCGGTCAAGGGGTCGATCACCTCATCGACACCCGCGGCGGCGCCCAGCAGGACCGCGTGATGGGCGGAACCCAACAGATGAGCGAGTTGATGGCCACGGCTCTGGGCGACCGGGTGATGCTGAACGCGCCTGTGCACCGCGTCGAGTACGGCGACGAAGGCGGTGCCGCCGGTGGTGTGCTCGTGACCACCCAGGTCGCGACCGTGAGCGCCCGGCGGGCGGTGGTCGCCGTACCGCCGACTCTGGCCGGCCGGATCGACTACCGACCGGCGATGCCGGCACGGCGCGATCAGCTGACGCAACGAATGCCCGCGGGCGCGGTGATCAAGTGCCTGGCGGTGTACGACCACCCGTTCTGGCGAGACGACGGGCTCAATGGCCAGGTGGCGAGCAACCGGCCGCCGGTGAAGATCACCTTCGACACGTCCCCGCCCGCCGGCGGGTCTGGTGTGCTGCTCGCGTTCGTCGAGGGCCGGTCGGCCGTCGAGCTCGGTGAGGCGTCACCCGACGATTTGCGAACCGCGGTACTCGACGCGCTGGCGGGGTACTTCGGCGATCGGGCTCGCCGGGTCGAGGACTTCGTGACGAAGGACTGGCAGAAAGAACAGTGGACTCGGGGTTGCTACGGGGCGCACCTGCCTCCAGGGGCTTGGACGCAGTTCGGCCCCGCTCTACGGCGGCCTGTCGGGCCCATCCACTGGGCCGGCACCGAGACCGCGGTGGTCTGGACCGGTTACATGGACGGAGCGATCGAGTCGGGCGAGCGGGCCGCGCGTGAGGTGCAGCTCGCCCTCGAATCCTGACGACCTCCGACTGCGGGTCAGAGGTCGGGGAGTCCCATGTCGTAGTTCGGTTGCTCGATCCCGCCGTCGACCTCGAGCACCTTGCCGGTGAGAAAGCCGCCGGCGCGGGACGCCAGGTACAGCACCGCGATGGAGATGTCCTCGACCTCGCCGAGCCGTTGCAGCGGAGTGGTCGCCACCATCGCGTCGTGCAGCTCGTCGTTGGTGAGCACGATCTCGAGCGCGGACGTCGCGGTCGCGCCCACCGCGATGGCGTTGACTCGTATGCGCGGTGCGAGATCCGAGGCAAGGAGACGGGTGAGATGGCTGAGCGCGGCCTTCGCCGTGCCGTACGCGGCATAGCCCCTACCCGTTAGCCGGCCAACAGCTGATGAGATGTTCACCACCGCGCCGCCGCCGGTCTCGAGCATGTGTGGCGTCGCGAGCTTCGTGAGGGTGAACGCGGTGGTGACGTTGAAGTGGAACGCCGCCTCGAAGAATCGCTCCGAGGTGTTGAGGAACGGACGCGGTTCCGTACCACCGGCGTTGTTCACGACGATGTCGAGCCGGCCGAACTCGCTGATCGCGGCGTCGACCAGACCGGGCAGGTTGGCGGTGTCGCTCACGTCGGCGGGGAGCACGAGCGCTCGCCGCCCGAGGGCCGCCACTTCGGCCGCGACCCCCTCGAGTTGGTCTGCGGTACGGGAGGTGATCACCACGTCGGCGCCCTGCTCGGCGAGGGCGAGGGCCGACGCGCGGCCGATGCCGCGCCCTGCGCCGGTGACGATGGCAACTTGATCATCGAGACGAAATCGGTCGAGGAGCACGGGCGCTGACGCTACTGCCAGCGGTGGTGGGCCGTCATTCCCACCACCGACCGTGAATGACTCAAGCCTTTCGCCGGCGCCGCCGAATCTCTAACCTGTGTAGAGCCGCGGGCGGGCTTGGGGCACTCCGTCGCGGCGTAGCCGGGATCTTCTCTCTCGTATCGCGCCTTCGCGCTCGAGAGGAGGAAGCCCGTGGGTCGACGTGGTCGGCACTGGACTCGCGGGTTCGGCGTGCTCATCGTCGGGGTGACCCTGACAACCGGTGTGGCGGTCGGCGCACAGGCGCAGGCCGGTGACGATGCCCGGGCCGAGCGGGAACAGGTGCGTGGGCAACGAGCGCAGGTCGCGCTGCAGGTGAACGCGCTCCAGGCCGACAACGCCACCCTCGACCAAGCGACACGCGACATCGAGGACAATCTGCGCTTCCAGGAGGCGTTGCAGGCGGATGCACAACGCGCCGCCGACCAAGCGGTGCAGGAGGCCATCGACGCGCAAGCCGCGGCCGATGCGAAAGCGATCGAGCTCGACACGCTCGAAGCGCGCATGCAGCAATTCGCGGTGAACGCCTACGTCGACCCGCCCGGCAACAACCTGCTCGATCGGTTGAAGGCCGACAACGCGAGCGATGCCGCGCAGAAGCAAGCGCTGATCGACCTGAGCGCGAGCCGTGACGGTGATGTCGTCGACCAGCTTCGAGCGGCGCGTGTTGCCTATCAACAGGAGCGCGAGCGAGCCGACCAGGCGCGAGCCGATGCCGAGGCCCGTCAACGTGACGCGCAACAGCGCACGATCGAGCTGCAGCAGGCGAAGTCAACGCAGGCGCAGTTCGCCGGCCAACTCGAAGAGCGACTCAACGCCAAGCTGGCCGAAGCGAACGCGTTGGCGAGCGCCGATGCGCGCCTTTCCGCCACGATCTCGGCCGAACAAGCCGACCTGGCCCGCAGGCTGCGGGATCTGGCCCCACCCCCGCCGCGAGATTCGGGTGGGTCGCCCTCGACGCCGCCGCCGAGCGTGGCGCCGGTGCCGTTGGCGACCGTCCGAGGGATCACCGTCAACAAGAGCATCGCCAAGCAACTCGACGCGTTGCTCGCTGCGGCCAGCGCCGACGGGATCGCACTGAGCGGCACGGGCTATCGCGATCCCGCTCAGCAGATCGAGTTGCGCAAGCAGCATTGCGGAACCGGCTACTACGAGATCTATGTGATGCCGCCGTATCTCTGCACCCCGCCGACCGCGATCCCGGGCAGCTCGATGCACGAGCAAGGTCTCGCTGTCGACTTCACGTGGAAGGGGTCGTCGCTCACGAACCAGGACAACGCCGCCTTCACATGGTTGTCGGCCAATGCGGCCACGTTCGGCTTCTACAACCTGCCGAGCGAACCCTGGCACTGGTCGATCAGCGGCAAGTAGGTCCCTGACCACGCGCGCATCCGGGCTTCCCGCGGCGCGGCGAGCCGTGCCACGATGGCTCACCATGGCCATGGGCGAACGACCCGACGTGCGCACGGCATCGGGACCGATCACGGCCGTCACGCTGTTCGGCCTCGGTGAGCAACTGCTCACCGGGCTCGCCAAAGCCGCGCTGCGAAAGCCGTGGTCCGGGCCTTCGAGCACGATCGACAACGTCGGTCGGTCTGTCACGAGGCAGGCGATGCGCTCCTTCATGGGGTACTCGTCGTCGCTGCCGATCCCCGAGTTCCGATCGCTCGAGATGTCGATCGACGACGTGTGCCGCGTGGTCCTACCACCGTTCGTGCACATGCTCGACGTGTCGATGGAGCGCGGCGAGGTCGGGGGTGTCCCGGGCATGTGGTACCGACGCAAGACCGGAGGCCGCCTCGGAACCATGCTCTATCTGCACGGCGGTGGCTACATCGGTACGTCACCGTTGATGTACGCCGCGTTCACCGGGTACCTGGCGCGGGACACGGGCTGCGACGTGTTCGTAGCCGACTATCGGTTGGCGCCGGAGTTTCCTTTTCCTGCGGGGCTCGTCGACGCCATGCAGGTCTACGAGGCGCTCCTCGTCGACGGAGTGGAGCCGCGAGCGACTCTTCGTGGCGGGCGACTCGGGTGGCGGCGGGTTGGCCACCTCCCTCCTGCTCGATTCGCGCGCCCACCACCTGCCGCGACCGGCCGGGGCATTGCTGTTCTCGCCCGAAGTCGACCTCGCCCTCGACGAGCCCTCCATCGTCGAGAACGCCGAGACGGACATCCTGCCGTGGAACATCCCTGTCGGGCCGTACCTTCACGGCATCGACCCGCACAACAAGTTCGTATCTGCGGTCTACGCCGACCTTTCGCGTTATCCGCCCACGCTCGTGGCGTTCGGGGACGAGGAGATGTTCCGCGACCCGATTCGGCGGTTCGTCGATCGACTGCACCAGGCCGAGGTCGACGTCACGTCCATCGAGGAAGCGGCGATGTTCCATGTGTTCCCGATGCTGATGCCGTGGGCCGACGCCAGTCGCCGGGTCTACCGCGCCGTGGGCGAGTTCGTACGCGACCAGTTGCCCGCGCCGAGCACCGATGAAGAAGCCGACGCGCGCGCCGCGGTCGACAAGTCGCGAGACGACGACACCGCCGACTCCATCGAGACGATGGACCCGATCTGAGCGTCGGGCCGCGGTCAGAAGGTGCCGGCCCCGCCACCAGTCGGCGGCGAGGGCTGCACCGCTGCGGTCTGGGCGGCGGCGGTCTGGGCCGCGGCCTGCTGCCGCCGCTGCAACTGCGCCGTTTCGGGATCGCTCGCGTGCTGGATACCTGAATCCGGTCCGGTTCCAGCCGTCGCTCGCGCCTTCTCGTCTTGCTGCACCAGGGTGCTGAGCAGGGACGGAGGCGGCGCCCCGCGCATGGCGTGGGTGAAGTAGATCGCGGCGATGCGGTCGATCGTCTCGCGGTTCAGCACGCGAGGCACGGTGAAGTACGCGCTGATCGACTTGAGGATCTTGCACACCTCATTGGGCAGGTACGGCCGCAGGTCGCCGTCGCCTTGTTCACGGCTGACCTTGCGGAGGTAGTCCTCGGCGCCGGGTGCCAGCTCCACGTCGTGGACCTTGGCGGCGCGGTGCAAGCACGATGTCGAACTCCTCGTCGGCGATCGTGGGCACGAGGATCTTGTTCTGGATGCGGCGGAAGAATGCCTCGTCGCCGAGTGCGGCCGGCTCGAGGTTGGTGGAGAACACCACCTTGCAGTCGAACGGGATCTCGAAGCGGACGCCGTAGCTGAGCGAGAGGTAGTCGATGCGTCGATCGAGGGGGACGATCCAGCGGTTCAACAGTTCTTCCGGCGTCATGAGCTGGCGGCCGAAGTCGTCGATCACGAGCACGCCGTTGTTGGCCTGCATCTGGATCGGTGCCAGGTAGACGCCGTTCGACGGCTCGTACGTGAGGTCGAGCATCGAGCGTTGCAGCTCACCACCGGAGACGATCGACGGCCGCCGGCACAGGACCCAGCGCGGGTCGAGCTCGTCGGGCTGTACGTCGGCGGGCTGGTGCACGACGGGGTCGAACACCGTGATGATCTGGCTGTCGACTTCGACGGCCTTGGGTACGAGCACCAGGTCGGGATGGACCCGGATGAGTCGCTCGGAGATGCTCGTCTTACCGGTGCCGGGAGGGCCGTACAGGAACATGGCGCCCTGGGTGAGCAGGGCGGGGCCGAGCTCGTTGAGCAGGCGCTCGTTCACCACGAGGTCCTTGAAGGCCTCGCGCATGGTGTCGGGGGCGATGAGCGGGTCGGCGGTCTGGCGCTTCACGACCTCGACGTACTGCTTGAGCGTGACGGGCGCAGCGCCCGCGTACCGACACAGCTGCATTCGCTCGTTGGCGACGTCGCGGCCCTGGATCGTCAGCTCGAGCTTGTAGTCGTACTGATCGATGCCGAGCACCTCGAGGTGGCGGAGCTCGCGCAGCTCCTCGACCACCTTCGACATGGCGGCGATGCTCACCGAGAGCGCGTTGCTCAGCCGCAGGGTCGACGTGCGACCCTCGAACAGCGCTCGCCGCAGCACGAGATCCTGGAGCAGGGCATCGGGGATGCCCAGCTCTTCGATGCTGCGGGGTGCGCGGAGATCCAAGACTGTCTGCACCGAGACCCTCCTCAACCTGGTGGCCATGACCCGTTGGGGCCGTACCTGTGTGGCGCACGTCTTTCTGGTGCGATCGACCCATGACCCATCGGCCAGTACGGTGGCCCTCTTGAGTGCTCGGGCCCTGCCCACGGCGCCAAAACAGACGAAACCGCAGGCCGACAGGGGGCACCGGTGGCTCACGATCTCGTGATTCGGAATGGCACGTTGGTGGACGGCACCGGGGCGACGCCGCAGCGTGGTGATCTGGCCATTGACGGTGACCGGATCTCCGCGGTGGGAGCGGTGCCGGGCGAGGCGCGGCGGGAGATCGACGCCACCGGTTGCGTGGTCACCCCGGGCTTCGTGGACATCCACACGCACCTCGACGCCCAGCTGGCCTGGGACCCGGCGGGCTCGTCGTCGTGCTGGCACGGCGTCACGTCGGTGGTGCTGGGTAACTGCGGGGTGACGTTCGCCCCGTGCCGGCCGGACGATCGCGGCTTTCTGGCCGAGATGATGGAGTCGGTCGAGGACATCCCGGCGTCGAGCATCCTCGATGGACTGTCTTGGCAGTGGGAGACCTACGGCGAGTACCTCCGCGAGGTCGAGCGTTGGCCGAAGGGCATCAACGTCGGCGGCATGGTGGGCCACTCCGCGGTGCGGGTGCATGCCATGAGCGACCGCAGCCTCGACGAGACGCCCGCGTCCGAGGACGACATCGCCGCCATGACCGCCCTGGTCGACGAGGCCATCGGCGCCGGCGCGCTCGGCATCTCCACCTCTCGCACCTTGCTCCATCGCGTGCCCGACGGGCGCCCGGTGCCTGGCACCTGGGCCACGCCCGACGAGCTGCTCGCCTTCGGCGACGTCTTGGGGCGCTGGGATCGCGGTGTGTTCGAAGCGGCTCCCCGCTTGGGCGAACGTGATTCCAAGGACTACGCCGCGTCGCGCGCCGAGATCGAGTGGATGGGCGAGCTCAGCCGCCGGAGCGGCCGCCCGGTCACCTTCGGGTTGGCCCACAGCTTCCGCCGTCCCGACCTCTACCGCCGGGTGTTGGAGTTCGTCCACGAAGAAAACGAGCGCGGCGGTCGGGTGCGCCCGCAGACCACGGCGAGGGGCATCGGGCTCCTGTTCGGCCTGTCGCACCACACGCCCTTCGACGGCGGGCCCACCTGGGGTGCGCTGCGCGACCTGCCCTTGGCCGAGAAGCTTGCGGCGCTCGGCGACACAACCAAGCGTCAGCAGTTGATCGACGAGGCGACGGATCATCCGTCGCGCGACTTCCTGGCCGGCGTGTACGTCGTCGGTCCCGGTGAGCCGCGCTACGACCACGATCCGGACAACACGATCGTGGCTGTCGCCGAGCGGGCGGGTGTCTCCCCCGCCGAGGCCTTCATCGACCTCTCCCTCGAGTCCGATGGTCAGGTCCTGCTCAACTACCCCTTCCTGAACCAGGACCTGGGCGCGGTCGACGAGATGCTCGCCGACACCACAGTGGTGATGGGCTTGGCCGACGCCGGTGCGCACGTGGGCCAGATCATGGACGCGAGCCAGCCGACCTTCTTCTTGAGCCAGTGGGTTCGTGATCGTGGGGTCTTCCCCGTCGAGGAAGGCGTGCGTCGATTGACGAGCGACACGGCCGAGTTGTTCGGGGTCAGCGATCGCGGGGTGTTGCGCGAAGGCGCCTTCGCCGACGTGAACGTCATCGACCTCGACGACCTGACGTTGCGCCTGCCCGAATACGTCCACGACTTCCCCGGTGGCGCGGGCCGTTATGTGCAGCGCGCCGACGGCTACCGCGCCACCACAGTGAACGGCGTCGTCACCGTGCTCGACGATGAGCTCACGGGCGAGCATCCCGGCGTGTTGTTGCGCAGCGGGTGAGCGACTTCGTCCGAGGTCGGTTACGGGACCGCGCCGACGCACCCCTCAACGGTGAGACGTTCCTGCCGTTGCTCGACAATCCGCGAGTCCTCGTCGAACAGATCCTCAGCTCGGCGTCGGCCTCGGACGAGTTGTATGTCCAGGAGCGCGACGAGTGGGTGGTGGCGCTCGAAGGGTCCGCCGTCCTCGAGATCGACGGCGTGACCGTGGAGCTCACGGCCGGTGACTGGATCGTGCTTCCCGCGGGCGTGCCGCACCGAGTGGTGCGAACCGAGCACGGCACCAACTGGCTGGCGGTGCACACACCACCTGGCGATCACGAACGAGAGCGATAGTCGTCGCGCAAGCGGCGCTTGTAGATCTTGCCGTTGTCCTGACGCGGGAGGGTCGCGGTGAACTCGACGGCTCGCGGACACTTGAAGTGGGCCAGTCGATCGCGGCAGAACGTCACCAGCTCTTGTGCGAGTGCGTCGCTGGCTCGGTACGTGGGCTTGAGCTCGACCACGGCCAGGACCGACTCGCCCCACTCGTCATCGGGAACACCGATCGTCGCGGCGTCGGCCACCGCGGGATGTTCGAGCAACACGGCATCGACCTCGGCGGGGTACACGTTCACCCCGCCGGTGATGATCAGGTTGGCCGTGCGATCGGTGAGGAACAAGAAACCGTCGTCGTCGAGGTAGCCCATGTCGCCGAGCGTGTAGTAGTTGCCTCGGTGGGCGCCGTCGGTCTTCTCGGCGTCGTTGTAGTAGGTGAACGGACTACGGGCCGAGCTCTTGAGCCACACGAGCCCGATCTCATTGGCCGGCAAAGGAGCGGCGTCTTCGTCGCCGACGCGGATCTGATCGGCCGGCACGGGTTTACCGACGGTGCCGGGCTTGCGGAGCCAGGTGTGCGAGTCGACCAAGGTGCCTGCGCCTTCGGTCGCGGCGTAGTACTCGTAGATGATCGGACCGATCCAGTCGATCATCGCTTGCTTCACCGGGATCGGGGCAGGGTGCGGCTCCGTGCACGACGGCGAGCAGTGACGACAAGTCGTAGCGTGCTCGAACGTCGTCGGGCAGCGCCAACATGCGGTGGAACATCGTGGGCACGACATGGGTGTGACTCACGCGGTGGGCATCGATGAGCCGGAGACACTCCTCGGCGTCCCATGCCTCCATCAGGACGAGTGGGACACCTGCCGTCAGCGGCAAGGTCAGAGAGATGGAAAACGGCGCGGCGTGATACAGCGGGCCGGTGCAGAGGTGGGCGTGGTGCGCGCCGTCGTACCCGTACGGCACCAAGCCCATCACCAACGCGTCGGGGTCCGCGGGCCGGTCGACTCCCTTGGGTCGCCCGGTCGTGCCACTCGTGTACAGCATTGCGGTGCCGAGGCTCGGGTCGTCGATGGCGGAGTCGTCGACACCGGCGAGGACCTCGTCGAGAGGCGTGAACCCCTCGATCTCGCCGCCGACCGACAACAGCAGCGGCCGGTTTCGCGTGGTCGCCGACCGCGGCGCGCGCCACGTCAGCCATGGCCACTTCGGCCACGAAGACCTTGGCCTCGCAGTCGGTCACGATGTACGCGGCTTCGTCGCCGGTGAGGTGCCAGTTCACGGTGGTCAGCCGGAAACCGCCTCGTTGACATGCGGCCCACACGTCTGCGAACTCGGCGCGGTTCGAACACAGCAACGCCACGCCGTCGCCGACCCGCAGACCCGCGGTCGCGGAACACGCGCACCAGTTGGTTGGCACGTGCGTCGAGCTCGCCGTAGGTGCGGTTACCGGTGGGAGCGATGATCGCCGGGCGGTCGGGCGCCTGCCGAGCCCACCACGCCGGACCCATGCCGACGCGCGCGAATCTTCGAATCTGGTCCTCGAACGTGCCTGACCCGTCCCCCATGGGGCGACGGTATCGACGCGCTCAGGGGGTCAACGGGTGCGGGCCGCGCTCAACCCTGTTCGATCACGTCGTCGCGGAGCTCTCGCTTGAGGATCTTGCCGGTGGCGCCACGCGGCAGTTGTCCCTCGGTGAACACGATCTTGGACGGCACCTTGAAGTTGGCCAGGCGAGCGCCGACGTGCTGTTGGATCTCCTCGGCGGAGAGCGCGGAGCCGTCTCGGACGACCACGGCGGCGACCAGCTCCTCGCCGAGCCGCTCGTGGGGAATGCCGAAGACGGCTACCTCGTACACCGCCGGGTGCTCGTAGAGCGCGGCCTCGACTTCGGCGCAGTAGATGTTCTCGCCGCCGCGGATCACCATGTCCTTGGCCCGGTCGACGACGTACACGAACCCTTCGTCGTCCATTCGCCCGATGTCGCCGGTCTGCAGCCAACCGTCGGTGAAGGTGTCGGCGGTGGCCTCCGGCTTGTTCCAGTACCCGCGGATGAGGTTTGCGCCGCGGAACTGGATCTCACCCACCTCGCCGATCGTCGGCCTCGCCGCCGTCGTCGTTCGCGACACGCACCTGCATGATCGGCACTGCTCGCCCGGCCGAAGTCGGTTTGCGCACGTAGTCGTCGCCGATGTTCTGAGGACCGTACGCGTTGGTCTCGGTCATGCCGTAACCGATCGACGGTCGACCGCGGGAGAAGTTGTTGTCGATGCGCTTGACGAGCTCCGGTGGGGCCGGTGCACCACCGCCGCCCACCGACGCGAGGCTCGACGTGTCTCGCTTCGGCGAAGTCGGGTGACTCGAGCAAGTCCCAGGACATCGTGGGCACGCCGACGAAGGTCGTGATGCGCTCGCGTTCGATCAACTCGAGCGCGCGCTCGGGGTTCCACTTGTACATCACCACGAGCTTGTTGCCGCCGAGTATCGAGCCGAGCATCACCGGCACGAGGCCGGTCACGTGGAAGAGCGGGACGATGAGGATGAACGATGTGGGGTACGGGTTCGGTTCCTTGGGCTGTGTCGCTCGCCATGATGCCGTTGACGATCGACCGGCACGCGAAACCCATCAGCGCGCTCATCACGGCGCGGTGGGTCGAGACCGCTCCCTTGGGTTCGCCCGTGGTGCCCGAGGTGTAGAGGATCGTGGCGTCGTCACCGGGGTCGATCTCGACGTCGGGCAGCGCGGCGCCTTCGGTGCGGACGTCCTCGAGTCGATCGACACCTGCCGGTAGCTCGCCTCGATGGCGGACCGAAACCACCCGGAGCCCGGGTAGGCGATCGAGGACGGGCGCCACGCGCTCGGCCCGCTCCTGATCGGCGATGAGCACCGTGGCGCCGGAGTCGCGCAGCCCGTACTCGAGCTCGTCGGCGGTCCACCAGGCGTTCAGGGCCACCGCGACCGCTCCGACGGAGGTGATGGCGGCGAAGCTCGTGACCCACTCGGGGTAGTTGCGCATGCCGATGGCCACACGGTCGCCGCGCTGCACGCCGTAGTGCTCGACCAGCAGATGACCGGTTGCGTCGATCTCCGCGACCACGTCGGCGAAGGTCAGGCGTTCGTCCTCGTACACGAGGTACACGTCGTTTTGGGGTCGCGTTCGCATGGTGTCGAAGAGCACGCGCAGCGAGGCCGGGGTCCGGTCGAAGACCGGCACGGTTTGACCGCCGATCGTTTCCTCGTGCATCGCGAAGGCGGCGCCGTCCGCGGTGAGCTGCTCGACGGCTTCCTCGAAGCTCGGCATGGAGTCGTCAGTTGTCGCCGTACGACCAGCAGGGTGTGCCGCCCGTTGCGCACAACGGGTCGGCGAGATCGCTCGCCGCGATCTGGGCGTCGTCGACACCGGTCGACTGTTGCTTCGTCGACGGAGTCGGTGAACTCGCCGTTCGAGTCGTCGAGCTCGGTCAAGCAGTCGTCGACCGTGTAGGTGTCGTCCGGGAAGTCCGGATCGGCCATGAGGCCGTCGGCGCCGCCGTACGACGACCAGATGCGGTGACACTCGGCCTGGAAGGCCTGGGCGTAGGCGGCCCGGAAGCTGGCGAGCTCGGCGTCGGTGTGACCGAACGGGCCGATGTCGTCCTCGGTATCCGTCGTCGTGGTCGACGACGCACCTGGGTCGTCGGTCGGCAGGGACGAGTCGGTCGGCAGCGGTCGACGTCGTGGAGCTCGCCGTCGTGCTCGGGACCGTCGAGGTCCCGACGGCATCGCTCTCGTCGCCGACGGCTCCCTTGCGCGAGCACGCGGCCAACGAAAGGACAGCGACGAGCAGCGCGACGACGGCGGCGGAGCGGGAACG
Organism: uncultured Iamiaceae bacterium; assembly: GCA_963778895.1. Lineage (GTDB taxonomy): Bacteria > Actinomycetota > Acidimicrobiia > Acidimicrobiales > Acidimicrobilacustridaceae > CAVZVZ01. The sequence continues at coordinate 1,788,269 of CAVZVZ010000005.1, forward strand.
GTGCGCGAACATGAGCGGCTGAGCGTACACGGACGCCCCTCGTCGTTGGCCTCGGCCGCGCTGCTGGTCCGAACCACCCTGGGGCATACTTCCTGGCCGTGAAGACCCCCCACCGCTCCTCCCGTCTCGTCGCCATGGCGCTCCTGGTCGCCAGTGTGCTGGGTCTCGCAGCCTGCACGGACGACCCCAGCTCCGACGGCCCAACCGGTGACGATCAAGCAGATCCGCGACGCGACGTTCGCGGCGTCGAGCGCCCGCTACCGAGGGGAGGCTCGGTTCGCCGACGACAGCAGCGGGGAGCTCGACGGCATGGCTGCCGCCGACCCGGCCCAGGGTGACGTCATGGTGCCGGTGCAGACCGCGGCCGGGGTGCAGCAGGGGGAGCTCAAATGGGTCGACGGCGACTTGTACATCCAGCGCGTCGAGGGGACGCCGGCCGCCGGTGCGACGGGCACGATCGGGGTTTTCCTGCGGGCCGCGACCGATCGGCCTTGGGTCCGACTGCCCACTCAAGGCATCGGCCAGAGCCTGCTGAGTCCCTATGACCCGTTCAGTCTGCTCGACCAGCTCACGGCATCGGTCGAGGTCCAACCGGACGGGTCCGAGTCCGTCGACGGGCGGCACCTCGACCGCTACGTCGTCGACGCGGCCGAAGGAGCCGCACTCGTGCCCGGGATTCGACGGGCCGAGCTGCTGACCGACAAGGACCACCGCCTGGTCGTGGTGCGCCTTTCCGGCGATCAGACGATCGAGTACACGATGTCGGACTACGGCACCGCGGTTTCGGTGGCCGCGCCCCCCGACGACCAGATCGCCGTGGCGGCGCCTCAGAACCGTGGCGAGGACCCGACCGGCGATTACGTGCGGGTAGCTGGCGGGCACCACGGCAGGCTCGGTTTGGCAGCTCTTCCGTGCTCCGGCCACGGGTGATGGCGCGTGCTGGCGACTCGATATCCAGGGCGGGACCGACCCGATTGCAGCGACCGAGACCGACGGTGCGACCTGCATCGCAGCCATCGACCCGACGGTGGACGAGCCGGTGCAGATCGTGGCCGATGCCGGCTCAGGGGCCCCGGTGGAGGCGCTCGTGGCGGTGATGCCGAGCGGCTCGCAAGCGGTGCTCCGGTTCGCTGACAAGTCGAGTCAGACGCTCGCGGTCGATCCGAGCGGGTTCGTCGTGTTCGTGGGGCCGACGGTGCCGATTCTCGTGGTGCTCGACGTCACGCTGCCCGATGGCACCCAGGAGGCGTGTGGTCCCGGGTCAGTGAGCAGTCTCGACGACCTCGACGCGCTGGCACCCGAAGCGATCGCGACGCTTCGCGACGCGGCCTGGCTCTGTCTTCCCGCGTGACGCGTTCGGCTCGGGCCCTCGGCTGACGCAGTCGTCTGACGCTGGGGCCCGGGTCAGAACTGCGGCACCGGGGCCGGGTCGGTCGCGATGTCGGGGCACATGTTCCCGGCCGTGAGCCCCAGAGCCTGCGCGATGGTGTCTCGCGTGTCGTTGCCGTTGGGTTCGATGATCCAGGTGCCACCGTCGACGTAAGGAAGGCCAGACCACCCCGATACGCCGCTCGAGGGATCGGTGCCGGCCTGCTTGCCGCGGGCACAGAGCAGGTCCTGCTTGGCTTCCAGGAAGGTCAGCTTGCCCGCCTCGTCGGTGAAGCCCTCGAAGGTCAGATCTTCCTCGTCGTTGGTCACACACTGCACCGTCGCGGCGGGGATCGGTAGGTGCGACACGTCGAAGTACGTCTTCACGACGTCGATGGGTGTCTCGCTGGGGTCGACGCAACCGACCGGCGAGGCGGTGACGCGCCCCGCGGCTTCGAGGAGAGTGGCCAGCACGGCCTGGTCGGAGTCGGTGCGGTCCCAACCGAAGTCGGCGTGGGCGTCGCGTACCTCGGCCTTGGCGTCCATCGGGTTCGGTTCGATCGTGGCGCTCGAGGCGCCGTCGCCCCCGCTGCTGCACGACGTGAAGCCCAGCAGAGCCAGGGTGGCCACGAGGATGATCACGGATCTGCGCACGAGAGTCCTTTCCGAGGCGGGTGAACGGGGGAACCGTAGTCAAGACCGGGGCCGGAGTCTGGACGCGAAACGGCCCACCCCAGAGGGGCGGGCCGTTCCTACTTCTTCGTGCTTCTGACTGCTGGTTAGGGCAGGCTCAGCGTGAGCTGGCTGTCGACCGTCGGGCCGGTCAGCGAAACACCGTCGGTCGAGAAGATCACCTCGGTGATCGTCGTCGGCTGCGGCGGGGTACCGATCGACGCGCCAACCGAGCACCCGACACCAAGGTCGAGCGACGACTGACCGAACACGATGTTGCCGTTCGTGTCGAGGCTGGAGTACACCGAACCAACCGGGGCCTTCTTGCTGATGACCGGAGCCTGCAGCAGATCGCCCTTGAGGTCCATACCGAGACCCGGGCCCTTGGTGATGATGCCATTCGAGATACCGAAGGTATCAAGCGTGGCGCCAGCGCCGAGACGCAGGTAGGCCGACGTCTTGAGCTGCTTGCCGAGCTCGAAGTTGGTCCACGTCAGGTCCAGCTTGCCGTCGACGGGGTCGATGTTCGGCGTCACCGGAGGAGTCGCGGAGCAGCTGGTCACACCAGCGAGCTTGCCCTTCTGGCTCACGAGCGGGCCCGTGGTGGCTGCAAGCGTGCCCGTGCAGGTACGCGGGTACTGACCGGCCGTCGGGACCTTCGGGCTGCCGACCGAGATGGTCTGCAACGTCGGAGTGAGCGTCAAACCGGGCTTGATGGTGCCGGTACCCGACACCTTGTCGCAAGTCAGGAACGTGGTTGCCGCATGAGCGGTGCCCCCACCCCCGACAATGAGAAGACCGGCCGCAAGACCGGCTGCAGCTGCAACAGCAGCTACGCGTGAACGAAACTTCACGTGGGTTCCCCCTTGTAGTTTGGATCCCGGACTCGGCCGCCAGCCCGGGTTTGCACACGATTGGGAAGTCTGTCGACCGGCGATGCGTGCCCTGAACCGAGCGTCGTCGTCCCCTATACGAACTGCCAGATCACCAAGGTGATCGCATCAGCAGATCGAGCCCCCACGAGGGCCGTTGTGCGGCCGGGCGTCAGTGTTGCCGCAGAGTGTGACGGGCGTCAAGCCACCCCGGGCGAAACTGAACCCAACGGCCCATGACGCGGGGGCGAACAACCCAGTCGGGCCGGGGCTCGGCGCGCGGCGGGTTTACGATCCCGCCGATGTCGCGTGCGGAGTTGTCACCGACGGAGCTCCTGCAGCGGCTGAACCAGCTGGTCACCGCCCTCGGGACCGCGGCGTCGGCCACCGACCTCCCAGCCGTCGTCCTGCGCCAGCTCGCGACGACGTTCGGCGCGTCGGCGGCCCGGCTCACGCTCGTGGACGAGGGCGCGGGGTCCTCAGTGGAAACGGTGGTGGCCGAGCATGGCGACGTGGTGGGGGTGGCCGGTCCGGCGTGGGTCTCACTCGAGTTGTCGGTCGGAGTGCGCGCGCTCGGCGTGATCGAGCTCGGGTTCGAGGAGCCGCAGACGATCAGCGACGCCGAACGATCGTCGATGCACGCGGCGGCCGCGCTCGTCGCACAAGCGGTCGAGAACGCACATCTTGTCGACGCTCGGCAACGAGCCGACGAAGCGAGCGCGCGACTCGCGTTCCTCGGTGAGGTCAGCCACGCGGTCGCGTCGTCGCTCGAGCTACGCGAACTGCTCGACCGATTGTGTGGGGTGGGTGTCCCGCGCCTCGGCGATTGGTCGACCATCTTCTTGCCCGAGGGCGTCTCGCTCGAACGCAGCGCGGGCGCGCACTCCGATCCCAGCAAGCAGCCGCTCGTCGATCGGTTGGTCGGCCGTTTCTCGGTACCGCTGGCCGGGACGAACCCGATAGCGCGCGCCTTTCGCACTGGTGAGATCCAAGTCGAGCCGGCCGTGGATCGCGAGCTGGTCGCCTCCATCGTCGACGACCGCGAGTACATCGACACCGTGCTCGAGCTGTCCGGGGGTGGCGCGTTGATGGTGCCGTTGATGGTCCGCGGTCGATCGGTCGGCGTGATCACGTTCGCCATCGAAGATTCGGACCACCGCTTCGACGAAGACGACGTGTGGCTGGCGCGAGAGGTCGCCGGACGCGCTGCGGTGGGCATCGACAACGCGAGCCGCTATGAGCAAGAGCATCTGGTCGCGGAGTTGTTGCAGCGAGCGGTTCTGCCCGAGCAACTCCCCGAACCGCCAGCGCTCGATCTCGCGGCGCGATATCTCCCCGCCGGACCGGGCGTCGAGGTGGGCGGCGACTGGTACGACGCCTTCGTGCTCGATGACGGCGGTGTCGGGCTCGTGATCGGTGACGTCGCGGGCCACGACATCGCCGCGGCTTCGTCGATGGCCCAGTTGCGCAACGCGTTGCGGGCCTACGCCCTGGAGGGCGCGTCGCCGGCCGTCGTGCTCACGCGACTCAACCATCTCCTGTGTCGTAGCAACGACCCGTTGTTCGCCACGGTCATCTTCGGCGTGCTCTCGCCCGACCGGACCCGATTCCGCTGGGCCAACGCCGGCCATCCGCCGATGGCGATCGTCCACCGCGACGGTACGTCTCTGCTGAGTCGGCCTCGCGGGTTGGTGCTCGGCGTGCGCTCGGACCTCGACTATCCCGAGGGTGAGGTGCCCATCAGCCCGCACGACCTCTTGGTGCTCTACACCGACGGCCTGATCGAACGACGGGGGGAGAACCTCCAATCCGGGATCGAGCGCTTGCTGAACGTGGCCTCGTCCGCGGCCGCACGCGGACCGAGCGCCGACGCCGTCGCCGAGCGCCTGCTGCAGATCCTGCTCGCGCGACAAGCACGAGCCGACGACGTCTGTCTGCTGACGGCGTGGCGCCTCCCCACGTTCGGAGCCGGCCGTGGAGGTGAGCTTGCCGGCCGATCCTTCGAGCAGTCGCGTGGCTCGACTCCATGTCACGACGGCACTCGAGGCTTGGGACGCGACCGAGCTCGCCGATCCCGCCGAGTTGCTCGTGAGCGAACTGGTCACCAACGCCGTGTCGCACGTGGGCACCGGGGTGCGGTTGCGTGTCGAGCGGCTGCCGTTGGGGGTTCGAGTCCGCGTCTTCGACGGTGGGGATGACCGGCTCCCCGCACCGCGGCACGTGGTACCGCCCGACGAACCCACGGGACGGGGCTTGTTGATCGTCGACAACGTGGCCGACCGCTGGGGTGTCGAGCGCACCGATGCCGGCAAGCAGGTGTGGTTCGAGCTGTCGTTCCAGGGCGCGGCGCGGCGCTGGGCGCGTCTCGCCGTGGACCGGGGAACTAGTCGAAGGTGACGGAGATCGTGTGGGTGTCGGTGCCTCGCAGGACGCGGAGCTCGAGGGTTGGCTCGGTCCAGTCGTCGAGCACGGCGTGCAAGTCGTCGACGCTCGTGATCGGTCGGCCACCGACTTCGACGATGAGGTCACCCTCACGGACGCCGGCGGTGGCGGCCGGAGCGTCGGGATCGACGGCGCGGACGAGCAACCCGTCGTGTTCGTCGAGCCCGACTGCCGCTCGCAGCTTGCGTGCCACCCGGGGCGGCACGACCGCGACACCGAGGGAGCGCCGGTCCGGGACCGTGCCCTGCGAGAGGTCGTCGAGTCGGGCGCGCAGCGCTTGGTCGACGGGGAGCGCGAGGTAGAAGCCTTCGCCGAGGCGGTGCGTGTTGAGGCCGATGGCCCGACCGGAGCGATCGAGGACCGGTCCGCCCGACGACCCGCGCGCCAGCGGGGCCGTGTGCTCGAGGCTGCCGGCGATGCGGCGACCGCGCGGACCGCGGAACTCGCGCCCGACGCTCGACACGATGCCGAAGCTGAGTCGCGTGCCTCGACCGCCCGGGTTGGCCAGCGCGAACACCGCGTCGCCGGCCTCGGGGGCCGAATCAGCCCATTCGATGGGGGCGACGTCACCGGTGTCGACGGCCAGCACCGCGAGGTCACCGTCGAGATCGGCGGCCCGCACCTCGGCGGTTTCGACGCGACCGTCGGCGAAGGTCACCTCGACGCCGCTGGAGTTTGGCTGGTCGTGGCGACCCCGCCGGTGGGAGAGGTTGTGGGCGTTGGTGGCGACGAGGCCCGGTGCGACGACCACACCGCTGCCTCGGCGACCGACTCCGACGACCGACGGGCCCGCTTCGTGGGCGACCTGGTGGCCGGAGCTGGTGAGTTCATCGAGGAGAGACGTCATGGGCGTAGAGTAACTTGCAAATCACAAGTTGCAAGTCGACGAGTCAGAAAGGGCAGGGATCCGAAACATGGCCGGAGGACTGACCGAGGCGGTCGGGAGCATCGGCGACCGTTGGTCGCTGCTGATCGTCGATGCGCTGCTCGACGGCGCCCAGCGCTTCGGCGAGCTGACCGACGCGGTCGAGGGGGTGGCGCCGAACATCTTGTCGGCCCGGCTCAAGAACCTCGAGCGTGACGGCCTCGTGGTGGGTCGGCCGTACTCCGAACGCCCCCTTCGCCTCAGCTACGAGCTGACCCAGCCTGGCCACGAGCTCGGCGACGCGCTGCGGCTGCTGGCGTCGTGGGGGGCCGAGCGTCGTGGTCGCGGGCGCCGCACGCGTCACGCCGTGTGTGGGTCCGAGCTCGATGTCCGCTGGTGGTGCCCCAGCTGCGCCGAGGCGGTCGACGACGAGGATGCGGATCTGCACTGGGTGTGAGCGGACGGGCTAGATGTAGGCCGCTTGCTTCTCGTTGTTGATGCCGCGCAACAACTCGACGAACTCGGGACCGGCCTTCGCGGGTGAGCCGCAGTCGAACGGTGGCTGAGGGTCGTACTCGATCGACAGCTGGATCGCCTTGGCCATGTCGTCGCCGCCGATGTGGGCGGTGAGCGTCAGTGCCATGTCGATGCCCGACGAGACACCGGCGGCCGTGATGATCTTGCCGCGCTCGACCACTCGTTCCGCGGTGGGGATCGCGCCCGTGGATGCGAGCACCTCGTAGGACGCCCAATGAGTCGTGGCGTCGAGGCCTTCGAGCAATCCGGCCGCGCCGAGCAGGAGCGAACCGGTGCACACCGAGGTCGTCCATGTGGTGGTCTCGTGGATGGCGCGAACCCAGTCGAGGTGCGCAGCGTCCTTCATCAGCGGTCGGGTGCCGAAGCCGCCCGGCACGACGAGGACGTCCGCCGCCGTGATCTCGTCGAAGCTGGCGTCGGCCATGACGCCCAGCGAACCTTGGTCGGTGCGGTACTCACCGCGTTCACGAGCGACGAACACCACTTCGTTGCCGGGGATGCGTGACAACACGTCGTAGGGGCCGACGGCGTCGAGGGCCGTGATGGCGGGATACAACACGATGGCGGTTTGCATGGGATTCTCCTGTGTTTCTGGCCCGAACCAGTTGGCACGGTCAGGCGGGTTGGCGGAAGCGGGCCCGGTAGTCGCTCGGCGCGACCCCGAGCGTGCGGTGAAAGGCGCGCCGCAGGGTTTCGACCGACCCGAAACCGGCGGCGTCCGACACGGCGTCGAGGCCGATGCCGGTCTCCTCGAGCAGTCGCCGCGCGATGTCGACTCGAGATCGTTCGACGTACACAGCTGGCGTCACGCCTGTCTCGCGCGTGAACACGCGCGCGAAATGCCGCGGGCTCATGGCAACGCGCCCGGCGAGCGTCGCCACCGACAGATCGTCGGCCGGGTGTTCGACGATCCATGTCTGTAGGTCGCGCAACGGCTCGCGCTCGGCAGACTGCGCGCGCAGTTGGGTGGAGAACTGTGATTGGCCACCCGGTCGCCGTACGAACAGCACGAGCCAACGCGCCACTTCGAGGGCGACGTCCCGGCCGAGGTCCTCTTCGACGAGCGACAGGGCCAAGTCCATGCCGGCGGTGATGCCGGCGGAGGTGGCGATCTTGCCGTCGCGCACGTAGATCGCGTCGGCGTCGACGACGGTGGTGGGGAAGGCCCGCTCGAGCTCGTCACACACGCTCCAGTGCGTGGTGGCGCGGCGACCGTCGAGCAGCCCCGCCTGCGCGAGCAGGAAGGCGCCGCTGCAGACCGACGCGACACGACGGCAACGGGGCTCGACCGTGCGTAGCCAGTCGATCAGCACCACGTCGCCGAGCGCGGCGACGGTGCCGTTGCCGCCGGCCACGATCACGGTGTCGATCCCCGTGGTGCGATCAGCCAGCCGGGCGTGGGCCGCCAGGCGCAGACCGCTCGAGGTCGTGAGCCACTCACCGTCGCTCGTGACCAGCTCCACCCGATAGGCGCCCGGGCGGAACCGGCAGGCCAGGTCGAAGACCTCGAGCGGTCCGGCCACGTCGAGGAGCTGGACCGTGGGAAAGCCGACGATCACGATGTCCCGAGGCGTGGGTGAGGGGCCGTAGGCGGGCATGCCTCGCATTGTGCGGCCCGACCGGCTTGTCCGCAATGCCTTAGTCCGGTCAGATCAGGACGGATCGCTCCCGGGCCGGAACACGCCGTGAACGGGCGGCGGTGGTCCGGTCTCACCGCTCATGCGCCGCAACAGGGCTTCGACATCGTCGAAGCCGACCACCTCACGCGGAAGGTCGGCGAAGGGGAAGGGGCCCCGGACAAGGAGGTCCAGGGCCGCACCGTAGGCATCGGTGTCCACGCCGAGGGCGCCGAGGATGCGCAACTCCTTCAGGACCACCACATCGGGCTGTACACCGGGCGCGTCGACCGGGCCCCGGGTGCCGGCGACCACGACGGTGCCGCCGGGTGCGGCCAACGCCAGGGCTTGGGCGAAGGCTCCTGGAGCGTTGGCGGTCACGTCGACGACCACGTCGGCCAGGCCGCCCGCGGCCCGGCGCATGGCCGTCACCGGATCCTCGCCGTCGACATCGACGGCGAGGTCTGCACCGAAGGCCGAGGCCCACGCGAGCCGGGCCCGGTCTCGTTCGCCGCGGCCGGTCACCATCACGAACGCGGCGCCCGCAGTCTTGGCCGCGGCGGCCACCGCGAGGCCGCGCACTCCGGGGCCGAGCACCGCGACTCGATCGCCGGGCTTCGTCCCCGGCAGGGTGACGCCCCACCTGATGCCCGCCCCGACGGGATTGAAGAGCGTGGCGACGACGGCGTCGAGCTCATCCGGTATCGGGAGCACGAGTGAGTCGGGGGCCAGGTAGTGGTGCGTCGCATAGCCACCCCACAACCCGGGCGGTCGTTCGACGTCGACGAAGCCGTACATGTCGCGCAGACCGTGAATCTTGCAACGCTGGTACGCGCCCTCGATGCACGCCGCGCACGTCCGGCAGGACTGGAACACCTCGATCGCGACCCGATCTCCTCGGGCCACGCCCAAACGTCGAGCCGCGGCCGCACCGACCTGTTCGAGCACGCCGACCGTCTCGTGGCCCGGCACGAACGCGAAGCCGCCTTGGAATTGGCCGGTGTACTGCTCGTGATCGGTGCCGCACAGCCCGCAGGCCTCGACTCGCACGAGGGCGTCGTCGTCGCCGATCGAAGGCACGGGCAACGCACGTGTCTCGAAGCGGCGAGGCGCCGTCAGCACGAGGGCCTGCGCGTCGGTCATCCGCCGGCGACGGTAGCTCCCTCTACGTTGTGGGCCCATGTCCGACGCCGTCGACCGTCTGCTGCACGTCCTGGACCTGGAACCCGACGGTCCGGACCGGTTTCGTGTCGCCAACCCCGACCCCGGGTGGGGCAACCGGGTGTTCGGCGGTCAGGTCGCGGCGCAGGCGATCCGGGCCGCCGTCGCGACGGTCGAGGCGGACCGCAGTCCGCACTCTTTGCACGCCTACTTCCTGCGGCCGGGACGTCCCGGTGTGCCGATCGCGTTCGACGTCGAGCGCACGCGCGACGGACGGTCGTTCACCACGCGCCGTGTCCTGGCCCAGCAGGGGGACGAGGTGATCTTCGAGATGTCGACGTCCATGCACGTCGTCGAACCGGGTGTCGACTACCAGATGCCGCTGCGCGCCGGATTGGCGCCGCCCGAGTCGCTGCTCGGATCGCGTCAGCTTCATCCCGGACGAGGCGCTCGACCGGTTGCCGATCGAGATGCGCGAGCTCGGCCCGACCGAAGCCGATGCCGACGGGTGGCATGCGTCGACCCGACGGGTCTGGATGAAGGTGAAGCGCGAGCTGCCCGACGATCCGCTCCTACACGTGTGCGTGTTGACGTTCCTCTCCGACATGGGAGCGGTCATGGGCGCTCGGGCGCCGCTGCCAGAGCAGCCCCTCAGTCGCTTGATGGGCGCGAGTCTCGACCACGCCGTGTGGTTCCACCGCCCGATGCGGGCCGACGACTGGTTCTTGTACGACTTGCACGCCGTCTCGAATGCCGGGGCTCGCGGCCTCACGCGGGGGACCATGCACAGCATCGACGGCGTGCTCGGTGTCTCGGTGGCGCAGGAGGCACTGCTCCGCGTGCTGTGATCGGGCCGGCGGATCGAGCCAAAGCTCAGATCGTGGCCCGGTTCGGCCGATCAGGTGTGGAGTGCCCTTGCCCGAGAACGACGCCGACACGCTGCCCCTGCGGCGCATCACGTTCCACTACCCGGACGATCTCGATCCGGCGTGGATCCCCGACGTGCCTGAATTCGCCTACGCCGCGAACGGACTGTCGCTGCTGATGCCCTACGCCGAGCCGCTGTTCATCAAAGCGGTCCGGTCGGCGTTTCCCGTCATCGACGACGACATGCGCGTGCGGACCGAGAACTACATCAAACAAGAGGTGGGTCATTACTCGGAGCACCAGCGTTTCAACGAGATCATCCGCGTCGCGCCATCCTGGGGTCAGCCGCGTCGAACGGTGGATGAAGCGTTGCGCCGATTGGATCACGAACACGCGCAGTCGCAACTTCAATCTGGCCTTCGCCGCGGGCGGCGAGATCATGTCGTTCCTGCTCGCACGGTGGGTCGACAAGCACGCCGGCGATCTGTTCACGGGCGCTGAGCCGGTGCCCACCACCCTGTTCCTGTGGCACCTGGCCGAGGAAGTCGAACACAAGAGCTCGGCATCGGATGTCTACGAGGCCGTGGACGGCTCGAAGCTGCGCTATGCGTTCGCGATGGTGCTCGGCACGGTGCTGCTCGGTTGGTTCGCGTGGGTGGCCGCGTTGGTGATGTTGCGCGATGACGGCCGATTGTTCAGTCCGGTCACTCACTGGCGGCTGTTGCGCTGGTCGCTGAGCCTGGCCTTCGAGCTCTTCCCGTCGATGCTGGTATCGGCGTTGCCCGGTCACCGACCGTCCGACTTCGCCGATCCCATCTTCTTGACGACCTGGCTGCGCCAATACGATCCCGCCACCCAGACGATGCCGCTGTGGGAGACCTCGGGCCGCACGGGCTGAGCAGAGCGGTCCGAGGCGCGGCAGGCTGTGGTCGTGGCTGTCACGGGAACGAAACGGATCGGGTATCTCGCACCGATGCGGTCCGAGCTGAAGCCGCTGGCGCGCCATCTCGGTCTGCAGGAGCACATCGTCGACGGTGATCGCTGGCATCGAACCAGCGTGGGCGAAACCGATCTCGTCGCCGGCCTCGCGAACATCGGTATGGCTCAGGCGGCGGCGGCGACCGAACGGATCATCGACGCCTTCGACGTACACCACATCGTTGTCGTGGGTATCGCCGGAAGCATCGACCCGAGCCTCGAGATCGGTGAGTTGGTCATGCCAGAGGTGGTGATCGACCACGCGACCAAACGCGAGTTCCAACCCGTCAACCTCACCGACATGGCTCCGCGCGGCGCCTTGCTGAGTGGCGACGAGTACCTCCATGAACCCGACGTGCTGGCCGCGCTCGTCGCCGCCGGTGTGGTTGCGGTCGACATGGAGACCGCCGCGGTCGCGGCGGTTTGTGAGGAGCGAGGTGTTCCGTGGTCGGTGTTCCGCGCGATCAGCGATCGCGCCAGCGACGCCGGCCTCGTCGGCGACGCGATCCTGACCGTGGTGAAGCCGGACGGCTCGGTCAACGTGCCCGCCGCGGCTCGCCTCCTGATCACCAAACCGCACCGCATCCCGCACCTCGTGCGCATGGGTCGCGGTAGCCAACTCGCGGCCGACACCGCGGCACGAGCCGCCGCCGCGGCTATCCCGTAGTTCCCGCGGGAGCGGCCTCCTCACGGCCGGGGAACCAGCGCGACAGGGTGGCCGACTGCCCCGCCAGGATCGGCGAAGCGATGGCGAGGATGAGCACGTAGACGGCGGCGAACGGCGCCAACCGCTCGTCGAGGCCGGCCGCGGCCGCCAAGGTCACCAGCACCAGCGCGAACTCGCCCCGGGCCAACACCGTGAAAGCGATGTTGGCCGCGCTCGACGCGGTCGAGCTGGTTGAGCCGCGCCGTCGTGATGCCTGCGATCACGGCCAGCACGAGCGACAGCAGTGCCGCCCCGATCGCCGCGAAGGCGACGCTGCCGATCTCGGACGGGTCGATCGCCAGGCCGAAGGCGAAGAAGAACACCGCGGCGAAGGCGTCGCGTATCGGCAAGACGAGCTTGCGCACCCGGGGCGCTACGGCGGTGCCGCTCACCAACAACCCGGCCATGAACGCGCCGATGGCTTCGGACACGCCGAGCGCTTCGGCGGCACCGGCTACTGCCAAGGCCAGCCCGAAGAACAACACGACCAAGAGCTCGTCCTCGCGCGCGCCGAGCAGCTTTTGCACGAGCGGGGCGCCGTATCGCGCCGCGACCGCGAGCACGATGAGGAATCCAAGGGCGCGCGCGAACAACAGAGCCGCCTCACCGGCGGACGAGGCATCTCCGAGAACGGGGGCGAGCGCGGCGAGGTACAGCGCGAGGAACAGATCCTCGATCACGATGATGCCGAGGATCATCGGGGTCTCGGGATTCGAGAGCCTGCGTAGCTCGACGACGACTTTCGTCACGATCGCGGATGACGAGATACCGGTGATGCCGGCGACGACGAACGCCTCACGCGTGCCCCAACCCAAGGCGAAGCCGAAGGCCAGGCCGATGCCGACGTTGAGGGCGAGATAGATGCCGGCGGAGGCCAGACAGTCGCGTACCGCCACCGGTCAGATCGTCGATCGAGAGCTCGACGCCGAGGTAGAAGAGCAGGAAGATCAGGCCGAACGACGCGAGCAGAGCCAGATCGCCCGGGTGCTCGATCAGGACGGGTCCCGGGGTGTTGGGCCCGAGCACGATGCCGGCCGCGATGAACAACGGGATGGTCGGCAGCCCGATGCGGTTGCCGGCTCGAGCGACGAGACCCGCGATCAAGAACGCGACACCGAGGATCAGCAGTTCGTTGTGCATCACGAGCCGCCCAAGTAGTCGCGTCCGGTTGTCAGGTCGGCCGGGCGACAGACGATCACCACGTCGTCGCCGGCCTCGAGTCGGGTATCCGGCTCGGGCGCGACGATCGGTACCGCGCCGCGAAGGATCGGCGACGACCGTGACGCCGGTTCGGTGACGGATCTCGAGCTCGGCCATCGTGCGCCCGGCGGCGCGGCCGCCGGCGGGCACGTGGACCCAGTCGAAGATGAGTCCGCCCAGCACCCGGTCGGCACGCGTCGGAAGGGTCGGCGTCAGCTCGTAGCGGCCGGCGAGGAGCGCGCCCAGGGCGTGGGCGGCGGATTCGGAGAGATGGATGGTCGAGCGTTGGTCGCGGCCGTCCGGGCATGTAGAGCTCGACGGCACCGTCATCGCGGTTGACGACGCAGAACGCGGAACCGTCATCGTCGACGAAGTCGACGCGGGTACCCACTCCGGGAAGCCGCACCGGGTCGCCGATGCGCGCCGAAGTGCTCTCCGCGTGTTCTGGGGGAGACATGGCAGCTCTTTCTGTTCGGGATGCAGCGCGCCCAGTTTCCAGCGCGACGGGTTTCAGCGAGGGGGCGGCGTGGCGCCCGCCTCCTCCAATTGCGTGATCACCTCGGGCGGCACTTCGAACCGCCATCCGGCGTCCCGGAGCTCGTCGCGAGTCACGGCGATCTCGCCGCCGTCCCGGCCCTGACCGCCGAACCGGAAGACCCATTCGGGGTCCCGGATCGATCGTCGCCTTGGACCGTTCGTTCCTCGCCGGGGTCGATCACCAGCAGGGGCAGCCAGCTGTTCGCTACCTGGCTCGGAGGTCGCGATGGTGAGCTCGTAGTCGGTGTGGTTGACGACGGTGAGCGGGACGCGGGCCGGGCTGTCGACCAGCCAGGTGGTGACGACGAGCGCGGCGAGGGCAGCCAACACGATGGCGACGAGGTCATGGCGGAGAAAGGAGAACCACGGTGCGGCTTCGCCGGCACGGGGGCGTAGAACAGTCGAGGGGCTCATCGAGCCCTCCCATCACCAGGGCCTCGACGGAGGCGGGCGGACGGAGCAGACCGGCCGCCAGGACGTCAGCGCACCGGTACGAGGGCGGGCACGGGCGCCGGTGGAGACCGCAGGACCCAAGCCAGGTACTGCTCGAGTCCGCGCGCGCCTCCGAACGAGGCGAGGCAACAACACGATCGCCGCGAGGCCGAGGAGAGCAGCCAGGTCAGCAGAGGCCCCGAATGTGAGCCCCAGGAAGGGCTCGATCGAGGTGGCAGCGTGCGCCCGCGTGACCCGCCGGTCCGGTGTGGCCACGGTTGCTTGGTCACTCGTCTGCAGTGACGAGATCTGATCGACCCGATTCCACTGCCAGCTCGGCGCGGTGCCGACGGATGCGAAGAGACCGAAGCCGATCGCGGCAAGGGCCGCGGCCACGACGACGCGACGGCTCCGGCGGCTCAACACCCCCAGGAGGCTAGCGATGCGATGCCACCACCGCATCCACGAGTTCGCGGAGCGTGAGATCGTCGACCTCCGTGCGGCGCACGAACGTGCGGTAGAAGATCGGTCCCGCGACCATGTCGACGAGGAGATCGGGATCGGTGTGCTCCGCGACGTCGCCGCGGGCGATGCCGCGTTCGACGGCGGCGAGCGCGGCCTGGCGGCGCCGCGACAGGAATGCTTGATGGGCTTCGGCCAGCGCCGGGTGCCGGGCCATGGCCGCGATGGTGGCCGGCAGCGTCTTGCCGGCGTCGGTGGTGGTCAGCACTCGGCGAAGGTGTTGCGCGATGAGATAGAGGTCGTCGGCGAGCGAACCGGTGTCGGGCGAAGCGCTCTCGCCGTCGGTGGAGCACTCGACGGCCGCGAGGAGCAGGTCGGCCTTGTCGGTGTAGCGCCGGTAGATCGTCGACTTGGCCACCCCGGCCTGCTCGGCGACGGCCTCGATCGTGAGCCCCTCGTACCCGCGGTCGGCGAACAACGCGACGGTTGCATCGAGGATCGCCTGATCGGCTTCGCTACTGCGGGGTCGACCGAGTCGCGCCGCGTCGGCACTGGTCGTGGTCGTCATGGCTCGACCTCACCCGGTGCCATTCCGGTCGCGCGGTGCTGAACCTGCAGGGTGTGGTCGTACCTCTCGATCTCGACATCCCACTCGGCTTGGTACTCCTCGTCTTGTTCCTGCACGTCGTCTTGACGAGCGCGGGCGGGAAGGAAGAACCAGGCGACGAGCGCGCCCACTGCCGTGGCGAGCGCGGCGACCACGACACCCCAATGGATGGCTTCGACGAAGGCTTGGTTCGCCGTCGAGATGAGGGAGGTGGACAACTGTTGTGGTAACTCGGCGGCCACGCCGAACGCACCACCGATCGAACCCTTGGCCGCCGTTACCGTCTCGGCCGACGCTGGTGTGCCGGCAAAGAAGTCGCCGATCTTGGTGCCGTAGGTGGTCGCGAGCACGCTGCCGATGATCGCCACACCCATCGCGCCACCGACCTGGCGGGTGGTGTCGTTGACGGCGGACCCGACACCGGCCTTCGCCAGCGGCAGTGAACCCATGACGGAGTCGGTGGCCGGAGCCATGACCAATCCCATGCCGATGCCCAGCAGGAAGAGGCGCAGACCGATGGTGAGGTACCCGGTGTCGACCTGCAGCAGTGTCATCGACAACAGCACGAGGGTGATCACGAGCATGCCCGTGGCCACGGTGATCTTGGTGCCGATCCGTTCGGCGATCCGTGCACTTGTCGGCGCGGTGATCATCATCGCGCCGGCGAAGGGCAGCATGCGAACGCCGGTTTCGAGCGGCGTGTAGCCCAACGTGAACTGCAAGTACTGGGTCAGCAAGAAGATCGCCCCGAACATGGCGAAGAACGTCAGGGTGATCGAGCCGCTGGCCGCGGTGAAGCGGGGATTCTGGAAGAAGTGGACGTCGAGCATGGGATGGTCGGTGTGCAACTCCCACAGGACGAACCCGCCCAGCAGGACTGCCGCCGACGATGAAGCCGACGATGATGTTGGTCGCGCCCCAGCCGTCGGACGGCGCCTCGATGATGGCGTAGAGCAACGCGGTGAGACCGACGATCGACAAGACCGCGCCGAGGGGATCGAGCCGCGGCGCCGAGGGATCCTTCGATGTGGGGATGAGCACGACGCCGGCGATCAAACCGACGATCACGATGGGCACGTTCACGAGGAAGACCGAACCCCAGTAGAAGTGCTCGACGAGGAAGCCGCCGGTGAGGGGTCCGAGGGCGCCGCCCAGACCGGCGACGCCGGCCCACACGCCGATCGCCCGGCCGCGCTCCTCGGCGGGGAACACGTTGGTGATGATCGACAGGGTTGCCGGCATGATCAACGCGCCACCGATGCCCATCAGGGCGCGGGTGGCGATGAGCTGGTTCGACGTGCTGGCCATGGCCGACAGGATCGAACCCAAGCCGAAGATGGCGAAGCCCGTCTGCAGGGCGCCGCGTCGACCGAAGCGGTCACCGAGCGCGCCGGCCGTCAGCAGCAGACCGGCGAAGACCAAGGTGTAGGAGTCGACCATCCACTGCAGCTGGCTGTTGGTTGCGTTCAGCTCGCGGACGATGGTGGGGATCGCCACGTTCAGGATCGAGTTGTCGAGCACGATGACGAGCAGGCTGAAGCAGAGAACCGTGAGGATCAGCCACCGCCGCTCGTAGGCGCGGTCTTCGTTCTTTCCCACAGCGGTCGCCTCTTTCTGGCAGCTCGGCGGTCTTGGCTGGTGCAGGCGAGCCCTTTACGCAACGGGCTCGTAGCGTTTGTCGGAGGCTACCGGCGCCTCGGTCGACCTCAACCCGTCGGCCTCAACCTGTGGGTGCAGGCCTGCCGACGGTCGTGAACGCGACGAGGGCGACGAGGACGAGGCCGAGGCTCCATACGGGCACGCCGCTGACCGCCAGCACCACCACGGCGAACGCCGCGATCGGGTGGGCCAGATCCTGGCCGGTGGTGAAGCGATCGGTGTCGCGGTGCAGGAGCCAAACGACGACGACGAAGACCGCCACCGGTACGGCGACGGCGGTCGCTGCGCCCCGCTCCGACAGGAGGGCGAGGGACGTGTCCGCATCGACAACCGTCGCCAGGCCCGCGCCCACGGCGGCCGCCGCGGCGAACACGAAGAAGTGCCCATAGCCCCAAATGAACGACGATGCCCGTTTGTCCTCCTCGAAACGGGCGCGAACGCGATGGGTCACGTCGCTCGTGCGTTGGGAGAAGTACAGCCACCACATCGAGAAGACGATCAGCAGTCCGCCCAGTGCGACGCCCACGAGTTGGCCACTCGCCGCACCCGAGTCGAGGGCGGTCTGCACGGCAACCGTTGCGGCGAGCACCGTCTCACCGAGCACGATCAAGGTGAACAAGCCGAACCGCTCGGCGATGTGATGGGGATGCCACGTGGTGCCTTCGGCCCGCTCGGCCCAGATCGGCACCGAGAGCTCGGCCACCACCATGAGGAGGAACCCGACCGTGCGTAGTCCGGTCGGTATGACCAACAGCAGGATCCACCCGATCATGCAGACGCCGATGCCGAAGGCGTAGTGCCGATCCGTTGCTCGCCGCGGAGGGTCACTGCGCGAGGCCCGCAACCATTGCGCGACGAGCGCGACCCGCATCACCAAGTACCCGAGAGTGACGACACCGAAGTCGCGGTCGTCGAACGCGCGAGGTACGCCGGCCGCGAGGATCAGCACACCGGCGATCTGCACGAACGTGGCGAGCAAGTAGACGGTGTCATAGGTGTCGTAGGCCGACGAGAACCAGGTGAAGTTCATCCAGGCCCACCAGATGGCGAAGAAGACCGTCGGGTAGTTGACCAGTGCCATCCGAATCTCGTCGGCGGCGAGGGCGTGATGGAGACTGGCGGCCGCTTGCGCGACGGCCACGACGAAGCACAAGTCGAAGAACAGTTCGAGCCAGGTCGCGGCCCGGTGCTCCTCCTCCGCGTCGCGCGGTTGCATCGGTCTGATCCACGGCAATGCCATACCGCGTAGTCTCGCGGCATCCCTACGCTGAAACTCGCGTTCGACCTCACGGACCTCGACAACTTCGCCGGAGGGTTCCCTCACGCGCTGTTCGCGGAACACCGTCGGCAGGCGCCCGTCTACTGGCACGAGCCGACGGAGCACACGCCCGACGCCGAGGGCTTCTGGAGCGTGGCGACCTACGCCGAGACCTTGGAGGTGCTCAACCAGCCCGCGGTCTACTCGTCGGAGCGTGGCGGCGATCGTGAGCACGGTGGCACCGTGCTCCCGGACCTTCCGGTTGCAGGTGTCGTGCTCAACATGATGGACGACCCGCGTCACGCACGGATCCGACGGTTGGTCAGCAAGGGTCTCACCCCGCAGACGGTGCGCCGCCTCGAGGGCGACATGCGCGAGCGAACACGCGGACTGCTCGCCACTATCGACGATTCGGAGTTCGATTTCGTCGAGACGGTCGCAGGCGAGCTGCCGATGCAAGCCATCTGTTTCTTGTTGGGTGTCCCGGCGGCGGATCGCCACAAGTTGTTCGAATGCGTCGAGCACATCTTCGACGTTCGTGACGACCGGGACTACTTCAACTTCACGCCGGAACAGCAGTCGGCGATGGGGTGGATGCTCGACTACGGCTCAACGCTGATCGACGACAAGCGGGGTTCGCCCGGTGACGACATGCTCTCTGCCGTCGTCCACGCGCATCTACCCGACGTCGACCCGCCGACCCTCACCGACGGCGAGCTCTACGCCTTCTTCTCGCTCCTCTTCGCCGCGGGAGCCGACACGACCCGCAACGGCGTGGCCGGCGGCCTGGTCACGCTCCTCGAGCATCCCGACGAGCTGGCCCGACTACGCCGCGACCCGGAGCTGCTCGGCCGCGGCGATCGAGGAGATGTTGCGCTGGACGACGCCGTCGCCGATGAAGCGCCGTACCGCGACGGTCGAGACGCAGCTCGGCGGTCACACGATTCGACCCGGTGACAAGGTCGTGGTGTGGGAAGGCTCGGCCAACCGCGACGAACGGCAATTCGACGAACCGATGCGTTTCGACATCGGTCGCGATCCCAATCCTCACCTCGCGTTCGGACACGGCGTGCATTTCTGCTGGGCGCCCATCTCGCGCGTCTCGAGATGCGAGTCGTGTTCGAGGAGCTGTTGCCGGCGTTCGGGTCGATCGAGCTCACGGGGCCAGTCGAGTGGACCCGCAGCAACCGCCACACCGGCGTACGGCGCATGCCCGTGCGGTGCCGCCGCTCCTCAGGGTGAGACGCGGCCGTACACGGCGACCATCGACAGGCTCATGAAGAGCCGACCGGCGCGCGCCGCGGCGAAGATCCCGTCGATGAGGCGGGCGGCTTCCTCTGCCGTCATCAAGCCCGGCCCGACGAGCTGAGGTGTCACCGCTCGCAAGGGAAACAGGCCGGAAGGATTCGGTTCGGTTTCGGGGTCCCACTCGGTCCAGATATGGGTGTCGGCCGTGCAGTCGAGGTCGACGAGCCCGGCGTCGCGACAGAGGTTGAGCAAGCCGACCGCCCGCGGCTGCCGACGCGACCACGCCGGTGATGATGACGCGGCCGAGTGCTCGGCTCAGCTCGAGGTCTTCGAGGTCGAGCAGCAAACGTGCGCCAGTCGGTGTCGACCAGACAGAGCGTCCGCCAGGTCGAACCACGCGCACGATGTCGCGAACGGCCGCCGCCATGTCGGGGACCCACTGCAGCACGCGCTCGGAGCGGCAGGCGTCGAACGTGTCATCGGGAAAGTCCAGGGCGGTCGCGTCGCCGACCTGGAAGTCGACGGCGACGCCGATTCGCGCCCGGCACGTTCACGCGCCGGCGTTCGAGCATCGCCTCGCTCGCGTCGACAGCCGTCACGGTCGCTCCGGCGGCGGCGTACCCACACGCCATGTCGCCCATGCCGCAGCCGACGTCGAGCAGTCGATCGCCGTCGGCTGTAGCGCGAGGTGGTCGCGCTCCCAGGCGCGAAGCGCACTGACGGCCGGCCATTGCGCGGTGGCCTCCATTCCGTCGACGAGGATGAGGCGTCCGGCTGCGCGTCGACGGTCGTGAAGCCCTTTCGAGATCGGGCTCCGACTCGTCTTGGTCCACGGCAGGGAGCCTAGAACTCTGCGGATCTCAGTGTCACACCATCTCTTTAGGATCTTTCCATGAGTTCCGGAACAGTCTCCGATCTTCTCGAGCGGGTGGACGAGCTCGCGGCATCGGTCGACGAGACGCCCGCGGCCGAGCGTTCCGCGCAACTTGCTGGAGCTGTTGGAGCTGCGCGAGCGGGTCGCTGCCGTCACGGTCGCGGCGACCGCGGCGTGGGATCGCGATCAGGCCTGGGCGGTGCGATGGTTCGTTGACGCCGGTGGCGTGGCTGTGTCACCGGGCGAACATGGCCACGTCTGAGGCGAAGGTGTTGGTGCGTTCGGGACGGCTGGTGGCGCGCTGTGCGTCGATGGCCAAGTCGTTGGCCCACGGCGAGCTGAGCACCGGCCATGTCGAGGCGTGGGCCCGACACGTCACCCCGCCCCGCGCTGACCTGTTCGACGACCAGGCCGAAGCGTTGGTCGACGCCACCCGCTCGCTGTCGGTCGATCAGACCGCGGATGCCGCTCGGCGCTGGGCGTCGTGGGCCGACGATCAGTTGAACCGGGGCGAACCCGAAGATCTGCACGGCAAGCGGGGGGTGTGGTTCGGCCGCACCGGTGACCTCGAGATGAGCCGCATCCTCGGTTCCCCCGAGGAACTGGCCGCGCTGAAAGCCGCGCTCGACCAACTCGAACCCCCCGACCCCAAGCACACGCCCGGCGGCGCCCGCACCCTCGCCCAACGCCGCTACGACGCCCTCGTCGACGCTGGCCGGCCTCGGCCTGCAGAACAGCAAGGGCCGCATCGACCCCGAACACACCGTGAACATCGTGATCGACGCCGCCACCCTCGCCGGCGAGTTCAACCCCGACGGCCGCTGCGACGTATCAACTGGCGCACGGCTCGGTCCTGCCCGCCAGCGTGCAACGCCTGTTGTGCGGCAGCTGGATCAGCCGGGTCATCATCGACCCCAACGGTGTTCCCCTCGACCTCGGCCGCCGGGCCCGGCTCTTCAGCCCCGCCCAACAACGCGCCATCCTCATCCGCGACGGTGGCTGCTGCCTGGCCAACTGCGACCGACCCCCCGAGTGGTGCGACGTCCACCACCTCGACCCCTACGGCCCACCCACCCACGGTCCCACCGACCTCGACAACGGCATCGGCATGTGCCGCCCCCACCACACCCTCGTCCACAAAGGCTGGAAACCCTGGCAAGACACCGACGGATCGTGGTATCTCCAACCTCCATGATCACCAAACCGGTCGAGCTCGGCAGCGTGCTCGGCGTGTGGGGCCATCCTGACGACGAGGCCTACCTGTCGGCCGGCTTGATGATGGGAGCGGTGGCGTCGGGCAGAAAGGTGACGTGTGTGACGGCCACGCGGGGCGAGGCCGGCTTCCCCGATGACGACCCGCGTCCGCTCGCGGAGCGCGCCGCGGTTCGCGAAGCAGAGCTCGATGCCTGTCTCGAGGTGCTCGGGGTCACCGACCATCGCTGGTTGGATTACCCCGACGGTGGTTGCGATCGGATTGCCGACGCCGAGCCGGTCGAGCGGCTCTGCGAGCTCATCGAGGAGGTACAGCCCGACTCCGTGCTCACCTTCAGCCCGGACGGCCAGACCGGCCACGTCGATCACATAGCGGCCAGTCGGTGGACGACGCTGGCGTGTCGACGTGTCGCGCCCGATCGTCCCGCTGTTCTACGCCGTCATGACCCCGGAGTGGGTTGCGGACTTCATGGATGCCGCGGCGATCGATCAGGTGATGATGGTCGAGGGCATGGCGCCGCCCACGATCCCGGCCTCGGAGCTGTCGCTCTGGCATGTGCTCGACGACACGCTGCTCGATCGGAAGGTGCGGGCCCTGCGCGCGCAGGAGAGCCAGGTCGAACCGTTGCTCGCGCAGATGGGCGAGCACCGTTTCCGCCAGATCAACCGCGACGAGACGTTTCGTCGGGCGACGGCCGACGATTGGGTCATCTGAACCGCACCGGCCAACCGGGCTGACCCTCGGTGCCGTCCACGACGACCGGCCGGTCCGCGAACACTTCTGCGGTCATCGCTTCGCGTGCCGTGAGTACCGGCGCGACGGGTACGCCGGCAGCAACCAGCTCGGTCACGAGATCGTCGCGATCGCGCGTCGCGATCTCGGCGGCCAGTCGTGTCCGCAGCTCGTCACCGTCGCGAGCGCGAGCCGCCACGTCGAGCACAGCGAGGTCGTCGAGACCCAAGGCGCCGCACAACGCGATCCAGAACGGGTCTTCGGACACCACGCCGAGCGTGACGAACCCATCGGCGCACGCGAACGTGCCGTAGCCCGGGAAGGCCGCCCCGGGTGCGTCGCTCGACGCGAGCTCTCCACCGATCTCGGGACCGGCCCAGCTCAGCAACACGTCTGCCATGCTGACGTCGATCACCGCACCGGCGCCGGTGCGGTGGCGTGCCGGCTACCGCGGCGCAGATCGCCAACGCGGCGTAGGCCCCGCCGGCCAGATCGCCCACCGGCACGCCGCTCGTGTTGATCTCCGGCGCGCGTGCGGCGAGGAACCCCGTCCACGCTTGATAGTTGAGGTCGTGTCCCGGCGTGGTCACGAGCGGGCCACTCTGGCCGTAGCCACTGATCGAGCAGTAGATGATCGAGGGGTTCACCGTGCGTAGCCCGTCGTAGCCCACGCCGAGCCGATCGGCGACGCCGGGGCGGAAGCCTTCGATCGCCACGTCGACGGTGGCCGCGAGCTCGAGGACGGCGTCGAGCCCGGCTGGGTCCTTCAAGTCGCGCTCGACCACTTGCTTTCGGTGGTTGAGCGAGCGGTACAGCTTGGGGAACATTCGCATCGGGTCGCCGCCGGGTGGTTCGACCTTCGTCACCTCGGCGCCCATGTCGGCCAGCAGTTGCGTGGCGAACGGCGCGGGTCGCCAGATGCCCAGGTCGAGCACACGGACGCCGGTCAACAGCGTGGAGCGGGTCACCGCCGGAGTCTGGCGCGTTCAGCGGCTGAAGGCTCGCTCGGCCACGAGCACCGCGACGGCGCTGATCAACGCGGGCAGTGCGACCGGCACGGTGATGTCGACGTACCGGCGCAGCGTGACCGTCACACCTTCCGCCCGTGCGATCCGCCACCACAGCAAGTTGGCCAGCGCACCGATCGGCAACAACACCGCACCGGTGTTGACTCCGAGAAGCCACGCCCACACTCCCCAGGTCACCGACGGAACGCTGTCGACGGCGACGAGCACGGCGGGCAGATTGTTCACCACGTTGGCGGCGGCCGTCGCCGCCGCGGCCAGTCCGATCATTGCGAGTGGGCGGTCGGTGGTGAGCGCGTCCGAGAGCAAGTCGCCGGGTACGGCGATCACGACGATCGCCGCGAGGGCGAGCACGGTGGCAGCGGTCGCGACCGGCAGGTCGCGCCAAGGCACCCAACGCGTGCGCGCCATGAGCACCACGTCGGCGACCACCACAGCCATCCACGGCTGCACGTTCCAGATCGGACCCACCAAGAAGGTCAGCAGCAACGCGGCCACGACGATCCCGCCGAACGTCAGCGCGGGGCGGTCCGGCTCGCCGGCCGGCGGACTGACGACGCTCGTGGGGTAGCGCCGCCGGTAGACGAGCCAGCCGACGATCGAGGCCACGATGCTCGGCAGCGCCAGATGTGACACGACGTCCCACACGCTCAGGCCGAGCTCGTCGACCGCGATCAGCGTCGTCAGGTTCGATACCGGCAGCACGGACGACGCCAGGCAGGCGAGCAGCAACGGCACTGCGGCGAGAGGAACGGGGTCGACGTCGGCTCGTCGCGCGAAGCGGATGAACAGTGGGGTGAGCAGCACGACGGTTGTGTCGAGGTTGAGCACGACGGTGGTCAGCGCCGCGAGCGACCACAACGCGACCACCGGGACTCGTTGGTAGCGGCGGGCCAAGGCAGTGGCGATGGCATCGAAGAACCCGAGCCGGTCGAGCAAAGCGGCGAGCGGTACACCCGCCAACAAGAAGGCGAGCGCGGGCGTGATCGACCTCAGTTGTTCGGAGACGTCTGTCACGCATGATCCGTTCGGCGGTGGAACACGGCTCCTTGGAAGTCGACCCCGCTCACAGATTCGGCGGACGGTTCGTGAATCGTCGCAGCGTCGGCGACCAGAACCATCCGCCGTAGGCGTGCGTGCCGCCGTCGACGGGCAGGTTGAGGCCGGTGACGAAGCGCGACAGGTTCGAGGCCAGGAAGACCGCCACGTCGGCTTGGTCGTCGGGCTCGCCGACGCGGCCGATCGGTGCCCACGATTCCCAAAGGACCTCGGACCCAGGCCCGGTCACGGCTCGGTAGTCAACCTGAGGGGTCTGGGTGAGGTCTGGTGCGATGCCGTTGACGCGGATGCCCTTGCGGCCGAGCTCACCCGCCAACGAAGTCGTGAAATGCGCGGCGGCAGCCTTGTATGCGGCGTACACGGGGTCGGGCGGGTAGCCGCGCATCGCTTCGACGCTGTGCACGTTGATGATCGAACTGTTCCGATCGGTGAACAACATCGGCAGGAACGTTCGGGTCACGATGAAGAGATGACGCAGGTTGATCTCGTGTAGCTCGTCCCAGTGCTCGGGCTCGCGAGTGACGGAACGGCACGGAGCGAACGTAGTGACCGACGTTGTTGACGAGAACATCGATCCCGTCGTGGCGTGCGGCAACGGCCTCGGCCCACGCCGCGACGGCCACCGCGTCGCGTACGTCGACCGCGGTCGCCGTGATCGCGGGCTCGTCGCTCAGCGAATCGATCCGCTCGGGATCGATCTCGCCGACCTCGACCGTGGCGCCGTGCGCGACGAAGCGACGAGCGATGGCTGCACCGATACCCGCGCCCCCGCCCGTCACCACGGCGGTCATGCCCTCGAGAAGCGGCTCGTGTTCCATGCACCTCATCATGGCCGCCGTTCTGTGCTTGTGTTGTCTCCATGGCGACGCCTGTCTCGTGGCAACAGTGGCGATCCGGGGCGCAGATGTTGGCGAGCGGGGGCCTGCGCGTGGCCGCGTACGACCAAGGAGCGCCGGACGGTACGACGATCACCTTCTTGCACGGCTACCCGTCGTCCTCCCTCGACATAGATCGCGCGTTCGGACTGCTCGGTGACGGCTGGCGGCTGGTGGCCATCGACTGCCCCGGCTTCGGCGCGTCGGACAAACCGACCGGGCATCGCTACTCGATACATGCCGCCGCCGACGCGGTCGAAGCGCTCTGGAAGGCGCGGGGTGTCGAGTCCACGATCGTGGTGGCCCACGACTATGGCGTGTCCATCGGCCAGGAGCTGTTGGCTCGCCGGCGGGAGCAGGCCCTCGCCACGACCATCGAGGCGGTGGTGTGGATGAACGGCGGCCTCTATCCGGACTTGCACCGTCCGACCGTCGGTCAGCAGATGCTGATCGACGAGGACGGCGCCGCGCTGGCCGCGGCGCTCACCGAGGACATGTTCGTGAGCGGCATCCGCGTGACATGGGGAACGCGGCGCGAGATGGACGAGACCGAGATCGGCGAGATATGGGCGTCCATGAACGAGCGTGGGGGTGTGGCGCTGATGCACGACCTGTTGCACTACGTCGCTGATCGTCGCGAACACGAAGCGCGGTGGCGGGGTGCGCTCGAAAGTTCGGACTTGCCGATGACGTTCGTGTGGGGCGATCTCGACCCCGTGTCCGGAGCGCACATGATCGAACGAGTGCAGGACGCGGTTACCCCAGGCGACGGTCATCCGCATGGACGACGTCGGGCACTGGCCGTTGCTCGAGGCGCCGGATGTACTGGCCGCGGCGCTGGCGGACCTACCTCGCTGAGCTAGGTCGGGACGGAGCGTCGGGCCAGTCGATCTTCACTTGCTCGGCGACCTCGGGGTGCTCCTCGAGGTACCGGCGTGCGAACGGGCAACGCGGCACCAGGGTCAGTTCGTGTTGGGACGCGTAGTCGATCGCGGCAAGGACCAACGCGCTACCGACGCCGTGACCGTCGACGGCCTTGGGGACACCCGTGTGCACCAGGACGAGGGTGTCGTCGCTTCGTTCGTAGGTGAGCTCGGCGAGGTGACCGTCGATGGTGGCGGTGAAGCGATGATGAGCAGCGTCGTCGACGACCGTGGGCCGCTCCGTCACTGCTTGTAGCCCTCGACGGTGCCGACATCTCTCGCGGTTGCTTCGTCGGGATTCTCACCGAACTCGCGACGCGCACGGCGTTGCCGCAGCAGGTCCCAGCACTGGTCGAGCATCTCTTCGACGCCTTCCAGCCGCTCCTGGTCGACGGGAGCGTCGCCGCTGCGCAGCGTGTGCTCTTCGTCCATCAACGCGCGGATGCGATCGAGCAGGTCGGTGTTGTCCATGCTCATGTTCTACCCGCTGGTCGACGAGATCGTCAGGAGACGGGCTGGACTTCTCGCTCGGGGGCTTTCGGTGGGGTCGGTGCCGACGGTTTGGCCGGTCGCAGGAAGAGGTAGGTCACGGGGATCAGGTAGCCGAACCACACCACGATCTGCTCGATCGAAGGCCGGGGGTCCCAGCCGAACATGGCGGCGAGGAACTTGCCGACTTCGCTGGTCGAATCGAGCCAGGCGTAGCTGCGTAGGTCGTACACGCCGTTCAGGTTCAACGAACCGAGGTCGTTGGCGGACTGCAGGTACAGCACCGTGCGAGCGAGGAGACCGGCGGCGAACACGATCAAGATCACGCCGGTGACCTTGAAGAAGAGCCGCATCGGGAGCGACCGCCCGCCCCAGTACACGAGGTAGGCCAAGATCCCGGCGAGGGCGAGGCCGATGAAGGCGCCGATCAAGACGTCGCGCCCGCTCTCCTCGGTGGCCGCAGCGATCAGGAACAAGGCCGCTTCGATGCCTTCCCGCAAGACGGCGAGGAACGCGACCAACGCGAGCGCGAACCCGACGCGGGTCGCGGTCAGGGCCTGGTCGACCCTGTGCTCGAGGTCACCTTTGATCAGACGCGACTGGCGCCGCATCCAGAAGATCATCCACGTCAGCACGCACGCGGCGACGAGCGAGACGGCGGCGAAGGCCCGCAGGCGGGCGGCGCCCTCGAGCTCGCCGATCGTGACGTGGATGATCACGCCGATCGCGATGGAGATGCCTGCGGCCGTGGCCACGCCGGCCCACACCGGGCGGGCGAGGTCGAGCCGCTCCAGCTTGCGGAGGTAGGCGAAGACGATGGCCACCACGAGGGCGGCCTCGAATCCTTCTCGCAGCATGATCAGCAGCGCAGTTGTCACTGGGCCGGAGCGTATCCGGGGGTTAGGGTCCTTGACCAGTAGGCGTTAGGCCGGCTTGTCAGCCGACGCTGTACCAGGCCAACGCGACCAGGGCCGTCACGATCAGGCCGATCACGAACAGATAGGCCGCGGCCATGCGCGGGCTGGCGACGTGGTCGCCCATCAGGTCGCGATCCCGCGCCAGCCCGTACATGAAGACCAACAGCGGTACGAGCAGTACCGCGTTGAGCACCTGGGTGGCCACGAGGATGACGATGAGCGGTGCGCCCGGGGTCAACACGACCGCCGCGCCGAACGCCGTGGTGACGATGAACGTCAGGTAGAAGAGCCGAGCGTCGCGGAAGCGATCGTCGATAGCGGACTCGGTGCCGACGAACTCGCAGACGGAGTACGCGGTCGACAGCGGGAGGATCGAGGCAGCCAACACCCCGGCGCCGATGAGTCCGATGCCGAAGAGGTGTGCCGCGGCGCCGCCGGCCAACGGTTCGAGGGCGCGAGCGGCGTCGGCGGCGTCGTTGATCGTGATGCCGTTGGCGTGCAGGGTGGCTGCACACGCGACGACCACGAACAACCCGATGATGCCGGTGAGTGCCGCGCCCACGGTGACGTCCACGCGTTCGTAACGCAGGTCGGCGATCGTCAGCTTCTTGTCGGCCACGTAGGACTGGATGAAGCTGAGACCCCACGGGGCGAGCGTGGTACCGAGGGTTGCCGTGGCCAGCACGATGGCGTCGCGTCCCGCTGGAAGCGACGGCTGCACGACGCCGCGCGCCGTTGCGCCCCAATCCGGATGGGCGAGGATCGCGGAGCCGATGTACGTCAGGAACACCGCGCTGATCGCCATCAAGATGTGCTCGACGCGGTGGAAGCTCCCCCGGAGCACGAGGAACGACACGACCACGGCCGCCACGGGAACGCTCACGTAGCGGCTCACGCCGAACAGCTCGAAGCCGGCGGCGATGCCGGCGAACTCCGCGCAGGTGGTGCCCAGGTTGGCCACGAGCAGCGCGCTGATCGCGACGCCCGCCCACCGCACGCCGTAACGCTGGCGGGTCAGGCCGATCAGGCCCTGCCCGGTGACGAGGCCCATGCGAGCGCCGAGGGAATGGAAGAGCACGAGGCAGACGGTGGACGCGAGCAGTACCCAGAGGAGGCGGTACCCCTCCTGGGCGCCGAGCACGGCGTAGGTGGTTATGCCCGCGGGGTCGTCGTCGGACAAGCCCGCCAACAGACCGGGACCGAGCACGGCCACGAACAGCAGGACCGTGCGGCGGCGGACCTGGGTCGACGTCACGGCGTGGTTCCGCGCTTGCGGCGGTGACGGAGGAACCGGCGTCGTGGCCGGGGCGCGCCGCGCTCCTCGCGGAGGCGCTCGGCCCGATCGGCCGGCAACACGTCGAGTAGCTGTGAGGCGTCGTCTGGGGCCATGGCGGCAACGACACGACTGGCCGTCTCGTGACTCGAGACTTCGATGGCGGACGCAGCCCGCTCAGGCGGAACGGCGGCGAGCACCCCGACAGCGGCTGCGGTCGAGAGCCGGCTCAACAACACTGCCAACTCTTCGCCTGAAAGTCGGTGCACCGCCGCCTGCGCGGTATCGAGTTGCACGCGATGGCCACGAGCGGACGTCAGGTGCAGGTCGCGCCAGTCGACGTTCACATCAGCGAATCGCCCGCTCAGGCGGCGGAGCCCCAGCCGACGGCAGACCGCGGCGAAACCGACATCCACTGCGGCGACCACCGGGCGGCCGTCGGCTCGCTCGCCGAACATCACGTCGCCCACTCGCGCGATTCGGTGGCCCCGGACGTCCACCACCTGGGTGTCGAGGACGTCCCGGCCGAGTAGGAGCTCCTCGGCCGCGAGCGGGAGCTCGGCCGCTTTGCCGGCGAAGTGGGGCTCGGCGGCATCCGGAATCAACGTCACCTCATGGTGATCAAACGCGCCGACATCGGCCCACGCGACGGCCGCCGACTCGGTCGGTCTGCGGCGGACAATGATGAGACGGCTTACGAGTGGATGGGCCTCCTCCAGGCTCACCGTCAGGTCCTCGAGCTGCCCGAGCACGCGTCCGTCGGCCGAGCGCACGGGCTGTCCGACCTCCTCGGTGTATCGCGCCATGCAGTGATCCCTCGGACGTCAGTGGTCCGTCGTTCGATCCGTGACGCCGTTGGGCGCGTCAGTCATCGCGGCCGTTCGTGCTCAAGTCGATCCGACGCTGCAGGTGAGCGGCGGCCGCGCGGTCGCCCGGCCCGTTTCGTTGTTGCAGGCGGGCGAGCACCGCGTCACGGTGCGTCCGATCGACGTTGCCTCCGTATTTGAACTTGGCGCGCACATCGCTGATCTGAACCCGCAAGCCGCTGATCGCCTGCAGGCGGGCGCCGTGCTCCGAGGGATCCACGACATCCTCCGCTGGTTGCAGCCGACTGAGCTGCTCGCGGAGTACCGCGGCGACATCGTCGGGTGCTTCGAGGATCCGCGCGACGCCCTCGATCTGAACGGCGGCGTAGTACGTGGTGGGAATGCCTCGCCGTGGGTCTTCGGCGCCGACGGTCTTCCACGACGACGGGATGAACGACCAGTCGCCGGCCACGCTCAACAAGACCCGGTCGTTCTCACGAATGGCGGCGAAGATGGGATTGCGGCGAACGAGATGAACGATGAACTCGTCCTCCATCATCACGAACTGTGTGGGTACGACGACTGGGACGTCCCGATCTCGTCCGGCGGCAACCAGTTGCCCGAAGGGGTGGGAGTCGAGGAACGCCCGCCACTCCGGCTCGCCCGTCGCCGCGTCCCATCGGTGGATCAGCACCGCCGGATACTCGCACGCGAGGCTGTCCTCAGCGGCCGGTGATGCTTCCGAGCGACAGGCCGTCGGGTCCGTACGCGCCTTCGGGGTCGGCCCGGACGGCCTCGTCGAGCGCATGAGCATCGGCGCCGACGAGGATCCGCCAGACGTCGTTGCGCACTCCGTCGAGGATCACGGTCGCGGCCTGGGCCGCCGATGTCGGCGCGTTGTCCCGGAACATCTGGCCCATCGTCTCGAGCATGCGGCGCAGGTCGTCGTCGCTCAGCTCATCGGCGTTCAATCCCCAGCGGGACGCGCCGGCGCGCATCGCCGCCATCTCGTCTTGTCTGGGGTTCGCGTCCTCGGATCCGGCGTGGGCCTTGCGGCTGTTGATGACGATGTCGGTGCCGATGTGGCCGGGCATCACGACCGCCGCCTTCACATGCGGCGCGTTGACCCGAAAGTCCTCCAGAAGCGCTTCGGTGAAACCTTTCACCGCGAACTTGGCCGAGCTGTAGGCCGTGTGGGGCACGCCGGGTCCGAGCGAGGCCCAGAATCCGTTCACACTGCTCGTGTTGACCAAGTAGCCCTCGTCGCTCGCGACGAGCAGTGGCACGAAGGCACGGCTGCAGTTGTAGACCCCGCCCCAACAGACGCCAAAGGTTCGTTCCCACTGAGCCCGGTCATCGGTGATGAAGCTTCCACCGCCGGCGATACCCGCGTTGTTGAACAGGAGGTTGATGTGATCCGTGCCGTGTCGGCTCACGACCTCGTCGCGAAATCGCTCGACTTGCGCTTGATCGCTCACGTCGCAGGCGTGGGCGGTCACGGTCGTGCCGCTCGGCGCGTCCTTCTCGGCTCGGGCCACCGTGTCGGCCAGGGCATCGATGGTCAGGTCGCACGTCGCCACCGAACAACCTTCACCGGCCAGTTGTACGACCAGCTCCCGACCCATCCCCGTGCCACCGCCGGTGATCACCGCGAGCTTTCCCTCGAATGAATCCACGTCCACCCCCTTTGGGACGACCCTAACGGACCTCGTTCACCGAGGATCCGGTCAGCCGAAGATGCGCTCGAAGACCTCGGCGTCTCCTTCGTAGGGCGGTGCGGGGCGCGGCCAGTGCACGACGAGATCGGTCACGCCCACCTCGGCGTAGCGCCCCGCCGTGTCGACGAAGGCATCCTCCGACTGGAGGCAGCTGTCGAGGGGTACGCCGGTCAGCACCAGGCGATCGATCGTGGTCGGGTCGCGGTCGACTCGCGCGCATGCCAGCTCCAGGTGGTCGATCTGCTCACGAACAGCCTCGACCCCCTCGTCAGTGGCCACCACACCGTCGCGTTCCCGCGGGCCCGTCGTCACCCAGGTTGTCGCGTGGCGCGCCGCCACGGCCATGGCGCGCGGGCCCGTGGCTGCGATGGCGAATGGCACTCGGGGTTGTTGTCGACAACCGGGGTACGTACGGGCCTCGTCGACCGGATAGAAGCGACCGGGCGCCGTCACGACCGGTTCCCGCAGCAGCTGGTCGGTCAACGCGACGAACTCCTCGAAGCGGGCGGTGCGCTCGGCCGCCGTCCAGGGCTCGTCACCGAACATGGTTGCGTCCCAACCGGTGCCACCGGAACCGATGCCGACCGTCACCCGACCGTTGGAGATGTCATCGAGAGCGATCAACTCCTTCGCGAAGGGCAGAGGATGACGGAAGTTCGGCGACGCGACCAAGGGTCCCAAGCGCACGCGCGTGGTGACGAGCGCGGCGGCCGTCAGCGTCGGCATGGCCGCGAACCAGGATTGGTCGCGATGCCCGCGCCAAGTGAGGTGGTCGTAGGTCCACGCGTGGTCGAAGCCGAGTTGGTCCGCTCGTACCCAGAGCTCGTGCGCCGTGGCCCACGGCATATCGGGCAGGATGACCACGCCGACGCGCAGAGGGAATCGCGGCATCTGGTGAGTCTGACGTTTTAGCGGGGGCGGTGCACGCCCGCGTACAGTCGCTCACGGGGGTGCACATGCAAGACATCGTCGATGCGTTGGCCGACCAGCAGGCCGAGTTGGCGCAATTGCTCGACCAACTCCGCTCGAGTGATTGGGAGCGACCGTCGCCGTGTGACGGCTGGTCGGCTGCAGATGTCGTGTTGCACTTGGCCCAGACGAACGAGATGGCCATCGGAAGCGCGCAAGGGCGGCTTCCCGAGGTTCTCGAGCAGCTGACGGCGGGCCTACCACCGGCTGCCGACGTCGATGCCGGCGCGGACCTGATGGTCGAGATCCAACGCGGCGTCGGAAGTGCGCCGATCCATGAGCGGTACCTGCGCTCGGCGGCCGATTTCCTGGCGTTGTTGCGCACCGCCGATCCGCATGCTCGTGTCACGTGGGTCGCGGGTGAGCTCTCGATGCACACGTTGGCCACGACCCGACTGGCCGAGACCTGGATCCACACCGGCGATGTGGCCGATGCGGTCGACGTCACCCTCGTACCCACGAGCCGACTGCGCCATATCGCCCGACTCGCGTGGCGCACGTTGCCCTACGCGTTCGCACGCGCTGGACGCGAGCTGTCGGGCCCGGTCGGCTTCGATCTGGTGGGTCCCGATGGTGAGGCCTGGCGCTTCGAACCTGACGATGCCGCGTTGACGACGATCCGTGGCGATGGCGTCGAGCTGTGCCGGGTCGCAGCCCGCCGCGTCGACCCGGCCGATACCGGGCTCGTAGGTGAGGGCCCTGACGCCGACGCGGTTCTCGAGTTGGTACGGACCTACGCCTGACGCACCTCGCCGGCTTCGTGTGGTCGGGCCGAGCGCCCGGCGAGCTCGTGGGGACCGCCGGGAAGGTATCCGCCCGCATCTCGGATGGCCGCGCCCCAGGGCTGCAGGATCGCGAGCAGCTCGTCGACGTCGTCTCCCAGCGCCTCGATCGCGGGACGGCACTGCTCATCGGTCGTCACCTCGACCTGCTCGCGCCGGGCCCGACCTTCGGCGCTGAATGCATCCCCGTCGAGCAGACCGCCACTGCGCAGCCGTTCCTTCGCGGCGTCGAGCTGGTCGTCGGACCAGGCGCGGGTGCGGACATAGGTCCCCATGGGTAGGCCCCAGTACAACTCGGTCAGCAGCCCGATCTCGGTCGCGTCGAAGCCCGCTGACGTCCACGCACCGGTGTGGGCATCGCCGCGGTACTCGCGCAACATGTCGGCGGCGCGCCACACGTCGGCCAGGGGTGTGCCGGGCAGGCCGAGGGAGCGGACTCCGGAGTAGAGCGGGCGACCCTCGGGGCGCAGCGGCTCCGCGGCGCGCAGCAGGAGCTCGCGTGCCCGGTGCACGCCGGCGGGCTCGGCGCCGAGCACACGCGTCAGTTGCCCGACCGCGCCGTTCGTACGCGCTTCGCAGATGGTGGGTGCGTCCGTGAGGCTCCACCCATAGTCGACGAGGGGCACCACGATCTCGGGATTGAACACCGCGAAGGCGGCGGCGACGACCTCACCGGGTACTTGCCCCATGACCGAACCACGGCTCGTGAAGTAGGCCGGACCGTCGGGTAGGTGCACACCGTTGAAGGTGTCGCTCGGGCTGGGTGCGAAGCCGAGGGCTTCGTACGCTTGGTGGCATTCGGGGGAGAAGTAGACCTGGCCCGCGACGGGCTCGATGGCGGCGGCCAGGGCCCGGGCCCGGGTTCGTAGCGTGTCGGCGTCGATGACCGTCAACCCTGCGTGGCGAGCAGGTTGAGCGACCAGTAGAGGAAGTTGGTCGTCTGGTCGATGATCTCGGTTCGGTGCTGCACGTAGGGGACGTGGCCCGCTCCATCCCATGTCGTGAGGTAGGCGACGAGTCCGGCGGCATGCGCGGTGTCGACCGTGTTCGTGGCCCACGCGTAGGGCACCAACGGATCGGCCGTGCCGTGGAAGAGCATGGCCGGCGCGTCGCCGGCATCGGGTGCGCCCAGGAGCCGGGCGCCGGAAAGCGAAACCGCGGCCCCGACGTTGGACGAGAACCCGGGGTTACCGCTGTCGCCGACCTCGGTCGGGTCGTAGCCGACGTTCAACGCCGTGATGGCACCGGCCGAGGTACCCCCGATCGCGATGCGGTTCGGGTCGACTTTGTAGGCCGCCGCGTTGGCGCGTAGGAAACGCACCGCAGCTTGGGCATCGTGCTTGGCGTCGATGATGGCGGTGACGCAGTTGGTCGTCGGGCTCGACGCCGAACAGCCGCCCGGCATCAGCCGATAGTTGATCGAGACGTTCAAGTAGCCCTTCTTGGCGAATGTGTTGGCCTCGTCGACCAACTCCGGGGAGGTCTTGTCACCGCTGCTGAACGATCCGCCGTGCACCCACACGATCGCCGGCCGACTGGTCGCGGTGTCGCCTGCGGGTTGGTACACGTCGAGCTTGAGTGACTCTGTTTGGGCTTGCGAGTTCACGGCACTGCCGTAGACGACATCGGCCGTCTTGTTGACGGTGGTGAAGATCTCGTCGCGATAGCGCAACGGTGCGGCACCCGGTGGCGCGACCAGGTTGCTGACACACCCCGACGCCGCGACAACGAAGAGCGCGGTGATGACAACGGAAGCAATGCGACGCATGAGACCCCCTGAGAGCGACGCCACGATGGTCATCGAGCCACCTGATGGAGTCAAGCCCCGAGCTGTCAGGTCAGCAGTAGGGCCGGCGCATCCAGGTCGAGGGCATGGCGACTGTGGCGATGGGCCATCGTCAGGAACATCTCGTCGCCCCGATCGGTCTGCTCCACGAGCATCGACGCGGCAATCGCCATGATGAGCCCGGCCCACGTGCCGCGACGGTGGTCTTGCCAGCAGCGGTTCCAGTCGTAGTCGGCGACGCCGGCGGCGACCAGAGCTCTGTGATAGCGCCGGACCAGATCTTGCTCGCAAGCGCGGCGGTCGTCCGTCGTCAGTCCTGCGCCGATGAAGTAGGCCACGTCGCCGAGCGCCGGCCCGTGCATGCACGTCTGCCAGTCGACCACCGCAACCGAACCGGCGCCGGTGTCGGCCATCGAGAACAGCAAGTTGTCGAGGCGATAGTCGCCGTGCACCACCGTCCACGGCTCGTTGGCCGCGCCCAGGTACTTGTCGAGGTCGGCGAACAGAGCGTCCCCAGCTTCGTGCACGTCCGCACCCAGCCGATCGGCGTAGCGCTCACGAAAACTCGTCCAGAGCACCGGGAGCATGCCCAGCATGAACATCCGAGATTGTTCGGGGTCGCGGTGGAGCCAGTCGAGATCGGCCAACGTCGGGTCACCCCATCGCGGCGCGTGCAGCTTGACCAACTCGTCGATCGCGACCGCGGCCTCGGCTGGAGTGCACCCCGCCAGTTGATCGCCCTGTCGAGCAGGCGCCAGGTCCTCCATCAACAGCACGAAGCTCGCCGTCTCGACGTCGATGTCGCCGTAGAAGATCTCGGGTGTGCGGATCGGCAACGTCGGTGCCAGCTCTTGGTAGAACCTCACCTCGATCTCGTAACTACGTAGCGACAGTGCCGTGGCCCGACTGGTGGGGTCGGCCGCAGGGAGCTTGGCGACCACGGTCGTCGGGGCGTCGGTCGCTCGGTCGAACGTCAGCTCGAGGCGCGCGCTGTCGCACATCTGGCCGGTGCCGACAGGAGTGATCGCTTGCGTTGGTGACGGCGGCATCGCCGAGCAGGCCGCCGGCACGGAGCGCGGTGGTGAGCCATTGCGGCGTGAGCGCCGCCGGTGTGTCGGCGATGGGGATCTGGTTGTCGTTCATGTTGGTCGGCTCAGACGGTGCCGTCCTCACCCTTTCGCATCTCTTGTTGGATGTCCGACTCGGTGATGGGCTTCTGGCCGAAGACGGTCCACGCGTGGAACACGAGCCCGACGCCCCAACCGACCATCACCCAAGCGGGCCAGAAGTACCCGGCACCGGTCATGGCCCACACGATCACCAGGAAGCCGTTCACCACGATGTAGCTCACGACGTGCTCGGTGAACGCCCGCTTGTTCTTGAGGCGTTCGATCGCTTTCTGGCGTTGCTCGTCGGCGGGTTCCATGGTGGTGGTGCTCCTCTCGTGTCGTCGTGCCGGCGCCGTCACGGCCCGGCGTCCTTGAAGCCGTTCTTCTTGTGAGTCCCATCACACAATGGCTTGTTTCCCGAGCCTCCGCACCGGCAGAGCGTGACCCGGTTTCGAGGCTCGAAGGGAGCACCGTCCGACCGCTCTATCGGCATGCCGCCGGTGACGAACAACGGTCCGTCGTCGACGACACCAACGGCTAGCGGGAGCTCGGGCTCGACGTCGGGCTCGTCGGCCGAGAGGCGGAACGTGAGGGCGCCCGACGGGCAGTGCTCAATCATCGCCATCAGGTGGATGCGCGCGATCGAGTCTTCGACGGCATCGGCCTTCATCATCTTCCACACGTTGGTGAGCCGCGTGCCGCAGAAGCCCGCGTGTTGGCAGAGCTTGCGGTCATCGCGCATGACGACACCCGTGCCTTCGTAGGTTCGGGCGCGTTCGTCGTAGTTCGTCGTCGGAGCGGACTCAGTGCCGTCGAACCCGTTCGCGAGGTGGGTCCCGTCACAGAACGGCTTCGCCGCCGATCCGCCGCAACGGCAGAGCACCGCGCGTTGGTGGGTTCCGAAGCGCTCGGTGGTTTGCCACGTCATCGGCTCGCCATGCTCGGACTCGACGATGCGGCGCCGGCTGATGGTGACCGGTCCGTTGACCATGTAAGGGCCGTTCGCTCTGATGCGCACCCGCACCGGGACATCGGTGGGTTCCTCGCTCATCCGACGCGACCTTTCTTCCGGGTGGCGGTCCTACTGTGTCGCCAAATCGGCGCGTGTGCTGTCGATCCGCTCCCGCAGCGGGTCGACTCCCTCGGCTTCGATCACCATGCGGCGCAGGACTCCGTCGGGGATCGCGGCCCGCCCCTCGAAGTCCGGGATCACCGGACCCGATGGCAGATACCCCACTGCGAAGCACGGTGTTCCGTACGTCACGGGCGTGGTGTGCGGCACGGCACCCGTGCCGACCGGTAGGTCGTCGTGGAAGAGGGCGACTTCGCCGCCGCGACCGGTGCGCGTGAAGACGATGCGGCCCGTGACCGCTCCCGGGGGTAGCTCGACATCGGCCGCGATGGTGGTGATCTCGGTGCCGACGAAGTTGTACGCGTAGTGCAGGCGGCGCTGCCGGATGTATACGACGTAGCCACCGGCATGACTGCCGTGCGCGACCAGCACCCCGTCGACGGGGCCGTCGTCGGGGATGTCGAGCTCCGCGGTCATCGTGAAGGAGCGGTTCCGCAGGTTCGGCGCCATGGCCTCGGCGAGCGGACCGATGCCGGCGTAGAACTCGTGGCGGTCGCGCCGATAGCGGCGATCGGCGAAGCGACCGGGTTGGTTGTTGAGCGGCAGCACCTGGTACTTGGCCGCCTCGTCCCACCACAGCTCGTTCGAGCTCCGCGAGCTTCTCGGGATGCTGCGCCGCGACGTCGTGGACCTCCGAGAAGTCGTCGGCGACGTGGTAGAGCTCCCACACGTCGTCGTCGAAGGGTCGGGTGGCGTCGCTGCCGTCGTAGGCGATGAACGGCGACGGATGGAACACCACCGCCTTCCAGCCGTCGTGGTAGAGCGCACGCGAGCCGAGCATCTCGTAGTACTGCGTGACGTGCGTGCGCTCGGAGCGTCGGCTTCGTACAGCGAAGCGGCGAAGCTCGCGCCCTCGATCGGGCGTCTGATCGACGCCGGCGATCACCGCGGGCGGCCTCGATGCCGAGGACGTCGAGCAGCGTCGGCATGACGTCGATGGCGTGCACGTACTGGTGGCGTGTGCCGCCCGTCGCGTCCGAGCCCGGCCGGCCAGTGCACGATGAGCGGATCGGCGACACCACCTTCGTGGGTGTCCCGTTTGAACCGCTTGAGCGGCGTGTTCCCGGCCCACGCCCAGCCCCAGGGATAGTGGTTGTTGGCGCGCGGGGTGCCCAGGTCGTCGATGCGGCGCAGGTTCTCCTCGACGCTCTCGGGTACGAAGTTGAAGAAGTACTGCTCGTTGAACGAGCCCTTGGCTCCTCCTTCGGCCGACGCGCCGTTGTCGCTCATCACCATCACGATCGTGTTGTCGAGCTCGCCGAGCTCGGCGATGAAGTCGAGCACCCGCGCCGACCTGCGCGTCGGTGTGGGTCAGGAAGCCGGCAAACACTTCCATCATGCGGGCGGACAGCCGTTGCTCGTCACTCGACAGCGAGTCCCACGGCGGCACCCACGACGGTCGTTCGGACAACTCGGTGTCGGTGGGCAACAGACCCGACGCGATCTGGCGCTCGAACACCTCTTCGCGCCACTGGTCCCAACCCTGATCGAAGTGGCCGCGGTACCGGTCGATGTAGTCGGCGGGCGCCTGATGCGGCGCGTGGCACGCGCCCGGGCGTGAACCAGAGGAAGAACGGCTTGGTCGGGCGACGTCGCGCGCAGGTCCTTCAGGAACAGCTGAGCCCGATCGGCCAGGTCCTCGGTGAGGTGGTAGCCGTCCTCGGGCGTGCGGGGCGGCTCGATCGGGTGGTTGTCGTAGACGAGATCGGGTCGGTACTGGTCGGTCTCGCCGCCCATGAACCCGTAGTAGCGCTCGAATCCTCGGCCGAGCGGCCAACGGTCTTTCGGGCTACCGGGCGTCATCTCGGTCGCCGGCGTCAGATGCCACTTGCCCACCGCGTAGGTGGCGTAGCCGTTGCGCACCAGGATCTCGGAGAGGAACCCGTTCTCCTTGGGGATGGTGGAGTTGTAGCCGGGGAAGCCGGCAGCCAGCTCGACGACGCGGGCCATGCCGTTGGAGTGGTGGTTGCGCCCGGTCAGCAGGCACGCACGAGTCGGCGAGCACAACGCCGTGGTGTGGAAGTTCGCGTAGCGCCGTCCGTTGGCCGCCAGCCGGTCGAAGGTCGGTGTGGCGATGTCCGAGCCGTAGCACCCGAACTGGGCGTAGCCGACGTCGTCGAGCAGCACCAGCACCACGTTCGGGGCGCCATCCGGCGCCGTCGCCAGCGGTGGCCACCACGGCGTGGAGTCGTCGTACGTCCGGCCGATCGTGCCCTCGAACTGCTCGCCCATGGACGGTGAGCCTAGGTTGCGGGAAGGAAGTCGTTTCCGGCTGTCGATCCGCCCCATCTCCGATCGTCGTACTAGTGCATCTACCAACGAGGAGGCACCCCATGCGATACGTGCTGTTGATCTGCACCGACGAAAGCGCCATGTTCGCGGCGAGTCCCGAGGAGGCCGCGGCCAGCACGGCCTCGTACATGGCCTGGGCCGATGAGATGGGACAACGAGGCGTGTTGTTGGGTGGCGAGCGCCTGCGGCCCACCGCGGACGCCACGACCGTGCGGGTGCGCGAGTCCGAAGTGCTCACGTCGGACGGTCCGTTCGCCGAGACCAAAGAGCAGATGGGCGGCTACTACCTCGTCGACTGCAAGGATCTCGACGAAGCCATCGAGGTCGCGGCCAAGCTCCCGGGTGCTCGAGCGGGATCGATCGAAGTGAGGCCGATCTGGGAGATGTAGCGGCGCGGGCCGACGTCGAGGCCGCCGTCGCGGCGGCGTTCCAGGAGGAGTGGGGCCGGATCGTCGCGACCTTGATCCGGCTCACCAGCGATTGGGACTTGGCCGAGGAGTGCGCGCAGGACGCCTTTGCCGCGGCGCTCGAACGGTGGCGCCGCGATGGCATTCCCCGCCGGCCTGGTGCCTGGATCACCACCGTCGCCCGCAACCGTGCCGTCGACAAGGCCCGGCGGGCCGCGAAGGGAGCGGCCAAGGAGGAGGAGGCTGCCATGTTCGGTCCGGGCTCCTTCGAGCCTTTCCAGTGGTTCGAGTCATCCGGCGCCGACGGCGTCGTCGACGAGAGTGGCGTCGAGGACGACCGACTGCGGCTCATCTTCACCTGTTGCCATCCGGCGCTCGCACTCGAGGCGCAGGTCGCATTGACCTTGCGCACGTTGGCGGGCCTGACGACCGGAGAGATCGCGCGGGCGTTCCTGGTGCCGGAGCCGACGATGGCCCAACGCCTCGTGCGGGCCAAGCGCAAGATTCGCAACGCCGGCATCCCCTACGTGGTGCCGCCCGCGCACCTGTTGCCCGATCGAACGGTTGCCGTGTTGGGGGTGCTGTACCTGTTGTTCAACGAGGGCTACGCCGCGACCGCGGGTGCCGACCTGGTCCGGCTCGGGTTGTGCGCCGAAGCGATACGCCTGGCCCGCACCCTGGCCGATCTGATGCCGGACGAGCCCGAGGTCCTCGGTCTCTTGGCCCTCCTTCTCTTGCACGATGCTCGGCGCGAGAGCCGTACTGATGCGAGGGGCGACTTGGTGCCGCTGGAGGAGCAGGACCGCACGCGTTGGAGCCAGCCGGCGATCGACGAAGGCGAGGTGCTGGTCGAGCGAGCCTTGCGTCGCGGTCGTGCCGGGCCGTACCAGATCCAGGCTGCGATTGCCGCGTGTCACGCCGGCGCGGCGCGCGCGTCGGACACCGATTGGCGCGAGATCGCGCTGCTCTACGCGCAGCTCGAGCAACTCGTCGCATCGCCCGTGGTGCGACTGAATCGGGCCGTGGCGGTCGCGATGGCCGAAGGCCCTGAGGCGGGCCTCCTGCTGGTCGACGAGGTCGAGGCGTCAGGTGAGCTCGACGGCTACCACCTCCTGGCCGCCACCCGCGCCGACTTGTTGCGTCGGCTCGGACGCCGGGGCGAGGCCCAGCGTGCGTACCACGATGCCCTGGCTCTGGTCGGCGGTGATGCCGAGCGCCGTTACCTCGAGCGCAGGCTCGCCGAGGTGGCGGGCGACTTCTGAACGTGCGCCGATCGACGGACGCTCAAGCGATCCGCGAGCCCGCTACGTCGACTTCCTGGCCGACCAGGGTGGCCTGGGTGCCGCTCGTGACCAGGCCGTCATCGTCGCTGCGCGCGATGGCGCGTCGGCCGTCGGGCGTGTCGATGACTGCGATCAGCTCCTTCGGCTCGAAGCCTTCGTAGGTGACCGTCGATGCAGCGATCGTGCCGGGTCCGCCGTAGTCGCCGGCGCCCGGGACCGTCTCGGTCACGGCGGCGGCCTGGGTCCCCAGATCGGCCACCAACGGACGGCGTACGCCCGGTTCGTTCGACCAGATGGCGAGGCCCGGCTTGGTCAACAGGCCGCTGACGGTCGTGACGAGCCCGAGGCCGGCGTGCTCGCGCAACCGCCGGGCCATGGCCGCGGTCGCCTGCAGCACGAAGCTGTTGAAGGGGCCGCCGGCGAAGGCCATGCCGCCGGTGATGGTGGGCGTGGCATCGAGCGCCAGGCCGAGCTCGCGTTGCTGCACTCGAACCGCGACCGGGAAGCACGAGTACAGCTCGGTGTGGTCGCACTCGGATAGGGGGCGAGCCAAATGCGCGCTCGCAGCGCGGCCGAGAACCTCCATCGCGGGCCAACGATGCATGAGCCGTCGTGAGGTCAGCGGCACGGACAGGCTCGACTCGACGCCGACCAACGGGAAGATCCAGCGGTCGCGCGGAACACCGTGACGCTCGGCGGCCTCCACAGAGCAGAACAACAGCGCGGCGCCCTGGTCGACCGTCCATTGGCTGGCGTGCCACTTGCCGTAGGGGAAGGCGAGCGGTCGGTTGTGCGCCCCGAACGTGGCCAACGCCTCGGCCGTCATCGGCTGGGGGAACGCGGCTTCGGGGTTGGTGCGCGCCACTTCGTTGAACCGCGCCCACAACTCGGCGATCTCGCGCCGGTGAGCCTCACCGGCGACGCGCTCGGCTGCACCGAGTGCTGATTCGATCAGCGCGTACTGCTCGACCGGCGCCCAGAGGCCGGCCTCGATCTCGGCGCGCGACACGATCTCGTCCTTGGGCGTCTGGTGCTCGTCGGGGGTCGTGCCCTGCTGGTCGATCTCCTCGGCGCCCTCTCCGTCGCTTTCACGGCGCATCACCTGCGAGATGCCGGCGGCGTTGGCGGCCGTGCTTCGGCGCGCCGCGCGCGGCCCGGGCCTTGGCCTCGGCCCCGACGACGAGCGCGACCTCGAGCGTGCCGGCGAGGATCGACGCCAGCGCGTCGTTGATGAGTGTCTGCTGGGGGATACCGAGGTCGACCAAGACCGTGGTGGCGCCGGTCGCGCCGATTCGGTCCGCGACGATGCGCGCGGGATCGGTGTAGGACCAGGTGCCACGGGGGACCGCAATCCGTTGGGCGCGATCCAGCAGTGCCGGTGCGTCCGCATCGCGTCCGGCTGCGTCCGCCGAGCGCACCATCAACTCGGCGGCCTCGACGTCGTCGAGGCAGGTGCCGACTCCGACCAGTACGGGTGTACGCGGATCGATCATGGCGGCGAAGCATGACATCTGTGGGAGCTACGGTCGCCGCCGTGGACGAGCTGGAAGAGCTGTCGGGCGTCCTGGCCGAGACTGCGGGCGCACTGGCCGTGCCTGGCGCCGTCGTCGGGGTGGCGTTCGGGGGCGCCTCGTACGTGGCGGCCCATGGCGTCACCAACGTGGAGTTCCCGAACCCGATCACGCCTGCGACCCAGTTCCAGATCGGGTCGGTCACCAAGACGTTCGTCTCCGCCGCAGTGATGGTGCTGGTCGAGCAAGGGTCGCTGTCGCTCGAAGATCCGGTCGCGAGGCACCTGCCCGAGTTGGGCCCCGCGACCGGGCTCGACATGGAGTCGATCACGATCGAACGGGCCTTGAGCCATCAAGCCGGGTTCGACGGGGACCACCTCTTCACCAGTCTCGAGGCGCACGATCTGGCGGATCTCGCGACCGCCCGCCGCTTGTTCGAGCCGGGCACCGGCTACTCGTACAACAACGCGGGGTTCTCGATCGCAGGCGCGGTGATCGAAGCGGTGTCCGGCGAAGACCTCGCTTCGTTCGTACGAAGGCGCCTACTGAAGCCCCTCGGCTTGCGCGGCGCCGCCTTTCGCGCCGACGACGTGATCACCTACCCCGTGGCGTCACCACATTGGGTCATCGATGGACACCCGTACGTCTTGCGTCGAGCCGGATGGCAACCCGGGTGGGAGCTCGAACCGATCGACTACGCCGCCGGGGGATTGATCGCGTCGGCCGAGCACCTCCTGACGTGGGCGCGATTCCAGAAGACGGGCTCGGCCGTCGACGGCACGCCGATCCTGAGCCACGAGAGCCTCGATCGGCTCCACACCACTGTCGTCAACGCGGATCTTTTCGAGGACGTCGCCCTCGATTGGTTCGTGCGTGACATCGATGGGGCCCGGTCGCTCGGCCACGGCGGATCGACAGCCGGCTATCTGACGGAGTTCCTCGTCGTTCCCGAACTCGACTTTGCGTTCGTCGGGCTGACCAACGCCACGAACGGATCGTGGGTCAACGACGCCATGCGCCGGTGGACGTTGGCGCGGTTCGCGGATCTCGACGATCGCCAGCTCGATCCCGACCCTTCGATCGTCGTGGACGTGTCCCGCTTCCTCGGGACGTTCGTGCACGCCTTCGCGATGTTGACCGTGTCGGGGGGCGCCGAACCCGGCCAGCTGGTCGTGACCTCGTCGGCGCGCGAGGACGTGACGGGATGGCAGCCACCTGTCGACCCGCCGCGAACGCTGGCGTTCGTCGCCGACGACCACGCGGTGGCCATCGGGCCCGGCCCACAGCAGTTGGTGCGGTTCGGTTTCGACCGGTCGAATCGCCTCGAGTGGTTGCAGTGGAACGGACGGCGCGCCGTCCGCGCGTGAGCATGCATCCGTAGTCGGCTCAGAGCTCAGCGACCAACCGCCCTGTCGTCTCGCGACGTTCCATCGCTTCGAGTGCCGCGGGGATGTCGTCGAACGCGAGCTGCCGTCCGATGACCGTGTGGATCGCACCGGTGCGCAACAGCTCGAGGATGCGCGCGTGCGCCTCCTGACCTTCCGCTCGCGAGGGCCAGTTGAACCCGAGCGTGCGCCGGACACCCAAGGGGTCGTTCACGTAGACGAGGCACACGCCGCACAGCGAGAAGTTCCCGTAGGCCATGGCTCGCGGAGTGATGTAGTTCCCGTCCTCGAGCTGGATGTCCTCGCTGAA
Organism: uncultured Iamiaceae bacterium; assembly: GCA_963778895.1. Taxonomy (GTDB): domain Bacteria; phylum Actinomycetota; class Acidimicrobiia; order Acidimicrobiales; family Acidimicrobilacustridaceae; genus CAVZVZ01. The sequence goes on from CAVZVZ010000005.1 coordinate 1,832,626, forward strand.
GCCGGCGATCAGGTGGCGGCCGTTGAAGCCCATGCACCGGAACGTCTGCACGGTGACATCACCTCCGACGGCGTCGAAGGCCACGTCGACCCCGCGCCCATAGGTGATGTCGTCGACGGCGGCCACGAAGTCGGTGGTTCGATAGTTGACGGCGAAGTCGGCGCCGAGCTCTCGGCAGAACCCCGCTTTCTCGTCGGTGCCGGCCGTGGCGATGACCACGGCGCCCAGGGCTTTGCCGATCTGGATCGCGCCCGATCCGGTGCCGCCGGCTCCCGCGTGCACGAGCAAGGTCTCCCGGGGTTGCAAGCGGGCCCGCTCGTGCAGCGCGAACCAGCCCAGGTGGAAGGGGTAGTGCAGGGCCGCGCCGTCGACACTGCTCATCGAGTCGGGGATGTCGAGCGCGGTTGCGGCGTCGATGATCGCGTACGACGCATACCCGCCGTGCGCCATGACGGGGATGCCGACGACCCGGCGCCCGACGAGGTGCTCGGCCCCCGCACCCGCGCTCTCGACCACGCCGACGGACTCCATGCCCGGAACGAACGGCGGATCCAGGGGGAGCGTCGTGTAGCGACCTCGGATGATGTCGATGTCGTTGAAGTTGAGACAGAACGCCTCGACCGCGACCCGAGCCTCGTTGGCCTCGGGCGGCCGGACCTCGATGTGCTGACGCTCGAGAACCGCAGTGGGGTCTCCGAGTGCCGTGGCGACCCACGCGTCGGCCTTGATCGGCTCGCTGTCGTTGTTCATGGCGGGAGCCTACGGAATGACTGGCGCCCGGGTTCGGTTGAATCGCTCGTACTTGGAACGGTGCCCCCTGGAGGTTCGCCATGCCCGCCGTCACCGTCGACAACCCGCTCGTGCTCCCCCGTCTCGCCGCAGCCGAGCCCGATACGGTGCCGCGTCCGATCGCGCGCCTCGTCCCCGCCCATCACACCGTCGAAGGCGCCGGCTTCGAGGTGTGGCGGCCCTTTCCGGGCGGGGTCGACAGCCACATCGCCGATCCCTTCTTCCTGCTCGATCAACTCGGCCCGGTCGACTACGCCCCCAACGAGGCGGTCGGTGCGCCGTGGCATCCGCATCGCGGCTTCGAGACGGTCACCTATGTCATCGACGGCGTCGTCGAGCACCACGATTCGAACGGTGGCGGTGGCGTGATCGGCGAAGGCGACACGCAATGGATGACGGCTGGCTCGGGCATCTTGCACGACGAAGTGCCGACCGAGACCTTCCGGCGTAACGGCGGCCGAACCCACGGCGTGCAGCTCTGGGTGAACTTGCCCGCCGCGCTGAAGATGAGCCCGCCGCGCTATCAGGCCATCACCGGCAACGAGCTCACCCTGGCGTCGTCGGGTGATGGCGGCGCGTTGGTGCGGTTGATCGCCGGTGACCTCGCGGGCCAGTCCGGTCCCGGGTCGACGCACACGCCGATCACCTACGCCCACGTGAGCCTGAGCCCCGGTGCGCAACTGACGGTGCCGTGGAACCCGTCGTTCAATGCGCTGGCTATGTCCTGAGCGGCCGCGGCTATGCCGGAGTCGAGCGCCGCCCGGTCGACGCGCATCAGCTGGTGGTGTTCGGTGACGGCGACACCGTCACGGTCGCCGCGGCCGACGCCCAACCGGAGGACTCCCCGAACCTCGAGGTGCTCCTCCTGGGTGGTCTCCCGATTCGTGAGCCGATCGCGCACTACGGCCCGTTCCTCATGAACACCCGCGCCGAGGTCCTGCAGGCGGTCGAGGACTTCCAGTCCGGGCGCATGGGAACGATCCCCGCGCTCACCTAGGAGGTGCGCCGCTAGGCGTGCCTCCAGTCAGCGTCGTTCCGCCAGCCACGCTCGAAGGGCAGGCGCCAGGCGTCGGGCGCGATGAGTTGGTGGATTGCGTTCGGCCCCCACGATCCGGGCGCGTACGGCCGCACCGGCGGAGGGTCGTTCAGCAGCGGTGCCGAGCGCTCCCACAGCTTCTCGATGCCGTCCGCGCTCGTGAACATCGGCCATTCGGGTGTGGGGTCGCGCCGCTCGCGACCTCGTCATCACCGTTCCTTCGCAACATCTGGAGGCTCACGTGAACCGTCCCTCTCATGACGCGATCGCCCTGTTCTCCGGGTGTGTCGCGGTGTCTGCGTTCTTGCTCGCGCTGATGTTCGGAACGTCGCCCGTCGGTTTCGTGCTCGTGGGCGTCGTGCCCGTCGCCGTGATCGTGGCCGCGCTGTCGTGGCGGGCGGGGAGCCCCGTGCCCGAGCATCGCGTCGCGCGCCGGTGGTGGCAGTTCCTCGCGGCCGGTGGCGGGTTGTTGCTGGTCATCATCGCCGTCGAGAACTCGCCCTGGCGGGTGGGCGAGAACTCCGCTGACGGCCGTTGGTTCGTGAGCTTCTACGCCGCCACCCTTGGTGTGGTGTTCCTCGTCGTCGGACTGGTCCTGAGCGTCTGCCAGCTGTTCAGCCGTCGTTCGGCGCGTGCCGGAGCACTCAGCCCACGCGGCTGAAGCGGCGGCCGTCGAGCGCCTCCCCGACGATCTCGCTCATCGGGATCGACCGGGCGTCTCGCCACAGTTCGTCGAGTCGCGATGCACCCAGCGCCTCCCGCAGGCGTTGCACGCTCTCGTCATGCAGCGGTTGGAAGAACGGCCAGATCGTGACCGCGTTGGCCTGCTGTCCGATCTCGGCCGCGCCGTGAAGTCGCGCCGACCATTCGAAGGCGCCCTCTGCACTGGCCAAGCAGGCGAGCAGGCCGAGCGTGTCGGCCGTGCCGCGGTCGTCGCGAAGGGTCTGGCGCAACGCCAGGCACTCGCCCAGCTCGGCCCGCGCTCGCGCGCCGTCGCCGATCGCGACGTGCCAGGCCCCGGTGGTCGCCAAGGCCCATGCGAGCGACCACGGCTGGCCGATGTCCCGCGCGATCACCAAGACCTCCTCGAAACCGCGCACGGCGGCCTCGAGGTCCTCGTCGATCAGCGCGACCTCGGCGAAGCCGAACTTGCTCCAGGCCGACAGGAAGCGATCGCCGATTGCGTCGGCCAGCGCGGCGCCTTCCGTCAGCAGCTGCGACGCTTCTTCGGTGCGCGACAGGTTGCACGCCACGATCCCTTGCTCACACGTGGACCAGGCCAGTGCTTCGGCATCGCCGGTGGCTCGGATGTCGGCGAGTCCGCGACGAAGCCAGTCGAGCGCGAGCTCGTAGTCGCCGGTCATGCCGGTCAGCCAGCCCACGGCGTCCTGAGACCGACCGCGCAACACGGTCGGCTCGTCTGACGTGGCCGCCAGCAGCGCCTGCAGGCGTGCGATGCCCTCGCGGTAGTGGCCGCGCACGTCCCAGAAATCGCGCAAGCTGGTCGCCATCTCGAGGCCGAAGTCGGCGCGCCCGGACACTGCGGCGTAGTCGAGCGCGCTACGCACGTTGTCGTGTTCGCGTTCCAACGTGTCGAGCCACGCGGCCATGTCGGGTCCCCGCATCCGACTCGACGCGGTTGCCGCCAACCGGTGGCACGACTCGAGGTGTCGGGAGCGGATCTCAGCTTCCTCGCCCGCGGCGGCGAGTTGCTCGATCCCGTACTCGCGCACCGTTTCGAGGAGGCTGAACCGGGTGTGCATCGTGGTCGGGTCGACGGTGCTGACCACGAGCGACTTGTCGACGAGGCTGCCGACGATGTCGAGCAGGGCGTCGCCTGTGGTCGACTCGGAGGCACATACGGCTTCGATCGCGTCGAGCGTGCATCCACCCGCGAACACCGCGATGCGGCGGAACACCGTTTGCTCATCGCGATTCAAGAGCTCGTAGCTCCAGCTGATCGCCTCGCGCAGAGCACGGTGGCGCACCGGGGAGTCGAGCGGGCCACCACCGCTCAAGGTGTCGAGACGATGCTCGAGGCGCGCCAACAGGTCGTCCGGAGACAGGATGCGCATCCGAGCCGCGGCCAGCTCGATGGCCAACGGCAGCCCGTCGAGGCGCCGACAGATCTCGGCGACGACGGGAGCGTTCTCGTCGGTGAGGTCGAAGACGGGTCGAGCACGCCGCGCCCGTTCGACGAACAGTTCCACCGCGGCGATGCCGGCGAGCGCGGCGGCATCGAGGTGATCGTCACGATCCGGTACCTGGAGAGGGCGCAGCGGGAACTCTTGCTCCCAACGCAATCGCAGCGCCTCGCGGCTGGTCACCAGAACCTTGACGTCGGTGGTCGCCGACAAGATGTCGGCCACGTCGGCCGCCGCACCGATGACGTGTTCGAAGTTGTCGAGGACGACCATCCGCGGCGCTTCCCGCAGGAGCGCGGTGATGGCGTCGACCAATCGCCTGCTGCCGACGTCGCGAACACCCACCGCGGTCGCGATCGTCGGCAGCACGAGTCCCGGGTCACGGACACCGGTGAGGTCGACGAAGCAGACGCGACTGCCGAGCTGGTCCCGCGTCATCTCGGCGAGGCGCACGGCCATCCTGGTCTTGCCGCATCCGCCGGGCCCGGTGATCGTGACCATGCGCGTGTCGCCGGCGCGGAGCAGGTCCATGATCTCGGCCACCTCGCGCTCGCGTCCCACGAGTAGCGACGGTTCCGACGGCAGGGACTCAGCCGGCGTGGGTGCGGCGAATTCGGTCGGGTCGATCTCGGATTCGGTCGTGGCTTCGAAGCGCTCGGTGAGCATCACCGCGAGGTCGTTCTCCAACAGCTCACCCAACTCGTCGGCGTTCGAGAAGGTCCGGTACGACGCGGTGTTGTCGTCGCGGATGCGATCGAGCAACCGGGCGAGGCCGGGCTCGCGATCGGGTGCCGGCGTCTTGATGTAGATGAGCTTCGGGTGGTCACCGGCCAGGAGGTACTCGTCCTCGAGGCCCGAGATCTCCATGTCGGGTGCGACCCAGCCGTAGCTCTGCCAATAGATGCCGACGAAGACGTGGCTCTGGGCGAGGTACGCCCGGTAGAGATCGCGGGGCGGATGCGGGCGGGCCCCCAGCTCGAACAGGACGGGAACCAGGCGCAAGTCGTCGATCGCCTTCTTGGCCGCAACGCGCTCGTCGGCGAGCTCGCCGATCGTCGAGCTGATGAAGACCCGAAGGCGTTGATCAGGTGTGCGAATCCGGGATTCGCTGGGGGGTGCGTCGGTCATGGATGCGCCAGCATGGTCGATGCGTGAGGTCGACGTCACCACCGGCGTCGTCACAGTTGAGGCCATTCCCCCGCAGTGGTGGGGTCAGGCGGTCGGGGCGTTCACGCTGGCGATGCCGAACACCGCACCGAAGGGATCGGCCACGACGGCGCCGCGGCCGAAGTCCATGTCGTTCGGCTCGACGAAGACCGATCCGCCGAGCGCTTTGGTTTGCGCCGCGGACGCGTCGACGTCGTCGACCGTGAACCAGATCGACCACGCGGGGAACTCACCCTCGCCCATGGTGTGCGCGCCGCACACCATGTCGCCGTCGACGGTGAAGATCGCGGCGGCATCGCCGGTCTGGTCGGCGACGCCCCAGCCGAAAACGGAGGTGTAGAACGCGGTCGCGGCGGCGAGATCGTTGGTCGCCAGCTCGTTCCAGCCGAAGCTGCCGGTCTCGTTCACGAGCTGCGCACCGATGTGTTGGTTGGGTTGCCACATGGACACGAAGGACCCGACGGAGTCCTGGATGACGGCCATGCGTCCGGCGTCGAACACGTCCATCGGGCCGGCGATCGTGGTGCCGCCGGCGGCCGTGGCCGTGGCGAGCGTTGCGTCGACGTCGGACACGGTGATGTAGACCGACCAGTACGGCGGCATGTCGGGGTTCTGCTGCGGGCCGAGGCCGGCGACGTTCAACCCGCGGAGCGTGAACATGCCGTAGCCCCCGGCCTCGGGCCGGGGGTCGAGCGCCGCCTCCCACCCGAACAACGCGCCGTAGAACTCGGCCGCTTTGGTGGTGTCGGGCACGCCGATGTCGACCCATGAAGGGGTACCCGGTTTGTACGAGGTGCGCTCGGCCATGACAGCTCCTCTGTTCGAAGTACGCAGCGTTTTGGCGAACGTATCAGCCGCCCTGTGACAACTCGCTCAGGCGCCTCCGATGGTTCGGCCCGGGCCAACCACAACGTGATCAAACCGGTCACCGCACTGCTGGCGATGAAGACCAGATAGGTCACCCCGGCCACCGAGCTCCAGTCGCCGACGTCGGTGTAGCGCAGCACGCTGACCGTCTCCAGGGCCGCGAACACGACGTACGCGATCGCGGCAGGACGAACCCTCCGGGCGTCGTGCTCCCAGAGCGCGTGGGCCGCGGCCGCGACGCCGAGGCTGAACGCCCAGGCACCGACGGCGCGACCGGTGAGCGGGGTCAACGGCCACGGCCACCACGACGACGCATGCTCCGGCGCGAGGAAGAGGCGCGTGCCCACGACGAGCAACAGGACGGCTTGCAACCCGACCAGGACGCGGAGCCACGTCGGGTAGGGATGCGTCCGCGGGGGGTCGACCCCCGGCGCCGTCCGCTGTCGCAGCCACAACACCACCATCAGGATCGGCACGACGGCGTAGATCGCGATCCACACCCAGGTGACGAGTTGCGTCCCGAGCCCGAACGAGCTGCCGAGGTGGAACTTCTCGAGGTGGATCAACGTGGCGATCAGCGTGAGAACCGTGAAGACGAACACCGCGGGCACCGCGATGCGTGCGTCGGCCCACGTGCGGGCTCGCGCCGCCGACCACTCGAACGCCGCGGCCGCCCAGTACGCCGAACCGAGGAACGCTGCGGTCAGCGGCGGCTGAATCGTCCAGGCGAAGTGGGTCGCGGTGCGCTCGGTGAAGAACAGGAGTTGGACGCCGGCGAGCAGCACCAACACGCCTGCCACCCAGAGCAGGGCGCGCATGCCCGGCTGGAGCTCGCGGGGGTGGTCAGTTGGTCTTGTCGGCACCGGCGTGTCGTACCTCATCGAGGAAACGATGTAGCAGCGGCACGGCGATCGTCCCCTCGCCGACAGCTGACGCCACTCGCTTGACCGAGTCGCGGCGAACGTCACCGACCGCGAGCACGCCCGGCAGACTGGTTTCGAGCGGGGACCGCATACCCGCGTCATCGTCGTCGCGCAGATCGATGGGTACGTCGGCACCGGTGAGCACGAAGCCCCACTTGTCGCGAGCCACGACACCGTCGAGCCAGTCCGTACGTGGCTCCGAGCCGATCAGCACGAACAACCCGTCGGCAGGGACCGTTCGGTCGAGCCCGGTCGCGCGGTCGTGCAGCACGAGACCGGTCAGGACCTCCTCACCCTCGCACGCCGCGACCTCGACCTGGTACACGACGTCGATGGTCGGCGAGGCGTCGATCTCGCGGATGAGGTACTCCGACATGCTGTCGGCCAGCGTCGTCCCGCGAACGAGGATGGTCACGTGCGCCGCGAACTTCGAGAGATGCACGGCCGCCTGCCCGGCCGAGTTGCCCCCACCGATCACGAAGACCTGGCGACCGCCCATGGCCGGTGCCTCTGACACCGCGGCTCCGTAGAAGACGCCCCGCGCGAGCAAACGGTCGGCGCCGGGAACCTCGAGCCGGCGATACGAGACACCCGGTCGCGACGATCACGCTCGACGTGTGAATGCGACTGCCGTCCGACAGCTCGAGCACGAAACCCGATCGCGGTCTTCTGCAGCCCCGTGGCGCGTGCGCATGAACACGAACGTCGCACCGAACGACCACGCCTGGTGGAAGGCGTGGAACGCCAGCTTGCCTCCGCTCACGCCCCGCGGGAAACCGGGATAGTTGCGGATGAGCGAGCTGGTGCCGGCCTGACCGCCGACCGCTTGCTGCTCGACGACGACCGTGCGAAGCCCCTCTGATGCTGCGGTCACCGCCGCGGCCAATCCACCCGGGCCGGCGCCGATGATGGCAGTGTCGAACTCCTCGTCCTCCGGCAACACGGCAGTGAGCCCGAACGCGTCGGCGATCTCGATGTCGGTCGGCGCCGTCAGCACGGTTGGTTCCCGAGTGAACTGCAGCACCACTACGGGAAGCGGCGGAGCGTCGAGCCCGAGGTCTTCGATCATCTGCCGGCCGATGCGGCTCGTGGCATCGAGGAAGCCGATGGGTATGTGATTGCGGTTGAAGCTGTCGCGCAGCTCGTGGCTGCGGCGGTCGACAGGGTCCCCGATGATGCGGACGGCTTCGAAGCCGCCGCCGCGGGCGAGGGCCCAGTCCTCGAGAGACTCGGTGATGGCCCGATGGAACTCCTCGTCTCGGGCTTGCTCCGGACGAAGGAGGTAGAGGTCGAGGTGGCCCGCCCCGAGCGCGTCGAAGACGGCCTTGGCCCGGTCGAAGTCGCCCCAGTTGACGATCACGCCGCGCCGCGCCGCGGGGTGGATGTTGTGGACCGACGCCATGACGTTCAGACCCGTCCGGGTCGTCTTCGGCGTAGCCCGCCAGGACGAGGGCGACGTCGCGCTGTTCCGCGGCGAGGCGTTTCAGGTCGTCGACCGCGTGCGACGGGTCGCTACAGACCACCAGGTGGTAGTCGTCGCCGTAGCGCTTCTGCAGCTCGTCGGTCACCACCGCCAAGGTGCGTGAGCACGCGAGCAACCAGCACGACTACCGGTTGTTCGAGATCGATCGTGGTGTCACTCATCGCTGGCTTCCGAGGATCGAGGCTTACCCACGACGCTACGCGTCCGGCCGCCAGGCCGCCTCGGAAACCTCCGGCACCCGACGCGAGGGTTACTCCAACGCGGCGAGGACCTCGTCCATCACGGCGCTCCAGTGCTGGCGCTGCCGCTCGCGCTCGGCCGCGTTGGCCAGACGTTCCTGGTGGAAACGAATCAGTGTCTTGGCGCCCTTCGCCCTGATCGCTACCTGCACGATCGACTCGTGGTCCCAATCGGGGGCCTGCCAGGTCAGCCGAATGCGGTCGAGCGGGCGGAAGCTGCGCACCTCGCCGACGGTTCCGTCGCCGGTCTCGTCGTCGCGCCCTTCTCGGGCGCCAGGCAGGCCCCGGCGCCGAGCCAGATGGCTGCCCACGCTCGACGCGGCAGGAGCCCCCGAAGCGGCTCGCGTTGCGCTGGTACCGCGACCGTGCGCGACACACCGATCTCCCGACCGGCATCGCGGGCCAGGCCGACGTGGCGCTCGGCGCCATCACCGGATCCGCCTCGACCGTTCGAAGTCGAGGTACCAGGTCGCGTAACACAGGCGATCTCCGATCGGTGGTGAATGACTTCGGCGGCGGATGTGCAGGATCCAGCACACCGGGGACGGCTCCCACGTGCTAGCTGAGCTGGTCGGTCAGACCTCGCGGTCGCGGCCGCAACTGGTTGTCCAGTGCCACGCGAGCTGATCCGCCAATTCGGAATGTTCCGGTCCGCATCGTCGGGATCTGCGGGTCGGCGGCCGCTCGGATCGCGGCCGTCTGGGTATGAGTACGCTCGCCCGATGACCGACGAACCGTGGTCGGGCGATGCCGTGTCGTTGGTCGACGCGTTTCGTGCCGGCGAACGCTCACCCGTCGAGGAGCTCGACGCCACGCTGGCGGCCGTGGCTGCGTCTCAGCTCAACGCGGTGTGTCATCTCGACCCCGAAGGCGCATTGGCGGCAGCCAAGGATGCCGACGTGCAGCTGCCGTTCGGTGGGGTGCCGATGGCCGTGAAGCTCGGCGCTGCCGTCGCCGGGTGGCCTGCGTCGGAGGCGTCCATCCCGCTGGCCGACCTGGAGCATGGCTACGACAGCACCATGGTGAGCCGGCTTCGCTCCGGTGGGTCCGTGCTGTTCGGACAATCCACCATGAGCGAGTTCGCCGGCCTGAACCAGACGCGCACGAAGCTGCACGGCGCGACCCGCAATCCGTGGAACATGGCCCGAACACCCGGGAGGCTCATCGGGTGGCGCATCGGCCTTGGTCGCCGGTGGTGTGTGCACGATCGCCACCGGCGGTGACGGTGGCGGCTCCATCCGCATCCCTGCTGCGTTCTGCGGACTGCCCGGGCTGAAGGCCACGTACGGGCGCATCCCCAAGGGGCCCGACGGCCATCAGGGCAACATGACGTCGGTAGCCGGTTGCCTATCGCGTTCGGTTCGTGACATCGCTCGCTATTTCGACGTGACCAGCGGCCACGATCCGCCGCGACCCGTTCAGCCTGCCGAAGACCGCGAGCTGGGAGGCGGCGCTCGGACAGAGCGACGTAGACGGCCTGCGCGTCGTGGTGAGCCCCGACCTCGGCCGCGCGACCGTGCATCCGGCGGTGGCCGAGTTGGTCGCGGCCCACGCCGAGCTCTTGATCGCCGACGCCGGTCTACGTCGCGTCGACGTTCGATGTGCGGGTTCCAACCGGTAGCTACGAGTGGGCGATCGGTGGCATGGCACGCATCCGCGATCAACTGGGTGACCGGTGGCCGGATTGCGCGCCGGATCTGACCCCGGCCATTCGCTTCGGCGTCGAGCTCGCGCAGGGCTCGTTCGATCTCGACGTCCAGGCCCGCATCGAACGGCAGCGCACCGCGAACACCGAGACGATGGCGCACGTTGTTCGATCAGGCGGATCTCGTGATCTCCGCCACCAACCCGGACGTGGCGTTCCTGGCCGACGGCCCTTTCCCCACCGAGGTCGGATGGTGTGGAGGTGGAGCTGTCGAATCAGGGCGCCTTGACGATCCCCGCCAACTTCTACGGCAATCCGTCGATCTCGATCCCGATCGGGCTCGTCGACGGTCTGCCGGTCGGCATGCAGATCATGGCGGCGCACTTCCGTGAGGACGTATTGCTCGACCTCGCGCTCCTCGCCGAACGAGAGCGCCCGTGGCCCTTGGTCGCGCCCGGTTCGCCGCATTGACCCCGAGCTAGTCGCCGAGCGATTCGAGCGCGCCGGTTTCGACGTCGTAGACGAAGCCGCCGAGCGCCACCTCGTCGGGCACCAACGGGCAGGTCCGAATGCGAGCCAGGTCGGCGCGCAACGTGTCGCGCTGATCTCGGATCGCGGCGAATTCCCAATTCTGATGCGTCGGCACCGGCGCGTTCGCCCACCAGCGTGCGCAGCTCGTCGTCGGAGTACTTGGTCATCGCGCACTCCGTGTGTTGCACGACGCAGATCCGATCGACGCCGAGGAGATGTATCGCGAGGACGATCGATCGCAGGACGTCCTCGGTGACGCGGGCGCCGGCGTTGCGGAAGATCTTGGCGTCACCCGGTTCGAGCCCGAGCATGGCCAGCGGTTCGATGCGCGAGTCCATGCACGTGATGACGGCCAGCCCGCGTCGTGCTCTCGGCTCGAGGCCGGCGAGTGAGAACGGAGCTCTGATAGCGCCGGTTCGCGTCGAGCAGGTCGTCGAACATGGGTGCCACTATGCCGATCCTGCCCGCTCCGTGACCAAATCCGATCTGACGCGTCTCTGATGCCGGCGTGCGCAAACCGACGCGACGCGGGGCAGCATGGCGGCCTCGCGGCCGATGCGACCGCCCGAACGTCCAGGTAGAGGAGCACGAGGCATGGCTGAGATCACCGATCACGAGGCGGAACAGGTCAAGAACGCGAATCGTTCGGGGAAGCCCCCGGTCGTTTTCGTGCACGGGCTCTGGTTGCTGCCCAACAGCTGGGATCGGTGGCGTACCTACTTCGAGGAGAAGGGCTACGCGACGGTGGTTCCGGGCTGGCCCGACGATCCCGACACCGTCGCGCAGGCCAAGGAAAACCCCGAGGTGTTCGCGCACAAGTCCGTGGGCCAGATCGCAGACCACTTCCAGGACGTGATCAGCGACGCTCGACGAGAAGCCGGTCGTGATCGGTCACTCGTTCGGTGGACTGCTCACGCAGATCCTCGCCGGCCGCGGTTGCGCGGCGGCGTCGGTCGCGATCGACCCTGCACCGTTCCAGGGCGTGCTGCCGCTTCCCGATCTCGGCGCTCAAGTCGGCGTTCCCGGTGCTGCACAACCCGCTCAACCACGGTCGGGCGGTGCCCCTCACCTACGAGCAGTTCCGCTACGCCTTCGCCAACGAGGTGAGCGAGGACGAGGCCAAGGAACTGTTCAACACGTACGCGGTGCCCGGCTCGGGCGTCCCGCTGTTCCAAGCGGCCACCGCCAACCTCAACCCGTGGACCGAGGCCAAGGTCAAGACGCAAGAACCCCGACCGTGGTCCTCTGCTCATCATCGACGGCAGCAAGGACCACACGGTGCCGCCGGCCATCGCCAAGGCCTCGTACAAGCGCCAGAAGCGCAACAAGGGCGTCACCGAGTACATCGAGATCGAGGGCCGCGGGCACTCGCTCGTCATCGACCACGGCTGGCAGGACGTCGCCGACACGGCCTACAAGTTCGTGAAACGGTTCGTGAAACCTTGAGCTAACCGGCGAGGGTGTCGCCCGGGAAGCTACGCACCGGGTGCACTTCATAGGTGAAGACGCCGGCTTGCACACCGGGGTCGCCGTCCATGATCTCGATGACCGCGTCGGGCTCGGCATCGAAGATCCCGACTCCGCTCCAATGGCTGTCGTCGAGGACCGGGCAGACGACGTTGAGCACTCCATCGGCGCGTAGCGAGAAGTTCCGTCGCCCGTGCTCCCAGATGATCTCGTCACGATTGCCCGAGTCGTAGTTCGGACCTGCCTGCAGGAGTACCAGCGTGTAGGGGCGGGTCGTGCTCATCATCTGCCGCATGTGGTCGTCGGTGATCTCGGTCATCGGTGCTCCTGTCCCGTGCCCGTGGGTAGATTCGGATCGTGGCTGTCTCCGACGATGATCTCGCGTTCGTGGCCGACAATCATGCGGCGGCGATGATCACCGTGGGATCGGATGGTCGACCCAAGGTGGCGCGAGTCGGTATCGCGCTGGTGGACGGCAAGTTGTGGAGCAGCGGTACTCAGGGCCGTACTCGCACCGACCGGTTGCGAGCCGACCCGCGATGCACGCTCTACGTGTATGACTCCGGATTCTCGTGGGTCGCGCTCGAGACCACCGTGACGATCCTGGAAGGTCCCGACGTCGCCCAACAGAGCCTGCGCTTGTTCCGCATCATGCAGAGCCAACCATCGGGCCCCCTGAGCTGGTTCGGCGGCGAGCTCGAGGAGGACGCTTTCTTACAGACGATGCTCGACGAGCAACGCTTGATCTTCGAGTTCGAGATCACCAAGACGTACGGGTTGCACTGAGGTCCGAATGCACGACGAGCTCGACGATGTGCTTGCGCTCGCTGCGGGCGGCGAACAGTGTGGAGCGCCAGATCGATCGCTGGGTGAGTGAGTACCACGGCGTGGGTTTGAGCGACCTGCGGCTGCTGCTCGAACTGCAGCACGGCTCGGATGGGCAGCTGCCGCTGATCGAGCTCGCGGAACGGCTGGGCACGTCGGCGTCAGGCGTGGCTCGTCAGCTCGGACCGCTCGAGCGCATGGGGCTGGTCGGTCGCGAGTCCCACCCGACGGACGCCCGCCAGGCGTTGGTCGCGCTCACTCCCGTCGGCGTCGAGATGGCGACGAATGCGGCGGTGACCGCGCAGGAGGCGGCCGAGCGCGTGCTGAGCCCGGTGTTGTCGCCCGCGCAACGTGAGGCCCTGCGGAAGCTCCTGCTCACGCTTTCCTGAAGGCCGACGCACTTCGAAGCGGCCTTTCCCTGATCGCGTCGCTATGCGAACATGTGTTCGTGTCCCGGACACGAGGCCACCATCCTGCACGCCGATCTCGACGCTTTCTATGCGTCGGTCGAACAGCGCGACGACCCGGCGCCTCCGCGGCCGGCCGGTGATCGTGGGCGGCGGCGTGGTCCTCGCCGCGAGTTACGAAGCCAAGGCGTTCGGTGTGCGGACGGCGATGGGTGGCCGGCAAGCCCGGCGGATCTGTCCGCACGCGGTGGTGGTTTCGCCGCGCATGTCGGCCTACAGCGCGGCGAGCAAGGCCGTGTTCGAGGTGTTCGACGACACCAGCCCCCTAGTGGAGGGCCTGTCGATCGACGAGGCCTTCATCGACGTCGGTGGGCTGCGGAGGGTCGCGGGAGCTCCCGTCGACATCGCCCACCGCCTGCGAAGCGAGGTGATGGCGCGCGTCGGATTGCCGATCACGGTCGGCGTGGCGCGCACGAAGTTCTTGGCGAAGGTCGCGAGTGGGGTGGCCAAGCCCGACGGGCTGTTGGTGGTGCCGCCGGACCAGGAGATGGAATTCCTGCATCCGCTGCCGGTCGAGCGATTGTGGGGCGTCGGTCCCGCGACCGCGACCAAGCTCCACGCTCGAGGGCTCACGCGTGTCGGTGAGATCGCCGGTCTCCCGGAAGAGGCGCTGGTGGCCATGCTCGGTCGGGCGTCGGGTCGCCATCTTCATGCACTCGCCCACAATCGCGATCCCCGGACGGTGGTCGTGGGCCGGCGCCGGGGCTCGATCGGCGCGCAGCGCGCCTTGGGATTTCGGCCGACCTCACCCGAGGTCGTCGACGCGTCGGTGGTGGCACTGGCCGACCGCGTCACGAGTCGTATGCGGGCTGCCCACCGAGTGGGCCGCACCGTGGTGCTCCGGCTGCGTTTCGACGACCTCTCCCGCGTGACCCGCTCTCACACCTTGCCGGAGGCGACCGCGCACACGCCGACCGTCCTGGCGACGGTTCGTGCACTGCTGGCCGAAGCGGCACCGCTGATCGAGGAGCGCGGCATCACCCTGGTCGGCTTCGCCGTCACCAATCTCGATGACGACCGCGCCGTGCAGCTCGCCTTGCCGTTCGACGCGCAATCCGGTTCGGCCCTCGACATCGCCCTCGACGGTGTCCGCGACCGCTTTGGCGCTGCGGCCATCACCCGCGCGGTTCTGCTCGGTCGCGACGAGGGCCTGGTGATGCCGATGCTGCCTGACTAGGTGGTTCGCTCGACGAGACCGAATGTCACGGCACCCCGCTCAGGACAGCGTTGGTGTTGAGCGTCTGCCCCGCCGGCACGGTGAGGGCCGTCGCGGTTCTCCGCAACGGCGAATCGTCGAACCATTCGGACGCGAACGACGAGCCAACCGGTGGCACGAAGCGCAGCTCGATCGGTTGGTCGCTCGGCAGTCGCCCCAGGTTGTAGGTACCGTCGGCGGCGGTAGTGGTGGCGTAGCCGCTGGCCCACGCGTTTGGTGCGTAAGCGCTCACCGTTACGCCCGCGATGGGCGCGCCGCTGTCATCGGTCACGATGCCAGCGATCGCACCGCTGTCGTCGAGATGAACCACGATGTCGACGGAGGGAGTTTCGGTGGTGAGGCTGATGGTCGGGGCGGCGGCGCGGGTCGGCGGAGCGGACGTCGGGCGGTACCACTGGTTGGGCACTCCGGCGGAACCGCCGTACACGAACATCTGGTAGCCGGTTTGTGGTGCCACGTCCTCGATGGCGAACATCCCGCCGCTGAGCGAGGCCTGGTGGCTCGGGGGCGCGACCCAGACGTCCGTCGCGGTCATGGCGTTCACCACCACCGAGTTCGGGGCGGGCTGACCGTGTGCGTCGAGCACCGTGCCCGTGATGCGGAACGGATCGGGTGTCGGCGGTTGCGCGGCGAAGGTGATGGGAACCACCGAGGTCGGGCTGCCCGGGCTGAAGAACGCCGACGCACCGATTCCGCACGGAGCGGAGGGTTGGGCACAGTCGATGATCTGGCGTTCCAGGCCGAGCCACCGCTTGATCGTGAGGGCGGCGGTAAAGCTGCCGTTGCCGTCGGCGACGACGTCCGTGGGGGGAGGTCGCACATTCGTTCGGGCTGGGTGTCCCGGTGATCGCGACCTCGCAGAAGAACACATCGGCGAGCGCCGGAAAGTCGGTGCCCGTGATCGTCACGACGTCGCCGTCGTGCAGGGCGTCGTTCGGAGTGACCACGATTGCTGCGACTCCCTGCGCGGCGCTGGGGGTGCTGAACGCGCAGACCGCGACCAGCAGTCCGACGACGGTGGCCGACCACCGGATGCGTCTCATGTTCCCCCTCGATGCCGCCGCGCAGGGACCGTAGACCGGTCGCGCCACAAGGTCCACGGTCACCTGCGCCGGAAAAGGAGCGAGCCGAGCCGGCCTCCGTCGGAAAGGATGCAGCCATGGGGAGTGCGTGGGACGACCTCGAGGTGGTAGCCGGCCGACGGGACGGCCGGAAGGTTCACGGCGTCGATATCCGAACCGTGGACGCTCGCCGCCGTGCCACAGGGCGGAATCGTGGCGGCGATCGCGGCGCGCGCCATGGCCCTGACCCTTGACGTGCCCGATCAGACCCTGCGGTCGTTGTCGGTGGTGTTCGCGGGGAAGGTCGCGGGCGGTCGCGTCGATGTCGACGTCAACGTGTTGCGCGCCGGTCGTTCGATGTCGCAACTCACCGCGACGGTGCGTAACCCTGGCGCCTCGGCCGGGCTCACCGCGGTGGCCGTGTTCGGTGCGCCCCGCCGCGGTTTCGAGTTCACCGATCTGGGCTTTCCGGAGGTACCGCCGCCGCACGGGCTGCGCTCGTTCCGCGATCCGATTCCCGATGGTGTCGACTTCGAGTTCACGCGTCCACCCCTGCCGTTCTGGGAGGAGATCATCGAAACGCGGCCGGCCGTCGGTCGTCCGCCCTGGGAGCCCTTCGAGGATGGGCCGGCCGAGGTCGCGTTCTGGTATCGCATCGACGATCCGCCAGTCGACCGCGACGGCTATCTCGACCCGCTGGCCTCGATCGTGGTGTGCGACACGATGCCCAACGCCGTCGCCCAGAAGATCGGTCCCGATGCGGATTGGTTCGGCCCGAGCGCGGACCTCACGATTCATCTCCTCGACCGGGCGCGCCCCGGTTGGCTGCTCGGTCACAACCGGGCTCGCCACGCCGGCGACGGGTACGCCTCGGTCGAGATGGCGCTCTGGGATCCCGACGGCCCCACCCTGGTGGCCTACGCCACGCAGGTGATGTTCTTCGCCTTCGGCATCTGATGCTGCGCGTTCGCTCATCGGCTCATCACAATTTGGTGGTTCCATCATGAGGTGGCACCAACACCGAAGGAGCGACCGATGCCAGAACGTCGGATGGCAAGTGGAACGACCGTGATCGTCATCCGGTCTTTGATGACCCTGTTGCTGACCGGGTTGGGTGTGGCCTCGCTCGCCGACGGCCGCACGGTGATCGGCCTCCTGTTGCTCGGGCTCGCGGCCACGAAGGTCGCGCTCACCGTCGTCATGTACCGGCGGCGGCGCCAATGGCGCGAGCGCTTCCAAGCCAGGCGGGCGGGCGGCCAGGATCATTTGCTTGTCAGCTAGCAACTAAGTGTGCGAGGGTGGCCGTATGGCCGACGCACCCGTCATTCCCGCGATCATCTCCGCCGACTCCCACATCACCGAGCCGGCGGGCACCTATGTCGATCACATCGACGCCGAGTGGCGAGATCGAGCCCCTCGTCTCGTCGATGGCGGCGAGGGAGTCGGCGACGTCTTCGTCGTCGAGGGGATGCGCAAGCCGGTGCCGATGGGGCTCGTGGCCGCGGCGGGCAAGCCGGCGGCCGAGATCCGCATCCTCGGGACCAAGTTCGAGGAGCTGCACCGGGGCGGTTGGGATCCCGAGGCGCGGATGGACGAGCAGGTTCGCGACGGCGTCGCCGCGGAGGTGATCTATCCGACGGTCGGGATGGTGTTGTGCAACCACAGGGACTTCGACTTCAAGCACGCGTGCTTCGAGGCCTACAACCGTTGGATCGCGTCGTATTGCGCCGTCCATCCCGATCGCCTGCTCGGTTGCGGTCAGACGGCGATGCGCACACCCGAGGAAGGCATCGCCGATCTCCACACCATCAAGGCGCTCGGATTGCGAGGGGTGATGATGCCGGGTGAGCCTGCCGTCGAGGACTACGACTCACCGGTCTACGACGAGTTCTGGGAGGCCGCGATCGAGGCCGAGCTTCCGCTGAGCTTTCACATCCTCACCACGCGTTCCGAGCGAACGCGCGGTCCGGCCATGAGCTCGTTCCTGTCGACCGTCCGGGGCTGTCAGGACATCATGGCCATGCTCGTGCTCGGCGGGGTGTTCGAACGCCATCCGGATCTGAAGGTCGTGTGCGTCGAGGCCGATGCCGGTTGGGCGCCGCACTTCATGTACCGCATGGATCACGCCTACAAACGCCATCGCTACTGGTTGCCGCCCGGCCAGGAGCTGTCCCGGCTGCCGAGCGAGTACTTCGCCGACAACATCTATGTCACCTTCCAGGACGATTGGACAGCGTTCCGCTTTGCCGACGCCATGAACTGGCGTCACCTGCTGTGGGCCAACGACTTCCCGCACAGTGATTCGACGTGGCCGTGGTCGCAGGAGCTGCTCGCGGAGCACACCGCGCAACTGACGACGGAGCAGCGCGAGGCCATCTTGTCGTCCAACGTCGCCGAGCTGTACGGCATCGACACTGCCGCGCTGGTCGCCGCCTGATGAGCGCGGTGACGCCCAGCGCGCCCCGCCGGACCCAGGCCGAACGCGTGGAAGCGTCTGACCGAGCGTTGATCGGCGCCGCGATCACGCTCATCGCCGAACGGGGTTACGACCGCACGACGCTCGCGGCGATCGGTGAGGCCGCGGGGTACAGCCGAGGACTCGTCACGCAGCGGTTCGGGTCGAAGGAAGGGCTGCTCTGGGCGGTCGTCCAGGAGATGCTGTCCGTGTGGAGCGCGCAGGCGGTACGGCCGCGAGTTGGTGATCGAGTCGGGGTCGACGCCCTGCGCGCCACCCTCGACGTGTACCTCGACGCCGTGACCCGTCGTCCGCAGAACATTCGCGCGTACTACGCACTACTCCGCGAGGCCGATGGACCGGTGCCGGCGGTCCGCGATCACATCGTGAAGATCCACCGTGACGAGCGCGACGCGATCACCGCGTGGATCGCCGATGGTCAGCGCACCGGTGTGGTTCGGGCCGATGTGGATCCCCGCGCCGAGGCAGTGTTGTTCCTCGGCGTGTTGCGCGGCGTGACCATGCAGTGGCTGCTCGACCCGAAGCGAGTCGACATCGTCGCCGCGCTCACGCAATACGGGGCGACCCTCGACCGAGCCCTTGGAGTGTCCTCATGAGCGAACACGATGTGATCATCCGGGGTGGCTCGGTGATCGACGGGACGGGCGCGCCGGCTCGCACGGCGGACGTCGCCATCGACGGTGACGTCATCACGGAGATCGGTGCCGTCGAGGGCCGAGGGCGCACCGAGATCGATGCCGACGGCGCGCTGGTCACACCGGGCTTCGTCGACATACACAGCCACTATGACGGGCAGGCCGTGTGGGACCAGCGCCTCGCGCCCTCGTCGTGGCACGGCGTCACCACGATCGTGATGAGCAACTGTGGTGTGGGGTTCGCACCCGTGCGAGCCGAAGATCGCGATCGCCTGATCGAGTTGATGGAAGGCGTCGAGGACATCCCGGGCACGGCGTTGCACGAGGGCATCACGTGGGCGTGGGAGTCCTTCCCGGACTACCTCGACGCGCTCGGTGGTCGTTCGTTCGACATCGACCTAGCGGCCCAGGTGCCGCATGGCGCGGTTCGGCTCTACGTCATGGGTGGTCGAGGCGCCCGCGGTGAGCCGGCTACCGAAGATGACATCGCGGCCATGGCGGACGTGGCTGCGGACGCGGTCGCCGCGGGTGCGTTGGGGTTCACCACCTCCCGCACGCGCAACCATCGGAGCAGTCGGGGCGAGTTCACACCGTCGTTGCGGGCCGAACGTCGCGAACTGGTGGGCATCGCCGAGGCACTCGGTGCGCTCGGCCAGGGAGTACTGCAGGTGGTCTCCGACTTCTCCGACTTCGCCGACGAGTTCGCCACGGTCCGGGCCATGGCCGAGCGGTCGGGCCGGCCGATCTCGATCTCCGTGGTCCAGAGTCCGGTGGTGCCGGACCAATGGCGCGACCTCCTCGCCGCCATCGCGGGGGCGAACGCCGATGGCTTGCGGATGACGGGCCAGGTCGCGCCGCGCCCGGTCGGCATCCTGCTCGGCCTCGAGCTGACTTTGAACCCGTTCCTCGCGAGCGACGCGTACCGCGAGATCGCTGGTCTCCCGCTTGCTGACCGAGTCGCCGCCCTGCGCGACCCGGAGCGCCGCCGACGCCTCGTCGCCGATATGGACGGACGGGCCGGACTGCTCGGCTCGTTCGAGCAGATGTACGTGCTCGGTGACCCACCGAACTACGAGCCCACCGCGGACGCGTCGGTGGCGGCCCATGCCGCGCCGCGGGTCGCGAGTCGGCCGAGGTCGCGCTCGACTTGATGCTCGAGGGCGACGGCCGAGGGCTCCTGTACATGCCCTTCCTGAACTATGCCGGGGGCAGTCTCGACGCGACACGCGAGATGTTGGCGCACGACTACACGGTTCCGGGCCTGGCCGACGGCGGCGCGCACGTGGGCACCATCTGCGACGGGAGCTTTCCGACCACTTTGCTCACGCTCTGGGGTCGTGACCGGGCCGAGGGCCAGTTCGGCCTTCCGTACTTGGTGCAACGACACTGCCGCGACACGGCCCGCACGGTCGGCATCCTCGACCGGGGTGTGCTGGCGCCGGGTTACCGAGCGGACGTGAACGTCATCGACTTCGAGCATCTGCAGTTGCGGCCACCCGAGCTGAGCTATGACCTCCCGGCCGGCGGCCGGCGCTTGCTGCAACGGGCCGACGGTTATCTCCACACGTTCGTGGCCGGTCAGGAGACCTACCGCAAGGGCGAGCCCACCGACGCGCTGCCAGGACGGTTGCTCCGCGGGGCGCAACCCGTTCCGGTCTCAGGCCCCGCGTAGAGCGATGCTCTGGCTTCCGCCACCGGACAGCACCGCCCAGTTCGTCATGCTGCTCACTTGAATGGGAGCGTTCCGCTCTGCGGTCGTGCCGTCACCCAGTTGGCCGAAGTTGTTGTAGCCCCACGCCCACAAGGTGCCGTCGGTACGGATGGCCAGACTTTGCGTGCCACCCGCCCCGATCGCCTTCCAAGTGTCGGCCACGCCGATCTGGGTCGGTGTCGTTCGGTCGGTCGTCGTGCCGTCCCCCACCTCGCCTTCGCCGTTGTAGCCCCAGCTCCACATGGTGTTGTCGGCTCGCAGGCCGAGGGTGTGGCTCCCGCCCGCCCGCACGGCCGACCAGTCGGTCCCGGTACCAACCTGTACCGGGCTGGTGCGGAACGTGGTGGTGCCGTCGCCGAGTTGACCGAAGCCGTTGCTCCCCCAACCCCAGAGCGTGCCGTCGCTGCGGACCCCGAGCTCGTGGAAAGCCCCGATCGTCACGGCCTTCCAATTCGTGGCGGTGCCTACCTGGACAGGCGCGTGGCGGTCGGTGAGGGTGCCGTCCCCCACCTCGCCGTCGCCGTTGTACCCCCACGTCCAGAGCGTGCCGTCGGCGCGCACCCCCGCCGAGTCGACACCGTTCGCCGCGATCGATGCCCAGGTCGTCAGCACGCCGATCTGCAGTGGCGCATGGCGATCGGTGATGGTGCCGTCACCGAGTTGTCCGTCGCCGTTGTAGCCCCATGCCCACAACGTTCCGTCGGTTTTCAGCGCCAGCGAATGATCCAACCCAGCGGCCACCGACTTCCAGTTCTTGTCGGTGCCGATCTGTGTCGGGCTGGTGCGCTGCGTCGTGGTGCCGTCGCCGAGCTGACCGAACGCGTTCCAACCCCAGGCCCACAACGTGCCGTCGGCTCGAACACCGAGTGAGTGTGCACCGCCGCTGCTGATCGACGGTCCAGTTGTGTGCCGGCCCGACCTGTTCCGGGGAGAGCTGCTGCGTCGTCGTGCCATCACCGAGCTCACCGTCGCTGTTGACTCCCCATCCCCAATAGGTCGAGTCGGTCCGGGTGGCCACCGTGTCCCAGTAGGTGCCCACGGCGACTGACTTCCAGTTCGTCGCGGTGCCGACCTGAGTAGGGCTGATCTGCCCGGTCGTAGTCCCGTCACCGAGCTGGCCGCGGCTGTTGTCACCCCAATCCCAGAGCGTGCCGTCAGCGCGTGTGGCCGCGACGTGGGTGTTGCCGGCAGAGACGATGGCCCAGTTGGTGGCGCCGCCGATCTGCGCCGGGGCCGAATGGTTGTTGAACGTGCCGTCGCCGAGCTGGCCGAAGTTGTTGATACCCCACGACCACAAGGTGCCGTCAGCCCTCCGGGCCACGCTGTAGACGCCGCCGGCGCTGACGGCCGCCCAGTTCGTCGCGCTCCCGATCTTCTTCGGCGCCAGCCGAGGTGTCGTCGTACCGTCGCCCAATTCGCCGTAGGTGTTGTCGCCCCAGGCGTAGAGGGTGCCGTTCGTACGCGTAGCGAGGGTGTGATCGAACCCGGCTGACACCGATGCCCACGTTGTCGCCGCGCCGATCAACTCTGGAACCGATTGATCGGTGTTCGTTCCGTCTCCGAGTTGACCGGCCGCGTTGTAGCCCCAGGCCCAGAGCGTGCCGTCAGCTCGGATGCCCACGCTGTGATCGATGCCACCATCGACCTGCCTCCAGTTCGTCGCGACGCCGACCTGCGCCGGCGAGTGTTGGTCGGTCGTCGTGCCATTGCCCAACTCACCGAAGGAGTTGCGGCCCCAGGACCACAACGTCCCGTCGGTTCGTATGGCGAGTACGTGTTCGTCGTTGGCCGCGACGTACCTCCAGTTGCTGTCGGTGCCGACCTGCTTGGGCGACGAGTGCCGCGAAGATCGTGCCGTCGCCGAGCTGACCGAAGCCGTTGTCGCCCCACGACCACAAGGTTCCGTCGTTGCGCACGGCGAGTGTGAAAAACGCCCCTGCGGACACCATCGACCAGTCGGCGTCGATCACGGTGGGCGTTGTGCGATTGGTGGTGGTGCCGTCGCCCAGTTGACCGTTGGTATTGCCACCCCACGTCCAGAGGGACTGCGGCCCGCATGCCGACAGCCCGAGCGCGGCAACGCCCAGGAGCACGAGCAACGTCCACCTTCTCGAGCCGCGCATGGCCCCCCTCGCGCCGAGCTTCTCCGGCATCCGACCATGTACGTCGGAAGGTGTCAACGGACCCGGGTTGTGGCCTGTCAGATCGAGTGGTGGGCACTCGTTGGGTCTGCATGGACAGCCGCTACTTCTTGGCGAACTCCAACACCTGCTGGAACGTCGGCCGATTCGTGGCGCGGAAGGTGTCCGGGATCAGCCCGGGCGTGAAGCCCGTCCGCGACGCCGGGCCGCGCCAGTTCGCGGGGTTCGGACCCTGCGCAGTGGCGAGCGGGCCAATCGCTTGATCGAACGCGGCCCAGAGCGACGCACGACAAGCGTCCAGCGATCCGTTGCCGCAGTAGCGCAGATTGAACTTGCCGTTGACGGCGTTGGGATCGAGCAAGGTGCGCAGATCCTTGTCGACGTAGGACTCACCGGAGAGCCCGCCGAGCCCTCGGATGCTGTCGAGGGCACCGAGTAGATCGCCGTACACCGGCCGCATCACGGCTTCGGCAATTGGTCGCCACACTGCATCCATGATCGGCGCGCCGGCGTCGTCGTTCGTGCCGTCGCCGTTGGCGTCGAGTCGTGGCGCGTCGCGCTGCACCCAGTCATCGAGCACCGCGAGGGCCTGAGCGTCCCGCGTGTTGGGCGCGGGGCTACCTCGCAGGACTTGGCTGACGACGGGCCACACCGGCGAGCGCACGTCCTCGGTAGCCGCACGGTTCATCACACTGACATCGTCGGCGAGGTCGACCTTCTTCGGGAACTTGTCGAACAACTCGACGCGATGCACGGATCCGAACGGAGTGTCGTCGCCGTGCATGAAGCCCGGCGCCGATTGATTGTTCCAGTTCAGGAGCAAGCCGTCGGGGCCACCCATGCTCCGCGGATGACCGCCCTCGCTCAGAAACCCTCGCCACTCGTAGTCGCCGGTTCCCAGAGTGGGCAGTCGACGGTCCAGCCCCGGTGCCCGCTTGGGGAGCAGTCCGGACGAGAAGTAGGCCGTGCCGTTGTCGCGGGAGGCATACGCCCAATTGAACGTGAACCCGAACTTGTTAGCGGCGTCGAAGAACCTGGCGGGCGTCTTGGCGGCGCCGTCGGTCATGTCCTTCAAGGCCGCGAGGTTGAGAGCATCTCGACCGAAGGTCGAACGCTGGCGCGTCAGGGCGTAGGGCTGACCTCCGACCGTTGCCGTACCGATCTTCGGCCCGTGGACGGATGTCGGATACGAGATCGGCGTGCCGTTCAGTGTGCCGGCGTCGAACTGGACGAAAGGTCGGCACTCGCCCTTGAACATGTAGTGGTCAGAATCGCGGGTCGGTGCGGAACCGTCCGGCTCGCACAACTGCTCGGCGAACACGTCGCGCACGTCCTGGTCGGCCGAGGTCAGGCTCCACGCGTAGTCCTTGGTGCGACCGATGAGGATGTACATCGCCATGCCCGGCACGGCGGCGCCCTGGGCTTCGATGCCCGGGCCGTGCAGATCGATCTGCTGCACGATCTCTGGGTAGTAGTACCCGAGCTGTGGACCCATCACCGCGAGCGTGTTGCCCGAGCTCGAACGCTTGGGAGCGACCACCAAGAAGTTCGACGCTTGCTTACCCGGCGGCGCGGCCGCCGCGTCGACGATGGCCGCGTTCGGCGTCGGTGTGGGGGTCTGGCGGGGATCGAGGGACACGATCGACCCGGCGTCGATCTCGACCGAACCCGTGACCGGTCCTCCGGTGAATTGGCCGTAGTCGTAGGTCTTGGTGATGGTCGTGGGTGCTTCCGGGTCGTTGAAGAGCATGGCGTCGTCCCAGGCCTTCCGACCCTTGTCCGCGCCGAGCCCGTCCTTCAACCTCGCCAGCAGGTCGGCGTTGCTCGCCTCGGCGCCACCACCGGCACCGAAGATCGACCCGATGAAGGCAGTGACGGCGATGACGTCGTTCACCGTGGCTGGAACCCAGCCCGGGTAGTTCGTCGACTGGGCCCACGCGTTCATGCCGTCGGCCTCCGACTGCGCATCACGGATGATGCGGCGACCCTTCGCGCCGTACGTCTTCTTCAGGAGCTCGACCTGTTGCGTGATGAGGTCTTCGGTTGCGGCGCTCGGCACGAACGACTGTCCACTCGTCACCAAAGAGAACGCGTCGATGCCGGGAACGTCGGCTACCGCGGCGCGCGCCGGACCGCGTCCGAGTTGCAGCAACAGCGTGCGATCGCGTGCCGTGACCCATCCCGCTCCGAACGCGACGTCGTCGCGCGATCGGCCGTACACGTGGGCCACGCCGTACTCGTCATAGAGCAGCCGCAGTCCGGGCCGGCCGGTCGCGACCTCGGTCGTGTTCCCGATGGGCTCGAAGTTCTCCGGCAGGTAATGGCTGTCGATGTCGGCATCGGTGACGTTGCCGCGCAAGGGCGTCAGACCGTCGTAGAGCGCGAGCTGGTCCCGTGACTCGTCGGTCGTCGGTAGGCCGCCGTAGTTGCCGGGTGGGAGGACGTACCGAGCGGTGTCCTCGGCGTGCCGACCGGTCCCCTCGGCGGCCCCTGGTGACATAGCGAGGGTGCCCAGTACGAGCACCCCTGCGACGAAGGAACCGATGAGCGATCGAGTGCTGAACTGCACGGCTTCCCCCTCGGTGAACGACACGAGCGATGCACGCCATGTCCGAACAATGGATTGGGGGGTGGCGGCACCCTACACGGGGCTGCTCCGGGTCGTCGCGCCTGCGAGACTCGCTGGATGCCGCCGCTGACCGCCATGGACGAGCACTTGGTGCACCAGATCCCGGAGCCGCTGCCCAACGTTGTCGCGCACCACCCGCATTGGCGGGAGAGTTACTTCTTCGTCGCGCATCAGCCCGACGATCTCGGTGACCTCGTCATCCTGACGGTGGCGAGCTACCCACAACGCCAGCAGATGGACTCGCTACAGATGGGATGCGTCGGCGGGGCTCGGTGTGATCGGCCAGCACGTTCGATCGTTCGACGGTGACCCGCACACGTCTGATGTGGGCGCGGCGCGCGTCGAGATCGTCCGACCGTACGAAGAGATTCGGATCTGGGCAGACCCCGAACGCTGCGCCCTGGGGATGGACCTCACGTTCCGCGCCCGGACCCAGGCCTATGGCCTTCGTCGAGGCACGATGCGCGCCGGCCACGAGCTCATCTGGGATCAGAGCCATATGTTCCAGTCGGGCACCTATTCCGGCACGTACACCTATGAGGGCGCGACCCGTGAGGTGTCCGACTGGTGGGGTCAGCGCGACCACTCCTGGGGAATTCGGGACCACGGACGCTGCCCGCTCTGGTTGTGGTTCCAGGTGCAGTTGCCCGACGGCTTCTTCGGCGTCTGGCATTGGGAGCTCGCCAACGGTGCACGCGTCTACACCGACGGGTGTTGGGCCCCGACCGACGGCGGCGATCCGGTACCGCTCGTCGACTTCGACCACGAGCTCGAGTGGGTCGATGCCAACGGTCGGACCGTGGCGTACGGCGAGCTGGGCGAAGGCGTTGCGGGCCTGCGAGGCACGGCGACATTCGTGCAAGAAGGCGGACGCCGCACGACGGTCGAGGCCGAAGGTCGCTTCGACCGGCCCTACGAACCTTTCCACCGCGGCGGTCTCAACCAGGTGGTGGTGAGAACGGACGACGGGCGGCGTGGCACGGCGATCTTCGAGGTGACCGGCTCGCATCACCACCGGTACTTCCCCGACACCACTCCCCCGGGTCCCTTACCGTCCTGACGCGCATCGGCTGCTCGGCTGCTCGCCGTCTACGGCCCGAGTGATCCGGGAAGGAGGTCGCCATGGCTGGTATCGCGGTTATCACCGAGGCGTGCATCGATGTCAAGGACCGAGCCTGCGTCGACGTTTGCCCGGTGCAGTGCATCTACGAGTTCGACCCCGTCAAGAACGTTCTCTTTTCCGAGGAGCAGGCGGGTAGTGGCGTCACCGAGAACACGCACACGCCGAACCCCGACGGCATCGCGGTGTTCGCCGACAGTCTGCTGTACGTCAACCTCGACGAATGCACCTCCTGCACCGCGTGTTACCAACCCGATGTGTGCCCCGTCGGCGCGATCTACTCCGAGGATCACCTTCCGGATGGATCGCCGACCTCGGCGAAGTACAACGGCGACGACCCGCACGTCGGTCACGACCACACATACTTCCTGCAACACAGCCGCGAGGTCTTTGCGGACTGAGTGGGTCAGTGGAGCACAGTCGTCGCGCTCTCAGGTGAAGATGATCTGGCCGCCGGCGGCGTCCTCGTAGAACTCGCCGACGGTGATGATGTCCTTGACCTGGGGAATGAAGTCCTCCTTGGTCAGCTGGAACATGTCCACCGATGCCTTGCACGCGTAGATGCCCGCCCCCGTGTCGCTGATCATCTCGAGGAACTCGGGAATGGGCGGTATGTCGAGCGCGGTCATCTTCTTCTCCATCATGTGTGTCGCAAGTGCAGACATCCCGGGCAGACCACCCACGATCGTGGCCATGTGCATTCCCGGATTGCCGACCGTCGCGACCTTGATGTGCTCGATGCGCTTGCGGTGGATGGCGTCGAGCCCGAAGAACGTGAAGAACAGGCTTGCCTCGATCCCTTCGGCGCGGGCGCCGTTGGCCATGATCAACCCGGGGTAGATGCCCTCGAGTGATCCCTTGGATATGACTATCGATACCTTCTCGATGGCGGCGCTCATGCCGTGTCCTTCCTAGATACAGCCGCGGGGCTTCGGGATCCCGGCGATCTTGGCGGCCGTTTTCGCCGGTCCGTGGGGGAATAGTTGGTAGAGCTCCTTGATGGATACGCCCGACGTCTTGCCGAGCTCTCGCACGGTTGGGCCGGTGCCCTTCTCGAAGTACTGCTTGCGCATGAAGTTGATGACCTGCCAGTGCCTATCGGTGAGCGTCTCGATGCCCTGCTCCTTGGCGAGCTCGACCGCCATCTCGTCGGTCCACTCGTTGGGGTCCTCGAAGAAGCCCTCGTCGTTGACGCGGACGTTGATTCCGGTGATTGCTGCGATTGGCATGGGCACTTCCTTGTGGGAACTGAGGGTTGTCTTGATCAATCGTCGACCGCGTCGAGATGTTTTCCGGCGGTCGGCATGGTGGCGGAGACTCCGGGGATGTTGCGCCCGGGCAACAACGTGTGCCAGTAGAACCACTGGAACATGAGTTTGCCGAGGTGGTTGAGGCGCGACTCTTTGAGCAGAGGAACGCCGATCGCCGATGGGTAGCGGCCCTCGACGGGCTCCTGGTCGTAGTTGAAATCGATGAGCATTGCCTTCTGGAAACCGGTTTCGATGAAGCAGTTGGCGTGGCCGTCATAGGACGCGTCGAGCGGCTCGCCCTTCAAGAACCGCACCACGTTCTCGGTCAGGACCTCACCCTCGAAATGGGTGACCGATCCCGCCTTCGAGACTGGTAACCCGGTCGCATCGCCGATGGCGAAGACGTTGTCCTTCACCTTCGACTGCAAGGTGTGCTCGTCGGTGAACACGAAGTCCAACGCGTCTCCGAGGCCGGGTGACTTGCCGACGTATGTGGCGCCACTGTGAACCGGAACCACTACCGCGAGGTCGAACGGGACCTCGCGTTCGTCGTAGCTGACCAGCACGCCCCGCTCGCCGTCGACCTGTTCGGTGTTGAACTCGGACACCACCTCGATGCCGCGCTCGGCGAGCATCCCACCCAGTCGCTCGGAGGCAACGGGCTTCGTGAACGCGCCGTCCAACGGGGTGACGAAGGTGATCGATGTCCGGTCCCGAATGCCGCGCTCTTGCAGATACCAGTCGGCGAGGAAGCAGAACTCGAGCGGTGCCACCGGGCACTTGATGGGCATGTCGACGACGTTGACGACCAGCCGGCCACCCTCGAATGTCGCAAGCTTGCCCTCGAGTCCGGTCGCGCCGGCCAGGTCATAGAAGGTGAACACGTTGTCCATCCAGCCGGGTCCGAGAAGCCCGTCGGTTTCCTCTGGTACCAAGCGAGCGCCGGTTGCCACGATGAGCGCGTCGTAGTCGAGCACCGTGCCATCGGCGAGATGGACGCGATCGGTCTCGATGTCGACGTGGTCGATGGCGGATTGGTGGTAGTGGACGCCACGGTGGAGCTGGCGGGACCGAGGTCGGACGATGTCCTCCGCGTGGGTCAGGCCGAAGGGCACGAACAGCAGCCCCGGTTGATAGATGTGTCGGTCGTTCTCGTCCACCACCGTGATCGACGCGCCGTCGCCCAGTGATTTGTTCAGGCGGTTGGCGGCCAACGTCCCACCGGTGCCCCCGCCGAGGATGACAATGCGCTCGTTCACAAAAGCAACGTACGAAATCGCCGCAGCTGTGAACCGGGCACAAAGCCTCTTTTTGCGGTCCGAACGTCCCAGGGACGTCTTCTTCGGTCGCGGCGCTCTTACGGTGCAATCGTGACCCATCCCATCGAGGTGTTCGCTGACGTCGCGTGTCCCTTCGCACATGTCGGGCTACGTCGTTTCGTGGAACGCCGGGAGGAGGCGAACCGATCGGACATCAGGCTGTGGGTTCGATCGTGGCCTCTCGAGGTCGTCAACGGTGTCGCGCTCGACCCGCACTTCGTGGCCGAGGAGGTCGAGGACATTCGAGACCAGGTCGCACCGTCCTTCTTCGGCGGGTTCAGCGAGCGTTCGTTCCCCCCGACGTCGATGCCAGCCCTTGGGTTGGCGGCCGCCGGCTATCGGCACTCGCCGTTGCTCGGAGAACAGGTCAGCTTGGCGCTCCGCGACCGGCTGTTCGAGAAGGGCATGAACATCGGCGACCCTGCAGTGATCGACGACCTAGCCGTGGAGTTCGGTCTGGCTCCGTTCGATGCCGATCCCGCGCCCGTGCTCGCCGACTTCGCCGAGGGTGTGCGTCGCGGGGTGATCGGCTCGCCTCATTTCTTCACGCCGGGCGGCGATTTCTTCTGCCCCGCGCTCGATGTGAGCCGGGATGCCGATGGGCGTCGGCATGTCGAGGCCAACCCGGCCGCGTTCGACGATTTCTTGGCGGCCTGCTTCTCGTAGTCGGGGTCGGGGTGTCGTTCGGAGGACCGCGATCCGAGCGTCGATACGGTCGACAGTGCACAACACCAACTCGAGGAGCCGTCATGCAGGTTGGCATCCATTTCGTGAACTTCACCCTCCCGGGGGCTCCGGAGTCGATCGCTCCCACGCTGGCCGAGACCGCGACCGTCGCTGATCAGGGTGGGGTGGCGGGCTTCACTCTCATGGACCACTGGTTCCAGATGGAAGGGTTCCAGACCGCGCAGGACCCGATGCTCGAGGGCTACACCGGACTCGGTTTCATAGCCGGCCAAACACAGTCGATGACACTCGGGCTGCTCGTGACGGGCGTGACCTATCGGCATCCCGGTCTGTTGGCCAAGATCGTGACGACGTTGGACGTTCTTTCCGGCGGTCGCGCCGAGCTCGGCCTCGGTGCCGCCTGGTACGAGCGCGAGCATCTGGCGCTCGGCGTGCCGTACCCACCTGTGTCCGAGCGGTTCGAACGGCTCGAGGAGACCCTGCAGATCTGTCTGCAGATGTGGAGCGACGATGACGGACCGTTCAAGGGCCGTCATTACGAGCTGGCGGAGACGATCTGTTCGCCTCAGCCCATCCAGCGCCCGCGTCCACCGATTCGCATCGGGGGCAGCGGCGAGAAGAAGACCCTGCGCCTGGTCGCCCGCTACGCCGATGCGTGCAATCTGTTCGCCATCTCCCCGGAGGAGGTCACGCACAAGCTCGAGGTGCTCGAGCGGCACTGCGCCGACGAGGAGCGCGATCCGGCGGCGATCAAGAAGACGATCTTGGCCATGGGCAATCCGCTGAACGACGTCGACGCGTTCATCGAGCAGATGGGCGCCTACGCGGCGCTCGGCATCACGGACGTCGACCTCATGCCCGAGGGTGACCCGGTGGCGTACACGACCGAGGTGTGCGAACGCATCGTGCCGCGACTGGCCGAGCTCGGCTGAGCTACGCGACGCGCCAGCGGCGATAGCCGAGACCGAAGATCGTGGCGCCCCAAACGAACATGGCGGGCTGCAGCCACGAGTTGAAGCCGATGAAGCCGATCTGAACGACGATCCATCCCATCAGCGCGGCACCGACAGTGAGGTGAGCGACGGGCGCCCAACGACGGCGACGGAGCTCGGCGATGACTGCCACGGTTGGCAGCACACCGTCGATGAGACCCAGCGACACGCCCGCGAGTACCGGCGACGCGAACGGGACATCGTGCATCGCCCCTTCCATTGGAACCGCTCCGGACAGGAGGGCGGCCGCGCCACCGAAGGCCGCGACGGCGAGGACGGCTTCGAGCCCGACGAGCAGCAGGTCGGCGGGCGCGCGGCGGCCGCGGGTGGCGGCGTCCGTTCGAACGAGGCTCGATGTCATCGGATCAGGCTTGCCAATGTTCCCGGCGGCCAACAGGGTCCAAGGTCACGTCGTGGGCCTGATGTTGTGATCGCCGCCCGACACGGGCAGCCTCACCGCATGGCTGATGATCACTACAAGGAGCCCGGCTGGTTCACCCGCAACGTGTTCAACCGGCTGGTGGCGGCGGCGACTCGGGTCGGGCTGAGCGTCTGGGGATCGCGGATCCTGCAGGTCAGGGGCCGCACGACCGGTGAGATGCGAGAGACGCCCGTCAATCTGCTCACCTACGAGGGCGAGCGCTATCTGGTGGCTCCCCGCGGGGTCACGCAGTGGGTCCGCAACCTGCGGGTGGCCCGCGAGGGCAACCTCGTCCTCGGTCGGCGCACGCAGGCCTTCACCGCTGTCGAGGTCGACGACGGTGACCGGCCGGAGATCCTGCGGGCCTATCTGCGCCGCTGGAAGATGGAGGTCGGAGTGTTCTTCGACGGGGTCGACGCGGACTCGTCCGCGGAGGAGTTGCTGCGGATCGCGCCCGATCATCCGATCTTCAAGGTCGACATCGCCGCCGCGTGACCTCGGCGTTGAGTGCTGGAATAGGGCCATGCCAGCAACACGTGACGAGATCGACTCACTCATCGCAGACTTCGCCATGCACGGTGGCCTCGGTGGGGTCAATCCCAGCGAGGCACAACTACGCGCCGTGTTGGCCGCGCCGGATGGGCCGGTGCAGATGATCAACCTGCTGAAGTTCCGCGCTCGGGCCGACTACCCCGCCGACTACGCGGGCGGCGAGAGCACCGACGTCTCCGGCGAGGAGGCATACAGCCGGTACGGCGCCAACACCATGCCGCACGTGGCGCAGCGCGGTGGTCGTCTGGTCTTGCTCAGCCAGGCCGACGAGTCGGTCATCGGCACCTTGGGTGACTGGGATCAGGTGGCGATCGTGGAGTACCCGAACCGCGCCGCTTTCATCGACATGGGTCGGGATCCCGACTATCTGGCCGGCACCGTGCATCGGACCGCAGGCCTCGAACGCACCGCGATCATCGCCACGACACCGGTCATCGACGCGTCGAACCCGGGAGGCTGAGCGGCGTGGACATCGCCGAGCTTCTGGTCGAACTGTACGGACGGGTACCGCCGTTGGCCGCGAGAGCGGCCGATGGCCTCTCGCCTCACCAGCTATGTGAGTCACCCGCAGCGGGAACGAACTCGATTGGCTGGCTGATCTGGCACCTCACGCGCGTGCAAGACCATCACCTCGCCGAGCTGCTCGACCAACCACAGCTCTGGGTCGAGGGCGAATGGGCGTCCCGATTCGGACTCGAACCTGATCCGACCAACACCGGCTATGGACACGATGCGGCGCAAGTTGCAGCCGTACAGCCCGACACCGCCGCGGCTCTGCTCGGCTATCTCGACGCCGTCGACCTGCGCACCCGCCGCTACCTCGAGACTCTCGCCCCCGAAGACCTCGACCGCGTCGTCGATCGCCGGTGGGATCCGCCGGTGACGTTGGGCGTGCGGTTGGTGTCGGTCGCGGACGACTGTCTGCAGCACGCGGGACAGGCGGCATACGTACGCGGTCTGCTCGACGCCTCACGCTGACTTGTGCACCGATCGGCGTCTCTCGGCACGGATCGGTAGCCGCCTGACAGACTGCCGGCTATGAGTACACCGTCGGGTGCGGTGACGTTCCTCTTCACTGATGTCGAGGGGTCCACGCGGCTCTGGGCCGAGCACACCGACGCCATGAACCGTGCGGTCACTCACCACGACGCCGTGATGCGTGCCGCCGTCGACGCCCACGACGGCTACGTGTTCGCGACCGGCGGTGACAGTTTTGCGGTGGCCTTCGCGTCGGCGGCCGATGGCGTGGCCGCGGCGTTGGCCGCGCAGGCCGCGCTGCATGCCGACCCGTGGGAGGGATTGCCGGTGTCGCTGCGAGTGCGCATGGGCCTGCACGCGGGCGAGTCGAACGAGCGCGGTGGTGACTACTTCGGGCCTGAGGTCAACCTGGCCGCGCGCGTGATGTCTGCGGCATGGGGTGGTCAGATCCTGTGCACTGGCACGCTGGCCGCACTGGCGGGGGCGCGAACTCGTCGAGTTGGGTGAGCATCGCTTGCGCGACGTTCCGAACCCGGTCTCGCTCCATCAGATCGTGGTGCCCGAGCTTCCCAGTGACTTCCCGCCGCCGCGCACGCTCGAGGTGGCGCCGTCGACGTTGCCGAATCAACGATCGAGCTTCGTCGGTAGGCGGTCCGATGTGGAGGCTCTTCGCCGGCTCCTGCTCGACAACCGCCTCATCACGCTCACCGGACCGGGTGGGACGGGTAAGACCCGATTGGCAGTCGAGGTCGCGGGTCGCGAAGCGCCGCGACGACCCGGCGGCACATACTTCGCCGACCTTTCGTCTCTAGACACCGGCGAGCATGTCGCCGCAACGGTGGCACGCGCCTGCCTAGTACCGCCGGACCCGGGACGTGAGCCGGCTGACCAACTTGTCGACACATTGGCCGAGGCGAACGCTCTGCTGGTGCTCGACAACTGCGAGCACGTGCTCGACGCCGCCGCCGAGATCGTCGATCGCGCGTTGGTCGCCTGCCCGAACGTGTCGGTGTTGGCGACGAGTCGTGAAGCCCTCGACCTTCCGGGTGAGCATCGTCACCTCGTCGGGCCCCTCGACCCGAGCGGACCCGACGCCGAGAGTCTCTTCGTGGAGCGGGCTGTCGCCGCGGGCGGCCGAGCCGTCGACCCCACCGGCGACACGATCGCCGAGCTCTGCGCGCGCGTCGACGGCATCCCGCTGGCCATCGAGCTCGCCGCGGCACGCACGCGGACGCTGACGCCGAAGCAGATCCTCGACCGCCTCGACGAGCGACTCGACGTGCTCGGTGGGAAACGGCGCGGCCTGCCGGATCGGCACCAGACCCTCCGCGCCACGATCGACTGGAGCTATGAACTGCTCGACACGGAGGAACGGGCATTCTTCGATCGGCTCGCCGTTTTCGCCGGCACGTTCGATTTGGACGCCGCCGCCAGCTTGCTCGACGACGATCTCGTGCGAGCAGCCGATCTGATCGACAGCCTCGTCGCCAAGTCGATGGTCATGGCGCAGGATGACCGAGGTCGAGGCCTGCGCTTCCGGTTGCTCGAGTCGCTGCGCACCTACGCCGACGAGCGCCTTCGGGCCGATCCCGATTCGCTGGCCGCCGCGAGCACGAACCACGCGATGCACTACCTCGGTCGCCTGGCCGCCGTACCGATGCGGCGCGTCCTGGCTCGCGAACTCAAGACCGAGTTCGAATCCGATCTCGACAACGTGCGTGTCGCGTTCGCCGCCGCGCCCGGAGCGTCCTCGACAGCGGAGTTGGCACGACGGGCCACGCATCCCTTCGTGTTCTTGCTCGTGAACATCGGGCTGATCGGTGAGGCGCGCGACAGATGTCACCGGGCGCTCGAAGATCCCGGTCTCGAACCGTTCACACGCGGCCGGCTGTTGGTGGCGAGCGCCTACATGCAGGCGACCGCGGACGGCTCGAGCGGGTTCGCGCCGATCGCCGCCGAGGCGTTGCAATACCTGGAACCGGGCGACGGCGTGTGGTCTGGCGCGGTCGGCCTCACCTCGATCCCGCTCCAGATGTTCGCCCCTGCTGACGCGGTGCTCGATCTAGAGGCAGCAGCGGTCCGCCTCGACGGACTGGACGGCGCCGACGCCGACCACGATCGGGCGACGCTCGACTTCTACCTCGCCGGCGCCGTTGATGAATCTTCGTCGTTTCGACGACGCCATCGCCGTGTTCGCACGATCGGCGGCGACGCTGGCCCGCCTCGAACCGACGAGCTTGATCCGGCTGTGGGCGGCGTCGGGTGCAGCCATCGGCCAGACACTGCTCGGGCGATCGGCGGAGGCGTTGGAGACACTCGACGAGGTCGAGGTCCTGACCGACTGGACCGACTGGGCGGTCGAGTGGGCGTTCGCGAGGTCGTTGGCGCTGGCGTCCAGCGGCCGGCTCGATGAGGCGCGACAACCGCTCTGTCGGATCGGCGCTCGCCTCGGTCGAGACGACCCGTCGCCGCTCGTTCCGACCTTGGTGGCCGGCTTCGGAGTGCTTGCTGCGCTGGAAGGGCGAGCTGATCGCGCCGCCGAACTGTTCGAGTTGTTGACCGCGACACGATCCCCGGCGTCGACCGCCGCCACCTACGAAGTGATCGGCGACCTCGAGCGCTGGAGCGACGAGGAGTTCCCGAACGCCAAGGTCATGTGGGCGCTGACGAGCGCCAGCCGGCAATCGCAGCTGGAGCGGCGCGAGTACTTCGCTCGCTTGAACGCGCTGGCGCGCGAGGAGGTGCAGCTCTGAGTCAGCGGCCCAGGCGGGCGACGAGCGGCTCTCGCCACTGCTCGGCGAGCGTCGGATGTTCGGCTACGGAGCGCACGAGGTCGAGCGCGCGGAGCTGTACGTCGTTCATGGCCAGATGAGCATCGCGGACAGTGATGTTGCGGGGGTCTCGGGCTGCTCGTTCGATTGGTCCCGCGGCCGGTACCTCGCCGGGCTCCAGCACCCGTAGGTACCAGCCCGTGCGTCCGCTCGATCTCAGCCGCGCCTGGATGTCTCGCCGGCCCCGATACAGCGCGAGCTTGAAGCACGGCCAGCGTGGCTGGGTCACCTGAAGCAGTGCCGTGCCCCACGACCACACATCACCGATGCATACGTCCTGTTCGTTCACGCCCGCCGTGCTCAGGTTCTCGCCGAACGGAGCCGAACCGAGATCGCCCTCGAGCTCGTCGGTCCATGCGGCGACGTGCTCCGACGGATAGGCGTATACGGCCTTGTCGACACCTCCGTGCACGCTGAGGTCCGCTTGCCCGTCGCCCGAAAGGTTGAGCGTCGAGAGCCAGAGGGACTCCGACCGACCGACGGCTTGCTTGCGTATGCCGCTCCACACGTTCTCGCCGTTGTCCGTCGCGAGAACCGTCGGCGTTCCCACGTTGACGGTCGCAAGCTGGATGATCATCAGAACCTCGTGGCCGCCGGGATCGAGCCGAATGTTGGCAGGTCGGTCCGCGTGGCGTCAGGTCCCCGCGCCAGCCATTGACCAACTGACCAGAATCGTGTAATCAGTCAGTCATGACCACCCATGAGGCGGTGCTCGAATCGGCCCGTCGCTGTTTCGGGCGCTACGGCTACCGCAAGACGTCGATCGACGAGGTCGCGGTCGAGGCCGGTGTCGCCAAAGGCACCGTCTACCTGCATTGCGACAGCAAACAGGATCTCTTCGTGCTGGCAATCGAGCGCGAGCTGCACCTCTGGTTGGAGGACCTGGCCACCGCCATCGACCCGACCCGCCCGGCCGACGAGGTCCTGGTCGAGATGGCCAAGCGCGACGCCGCGTTCGTCGAGGAGCGGCCGTTGGTGGCCGACCTGTTGATCGGCGCGCTCGACGGACAGATACCGGATGGCCGCGACCGCTTGCAGGCGTTGCGGCAGCTCGGGCTGACGCAGGTGGTCGCGGTGCTCGAGCTCGGCATCGAGCAGGGCGTGTTCGCCGACGACATCGATGTCGACTCCACGGCCCAGGTCTTGCAGGAGATGCAGCTGACCGGAGCCGTTCTTCGGCGCCGCGGTTCGCTGCCCTTGCGCCAGGTCCGCCGCCGCCAAGAGGCAGCGCTCCGGCTGGTGTTGCGCGGCCTGAAGCGCCGCTGAACAGGCTGGCATCCACCGAACAAAGGAGTTGTCCATGGAATCGAATCCCGCATCGGTGTTCCTCACCCGCTTGCTCGAGAGCCCCGCGGGTCGCGCCCACATGCTCAGCGTGTCGGTCGATGCCGAGGAGGGCGACGAGAGCGGCGTCTTCGATCAGCTCGCCGACGCCGTCGACGATCCCGAGCATCGCCGCATCGTCGTGCGCCATCGCGACGACGAGGTGCGTCACGCGGGGTTGTTTCGCGCTTGCCTGGAACGTAACGGGTTCACCAAACAGGAGCTGCCAGCGGAGTTGGGCGTGATCCGGCAAGTCGCGGAACGCACGGGTCGGGACGGCTCCGTATCGACCCAGTCCGACATCGTCACGACATACGCGCTGCTGTTTGCCATCGAGGAGCGGGGCGTCGCCCAGTTCCCGAGCATCGCCGACGCCTTCGAGCCCCACGATCCCGAGACCGCCGAGGTCTACCGAGCGGTCGCGCGCGACGAACGAGGCCACGTCCACTATTGCCGGCGAATCGGGCGCCACTACGCAGGTGATGACGAGACGTGGGAGGAAGCGGTGGCACGGGCGCGGGTCATCGAGGATGACGCCTTCACCCACGCCGGACTGGCCAATGTGAGCTATTGCGCGGAGCACGGCTGGATACGTCTAGAGGACGTTCTCGGCGTCTGATGGCAGGATGCGGTCATGACGACCGAGCGAATCGAAGTTCAGCGGGTGATCCCCGCCGAGCCTGCGGCGATCTTCAAAGTGGTGTCTGATCCGCAGGGCCACGTCGCCATCGACAGCTCGGGCATGTTGATGGATGCGTCCGGTGAGCCCGCTACTGCAGTCGGCGACACGTTCGTCGTGCACATGGACCGCGACGCGTTGAACGATTTCCCACTTGGGCTCTACGACGTGACCGTCTCCATCGTCACGTTCGTTCCTGATCGAGAGATCGCGTGGACCATTCTCGGCCAGCTCGAGATCGGCCACATCTACGGGTACACGCTCGAGCCGACCGAGGGCGGCACCCTCGTCACCTCGTACTACGACTGGTCGACGATCGACCAGACCTGGAAGGACGCGGGCATTTTCCCGGTGATCTCCGAAGGCGCACTGCGGGCGACGCTCGGGATCCTCGCCCGCACCGTTGCTCGGGGGGTCCCCCGCCCGGGAGCCTGAATCCGAAGCAGTCCCCGTATGTAGGGCAAACGGCGGTCGTCGCGGCTAAGGAAGCGCCTGCTGGGCGTCCATCATGTCGGCCATGACGGCGCGAATGAACTCGTCGGCCTCGTCGGTCATGCCACCAGCCACCCCGCCGTAGATGGCACCGGACTGAGGGGCCTGGCCGGCGTGCTCGTTCGCGTAGCTCGACGGCCTGAGCGAGATCGTCCGCGAACGCGTCGGCCACGCCGGGCGCGGTCTGTGGTCGGGTGACGGCCATGTGCACGGAGTTCGGGTATTGCTGGCCATTGAAGCGCCAGCCCCGGCCGCGCATGAAGTCGTTGACGTGGTAGATGTCGAACATCGTCCGACGTGAACGAGAAGCAGAACGTCGGGCTGCCCATGATGCGAAGTTGAGGATGCGAGCGAACGGCGTCCTTCATCTTGTCGGCGGTCTCGAAGATCTGTTTGGCGTAGGCGCGATAGCCCTCGCGACCGAGCGCGACCATGCCGGCCCACGTTGCCGCCAGCAGTCCACCGGATCGCGAGCCCTCGATGCCGGGCGAGCAGTACTTCCCGCCGCTCCAGTCGGTCATGTAGAAGTACTGACTGTTGCGCAGGCTCTTGTCACGGAACGCCAGCACCGACGTGCCCTTGAGGCCATAGGCGTACTTGTGCGTGTCGGCCGAGATGCTCGTGACACCCGGGACCCGGAAGTCGAACAGCGGGATGTCGTAACCCAGCTCGATCCCCCACGGCAGGATGAAACCGCCGAGGCAGCCGTCGACGTGTAGACCGACGTCCCGCGAGAGCGCCAGCTCCGATAGCGCGGGGATGTCGTCGACGGTGCCGTAGCCGTAGTTGCAGGCCGAACCGATCATGGCGATCGTGTTGTCGTCGATCATTTCCTCGACCGCGGCCAGGTCGACCTGTGTGGTCTCCGGGTTGATCGGAGCGCGTCGCATCTCGACACCGAGAAGATGGCAAGCCTTGTCGAACGCCGGGTGCCCGGTCTCGGGTTTGACGAGGTTCGGCCGATCGATGCCGCGCTGGTCGCGCCCGTATTCCCGGTACGCGAGCACCGAGTGCAAGATGCTGCCGGAGCCACCGCTCGTGACCATGCCCGCAGGATTCGCGTCGGTGACCGCGTCGGCGTGCAGTAGGTCGAGCGTCATGGCGATGACTTCGCTCTCGAACTTCGTCGCGATCGGGAACATGTCGCGCTGGAGGATGTTCGTGTGCGAGAACAACGCGAACACGTTGTTCATGAACGTCGTAGTGATCGTGATCGCCGCAATACATGGTGCCCGAGCACTTGCCCGTCTCCCAGAAGGCGTCCTCTTCGGTCGCGATGTCTCGAAGCTCGTCGAGGATCGAGTCGTGCGGTCGGCCCTCCGACGGCATCCCCCGGAGTACGTCGAACCGCTCGGCATAGGACTGATCGCTCATGCGGCGCAGCATAAGACCCCGACCGAAGGCCCGGCCTCGGTAATCCGTCAGTTGTGCCAGGTTGCTGAACTGACAGAATGATCCGTATCCTCGCAGGTCATGGTGGTGACCGAGCCGGCCGTCGGCCGACGTGAGCGCAAGAAGGCCCAGACCCGACAAGCGCTGGAGGATGCGGCGTGGCAGCTCTTCGCGCTCCACGGCTTCGAGGGCACCACGGTCGAGGCCATCACGGAGACGGTCGACGTCTCGCAGCGCACGTTCTTCCGGTACTTCCCCTCCAAAGAGGCGGTCCTGTTCGGACCGTGGGAGGACCGCCTCGGCCGGATCGCCGTCGTGCTGGAGGGTCGCCCGCGCAACGAGGCGCTGTCGCGGTCGTTGAAAGAAGGCGTCTTGTCGTTGGCCGACGACTTCGAGGCCGATCGTGAGCGCCATCTGTTGCGAAATCAGTGGGCCAAGACGTCGCCATCGGTCGCGGCCTACTCCCGTGAGGTGATCCAGGCCGCGTGGGTCGAGGTGGTCGTCGACTTCGTCGAGCGCCGCCTCGACGTGAACCGCAGGTCGGACCTCCGCCCACGTCTGATTGCCGGTGGAGCGGTCGCCGCGCTCGACGCCGCGATCGAACTGTGGCTGGCGACCGACGGTACGGGTGACCTACCGCAGATGGCGGGCACCGCTTTCGATCTCCTCAGTTCGGCGTTCGGCGCCGGCTGAGCTCCATCCCTCCCCCCACCATCCCCCCAGAAGTCGAAGTCAGAGGAACCCATGTCCGGATTGCTGTATCGAATCGGCCGCTATTCCGCGGTGCACAAGTGGCGGATGCTCGCGGTCTGGGTGTTGGCGATGATCGCCATCTCCACGGCCGGCAAGGTCTGGGGCGGCGAGCCGGCCGACACGTTCAAGATCCCGGGCACCGAGTCGCAGAGGGCTTTCGACCTTCTCGACGAGCGGTTCCCGGCCCAATCGGGGTCGACGGCGCGGGTCGTGTTCCACACGACCCAAGGCACGGTTCGCGATGAGCCGGCGGCGACTGGGATCAACGAGGCGATCACGGCGATGGGCGACATCGACCATGTGGTCGCGGTCGTGAGTCCTCTCGGCCCTGACGGCGCGGGTTTGGTGTCCGACGACGGCACGATCGCCTACGCCCAGGTGCGTTTCGACGTGCCCTCCCAGGACACCGGACCCGAAGCCGTCACCGCGCTCGAAGCGGCCGGCGACCATGCCGTCGCGGCCGGGGTGCAGGTCGAGTACGGCGGCGATGTCGTCGCGTCCAATTCGCGGGGAAAGCCCCCGAGCTCGGAGTTGATCGGTCTGGCCGTGGCCGTCGTTGTGCTGTTGATCGCGTTCGGCTCGGTGATCGCGATGGGTCTTCCGCTGCTAACCGCGATCTTCGGGCTCGGCATCGGCCTGTCGCTCATCACCCTGTTGACCGCGACGCTCGACCTCAACTCGTCGGGCCCGATCATCGCGACGATGATCGGACTCGGCGTCGGCATCGACTACGCGCTGTTCGTCGTCACCCGCCATCGTCAGTTCCTCCACGAGGGCATGACCGTTCCCGAGGCGGCGGCGCGGGCCAACGCGACCTCCGGTGCCGCGGTGGTCTTCGCCGGCGTCACGGTGGTCATCGCGATCCTGGGTCTGCAGATCGCCGGCATCCCGATGGTGACCGTCGATGGGGATCGCGTCAGCGATCATGGTCGCCGTCATGGTGCTCGTCGCCGTGATCCTCCTGCCGGCGCTGCTCGGCATCGTCGGTCGCAAGATCGACTCGTTGTCGGTGCCGGGTCTGAAGCCCAGGGTCGAGGCTGCGGGCCACGACACGTTCGGCGCGCGGTGGGCCAAGCTCGTCGCGCGGCGGCCATGGGTGTGGGCCACGCTCGCGTCGTTGCTTCTGCTCACCCTGGCTGCGCCGATCCTCAGCCTCCGTCTCGGCTCGACCGACGCCGGGACCGAACCGACGAGCTCGACTCAACGTCGAGCCTATGACTTGCTGACCGAAGGTTTCGGTCCTGGCTTCAACGGTCCGCTCACGCTGGCCATCGATCTGACGGGCGCCGATCCGTCGTTGCCGGACGATCTTCGAACCGCGGTGCAAACGGACCCCAATGTCGTACGTGTCTCCGCGCCGGTGACCAACCCGGCGGGCGACACGGCGATCCTCACGGTCTTCACCGGGAGCAAACCGCAGGACGCGGCGACCGCGGAAACCGTTCACCGGCTCCGCAACGATGTGATCGCGCCCGTTGTCGCGCAAGACGGCGGTCATGCGTATCGTCACCGGATCGACGGCCGCGTTCATCGACCTGTCCGACAAGATCGCGCACCGATTGCCGTGGTTCATGGCCGCAGTCATCGGGCTCAGCTTCCTGTTGCTCATGACTGTGTTCCGGTCGGTGCTCATCGCGCTGAAGGCCGCCATCATGAACGTCCTGGCGATCGGCGCCGCCTATGGAGCTGTCGTGGCCATCTTCCAATGGGGATGGTTCGGCTCGTTGTTCGGCGTCGAAGAGTCGCTGCCGATCATCAGCTTCCTCCCCATGATGATGTTCGCCATTCTCTTCGGCCTGTCGATGGACTACGAGGTTTTCATCCTGTCTCGTATCCGCGAGGAGTGGCTCAAGTCCGGCGACACCCAGCAGAGCGTGGTCGACGGGATCTCCGCCACCGCACGGGTCATCACGTCGGCGGCGTTGATCATGATCTCCGTGTTCGCCGCGTTCATGCTCGGCGACAACCCGCTCATCAAGATGTTCGGCTTCGGTATGGCGTTCGCGGTCTTCATCGACGCGACCGTTGTCCGCATGATCCTCGTGCCTGCCACCATGGAGCTCCTGGGCGACCGCAACTGGTGGCTGCCGGGTTGGCTCGACCGGATCCTGCCCCGGATCAATATCGAGGGCGAGACGAACCTGCCCGAGCCCGAGTACGACGAGCGCTATCGGCCGGTGCCGGTCCCGCCGTCGGATGCGGAGACAGACCTGGTCGACGCCGAGGGGATGCGCGCCGGAACACCGACGACCGTCTGACTCGCTGACGTTGTCACCAGTTCTCTGAACCCGAGCATCCGCCGATGGTGTCCGCACGCTCTTTGAGACGAGCAAGTTCTCTGCTCGCTTTGGCCGAGTCCTCGAAGCTGGAATCCCGTTGGAGGTTCGGCTTGATGCTCGCGGCGTCGTAGGTGCGCAGTTCCTGGCAGTTGATCAAGTCGATCGGCTTGTTGTACCAGGCACCCGAAGGCGTCGGGCTTCCGTTGCCGAAGGTGATGAGCACGGACGCGACGGCAAGCATGCCAACGACGACACCGAGAATCGTCAACACGCGGGGTGTATCGAGAGCGTTGAAGCGATCAGTGAGGCTCGGCTGGGTTCAGAGCCGGCCATGTCATCCATCGGTTCAACGGTACCTGCAAGCAATTCCACCAAGCGGGCGATGACGATGAAGCATCAGCGCAGAGCGATTCGCGCCTCGTGATCGTCCTCGGGCAGATCACCGTCGACAACGGCACTCACTTCGCTCGCAACGAGCTCGGCCTCGCCCTCCAACGTCGTCGCGAACGCGGTATCGGCGGCGTCGCGCCCGGACGCGATGCGAACCAACGATGATCGGGGCGCGAGCCGGGTCGGATCGAGAACCTCCCACGTCTCGCCCACTCTGATCTCGACCACCGCGTGGAAGTCCATCGGTGACAGACCGGGCGCGTAGACCGCCACCAGGCGGGCCGGGACACCAAGGGCTCGGCAGAGCGCGATGGTGACGTGGGCGAAGTCGCGGCACACCCCGGCGTTGGCCACCAGCGTGTCGACCGCTGTGTCGAGCGGGCCGCTCGCACCAGCCTCGTAAGCCAGGCGCTCGAACACCCAGGAAGCCACGGCCCGGCCGAGGTCAGGTCCATGTGGGACGTTCGCGAACTCGAACGCGGCGAAGCCGGCCAGGGCGTCGGACGGGCAGTACCGACTCTGGCGCAGGGCGGAGACCGTCTCGTCGTCATAGACCGGCGCCGCGGTCGAGTGCGTCAACGGAGCGAGCTGCAGTGCCGTGGCGTTGACGATCGTGGCCAGGTAGCCGATCTCGAGGTGGCCCGCGGGAGCCCGCACGACGTGCACTCGCCCACCCCGCGTCGTCGTGAACTCGTCCACCGGCAGTGGGGCTGAGCCGTTCACCGTCACATCCAAGTGCTCACCGGCGAGATCATCGGCACCGGCCGCTGCCGCGATCTGCAGCGCGAGCACAGCGGGCTCTTCGAGAACGAATTCCAAGCGGCAGGAGACGTGTCGCGCGGGGAGCGCCAACTCTCTCGGGTGCAAAACGACCTCCTGGATCCCGAGACGATACCGGCCGCGTCGCGGAGAACGACTGCTACTAGGACGCGATGTCGCGACGGTCGAAGCGCAGCGTCGCGACGATGCACAGTGCGAGCCCCACGGCGAGGGTGACGGTGATGGTGGTCCAGTCGATCGGTTGCGCCGGCGCGAGCGCCATGGAGTGGAAGAGCGACAAGCGCTCCATCCACGCCGCGCTCGACACCATCGAGCCCAACAGGTCGATGATGAGCGACCAGATGATGACGACGTAGACCGCGGCTGCCGCGATCCGGGGTGCAACCGAGAGCAACAACGCCCCGATGCCGAGTGCAACCAGTGCGGTCGGTACGACGTTGAGCCCGGCGCCGACCATCGAGCCGAAGCCGATGTCGACCCCCTGGCTTCTCGCACCCGCCCACGCGGCCAGACCCGACACGAGACCGGCGACCACGATGGCGAGGCCACCGAGCACGAGTCGACCGACGAACCAACTCGTCCGTCGGCTCGGCCCGGCCAGCACGTGCATCAGACGACCGGAGGTCTCCTCGTCGTTCGCGGCCCCGATCTGGCTGGCCGGCAGGAGGGCCACGACCATGGCGACGAGCAGGAAGGCGACGCCGAAGTACTGGTTCGTGAACGATCCCAGGACGCCGAACTTGTCGAGCGCGTCGCTCATCGACGCCGGCAGCGAGGCCGTGGTGACCTTGGCGATGATGCCGAGCACGAAGGCCCACGCCGCCGCACCGATGCACCAGGCCGCCAGGACCGGGAGCTCGAGTCGAGTCGTCAGGCCGAGGACGGACTGCAAACCCCTCGGCCGTACCGTCGATACATCGTTCGACGCGAGCACGCCGTCGCCGCTGTCGCGCCGGGCGGCCAGCGCCATCGCCCCGGTGCCGAGGACGGCCACGGTGGCGACGGCCGGCACCAATGGCCACGCATCGTTTCGCGTGAAGGGTTGCATCAGCTCGGCCCAGCCGAAGGGACTCAGCCACAACATCCATCTCGTGCCGGCGCCCGAGTCCGCGATCATTCGTACGACGAAGGTCGAGCGCGAAGATGCCGGCGGCCAACGAGTTGG
The DNA here is from genome assembly GCA_963778895.1 of uncultured Iamiaceae bacterium. GTDB lineage: Bacteria > Actinomycetota > Acidimicrobiia > Acidimicrobiales > Acidimicrobilacustridaceae > CAVZVZ01. The sequence goes on from CAVZVZ010000005.1 coordinate 1,877,481, forward strand.
CCAGTCGTCGGGTGCGACCGAGCTGCGATGTCAACGCGCCGACGGCCGCGAACACGGCGATGGGGACCGTGACGCTCAGCCCGTACAGCACCGTCTCGGCCGCGCCGAAGGCGACGTCGTGGTTCAGACCGGCGAGCAGCGTCAGTGCTGTCGTGCCGAAGAAGATGACGCCCACCGCGCCGAGCAAGCCCGCCATGGTCGCGGCTGTGGCGCGCGCCGGTCGGGTGGAGCCCGCGAGCATGAGTTGCCACCGGCCGGCGTCCTCCTCACCACGGAGCACTCGAGTCGCGGCGAAGATCGCCCACACCGCGCCGATCGTCGAGAGGAATACGAAGCACTTGTAGACCGTGTACCCACCGACGGTGTTGATGGACGAGATCGGCCCGAGCAGGATGGCGAGCCCGGTGTCGGAGCCGGTGGTGAGAGCGATTTGATCGCGCGCCGCCTGAGTGGGAAAGGTCGATACGTACGACAGCGCCGACGCCGCAACGGTCGCCCCGAACACGACCGCGCACACCGCGGCGCCGAGCCAGATCTGACGGAATGCCCGTCGACCGATGACGCCGAGCATCAGCCCACGGCTGCGGCTACGGGCGCGTCGCCATAGTGCGCTACGAACAGCTCTTCCAACGACGGCTCACGCGTCGTCATGTGCTTGACGCCCGCCTCGGTGAGCACTCGGAGCAGCGGCTGCATCGGTCCCGACACGTTGCACTCGACCGTCGTGCCGTCGACGACGACGCCGCTCACGCCCTCGAGTGCCGCCAGATCCGGGACGGGCGAGTCGAGCTCGGCCCGAACGCGCAACGACGCCAAGCCGCGCAGCACGTCGAGGTGCCCGCTTTCGATGATCCGGCCGGTCCGCAGCATCGCCACTCGATCGCACACGGCCTCGACCTCGCTCAAGATGTGCGACGACAGCAGGACGGTCTGCCCGCGGTCATGGGCTTCCCGCACACAAGCACGGAAGACTTGCTCCATCAGGGGATCGAGGCCGGTAGTGGGCTCGTCGAGGATCAGGACGTCAGGCCGTGCGGCGAAAGCGGCGATCAACGGCACCTTCTGCCGGTTGCCGTGGCTGTACGCGCGGATCTTCTTGTCGGGATCGAGCTCGAACCTCCGGACGAGAGCGTCTCGGTAGGCCTCGTCGATGCCACCGTGAACGCGACCGAGGAAAAGGAGTACCTCGGCTCCGGTGAGCGACGGCCACAGATTCGCCTCACTGGGGACGTAGCCCACTCGCCGATGGATCGTCGGTGCGTCGCGCCACGCGTCCAGGCCGAAGATGCGAGCGCTCCCGGCGCTCGGCCGGATCAGGCCGAGCAGCAGGGCGATGGTGGTGGACTTACCCGCGCCGTTCGGTCCGAGGTAGCCGAACACCTCGCCGGCTTGGATCTCGAGGTCGAGGGAGTCGAGGGCGGTGGTGTGTCCATACCGCTTCGTCAGCTGTGCGGTCTGAATCGTGACGCTCATGCGGACATCATGCACGGGCCAGGTGGGCCGGGCAGATTGAAGAGGTATGGACCTTCGCCTCTAGGTCGTGGTCGGCCCAGCCCGCACGCTGGTCGGGTGGAGGTAGATCGCAACGGTTTGGAGATCCTCGACCGTGACTTGTGCCTCGTACTGCTGGCGACGTGCTCGGTGGGACGAGTCGGGTGTACCTCCGGGGCGTTGCCGATGGTGTTGCCCGTGAACTTCCGATTGGTCGGCGAATCGGTTGTCTTTCGCACAGGGATCGGCACCAAGCTCGACGCCGCGACGGAGAACGCCGTCGTGGCATTCGAGGTGGATGAGATGGATCCGATGATGCATACGGGGTGGAGCGTGTTGGTGAGGGGCTTGGCCCGAGAGGTGACCAATGCGTTCGAGCTCGAGGCGCTCGACGTCTCGCACATTCCTCGGTGGGCGCCGAGCGATCACGCGCGGGTCGTCAGCATCTCGACCGAGATCGTTTCCGGGCGCCGCGTCATGGCAGGTGGACGTCCGATCGCCGCCTTTTGACCGAGGTTCAGCGCCGTGGCACGCGCCACGTGAGCGATGTGCCCCGAGGGGTGCCGGGCTCCAGATCGAACGTACCGCCGAGCTGTTCGGCTCGGCGGGCCATGTTCGGCAGTCCGTGCCCGTCGGTGGCGTGTTCGGGCGGGCCGACTCCGTCGTCGACGACACCTACGAAGAGCTCGTCATCCGACACGACGATGCGCACGTCGACGTGAGATGCGTTGGCGTGCCGAGCGACGTTGGCCAAGCTCTCGCGCAGAACGGCGAGGAGGTGTGGGCGGATCGCCTCCGGAACCCCGTGTTCGATCGGACCGTCGAGTAATACGTGCGGCTGGAACCCCAACGTCGGGGTCGCCTCTCGGGCGATCGCCAGCAATTCGTCGCGGAGGCCGAACCCGCCGGGTCGCGCGGTATCGAGATCGAAGATCGCGGTGCGAATCTGCTTCACCGTTTCATCGAGGCCGTCGACGGCGGCCTCGATGCGTGCGGCGGCCGCATCGGGATCGGTGTGCAGCAGCTTCAATGTCGCCTGCAACGACAGGCCCGTCGCGAAGAGATGCTGGATCACGGTGTCATGGAGGTCGAGCGCGATCCGCTCGCGGTCCGCGAGCACCCCGACCTCATACAGTTTCGTGTGCAGCCGAGTGTTCTCGATCGCCACGCCCGCGGCGGCCGCCAGCCCGACCACGAGTTCCTCGTCGACGTCGGTGAAGGCGTCAGCGGTGGTCTTGTCCGTGAGATAGAGGTTTCCGAACACCTCGTCACGCACGCGGATCGGCACGCCCAGGAACGAACGCATCGGTGGGTGGTTCGGTGGAAAGCCGTAGCTGTCGGGATGCTCGTGTAGATCAGGGAGCCGGAGGGGCTTTGGCATCGACGATCAACAGGCCGAGGATTCCGTGGCCCTCGGGTAGGTCACCGATTGCTTGGCGGCCAGCCTCGTCGATACCGACGGTGATGAACTGGGCCAGCCGACTCCGCGTCTCGTCGAGCACGCCGAGCGCCCCATAGCGCGCGTCGACGAGCTCGACCGCGGCCTCGACGATCCGCAGCAGCATGGAGGGAAGATCGAGATCGGAGCCGACTGTCAGTACGGCATCGAGAAGCTGACGCAGACTTCGCGGTCCAGCCACCTCGGCCATGCCGGGACGCTAGGCCGCGGATCAACAGCGCGCTCGCCGGTCGCAACTGAGAGAATGCCGGGATGACCGAGATCCGGGTCTTCCTGCTCGACGACCACGAGGTGGTGCGACGCGGCCTGCGCGAGATGCTGGAGGCCGAGGAGGACCTGACGGTCGTGGGCGAGGCCGGTACGGCCGAGGAAGCCTACGGACGGATCCCGGCCACGAGCCCTGATGTGGCGGTGCTCGACGTCCGGCTGCCCGATGGCGACGGGGTGGAGGTGTGCCGCGAGGTCCGTTCCCGGCATCCCGAGATCTCGTGTCTGATGCTCACTTCGTTTGCCGACGACGAAGCGGTCTATGCCGCGATCATGGCTGGCGCATCGGGCTACGTGTTGAAGCAGGTACGGGGTACGGATCTGATCGACGCCATTCGCCGAGTGGGGCGGGGTGAGTCGCTCCTGGATCCGGCGGTCACCGCTCGGGTGCTCGACCGGGTGCGTCGCGGCACGCGAGCCCGACGAGCTGGCGAATCTGACACCGCAGGAGCGCAAGTTGCTCGATCTGATCGCGGAAGGGCTGACGAACCGCCAGATCGGTGAACGCATGTTCCTCGCCGAGAAGACCATCAAGAACTACGTGTCGAACCTGCTGACGAAGCTGGGTATGAGCCGGCGCACCGAGGCAGCCGTATATGCGGCCCGGCTGGCGGAGCGGCGCGACCGCGGCGCGGGCTGACCAGTACCAGAGCGGCTCTGACTCATTGGGACTTTGGTCCCGACGCCCTCGTCCGTCTGACTCTGCCCCGGTCGACGGCGTCGGCCGCATGCTCGCAGGGTGAACACTGAACTCGACGTGCTGCTGTTGGAGAGCCGCTCAGGAGCGGGCGAGGCCGAGCGGATCGTGCTCGAAGAAGCGGGTCATCGCGTGCATCGCTGCCATGAGGTCGGCGACGAGGGCTTTGCCTGCAAGGGCATCACCGGTGACCGACGATGCCCGTTGGACGGACCGATCGATGTCGCGCTCGTTGATTCGGCGCGGTGCCGGTCCCGATGTCACCACGCTCTTGGATGGCGCGAGATGCGCCATTCGTCACGACGTGCCCATCGTCGAGCAGGGATCGAATGAGATCGATCCGCTTGCACCGTGGATCTCGCACGTGGTCGGCTACGGCGAGAGCATCGTCACGGGGTGCGCCATAGCCGCGGATCGGGCGAAGGATCCGCTGCGCCACTCGATCAACGAGCGCATCCGTCCGGCCCTCGATGCCGCGGGTATCCCGGCCGATGCCGTCTCGACTGCGGTCGTGCGTCACGGCAACTCCCTGGTGGTGCATGTGGAGGTGCCGAACGGGGTCGAACGTCGCCTCGAACAGGCACTGGCGGTCCGGGTGCTCGATGCCGTGCGCGCGAACGGTCGCACCACGGGCCACGTCGACGTGCAGGTGCATGCCGACGAGTAGCGACTCGCCAGACCACCCACGTCGTCGTTGTGTGACCCTCCGAGAGGACCTGGAACCCGAATGCCCCCCAATCAAGACCGCTCGATGTTCAGCTTCTTCGCGACGTCGACGTCCATATTGGCGATGTTGGTCGCCGTCATCGCCGTCATCGTGGTCAACAACGGCAGCAGCGCGACGTCCACGACGACCACGGCTGCGCCAGTGACCCTGTCGATGAGTGAGTTCAAGTTCACTCCCGCTGCCCTGACCGCGCCGGTTGGTGGATCGATCCAGGTCACCAACGCCGGCACCACCGCCCACAATCTGACGATCGAAGGCGGTCCGAACACCGCTGACATCGACCCAGGGCAGAGCCGGACGCTGAGCCTGTCGTCGCTTTCCGCGGGCGAGTACACCTTCAGCTGCACGATCCCGGGCCACGCGGACAGTGGAATGAAGGGCACCTTGACGATCTCGGCCGATGCCGGGGCGACGAGTTCTGCCAGCGCCGCAGAAGATCACAGCGCCCACGGCTCCGACACCGATTGGGCCGCCATGGACGCGGCGATGACCGACGGAGCCAACGCCTACGTGAACGCAGTGGTCGCGTCGATCGCGGCCGGCAACCCCAGCGGTGTCGCGACTGCCGGTCGAGGCAACCAGAAGCTTCAACCGACGGTGCTCGCGGACGGCACCAAGGAGTTCGACCTCACCGCTTCGATCATCGACTGGGAGGTCGAACCGGGGAAAACGGTCAAGGCGTGGGCCTACAACGGCCAGGTGCCGTCGCCATGGATCCGCGTTGAGCCGAATGATCACGTGCGAATCGTGCTCACCAACCAACTTCCCGCGGGCACGGACATCCACTTCCACGGCATCTCCACGCCGTTCTCGCAAGACGGCGTCGCGCCGATCACGCAGCCCATGGTCATGCCGGGCGAGACGTACACCTACGAGTTCTATGCGCCGGCTCACGCGGAGCTCGGGATGTATCACCCGCACAATCACGGACAGGTGGCCGTGGTCAACGGGATGTTCGGCGTGTTCCAGGTGGGCGATATCGATCTGCCTCGCGGCAAGACGATCGACGGTGTCACGGTGCCGTCGAACCTGCAGGTGGCCCAAGAAGTACCGATGGTGCTCAACGACGCCGGCACGATCGGACTGTCGCTCAACGGCAAGGCCTTCCCCGCGACCGATCCCGTCGTGACGAAGGTCGGCCAGTGGACGCTGGTGCACTATTACAACGAGGGCTTGCAGGCGCATCCCATGCACCTGCACCACCTTCCGCAGCTGGTCGTGGCGAAGGACGGGTTCCCACTCGAGCAGCCGTACTTCGCCGACACCATAAACGTGGCGCCGGGCGAGCGTTACAGCGTCCTGGTGCAGTCGCGACCGGAGGACGTGAGCGTGGATGCGACGGACCGAACCACGGTGCTCGGGCCCGGCATCTGGGCTTTCCACTGCCACATCCTCACGCACTCCGAGGGCGACAAGGGTCTGCAGGGCATGGTCACCGCCTGGGTGGTCGCGCCGTAGCCGGGTTCATCTCAGCGCTTTCCCCGGAGATGACGTTGTCGTCGACCGCGAGTGGCTCGCGGTCGTCACCAGATGCGCACGCGGTCCTCGGGCTCGAGCCAGAGATCGTCGCTCGGTGAAGTGGCGAACGTGTCGTGGAACTCGTCGAGGTTCCGGACGATGTTGGCGCGGAACTCTGCCGGCGAGTGGGGGTCGACCGAGAGCAGTTGAAGCGCGAGCTCGGGCCGGGTCTTTATCCGCCAGATCAACGCCCAGTTCCGCAGCACGCGTTCGCGTCCCGTGAGCCCGTCGATCACCGGAGCGTCGCCACCGCGAAGGCTGAGCTCATAGGCCAACAACGCGATGGTGAGGCCTCCGAGATCGCCGATGTTCTCGCCGACGGTCAGCGCGCCGTTCACGTGGTGGCCGGGAAGGGTGCGGGGTTCGAAGCCGTCGTACTGGGCGATGAGCTTGTCGGCGAGCTCGGTGAAGCGAGCCCGGTCGTCGTCGGTCCACCAGTTCGCCAAGTTGCCCTCGCCGTCGTATTGCGAGCCTTGGTCATCGAAGCCGTGGCCGATCTCGTGGCCGATGACCGCACCGATGCCGCCGTAGTTCAGGGCGGGATCGGCACCGGCATCGAAGAACGGTGGGCGAAGGATCGCCGCGGGAAAGCAGATCTCGTTGACGCCCGGGTTGTAATAGGCGTTGACGGTCTGCGGCGTCATGAACCATTCGCCTCGATCGACGGGCGCGCCGATCTTGTGTAGCTGTCGGTCGGTCTCGAAGGCCGAGGCTCGGCGCACGTTGCCGAGTAGGTCGTCTCGCACGATGTCCAACGTGCTGTAGTCGCGCCACGCATCCGGGTAGCCGATCTTGCGTCGGAACTGGCCCAGCTTCTCGAGCGCCCGTTCCCGTGTCTCCTCGCTCATCCACTCGAGTCGACCGATGCTGATGCGGTAGGCCTCGACCAGGTTGTCCACCAAGTCGTCCATCTGCGCCTTGGCCTCGGGCGGGAAGACACGAGCTACGTACTCGGCCCCGACCGCCTCACCGACCGCCGAGCCACAGAGATCGGCGCCCCGCTTCCAGCGATCGCGCATCTCCTCGGTGCCCGAGAGTGTGCGTGCGTAGAAGTCGAAGTTCTCTTCGACGAAGGACTTGCTCAGAAAGGGCGCGGCCTCGCTCGTGAAATGGAACGTCAGCCACACCTTCCAATCGTCGAGGGGCACCTCGGTGAGCGCTTCGGACAGCGCGGGAAGGAAGCTGGGCTGGCGCACCAGCACCTCCGCGAAGGCAGCATCGGTCCCGCCGAGCGAGTCGATCCACCGCGACCAGTCGTATGTCGGGTGCGGCCTGGCGCAGTTCGTCGAGAGTGGTGAGGTTGTAGGTCTCGATGACGTCACGGCACCGGACGCGGTCCCAGTGCCCGCCGGCCAGGCGGGTCTCGAGCGCCATGACCCGGTCGGCGCCGGCCGTCGCATCCGCTTCGGTCCAGCCCAGGAGTCGCAGCATGGCCGCGACATGCTCGACGTACTTCGCCCGATGCTCGGCGAACATGTCTTCGCGGTAGTACGCCTCATCGGGCAAGCCGATCCCGCCTTGGACGATGTTCACGATGTAGCGGTCCGACTGCCGATCGTCGGTGTTCACGTAACTGCCGATCGCACCGCCCAATCCCTCGCGTTGGAAGCGCCCGAGCAAGGCGACCAAGGCGCTCACGTCGCCGAGATCCGCGATCGTCTCGAGGTCGTCGGCGATCGGCCCGGCGCCCAGCGCCTCGATCCGGTCCTCGTCCATGAAGCTCGCGAACAGATCACCGATCTTCTGGCGGTCGCTCCCCAGAGGTGCCGCGCCGTCGGCGGCGGCTTCGCTCGCGTCGCGGAGGATGTCACCGACGTCGGCCTCGGACTCCAGCATGAGGTCCACGAAGCCACCGGTGGTCGAAAGGTCTGCGGGGATCTCCGCCGTCTCGAGCCAGCGGCCGTTCACGTGCCCGAAGAGGTCATCCTGCGGGCGGATGGAGGCATCGACGTGCTCGGACATCGGGGCAGGCTAACCGGACCGCGACGACAGCATCTCGGACCTGGGGCACTGTCGCGCCGGCCGACGCGCAGCGGCGCAGGGCGAGGAGCTGTCCACCCACGGCCTCCCCGGCCCTGCGCCTGTGCGTTCCGGCGCCGCCCCGCCGATTCCCGCCACCGCTGATCCCGACAGGGGAACGCATCGGTTGAGTCGGACACTAAGAAACCCTGATTGATCGGGCACGCGTAGTTCGCTACGCGATCTCGGGGGCACGAACGAGAATGTCGCTCCCGTTAGAGGAGGCGTCGGTTGGCGGACCGCTCCGAACAGACCCGCTTCAGGTGTCCCCGAAGTGCGACATCAGCTCGGCGCGGCTCGTGACGCCGAGCTTCTTGTAGGCCCGGAGCAAGTGGCCCTCGACCGTTCGCAAGCTCGTGCAGGTCGTGTCGGCGATCTCGCGATTGGTGAGGCCCTTCGCGGCCAGAAGGGTCACGTCGCGCTCGCGGGGGGTCAGGTCCGCCAGCTCGCTGAGGTCCGCGAGCTCGGCGCGGCCGGCGCCTTCGCAGCGCTCGAGGAGGCGCTGGGCCAGCGCCGCGCACCGTGTCGCGCCACCCGAGATCCCATGTCGCCGGTAGGACCGGCTCGCTTCGGCCGCGCAGCCCGACGCCCAAAGGTTGAAGCCCGTCTCGCTGAGGGCGAGCGCGGTGGCCTCGAGCTCGGCGGGCACATCCGCCAGGCGCGCCGCGGCGTGGCGGGGGAACAGCTCGCCGACGGGACCCTGCATGCGACCGGCGAGCGACACGAGCGTCTCGGCGAATCCTTCACCACCGAGGCGGAATCCCTCGTACGCGGCCCAGATCTCGCCGGCGAGCATGCCGCCCTCTTTCGAGACCTGAATGCTGTTCGCGAGCAGGCGGCGCGCGTTGGGCAGGTGGCCGCGCTGAGCCTCGGCCGAGGCTCGCGCGCGCATGGCGTCGATGACGAGGAAACGATGGGCGAGGTCACCGCCAGGATCGAGCTCCGGCTCGATGGCGGGCTCCGGCGGAAGACCGAGGTGTGCCGCGGCTTCGTCCGCCAACGATTCCGCCCAGATGGATCGAGCGCGCGTCATGGTGAGCGCCAGGCTTCGCTGCGCATCGCGCAGAAGGTCGAGCGCCGTCTGTGGTCGACCTTGCATGAGGGCCAAGCGCCCCTCGAGGGCGGCGAGGTAGCCGGTGCCCTCGGCCCCGCGAGCGACCGGCCGAAAACGTTCGAGGAGGGCGGCGGTGGCGTCGAGCTCGCCAGCCACCAGCCGGACGACAAGGGACGGGCTGGCGGCCGAGGGCAGGAGATGCAACAGGTGCGGGTGCGAGTCGCTGATGGCGAACGTCTCGGCGAGCAGTTGGTCTGCCGCTTCTCGCGCTTCGTCGGTGCGGCCGGCGAACGCGAGCGCGACGGCACGTAGGTTCAGTGTCTCGATGCGGGGCTCGGGTGGGAGGTCCAGGGCGAGGATCGTCTCGATCTCGGTGAGTCCTTCGGTGAGCCGGCCCGCGTTCACCAGTACGGCGATCCGATGGATCGCAAGCGGCAGGCGGGCGTCACCCGGGCCGACTCGTTCACTCACTTCGTCGAGAACGGCAATCGCGTCGTCGGCTTGGTCGGCCACCCACGACAGCGCTCGGGCATGGCCGACAGCCACGAGCACTCGCTCGTTGTCGTCAGTGGCCGCGGCGGCGGCGTGGTCGAACGCTTCCATGGCACCGGGTAGGTCCCGCGCGTCGGCTCGGAGATGACCGAGCGCGGCCCAAGCGACCGTGCCGGCGCCCGCTTCGACGGCTCGGCGCGTGATCGCCTCGGCCTCCGGAGCGTTGAGGGCGATGGCCTGGCGCGCCGCGGTGGCCCATTGGTCTGCTTCGAGCTCGCCGCCGCCCTCGAGCCGCCATCGCGCGAGCGTGAGGAGGTCCCCCCGTCGACGCATACCCGTGGCTGCGAGCGCGTCGGCCAGCGCCCGCGTTCGCTGGCGAGCGGCGGCGAGGCCGAGTCGCGAGCGCATCGATTCGCCGTAGAGCGGGTGCGCGAAACGAACGTCGGCTCGGAGCGCGTCGGCGCGTACCTCGATCACCTGCGCGCGCTCGAGGCTGACCAAGGCATCGGCATGCGAGATCGAAACCAGCAGATCGAGAGCGACGGGCTCGGCGAGCGCGAGCGCCTCGAGTACAACCTGCTCTGTCTCGGTCCGTCGGCCGATCCGTGTTGCTACGAGGTCCATCACGCGTGCGCCCGGTTGCCACGTCGAGCCGAGTGCCCAACCGTCGTCCCCCATGGTGAGGGCCCCGGTGGAGCGCGCATCCTCGATGAGCTCTCGAAGGAACAAGCTGCTGCCCCGGCTGCGCTCGTAGAGAGCATCTTTCGCCGCCGGGGAGACCGGGGGGCCGAGGACCTCGTCGAGGAGTCGGGACACGTCGTCGAGGCTCAGGGGCTGCAGCTCCACGACCACCGAGTGCTCGTCGTGGACGACCCACTCGAGGCTCGGGGTGGCTTCACCGGATCGCCACGAGCAGATGACGTCGACCTCCGCGGACCGCAGCAGTTGGCTGATGGCCAAGGCGGAGGACTGGTCGAGGAGATGCGCGTCGTCCACGATGACGAGCGGACGGCCGAACGAGGGTGGTGCGCTCAGCGTGCGGACCGCGTGATTCACCAGGGTCGGGGTCTCGGATTCGATCACGTCCGCGGGTAGATATTGGGCCAGGGCGCCGAAAGGCATCGAGGACGACGGCACTCCCACCACCCAGCGTGCGGTGCGGCCTTGGTGCTCGAGCGAGGAAACGGTCGTCCGCAGCAGACGGGTCTTGCCCACACCTGCTGCGCCTCGGACCACCACCGTGCCGCCGGATGCACCCCCGACGGACTCGACGAGCAGGTCCACCTCGTCGTCGCGGCCGACCACGGGCCAAGGGGACGCCACGGGGCCCGTCGCACCGAGGGCAGCACTCATGCCGCGCAGCGTACTGAGCGGCGCACCGGGAGGTCGCCGCCCGAATGCCAGGGCGCGACGACACGCGTACCCGGCTACGCGTGTCAGGTCGGCGGGACCACCTCAGGATGCGCTGATGGCACGCGACGGGGAGGCCTCGATCTCGCCGGTCTATCGCGAGGCGTTGCGGCTGAAGGCGGCCGGCGAGGACGATCACGCCATCGCGGCGGCGCTCGACCTCACCGTCGAGGCCGTGCCGGCGCTGTTGGTCCTGGCCGAGCGCAAGCAGGCCCGGGCCGAGTCCGAAACCAACGGTTGATTGCGCTTTGGCGTTGCCCGTCGGGTGAAGGGACGGCAAACGCCTCGACCGGCGAACCGAAGAATTCACTCTATTGCGTCGGTTCTCGCGCCGATCTGGACGATGATGTGTGTTCGTGCCTGAATTCCGAACCCCTTCCGAAGGAGGAAGCGATGCGGTTCCACATCGATGCATCCGACGCTGACTACGCGACGTGGCTCGCGTCGAGTCCCTCAGAGGACGATCTACGCGAGGCGTACTTCGTTCTCGAGACTGCCCGAGCTCAACTTTGGACGCCAGGTCACATCGACAGTTACCGACGGGATCGGTACGAGGTCGACCAACGACTCGTTCAACGGCTGGTAGAGGTCAAGCGCTCCCTCGCGGGGACATGGGAGGAATCCGGCCAGATCCGTCTGCTGCACTGATTGCCTCCTGTGCACCCGACGCTGAGCGGAGGCCTCCCATAGTCAGGCGCGGCCGGCGACCAGCAGGGCCCGGCCGGGGATGCTGACGCCGGTGTCGGTGATGTAGGGCGCGGCCAACTCAGCGGCGCTGCGCCGCACGGCTGCTTGCTGATCGGGTGTCGCCGCCTCGAGTACCCCGGCCAGCGGTCCCGCCAGTGCGCTCACGCGGTCGACGTGCGCGTCGACACTGTCGGCGTGAAAGATGATGTCGATCTCCTCGACGGTCACGTCGACGAAGCTTGCGTCCTTCACCAACATCTCGAGCTCGGCCGGATCGCCCAGCGAGAAGATGCCGCCGGGCCCCGTGGGCGGACCGCCGCTCACGAGCCCGTTCATCATGGCGGCCATGCCGACGCATGTCATCCACGGGTTGTGTTCGATGCCGGCCCATGTGAGCACGCCGACGCGCCCGTCACCGCGCAGCACGCGGTGGATCTCGCCCATGGCGACTGCGGGTTCGGGTGTGAACATGAGTCCCATGCGGCAGGCCACGACGTCAAAGGACTGGTCGGGTCGGTCGATGGCCGAGGCATCGACCACCGCGACATCCACGTTGTCGAGCTGTGCATTGCGGTGACCCGCGACCTCGACCATGCCCGGCGCGACGTCGCTCAAGAGAACTGTTCCGGTGGGTCCCACGCGCTCCGACCACATGCGGCCCAGGCTCCCCGGTCCCGCGGCCAGTTCGAGCACATCGTCGCCCGGCCGGGGCGCCACCCGATCGAGCAGGGCCGTCGTCGCCGCGATCGAATGCTCGTCGACGTCGTCCACATGGCCGTCCCAGGCCTCGGCCACCGCGCTCCAGTCCCGTCCGGGATCACCAATGTCGGTCATGACGGCTCCTAATCGCTACAGTGGCGCTTGAACCAATACAGAGAAGGTGTAATGAATTCCGGGGAACGTGTCAAGCGCCGGACATACGACTCGAGCCGACGGCGAGCCCAGGCCGACGAGACGCGGTCCGCGGTCGTGCGGGCGGCGCGGGACCTCTTCATCGAGCAGGGCTACGGCCGGACGACCATCGCGGACATCGCGCGTCGAGCCGGCGTCTCGGTCGAGACCATCTACGGCGCGTTCGGCAACAAGGCCACGGTGCTGCACAAAGCGTGGGACATCACGATCGGCGGTGATGATCGAGTGCTCGTGTTTCACGAGCGGCCGGAGGTCATGGCGATTCGCAATGAGCCCGATCTGGCCCGACGGCTCCAGTTGCATGCCGACTTCTCGACGCGGACGGCTCGTCGCGTCGCGCCGTTCCAGCTGATGGTGCAGTCCGCGGCCGGAGCCGACCCAGCCGCCGCCGCGATGCTCGAGGAGATGGGTCGCCAGCGGCTGGCCGGTATGACCGTCATGGCCAGCGAGGCGGCCAAGACCGGACAGCTCGCCGTCACCGAGGCTGAGTGCCGCGACGTGATCTGGTCGATGACGGACGGGATGCTGTGGCACCGCCTCGTCAACGAGCGGGGCTGGTCCAACAAGCGCTTCGCCGAGTGGCTCGGCCGCATGTGGATCGATCTGTTGGTGCAACCGCGGCCGCCCGCCGATTGACCACCGCTGCCTTGCTGGCATGATGCGCCGATGGGTGCGACGAGTGCGGAGGAGCTGATCGCCAGGTTCGGTGATCTCTACGACGCCGACTTCGGTGCGAACCTGGTTTCCGAGTCGCGCGAAGTCATGCCGGGCATTCCGGAGTTTCTGGGCCTGGCGATCACCGAGTCGGGCCCGGGCTGGTTGACATGCGAGCTCGAGGTGCGTCCCGACCTGTTGAATCCGGTCGGAGTGGCGCACGGCGCGGTGGTCGCGTCGCTCATCGACCATGTGTTGGGTGCGACCATCATGCCGCTGTTGCCACCGGGGTCGTGGCCGGCGACGCTCGAGTTCAAGGTCAACTACACGGCCCCTGCGCGAGAGGGCGTGCTCCGAGCCAGGGGCGAAGTGCGCTCGATGTCGAAACGCACGGGCGTGGTCGAGGTGGAGTGCACGAACAACGGTCGAACGGTTGCGGTGGCCCTCGGCACCATCGCGATCACGCCGCCCAAGGAGACGTGAGCTACGCGTTGCCGCGCACCATGCCCGGGATCGGGAACACGTCCATGGTTCCGTCGTTGGCCGCCGTTCGCGCGAGGGATGTGTAGTCGCGGGTCGCGAACCGCCAGCGTCCGTCACCCTTGCGGTAGGTGTCGCGGTACAGCCCGAGTGCGGTGGTCCATCGATGGGTCGCGCGTTCCTGCCGTAGCTCTTGGATGTAGAGCCGACCGCTGGCGGTGGCACCGTCGATGCCCACATCGATCACGGAGTTCTGCAGCGTGAAGGCAAAGAACTCGAACCGCTCGATGCTGCTCGCGATCAGCGCACCGATGGCTGCGGGACCGATCTTCTCGATCACTTCGCCGGTGTGGAGATCCAGGCGGATCGGGCAGTCGGGAAGGAACATGGACGTGAGCTCGTCCCAGGCTTGCCGGGTGACGGCATCGCCGTAGGCGGCCTGGAGCCGTGTGATCGCGAGATAGTCCGCTACGTCATCCATGCCCAGATCATGGCGGTCAGCTCGGTCCGGCGACAGACGCGTCCCTCTGGTCGAGCGCGCCGAGGCCACTGACCTCGGCCAACAGATCGACCGAGCGAAGTCGCGCCTCGATGGACGGCGAAGCGTGCACGACGATCAGCTCGTCGGCATCGGCGTGTTCGGCGAACGCGTCGAGGTACTCCTTCACCACATCCGGAGTTCCGACGGCGGAGTACCGCATCATCTGCTCGACGTGTTGGCCCTGCGGTGATCGCAAGCAGCGCGTCGGCCTCGTCGTCGGTGAGGTTGCGCTCACCCCGCAGGATCCGCGCCACGCGGGCTCGACGGACGGCGTGGAGCTGGTCCTGTGCCTCGGCGTCGGTGTCGGCCGCGACGACGTTGACGCCCGCGATCACGTAGGGGTGCATCGAGCTGTTCGGACGGCTGGAACTCGCGCCGGTAGATGGCCACGGCCGCTCTGCAGCGCGTCGGGCGCGAAGTGCGACGCGAACCCGTACGGCAGGCCGAGCGCCGCGGCGAGCTGCGCGCCGAACAGCGACGAGCCGAGGATGTAGAGCGGCACGTTGGTGCCCGCGCCCGGGATCGCCTTCACCCCGGGAATCCGGCTGTGGCCGGTGAGGTAGCCCTGCAGCTCCAGCACGTCCTGCGGGAAGCGTGTCGGCCGCAGTCGGGTCGCGGCGCAACGCCCGCATCGTGTTCTGGTCGCTCCCCGGGCGCCGCCCGAGGCCGAGGTCGATGCGTCCGGGATGCAGCGTCTCGAGCGTGCCGAACTGCTCGGCGATCATGAGCGGCGCGTGGTTCGGCAACATGATGCCGCCGGACGCCGAGCCGGATCGTGGTCGTGTGGGCGGCGACGTGCGCGATCAGACACGCTCGTGGCCGACGACGCGATCGACGCGCATGTTGTGGTGCTCGGCGTACCAGACCCGCTGGTAGCCCGCGGCCTCGGCTCGCCGCGCCAACGCGACCGTCGCATCGAGACCATCGCGCTCCGATCTCACCCTTGCCGACGATCGCCAGATCGAGGATGGACAGGGGCACAGACCGAGTCGGGCGCATACCCGGGTGGAACAGCGACGCCGCCGCCACTATTTCACGAGGTCACGCTCGCCGTCACGAGTCACGGAAACTCGCGCTGACGCGCAGATTTCGTGACTCGTTCCCTGTGGAGTGCGCCGGCCCTCGCCTTGTAGTCTCCGGCGATGACTGACGTCTACGGCGACGACATCTACACCGAGCCGGACCCCGACCCCGACACGCTGGCGAACCTCGGTCCGCTCGCGCCGATGGCCGGGGTGTTCGAAGGCGAGAAGGGATCGGACGAGCATCCCGAGTCCTACGGCACGGGTCGCGACGTGTTCCACGAGCGGTACGAGCTGCAACCGATCGACCCACAGACGAACGGGCCGCAGCTCTTCTACGGCCTGCGGTACCACACGCACGTCGTCAAGCCCGATGAGGTCGAGACCTTCCATGATCAAGTCGGCTATTGGTTGTGGGAGCCGGCGGCGAACATCGTCATGCTCACACTCGCCATCCCGCGGGCCCAGGTGCTCCTGGCCGGCGCCCCGGTCGAGCCCGATGCGACGGAGTTCGAGCTGAGGGCCGAGGCGGGGAGCGAAACGTTCGGGATCCTGTCGAATCCGTTCCTCGATCGGGCGTTTCGCACGCTCAGCTATCGCATCCACGTCACCATCGAGGGTGACGGTGCGTGGTCCTATGAGGAGGAAGGTGTGATGGAGATCCCGGGAGCCGCCGAGCCCTTCCATCACGTCGACCGGAACTCGTTGGTTCGAGTGGAACCGGCCGTGCCGAACCCACTGGTTGCGGGTGAGGACGCCGCGACCGATCGTGGGTCACTCGGTATCGGGTCACTCCGCGGCACCCCGCCCTCGTCGGACTAGGCGCATCCGTCGCGCATCACAGGTTGTTCTTGTGGAGCTTGTCGACCGCGATGCGAAGAATGACGCGACCGCCCGGACCGACTTTGCCGGCGTACGGCGTACCTAGGTACTTCTGCGAAAGAGCGTCGATGTCAGCTCGCGCCGGCGGACCGTCGACCGTCTCGACGACTCGCCCGCGAGCCTCGACGTACTGGTAGGGGTTGTCGTTGTTGAACACGGTCACGGTCACGCGCTGGTCGCGCTGGACGTTGCGGTACTTCTGTCGACCGACCTCGGTGTTGATCAGGACATGCTCGTCGTCGGCGTGCACCCACATGACTTGGGTCTGCGGTTGGCCGTCAGGCATGAGCGTGGTCAGCGCGGCGAAGTTCTTGTCGGTGGCGAGGGCCTTGAGATCAGCGTCGATGGTCACCGCGGCGAGGCTATCGACGGATCGCCGTGCTCAGGTGATGAGGCAGGCGTAGCCCGAAGCGGTCGCGACTCCATCGCTGACCTCACCCAGGTCGAACGCGTTGCCGCCAGTCGGGTGCTGCTCGTCGAAGGACGCGGCCAACGCGACGGCCGCGTCGTGGCCGACGTTGCTTTCGATCAGATCGGTCAGCTGCTGTTCGACGACGGCTGGATCCGGGTTGGGACCGGACAGCTGCGCGAGAGCCGTGTCGGCCAGCGCGTCGATGTCGCTCTGGCGCAGGCCGGCGTGTCGAAGCGCGTCGATGGCGAGGTCGGCCTGCGCGGACGCCGCGGTGAACTGTGCGACCAGTTCGTTCGGTGTCGAGGGTCTCAGCTCGTCGATCTGGCGTCGCGCCAGCGGCCCATATGTGAGGGCAGGCAGGCCGCCGGCGGCCGCAGGCTTGCTCAGGTCCGCTATGGCCCAGGCGGCCATGGTGCGTACGAACGCGCCCGCTCCCGCGCAGAAGACCGCCGGATTGCCGCCGGTGAGGGAGGCGATGTTGGTCGGGGCGGAAACCGCGGACGCGTTGGGGCTGACCGCCGGCAGCGTCGCGTTCGTGTTCGGGTCGGTCACCGGGGTGGTCGGCCCAGCCCCCTGGCGGCCACTGGCCTTCACCTCGGCGACGACGCTCTTGATCGCGGCGTTGTATTCGTTGACGACCTTGATGAGGTCGCCCCGTTCGGCGAAGTCGGTGGCCACGACGTTCGGTAGGACCCCCCGCTCGTCGATGCACTGCTGGATCCGCCTCTTGAGCTCATCTTCGTTGTTGACGACACTTCCGGCCTTGCCGGGGTCGGGCGGCGAATAGTTGACCCAGTGATTGATCAACATCAGCTTGTTGTTCGCCGAGCCCCGGTTCGGCCCGCAGTTCATCTCGTCGACCGAGCGCCATGTGTAAGGCGTCTCCTGGAACCACGAGTACGCGGATTGATACCACGGAGGTGATCCGGGGCCGCCGTTCTCGGCGAACACCAACAGGTTGCGCCCGGCGTTGATCATCTGTCCGAGCGTCGGCATCGGTGCCGACGGGTCGAGAGTCCACGCCCGGTTGCTCAAGCCCGCGGCCTCGAGCGCGGCCGCGGTCTCGTCGGGTTTGGTGTGGTCCTCGATGATGGTGATGACCACCTCGTCGGGGTGGTTGTCGAGCCACTGCTTGAGGACCGTCATCCGGTCGACGAACGAGGCCGCCCCCATCTCGCAGAAGTTGTGGCAGAGGTAGATGCCGCGTTCCGCGCCGGCCTTGGGTGGCGCGTTGGCTGCGACCTGTTGCGCTCGCGCCGCGATCGCCGGGTCGTAACTGTCTCCGGGCGGGGTGGCGAGCTCGGCCGCTCGATCGGTGATGATGACCGGGCTTTCCGAGCCCGGCAGTTTGGCCGTGGACGGCACTCCGTAGTGCGTGTCGATCAGCAGTGCCCGGATGCCGGCATCGAGTTGGCCTTTGATGGTGCTCGTCTGCTCGGCGAAGAGCCAGCCGGGATAGAGCGCCGACGACATCGAGTTGTGGCTGCCCGCGAACATCGCCAGATCGAGCGGCACGTCACAAAGCGAGGACTCGCCATTGCACTCCGGCACACCGGCGGCCGCCGCGTCCGTGGCCGCGCGGCGCGTGTCGCGACGAGGGCGCCCGCCGCGAGCAAGAGCGTCGCCAACACCGCGACGCCCACGGCGGTGACCGCGCGGCGAGCCGACCAGTGGTCGCGCCACGTGCCGTGGGTGGCGCCACCCTCGGCGCGGACTGTCGCGGGAGCGCGGATCAGGCGGGTGAGCTCGACCACACCGAGGTAGCTCAGCCAGAGCCCGCCGATCAGGATGGCAAGTGTCAGTGCCTGGGCGCTGTTGAAGGCGATCAACGCTCCGAGCACGAGCGCTCCGCCGCCCAACACCACCGTGCCGCCGGTGGTGGCGCGGCGGCGCACGGTCCAGGCCTTGAACCGAGCCCAGACGCGGGCAGGGGTCGGGCTCGGGTGGAGCGCGGAGCGGGCAGCCGCGGCGAGCATCAGCCCGTACGCGCCGACCGCGATGCCGATGGTCGACAGGTCGGCCATCACCTGACCGAGTCCGGCCGACACTGCTCGGCTCAGCGGACCGTCGGCGATTCTCCAACCCACGATGATCTGTGTCAGCGGAACGATGGCAGCCAAGACGAGGCCGCCCGCGAGCAGGCCCCAACCCAATCGGCGCATCGTGCGCCGGCGGTCGGTCGAGAGGCCGATCGCCAAGGCGGCCAACACCGGGCCGCCGAGCAGCCCGAGGACGGCCACGCTGCTGGCGTACTCGTCGAGATCCCAGATGTGGAGATCGGTCAGTCGCTTGGTGACGTCACCCAAGCTGTTGTCGAGACCACCTGAGCCGGTCTGGCCCGGGTTGGCGTTGCTCGGCAACGAGAGATTGGAGACGATGATCGACACCGAGTCGGACAGATTCAGCGCGGCGCTGTCGTCGGCCTCGGGGTTCGCAAGGATGGCCACGTGGGTCCGGTAGACCGCGGTGCGAAAGATCGAACGGAACGTGTCGGTGTCGATCGCGGCCTCGACGGCCAGCTGGAACGCCGGGCGGTAGTTGACCGCGTTCTGGTTGCCCGCCCGGGCCAGTTGCTCGGTGATCCGTGAAGCCAGTTCCGTTCGCACGGCCGGCTCCTTGAGCATCGACACCGATCGGTCCGCGAACGAGTCGCTGCTGTAGAGCACGTCCTGGGCCCACAGGGCGAGCAACCCGACAGTGAACATGACACACGCCAACACGAGGCTCGCCGCGCTCGACCACCGCCGTAAGCGCGAGGGTGTCCGGGAGCCAGGCGGGGGCGGGAGCGCGGTCATCAGCGATGTCGATCTGGGTGCTCGAGCGTCACCCGTGCCGTGCGCAGCGACGAGCCGTCCATCGCCGAGACAGTAGGACGACCTGATCGGTCAGGCGTTGTAGCTCGCGTGGATCATTCGATCGAGGCCGGTCCGGGTGGAGGGGTCGGGTCGAGGATCTCAGGGGGTCGCGGGGGTTGGGAGAAGTCGAAGTCGTCGATGAGGTCGATGGGGCTGCCGGCCAGGAAGTCGTCCTCGATGAACCTCACGTAGGCATCGTGGGAGAGCGTCTGGTGGTCGATGACACCTAGACCTGGACCGGCGCTCAGGCCACCCGCCGGATCGGTGAGGCCTGCTCGGCCAACGCACCGAGCCGGTGGAGATCCTCCGTCAGAGCCGCGGTGCGGTCGCGATGGGCGGGGACCAATGCCCCGTAGAGAAGATCGAATCCTCTCGGAGCGCGAACCACGCGGAACGTCTGCTCGATCCGCGTTCCGTCCACGGTCGGTTGAAGTCCGATGCGCCAGATGGTGCTGTCGGGATAGAGCGTGGTGGGAACGGTCCGCCAGATGATTTCGTAGGGCTCTGCCACGACGATCTCGCACACTCGATCCCAGCGGAAGATGCGCTGCTTGTTGTGACCGCGAAAGCGGGCTCCGGGCGCGGCCGACGTTGCCCCGCCGAGCCAGCTGATGTCCTGGCACTCGTGGCTCCACTCGCCCACTCTCGTGGGGTCCCGGACGATCGACCACAGCGCGTCGAGATCCGCCTTCACGACGATCTCCGATCGTCCCTGCTTCTGTACTCGGCGGGTCGGGTGGCTTGGTTGCCAGCAGGCCGCCTTCCGTCGTCGGTAGGAGTGAGCGAACCCGTGCACGAGGACGAAGCGCGGAATCGTTGGTACCAACCCGAGCACCTTTTCCCGATCGGCCGGCGACGCGTCGTCGATGAGCCAATGGCCTTCGAGCCCGAGCTGAGCAAGCGACTTGTGTTTGAGGTTGTGCTCGTGTTCGATCTCTCGCCACTCGACGTCGGTGATCGTTGTGGCGACGATGGGCATGACGTCGTCCTCTTCACGCCGGAGGTGGGGCAGTAGCACCTCCTCGAGTTGCTCGACCGCGCGCGACAACCCGTCCCGCTGATCCGTTTCGTCGGTCTCTTCGTAGGCTCTCGCCGCCTGCTCGAGGTCATCGATTCTCGTCGCGATGGCGGCATGGTCGTCGGCCATAGCGTCGAGCAGTGGCGCGGCAGTCGGCTGGCGCACGCGAATCAAGGGGTACAGGCCGTGATCTTCCGATGCGTGATGAGCACGGATGAGCTGCATCACCCAGAGCAGCTGTCGGGCGATGGCGACACGTTGGCGCTCACCGGGAGGTAGCGGCGCGCCGAGTGCCTCGTGGCTCCGCACGAGATCTCGACGAATCGCGTTGTGCACGATGCGCATCATCGACGTGTCTGCTGGTGATTTGTTGTTCGACATCAGTTACCTCCTGGCTCAGGAGCGTGGAACGACATGCTCCAACGTCTCCGCCATCCACTGCTCGTACTCGTCAACTCGCCAGCCCGACTCGTCCACCAGCAAGAGGTACACCTCCGGGCTGAGGACCGCCCATAGACCGTCGCACTCCTTCGGCGTCGGCTTGCGATCCATGATGAGCTCCGCGCCCGACTCGACGTCGCGACGCTGGCGTTCCCGCGTCGCTCGGAGGATCTCCGCGATCTCGGCGTGGCTCGGTGCCGCTTCGCGCAGCACCTGCGCGAACACTGCCGTTCGTTCGTGGATCGCCGCGATGAGGCGAGCCGCGGCAGTGATCCGGTCTGATCGCGATCCCCGACCGAGATCGGTGAACTCAGGCCGTTCGGCTACGGCCAGCGCGCGCTCGTCGCCCACGACCGCGATGTCGATCACGGCCTGGAGCAGGACTCGCTTGGACGAGAAGTAGGCGTACACCGTTTCGGTCGCCACGCCGGCTTCCGTCGCGATGTCGCGCATACCGGTCGCCGCCCATCCCTTGGTGCTGAACAACCGAGCGGCGGCGCCAATCAGCGCTGACCGAGTCTGCTCGGCGCGCTGGGCCCGCAGCGGTGATTGGTATTCCCGCCGGGGCGCTCGTGCGCCTTTACCTCGTTTGGCCTGGGCTTTCGTTGCCATTGTCGGCAATAATAGAACAAGTCTGTATTCACTACAAGTCTGTTCTAGGTTTATACGTTCCAGCTGCCTCGCAGATCCATTGGCGATTGTCCGTCAACCGGGAGCGATCTCATGCGAGCAGAGGCGGAGTTGTTCCGCGAGGACATCCGAACAACGCTCATTCGATGCCCTCGTCCGCTTGGCGTGGGCAGTGGGCGCCGCGGCAGACCGGTAGTCAGACCGAGGAGCCTGTCTCCGAACAGGTAGGCGCGTCGGGGTCGTGGACCTGGCTGCCAGGTGACCGACCTGTCACTTCCCGCGGCGCCAGTTCGGCACGCTCGGTGCGTTCTCCTCGAGCGATCGCAGGTACGTCGTCAGCTGGCGTATCTGCTCGTCGGTGAGCGTGCCCCCCGAGTCCAGGCCCCACGCCTGCATGTCTGACCCGGATACGCCGCCGGCGATCAGTAGCTGCATCTGCTGGTCGGTGGTCGTGGAGAGGAACTCCTTGGCGTTGAGCGTCGGCGCGCTCCCACCGTCCGCCCCTTTGCCATGACACGAGGAACAGTTCTTGTCGAAGAGCTCCTGTCCGATCGCCTGGTAGCTCTGTTCTTGTGACGCTCGGGCGTCCTCACGAAGGCTTGGCTCGCGCAGCTTGTAGGTAACGAAGCCGACCAACAACAGCGCCATGAAGACGAGCCCGACTGTCAAGTAGCGATCGAGTCCGCGTTCGAGTTCCTCGGGCTCGAACGGTGGGGGCGTCGGTCGTTCTCGTGGCATGGTCAGCCTCCGTGGATGCAGCTCGGGCCTTTGGGAGGCGTCAGGAACTGGTTCGCGCCCTGCGGCGGTCCGGTGATGACCTTCGAGGTGTCGGCGTAGAGCTGGTCGGCTTCGGCGGTGATCGGGAAGCGGTCCATGCCATGCGGTGACGGACCGGCGACCCACTCACCCCCTAGATCGAAGATCGAGCCGTGACACGCGCACTCGAATCGACCGGATGAATCGCAGAAGGGCACGCGACATCCGAGGTGGGGGCATTTCTGCGAGAGCGCGAAGATCTGGCCTCCGGCGTTGACCACGTACAGCCGGCCCTCTGCGACGTACTTCGCGGTGTCGGTCGGGTAGTCGTTAGCGTTCCCGAGTTTCACCGGGCCCTTGGCCGCCACGTTGGTCAGTGGACGCAACGATTCGAACAACGTCCAGCTCGCGGCGGCGGCCAACAGCGCGCCCCCGAGCTTCCAGCCGTTGCGGAGGAGCTCTCGTCGTGTTGTCGCCATCTGGTCTCCTAGAGCTCGATGTACGAATGCGTCCACGGAGCAATGAACTCCCAGCCCGGGCCTCGGAAGAACGTACCGATGACCGTGAGGGCCATCGCGATCACGAGCACCGTCGTGAAGATCACGATCGCCACCTTCCGGTGCCGAGCCTCGGTGGCGCGGTTGCGGTCGATGTACGGCAGCAACACCAACATGAGGACCGCGGCCATCGGAACGAGGATCCCCGCGACCAAGGGGTCGAAGTGCGACAGCAGCTCCTGAAGACCAGCGAAGTACCACGGTGCCTTGGCCGGCTCGGGTGTCAGGTTGGGGTTGGCCAATCCTCGCAGCGGCGCGACGAACAGCACCCCGGCGGCGAGTACCACCACCGCTACACCCAATGCCACGACGACGTGACGAACGATCAGGTGTGGCCACGTGAACACGGTGTCGTCGACGGATCGTTCGTCGGCGGTGACGCTTTCGCGGTCTACGACACCCAGTACTCGAGTCCGTCCTCCGTAGAGCGTCGCCGGCGCGGTGGCCGGTACGGCGTCGGCGGGTGGTGCCGTTGCCTCCTCCTCGAATGCGCCGGCTGACGATCTTTCGACCGCGAAGCCGTCCTTGCGCACCCGCCAGATGTGGACGGACAGGAGCACGATGACGGCAGCGGGGAGCACTGCCACGTGGAGGGCGTAGAAGCGAAGGAGCGTGCTCTGGCCGATCTGGTCTCCACCGATCAGCAGATCCTGCAGCGATCCTCCGATGACGGGCACGTAGTGGACGAGGTTGGTGCCGACGGTCACCGCCCAATACGCCAGCTGATCCCACGGCAACAGATAGCCGGTGAACGACAACGCCAGCGTGAGCAGGAGCAGGCCGACACCGACGACCCAGTTGAACTCGCGTGGCTTCTTGTATGCACCGGCGTAGAACACGCGCACGAGATGCAGGAATACGACGAGGACCATCAGGTGAGCGGACCAGCGATGGACGTTGCGCACGAGCTGACCAAAGCCGACGCTGGTCTTCAAACTCTGCATGTCGCCGTACGCCGAACCCACCGCGGGCGTGTAGAAGAACATCAATCCCACACCGGTCACGACGAGGATGCCGAACAACACCGCGGCGATGAACCCGAGCCGGAAGGAGTAGCGCAGGCGCAACACCCTCGCCGGGATCTTGACGGGATAGAGGTGCAGGAAGAAGTTCGAGAACGATTGGAGCGCCCTACCGCGCGGCGTGTCGATCTGTGGATGGCGGAACATCGACCTCCACGCGTCACTGCGTTCGATCCGACCGCGTAGTCCCTTGACGGGCACAACGGCGCCCTTCGGTTCGAGCGCGTCCTGGGACGCAGGGCTTTCCTTCACTTCGGTACCGTCAGACATCGACGACCTCTTTCGCGTATGCCATCGACAACGCGCCGGGCGGACAGCGGTTCACGCACAGCCCGCAGCGAATGCAGAGGTCTTCGTCCAGCAACAACGCGGATTGTGACTCCACGCCGAGATCCGCCTGGTCGGCGTTGACGATCGTGATGCAGTTCGTCGGGCACACGTCGACGCATAGGCCGCACAGGATGCACAAACCCGGGTCGAGCATCACGTTGTCGAAACACCGCAAGCAGCGCAGCGACTCCCGCCGGGCATCCTCCTCGTCGTACCCGACCTCGACCTCGGCAAAGCCGATGCGCCGTTCGCGTGGCGTGGCGGGGATCTGCACTCGCGGTATGGCGTCGTAGCCCGTCGAGAGCCGGCGGAACCCGGGGCGCCTCGTCAGTTCGATGCGAACCTCGCCAACGCGTTCGACGAGTGGTGGCGCATCGCCGGTCAACGAGGCGTGGATGGATTCGGCAGCCCGCTGACCGTCCGCGATGGCGTCGATGAGGTTGCGCGGTCCGCGGGCCACGTCGCCGCCCGCCCAGATCCGAGGGTGGGATGTGCGAAGCGTGGTCGGGTCGACCCGTAGGCCGCCTTGCGGAGTGCGCGTGACGTCGAGTTCGCCGAGGAACCCGAGATCGGACGTTTGCCCGACGGCGAGGATGATCGAGTCAGCCTCGATGACCTCCTCGGTCCCGGGCAGGAACGAGGGTGCGAACCGGCCCGTCTCGTCGAACACCGAGGCCACACCGATCGTCTCGAGGCCGGTGACCCGCCCCTCGCCGACGAAACGACTCGGGCCGCGCCGATAGACGATGGTGATGCCCTCCTCCTCGGCCTCGGCGATCTCTTCCGGATCCGCGGGGATCTCGTCTGGTGACTCGAGAGCGACCACGGTCACCCGTTCGACGCCGGTGCGGATGGCGGCGCGCGCGACGTCAAGTGTCGTGGCCATGGCGACGGGCGACGCTGGGTCTTCCGTGGGTGGTGCGCCGCGAAGCGCCGTGCGGGCGGCATCGAACGCGACGTTCCCCCCGCCGACGACGACGACACGATCACCGAGGTCGGCGCGGAAGCCCTGGTTCACGTTGAGCAGGAACTCGACTGCCCGCAGCACACCGTCGAGCTCGTGGCCCGGTAGGTCGAGGTCGCGTCCGCGGCCGGTACCGACGGCGATGAAGAGCGCGTCGTGCGACTCGAGGAGATCCTCGATGGTGGCGTGCTCCCCGATTCGGAACGAGAGTCGCGCCTCGACCCCGAGCTCGAGCACGGCCTCCGTCTCGCGCACGATGAGCTCGCGTGGCAAGCGGTACTCGGGAATGCCCAGAATCATCATGCCGCCCAGGCGATCGGCGGATTCGTAGACGGTCACGGGGTGCCCAGCCAGCCGGAGGTCATGCGCCGCAGCCAGACCGGCTGGTCCGCCACCGATTATCCCGACGGAAGGACCGGTCGCGTCGGGCACGGGGCCGTGGGCCGCGTGCCAGTTCGAGGTGGCGCGAAAGCTCTCGACGCCATAGCGCTCCGTCACGAAGCGCTTGAGTGCTCGGATCGACACCGGCGCATCGACGGTGCCGCGACGGCAGGCGAGCTCGCAGGGCGCCGCACACACGCGACCACAGATCGACGCGAACGGGTTCGGTCGTCGCGCGATGTCATATGCGTCGTGATAACGCCCTTCCGCGATGGCGACGACATACCCACCCGCGTCCGTGTGCACAGGGCACGCAGCTCGACACGGCTCGTTGTCCCAGAGCCATCTGGCGTCGGGAACACGAGGAAGCGGCGACATCACACGCGTCCGCGAGACTGCAATCGACGGAGAGCCCAGGCGAGCACGATGACCGTGAGCAGTGTCAGACCCGTCGCCAAGTACACCCGTACGTCTCGCGATGTGCCGCTCAGGTTGGTCACGATCGCGTTTGGTGCGTACACCCCGGCGACGAACCCGAGTAGGACGACCGCCAGTCCCGAGCCGATAGCACGTGGCCAACCAATGTGCGCACGCCGCTCGTCAGCATCCGACGTGGCGGAGACCGCCCGACCATTGGTAGGACGGTCTCCGCTGGCAGAGCGCTCTGCGGTCACGTCACCGTGAACGGGGCGCGCATACCCATCGCGTAGTGCTTGGCGATGTTGCACACGAGGGCATAGTTGCCGGCCGACATGTCGATGGTGAAGGTCTTCGACTCCCCGGCCGCCAGTTCTCCGCTCTCGCCGAGGCTGCCGTCTTCGCTGACCTTGTCCACGTCGACACCAGACGTCTCGACCGCGAGCTGGTCATAGGTCGTCCCGCTCGTGAGCGGGAGGACGACCACTTCGTGCGCGATCGTGCCCGTGTTCTTCACGGAGAACGTCACGTTGCCCGCCTTCGCCGTCTGTGGTGAGACGGTCATCGTCATCGGGCCATCCAGGCCGGCGGTGTCGCCGACCTCGATCTCGATCGTCGAACCAGCTGCTGCAGTCGTGACGCTCACACCGCCGCCGGCACTGCTCGTGCTCGACGAACTCGACGATGTGTTGTTGTTGGAGCTCCCGCATCCAACCGCTGCGAAACCGACGGTGACTACCGCCGCGATCGCCAATATCCGGACTCGTCCCATGAGGAACCTTTCGCTGGGGCTTGTGCCCTTGGGACGATATGGATGGCGAAGGAGGGCAGATAGAGCCGAACGTCCATTACCGAAAGGCCACGTGGCAGCAAGCCCATGGCGAGCGCCCAGGGGCTCCCGCTTGGTCACGACAGGTACGACAAGTGGTTCGCCGGCCGCTCAGCGCGCTCGGAGGGACTCGAACCCCCAACCTTCTGATCCGTGGTTTCCAATGTGGTGAAGCGTCTGACGACCACCGAGCGGCGGGGCTCACGGTGATGCTCGACGGGCGGCCCCAGTGCAATGCGGCGGGCTTTGGGCCTCTCCGACTCGGTGACCTACGCCCCTGTCGTGGGGTGGTGATCGCTTCGTAGCGTCCCTTCATGGACTCAGTGATGACGGGCGGGTTGTGGTGGTTGCCGGCGATCGCCGGGGAGGTGGCGGCATGATCGTCGTTCTGTTCCTCCCGCTGCTGGTGATCGGCGCAGTGGTGTTCGCCGTGCTTCAACACCGTCATGGCCGGGTGGACCCTGCGCAGTTCTTGCGAACGATCGCGCTCAGTCTGGCGATCCTCTTCGCGGTCTTCGGCGGTCTGTTCATCGCGGGTGAGACCTTCGACGATCCGGGCGGTTGGACCGCCGCCGCGTTGGTCGCCGGCTGGTTGGTTCCGCTGACGTTGCTCGTGGGTGTGGCGTGGCGGTGGCCGCGTGTCGCTGGGGTCTTGCTCGGCGTCCTGGTCGCGGCCGTGGTGGCGATCGGTGTCTGGTACGCACTCGACCCGAGTGCGTGGCGCGCCTTCGAGGACGACACCGGCCCGGTTCGAGCCATCGCCGTGTTCGCCCTGTCTCTCCCGCTCGCTGTGCTGGCCTGGCGACGCCCGACGTTGGGCGGCGGACTGCTGGTGCTGTTGGCCGTGGTGCCGGGCGCCGCTGCCCTCATCAGCACAGGTGGCGGCGGTGCCGGCGGCTCCACTGTGGCCGCGACGTCGCCAGCAGCATTGATCGGCTTCCTCTACCTGGCCGTTGGGTTCCTCCAGAATCACAATGCGACGCAGAGTCCTCCACGTGCGGGTGACAAGGGAGACGGGGCAGCAATCGCGAAGACGTCGACGACCTGAGCTTGGTCGTCCCGCCTGTGCAGGCGTACCCGTCTCGACTGGGTCTGAACCCACGAAGGTCGAGCCGCGTGGGCGAGAGGGCGATCGACCTCGGTCGAGGGGATGCTCGGTTGGTGATCCGGCTCGTGGTGACCGATCTCGACGGCACGTTCTGGGACACCGACCTGGCCGTTCCCGTGGCGCACCTGGGTGCGGCTGCCGCGCTGGCGGACCAGGGGGTGGAGGTATTGCTCAGTGGAGTGCCAACTGGAGTGCCAACAGCCGGCTAACTGATCGCTGGACCGGGACACGACCGGGACTGTCCCGGTCGGTGTCACGTTGCCGTCCCTGTTGGTAGCCGTCAGACCGGGACGCGTCCCGGTCAGTGTCAGGTGACCTCGCGCTGCGCTAGCCCGCGGTCAATTCTCCTCGCTATCGACAGAGCCGTACACCGCCTCGAAGATCCGGGGTGCTTCATAGATCCGACGTCGCTCGCGGCCGGTGACTTCAACGAGCTCACCGCGCTCGACGAGAGCGTCGATCGCCGCCTGCGCAGTGGGACGGGTGACGCCGATTGCTGCCTCGACCCGAGCGGCCGTGACGACCGGTGAAGCGAAGAGCTGCTCGGCAAGTCGGATCACCGAGTTGGGTCGACCTTCATCGAGGAGCTCGTTGCGCAGCTGGTGCTGCAGCTCGACGAGGCGGACTGTTCGCTCTTCGGAATCGCGGGCCTGTTGTCGGACACCTCGCAGGAAGAACGCGAGCCAGGGCATGAGGTCGCCGCTCTGGCTCGTGATCAGCAGGTGGTCGTAGTACTCGCTGCGGTGCTGCTCGAAATAGGCAGAGAGGTACAGGAGCGGCTGAGGGAGCGCGTCCCGCAGAACGAGCATCAGCGGGATCAAGAGCCGTCCGATCCGGCCGTTGCCGTCGAGGAACGGGTGGATGACCTCGAACTGGTAGTGGGCGATGGCGAGCTGGATGAGCAGCGGACGGTCGGTCTCGTGGAGGAATCGCTCGAGGTCGCTCAGAGCCCGTTGCATCTCGTCAGGCGGTGGAGGGACGAACACCGCGTCCTCGAGCGTGCTGCCGCCAATCCACACCGGGCTCGACCGCAACTCGCCGGGTCGGCGGTGCTGTCCTCGCACTCCCTGTAGGAGCCGTTCGTGCATCTCTCTGAGGAGTCGGACGGAGATGGGGAAGCCGCCTCGAACGCGTTCGAGCCCGTGCTCCATCGCGAGGACGTAGTTGTTGACCTCGGCGGCATCGTCAGCGGCGTCGCGTGACGGGACCTGGCCGACCTCGAACAGGAGGAGCTGGCCGACATCGGTCTTCGTGCCCTCGATCCGCGAGCTGAGCACGGCCTCCAGGCGGAGGTGGGGACCGATGAACAGGTGCGGGTTGGGGACGAGTCGTCCAACGCCCCCGAGGCGGTGCACGGCGCCGGTCGCCTCGTCGAGGAGTTTCACGACCTCGTCCGAGAGTGGCACGCGCCGAGGTACCTCGGAGGGGAAGAACGCCCAGAACCCAGTCTGTGTCTTGCGCACCTCGCCGCGGGCGCTGGATGTGAAGGCGTCTGGTCGCACCGGGGCTCCAATGAAGGTGGGCTTGTCGTCGGCGCAGCCTAGCTAAAGCAAACCCACTATTTCTTTACTTACGGATCGAGTAGCGAAAGCGGACCTTCCGTAGCGAGGGCGACCGGCGTCTCCGATCTCGTTTCGCCACCGGACTCACTTCCGCCGGCTCGACGGACGGCGGGGGAGATTTTGGCTCCCGAGGTCGGCTCCCAAACGACGAAGGCCCCGGCATTGCCGGAGCCTGGCAAGCCTGTGAACTGCCCATTCGTCAGCGCGCTCGGAGGGACTCGAACCCCCAACCTTCTGATCCGTAGTCAGATGCTCTATCCAATTGAGCTACGAGCGCAGGGAGGTCGCAGTCTACGGGACGGTCCCGAGGGCCCACCAACCGCTTCAGGTCTCGGCGCCTGCGCCCGCCCAGCGGCCCCGACCAGCCTTCTTGGCCCGGTACAACGCCCGGTCGGCCTGTTCGAGGAAGTGGTCGGGATCGAATTCGCCATCGGTCACGGTGGCCACCCCGACACTCGCCCCCAGGGCGAGCACCTCGCCGGCCACCACGAAGGGCTCCCCCAACGCGGCGACGATGCGCGAAGCAATCGCCGCCGCGTCCTCCTCGCTCGCCAGGCCCGACGCGACGACGGCGAACTCGTCGCCACCGAGTCGGGACACCACGTCACCGGGACGCACCACGTGTTCCAGTCGCCGGGCCACCTCGACCAGCACCATGTCGCCCACGGCGTGCCCGTACCGATCGTTCACGGCCTTGAACCCGTCGAGATCCACGAACAACGCGCCGATCATGTGCGCGTCCGAGTCCCGTTCGAGTCCGTCGAGCGCGGCCCAGAACCCACCGCGGTTGGCGACACCGGTCAGCGCATCGAGTCGCGCGGCGCGGCGCAGGCTCAACACCTGATGGCGCCACACGAGGATGAGGCGCAGCATCTTCACCATCACTTCGAGGGCGTACGCATGCGTCTCGGCGTCGGCGCCCCCGGCATGACGACCGAAGGCCACCACCGAGTACGAACCGTGCAAGGGATCTGGCACCGGCACTCCCCAGACGTGCGTGAAGTTCGCGTCGCGTGCGCCGGCGGCGAACACGGGATCCAACTCGTCGATGACGGCCAGAACCTCGTCGCCGGTTTGAGACACGCGCGCCCACGGGGTGTGCGGATCATCCAAGCCGCCGAGCGCGAGCAGCGTCGAACTGCCCGCCCCGCGGGCCTTCCCCTCGTCGTCGAGGAAGCACACCGCATAGTCGATGCCCTCGTGGCGCCACAGCCCGAACTCGGGAACGAGCGAGATCGCTTCCTCGGTCCGCCCACCCGTGGTGAGCAGGTCCATGATCCGATCTTGCAGATCGTGATCACCCGAATAGCGGCCGAACACCGCGACGTGGTCCTCCTCGCCGCCGCGTGCATCGCGAGCGACGAGCGTCGCGTTGAGCTCCACGCGTATCCACGCACCCTCACGCGTACGCAACCGATAGAACGCAGGAGTGACAGGTAGTGCCACTTCGTCGGTCGACATGCGGCCCAACACGCTCAGCGCACGTGCCAAGTCGTCGGGATGCAGGTGTTGGGCGATCGACGTCCCGAGGATGTCGTCGTTCGCGTAGCCGAGCAGCCGCCGCGCGAAGTCGTTGGCCCACACCACGTCACCGCTCCCGTCGAGCAGTGCCGCGAAATCGGTCAGCTGGTCGAGCGCACGGGCCGCCACTGCCCCCAGCTCGTCACTGGGCATGGCTCAAGCGTGCCAGACGCGGCCCTCCGCATCGGGGACATCCTTTGCTGGCTCAAAGCGCGTCGAGGCCGGGCAGCACCGACTCGACGAACTCGTCGAGTCGGGCCCGTCCCTCGCTCGGCCAGCCGCAGATGGCGTAGCCGAAGCCAGCCTCGGTCAGCCGTTCCGCATACCGGCGGACCGAGTCCCAGGATTGCGACAGGTCGAGCGATGCCGATCGGAGGATCGCCGCCGGGTCGCGGCCCGCTTCTTCGGCCAAGCGATCGAGCAACTGCGACTTGCGCGTCAACTCGGACACTCCCCCGAACGAGTGCCACACATCCGCGTGCTTGGCGACGAGCGGGAGCATCTTGCGTTCGCCACTCGCACCGATCCAGATCGGTGGCCGCGGCTGCTGCACGGGAGATGGCTGCAGCGTCGCGCCATGTAACTCGAAATGTTTGCCGGTGAACGACACGTCGGCGTTGGTGAGCAAGCCATCGATCATCGTGAGCGCCTCATCCAGCATCTCGATGCGTTCGCTCGTCGACGGGAACGGGAACCCGAGCTCTCGGTGCTCCTTGTCGAACCACGCCGCGCCCAACGACAACTCGAGGCGGCCGTGCGAAACGTGATCGATCGTGATCGCCTCGGAGGCGAGCAGCGACGGATGGCGATACGTCACTCCCGTGACGAGTAGCCCCAGACGCACGTTCTTCGTGAGCGCGGCCAATGCCGCCAACGTCGTGTAGCCCTCGAAGCACTCGCCGGGCCCGTCGCCGTACATCGGTTGGAAGTGATCGAAGCCCCAGATGCCGTCGAAACCGGTTCCGTCGGCCCAAACAGCACGAGCGGCGAGCTCGTCCCACGTCATCCGTTGTTGTGCGAGATCCAGACCGAGGCGCATGCTGGGAGTCTGTCACC
Organism: uncultured Iamiaceae bacterium; assembly: GCA_963778895.1. Classification (GTDB taxonomy): domain Bacteria; phylum Actinomycetota; class Acidimicrobiia; order Acidimicrobiales; family Acidimicrobilacustridaceae; genus CAVZVZ01. The sequence continues at coordinate 1,909,652 of CAVZVZ010000005.1, forward strand.
GCTGAGTGTCAGCGGGGAGCGGCTCTGGCGCGGGTGCGCAGTATCAGTGCGAGGGTCGGGCACGCCGCCGCGGCGCGGCGAGCGTGGACCTCGAGATTGGCCGGGATCGGTTTGGGGTCGATGATCGGGAAACCCCATCGGTCGAGCTGGATGCGTTCCGGGAACCACTCGGCGCACAGCCCGTGCGCGTCGCAACGAATTGGGTCGACGACCACCTCGAGACTCATCGCCATCCACCCGATCGTCGGAGTCGGGAGCAGCGGTGCGGCGGGCGGGCAGGGGCCTCGTTCGGCGTGCAGCGCGGCGTGGTCCCGGAACGTCGTCAGGCTGCTGTACACGAACCGCACGACGCCGTCGGGATGCTTGCACGCGCCGCGCCCCTTGATCAGGCCCATCAGGCGGCCGACCTCTTCCCAGGCGGCGTGGGAGTGGCGCCCCACGACGAGCTCGTCCATGCCGCGTGCCATCTCGTCGAGCCCGTAAACGCACGGTCCGCACTGGCCTGCGTTCTGGTCGGCCAACCACCGCGTGACCCGTGCCGTCTCGGCCAGGCCGCACGCGCCGGCCGGCAGGGCGAAGATCGCACCGCAGCCCGGACTCGATCCGACCGCGGCCAGTGCCTCCGGATCCAACGTCAGGTTCGTGATGTCGGCGTTCGGGACCCACGTACCGAAGTAGCCGCCGATCAAGACGGCGTCGATGTTGGCCAGGTCTCCCCCGGCCGCCTTCAAGGCGCTGCTGATCAAGGACCCGCCGGTCATCTCGTACACGCCGGGCGCGGCCACTGCCCCGGTTACGGTGACGAGCCTTGTGCCGGGGTCACTGGCCGTGCCCAACGTTCGGTACCACTGGGGCCCGAATCGGGCGATGAGCGCCAGGTGGGCCAAGGTCTCGACGTTGTCGACGAGTGTTGGTCGACCGCGCACACCGCGTTCGAATGGTCGTGGCGGAACGAACGTCGGCTTGGCGTCACCACCGTTGATCCAGTGCACGAGTGCGGACTCTTCGCCGGCAACGTATCGACTCGGAGTCTCGGCGATCCGCACGAGGGGTTCGTGCCGCGACGCAGCCCGCCGTTCTTGGAGAGCGGCATCGAGTGCCGCGCGCAGGGCGGGTTGTCCTCGCTCGATGCACAGCACCACTTCGCGGGCCCGGGTAGCCCCCGCGGCCAGTACTGCGCCGTCGAGTACCAGATGCGGAGCGAAACGAAGGAGCGTCTTGTCCTTCGCGCTGAGCGGTTCACCTTCGGTTCCGTTGGCGACGACCACCGACGGGCCGCGTCGAGCGGCCACGGCGCGGAGCTTGGTGGCGGTGGGGAAACCCGCACCGCCGCGTCCCCGTAGGCCCGATTGGTCGACCGCGGCGATCAGGTCGCGGGGTTGACGCGGCAACGGTCCGTATCGCGCGACGTGGTCGGCGAGGCGGGTGGTCGGCGGATTGGCGGTCAGGCGCGCAGGATCGTCGCCGGGCAGCGTGTCGGGTACCAACAATGGTTCGGCGGCCGCCATCACGTCAGACCCTGACCCGACCGCGAGCGGAAGGGGTGATGTCGCGATGCTTGCTGTCGATGGGGGCGGAAGCGACGCGCCAGAGCGTGGCGGCGATCACCGCCGTGAGGCAGAGGCCGTCGAGCAGCAGCACCCACGAGCGTCCGGTGTCGGTGCCGATACCGAGTCCGTGCACGAAGGCGATCGGCCAACACGCGTACGCCGTCCAGTGCACCGCCCGCCAGGCCGTGTAGCCGAGTCGTTGGCGCAGCAGGCTCGTGATGACGAGGGCCAGGAGAAGATCGAGCGCCACCGCGCCCAGGCCGAGCCAAAGGGGACGGTACGCGGATCGGAAGGGCACGATCGCATCGAGCCAGCGGATCGGCGTGTAGCCATCGATGATGGCGGCCCCGATGTGAACCGCGAGGAACGCGACGGCGAGCAATGACACGTTCTTGTGCACCGCGGCGATGACGAACCGGGGCCAGCCGTTCGACTGCCAGCGCTGTACCTGCAGGATCCCGAGCACGGTGGTGATCGTGAGAAGGACGATCGACACCACGCCGGTTCCGCGTGTGAGGTACCAGAGGGCCTCGGTGTTCACCGCGGCGAACATGTCGCCTCCTCGAGCTCGGCGGGCCACGATCCGACGTGAACGACCTCACCGTGGGTCGCGCACGAGCCGGGCCGGGAGCCCGAGGTGATCCAGCCAGTCCGGTGCATCCGCACCGAGCACCATGGCGGCAGTGGTGGCGGTGTTCGCCGCGAGGCAGGACGCCGCGGCCACGGTCACGGTGCGCCAATACGGAGGCACCGGACGGCCGGTGTGGGGGTCGAGAAGGTGATGGAGGGCTTCGTCGCCGCGCCGCCAGTGGCGATTGACCGTTCCCGATGTCGCCAGGCCGCCCTCGTGGAGGCTGATCACCGGCCCGTCACCGAGTTCGGGGTCGGTGGCATGGTCATCGGTGACGCGGACGACCCAACCCTCGGGCGGTGGCGCACCGACCATGGCGAGATCGCCGCCCAAGCCCACCAGCACTCCCCCACCTGTGGCGTTGGCGGCGGCGGCCGCGGCTCGGTCTGCGCACCAAGCCTTCGCGGTGGCGCCGAGGTCGAGCTGTACGCCGGGCGGGAGTACGACCGTTTCGTGCTGCAGGTCGATGTTCACGTGCTGCCACGCGGCCTGGCGTGGTAGCTCGAAGACCAACGGTGGTCCGACGGGCGGCACCGAGGCGAAGTCGCGGTCGTAGCCGAGCGCCTGCATCGACGCGCCGAGCGTCGGATCGACGAGGCCGTCGGTCGCGTGTGCCGCGTCGACGGCAACGGAGATGGCCTCCAGCAACAAGGTCGACACACGGCGTGGTGTGTTGTCTCCCGTCGAGAACGCGTTGTTCAGTGCTACGAGCTCGGAGTCATCGCGGAACCGACTGCACGCGGCATCGACGTCGGCGATCTCGTGCTCGACGTGGGCCCGGGCGGTTGCGAGATCGCGGTCATCGGCGACCCACACCACGGCCGTGGTACCCAACGCGGCGAACTGAACGACCGAGTTCGTTTCGCTCACGAGGATCCCGAAGACGCCCGTGGGCGGTTGCGAGATGAGCTCGGAGGGTTCGTGGGCGGCGAGACCTTCGACGACGATGACGACGAACCGCTCCTCGGCGTCGTCGTGCTGGTCGTCGCGGAGCCAGTGCCGCGGTTGTTCTGGACCGTCGGCTGGTTCGTCGAGTTGTTGGTCGTCGTCTGCGATGACGCCGCGGGAATCGCGAACACCACCGCACAGGTAGCGGCCACGCCAGCCGCGCCGGCGGCGAGCCAGCCGGTTACGACGCGAGTTCGGTGCAGACCATCATCTCGGTGTCGGGGAGCCATGCCTACATTGTCGGGGTTCTACGCGCGTTTGTGGGTGTGAACTGGATAAGAACTTGGTGAAGAAAGCTCGGATAAAGCCCAGTTCAGACCGGGTTTCAGGGGTTCGGGCGTCGGGTGCGTTTGTCGTCGTACATGGCGTGATCGGCGCGACGGATGATCGCCACCACGTCATCGTCGTCCTCAGCCCGAACGCATCCGATGCTCGCGTGAAGCGGCCATTCGGCGCCGGCCCACTCGACCGCCGGCTCCAGGGCGTGCGTGATGCGCTTGCGCAGCCCCGCTTCGCCCGAGGCCGGCAGGCCTGTGCAAAGCACCACGAACTCGTCGCCGCCGTAACGACCGACCGCGTCACCCGGACGCACGCATTCCGTGAGTCGCCGCGCCACCTCGACCAGCACGTGGTCTCCCGCTTCGTGACCGAGCGCGTCGTTGATCTGTTTGAATCCGTCGAGGTCGACGAACGCCACCACCGCGGCCGGCGCCGCCGCCAGGGTGTCGTGAAGGACTTTGTCGAACGCCTCGCGGTTCAACAGACCGGTCAGCGAGTCGTGGTCGGCTCGGTGCCGCAGCTCGGCCTCGTCGGTCACATCGGTGAGCACGCCGACGAAACTCGGCTCGCTCCCCTGCGCGCGCACCCGCCGGCAATGCACGGACAGCACCCGCCGATGGTCCGGCGTGGCGTACTCGAGCCTCACGGTCTCGGCGCCGTCGGCGCTCGTGAACGCCGCCCACTTGTCGCGGCAGTCGACCCGCTGCTCGACGCGCAACCACGTCCATCAGGGACTCCACGACACCGACGAACGACGTCAATTGGAACCAGCGACCGTTCCCGAAGGTCACCCGGCCATCACGATCGGCTCGGAACACTGCGATCGGCACCTCTTCGGCGAGGGTGCGGAACTCTTCCTGGCTGGCGCGGACGGCAGCCTCTTGCTCATGACGTTCGGAGACATCGAGCGAGATCACGACCATCGCGCCTTGGGATGCGTCGAGCCGATTGGTCACGGTCGACTCGATCCATCGTGTCGAGCCGTCGGGATGCACGGTGCGCAGTTGCATCACGCGTGCCGACCCCGGCGACGCCATCACCTCGATCCACATCGCCACGGCCGGATCGCGATCCTCGGGATGAAGCAACTCGACGAGGTTCGTCGCGACCAGATCGTCGATGTCGCGACCGAACACGGCCAACGCGTCACCTTCGGTGCGTTGCAGAACGCCGACGGGATCCACTTCTTGGTAGGTCCACGCCGGGGCCTCGTGCCGCGGCGTGATCTCCCGCACGCCGCGCACATCGGTCGGCCCGAGATCGGTGGTGCCGAGCAGCACGGCCCGCACGCCCGGCTGGTGCAGCAGGTTCACCGCTGACAACTCGATCAGGCGCCAGCGCTGGCCCACACGCGACCGCACCTGCATCTCGTACAGCTCACCGGGGTTCTGCATCGAGTCCCACCACAGCTGTACTGCCGCGATCCGGTCGTCCGGGTGGAGCAGAGAAACCTGATCGGCCCACGTCGCCAGGAGTTGTCCGGCGGGGCGGGTCACGAGCACGGGCGGAAGAGCCGTGCCTCGTGCTGCGCCGTCCCGCGCGAAGACGGCGTCAACCCCTTCGAACGCCTCGAGAATCTCGTCGTCGGTCCAGACGCGGACCGACGTGGGTTCCGCCATGACCTCCCATCGACCGTTCCGCTCGGTCGGTTGACGGGCCGTATGGCTCAGCGCAGCCGTGTGAATCAGGGCAAATACGGTCAGACGCGGTAGCCGCAGACCGGCCAAGGCGCGGGGCCCTGCATGGACCAGAGCGCGCGGGCCATCGCGTCTTGCACCTCGGGCGGAGCCCAGCGCGGGTCTTCGCCCACGTGGTTCGGGAAGTGCATGCCGGCGATCCAGTTCCACGTGCCCTGGCTGAACTGGTACGCGCCGCGGTATGTGCCACCAGGACTGACGGCTTGGTAGTTGTCGGACGACTCGCACCAACGCAGTCGGTAGAGCTGGTCGTCGTTGAGGACCCAGTCGAACTTGTGCAGGTCGAGCTGTTCGAGCTGATAGGTCGTGATGGCTTCGGCCTGGGAGTGCAGCTCCGCCTCGCTGTATTGGGCGGGGTCGACGCCCGTCATGCGGTACCACTCCTTCAGCTGTTCGACGGAGCAACTGGAGGCGACGAGGAGGAGCGCGAGGACGAGCCCGATGCGGGCGAGGAGCTTCATGGAGGTGACAGGGTGGCAACAATTGCAACGCAAGCGCAACAATTGGGGGAGTGACCACCGTCACATTGATGGCCCTCTGCAGGTCAGAGACGAGATGAGGGCCGCCCAAAAGGCGGCCCTCATGGCGGAGAGGGTGGGATTTGAACCCACGGAGAGCTTGCACCCTCACCTCCTTAGCAGGGAGGCCCGATCGACCAGACTCTGGCACCTCTCCGTTTCTGGCTCGCCATGCTAGTTGGGGCGGCAGGCCCGGACGCGAGCGGAGGGAGGGGGATTCGAACCCCCGGAGGCGTGAACCTCGCTGGTTTTCAAGACCAGTGCAATCGTCCGCTCTGCCATCCCTCCGGGCACCGAGGCTAACGGCGCCGACGCGCGCCGAGCATCGAAACCCAGAACTCGGCGAGCCAGTCGCGGAACCGATCCTCCGGCCAACCGCGTTCGAGCACCAGCTGGCGGTACAGGCCGCCCGAAATGGATGCCCAAAGCACATCGCGTACTTCAGCGTCGGTCATGTCGTCGCGCAACGCCCCTTGCGCACGTAGATCGGTCGTGGCCATCGTCATGCCCACGACCCGCTGTTGTTCGAGCCCGGCGAGGAGCTCGGCCAGCTCCTGTTCCGACCCCGCACCCTGTTCCAGCACATGCCAGAGCGGTGCCGTACGCGAGTGCGCATCGACAGCATGTTCGGCGAAGATCGCGAACTTTTGCTTCACCGATGTGGCGGCCCCGATTCGCTGCACGAAGTCGCGCTCCGCGATCGGGACAGGCTCGTCGTCACCGGCGATGGCGACGTCCACGACTTGCTTGACCACTTCGCGCTTCGGGCCGATCGACGTGTAGACGGTCTCGGTGGAAACGCCGGCCCGGTCGGCGATCGACGCCATCGTGGTCGCCGCATAGCCCCTTTCGAGGAGTAGGTCCTTCGCGGCCTGCAGGATCTCCCACCGCGTGCGGCGCGCCTGTTCCTGCCGTTTCGAACTGTCGTATCGCCTCTTGACGCCCACGGTCACTCATCTTATGGTGCTCGTATTCAATACGGACAACATCAGATGAAATACCCCACATGAAATTGGAGGAACGAGATGACGTACGCCTACATCCGTGATCTGCCGATCGGCACCGAGCACTACGAGCGCGTCATGGACGAGGTCGGTCGCGATGCCCCCGACGGCCTCATCGTCCACCTCGTGGCCAAGCGCGAGGGCGGGCTGCGCTACATCGACGTGTGGGAGTCCGAGGCGCATTGGGACAAGTTCCACGACGACGTGCTGCAGCCGGCCTTGGTCCGAGCGTTCGAGACCGACGAGCGGGCGCCGTCGCCCGTCGAGCCGGTGAGCGAGGTGCTCGACGTCTACGACCTGGTGCGGCCGTAGCTCAGCGCAGCTTGGCCCGCAGGGCCTTCATCCATTCGTCGGCCGCGCGCCATGCGCGGTCGGCGTCGCGTCGAACCGACGGGCCGTGTTCGCCCGCAGCGGGGTAGGAGCCGAGGAACTTGACGTTTCCCTGCTTGATCATGAGCTCGCGCAGTGCGTCGGCTACCACTTCGTCGGAGATGTGACCCTCGAGATCGATCAGAAAGCAGTAGTCGCCCAACGCCTTCTTGGTGGGGCGGGACTCGAGCTTGGTGAGGTTGATCGTGCGCGCCGCGAACTCCTGCAGGATGCCGAGCAAGCTGCCGGGCGCGTCGGCCCGCTGGAACACGACGATCGACGACTTGTCGTGCCCCGTCGCCGCAGGGATGTCGTCCCGAGCGACGACCACGAACCGGGTCGCGTTCTCGGGATGGTCCTCGATCTCGTGGGCGAGCACCTCGAGCCCGTAGACGTCGGCGGAGCGAGCCGTGCCCAACGCCGCCGCCTGTGGATCACCCAGCTCGGCAACCTGCCGCGACGCATCGGAGGTCGAGTTGGTGGCCTGCGTCGTCACTCCGGGCAACCGCTCGTTCAGGAAACCCCGGCACTGAGCGGTGGCGTGCGGGAACGACATGACGGTCTTGATGTCGTCGATCTGCGCGCCCGGCACCCCGATGAGGCACAGATCGATCGGCATGACGACCTCGCGCTGGATCAGCAGGTCGGTTTCGAAGGCCAACATGTCGAGCGTGACGTTGACCGATCCCTCGATCGCGTTCTCGATGGCGACGAAACCCACGTCGACCTCGTTCGACGCGGTCGCGGCCAGAACGTCGGGGATCGAGCCGATCGGCACGAGCTGCGCCTGAGCCAGATCGGCTTGGGTGAACAACGCTTCTTCGGTGAAGGTCCCGGGGGGACCGAGGTAGCCGATCCGCAGGGCCGACATGTCGTCCGCCAACGGCGGTGGGGCGGATGCGGCGGCGTCGGTCACGAACGAGCAGGATAGTGAGGTGGACGAGCCAGCCCTCAGACAGTTGCTCGACCGGGTGCGGTCGGGCGACGTGTCGCCTGACGATGCGGTGGCGCAGTTGCGCCGCCTACCGTTCGCCGACTTGGGTTTCGCGCGCGTCGACCATCACCGCGCGCTGCGCCAGGGCATGGCCGAGACGGTGTACGGACCGGGCAAGACGCCCGAGCAATGTGCGGCGATCGTCGCCGAGCTGCTGGCCCAGCCGGGCTCGTCGCCCGTGCTGCTGACTCGAGCGGACGCCGCTCAGTTGGAGGCGTCGCTGCGGGCCAATCCCGGCGGCCACGCGACCGACGGTGGTCCCCATTCGACGGTCGTGTGGCGACCAGCGCCCGAGCGCGCGAATCGGGTGGTCGTGGTGACCGCAGGAACAGCTGACCTACCCGTGGCCGACGAGTGCGACGCCACGTTGCGGGCCTACGGGTTCCGTGCCTTGCGCATCTCCGACGTCGGCGTCGCCGGCTTGCACCGTGTGCTCGATACCACCGACGAGCTGGCCGCCGCCGACGCGGTCGTGGTGGTGGCGGGCATGGAAGGCGCGCTGGCGAGTGTGATCGGCGGGCTCACTGCCGCACCGCTCATCGCGGTACCCACGAGCGTCGGGTACGGCGCGGCGTTGGAAGGCGTGACCGCGTTGCTCGCCATGCTCGCATCGTGCGCGAGCGGCATCACTGTCGTCGGTATCGACAACGGCTTCGGCGCGGCGAGCGCCGTCGTGCGGCTACTCGGTGCTCGAGTCGACGACGAGGTCGACACGAGTGTCTGACAGCTCGACGTCGGGCAGAACCGTTGCCTGGTTTCACTGTTTCTCCGGCATCGCGGGTGACATGGCGATGGGTGCCCTCGTGGACGCGGGTGCCGACCTGGCTGAGGTGCGCGGTTTGTGCGAACGACTACCCATCGGCGGGTGGCAACTCGAAGCCGAGTCGGTCATGCGGTCGGGGATCGGTGGCACGAAGATCCACGTGCGGGCCGAGGAGACGACGGTGGTGCGCACCGCTGCCCATGTCACCGCGCTCGTCGAGGAGGCGCGCCTTCCCGAGCGCGTCCGTCAGCGCGCGCTGGCCACGTTCCACGGGTTGGCTCAGGCCGAGGGGCACCTGCATCGTCGCCCGCCCGAACAAGTGCACTTCCATGAGGTGGGTGGCATCGACGCCATCGTCGACATCGTCGGTACGTGCGCGGCGCTCGAAGTGCTGGGTGTCGACGCCGTCGCGTCGAGCCCGGTCGCGAACGGCATCGGCATGGTCCGCACTGCGCACGGTTTGTTGCCCAACCCCGCCCCAGCGGTGACCGAACTGCTCCGCGGTGCACCCACCTACGCCCTCGACATCCCGCACGAGCTCACGACGCCGACCGGAGCGGCCTTGTTGGCCGCGCTGGCCGAGGAGTGGGGCCCGATGCCGGCGATGACCATCCAAGCCGTGGGCTTCGGTGCGGGCACGACGGTGCTCGACGATCGACCGAACCTCACGCAGGTGGTGGTGGGGGCGCGCGCCGCCGCGCTCGACAGCGGTCAGCCGGTGATGTTGCTCGAGGTGAACGTGGATGACGCGACCGGCGAGCAGCTGGCCGACGCGGTGAGCGCGTTGCTCGAAGCCGGGGCGCATGACGCGTGGATCACCCCGATCGTGATGAAGAAGGGCCGTCCGGCGTTCGTGGTGAGCGTGTTGGCCGAGCCGACCATCGCGGGGCAGATCGCCAACGTGTTGACGCGGACGACTGGATCACTTGGCGTTCGTGGTCGAGCTCTCGAACGGTGGCCGCAGGCGCGTCTCGAAGCACGGGTCGACGTGGAGGGTCTGCCGGTGCGGGTCAAGGTCGGCGCCGGACGGGTGAAGGTCGAACACGACGACGCGCAGCGCGTCGCCCAGCAGACGGGCAGGACGGTGCGAGACGTCATCTCGCTCGCCGAGGAACGTTGGCGCCATGAGCACCGGAATCACCCGGATGACCCGGATGATCCGGAGGGTGAGGCGGGATGACTCAGCCCGAGGCGAGGGCCCGCCACAGCGCCCGGTAGTTCGGGTACTCGATCGTGTCGGTCACCCAGCCCGCCTGCTCCAGTTCGTGGTGCAGGCGGGGCAGGTTCTGGAAGGGCACACCCATGTCGACGTGATGGGCCAAGTGCCAACCGGTGTTGAACGGCACGATCCAGAAGCGGGCCCACGCGTTCTGGCGTACGACATGCGTGGTCTCACGACGGTCCTTCGAGCGAGTCATGCCGCCGTGCTCGGCGATCGAGCGCAACCGGTTGAGCACCCGCCATACCGTCATCCACGGTGCGAGCCAGAACAGGGGATACAGCCACCAACGGCCGGACGCCAGCCCGAGGCCGACGAAGATGATCACCTGTGCGATGGCGATCTTGATGGCGACGGTGCGGCCGTTCGGGCTCGTGAACGCACCGAGCAAGCCCTTCAAGTTCTTCCATCCGGAGTTGCCGAACGCGTCGCGCTTGAGCTTGCGGCGCATCGAGTCGGCTGGGATGGGATAGCCCTGGTAGAGCCCGAGGTCGGGTTCGTTCGGGCCCATCTCGTCCTTGTGGTGCGCGAAGTGCACACGGCGGTAGGCGTCGAAAGGCACGAAGGCCGGGTACGACAGCAGCCACTTGCCGACGAAGTCGTTCCACCGCTTCTTCGAGAACAGCAACCGGTGGGCCGCCTCGTGGCCGAGGATGGCGAACAGCCCGAAACCACGGCCCATCAAGAGGAAGGTGACGGCCCAGATCGGCAAAGCCAGCGCGAGCGGAAGCCGGACCGTCAGCCAGCACACCACGGCGAGCAAGCCGAAGGTCTGCAGCCACACCGACGCGACGTTCAAGGCGTTGCGGCCGTTGGGGATCCGGCGGAGCTGTTCACGAAGGGCCGGAACCGGCATGCCCGACGCCGTGAGCCGCTCGGTGGGCAGCACATCCGGCAGTTCGGTGGGCACGACGGTCGCGAGCACGGCTCGACCTTACAACCTTCCGATGCGTGTGCCAACTACGTAATGGGCCGCACCAGGTGAGGGCCGAGATCGGCGAGCGAGGGAGCGCCCAGTTGTCGCAGCGTGTCGACGACTTCGTCCCGCAGAAGGCCGAGTACCCGTTCGACACCGGCTTCGCCTCCGGCCGCCAGACCCCAGAGGACCGGCCGGCCCACGAGCACCGCGTCGGCGCCCAGACAGAGGGCCTTCACGACGTCGGGTCCGGTGCGTACGCCGCCATCGAGGAGCACGGTGGTGTCCCGGCCGACTTCGGCCACGACCTCGGGGAGCGCGTCGAGGGTGGCGGGGTCGCCGTCGAGCTGACGCCCGCCGTGGTTCGACACGATCACGGCCGCCGCTCCGGCATCGATCGCACGACGAGCGTCGACGTCGGTGAGGATGCCCTTGGCGATGACCGGCAGTTCGGCCACCTCGCAGATCCACTCGATGGCGTCCCACGTGAGCGACTGGTCGAACAGGTCGGTGAAGGCGCGCAGACCCGATACGTCGCTGTCGGGCAGGTTGGATTCGAGCGTGGCCATCGTCATGTCGGACGGGAGCTGGAAGCGATTGCGTTGGTCGGCGTAGCGGATACCGATCATCGGGGTGTCGACCGTGAGCACGATCGCAGTGAACCCGCTTGCGACCGCTCGTTCGATCATGCGTTCCGTGTGCGAACGGTCCTTGAGGATGTAGAGCTGGAACCAACGCTTGACGTCGGTCGCCGCCACCTCCTCCAGCGCGATGGTCGACAGCGTCGAGTTGACCATGACGGTGTCGACGGCTCTGGTGGCGCGCGCCGTCGCGATCTCACCATCGGGATCGGCGAGCTTGTGGAAGGCGGTGGGCGCCACGAGGACCGGAAAGGCGACGTCGGTACCGAGCACCGTCGTGGTGGCGTCGATCGTCGCGACGTCGACCATCACTCGCTTGTGGAAGCGCCAGCGGGTGAAGGCGGCCTCGTTCTCCCGCAGCGTCCACTCGGTGAGCGCCCCGGAACGGAAGTAGTCGAAGGCGTCGCGATCGAGCCGATCGCGTGCCGCGGCCAGAAAATCGTCGTAGCAGACGAGATGGTCGACGCTCACTGTGGTCTCCTATCACGCGTGGAACCGCTCGGGACGACTCGGCCGCTGACGGCCAGATCGGTGATCGCCAGCACGTTGCTCGGCATGCATCCACCCCGGCTGTCGAGCCAGCTGTTGGTGCGGTCGGGGGAGCTTTTCGGCATCGCCGAGGGCACGACCCGCACGGCGATCTCGCGGATGGTCGCGGCCGGTGAGCTGGAGGCGGACGGCGCCGCCTATCGCCTGGCCGGGCCTTTGCTCGCTCGCCAGGCTCGTCAGGATGCGAGCCGGTTCGCTCGGCGGCGCCGGTGGGACGGCATGTGGGAGATGGCCGTGGTCGACGGCGGGCGGCGTTCGGCGGGGGCCCGCACGGAGATGCGCGAGGCGATGCGACGCCTGAAGTTCGCCGAGCTGCGCGAGGGCGTCTGGTTGCGTCCGGACAATCTGTTGCCGACACGGGCGCGGGAGGACCGAGCGGTCATCGACGCGCAGTGCCGCACCATGCGCGGCGAGCCCCACGGTGACGCCAAGTCGTTGGCTTCGGAGTTGTGGGACCTGTCGGCGTGGACGAAAGAAGCGCGCGACCTGCGGCGGGGACTCGACCGATATCTGCCGAGGCTCGAGCAGGGCGACACGATCGTGCTGCGCGACGGGTTCGTGCTGTCGGCCGCGGTGCTGCGTCATCTCCTCGCCGATCCCCTGTTGCCGCCCGAGCTGTTGCCCGCGAGCTGGATGGGCGACGAACTGCGTGAGCGCTACGAGCGGTACGACACGGCGTTCAAAGAGGTGTGGCGCACCTGGTTCCGGGCCCAGCGGGACCTCGACACTCCCATCTGATTCGCGTACTGAAACTGTCACGCGTTGTCACGCGGGCACCGAATCGGTACCGAATCTGCGCCTGTGTGACAGCGCGTGACAACTGCAGTACGCGTTCGGATTGGTCAGTCGTGGGAGCCCGTTCGACGCGTGTCGAGGAACCGCAGCTGCTCGTACAGCGCCTGGACCCGCACCATCTCGCCGCCGGCGGCGCGGGCCCGGTCCAGCGGCACGCCGTAGATGGCCCGTAGCTCGAGGGGCCGCCCCGCGTCGTAGTCGAGCTTCATCGATGTGGCGTAGGGGATCATCCGCTCGGTGTCGTCGAGCATCTGCATGACGAACGAATCGGGAATCTCACGCCCACAGGCCGCGGCACCGGCGACGACCTCGCGCATGAGCGCTTCCACGAGCGCACGCGTGTGCCGGTCGGCCATCAATTCGTCGGTGCCGGCGTCGAGCACCACCGACAAACCGTTGTACGGGATGTTCCAGACCAACTTCTTCCACCGGCCGAGCGTCAGGTCGTCGAGCCCGCTGGCGGCGATGCCGGCCCCGGCCAAGTCGTCGACCAGCGCGGTCACGGCGTCGGTCTCGCCCGTGACTCCGAACTCACCGACCGTGACCCGTCCGAAGTCCAGATGGCGGACATGGCCCGGACCGGCCTTGTTCGAGCAGATGAAGCACATGGCGCCGAGCACGGTCGAGTCCGGCACGGCGTCGGCCAACACCTCCTCGACCCCCAATCCGTTCTGCATGGCGATCACGACCGTGCCGTTGGCCGCCAGCTCCTTGACCGTGTCGATCACACCTTCGGTGTCGGTTGTCTTCACCGCCACGATGACCGCGTCGACTCGAGGAACCGTGGCCGCCGAGCCGTGGGCCAGCACGTCGGTCAACTCGATGTCGCCGTCGGGCGACTCCACGACCAGGCCGCGCGTCTGCAGGTACGCCAGATCGGACCGGGCCACGAAGTGCACGTCATGGCCGGCCGCGGCCAACCGAGCGCCGTAGTACCCACCGATCGCGCCCGTCCCGATCACGGCGTAGGAGCGCTTCGGCATGAGCCAACCCTACGATGGCCGTCGATGAGCGAGCGCCTGTACTTCCGTCAACTGCTGAGTGGTCGCGACTTCGGGCACGACGACCCCGTCGCTCGGCAGATGGTCAACTTCGTCTACCTCATCGGTGACCGCGAGAAGGGCGAGGCCGTGGTCGTCGACCCGGCTTACGACATCCGCGGCATCCTCGACGTGCTCGACGAGGACGACATGCAACTGACGGGCGCGCTCGCCACCCACTACCACCCGGACCATGTCGGCGGCGACATGGCGGGCTACCGCATCTCCGGCGTCAACGAGCTGCTCCGCCTGCGGCCGGTGCCCGTTCACGTTCAGAGCGATGAGTCGCCGTGGGTGCAGCGAGTCACCGGCGCGTCCACCTCCGAGCTCGTAGAGCACGAGGGCGGCGACACGGTGATGGTCGGTGACATCCCGATCGAGTTGATCCACACCCCCGGCCACACCCCCGGCAGCCAGTGCTTCCTCGTCGACGGCCGGCTGGTGGCGGGCGACACCTTGTTCCTCGAGGGCTGCGGGCGGACCGACCTTCCCGGTGGCGATCCGCGAGCCCTGTACGAGAGCCTCACGCAACGGCTCGCGAAGGTGCCCGACGACGCCATCCTCTTCCCGGGCCACCTGTACTCCCAGGACCCTTCGGCGTCGATGGGCGACACCCGCCAGCTGAACTTCGTCTTCCGCCCGCAGACAGAGCAGCAGTGGCTGCAGATGTTCGGCGCCTGACCACCTCATCTGGCCCATACGCCCATTTGGTCTGGGTCTTTTGGCCCAAGGTTCGAGACCAACGCGCCGATGTAGGGGGAAGAACCCCCTCATGCCGCCCCCCCGTGACACGGAGGCGAAACTGCCCAGCCAGCGGACGCGCCAACCACGTCGAGAACTCGACGAGATCAGAACAGCCCTCAGCAGGTACCGGACCGAGTTCATTCTGCTCCTCACCCCTCGAGGCGAGATCGTCACATCGGCCGAAGGCCTGACCTTCGGCTACGGCGACGACGAGTTCGGTCACGCCATCGCCGACCGCGTCCATCCCGACGACATGCCGGCCGTGCTGGCCGTGATCGAGCGGGCCCGCAACGAGCCCGAGTTCCGCGAGACGATTCACACCCGCGGCCGGCGGGCGGACGATCGCTGGGGCACCTTCGAGGTCACCGTCATGGACGCGTCGCGCGAACTGAGCGATGGTGGCGTGGTCCTGCGCGTGCGGGACATCACCGATGAGGTCCACCCACCGGAGGTCCTCACGCCGGGGACCGACCGCTTCCATTCCCTCGCAGCCGCTCTTCCGCTGGGATTGCTCTCGGCCGACGCCAACGGTTGGGTCGTGTTCAGCAACCGGGCGGTCCAACAGATCTTCAACTTGTCCGCCGACGAGCTCATGGGCCGCGGCTGGGAGGACGCCATCCACCCCGACGATCAGCTCGAGGTGCTGGCGGCAACCGAGCAGGTGATCTCGTACGGCCTTCCGGCCCAGGTCGTGTTCCGGGTCCACACCGCGATGTTCTCCCGCTGGGCGCACGCCAAGTTCGTGCCCCTCGGAGTACCCGAGCGCACGCACGGCTGGATCGCGACCGTCGACGACATCACCGATCGCCGCCGGGCGGAGTCCCAACTCGCGCACCAGGCCACGCACGACCCACTCACGAAGCTGCCGAACCGGGTGCTACTCGAAGACCGGTTGCGACAGGCCTGTGCGCGTCTGCGTCGCGGGGCCGACTCGGTGTCGGTTCTCTTCATCGACCTCGACGGCTTCAAGGCCATCAACGACTCGCTCGGTCATCAGGCCGGCGACCGCGTGCTCGTGGAGGTGGCGCAACGGGTCCGTCGCGTCGTACGTGATGTCGACACGGTGGCGCGCTACGCCGGTGATGAGTTCGTCGTCGTCTGTGAGGGCATCAAGGAGAACGAGATCCCCTATGTCGTGCGGCGCATCGCTCGGGCCGTCGATGAGGTGTTGGTGCTCGACGGTCAGGACGTGCACGTCGGCGCCAGCATCGGTGTGGCCACCACCTTCGACCCCGACACGCGACTCGATGACCTGTTGGCTCTGGCCGATCAGGACATGTACCGCAACAAGCGCTCGCGCTAGCGCTAGCGGGCGACTTGGTAGAGCAGCCCGCAATCCCTGCAGCTGAAGTGGTCGACGCCGCCGACCACGTCTTCCATGTCGAGGAAACCGTTGCCACCGCAGTGGGGGCAGTCGGGGCCCTGACCTACGGCGAGCGCACCGCTGAAGCTCGGGTCGCCCCGCTCGACCAGTCCTGGCCGCAGATCGACGACCGGTGCGTAGCCGGTGAGATCGATGCCAGCCTCGTTGTCGTCGACCGTGCCGATGAACGGCTGATCCATCGGACTGACGTCGGGCGCCTCCGGTGGCAGCCCGGCACGCTGGCGTCGTTCGGCTTTTGCCGCCTCGAGCCGATCGTGCAGATTCATCGACGGAAGGTTACTCCCGCATAGGCCAAATTGCCTACGCGTGGGCCGGTCCTAAGCTCGGCCCAATGGCCGATCTGTTGGCATTGTCCGCCCGGATCATCGACGGGACATCGCACGAACCAGGTAGCCGCATCACGCTCGAGCTCTCGGAGGTGGCGAGCGGCGTGGCGCTCGTCGAGTCGTTCTCGAATGTCGTGGTGATCGACGGTGGTGCGGGCCTCGTGCTGTTCGACGCGAGTCTGCAGCCGCTCGGAAATGCCGTCGTCTCGGGGATTCGCGGTTGGTCGCACCTGCCGGTCCATACGCTCGTCTACACCCACGGCCACGTCGATCACGTCGGCGGCGCGCATTCGATCGTCGCCGACGCGGCCGAACGTGGCGACCGGCCTCCCGACATCGTCGCTCACGAGGCCGTGCCCGCACGGTTCCGCCGGTACGACCTGACGAACGGGTACAACGCGGTCATCAACCACCGGCAGTTCGCGCGCAGTGGGCTGGTGCAGGGCGCGGACGTAGATCGGCCACCGATGTTCCCCCGGAACTGGGTGCAGCCGACCATGACCTACGCCGACCGCTTGCAGGTCAAGGTCGGCGATCTCGACATCGAACTGCGCCATGGCCTCGGCGAGACCGACGACCACACGTGGGCGTGGATCCCCGAGCACGAGGCGGTGTGCGTCGGCGACTTCGTGATCTGGGCGTTCCCCAACGCCGGCAACCCGCAGAAGGTGCAGCGCTACCCCTTGGAATGGGCGCAGTGCCTGCGCGAGATGCAGGCGCTCGAGCCGGAGCTGCTGTTGCCGGCGCACGGCTTGCCCGTGGGTGGCAAAGAGCGCGTGCATCGCCTGCTCGACGACTGTGCGACCGCGCTCGAGTCTTTGGTTCGCCAAACACTGAGCCTGATGAACGAAGGCGCCACGCTCGACACGATCGTGCACACGGTCAAGGTGCCCGAGGGGTTGCTCGATCGGCCGTACTTGCGTCCGACGTACGACGACCCCGAGTTCGTCGTACGCAACATCTGGCGGCGCTACGGCGGGTGGTACGACGGCAACCCCGCCAACCTCAAGCCCGCGCCCAGCGCTGCGGTAGCGGTCGAGGTGGCGAAGCTCGCGGGTGGGGCGGAGGTGCTCGCCGCCCATGCCCTCGAGATGGCCACCGCCGCCGTCCCGGACTTGCGGGTGGCCGCGCACCTCGTCGAGATGGCCCACGACGCGGCGCCCGAGTCGGCCGAGGTCAACGAAGCACGCGCGGAGATCTATCGGCGTCGTCGTGATGCAGAGACGTCGTTGATGGCCAAGGCGATCTTCGGAGCCGCGGCCGACGAGTCAGACCCGCCCGCGACCTAGCCCGTTGTCGTGCCGCCGTCGATGGCCAGGATCGCACCGTTGACGTAGTACGCATCGTCGGAGCCGACGTACGCGACCATCGCCGCGACCGACTCGGGTTCTTGCATGTCGCGGGTGAGGTACTGCCGCGACACGAGCGACATGCTGGCGCCTTCGGGCGGCGCGAAGCCGGCGATGATCCCGGTGTTCACCCCACCGGGGCACACGGCGTTGACGCGCATGCCGGTGCGCCCGTATTCGACAGCCATCGACTTGGTGATCCCGACGAGAGCGTGCTTCGACGCGCAGTACGCCGCGCAGTAAGCCTGTCCGATCATCCCTGCGGTCGACGCGAGGTTCACGATGTTGCCCGCTGCGCTCGAGCAGGTGCGGGATCGCGGCCTGGCTCAAGTAGAAGGGCCCCGCGGCGTTCACCGCGATCATGGCGTTGAAGCGCTCGATGCTCTCGTCGGTGCTGTGCGCCGAGCCGCCGATGCCCGCGATGTTGCACAACACGTCGAGGCCACCGAACGCGTCGACCACATCGGCGACGAGCGTCTGGCATGCGCCGGGGTCGGTGACGTCGATCTGGCTGGCCTGCGCCGAACCGCCGTGATCAACGATGTGCTTGGCCGTGTCGGCCGCACCCTCGCCGTTGATGTCGGCACACCAGACCGAGGCGCCTTCGGCCGCGAGGCGCAGCGCGGTGGCGCGCCCGATGCCGCCGGCGGAGCCGGTCACGAGCGCGACCTTGTCCCGGTAGCGGTGGGGCAGGTCGGAGTCGGAGAACGGGTCGGACGGCGGCGCCACGGGGGCCTCCTCGGCTGAACGAAATGGAACCTGTTCTCAGTCTGGGCGGCGACGGCGGTGGCTGTCGATTCGTATGCTCCTCCCATGAACGCCGATCCCAACGCCGAGGTCCGCGCCGAGCTGCTCGAGCTCGTCCGGTCCTTCACCGCCAACGAGATCATCCCCACGGCGGCGAAGTACGACCACGACGACGAGTACCCCGAGGCCCTCGTCGAGAAGATGAAAGCGCTCGGTCTGTTCGGCATCACGGTGCCCGAGGAGTACGGCGGACTGGGCCTCGACATCCTGACCTACGCCCAGATCGTCGAGGAGTTGGCGTTCGGCTGGATGAGCGTGAGCGGCTTCCTCAACACGCACTTCATGGCGTGCTTCTTGATCAAGACCTACGGGACCGAAGACCAGAAGAAGCGCCTGCTCCCCGCGATGGCGACCGGCGAGATCCGCGCCGCCTACTCACTGAGCGAGCCCGATGCGGGCAGCGACGTAGCCGCCATTCGTACGCGAGCGACGCGTGACGGTGACGACTACGTCGTGAACGGCACGAAGATGTGGCTCACGAACGGGCGTGAGGCGCGTGTCGTCGTGACGCTCGTGCGCACCAACCCCGATCCCGAGGCCAAGCATCGTGGATTGAGCGTCCTGCTCGTCGAGAAGGAGCCGGGTGACTCGTTCGAGGGCATCACCGTCGGGCCGAACATCCACAAACTGGGCTACCGCGGGGTCGAGACGGTCGAGCTGACGTTCGGCGATCACCGGGTGCCGGCGGCGAACCTGCTCGGCGGCGAGGAGGGTGTGGGCTTCCACCAGATGATGACGGCCGTCGAGCTCGGGCGGATCAACATCTCGGCGCGCGCGGTCGGTGTCGCCCGGCGGGCCTTCGAGGAGTCGATCCGGTACGCGCAGCAGCGAGAGACGTTCGGTCGGCCGATCGCGCAGCACCAGGCCATCCAGTTCAAGCTGGCCGAGATGGGCACCAAGCTCCACGCGGCCCGACTCGTCTGTTACGACGCGGCGCGCCGCAAGCAGGCGGGCGAGCGCGCCGACCTCGAAGCCGGCATGGCCAAGTACTTCTGCTCGGAGGCGTGCTGGGAGATCTGCCAGGAAGCGCTACGCATCCACGGCGGCAACGGCTACGCCGCGGAGTACCCGATCGAACGGCTCTACCGGGACGCGCCGCTCATGATCGTGGGCGAAGGCACCAACGAGATCCAGAAGATGGTGATCGGTCGCCGGTTGCTCGAGGAGTACCGGCTCGAGGTGTGAGCCATTAGCCGGTGAAGCGCGGCGTCGTGGCCGCGGCGACCGCGACGGTGGTGGTCGGCGCCTCGGTGGTGGTCGGATCGGTCTGCGGCGGGGCCTCACAAGAGCCGTCCAGCACGACGTCGGCGGTCAGCGGCACATCGAACGACCCCTTCACGGTGAAGGTGACGGTGACGCTCAGCGTGACGGTGCCAACGGTGTCACCGGAGACGATGTTGCTCCCCGAGATGACCTCGTCGGCGCCCGTGAAGGGATTGGGCGAGAAGGTCACGGTGCCTTCGGCCGCACCCGACAGTGTGGCGGTGCCGGCGACGCCATCGGCGCCGATCAGGTTGTCGAACTCCCAGAACAAGGTGAAGGTTCCGGGTGTCGTGCACTCGAAGTCGCCTTCCATGACTGCGGCTTGTTGCGCGCCCGAGGGCGCGGCCGAGACGGCAACGAATGCTCCAACGATGGCGAACGCGATCGCGATGGCGCGTAAACGCATGTGAGGACCTCCCAGCCCGAATGTCCGGGCGATCCTAGCCATCGAGCCGTTGTCACCAGGGGATTCCCACAAACATGCAGGCTTGACTGTTTGTTTATCGGCTGATAGAAGTCCAGGTCATGGCAACCCAGGCCGAGCGGACGGCCGTCACCCGCGCCAAGCTGCTCGACTCGGCGGCCGCCTGCCTGGCCGAGCTGGGCTACGCCCGCACCTCGACCACCGAGATCTGTCGGCGGGCGGGAGTGTCGCGCGGCGCCGGGTTGCACCACTTCCCGACCAAGGCCGAGCTCGTGTCGGCGGCTCTCGATCACGTCTTCGAGCGTCGGGTCGACGAGTTCCGTGCGCTCGTGCAGACCCTGCCGAGCGGACGTGAGCGCATCGACGGCGCGGTCGACGTGCTGTGGTCGGTGTTCCAGGGCGAGACGTTCGCCGCGTGGTTCGAGCTGGTGACCGCGGCACGCACCGAACCCGAGCTACAAGCCCGCATGTCGGCTGCGGCGCGGATGATGGGCGAGCGCATCAACGAGGTGTGGCTCGAACTGTTCCCCCCGCCTCCCGGCTATCACGGCACTCCCGTATTCTTCGAGACCGCACCACTGTTCCTCTTCACGATCCTCGACGGGCTCGCCATGCGTCGGCTCACCCACACCGAAACCGTTTCGGGTGAGGCCGACGTCGTGCTCGCCGCGGTCAAGTTCCTTGCCGCCGAGAACCCGCTCTACGAGAAGGACGACACGCCATGAACCCACCTACGGCTGCTCCCTCACTCGACGAAGAGATCGACCTCACTGCGACCGAGCTCAGCAGTCGCGACAAGTTCGACACGCTGGTGGCGCGACTGAGCGAGCAATCGATCGTCAAGCGCTACGACGCGTACACCGACATCCCCTGGGACGATCCCGACTTCGCGATCGACCCGGATGACCCGCGGTGGGAGTTGGCGCCCGAGGATGCTCTGGGTGGGACGGCCTGGTACCGCGAGCAGCCGACTGGCGTGCGGACTCGCATCGGCCTGTATCGGTATGCCACGGCGATGAAGATCGGGCTGCAGTTCGAGAACATCCTCAAGCGGGGCTTGTTGGAGTTCACGTTCACGTTGCCCAACAACGACCCACGGTTTCGCTACGCCTATCACGAGCTGATCGAAGAGGCGCAGCACGGCCTGATGTTCCAGGAGTTCGTCAACCGGACCGACTTCGACCCGCCGGGGCTGGCGTGGCCCGAGCGGCTCGGCGCCGGTCGAATCGCCAAGCTGGGCCACCGCTTTCCCGAACTGTTCTTCATCTTCGTGTTGGGTGGTGAGGACCCCATCGACCATCTGCAGCGCGAGACGCTGCGTTCCGGCCGCGACCTTCATCCGCTCTTCGAGATGATCATGCGCCATCACGTCACCGAAGAAGCACGGCATCTGTCGTTCGCCCGTCACTACCTGAAGGTGCAGGCGCCGCAGTTGTCACGCCGCCGGCGGGTGGCGATGGCTCTGGCGACACCGTTGATCCTCGGCGTCATGGCGCAGCTCATGATGCAAGCACCCCGGAGCCTGGTGAAGCGGTTCGGTGTTCCCCGCGAGGTCGTGCAGGCCGCGTATCGCGACAACCCGGCCCATCGTGAGCAAACGAAGGTTGCAGTCCGCAAGGTGCGCGGGCTCGCCCGCGAGATCGGCATCGTGGGGCCTGTCTCGAAGCGACTCTGGAAGGCTTTCGGTATCTGGGCTGACGACTGATCGCCCACGACAGATTGCCCGGGTTCGGTAGCGTGCGCTCATGCGTGTGGCCGCGGTGCAGCAGATCTGCACCGAGAGCCGCGACGACAACCTGGCCCGTGCCGCCGCCCGCGTAGGCGAGGCCGCCGGCGCCGGCGCCGCGCTGGTGGTACTCCCTGAGTTGTTCGCAAGCCTTGGTTCGGGTCGGTCGATGCGGGCCGCCGCCGAGCCCGCCGACGGGCCGACGGTGGCCTGGGCCCGTGAGCTGGCGGCGCGGCTCGCGATCTGGTTGGTCGCCGGCAGCTTCGTCGAGCAGGCGGGCGATCAGTTGTTCAACACCTCGCCGTTCGTCGCGCCGACCGGGGAGCTCGTCGCCACCTACCGGAAGATCCACCTGTTCGACGTCGATGTGGAAGGCGCAGGCACGCACGAGAGCGAGGTGTTCGCCGCCGGCCGCGAGCTCGTCGTGGCGCCGATGGACGAGGTCCCGATCGGTCTCACGACGTGTTACGACCTCCGATTTCCCGAGCTGTTCCGCATCCTCAGTTTGCGGGGCGCGGGGATCGTGGCCCTTCCGTCGGCCTTCACCGCCGCGACGGGCGTCGCTCATTGGGAACCGTTGGTGCGCGCTCGGGCGATCGAGAACCAGGTCTTCGTCGTCGCTCCCGACCAGTGCGGCACGAGCCCCGACGGCATCGCTCGTCATGGTCACTCGCTCATCGTCGACCCTTGGGGTCGGGTCCTCGGCGAGGCCGGTGTCGAGGAAGGGATCGTCGTCGCCGATCTCGAGATGGCCGAGATCGAGCGGGCACGGCGCGCCGTGCCGAGCCTGGCCAATCGTCGGCCCGAGACCTACGACTGGCCGGATTGAACCCCGGCCGCATGCCGGCCGAACACGCGTCGCCACACCCACTCCGCCCCTTGCACCATCCCCAGCAGCCCGGCGGCCGCGAGGAAGCACAGCGCGGCGTCGGCCGGGGCGCGAAATCTGGTGGCGGTGTACAGAACGGTGACCGTGAGGAACACCGTTGCGACCGTGCCGAGCAGTGGTGTGAGCGGGATGTGGCGCAGGCGGAGAGCGATCGCCCCGATCACGGACACCCCGCCCATCACCCACAACGTCCAGATGCTGGCGCGCACGACCGATTCGGTCCCGCCTTCGAAGTAGGTGTCGATGATCTCGACTTGTTGGTTCGTGCGGTAGACGCCGAGCAAACGGCCCCACCGCGCCGCGACGGCTCCCGGTATGAGGTCGCGATGATCCCCGACGTACTGCTTGGTCGCGTCGAGCATCAGGTGAGGCGTGCGCGGGTCGGTCGGGTCCTCGATGCCGTTCGCCCGGAGGATGGTCTTGGCACACGAGAGATCCCAGTATCCCTTCCACTCGCCCTCGTACGTCCCGGGGCAGTTGGCGGTGGCCAAGGTGACTTCGAACTGAGCAGACAGGAACGTCGGTTTGTTGAAGCGTGCGTAGTTGAAGACCAGCCACGGCGCGAGCAGCGCGAGGAACCCGAGGCCGGCGGCGCCGAGCCAGCGCGCCCGCTGCTTGAAGGGTTGGTCTCGCTTCCACAGCACCAGCGGCAACACGAGGAAGACCCCGAGTAGTGCGAGCTCGGATCGGGCCATCGCCGCGAGAGCAACGGCGACACCCAACGCCAGCGCGTGGCGGAACGAAGGGCTCCACCAGAAGCGGTAGGCGAGCCAGATCGCCAAGACGGTGGTGAAGATGGCGGCCGTCTCGCTCATCACCATGCCGTCATGGCGCCAGACGTTCGGGTACACCGCCAGCAGTACGCGCGGCGAGTATCCCGAGCCTCCGTCCACCCATCTCGCGGCCCGCCAGACCGCCGATCACCACCGTCGCAGTACCAAGGAGCGCGCTGGCGACGAGATGCGCGTGGACCGACGTGAAGCCGAGCCACGAGAACACCGCCAGGTACATGACATAGAGCGGCGGGTGCTCCGCGGATTGCTCGAGGCGGCCGTACGAGGCGTAGCTGAACGGGTTCACGAAGCCGCGGCCCTCGGCCACCAGATTCGCCGACGAGTGGTAGTAGAGCGCGTCCCCGCCCAGTGCTCTGCCGTCGCGCGCCGTCCAGATGTATTCGAGCCGCAGCAACAACGCGCCGACGGCCACGAGCGCCAGGAGGGACCAGAAGAGCACCTTGCGCCGGTTCTCGCGGATCACCTCCGTGCGGTTCATGCTTCGGCACCTGGGGCGATCCACTGTCGGTTCCCGCGCCGGACCGCGGTGGCCGACACCTCGTGGTGCGAAGGGTCGATGGTGAGGATCGTCATCCGCTCGTCGGGGTGCGGCAGGGGATGGGGCGGGCGCGGGGCCAGCGCGACGTGCGGCAGGCGACCCACCGCGGCGTCCCGCGCGTCGGCATCGCCGTACCAGGCGGGGTCGATCACCTGGGCCCACTTGTCGGCCCCGAGGATCAGGACGTCGTAGTCGGCCGCGACATCAGCCAGGAGCTGAGCGTCAGTGCGTGTCACGGTGAGCCATTCGTAAGGGGCGGCCACTCGCTCGAGCATCGACAGTCGAACCTCGACCGACGTCAGCTGCGGGTCGCCCATCTTGCCGAGCGGCACCTCGGAAAGGACCAGCTCCACACGGTCGAGACGGCACTGCGAGCGAGCTGCCGCGGCGACGGCGAGGTGGGCGACGGTCGGAGGATTGAACGTGCCCGGGTAGGCACCACGCCGAGTCGCCATGCGGGGGGCGACTGTAGTGGGCGCCCAACCGGGGCCACCGGGCACGACGGCGGACCGGTCGGGCAGACTTGCGCCATGCCTTCGCCGTTCCTGCACCCCTTCGCTCGCCCGACCGCCGAGCAGTTCGTCCGCATCGTGCGCGGCGAGGGCGCGGTCGTGTTCGACGACGCCGGACGGGACTACGTCGACGCCCTGGGCTCGCTCTGGTACTGCAACATCGGCCACGGGCGTCAGGAGATGGCCGATGCGATCGCGAAGCAGGTGACGACGCTCGAGGCCTTCCACACGTTCGACATGTTCACCAACGAGCCCGTCGAGGCGCTGGCGCAGAAGCTGGTCGAGCTCTCGCCGATGCCGAACACCCGGGTGTTCTTCACCGATTCGGGTTCGGAAGCCGTCGACACGGCGCTCAAGTTCGCCCGGCTGCGCAACTTCTTGCGCGGGAAGCCCGAGAAGCATGTGATCGTGGCGCGCCGGCACGCCTACCACGGCGTCACGTACGGCGGCATGTCCGCACAAGGTTTGCCGCCGAACCAAGAGGGCTTCGGTCCGTTGTTGCCCGAGGTGCACCACGTCGCGCACGACGAGCTCGATGAGGCCAGCGCCTTGTTCGCGGAGCGGGGCGATCACATCGCCGCCGTGATCGCCGAGCCCGTCATCGGCGCCGGCGGCGTGTACCCACCCGAGCCCGGCTACCTCGAGGGTCTTCGCGAGCTGTGCGACGCGAACGACGCGTTGCTCATCTTCGACGAGGTCATCACGGCGTTCGGCCGACTCGGTGCCTGGTCGGCGGCGAGCTACTACGGCGTCACACCGGACCTCGTCACCTTTGCCAAAGGTGTCACGTCGGGTTACCAGCCGGTGGGCGGCGTGCTCGTCGGGTCGAAGATGCGCGAGGCGCTGGAGAGTGACCCGGCGTTCATCCTGCGCCACGGCTTCACCTACAGCGGGCATCCCACGGCATGTGTGGCCGCGAGCACCAATCTGGCCATCATCGAACGCGAGGGTCTGCTCGACCGGGCCAAGCCGATCGGCGAGCACTTCGGTGCGGCCCTCGAGCGGCTCCGCGAAGAAGGACTGCTGGCCGCGGTTCGCGGCGAAGGCGCGATCTGGGGAGCGGGCATGCTCCCCGAGGTCTCCGCCGTCGATGTCCGTGACGCGATGCTGACCCACGGCGTCATTGCCCGACCCATCGGCACGCACACCGTCGCGTTCTGCCCGCCGCTCATCATCGATGAAGACCAACTGGATCGCTGCACGGCGGCGATCGGCGACGCGCTGCGCCAAGTCGTGTCCGCCTGACCCCGAGTAGCCTCACGGCGTGGGCTCCGTCGTTCGCTTTCGGGTGCGTGAAGGCACCGATCCCGTCCGCTTGCTCTCGGGCCTCGAAGCCCGGTCCCACCTCGAGCGCGAGCCCCACCGCGACGTCGATCGGGTGGTGTACGAGACCTTCGACTGGCGATTCCTCGCCGCGGACTCGATCTTGGAGCACCGCCGGTCGGGCGACGGCGCACAGCTGGTGTGGCGCTCGCTGTCGAGCGGCGAGGTGCTCGGTCAGCTGCCCGTCGACGAGGTACCGAGCTTCGTCTGGCACCTGCCGTATGCGCCGGTCGTCGACCGGCTGGCCCGGGTGACCGAGGTGCGCGCGCTCATGCCGCTCGCGACGCTGCACACGTCATTCGAGAGTCGCCGGCTCGTCGACGGCGAAGGCAAGACGCTTGCTCGACTCACGCTCGATCGCACCACGGTCGACAACGGTCCGGAGCTTCCGGCAGTGCTCGAGCTCGCGCCCGTTCGGGGCTACGCCGCGAACGCCGACGCGCTGGCAACCCTGCTGTCGGCGCAGGTCGGGCTGGTGCCCGAGCCGGACGATCCGGTCACGTTGGCGCTGCGCGCGGTGGGGTTCGCTCCGGGCTCGTATTCATCCAAGTTGCGGCTGGCTCTCGATCCCGGCGCGACGGCTTACCAGGCGTGGATCACGGTGCTGCGGGCGCTGTTCGCGATGATGCAGGCGAACGAGGCGGGACTCCGCAGCGACGTCGACTCCGAGTTCTTGCACGACTTCCGCGTGGCGGTGCGGCGCACCCGGTCGGTGCTCTCGGACGCCAAGGGTGTGTTCGACCCGGACGTGCGGTCGTGGGCCCGTGACGAGTTCCGTTGGATCGGCGAGGTGACCTCACCGCCGCGTGACGCCGATGTGTTCGTGCTGTCGATGCCCGATTTCGAAGCGGCGCTGCCCGCGGCTCGCCGCGGCGATCTCAAGCAGTTCCAGTCCTTCCTCGAAGATCACCGGGCCGAGGCCCACGCCGATCTGGTCTCCGCCCTCGACAGCGACCGGGCGCGTGGGCTCTTCGAGCGCTGGCGTGAGGTGCTCGACGCACCGCCACCCGATGTCGACCAGGCTCCTCGGGCCGATGCTCCTGCGGTCGAGGTCGCCGGCACGCACATCCGCAAGGCCCATCGCCGCGTGATCCAAGCCGGTCGGGCGATCAACGCCAGCTCGCATCCCGAAGAGCTGCACGAGTTGCGCAAGGACGCCAAGCGCCTGCGGTATCTGCTCGAGTGCTTCGGCAGCCTGTACCCACTCGAGGTGGTGAGTCCGGTCGTACGCGAGCTGAAGGGCCTGCAGGACGTGCTTGGCGACTACCAGGACACACACGTGCAGTCGGAAGCGATCGAACGGTTCGGCCAGCAGATGATCGAGCACCAGGGCGCGGCGGCGGCCACGCTGCTGGCGATGGGATCGATCGTCGAGCACCTCGACTCGAGTGCTCGGGCGGCCCGCGCCAACTTCGCGGATCGGTTCCAACAGTTCGACGGCAAAGCAGTGCGGCGGAGCATCGAACAGATCGGCGCAGGCGTCTCGGCCCCTGAGGAGGGCCGCGGATGAAGGTCATCGCGACCTACAACCTGAAGGGCGGCGTCGGGAAGACGGCTACAGCCGTGAACCTCGCCTACCTGGCGGCCAAGGAAGGCAACCGGGTGCTGGTGTGGGACCTCGATCCGCAGGGTGCGGCGAGTTTCTACTTCCGGGTGAAGCCGAAGGTGAAGGGCGGCGGCAAAGCGCTCGTCCGGGGCAAACGCGAGCTCGACGATGTCGTGAAGGGCACCGACTTCGAGAACCTCGACCTGGTGCCCGCCGACTTCACCTACCGGAATCTCGATCTGCAGCTGGAGCGCACGAAGAAGCCGACCCGTCGGCTCGGACAACTGTTGCGGCCGCTGCGAAAGGAATACGACTACGTCTTCCTCGACTGCCCGCCGAGCATCTCGCTGGCGTCAGAGAGCGTGTTCGAGGCCGCGGACGTGTTGTTGGTGCCGCTCATCCCGACGACCCTGTCGCTGCGCGCCTTGAACCAACTCGATCGGTTCTTGAAGTCCGGCGGGGTGCGGAACCCGCCCAAGGTGATCGGTTTCTTCTCGATGGTCGACCGCCGCAAGCGGCTCCACCGCGACCTCATCGACCAGGTGGGCCGGCGCCGGCGAGTGCTCAAGAGCCGCATCCCCGCGGCCACCGACATCGAGCGGATGGGCCCGCGCCGCAAGCCCGTCGGAGCGTTCGCACCGCGCAGCCGTTCCGCGCAGGCGTACCGCGAGCTGTGGGCCGAGGCGAGCGCGCGGTTCTGATCCGGCGTTCGTATGCTTCGGCCCATGGCCGACTGCACCCACCTCGACACCATCACGGATGCTGCTCCGGACAACACCGGATGTGGCGATTGTCTAGCCATCGGGTCGCGATGGGTGCATCTTCGCCGCTGCACGCAATGCGGCCACGTCGGGTGCTGTGACAACTCGCCCAACCGTCACGCCACGGCCCACTTCCACCAGACCCAACACCCGATCATCCAGTCCTACGAACCGGGTGAGGATTGGTACTGGTGCTACGCCGACGAACTGGTTTTCGAGGTGGACGGCGAGCCGCCCAGCCCGTCGCATCCCTGACCTACCGGTAGGCATTTCGCGCTTGCACATCGGGTAGAGCGCCGCAAACATTGGGACACCGGAACAAGGCAATGGGAGGGCTGATGGCTCTTGCATCCCTACTCGCTGGTTTCGTCGAGGGCGATCTACCGATAGCGATCGAGGCGTACGACGGCAGTCGTGTCGGCCCGCCCGACGCGCCGGCCACGATGATCGTCCGATCGCCTGACGCCATCTCCCGCGTGGTGACGCGGCCGGGTGAGCTCGGCATTGCCCGGGCGTACGTGGCGGGCGACCTCGACGTCGACGGTGACATGTTCACCATGTTGGAGTTCCTGGCCGCCGCCAGCGACCTGCGGCTCGACGGCCGCTTGCTCGCCGGACTGCTGCGTACCACCGGTGTGCACGCCATTCGGCCGTTGCCGCCGCCACCGGAGGAGGCCCGCTTACGTGGTGGTTTGCACACTCGGTCCCGAGACCGCGACGCGATCAGCCACCACTACGACGTGTCCAACGACTTCTACCGGCTGGTTCTGGGGGAGTCGATGACGTACTCGTGCGCGGTGTTCGAGGATCAGAATGATCCGCTGGCCGTGGCCCAGGAGAACAAGTACGAGCTGATCTCACGCAAGCTCGGCCTCGAGCGAGACATGCGGCTGCTCGACGTCGGGTGCGGGTGGGGCGGCATGCTCTTGCACGCCGCGAGCGCCCACGGCGTGCGCGCGGTCGGGGTCACCTTGTCGCAGCGCCAGGAGGACCTGGCCGATCAAGCGCCTGGCGGAAGCAGGCCTGACCGATCGCGTCGACATCCGCCTGCAGGACTACCGCGACGTGCACGACGGGCCGTTCGACGCGATCAGCTCCATCGGCATGTTCGAACACGTCGGTCGAGCGCGGATGCAGGAGTACTTCACGCGGCTCCACGAGTTGTTGCCGCCGGGCGGTCGGTTGCTGAACCACGCCATCAGCCGACCGGGCTACCCGCAGCCTCGACACGCCGGTCGGCCGCGCGAAGGCGGCCGCACGACGGGTTGCCAACGCGGCCGGCTCGCGATCGACCTCGAAGATCCACAGCGATTTCATGGAGCGCTACGTGTTCCCCGACGGCGAACTGCACGAGGTCGGGGTGGTCGTGTCGATGCTGCAGGAAACCGGGTTCGAAGTGCGTCACGTCGAGACGCTCCGTGAGCACTACGCGCGGACCTTGCGGCACTGGGTCGCCAACCTGGAGACGAACTGGGACGAGGCGGTCGCCGAGGTGGGCATCGGGCGCGCACGGGTGTGGCGTCTGTACATGGCGGCGTCTGCCATCGGTTTCGAGCACAACGACTTGCAGATCCATCAGGTGCTGGCGGTCAAGACCGAAGGGGGCCACAGCGGTATGCCCCTTCGGCCGAACTTCTGAGGTCGCGCCTCAGCTCACCACGACGTTCCTGCACGGCAGGCGATTGTTGCCGCCTTGCCCAACGCCGATGCCGTAGACGCACACGGCGTGCTCCCCATGCGTCGTGGTGAAGTTGCCGCTGAACCCGTGGTTCGGTCCGAACGGCAGCGCCGCGCCGACGTCGGGGCGGTTGCCGTCGGCGGTCAGCGCGCCGGCGAACACGCCGTCGATGTACACGTGAGCCGCGATCGGGTCGTTGGTATCGGGGTCGAGCACCCACCCGCCCACGCGGAGCGTTCCGGCACTCGGACTGGAGATGCTGTCGATGTAGCCGAGCGGCCAGCCGCGATTGATGCACCGCCGCGCCGCGTTGTCGACCACGTCGGTGAGGAACGGCTCACCAACGGGCATCACGTGGATCAGGTCGTAGAACAATGGACCGACTGGTTGGCCGGCCGCGTAGTAGTCGGAGACCCAGGCATCCCAGTCGGCGACCTGGGGCCAAGTACGGATCCAGTCGTTCACCTGTTGCGACCGCGACGCTATGTCGGCGTCGGCGACATTCGTGTTGAGTGTCACGATCGTCACGCACGAGCTCGAGAACTTGCCCACCATTGCCTTCAGTTGGGCGATGGTTTGCGCGGGCGGGAGCCGTCCGAACACGTCGTTGGTTCCCGCCGAGATGACGACCGAATCAGGGTTCGTTGCCGCGACCTCGTCGGCGTAGCTCTGCAGATCGGCGACTCGGGCGGCGTTCGTCCGCGTCCACGCGACCTGATGGTCGAGGCGCAGGTTCGGGATCATGACGTCCTCGGCCATACCGAGTACCGAATCGCTGACGAACGCGACTCTCGGGTGTGCCCGGTGGACCCTCGTACGGGGGCACGCAGGCGCTCAGGACCGCGGCCGTCACGGCGACGAGAGCGATCACCCCAGCCTTGCGCATGCCGGCATCGTAGGTGCCGCGCGAGGATCGCTCGGTGCCGACCGGTCGCTTCGCCCCGAGCCCCACGGCGTCGTTACACCTGGGCAACCTCCGCACCGCGATGGTGGCGTGGCTGTTCGCTCGTGCGGACGACAGCCGCTTCCTGCTGCGCATCGAAGACCTCGATCGAGGAGCGTGCCGGCCCGAGCACGAGGCATCGCAGCGGGCTGACCTGCACGCGATCGGACTCGACTGGGATGAGCCGGTGGTCCGCCAATCAGAACGATTCGCTCGCTATCGCGCCGTGATCGACCGACTCGTGGAGCAGGGCGTGACCTACCGGTGCTACTGCACGCGTCGCGAAGTGCTCGAGGCCGCGTCCGCGCCCCACGAGCATCAACCCGAAGGTGCGTATCCCGGGACCTGTCGAGAGCTCAGCGCGGCGGAGGAGGCGGCTCACGTCGCCTCCGGCCGTCCCGCGGCGCTGCGCGTGCGCGCCGACGGTGTGACCGAGACCTTCGACGACGTTCTGCACGGCGGGTGCGAGGGCACGGTCGACGACTTCGTGATCCGCCGTAACGACGGCACGCCGGCGTACAACCTCGCGGTCGTCGTCGACGACGCCGAGGCCGGCGTGCAGCAAGTGGTGCGGGGCTACGACTTGCTGGCTGGAACCCCGCGGCAGGTGGCGCTGGCCCGTTGGCTCGGGTTCGCGATCCCGACCTACGCGCACGTGCCCCTGGTGCTCGGGCCCGACGGCGAGCGACTGGCCAAGCGGCACGGCGCCGTCACACTGGGCGATCGGCTTCAGAACGGTGACAGCGCTGCGGGTGTCCGCGCCTTGTTGGCGGCCAGTCTCGGGCTCGCGGCGCTCGGCGAACGGGTGAGCGCGGGTGACCTCGTCGCTCGATTCGATCCCGCCGCACTGCCTCGTGAGCCATGGGTTCTGCCGGTGCCGACCCGCGAGGCGTGACAGGCTGTCGCCATGACTCCGGAAGAAACCGTGAACGAGTTCGTGAAGCGCGTGGTTGCGAAGGATCTCGACGCCGCGTGCGAGTTGGTGACCGCCGACATCGAGTACGACAACGTGCCCATGGGCAAGAACTTCGGACCCGACGGCATCAAGGCTGTACTCGGAGCGATGGTCGACGGCGTGGGCACGGTCGAGTTCGTCGTGCACCGCCAGCTCGTCGTCGGCAACGTCGTGGCCAACGAGCGCACCGATCGCTTCGAGGTGAACGGAGAGTGGATCGACCTGCCGGTCGCCGGCTTCTTCGAGGTGAACGACGACGGGTTGATCACGTTGTGGCGCGACTACTTCGACGTGCCGACGATGATGGACCAGATGACGGCGGCGATCGAGGGCTGACTCGATCGGGCGATGGTGTCGGTCGCCCTCGCGGCGCCGCTAGCTTGCCGAAGGTGCTCACCGGTCGTTACGTCGAGGCGTTCGGGTACGCCGCAGAATTGCATGGTGGTGACATTCGCAAGGGCGGCAACGTTCCGTACCTCGCTCACCTCATGACCGTGAGCGCGCTGGTGCTCGACCACGGTGGTGACGAGACCCAAGCGGTGGCGGGGCTGCTCCACGACGCGGCCGAGGACCACGGCGGTCGGGCGCGCCTGGCCGACATCGACCGCCGGTTCGGCCGAGCGGTCGCCGACATCGTCGAGCTGTGCAGCGACAGCCTGGTGGCCGATCGCAACCAGAAGCCGCCCTGGTGGCCGCGGAAGGTCGCTTACATCGAGCGCTTCAGCACGCTGCCCCACGACTCACCGGCGTTGATCGTGGCCGCGGCCGACAAGCTCCACAACGCCCGCAGCCTCCTCGACGACTATCGAGAGGTGGGCGAGGAGCTCTGGCTGCGCTTCAACCGCACCTCGGGTCGACCCGGCCAACGCTGGTACTACGGCCGACTGGCCGAGGTACTGGCCGAACGCCTGGCCGGAGCACCTCGGGCGGCGGTGCTCGCCGACGAGTTGGCGCGCACGGTCGCGGCATTGCGCGACGAGATCGTGGCGTCGGGCGCGGCCGATCTCGACACCCTCGAACGCGAGCTCGAACTGGCCCGCGCCCGCGAGCTGGCGGCGGCGTCTACGGGCGGGTGAAGTCGCGGTTCGGTTTGTCGGGTGGCGCGTTGAACCCCGCCTGTGGGCGCCATCCGCTGGTGGCGAGGTCCTCGAGGACGTGGGCCATGTTCAACAGGTCCTCTTCGTAACGGAACTTCCCGTTGCCGGCGTAGATCAGCGTCGAGGAGCCTGACTGCTGGTAGCGAGTGCCGTCCGGACGGGTGCCGGGAAGTTGCTGGATCCACTTGATGACGACGTTGTCGCCGTCGATCGCCACGAACTCGATCGGGAAGTTCCAGTCCTCGAGCCCCTTCATGCTGTCGACGAGGAACGAGCGCAGCTCGGAGATGCCTTCGACTCGACCCCACGCGGGATCGATGAACACCACGTCGTCGGTGAACACGTCGGCCAGATCGATCCAACTGGCCTCACCGAGCTCGATGCGTTCGCGCAAGGCGCAGTAGTGCTCGACGGCGGACACGACTTCGTCGCGGGTGTGCATCAGGGCCTTTCCTTGGGTTGGAACTGATTAGTGAGGCCCGGATCGTCGACGATCACTCCCGCGAGAGCATCGTCGATTGCGGTCATCACGTCGGCCTCCAGCTGTCACGCCGGATGCCTTTACGTTGTCATTGATCTGCTCGGGACGAGTTGCGCCCACGATGGCCGACGCCACGTTGTCGTTCTGGAGCACCCAGGCCACCGCGAGCTGGGCCATGGACAGCCCGAGGTCGTTGGCGATGGGCACCAGGTTCTGCACGGCGGTCAGGGTCTTGTCATTGAGGAAGCGCTGCACGAAGAGCCCACCTTCGTCGTCGGTGGCTCGGGACTCGGCCGGCGGTGCTTCTCCCGGCTTGTACTTGCCGGTCAGCACACCTTGGGCGATCGGCGACCAGACGATCTGTGAGATACCGAGCTCTCGGCAGGTGGGAACGACTTCGCCCTCGATGACACGCCAGAGCATGGAGTACTGCGGTTGGCTGGAGATGAGCTGGAAGCCGAGGTCGACGGCCATGGCATGTCCGGCACGTAGTTGGTCGGCTGTCCATTCGGAGACGCCGATGTACATCGCCTTGCCACGACGCACGATGTCGGCGAAGGCCTGCATGGTCTCTTCGAGCGGCGTCTCGTGGTCGTAGCGGTGAGCTTGGTAGAGGTCGACGTAGTCGGTACCGAGCCGCCGCAGGCTGCCGTCGATCGACTCGAGGATGTGCTTGCGTGACAACCCGCGATCGTTGGGACGTGAGCCAGTCGGCCAGAAGACCTTGGTGAAGATCTCGAGCCTTTCGCGGCGGACGCCCTTGAGCGCCTCGCCCAGCACGACCTCGGCTCGGGTTCTCGCGTATGCATCAGCCGTGTCGAAGGTTGTGATGCCGTTGTCGAGCGCCGCCTTCACGCACGCTTGGGCGGCATCGTTCTCGATCTGGTTGCCGTGGGTGATCCAGTTCCCGTAGGAGATCTCGCTCACCTTGAAGCCGCTGCGGCCCAGGTATCTGTGGTTCATGCTGCGACGTTAGACCCGTCCTGCAGTACCGTGACCAGCCGAGCCTTGCCGGGAATTGCTTGTGCCCGGCCTGCAGTCGGCCGATGAGAAGAAGAGCCGATTTCCCCCGTGCCATCTCGTTCGCTGTGACCCTCACCCTCGTGCACCGGAGCCCTTCTCGGGCTCGTTGGGCGCTGTTTCTCGTCCTCCTGCTGGTGACGGGCCTCGTCGCGCCGGCGACCAGCCATGCGCAGGAGCCGGTCCCCACGGCCCCGGACCCCGCCGCGGGTGATCCCACGGCGGGCTCGACCGAGTCGACCGAGCCCGCACCCGACCAGCCGCCGCCGCCACCGGCGCCGCTCGACCCGTCTCCGCACGTGCGGGTTCTCGTGGCGCACTTCGGTATCTTCGCCGCCCGCGACAATCTGGGTCTCGCGCAATTGGGACTGGGCGATGCGCAGGCCAAAGCGGCCGACGCCGTGGGCGTGGTCGCGCAGAGCCAACAGCAGCTCGCCGACGAAGAGGCTGCCCTCGACGCCGCCAAGCGCGATCTGCAGATCTTCTCGGTAGGTCTGTTCATTCATGCCGACGGAGGCATGACCACCAACACGGAACTCGACCAGTTGGGGGTGTTCGAGCAGCGCAAGACCAGACAACTGACCGACAGCATCCTCGACCACAAGGTCGACGTGGTACGGCAGACCGAGAATGCCATCGACGACGCGCGAGCGGCCGTCGAACAGACACAGCAGCTTGCGGCGGCGGCCAATGATGTCGTCGCACAGAACGAGTCGATCGTGAACGACGCGAACCAAGCGGTACGCGATGCCGAGCAAGAACTACGCAATGCGGAGCGGGCCGATGTCCTCGTGCCGTTCGTGCGTGACCCCGACGACGAAGGCGAGCTGAACGACCCCCAGAAGGAACGGGACCACGACGCCCAGCTGGCCGGTGACACGGGCTCGCAACACCAGTGGGAGCTGACCATCGAAGGTGCCAGCCTCTTCACCCCGGAGGAGTTGGCGGCATGGTTCGAGCAGCAGCAGGTGACGCCGACACTGGCTAAGCGCGCCGGCGGCCGATCTCGCCCGGTTCTTCGTGGAGGAGGGCGCGGTCGAAGGAATCCGGGGCGACGTGGCCTTCGCCCAGGCGATCCTCGAGACCGGTTCGTTCACCAACGACGACACCGTCAACTACAACAACTACGCCGGCATCGGGCATTGCGATTCGTGTCCGAGCGGATGGAACTTTCCGACGCCGCAAGAGGGTGTGCGGGCGCAGATTCAACTGCTGAAGAGCTACGTCTACGACAAGCCCGAGTACCAGAACGACTTGGTCGACCAACGACTTCATGGTCCCGCGGGTTGTTGTCAGACGTGGAACGAGCTTTCGGGTGTGTGGGCGAGCGGCGGTGGTTATGGCGCGCTCATCATGGGCATCTACCAGAACATGCTCGAGTGGCTCTACCAACAACGGACCGGCACACCACCACCGCCGCGTCCGGGCCCGGCGCCGAACCAGCCTTAGCGTCGGGCGCGCCGTACTACCGTCGCGGGCATGGAAGGCATGCAGGGCTGGCCTTCGGCGGGGCAGATCGGCGCCGGATCCATGGGGGGTCATCAGGTTCCGCCGCCCGACGTCGCGCGGATCGCGGCGCGCGACGGGTCGGTTCCTCTGGGTATCGGTGTGGTGCTTCTGCTGATCGGCGGCGTTCTCGGCCTGCTGACGTTTCGCAACCCGTCCTTCGATCCCGCCGGCATGTCGCGTGTCGCGATGGACGAGGGCACGGCGACGATCGATGTCTCCGAGCCCGGCTATTACGTCGTCTACGTCGAGACCCCGGATTGCAGCTCGGCCTTTGTGCAGTTCACCCAGCCGGGTCAGCCGGTTGCGCAGTCGACCCCGGCGTCGGGCGCGCGCTACCCGCAGTACCACGACGACCAACTGTGCGGCATCCCGCTCGGCCTGTACGCGCTGACTGCTCCGGGCCCGTGGACCGCGGCCAGCCAGAAGCCCCTCGCCGGCAACTTGGCGTTCTACCTCGACGACGATTCACCCACGCGCATCGAGGCGGGAACGCTGTGGTTCGGCGTGGCCTTCCTGCTCGCCGGTGGCGCGATGACCGCCTGGGGCCTGATCCAGCGGCGTCGTTGGAAACGCGTCAACGCAGCGGAGCAGCAGCCTCGTTGATGAAGCGGTCCATGATCTCCCAGCGCTGCTCGCCGGCGGGCGGGAGCGTGAAGTCCGGGACGATGAACTCGTCCACGCCCGACTCGACGTACTGCCCCAAGATCTCGGTGACCTCGGCAGGAGCACCGATCACCATCGGACGTGGTACGTCGGCAGAGCGAATGCGATCGAGGAACTCTTGGTTGTCGCTCATGAAGAGGAGGGCCTGTGTCGACCGCTGGATTGCCCTCGGCTCCCGCCCGACGTCCTCACAGTGACGATCGAGCACGCTGCACTTGTGCGCGAGTAGCTCGGGTGTGCCCCACACATTCCATTCGTCGGCAAAGCGTGCCGCGATCCTCAGCGTGCGTTTCTCACCACCACCGCCGATCAACAATGGGAGCGGATCCTGCACAGGCTTCGGCTCGCAGGGCGCATTGTCGAGTTGGTAGTAGGTGCCGACGAAGGTCGTCCGATCCTGAGTCAGCAAACCTTTCACGACCTGGCACGCCTCTTCGAGCATGTCGAGCCGGGGGCCCGGCCTGGGGAGTTCGATGCCGTACGCCTCGTGCTCGTTCTCCTGCCAGCCCGCGCCGAGCCCGAGCACGACCCGACCACCGCTGATCTGGTCGACGGTCGCGGCTTGGTTGGCGAGCACGGCGGGATGCCGGTAGGTGTTGCCGCAGACCAAGGTGCCGAGCCGCACCCGAGGAACGGCGGCCGCAAGGCCCGCCAGTAGGCCCCAACACTCGTGGGTCGGGCCGCTGTCGTCGCCGATCGACGGCAGGAAATGGTCGGCGACGTAGATGCCATCCCACCCTGTCCGCTCGGCGTGTAGGGCAGTGGCAAGCGTGTCCGCCCACGACTGGGCGGCGTTCGGCCAGAAGCTGAAGCGCATCGGCTCATCCTGTCACCCGAGTGATCCGAGGGGCTCGCCGATGCGATCGAGCAGGGTGGCATGACGATCTTGCGATTCGACGGGTCTCACGTCGTCGAGCGCTGGTCGGTGGCCGACATGTTGAGCGTCCTCGTGCAGCTGGGTGCCGTCGTGATGGACTGAATGGGTGCCAGACCATTCGCTTGATCGAATGCGCGACCGATTGCCGGTCAACGAGGGATATGTCGGGGTCGTCGCCGACGCGTACGACACGTGGCTGCCGGTCGACGAGTTGTGGCCCGACGAGATCGCCTATCGCGAGGCGTTCGGTGATGTAGAAGGTCCGATCCTGGAACTCGGGTGCGGAACCGGCCGTCCACTGCTTCGTTGGCTGGCCGAGGGTGTCGACGTGCAGGGCCTCGACGCTTCAGCTGACATGTTGCGCATCCTGCGGCGTCACGCGGACGAGCGTGGCCTCGAGCCCGTTCTGCACCACGGCGACTTCGCCCCGCTCGCCGTCGACCAGTCTTTCGGCGCCATCGTGTGCTTGGCCGGATCCTTCATGCTCATCGACGACGTGACACGGGCTCGCGGTGCCTTGGTCAGCTACCGAGAGCACTTGCTCCCAGGCGGTCTGCTGGGCCTGTCGCTGGGCAGTGCACCGCCCTCGGATCCCGACTCGTCCTTCGTCTGGCGACTCCGGCGGACGGGCACCGACGCAGCCGGAACGACGTACATCGTCCACGAGGCCATCCACACGGGTCGCGATGATCGCGTCACCACGGTCTACGACCGCATCGAGACGTACGACCCGTCGGGTCGACTGCTCGACACCTCGATGCGGCGCCATCGGATTCGTTCGTGGGAGCGCAGCGCATTCGAAGCGCTGCTCCTCGATGTCGGATTCGAGGATGTGCGATCCGTCGGGAACGACAAGGTTTGGGTGTCGTTCGCTCGTAGGCCCTGAGGTGACGCCTAGTGCGCGAGGGGGGACTTGAACCCCCACGTCCTTTCGGACACAGGAACCTGAATCCTGCGCGTCTACCAAATTCCGCCACTCGCGCGTGAGTGAGCAGAGAGAGGCTATCGGACCCGGACCGGCCTGCCGAGCTGGGTATCGTGGCGGCTCGTGGGTCTCAAAGGGTTCGAACGCAAGCTCGAGAACATGGTCGAAGGCGCATTTGCCCGCGTCTTCAAGAGCGGATTGAGCCCGATCGAGATCGGCCGGCGCCTGACCCGTGAGATGGACGACAACCGGTCGGTCGACGTCCGCGGCCGCACGGCCGTGCCCAACGCCTTCGTGGTCTGGGTCGATCCCGGCGACCGCGACCGCTTCGCCGAGATCGAGGAGCACCTCTGTCGCGAGCTCGCCGACGCCGCCCGCGAGCATGCTCGGGATGAGGGGTACACGTTCCTCGGCCCCGTCGAGGTCGAGCTCGAGACCGACGACCGCCTCCACACGGGCTCGTTCCGCATCGACGGGCGTCTGCGCGAGGGCCCGAGCGGGGTGGGTGCGGGCTCGCTGCTGCTCCCGACCAACGATCGCTACGTGCTGGCCGACCACACGGTCACCGTCGGACGCTCGCCCGAATGCGAGATCACCATCGTCGACAGCAACGTCAGCCGCCGCCACGCCGAGATCCAGCCACGCGGCGACGGTTTCGTGGTCGTCGACCTCGGGTCGACCAACGGAACTCGGGTCAACGGAGTGCGGGTGGCCGAACGCGAGCTGCAGGACGGCGATGAGCTGGCCTTCGGGAACACCCGAATGCTCTTCCAAGCCTCCTGACGTCCGACCTGCTGACTTGTAGGGCCGAGAAAGCCTCGTGGCGAGGTCCGGAGGGCGGGCGCCAGTAATCTTTGCGGCCGAGTGTCCGAGCAACTGCTCTTCGTCCTCAAGCTCTGCCTTCTCGCCCTCCTGTACCTCTTCTTCTTCCGAGTGCTGCGGGCGGTCTGGGCCGAGATCAAAGCGCCGGCCCCCGCGGGGCCGGCGACACCTGCGCGCCCCGCGAAACCGGCCCGGCAGGCGAGGAAAGAGGCCCGCCAGGAGGCCAAGCGACCGGTTCCCCAACTCGTGGTCGTCGAGCCCGCCGACCAGAAGGGTCGGTCGTACCAGATCGGGAACGAGGTGACGCTCGGTCGCGCGGCAGGCTGCCAGATCACGGTCGACGACACCTTCGTCTCGCAGCTCCACGCCCGTGTGTTCGCGCGCGATGGTCGCTTCCTCGTCGAGGATCTCGGTTCGACCAACGGCACCTACCTCAATCGCCAGAAGGTCGCCGGTCCCATGGTGATCTCGCCCGGCGATCGCCTGCAGGTCGGCAACACGATCCTGGAGCTCCGATGACACGCTTCGCCATAGGCGCGGCCACCGACGCCGGGCGGGTGCGACAAGGTCAAGAGGACTTCCTCCTCGCCGACGAGGACCTCGCGCTCTTCGCGGTGGCGGACGGCATGGGTGGCCACCGCGGTGGTGAGATCGCTTCGCACCTCGCAGTGAAGACGCTCGACGATCTCGCCAAAGCGCGGCGAGCCATCGAGCCGTTGACCAGCGAGTGGTTCGCGACAGCGGTGCAACAGGCCAACGACGCGCTCGTTCAACGCTCGAATGAGGACGCCAGCCTCAAGGGCATGGGCACCACGCTCTGCGCCCTCGCTTTGGTGCAAGGCGACGGCTACGAAGCGCTCGGAGTCGTGAACGTCGGCGACTCGCGCCTGTACATCCTCAAGGAGGGTGAGCTCGAGCAGATCACCGAGGACCACAGCCTCGTCGCCACCCTCGAGCGCCAGGGAAGACTCACGCGGGCCGAGGCCGCCGTCCATCCGCAGCGCAACATCGTCACTCGCGCGCTCGGGATCGACTCGAAGGTCATGGTCGACTCCTGGGAGATCGCCCCCGTAAGGGGCGACCGCTACTTGCTCTGCAGTGATGGCCTCTTCAACGAGCTGGATGACAACCGGATCGCCGCCACGCTCCGCAAACTCGTCGACCCTACTGAGGCGGCAAATGAACTCGTGCGCCTCGCCAACGAAGCGGGAGGACGCGACAACATCACCTGTGTCGTCGTCGACGTGCTCGGCGACGTCGGTGAACCCGTCACCAGCGACGGCCAGCGAATCTTGAGTGCGGTCCACGGCCCGGATCGCGTGTTCGCGGAGATACGCGAGTCCGGCGAACATGCGGCGTTGGTGATCCCCGACGACGAGGACGCCGAAGACCAAGTCGTGGCCAAGGTGCACCGCCGCAACGTCATCACGTGGCGGGTCATGGTCTTCGGCCTGGTCTTCGTGTTGATCATCGCGGCCGCGATCGGAACGATCGTCTACACCGGCACCAACACGTACTACGTCGGCTTCAAAGACGGGAACGTCGCCATCTATCAAGGTCGGCCGGGCGGCGTGCTCTGGATCGATCCTCAGCTGCAGGAGCGGACCGCTATCACCCGAGCCGAAGTCCCCGAAGGACTTCTCGGCGAGCTCGACGCCGGCAAGCAGCAGCCTGACCTCGCCGCCGCGCACCAGTACGTCACCAACATCGAGACGCAGATCGCCACGACACCGACGACGAACACGCCCAACGCCCCGACGTCGCCCTCGGGCTCGACGACCGTGTCGACCACGGCGACTTCGACCTCACCGCCGCCAGGTTGACCGCAATGGCCAACCGCCGCAACACCGAGCTCGGGCTGATCATCCTCGCGGTGATCGTCACCGGCGGTGCGTACATCCTGGCCGGCTTGGGAGCGACGTCGACCCTGCCGGTCGACATCATCCCGTTCCTGGCGATCGTGCTCGGGCTGATGTTGACCGCGCATCTGGCGATGCGTCGGCTCGCACCCGACGCCGATCCGATCCTGCTACCGCTCGCCGCGTTGTTGAACGGCCTGGGCTATGTGGTGATCGCGGGCTTGAACGAGCGACTGGCCGGTCTTCAAGCGCTGTGGACCGCGGTGGGCATAACCGCGTTCATCCTCACCCTCTTCTTCGTTCGGCGGGTACGCGACCTCCAGCGGTACAAGTACACCTTTCTCTTCGTCGGTCTCATTCTGCTGATCCTCCCGTTCGTCCCTTCGATCGGCGTCGAGCAGTTCGGGGCTCGCATCTGGGTGAAGATCGGGCCGGTCAACTTCCAGCCGGGCGAGGCCACCAAGCTCGTGTTGGCCGTCTTCTTCGCCGCGTACCTGGTCGATCGGCGGGAGTTGTTGCGCACCAGCACTCGCCGCATCGGCCCGTTCAACGTGCCCGACCCCAAGTACCTCGGGCCGATCTTCATCGTGTGGGGCATATCGCTCGTCGTGATGATCGCTCAGAAGGACCTGGGCACGTCGCTGCTGTTCTTCGCTCTCTTCGTGGTCATGCTCTGGGTGGCGACCGAGCGCCCGTCCTGGCTCATCGTCGGCGCAGTGCTGTTCGTGGTCGGCGCCTGGTTCGCCGTCGCGAACTTCGCTCATGTCCAAGAGCGCGTCGACATCTGGCTCGATCCCTGGCGTGACATCGACGGCAACGGCTACCAGATCGCGCAAGCGGCATTTGCCATGGCGTCGGGCGGACTGACCGGCACCGGTCTCGGCTTGAACAACGTGGGCATACCGCTCGTCGAGAGTGACTTCATCTTCGCGTCGGTCGCCGAACAACTCGGGTTGCTGGGAGCGACCGTCATCCTCACGACGTTCTTGATGATGATCGGCAGCGGGCTTCGCATCGCAACCCGCACCGTGCAGCCGTTCGAGAAGCTGCTGGCGACCGGCCTCACCGCACTGCTCGGCATACAGGCGTTCATCATCATCGGTGGTGTCACGCGCTTGCTACCGC
The DNA here is from genome assembly GCA_963778895.1 of uncultured Iamiaceae bacterium. Taxonomy (GTDB): domain Bacteria; phylum Actinomycetota; class Acidimicrobiia; order Acidimicrobiales; family Acidimicrobilacustridaceae; genus CAVZVZ01. The sequence goes on from CAVZVZ010000005.1 coordinate 1,951,905, forward strand.
TCACGGGTGTGACCTTGCCGTTCGTTTCCTATGGCGGGTCATCACTCGTCGCGAACTACGTCTTGCTCGGGCTGCTCCTCCGAATCTCGGATCAGAACTCGCGGCCGCCCGCGCCGCGCGGAACGCCGCGTCGCGAGCCTGCGGAAGTCCAGGCATGAACAAACAGATTCGCCGTCTCGGTCTCGGTCTCGTCGCGTGTTACGTCGCGCTCTTCGCCATGCTCAACTGGGTCCAAGTCATCAAGGCCGATGACTACAACAATCATCCGCTCAACACCGCGAAGGTGCGCCAGGAGTACAACCGCGAGCGCGGCACGATCACGTCGGCCGACGGTGCGTTGCTCGCCATCTCGGTCGACAACCCCGACACCGGATCGGATCTCAAGCGCATCCGCAGCTATCCCGAAGGGGATCTCTTCGGACAAGTCACCGGTTTCTTCTCGTTCTGGTACGGGTCGACCGGCGTCGAGCGGCAGTACACCGACGAACTGTCCGGACAAACGCTTGGTCAGCAGGTGAGAGGCTTCGCCGACCTGTTCGTCGACCACAAGAACGTGGGCAACGTCACGGTCTCGGTGCGCAAGGACCTGCAACAGGTCTCCCGGGACGCGCTCGGCACGCAGGAAGGCTCCGTGGTCGCGGTCGACGTCAAGACCGGCGAGATCCTGTCGTTCTGGAGCTACCCGTCGTACGACCCGAACCTGTTGGCCGGCCTCGACAAGTCAACCGTCGATCGGAACTGGGCGCTGCTCAACCTGGCGGACGGCGCTCCGCTGCGACCGCATCAGTACCAAGACCGGTATTTCCCGGGGTCGACCTTCAAGGTCGTCACCGGGTCGACCGGGTTGCAGACCGGCAAGGTCACTCCCGAGCAACCGGTGTATCCCGTCGAACGCAGCTACACCCCGCCGGGTACGACGCGCCCCATCAACAACTTCGGGGGCAGCTCGTGCGGCGGCGCCTTCTTCAACATCCTGAGGGTGTCGTGCAACACCGCGTTCGCCCGCATGGGCACCGAGACCATCGGTCCCACCGACATGATCAACGGCGCTGAGGCCTACGGCTTCAACGACGCGCCGCCGATCGATCTGCCCGGACCGGCCAAGTCCGTGTTCCCCACGAACTTCACCAATGATCTACCGAAGCTCGCGCAGTCGTCGATCGGGCAGAACGACGTGCAGGCGTCGCCGCTGCAGATGGCCCTCGTCGCCGCAGGAGTGGCCAATCAGGGAAAGATCATGAAGCCCCACGTCATGACCGACATCCGGGATTCCAATCTCAACGTGATCACCCGCTTCGAGCCGAGCGTGTGGAAGACCCCGATCAGCCCGGAGAACGCGGACACGATGAAGCAGGCGATGATCGGCGTCGTCGAGAACGGCACCGGAGCGAGCGCCCGCATCCCGGGCTACGAAGTGGGGGCCAAGACCGGTACTGCCCAATTGGGCACTACGCCGCCGCGATCGCACCTCTGGATGGTCGCCTTCGGTGGACCGCCGGGAGACCCGCAGGTCGCCGTGGCCGTGGTGATTCTCGACCAACCGGGCGACCTCGCCGACGCCACCGGCGGAGAGCGCGCAGGACCGATCGTGCGCAAGGTGCTCGAGGCGGCGCTGAAGGTGAAAAACGGCGGCTGATGTTGCTGTTTACGAGCGTTTAGGCTGAGCGATACATGTCCGATACACCTCGGCAACCGACCGTCTTCAACGATCGCTACGAACTGCACCGCAAGTTGGCCCGTGGTGGCATGGCCGACGTGTACCTGGCGAGAGACCAGCTCCTCGATCGACCGGTCGCGGTCAAAGTGCTCTTCTCCGAGTACGCCAAGGACGAGACCTTCGTCGAGCGGTTCCGACGCGAAGCGCGGGCCGCGGCGAACCTCAACCACCCGAACATCGTCGCGATCTACGACTGGGGCCAGCAGTACGGCACCTATTTCATCGTCATGGAGTACGTCGAGGGGCGCACTCTCAGCGAGATCATCCGCACCGAAGGGCCGCTGCATCCAAACCGCGCCGCCGAGGTCACCGCGGACATAGCCGCCGCGCTCGCTTTCGCGCATCGCAACGGCGTGATCCACCGCGACATCAAGCCTGGCAACATCCTCATCACCTCGACCGGTCAGGTGAAGGTCGCCGACTTCGGCATCGCCCAGGCCCTCACCGCCGAGGCGACTCAGGCCAACCTCACCCAGGTCGGCGCGGTCATGGGAACGGCCACCTACTTCTCTCCCGAGCAGGCGCAAGGCAAGCCCGCTGATCCGCGCAGCGATCTGTACTCACTCGGTTGCGTGCTGTACGAGATGCTCACCAGCCGACCGCCGTTCAACGGCGAGACGCCGGTGGCGATCGCGTACAAGCACGTGCAAGAACAACCCCCGGCACCGAGCTCGGTCGCGGCCGGCGTACCCGAAGCACTCGAAGCGATCGATCTCAAGCTGTTGGCCAAAGACCCCGCCGACCGCTATCCGTCGGCCGAGGACCTTCGCACCGATCTGAGGCGATTCCTCGAAGGGCGCCCGGTCGCCGCGCTCGGCGCGGCGTCGGTCGGCGCGATGGTCGGCGCCGCCGCCGGCACGGGTAACGCCGACGCCACGCAGGCCTTGCCGGCGACCACGGTCGGGGCGGGAGCCGGAGGCGAGCCACCGACGGGCGCGAACGGCGAAGACGTCGCGCCCGATGGAGCACCGCCGAGCAAGCGCAGCGGTGCGTTCCTCGCCGTCCTCATCATCTTGCTGCTGATCCTTGCCGGCCTGTTGCTCGTGTTCGGCTTGCAGCTTCGCAAGAGCAGCGACCAGATCACGGTGCCCGACGTGACCCAACTGAACGTGCTCGACGCCACGGCCAAGCTCGAGGCGGTCGGCTTCAAGGTCGACGCTCGCTCACAGGCGAACGCCGACGTCCCGAAGGACACCGTCATCGAGCAGCGGCCCAGCTCGGGGGTCAAGGCCGACAAGGGTTCCACGGTCACGCTCATCGTCAGCTCCGGCGTCGGCCAAGTGGCGGTGCCCGACGTGGTGGGCAAGACGCAGCAGGCCGCGGTGTCGTTGATCGAGAACCAGAACTTGGTGCCGGACGTGAAGAGCCAGGCCGACCCGGCGACGCCGATCGGACAAGTCATCTCGCAGAACCCGCCGGCCAACACCATGGTCGAGAAGGGATCCGCGGTCGAGATCGTCGTCTCCGGCGGTCCGGCCAAGGTCTCGGTGCCCAGTGTGGCGGGCATGACCGTCGACGATGCGACCAACGCCCTCACCCAAGCGGGCTTCAAGGTGAATCAGAGCAGCGACTCGTCCGCCGGCGTGCAGAAGGGGAACGTGATCGGCACTCGACCGGCGGCCGGGACCCAGGTCGACGAGGGTTCGACCGTGACGATCATCGTCTCGACCGGTCCGCCGGCGACCACCACTTCGTCGAGCAGCACCACCAGTTCGTCGACGACGAGCACCAGCTCGACGACGACGACCACCGCCCCCTGAGCTGCACCGAACCCGTCAGACGGGTTGACCGGCGCGGCGCAAGAAGTTGCGCATGAGGTCGTGGCCCGACGCGGTGAGGATCGACTCCGGGTGGAACTGCACGCCTTCGACGTCGAACTCGCGATGGCGGAGCCCCATCACCGTGCCGTCGTCGGTCTCGGCGGTGATCTCGAGGACGTCGGGCACGGATGCTCGGTCGACGACCAACGAGTGATATCGGGTCGCCTCGAGCGGGTTCGGCAGACCTTCGAACACGCCGTGGTCGTTGTGGCGGATGAGCGACGTCTTGCCGTGCATCACTTCGGTTGCCCGCACGACGTCGCCGCCGAACACTTCACCGATGCATTGATGACCGAGACACACGCCGAGTACCGGTCGTAGGCCGGCGAAGTGGGTGATGACCGCGTTCGACAGGCCGGCGTCCTCCGGGCGGCCGGGCCCGGGGCTGATCAGCACTGCATCCGGGTCGAGTTCGACGATCTGCTCGAGGGTCAACGCATCGCTGCGGTGGACGATCGGGTCGGCTCCGAGCTCACCCAGGTACTGGACGAGGTTGTAGACAAACGAGTCGTAGTTGTCGAGCACGAGCACGCGAGCCATAGAGGGCGGCAGCGTAGCGGTCAGCCATTCGCCTGTAGGGGGTCGATTTACATGGACAGCGATGCATTGCGGTCTATCCAGGAGCCGCTCAAGGCGCAGTACCGCGAGGACCCGGACGCGGCCCTGATCACGCTGCGGGCGCGCGGTGCGCTCGGCGAGGGCGTGAGCTGCAACGTCGAGACCGGCCGAGCGCTGGCCGAGGCCGGCCTGCATCCCGCGACCGGGGGTGACGGAACGCAGCTCTGCTCGGGCGACATGTTGCTCGAGGCCCTTGCGGCCTGCGCCGGCGTCACCTTGCGGGCCGTCGCCACGTCGCTCGGTCTCGAGGTGCGGAGTGGGACCGTCGAGGTCGAAGGCGATCTCGATTTTCGGGGCACGCTGTCGGTCGATCGGGATGCCCCGGTCGGTTTCACGGCCATTCGAGTCCGGTTCGAGCTCGACAGCGACGCCTCCGGGGAGGAGCTCGACACCTTGCTCCGACTGACCGAGCGCTACTGCGTGGTGGGCCAGACCCTCACCGCGCCCCCGACCCTCGCGTTCAGCCAGTAGTCTCCCCAGCCGTGGCGAACACGCCGAAGCGTCCCAGCAAGCGCCGAGTCGAAGGCGGGAGGGTGACCCCGAAGGGCGGCCCCACCAAGCGCCGTCTCGAGGACAACAATCCCGACGCGTCCAGTCGCTACACGCCGCCGGTGCCGATCTCGTACCGCGAGAGCCCGCCGTGGGTGCCGATCATCATGTTCTCGTTCTTCGGGCTCGGCATGGTGATCATCTTCTTGCACTACGTGAACCTGCTGTTGCCCGGCGCCTCGAGCAACTGGTGGTTGTTCGCCGGTCTGGGCTCGATCCTGGCCGGCATCATCACGGCCACGCAGTACCGCTGAACCACCCTGAACCACCCCTCGCAACGGTCGCTATCCACAGGTCTGTGGAGAACAGTGTTCACCGCTCGGGCTCTCCAGGTGACGCGAATCGGGCGAACCGGGTGGTCGAGCCAACCCGATGCGACGGGAAAGTTACAGCGACGTAACGCTCCCCAGTTGCGTCCACAACCTGTGGATACTGTGGCGCGTGTTGCCAAAGTCGCCGATCGGGCTACTCGACCGGGGTGACGAGGCGCATCTCTTCGAGGCAGTGCTTGGGCGGTTCCGGCTCCTCGGTCGGCGAGACCGTCATCCGTACCTCGGTGCCGCAGATGTCGCAGCGGTAGGCGATCTTCACCTTGCGGAGCTCACCGACGGGCGGCGGCTCGGGCATCGGGCGGGCCAGACCGCTGAGCATGGCGACGCCCAGACGCAGGATCGCGTAGGTGGCCAGGCCGGCCACGAGGGTCTGGAACACGGGGAACCCGGCCACCAGTGCGGCGGCGACGCCGAATACGACAACGCCCACCACCACGGGATGCTTCAGACGGAACCGCGACATCGCCTGCCAGCCTACGACCACACCCCAAAACGACGAACTGGCTGGCGAAGTGCGCGCCGTGGCGCGCACTTCACCAGCCAGAACGGTTGGATCGTTGGGGTTCCGTGGCTCAGCCGAGGCGTTCGATGATGGTGGCGTTGGCCATGCCGCCGCCCTCACACATCGTCTGCAGGCCATAGCGGCCACCGGTGCGCTCGAGCTCGTTGAGGAGCGTCGCGAGCAGCTTGGTGCCCGAGCACCCGAGCGGATGGCCGAGGGCGATGGCGCCGCCGTTCACGTTCACCTTGCCCATGTCCGGCTTGAGCTCTTTCTCCCATGCCAGCACGACGGAGGCGAACGCCTCGTTGATCTCGGTGAGGTCGATGTCGGACATCGAAAGCCCCGACTTCTCGAGCACCTTGTGGGTGGCCGGGATCGGACCGGTGAGCATGGTGATCGGGTCGACGCCGGCCAGTGCGAAGGTGTGGAACTTGGCGCGCGGTGTGAGCCCGAGGGCCTTGGCCCTGTCTTCGCTCATGATCAGAGCAGCCGACGCGCCGTCGGTGATCTGCGACGAGTTGCCCGCGGTGACCTTGCCGTCGGGCTTGAACGCGGGCTTGAGCTTGCTGAGGGACTCGACGGTGGTGCCGGGTCGGATGCCCTCGTCGGTCTTGAGGATCTCGTCGCTCGCGATGAGCTCGCCCGTCTCCTTGTCGCGGGGCTTGGCCTGGATCGGCACGATCTCGTTCTCGAAGCGACCCTCTTCGGTCGCGAGCAGCGCGCGCTGCTGGCTCTGGGCCCCGAAGGCGTCGAGCTCTTCGCGCGACAGGTTCCACTTGTCGGCGATCAGCTCGGCCGAGATGCCCTGGGGCACGAGCCCGCCCTTGTCGGCATAGCGCAGGCCCATCGCATCGCCGAACGGGAAGCCGACGTCTTTGACCATCGCGGACGCGCCCATCGGCACGAGGCTCATCACCTCGACCCCGGCGGCCACGACGATGTCGTAGGCCCCGGCGATCACACCTTGGGCCGCGAAGTGCGCCGACTGCTGCGACGACCCGCATTGGCGGTCGACGGTGGTGGCCGGCACTTCCTCGGGCCAGCCCGCACCGAGCACGGCGTTGCGCCCGATGTTCAGCGATTGCGCGCCCACCTGCATGACGCAGCCCATGATCACGTCCTCGACGAGAGCAGGATCGAGGTTGTTGCGCTCGACGAGTGCCTTGAGGCACTCGGCGGCCAGGTCAGCCGGGTGCCAGCCCGACAGCTTTCCGTTGCGCTTGCCCCCCGGCGTGCGGACAGCGTCGACGATGACAGCGGTGGCCATGACTTGGTTCCTCTCCGTTTTCGAGAACTAGACCGTTCGGTCAAGTCTGCCGGGAAGCCGCCGCGGGGCGCAACCTGCCAGTAGCGCGCCGGGGTGTCGAGCGGCACACTTACGGCGTGACTACCAGCGACGAGATCATGCAGGCGGTCGACGGCCAGACCGTGCCCAGGGCATTCAACGAGACGGTGGCCCTCCACGGTGATCGCACGGCCCTGCGCTGGCGCAACGACGATGGCTCCTGGGATGAGTGGACGTTCCGCGACTACGCCGATCGCGTCTCCAGGGCCGCGGCGTTCCTGCGGGACTGGGGGATCCAGCCCGGCGACAACGTGGTGTTGATGCTGCGGAACATCCCCGAGTTCCACGTTCTCGACCTGGCCGCGTACTTCTGTGGGGCCACGCCCATCTCGATCTACAACTCGTCGTCGCCCGAGCAGATCGAGTACCTCGTCAACCACTGCGAGGCGAAGGGTGGGATCGTCGAGGACATCGGGTTCCTCGAACGCTTCCTGAAGGTTCGCGGCGAGCTCCACACGATCAACGAGCTCGCGATCCTGAAGGATCCCGACGGGCTCGCGCCGAACGACATCGCCGGCCACGACGCGTTGTTCGAGCGCGAGGGAATCGATCTCGTCGAGGCCGCCGACGATTGCGATCCCGACCAGCTCGCCACCATGATCTACACGTCGGGCACCACCGGTCCGCCGAAGGCAGTGATGCTCTCGCACCGCAACGTGATGTGGACGGTCGAGAGTCTCCTGCGCTGCATCGGCTGGACGCCGGAGGAGCTCGTCGGCAAGCGCATGGTGTCGTACTTGCCGATGGCGCACATCGCCGAGCGGATGACGAGCCACTACCAAGGGGTCGTGGGCGGCTACGAGGTCACCACGTGTCCCGGAGCCCGGGAAGATCGCCGACGTACCTCCGCGAGGTGAAGCCGAACATCTTCTTCGGCGTGCCACGCGTGTTCGAGAAGATCTACGCCGGTGTCACCGCGGCGTTGGCGGCGGACCCGGAGAAGGCGAAGCAGTTCGACGACGCCATCGAGGCGGCGGGGCCGATCGTCGAAGCCCGCACTTGGGGCCGGGCGACCGACGAACAGAACGCGACCTATGACTTCCTCGACGAGGCCGCGTTCGCCGGCGTGCGCAGCCTCATCGGTCTGGACGATTGTGACCTCGCGATCACCGGTGCCGCACCGCTTCCCGCCGAGATCCTCACCTGGTTCCGGGCGATCGGCGTGCCCATGACCGAGGTCTACGGCATGTCCGAGAGCTCCGGTCCGATGACGCTGAACTGCTGGCAGCCGAAGCCCGGCACCGTTGGCACGGCCATACCGGGCTGCGAGGTGAAGCTGGCCGACGACGGCGAGATCATCTGCAAGGGCGGCAACGTGTTCCTCGGCTACTACAAGGAGCCCGAGAAGACCGCCGAGGCTCTCGACGAGGACGGTTGGCTGCACTCTGGTGACATCGGCGTGGTCGACGACGACGGGCTACTTCCGCATCGTCGATCGCAAGAAGGAGCTCATCATCACGGCCGGCGGCAAGAACATCAGCCCCGCCAACCTCGAAGCCGCGCTCAAGATGATCCCGCTCGTCGGGCAGGCCTGCGCCATCGGCGATCAGCGACCGTTCGTCAGCGCGTTGCTGACGCTCGATGCGGAGTTCGCTCCGGTGTGGGCGAAGAACATCGGGATCGAGTTCAAGACGCTGGCCGACCTCGCCGCTCCATCCGGCGGTCGTCGACGAGGTGCATCGTGGCCTCGGTGAGGTGATGAGCGCGTTCAACCAGGCCGAGCGGGTGAAGAAGGTGCTGATCCTCGGCGAGGAGTGGCTGCCCGACAGCGAGGTGCTCACGCCGACGTCGAAACTGAAGCGACGCGGTGTCCACGCGCCGCTACGAGATCGAGATCGAAGCGATCTACTCCTAGTGCAGCGTAGCTGCGGTCGCGGGATTGGGTGGCGAAGCCGATGACCGAGTGCGCCAACAGCGCCGCGCCCGGGAGCAACACCCACCAGCCGATGGCGATCCCGGCCAGGGTCAACGCGGTGCCGATGCCGATCCCGAGGGGCCACACGCTCGTGTGCGGAAGGTAGAGCCCGGCGTGGGTCGGCGGCTCCGTGGGCAACTCACCTTCGAGCAGTTCGACATCGTTCTGGACGTCACGTAGGTCGATGGCGAAGTACGTGGCGGCGATGAACGAGAACGCCGCACCGAACCCCAGCAGCGCGACGCCAGCCCATTCGTACGCGGCGATCGCGTAGATGACGGCCAGCAACAGGTAGAAGAGGCCGAGCGATCCGAACAGCTTGCTCTCGGTGGGCAGCCCGCGGCGCGGTTCGACCGCAGCGTCCTCGGTCGAGCTCATGGCGAGGCCACCGGTGTCGGTCTCACCGGCTTGCGCGACCCGTTGTGGCGCGGGCTGCGGTGCTCCGGATGGTCTGGCATCCCACACCGGCCGCTCGCTACGGATCGGTGGCAACGGCGCGACGAAGTTCCCGGGTGGCGGTGGCGAAGGGGTGGCCCACTCGAGCGTGTGGCCGCCCCACGGGTTGTCGCCGACCTTCTCGCCGTGGCGCAACGTGGTCCAGACGTTCCACAGGAACGGCAGCGTCGACAGCCCGAGGATGCCGGCGCCGATCGACGAGATGAGATTGAGCGTCGTGAATCCGTCGCTCGCGAGGTACGACGCGGTGCGACGGGGCATGCCTTGGATGCCCAGGATGTGTTGCACGAAGAACGTCATGTTGAAGCCGACGAACATCAGCCAGAAGTGCGTCTTGCCCCAGCCTTCGCGCAATCGTTTGCCGGTGAACTTCGGGAACCAGTAGTAGATGCCGGCGTACAGCGCGAACACCGATCCGCCGAACAGCACGTAGTGGAAGTGCGCCACCACGAAGTACGAGTCGGTCATGTGGAAGTCGAGCGCGGGCGACGCCAGGATCACGCCGGTCACGCCGCCGAGCACGAAGAGCAGCAGGAAGCCGATGGCGAACAACATCGGCGTGTCGAACCGCAGCTGTCCGCCCCACATCGTGCCGATCCAGTTGAAGAACTTCACGCCGGTCGGGTACCGCGATCAGCATCGTCACGGCCGAGAAGAACGGCAGCAGCACCACGCCGGTGGCGAACATGTGATGGGCCCAGACGCCGACCGACAAGGCGCCGATGGCACAGGTGGCGTACACCAACCCGCGGTAGCCGAAGACCGGCCGGCGCGAGAACACCGGGAAGATCTCGGTCACCACGCCGAAGTACGGCAACACGAGGATGTACACCTCTGGGTGGCCGAAGAACCAGAACAAGTGCTGCCAGAGGATGGGCAGTCCGCTGACACCGTCGAGGGTGTTGGCGTCGAAGATGTGGCCGCCGAAGTGGCGGTCCATGAACAGCATCACTCCGGCCGCGGTCAGTACCGGGAAGGCCAGCAGCACGAGGATGCTGGTGATGATCATGTTCCACGTGAAGATCGGCAGCCGGAACATCGACATGCCCGGTGCGCGCATCGTGGACACGGTGGCAAGGATGTTGACGGCGGTGAGGATGCCGGAGAGCCCGGTGAGCGCGACGGCAACGATCCAGAGGTCGCCGCCCAGCCCCGGTGAACGAATGCCGTCCGACAGCGGCGTGTACGCGAACCACCCGAAGTTGGCCGCTCCGTTCGACGTGAAGAAGCCCGACAACATCGTGACGCCGCCGGCCAGGTAGATCCAGTACGAGATGAGGTTGAGGCGCGGGAAGGCCATGTCACGCGCGCCCGCTTGGATCGGCACCAGATAGTTCGCGAGCCCGAACGCGAACGGCCCGAGGAACAGGAACAACATGATGCTCCCGTGCATGGTGAACATCTCGTTGTAGGTGTTGGTGTCCAACAACGTCTGTTCCGGCTGTGCGAGCTGCGCGCGGATCAGCTCGGCCATGAGCCCACCGATGAGGAAGAACACGTAGGCCGACACCATGTAGGCGATGCCGATCGTCTTGTGGTCGGTGCTCGTGAACCACCGCAGCAGGCCGGTGGGCTCGGCGACGGGGTGCATGGGTTCACCGGGTTCGCCCGCGGCGACCGGTCGATCGTCGAGCACCGTCACGACCCGCCCCCTCCGCTCGAGTTGGCGCCGTCGGCCGCGGGCGCACTCGGTAGCTGTATGTCGGAGCTACCGATGATCACCGGTTGTGGGAGCAGTCGTGCCTGGTTGATCCAGGCCGTGTACTGCTCGCGCGGCACCGCGATGACGTCGAACTTCATCTCCCAGTGATCGAGCCCGCAGTACTCGGCGCAGCGTCCCGTCCATTCGCCCGGTTGGGTGATCGTGACGTCGATCTCGTTGTTGACTCCTGGGATGAGATCGCGCTTCTCGAGGAACTGCGGCACCCAGAACGAATGGTTGACGTCGTCGGACACGAGGTGGAAGCGGATCGTCTCGCCAACCGGCAACACGAGAGCCGCGTTCGCCTGATCGGTACCGGTCACGGTCACGCCATCGTCGGGATAGCGGAACTGCCACTGCCACTGGAAGCCTTCGACCTCGACGGTGACCGCGGGGTGAGCCGACAATGACGTGAAGCCGTTCTGCGCGTACACCGTGAGACCGAACAGGATGGCGACGACCACGAGCGGCGCGATCGTGTATCCGATCTCCCACGGGATGTTGTACTGCTTCTGGCTCGGTATCTCGTCGCTACGTCGGCGAAACCGAACGACCGAGATGATCACCAGGATCCAGATGAGCGCGGATACGGCGACGGCACCGATCAGGAAGACGCGCCACAGCCAGACCATGTTGTCCTGGCCCTGCGTCGTCACCGCATCCGGCAGACCGAAGTCCGCGAACACCGTCATGTCCTAGCCGCCGCTCGGTCTTCTGCGTCTTCCTGCCGACGGTTGGCGCGATCCTCGTGCGCCATCCACTGCGCGAGCACGACCGTGCCCGCGATCAGGCCGATCGCATCACCCACGAGCCACATCACGCCGGCGCCGGTGCGCTGGTCGCTGAGGGCGTTCACGCCCGCGGGCAACGGAGCCTCGGCGTAGTAGCCCGCGGCGAGCGGCGTGTCACTGGAATAGAGGGCCAGACCGAGGAAGGCGTGGAACGGAACGGTCAACAAGACGAGCACCAGACGGAAGCTGTACGGGATCCGCCACGCGATGGGGTCGAGTCCGATCACGGCCCAGAAGAAGATCGACCCGGCCAGCAGGAAGTGCACGTGCACGAGCTCGTGGACGTAGTCGTTGCGCAAGCTGAGCTCGTAGAGCGGTGAGAAGTACAGGACGAACAGCGTCAGGCCGAACAACGCGAAGGCCGCCACCGGATGGGTGAGGCCTTTGATCGGTCGGGAGTGGAGCAGTCGTAGCAGTCGCACCTGGGTGTTCCGGCTCGACGCTTGGAGCGCAAGCGTTATGGGTGCACCCAACGCCATGAAGAAGGGTGCAACGACGCCGATGAGCACGTGCTGGCCGACATGCGCGCTGAACAACGTCGTGTCGTAGGCGGCCAACCCGGATTGGGTGGCAATGGCGAGATCCAGGATGCCGATCGCGAAGGCCAAGCTGCGCGCCGGCGACCAGTAGCGACCTCGGCGGGCCAGCCGGCGGACCCCGACCACGTAGAGCGCGGCCATCGTTGCGATGCCGACCGCCGGTAGGAGGTCGACGCGGGCCTCGGTGAAGAACGTCCCGATTCCGAACGCCGGCGGTAGGGCCGACCCGGCGTCGAGGTGCGCCAAAACCATCGGGCCGACCGTAGTGCGAACCCGGTCCGGCTGCCGCGATCACATGTCGTCTGGACACGGTTCGTCGCGTCGAGCTCGCTCGTCTGACAACATGACGCTCGTGACGGGCGTCGCGACGGTCGGTCGGGAGCAAGAGCGTCACGAGACCGCGAGCCCACTCGGCGTTGGTGTCGCGATCTGGCTCGCGTCGGAGCTCATGTTCTTCGCCGGACTGTTCGCGGCGTACTTCGCGCTCAAAGCGCACAACGAGCCGGCCTGGCCTCCGGCGGACGTGCATTTCGAGCTCTGGCGCACGGGTTTGTTCACCGTCGTGCTCGTCATTTCGAGCTTCACCGTGCATTTCGCGGTCAAAGCGGCCGAGCAGGGCAAGCGTCAGCTCTCGCTGTGGCTCATGATCACCACTGTCGTGCTCGGCGCGCTCTTCCTTGCCAATCAGATGCTCGAGTACACCGGCTTCGACTTCACGATCGAGTCGAACGCCTTCGGAACGATCTTCTACACACTGACGGGCTTTCATGCGCTGCACGTGGCCGCCGGCCTCGTCGCGTTGACCATCGTGATCTGGGTGGTGTTCAGCCGTCACAGCCGCGTGCCGTCGGCGCACACCCTGCGGGTCACCGGCTACTACTGGCACCTGGTCGACGTGGTGTGGGTCGCGGTGTTCCTCACGGTGTACGTGTTGCGATGACCGACCATCCCGGCGGGACCAGACTCCGGCCGCTGTTGTTGGTCGTGGGAGCCGTCTTCGTTCTCGGTGGCGGGATGCTCGCACTGTTGGGACGAGCCAACGCCGGTGAGCCTTCACCCGAGGTCGAACAACAGGGGACCTCGGGCCTGAGTGCCGCCGAGGCGCAAGCCCAGGCCAACGCCGACCCCGGCATGGTCAAGGCGGGGGAGGACCTGTACCTGACGTCTTGCGTGAGCTGTCATGGCGTCGGAGGCGAGGGCACGCAGGGCTATCCGAAGCTGATCGGCGTCGGTGCGGCGTCGGCCGACTTCTACCTGCGCACCGGACGGATGCCGCTGGCCTATCCGTCGGCCCAACCACCGCAGAAAGCGCCCGCCTTCGACGACGAGCAGATCCGTCAGCTGGTCGCGTACGTGGCCTCGCTCGGCGACGGGCCTCCCGTGCCCGATGTGAACCCGGATCGCGGTGACCTCGCACTTGGATCCGAGCTCTTCCTCGCGAACTGCGCGGCCTGTCACAACTCGGCGGCAGTGGGCGGTGCGCTCAGCAACGGCGCCCACGCGCCGTCGTTGCTCGAGGTCGACCCGACCCAGATCGGCGAAGCCATGCGCGTCGGCCCGGGCGAGATGCCCGTCTTCGGGCCCGACACCTTCGACGACCACCAGGTCGACTCGATCGTGCGGTACGTGCGCTACCTCCAGGAGCCGGAACATCCGGGCGGTCTGATGATCGGCCGGGTGGGTCCCGTGCCCGAGGGTTTCGTGGCGTGGCTCGTCGGCTTGGGCTTGCTGATCTTGGTCATCCGTTGGATCACGAGGGAGCGGACAAGTGCCTGACGACCCCCGTCCGGCCGAGGATGCGCCTGCCCCGGTCGATCAACCCGCCGACCCGGAGGCCACGTTGGCGGCCGGACGGCGCCGTCACGGCGAGCGTCTTCCCGCGCTGTTCTTCGTCGCGAGCATCCTGGGCGGCATCGCGCTCGCAGTGGTGTACGCGCTCGGCGGGCAGCCACAGTTCGAAGGTGCGTTCCTCGCCGTGGCCTTGTGTGGATTCGGTGGAGGCCTGGTGTTGTGGGCCAAGCGATTCATGCCCGCCGGGCCCGAGATCGAGGAGCGGGGCGAGCTGGCCTCGAGCGAAGACGACGTGGCGGCGTTCAAGGAGGACTTCGACGTCGGTGAGTACCAGCTCGAGCGGCGCAGCCTGCTGACGAAGTTGATGATCGGTGCGGGGGCCGCGCTCGGACTGGCCGCGATCTTTCCCATTCAGTCGCTCGGGCCTCGTCCCGGCCCGTGGATGACCCGATCGCCCTTCCAACGGGGCACGCGACTGGTCGACGGCGCCGGTCAGCCGGTCGGGCCCGACCGGCTGAAGGAGAACGGGATCCTGACGGTCTTCCCCGAAGGCCAGCTCGACGACGAGTACGCGCAAACCGTGCTGATCCATTACGACCCGTCGAACGACTTCATCCCGCGCCCGGGTCGCGAGGACTGGACGGTCGACAACCTCGTTGCCTACTCCAAGGTGTGCACGCACGCCGGTTGTCCGGTGGGCCTCTACGAGGCGCAGAACGGAACCCTGCTCTGCCCGTGCCATCAGTCGACCTTCGACGTCTATGACGGAGCGCGACCCGTCTTCGGTCCGGCGGCGGTGTCGTTGCCTCAGCTCCCGTTGGGCCTCGACGCCGACGGCAACCTGATGTCGACCGGGCCCTTCTCCGGACCGGTGGGGCCCGAGTTCTGGGACCAGAACCTGCTGTGGGAGGACGGCTCGTAGTGAGCGCCCGAGCGCCCGCGGCGGAAGCGCACCGACCGGCTCGCCCGTTGGTTCGACAACCGGCTCGGCCTGGCCAAGATCTCGCGGGGCGCCCTCCAGAAGATCTTCCCGAATCACTGGTCGTTCCTGCTCGGTGAGATCGCGCTCTATTCGTTCGTCGTCCTTCTCGTGACCGGCGTGTTCCTGACGTTCTTCTACAACGCCAGCACCAACCTGACGACGTACCAGGGCACCTACGGACCGTTGCAGGGCGTGCAGGTGTCACAGGCCTACGCGTCCGGGCTCGACCTCAGCTTCGATGTGCGGGCCGGTCTGGTCATGCGCCAGATGCACCATTGGGCCGCGCTGGTCTTCGTGGCCGCCATCGTCGTGCACTTGGCGCGCGTGTTCTTCACCGGTGCGTTCCGGCGTCCCCGCGAGATCAACTGGATCATCGGTCTCACACTCATGCTGCTGGCCATCGTCAATGGCTTTGCCGGCTACTCACTTCTCGACGACCAGCTTTCTGGCACCGGCATTCGCATCGCTTACTCCGTGATGATCGCCGTGCCGTTCGTCGGCCCGTGGCTCGCCTCACTGTTGTTCGGCGGCGGGTTCCCCGGGCCGGACATCATCCCGAGGCTGTTCATCATCCATGTGCTGATCGTCCCGGTCGCGATCGTGGTGCTGCTCACCGCGCATCTCGGCGATTCTGGTGCGCCACAAGCACACCCATTTCCCGGGTCGAGGCGCGCGCGACGACAACGTGGTGGGCGAGCGGCTCTGGCCGACGTACGCGTTCAAAGCGGGAGGTCTCTTCTTCTTCGTGGCCGGCGTGCTCGCCGCACTCGCGGGCTTCGTCCAGATCAATCCGATCTGGATCTACGGCCCCTTCCAGCCCGAGAACGTCAGCTCGGCGTCGCAGCCCGACTGGTACATGGGCTGGCTCGAAGGAGCGCTGCGGCTCATGCCTGATTGGGAGACCCGCATCGGGTGGTTCACCATCCCGAACCCGTTCTGGGGCGGCGTGCTGTTACCCGGGCATCACCTTCGGCTTGTTGTACGCGTGGCCCTGGCTCGAAGCCCGCATGACCAAGGACCGCCGTGAGCACCATGTGCTCGATCGACCGCGCGATCGACCCATGCGGACCGCACTTGGGGTCGCGACGCTCGTCTTCTACACGATCCTCGGGTTGACGGCGGCCGACGATGTGATCGCCGTCGCGCTCGGCGTGTCGTTGAACGCGATCCTCAACACCTACCGGGTCTTGCTCATCGTGGTGCCACCCATCTCTGCCGTCGTCGCGTTCCGACTGTGCAAGGAGCTCCAGAAGGTCCACGGACCGCCGACCGAGCCCGAGGCCATCGACGAGCGCGTCGAGGCCGACGTTCCCGCATGACCGGCGACCTCCGGTTGCGTCGATCCGACGCCGACGTGTTCGTACCCGATGGGCTCGCCGTCGACGCCGCGCTGACGAGGACCACCGATCTCGGCGTCGGCGCGCACCCCGACGACCTCGAATTCGGGTACCTCGTCCCGATCGGCGAGTGCCGCGGTGGTCGCCGACCGGTGGTTCGCCGGCGTGACGTGTACGGATGGCGCCGGTTCGGCGCGTGGCGGCCGCTTTGCCGCGTGCACGGATGCCGAGATGGTCGTGGTGCGGCGCGAGGAACAGCGCCGGGCCGCGGTTCTGGGTGAGTACGGAGCGGTGGTCCAACTCGGCCATCCGAGTGCGGACGTCAAGTCCGACGCCGGCTGCAGGTCACTCGCCGACGAGCTCGCTTCGATTCTCGAGTGCGGCTCGACCGCTGAACCTCTACACGCACAATCCGGCCGACAAGCACGACACGCACCAGGCCGTGATGGCCGCGACGGTGCACGCGGTGCGCCAGCTCGCCGCCGACGCAGCGGCCGGCGCGTTTCGTGGGGATCGAGGGCTGGCGTGATCTCGACTGGCTCGGCGACGGCGAGAAGGTGCGGCTCGACGCCACGCCGTACCTCGACCTGGCCGAGCGAGTTCGCCGCGGTGTACGAGAGCCAGATCGAAGGGGCGAAGCGCTACGACGTCGCCATCCAAGGTCGCCGCCGCGCCAACGCCACCATGCACGGCATCCGGGTCACCGACGACGCCGAGGAGGTGATCGTCGCGATCGACCTGACCCCGCTGCTCCGCAACGACGATCTCGACCCGGTCGACTACACGCTGAGCGCGATCGATCGGTTTCGGGACGATGTCGAGACGAGTCTGCGGCGCTGGTTCGACTGATCTCAGCTGATCGAACTGCACCGCGGAATCGAGGAGCGGGACCCCTGGTAATCTCCGGCGGGTTTCGATACCAGCGGGAGGGCTCATGGGTGGGCTGCGGGTGAAGGCGGATGTCGCGCACGAACGCACGTCTCGTCTGAGGATGGCGATCGTTGTGGTGGTCGGTTTGGCGGTCGTGGCTTCGACGTTCGTCGTGGCGTCGTCGCCGGCCCAGGCGTACCCGGGTGCGCCCTGGTTCCGGCCCGGGTTCACCGTACAACCAGAACTTTCCCGACCCGCAGATCGTGAAGGACGGCAGCACGTACTACGCGTACGGGAGCAGCACCGGCGGCTGCGTTCCTGCCGGTGATGACCTCGACCGATCTCGTCACCTGGACCGCTCGTTCGGCCTATTCGTTCCCGGGTTGCGACGGCGGCGACCCGTTCTTCAACGACGCGGTGCCGTGCCGGCCGCCGGGGGCGCTCGACATCGGCGGATGGCCGGCTCAACGCGGAGGTCATCGCGCCGGGTGTGATCAAGAACGGTTCGACGTGGCTCGCTCTACTCGACCGTGCTCGTGCAGCGCACGCCGGTCGAACGTCATTGCCTCGCGGTGGCGACGTCGAGCTCGCCGCTCGGTCCTTTCATCTGGCAGGACTCGAGCTGGATCGCAGTGCGACAGCGATCCCGGCGGCAGCCGCGACGCCGAGCCGTTCCGCGACGTCAACGGCAACCTGTACCTGATCTGGAAGTCCGAGGGCAACCCCGTGCCCGGCGGCAACCCCACGCGCATCTGGAGTCGCCTGCTCCGCGCCGACGGGCTGGGCTGGGCGAACGGGAACCCGCCCATCGGAGCTCACTGAGACCTCGCTGCCGTGGGAGGGCGGGGAGCACGGCGTCATCGAGAACCCCTCGATGGTGGCGTGGAACGGCGGGTGGTGGCTCTTCTACTCCGGCAACAAGTGGCAAGGCCCCAACTACGCCACGGGCTACGCCAAGTGCGCGAGCGCGTTGGGTCCCTGCACCAAGGTGCAAGCCGACCCACTGCTGAAGAACACGGGGGTGATCCTCAGCCCGGGGGGCACGTCGGCGTTCGTCGACACCGACGGCCGGCTGCGGCTCGCCTTCCACTACTGGACCTATCCGTACACGGACTACCCCACCAATCCGGGCTGCGACGGCACCGATCCGTTGACCGGTGCGCCGCTGTGCGCGTCGCAGGGCCAACGACGCATGGGGGTCACCGGCGTCGTCAACCCCGGCGGCAACATACTCACCGCCGACCCCGTCGGTTCCTTCGACTCGGCGGCGAACGCTGGCGGTGTCGTGAACGGCAGCGGCTGGGCGATCGACGGCGAGACCAAGGGCCCGGTGACGGTCCATGTGTACGCCGACGGCGTGTTCAAGACCGCGGTCACCGCCAACCAGTCGCGCCCGGACCTCAACGCGGTGTTTCCCGGGTATGGGCAGCAACCACGGGTTCTCGTTCTCCGTACCCGGCCTGACCGAGGGCAATCGCCAGATCTGTCTCTACGCCATCAACATCGGTATGGGCACGGTGAACCAGCTCCTCGGGTGCAAGACGGTCAACGTGCAACCGGTGCCACCGGTACTGCCGGTCGGTCCACCGCCGGCGCTGGTGAACGACACGAGCTTCCACCCGCTGACTCCGGCGCGCCTGCTCGACACCCGCGACGGCACCGGCTTCGCCGGCGGACCCGCGCGTGACGGCTGGACCATCCCGCTGACCGTGGCCGGACCAAGGTGGGGTGCCCGCCAGCGGTGCCGCCTCGGTCTTGCTGAACGTGACCGTGAACCAGACCACGGGTGCCGGGGGCTTCGTCACCGTCTATCCGTGCGGCGGAACGCTGCCCGTCGCCTCGAATCTGAACTTCAACGGTGGCGACACGGTGGCGAACCTGGTTTCGGTCCCGGTGGGCGCCGAGGGCAAGGTCTGTCTCTACACCAACTTCCGCACCGATCTGATCGCCGACGTGGTCGGATGGTTCGGCACCTGCTCCGGCGGGAGCCGCGCTGACCCCGCTGAGCCCACAACGCATCTTGGACACGCGCGACGGCACCGGCCTGTCCGGGGTGTTCACCGGCCAAGCAGACCCGCACGCTCGACGTCACCGGCGTGGGCGGCGTTCCCGCCAGCGGTGTGTCGGCCGTGGTGATCAACACGACGATCACCCAGGCCAGCACCGGGGAGCTATCTCACGGTCTTTCCCGGGCAACGTGAGCAAGCCGCCCTTGGCGTCCAACCTCAACTGGGCGCCCGGCGACACGCGCGCCAACTTGGTCGTCGTTCCCGTCGCGCCCGACGGCACCATCAAGCTCTACAACGACGCCGGCCAGGTGCACGTGCTCGCTGACGTGGTCGGGTGGTACGGCACGGCGGCGGAGCCGGCGACTTGTTCACTGCTCTGGCACCGACGCGCGTACTCGATACCCGTCCCCTTCGTGCAACGTCGGACTCTCCGGAAAGATCGGCCGAGCACCAGACGCGCACGTCTCGATGATCGCCGGCACCGGCGGCGTTCCGGCTTCCGGGCGCCACCGCCGTGGTGCTGAACGCAACGGTCGTCAACACCTCTGGGGGGAGCTTCCTCACCGTCTTCCCCACCGGGCATCGCAAGCCGGTCGCTTCCAATCTCAACTGGTTCCCCGGCCAGATCCGCCCGAACCTCGTCGTCGTCCCGCTCGGCGCCGACGGCTCGGTGTCGATCTACAACGATCTCGGCCAGACCGACGTGATCTTCGACGTCGTCGGATGGTACGGCTAGCCGGGTAGCCAACAGCCGGGGTCGTACGGCCGCGAGGTAGCTTCGGGGCCATGCCCCTGCAACCGATGGCGCACGACCGGCCCCGGTCCGACAGCCTCGTGATGTTCGGCGCGAGCGGTGATCTGGCCAAGAAGAAGCTCTTCCCCGCGCTTGTACCGCCTGTCGAAGCGTGGGCTCCTCGGCATTCCCGTCACCGGTGTCGCGATCGACGATTGGCAGGACACCGACCTGGTGGCGCACGCCGAGGTCGCAGTTCGCGAGAGCGGTGAGGAGTGGGACCAGTCCGCGTTCGACGGACTCACGGGGCAGATGCACTACGTCGCCGGTGACTACTCCAAACCCGAGACGTTCGATGCCCTGAAGAAGGTGGTCGGCTCACCTCAGCACCCCATCTTCCATCTCGCGATACCACCGTCGATGTTCGCGACCGTGGCCGGTGGGCTGGCCGGGGTGGGTTTGAACGAGGGCTCACGGCTGATCGTCGAGAAGCCCTTCGGTCGCGATCTGGCCAGCGCGATCGAGCTCAACGGCATCCTCCACGAGCACTTTCCCGAGTCGGCGATCTTCCGGATCGATCACTTCATCGGCAAGGAGGCGATGCGCAACCTGATGGTGACCCGGTTCACCAACGCGATGCTCGAGCCGCTGTGGCACCGACACACCGTCAAGGCCGTCAAGATCACGATGGCCGAGGCCTTCGGTGTCGCCGACCGTGGCGCGTTCTACGACTCGGTCGGCGCCATGCGCGACGTGATGGAGAACCATCTTCTGCAGATGGTCGCTCTGCTCGCCATGGAACAGCCGGTCAACGAACACTCCAAGGCGCTCCGCGACGAGAAGGGCAAGGTGCTGGAGGCCACGAGGGCCATCGATCCCAAGCACTACGTGCGCGGGCAGTACGAGGGCTATCTCGACGTGGTGGGCGTCAAACCGGACTCCGACACGGAGACCTTCGGCGCGTTCCGCCTCGACATCGACTGCCCTCGGTGGAAGGGCGTGCCGTTCTTCCTGCGAGCCGGCAAGGGGTTGGCCGACACGGTGACGGAGATGACGGTCGAGTTCGCGCCGCCGCCCACCCCACTCTGGCTCACGCATCACGATGCCGAGACGCTGCCGCCCAACGCCATTCGCATCGAGGCGAAGCCCGACAGCTTCACGTCCATCACCTGGCTCCACAAGAAGCCCGGAGACCTGATGGTCCCCGAACCGATCTCGCTCGCACCTCCTCGGCAGTTGCGCGGCGACATCGGTCCCGAGCCCTACGAGCTGTTGATCGAAGAGGCGATGAGCGGCGATCCGACGCTGTTCGCTCGCGAGGACTCGATCGAGGAGTCGTGGCGGATCGTCGAGCCGATACTCGGCGACCTCCCACCCGTCACGACCTACCCGCGAGGCTCGTGGGGACCGCCCGGGGCGAGAACGTTGTTGCGCGGCTACGGGACCTGGCCCGGAGAACCACCCGAAGCCTCGGAGTGAACCGTGGGACAGCACGACGTCTACCTGGTGCGTCACGGCGCGACCGAGTGGAGTGAGAACGGTCGGCACACCGGGCGCACGAACATCCCACTGACCGAGGCGGGCCGTGATCAGGCCCGATCGGTTGCGAAGTTGTTGAGCGGTCGCACGTTCGCCTCGGTTCTCGTCAGCCCGATGGACCGCGCCCGGGACACGTGCGCGATCGCGGGCGTCGGCGACCAAGCGGTGACGGATCCGGACCTGTGCGAGTGGGACTACGGCGACTATGAGGGCCTCACGACCGCGCAGATCCGCGAGTCGAAACCAGGTTGGACCGTATGGACGGGTGACCTACCGAACGGCGAGACGATCGACGATGTCGCACGCGCGCGCCGATCGAGTCATCGAGCGCGCCCTCGCGACCGAGGGCGATGTGGCGCTGTTCGCGCACGGACACATCCTCCGCGTGCTCACCGCGCGATGGTGCGAGCTCGCACCGCAAGAAGGTCGACGCTTCGTGCTCGAGACCGGCACGCTCAACGTGCTCGGCTGGGAACACGACTACCGCGCCATTCGCCTCTGGAACGATCAATAGAAAGTCGGCGGGTCATCTGAAAGGCGCGACGGCACCGTAAGCAGTGTGTGATTCGGTCGACTACCACCCGTACTCGGGCGGTGGTGAGCGGAGTACTCGCCTATGCGTTGGCGCTGGCGGTCGGTGAGCTCATCGGAGGTTGGCTGACCAGAGCCGGCGCGCCCTTGGTGGCGGTTGGTCAAGCGTTGATCGACACCGCACCCGAAGGACCGCGCAAGTTCGCCATCGACTTGTTCGGCACCTCCGACAAACCCGCGCTCGTGTGGGGCATCGCCGCCATCACGGTCGTGATCGGTGCGGTCCTCGGACTGCTCGGTCGAAAGCGATGGTGGATTCCGTACGCCGGTCTGGTCGTGCTGGCGGCCGTGGGCACCTGGGCCACGGCCAACCAGACCACTGCTGGTCTCGCCTCCATGCTCCCGAGCGTCGTCGGCGCGCTCGCGGGCGGGTTCGTGCTCTGGCTGCTTCTGGGTGGTTCGTTCGCGACCGAACCCAGCGTCGGCGACTTCGGCGGCTCCGCTCTCGGCTTCGCGGCGCAGCTTCTTGGTCGCCGCTGGTGCCACGGTCGCCGTTGGCGTGGCCGCGGTCGCCATTGGTCGGCAGCTCGCCTCGCGTGCGTCAGCCACGGCATCGCGAGCGATGACGGCCCTTCGGCCGGTGCGCGCACCGTTGCCGCCGCCTCCGACCGGAGTGGACCTGGCGGTCGACGGCATCACACCGTTCATGACATCGAACGCGGACTTCTACCGCATCGACACGAACCTGATCGCACCGCAGGTGGCGACCGACGGCTACGAGCTGGCGATCAAGGGCATGGTCGACAACGAGCGCACGTTCACCTACGAGGAGCTCGCGGATCGCGCGGTCAACGAGTACGACATCACGCTGACCTGCGTCTCGAATGAGGTGGGCGGTCGCCTCGCCGGCAATGCGCGTTGGCAGGGCTTCTTGCTGCGTGACCTGCTCGACGAGGTGGGGTGCAGAATGGCGCGACGCAGATCGTCGGTCACTCCGTCGACGGTTGGACGTGTGGTTATCCGGTCGAGGCGGCGTACGACCGCAATGCCATCGTGGCGCTGGGCATGAACGGCGAGCCGCTGCCGATCGAGCACGGGTTCCCAGTCCGCCTCGTCACGCCGGGGATCTACGGCTTCCTGTCGGCGTGCAAGTGGCTGACCGAGATCGAGATGACGACGTACGACTTCGACCCGTATTGGGTGAAGCGCGGCTGGGGTGAGAAGGCCCCGATCCAGACGTTCAGTCGCATCGACGTGCCGAAGGGCTTGGCGCGCGTACCGGCAGGTCCCGTAGCGGTCGGTGGTGTGGCGTGGGCGCAGACGCGCGGTATCGAACGCGTCGAGGTACAGGTCGACGACGAACCATGGCAACCGGCAACGATGGCCGACGAACTGAATCTGGACACTTGGCGGCAGTGGATGTTCGCGTGGAACGCCACGCCGGGTAGTCATCGTTTGCAGGTGCGCGCCACGGACAAGTCGGGTGACACGCAGACCGATCGTCGTGATCCGCCGATTCCCGACGGGCGCGACCGGTTGGCACTCGATTCAAGTCTTCGTGAACAACGCCTAGCGCTATCAGTCATCTGCACTGGCTGGTGTCTCCGTAGACGACATCGCGAGGAGCGGTCCGTCCCCCAACCGAAGGATGAACGATGAAGAGATCACGACGATTGATTGCGGCGGTCGTATGTTGCGCCGCATTGGGCGTCGGCGCAGCCGCGTGCTCGAGTGATGACAACGCGACGGCGACCGGCAACACCACCGCGACAACCGGCGCATCGGCGTCGAACATGTCGCAGCCGGTTGGTGCCGGTTGTTCTGCAATCCCGAAGGATGGGGCTGGTTCGACTGCCGGCATGGCGCAGGATCCGGCCGCGACGGCTGCCAGCAACAACCCGGCGTTGTCGACGCTGGTCGCTGCCGTGCAAGCCGCGGGCTTGGTCGACACGCTGAACGACACGTCGGCGAAGTACACGATCTTCGCCCCGGCCAACTCGGCCTTCGAGAAGATCCCGGCCGCCGACCTGCAGGCGCTGTTGGCCAACAAGGACATGCTCACGAACGTGCTGACCTACCACGTGTATGCCGGGCAGGAGTACAGCCTCGACAACCTGCCGAGCAGCCTGAAGATGGTGAACGGCGGCACGGTCGAGATCGCACCTGACGGCCAGACGGCCAAGATCAACGGTCAGTCCGTTGTGGTGTGCGGCAACGTCGAGACCGCCAACGCGACGGTGCACATCATCGACACCGTGCTGATGCCTTCGAGCAGCGGCGCGGCGGCCCAGCCGGTCGGTGCGGCGTGCTCGGCGATTCCGGCCGACGGTGCCGGCTCGACTGCGGGCATGGCGCAAGATCCGGCCGCGACGGCTGCGAGCAACAACCCGGTGCTGTCGACACTGGTGTCAGCGGTGCAAGCTGCTGGCCTGGTCGACACGCTCAATGACACGTCGGCGAAGTACACGATCTTCGCCCCGTCGAACGATGCCTTCGCCAAGATCCCGGCGGCTGACCTTCAGGCGCTGTTGGCGAACAAGCAGATGCTCACCGACGTGCTGACGTATCACGTGTACGCCGGCCAGGAGTACACGCTCGACAACCTTCCCGCCATGTTGACCATGGTCAACGGTGACACGGCGACGATCGCACCCGATGGGCAGACCGCCAAGATCAACGGCCAGTCCGTCGTCATCTGCGGCAACGTCGAGACGGCGAACGCGACGGTGCACATCATCGACACCGTGTTGATGCCTCCCAGCTGAAATCGCCTCCAGCCGATGAAGGGGCGGTCCGGACCGTCCCTTTGCGATCGTGGTTGACGGCAATAGGGTGCGGTAGTGCCCGCCGCGCCAGTGATCATCGAGGCCGCCATCAACGGGGGCCGGACGAAGGCCGAGAACCCGAACGTGCCGATGGCACCGGAGGAGATCGCGACCGACGCGCTGGCCTGCTTCGGCGCCGGTGCCGCGATCGTGCACAACCACATCGATCGCTACGGCGTTTCCGACGAGGAAGCGGCGGCGCGTTACCTCGAAGGATGGGAACCGATCTGGCGGCGCGGCCCGACGCGCTCGCTGTACCCCACGGTGAATCCCACGATGGACGGCGACATCGGTTACGACCACTTGGCCGTGCTCGCGGCGACTGGCCACCTGCGCATGGGACTCGCCGATCCGGGATCGCGTGAACCTCGGCCGTACCCGTGACGGCGTGCCAACCGGCTCGTTCGTGTATCGCAACAGCTTCGACGTGCTGAGCCACGCGCTCGACGTGTGTCGGACGAATCGTCTGGGCCCGAGTCTGGCGATCTTCGAACCCGGGTTCCTGCGCGCGACGCTTGCGTGGTGGCGAGCCGGCCAGCTGCCGCCCGGCGCCATGATCAAGCTCTACTTCTCGACCGAGCTAGGACTCACCGGCGCGCCGTTCGGGATGCCGCCGACTCGTGCCTCGCTCGAGGCCTATCTCGAACTGCTCGACGGGTGTCCGGTTCCGTGGGCGGTGTCGGTTGCCGGTGGAGATGTGGTGGCGTCCGAGATCGCACCCCTAGCACTGGCCGCGGGCGGCCACTTGCACGTGGGTCTCGAGTTCTTCGGCGGCGACCGCCAACCCTCGAACACCGAGTTGGTGGCCGAGGCCGCCGCGTTGTGTGCCGAAGCGGGGCGGCCCGTTGCGACTGTGACGAAGCGGCTGGCATCCTCGGTCTTCCGCTGCGATGACTCCGTAAGCTGCCCCCGATGTCATCGCTCATCGAGGACTACGCCATCATCGGCGACACCGAAACGGTCGCACTGGTGGCGCGCAACGGGTCGATCGACTGGTTCTGCGTGCCGCGGTTCGACGGGGGCGCCTGCTTCGCGGCGTTGCTCGGTGGGCACGAGCACGGGCGTTGGCTCCTGCACCCGATCGGCCGAGGTCGAACGCATCGAGCGTCGCTACATCGGCGACACCATGGTGCTGGAGACGGTCTTCCACACGTCGACGGGCTCGGCCGCCGTGATCGACTTCATGCCGATCCGCGACGAGGACGCGACGGTCGTTCGCATCGTCGAGGGTCGCAGCGGCACGGTCGAGATGATGATGGAGCTGATCGTTCGGTTCGACTACGGCTACGTCGTCCCGTGGGTGAAGGAGTACGACAGCGGCATCGCGGCGCTGGGTGGCTGCGACGCGCTCGCGACTGTCGACACCCGCGCCGCTCAAGGGCCGCGACCTCGCCACGTTCAGCGAGTTCGAGGTGCACGAAGGCGAGAGCGTTCCGTTCGTGCTCACGTGGTTCGAGTCGCACAAGCCCGTCCCGTCGTCGATCGACCCGTTCGAGGCGTTGGAGGGGACGAAGGCGTGGTGGACCGACTGGGCGTCTCGCTGCACGCTACGCGGGCGACCACAAGGACGTCGTGCTGCGGTCGTTGCTCACGTTGAAGGCGCTCACCTACGCTCCGACCGGCGGGGTGGTCGCGGCGCCCACCACGTCGCTGCCGGAGTGGCTCGGCGGCGTGCGCAACTGGGACTACCGGTACTGCTGGTTGCGCGACGCGACCTTCACGCTCACCGCGCTGAGCGACGCCGGGTACGGCGACGAGGCCGTGGCGTGGAGCGACTGGCTCCGGCGAGCCGTGGCCGGCAGCCCCAAGAAGATGCAGATCATGTACGGCGTCGGCGGCGAACGACGATTGCAGGAGATGGAGCTCGACTGGTTGCCCGGCTACGAGAATTCGGCGCCGGTGCGCATCGGCAACGCCGCGAGCGAGCAGTTCCAGCTCGATGTGTACGGCGAGGTCATGGACATGTTCCTGCACTCGCGCCACTGCCTCGGCCACGAGCTGGCCGACGACGTGTGGGACCTGGCCCGCATCCTCGTCGAGCACGTCGAGAACGTGTGGACCGAGCCCGACGAAGGCATCTGGGAGGTCCGGGGGCCGCGTCGTCACTTCGTCCACTCGAAGGTCATGGCCTGGGTCGCGGTCGACCGCTGGGTGCAGCTGTGCGAAGCGGGTCGGCCCGACGAGCCGATGCCGACGTTGGCACGACCTACGCGACGACATGCATCGCGAGATCTGCGAGAAGGGCTACAACGCGTCCGTCGGGGCGTTCACGCAGTACTACGGCGCGACCGAGCTCGATGCGAGCTGTCTGATGCTCGCGTTGGTCGGCTTCCTACCTCCCGACGACCCACGCATCATCGGCACGGTCGAGGCGATCCAGCGCGACCTGGTCGTCGACGGATTCGTGAAGCGCTATCACACGTCGCCGCTGCACCAAGACGACGGCGAGCCGTGACGGTCGACGGTCTGCCGCCGGGCGAGGGTGCGTTCCTGCTCACGACGTTCTGGTTGGCCGACAACCTGATCCTGCAAGGTCGGATCGACGAGGGTCGCGAGATCTTCGATCGCATCGCCGGTCTGACGCAACGACCTCGGCCTGCTGTCCGAGGAGTACGACGTCGAACGCAGTCGCATGGTCGGCAACTTCCCCCAGGCGTTCTCGCACGTCGGGTTGATCCTGACGGCGATGAACCTGAGCGACGACCCGTACAGCCCGGCGGCGCATCGGTGCGCACCCGTCGAGGTGCGCAAGGACTGACGGCTCAGTCGACGGCGAGGAATCAGCGCCGAGGCGGGAAGCAGCGCAGGGATGACGTAGCTCGTCATCAAGCGGTGCTCTTCTTCGGGGGAGTGATGGCGCGGCGCCTCGATGGTGAGCAGCGACAGGATGATGCGCAGGATCCACTCGGCCGTCTCGGCGGCGTCGAGGTCGACGCGTAGCAAGCCCGGCGGTCTTGCGCGGCGGCGAGGTAGGGAGCGACGTCGTCGATCCATTGCGCGAACAATGCTTCGGACGCGCCCGAGATCGTCGACGTGAAACCGGGACCCTCTCGTTGCAGGAGCAGCTGCAGCTTCGGGCTGTTGCGGATGGCCGACAGCAGGTAGACCGCGGCGTCGACGAGGGCTCGGCCGAACGCGGCCGGGTCGTTGGCACCCTCGAAGAACTCCTCGAGGTCGCGTTCTTGTGAGCGTTCGAGGTCGCGGAGCAGGACGGCGAGCATCAGCTCGTCGCGGTTGGCGAAGTACCGGTAGACGGTGGCCCGGGAGACGGCGGCCTCACGGGCGATGTCCTCGAGGGTGGTCTTGGCCAGCCCGAATCGGTCGACGCAGGCCTCGGCCGCGTCGACCAGCCGTTCGCGGGCGGCGGCCGTCGTGGTCGGGACTTCGTCGCCCCACCGCAGCTTGGCCATGGCGGCCGAGTGTACGACTCGGGACCGGGCCCTTGCGACAAACGACAGGGTTTGTATCATGGCCTCACACCACGCCGGACTCCCAGGGGGAATTGCCATGTCGATCGAAGAGATCATGGGACGCGAAGAGGCCAACGACCTCGACGACGATCGTCGAGCTCGCGCTCGACAATCCGTATGTCGGCGAGACGCGTGCACGCCGTGACCGACAACGCCGACGCCATCTTCACCTGGGACTACGAGAAGGGTGCTCGGCCGGCCCTCAACAAGCTGTACGAGAAGGCCAAGAACTCGCAGTGGAACGGCGAGACCGATCTGCCGTGGGAGATCGAGGTCGATCAGGAAGCGGTCACCGTGCAGGCGCTCGGCGCCGAGCCGAACTGGGAGTTCGCCGGGCTCGACGTCGTGGGCACGCCGCTCGAGCACTGGGGCTCGAAGGAGTGGATCCGCTGGAACGTCGAGCAGCAGAACTGGATGCTGAGCCAGTTCATGCACGGCGAGCAGGGCGCGCTGCTCTGCACCGCGAAGATCGTCGAGACCGTGCCGTGGATCGACGCCAAGTACTACGCCGCCACGCAGGTGATGGACGAGGCCCGCCACGTCGAGGTGTTCGCCAAGTACCTCGACACCAAGCTGTCGGGTCACTACCCGCTCAACTCGCATCTCGGTCTGCTGCTCGACGACATCATCCAGGACAGCCGGTGGGACATGACCTACCTCGGCATGCAGATCATGGTCGAGGGCCTGGCGCTCGCCGCCTTCGGCTACATGCACATGCTCACGCCCGAGCCGCTGCTCAAGCAGCTGCTGCGCTACGTGATGAGCGACGAGGCCCGCCACGTGGCCTTCGGTGTGTTGTCGCTGAAGGAGTACTACGCCGAGCTCACCGACGCCGAGCTGCAAGGAGCGCCAGGAGTTCGCGTTCGAAGCCGCGCTGCGCATGCGTGATCGCCTGCTCGCCGTCGAGGTGTGGGAGCGCATCGACATCGACCCGAAGTTCATCATCGGCCGGCTCCGGGGCGACCAGCTCGAGGATCCGTTCCAGCAGCTGCTGTTCTCGAAGATCGTGCCGAACTGCAAGAAGCTCGGCCTGCTCGAGGCCAACAACGGCTGGCTGCGCGAGCGCTTCACCGAGATCGGCGTCATCCAGTTCGAGGACTGGACCGACACCAGCGAGGAATACGAAGACCTCGACGAGCTCGCCAAGGACCGCGCTTCCTGGAAGCGCTAGTAGCGCTCTTCTTCGGGTTGGTACACGTGGATCGGTACCGCGGTCACGACCGTGTTCGGCCGCATCCGCAAGCGAGACCGCAAGACGAGCGCGCTCTGGTTGTGGAGCAGTTGCTCCCACCAGTGACTCAGGACGAACTCGGGGATGACGACGGTGACGATGTCGTCGGGCCATTCCCGGTCGAGGTCGTCGATGAAGCCGATGACCGGACCCGACAGCTCGCGGTACGGCGAGTACACCGTGCGGAGCTCGACGGGGATGTCGAACTTCTCCCATTGATCCTGCAACGCCTCCTGCTGTTCGTCGGTGTGGACGACGGACAGCGCGAGGAGTCGGTCGGGCGCGAGCGATCGGGCGTAGGTGATGGCGTCGAGCACGCCGCGGTGGATGTTGCCGACCAGCACGATGACGGTGTGGCGGTGGCGCTTCGACCGATAGCCCGCGGGCGGTTGGATGGCGGCGGTGACGCGGACGTAGTGGCGGTGGATCGACTTGAACACCACGACCACGATCGGGATCAGCACGGCGGGGATCCACGCGCCGATCGTGAACTTCGAGACCACGACCACGAGCAGCACGATGAAGGTCGCGACCGAACCGACGGCGTTGATGACCTGGTTGCGGCGCCAGCCCTTCTCCTTCACGTTGCGGTGATGGATCACCATGCCGGCCTGCGACAAGGTGAAGCCGGTGAACACGCCGACGGCGTAGAGGGGGATCAAGGCGCTCGGTGTCGCCGCCGAACGCGATGATGAGCCCGGCCGCGACGAGTGAGAGCACGACGATGCCGTTGGAGAAGACCAAGCGGTCGCCTCGGTTGGCCAGCTGTCGCGGCAGGTAGCCGTCGCTGGCGATGATCGACGACACGCGAGGGAAGTCGGCGAAGGCGGTGTTGGCCGCGAGGACCAGGATCGCGAAGGTCGAGAACTGCAGGATGTAGTACAGCGGCGTGGTGCCGCCGTACACGTAGCGGGCCATGAGCGAGAGCAGCGTCTGGTAGTCCTGCGACGCGGGCTCGAGCACGGTGGGCTTCAGGCGGCTCGCCAGCACCGAGATGCCCATGAAGAACGTGCCGAGGATGAGGCCCATGGCCACGAGCGTGCTCGCCGGCGTTCTTCGACTCGGGCTTCTTGAAGGCGGGCACGCCGTTCGAGATGGCCTCGACACCGGTGAGCGCGACCGCGCCGGACGAGAACGCGCGGCAACAGGATGAAGACGCTGACGCTCGCGAACAACGGCAGGTTGTCGTCACCGAAGCCCGTGCCGTGGATTGGGCGATCTCGGCCAGCGCCTCGGCGTTCGGTGCGATGGCCGGAAGGTTGCCGACGTAGACGCGGTACAAGCCGTAGATGATGAGGATCGCCAGGCTGATGATGTACGTGTACACCGGCGGTGCGAACAAGCGACCCGACTCTTTCGTGCCGCGGAGGTTGGCGAACATGATGAGCAACAGACCCAGAAGACAGAGTTCGACACGGTACGGCCGCAACGTGGGGAAGGCCGACGTCATGGCGGCGATGCCCGCCGAGACCGACACCGCCACCGTGAGTACATAGTCGACCAACAAGGACGCACCGGCCACGAGCGATGCGTTTGCGCCGAGGTTCTCGCGACTCACCACGTACGAGCCGCCACCGCTCGGGTACGCGTGAATCGTCTGCCGGTAGCTGGTGATGACGATCAGGAGCAGGACCGCGACGACGATCGAGATCGGAACGAGGTCGTTGAGCGCGGCCAGACCGGCGACCGGCACGAGGACGAGGAGGATCTCTTCGGTCGCGTACGGCGGTGGACGAGATGGCGTCGGACGCGAACACGGTGAGCGCGGTCGGGCGGCCGAGACGCGTCTGGTGTTCGTCCGAACTGGCGAGCGGCGGGCCGACGACCAATCGCTTCAGCGCTGAGTACATGTGGGGCCCGGGCTCCGCGGGGATACGACTCCGGCAATCTAGGCCGCCGACCCGGATATGTGGATTCCGCGGCGGCGGTTTTCTGAACCGAATCTGTCTGGGCGCCCGTCTGGAGCGTGAGGGCTCGGCGGTCTTAGGATGCGCCGCTGTGCTCCGGACCGGAGCCTGGAGGTGTGTGGTGCACGTCGTCGTCGTCGGATGTGGCCGAGTCGGATCGGGCCTGGCCGTCACCCTGGAGGAACAGGGTCACACGGTCGCGGTCATCGACCGGCGCGCCGAGGCGTTCCGCCGGCTACCCGAAGGCTTCGAGGGCGATCAGATCCAGGGCGTCGGGTTCGACCAGTCCCGGTTGCGCCAGGCCGGGATCGAGCGCGCCGAGGCTCTGGCCGCCGTCACGAACGGCGACAACTCCAACATCGTGGTGGCCCGGGTCGCCCGCGAGGCCTTCCGGGTCGAGCGGGTCGTGGCGCGCATCTACGACCAGCGGCGGGCCGCGATCTACGAGCGTGTCGGCATCCCGACCGTGGCGACGGTGCAGTGGACGATCGAACGGGTGCTCCGTCGTGTGCTCCCGGACGTGAGCGATGTCGACTGGATCGATCCGTCCGCCCAAGTGGCCTTGGTCGAACGGCTGGTGCCCGGTGTGTGGGCCGGCCATCAGGTGCACGAGCTCGAGCTGGCGGGCGTGGCCCGCTTGTCGGCCCTCACTCGTCTGGGCAAGGCGCAGGTGCCGGCCCAGAACCTCGTGGTGCAGGAGGGCGACGCCATCTGGATGATGGTGTCGGGCGACGGCATCGATGTGTTCGATCACCATCTGTCGGTCGGCCCGGCCAAGGGGGGTCACTGATGAAGGTCGTCATCGCCGGCGGCGGCAACGTCGGTACGTACATCGCCGGCGAGCTACGACGCGCGCAACACGACGTCGTCATCGTCGAGGTCGACCCTCGTCGCGTCGCCGAGGCCACCAAGGCCGGTGAGCCCGAAGGTGTCACGTGGCTTCAGGCGGACGGCTGCGAGGTGTCCGAGCTGATGCTCGCCGATCCGGGCAAGGCCGATGTCATGGTCGCGGTCACCGGTGACGACGAGGACAACCTCGTGATCTCGCTGCTGGCCAAGCAGGAGTTCGGCGTGCCGCGTGTGGTGGCCCGCATCAACAATCCCGCCAACGAGTGGCTGTTCAACGAGAGCTGGGGTGTCGACGTCGCCGTGTCGACGCCGCACCTTCTCACCGCGCTCGTCGAGGAAGCCGTTTCGGTCGGCAGCCTCGTGCGGTTGCTGGCGTTCGAAGGTGGTCGCGTGCGGCTGTCCGAGGTCACGTTGGCCGAGGATTCACCGGCGGGTGGCAAGGAGATCGTCGATCTCGGCCTGCCTCGCGACTCGACGGTCGTGGCCATCCTGCGTCAGGACCGAGTGGTCGTGCCGCGGGGCGACACCGTGCTCTACGGCGGCGACGAAGTGATCGTGATGGTCACCGACGAGAGCGAAGACGAAGTCCGCGGCATCTTGATCGGCTGATCAAGGCAGAATCGTGTAGCTGGGGTTCACCAGGATGAGGTGGTTGTGCTCGAGGCGACCGACGCCTTCGATGAGCACACCGCGACCGAGGTTGAGCCCGTGCAACTTCTTGGTACCGGTGAACACCGCCGTGGCGCGACCGGTGCCGTCGGAGATCGTCACCTCGAGACTCGGTGAGCCGGCACGCGGCACCACTCGGGTCTCTTGCACTTCGCCGCCGACGCGTACCGGAACTCGCAGTGGCGCGTCACCGATCGGTGCGATGTCGAGGCCTTGGTAGCGCTCTTGCAGGCGGGCTTGATCGAGCTGCTGCACGCTCGCGGTCAAGCGGCGTTTCAGATCACTGAGTCCCATTGGGGACCACCATGACACATGCCGGCCGTCGCGAGCCAAGACGGCGGTACGTTGGGCCGGGATGACCCCACCCGAGCACGAACGCTGGCGCGACGAGCTCCGCGAGCTCGAAGAGGCGGCGATCGAGGCCGAGCTCGAAACGGGGCGTCGCGAGGAAAGTATTGAGCAAGCTAAGCGACATCTTCTGGTTCGAGTGGCGCGCGTCACCGCCGGGATCGTCGTGTGCGGCGTCGGTATCGCGTTGTTGGTTCTCCCCGGGCCCGGGCTGGTGGTGCTGGCTGCCGGACTGGCGCTGCTGGCGCAGGACGTCCCCTTCGCGCGCCGTCTGCTCGACCGGGTACGCCAGCGCCTGCCCGAAAGCGAGGACGGGCAGGTATCGAAGCTCTTCATCGTCGTGTGCTCGGCCGGTGGCGTGTTCTTCATGGGCCTGTCCGTGTGGTGGACGTTCTTTCGGTGACGTTCTGCCGTGGGGTCGGGGAGCAGGCAGAGACCCGCGGTCGCGGCCACGACCGCCGCGACGGTGATGGATGCGAGTGCGGTTCGAGCCGAAACCGCGGCCGCGCCCGACGGGGGCGGCGGCGACCAACAGGATCGCACCCGATCCGAGCAGGGCGGCAAACCGCCAGTAGATCGGACGAGTCGCCAGAGCGATGGCGACGGTTCCGACCAGACCGACCACGGGCATGAGTTCGGGTATCACGAGTCCCATCACCGCCAGCGCGGCGACGGAGCCGAGCAAGGCTACGAACATGGGCACGACGGTGCGGTCGAGGATGGCTCCGAGGATCAGGGGTGCGATCACGAGGAGCATGACGGTCAGCCACGTGCCCCCGATCGTGGACCGGTCGACGGCGAGGTACGTGGCAGCTCCGCTGAGCACTGCCGCGCCCGCCGCGAAGTAGATGGTCTCGGCCCACTGCGCCGGCTGCGGTGGATCGAGGGCGATGCGTGCGCCGCACAGATCCACGAGGGCCACCGCAAAGAGCCCACCCACGCCGAATAACAACGTGAGGACGCTGGCCTCGTGGGCCGTGATGCCGTGCGAGGTAGCAGTCGCGGCCGCGGCGATGGCGGGCTGCAGCGCGGGATAGTGAAGGCCGCGTCGCTGCTTGGAGCGCGCCGAGGAGCCCGAGCACACCGACGAGAACCGCGAGTGCCGCGGCGTCGCCCGCCAGGGCGTAGCCGGCGGCGGCGGCGACGACGCATCCGAGTGCGGTGAGCACGCCCGTGCGAGTGCCGTGCTGACTGGCCACCCCGCCGGCGAGCACCAGCCCCAGGGCGAAGACCCGGGCCCGATCCGGTTGCGACACGAGAGCCAACGCGATCGCCGGTGCGACCGCTATGCCCACGAGCGCGGCTACTCCCCGGATCGACCCTCTGGTCGAAGCCGCCCCGCCCGCTACGTCGCTTGCCGCACCGCCCGCCACATGCAGAAGATCGGCGCGCGACCGGCCCAGCTCAAGTAGTGATCATTTCCCACCGGGCGTCGAGCCCGGTGACCAGGTCAAGAGATCACGCGGACGTTCTGTGCTTGATCACCCTTTTGGCCCGGGCCCACGTCGAACTCGACCGTTTGGCCGACCTCGAGGCTGCGGTAGCCGGTGCCGTCGATTCCGGTGTAGTGAACGAAGACGTCGTCGCCTTCGTCTCTCGAGATGAACCCGTAGCCCTTCTCATTGTTGAAGAACTTGACGGTGCCAGTCGCCATCGTCTCTCTCATTTCTCTCCGGAGACGGCAGTCCCGTTTGCTCGTCCCCTCCCCGCGGTCACGGTAGCAAAACACTCGGTAGCGAGCCGGCTATCTGACCTCCGCTCAGCCGACGAGTGACGCGACGGTCTGCCGGAACACGTCGGAGTGATGGTCGACATCGGCGTTGGTGGTCGTCGGAGCCATGAGCGCCATGTTGTGGAACGGCGTGAGCAGGATGCCGCGATTCAGCGCGAAGAGGTGGAAGTAAGCGTCGAGGTCGTGGTCGATCGCGTCGGCGGCCTGGCCGCCGTTGCGGGGTGGCGGACAGAACCAGTACTCCGCCCGGCAGCCGAGCTGTTGAACGTGCCAGGGCAGCTCGAATGCGGCGATCGTCTCGGCCACACCGTTCGTCCAGCGGGTGGCGAGCGGAATCGTGTGGGCGTAGTCCTCTTCATCGAGCGATGTCGAGAGCACTGCCTTCATTGTCGCCACCGCCAACGCGTTGCCAGTGAGAGTCCCGCCGATACCGCTCGCATCGTTGTCGTCGCTCGTCACGAACGTCGGCGAGTTGGTCAGCCAGCTCACGGGTCATGCCGAATGCGGCGGCCGGGAGTCCGCCGGCCAGCGGTTTGCCCACGGTGAGCATGTCGGGTTCGAGCCCGTGCGCCGCCGTGTAGCCACCGGGGCCTGCACACAACGTGTGGGTCTCGTCGATGATCAACAAGGTGCCCGACTCCGCCGTGAGCTTGCGTAACGCGTCGAGGAACCCTGGCTCGGGTAGAACGATGCCGATGTTGGTCAAGGCCGGTTCGGCCAACACGCAGGCGACGTCCTGCGGCGCCAACGCTTCGGCCAAAGCGTCGATGTCGTTGAACTCGACCACTTTGGTCGTCAGCGCAGGGTCCACCGGAGGTCCGATGGAGCCCGGCCGAGCCTCGATCCCTCCGTCGCTCCCCAGCACCGCGAACGTCTCGTCGACCGTGCCGTGGTAGCACCAGTTGAAGACCAGCACCTTCGACCGTCCGGTCAGGTGGCGCGCCAGTCGGATGCTGAATCGGTTGGCGTCGGTCGCGGTCATCGCTATCTGCCAGACCGGCAAACCGAACCGGCGCGTCAGCTCCTTGCCGACGTCGATGGCATCCGCGGTCGGGAGCATCGCGGTGACACCCCGAGGCGCTTGGGACTGCAGCGCCTCGAGCATCGGGGAGATGGCGTGGCCGGTCATCGCACCCGTGTCGCCCAAGCAGAAGTCGACGTAGGTGTGGCCGTCCACATCGCGGAACGACGACCCCGTCGCCTCGTCGATGAAGATCGGGAATGGTCCCGGCCAGCGTCGCATCCAGTTCATGGGGACCCCGCCGAGCAGATGCTCGTCGGCCTCGGCGAACAGCTCACGCGACCTCGGATGGTCGTCCACGAACCGTTCGACCTCGGCGGTGTGACTCGTGCGGAGACGCGTGCGGTCGATCATGGCGCTCATTCGAGCATGCGGAGCCGGGCCCCGCTGGAGGTCGGTCACCCCCGGATCCGCCCACCCGGGCGGCGCCCTGAGCACCTGGGCCCTCATTGTCTTAAGCTTCCGTCGTGGAGCGCTACCACTGTCGGACTTGCGGTGAGATGCATGATCTCCCGCCGCTCAGTTGGAGCTTCGCGGAACCGGCCGGGTGGGCGGCGACTCGCGAGCCGTCGGCCCATCTCTACGGCGAGCTCTTCGACGAGCAAGCCATCGTCCATGGCCCGAAGTCGTCGGGCTTCTACCTTCGGGCCAACATCCGCATTCCGGTGCTCGACGCCGGCCAGATCTTGACGTTCACCGTCTGGGTGTCGGTCGGCGAGGACGATTTCGAACGGGCACACCAGCTGTGGAACAACCCCCGCCGAGTGACCGAGCCGCCCTACCTCGCCGAGCTCTGCAACCGCATCCCCGGCTACCCCGACACGTGGCATCTGCCGGCGACGATCCAGACGCAGCCGGTTGGCGTGCGCCCGGTGGTCGACCTCGAACCCAACGAGCATCCGTTGGTGGCCGATCAGAAACGCGGGATCGATCTCGCTCGCGCCCTCGAGATCGCAGAGGCGTTCGAGGCCGCGATGGCGACTCGCTGAGCGCGCGCCGCGTCAAGCGCGCGGCAACTCCGCCTCGCGCCAGCCGCCACGGGCCGATTCCTTCACGGAGTACAGCGCGGAGTCGGCGGCATCGAGCAGTACGTCGATGGAGCACTCACCGGGCGGAGCCACGGCGATCCCGACGCTCGCGCTGATCCGGACCGATTCGTCGCCGATCTGGATCGGCTCGCGAACGACGTCGGTCAACCGCTCGGCCACGGACTGCAGGATCGTTGCGTCGATCACGCCCGAACAGACCACGGTGAACTCGTCACCCCCGAGGCGGGCGACCAAGTCGCCGTCACGGACCGCAGCCTGAAGCCGTCGAGCGATCTCGCACAGCACATGGTCGCCGGCGCCGTGACCCAACCGATCGTTCACGGGTTTGAAGTCGTCGAGGTCCGACGTAGAGCACGCCGACGAGGGGTCCGCGCGACGAGACGCTCAACGCGTCCTCGAGGCGTTCCATGAACTGGGCGCGGTTCGCGAGCCCGGTCAAGGGGTCGTGAGCGGCGGCGTGACGCAGGCGTTGGGCGGCTCCTTGCTGTTCGAGCACGAGCCCCGTGACGCGAACGAGCGTCGAGAGGAGAAGTCGGCAGGTGTGATCGGGCTCTTCGTCGGCGCGACGCCACAGCACGAGACAGCCCTCGACCCGCTCGGCGGCCACGACCGGCCACGCCCAACACCACGTGTAGCCACGCTCGAGCGCAGCGGCTCGCATGGGCTCGCTCAGATCGTCGCGATGACGCCACACCGGCGACTGTTGCTTGGCCGCCAGCTCCCAAGGTGGGTGCGGTCCGCCGTCGGCGCCCGCGAGCACGGGGTCGACAGGCAGGTGACTGATGGTCTGGTCGAAGCCTTGCCGAGTCGGACGCAGTAGCACGAAGCCGTCGCCGTCGAGCGTTTCGGCCCCCATCACCTGGGTCAGCAACTCGAGAGTGGTGTCGAGTGACGCGCTCGACGCAAGACTCTCGATCACCTGGTCGAGCAGCTGACGCTCGTCCCACTGCCGGACGTACACCGCCAGGCCTTGTACTACCGGGTCATCGAGCTGGCTGTTGGCGGTGACCTCCGCCACGAAGGTCGAACCGTCCTTGCGCCGCACCCGATACAGCATCGGACGTTGGAGTCCGGTGCGGGTCATGGCGGCGCTGATCGAATCGAACGCGGAGGGATTCCACTCGACGTCGAGGTGGTCGAGGATGTTCGTCCCGATGAGCTCGTCGGCCCGATAGCCGGTGAGTCGTTCGACTGCACCGTTGAGCCAGGTGACCTTGCCCTCACCATCGACGACCATCACGAGCATCGGCGCGCCGGCAAGGAGCCGCCGCATCAACCGTTCGTTCAGCGCCGGGTCCCGCGCCGCCTGGTCACCCACATGAAGATGATCGGCAGGTCGAGCCATCCTCTTCAGCGCGGTCCGTGCGATTTCAGGCGCGCCGGCGGCTTCCAGGGTTGGAGCCACTCCGTCCCGGCTGTCCTTCGTGCGGCTGGCCGATGAGCTCGTACATCGATGCACCGTCGATCGACTCGCGCACGACGTCGGCGTGCCCGGCGTGGCGGGCGGTTTCCTCGATGAGGTGCAACACGACCCAGCGCACGGTCCAGGCATCGAGGTCCTGAGGGAACCAGGGCACGCCCTTCGGAATCGGCACTGGCGTGTCGAAGGAGGCCCTGGCCACGACGGCGTTCGTTCGCTTGGCGGCTACGTCGTAGCGAGCCAGCGCGTCGGTGAGCGTCTCATCGGCGCCGAGCCGAAAGGCCTCCTCGTAGTCGAACTGCCCGACCCGTCGTCCGGGATCTGCTCGATCAAGTCGGTCCAGGTGCCCTCCATGTTGGTGAGGTGCTTGACGAGACCGCCGAGGCCGAGCGGCTCGACCGAGGTGTGACCCGGGCCTGGTCGTCGGTCAGGCCGAACGCGGCGTAGCGAATGCCGTCGTGGTGTTGCTCGAGGAAGGCCAGCAGCAGGTCGCGTTCATTGGTGCGGCGGTGCGGGGGAGCTTGTCCGGGCATCGGGTCTCCATTCCGTTCTGTGGACCGGCCACGGAATGACCGGTTTGGTATTGCGTACGCGTTGTTGTTTCTGGCGTGAACGGGGCCTCAGTCTGGACGAGCTCGTCGAGCAGGGCAACGGATCGGCGGGGGCCCACGCTGCGCCTTCGGCGCGGAGCTGTTCCAGGGCGTCAGCGCCGATCCGGGCCTCGACCTGCGCCGCGATTGGTCTCGTTGTGGTTGTAGCAGGGGCCACATGCGGGCCGCGTTTCGTCCGTCGCGCCACGTCCCCGGCGCGCCGAGTAGCCGCCCGGCGGTTTCGGAGCGTCCTCGGCGATCGCCAGCCCCTGCTCCTGCCTCGTACGTGTAGGCGACCGAGTCGAAGTACGGATAGTCTCGAAGAACGTGAGCGCGTGCCACGCGGATCGTCGTGGGCCACTTCCGGGTCACCGAGCGCGAGCCGGTCATGGCCTTAGCGACGAGGGACTGCAACGTGATGGGCGTCATCGCCGGTTCGTTGGCCAGGTCGAACACTTCAGCCTGAATCTCGAGGGCACGTTGATCGTCGCCGAGCAACGACGCCAGCGAGCCGTGTCGGTCAGACCCACTCCGAGCATCCACAGCTCGCCGGCATTGCGGAAGATGGTCTCGGGGCGTCGAGTGGCGATCCAGTTCCGCGACGTGGCGTCCAGTTGCTCGCCCGCAAGGAATGCCCGCGCCAACTCGGCCGCGCCGAGAATCATCTGGTCGTCGACGGCGTCGCGCAGTGCTTCGAAACTCTTCGATGAACCGAACCGACTCGTCCGGACTCGCCCGGTGGCGAACGAAACAGACCGTGGTGCCCGCGGAACAACAGCAAGCGCGTGTGAGTGTTGTCATCGAGTTCATCCCGCGACTTCAACGTGGCTGCGATGAGCGGCCACATCTCGTGGAGCCGTCCGAGCTTCCAGAGCAACATGAAGCCGCAACCGGCCAGCGGTGCGGCGCGGCTCGAGCCTGGTGGATCGACAGCGCATGCGACCACGTGGCGCGGAGGTTGTCCCACTCGGGCGTCATCCGAGCCATCCACTGGAGATGGTCGACCCCACGCAACGCGGTCGGCCTCCGCGGCGGCTCCTCGAAGTACTCGAGATGCCGGTCACAAAGTGCCGCCATCTCGCCGTTCGCCTTTCCAGGCGATCGTGAGCGAAGGCTCGGGATCATCTCGAACATACGGAACCGGGGTGCGGCGCCGTGCGAGGCCATAGGCGTCACCAAGGAGTGCTCGACCAAGCCGGAGAGGGTTTCCAACACGTCGAGGCCGTCACCACAAATCCCTTCGACCGCTCTGAGGGTGAACCCACCGGCGAACACCGCCGAGCCGGGCGAACAGACGACGCTCGTCGGGCGTGAGGAGCTCGTGGCTCCATTCGATCGTTGCGGTCGAGCGTTCGTTGCCGAGCTGGCAGATCCGCCGTCTTGGCGACCAACAGCTCGAACCGATCATCGAGCCGTTCGAGCATCGCCTGTGGTGTCAGTAGATCGACCCGGGCGGCGGCGAGCTCGATCGCGAGCGGGATGCCTTCGAGGCGGCGGCACAGCTCGAAGACCGCGTCGCGGTTGGCCTCGTTCAATGCGAAGTCGACGCGTTGGCTGCGCGCCCGCTCGACGAAGAGTCGCACCGAGGCGGTTCGGTCCGCGGCCAGGTGGTCGGCCGCCGGCGTATCGGCCAGGGGTAGTTCGAGAGGGTCGACGTGGAACTCGTGCTCGCCGCGGAGCCGAGCGGGCGCGCGGCTCGTGACGAGGACGGTCAGGTTGGGACAGACCTCGAGCAGGTTGTGCACCGCCGATGCCGCGCCGAGCACGTGTTCGAAGTTGTCGAGGAGCAGCAGCACCCGCCGGCTGGAGATGGAGCCGGCGAGCGCTTCGTCGACGGTCGAACGGTCGAACGTGATGCCCATCGCGGCCGTGATGGCGGGCGCCACCTCGTCGTCGGCGTGGACATCCTGAAGGGCGACCATGACGGCGCCATCGGCATAGGACGCCGCCATCGACCGAGCGAGCTCGAGGCCGAGCCGCGTCTTGCCGATGCCGCCCGGGCCGATCAACGTGACGAGGCGCACGTTCGGGTCAGTCACCAAACCGCAGAGAGCCGCGAGCTCACCGTCGTGTCCGACGATGGCCGACGTGGTCGGGTAGATGTACCCCCCATGTCGACGAGCCGGGTTCGGCCCACGACCGCGTCCTGCAGGAACCGCTCGCTCAGCAAGATGGCGAGGTCGTCGGTGATGAGCTGTTCGAGATCGTCGCCTGGTTGGAACCGCTTGTACGCAGCGGTGTCGTCGCTCTGCACATGTTTCAAGAGATCGTGGAGCCGTTCCTCTCGCTCCGGCGCAGGCTCCTTGACGTAGACGAGACGCTGGAACCACGCCGAGAGGACGTACTCGTCCTCGAGACCCGAGATCGTCTCGCCGGGGGCAGCCGAGCCGTAGCGCTCCCAATACATGCCCAGGAACACGTGGCTCTGGTCGAGGTAGGCGCGGTAGAGCGCACGAGCCGGATGGGGCCGGGCCCCGAGCTCGAACATCACGGGAGTGAGGCGCAGCGCCTCGACGGCGCGGCGGGCGATTTGGCGCTCTTCGGCCAGCTCACCGAGCGTCGAGCTGATGAACACGCGCAGTTGTTGATCGGGCGTGCGGATGCACTGGAGTACCCCCCGGGCGATCGCGAGGGTACGCGCGGCGGGCCGAGCTCGCCGCCCTCGTCGTGGAGCTCGTCGTAGCGTCTTCGCTGATCGCCTCGCCGACGCGTGTCGACGATCTGGTCTCGCATCGACCGTACGAGGGGCCAGACCGACGAGGAGATGGACGATCGCAGCGTGTCGGCCGCCGCCGATCAGGCGGGCCGCGGCCTCGACGTCGCCGTCGGCCGCGGCCAGGTTGGCCACCGCCTCGTACGTGTATGCCGTGGACTTCCCAGTACGGATAGCGCTCGACGTAGATCAGCGTGCGACCGGCGAAGGTACGCGCGCCGTCGGTGTCGCCGGCGGCCAGCGTGACCATCACGAGGAAGACCGCGGCCTGCATCGGCGAGCACGTCGTTGCCGCTCTCGACGCCGAGGGCGAAGGCCTCCGACTCGAGCGTCGACGCCGTGGCGAGGTCACCGGCGATGTAGCTCAGGACGCCGCGAGTGCCGGGACAGAATCCGAGCGTCCAGCGATCGTCGGCGGCGCGGAGCAGAGGCTCGGCCTCGGTCAAGGACGCGTTCGAACTCGACCATGTCCCATCGGTCCACCGCCAGGAAGGCCGGTAGAGCGCGGCCGCCCGGCGAGCGAGTCGTCAGCGACGGCGTCACGTAGCGTGTCGAATTCGGCGAGATAGGCGACTGCACTTCTCGTAGTCATCCGCGGCGTAGGCGACCAGCGCGCCGCCGAGCAACAGCCGGCCGCGGTCGCCGTCGCGAGCGCGCTGGTCGTTCGCGAGCGGTCGCTGTCGATGAGCGGAGCCAGCTCGCGGCAGGCGGCCGAGCACCCACATGCAGACGAAGGCGCAGCGGGCGAGGTCGACGGCGCGATCCCCCGCTCGGCGTCGATGGCGTGGAGCCACGCCGACGCGCAGGTTCGCCCCACTCGGGAATGATGCGCGGCATCCATCTCTGGAAGTCGGGCTTTGCAGGCCGCGCCGCGCCGGCCACGGCCAGGTCGGCGAAGAGCTCGAGATGACGGTCCGCGACGTGCGTGAGCCTCGCCGCTCTGTCGAGCTGATCGCGGGCGAAGGCGCGGATCATGTTGAACATACCGAAACGGGGAGACGGGCGCGTCCGTGGTCCACGGAGCCACCAGCGAGTGCTCGACCAGTCCGGAGAGGGCGTCGAGCACATCGGTGTCCGTAGCCGCAGACCGCCTCGGCGTGGTCGAGGGTGAAACCGTCCTCGAAGACGCTCAGCCGCGCGAGCAGTGTCTGCTCGTCGGGCTGCAGCAGGTGGAAGCTCCATTCGATCGTGGCGCTTGAGCGTTCGCTGCCGCTCCGGTACGCCGGGACCGCGAGCCCCGAGGATGTGGAGGCGTTCGTCGAGCCGAGCGACCAACTCGACGGGCGGGAGCATGCGGACTCGCGCCGCGGCGAGCTCGATCGCGAGCGGGATGCCGTCGAGTCGGCGACAGAGCTCGAAGACGGCCGCGCGGTTGTCGTCGTCGAGGACGAAGTCGTCCCGCACGCTGCGCGCCCGCTCGACGAACAATTCGACGGAGCCGTCACGTAGGCCGGCTTTGTCGTTGCCGATCGGAACGGCGAGCGGCGGTACCGGTACGTCCCGTTCGGCTCGCAGACCGACGGCGCGCGGCTCGTGACGAGCACGGTGAGATGGGGGCACTGCTCGAGCAGGCACGCCGACACCGGCTGCGGCGCCGAGCACATGTTCGAAGTTGTCGAGCACGAGCAACACGTGCCGTCGACCGATCGCGGACGCCAGGACCGCGTCCGGACGGCCGATGCCTCGACCGTCACGCCCATCGCCGCCGCGATGGCCGGCAG
Organism: uncultured Iamiaceae bacterium; assembly: GCA_963778895.1. Lineage (GTDB taxonomy): Bacteria > Actinomycetota > Acidimicrobiia > Acidimicrobiales > Acidimicrobilacustridaceae > CAVZVZ01. The sequence continues at coordinate 1,995,528 of CAVZVZ010000005.1, forward strand.
GACGTCGTCGTCGGACGTCGTGCCTTCGAGTCGCACCATCACCGCGCCGTCGACGAATCGCGGCGCGACCGAGCGGGCCAACTCGAGCGCGAGCCGTGTCTTGCCGATTCCGCCTGGTCCGACGAGCGTGACGAGGTGCACGCTCTCGTCGACCAGGAGCGCGGCACAGCTCGGACAGCTCCGCGTCGCGGCCGACGATCGGCGACGCCGGCGGGCAGGCGAACACCCCATGCCGTCGAGGCGGGGTGCGCGTCGTCGTCGGGCTCGAGGAACCGCTCGCTCAGCAGTACGGCGAGGTCCTCGGTGATCAGGCGCTCGATCTCGTCGATGTCCTCGAACCGCTTGTAGGCCACGGTGTCGTCGGCCTGGATGCGGTCGATCAGCTCGCGCAGCCGCGGCTCTCGCTCGGGCGCCGGTGCCTTGAGGTAGACGAGGCGCGGCAGCGAACCCGAGAGCAGGTACTCGTCCTCGAGCCCCGACACCGTCTCGTCGGGTGCGACCCAGCCGTAGCGCTCCCAGTAGATGCCGAGGAAGACGTGGCTCTGGTCGAGGTAGGCGCGATAGAGCGCCCGGGCCGGGTGGGGGCGTGCTCCGAGCTCGAACATCACGGGCGTGAGGTGGAGCGCCTCGATGGCCCGTCGCGCCGCGACTCGCTCGTTTGCCAGCTCACCAAGCGTCGAGCTCACGAACACGCGTAGTCGCTGATCGGGCGTGCGGATCGGCTGTTGCTCGACGGCTAGCGGGGCGCACCACGCCCGGAGTTTCGGCCCGCTTACTGGCTCGGCGACTCGGTGAGCGGTACGGCAGTGGGCCGATGAGTGACGCGACACGACCGGCCTCGGACGTGGGCAGGGGCTGTTCGGGTTCGACCCGGCCGGCTACGACGCGGCTCGACCGCCGTATCCCGCACGGGTGTTCGAGCTGATCCGCGATCGTGGTCGCCTCACGCTCGCCGCGAGCGCTCGAGATCGGTCCGGGTACCGGGCCTGGCGACGAGGGCGGTGGCGGGTCTCGGCGTGGGCCACGTCGTCGCGATCGAACCGGACGCGGCGCTGGCTGCAGTACCTGCGGACGACGTGGGATCGGGCCGACATCGATCGATGTCGTCGAGGAACCGTTCGAAGAGGTGGACCTCCGGTGGTGCGGTTTCGACTTGGCCTCGCCGCCACGTCGTTCCACTGGATCGATCCGGTGGTCGGCTTGCCGAAGGTGCGCACGCGATGCTGCGTCCCGGCGGGCTCTGGGCCATGTTCTGGAACGTGTTCGGCGATCCGAACCGAGCGGACCCTTTCCACGAAGCAACCCGCGGGTGTTGGAGCCGTTGGAAGCCAGCCCCTCGGGCCGTCTCGACCTGCGGGACTCACCGCTGAACGTCGAGCTGTACGTTCGGCAGCTCGCGGACGCGTCGTTCGAGGAGATCGAGACGGAGCTCCTACCCGGAACGCTCCACCTCGACAGTGCAGGGGTTCGAGCGCTGTACGCGACGTACTCCTCGATCAATCGGCTCGGCACCGACGCTCGGGACGAGGTGCTCGACGAACTGGCGCGGGTCGCCGAGGACGAGTTCGACGATCAGGTGGAGCGGAACCTGGTGACGGCCGTCTACACCGCCCGCCGTCGGAGAGGACTGAGTTCGTCAGCGACCCGGTCTGCCCGTCGAGCAGCTCGCGTGTGATGTCCATGTGGCCCAGATGGCGAGCGGTCTCTTCGATCATGTGCACGACGGCCCAGCGCAGGGTCGTGGTCCGCACCTCACCGCGCGACGCCTGGTCGAACGAGGTCGCGGCGTCGAGAACGACGTCGGCGGCGGCGGTTTCGGCGCGATAGAACGCAACCGCGTCGTCGACCGACCAGCCGTCAGGCAGCTCGAACATGTGCTGGCGCCAGTTCATGTCCATGTCCTCGCCCGCGACGATGGCGCGAACCACAGGCGTTCGGCGTAGCCCAGGTGCACGATGATCTGCCCGAGCGAGTTGGCGGTCGCGGCGGGCTTCCAGCGGATCTGCGCGTCGTCGAGTCCCTCGATCTTGTAGACGGCGCTCTCGCGGAGGTGGTCGAGCCAGTTGCGCGCCATCGTCATCTCGTCGGCGGCGACGGCCTCGTCCGGCCGCGGGACATGCAGCGTCGGAGGCTTCTCGCGGTTCGGTGGTGGGGTCATGCGGTCGAGCTCTCCACGGAGGTCCAGTAACCGACGAGCGCGGCTTTCAGCTCGTGGATGACGGCCGGTCGGTCTTTCAGCTTCGCGTCGAGCACGGTCGGCAACAGTGCTTTGAAGATCTGCATGCTCACGGTGGCGACGAGTGCTCGGGTTGGCTCGGGCACGTCGGGAGTCGCGGCGATCAGTGTGTCGAGCCGGCCCTCGAGCGTTTCGTGCAGTGCCTTGGTCGATGCCGCGAGCGCAGGGGAGACGTCGGCCCCGTGCAGGAGCGAATTGGCTGCGGGGTGGGCGACGTTGAAGGCGATCAACGGATCGACCACACGGTCCACCATCTCGGTGATCGACACCGACGTGAGCGCAGGGTCGAGTACGACGTCGTGCGTGGCGTCGAGCAGCTCGACGTAACGATCGGTCAACGCCTCGGCGATGGCTTCTTTGTTGGCGAAGTACTGGTAGAGCGAACCCGGTGAGATCTCGGCGCGGGTTGCGATGAGGTTGGTCGTGGCCGCGTCGTAGCCGACCTCGTCGAAGACGTGTTCGGCCACGTCGAGGATCAGTTCCATCCGGCGTCGCCCACGCGCTTGGCGTTTCGGTTCGGTGTCACGGTCGCGGTGGCCTCTTGACAAATACGAGTGTTTGCTCTCATTCTGTACCAAGAACACGAGCGTTTGCTCACATCACCCTAGAGGAGCAGGTCATGAGCGTGGAAGCGTCCCTCGAAGGCAAGACCGCCGTCATCACCGGAGCATCGAGCGGGATCGGGCGCGCCATCGCCGAGCGGCTGGGCGGCGCCGGCGCTCGCGTCTACCTCGTGGGCCGCAGCACCGAGCCGATGGAGGAGTCCGTCGCCACCATCGCCGAGGCGGGCGGCAAGGCCGAGGCCCATTCGCTCGACGTACGCGACAGCAAGGCGCTGCAAGGGATCATCGATCAGGCCGCCAGCGATTCGGGTCGACTCGACGTGATGGTCAACAACGCCGGTCTCGGTCATCCCGGGACGATCCTCGACGGCGATCTCGAGAAGTGGCGCGAGATGCTCGACGTGAACGTCTTCGCGCTGCTGGTCGGCAGTCAGGCAGCTGTGAAAGCCATGCGGCGCGCCGGCAACGGCGGCCACGTCGTGAACATCTCGTCGATCGCGGCGCTGCGACCGGACGGCGGGGTGTACGGCGCCTCGAAGGTGGCGGTGAACTACATCACCGCCGGACTACGTCAGGAGCTCGAAGGCGACGACATTCGCATCACGTCGCTCATGCCTGGAGTGGTCGCCACCAACTTCGCGCGCAACCTCGAACCCGATGTGGTGGCGGGCATCGCCGCGTTGGCCGGCGTCGGATGGACTTCGTGCCCGGCCAACGGATCCCCGACGAGGTGTTGGAGAAGGCGCAGGAGGGTCTGGCCACGCACATCGCCAAGCCCGAGGACATCGCCGACGCGGTGCACTACGTGGTGAGCCTGCCGGCTCGGTTGAACATCCCCGAGCTGATCGTGCGTCCCGCCCAGTCGCTCGACTTCTGAGCGCGGGATCCACCCGTTGAGGCGTCAGCCGGTGAACGGCGGCGCCACCGCGATCAGTTCCGGACTGGGCGCGTCCGAAGTGCCGGGTCGTCGGTTCGCCGTCGCCGGTTGAGCCCCGACAGATCGTGCGTCGCGACCAGATTGCGGTCGGCCACGCTGCTGCCGAGCGCGAACTGGGGCCAGAACCCGAGGATCTCCTGACGACTCCGTTCGCTCCATTGTCGAGCGAGCTCGCTGCGGGACTTGTAGAAGTTCAGCGCGAAGCCATCGGTGTGCAATCGCAGCAGCGAGAACCCGCCGGGGTACTCCTTGCCGGCGGCGATCTCCTGATGGATGACGTCGGGCGCAATGGGACTGACCGTGTACTTGTTGCGGTGGGTGTGGCCGGCGTGGTGGAGGAACATCCCGGGCATGGCCGCGTAGTCGCCGAGAATGGCGGCGGCCTGGTCGGCGTCGAGCGAGTTGCTGGGCGATGATCGGGAACGCCGAGTCCTGCACGACCAGCGGATGATGGCCGAACACCAAGGTTGGTTGGTCGCGGTCCTTGGCCAACTCGGCGCGGAACCACGCGAGTTGGTCGGGCGACAGCCACCGGGGTCGCCGCCGTTGCCGGGCTTGTCGTAGGTGTCGATCCCGAGCACCCGCAGACCTTGGAGATCGCGACGGAAGAACGTCGGGTCGTGGCCCGGGAAGAACTGGTCGTGGAAGCAGTCGTTGCCTTGCCACTCGCCGACGCGGCACGTCGCGTAGGCCGCGCCGGTGTGGGCTCGATCGTGGTTGCCGCGTGTCACGAAGTAGTCGTCGCGGTACGCAGCCGAAATCGTTGAGCAGTTGACCGGCCCGGCTCAGGTCGAGCGGGACGGCTTCGGCCGTGATGTCGCCCGCCGCGAGGAGGTACTGGCCGCCGAGCATCGTGGCGTCGGCGACGAGGGACTCGAGCATGACCTCGGGATACGGCGGTAGACCCGGGCTCCTGTTCGATGCCGATGATCCTCGGCTGCCACCGACCAGCCCGGCCGTCGTCTCGCCCATGTGGAGGTCGTTGCAGAGCACGATCGAGAACAGGAACCGGCCGGCCGGCGGCAGCGGAGTGGTGAAGCTGTACGGCCCGCCCGTGGTGAGCCCGAAGTCCGAGGTGCCGACGGCGTTGCCGCTGATGAGCGTGAACGGTGTCGGCGGAGCCGGCTTCCCGTTCGACCAGGCTTGGTAGTAGTAGGTGCGGCCCGGCTCGAGACCGTTCAGCTCCACGTAGTGATAGGGCGTGTCGCTCGCCAGGCCGCCGGCGATCTGGTCGAGCTGATTCGGCTGGGTTCCCCAGTGGACCTCGGCGGTACCGACGGCCGGCTCCATGCGACCGAGCCCGTCGTCCGACCCGGTGTAGCCGGTGTACCAGGTGATGATGGCGCGGTCTTCGGTCAGCGTGACGAGTTCGAGGTTGGCCGGCGACACGTCGTCGCCCGGCGACGCGGCGAATGCGGCTGCGGCGCGGAACGCGCGATTGGCGACGAATGGCGATGCCGCCGCGACCGCTGTCCAACGCAGCATGTCCCGTCGGGTGAAGTCACAACCGGGCACGGGGGCACCCTAGTTTCGGCGGTCGGACCTGGTTGGTTGCCAGGTGCTCAGGCCGGGCGGTAGGTGTCGGCCCGCACCAGCGTCTGGAAGGTGACCGAGTCGGTCAGCGTCCAGGCCGTCTTCCTGATGGTCTCGGGGAACACCCGCAATCCCGCACCGATCGTCACCGGGAAGACCATCAGTCGGAGCTCATCCACCAGATCGTTGTCGAGCAGCGTGTGGACGAGGCTCATGCTGCCGGCGACGAGGATCGGTCCACCCTCTTGCTCCTTGAGCGCGTTGACACCCGCGACGACATCGCCATCGAGCACGCTCGTGTTGTTCCACGCCGGGTCAGTGAGCGTGCTCGACACGACCACCTTCGGCATGGTGTTCATCTTCTCGGCGAACTCACCGTCTCGCTGGGGCCACGCACCGGCGAAGCTCTCGTAGGTGACTCGCCCGATGAGCAGGCTCTCGGCGTCGAGTACCTCTTGCAGCTTGTACTGCTGCTGTTCGTCGGCGAGGTAGTCGATCACCCACCCGCTGTGCGGATGGGTGGGCTCACCACCCGGCGCCTCCATCACGCCGTCCAGGGTCACGAACTCGGAAACGATCAGCGGTCTCATGGCGGTTGTGACCCTAGAACAAGCCGGAATTCATCGGTCTCGCACGAAGGACATGCGGAACGCATGATATCATGCGTGTATGCCTAAGACGGTGCAGATACGCGACATCGATGACGACGTGTACGCCGCGCTCGTGCGGCGGGCCGCCGACGCGGGGGTGACGGTGCCGGATCTCCTGAGACGCGAGGCGGCACGACTTGTGGCCCGTCCGTCCATGGAGGACTGGCTCGAGCGAACGCGGCGCCGGCCGTCGGACATCAGCCGGGCTGACGTCGTCGACGCGCTCGACGAGATCCGAGGCGAGTGGCCCGATGCTGGTCGTTGACGCGAGCGTGCTGTTCGAGGTGGTGGCCGACACGCCGGAGTCCGAGCGGATTCGCGTCGGTTCGCCGAGGACGCGGACCACGCGGCGCCGCACTTGGTAGATGCGGAGGTGCTCTCGGTGATCCAAACGCAACATCGCCGCGGGGCTCTCGATCCGACGGCCGCCAATCAGGCTGTCGACGATCTGCGCTCGTGGCCGGGCGAACGTTGGCCGCACCGCCCGTTGCTCACCGAGCGTGGGAGTTGCGCGACAACGTGCGGGGCTACGACGCCCTGTACGTCGCGCTGGCAGAAGCGCTGGGCGCAACGTTGCTCACCCTCGACGAACGCCTGGCCAACGCGCCGACCATCGAGTGCAACGTCGAGGGTCGGCTGAGAGGTAGCGAGGAGTTGGAGTCGCTCGTAGCCCGCACGTCCTCCCGCGGATCACCCATCGCGCCACGTCGCTGAGCATAGGAAGCACCTACGGCAGAGGCCCTGCGGTGTGCCACCCAGGGGCTCGGCGCACGGTGTTGCTTATGCTTCGGTCATGACGACCACGAGGCCCGATCTCGTCCCGACCCGGCCGGCGGCGAATCTGCTCGACCCGAACTTCTACCTGGGTGACCCGCACCGCAGCGTTCACGTGGATGCGGGCCAACGAGCCCGTGTATCGCGATCAGATCAACGACCTGTGGGCGGTGACGCGCCACGCCGACATCCGTGACGTCGAGGGTCGACCCACCGAGTTCGTGTCGAGCGAGGGCTACCGAAGCTTCCACTCCCCGGGCGAGACGAACATGATCGCCCAGGACGACCCGCGTCACCTCGATCAGCGCAAGTTGGTGGCGCGACGTTTCACTCCGAAAGCCGTGCGCGCCCACGAGCCGTGGCTGCGCACGACGGTGGCGGGTCTCGTCGACCAGATGATTGCGGCGGTTCGCGATGGCGCCGACGGCGTCGAGGTCGTCGACGCCGTTGCCGCGCAACTGCCCTGCCGGCTGACGGCGTCGCTCCTCGGATGGGACGAGGCCCGATGGCGCGACATCAAGTCATGGTCCGAGCGGCTGATGCGCTACGACGCCATCCGGTACGACCAGGACGCGATGGTCGGGATGATGGAGGCGATCCTCGCGTTCAATCCCGAGCTGCAGACGATGGCCGAGGAACGTCGTGGCTGCCCGATGGACGACGACAGCGATCTGATCACGGTCTGGGCCAACGCCGACCATCGACGGCGAGCACCTCGATGCGGAGTCGTTGCTTCACGAGACGGGTCTGTTCATCTCCGGGGGCGCGGAGACGACGCGCACCTTGATCGCCCGTGGCCTGCGGGCGTTCTGCGATCATCCCGACCAATGGGAGGCCATGGCCGCGAACCCGGGTCTCATCCCTGACGCGATCGAGGAGATGATCCGTTGGGTCACGCCGCTCAACAACTTCTTCCGCACCGCGGCGGTCGACTCACACATCGGAGAGCAGGCCGTGGCAGCCGGTGACCGGGTGATCCTGCTCTATCCGTCGGCCAACCGCGACGAGTCCGTGTTCGACGATCCGTTCACGCTTCGACATCACGCGCCACCCGAACCCTCACGTCGGCTTCGGCTTCGGTACGCACTTCTGTCTCGGCGCGTCGCTCGCCCGGTTCGAGATGCAGGTCTTGATGGAGGAGCTGGTTGCTCGGCTCACCAATCTCCGGGTGGTGACGGAAATCGACGGTGAAGCGAACATCTTCGCCATCAGCCGTGCGCTCGTTCACCCTCGGCTTCGACCCCCGCTAGCCGGCGGCGCTGTTGTCGAGCACCGGGACACGTGCTCGTGACGCGGTCGGATTGCGCATCTTCATCAGGGACACGCCGATGCCGTAGGTCAGGAATGCACCCTCGGGAACGAGCTCGATGATGCAGGCGGACGAGCGCCGCTCCTCCGGCACCAGCGACGACAGCTCCTTCGGGATCTCCATCGAGCCGGCCGGGTGGACGATGGCCGTGGCGTGGAAGTTGATGGTCGCGGGCGGGATCGGTGCCACCAAGGCGAGGATGCCGCCGCGATGCACCGGTACGGTCACGGCCACTCTCGGGTTGGCGGCGATGTGCTTCGCCTTCCAGCTGTCGGGCGCAACCGCGACGTACAGCCGCCAGTCAAGACTCTGGTAGATGACGCCGCTCGATCGGGGCGCGCCGGCCGGCGTGACGTGGCTGAGAACCAGGAACGACGCCTTGTCGACCTGGTGCCAGACCTGCTCGGTCGTGAGGCGAGGCGCGGCTTCGTTCGCGCCAACGCTCGCGTTCGCGTGATCACTTGACGTCACCATGTCCGGGACTCCTACGTGTTTCGCTGTCGGGACCAGTGATGACATACCGGTGTTGCTGCGGGTAGGGCCGAAAGACAGGTAGCTCGTCCAGCACCGCGACGGGGTAGCTTCCCGGGAGATCACCGGCGATCACCGTCGACGTGACGTGTGAGGGAGCGAGCATGAGCCAGCCCAACATCTTGGTCATCTGGGGCGACGACATCGGCCAGAGCAATCTGAGTTGCTACAGCCAGGGGGTCATGGGCTATCGCACCCCGAACATCGATCGCATCGCGGCCGAGGGCGCGTTGTTCACGGACTACTACGGCGAGCAGAGCTGCACGGCGGGTCGGGCGGCGTTCATCACGGGTCAGAACCCCTATCGCACGGGCCTCACCAAGGTAGGCATGCCGGGCGCGGACATCGGGCTTCGGGCTGAGGATCCCACCATCGCCACCGCCCTGAAGGCACAGGGTTACACCACCGGCCAGTTCGGCAAGAACCACTTCGGCGACCGCGACGAGTTCCTGCCGACGATGCACGGGTTCGACGAGTTCTTCGGCAACCTCTACCACCTCAACGCCGAGGAGGAACCCGAGCTCGACGACTACCCGACCGAAGAGGAGTTCCCGGACTTCCGCAAGAACTTCGGTCCCCGTGGCGTGATCCACTCGTGGGCCAACGGTGATGGCTCACAGCGCATCGAGGACACTGGTCCGCTCACTCGGGAGCGCATGAAGACGATCGACGACGAGGTCGTGCCCGAGGCACTGCGGTTCATGTCCGAGGCCAAGGCCAACGAGACTCCGTTCTTCGTGTGGCTCAACACCACGCACATGCATTTCCGGACGCACGTCAAAGACGGCAGCCGCGGCAAGGCCGGTCGGTGGCAGTCGGGGTATCACGACACCATGGTCGACCACGACGAGCTGGTTGGTTCGGTGCTCGACTTCCTCGACGAGCATGGCCTGGCCGACGACACCATCGTCATGTACTCCACCGACAACGGTCCGCACATGAACAGCTGGCCCGACGCCGGGATGACGCCGTTCCGCAACGAGAAGAACTCGAATTGGGAGGGTGCCTACCGGGTACCGGCGATGGTGCGCTGGCCCGGGCACATCGCGCCGGGGCAGGTGCTGAACGGGATCGTGAGCCACAACGACTGGTTCGTGACCCTGCTCGCGGCCGCCGGCGACACGGACGTCGCCGATCGGTTGAAGAAGGGCGCCGATCTCAGCGGTACGACCTACAAGGTGCACCTCGACGGCCACAATCAGCTCGACTACTTGACCGGTACGTCGTCTGCCAGTCCTCGTCAGCACTTCTTCTACGTGTCCGATGACGGAGACCTCACGGCGTTGCGTTACGACAACTGGAAGGTCGTCTTCATGGAGCAGCGTGCGCCCGGCACGCTCCGGGTGTGGGCCGAGCCGTACACCGAGCTTCGAGTACCGAAGGTCTTCAACCTGCGCACCGACCCTTACGAGCGGGCCGACATCACGTCGAACACTTACTACGACTGGCTGCTCGACCATGCGTGGACGCTCGTTCCCGCGCAGGCCTACGTGGCCCGTATGTTGCACACGCTCGTCGAGTTCCCACCCCGCCAGGAGCCGGCCAGCTTCAACATCGCCAAGGTGATGGAGAAGCTGCAGGCCGGCGTGGCCAGCGCCTGACGGAGTCGGTCACATCGCGTCGCACGTCGTCCGCCTGCCGGGCGGCACGTTCAAGATGGGCTCTGACGTCCACTATCCGGAGGAGACCCCGAGCCACCTCGTGCGCGTGAACGGGTTCTCGATCAGCGCGGTCGCCGTGACCAATGCGCGCTTCGCGGAGTTCGTGGCCTCGACCGGATATGTCACGGTGGCGGAGCGGCCGCTGGACCCGGCCGAGTTCCCCGACGCGCCGCTCGAGAACCTGGTGCCGGGATCGCTCGTGTTCACGCCGACGACCGGCCCGGTCGACCTTCGCCACCTCAGTCAGTGGTGGACGTGGACACCGGGTGCCTGTTGGAGGCAACCCGAGGGTCCCGGGAGCTCGATCGACGAGCGCCTCGACCATCCGGTGGTGCACGTCGCCCACGAGGATGCAGCCGCGTTCGCGGAGTGGGCCGGTGCGTCACTGCCATCGGAGGCGGAGTGGGAGTACGCAGCACGCGGAGGCCTCGAGGGTGCCGTGTTCACGTGGGGCGACGACGCGCGACCCGACGGGCGGATCATGGCGAACACGTGGGACGGACCCGACTTCCCGTGGCGCAGCACCGGTGAGAGCGGCTGGTTCCGCACTGCACCGGTCGGCACGTTCCCAGCCAACGGTTTCGGGCTCTTCGACATGGCCGGCAACGTGTGGGAGTGGACCGACGACTGGTGGGCCGACCGTCACCCGGACGACGCCGCTTCGCCGTGCTGTGCTCCGGCCAACCCGCGAGGTGGCGAGGTGGAGCGCAGCTACGACCCGGCTCAACCGCAGTTCCCGATCGCTCGGAAGGTGATCAAGGGCGGGTCGTTCCTGTGCGCCGACAACTACTGCCTGCGCTACCGCCCGGCGGCTCGACGACCGCAGATGGTCGACACCGGAACAAGCCATCTCGGGTTCCGCTGCTGCTGGCGCGACGGCGGTGAGGACTGACTCCTAGGTCGAGAGCGTCAGCTCAGCAAGGTCACGGGACACGGCTTCTTCGCCCGGCCTCCCGTACCACCAGTGATGGTCGATTCGCCCGGCCTCGGGCACCGCGATGACGACCTTCATCGGGTAGGGGCTGCCTTCGGGTGGGGGCTCGAAGACCCCAGGTTCGGTTTCCCTCAAGACGACGAGTCCGCCGGAGTGCGTATCGGCGATCACCATGATCGTGTCGCCGTCGTGCGATCGCGCGACCAAGGTGTGTTCGGCGTGACCACGAACCGGTCCCGGGCTCGATGGGTTGAAGACCTCGTAGTCGAGCGCGACGCCGATCTGCCGGGCAACGTGGTCACCATCATGCGGGCGGAGCCGACCAAGTCCGTACCGGCGACTCGGTCGATGCCGACATACAGGCCCGGGTTTGCCACCAGGTCATCGACGATCGTCATGAGTTCGACCCTAGGCGGACGTCAGCACACGACAATGCCCGCCGTCGCCAGGCTGGTCGAACGGTGCAACGGTACGCTCGCCTCGATGACACCTGGGGCGGAGATCCGCTTCCTACGGTTCGGTGGTCGTCGTGTGGCCTACGCGATGACCGGCGAGGGGCCACCGCTCGTCGCGCCGGCGTGGTGGGTCAGTCATGTGGAGCTCGACTGGGAGGATCAGCGGTTCCGGGAGCTCTGGGGATCGGTTGGCGAGGGCTACGGCTTGTTGCGCTACGACCGGCTCGGTGTCGGTATGTCCGATCGAGAGGTACGCGAAGAAGACCTGACACTCGACGGTGAGGTCGAGCTGCTGCGGACGGTGCTCGACGAGCTAGCTATGGAGAAGGTCGTATTGGTCGGTGGTTCGTCGGGTGGTTGCGCGGCCATCGCGTTCGCGGCGCGGTTCCCCGACCGGGTGGATCGCCTGCTGCTCTACGGCGCGTACGCCGACGGATCTTCGATCGCCTCGCCGGAGGTGCGCGAGGCCATCGTTGCCACGGTGCGCTCACACTGGGGGCTCGGGTCGCGCCTGCTGGCCGACCTCTTCCTCGGGGAAGCGAACAGCGTCGAACAGGAGCGCCTCGCGCGCTATCAGCGCGCCGCGGCGAGTCCCGAGACCGCAGCGGCGCTCCTGGAGCTCATCTACCGCAATGACGTTCGGGCGGAGCTGGAGAGCGTGCGGGCGCCGACGCTCGTCGTGCACCGCCGAGCCGACCGTGCCATCCCCTACCGTCTCGGTCGCGAGCTCGCGGCGGGGATCCCGGGGGCGAGGCTCATGCCGCTCGAGGGGAGCGCCCATTTCCCGTGGGCCGGCGATGTGCACTCGGTGGCGCGTGCGCTGCAATCGGTCCTCGCGCCCGGGGCCCCGGCGCCTGTTGCGGGAGATCCTGCGGCGGGGCTGCTCTCCGCTCGTGAGCGTGAGGTGCTGGCACTGGTCGCGGCGGGGTTGAGCGACCAGGAGATCGCCGAGCAGCTCGTCTTGAGCCGCCACACGGTGCATCGCCACGTCGCCAACATCCGCCGCAAGCTCGGGCGCGGTTCCCGCGCGGCGGCGGTCGCGGAGGCGGCGCGCCTCGGTCTGCTCTGAGACCGATCCCCCGAACGGGCCATTTCGCGGAGATGGCCCGTTCGAGCGATGCGGGTCAAGTCATGGGCGTGCGATCGTCGCCCTCATGGACAACAACATCGGCCGGGTCGAATCGTCAGCGGGCTCAGGTGCTTGGGCACGGGCGTTCGCGGTCGTCTACGACCCCTTTCTGTGGGTCGGCGAGCGCGCCGGAGTGCGCGCTCATCGCCAAGAGTTGCTCAGCGGAGCGCGCGGGCGCACCGTGGAGGTCGGCAGCGGTACCGGTCTGAACTTGCCGCACTACCCGGGTGACCTCGACGAGCTGGTTCTCGTCGAACCGGACGCCGCGATGCGCTCCCGGCTCCGCAAGCGCATGCGCCGCAGCGGCCGGCAAGCGCGGCTGGTCGACGCGCCGGCGGAGCACTTGCCGTTCGCCGACGGATCGGTCGATGTGGTCGTCTCGACCTTCGTCCTTTGCACGGTGGAGGCTCCCGATCTCGCTCTGCGGGAGATCGCGCGGGTGTTGCGCCCCGACGGGCAGCTGCTCTTCATCGAGCACGTCCGTTCCGAGTCGCCGGCGCTCGCCCGTTGGCAGGATCGCCTCGCTGGGCCGTGGTGTCGCTTCGCGAGAGGCTGTCGCTGCAGCTTGGCGACCGCGGAGCTGATCGCGACCTGCGGGTTCGATTTCGAGCACGTACGCGAAACGTCATGGCGCGGCATGCCGCCGATCGTGCGACCGCTCATCGTCGGCCGGGCACGCCGGGCCGGAGCGATGACCGAGACCATCCCACGCGTCGCCGACGAGGCGTGGGCGGCGAGCGCGAGGGGACGGTGCACCGATGGCTAGCGTCAGGGTCGGGGTCTTCCCTCCAGTCGCGCAGCTCAACAGCGGTCCGGAGCAGCTGCAGGCGACGCTCGCGCTCGCTGCCGACGTGGACGTCGACCACTTGTGCGTCGGGGATCACGTGAGCTTCTTCGTCGGCGCTGGGTCCGACGGGTTGATCACCGCGGCTTCGATGCTGGCGGCGCAGACGGAGCTGCCGGTGTATGTCGCGGCTCTACCTGCTGCCGCTGCGCCATCCGGTTCCCGTTGCCAGGCAGCTCGCGACGATCGCGCAGATCGCGCCCGGCCGGCTCACGCTCGGCGTCGGCATCGGCGGTGAGGATCCCCACGAACTCGAGATCTGCGGCGTGGACCCAAGGACACGTGGGCGCCGGATGGACGAATGCCTGCAGATCCTGCGCGGCCTGGCCGCCGGCACGCCGGTCAGCTCGGAGGGCGCGTTCTTCTCGCTCCAGGACGCGCTGATCGTGCCCGCTCCGTGCCCGCCGATACCGCTCATCGTCGGCGGACGGTCAGATGCGGCGGTCAGCCGCGCCGCAAGGCTCGGCGACGGCTGGCTAGGGATCTGGGTCTCGCCACGCCGGTACGCGGAGGTGCGGGCTCACATCGCCCTCGAGGCCGGCGAGATCGGCAGGGACGTGAGCGGGTTCGACCACGCGCTCAACGTCTGGTGCGGTTTTGCCGCTACCCGTGAAGCCGCACGCGAGCCACTGGCCACCCAGATGCAGGCCTTCTACCAGATGCCATTCGAACCGTTCGAGCGCTACTCGCCCTATGGGACGCCCGAGGACGTCGCGGAGTTCCTGGCCCCCTACATCGACGCCGGCTGCTCGACGTTCAACGTGATCCCGTGCGCCATCGATGACGAGAGCGCGCTCGGTGCGGTCGGCGAGCTTCGTACCCTGCTCACGCGGTCGGCATGAACGCACAATCGGTGGACGTCAGCGGCGTGGAAGCGCACACCTGCCTGTGTGGTGCACGAATCGAGTGGTCGTGCCCGCATCGAAATAGTTGACTCGCGGGGATGGCCTTGGAGAAGCGCGACCTTCCAACGAGAGCGTTTCGGTCCGCAACGGCGTTCCGGGCGTGGCTCGACCGCGAGCACGACCACTCCGACGGGTTGTGGTTGAAGATCGCCAAGAAGGGCACGGGCGTGAAGTCGGTCACCTATGCCGAGGCGCTCGATGTCGCGCTCTGCTTCGGCTGGATCGACGGTCAGAAGGCTCGGTACGACGACACCTGGTTTCTCCAGCGGTTCACCCCGCGTCGTGCCCGTAGCTCCTGGTCCCAGAACAACTGCGACAAGGTCGCGCAACTCTTGGAGATGGGGCTCATGGAGCCTGCAGGGCTCGAGCAGGTCGAGCGGGCCAAGGCCGACGGCCGATGGGATGCCGCCTACAGGGGTTCGCGCTCGATCACCGTGCCTGATGATTTCCAGGCTGCGCTCGACGCGAACCCAGCGGCCCGCGACACGTTCGCCGCGATCAGTCGCGCCAACCGCTACGCGTTCCTTTACCGCATCCATGATGCGAAGAGGCCCCAGACCCGCGTGTCACGGATCGAGAAGTTCGTCTCGATGCTCGCGGCGGGCGAGACGCTGCACTGAGGTCGACGAAGGTGGGTCTCCTTCGCCCGCTACCACGTGCCGAGGTCTCCGGACAGCAGGCGGTCAGCCGACGCCATCGAGCCCACCGTGTCCGGGCGCCACGATGCGCTGCCGTCCGGCTCGGAGGCGAACACGAAGCCGTTCTTCGCGACTGGTCAGATGGGGTGGAGCTGATGGGACTCGAACCCACGACCCCCTGCTTGCAAAGCAGGTGCTCTAGCCAGCTGAGCTACAGCCCCGTGTAGGGATCCACCAGGCTAGTCCTGGCGACCCGGCCCCCCGAATCGGGTTCGTGCCAGAGTGACGGCATGATCGCAGCGGGCCGCTCGGCGGCAGACATTCTCGGTGAGCTCGATGAGCGGCGGGGCAAGGAGCCGGTCGTGCACGGCGGGCGTTTGTTCGGCCTGGTGTACCCCACAGGCCGCGACGAGCTCGAACAGCTCCTGACCGAGGTCAACAACCGCTACCTGTTCGGTAACGCGCTCAACCCCTTCAAGTTCCCTGAGCTCGCGGCTCTCGAGAAGGAGGTCGTCGGGATGGTCGGCGACATGGTGCACCTCACCGGCGGGGGCGGTTGCATGACGTCGGGCGGCACCGAGTCGATCCTCATGTCGATGCTCGTCAACCGCGAGCGCGCCCGCGCCCGTGGCGTCGATGCACCCGAGATCGTCATTCCGCAGTCCGCTCATCCTGCTTACGCGAAGGCCGCGCACTACTTCGACCTGAAGCTCGTCCACGTACCGCTCGACGATACGTTTCGTGCCGATGTGGCCGAGATGGCGAAGGCGGTGAACGACAACACGGCGGTCGTCGTCGCATCGGCCTTCAACTATCCCTTCGGCGTGATGGACCCCGTCGAGGACATCGCCGCTCTGGCTAAGTCCCGCGGTGTGGGCTGTCACGTCGACGCGTGCATCGGCGGCTTCGTACTGCCGTTCCTCGAACGCCTCGGCTACGACGTTCCACCGTGGGACTTCCGCGTCGACGGCGTGACCGAGATGTCGGCCGACGTCCACAAGTACGGATATTGCCCCAAGGGTGCGTCGGTCGTGTTGCACGACGATCCCGACTGGTTCATGTACCAAGGCTTCGTCTACGACCAGTGGCCCTCGGGCCTGTACGGGTCCGCAGCCATCGCCGGCGCGCGTCCTGCGGCGCCGATCGCGACGGCGTGGACGGTCCTCAATCACCTAGGCATGGACGGCTACGTCGACATGGCCAAGCAGTTGATGGATGTAGTGAAGGTGATGCAGGACGGGATCGCCTCGATCGACGGACTCGAGCTCATCGGCGACCCGATCGGTCCGGTGTTCGCGTTCGGCTCGGACGTGCATGACATCTACGCCATCGGCGACGCCATGGACGACAAGGGCTGGCACCTCAATCGCAACCGCGATCCGGAGAGCCTTCATCTGATGCTCTCGCCCGTGCATGCCGACCTCGTCGACCAACTGGTCGACGATCTGCGCGACGCAACCGCCAACCACGACGCCCGCCGCGAAGGCAGCTCCCGCTACTCCTGAGCCGTACCGTCGCGTCCAAACAGTGATCGTGTACCGATTCGGTAGACGATCACTGCACGGAGGGCTTGCCGGCAGCACGACCGTGCGTGAGAGTGGTGGCTCGGCGTGAGCAACGTCCTTTCCGTTGGTGGAGTGAGAGGACGCACATGCCAGACCCGGCTATCGACGCGATTGCCCGTCGCCAGCACGGAGTGTTCAGCCGTCAGCAAGCGCTCGCGGCGGGACTCAGCCCGCGGATGATTCAGCGGCGGATCTCAGCTGGTGACTGGATACCCCTCGATCGGGGTGTCTATGCCTTGGCGAGTCATCCCTTCTCGTGGTTGCGGCAAGCCATGGCGGCGACGTTGGCCGTGCCCGACGCGGTGTTGTCAGGCCCAGCGGCGGCCGTGTTGCGCCGACTCGATGACTTCCGCCCGGGCCGAATCGAGATCGTCGTTCCCCGAAGGCGAAATGGTGTCACTTGCTTGGCGACGGTTCGCCACAGCGACTTCGCGCAGTCCACGAAAGTGAACGGCATTCCGTGCCTGACCGTTGCGCACACGATCCTGAGTCTTGCGGGCCGTATGGCACCTGAACGACTCGACCGTGTGGTTGATTCTGCGCTCGGCCGACGATTCGTCACGCTCGAGGAGCTTCAGGATCGATTCGTCACCTGGGTGGGATACCGTCGGCCGGGAGTTGCAGACCTGCGGCGGATCCTGGAAGCGAAAGGTGACGGATGGGTTCCGCCGACGACCGAACTCGAGCGCCTCTTGCGCGCGTTTCTGGCTGCGCCGGGACTGCCCGAGTTCGGATACGAGGTCGAGTTGCCCTGGTGGCCGGCTGGTCAAGGGCGGGTCGATGCGTACTGCGCTGACCACCGCCTCATCGTCGAGGCCGACGGTCGGGGATGGCACACGAGGGAGCGTGACTTCGTCAAGGATCGGCGACGTGACAACCTCGCCACGGCGAACGGGCATGCGACTCTGCGCTTCACGTTCGTGGACTTGCTCCACTACGTCGACGAGAACCGGCTGCTCGTGGAGCAGACCGTCGCCACGAGACAGTTGGGGTGGTCCAAACAGTGATTGTGTACCGATTCGGTAGACGATCACGACTTGGACGGTAGGTGCCCTGCGCGGACTACTGCGTTGGCAGGGACTCGCGCACTTCCAACAACTTGGTGCGCAGGTCCTTGTCCTCGTGGCCCAGATCGTCGATCCAGAGATCGATGGCCTGGCGCAAGGTGGCATTTCGGTCGCCGGCCATGACTGCACCGCCTCCGCTGCGGGCCTCGGCGGGGACGTCGGTCGCGGCGGGACCGTCGGTCATCGAGCCGGTGTCACGCTTCGAGTAGGCGATGGCGATGAGCAGTACGACCAACGCGATGCCGGCGACGACGTAGCCCGCCGGCTTCGGGTTCCCGTTCGCATACTCGAGCTTGATGATGGCCGGGAGCATCAGCAGCGACACCAGGTTCATCACCTTGATGAGCGGGTTCAGGGCCGGACCGGCGGTGTCCTTGAAGGGGTCACCGACCGTGTCACCGATGACCGCGGCCTTGTGGGCTTCGGAGCCCTTGCCACCTTCGTTCCCGTCCTCGATGTACTTCTTGGCGTTGTCCCACGCGCCACCGGCATTGGACAGGTAGTTGGCCATCAACTGCCCGGTGAGGATGACGGCCGCGAGGAACGCGCCGAGCGGTACGGCGCCGATGCCGAAGCCGATGATCACCGGAGTGAGCACGGCGAGCAACGCCGGCGTGGCGAGCTCCCGAAGTGAGGCCGTCGTGCAGATGTCGATGACCGGGCCGTAGTCGGGCTTCTCCGAGCCGTCCATGATCCCGGGCTTCTCTCGGAACTGCTTGCGCACTTCTTGCACCACGACGCCGGCGGTACGACCGACCGCACGGATGGCGAGAGCCGAGAAGAGGAACGCGATCGACCCACCGATGAGCAAACCGATGAACGTCTTCGGGTCGGCGACGTTGATCGGGAACCGGCTGAAGACGGTCTCGCCGCTCTCCTTGAGCGACTGGACGCCGAGCTCACCGAGCTTCTCGCCGGCGATCGTCTCGACGAACGAGGCGAACAGGGCGACGGCGGCGATGACCGCCGAGCCGATGGCGAAGCCCTTGGTGACCGCCTTCGTGGTGTTACCGACAGCATCGAGGCTCACCATGATGCGCTCGGGCTCGCCCGAGAACTCACCGGACATTTCGGCGATACCCGCGGCGTTGTCCGCCACCGGACCAAAGGTGTCCTCTGAGACGACCACACCCGTTGTGGCAAGCATGCCCATGCCGGCCAGGGCCACCAGGTAGAAGCTGAACTGAATGTTGCCACCGCCCAACGCGGTAGCAACACCGATGGCGACCGCAATGGCGACGATGGCCCAGACAGTCGACTCGAGGCCGCTGGACGTACCCGCGAGCACGGTGGTTGCAGGGCCGGTGCGGGCCGCTTCGGCGATCTCTCGTACTGGGCGGCGTTCGGTCGAGGTGAAGTACTCGGTGATGCGGCTCACGACCTGCGCGAGCAGGAGGCCCACGATCACCGTGCCGAACATGCGCCAACCCGGGTTGCTGATCGTTCCCTCGTCGTTACCGACGTAGAGCAAGGCCACGGCCGCCGTGCCGATGATCGTCAGGATGCTCGCGGTCAGGAAGCCCCGGTTGATGGGCGCCATAGCCGACTTGTCCTTCTCGGTCGCACGCACGGAATAGACGCCGACTATCGAGGCCAGCACGCCGATGGCGCGGGCAGCCACCGGGAAGATCAGTCCGATCGCCCACTTCGAGGGCTGATCTGGGTAGATCGACTGGAAGGCCGCGACGCCGAGGATGATCGACGCGACGAGCGTGACCTCGTACGACTCGAACAAGTCGGCCGCCATACCGGCGCAGTCACCGACGTTGTCACCCACGTTGTCGGCGATCGTCGCCGGGTTGCGCGGATCGTCCTCGGGGATGCCGACCTCGACCTTGCCCACCAAGTCGGCGCCCACGTCGGCGGCTTTGGTGAAGATGCCGCCGCCGACCCGGAGGAACAGGGCGAGCAGCGAGCCACCGAAGCCGAACCCGATCAGGATGGCCGAGCTCGTGTTCTGGAAGATCATGATGATGATCGTCGCCCCGAACAGGCCGAGCCCGACGGTGAACATGCCGGCGACGCCGCCGGTGCGGAACGCGACCTTCAGTGCGGCGGGCAACGACCCGGATCGGGCCGCGGCCGCGGTGCGTACGTTGCCCCGCACCGCCAAGCTCATGCCGATGAAGCCGGTGAGGCCGGACAGGAAGCAACCGGCGAGGAACGCCAGTGTGCGGAAGGTCCCGGACTGGGCCCACGTCAGGGCCTCACCGCCGCCGGCGAGGATCGGCTTGTTGATGGCCGTCGAGGTCACGAAGACGATGACGACCAGTGGAATCAGAATGAAGCCGATCGTGCGGAACTGACGGCGCAGGTAGGCGATGGCGCCTTCCTGGATCGCCGCCGCGATCTCCTTCATCTTCGGCGTGCCTTGATCAGCGGCGAGCACCCCGCGCATCAGCGAGAAGCCGACGACGATCGCGAGCAAGGCCGTTGCGACCGAGAAGATCAGCCAGAACCACTCCTTGGCTCCCAACGTGAACACCTGGTAGCCGCCCTCGGCTGCGAGGATGATCGATCTCATCGTGACTGCTCCTCCATGTTTTGCTCTCCCCCTTGTTCGCGCCCGTCCTTCGAGCGCGCGGCCGCTCGGCCGCTTTGCCTGTTGCTGTTGGTCTTGCTGCCGTTCGCGGGAACCTTGCGAACGAAGATCTGGCGAGCGACTCGCTCGCCGAGCGTGCGGTCATTGCCTTCGACCCGCAGCACGACCGGTCCGTCGAATGGATGCTTCTCTCGGATCTCGACGATCACGCCCGGTCGCACACCCATCTCGTCGAGGAACGACACCACCGCCGGATCGGTGGAGCCGGGCACCGCGATCTCGGCGAGGTCACCGGCCTCCAAGTCGTAGAGCGGCGGCATGGCCGGGATGTCGTCTTCTTCCGGCTCGGGAATCGGGAAGCCGTGCGGGCAGGCGGTCGGGCGGTTGAGCGCCACGAAGATGCGCTCCTCGACCTCGTCCGGGAGCTCGTGCTCGAAGCTCGTGGCGAGCCGGTCGGCCTCGTTCCAGGCGTAGCCCAGCATGTCGGCGAGGAACCGCTCGACGATGCGATGACGCCGGATGGAGGCCACGGCGGCCTTGCGACCCGACGACGTGAACCGCACGCCGTGGTAGGGCCGATGGTCGACGAGACCCCGCTCGGCCAGGCGTTTCACGGTGGCGGTGACCGTGCCCGGGCTCACGCCGAGCGTGTCGGCCAGATCCCCGGTGTGGGCTTCGCGCTGCTCTGT
Source organism: uncultured Iamiaceae bacterium (assembly GCA_963778895.1). Classification (GTDB taxonomy): domain Bacteria; phylum Actinomycetota; class Acidimicrobiia; order Acidimicrobiales; family Acidimicrobilacustridaceae; genus CAVZVZ01. Next base: position 2,016,490 of record CAVZVZ010000005.1, read on the forward strand.
CGTGGGCGCGTCCGACCCCGCCGGCCGGGTGTGGCGGTAAATCGCCTTCAGTGTCTCGCGCTCGGATTTCGACAGGTCTGATGTCACGAATTTTCCCGCATCGAAAATTGGCTTCAGCGGGGGGTGATTCCAGTCGCGCGCCGTCGAGCGTGTCAAGACGACCGGCGACCCTGCCACCATGGAAAACGTGAGCGGATCAGGTCATAGCCAAGCGCACGGGCCCGGGGCGGCGCGGCGCGCGGGCCGGGGCTCGCCATCTGGGCCGGCTGTGGTGGGCCTTTGGGCTGATCGCGGTGTTCTTCGTCGTCGAGGTGGCCGGCGGCCTGATCACCAACTCCCTCGCCCTGCTCTCGGACGCGGCCCACATGCTCACCGACCTGGTGGGCCTGGGGATGGCGCTCGCCGCCATCCACGTGGCGAGTCGGCCGTCGGCCCGCACCGACCGGACCTTCGGTCTGTACCGCCTCGAGATCCTCGCCGCGCTGGCGAACGCCATCCTGCTGCTCGGGGTCGGCGTCTACGTCTTGGTCGAGGCGGTCATCCGCCTGCGTGATCCGCGGTCGATCGATAGCGGCCTGATGTTGGCGGTGGCCATCGTCGGGCTCATCGTGAACATCGTCGCGATGCTCCTCTTGCGGGACGGCGCCAGCGAGAGCTTGAACGTCCGCGGCGCGTATCTCGAGGTTCTGGCCGATCTGCTCGCTTCGGGCGGTGTGGTGCTCGCAGCGTTGATCGTCGGTCTGACCGGGTGGGACTACGCCGACCCGCTGATCGCGGGATTGATCGGCGTGTTCATCTTCCCCCGCACGGTGAAGCTCGGTGCCCAGGCCCTACGAGTGCTCGTGCAAGCGGCGCCACCGGAGATCGACGTCGAGGAGGTGCGCACCGATCTTCAACGGCTGCCGGGCGTGGTCGACGTTCACGATCTGCACGTGTGGACACTCACCTCCGAGATGGAGGTGGCGTCCGCGCACCTCATGGTCGTCGCGGGAACCGACACCCACGCCGTGCTCGACCAAGCGCGCGATCTACTCGGAACGTCATACGGAGTGCATCACGCAACGTTGCAGATCGAACCCGATGATCACCGAGGGTGCGACGAAGTCAACTGGTGACGCCAGCGTGCGCGGTCAGGCGTCGCCGATGGCGTAGACCTGGCCGCCACGGGCGCCCACGTACATGCGGCCGTTCCACACCGCGGGTGTCGACTCGATGCAACCGTCGAGCTTCACCGTCCACAGCGGCTGCTCCGGCATGCGGTGCGGGTCGCTGACATCGAAACCCGACAGGTTCCCCTCGCAGTCACCCATCACGAGAACGTCGTCGACCACGACCGGCGACTGCCAGGTCTGGCTGCCGAAGTCCTTGTCCCAGATGACCGCGCCCGTGTTGCGATCGAGGGCCAACACGTGGCCCACGTTGGTGTCGACGATGACCACGTCCTTGTACAGCGCCGGCGTACCCCACACGCCGTTCTTGCCGTTCTGATCCTCGTCTTTGACCGACCACACCAAGGGGTTGTCCGGTTTCTTGGGATCGAGCTTGATGATCTGGCCGATCTCCTTCGAACGAGCGTTGTGGCGTTCGAGCTCGATCCCGGCGTAGATGAACCCGTCGGCGTCGATGACGAGCGACGCGTCCATGTCCTCACCGGCCCAGAATCGAAAGACTCGGGTGGGCTCCTTGCCGTCTTTGAGTCCGCTGATGTCCCAGCCCTGCACCAGACCGCCGCTGTTCGAGAAGTAGACGGTGTTGCCCGAGATGGCGACGGAGTTCTCGATCGAGACCTCCTTGTCGCCGAGATCCTTGAACTCTTGGTCGTCCCAACCGGGCGTACGGAACACCAACTGCGGGTTGACCGTGACCTTCCCCGCCGCGTCGTACCCGCGGTTCAGCTTGTAGATGTAGAACCAACTGTTCTCGCCCCCTTCGAACAGGTAGTCGTCGATGACGAGACCGGAGCCGTCCCAGTCGTCGTTCCAGACCTTCTGCACGTCGTAGGCCGAGATCTTGAACAACTCCGTCGGTTGGTCGCGATCCATGGCGATGACTCGGTAGTAGTTGTCGCGAGACCCGGTGTAGAGGAGCGGGTACCCGTCGGGATCGACGGTGACCGAACCCTTGATGATGTCGCCGGTCTTGAAGTCGGGAAGCAGACGTTGCCCGGTTGCACCGTCGATCCAGTGCACGCCGTAGTCGTAGGCGCCGAACGCCACCCAGGTCTTGCCGCCCTGATCCCACACGGATGGCTGGCCCGTCCAACCGGTGCCGCACCACGTCGACGTGTCGCCCTTGTCGCTCGACTTGCCGCACAGGCCGGCGCTGCCGCTGCCGGGGAACGACCACAGCACCTTGGGGTTCTTGGGCATGCCCTGGCCGTAGTACGTACGGGTCGGGTTGCCGCGGAACGTGAGGATCCCGGGACGAGTCTCGCTCCACATGCGCCCCGACGAAGCCGGATTCACCCATCCGTCGTACGGCGCGAGCGCCTCGAGCGAGGTGTCGGTCGACGTGTCGTCTCCGGTGGCCGTGATGCTGGCGAGGTCCTCGGCACCCTGGGTCGCAGCCTGTTCGCCGTCGCCGTCACGGTCCGAGTGGGTGGCGACGCTGACGACCAGCCACGCCACGAGCAAGGAGAACACGATGATCACCGGAACGAGCCATGGTCGACCCCGCTTCGATTCCATGTCCCCGGGAGGAATCAACTAGCCAACGCTTCCTTCTGCGACCAGCCGATCGAGCACCAACTCCGGATGCTCCTGCTCGAGCCGCTCGACCCAGTACTGGCTCTCGAAAAGTGCCAAGAGCGTACCGTCGGCGCGCGCCAGCACCCGGGCACCGCGCATCGACCGGAGGGCCTCGGCGCTGGCCTCGTCGGTTCGTCGAGCCAGCTGATACGAGGTGGCCGACAGCTCGACCGGCGCGCCGAACTCGTTCTCGAGGCGGAAGAGGGCGACGTCGTACTGCATCGGACCGACCGCGGCGAGGATCGGTGCCTGATCGCCGAGCTCGGGATCGCGCAAGACCTGCACGACGCCTTCCTCGTCGAGTTGGGCAATACCGCGCCGGAACTGTTTGAACCGTGCCGTGTCGAGCACGCGTGCGACTCGGAAGTGCTCGGGCGCGAACGACGGGATCGTGGGGAAGGTCACAGGATCTTGGATCCACAACGTGTCGCCGACCTTGATGTCGTTGGCATTCACCAGGCCGACGACGTCGCCGGGATACGCCTCCTCGATCGTCTCGCGCTCTTGGCCGAACACCTGATGCGCATACTTCGTCGCAAAGGGTTTGCCGGTGACGTCGTGGGTCACGACCATGCCGCGTTCGAACTTGCCCGAGCACACCCGGATGAAGGCGATGCGATCGCGATGTTGTTTGTCCATGTTCGCTTGGACCTTGAACACAAAGCCGGCAAATGGAGCGTCGAGCGGTCGAGCGATGCCCGCGATGTCAGCGCGCGGTGCCGGCGACGGAACGATGTCGATCACGGCGTCGAGCAGCTTGCGCACACCGAAGTTCGTCAGCGCGGAGCCGAAGAACACGGGGGTGGATTCGGCGGCGAGGAACGCCTTGACGTCGAGCGTGGCTCCGACTTCGGACAGCAGGGCGAGCTCTTCGGACGACTGGGTCCAGGCCTCGCCCTCTTCGGTCGCGGCGCGGGTGGCGTCGACGAGCTCTTCGGGGGCCTCGGTCGCACCGCGGGCCGTGCGGGTGAAGCGGGTGTAGCTCGCGTCGCGTCGGTCGACGACACCTCGGAAATCGCCGGCCAGCCCCACGGGCCATGTGACCGGCGTGGCGACGATGCCGAGCTGCTCCTCGATCTGGTCGAGGAGCTCGAGCGGGTCGCGGCCCGGGCGATCCCACTTGTTGATGAAGGTCAGCAAGGGGAGCTCGCGTTGGCGGCAGACGTCGAAGAGCTTCAGTGTCTGCGGCTCGATCCCTTTGGCGGCATCGAGCACCATGACGGCCGCGTCGGCGGCCGCGAGCACGCGATAGGTGTCCTCGGAGAAGTCGCGGTGGCCCGGGGTGTCGAGCAGGTTGACGACGCAGTCGCGGTACGGGAACTGCACCACGGCCGACGTGATCGAGATGCCTCGCTGTTTCTCGAGCTCCATCCAATCGGAGGTCGCGGCCCGTCGCCCGCCGCGGGCTTTGACGGCGCCGGCTTCGGCCGCGAGGGCGCCGCCGTAGAGGAGGAACTTCTCGGTGAGGGTGGTCTTGCCCGCGTCGGGGTGGCTGATGATCGCGAACGTACGGCGACGCGACGCTTCCTCAGCAGGCGAAAGATGCACCTGACCAGGCTACCGGCGCACCGTCCGCGATCTGCGTACGGGCGTCTGCGTACGGCTACTTGACCGACTCGTAGCAGGCGTTGATGAGGTTGAAGCTGCGGAGATCGCCGGCGAGACCCATGTCCATCCGGTTCATCGTGTAGCCGAAGCCGAACTCGGCTTCGGGGTCGGCCCAACCGACGGAGCCGCCGGCGCCGAAATGACCGAATCCGGATGGTCCGCCGAGCGTCATGAGCGTCGACGGCAACATGAAGCCCAGGCCGAACTGGATGTCCATGTCCATGAGGATCTTGTTCGGTCCGGTGGTCTGCTGCGTCGTGGCCCGCTTCACCTGTTCGGTCGTCAACAGACGAACTCCGTCGACCTCACCGATGCACGCGGCGTACATCCGTGCGAGCGACCGAGCATCGCCGACGCCGTTGGCCGCGGGGACCTCGGCGGCGCGCATCTCGCGGGAGTTCCACACGCGTTGGTCGGTGAGCGCGCCTCCGGGTGCGAACAGGGCGCGGCCGAGCATGGTTTCCGGCCCGAGGAACGCGGCGATCATCTGCAGGACGGGGTCCTCGCCCGGATTCTTCAATTGCTCGACCGTGACCTCGCCCGGGATCATCGACGTCAACGTGGCCACCCGTGACTCTTCTGACTCAGGCAGGCCGATCCAGAAGTCGAGGTCGAGCGGTGCGGCGACCTCTTCGTGGAAGTACGTTCCGACGCTCTTGCCGGTGACGCGCCGGATCACTTCGCCGACCAACCACCCGTAAGTGGTGGCGTGGTAACCGTGTTGTGAGCCGGGCTCCCACGCGGGGGCCTGCGCGGCCAGGGCCGCAACCACCGGCTCCCACGACAGGGCTTCCTCGGTGGTCATCTCGCCGTCGATCCACGCCAAGCCTGTCTGGTGCGAGAGCAGGTAGCTCACCGGAACGTTCTCTTTGCCGTTGGCCCCGAACTCGGGCCAGTACTCCACCACCGGCGCATCGACGTCGAGTCGCCCCTCTTGCGCCAGCTTGTTGGCGCAGATCGCGGTGGCGCCTTTGGTGGTGGAGAAGACGAGGATGATCGTGTCCTCGTTCCAGGGCGCGCCAGTGGCTTCGTCGGCGACGCCGCCCCAGAGGTCCACGACTTTCTCGCCGCGGTGATAGGCGGAGAACGCCGCGCCGATCTCCTTGCCCTCGTCGAAGTTCTTCTGGAAGGCGTCGCGAACCTTCTCGAATCTCGGTGCCACCGTTCCATGGATCTCGGTCATGTCGTCCCCTGTGTTCTCGAGATGCAACGACCGTAGCGGCGCTCCGCGAGGGCTACGCAATTGCCGGCCGACCCCGGCCCTAGGCTGCCCTCGATGTCCGCCACGGCCGATTTGTCTGCACCTTCGATCGACCGTCCCGAGGGATCCTTCGTGTACGCCGGTGCGCAGCGCCCGGACCGGTCTCGGTGGGTGGACTCGAGCGGACTGCGCATAGCCGCCTACGAGTGGGGCCCGCCGGACGCGCCAGTGATAGCTGCGGCCCACGGTGGGTTCGACTTCGCCGGGACGTTCGATGTGTTCGCCCCACTTCTCGTTGCGGGTGGCTGGCGCGTGGTGTCTTGGGACGCGCGGGGCCACGGCGACTCGGAGCACGCGGTGCTCTACAGCTGGGCGGGCGATCTGCGTGATGCGCTCGCAGTGATCGACTCGGTCACCGACGAAGCCGTGGTGTTGCTCGGTCACTCCAAAGGTGGCGGGCTGATGCTGGAGTTGGCCGATGCCATGCCGCACCGGGTGCGAGCCTTGGTGAACCTCGATGGGCTGCCGTCGAAGAACAATTGGCCCGACGTGTCCGAACACGAGCGCACTCGGATGTTGCACACCGAGTTGACCGGTTGGCTCGATCATCGCCGCAGGTGTGCCGAGGCGGTCCGGCGTCCGGGCAGCTTCGACGAGTTGGCCGGGCGTCGGCAGCGGATGAACCCGCGGCTGTCACTCGAATGGTTGCGCTACCTCGTGAGCGTGGGCGCCCGCCACGATCCGGATGGCTGGCGCTGGAAGATCGATCCGACCCTGCGCTTCGGCGGGTTCGGCCCGTGGCGACCGGAGTGGTCGATGCAACGCATGCCCGGCCTTCCGGTGCCTGTCCTCGGAGTGCTCGGGCTCGAGGGCGAGGCCATGGGCTGGGGTACGCGGCCCGAGGACGTGCAGATGTACCTGCCGCCCACCTCGCGACTCGAGGCGCTGGATGGTGTGGGGCACTTCGTGCACATCGAACAGCCCGATGTCGTTTCGGCACTGGTGCTCGGCTTCCTCGCGGAGCAGTTGTGAGTCGAACCATCGAACTGCGCCACAACCGCGCGTGTCTCGCGTTGCACGAGTTGCGATCGGGCGATGGGCGCGCGCTCCTGCTTCTTCACGGGCTCGGCGAACGAACGCCGGACCGCGTACCTGCGTACGCGACGGCTTGGGACGGCCCCGTGTACGGGCTCGACTTCACCGGCCACGGCGCGTCGACGAAGCCGGCCGGTGGGGGCTACACCGCCGAGATCCTGATGGCCGATGTCGATGCCGCCATCGAGCACCTGGGCGCAGTCACGATCCTCGGTCGCGGACTCGGCGCGTACGTCGGTCTGCTGTCGGCCGGCGCTCGGGGCGAGCTGGTCCGCGGTGTCGTCCTCGCCGACGGCCCCGGCTTGGTCGGCGGTGGAGTGCGTCCCGGAAGCGCGTACGTCCTGACGCTGGACGACGAAGTCGACGCCACGCCCGATCCGTACGCGTTGTTCGAGTTGTCCCGCGACGTACGCCCGCCGGACTACGCGCAGGAATACGTGCGGCAAGTGATGCAGTGGTCGGGCCTCGATCGTCCGATAGCGGTCACGACGGTGACCAAGCCGGAATGGATCGAGGCCGTGATCGCGGAGCCGGGTGTCGTCGAGGTCACCCTCGACGAAGCGTTGCGCCTTTTCGGCTCGTGAACGTCGTCAGTGCCTGACGGTCGTCAACGCGATCGCAGGCCGGCGATCGTCGTGTCGAGCACCGTGTCGATCAACTGATCGCGTGTGGCGTCGTCGAAGCCGAAGCCGAGCAGCAGGATGTCGGCCAGGCCGTGCATCGCGGTCCACGTCGCGAGGGCAGCCGTCAGCGGGTCGATGTCGGCGAAGCATCCCTGCTCCACGGCGACGGTCGTCGCGCCCAAAGCCATCTCGAAGGCTTTGGTGGCGGCCGGCAGCTCCAGACCGGTGGCGGTGCTGTTGGCCAGCTCGGGCGGGAACAGGAACATCGTGCGGAAGAGCTCGGGGTTCTCCAGTGCGTGTTCGACGTAGGCCCGCCCGAGTCGGCGTACCCGCTCGACCGGATCCGTCTCGTCGATCGCCACGAACCGCTGCATCAGCTGATCGAACTCGACTTCGGCCACGCTGCGAAGCAAGTCGTTCTTGTCGGTGACGTAGGCGTAGAGCGCGGGTGCCGTAACGCCGAGCATGGCGCCGACGCGCCGCAGCGACACCGCTTCGAGGCCCGAGGTCCGGATCATCTGACGGGTTGCCTCGACGATCCGTTCGCGTGTGAGCGGTTGGGCCACGGGCGCAGCTTCGCACGGTGAGTCCGGGCGTGCCGTGGCTACCAGCAGGTGTCGCGTTGGAGCAGTTCGCCGATGTCGTGACCCGAGGCTGGCTTGGCGAAATAGAAGCCCTGCGCGGTGTCGCAGCCGAGCCGTCGCAGTTCGGAGAGCTGCTCGCGGGTCTCGACGCCTTCGGCCACCGCCCGCAGACCGAGGGTGTGGGCCAGGGTCACGACGGCGGTGACGATGGCCGAATCGCCCGAATCACTGCCGAGACCGTCGACGAATGACTGGTCGACCTTCAACACGTCGACCGGGAAACGGCGGAGGTAGCTGAGCGACGAGTACCCGGTGCCGAAGTCGTCGACGACCAGCTTCACGCCGAGGGTCTTCAACCGACCGAGGGTCTCTTCGGACATCTCGACGTCGTCCATCAGCACGCTCTCGGTGATCTCGAGCTCGACCATCGAGGGGTCGATGCCCGTGTCGGCCAGCACCGAAGCCACGTCGTCGACGAGTCGGTGGTGGCCCAACTGCCGACCGGACAAGTTGACCGCGAGCACGAGCGGCTCGAGCTCGGGGATCGAGGCCTGCCAGCGTTGGATCTGCCGGCAGGACTGGTCGAGCACCCACGATCCGATCGGGACGATGAGGCCCGTCTCCTCGGCGACCGTGATGAAGTCGCCGGGGTACAGCAGGCCGCGTTCGGGATGCTCCCATCGCAACAGGGCCTCGACACCACTGATCCGCCCCGACGTCAGGTCGACCAGAGGCTGGAAGAAGACGCGTAGCTCTCGGCGATCGAGGGCGCGTCGCAGTGCGTTCTCGATGTCGAGACGGTCGACCGCGCTGGCGCGCATGGCGTTGTCGAACACGACCCAACGAGCCCGGCCGCGGTCTTTCGCTTGGTACATCGCGGCGTCGGCGTCGCGTATCAGGGTCTCGGGATCGGCGTCGTTGTCGTCGGGGAACGCGATCCCGATGCTGACGCCGACGAACACCTCGGCATCGTCGATGACGAACGGCTCCGACAAGGCGTCGTTCACTCGTTCGGCGATGGCGATGGCGTCGTGCTGATTGATGAGGTCCTCGCACAGGACCACGAACTCGTCGCCGCCGAAGCGGGCCACGGTGTCGGACGGCCGGAGCGCGGTCTGCAGACGTTCGGCGATGGCGATGAGGAGACGGTCGCCGAGCCCATGACCCAGCGAGTCGTTGACCACCTTGAAGTGGTCGAGGTCGAGGAACAACACCGCGACCCGCCGGTGCGTGCGGCGCGCGCGACGCAGCGCTTGATCGAGGCGATCGAGCAGCAGCGTCCGGTTGGGCAACCCGGTGAGAGGGTCGTGCGTGGCCTGATGCGCGAGTCGGTGCTCGATGGCCTTTCGTTCGCTGATGTCGTGCAGCACGGCGGAGAAGAACTCGGAGTGCCCGGCGTCGTCCTTGTGGGCGAGCAACTGCACGCGGTGCGGCACCAGCGTGCCGTCCGGCCGTTGTACCGGCAGCTCGCCGTACCACATGCCTTCCCGCTCGAGCTCGGGCTGCACCTCGGTCGTCAGCCGCTCGATCATCTCGGTGCCGAACTGGCCGAGCATGTCGAAGTGCCCGAGCGGGCCGTCGACCGGCAGCTCGAAGAACTGGCGGGCCGAGCGGTTCAGGTAGAGCAACGAGCCCTGATCGTCGGCGATCGCAACCAGATCGTGGGTGGCCTCGAAGATGTCGGTGAGGCGCCGCGAGTCGCGCATGGCCTCTTGGCGCTCGGTCACGTCCTCGACCGTGCCGACCGCACCCTGGAACACGCCGTCGTCGTCGAACATGGGGCCGGTGCTCACCGCTACCCAGCGGACTTCGCCGTCGGGTCGTACGACGCGGAACTCGATCTGCACCGGTTTGCGGTCGATGTCCTCGAGCGCTTCGAGGGCGCCGACGGACGCGCGGTCGTCCGGGTGCACCAGGCGGTGCCAACCGAAGCCGAGTGCGTCGGCGGCGGAGTGACCGGTGATCTCCTGGAACCGCTCGTTGACGTAGGTGCACTCGCCGTTCGGGCCTCATGAGGTAAACGCCGGTGGGCGACGACTGCGCCAATGAACGGAACAGGCGCTCGCTGTCGCGCACTGCCTGTTCGGCTGTGGTGTTCTCGGTGACGTCGCGAATGTTGACGACGATGCCTTCGACGGCGTCGTTGTCGGCCAGGTTGACCGCGGTGCACTCGACCCACAGCCATTCGCCGTTCTCGTGTTGCACGCGTATCCGCAACGTGGCCCGATGGCCGGCGGTGGCTGCGGTGGTGGCCAGTGCCTCCGCGGCGACCTCGACATCGTCCGGATGTACGAGCTCGAGCCCGCTCATGCCCACCATCGCTTCGGCCGGTCGACCGAAGAGTTGTTCGAGGGACGGGCTGGCGTAGGCCACGCCCGCGTCGGTGTCGAGCACCACCACACCGTCGTGACTGTGTTGCACGAGGGCGCGGAAGCGTTCTTCGCTCTGGCGCAGGGCTCGCTCGGCCTCGACCCGCCACCCGATGTCGCGCAGGTTGAGCACCAAGCCGTAGCCGTCGTCGTCCGCGTTGGGCCACAGCGCCGCCGCAACCTCGATCGGCATCCAGCGGCCGTCGGCGTGCGCGATCCGGAGCTCGATCGGGTCGGGCTGCTCGGGCTGGAGCGATTCGGAGAAGCGCTGCAGGGCCGCGGCCAGGTCGTCGGGGTGCACGAGGTCGAACGCGTTGGTCCCGATGAGCGTGTCGGGCCGCCAGCCGAGCATGTCCTCCGCGCCCGGGCTCGCCCACAGGACCTGCCCGGAGGCATCGATGCAGGCCGTGCGCGTCGCGGCTGTGTTCGAGCACGGCCCGCAGCCGCGATTCGCTGTCGCGGAGGGCCTTGTCGGCCTCGACGCGCTCGGTGACATCTCGGAAGATGCTGATCAGTCCGTTGATCGGCGGATGGTCGAGCAGGTTGCGGACCGACGATTCGATCCAGCGCCACGTGCCGTCGGCGTGACGAACCCGGAACACGAGCACGGTTTGCGCGCCGCTCTGCTGCAGTAGCTCCTCGAGCGGCTTCGAGAACGTGGAGGTCGTCGGGGTGCACCGTCTCGCGGCCCGTGGTGCCCACGATCTCTTCGGGACGGCGGCCGAGTACATGCTCGAGGCTCGGGCTGGCGAAGGTCACCACACCGTCTTGGTTCGGCGATCATGAACACGTCTGCGCTGTCCTGCACGAGCGCTGCGGAAGCGCTCCTCACTCGCGCGCAACGCCTCCTCGGCTTGCTTGCGCTCGGTGACGTCACGGAAGTTCAGATAGAGCGCACCGATCGCCGGATCGTCGAGCTTGTTCGCGGCGATGACCTCCATCCAACGCCACCCGGAATGACCGTGGCGCATGCGCGTCTCCCAGCGCGTTTGCTCGGCGGGGTGGTCGCGCACGAGCCGCCATTGCTCGACCGAGCGTTCCAAGTCGTCCGGATGGATCTGCTCGGCCAGGTTGAGCGCGGCGAACGCTTCACGACTGAAGCCGAGCGTCCGCTCGACCGACGCGGACACGTAGCGCACCTCGCCGTCTGGTGCGAGCAGGCATACGACGTCCCCCGGCATGCGGGAGACGACCGAGAGCCGGTCGTCGATCGTGGTCATTCGCTCTGTGCTCCGCCGTTCTGGTGCTGGCTCAATGGTAAATAATTCGGCAGCTCGGCGGCGGATGTCAGAGGTTGCGGCTCCCGACGTATTCGGCCAGCTCGACGAGGGGGGCCCGCACCTCGGACGGGATCGGAGAGTCGTCCAGCCCGGCCAGGGCCTCTGCGGTCAACTCGTCGATGTCCTGCTCAACGGCCTGACGGGCCCCCGTGCGCTCGAAGAGCTCACGAAGTGCATCGACATCCTTGTCGCTGATCGAGGTCCCAACCCGGTCCAGGAGCTCGGCGTCCGAGTCCTCGGGCGCGTTGGCGGGCGATGACGAGAAGGGGAGTCGGCTTACCTTCGCGCAGGTCGTCGCCGACCGGCTTGCCCGTGATCGACGGATCACCGAAGACGCCGAGGAGGTCGTCGCGAAGTTGAAAGGCCTCGCCCAGAGGCTCGCCGTAGGCCGACAGCGCGGGGCCGAGCTCGTCGAGTCCACCGGCCAACGCCGCGCCGAGGTGGAGCGGACGTTCAACCGTGTACTTGCCGGACTTGTATCGCGCGATCTGGCGAGCACGCTCGAGATCATCCGTGCCCTCCGCGGCTCCGAGCACGTCGAGGTACTGGCCGATGTTCACTTCGAGGCGCAGGAGGTTCCACACGGTCAAGGCATCGGCGGGCGCGTCGGCGAGTAGCTCGTCGGCGAGAACGGCGGCCAGGTCACCGGCGAGGATCGCGACGCCGTCCCCGAAGCGACGTGCTTCGCCGTTCCACGCCTGTTGCTCGTGAAGCGCGGCGAACGCCACGTGCACGGTGGTGGCGCCCCGTCGCAACGCCGAGCCATCCATCACGTCGTCGTGGATCAGCGCGAACGCGTGCAGCAACTCGAAGGCGGCCCCGGCGTCGATCACCAACGGATCGTCGCTGGAGCCGCCCGCCGCCCGGAACCCCCAATGGCAGAACGCGGGGCGCAACCGCTTACCTCCGGACAGGACCAACTGCCGGATGGCCTGCGAGTGGTGCGTCCAACGCCGGATCGATCTCGGTCCACAGCCGTGCGTGCTCGTCGAGGGCCCGCTCGAGACGCGCCCGCACCGGTTCGGCCACCACCGCTACAGCCGGTGGAACCTGCAGACCAGCGTTGATGGTCACGGGGCGTCGTCGTCCGGGTCGTCATCGTCGTCGTCCGTCCGCCGGCCTCGAACTCGGCGTCGGCCTCGTCGAGTTCGGCCACCACGCGCTCGATCTCGAGTCGGGCGCCGGCGATGCGTTCGCGGCACACGCGGATGAGCTCGGCCGCGCGGCGCACACGTGCCGACAGCTCGTCGATGTCGATCGTCTCGCTGTCGAGCTCGGTGAGAATGTCCTCCAGCTCGTCCGCGGCCTGGTTGTAGGAGAGCTCGCTCGCCGGTGTCGGCTCAGCTGTCATGTGCGTCGCGGTCCTCTCTGACCAGCTGGGACTCGCCCGCCGGGGTGGTGGTGGTCACTTCACTCTCGACGGTGCCTCTCGCCAGAACCGTCTGCAGCCGATCGCCCGGTGAGACGTCGGACGCGTTTCGCACGACGCTACCGGTGGCGGTCCGTGTGATCGACCAGCCGCGTTCCATCAGCCGAGCGGGGTCGACCCCTTGCACGAGCGCGGCGGCCAGCGCAGCGGAGTGTTCGGCACGGTCGAGCGCGTGTCGCGGTCGCCGGGCCAGTTGGTCGGCCACCCCGTCCATCGCCTCCTCGGCGTCGGCCAGCCGGCGTTCGGACTGGTCGACCGCCCGGCCCCAGGCGGAGTCCACGCGGTGCGATGCCAGTTGGAAGCCGGCTTCCGTCAGCCGCGCGACCCGCGCGGCAGTGGTTCGTAGGGCGACGTCTCGCTCGCGGGTCAGCGTGGGTGCGAGCTCGCGGATGGATGACCACGTTCGCTCGGCTCGCTCGTGGCCGGTGCGAACTCGCTCGACCAAAGCCGCGGCGCACGCAGTCGGCGTCTTCATGCTGGTGTGGGCCACGACGTCGGCGACGCTCAGGTCGATCTCATGGCCGATGCCGGTGAAGACCGGCACCGAGCGAACGCGCGATGGCGCGGCCGATCAGCTCACTGTCGAAGGTGGAGAGGTCGAGCCGTGAGCCGCCACCGCGGATCAACGCGATGGCATCGACCCCCGTTGCGCCCAGCAGCTCGATGGCCCGGGCAACCAGACGGTCGGCGGCGCGGCCCTGCACGGGTACGTGCACGGTGGTGACCTGCCACGAGAACCCGCTGGCGCGGAGCTCGTCGACGAAGTCGGCCATGGCGGCGCTGCCGTCGCTGGTGGCGAGCCCGATGCGCAGCGGCACCGGTGCCAACGGCACGGACCGGTTGCGGTCGACGAGGCCGTCCGCGGCGAGAAGCGACAGCACCCGGTCGCGCTCGGTGAGCAGGAGCGCAAGCGTGAAGGACGGGTCGATGCCCGACATCCGTAGCTGCACGCGACCTTGTGGTGCGTAGTACTCGACCCGCCCCCGGATGCGCACCTGCATCCCGTCGGTCATGCGCACGCCACCGGCCGCCGTCGAGCTGGCTGTTGACGTAGCGGCGAGCGGAGTCGAGGAGCGCGACGTTGATCGACGCCACGGCACGGCTGTGCTCGTCGCCACGCTCGAGCAACTGGAAGTAGACGTGCCCGTTGTTGGAACGGCGCAGCGAGTCGATCTCGCCCTGCACCCACAGCTCGCCGGCGAACCAACTGGACAGCGCGGCGTCGATGCCTGTCGCCAGTTGCCCGACGGTGAGGGTGCCGGCGTCCATCGGGCTACGACGGTACCCGGGAGCGATGTCAGACCTGTCCGACACCGTGGAGATTCTCGCTGGCTGGACGCCATCTTTGGCCTTCGATCGCTCAATCGCCTCGGGTTGCGGTCGATCTGGAAACGGGCGACTCGACTGCCGCGCCGATGACCAGGGAGCTCAGACCATCAGCACGAAACGCGGAGACGACCGTGCCGATCCGAGCCTGCTCGAGGCGTTGGCCACGCGCGCGTCGAACGCGGTGCTCGTGTGCGAGTTGATCGACGGGCAGGCCGAGATCGCCTGGGTCAACGATGCATTTGCCGGATTGCTCGGCGTCGATCGTGACGAGGTGCTCGCGCTGTCGATCGACGAGTTGCTGAGCACGCATCCCGAACCCGAGCGGGTCGGGAACGTGATCGAGCGGCTTCGGGCCGGTGAGACGGTGGTCGACCACGTCTGCATCCGGCGCGGGAACGGATCGCTCGTGCCGGTCGAGGCGTCGTACTACTCGTTGCCGCGGCCGGAGTCGACGCCCTGGTTCGTGGCCAGCTATCGCGACCGCAGCGACGAGGTCGAGGTCGCCGAAGCGCTGCAGCGGAGCGAGGAGTGGTCGCGCACGCTCGTCGACCATCTCACGGACGTGCTCACGGTGGTGGACGCCGAGTCCGTCATCAGATGGGTGAGCCCGTCGGTCGTGGATCGGCTCGGGTACGCACCCCACGATCTGATCGGACTGTCCGCCTGGTCTCTGGTGCACACCGATGACCTCGAGGAGGCGGCGAACGACTGGATCGACGTCGCCGAGCACGGCGATCCGGGCGAGCCGTCTCGCTATCGCATCCGACACGCCGACGGGAGTTGGCGCGTGATGCACGTAACGGGTTCGCCACAGTTCGATCATCCCGACATCAAGGGCATGATCATCACGTTGTCGGACGTGACCGAGCGGGCGGCGGCCGAGGACCTGCTCGAGGAACAAGCCGGTTTGCTCGAGGCGATCGCCCGAGGCGCACCACTCGAGGTGTCGTTGCAACGGGTCGTGCAGATGATCGACCGCACGCTCGACGGCGTGTGCGCGCTGGTCGGCACCCTCGATGTCGACGGGGTCATCCGTACGCGTTCCACCTTGACCGTGCCCCGACCGATCGTGAAGCTGCTCGACGACGCGCCAGCGACAGCCGGACCGTCGCGAGCGCTGCGCGAGTCGACGGAGGGCTTCGTCGAGTACGACATGACGAAGATCGACGAACTCGGCGATGTGCGCACGCTCTTCCGAGCTCACGGCATCGCGTCGTGCCGATCAGCGCCGATCCGGGTGCGTGCCGGCGGCGACCTGTTGGGTGCGTTGTCCATCTTCCACCGCGAAGGGTCCACGGCCGATCCCTTCGAGAGCGCGCTGCTGCAACGCGCCGTCGACATCGCGGCCATCGCGATCGAGCGGCATCGGTTCGAAGCGACGATCGAGTACCACGCGCGCCACGATCCGCTCACCGGCCTGGCCAATCGGGTGCTGTTGCTCGAGCGCATCGACGAGGGTCTGCAACGCTCTACTCGGATGGGCTCTGGCATCGCAGTGCTGCTCTTGGACCTGGACCGGTTCAAGGTCGTGAACGACAGCGTCGGGCACGCACACGGTGATCAGCTCTTGCGGCACGTCGCGGAACGCTTTGCCAGCACGCTTCGTGCCGGCGACACGCTGGGGCGGTTCGGTGGCGACGAGTTCATGCTCGTCTGCCCGCGGGTTCCCGACGAGGCGACGGCGGCGGGCATCGCGGCGCGTTTCTTGTCGGCGCTGGACGAGCCGTTCGTGCTCGGCGATGGCGAGGTCCACCTCTCGGCGAGCATCGGCATCGCTCTCGGGATGGATGCGGCGACCCTGCCCGAGGCGCTCATCCGCGACGCCGACGTTGCGATGTATCGGGCCAAGGCCCAGGGCCGCAATCAGCATGTGGTGTTCCAGGAGCTCGTCGACCATCACGCCGTGGAGCAGCTCGCACTCGAGCAGGCGTTGCACGCGGCCGTCGAACGCGGCGAGTTCGAGCTCCATTTCCAACCGGTCGTACAGCTCTCCGACGGTCTGATGACACACGTCGAGGCGCTCCTGCGTTGGAACCGGCCCGGTCACGGGATGGTGCTGCCGGGTTCGTTCATCGCGCTGGCCGAGGAGACGGGCTTGATCGTGCCCCTCGGTTGGTGGGTGCTCGACGAGGCGTGTGCGCAGGCCGCAAAGTGGCCGGAGTTGCCGAGCGGCGACCGCGTGCAAGTCGCGGTCAACCTTTCCCCGCACCAGCTGTCGGCGCCGAACCTGCTCGACGGCGTCGCCCGCGCGCTCGCGCACAGCGGGCTCGAGCCCGAGCGGTTGTGCTTCGAGGTGACGGAGAGCGCGCTCGTGCACGACATGGACGGGCTGAAGGCGGCGCTGCTGGGGCTGAAGTCGTTGGGCGTTCGCATCGCCATCGACGATTTCGGTACCGGCTACGCGACGCTCGACTACGTGCGGCACTTCTCCATGGCGGACTACCTCAAGATCGATCGTTCCTTCGTCGGCGGCGTCGAACGGCCGGGCTCGGAGGAGGCGGCCATCGTGTCGGCGGCCATAGCGCTCGCCAAGTCACTGGGCTTCACCGTGGTCGCCGAAGGAGTCGAGACGCTCTTCCAGATGGAGGCGTTGCGTGAGCTCGACTGCGACCTGGCGCAGGGGTTCCTCTTCAGTCGGCCCGTCCCCGTCGACGATGCGATCCAGCTGTTGGCGTCCCAGAGCTGAGCGGCCAGACCGGGGTCACTCGGACGTCGTCTTCTTCTAGGCTCCGCGGTTCGTGCAGCTGATCCCGGATCACGTCGAGGCCCACATCGGTGACGAGGTGTTCACCGCGCCGGCTGAGCTCGGAGAGGAGATCGCGCTCGGTCCGCTGGCCGTACGCCTCGATCACGAGGGCGGCCGAGACGACGCGATCGGCTGGTCGGTTGCCAATCGCGGTGACACGCCGGTTGCCATCCGCTCGGTTCGTGTCGTGCACCACGTCGACAGCACCGGGCCGTTGCGGATGTTGCGCCAGGGCTATCAATCGTGGTCCCGCACGGCGGTGGCCGAGCTCGGGCGCGAGCGCGATCCGTCGACCACTCCCGGCTCGATCGAGATGATGCAGGGCGTGCACCACGCCGATCAGAGAAGTGTCGACCGGCGACGAGCTGCGCTCCGAATGGCTGACGGTTCTCGCCGACGACGGGGAGAACCGCGTCGTGGCCGGCTTTGCGGCCGGTGTCGAACACGACGGCACCTGGCGACTTCGGACGAACGACCACGGTCATGCCGAGCTCACCGCCGAGGCGTTCCTCGGCGACGCTTCGCTCGCTTCTGGTGCACTTCGCACGCTCCATCCCTTCTCGTTGGAACACGGGGGCGACGCACCGGCGATGCTCGACCAGTGGGCGAGGCAGGTGGGAACGCGCAACAACGCCCGCGTGCACGCGCCATACCAAGTCGGATGGTGCTCCTGGTACCACTACTTCCACGACGTGACGGAGGAACACATCCGGAGCAACCTGGAGCGCGCCGACGAGTGGCCGTTCGAGGTGTTCCAGATCGACGACGGCTACCAGGCGGCCATCGGTGACTGGCTCGTGACCAACGAGAAGTTCCCGTCGGAGCTTGTCGTCGCTTGGCCGAGCTGATCGAGGGTGCCGGTCGCCAGCCGGGTATCTGGTTGGCGCCGTTCATCGCAGCGCCGGATTCGCAGGTGGCGACCGAGCATCCCGAGTGGCTGGCGCGGATGCCGAACGGCAAGCCGTTGTGGGGCATGTTCAACCCCAGTTGGGGCGGGGGCATGGACGGCGTGATGTACGCACTCGACACGACCCAGCCGGAGGTCATCGCCCATCTGGAGCACGTAGCCCGTTCGCTGGTCGCGTTGGGCTTCACCTATCTGAAGCTCGACTTCACGTTCGCACCGAGCTTCGACGGGGTGTGGTCGGATGCGTCGCGCACGCCGGCCGAACGGGTGCGCGCCGGGCTACGACGCCATTCGACGCGGCGCGGGAGACGAGGCCTTCTTGCTCGGCTGCGGCGCGCCGCTGAGCCACGTGCTGGGCGTGGTCGACGGCAATCGGATCGGCCCCGATGTCGCACCGTCGTGGGAACGGCCCGACAACGGCGCTGTCGATTCCGGGCTACACGCGAATCGAGCCCTCGACCTTGCACGCGTGGATCGACACCTTGTCGCGAAGCTTCATGCATCGGCGACTGTGGTTGAACGATCCCGACTGCATCATGTTGCGCACCGACGAGACGGCCATGACGCCGGCGGCGGTGGAGACGTGGGCGCGACGCCGTCGGGGTGTCCGGTGGCATGGCCTTGGTGTCCGATGATCTGGCGCTGCTCGACGCGCGTTCACGAGCGTTGCTCGATGACGTGATCCAGATCGGGCGCGAGGTCGACGATCAGACGCGGCAGGGCCCGGCGCCGCGCTGCGAAGACCTGCTCGACGCGCCGATCCCGACGCACCTGCGAGCCGCGGGCTACGACCTGGTCGCGGAGCCGGCGTCGGCTGAGTCGACGCTCGGCCGCCCGGCCTGACGGACACAAACTGCCTGGCGCGACCCGCGCCCCGCGCCCAGACTCCACGCATGAGCGTCAACCGATGGCCCGACGTCGACCATGCGCTGGCCTATCTGCGCAAGGCCGGCACCATCCCGCATCGCACCGAAGGTGAGGAGATGCTGCTCGGCTTGCTCCCCGAGGCGCCGACGCGGGTGCTCGACATCGGCACGGGCGACGGCCGCTTGCTCGCGCTCGTGCGCACGGCCCGTCCCGGTGTGCCGGGGATCGGCCTCGACTTCTCACCCCCGATGCTCGAGCGAGCACGCGAGCGGTTCGCCACCGACGACGACATCGCCGATCGTCGAACACGATCTGGACGAGCCGCTGCCCGATCTGGGCCGATTCGATCTCGTGGTGTCGAGCTTCGCCATCCACCATGTGGAGGACCCCCGCAAGGCTGCGCTCTACCGCGAGATCTTCGAGCGGCTCGAACCGGGTGGGTTGTTCGCCAACCTGGAGCACGTGGCGTCGCCGACCGAGGAGCTCCACGTGGAGTTCCTGCGACGCGATCGATTCGTGCGCCCGAGCACGACGACCCATCGAACAAGCTGGCGCCGGTCGAGGCGCAGCTCCAATGGCTTCGGGACGCCGGATTCCAACAGGTGGACTGCTTCTGGAAGTGGCGTGAGCTGGCGCTTCTCGCAGGGATCAAACCCCGCTAGCTTCCCCACCATGCGCATCGGAGGCCATGTCGAACCCGACGATCCCATCGGCACGGCAACGGCCGAGAATGCGGACTGCGTGCAGATCTTCTTGGGTGACCCGCAGGGTTGGAAGAAGCCGCCGCCGCGCGACGACGCCGCCGAACTGAAGAAGTCGCCCGTTCCGATCTACGTGCATGCGCCCTACATCGTCAACGTGGCTTCGCCGAACAACCGGATCCGCATCCCGTCGCGCAAGATCCTGCAGCAGACGTGTGACGCCGGCGGCCGAGATCGACGCCGCGGCGGTGATCGTGCACGGGGGGCACGTCACCAAGGACGACGACCGAAGCCGAAGGCTTCGTGCGGTGGCGCAAGGCGATGGAACAGCTCGAGACCGACGTCCCCGTCTATCTCGAGAACACCGCGGGCGGTGACCATGCGATGGCCCGCCACTTCGACACCATCGCGCGGCTTGTGGGACCACATCGGTGAGTTCGGAATCGGCTTCTGTCTGGACACGTGTCACGCGCACGCGGCGGGTGAGGACCTGGTCGACGCCGTCGACCGCATCCTCGGCCATCACCGGTGAGATCCAGCTCGTGCACTGCAACGATTCGAAGGACGGGCACGGCTCGGGTCGCGACCGTCACGAACATCTCGGTCACGGCAAGATCGATCCCGAAGCCCTCGTCACGATCGTGCGCGCCGCC
This sequence comes from uncultured Iamiaceae bacterium, assembly GCA_963778895.1. GTDB lineage: Bacteria > Actinomycetota > Acidimicrobiia > Acidimicrobiales > Acidimicrobilacustridaceae > CAVZVZ01. The sequence continues at coordinate 2,036,629 of CAVZVZ010000005.1, forward strand.
AACGCCCCCGTCATCTGTGAGACCGGCGAAGACGGGCGCAAGGACGACATCGCCTGGTTGCGCGACCGCCTCTGAGTTGTCGGGCTGCTCAGTCCGCCACGTTCACGTAGGTGATCGCGGTCGGTGCGAACACCGCGCCGTTGCCATCGCCCAAGCCGACCGGTTCCGGGTCGAGGCCCAGGTAGTAACGCAGTTGCGCCGTGGCGAAATGCCGGATCGCGGGCCACGCCTGTTCCACAGGTATGTAGTCGGCTGTACAACCGTCGTTGAAGAGTCGGGTGATCTGCTCGGTTGGGGCGATCCCGACCTTCGTGGCGATCTCGATCAAGCCGCCCTGTTCCTTTCCGAATAGGCACAGGTCGTCGAACGTGTTGTGACCCCCGTCGTCCACGACGACGAGTCGTTTGGGCGGATTCAACACGTCAAAGAAGCTGCGCACGCGGTCGGCCTGTGCGACCTGGTCCTTGCCGCCGACCATCACCATGCCTGGTTGGGGCGGTACGGGCAGGTCCGCGAAGGTCGTCCCGGTGGTGTCCGTGGCCGCGCCCGGAGCGCGGCCTCCCGACATGGCGATGAAGGTCTTGATCGACGGATCCTCGGCCGCGGCCCCGACGGCAGAGCCAACGCCGGCAGAGTGACCCATCGTCGCGGTCTGACTGGTGTCGACCTTGCCACTGAGCAGCCCATCGGGCTTGGCGCTCTCCGCCCCGAGAAGATCGCGGGTCGCCAGCATCACCGCAGTTTCGTCCGTGGTCTTGCCACCACCGGTGAGGGCTGCGAGCAACCCGCGTTCGTTGAAGTCAGGGCCGGCGACGACCATGCCCCAGCTGGCCAGATGCGTCAGTAGGAATTGGTACTCCGTCGGATAGCCGGCAAAGCCGTGCGCGAACAGAACGAGCGGGAAGGCCCCCTTGGAGCTGGCGGGTATGTCGCGGTACGCGTCGGTGGGGTACTTCGGGTTCAGATCGTCGGGTACGAGGGCCTTCAGGTTCTCCGGCAACAGATCCCGGATCTCGAACACCACCTGCTGGGCGCCGGCCGGGACGTCGTCGGCGGGGTACCAGACCTCGATCTTGCGACCGTTCAGGTCGAGAGTGGTCGTTCCCACCGAGTACGGACCGGTATCGACGTAGGCGGTAGCCGCGGCGGGGTCGACGGTGGTCGGCGCCGCGGTCGATCCCGAACTGTTGTTGTCCGAGCTCCCGCAGGCCGTGACGACGAGCGCCAGCGCAACGGAGATGGCGATGAAGGCGCGACGAGTGCCGCGCGTGTGGAAGGTCCCCCGATTCATGAGCCCGAACCTAAACCAGATCCGCAGCGGCGGGCGACGGCTTGGCTTCGGCACGGACCAGGATGCGGTAGAGCTCGGCGTACAGCCCGCCATGGGCGAGCAGCTCTTGGTGAGTACCGCGCTCGACGATCTGGCCGTCGTCGAGCACCAGGATCAGATCCGCGCTGGTGATCGTTGACAAGCGGTGCGCGATCACGATCGAGGTGCGGTTCTCGAGCGCAGTGACGAGCGCCTCCTGCACGAGCGCCTCGTTCTCGGAGTCGAGGTGGCTGGTGGCCTCGTCGAGGATCACCATCGACGGGTTCTTGAGCAACATGCGGGCGATGGCGAGGCGTTGCTTCTCGCCGCCGGACAGTCGGTACCCGCGCTCGCCGACCACCGTGTTGTAGCCCTCGGGTAGCGCCGCGATGACCTCATGGATCTGCGCGGCGCGGCATGCGTCGATCACTTCCTCGTCGGTTGCCTCGGGCCGCGCGTAGCGAAGATTGTCGAGCACCGTGTCGTGGAAGAGGTGCGGATCCTGGCTCACCACGCCGATCGCGTGGTGCAGGCTGTCCTGGGTGAGGTCACGCACGTCGTGTCCGTCGATGCGGACCGCACCTTCGGTCGCGTCGTAGAGACGAGGTACCAAACCGGTGAGCGTGGTCTTGCCGGCGCCGGAGGGACCGACCAGCGCGACCAGTTGACCGGGCTCGATCTCGGCGTCGATGCCCCGCAGGACGAAGGGGCCGGCCTCGGTGCTCAACGCCGCAGTTGTGTCGGCCTCGAGCGACGGCAGCGACACCTCGCTGGCCGCGGGATAGCGGAACCACAGCTCGTCGAAGACGATCTTGCCGCTCGGCTCGACCAGGTCGATGGCGCCCGGGCGGTCGGTGATCGGGTTGGGAGTGTCGAGTACCTCGAACACGCGGTCGAACGAGACGAAGGCCGTCATGATGTCGACGCGAGCGTTCGTGAGGCTCGTGAGAGGCGTGTAGATACGGGTGACGTAGGCCGCCATGGCCACCAACGTGCCGATGCTGAGCGTGCCGCTGATGACGAGCTGTCCACCGACCCAATAGATGGCGGCGGTGCCGACGGCGGCGACGAGCCCGAGGGCGACGAAGAACGTGCGGCCGTACATCGCACTGCGCACGCCGATGTCGCGGACCCGACCGGCGCGGGAACCGAACTCGTCGATCTCGCGGGTGCCCGAGCCGAAGAGCTTCACCAGGAGAGCGCCGGACACGTTGAAGCGCTCGGTCATTTGCGTGTTCATTGCCGAGTTCAAGTCCATGCCCTCGCGGGTGATCTTCTGCAGTCGTCGACCCACGCGCTTGGCGGGGATGATGAAGATCGGTAAGAGAACGAGTGCGAGCAGCGTGAGCTGCCAGTCGAGGAACAGCATTGCGGTCAAGGTGGTGACGAGCACGATCACGTTCGATACGACCGACCCGAGCGTGGTGGTGAGCGCCCGCTGCGCGCCGATCACGTCGTTGTTCATGCGGCTGATCAAGTGCGCCGGTCTGGGTGCGAGTGAAGAACGCGATGGGCATGCGCTGCACGTGGTCGAACAGCTTCACGCGAAGGTCGAAGATGACGCCCTCGCCGATCTTCGACGAGAACCAACGTTCGGCGTAGCCCATGGTGGCGTCGATGAACGCCGCAGCGACCACGAGTGCCGCCAGCCGGTTCAGCATCGAGCGGTTCCCGGTGGGGATCGCGGTGTCGATGATCGACCGGAACAGCAGCGGCGGCAGCAGCGCGATCAGGGCCTCGACGATGATCACGGCCACGAAACCGATGAGCATCCAGCGGTAGGGCTTGGCCAGGCGCGCGACACGCCGCACGACGCCTTCCGAAACCGTCGCGCCCTTGATGTTCGATGGGTCGGCCCCCATGGCCATGTGCGGCCCCATGTGCATGGCTAAGAAGGGTAGGGGCGGAGGTCCGGATGCGTGCGCTAGAAAGGTCGAGATGGTGCTGCCCTCGAGCGCATCTCGGGCGACAACGGTCGACACCGGGGAGCTGTACGAGCTCAATCGCCAACGGCTGATCGCCACGATGAGGGCTGCGTCGAGCGAGCAACTTGCACGATCGGTCCCGGCCACGCCGGCGTGGTCGGTTCGAGACGCCTTGGCGCACGTGGTCGGCATCACCGCGGATCTGAACGCGCTGGACTTCGGCACGGGTGACCCCGAAGCGTGGACTGCCCATCAGGTCGAGACTCGCCGTGAGGACTCGATCGAGGAAATAGTCGAGGAGTGGGATCGTGAGGCGACGAAGTTCGAAGATGGCCTGAGGTTGTTTGGATACGGGATCGGTTCACACTACGTAGCTGATCTGCACGCACACCTGCAGGACGTACGCATGACCCTCGGCTTGGATGCGGCACGTGACCCGGAGACGGTCCTGGTCGCGCTCGACTTCTATCTGGAGTCCCTCGACGAGACGCTTCGAGAAACGGGGTCAAGCGCGATCGAGCTGTTGGTCGGTGGGGAACGTCATGTTGCGGGCGAGCCGCCTGTCTTGGCGTCCGTGAAGGGTGATGCGTTCGAGCTGCTCCGCAGCCTGTCGGGGCGGCGTTCGCTCGAGCAGATCCGAGCCCTTGACTGGGACGGCGACGCGGACTTGTTGGCGCCGCAGCTAAGCCGGTACCCGCGGCCAGAAGCGGCCCTCCACGACGAGCGATGATCGCGAACGAGGGCGGGTCGAACGATCAAGTCACGAGCCGTGTGGAACCGTCAGTCGGTTGCAGATCTACTCGGGTGAGGCGAAGTAGGCCTCGGTGAGCCAGTCGCGGATGTCGTCGTCGAGGTCGTCGGCCGTAGGCAGGTTCACGATGTGGAAGTAGCGGCCGTTGTACTCCATCACCTTGCGCTTGATCAGTGGATGCCGAACCGTCCGCGGCAGGCTGAACGACAACGCCTCCCAGTCGCGCATCGGTCGCAACTCGGCGAAGGTCTGGGCTCGCTTCAGGAAGATGCCGACCGACACCGGCTCGACGTGCACCGGTCCAACAGTGTCGAGATGGGCCATGACAGCTTCGAAGATCGGGCGTTCACGGTCGGGGCCCGTGGAGAAGTACTCGTCGAGTGACATGGCGGGCGCGCACTCGTGGGATTGGCCCCTGCGCGCGAACCGCCGGTTGCACTCCGGACAGGTCCACGCGGCCATTCACGGCACCGGTTCGACTGCGGGCCCGGAGCGAATGAGTGTGGACGAGAGCAACGCCGACAGGCCGGCGGCCAAGAACACGATGCCGATGCTGAGGATCGTGAGCAGACCGAGCAGGCCGTAGACCACGCCCGCGAAGACCAGCGCGAGTCGACGCGTACGAGCATCTGATCCGACCGTCCCGAGGAGCGCGCACGCGGCCGGCAACGTCATCACGCCGGCCCACATCCAAGAAGATGGCGGCGATCCCGCCGTCCTGATTCTGGATGATCGCCAGGTAACCGACCACGGCCGCGAAGCCGATGAGGCTGCAGAAGCCGGCGAGCACTCGAGCGGTCATCACATCCCCGACGTCGGGATCTGGGTGGCGGAGGGTGTGGGATTCGAACCCACGGTGACCCGAGGGCCACAACGGCTTTCGAGGCCGCCCCATTCGTCCGCTCTGGCAACCCTCCGAGAGGCGACGATAGCCGAGCCCCTGACCGAACCTGTACGCAGAACGGGGGCTATGACCCCCACTTTGCGCACAGGTTCAGGTGGTGCGCCCTCGTCAGCGGCGGTCGGCGAAGAAAGCGGTGAGCAGGCCCGCGCACTCTTCGGCGCGTACGCCGGCCACGACCTCGAATTCGTGGTTGAGGCGAGGATCGGCGCCGAGGTTGTAGAGCGAGCCGCACGATCCCCATTTCGGATCATCGGCACCGAAGACCACCCGCGCGATCCGCGCGTTGACCATGGCGCCGGCACACATCGCGCAGGGCTCGAGGGTCACGACGACGGTGGCGTCGTCGAGCCGCCAGCGGCCGAGCGCCTTCGCGGCATCCCGTAGGGCGAGCAGTTCGGCGTGGGCGGTCGGGTCGTCGGTCGACTCGCGCTCGTTGTGGCGCCGGGCGACGACCTGACCGTCGACGATCACCACCGCGCCGACGGGCACGTCGCCGTGGGCTTGCGCGGCCGCCGCCTCGTCGAGGGCCAGGCCCATCGCATCACCATCGTCCATCGGCGCGGGACCCTATCGGCGCATCGAGCGGAGAGGCTGCTTCCTCTCTCGAACCCGCCCGAGAACTTCAAGGCGCCTGATTCTGCACCGTGAGGCTCGGCAGGTCACCGGTCGGTTGTCAGCTCGGGCGGTGGCGGGAAGAGCGGGGCCGCACGTGCCGGAGATACATGTCGATGGCGCGGTCGAGCTGTGCGGTCCAGCGATCCCCGCCGGGCTCGTTGGCGAGTTGGAGGTCGGTGAGGCCCATCTGCACGGCGGACCACAGGTCGACGTCGGTGGCCTGGTCGATGCCGAGCCGAGCGAGGGCGCCCGCCATTTCTTCGAACGACGCGCGGGCGAGCGCCATCGACGCCACCGATGGGACGAAGCCGGGAATGGTGCGCTGGAACAACAGCTGGTACCGCACCGGATCGGTCAAGCAGAACTCGGTGAACCGTGCCGAGCCCGCCCGGAACACCTGCTCGGGATCACCGGTCCGATCCACGTGGCTCATCCAGTCGTGCAGCTGGTGGTGGCCTCGAGCGAACAGAGCGTCGTAGATGTCGAGCTTGGACGGGAAGTACTGGTACAGCGACGACGAGTGCATCCCCACCCGCTGGCCGAGATCGCGCATCGAGAAGCCGACGAGGCCCTGTTCGTGCACGAGCGCGTCGGCGGCGTCGAGGATCTCGTCCACGAGCGCCTGGCGCCGTCGGGCCCGGGCGGGACTGGCAGGTTCGCCGGCGATTGGATCTCCTTTCGGGATCGCAGACTACGGCGCGGCCGGAGGAGGTGGGACGACCGGACCCGGCCGCCTCGGTCTCAGAAGACGAAGGGCGGAACCGCTTCGTCGGTGCCCGAGATGATGCGGCCGAGTCGCGACCGAACGCCACGGTTGAACATCGCGTGTTGTCGGGCCGTCGTGAGGTCGCGCACCGCACGTAGGAGCGGGCTCGTCCGGAACGCCGCCGCACTGCCGCCGAGGCGATGGCAGGTCGCCGCGACGTCGACCGCAACGTCGACACAGACCTGGGCTGCGAGGAACGTGCGGGCCTGCAGCGATCGGTCGATGGGTTCGCCGGCCTCCGCGCGCGACCAGCACTCGTCGACGAGGTCGAGGAGGCCCGCCCTCGTTCCCCGAAGCACCACTTCCGCCGTGGCGAGCTCGCTCATGCCGACAGCGTCGTCGAGCAGGACCCCCCGCATCTGCGCTCGTCCGGCCAACGCCTGCCGGTTGATCTCTTCGAGCGCGCCGCGAGCGATGCCGAGCGCGACCGCAGCCAGCGGCGGCGCCAGCGCGACGAAGACCGGCAGGCGCCACAGGGGCCCCTCGGCCCAGGGCCGGTCGACGAACGCGCACGTGTAGCGCCGATCGACGACGAAGTCGGTCAGCGACGTGTCGTTGCTGGCCGTGGCCCGCAGGCCGACGACGTTCCAGGTGGGATGGATCGTCACCGCGTCTCGCGGGGCGAAGACGAGCCGGGGCGCGGGCTCGCCGGGAAAGGTGGCAGCGAGACCGAACCAAGCAGCCTGCTCGCAGTTGCTCGTGTACGGCCACCGTCCGGTGAGGCGGTAGGTGCCGTCGCCGGCGGGGCTCACGGTGGCCACTGGGGCGAACATCCCGGCGTTGGATCGGTCGGGGTCGGCGAACACCTCGGACGCGGCTTCTCGGTCCAGGTAGCCGCCGAAGAAATTCGTGCCGAACCCGATGGCGGCGGCCCACGCGGTGCTGCCGTCGGCCGCTCCGATCTGCTCGACGACCTCGACGGCGCGGCGAACCGGCGCCGCGAAGCCGCCGAGTTCGGCGGGCAGCATGAGCCGGTTGATCCCGGTCGACCGCAGGCCGTCGACGACCTCGGGATCGAGGTGTCCCGACTCGGTCCGATGCCGAGGCTCGGTCGGCGACGAGTTTGATGACGTCGCCAGTGAGGTCGACGTCGTGGATGGTGGCGGTGAGCATGACGGCCTCCTATTCCAACAGTGTTTGGATACTCCAACACTATTTGGGATCTGTCAACCGTTCATCTCCACGACCGCGTGCGCGCCTGATCACGACAACTGCTGCTCAGACCGCGCGAACTTCGGCGAGCCGCTTGACCGCGTGCTCGTCGTCCCAGCAGACGGCGGCTTCCCATGCGGCCCACGCTTGAGCGGCGATGTCGAGCGCGTCGTCGTCGAGACCGGCGGCGTTGTGGGGCAGCACCAGGTCGAGGTCGGGGACGTCGACGTGCGACTCGTCCCAGTCGATCATCGCGACTCGATCCGCGGTCATGCGGATGTTGCCCGGGTTCGGGTCGCCGTGGACGACGCACCGCTGTCGTCCGGTGAGCCGCGCCCACGCGGCTCGACATCGAGCAACGCCCTCGGCCGGCATCGCGCCGAGGTCGACCTTCGTCCCGGTCTCCGCGTGCAGGAGGTCGGTCGACGACCGCCAACCCGGGCGCTGAGGCCAGCCCTGCGTCAACCGATGCAAGTGGCGGAGCGTGTCGGCCACGCGACGCCAGTCGGCTTCCGTCTCGGGCGGTCCGCCCTCCACATAGGTCATCACCACCAAACCGTCGGCGAAGTGCCGGCCGGCCTTTGTCGGGATCGGCACCGGCACGGTCAGACCTTCGCGGTCGAGGTGTTGGAGGAGCTCGGTCTCCCACGCCAGATCAGCGTCGCTGCGCCGGCCAAGGCGACCGACCGCGAGCCGCCCGTTGACGCGCACGCTCCAGACCTCGTTGACGCCAACTCCGCCAGTGAGCGGTTCGATGCGAGCGACGTCGTCACCCCACTGCTCGAGTGTCTCCCATCCCATCGGCCGCATCTTCGCGGACTTCGGACATCACCTCGTGTGCCACCCACACTTGTGAACGCGACGCGTGTCGGCGCCGGAAAACCATCGCGTCGCCCCGCCCCGCTCCTAAGTGCCGTTCGGAGACGATGGATTCGGGGACCTTGACTTCTATAGGAACGCCCCACCTGAGACCTTCAGGCGATTGATTTCGCATCGTGAGTCGCGCCCTGACCGATTGGTAAGAGCCGCGCCACACGCCTCCGACGCCGAGAGGGTCTAGCGTCTCAGACCCCCGCCGCTCGGCGGGCCTCCGAACCCACCGGTGAGCCGGCCGCCGCCGACGGCGCCCGTGGAGCCGTTCGACGAGTCGGTCGCACTCGAGGGAAGCGGTTCGTCGAGGTCCGCGAGCACCACGACGTCATCGACATCGACACCACTCGTGATCTCCGTCCGCCACGGCCCGACCGCTCCCGTCTGGACGGTCACGACGTTCGTTGTGTCACCGTTGACGACAGTGACGGTGTGACGCGTGCCGTCAAGGTGCACGGCTGAAGTGGGCACCGTCACGACATCGTGAACCTGATTCGTGACGATGCGCACTGATGCCGTCGCGCCGTTACGAATGGTGCTCGCATCCCCGTCAATCGAGATGATCACCGAGTAGACGGTTGTGTCGTCGGTGTCCGGTGCCACGGCGATGCTCGCGACGTGGCCCGCTAGCGTGTCGGTCTGGCCGTCGATCGCGATCGTCGCTGACTGGCCCACTTTTACGTCAGGCAGGTCGTCGACGGACACCTTGGTCGTGAGCTCGTACCCACCTGCGCCGGCGATCAGCACGTAGGCGGTCGTCGATCCGGCCGAAACGGAGGTGCCGGACTCGAAAGATACCGCGAGCACGATGCCGTCGATCGGGCTGATGATGGTCGCCTGCGCGATGTCCTGCTGGGCTGCGGCAACCGCGGCCTCAGCCGCGTCGACGGCGGCCCGGTACGAGGCGAGCTGCTCGCTGCTGATCGTCGTCGTGGTCGTCGCGGCCGCGGCACCTTCCGATGGCCCGTTGCCACTTGTGGACGGTGCGGCGCCCAGGCCGCTCGTCTGAGGTTGGGGCGCCGCCACGGTGCTGCTGCCGCCGCCGGTACCGTTGGTTGACTCACCGTTCTCGGCGCGCTCGAGTGCGAGTTCGGCTGTATCGAGGCTCGCTTCCTTCTCGTGCAACGTGGTGACCAGCGTGGTGGTGTCGAGCGTGGCGAGGGCGGTGCCCGTGGTGACGGCGTCGCCGACGCCGACGTCGACCTCGGCGACCGTACCCGCGATCGGGAACGCGACCGATGCCTGTACCACCGGTTCGACGCTCGCGACCTGGTCGAGCGTCTGCGTGACGTCGGCCCGTTGGGCGGTGGTCGTGCGCAATGCGTCTGCCGAGCTCGTCGAGGCTCGGGCGGCGACGGTGACGGCCAACACCACGATTGCAAGGGCGGCACCCGCGGCCGCCAGCATCCATCGTCGCCGGTGTCGCTTGGCGGAGGAGAGAGCAGGGGGAATGTGCAGCATCGTTGCTCGATTCTCGGTCATTCGCTGCGGAGGGCATCGATGGGTGCGAGGCGGGCGGCGCGTGTAGCGGGATACACCCCGAAGAGCATTCCGATGCCCACCGCCATCACCACGGCTATCCCCGCGACTCCCGCGGTCAGGATCACGCGCGTGTCGGTGAAGTGCCCGAGCACAATGGCCGCCACAATGGCGCCGGCCAGCCCGAGCAGGCCACCGGCGAAGCCGAGCACCGAAGCCTCTACGAGGAACTGCCGGCGAATCAGGCCGGGTCGGGCGCCGAGCGCTTTGCGTAGGCCGATCTCCCGGACGCGCTCGGAGACCGACACCAACATGATGTTCATCACGCCGATGCCACCGACCACGAGAGAGACCACGGCGATGCCGCCGAGCATGAGCGTCATCGTGCGGTCGACCGTCGTCGCAGCCGAGAGGATCGATTCCTGGGTGGCGATGGTGAAGTCGGCGTCGTTGGCCGACGTGATGCCGTGGAGGTTGAGCAGGAGCGCGTTGGCTTCCTGGTAGGCGGCAGACAGCGTGTGGGCCGACGTCGCCTTCACATAGATCTCGGACACCGATGTGCGTGTCGTGCCGCCGACCAGGCGTTGGGCGTAGGTCGAGAATGGCACTATTGCGAGGTCGTTGTTCGAAGTCGTCTCGGACGAGCTCAGCTCGTCGAGCACACCCACGACCTCGAGCGATGTACCGTCGAGCGTCACGGTCTGACCGACAGCGTTGCGACCCCCGAACAGCTCATCGGCGGTGTCGGGCCCGAGCACGACCACGCCGGCAGCCGACGCCTCGTCTTCTTCGGTGATGAACCGACCGGCGCTCACGCCGCGCGACCGCACCGCCGACCACGATGGCGAGGTGCCGGTCAGCGTGGTGGTCCAATTCTGCTGGCCCGCGGTGAGCGAGACGGACGACGTCGCGGTGGAGGCCACGGACTCGATGTCGGGTGCCGCGGTGGCCGATGTCAGCGCGTCGGCGTCGTCGATCGTCAACGTGGACGACGATCCGAACCCCCCTCGGATGCCACTCGAGTCGGTGCTGCTACCGGGCGAGATCACCAAGAGGTTTGTGCCCAGTTCCTCGATCTGGTCCTGCACCTCGGCCAGCCGCGCCATTGCCGAGTCCGACGGTGAGAATCACCGCGGCGATCCCGATGAAGATGCCGAGTGTGGTCAGCGCCGACCGCAACCGATGGCTGCGAATCGCATCGGTTGCGGTCTGGAGGGTGTCTGCCGCCCTCACGCCGCACCTCCGACGTGCTCGAGCGGCGCCGCCGAGGACTCCACGCGCCCGTCGCGCACTTCGATCGTTCGCTCGGCACTCGCCGCGATATCGCGATCGTGAGTGATGAGCAAGATCGTGCGTCCGGCGCGGTGTAGCGATCCGAGCAACGACAGAATCTCCGCTGAAGAGGCGGAGTCGAGGTTGCCCGTTGGTTCGTCGGCCAGGATCAACGCAGGCTCGGTCACCAACGCGCGCGCGATGGCGACGCGCTGTTGCTGGCCGCCGGACAACTCGCTCGGGCGGTGATCCGCCCGGTCGGCGAGACCGACTCTCGTCAACGCATCCTGTGCGAGCTGCCGACGACGGGAGGGCTCGACATCGGCGTACACGAGCGGAAGCTCGACGTTGCGTTCGGCGGTCAGGTACGGCAGCAGGTTGAACTGCTGGAACACGAACCCGATCCAACGGTTGCGCACCTCGGCGAGCTGGCTCTCGTCGAGACCGCTGACGTCGTGGCCTGCGAGCCGAAACGTACCGGTGGTCGGAACATCGAGGCAGCCGAGAATGTGCATCAGGGTCGACTTGCCCGAACCCGACGGACCAACGACCGCGACGAACTCGCCCTCGTCGACAGTCAGAGAGATCCGCGGAGCGCTTCGACCTCGAGACTCCCCGACGAGTACGTCTTGCCCACGTCGACGAATTCGATGACGGGACTGGTGGACCGGATCGGTTCAGCCATTGGTCGCTCCCGCCCCGGTGCCGGCACCGCCGCCGCCCACGCGCCCAGTCGGCGCGCCCGATGGTGGTGTGCCCGAGCGGCCACCCTGGCCGGGCACTGCCAGCTCGATGACGACCTGTTCGCCAGCTGCCAACCCGCTCGCTATCTGGACCATGGTCCCCGATGTCAGCCCGGTAGTCACGGTGCGGGTCTTGGTGTCGTTGCCGTCGACCACCTTCACCGTCGAGGTGCCATTCGTCGTGGTGACGGCGAACGACGGGATCTGCACCGCGTCGGTCACCTGGGCGTAGGTGATCTCGACGCTGACGGTTGCCCCGGCGTTGTAGTTCCCGCTCGCGTCCTCGAAGCTGACAGTCACGGGATACTTGGCCACACCCGAGCTGGCGTCGGCCACGGCGCCGACCGAGGTGACCGTGCCGGTGACGCTCGGCGTGCTGCTCACGGCCGGTGTCTGGGTGCTCTGCTGGTCGGACTGCTGATTGTTCGTCGCGTTGCCGCCGGGAAAGCCACCGCCGGGAAAGCCGCCTCCGCCGAGCCCGGATGGGAAACCACCGCCACCGAAGCCGCCGGACGCGCCAGATGTGGTCGACGACAGCGACACCGTGGCGGTCTGGCCGACCTGTGCGTTCCCGATCTCGCTCGAGTCGAGTCCGAGCTTGACGGTGTATCGCGACGCGCTGACGACCGTGATCTGTCCTGTGCTCGAAGTGCTGGTGTTCCCCGTGCCACCACCGGCTTGGGGGAGCGATGAGGAGGAACCCGAACCCAACGTCGAGGAGCTGCCCCCTGAACCGCTTGCCGATCCGGTGAGCGATGTGCCGCCCGAGCCACCCGATGACAGCTGCTCGCCGACCGCGATGTCCACGGTCGACACCACGCCATCGAACGGGGCGACGAGCTCGGCGCCGGCGAGCGCCTGCTGGGCTGCGGCCAGGCGGTCCTCCGCCGAGGTCACCGACGACCGATCGGCCGAGAGCTGCGCGGACGACACGCCGGAGTTGCCGTCGTCGGAGAGCTTCGCCTCGGCTTCGGCGACCGCCGCCTCGGCATCAGCCACGTCCGATTCGAGATCGGCCGAGTCGATCGTGGCGAGCACGTCGCCGGTTGCGACGGCTTGTCCGGCGACGACGTTGACTGCGGTCACCTCGCCGGCCGACGAGAACGAGAGGTCCTCGCTGTCGGCGACGGCGACGGTGCCGTCGGCGGTGATGGTGCGCGCCATGGTGCCCGTGGTCGCCGTCACGACTTGGTCGGCACTCTGCGCGGCGGCGGTGCCATCACCATTGCGCGTGCGCCAACCCAACCACCCCCCGATGAGTAGCACCGCCACCAGCGGCATCACTACCCACGGTTTGCTCAGCCATCGACGGAGCACGGCCATGGCGTTACTTCCTCTCCCGTTCCTCGAGTCGGAGGTCTTCCCGTCAGCCACCCTGACCACCACTGCCCGGTACTCCGCCCGGCCCGCCACCGAAGGTGATGTCGCCCCGCTCGATGGATGTCGCGGTGACGGTTGAGCTGTCGCTGGAGCCCATGACGCGGAGGGTGTCGCCTACCACCAAGTCGCTCAACGAGATCGTGCGGCGCTCCCGCACGCTGGTATCCCCGCTCGTCGTTACTTGCACCGTGCTGCCGTCATCGGTCTGTACGGTGATCGTCGTCGCGTCGATCGCGGTGATCGTGCCGCGTGTGGGCGCGCCGCCACCACCACCGAAGCCTCCCGGAGCCCCACCACCACTCGGTGGGGTGAAGCCCTCGGGTGGGGCCGCACCGTCAGGCGGAGTGAAGCCCTCAGCTGACTGGAATCCCTCGGGCGGTGCACCGCCATTGCCCGGGAACCCCCCGGCTCCACCACCCGCTCCAAACGCGGTTCCGGTGTCGCCCGACACGATCGTTGCCGCCGCGACCGTGCCGTTGGTGGTCGTGCCGAGCACGGTGACAGAGTCGCCGACTGCGAGGTCGCTCGTGGTCGCGTCCACCGTCTCGGACACGACCGTGTTCGCGTCGGCCAAGACCTTCGTCTGTGTCCCGCTCGACTGCCCATTCGATGCGTTGGTGGACGAGATCGTCAGGGTGGTGCCGTTGATCGCCACCAAGGTGCCGTTCACGCCGCCACGACCCGCGCCGGGACCTCGGTTGGTCGACGCGTCGTTCGACGAGGAGGCCTGGTTGGCGTTGGCCTGCCCGGAGGCGTCAGCACTATGGCCGGTTCGGCCGAGGAGGAACACCGCACCGGCGACGATCACCGCGGTCACCGCAGCTGCGACGATCCACGATCGCGCGTTCGTGTTGCGGCCGCCTTCTTCGGATGGAGGTGGCGGATCGCCAGCGGCCTCCGGCCCGGTGGTGGAAGGCGGCGTCGAGGGAGGTCTCGACCCCGGCGGTACATCCGGAAAGGACGGGATCGGTTGGTCGTCGTTCATTTGCAGGACTCCGGTCGTTGGCCGCGTGTCGCGGCGGACCAATCGATCTTGGAGGGCACGGGTCAGGAAACCCTGGGAGCCAGCTGGGAACTCGATGAGAAGCGTGAATTCTCAACGTTCTCTGTGGTGGTTCTCAGCGAACTCTGGGATTCCTCAAGAAGCTGCGCACATGGGACGTGGACAACTCCTGCTGGTGGACGACGAAGAGAACCTGCGGTCGATGCTCACGGCGGCGCTGCGGCACAGCGGCTTCGACGTCGACGTGGCCTCATCGGGTCGTGAGGCGCTCGAACGGGTGCCGGAGACCCGACCGGACGTGGTGGTACTCGACGTGATGATGCCGGACCTCGACGGCTTCGAGGTGTGCCGACGCATCCGCAACGACGGCAGCCAGGTGCCGGTGCTCTTCCTGACGGCACGCGACGCGATCGACGACAAGGTACGCGGCCTCACGTTGGGGGGCGACGACTACCTCGTGAAGCCGTTCAGCCTCGAAGAGCTCGTGGCGCGAGTCGAGGCGCTGCTGCGCCGCTCGGGACAGGATCCGGGTTCGGTCCTCCGCTGCGGCGACTTGGTCATGGACGACGACGCGCACCGCGTGATGCGTGGGGGCAACGTGGTCGACCTCTCGCCTACGGAGTTCAACCTGTTGCGATATCTGCTCGTCAACCGGGGTCGTGTGCTCTCGAAGGCACAAATCCTCGACCACGTGTGGCACTACGACTATGGCGGCGACGGCGGCGTAGTCGAGACTTACGTCGGCTACCTTCGCAAGAAGGTCGACAACCGAGGCCAGAAGTTGCTTCACACCGTACGCGGTGTCGGCTACACATTGCGCCTCGAGCAGTAGGACCACCCGGCCATGTCGCTTCGCGCCCGCGTGCTGCTCGGCTTCGTGTTCATTGCGATCGTGTTGATCGGCGCAGGTTTCGTCGTGACCCGGATCATCGAGGCTCATCTCACCGCCCAGGTCGACAGCCAGCTCACGAACGCATCTGGTCCTCGCCCCAACGGTGTCGGGCTCCGCACGCCGCTGCCCCCACCGTCGGCCTCGGAACAGCCGACGCGATTGAGTCCGCTCTACATGGGCGTAGTGACGTCGGCAGGTTCGGTGCAGACGATCTTCGTCCCGAACCTCGGTGCCGAGAACACGTCGGTACCGGTCATCGATGTCGAAGCCGCGCGGGCCGCAGCACAAAGGGGTGAGGCCTACACCACCGGATCGACGCCCTCGGGTACGCGCTACCGCGTGCGAGCCGCGCTCGACACCGACACCGGGACAGTCACGGTCGTCGCGTTGCCGCTCACCGACACCGACGCAGCCATCTCTCGCCTGATCGTGGTGGAGGCGATCGCCACTGCGATCGCGCTCGGTGTACTGGCCCTCGTGGCCTGGTGGGTCGTGCGGCTCGGGGTGCGTCCGATCAAACGGATGGCCGACGCCGCGGCCGAGATCGCCGACGGCAACTTGTCCGAGCGGGTTCCCGAAGGCGATCCGCGCACAGAAGCCGGTGAGCTCGGCGTGGCGCTCAATCGGATGCTCGAGCAGATCGAGGCCGCCTTCGCCGAGCGGTCGAGTACGGAGGCGCGCCTCCGCCAGTTCGTCGCCGACGCGTCGCACGAGCTGCGCACTCCGGTGACGACGATTCGCGGCTACACCGAGCTGTATCGCGACGGCGCCCTCGACGACCGGGCTGATCTCGACGACGCCATGCGTCGCGCCGAACAGGAAGCGGTACGCATGGGCGCCCTGGTCGAGGACTTGCTGCAGCTGGCCCGCCTCGACCAGCACCGACCGCCGCGCGATGAGGTCGTCGACATGGCATTGCTAGCCACGGACACTGCCGCCGACGCGCGCGCGGTCGACACGTCTCGTGTCATCACGGTCGTCGGCGCCGAGCACCTCACCGTCTCGGGCGACAGCGATCGGCTGCGACAGGTCCTGGCGAACCTGGTGCGCAACGCCTTGGTGCACACACCACCGGGTACCCCGATCGAGCTGCGTACGTGGCGGGACGTCGAAACGGTGGTGGTCGATGTCGTCGATCACGGCCCCGGGATGCCACCCGAGGTCGCCGCCCATGTATTCGAGCGCTTCTACCGCGCGGACTTGTCGCGCTCCCGGCGCCAGGGTGGCACCGGGCTCGGGTTATCGATCGTGGACGCCATCGTGCGGGCGCACGGTGGGGAGGTCGTGGCCCTGCCTACCGATGGCGGTGGCGCCACGATCCGCGTCCGCCTCCCGGCGAGCAGGGTTGCTGCGTCTCCGACCAATGGCCGACTACTGACCGAGGACGACCTTCGAAGCCGATATCGAGAGGACGCGGGTCAGGTGTAGGAGTCTCGGGTTCGGATAACCGACCGTGTTTGCATCCCAGGCTGCGAACGATACCGACAGCGCTCCCGCCGCGTTCACGAACCACTCTGCGCCACCGGGCCCCGCGTAGCTGGCGTTCGAAGCTAGCACCTCGTTATAAGCCGGCTTAGTACAAGGTCCAAGTGGGCCGGTACAAGCGGCAAAGCCGGTGGTGTACGCGCTGCTGGTCCACGAGTTACCGGAAAAGAGCAAGATCCACCCGTCGGCCGTGAGCATCATCGAAGGTCCTTCGAT
This sequence comes from uncultured Iamiaceae bacterium, assembly GCA_963778895.1. Classification (GTDB taxonomy): domain Bacteria; phylum Actinomycetota; class Acidimicrobiia; order Acidimicrobiales; family Acidimicrobilacustridaceae; genus CAVZVZ01. The sequence continues at coordinate 2,053,391 of CAVZVZ010000005.1, forward strand.
GACCCCGGCTTCCCACGACCGGTCGGCCCGGAGCAGGACTGCGGGCTCGCCGACCATTGCCCCACCGTCCGGCGTGAGCTGTTGTGCCCAGATCTCGCTTCTACCCGCCACTGTCTCGCCTTCGCTCTTCCAGGTCAGATACGGCGTGCCGTCCGCCGCCCGGTAGGGGCTCGCGTCGATTGAGCCGCCCATCGAGGTCTGGCAGATGAGTGAAGCGCTCGACAGATCGAGATACGGGCCCTGAGGTTGGGTCGAGACACCGACGCTGATGCACTGCTTGCCGGAAGCTCGGTCGCGGGCCGTGTAGTAGAGGAGGTAACCACCGCTTGTCGTCGTTACCGCCGGCGACCAGGTGAGGCCGCTCTCGGCCCAGGCGGGCAGATGGGGCAACGCGTCGCCGACGAGCCGCCAAGTGCGCTCGTCGCTCGACGACAGCACCTGCACTCCGCCAGCCGCGCCGTTCGTTCCGAAAGCAAAGTAGGTTCCGTCAGCCACGAGAACGAACGGGTCAGCGAAGTCATAAGGGTAGATACCGGATCGGCCCGCTATTGCGGCGGCCTGCTGACAGGTTGTCGAGCCTGACCTGAGGCTCGACCGGGCGGCATCGGCATCAGCTGGACTCGAGCTGGGCCCGAGCAGTACTGAGCGTGGTCAGGCACGACGCAAGTACGTGAACATCACCCTTGATCTGGGTCACATCGTCATGGGCCGCCGCGAGGCTTTGGCGGGTCGCATCCATCTGATCGGCGAGTGCCGCAAGCTGGTTGACCGTGTCAATCACATGGTCTGCCTGGGCCTGCTCGTCGTCACGCAATCTCGCCGCGTCGTCGATGGCTGCTTCAACTGACGCCAACTGATCCGCGACAGTCGCTCGCTCGTCGCGGGCATCGGTCAGTTCTGTGTTCGTCGAAGCAAGGTCGTGAGAAGCGCGAACGTGCACTACCGCCGCGCCAGCTACCAAGACAAAGGCCAACAGGGCCGTCGCTGTCGGATGACGATTCCACCGTCGGGCCCTCGACCGTGCCATCAACCTGCGGATCGCGCTGAATGCACCGGTGGTCGCGTCCCGACACGACTCGGTGGCCAAGGCGTAGAGCGATGACGTCTTCGATGGGTTCGTTTCCGCGACCCCTAGCGCCTGTTCGGCGCTCGCCAGGCATGAGACCAGGCGGTCACGTTCCGATGATTCGAATCCTCGCGCCGCAACCGTCGCGTCGACCGCATTCTGCAATGAAGTCAGCGCACCACGCCCCGCCGCGAGATCGGCATCTTTCGACGATGCTGTGGCTCCCGGCTCGAGCGCAGCGAGCGCGGCAGACAACGCTTCACTCGCGTCGCCGGCCTCAGCCTGTGCGGAATCGAGTTGCGGCTGCTCGGTGTCAAGAGCTTCTACCGACTCGACGAGTTCCGATCGAAGCCGCTCGGCCTCATGGACCTGCTGACTGGACCGCCACATCATCCATCCGGCATGGCCGAACAGCAGAACCGCAAACGCCGTCGCGGCCATCGTCACGCCGACCCGTCTGGGAACCTTCGGCGTTCGACGACCGAGTCGTGGACGCCCAACCTCAGCGCTCGCTAGCCGACCAGACTGCTCCGTCCCAGAAGGGGCGAGAGCAACTGCGTTGGCCACCCTCGTAGAGAACAGGCCCTACCTGAGAATCCGCCGAGATGTCGACGAGAGTTCGAGGAGAATCGCCGAGAAGGCACAACCATCCAAGAGGGCACAATTCGGTGAACTCAGGATGGCTGTTCAGCGCTTGCTGTCAGGTCGTAGAGGGTGACCCCACCAACCGTTTGTGCGGTGAAGCTCTCCTCGACCCACGTCGCGATGTCGTCGAGCCTCCTGGCTACCGCCCATGCTGTTCGCACCGGAGAGACCGCTGGCGATGTAGTAGTGGATCTCGCCGTCGGCGACGTAGTGCTGGAACTGTTCCAGCGTCGGCGACGGGTCCGAACCGTTGAAGCCGCCAATGGGCATGACGGGTTGCTCCGTCGCAAGCTGGTACGCCGATGCATTGTTCGAACCCGTGGTTGCGGCAACCCAGGTGTAGTCCGACGCGTTGGCCTCGAGCATCGCGGCCAGGTCGTCACTGACAGAGGCTCCGCCGAGCAGCCCGCCCAGACCGCCGGCCCCACCCGGCCCGCCGAACCCCTGGGGGAACTGGCCCTGGGGGAACTGGCCCTGGGGGAACTGGCCCTGGGGGAACTGGCCCTGGGGGAACTGGCCCTGGGGGAACTGACCAGTGGCGCCGTTCGGCGGCGCGCCCCCACCGGGCAGGTTGCCCGGCCCAAACCCTCCGGGTCCCGCACTACCGGCGACGGGAGGGCCGGCAGTGACGATTGCGCCTTGCCTCGATCCGGACACGGTTTCGAGCGTCCATGCGGTCGGCGCGGCCAACGCGACGATGGCCGCGCCGACCGCTAGTCCACCCGCGACACGAGCGGGAATCGTCGACCGCAACACGAGCGGCACCACAGCTGCGATGACGAGTGCCGCGGTGACGGTCACGGTCGCCACACGCACCCAGTCGGCGAGCCACGGTTGCCACGTCGGTGCTCGCCCCAATAATGAGACGGCCCACAAGCCAGTCGAGAGAACGACCCCGGCCATCACCAGCAACGAGGCCCAGTGCGTGCGTCGCGCCCACAACATGGTGGCGCCGATTCCTACCAGCGCCGCAATCGGCGGTGCCAGCGCAACGGTGTAGTAGGCGTGGAAGATGCCCGACATGAAGCTGAAGGTCAGTCCGGTCACGATCAACCAACCGCCCCACAGGATCAACGATGCCGCGTCGAGGATCTGTGCGCGGCGCCCGGCGCGTGATCCACAAGCCCACGAGCAACATCGCCAGTGCCGCCGGGATGAGCCAGGCGATCTGACCGCCGATCTCGTTGGCGAACATGCGGGTGATGCCGGTCGCGACCCCAAATCCCGCCGTTGCCCGGCCGAGACCTACGGGTCCAGCCCCCGCCCGACACTGCCGGTCTCCTGACCTGTCAGCCGACCGAGTCCGTTGTACCCGAGGGTGAGCTCGAGCGATGCTGTTGGTCTGAGAGCCGCCGATGTACGGCCGCGACGAGGCGGGCCAGAGTTCGACGATCGCGACCCACCAACCCGCGGCGACGATCATCGAGACGAAGGCCAACGCGAGATCCGCGAGCCGCCGGACGAACCGCGGTTTGCCGAAAAGCAGGTATGCGACCGCCCAACGCCGGCACGACCAAGAGCACCTGCAACTGTTTCGTGAGAAATCCGAATCCAATCGCGACACCGGTCAACACGAACCAGCGTGCTCGCGAGTCGTCGATCGCGCGGAGGGCCGTATACGCCGCGATCGTCATGAGCAGAGTCAGCAGCGCGTCGGGATTGTTGAAGCGAAACATCAGTGCGGCCGCCGGCGTCAATGCCATCACCAGCCCGGCGAGAAGGCCTGCCGCGGGGTTGAACCAGCGACGAACCGCCGCGTACAACACTCCGACGGTCGCAACCCCCATGAGAGCCTCTGGTACCAAGATGCTCCACGAGTTGAGACCGAAAGCGCGGATGGCAAGAGCCTGCGGCCACAGTGACATGGCCGGCTTGTCGACGGTGATGCTGTTGGCCGCGTCGGACGAACCGAAGAAGAACGCCTTCCAGCTCGTCGAGCCGGCCTGGGCCGCGGCCGAATAGAACGAGTTGGCCCATCCCGATGCCGACAAACCCCAGATGTACAGCAGCGATGTCGCCCCGAACAACGCGAGGAGCGTGAGGCGAACCCAACGAGGGTCGCTCGGCTTTCCACGCAAGAACTTTCGAACTCGTGCCCGCGATTCCCACGGCCGGAGCCGGGGCTCGCTCTGCTGCGTCCTCGAGGTCGCCCGTCGGCGGGGCCATCGGTGGCGTAGGGGGGGACATGGGCGGATCGGGCGCGATCGTCATCAGGCGCTACTCCCATCGTGTGTTAGAGCGGCTGTCGCGCAGGAGAACGAAGCGGGCCAGTGCAGTCAGCGACCACGTCGTCAAAATGGCGGCGAGTTCGCCGAGGATGCCGGCACCCGCGTCGATTACCCAGACGAGTGCCGCGGTCGATGCGACGAGTCCGGCGAGGTAGACGGCCGCCCCCCAGAAGTAATCGTGCGTCCGACTCCCTCGATCGCGGCGCCCGAAGGTGTAGCGGCGATTCGCCCAGACGTTCCCCACCGCGGTTGCGGTCAGCGCGAGCGCGTTCGCGGCCACAGCTCCGGACAGGGTCCGCAGCGCGAGGAAGAGTGCGAGCGAGACCATCGTCGAGACCGCACCTATCAGGGCGAAGGTCAAGAGCTGACGTCCCATGTCGTCGGCGACGACCGTCCGGTGGTAGCGCTGGTCGTCGATGCGGCCGCGGCCGGCCACGAATCGTGCCGCCATCCGGGCCATGCCACGGAGGTCGTCGACCGCTGTCTGCAGGACGTTGACGCGAGTGTCGGGGTCGTCGATCCAGTCGACCGCCACTTCGTGGATCCGCAACTCGTTGTGATCGGCGAGGAGCAACAACTCGGTATCGAAGAACCAGTCGTCGTCTTTGACCTCGGGCAAGAGGACTGCGGCCGCGTCGGCACGCACCGCCTTGAAGCCACACTGCGCGTCGGTGAACCGGACCGCGAACGAGCCGAAGAAGGAAGGTTGTAGACGCGAGAGATCAGCTCGCGCCGAGGGCCTCGCGCGACCGATGCACCCGGCGCCAGCCGAGAGCCGATGGCGACGTCCGAGTGGCCCGACACGAGTGGGGCGACGAGCGGGACCAGAGCATCCAAGCCCGTCGACAGGTCGACGTCGGTGTACGCAAGCACGGTCGCGTCGCTCGACAACCAGGCGGCGCGAAGGGCCCGACCTCGGCCCTTCCGATCGAGGCAGATGACTCGAACCCGATCGAGGGTCTCCGCGCAGTTCGACGAGCGATGAGTGGTGTGCGGTCGCTCGATGCGTTGTCGGCGATGGTGATGCGCCAGGAGTACGGCATGGTCGACTCGAGGTGTTCGTGCAGCCGTCGTACGCTCGCCTCGAGCACGTGCTCCTCGTTGTAGACCGGCACGACGATGTCGACGAGCGGAGACGCGGTCGGCACCGGCTCGTCGACGCCATTGACGGGCGCGCCGCGATGAAGGTCGGCCTGAAGCAACACGCGGTCGCCATCCATGGCTGGGATCTTCGCGACCGAAGCTGCGACCTAGCTGTGACCAAGCTGAGAGACCGCCGAGAACGCGGCCTCGTGTCACATGGGATGCCGGCGGTGGCCGCCGCGATGTGGGCGACCGTGCTGAGCTTGGACCCGACTCCTGGTCGCGTATCGAATGTCGTTGCCACGCAGCACCCTGGCGGCGACGACAGAGTTCGCAACAGCGGTATTCAAGACCGCCTGAGCGGAGGGAGTGGGATTCGAACCCACGGTGGGTTGCCCCACACACGCTTTCCAAGCGTGCCGATTCGGCCGCTCTCGCACCCCTCCTGGTTACCTGCCCCCAGCCGGGGGAGCAGCCGCTCAGGCTATCCTGACTCCTGGCCCGCTCTCGCATGTGGTGGTCGGGTCCTGTGCAATCGGAGTCCGTGAACCGGGTCAGGGCCGGAAGGCAGCAGCTCTCAGCGGAATCTCCGGTGTGCCGCAGATCGCCTGACCATCACATGGGGGAGCGGGCCCCTTCGCGCCCCAGCCCCGCCTCCGGTTCTGGCTGGCAAAGAGCGCGCCCTGGCGCGCTGTTTACCTGCCAGTTCGTGGGGTGGGGACAGGCGCCGCGGCCTGGCGTCACCGGTAGAGTCCGGCCGTGGCCTACCAATCGCTCTACCGGCGCTATCGACCGCAGCGCTTCTCCGAGGTGCGAGGCCAGGACCACCTCGTTCGGGCGCTGCAGAACGCGGTGCGCGAAGACCGCGTGGGCCACGCCTATCTGCTGAGCGGACCGCGCGGCACGGGCAAGACATCCACGGCGCGCATCCTCGCCAAGGTCCTCAACTGTGAGAACCCCGTCGACGGTGAACCCGACGGCAAGTGCGACTCCTGCCTGGCGATCGAACAAGGCACGAGCTTCGACGTCCACGAGATGGACGCGGCGTCGAACAACAAGGTCGAAGACATCCGCGATCTCGTGAACAAGGCCGCGCTCGGCACGCCCGGTCGCACCAAGGTGTACATCCTCGACGAGGTCCACATGCTCACCGCGGCGGCGTCGAACGCGCTGCTGAAGACGCTCGAGGAAGCGCCGTCGCACGTGGTCTTCGTGTTGGCCACCACCGATCCCCAGAAGGTGCTGCCCACCATCCGCAGTCGCTGCCAGCATTTCGAGCTGCACCTGCTGTCGGCCGACGAGCTCGCTGCGCTGGCCGAGTACGTCATCGAAGACGCCGGGCTCGACGTCCCCGAGGGCACGGTCGAGTACGTGGTGCGGGCGGGCAGTGGTTCGGCGCGCGACATGGAGTCCGCGCTCGATCAGGTCGCGGCGGCGGGCGGCCTGCCCGAGAACACCGAGGCGCTCGATGATCTCGTCGAGGCGTTGTGTGAACGCGACACCGGCAAGGCGCTGCTTGCGGTGGATCGGGCGATCGGCGGCGGACGCGGCCCTCGCGTGCTCGGCGAAGAATTGATCGGTCGGCTCCGCGACGTGTTCCTTGCCGCGGTCGGCGACCCGCTCGACCGTCTGCCCGACGGCGAGCGCGACAAGGTACGAGCTCAGGCCGACTTGCTCACGCCGCCCGGTGCGACTCGTGCGCTCGAGGTGCTCGGCGAAGCCTTCGTCGGCATCCAGGACGCGCCGGATCCGCGCATCACGCTCGAGGTCGCGTTGGTACGACTGACCCGGCCCGACGCCGAGCTCAGCTTGTCGGCGCTCGCCGATCGCATCGGCCGACTCGAACGAGGCCAGCCTGCGCCGGTCGCTTCCGCGGCGCACCGGCCCCGACCCGCACCTTCACTCGCGCCCGGCACCCGAGGAGCCGGTGCCGGACGCGGTGGCGACAACGACCGAGACTCGCACGGGTTCGGGCGTTGGCTCCGAGGCGCGCGAACGATTGGCGCAGTCGCGTCCGCCTACCGGAGCACGGGCCACCAACAAGAGCGCAGCGCCCACCAAGCCGGCGCCCGAAGCGGGGTACCGCACCGCGCAAGCAGGCGGCGGCCGCGCCCGAACCGGTGCCGGAGGCCAAGGTGGCGCCGAAGCCCGCGGTGGTCGAGGGCGATCTGCCCTCCCGCGACGAGATCGTCCTGGCGTGGGGTGACGTCGTGTTGCCGTCGCTGCCGGCCAAGGCGAAGTCGCGGTTCTCACCCGGTCGTTTCCTCGAGGTCGAGCCGAACGCGGTGGTCTTCGGTCTCCCGAACAAGATCCATGCCGCGAAGTGCGAGGAGGTGCGACCCGAGGTCGAGGCCGCGCTTGCGACGCATTTCGGTCGGCCGACGCCTCTCCGCATCGTCGTCGATACCGCAGCGCCCCCGCCGCCCGCTCGCGAGGGCTCGACGCCACCGTCGGCATCGGAGCCCGAACCCGTCGAGGAGGTCGTCGATCTCACCGAGTTGACCGATGCGACCGACGCGCCGGCGACGGGAGTGGACGTCGTGAACCAGATCTTCCCGGGAGCCGAGGTGGTCGACGGTGAGTGATCTGCCGCCCGAAGACGACGGACTCGGTGGCCCAGACCTCGGCAACCTGCTTTCGCAAGCGATGGAGATGCAGCAGCAGGTGATGGCCGCACAAGCGCAGGCCGCGAGCACCGAGGTCGAAGGTCAGGCCGGCGGCGGCGCGGTCCGCGTCGTCGTCACCGGTGCCATGGAGTTCCGCTCGGTCCAGATCGCACCGGCCGCGGTCGACCCGGACGACGTCGAGATGCTGCAGGACCTCGTACTCGCGGCACTGCACGATGCCGTCGATCGGATCAACGAGCTCCAGGAGCAATCGCTCGGAGGCTTCGGTGACGCGCTCAGCGGATCCGGCTTGGGCGACATGCTCGGGATCGGCGGCGGCGACGATCTCGACGACGACTTCGACGACGAGGACGACGATGACGACGAGCGCGGGGTCTGAGCGCGACGCATGGCCGTGTACGCCGCACCGGTACAGGAACTGATCGACGAGCTGGGACGACTTCCCGGTGTCGGACCGAAGTCCGCGCAGCGCATCGCCTTCTACCTGTTGAAGTTGCCGCGTGACGACGCGCTGCGTTTGGCACGCTCGATCACCGAGGTGAAAGACCGCGTGTCTTTCTGCACTCGATGCTTCAACATCGCCGAAGGTGACGAGTGCATGATCTGCACCGACACGAAACGCGACACCACGTTGCTCTGTGTCGTCGAAGAGCCGCGCGACATCGTCGCCGTGGAGAAGACCGGTGAGTTCCGCGGTCGCTACCACGTGTTGCAGGGGGCGATCAGCCCCATCGAAGGGATCGGTCCCGATCAACTCAAGGTGAAGGAGTTGCTCGAGCGCCTCGATGCCGAGAGCATCGAGGAGATCATCCTCTGCACCAATCCCAACATCGAAGGCGAAGCAACGGCGATGTATCTCAGCCGCCTGTTGCAACCGTTGGGCGTCAAGACCACTCGGATCGCGAGCGGCCTCCCGGTCGGCGGCGACCTGGAGTACGCCGACGAGCTCACCCTCGGTCGCGCGCTCGAAGGGCGCCGCGAAGTCCCGAGCTGACGATCCCGAAGGATCAGATGGTCTTGAGGATCAGGGCGTCGCCCTGACCACCACCACCGCACAGTGCCGCCGCACCCTGGCCGCCGCCGCGGCGAGCGAGCTCGAGCAGCAAGGTGAGGGCCACGCGTGTGCCCGACATGCCGACCGGATGTCCGAGAGCAATGGCACCACCGTTGACGTTGGTGACCGAATCGTCGATGCCGAGGTCGGCCATCGACGCCACACCGACCGCAGCGAACGCCTCGTTCAGTTCGAACAGGTCGATGTCGCTGATCTGCAGGCCGGCCTTGCCGGCAGCCTGCTTGATGGCGCGTGCCGGTTGGGTCAGCAGTGACGGGTCCGGGCCGGCCACCTGGCCGTACGAGACGAACTCGCCGAGCGGCGTGATGCCGAGCTCTTCGGCCTTGGCCTTCGACGTGACGATCACGGCGGCACCGCCGTCGGAGATCTGCGAGGCATTGCCGGCGGTGATGTTGCCGGCCTTGTCGAACGCGGGTCGCAGACTGCCGAGCGACTCGGCGGTGGTGCCGGCCCGCACGCCCTCGTCCTCGGTGACCGCGATCGGGTCGCCGCGACGCTGGGGCACCTCGACGGTGACGATCTCGTTGTCGAACAAGCCGTCCTTCTGCGCTTTGGCGGCGCGCTCGTGGGACTGGGCGGCGAGCTCGTCCTGGGGCGCACGCTCGAGCCCGGCTGTTGCCGCGTACTTCTCGGTGCCCGCACCCATCGCCACCTGATCGAAGGCGCAGAACAGGCCGTCGTACATCAGCGAGTCGACCACGCTCTGGTCGCCCAGTCGGTATCCGCTGCGGGCACCTGGCAGCAGGTACGGCGCGTTGGTCATCGACTCCATGCCACCGGCCACGACGATCTCGGCGTCGCCGCTCTGGATCATCTGGTCGGCGAGGTAGATCGTGTTGAGCCCGGAGAGGCAGACCTTGTTGACCGTGGTCGCGGGCACCGTCATCGGGATACCTGCATTGACGGCGGCCTGACGAGCGGTGATCTGACCGGCTCCCGCCTGCAGCACGTGGCCCATGAACACGTAATCGACCTGCTCGGGCGCGATGCCGGCCCGCTTCAGCGCCGCGACGATGGCGTACCCGCCCAGGTCCGTGGCCTGCAGTGAGGCGAAAGCGCCCGACAGCTTGCCGATCGGCGTGCGAGCGCCGGCGAGGATGACAGAACCAGCCATGTGACGATCCCCCCTGGGTGTGGTGGCTACGGCTCGAGTTTGTGGTCGGCAGTGTAGGGATGACCACGCGGCTTCGGTCAAAAGCCAGATGTCACAGACGGGTCGTCAGCCCGCCCTCCGGCTGGTGCTCGGGTCCGCGTTGGCCCCGTTGCTGTCGACCGTGTCGCCCTCGTCCGAGCCGGCGTCCTCGGCGGCCGCGCCCTCATCGGCGGCGCGGTCCACGGCGGCGCGGATCATGGTGCGCAGCGGATCCTCGTCGCCGGCCGCGTCGGCCTCGCCCTCGTCGGTGGACGCGGGTAGGAGGCCGCCGACCCGCAGTACCGGCTCGCCGCTGGTGAGATCGAGCACCGGCCGTTCTTCGCTTCCGGCGAGGCGGTCGATGGCACTGTCGACGTCGGTGCGGACCTCGTGCAGCCGCTCGACCACGGCCCGTTCGGCGCGCAGGATCTGCTCGGCATGGCGGCGACTGCGACCGAGCAGCTCCTCGGAACGCTGGGTCGCCTCCTCGTTGATTTGTTCGGCGAGCGCCCGAGCTTGTTCTTCGGCCTCGGAGACGATCGTGTCGGCCTGCTCCTGGGCGTGGGTGAGGAGGCGCTTCGCCTGCTCGCGGTCTCGTTCGGCAGCCTGGTGGAGCTCGGCCGCCTCGAGGTCGGCTCGGGCGCGGACGGTTGCCGCGTCGGCGTCGGCCTCGGCTCGCACGGTCTCGGCGATCTTCTCGGCCGAGCGCAGGATCTCGGACACCTCTTGGCCGACGCGGCTGAGCGCGTCGGTGCCGGTCGCGGCCGGATGCCGACCAGTGGCCGGGCCCACCCCGGATGCACCCGGCAGCAGGTTGTGGACCGCGTAGCGGTACGAAGCCGCCACCTCCGTGAGGAACGTGTCGACCTGGACCATGTCGTAGCCCTGATCGACCACGCGGAACTCACGGCCCTCGATCTCGTCGGGCGTCAGCGCCACAATTCCCTCCGTCGGGCATCTCCGTCGGGTTCCATCGCCAGGAACCCGTGCCCATCGCCTCGTGTGGAGTAGGTCGTTCGACCCACCCTAACCGACCACGGAGCGTGGCCGAAAGGGAGGTTCGGAATTTCGCGCTCTTTGGTGCGGATCCCGTGGGCGGCAGTAACTTTCGGCCATGACGGACCAGCTGAACGACATCGTCGATGCCATCGACTCCGGGGCCGCCGCCGACGACGTGGCCGCCCTCCCGCTCCCCGAGACCTACCGAGCCGTGGTGGTCCTCGAGTCCGAGCAGGACATGTTCGAGGGTCTCGACTCGGCCGACAAGGATCCGCGCAAGGCGCTCCACATCCAGGACACCGCCTTGCCCGAGCTCGCACCCGACGAAGCCGTCATCGCGGTGATGGCCAGCTCGATCAACTTCAACACGGTGTGGACGTCGATCTTCGAGCCGTTGCCCACGTTCGGATTCCTGAAGCGACTCGGCAAGGAGAGCGTGTGGGGCAAGCGGCACGATCAGCCGTTCCACGTCGTTGGCTCCGACGCGTCGGGTGTCGTGTTGCGTACCGGTTCGGCCGTGCGCAACTGGAAGCCGGGCGATCGGGTTGTCGTGCACTGCAACTACGTCGACGATCAGGATCCGTCAGCGCACAACGACTCGATGCTGGCGAACAATCAACGTATCTGGGGCTTCGAGACCAACTACGGCGGCTTGGCCGAGCTCGCGGTCGTGAAGGCGAACCAGATCATGCCGAAGCCCAAGCACCTCACGTGGGAGGAAGCCGCGGTCAACGCGCTGTGCAACTCGACGAGCTACCGAATGTTGGTCAGCGAACACGCCGCCGGCATGAAGCAAGGCGACGCAGTGCTGGTGTGGGGGGCGAGCGGCGGGCTGGGCGGGTACGCCGTGCAATACGTGCTCAACGGTGGAGGCACACCGGTGGGTGTCGTGTCGTCACCGGACAAGGTCGAGTTGTTGCACGATCTCGGGGTCGAGCACGTCATCGACCGGAAGGAAGCCGGCTACAAATTCTGGAAGGACGAGCACACTCAGGACGAAGCCGAATGGCGCCGCTTGGGCAAGGACGTTCGTTCGATGATTGGTCGCGATGTCGACATTGTCTTCGAACACCCCGGCCGGCAGACCTTCGGAGCGTCGGTGTTCGCCGCCGCGCGTGGTGGCACGATCGTCACGTGTGCCGCAACCAGCGGCTACATGATCGAGTACGACAACCGCCATCTCTGGATGAAGCTCAAGCGCATCGTCAGCTCCCACTTCGCCAACTACGCCGAGGCGTGGGCCGCGAACCAGCTGATCTGCGAAGGCAAGATCCAGCCGATCCTGTCGGCGGTCTATCCGCTCGAACAAACGGGCGAGGCGGCCTACCAGGTCCACCACAACCTGCACGAGGGCAAGATCGGCGTGCTCGCGCTCGCTCGCGATGAGGGCGGCGGCATCAGCGACCCGGCGTTTCGCGAGAAGGTCGGCGAAGAGAAGATCACGCTCTTCAGAAGGCACGGCGCATGACCGAGTTGCTATTGACCGAGATCGATCACATCGCCATAGCGGTCAACGATCTCGAGGGCGCAATCGGCTACTACCAGGACACCTTCGGTGCCGAGGTCGATCACCGCGAGGTGGTCGAGAGTGACGGCGTCGAGGAGGCGCTGCTCAAGGTGGCCGACAGTTACATCCAGCTCCTGACTCCCACACGCGACGACTCGCCGGTGGCCAAGTACCTCGAGAAGAAGGGCGAAGGCCTTCATCACGTCGGCTATCGAGTCGATGACTGCGCGGTCGCATTGCAGTCCGTCAAAGATCACGGGCACCGCGTGATCGACGAGCAACCTCGTCCGGGATCACGGGGGACGACGGTGGCCTTCGTCCATCCGAAGACCGCATTCGGGACGCTGATCGAACTCGTACAGGAGTGATTCGTCGGTGACGACGACCGCCGCGCCGGAAGGGGCACGGCCCAGTCGCGACGAAAGGCGCGTCGCCGGTCGGGGGAAGCGAAAAGACACCCCGATCCGTTCGCTCGGCCTCTGGGAGGAACGGCCGGATCGTCGGGATCCAGTCGACCTGCTGGTCGAGCAGTGCGAGCAGCGGGTTCCCGAGCTCGTTCCGATCAAGTTCGGTCGGATGATGGCGTCACCGTTCGCGTACTACCGCGGGTCGCCGGTCGTGATGGCCAACGACCTCGCGCAGTTCCCGTCGACCGACATCAACGTGCAAGCCGGTGGCGATGCTCACTTGTTGAACTTCGGTCTCTTCGCATCGCCCGAACGCAACTTGATCTTCGATGTGAACGACTTCGACGAGACTCACCCCGGACCGTGGGAATGGGACGTGAAGCGGCTGGCCGCGAGCGTGGTGATCGCTGGTCAGGGCAACGGCTTCTCCGACGCCGAGTGCCGCGAAGCCGCGGGGGCGACCGCTCTGGCGTACGTGACGCGTATTCAGGAGTACTCGGCCCTGAACAACCTCGATGTCTGGTACTCGCGTGTCGACCCACAAGCCGTGAAGGATCTGATCGCCCGGGCGTTGCCACCGGCCGAAGCCGAACGAATTCGCCGACAGCTCGACAAGGGCATCCGCAAAGCCGAGCATCGGACCAATCTCGAGACGCTGCCGAAGATCACCGAGCTCGTCGACGGTCAACGGCGCATCATCGACGTGCCACCGATCATGCATCACATGCCCCAGGACGACGAGCTGTACGCGCACGAGGTCTTCCATTCGTACCGCGCGACCTTGAGTCCGGATCGTCAGGCGCTCATCGACCGCTACACACCCGTCGACGCAGTACGCAAGGTGGTGGGTGTCGGCAGCGTGGGCACGCGGTGTTACCTGCTGTTGCTGCTCGGCGACGGCGGCGATGATCCGCTGTTCCTCCAGGTGAAGGAGGCGGAACGCTCGGTGCTGGAGCCGCACACCGTGCCGAGTCCATTTGCCAACCAAGGTGAGCGGGTCGTGATCGGCCAACAGCTGGTCCAGGCGGCGAGCGACGTGTTCCTCGGTTGGACCGAGACCGCCGCCGGGCATCACTTCTACGTTCGGCAACTGCGCGACATGAAGGGCTCGGCGCGAATCGATCGCTTCGACGCGACCGGACTGGCGGCCTACGGGGCGCTGTGCGCCTGGACACTCGCTCGTGGCCACGCACGCTCGAGCGATGCGGCGACGATTGCCGGCTATGTGGGCAAGGGCAACGCGTTCGTCGAAGCGATCGAGAGCTTTTCCGTTGCCTACGCCATCCAGAACGAGATTGACTACGAACGATTCCAGACGGCGATCAAGGGTGGCCGCATCTTCGCGACGCCGGGACTGTGAAGGGGGCCCAGATGGAAGACCTGGCTGGCAAGGTGGCGGTGATCACTGGCGGCGCGAGCGGGATCGGCCGGGCTCTGGCCGAGGCGTTCCTGTCCGAAGGCATGCGCGTGATGTTGGGTGATCTCGACCCGATCGCTCTTCGCAAGACGACCGACGAGCTCAGTGCCCACGGCGAAGTCCGATGCTTCGAGGTCGACGTGACGGATCGGGCCGCCGTCGACGCGCTGCGCGACGCGACGATCGATGCCTTCGGCACCGCTCATGTCGTGTGCAACAACGCCGGGGTGAGCGGTCGGCGCCATGCGATGGCCGAGACCACCGAAGCCGATTGGGACTGGGTCGTGGGCGTCAACCTCATGGGCGTCGTGCATGGCATTCGATCGTTCGCGTCGTTGCTCGTGGAGCAGGGCGAGGGCCACGTGGTGAACACTGCTTCCCTGGCGGGACTGTCGGCGGTTCCCTTCGCGGCGCCGTACGTGGCGACCAAGCACGCGGTCTTCGGCTTGTCGCAATCGCTCTCGCTCGAGTTCCAGGCAAGCGGATCGGCCGTGGGCGTCACCGTGTTGTGCCCCGATTGGCTCAACACCGACATCGCCGAGTCCCACAGCAACTGGCCCGCGAAGCTCGGCACCCGACCCGCCGATGCCGACGACCCCGCCGTTCAGTTCATGGACGCGGTCTTCGTCGACGCGGTCGCCCAGGCGCCGGGACCCGAGGCCTATGCCCGCAAGGTCGTCGCCGCAGTTCGCGACGGCCAGTTCCTCGTACTCACCGAGACGCCGCTCGTCGACCTGGCGCTGCAGACCCATCTCGGGGTTCTACAGGGGGCTCGGCCTTCGATCCCTATGTGAGGGTCAGGCCGGGTCGTTCTTGCTGCCGGCCAGCTTGTCGACGACGTCCTTCGCCTGGTCGGCCACCGAACTGATCTTCTCGGTGTGTTGGCCACCGGTCTTGTCGTCAGCGAGCCCGGCGGCCTTGTCGATGCCGTCTTTGATCTTGTCGCTGTGCTCGTCGAGCAGCTCGGCGGCCTTGTCCTTCAGACTGTCGAGGTCGAAGTCCATGCGTGCCTCCTCGCCCGAACCTTAGGCCCACTGCGTACCAGCCAACAGAGGGGTGCGGTGACGACGAGAGGACCGAGGAGCCAGGCCGGTCGCTGCAGCCACCATGCACCGGACGGGTCCGACGGCACGTCCACGCGAGCGACGCGCACGATCGCGTAGAACAGCGCCCAGCCGATGAGATGCCAGACGTATACCGGCATGGTCCACTCGTTCACCGCGTCCAGCCCGCGCCGGTGTCGCGCCGCGAAGCGAGCGAGGGGATCGCTCACTGTGGCGAGCACACCGATCTGGAACAGACCGAGGAGCACTGGCGCCAACGTCGGGGGCCCCATGTTGGAGACCCGCTCGCCCGGCACACCCACCATCGCGGCCGGGTACGGGCCGACGCTCACGAGGACGATGAGTCCGCCCAGCCCGGCCATCGCCACCGCGATCCTGGTCGTCATGGTTGCTTGACGCAGGTCGTCGAGCACGAACCCGAACTGGTGCACCAGCGCCCACATCATCACGAACGAGGCAAGGACCATGGCTGGGCCGGTCCACCCGAGATGGAATCGGGCGACATCGACCGCGATCGCGGCACCGACCAATGCCGTGAACGTGAGGACGGGAGCGCGCCGATGGGCGCGAACAGCCGCTGGCGCGAGCAGGACGAGGACGAGATACACCCCAAGGAACCACAACGGAGAGATGAGGAGCACGATCGTGCGCACGATGGCGGCGTGGCCCGTCATGTTGGCCACGAAGATCAACGCGACAGCAGGAAGCAGGAGCGGCAGGGCCGGTACGAGTAGGCGATGCACGCGGCGCTTCCAGAAGGCCAGGGTGTCGTTCCCCATCGTGCGTGCGTGCAGACACCCACCGACGGCGAAGAAGAGGGGCATCGGCTGCAGCACCCAGGTCAGCAACCACAGCCCGGGCGTGACGCCCACCGGGTTGCCGACGCTCGGACCGTCGTTGAACGCCACGGTCGTGAAGACCCAGTGCCACAGGACGACAACACCCAGCGCGCCGGCGCGCACGAGATCGAGCACCAGGTCGCGCTGAGCAGCGGGGGCGGGAGCGGGAACGGGGTCGGCGGCGAGGCTCGTCGTAGGCATGCGAGTAGTTGTCGCACGTCGGGTTCGGGTCGACCCTGGGGGAAGCCCCCCAACGATCACTGGGGCTTCCCCCACCGGCCGGACCTGGCAGGCTGAGCCGGTGAACGTGCACCTGGTCGATGGCACCTATGAGCTCTTCCGCTACAACTTCGCGTTGCCCTCGCACGTGACGGCGGACGGCCGCGAGGTCGCGGCCACGCGCGGTGTGCTCGGATCGATGATCGGCCTGCTCGAGCAAGGCGCCACACACGTCGGTGTCGCGACCGATCACGTGATCGAGTCGTTCCGCAACGACCTCTGGCCGGGCTACAAGTCGAGTGCCGGCATGCCGCCCGAACTGCTCGGCCAGTTCACGCTGCTCGAAGATGTGCTCGCCGCTGCGGGCTTCGTCGTGTTCGCCATGGTCGAGTACGAGGCCGACGACGCCATGGCCGCAGCCGCTGCGATCGCGGCCGAGGACAAGTCGGTCGACCACGTGATCATCTGCACGCCCGACAAGGACCTCGCGCAATGCGTAGTCGATGATCGCGTCGTGCAAATGGATCGGCGCAAGAACGTCGTCATCGGTGCGGAGGGCGTGTTCGAGAAGTTCGGCGTCAAGCCGACCAGCATCCCGGACTATCTAGCGCTCGTCGGCGACAGTGCCGACGGGTTCCCGGGGTTAGCGGGCTGGGGTGCGAAGTCGGCGTCGACCGTGCTCGCGCACTTCGAGCACCTGGAAGCCATCCCGCCCGCCGCCACCGACTGGAACCTGAACGTTCGGGGCGGCGCGAAGTTGGCCATGACCCTGCGGAACGAGATGGAGCTCGCGGTGTTGTTCCGGCGCATCGCGACCTTGGAGCGCGACGCGCCGACGATCACCAAGGTCAGTGAACTGAAGTGGACGGGACCGACGGAAGACTTCGCGGCCATGGTCGAGCGCATCGACGGTGAAGGACTCGTCGGTCGGATCGAAGCCCTCGCCGCCGACCGAGCCTGACGGTCAGCCGGCGAGGAACGTGCGTAGTGCTTCGATGAACTCCCGCTCGGCCACAGCGGTCAAGTGATCACCTGGGACCATCGTGACGCTGGCCGGAGCGTTGGAGATGGCGACGGCCAGCTTCTCGGCTTCGCCGGCAAGAGCGTCGTCCCTCCCGACCAACACCAGAGTCGGGGCGGTGATCGCGTCCAGGTCGGGGTCGTCGAACGGTCGCCCGCGCTGGATAGCGGCCAAGGCCGCGCGGTCCGCATGCGTCGCGTCGGCGAAGTCGCGAAATCGCGCGCGCGGCCGGGGTGTCGATATCGTCCGCGTCGTCTGCTTCCAGCGCGTCGGCGATGGCCAACATGACGGGTTCGGGCATGGCGAAGCGGGCGCGCTTGCCCACCCCACCGAGAACGAGCCGCTTCACACGCGGGTCCCGGGCGGCCAGCCGGCTCGCGATCATCGAGCCCATCGAGTACCCGACCACGTCGCAGTTCTCCACGTCGAGGAAGTCGAGAAGCGACTGGACGTCGTGGACCATCGCCTCGTCGGCGTAGGCCTTCGGGTCGTGCGGCTTCTCTGACTGGCCGTGACCCCGCGCGTCGAGCGCGATCACGCGGTAGCCCTCGGCCTTCAGCGCCTCGATCACACCGGGGCGCTGCCAGTTGGCTTCGGCATCGGCTGCGAACCCATGCAAGAGAACCACGACGGGTGCATACGGTGCTCCCGTGTCGGTGTAGTGCAGCTCGATTTCGTCGAACGACGAGAAGGTCGACATGGTCACGCTCCGAAGATTGCTTCGAGCTCGTACGGGGCAACGGTCTCGAGCTGCTCGTAGTTGCAATCGGTTGGGTCTTTGTCGTCCCGCCATCTCAGCAGCCGGGCGGCATGACGGAAGCGATTGCCTTGCATGTGCTCGTAGGCGACCTCGCACACCCGCTCCGCTCGCAGTGGTTCCCAGGACAGGTCCTTCTTGGCATTCCACCGGCTCGGCGCGCCAGGCATGCGGCCTTCGCTCATGGCGTGGGCTTCGGCGTCGTACCACTCGCGCCACGGGTGGTCCTCGGTCGCGTTCTCGCGGTAGGGCGCGACCTCGTCCATCAGCTCGACCCGCCGCTTGGCGGTGAACGACGTGGCCACCCCGACATGGTTGAGGTGGTCATTGTCGTCGTAGAGACCGAGGAGCAGCGAGCCGACACCGTCCCCGCTCTTGTGCATCCGAAAGCCGGCGACGACGCAGTCCGCCGTGCGCTTGTGCTTCACCTTGAACTGCACGCGCTTGTCCGGTTGATACGTGCCGTCGAGGGGTTTGGCGATCACGCCGTCGAGGCCGGCCCCTTCGAAGCGAACGAACCAATCAGCCGCGAGCGACCGGTCGAGCGTGGCGGGCGTCAGGTGGAGCGGAGACTCCAGCGCGCCCAACTCGGTCTCGAGCAGTTCGCGGCGTTCGCGCAGTGGCGCGTCCCGCAGGTCGCGATCGCCCAACGCGAGCAGGTCGAAGGCGACGAAGGAGGCGGGGGTCTCCGCGGCCAGTCGATTGACGCGTGATTCGGCAGGGTGGAGGCGCTGCTGGAGCGCCTCGAAGTCGAGTCCTTCCGGTGTGGCCAGGACGAGCTCACCGTCGATCACCGTTTGATCCGGCAACTGGTCGCGCATGGGCTCCAATAGCTCGGGGAAGTACCGAGTGAGCGGTCGCTCGTTGCGGCTGCCCAGCACGATCTCGTCGCCGTCGCGGAAGACGATGCACCGGAACCCGTCCCATTTCGGTTCGTAGACGAGGTCCACGGCCGGAAGCTCGTCCAGGCCGTGTACGGCTTTGGCCAGCATGGGCTTGATGGGGGGCTCCACGGGGAGCTTCACGAGGGCCCTGCGTCGACGATCGGTGCGTTGGTCAGCCCGGTGAACAACGTCGTGGTCGCCGCCCGGTGTCGTGCCTCGTAGTCCTCGCGCTTGCCGATGCTATGGAGCTCGAGACTCATGAGGCCGTGGCCTGCGGCCCACACGCTGTAGGCGATTCCGTGCGCATTGCCATGACCGGGATGAATCACGCCCGCATCAAGGCATCGCTGCACGCGTTCCTCGAGCAACACCAACGTCTCGTGGGCGTGGGCCATGCTCTCCATCGACGGCACGAAACCGGGTATGTGTCGCTCGAACATCACGCCGTAGTGCGTCGGGTTGTCCAACGCGAACATGCGGTAGGCCGCGCAGCTCGTCCGTAGATCGTAAAGCGGGTCATCGGTGACAGGCGTGCTCGACAAGGCGAGGCCCAAGCGCTCGAAGCCCTCGACGAACAACGCCTCGACCACGCCGTCCTTGCCCCCGAAGTGGGTGTACACGCCCATCGTCGAGTAGCCCGCCCGATCCGCGATGGCGCGCACGGTCAGTGCGTCGGAGCCGTGCGCGGCGAGGAGGTCGCTCGCCGCGTTGAGGAGGGCTTCGCGCGTCGACTCGAGTTCGGGTTGGTTGCGGGTGCGGGCGGGCACGGCGCTCAACGTAGCCGCCCGCGTGCGGTGTGTCCGACGCCACGTGGACCAGTCTGTAACGATGTGATAACAACGTTATAGCAGCTAGAGGTGGAGGATAGCCATGCTCCCAGAACCGGGTTCCGTCGAGGCGCTACCGACCGAAGAGGCGGCTCACACCCGCCGATGGCTCGTTCTGGCGGTGCTGTGCGTGTCGGTCTTCCTGATCGTGGTCGACAACACGATCGTCAACGTGACGCTGCCCACGCTGGCGCGCGAGCTGCAGGCCACGACCAGTCAGCTGCAGTGGATCGTCGATGCGTACACGTTGGTGTTCGCCGGTTTGTTGCTCGCGGCCGGAAGCTTGGGTGACCGATTCGGCCGCAAAGGCGCGCTTCAGATCGGCTTGCTCGTCTTCGGGTTGTTCTCGGCGGCGGCCGCCTTCTCGACGAACCCAGGCCAGCTGATCGCGGCGCGCGCCGCGATGGGTATCGGCGCGGCCCTGATCTTCCCCGCCACACTCGCGATCCTCGTCAACGTGTTCCGCGAGCCGAGCGAACGGGCCAAGGCCATCGGCATCTGGGCAGCGATCAGTGGGCTCTCGGTCGCGCTGGGTCCGGTCACCGGTGGATGGCTGCTGGAGCACTACTGGTGGGGATCGGTCTTCCTCGTGAACATCCCGATCGTGGTGGGTGGCGTGCTCGCGGTCCGAGCGATCGTGCCGAACTCTCGCGATCCCAAAGCCGGCAAAGCCGATCCGTTGGGCTTGCTGCTCTCGATCGCTGGGGTCACCTTGCTCATCTGGGCGATCATCGAGGCGCCTGACAACGGCTGGACCTCGGTGTCCACGCTGGGGGCCTTCGCTGTCGCGATCGCGCTGTTGGCCGCCTTCGTGCTCTGGGAGCTTCGGAGTTCGCAGCCGATGCTCGACGTACGCGTGTTCACCAACCTGCGGTTCACCGCCGGAAGCGTCTCGGTGACCCTGGCGTTCTTCGCCCTGTTCGGTTTCATCTTCATGGTCACCCAGTACTTCCAGTTCGTCCGGGGCTACGGCACGCTCGAGGCGGGCGTTCGTACGGTGCCCTTCGCGGTCTTCACCGGGGTGGCGGCGCCGCTTTCGGCCCGGCTCGCGCTGCGGTTCGGCACGAAGGCGATCGTGGCGTTGGGTCTGCTCTCGATGGCGATCGGCTTCCTGATCGCATCGGGCACGCAAGCGACGTCGCCTTACTGGTACATCGTGCTCGCCATGTTCTTCATGGGTGGCGGACTGGGTTTGGTGAACGCGCCGGCGACCGAGGCGATCATGGGTGCGCTGCCTCCGGCCAAAGCCGGCGTCGGCTCTGCGGTCAACGACACGACGCGAGAGTTGGGTGGAACTCTCGGGGTGGCCATCGTCGGGAGCTTGTTCGCGTCGGTGTACGGCAGCGCTTTGGTCACTGCATTGCAGGGCTCACCGATGCCGCCCGAGGCGCTGCGTGTCGCGCAGGACTCGGTGGGCGCCGCCTACGCGGTAGCCCAACAGGCCCCGGCGCCCTTCGGTGACGCGATCCGTGCCGCGGCGGCATCCTCGTTCATGGATGGCTTCACCGCCGGCAGCCGGGTGGCCGCCGCGGTGGTGTTCGTCGGTGCGGTGCTCGCCTTTGCTTTCCTGCCGGCCCGGGCCCGCCGGCCGGCCGCTCTTGAATCGGAGGCGGGCGAATCCGAGGCGTCGGCTGCCGTGGTGGAGCTGGCCGCGATGGGGATGCAAGCCGAGCGCGCGAGCTGAGCATTCGGTGCTCGAACTGGACGACCGGTAGATTCGACTGTCTATGGAGCACCCGATGAACGAGCGCTTGGAGGAACTGGCCAAGCGCAAGGAAGAAGCCCTGCAGCCCGGCTCCGATCGGTCGGTCGAGCGCCAGCACGCCAAGGGGAAGTTGCTCGCCCGTGAGCGGATCGACATCCTCGTCGATCCGGGGTCCTTCCACGAGCTCGACATGTTGGCCCGTCACCGGGCCTTCACGAGCGGGATCGACGAGCGGCCCTACACCGACGGCGTGGTCACCGGATGGGGCACGATCGACGGCCGCAAGGTCTTCGTCTTCTCCCAGGACTTCACGGTCTTCGGTGGCGCTCTCGGCGAGGTGTTCGCCGAGAAGATCCACAAGTTGATGGACCTGGCCCTGTCGGTCGGCGCGCCGGTGATCGGGCTGAACGACGGCGCCGGCGCTCGCATCCAAGAAGGCGTGGTCTCGCTCGCCAGCTACGGCGGCATCTTCTACCGCAACGTCGTGGCGTCCGGTGTCACGCCGCAGATCTCGGTGGTGCTCGGCCCGTGCGCGGGTGGCGCGGTCTACAGCCCGGCCATGACCGACTTCATCTTCATGGTCGACCAGACATCGCACATGTTCATCACCGGCCCCGACGTCGTGAAGACCGTGACCGGCGAGGAGGTCACGCTCGAAGAGCTGGGCGGTGCCCGCAGCCACGCCTCCAAATCCGGTGTGGCGACCTTCGTCGGGGCGGACGAGAAGTCGGTACTCGAGGACGTTCGCTACCTGTTCTCGTTCCTGCCCTCGAACAATCTCGAGATGCCGCCCCACTTCGAACCGACCGACGATCCTGAACGCCGGTGCCCGGAGCTGATCGAGCTCATGCCGGCTACCGCGAACCAGCCCTACGACATGAAGACCGTCATCTCCGCCATCGTCGACGACGGCGACTTCTTCGAGTACTTCCCGAACTGGGCCGGCAGCATCGTGTGCGGGTTCTCCCGCCTCGACGGTCACCCGGTCGGCATCGTCGGCAACCAGCCGATGGTGCTCGCTGGGGTGCTCGACATCGAGTCGTCCGAGAAAGCGGCGCGATTCGTGCGCACGTGCGACGCGTTCAACATCCCCCTCGTCACGTTCGTCGACGTACCTGGGTTCCTTCCTGGCGTCGACCAGGAGTACGGCGGCATCATCAAGCACGGTGCGAAGCTGCTGTACGCGTACTGCGAGGCCACGGTGCCTCGCATCCAGATCATCACGCGCAAGGCGTACGGCGGCGCCTATGTCGTCATGAACTCGAAGTCGATCGGTGCCGACTTGGCCTTCGCGTGGCCGTCCGCAGAATTGGCTGTGATGGGTCCGCAAGGCGCGGTCGAGATCCTCTATCGGCGCGAGCTGCAGACTGCGGCCGATCCCATCGCCCGGCGCAGCGAGCTCGTCGAGGACTACACCGAGCGATTCGCCAACCCCTACGTCGCCGCCGAACGCGGATTCGTCGACGACGTGATCGATCCGGCGGAAACGCGCATCAAGCTGATCGCCGGGCTCGAGGTGTTGCGCACCAAGCGCGAGGAGCTCCCGGCCCGCAAGCACGGCAACATCCCGTTGTAGGTCCTGCCATGACGCCACCAGTCGAGATCGCCGCCATCACCCCGGAAGCCAGCGAGGAAGAGGTCGCGGCAATCGTCTCCGCCCTCGACCTGTCGTGGCCGACCCCGCAGCCCGTGGTCGCCGATTCGGAGCCGGCCGCGCGCTGGCGCTTCTCCGGACGCTGGTGGACGAAGCCGTTGCCTCTGCGACGAGGGCGGCCCTGAGCCCACCATGGAACTGACAACGGTGGCCGACGACTTCGCCGTGGTGCACGACGATTTCGACGTTCGCGTGTACGACGGGCTCGAGCCGGACCACCAGTACGAATACGACGGCTTCGCCTTTCGCACGCTGCCGCGCCCGCCCGGCGAGCGACTCGCGACGTTCGCGACGGTCAACGACGTCCATTTCGGTGAGACCGATTGCGGGATCATCGAGGGACTCGACATGGGCCCGATCTTTCGGGTGAAGGACGGCGAGGAGCCGTACCCGATCACGATGAACCGCGGGGCCATCCACGAGATGGAGCAGCACGACTTCGCCGTCATAGTCGTGAAGGGCGATCTCACGTCGAAGGGCACCTTCGAGGAGTACAACGACTTCCTCCAGTACTACGAAGGCGCGTTCGGCGATCGCCTGGTGCACGTGCGGGGCAATCACGACGCGTACTACGGCAACACGTTCGCCGACAACGCGCCGCTGGCCGTGGAGCTACCGGGGGTGACGCTGGCCGTCATCGACACGTCGATTCCGGCTGCGGCCTCGGGTCAAGTCGACACCGACACGCTGGTCTGGCTCCACGACCTCGCGTCCGAGAGCGCGCAACCCATCCTGGTGTTCGGACATCACCACGTGTGGAGTCCTGAGTCCGGTAATCGGCCGGCCAACTATTTCGGGATCAGCCCCGACGACTCCGAACGGTTGATCGAGCTTGTTGCAGCACGGCCGAGCATCATCGGCTACTTCGCCGGGCACACGCATCGCAATCGAGTCCGACGCTTCGGGATCTCGCGGGATGTGCCATGGGTGGAGGTGGCGTGCGTGAAGGACTTCCCCGGGGCGTGGGCCGAGTACCGGGTGTACGAAGGCGGAGTCCTCCAGGTCTTCCACCGCATCTCCACCCCTGACGCACTGGTGTGGACACAGCAGACCCGTGAGATGTACGACGGCAGCTACTTCGAGTACTCGTTCGGCGAGCTGCACGATCGCTGTTTCCCCATCTGGCCCCGCTCGTAACTTTCCTCCGCCGAGGGCTAGCGTGGCCCTTCCCTCGTTCAGGATCCGCGCCGGCCAGCCGATAGATCGACGATGCCCAGACCCACCATGCTGACTACCGATCAGGTCACCCTGGCCGGCCGTCGGTGGCTCACCGAAGACACTCCCACGGCTGCGGTCGTACTCGTGCACGGCTTCTGCGCGTCGTCCGACGATGGCTCGGTGGTGGCCGTGGCCGAAGCGCTACACGCGCAGGGCTTCGACGTGGTCAGCTACGACGCACGCGGTCACGGGCAATCCACCGGTGAGTCGACGTTGGGTGATCTCGAACAACACGATGTCGCGGCCGCGGTCGAGCTCGCCCGCGAACGATCGAGCGAGGTCGTGTTGGTTGGTGCATCGATGGGCGCCATCGCGGTCTTGCGTTACGCCGCGACCGATCCGACGTTGCGCGGCGTCGTGTCGGTGAGCTGTCCCGCGCGATGGACGCTGCCCGTGAACCCGGCGGCGGCCGCCGCTGCGGTGTTGACGCGTACTCCGTTCGGGCGAGCGTTCTTGGCGCGGACGGCGAGGGTGCGAGTGGCCTCGCGGTGGACGAACCCGGAACCACCGGTCGAGTTGGTGGCCCGACTGAAGGTCCCGCTCGCGGTCATCCACGGAACGAGCGATCGTTTCATCCCGGTGAAGGCGTCGTACGACTTGTACGCCCACGCCACAGGCGAGCGAAACCTCGATCTCGTGCCGCGCATGGGTCACGCCTACGACGAACGGGCCACGGACGCGATCAGCCGCGGCGTGGCCTGGTCGTTGCGCACCTCCGCCCTCGCCTGACGACCTGCGGTGGTTCGGTCAGGACCACCACCACGCAAGGCCGATGAGCCCCGGCCCGACGTGGGCGACCATGACCGTGTTGAACTCACCGACGAACGCGGATGCGGGGTGGTGCTCCGCATCGACCCGGACCAACAGGTCCTGGGCCGCCGCCGGAGCCATGGCGTGGAGCGCGGCGACATGCAGCTCGGCTCCGGAGTTGTCGGGACCATTGGTGTCGCTCCGCCGCCACTCCTGCAGGATGCGCTCGATGGCCGCTTCTGGGCTCAGCGCCGGTCGTAGGCGGCGCGCCTTGCCGTCGCGGAACTCGAAGAGCGGGTTGATCCCGATGTGCCGGCCCGCCCAGCCTGCGATCCCCGGAACCCGTCCGCTGCGCACGAGGTGATCGAGCGAAGGAACGGTCGCGATCAGTCGTACCCGGGCGATGGCACGACGCGCCGCGGCCTCGACCGCGTCGAGATCGCCACCGGCGCGCGCGGCGCGCGCGGCCTCGAGCGCGACGAGCCCTTCGGCCCCGGCCGCGGTCGTCGTGTCGATGACGCGCACTCGTTCGCCCAGGTCCTTGGCCGCGAGCATCGCGGATTGGTAGGTGCTGCTCATGCTTGCCGCGATGGTCAGCACGACCACATCGCCGGCGGTGAGCAGGGGTGCTACTGCTGCCTCGAAGTCACCCGGGGACGGACCGGAGGTCGTCACGTGATCCGCCCGCAACACCTCGTCGAGCGAGCATTCGGACTCGCGTACCTCGCGACCTTCCAACTCGAGCCACATCGGCACGACGACGATCCCGAACTCGTTGGCCAGCTCGGCCGGTAGCGATGCCGCGCCGTCGGTGATGATGGCTACGCCCATGGTGTGGATCCTCGTGGTCGGTCAGGCGATCGACGGGTCATCCGTGTCGAACAACAACCGGCGCGCGTAGGTTCGGCGGCGCGGTCCGGTGGGGGGTGCGTTGCCGATCAGGCGCTTGATCAGCATCGGTATGACGACAGCGGCGCCCGCGGCCGCGGCCGCGGCGCCCAGGGTGGCGGCGAGGAACGGCACGAGCACCAAATCGGCCACGAAGCTCCCGAAGCCCGCTTGATCGACGACCCGCCCGAGAGCCATGCCGGCGAGCAGCAACAACGCACCCGGCCACGCGGTGACCAGCAATGCGCCCATCGCGGTGGAGATGCCTCGGCCGCCCGCGCCGGCCAGGAACGGAGACCAGTTGTGGCCGATCACGGCCAGGCCGCCGGCGAGGGCCGCGAGCCAGGGTCGATCGTGGCCGGCCAGCAGGGGTCCGACGGCGCCCTTGGCCACGTCGAGTACGCCGGCCAGGGCCAGAGGGCCGAACCCGGCGACCTTGTACAGGTTCGTGCCCGACACCGTGCCGTTGTCGACGGAGCGCAGGTCGACGCCGCGGGTGATGTGGGCCGCGATGTTCGAGAAGGGGATCGCCCCGACGAAGAAGGCAACGGCGAGCACGAGCAGTGCTGGCATGCCCGTCAGTCTGGCCCGGTCGCGGCCGATCCGCGCCCATGGATGTTCGAGCGGCCCCAGCAGTGGTGGCTGCGCTCAGGAATCGGCCGAAGCCACCTCGATGCGGTCCTGGCGCCACTCACGGGCCATGTCCAGCGCGAGGTCGGCCCGGTCGAGCACCTCCTCGGTGGTCAACCCGTGTGCCGGATAGCAGGCCACCCCGGCCCACATCGTCAGCCCCGAGTGCAGCGACATCATGTGGCGTCGGATTCGCTCGACCGACCAGATCGCGCCGTTCTCGGTCGTGTCCTCGAGCACGAGGGCGTAGCCGCCGTCGAGCAACCGGCACGCGGTGTCGGACTCGCGGAGCGTCGAGTTGATGCTCTCGGAAACATGCATGGGATCGGCGGGCTTGGGGGCGACGGCTTCGAGGCCTTCGATCACCTCGATCAGGACCACCGCGACGGGCTTGAGATTGCGGCGTGCGGCCGCGATGCGCGCATCGAGCGCGACCGTGAAGTAGCCCTCGCTGAACAGGCCGGTGGCGCCGTCGGTCAACGCGTCCACTTGGGTGGCGCGACGCATCGCCGTGAGCTGGATGCGCGACGCCAACTGCGACTCGGCGTCGCTACGCGCCCGGGTCTGCGTCTCGACGTCTTGCTCGAGCTCGGTGACCTTCTCGGTCAAGTCATCGATCTGGTGACGGGCCGAGCGCAGCATCACGACGAGCCGCCAGAGAGACACCCCGAACAGGACCGTGAGCACGGCCGCCGCCACGCTCGACAGCAGCGTCTGCGAGATGGCCGCGGCGATGGCGGCCGCCAAGGCGACCAGGCCGATACCGGCCACAGCAAACGCTCGGCGATCCACCCTTTCCCGTCGGACTCCAGCAGGCGGATTCAAGGCCCAGAACAGGGAATTCAGCCCGATTGGGCGTCGGGATCGCGGCGGTCGGCGGCCAAATCGGCGATCTCGGCCATGATCCGGCCGAGTTCGAAGTCCTTGGGCGTGTAGACCGCCCGGACGCCCTGTTCGAGCAGCTTCGGCCGATCGTCCTCCGGAATGATCCCGCCGACCACGACCGGTGCGTCGACCCCCACCTCCTGTAGTTGGTGCTGTACCTCGGGAACCAGTTCGAGGTGGCTCCCGGACAGAATCGACAGCCCGATGACGTCGACGTCCTCGTCGCGGGCCACGGCGGCGATCTGTTCGGGCGTGAGCCGGATGCCTTGGTAGATGACCTCCATCCCCGCGTCGCGTGCGGCCACCGCGATCTGTTCGGCCCCGTTGGAGTGGCCGTCGAGTCCGGGTTTGGCGACCAGCAGGCGGGGAGGTCCGCCCGCCATGACCTTCACCCGCTCGGCCACTTCGCGCAGGCTCGCGCTGAGCCCACCGACCCCGACGGCCGCCGCGACGCCCGTGGGGGCGCGGTACTCGCCGAAGACCTCGCGGAGTACCGCGGCCCACTCGCCCGTGGTGCCGCCGGCGTGGGCCAGGTCGACCGTGGCCGGCATGACGTTGTCCCCGCTCTCGGCGGCCCGTCGGAGCTCGTCGAGCGAACGTTTGACCGCGTCGTTGTCGCGGGTCGACCGCCAAGCCTGCACGTCGGCCACCATCTCGGCCTCGACCGCCGGGTCGACCTTCAGGATGTTCTCCTCGCCCCCGAGCGGCGAGGTCGCGGTTTCGGTGAAGCGATTCACACCGACGACGGCGAGGTCGCCGGTCTCGATGCGCCGAGTTCGCTCGGCCATCGACGACACGAGCCGGCCCTTGAGCTCGTCGATCGCGGCGAAGGCGCCGCCGCGACCGAGCACGTCGTCCAGTTCGGTTTGGGCCGCCTCGACCAGCTCTGCAGTCTTCGCCTCGACGACATGCGAACCGGCGAACAGATCGTCGTACTCGAGCAGGTCTGTCTCGAAGGCCAGCACCTGCTGCATGCGCAGCGACCACTGCTGATCCCACGGTCGCGGCAATCCGAGCGCCTCGTTCCACGCGGGGAGCTGCACACTGCGCGCCCGAGCGTCCTTCGAGAAGGTCACACCCAGCATCTCGAGCACGATGCGCTGCACGTTGTTCTCCGGCTGCGCCTCGGTGAGCCCGAGCGAGTTCACCTGCACGCCGTAGCGGAACCGTCGCAGCTTCGGGTCCGTGACGCCGTAGCGCTCGAGCGTGATGCGATCCCATAGTTGGGTGAAGGCCCGCATCTTGCAGATTTCCTCGACGAAGCGGATGCCGGAGTTGACGAAGAACGAGATCGAACCGACGACGGTGGGGAACCGGTCGGCCGACACCTGTCCGGAATCGCGCACCGCGTCCAACACGTCGATCGCAGTCGCGAGGCTGTACGCGAGCTCCTGCGTAGGTGTGGCTCCGGCCTCCTGCAGGTGGTAGCTGCACACGTTCATCGGGTTCCACTTCGGGATCCACTCGGCGCAGAACGCGATCATGTCGACGATCAAGCGTTTGGAGGGCTCGGGCGGGAAGATGTACGTGCCGCGGCTCAGGTACTCCTTCACGATGTCGTTCTGTGTCGTGCCGCGCAGTTCCTTCGAGGCGACGCCTTGCGCCTCGGCGTTGGCCACGTAGAGCCCGAGCAACCACGCCGCGGTGGCGTTGATCGTCATCGAGGTGTTCATCTCGCCGACCGGGATGTCGTGCAGCAGTTGCTTCATGTGACCGAGGTGCGACACCGGTACGCCGACCTTGCCGACCTCGCCCCGAGCCTGGGGATCGTCGGGGTCGTAGCCGGTCTGCGTCGGCAGATCGAATGCGATCGACAGGCCGGTCTGCCCCTTGGCCAAGTTGGTGCGGTACAGCTCGTTCGAGGCGGTGGCGGTGGAATGGCCCGAGTAGGTGCGCATCATCCACGGGCGGTCTGGCTCGTGGTTCACGGACTCGCTCATGGCTCCCATGGTCCCTTACCTGCGCCTCGCCTGTCACGGCGAGCGCCGACCCGGGTGCTGGGGAGCGGCCACACGGTCATGCCGCGAACAGCTGGGTTTCGTCGTCCAGTGCCTCGGCCAGCCGCGCGAGGTACTCGCCCCGGGGCACGTCGATGGCGCCGAGCGTCTCGAGATGAGGAGTCGTCCATTGGACGTCGAGCAGCGACGCGCCGCTCTCGTTCAGGTGATCGACGAGGCCCACCAGGGCGACCTTCGATGCATCGCGCTCATGGTGGAACATCGATTCGCCGGCAAAGAAGCCACCCATGGCGACGCCGTAGAGGCCGCCCACCAGCTCGCCGTGTTCGTTCCACGCCTCGACGCTGTGGGCCCACCCCATGTCGTGCAGTCGGGTGTAGGCGCGGACGACCTCGTTGGTTATCCAGCCCCCATCACGGTCGATGGTCGCGCAGGTGGTGATCACCTCGGCGAACGCGGTGTCGTAGCGAACCTCGTAGCGGCGGCACGACTGGCGGAGCGACCGGCTCACGCGCAACGCGTCGAGCGGGAGGATGCCGCGAGGATCGGGTGACCACCACGCCACGCGGCGCCCACGGGCCACCGGCATCGGGAACAGGCCGACTCGGTAGGCGGCCAGCAGCGTGCCGGGCTCGAGGTCGGCGCCCAGGCCGACGACCCCGTTGTCGTCGGCGTCGGAGGCCGACGGGAAGGCCCAACGCGTCGGAGGTGGCTCAGCCGGCACCCGACCGTTGTAGCGCGCCGGCCCGAAATTGCAACTGGCGCGGGTGTGGCCCGCTCAGCGCGAGTAGTCGTAGAAGCCGCCGCCCGACTT
Source organism: uncultured Iamiaceae bacterium (assembly GCA_963778895.1). Taxonomy (GTDB): domain Bacteria; phylum Actinomycetota; class Acidimicrobiia; order Acidimicrobiales; family Acidimicrobilacustridaceae; genus CAVZVZ01. Next base: position 2,083,690 of record CAVZVZ010000005.1, read on the forward strand.
CCGGCCGAGCTGGCCTGCGCTCACCATGCGCTTGAGCAGCGGCTGGGGCGCGTAGTTCGGATCCTTGAACTCCTCGTACAGCGCATCGAGGATCGCGAGCGACGTGTCGAGCCCGACGAGGTCGAGCAGCGCGAGCGGGCCCATCGGGAAGTTGCACCCGCCCTTCATCGCGGTGTCGATGTCGTCCCGCGAGGCGGTGCCGGTCTCGAGCACTCGCACCGCGTTGTTCAGATAGGGGAACAACAGCGCGTTGACGATGAAGCCGGCGCGGTCCTTGACCTCGACCGGCGACTTCCCGCACGCCTCGGCGAACTCCCGTACTCGCGCCATCGTCTCGTCCGACGTCACGAGCGTCCGTACCAGTTCGACGAGCGACATCATCGGCGCGGGGTTGAAGAAGTGGACACCGCACACCAGCTCGGGCTGGCGAGTCTCCATGGCCAGCTCGACCACGGGCAGCGTCGACGTGTTGGTGGCGAGGATCGCGTCCTCCTTCGCCGTGTGGTTCAGCTCCAGGAAGAGCGCCTTCTTCACGTCCAGGTCCTCGACGACCGACTCGATGATGAGATCGCAGTCGGCCAGATCGTGCAGGTTGCTGGTGGGAGTGACCCGAGCCAGCGTCGCGTCGCGCTCCGCTTCCTCCAGCCGGCCCTTCTCGACCTGCTTGGCGAGGGACTTCTCGAGGGAGGCGACCGTCGCCTCGGCCGTGGCCTGCTGTCGCGAGCGCAGCACCACCTCGAAGCCGCTCTTGGCGGCCACCTCCGCGATGCCCGAACCCATGATCCCCGAACCCAAGATGCCCACACGCTTGATCGTCATGGCGGGAACGTTACCGATGGGTAGGTTGCCCGATCCAGCGGGCGCTCGACGCCGCGCGTATCGCCGCTACTGCACATTGCTCGAGCCGGCGCCGAAGGCGCACGCTCAAATGGGCAGAGCGTGCTGTTTGCGCAGGCGGAGCCTCCCTCAACGAACAGTTCACCGCTATGCGGCTGCACCTCTCCGCTGAGCCTCTGACTAGCCTGCGGCCGGTGGAACGGCCCGAAGCGCACGGCGCTCTTGTCTCACCTCGGCCGTCCTTCCCGCGCGGGGTGAGTCGGTTGTTGATCGAGCGTCGCGTTCACCTGTTTGCCGGTCTCGAGGCGGACGTACTCGATCTCAGCCAGCCGGGCGCGCGGGCCGCGGTCGTCGGCGCCGCCCGCGGGGACGAGATCGAGCGGCGCTACGACCGGGTCGTGTCGGTGGCCGAGCTGGTCCGGTTCCCCGATCTGGTGCAGGCCCTGACCGGGATCGACCGCCTGTTGGCCGACGACGGCGAGCTGATCCTCGTCGAACCGGTTCATCATCCGGGACCGGCCGCCACGTTGTTCGCGTCGATGTGGGTGGTGCACCCTGCTGTGGCCCACATCCATGTCGAGCGCGATCTCGGCCTCGCGGTCAGAACCATCGGACTCACCGTTACGGACTTGGAAAGGTTCACGATGCCCACCGCCGTTTGGCCCCTCCGGCTCTTCGTGCACGCGCGCGTGCGACGGATCATCGATCAGGTCGCCGCATGAACGGCACCCTGGCTTTGGTCGGCGGGAACGAGTTCACCGATGGATGCGACTTCGATCGCAACCTGCTGACGGCGAGTGGTGGTGACGAGGTCGTCGTGGTGCCGACGGCCGCGGCCTTCGAGAACCCTGGTCGCATCGTCGATCGTGCCCGCTCCTGGTTCGAGAGTCTCGGCGCCACCATCAGTGTCGTTTCGGTGTTGACCCGGGGCGACGGCCTGGTGGAGGAGAACCTCGCGGCGGTCCGCCGCGCCCGCTTCGTCTACCTCCCGGGCGGTTCGCCGATGCACCTCCGTGCCGTCCTGAAGGACAGCCCGTTCTACGAGGCGCTGCTCGAGATGCACGCCGACGGCGGCGTACTGGCGGGATCCGGAGCCGGCGCGGACGTGTTGTGCGATCCGATGGTGGACACCCGCGGCGGAGCGTTCACCGTGGGGCTCGGCTTGGTCCCCGGTCTGGCCGTGATCCCGCGCGTGAACACGTGGTCACACGACAAGGTGCAGCGCACCGTGGAGCTCGCGCCATCGGGCGTGGCCGTCGTGGGTGTTCCCGAGGCGACCGCGCTCGTGCGCGACGGCGCGGGGTGGCGAAGCGAGGGCGTGGGGGACTGCATCGTCTATCGCGACGGCGCGCCCATCGGATCTGTCCGCGTTGCCGATCTGACCTTCGGAGGTCACGGCGTCGAGGTGCTGGCTCCCGTGGCGTCGAACGACTTCATGTCGACCACGAACCAAAGCGTCTCGCCGGGTGCGATGTCGCTACCCGCGCCGGTATCGCCGTAGCCCTGGTCGGGCGGGATCACGAGCAGGCGCTGCCCGCCGACCTTCATGCCCGGGATGCCCTGGGTCCATCCGGGGATGACCTGGTCCAACGGGAACGTGGCCGGCTGGCCTCGCGAGTAGGACGAATCGAAGATCTTGCCCGTCGAGCACGACACTCCGATGTAGTCGACGGTCACCGTCGCACCCGCGGGAACCGGATCGCCGGTGCCCTCGACCAAGTCGGTCGTCTGGAGCTGGGTGGGCGGCGGGCCCGGCACCACGGGCACCTCCGGCGCGCCGGCCGGAACGGGATCGGCCAGCGCGACACACGGCTGACCGGCGGCCGACGGTAGCGCCGCGGCAGAGGTTGTCGTGGAGACGCTCGAGCTCGACGACGACGCCGTGTCGGTCTTCTTGTCGTTGCCTCGCACCAGCGACACGATCAGCAGGACAGCGGCGACGAAGGCGACCGTGCCCACGATCCAAGCGAGGCGCCGGCGGCTCTCGGCCTTCTTCTGGGCCGCTTCGGCCGCCTCGACTCGGGCGGCGCGTCCGGCCTTCTGACGTTCTCGTTTCTCGGTTCCCATCGGCGGGGCACGCTACTCGACGGTCCTGGGGCCACGGGTCGCGCCCACCGCCGGGTCGCGCGTCAGTTGATCGAGATCGTGGGCCGGGTCTTGATGCCGGTGATCGTGATCAGCTCGGTCGGTGCGCCGCTCTGGCTCGACGCCTTCTCGAGCGCCTTCAGCACGTCCTGGCCGTCGAGCATGATCCCGAACTGGGTGACCGACTGCGGGATGCCGGGCGCGAGCTCGAACGTGGCCAGCAGGAACGCGCCTCCGTAGGCGTCGTTCGGCGCACCCGACTCGGGGATCATGGCGACCGATCCGGGCACGAAGATCTGACCTTGCGGAGGCACCTCCGACGGCAACGTGTAGCCGGGGCTCGACACACCCGAGGGGTTGGCGAACTGCATTTCGACGGCCGCGCTCTGGCGCGGAATGATCGTCGTGAACGATTGGCCGTCGTAGTAGTGGTAGCCGGAGAGCACGACGAAGTTGTTCACCGCGTTCGGAGCCTGCTCGGGGTTGAGCTGCAGCGTGATGTCGCCCTTGTTGGTCGACACGATGGCTTCGTAGAACTTCGACGTGTCGATGCACATGGGTGGCGGGCCGGAGAAGCTCGTGACGCGGGGCGCCGTACCGTCGTCCGGTGGGCAGGTCGTGGGGGTGGTCAGCTGCTCGCCCGCGGGCACGGCGGGCAAGTTCTTCAGACCGGTCACCGGTGGGCTGCTCGTGGTCGACGACGCCGGCGTGGTCGTCGAAGTGGCGGACTGCGTGCCGCTCGACCGGGCGCCGAACACGCCGGCCACGACGGCCAGCAGCAGGACGACCCCGACGATGGCGATCACGCGCCGGCGACGACGCGAGGCCGCGACATCGTGCTGCTGGGAGGCCGCTCGCGCCTGCTGGCGAGCCCGCTCCCGATCTCGCTGTGTGCGACTCGTGGCCATCGGGCGTCGAACGCTATCTGCTCGGAGGTTGGTTGGCTGGTCGGGAAGTCCGATGGTCGTCACGTAGGTGACCGGTAGCCTGCTCGGTCGTGAGTCTCGTGGTGCAGAAGTTCGGCGGCACCTCGGTTGCCGACCCAGAGCGCATCCGGGCCGTGGCTGATCACGTGCGGCGCACGCAGCAGCGCGGCGACCGGTCTGTCGTGGTCATCAGCGCCATGGGCAAGGAGACGGACGAGCTCTTGCGGCTGGCCCGCGAAGTGTCGGCCACCCGTCCTGGTCGTGAGATGGACATGCTCGTCACCGCCGGCGAACGCAAGGCCATGGCTCTCCTGTGCATGGCGCTCTGCGACGTCGGGGTCGACGCCGAGTCGTTCACCGGCAGTCAGGCCGGGTTCATCACCGACACCACGCACACCAACGCGAAGATCCTCGAGATCCGCCCGGCCCGTATCAGCGAGGCGCTCGAAGCCGGTCGGGTGCCAGTCGTCGGCGGGTCCCAAGGCGTCTCCACCGATCGCAACGTCACCTTCCTCGGTCGCGGCGGTTCCGACACCACCGCCGTCGCGCTCGCCCATGCGCTCGGCGCGGACGTGTGCGAGCTGTACACCGATGTGTCCGGCGTCTTCACGAGCGATCCGCGCGTGGTCCCGGATGCCCGCAAGATGGATCGCGTCTCGTTCGACGAACTGCTGGAGATGACGGCGAGCGGCTGCCCGAAGCCGGCGATGCGCTCGGTCGAGTTCGCTCGCTCGTACGACGTCGCGCTGCACGTGCGTTCGGCCTTCACATGGGAACCGGGCACACTGGTGACCCAGGAGGACGACGACATGGAACAGGCGATCATCTCGGCGGTCACCCACGACACCGACGAGGCGAAGGTGACGCTCACCGGCGTCCCCGACCGGCCTGGCATCGCCGGCCAGCTCTTCCGATCCTTGGCCGACCACGACATCAACGTCGATGTGATCGTGCAGAACGTGTCCGAGCACGGGGTCACCGACATCTCCTTCACCGTGCCCCACGGCGAGTTCGAGGAAGCCATCGCGTTGTGCCGCGAGCAGGCCTCGGCGATCGGCGCGAGCAACGTCCAGGGTGACCCCGACATCGCCTCGGTCAGCGTGGTCGGCGCGGGGATGAAGACCCACCCTGGTGTGGCCGCCACGGTTTTCGAGACCCTGGCCAAGGAGGGCATCAACATCGAGATGATCTCCACCTCGGCCATTCGGGTCAGCTGCGTGGTTGCCGAGTCGCAGGTCGAGCAGGCCGCCCAGGCGCTGCACGCCGCGTTTGGGCTGGCTGCGGGCCCGGCGCTCGTCGACTGATCGGCCGAATACCCGGTCGCTCCCGGACCGGGCCCGCCGGTACCCTGTTCTCCTTATGCGTTTGGGGATCGTCGGCGCGACCGGCCAGGTAGGGGGCGTGATGCGAGCTGTGCTCGCCGAGCGGCAGTTCCCCGTTTCCGAGCTGCGGCTCTTCGCGTCCAGCCGTTCTGCCGGTCGGCGCCTGCCCGTGGGCCGACGGCGAGATCGAGGTCGAGGATGCGGCGGTCGCCGACTACTCCGGCCTCGACATCGTGTTGTTCTCGGCCGGCGCCACCACCTCACGGGAGCTCGCCCCTCGGGTGGCCGAGACCGGTGCGATCGTCATCGACAACTCCTCGGCCTGGCGAATGGACCCCGACGTGCCCGCTGGTGGTGCCCGAGGTCAACGCGCATCAACTCGAGCGCATCACGAACAACATCGTCGCCAACCCGAACTGCACGACGATGGTCGCGATGCCGGTGCTGAAGCCGCTCGACCTCGAGGCCGGGCTCCGTACGTTGGTCGTCAGCACCTACCAAGCAGTGTCGGGCGCCGGGCTGGCCGGCACAGCCGAGCTCGACGAGCAGGTGCGCAAGGTCGGTGAGGCGGCACCCGCATTGGCCCTGTCGGGCAAGGCGGTCGACTTCCCCGAGCCGCATCAGTTCTCGGCACCGATCGCCTACAACGTCATCCCGTTGGCCGGTCACCTCATCGACGACGGCATGGCCGAGACGAACGAAGAGCAGAAGTTGCGCGACGAGACCCGGAAGATCCTCGAGCTCCCTGAGCTCGCGGTGTCGGTCACGTGCGTGCGGGTGCCGGTGTACACGGGCCACTCGCTGTCGATCAACGCGGGCTTCGCCGAACCGATCAACCCCGAACAGGCGCGGCGCATCCTGTTCAAGTCGCCGGGCGTCGAGCTCACCGATGTCCCCACGCCGTTGCGTTCGGCGGGTGGCGACACCACGCTCGTCGGCCGCATCCGCGTCGACACCACGCGCGACAACGGCATCTCGTTGTTCGTATCGGGCGACAACCTCCGCAAGGGTGCCGCGCTCAACGCCGTGCAGATCGCGGAAGCACTCCTCGCCCGCCAGCGCTAGAGCACGACCACCGAGCGCAGCACCTCGCCGCGCTCCATGCGGTGGAACGCCTCTTCCACCTCGTCGAGCGCGATCGTCTCGGACACGAACCGGTCGAGATCGAAGCGACCCTGCAGGTACAGGTCGATCAGCATCGGGAAGTCGCGGCTCGGTAGGCAGTCGCCGTACCACGACGGCTTGAGCGCACCACCGCGACCGAAGAACTCGATCATCGGGATGTCGGGGAACTGCATCTGTGGGTTGGGCACGCCCACCTGCACCACCGTGCCCGCCAGGTCGCGTGCGAAGAAGGCTTGGCGGAGCACCTCGGGATGCCCGACGGCTTCGATGCAGACGTCGGCGCCGTTGCCGTCGGTGAGCGCCTGAATGGCCTCGACCGGATCGTTGGCCGACGCATCGATCGTGTGGGTCGCGCCGAACTCCTTGGCCCACTCGAGCTTGGTGGCGTCGAGGTCGACGGCGATGATCGTGCTGGCACCGGCGATCCGGGCCCCGGCGATCGCGGCGTTGCCCACGCCGCCGCACCCGAAGACCGCGACGCTGTCACCTCGGCCCACCTCGCCGGTGTTGACCGCAGCACCGAAGCCCGCCATCACCCCGCAACCCAGGAGGCCAGCGGCCTGCGGTGAGGCCTTGGCGTCGACCTTGGTGGCTTGACCCGCCGCCACCAGCGTCTTCTCCGCGAACGCGCCGATGCCGAGCGCCGGCGACAGTGGCTGGCCGTCGAGCGTCATGGGGTGTGTCGCGTTGAACGTCGAGAAGCAGTACCAGGGCTTGCCCTTGCGGCAGGCCCGACACGATCCGCACACGGCGCGCCAGTTGAGCACTACGAAATCGCCCGGTTCGACCGATGTGACGTCGGGGCCGACGGCTTCGACGACACCGGCGGCCTCGTGGCCGAGCAAGAACGGGAAGTCGTCGTTGATCGCGCCCTCGCGGTAGTGCAAGTCGGTGTGGCAGACACCGCACGCCTGCACGTCGATCAACGCCTCACCCGGGCCCGGATCGGGCACCTCGATCGTCTCGACCGTGACCGGCTGGCCCTTGCCCTTCGCGACGACCCCACGTACTTGATGCGTCATGAGGCGGGAGCGTATCGGCGCCGTCGTGGTCAGGCCGGTGGAACTTCGAGCGGCGGGTCGGTGACGTAACGATGCGCCGCGTCCTCGAGCGACAGACCCAGTTGGTTGGCCAGTGAGGCCAACCAGGCCAACACGTCGCCGAGCTCGTGTTGTTGTTCGTCGCGAGTGCCCTTGCGGACGGCCTGCGCCAACTCTCCCAGCTCTTCGCACAACCACGCCACGGTGGAGGGAATCCCTCGAGCTCGATCGCCCTCGCCGTAGAGGTCATCCATCAAGGTTTGGAGTTCCGCGAGCTGCATGCGCACGGAGGTTACGACGTCAGACGACCGACATGCTCGGAGCGCCGGGCGGCGCGACGCGCATGTGCAGGCGTACGACCGTGCCGGTGTCCGATGAACGGAGCTGCACGAGATCGCACAGTTGGTTGGCCATCCACACTCCACGCCCGGCCATGTCGTCGCGTGGAGGGCGCACGCGGCCGATCATCACGTTGTCGATGCGCCCGGCATCGCGGACCTCGCACAAGAACGTGTCGTCCTCGCCCCACACCCGGACCAGGCCGGAGCCGCCGCCGTGCAAGATGCTGTTGCTCGCGATCTCGTTGGCCGCGAGTACGAGGTCGTCGACGCGCGCCGGACTCAACCCGAACGACCGAGCCCGATTCGCGACGAAGTTGCGGAAGTCGTGGAGTGGGCCGACGGAGAAGCGCATGACGTCGGGGTCGGCCGCGGGTCGCGGCAAGACCTCGTTGAAGATGCGAGCGACGTCCTGCTCGCCCGCGTAGGCCGGGCTCGGTTCGTCGGCTCCGTTGGTGCCCACGAACGGATGAGTGTGCTCGGCGCCGCGGACGACGTCCGGATCGAGTGCGTCGACGTCGTAGGGGCACATCAGATGCAACGAGCGGCCGCCGTCGAACGCGACGTTCAGAAGTGCTTCGTGAAGGCGGCACTCGACGAGCTCGGCGTCGGTCCGTCCGGCCCAGATCGGCTCGCCGATCCCACGCAGTCGGTCGGCGGTGCCTGCGGTGTCCACGAACTCCTGCCACGCCGGGATGATCCGAGCCGGGTTGCCCCCGACGGCGCGCATGTCAGCGAAGGTGATGTGGTCGGCGTCGGTACCCAGCCCGGCTCGCAGCATCTCGATGCGGCGTTCCTCGATGAGGACGAACGTGGGCTCTTTCGCGTCGACGGCTTCGCGGAGGAATGGGAGGGCCGTCGCGACGAACTCGTCATCACCCGAATAGAAGAGGGCCTGGTGTCGAAACCCCGATCCCGCGTGAACGGGACGTTCTGCCACGCCCAGCACGACGTCGAACGTACCCCGGCCTGCGCGGGGTGAGAACGGGTCTTTTGACCCATCTGCTCAGGAGGCCGGATGAGTGCTCGGTCGAGGGTCGGCCCGCTGGATCGCCGCGATGACGTCGTCACCAATCGGGAGGGGCTCGCACCCGTGATCTTGCTCGCAGACGAAGTCCCACTTGGGCTCGGCCTTCTGGTGGCAGTCGGCGCAGCTGTTGCCGCCGAAGCGGTTGATCACCTCGGCCCCGCCCCGCGTCACGATGGTGGTGCCCTGCGGCGTCACGTCGAGGGTGAAGAACTCCCAATCGTTGGTCGCGGGATCGAATCCCGCCGCCCGTTTCACCATCGCCTCCTGCGGTACGAGCTGGATGATGGTGCCGACGGGGTACACCCCACCGTTCGGGTCGTTGGCCACGGCGAGCGCCTCGTCGAGATGACCGAGGCGATTGTCGACGAAGAAGCCACGCACCGTCGTCATGTCGCCGAGGCTCACGAAGTCCGCGGGCTGGGCGACGAAATCCTCCGCCTGCGTAGTCGGGGGCGCAGCCGTCGGCCCACTCCCCGAGGCGCAGGCACCCGCGAGGGCTACGAAGATCGGCACGCTGACCAACAGCGCAGCTCGTAGTTTCCCCCTCACGGACGAACAGTACGGCTGACATCATGATCGAGATGTCGGTCGACCCGGAGAGGCTGCTGGAACGACTCACCAAACTGGTTGGTGCCCTGCCCGAGGTCACGTGCGAGCGCCAGTCGCAGCACGCCACGTTCCTCGTGGCCGGCAAGAAGAAGTTCGCCTACTTCCTCAACGATCACCACGGCGACGGCATCGTCGCGGTATCGACCAGGGCGGGTCCGGGTGAGAACGCCGAGTTGGTGGCGAGCGACCCAGATCGGTTCTATCTGCCCGCGTATCTGGGGCCTCGGGGCTGGGTCGCCCTACGCCTCGACCGGGGGCGTGTCGACTGGTCCGAGGTCTCCGAGATCGTCACCGACGGGTACCTGCTCGCCGCGCCCAAGCGGCTGGCGCGACTCGTCGAGGGACCACCCTCGGTCTGACTCGGGCGGGGGCTCAGCCGTCGCCAAGACGATGTGCGCACCGCAGAAGCGACAGCGGGTGCCGGCGCCGAGGGGTGTGCGAGCGGCACAACCCGCATCGACGGTGTGTCACCAACCACCACGGCCGCATCAGCACGGCGGCGATGGCGAGAAGGAGGGCAACCTGCACGTCATCAGATCGGACAGTACGGCCCCACGTTGAACCGCCCTGGCCAGGAGGATGAAAACCGGGCCAACAACAAGGAAAGCCCGCGTACGTGCGCCCGCGCACAGACCGCAGATGGTGAGCCGTCATACGTTCCCCCCGAGAAAGACGCGCCGGACGGATTCGACCGGGCGCCGGGGAGGGTCACCATGGGCAGGTTCGCAAGGTCCGCAGTGGTGGCGCTCGTGGTGGCGCTGGTGATCGTGGCCATGGCGACGTCTTGTGCACGCGGGAACCGAGCGGGCACCGCCGGTGGAGTGGGAGTGGGCGCTCCACCGGCCGGTTTGCCCGGACGATCGGTCGACGATGATGCGAGCGAGCCGTTTGCCGACGCTGGTGCATGGATCTGTCACGGCGATACCGCGAGCTGCGGCGCCGAGACGACGCGCCGCGTGGTACGGATCGATGGGACGACCGACGACGTGACTGTCGCCCAACCCGCAGCTGATTGTTTCATCGTCCACGCCGCTGATGATCCACACCTCGGCGCCGCTTCGACGCCTGAAGAGGCCGCACCGTTGCCTACGGCTCGGGCTCTGGCTCCGCTTTGTCGAGTGTTCGCCCCGCGCTTGGCCGAACAATCGACCACCGATCGCGGCGATGAGGTGCTCGACGCGTTCCGCTACTACGCCGCGAACATGAACGATGGTCGACCCTTCGTCGTGGCGGCGGAGTCATCCCAGAGTGGCGAGATGAGCCTCGGGATCCTCGACGAGGTGCGGACGTCGTCGCAGCTGCGCCCGGTGTTCGTGGCCGCGCTGCTACCTGGTGTCGCGCTCGACACTGGGGCACAGCCGCTCACGTTCTGCACGGTCCTCGAAGCCCGAGGTTGTGTGCTGAGCATGCCGGTCATCCAGGTTGGTGCAACCCGAGGACCGGCGGTGCCCGGCGTGGCCGCCGGTTGGGCCGGCGCTTGCACCGATCCCGCCGATGCCGACGGCCGGCCGGGACTGCTACCCGCGTGGATGGTCTCGACCGACGCCGACGAGCGGCGTCGACTGCGACGTGCTTGCGCTGCTGCGGACGAAGATCGATGGGCTGACGGGTGTGGGCGGTCCCGACGCCCGCTGAGCCTCCAGCCCGGCGGTGGCAGACTCGCCGGCATGGCTCAGCGACCTTCCGTTTCATGATCGGCAGGACTTCGAAGACGTCGGACCGGGGGTTGATCGACAAAGCTCGACCCCGGCGTGATCACCGGTGCGGATGGTCGAGTCGTGTGGGACAACGATGCGTACGCGTTCCTCGACGCGGAGTGTCCTCCGACCGCGCACCCGAGTTTGTGGCGCCAGGGCCAACTCGTGTCGCGCCAAGGCCTGTTCGAGGTGGTGCCCGGCATCTACCAGGTTCGCGGCTTCGACCTCTCGAACATGACCGTGATCGAAGGCGACAAGGGCGTCATCGTCATCGATCCGCTCATCTCGACGGAGTGCGCGGCGGCCGCGTTGGCGCTGTATCGCAAGAACCGGGGCGATCGGCCGGTGACGGCGCTGATCTACACCCATTCGCACGGCGACCACTTCGGCGGTGCTCGTGGCGTGCTGACCGATGAGGTCCCGATCGTGGCGCCCGAGGGTTTCCTCGAGCACGCGGTTGCCGAGAACGTGTACGCGGGTACGGCGATGAGTCGGCGCGCCGTCTACATGTACGGCCCATCGCTCGAAAAGGGCCCGAAGGACAGATCGGTGCCGGCCTGGGCATGACGACGTCGGCCGGGAGCATCTCGCTCGTCCCGCCGACGCTCGACATCACGCACACGGGCCAGGAGGAGGTGCTCGACGGTGTGCGCATCCAGTTCCAGATGACACCGGGGACCGAGGCGCCGTCGGAGATGAACTTCTTCTTCCCCGACTTCCGGGCGCTGTGCATGGCCGAGAACGCGACGCACAACCTCCACAACTTGTTGACGCTGCGCGGTGCGCTGGTACGCGATCCGCGGGTGTGGTCGCGGTATCTCAATGAGGCGATCGATCTCTTCACCGCCAACGCCGATGTGGCGTTTGCGTCCCACCATTGGCCCACTTGGGGACAAGAGCGCATCGTCACCTACTTTCGCGAGCAGCGAGACCTCTATGGCTACCTCCACGACCAAACACTGCGGCTGATGAACAAGGGATACACGGGCATCGAGGCCGCCGAGATGATGGAGATGCCGCCCGCGCTCGAAGCGGCGTGGCACACGCACGGCTACTACGGCTCGGTCAGCCACAACGTGAAGGCCGTCTACCAGCGGTACATGGGGTGGTTCGACGGCAACCCGGCCAACCTGTGGCAGCACCCGCCGGTCGAACGGGCGACGCGCTACGTCGAGTCGATGGGAGGCGCCGACGCGGTGGTGCAACGGGCACAGACCTATGTCGATGCCGGTGATCTGCGGTTTGCCGTCGAGCTTCTCAATCACGTCGTGTTCGCGCAGCCCGACCACGCCGCCGCGAGGGCACTTTTGGCTGTCGTCGTACACGACGCTCGGTTACGGCTCCGAGAACGGCACCTGGCGCAACTTCTATCTGATGGGTGCGCAGGAACTGGGCCACGGTGTCGAACCGCCGCCGCTGGCGCTGGTGAATCGGGACGTGGTTGCGGCATTGACGATCGAGCAGGTCTTCGACTCCATTGCGATTCGCATCAACGGGCCCAAGGCCTGGGACCTCGATCTCGTGGTCGACTGGCGCTTCACCGACATCGACGAGAACTGGCGCACGACGCTGAGCAACGGTGTGTTCGTACCCGAGAGCGATGCACCCCCGGCCGACGTGGCGCTGACCGTCACACTGACCAAACCACAACTGATGCAACTGTTGGCCGGGAGAGATCTCGACAAGCCGACGTACGACGGCGACACGTCGGTGCTGCAGTCGCTCGTATCGGTGGTCGATACGGTCGATTCCAGCTTCGCTATTGTCACGCCATGACGACGTACGTCGTGACCGGCGCATCGACTGGCATCGGCCGCGCCTGCGTCGCTCGACTCCAGGATCGCGGCGCCGTCGTGTTCGCGGGGGTCCGCCGCGAGGCCGACGGCGATGCGCTGCGCAACGAGTTCGGTGCTCGGGTGCGGCCGCTGATGTTGGATGTCACCAATCCGGCGCAGATCGTCGCGGCTCGTGACACGGTGGCGGCCCGGTTGGGCGGCGACCCGCTCGATGGTTTGGTGAACAACGCGGGGGTTGCACTGGGCGGGCCGGTCGAATACCTGCCGATCGAGGACTGGCGCCAGCAGTTCGAGGTGAACTTGTTCGGCGTGGTCGAGACCACGAAGGTGTTTCTCGAGCTGCTGCGGCGAGGGCCAGGGCGCAACGTGATCGTCGGGTCCGTGAGCGGTCGGCTCTCGAGCCCCATGGTCGCGCCCTACGCGGCGTCGAAGCACGCCGTCGAAGCGCTGGCCGAAGCGTTGCGTCATGAGTTGCGGGACTGGGGCATCCGTACGTCCGTGGTCGAACCCGGAGCGGTCGCGACTCCGATCTGGGACAAGGGGCGCGCCCAAGCGGACCAACTCGAGCACGACCTGCCACAGGTGGCCCGTGAGCGTTACGCGCGGTTCATCGAGGTGGTGCGGCGAGCGATCGACCAACAAGAGAAAGTCGGCGTGCCACCCGATCGGGTGGCCCAGGTGGTGGAGCGGGCACTGGTCGCCCCGCGTCCACGAGCGCGCTATTTGGTCGGCACCGACGCGCACGTGCAGGCGGCGCTGGCGCGGTTCTTGCCGGACAGCTGGCGCGACGCAGCACAGCGAGCGTTCCTCGATCGGATTTGAGCGCGGCGATGGCGTCGGTTCACTCGACGACGGAACCAACAGACGCCCTGAGGGCGGTCTCGGGCTTCCTCGTGACCGATCCCGTTGCTCACAACGTCGCCCTGTCGATCCTGCACGAGCGGGTGGCGACGCCGGTGGAGGGCCGGTATTGGTGGGCCGAAGATGCCGGCGAAGTCCGGGGCTACGCGTGGCAGTCGCCGCCGACATTCTTCGCCGGCGTCGTGCCGATGGCACGTTCGCATGCGGGGCTCATGGCCGACGCGATGTTCGAGGAGATTCCTGGACTGCGCGGCGTGATCGGTGACGCCGCGACTGCGGCCGCGTTCACCGGCCGCTGGACGGAGTTGGCCAACGGGAGCGCGACCCCGGCTGAAGGCCAACGCATCTACGAGTTGGAGCAGGTCGAGCCGGTACCGCCGTGCGTCGGGGACGCTCGGTTGGCCACGCTCGATGACCTCGACCTCGTCGTGGCATGGACCAAGGCGTTCAACACCGACACCGGCATGGACGGGGCCACGGCTGACCTCGAGGCAACGGTCCGGCGTCGTGTCGAGGCCGGGCGGTTCTGGCTGTGGGAGCTCGGGGATCCGGTGGCGATGACGATGTCGGTGCCGCCGGTGAGCGGTGTGACGCGTGTGGGGATGGTCTACACACCTGCGGCCCACCGACGGAACGGGTACGCCCGTGCGCTCGTCGCTCAGGTGAGCGAGATCGCTCTCGCGAGCGGTTCGACCAAGTGCGTCCTGTACACGCAACTGTCGAACTCGTCCTCGAATGGCATCTATCGCCGGATTGGCTACTGCGCTGTCGGTGAGGTGCTCGCTTACCGGTTCACTTCACCTCAGTAGGGACGCTCGAGCGCGGCGCGGTCCCATTCGGCGCGGTTCGCGGCCGCGGCGTAGGTCGTCTGCAGGAACTCCAGCAGCGTCTTGTCGGGATCGGCGGACGTGCGCACGATCTCGTACGGCAGGACGAACTCCTGGAGGTCGTCGTCATACCGAGACTCTGCCGGGGCAACGGGCTCGTCGCGGTACCCAGATGGCTCGGGGTAGGCGTACGAGTAGAAGACACCCTCGCCGCCGCCGCCCGGCCAATAGCCCGCGCTGCTGACCTCGTGCGAGTAGGCCTCGTGCATCACGAACGGTCCGCAGTTGGGAGCACCGCCCGGGTGCAGGGGTGCGGCGCGGCCGGAGAACCGGGTGACGCACAGGTCGAGCGCGCCCCAGAACAGGTGGACCGGACTGTTCTTGCCGATGAAACGCGACCGGAAGTCGGTGAACACTCGGTCCATCTGCACGAGCGCCAGCCAGAAGTCATGCACCTTCGGTGCGTCGTAGGACGCGTGTCGTTCGTCGGTGTCGAACGGGATCGCGCCGGGGATCTCGACGGGCATGGTCCAGATCGTGGTGTGCAGGCCGAGCTCGTCCAGCTTGGTCATGAACTCGGTATAGAAGTTCGCCACCGACCGCGGCTCGAGCGCCATGGCGCGCTCGGCGCCGTCCGTCGTGGTGATGCGGAGGTGGTGATCGATGAAGTCGAACGCCACCTCGAACCCACCGTCACCCCGCGGGATCAACGAAGTCGAAAGACCACGGTCGGTCACGTACAACGGAACGTTCCACCAGTGATTGACGAGCGGCGTGTTGGCCATCCGAACCTTGCCGACGATCTGCGTCCAGAGCTGCAGCGTGTCCCGGGTGTCCTGCCAATCGGCCACGGGGATGGATGGCCACGCGTTCGATGTGTAGGTCTCCATCACGATGTCCTCCGATCGACCCGCGATCTCACCGGCCGCGATCAGCAAGGATATGGGCGTGAGCTCCACGCGCGTACGGGTCGGCGGGAGTGAGGTCGAGATACGTCTGGCGCGCCTCGAGGACGCGGATGCCCTGACCGGGCTGTACGAAGGGCTCTCGAATGACGACACCGTCCACCGGTTCTTCTCGGGATCACCCCCGATACGACGGCTCGTCGATCGTTGGCTGACGGCTGAGGATCCCCGAGAGCGTCGGTTGGTGGCGATCCGCGATGACGGCTCGGCCGTGGCCGACGCCGGCTTCCTGCCCTTGACGGACGGCTATTGGGTCGGAGATGCGGAGTTCGATCTGACCGTCAGCGCGCGTGCGCGCGGATGGTTCGGCTCGTTCCTGTTGGACTGTCTCGTCGACGAAGCGAGAGTGGTGGGCATCCGGAATCTTCACGCGAGCATTCTTCGCGACAACCACGCCATGGTCGCGATCGCCACACGACGCGGCTACGTCGTGGTGGATCACGAGGTGCCGACCGAGTTCCACATCGCCATCGGGGTGCGAGAAGACATGCCGGTGTGGCCGGATCGCGACGACCGGATCCGAGTGGTGGTCGAGTCGAGAGCGTTGGAATGGCACGGAACAGCCTCCGCTCGGTCGTTCGGCATGACAGCAGTTGTGTGTCCCGGCCCCGTGACAGGACCTCGACCTCGGTGCCGGGCCGCGGAGGGCGAGCCGTGCCCATTGGCTGCGGCTGCTGACGTGATCGTCCACTCGTTGCCGGAGGCGGATGATCGCGCGCGACAGGTGTTCCTCGCCCACGGCCATCTGCATCCTCACGCGCGAGTGATGCTGGAGGAGCTGTCCACCGAGCATCGTTCGCGACCGGACGGCGTCGGGAGACTCGAGCGCCAAGACCCACAGGTGGCCGAGCAGATCCTGCGGGGTCTCGGGAAGGACCCAGTGCTACCGAAGCGACGTCCGCTCTAGTGCGTTCATGCCGCGTGGGACCGCGTCGATGCCAGAGCTCGCGCCAGCATCGCGGCAGCGTCCCGGTTCACCCGGTCTTCGGTGCCACCAGGCTGATTCACGCGACGCAGCGCCTGTCCGAGTGCTTCGGCGTTCCCGTCGGCAATGGCAACGAGCTCTGTCGCGGCATCGTCCAGATCCCGAGCGTCGGCCAACGCCAGCCGGAGAGCACGCGCGGTCAGGCGATTGGCCTGGCGCCGGTCTCGTCCAAGAGGGTCTCGCCGTCTCCGCAGCCGGGCATACGCAGCCATCCCCGTGATCAGACCACGGCGGTGGGCGGCTCGGCAGGGCCGAAGGTCCCGTCGAACGGGCTCCTTTCGGCCACCCGTCAGCTCGCGCTGTTCCCCACCAGGTAGCGGGTGAATCCCTCCAGAGTGGCGATCTGCGGATAGTCGCGCTCGGCGATGTCTCTTCCGATGACGGTCGACACGGCCTCGACGACATGCAGGAAGTCCATGGAGTCGAGGTCGGCCTCCAGTTGCAGTTCGCCCCGAGGATCGATCGACGCCGGATCGATCTCCGGAGCGACGCGACCGATCGCCTCGAGGATGATCGCAGTGGCCTCGTCGGCAGTCACAGGGCCTCTGGTTGTTGAAGCAGCTGATCGATGAGACCGAGGAATCTCGCGCCGTCGCGCCCGTCGCTCACCCGGTGATCAGCCGAGAGCGTCACCGTGACCACTGGCTGCACACCCAGCTCTCCGTCGATGACCCAGGGCCGCTCGGCGATGCGCCCGAAGCCGACGATCGCAACCTGCGGTGGGTAGATGACGCCGAACACTTCGTCGGCACCCAGATCGCCGAGGTTCGTCACGGTGATCGATGGTTCGGTGAGGTCCGACGCCGCCAATCGTCCGCGCCGGGCGCGCTCGACGAGGTTCCGCAAACGGTTCATCAGGTCATCGACACCGGCGCTCTCGGCGCCCGCAATGGCCGGAGCCACGAGCCCCCCACCGCGAACGCTGATCGCCACACCGAGGTCGACGTGATCGCTTGCGACGAAGGCTCCAGCGGAGAAGTGCCCGTTCATCGATTCAGCCGAGCCGCAGGCGCGCACGACCGCGCGCAACAGGAGGGCTGCGGGAAGAACACGGTCGGCAACCGACCGTTCGGCATTGTGCGTGGCGAGCCACTTCATCGCGGCGCCCATGTCGATGGTTCGGCTCAGGTAGTAGTGGGGAATCTCTCGCTTCGAGCGGCCCATGAGCTCCGCGACTGCCCGTCGGCGTGACGCGCGTCGAGCAGTCTGCGTTTCGGTGTCGGTTGCAGCCGGCAGCGCGGTTCGCGCTGCGGGGCGGGGGAGATCCGCACTCACCACGGCGCCTTGCGGACCGGATCCGGAGATGTCGGACAAGTCGACCCCGGCGCGTGCGGCCTCCCGGCGCGCCAAGGGCGATGCGACGACACGTGAGGATGGCGGTTGGGCGTGGTGAGCCGCCGCCCTCTCGACATCGGCCCGCGTGACCGAGTCACCCGGACCGGATCCGTCGATGAGCGCGAGATCGACGCCGAGTCGTTCGGCCAGGTGGCGCACGAGCGGCGAGTGCGTGCGTTCGGCGCCCGGGCCGGCCCGACCAGGGGTCGATGGAGGCGGGGCCACCGGGGGTGACACTGCGGGGGCGACGGAGGTGAACCGATCCGACTTGGGTGGACCGACGGTCGACTCGACGTCGGCCGTCGGCTGCATTCGTGCGATCGGGGTGCCGACGGGCACCTCCGAACCCGGATCCACCAGTAGCGCCTCGACGACGCCGTCATGGAACACCTCGACCTCGATGTCGGACTTCTCGGTCTGCACCACCGCGACGATGTCGCCGCGATGCACCACGTCGCCTGGCTTCACCAGCCATTCGACGATCGTCCCGGAGTCCATGTCTGCCCCGAGCGTCGGCATGCAGAACTCGCTCACGCCCGGCCGACCAGATCCAACGCGACGGCGACGACGTCGCTCGACTTGGGCAACACCGCCTCTTCGAGGTGTTTGGCGTAGGGCGCGGGCGCTTCGAGGCTGCAGACGCGTGCCGGCGGCGCGTCGAGCTCCCAGAAGGCGCCCTCGATGATCCGCGTGATGATCTCGGCGGAGATGCTGCCACTACGCCAGCCTTCGTCGATGACGAGAGCATGGTGTGTCTTCTCGACCGAGCGACAAACCGACGCGCTGTCGAGCGGACGCAACACGCGCAAGTCGATCACCTCGGCCTCGACCCCGTGGGTCGCGAGCTCCTCCGCGGCGGCGAGCGCTGTTCGCACGGTGCCGCCGTACGAAATCAACGTGATGGCGTCACCTGACCGGCGTATCGCGGCCGACGAGATGTCGACGGGCTCGGGTCGAGCGGGCAACTCGCCGTGGTCGTTGTAGAGGGTTCCGTGCTCGAAGATCAGAACCGGATTGGGATCAGCGAGCGCGGGCGCCAACATCCCGCGCGCGTCTTCGATAGTGGCCGGCGCGATCACCTTGAGCCCGGGAATGTGCGCGTACCAACCCTCCAGGCTGTGTGAATGCTGCGCCCCGAGTTGGCGACCGGCGCCGGTCGTCATCCTGATGACGAGTGGGACGTTGATCTGTCCGCCCGACATGTAGAGCAACGTCGCGGCGTTGTTGACGATCTGGTCGAGCGCCAACAGGCTGAAGTTCACGGTCATGATCTCGACGATCGGACGCATGCCCCCAATCGCCGCGCCGATACCGGCACCGACGAACGCGGACTCGGAAAGTGGCGTGTCACGAATTCGCTCGGGGCCGAATTCCTCGAGAAGGCCCAGGCTGACCGCGAAGCAGCCGCCGTACCGTCCGACGTCCTCACCCATCAGGAAGACACGATCGTCGCGCTGAAGCGCCTCGCGCAGAGCTTCACGCATTGCCTCGCGATAGGTCGTTTCCATCACCGCATCCCGTCATGGATCACGAAACGCAGTACGTCGTCGACCGCTTCGAGCCGGCCTGCTCGGGCGTACTCGACGGCGTCGTCGATCTCGGCCAGGACCTCGCGCTCGATATCCGCGACGTCGCCCTCCTCCAGCATCTCGTCTTCGGTCAGCCGAGCGGTGAGCAGGTCGATGGGGTCACGCGCCTTCCAGCTGTCGACCTCCTGTCGAGTTCGGTAGCGCTCGGGGTCGTACATCGAATGCGCGCGGAAGCGATAGGTGCGCAACTCGAGAAGATGCGGGCCACCGCCGTTACGAATGGCATCGATGGCGGCGTTGGCGGCGTGTTCGACCGCGACGACGTCCATTCCATCGACGCTCCAAGCCGACATCTGGTAGGAGGACGCCTTCGCGGCGATGTCGATCTCGGACTCGGATCGGCTGAGCGCCGTTCCCATCGCGTACAAGTTGTTCTCGCAACAGAAGAGAACCGGCAGCTTCCACAGGACCGCCAGGTTCATGCACTCGTGGAATTCGCCCTCGGCCACCGCACCTTCGCCGAAGAAGCACGCCGTGACACAGTCGAGCTCGCGCATGGCATCGGCCAACGCGAGACCGACCGCAATCGGGAGGCCCCCACCGACGATGGCGTTGCCGCCATAGAAGCGGGCCGATTCGTCGAACAGGTGCATCGATCCGCCTCGACCACCGCTGCACCCTTCTGCTTTGCCGAACATCTCGGCCATGACCGAGTCCATCTCGATGCCTCGCGCGAGAGCATGACCGTGCTCCCGATAGGTGGCGACGATCGCATCGGTGGCCCGGAGCTGCGGGATGATGCCGGCGGCGATCGCTTCTTCGCCGATGTAGAGGTGGACGAAACCGCGAATGTCGCCCGAGCTGTACAGCTCGGCGCAGCGTTCTTCGAAGCGGCGGATCCGAATCATCGTCCGAAGCAAGGACAATCCGTGATCCCGACGGACGGATCCGACGGTCGTGGGGTGATCGTCAGCGGTCATGTCGGTCGCTCCAGCGTGGAGACGTCGCCTTCGGGCAGACCGAGCTCTCTCGCTCGCAAGAGCCTTCTCATGATCTTGCCGCTCCGTGTGTGAGGGAGGTGTTCGTCGAACGCGATCTCACGAGGCGCGACCGTAGGGCCGAGTCGGCTCCGAGCGAAGCCGATCAGCTCTCGGACCATCTCGTCGTTGGGTTCGTAGCCCGGATTCAACGTCACGAATGCCTTGACGACGTCGCCCGCGACGGGATCCGGCTTGCCGACGACCCCCACCTCCGCGACAGCGTCGTGCTCCATCAGCACGCTCTCGACTTCGAAGGGTCCGATCAGGTGGCCGGACGACTTGATGACGTCGTCGGCTCGCCCGACGAACCAATACCATCCGTCGCCGTCTCGTTTCGCGAGATCGCCGCTGACGTACCAACCATCGACGAAGCACGACCGATATCGGTCCGGTTGATCGAGATAGCTGCGGAACATCGACGGCCAGCCGGCGCGCAGTGCGAGATGACCCTCGACATCCGGTTCGTCCACCACGAGGGCGTGGCCGTCCTGGAGTCGAACCTCGTCGTTGTGCTCAGGGTCAGCGGCGAGGATCGCCGCCTCGACTCCCGGGAGCGGTCGTCCCATCGAGCCGGGGCGGATGTCGCAGGCCGCGAAGTTGGCGATCATGATCCCGCCCGTTTCGGTCTGCCACCAGTTGTCGTGAACGGGACGACCGAGCGCTTCGAGGCCCCACAGCACTCCTTCGGGATTGAGAGGCTCGCCGACGCTCCCGACGAATCGCAGTTTGCTCAGGTCGTGTGTTCGCGCGATTTCGGTTCCGGCGCGCATCAGCATCCGGATCGCGGTTGGGGCGGTGTACCAGACCGTCACCTGCTGCTCCTCGAGTACCGAATACCACCGCTCGGCATCGAACTCACCTTCGTCGACGATGCTCGTGACTCCGTTGGTCAGGGGGGAGACGATGCCGTACGAGGTGCCGGTCACCCAACCCGGGTCGGCAGTGCACCAGTACACGTCATCGCTGTGGAGATCGAGCGCCAACTTGCCGCTGACGTAGTGATAGACGACCGCGTCGTGCACGTGGACAGCGCCCTTCGGTGCGCCCGTCGTGCCGCTCGTGAAATGGAGCAATGCCGGGTCCTCGGGCTCGGTCGTCGCGATCTCGAACTCCGGCGACGCCGCCTCGAACAACTCGTTGAAGTCGCGGGTGTCGGGTACGGCACTCGTCGTGGGTGCGTCGTTCACGATGATCACGTCTCGGAGGTGCGGCAACGACGACCGTATCGGCGCGACCTTCCGCCGGTAGAGCGCAGCGGTGGTGACGAGAACGCGCGCGTGGCCGATCGACATGCGCTCGCGCACGGGCGCGGGGCCGAACGACGGGAACAGCGGTGACACGACGTTGCCGGCCTTGAGAGCGCCGAGAACCGTGACGTACAACTCGGGAACGCGTCCGAGCAGAACGAAGACCGCGTCACCTCGTTTCGTCGAGAGATCGGCGAGGACGTTCGCAAAGCGGTTCGTGGATGCCGCCAGTTGGCGGAAGGTGAGGTGGGAGGGGTCATCGCGTCGAGCAAGGAATCGCAGCGCGACCTTGTCGGCCAGCGGACCAGTTGCGTGGCGATCGACCGCTTCGTGGGCGATGTTGACACCGCGCCCGCCGGGGAGGCCCTCCAACTCGAGGCGAGCGTTCTCCCACGTGAAGGATTGCCGGGCTGCGTCGTAGTCGACGAGATTCGGGGCCAGCCCGATGCCCTGCGTCTTGTGGATGGTCGGCCACGGCATCGTCGTTCAATGCCCTCCTGAGAGCGCAGGACTGCTCGGATCCTGGGTACGGAGCGACACGCGTCGTTTGAAGAGCCAGTCGATGCCGAGGACGCCGGGCACGGCGGCCAGCGCGACGATCAAGCCGACGGCCGTCGGCGGGGCTTGATCGAGAAGGGCAGCAAGCGGCGGTACGAACAGGAAGGCCGCCAGCATCGCGAGTTCGGCCGCCACCGCACCCACGAGCAATCGATTGCGGGAGAGCGGGACGCGCCACGCCGGCAGAACCGTGCTTCGACACGCAAAGGCATTGGCTGCCTGTCCGAGGACGACCGCGGTGAACGCGGCACCCGATGCCGCGAGCAGGGTCGATCCTTCAGGGAAGTCATCGCCGGGACGCCATCCGGCGGCGGCGAACGTGGCGAAGAACGCGAGCATCGAGATGGTGGCTTCGACGGGCCCCAACCACAGGAAGGCGCGTTGGAACAGCTGACGATCGAGCAGGTGGCGCGTGATCGGAGGCTGGTCGAGAACGTAGGCGCCGGGCGGTTCGGCGCCCAGCGCCAGGGCCGGGAGAATGTCTGTTCCGATGTCGAGCGCGAGCACCTGCAACACGCCGATAGCGAGGGGGATACGGCCACCCGACAGCGCCCACACGAGGAACGGCGTCAGCTCGGCGACGTTGTCGGTCAGGTGATAAGTGAGGAAGCGACGGATGTTGGCGAAGGTCGAACGGCCCTGTTCGATCGCGGCGACAATCGTCGCGAAGTCATCGTCCAGCAGCACCAGATCGGCGGTCTCCCGGGCAACGTCGGTTCCCGAGCGACCCATCGCCACACCGATTGCCGCTTCCCGGAGTGCGGGCGCGTCGTTCACCCCATCCCCCGTCATGGCGACCACGTGACCGCGCCGGCGCAGCACTTGAGCGATCCGGAGCTTGTCCTCCGGCGTGACTCGTGCGATCACGACGGCGTCGCGATCGATGAGTGCCCCCAGGATCTCGTCGTCCTCCGGCAGGTCGTGACCGACGAGAACCGCGCCATCGGAGAGCAGACCCACTTCGTTCGCGATCGCTTTGGCCGTCTCCGGGTGGTCACCGGTCAGCATTGCGACGCGAATCCCGGCGTGCCGGCATCTCGCCAGCACGTCCGCCACGCCGCGACGTGGTGGATCCTCGAGCGCAATCAGTCCGAGCAGCGACAGGTCCCGTTCGGCCCCGTCCGCGGTCCTCGGCATCTCGTCACCGAGGGGCCGAGATGCGACGGCGAGCACCCGTAAACCGCGGCGGGCGAGCGCGCGAACCGCCGCCTCCGCATCGTCCGTCGGGCGACACACAGGGATGACGGAGTCGGGCGCGCCCTTCACCAGTACCTCCGAACCCGCGACGATGGACATGCGACGCCGTCGCGGATCGAACGGGAACCGGGCGCACTCGGGACTATCGACTTCGTCACCGTTGCGTTCGAATCCGACGCGCTTACCGAGTGCGTCGATGGCCGCCTCCATCGGATCGCCGGAGGACTTCCACTGTCCGTCCCGCTCGATGATGCGACCGTTCGAGCATCGTGCAGCGGCGCGCGCCAGCTGCTTCAGCGATGTCTTGCTGGCGGCGGACGCGCAGTGCACTTCAGCGATGGGTTCGTACCCGTCGCCATCGATCTGCGCGCTGCCATTCGGCATCCACACGTCGGTCACGGCCATCTGGTTCTGCGTGAGCGTTCCCGTCTTGTCCGTGCAGATGAAGGTGGTCGAACCCAAGGTCTCGACTGCCTCCAGATTGCGCACCAAGGCGTTGCGATTCGCCATGCGCTGTGCGCCGATCGCGAGCGAGAGGGTCACGGTCGGGAGCAGTCCGCACGGAACGACGGCGACGGTGACACCGATGGCGAAGACGAAACCGTCGGACACGGGGGTGCCGATCACGACCGCGATGGCGAAGAAGACCACTCCGACCGTGATCGCAACCAGCGCCAGGAGCCGTGAAACGCGCGCGAGCTCGAGGCGCAACGGTGTCGGGGCGGCGTGGTGCACGCGAGTGAGTTCGGCAATCGCGGCCAGACGTGTGTCCCGCCCGACCGCCGTCACGATGGCGCGGCCTTCACCTTCGACGACGAAGCAGCCCGCGTAGAGCGTGTCACCCTCGTCCGGGTGGGCCGACTTGCTCTCACCGGACAGCATGGAGGTGTCGATCGCCAGCGCATGCCCTTGTTCGAGCCGGAGATCTGCAGAGAGGCGGTCGCCCTCGATGAGGGACACGAGGTCGCCGACCACGAGGTCCTCGGCGGGGATCACCTCGGGCACGCCATCGCGCACGACGGTCGCGGTGCGCGGGAGCATGTCACGAATCCGTTGCGCGGCATGATGCGCTCGCTGCTCCTGCGCGAAGGCGAACAGCCCGTTCAGGAGGATGACGACGAGGATCGCCGCGCCGAGTTGAGGAAGTCCCCCGAGAAACGCCAGGGCGCTGGCGCCCCAGAACAACAGGGCGAAGAAATGCACGAACTCGGCGCCCAGCCGCCGCCACGCGGGGACCTCGGGGGGCGTAGGGAGCACATTGGGGCCGTGAGCCTTCAGCAACGTAGCGGCCTGCTCGGACGAGAGGCCGCTCGTCCGACGGGTGGAAGCCCGCTCGACAGCGGTCATGGCACCGTTGTCCCGCCCGGCGACACCCCGTGGACCTTCGATGACGTCGAAGTCTTGCAGGTGTGGCTCAGTCGGCATCGTCGAACGCGAGCAGTGCGCACTCGGTCGCGGCCGCGATCCCGCTGGTCGTGTCGACGACTCGAGCTCGACCCCATGGGTCGGCACGGAGAGCCATGGCCGCCGCGATCTCCGGTGTCGCGTCGGATGGGTCGTCGTGTGCCGCCGCCCGCGTCCGCATCCGCTGTGCGGCGACTTCCACCGGAGCGACACAGCAGAGCTCGACCATGTCGGCGTGACGTGTAGCCGCCACTTCGCGCGCGGCCTCCCGCTGTGCCTCGTCGGTCCAGGACGCGTCGAGTGCGACCGTCTCCCCGAAGCCGAGCGCAACGCGGGCGCGCTGGAGCATCGCTTCGTACGTCCTTCGGGTCGTGTCCGGGGCGTAGATGCCTTCTTGGTATGACGCGGACGCCGGTTGGTCGGATCGTAGACCGACGAGCTCCTTGCGGATCTCGTCCGAGCGAAGGAGCGTCAGGTCACGGGCGGTGTCGAGGGCGGCGGCGAGCGTCGACTTGCCGGTGCCGGGCGCACCACCGATCAGCACGAGTCGAACCCGACCCGCGTCGAGATGTGTACGGGCCAGGCGCAACAGCTGTGGTGCAGACCGAGCCGAGTCGGCATCACCTTGCGCAGCGCGGATGGCCGAGACCTTCGCTCGCACCTGGGCCCGATACGCAATGTGGTGGTGAGCAAGCGACGATGGCCAGGTGTCGGCCGCGTGTTCCTGGTAGGCGCGCAGGAAGTGCGCTGCGAGGTCGGGCCGGTCGAGCCGCTCGAGATCCATGGCCAGGAAGGCGACGTCACCCAGCACGTCGCCGTAACGGAGCCGGTCGTCGAACTCGATGCAGTCGAGCACCCGTGGACCATCATCCAGACAGAAGATGTCGTCGGCGAGGAGGTCGCCGTGGCCGTCGCACGCGCGACCTTCGGCCACACGACGCTCGAAGAGCGGATCTCGCCCCGCGAGGTAGCGCTCGGCCAATCCTTCGATCCGCGTGAGCACATCGCCATCGAGGAGTCGATCGGACAACGCCCTCATCTCGGATGTGTTGGTCGACCAACGCTGGGCTGTCGCGTCCACACTGGCGGCCTCGTCCGCGTGGGGACCGCGTTCTGCTCGAGCATGAAAGCTCGCGAGCAGATGCGCGAGGCGCCACAGGTCTTCACTCACGTCGGCACCGTTGCTCACGAGCGTCGACAGCCGTCGGTCAGCCGGCATGCGTCGCATGACGATGAGGTGATCGCAAACCACACCCGAGGGGTCCATCACGTCGGCCACACCCAGGTACACGTCCGGAGCAAGCCGACGATTGAGCGCGACCTCACGGTGGCACACGGCCTCGCGTGTCTCTCGCAATGCGGAAGTCGAGGAACCCGAGGTCGACGGGCTTCTTGATCTTGTAGGCCCGGTCGCCGAGAAAGAAGAGCGCTGCCGAATGCGTCTCCTTCACCGCGGCCGGAAGGTCGGTCACGAGTTGGGGGCTCTCAGTCGTCGCCCGGTCACCCAATTCGAGACGAGACCCATCCAGTGCGCCTTCTCTCCACCGGCCCAAGGATCGATCGGCAGGTCGCGGACTCGCTGCGACGTGGCCCGTTTCTTCACCGCACGAGCAATCGGTCGTGCGAGCGTACGTCGATTCGGACTTCGGCGCCCGGGAACAACAGGACCTCATTACCGCTGTCGGACCAACGAACCACGTACGGCGACCCGCCATCGGCTCCTCTGACCTCCAGGATCTCGCCGTCGAGGTCCAGCCCGTTCTCGTGCTGGCTCAGGAGCAAGATGCGGTCTCCAACGGTCGCTCGCATTGAGCCTCCAATCGCCGGTTGCTTCGGTTGCGAAGCCTTCCTCCGTCTCGTCATGGTCGGTCGGGATGGTGGGAGCGCGCTGAGGGGCGAAGGTCCCGCGTGTCTCTCTCTTCGAGCTGCGGGAACCTGGTCGGTTAGCTCGCGAGGCGGTAGGCCTCGAGGCGCTCGACGAGCTCTGCCGGATGAGCGAGTGCCGGCAGGTGGCCGCCACCCATCTCGTCAGGGTCGAACCCCAGCCGTTCTCTGACCACCCGCCGCATGAACGCGGCCGGGAACAGGCGGTCGTCCCGGCAGAGCAAGAACCGAGTCGGGACGTCGGGCCACGCCGCGAGCGGCCATGGCTTTTCGAACGGAGTGCCCGATTGCGCCCGAACGTGCTTCGCGCTCTCGGCCACCACATCGGGCGGCAAGTCGTGCAGGAAGGTCGCGACCTCGTCGAAGTCGTCGCCCATCGGTCGGCCCTCGCGCTCGGCCTGCTCGCGCATCGCTTGGCCTTGGCCGGTGTTGGCCCACCAGTCACCAGGTGACTCGCCGGCCGCGGGCACCATGGCCGCCACCAAGATCAACAGGTCGACCGGTACGCGCTCGCAGACCAGCGGTGCGGTGAAGCCGGCCATCGATTGCGCCACGAGGATCAGGTCGGTGCGATCGCCGATCGCCTCGACGATGGTGTCGGTGTACTCGGCCAGTCCGGCCGAATCGTCATCGGCGGGTAAGTCCATCGTCACCACGTCGTGACCCAAGGCTTCGAGCTTCGGCACGACCAGATGCCAGTACCACGCGTCCGAACCGGCGCCGTGAATCAAAACGTAGGTGGCCACGGTGATCTCCTCTCGCGAGTGGGTTTGGAGATACAACTGACCGCCGCATCAAGACTCATCGGTCAGTGCGAATTCGTCTGCCCGGTCGACGTCGCTCGCAGTTGTGAGATTGATCACTGACGCTTCACCGAGCAGGGCTCATACTTGATCGGATGACAAATGCGATGACGACGGTTCCTACCGATGGAGTGGTTGAGCGGTGACCCATCTAGTGGCCGAAATCTACAAGCCCGACCAATGGCATGACTTTTTCCTGATGGTGGGTGGCGGCTCGGCAGCGCTCACGGGTCTTGTGTTTGTTGCGATGTCACTCAATCTCTACATCATCTTTGCGGACGCTACCCACCGCTCACGGGCCGTCGGCACCCTGACCGGATTCATTGCGGCATTCATGATTTGTGGACTGGCGCTCATGGGTGACCAGGGGCATGTGGCGGTGGGTGTTGAGTGGCTCATCGTGTCGGGTGTTGCTGCGTATATCTACGTCCGGGGTTACGTGCGAGCGCAGCGACATGGCGCAAGCACTGTCGGGTTGAACTATCTCCGACTGGCGGGCGGGACCGGTTGCTACGTCGCACAAATCGCCGGCTCGATTGCGCTCATCGCTGGATACATCGCCGGTCTCTACCTTGCTGCCGCCGCGATGGTGGTGTTCTTCGCCTTCATGATCTCCGGGGCGTGGCTGCTGCTCTTGGGGGTACATCAAGATCAAAAGCGGTTGGCGGTTGACCAAGCCCACACCAATCCGAAACCTCGCAGCGGCCCCGGATCAGTGGAGAGCGATTGACAGCATGAGCGCACCCAGCACTTCGATCCTTCTGAACAACAAAACTGAGATGCCGGCGCTCGGTCTGGGTGTGTACCAGAGCCCACCGACTACGGCAACGAAGCACAGGTCGGACAAGCCGTGAAACGTTCGGGCGTGCCTCGTGACGACATCTTCGTCACCACCAAGCTATGGGTCAACGACTACGGCTACGACCCGGCGCTTCGAGCGTTCGACTCCAGCGCCAAGGCGCTCGGCTTCGACTACGTCGACCTGTACTTGCTGCACCAGCCGGTGCCAACGAGCTTCGACGCGACGATGGCGTATTACCAGGCGCTCGAACGCCTGCTCGCAGACGGTCGGGTCCGAGCGATAGGCGTCTGCAACTTCCGTGCCCAGCACCTCGACGACCTGATGGAGCGAACTGATGTAGTGCCCGCGATCAACCAGGTGGAGGTCCATCCATTCTTCACGCAGGCCGCACTGCGTCGCCGACACGCCGAACTCGGCATCACGACCCAGGCATGGTCCCCGCTCGGCGGCGTCAATGTCTACTGGCAAGGTGGCGCCGCCACGTCCGGCAGCCCGCTTCAGCACCCGACCATCGTCGAGATCGCCGACCGACATCACAAGACACCGGCCCAGGTAATTCTCGCCTGGCATCTCGAGCACGGCACCAGTGCGATCCCGAAGTCAGTCCATCGGAACCGGATCGCAGAAAACGCCGCGATTGGCGACATCGCCCTCTCGGATGAAGAGATGGCGAGCATCGACGAACTCGACACCGGGATCCGTGGCGGCCCGGACCCTGACAGCATCACCCTCGACTACAAGAGCCGAGGAAGATGACCGATCTGAACGAGGTCAGCTGTGGACAATCGGTCCAATGACATCGTGAATTGATCCTCGACGAGGTGGACGCCACCCCTGTCCAGGGACACACAGGTTCGAAATGGTCGGGGTGGCGGGATTTGAACCCACGGCCTCGTCGTCCCGAACGACGCGCGCTGCCAAGCTGCGCCACACCCCGGTGTGGACGGACGAGCCTACCTGAGCTACCTGGCCGGACCGAACTCGGGTTTCGCCGTCAGGAGGCGGCGGGTGCTTCGATCTCGTCGGCTGCGTCGTCGTCCTCGGACTCGTCGATGTCGACCGGCAGGCCAGTCGGCAGGTTGGTCCGGGGGTCCACGCCCTCGCACCAGCTGTAGCCGTTGAGCAGGGTGGCGGTGGCCCGCCGCAGCCGGAACGCGTCGAGCGGTTTGAACACCCAACCGTCGGCCTCGGCGCGCTTGGCGAGGAACACGTCCGCACCTCGGTCGAGCAGCATCAACACCGCGGTGATGGGCAGCCGATCGGCGCCCTCTTCGTTGCGGATCGTCATGCAGGTGGCCATGCCGCCCATGTTGCCGATCTGCAGGTCGAGGATGACGAGGTCGGCGTCGAGCTCCTTGATCGCCTCGAGCACCTCGCTGCCGTGACGCACGCGGTACACCGTCGTCTCGTCGCTCGCGAGCGCGGCATCGACCTCGTCGAAGATCCAATCGGCGTCAGTCGCCAACAACACCCTGGCCATCGTGGGCGGACGATAGCCCCGCGTCGGGTCCGTAGGCCAACATGCGGCATCCGGCGAAGTACCTGGCCGCAGCGCCCCGACGCTTGGCTAGCATCCCCCCGTGCTCGAGATCCACGTGGAGGACACTGGTACGTACACGCTCTGCCGACCGATCGGCGAGCTCGACGCGTACACGGTCGGACAGTTCCGCGAGGCGCTCGCCGAGATCGCTTCATTGCCGCGAGTGTTGATCGACCTCTCCGAGGTTCCGTTCATGGACTCGGCCGGTCTCGGCGCCCTCATCGGTGGCATCCGTCGGGCTCGTGAAGCCGATAGCGAAGTCACCGTTGCGTGCAGCCGTCCCACGCTCACGCGCCTGTTGCACACGACCGGCTTCGATCGCATCGTCCCCGTGACCGAGACACTCGAAGCCGCGGTCGACGCGCTGTTGAACGCGCCCACCGACGCCGGCTGATTCCGCCGACGGTCAAGCCGCTCGCGATCCCGGGAACAGATAGGTCCCGATCGCGGCCAGACCTTCGAGATCGTGCACGTCGGTGTCGAGGAAGGGCACCCGCACCACCGGCGCCGGACTGACTCGCTCCGCCAGCCCGGCCACGTGCGCCTCTTCTCGCGACGCGACAGTGAGGAAGTCGGCGAGGTTGGCGTACATCGCTCCGAGATCGGTGCCGGCCAGGGTCTTGGCTCGCTCAGCCATCGCCGCGGGCGCGGAGTCGCTGAACCGCGGGTGCATCCGGTTGACGATCAGGGCGCGCACCGGGATGTTCGCCTCACCCAACTTCTCGGCGAAGAACGTGGCTTCTTCGACCACGTCGCGACGGGGCGCAGTCACCAGGACGAACGCGGTCGCCTCGTGACTCAGCAAGTCGAGCACCTCGGCGGCCCGGTCGCGGAACCCTTGTTCCATCCCGTCGAAGGCTTGGAAGAACGTGACCGCGTCACGCACGACGTCGCCGCCCACCACCTTCGACACGGTGCGTAGGAACGCCTGAGCGGCGACATTCACCGCCTTCACGAGGCCGCGGGTCGGGGCCATCAAGACCCGGTACAACCGATGGTCGAGGAAGCGGGTCAGACGCCGGGGCGCTTCCAGGAAGTCGAGCGCGTTCCGCGTGGGTGGGGTGTCGACCACGATCACGTCGTAGCCCCCGTTCTCGTGCAGCTCGTAGAGCTTCTCCATCGCCATGTACTCCTGGGTGCCCGACAGCGCACCAGAGATGTTGCGGTAGAAACGGTTCGACAGGATGTTGCGCGCCTGCTCGTCGGTCTCGGCGTGTTTGGCGACCAAGTCGTCGAAGGTGCTCTTCGTGTCGAGCATCAACGCCCACAGCTCGCCCGGCCACTCACCCTCGACCTTCGACGCGGTGTTGGAAAGCCCTTTGAGCCCCATCGCATTGGCGAGGCGCTTGGCCGGGTCGATCGTGACCACGCACGCCTTCATTCCCGTCCGGGCAGCTTCGAGCGCGAGAACTGCCGCGGTCGTCGTCTTACCCACGCCGCCCGACCCGGTGCACACCACGATCTCGTTGCTCGTGAGCAGCGTGTGCAGGTCGCTCATGGTTGCGTTCTCACGGTGCCATCCTCATAGTGCGACCAAGTCTTGGATGCCCTCGGTGATCGCGCCGGCGAGCTCGTCGATGTGCTCGGGACCGAGGTCCGCGGAGAACACGTAGGGCAGGCAGATCTGAGGCAGCGGCAAACCTTCGGCGAGGCGCTGAAGTTGCTCGCGCTGTAGCGCGGCGCGCTTCAGGCGGAAGTGGGCGGCTTCGCGCAACGCCTGGGCCTCACCCGGATGCAGGAACGCGCCCGCGTCCTTCGCCGCATCGTCGGGATCGCGGTCCAAGCCATCAAGAGTGCGATACAGGCCGTTCATGACGACGGGCCCGAGCATGATCCCGACCTCGTCCTCGAGGCTGTACGCCGTTTCGACGACCTCGTTCACCGGCGTCTCCTCGGGCAGTGTCACGAGGATCACCTGGCACCGCGCCGGATCGGTGAGCATTTCGAGCACGTCCTGCGCCTGGGTGTTGATCGGGCCGACCGTGACCGCGTCGAGTAGCCCACGGGCGGACCGCAGAAAGGTGATGGCATGTCCGGCCGCCGGTGCGTCGAGCACGATCAGGTCGGCGGCCTTGCCTCGCTCGAGCTGTTTGACCTTGCCCAGGATCAGGATGTCCTTGATCCCGGGCGCCGCCGTGGCCACGACGTCCATGGCCCCACTCGAGGCCAGACGGCGTGAGATGCGGCTCATGCCGTGGCCTTCGAGGTACTCGAGCAGCGCATCATCGGGCGTGAGGGTGCGAGCCCGGACATCCGCGGCGCCGGAAGGGCCGCCGCCGGGCGCCAGCACGACCTCCTCGTAGTCGAGCGGTGGCTGGCGGAACAGGCTGGACAGGCCGCTCTTGCCCTCGACCTCGACGATCAACGTCGAAAGTCCGGCGAGGGCCGCGGCGCGCGACAACGCCGCGCTCACCGTGGTTTTGCCGACGCCGCCCTTCCCGGCCACGATGAGCACGCGTGATGCTGCGAAGAACTGCGCAGGATCCAAGCTTGTCCCTTCGGCCTCTACCTATCAGGGGAAGTCCGCCCGCATGCGAGCCGTGCGCAGGTTATCCACCGCCGGTCTGTTGATCGCTGCCCTCGGCGCATTGCTCCTCGCGTTCCCGCAGCGTGTCGAGGCCCAAGAGCCGGATGCCACGCCCGAGGGCGGCTTCGTCGACGTGATCAAGGTCGACGGCCTGCTCGATCCGATCATGGTCAACTTCATCGAGCAATCGATCGACCAGGCGGAGCACGACGACGCCCGATGGCTCGTGATGCAGACCAACACCACCGGTTCGGTCGTTTCCGACGAGGAGCTGGGTGGCCTCTTCGCGAGGATCGACAACTCGTCGGTGCCGATCGCCGTCTGGGTCGGACCCAGCGGCTCGAAGCTCACGAATGCTCCGGCGCGGATGGCGGTGGTGGCGGACGAATTCGGTATGGCTCCCGGTACCGACTTCGGCAATTTCGCGGGCGACGGTCGCGTCGTGACGCGGGAGGTCGAACGGTTCCAGCCTGCCTCAGTGACGGTGATCAGCGGAAGCAAGGCCGATGAGCTCCACGTCACCACGCGCGATGCGCCGACGATCGGTGAGTTCCTCCTGAACTTGCCCAACGTCGAGAGCCGGGAAGTCACCCAGGACGACGGCCGTGTCAGTCGCGAGCCGGTGACGGTCGTGCGCTTTGGTCAGCTCTCGCTCGTCGATCAGCTGATGCACAGCGTCGCCAGTCCCGCCGTGACCTATCTGCTGTTGGCGGTGGGTCTCGGGTTGATCGTGTTCGAACTGTTCACCGCGGGTGTCGGCGTGGCCGGTGTGATCGGTGCGGGATCGCTCGTTCTCTCGTGTTACGGCTTGGCGATCCTGCCGACCCACTGGTGGGGGATCGCGTTGATCGTCGCCGCGTTCATCGCGTTCGCGATCGATGTGCAAACCGGTGTGCCGCGCTTTTGGACCGGCGTCGGTGTCGTCGCTTTCATCGCCGGCTCGCTGACGTTGTACGACGGATTGTCGTTGTCGTGGATCACCCTCAGCGTCGGCATTGTCGGTGTGTTGCTCACGTTCATTGCCGGCATGCCCGCCATGGTGAGGTCGCGCTTCTCGACCCCGACGATCGGCCGCGAGTGGATGGTCGGTGAGATGGGTCGCGCCGTCACCGCCATCGCGCCCGATGGCGTGGTGCAGATGCGCGAGGCCCTCTGGCGTGCGTATACCAACCGCGCCACACCGATCGAAGAGCTCGATCGGGTGCGGGTCATCGGCATCGAAGGCCTGGTGCTCGAGGTCGAACCCGAGGAGGGTGCCGCCCGCGACTACCGGGAGCGCGGCAAGCGCTCCGCCGCCGATTCGGCGGAATGACAGCGATGTGATTTAGGCCATCCGGCGCCCCATCCGGTGGATGGATTTACCTCCGCACCGAGGTGCTGTTTTCCCAATCGGTGCCTTGAGCTGCCCGTTTGTCGTCACCCGCCCGGTTTGGCGCCCTCGGTTTGGCCCTTGTTTGGCACAAATGGCGAGTTGTATCGTCAGTTTTTGAAAGGGGGAACCAGGTTTGAGTGCTCAGAGGGTTGAAGAAACCTGGCAATTGAAGGCGGCGTGCCGGGGACCACACGCGGCTGTCTTCTTTCCACCGCCCCAGTTCGAGCGTAAGGAAGAGAAGCTCGAGCGTGAGCGGCGGGCCAAAGAGATCTGTACGACGTGCGCCGTGAAGACGGAGTGCCTGGAGTACGCCGTCGCCATCCGGGAACCGCATGGGATCTGGGGCGGGCTCAACGAGGTCGAGCGAAAGCAACTGCTGGCGCAGCGCGCAAGCTGATTTCCTCGCTCCTTCGGGGTGCCCGTTCGGGGGGACGGGCACCGGCCCGTCCCTATTGCGTGGCCGCGCCCACCCTGGTTCCGCCAGTTCTCGCGGCATCGGCGCGGCCGATGCCGCGTTGATCGAACCCCTTGATCTTGGTGACAACCGCTTCGCTCCGGCGCGGGTTTTGTCACGCGGATCGGTAGGTGTGCAGGTCGGGCGGGGGCTCGGGGCGTCGCCGGGGAGAACTGGCGGCTTCACCGGTAGGATTGAACGTCATGGCTGGCCTGCTCCTGCTGGTTTTCTTGATCCTCTCGATCGTTGAGCTGTACGTGATGGTGCAGGTCGGCTCGGCGATCGGCGTGCTGGCGACGGTCGGCCTGTTGTTGCTGTTCAGCGTGGTCGGCGTCCTGCTGGTCAAGCACGAAGGCCTCGGGGTGTGGCAGCGGTTTCGCCGTCAGCTCGAACAAGGGGTCCTGCCGACCAACGAGATCATCGACGGGTTCCTGATCCTGCTCGGCGGAGCGCTCCTGATCGTTCCCGGCTTCGTCACCGACTTCTTCGGTCTGCTGTTGCTCATCCCACCCACTCGCGCCCTGGTGCGCAACCTGATCGCCCATCGCTATCGGTCCCGGCTGCAGATCGCATCGGTGGGCTACGGCGGTCCCGGCGTGCCGTTCCCGCAGGCCCGCATCTACGACGTCGAGAACGTGGGCGACGTCACCCCGCCCCAGTGGCGCGCGGGTGAGACCCCACGCGGCGAGCTCGAGAAGTGACCGCCGTCCCGCTGCGAGACGCGGCAACCGTGATGCTGGTGCGCGATGGCGTGCAGGGTGTCGAGGTCTTCATGCTTCGTCGCAACCTCAACTCCGACTTCGTCGGAGGCGCGTATGTGTTCCCCGGCGGCGCGGTCGACGACCACGACCGGCACGAGAACCTCGATCGGGTGTGTCGGGGTCGCAGCGATGCCGAGGCGTCGACGCAACTGGGCATCGACTCCGGCGGTCTTGCCTACTGGGTGGCCGCCATTCGCGAGTGCTTCGAGGAAGCCGGCGTGCTGCTGGCGTACGACCCCGACGGCGAGGTGATGCGCCTCGACGAGCCAGCCACCAAGGCCCGCTTCGTCGAGCATCGCCGCGCTGTCGACACCAGCGAACGTCGTCTCGTCGAGATCTGCGAGGACGAGCAGCTGCAGCTGGCTGTCGACCACATGTACTACTTCAGTCACTGGGTCACGCCCGAGGGTGCGCCGCGCCGTTACGACACCCGGTTCTTCGTTGCTGCCGCGCCCGATGCCCAAGAGCCGTTGCACGACGACCACGAGGTGATCGCGAACGTGTGGATCCGCCCCTCCGACGCCCTGGCGCGGCATCGGGCCGGCGAGTTCGACCTCATCTTCCCGACGATGCGCAGCCTCGAGACCCTCGAGCGGTTCGCCAGCGCCGACGACGTCCTCGACGCCGCGGCGGCGATCCAATCGGTGCCGACGATCCTGCCTCGCATCGTCGAGGACCACGGTGGCTACCGCATCGTGCTGCCCGGTGACCCCGGCTACGACGAGATCGTCCCGGTCGTGCTCCCGCACGGCATTCCGATGAACAAGCTCATCAGCACGCGTGCTGGAGAGGCGGACTGATGGCACGCGGCAGACCGCTCGACCCGGTCGACGAGGTCGAAGAGGCGCCCGAACCGCCGCCTCTCGTTCCCGGCGTCGCCCGCGCCTTGAGCCCGCTGGTGCGCCGCATCGTGGCGCCCAATCCCGGGATCATGACGGGTCCCGGCACGAACACCTACCTCGTCGGCATCGACGAGATCGCCGTGATCGACCCGGGTCCGGACGACGAGACCCACCTCGACGCCATCGCTGGCTGCGGTGGTGACCGCATTCGTTGGATCCTCTGCACCCACACCCATCCCGACCACGCCCCCGGCGCGGCGGGGCTGAAGGAGCGCACGGGCGCGGAGATCCTGGCCTTCGCGTCGAAGGACGGTCTCAAGGCCGACACGCGCATCAAAGAGGGCTTCCGCATCGAGGCCACCGAGTTCCGGCTGCGGGCCGTGCACACGCCGGGCCACGCCTCGAACCATCTGTGTTACCTCCTCGAAGAGGAGCGTCTGCTCTTCTCGGGCGATCACATCATGCAAGGGTCCACCGTGGTCATAAAGCCTCCGGACGGCGACATGGCGGCATACCTCGACTCGCTCGCCAAGGTGCGCAAGTTGCGGTTGAAGGGCATCGCGCCCGGCCACGGTTACGTGATCGAGACGCCGAACGACGTCATCGACTACTACATCTCGCACCGCCTCGAGCGCGAGCAGCAGGTGCTCGACGCGGTGGCCGAGGCCGGCACCACCAAGATCGACGCCATCGTGAAGCAGATCTACACCGACACGCCCGACGAACTACATCCGGTGGCTCGCTACTCGGTGCACGCACACCTGCTGAAGCTGGCGGCCGACGGCAAGGTCACGGGCAAGACCCTCACCGGGAAGTGGTCGATCGTTTGAGCCCCGATGCGGAGCAAGCGTTCGACGACTTGCTCGCCTCGCTCGACTACCCGATGTTCATCGCCACCACCGCGGCGGCTGACGATCAGGAACGCTCCGGCTGCCTGATGGGCTTCGCAACCCAATCGAGCATTCATCCTCCCCACTTCCTCGCCTGCATCTCGCTCGAGAACCACACGGCTCGGATCGCCGCGCGGGCGGACCATCTCGCGGTGCACCTGATCCCGCGGGAGCGGATGGACATGGCGGTGCTGTTCGGCCACGAGACCGGCGACGACGTCGACAAGTTCGCCGACTGTCGATGGACGCCCGGGCCCGGCGGAGTCCCGCTGCTCGACGCGTGCCCGGTGCGGTTCGTCGGCCGCATCCTCGACCGGGTGCCGCTCGGTGATCACACGGGCTACGTGCTCGAACCGGTTGTCGCCGCAGGATCTGCGGCTGGACCCGACGGGTACCTGCGCTTCCAGGACGTCAAGGACCTCGACCCCGGCCACCCCGCCTGACGCAAGAACGACGAACCTGCAGCGGAAGAGCGCGCTGGAGCGCGCTTTTCCGCTGCAGGTTCGATGATGGGTCGGAGTCGCAGGCAGGAAAACAGGGGAGTACCGTCGGCACGAGCCAAACCCGGCATATCGAGTACAGGGGGAAGCGGCAGATGGCCGACGACTACAAGCTCTTCATCAATGGCGAGTTCCACGACGCGCAGTCGGGGGAGACCTTCGCCACCTACAACCCGGCCACCGGCCAGAAGCTCGCCGACGTGCCGAAGGCGGGCAAGGAAGACGCCGTCAAGGCGATCAAGGCCGCCCGCAAGGCCTTCGACGAAGGTCCGTGGCCCAAGCTCAGTGGCCCCGAGCGTGCCGCCAAGATGCGTCGCCTCATCGAGCTCATCAACGACAACGCAGCCGAACTGGCCGAGCTCGAAGCGCTCGACGGCGGCGGCACCGTGCTCAAGGCGCAGATGGCCGACGTGCCTGGCGCCGTCGGTGCGTTCGAGTGGTTCGCCAAGCTCGCCGAGGAGCAGCCGGACAAGGTGGACCTTCCCGGCTCGCCCTTCCCCGCGTCGCAGAACTACATCAAGTACGAGCCAGTCGGCGTGTGCACGGGCATCATCCCGTGGAACTTCCCGCTGATCATGGCGGCGTGGAAGATCGCACCCGCCATCGCCGCGGGCAACTGCTCGGTGTTGAAGCCGGCGTCGCTCACGTCGCTTTCGGCGCTGAAGCTGGCGCAGATCATCGCCCAGGCCGATCTGCCTCCGGGGGTCGTGAACATCTTGTCCGGCCCCGGTGGCACGCTCGGCGAGGAGCTCGCCTCCAACCCGATGGTCGACAAGACCGCGTTCACGGGTTCGACCGAGGTCGGCCGCCGCATCATGCAACTGGCGTCGGGCACCGTGAAGCCGGTGACCTTGGAGCTGGGTGGTAAGTCGGCGAACATCGTGCTCGATGATGCCGATCTCGACCTCGCCGCCGGGGGTGTGTTGTGGGGCACCTTCTTCCACGGTGGCCAGGTGTGCGAGTCGGGCACCCGGGCTCTCGTGCAGAAGGGCATCTACGACGACTTCGTGAACCTGTTGGTCGAGAAGGCCAACGCCATGGTGATCGGCGACCAGATGGACATGGGCACCAACCTCGGGCCGCTCGTGTCGCACGGTCAGGTCGAGACGGTCGAGCGCTACGTGAAGCTCGGCCGGGACGAGGTCGGCGAGCCGCTGTGCGGTGGCAGCACGCCCGACGGGTTGGCTGAACACCTCGACAGCGGTGCGTTCTACCGTCCGACGATCTTCGCCGACGTCGACAACAAGGCCAAGATCGCCCAAGAGGAGATCTTCGGCCCGGTCCTGTCGGTGATCCCGTTCGACTCCGACGATCAGGCCATCGCGATCGCGAACGACTCGATCTACGGCTTGGCCGGCGGCGTGCAGAGCCAGAACCTCGAGCGGGCCGAGTCGGTCGCCGGGCAGATGCGCACCGGCACCGTGTGGATCAACGACTACCACTTGATCTCACCGGAGCGTCCCTTCGGCGGGTACAAGCAGTCGGGCATCGGCCGCGAGCTCGGTACGCAGGGTTACGACACGTACCGTCAGGTGAAACACGTGCACATCAACCCCGAATCAACGGGTCGCGACAACCACTTCCATTACGCGATGTTGGGCGTCTGACCGTTCAGCCAGCTGTAGAACGCAAGAGGGGTGGGCCCCTGAGCCCACCCCTCTTTGCGTTACGCAGTCATTGCTGTGATGCGACTCCAGCCGGGTAGTCGACTTCGCTGTCGAGCCCTGGCGAGTCATCCGACCCTCGAGGGGCCAAACAAGTTTCAGTCGCCAATTCCATTTTCGACATCTGCGCGCAGTCCTTGACCCCGAACCTCGTGCGAAGCGTGGGTCGGACGACCCTTTCTCGTTTCTGGTGGGCAATCAAGCGACGCGGTATTCGAGCAGCCCACCCGCTCGCGCCGTGCGGCGTTGCCGGCCAAGCGCATGTGTTCGAGATGGGCGTAGGTTTCGCTCTCGGCCATCGAGCCCCAATTGCGTTCGGCGAACAACTGCTGGGACAGGTGTTGGACCGTGGCCCAGCCGCTGGCGTCCGACAGCTCGCGCAACCGGTCGAGCCGGCCTTCGTGGTGCTCCTTGATCTCATTCACTCGCTTGGGTAGATCGGTGAAGGGATGACCATGAGCCGGCAACACGATCTGAAGATCGGGCAGAGCGGCGACCCGGTCGAGCGACTCGACGTAGAGCGAGAGCGGATCGTCGTCGATCATTCCGGAGATGTGCGGAGTGATCGTGGGCAGTACGTGGTCGCCCGACAACAGCACGCCCTGCTCCTGGTCGTACAAGCAGAGGTGGTCGTTGGTGTGACCCGGTGTGAACAGGCCGACCCAGTCGCGGCCCGCGAGCCGCACGTGGTCGGTGTCGTCGACGCGAAGTCGCCACCTGGGGCACGCGGAACCAGCGTTTGGCATCGTTGGCGTTGCGCTCGATCTCGGCCAGGCGTTCAGGTGGGAGCTGCTCGGTGCGCCCGCCCCACGGCGTCGGACGACCGAACGGCGTGGGCAAGCCGTTGATGCGCTGCACGCCGTCATCTGGTTCATCGGCATCGGGGCCGAGGCCGGCCTCCTCGAGCTCCTCGTCGGTCTCGTTCGGATCCCACCAGGTGCGAAAGAACGTCGACGCCATCACCTGGGCGCCGCTCTCTTCGGCCAACAGGCCTGCCCCACCGAAGTGGTCCGGGTGCGAGTGGGTCACGATGACGGT
Source organism: uncultured Iamiaceae bacterium (assembly GCA_963778895.1). Taxonomy (GTDB): domain Bacteria; phylum Actinomycetota; class Acidimicrobiia; order Acidimicrobiales; family Acidimicrobilacustridaceae; genus CAVZVZ01. The sequence goes on from CAVZVZ010000005.1 coordinate 2,123,520, forward strand.
GTGCACGCGGTGCAACGGGATCTCGGCGGCGGCCAGCCGTTCCTGCAGCAGCTTGTAGGACACCTCACCGGGCAGCCCGGGGTCGACGATGGCGAAACCGTTCTCGTCTTCGAGGGCGTAGGTGTTGACGTGGCCGAGCCCGGTGAACTCGATCTGGAGCTGCAACCGCAGGATCGAGGGCGCGACCTCGATGATCTCGGGCGACGCGTCGAGCTGCTCGGATTTCAGCGTCCTCGGGTTTTGGGGTCGCGGCGTGCTGGCCGCCACGCCGGTCAGGGCTTCCGTCACGGCGGTCAGGTTACTTGACCGTTCGGTCAAGTCGGCAGGGTGAAGAACCGCTCGCGGTAGAACCGCAGCTCAGCCACGCTCTCGAGGATGTCGTCGAGCGCCCGGTGGGCTTCCTTCTTGCCGGGCGACCCGCTCAGGATCTTCGGGTTCCACCGCTTGGCCAACTCCTTGATCGTCGACACGTCGACCGACCGGTAGTGCAGGTAGTCCTCGATCTCCGGGAGGTACCGGGCGAGGAAGCGTCGATCGGTACCGATCGAGTTCCCGCACAGCGGCACGCTGCGCTCGTTGGGGATGTGCTCCTTCAAGAACGCAAGCGTGTCGGCTCCGGCCTGCTCGAGCGTCACGGTCGAAGCCTTGATCGCCTCGATCAGCCCACTCTTGGTGTGCATCTCGATCACGACCTCGTTCATCTCGGCCAAGGCCTCGTCGGGCTGATGGATGACGAGGTCGGGACCCTCGGCCACGATGTTCAGATCGTCGTCGGTCACCAACGTCGCGATCTCGACGATCACATGTCGATCCGGTTCGAGCCCGGTCATCTCGAGGTCCATCCAAGCGAGCATTCACAACAGCCTATTCTCGGAGTCGTGGTCGAGATCCCGCTGGTGCAGATCGACTCTGACTTGCCTCTGCCGGCGTACGCCAAGGACGGCGATGCCGGGATGGATCTGCGAGCGCGGGAGGGCACGGTCATCAAGGCCGGCGGCGGTCGGGCCATCGTGCCGTGTGGCATCCGCATCGCGATTCCCGAGGGTTGCGCCGGTTTCGTCCTGCCGCGCAGCGGGCTGGCTCGTGATCATGGGATCACCTGTCTCAACACACCCGGTCTGGTCGACAGCGGGTACCGCGGCGAGATCATGGTGCTGCTCATCAACACCGACCCGAGCGAGGACTTCACGATCGAGCGCGGTGAGCGCATCGCTCAGCTGGTGATCCAACGGCACGAGACCGTGACGTTCGACGTGGTGGACGAGCTCGACGACTCCGAGCGCGGTGGCGGTGGTTTCGGCCACACCGGGCGCTGAACGCGAATCAGTCGAACAACTTCACCAGAGTCACGCGGCGACCGGCGCGGTCGAGTGTGTGCACGTCGATGACGTCGTCCAGGATCTCCTCGAATCGGGTGATGGCCGCGTCGTCGGCCCAGAACTCCTCGGTGCCCGCCGTCGAAACCGCGTCCACCACGAGCTGATCCTCCTCGACCGTGAAGGTGAAGGTCATCTCGCCTTGGGACCCTTCCGGTCGTAACAGCAGGATCACCGTCTCGTCGATCGCCAGGCCGAGATCCTGGATGTCGGGCCAACTCATGCCGATGCGCATGCCGACACCGGTCGCCGCGACCCGGGCGACGCGCCCGTAACGCGGGTCAGCCGGCAGCGCCAGGCTGATGACATCGTCCGCGGTGCCCGCCTCGGTCACCCCGCCAGCATGGCATCACCGGCACCGAGCCGCGCTGGTCCTCAGATGTCCTCACGCACGACCTTGCTCGCCGGCTTGTCGACGCGCTGGCCGACATAGGCCGGATGCCGAAGGATCGCATCGCGCGTCCACTCGCCGAACTCGACCTCGACCACGATCTCGGGCTTCACCCAATGGCCGTGGAGCAGCACGGGTCGGGGTGGTTCGGGATCGAACGGACACTCGTCCGTGTCGAGCTCCCGGAGCAACGTGAGCAACCGGGTCAACTCCGCTTCGTTGAAGCCGGTTCCGACCCGCCCGGCGTAGCGAAGCGGAGATCCCTTGGCTTTCCGGTCGTGATAGCCGACCAGCAACGCCCCGAAGTGCGCCGCACGAGATCCCTCGCCTGGCAACCAACCACCGACGACGAACTCTTGGCGGCGCCGCACCTTGAGCTTGAGCCAGTTCCGACTCCGCCGGCCGACCTCGTACCGGCTGCCGAGCCGTTTGGCGATCAAACCCTCCATGCCTTGCGATCGCATCACCTCGAGTAGCTCGGTGCCCCCACCGATCCAACCCTCGCTCACCTTCCAGTGCGGGCCGGGGTCGACCAACTGGAGCAGCAGAGCGCGCCGATCTTCGTAGGGCTGGTCGGTGATGTCCGTGCCGTCGAGCTCGAGGAGATCGAACAGGACGTAGAACACCGGTTGCGCGACGGCGCGCTCGTGAGCGGTGGTGGCGTTGCGGGCTTGCATGCGGGGCTGGAGCAGTCCGAAGCTCGGCCGCCCCTCCTCGTCGAAGGTGACGATCTCGCCGTCGAGCACGGCGTCGTGCGGGCTCAGCGCCGGCGCCAGCGCGGCCAGCTCCGGGAAGCGCTCGGTTGCGTCGAGCCCGTTCACCGTCTGCAATCGCAAGGCACCGTCACGTAGGAAGCCGACCGCCCGCATCCCGTCCCACTTGATCTCGTAGGCCCAGTTCTCGTCGTCGTGGGGCGGTTCCGGGGCCAGCGTGGCTTTCATCGGCGTGATGAGCCGCGGAGTGGTCGGTGACACGGTCACAGCGTAGGTTTCGTCGGATGGTCGAAGAACTTCAGCTTGCCGGGCAGGCCGCCTTCGTCACCGGTGGTGCAACGGGGATCGGACTGGCCTGCGCCCGTCATCTCGTGCGCGATGGTGCCAGCGTCACGATCGCCGGCCGCCGCGAGGATCGGCTGCGCGAGGCGGCGGCCGCGCTCGAAGCCGAGGCCGCGTCCGGCGCGGCCGTCCAGTGGGTGACGTGTGACGTCACCGATGAAGCGAGTGTCGAGAACGCCGTGGGACGCGCCGGCGAGTTGCTGGGCGGACTGCACATCGCGGTGGCGTCGGCCGGTACCGGTGCGTCGACACCACTGGTGCGCATGCCTCTCGACGACTGGAACGCAGTGCTCAGCACCAACCTCACGGGTGTGTTCCTCACGGTCAAGCACAGCGGCATCGCGATCGGGCGCTCCGGCGGCGGCGCGATCGCCACCATCTCGTCGCTGGCCGGCCACGTCACTCACCGGTTCATGGCCGCGTACTGCGCGAGCAAGGCCGGCGTCGACATGCTCACGAAGGTCGCGGCGGACGAGCTGGGCGAGCTCGGCATTCGCGTCAACTCCGTGCAACCGAGCCTGGTCGACACCGAGTTGGCGTCGGTCCTCACCGGCACCGACGCGATCAAGCAGGACTACCTCGAGAACATGCCGATCAGCCGGGTGGGCACGACCGACGACATCGGCGCGCTGGTGCGGTTCCTCGTCGGGCCGGAGTCGTCGTGGATCACCGGTGCGAACATCCCGATCGACGGCGGGCACTTCTTGCGCCGCGGACCGAACTACGAGCCCCTGGTGCGGATGTTCTACGGCGACGAGGCCGTCGACCACATGCTCCCCGACTGACCGCCCAAAACCGGTTGATCGAGAGATCAGGTCGGGCGGGCGAAGTGCTTGCTCAGGGTCTCCTCTTGGCCTTGATACGACGAACCGATGGCTTGGCCGTAGAGCTCGTCCGGTGCTTCCAACATGTGCTCGAAGGTGAGCTTGCATACGCGCTGGCCGTGTTCGATCACGAAGGGCACGTCGTGGGCCCGCACCTCGAGCGCGGCCCGCGAGCCGTGGAACAAGCTGTTGCGGTCGTAGCCGAAGCCGGGATCGAAGAACCCGGCGTAGTGAGTGCGCAGCTCGCCGGCCGTCGGGTCGTACGCCGTCATCTCCGACGCCAGGTCCGGCGGGATGGTCACGGCCTCGTTCGACATCAGGAGGTAGAAGCGTTTGGGCGACAGCACGACGCGGTCGCCTTCTTCGCGGTACACGCCTTCCCAGTAGGGCCGAGCCTTCACCGGTTGGGTGTTGCCGAGGTCGAGCAGCGGTGCGTTGGGCCGAGCGCAGTAGCCGACCCGTCCGTTCGCATCGCCGCGAAGGTCGAGGCTGAGGAACATGCCGTTGGCCAACGCGAGCTGATCGGCGGGAACGGGCTCGCCGCCGCTGAACAACAACGGTCGATCGCGGTGCAGCTCGCGGATGTCGTCGTCGGTGAGCTCGGGGCGCCCGACCGACAATCGAAGTTGGTTGAGCGTCAGGTCTTCGCGAACTCGAACCGGGAACGACAACGGCACGACCTCGAGGTACAACGGTCCGTCGTAGCCCGCGGCGATCTCGTCGAAGCGGAAGCTCTCGTCGGTGATCACCCGCGTGAACACGTCGACACGACCCGTCGAGCTCTTGGGGTTGGCCTTGCCTCGGACGTCGGCGGGGAGCGCGAGCCGTTCCTTGAGCGGGATCAGGTAGGGACGGTTGGTCTCGAGGACCACGCCTTCCTTGCGCAGGTCGAGCTCGTCGAAGATGTAGTCCTTGGCCTTGCGCTCGACGGTCTGGGTGTCGGGCAGGAAGCTGGCGCGAATGCGATAGGCGACCTCACCGAGGCGCAGATCGAGGCTGGCGGGCTGGACGTTCTCGTCGGGAATCGTGAACCGGCCGGCATCGATCACCTTGGCGGCGATGGCCTGGCGTAGATGCTGGGCCGGGAGCACGCCCTGTCGGCCGCTCGGGAGATCGAGAACGTCGGCATCAGCAGGACGAGGCACGCCTCAACATACCGCGGCCTTCGGGGCCGATTGCCGGGCGATCTCGTCGGTCGGGGCGGGCGAGGCGGTCCCCGACAGTTGGGGTCGGACGATGAGCCACCCGAGCAGCACGCCGAGACCGGCGAGCCCCGCCCCGGCCACCGTGAGGACCACCCAGCCGCGCACATCGGCCGACCACGGTTGCGGACCCCACACCACGTCGAGCGGAGACAATCGGCCCGAGGCCCATCGGGTGAGGGTGACCGCGAACGCCACGAGGTGGGCGGCCATCGCCGCGACCACCAGTGCCAGGCCTACGACGCGGCCCGCGCGGGCGCGGTCGAGTCCCCGTTCGTGGAGTGTCCAGCCGGCGAGGATCGGGATGCCGACGGCGACGGGAAGTGTGTAGCGGCCTTGCCAGATGAGGCCGTACGTGCTCGACGTCGGTAGCTCGGCGAGCGACGGCCCGAACACCGTGCCCATGACGAGCACGGCGAACGCCAGTCGACGTCGCCACGAACTCAGCGCCGTCGCGATCCCTGCCAGCGCGGTCGTCACGGCCAGCCACCCCCAGACCACGACATCGGGTAGGGGGATGGTGAGCCAGCTCAGGTACCCGACGAGTTCGCGCGCTCGCCATCCAGTCCGGCGGACCGACTCGCGGACTTCCTCGGCGAACGGCAGGTTGTCGTCGTACCCGACGACGCCGTGGTCGGGTCGGGCGTACACGAACCATGCGATGGCGATCGCGATGGCCGTTGCGAGCACTGTCAGCCAGACCCACGACCATCGTTCCTGCCAGATCGTCCGGAGCTGGGCGCGCCACGGCATGGCGATCATGAGTGAGGCCGCGATGATGACCAACAGGCCGGGCGACAGCGGGCGGGAGAGCACGAAGATGCAGGCCAAGATCACGGCGCGCCACACGGCCCGGCGTTGGACCGGTCCCGGCCGGAGGACGTCGATCAAAGTGAGCCACACGCCTATTGCCGCCGAGATCTCGATGGCACTGGGGTTGATGGCCGACGTCAGCGAAAGAACTACGGGACTGAGCGCCAGACCGAAGCCGACCGCGACGAATCCACCGCCCAGACGACGCACCGTGACGAAGGAGGACGCGAGTAGGGCCGACGCCACCAGCACCGTGCAGAGCCGCATGACGACCAGACCGACCGGAGCAGCGAAGTGGCCGCCGGGGGATTGGATGATCGCCGTTAGCGGGGGATAGGTGCCCGTGTACGGCCTCCCCTCGACAATCGTCTCCGATGTGCTGATGGCCCGCGCACACGAGGCGTCACGGTCAGTCACGATCGCTCCGCAGACCGGAATGTCCTCGAGCGTCGCGTAGCCCTCGGGTATCTCCACCACGGTGTTGGTACGCCGCACGAAGAAGAAGTTGTCGTAGACGACGTTCTCGCGCTTGGTCCAGGTGAACTCGCCCCGCGCCACTGCCGCGGCTCGCATTGCGTGTTGGGGCTCCTCCGGCTGGAAGAGCAGAGGCATGGCCATCGTCCAGCCGATTCCGATCACCACAAATGCGGCGAACGCGAACCACCACGCGCGACGCTCGCCCGTTGCTCGCGGCGATCGCGTCATTTGATCAGCGCGCCGCCATGTCGAGGTCGAATCGCGTATTGCGATCGACCCAGCCGGCGAGGTGCCATCCCACCTCGAGCACCGCACACGCCACTGCCGCGATACCGACGGCCACCAGCAGGTCGTTCGAGTTCGGCAACGGGAGCTCGAAGTAGTTGCGCAGCGCCGGTATCGCCAGCACCAGGAAGAACGCGCCGGCCATCGACGCGACCAGGGCCACCCTCCACCGATTGAACGGTCGGGCCAGAATGCCGAGGACCCACATCGCCACGATGAACAAAACGATCACCGCCACGGTGCGCGACTCGTCGATGCTCGTCGTCGAGTCGTCGTTGCCGAGTGTCACCTTGTAGGCGACGAGGGTTGCGGTTGCCGCCACCACGCCGGCCGGAATGGCGAACCGAAGCACTCGGGCCAGGAAGTGGGGGCGGGCGCGCTGGGCGTTGGGAGCCAGGGCGAGGAAGAAGCCGGGTATGCCGATCGTCAGGCTGGAGATGATCGTGAAGTGGCGAGGAATGAAGGGGAAGGGCAGGCCCGCGACGCCAACCGCGAGCGCGAGGAACATGGCGTAGAAGGTCTTGGTCAAGAACAGGTTGGCCACCCGTTCGACGTTGGCGATCACCCGACGACCTTCGGCGACGACCGACGGGAACACCGCGAAGTCGTTCGCGAGCAGGACGAATCGGGCGACGGCTCGCGCCGCTGCGCTACCCGCGCCCATCGCCACACCGATGTCGGCGTCCTTGAGCGCGAGTGTGTCGTTCACGCCATCACCGGTCATGGCAACCACGTGCTCGCGCGCCTGGAGCGCGTGCACCATGGCGCGCTTTTGTTGCGGGGTCACGCGACCGAACACCGAATGACGCTCGACCACGTCAGCCAACTCGTTGTCGTCCTCGGGGAGCTCGCGAGCATCGAACCATTTGTCAGCACCCTTGACACCGACGCGCTCGGCAACAGCAGCCACGGTGACGGGATTGTCACCGGAGATGACTTTCACGATGACGCCTTGGTCCTCGAAGTACGCAACGGTCGCGGCAGCCGACTCGCGAATCTTCTCCTCGAGGACGACGAGGGAGACGGGCTCGATGGTGGGGAGCGTCTCCCCGCTCAATCCCTGCGGAGCCCGGGCCAACATGAGCACCCGGCGGCCTCGTTCGGCGTAGTGCTGAAGGCGCGTCTTCGCCTCGTCGACGTTCGCGGGGTCGTTCGCCGTGGTCAGCAGGATGTCGGGCGCGCCGAGCACCCAAGCCCCGTGGTCGGCGAAGGCGGCCGCACTCCACTTCCGAGCGGAGGAGAACGGCATGACGTCCGTTGGAGTCCAGTCCGGCGCGCGGTCGAACTCCCGCTTGACCGCCAACAGGCTCGGGTTCGGGTGCTCGTCGACCGCGCCAGGGCGGCGAGCGCGGTGCTTCCGTCCGGCACCTCCTCGTCCAGGTGTTCGACGGTGGCCAACACGAGCTCGCCCTCCGTGAGCGTTCCCGTCTTGTCGACGCAGACGACGTCGACGCGAGCGAGCCCTTCGATCGCAGCCAGCTCCTGCGTGAGCACCTGCTTCTTGGCCAGTCGCGTCGCGCCGACGGCGAACGCGATGCTCGTCAGCAGTACGAGACCTTCGGGGACCATGGCGACCAGCCCTGCTACCGAGCCTTGAACGGCGGCCACGAAGCCTTCGTCGGCGCGGATCTGAGCGGTGATCAAGAGGATGGCCGTCGGAATCATCAGATAGCCGACGAAACGGATGATGGTGTTGATGCCCTCGCGTAGCTCGGACTTCACCAGCGAGAAGCGGCGAGCGTCACTGCTCAGTTTGAATGCGTACGAGTCGGCTCCGACCTTGGTGGCGACCATGCGGCCGCTTCCGGCCACGACGAAACTGCCGGAGAGCACGGCGTCGCCGACCGACTTGTCGACGGGGTCGGCTTCGCCGGTCAGAAGGGACTCGTCCACCTCGAGTCCGGTCGCATCGAGCGCCTCGCCGTCGACGCTGATTTGATCACCCAACGCGAGCACGATCACATCACCCAGCACGAGCTCCTTGGTGGAGATCTCGGCGGGCTGTCCATCGCGAACCACGGTGGCCTTCGGGGCGTTCAACACGGCCAGTCGGTCGAGGGCGCGTTTCGAACGTGTCTCCTGCACGATGCCGATCAGCGCGTTGGCGACCAGGACGATGCCGAACAGACCGTCTCGGTACTCGCCCACGGCGAGGATGACGACGAGCAAGCTGCCGAGCAGGAAGTTGAAGGGCGTGAAGATGTTGGCCCGGACGATGTCGCCGACCGAGCGGCTCGTCGGATCAGGGACGTCGTTCGTCTGCCCCTCGGCTCGGCGCTCGTCGACCTCGGCCTGGGTCAGGCCGAGATCCGGCGCGGCGTACACGCTGGTAGTGGCCTGGTCGTCCACGGCCGCTTGTCTAGTGCATCCCCTGTGTCCGTCAGGCCCCCTCGCCGCTCAGACACGCGATCACTTCCTCGTCGGTGATCTGGCTGAAGTCTCGATAGAACTGGCCGACCGCGCTGAAGGAGGCGGGCTGCTCCAGGCAGACCACCTCGTCCGCGACATCCCCGAGCTCGGTACAGGTCCGGGCGGGGCCCACGGGTACGGCGAGCACCACCCGAGTCGCTCCGTGGGCTCGAGCGACGAGAACCGCAGCACGGGCCGTGGAACCGGTGGCGATGCCGTCGTCGACGATGATGACCGTGGCGCCCGCTATCGGCACACGAGGGCGGACAGCGCGGAAGCGCGCCGCTCGCGCGTCCAGCTCGGCCCGCTCACGACGCTCGACGGCCTCGACGGTTTCGATGCTGGCGCCGACAGCGTCGACGACGTCCGGATTCATCACCCGCACGCCGTCCTCGCCGATCGCGCCCATGGCCAATTCGGGTTGCGCGGGAACGCCCAGCTTGCGGACCACGATGACGTCGAGCGGGGCGTGCAGCAGTTGAGCAACTTGGGCCGCGACCGGTACGCCACCGCGGGGTAAGCCGAGCACGACCGGCTGCAGAGAGACGAAGGGTTCGAGCAACTGTCCCAACTGGCGTCCGGCGTCGGCGCGGTCTCGGAACAGCATCATTTGACGTCAGCGACTGACGTCCACGGTCACGCCGGGTTGATCAGGCCGTAGTGGCCGTCGTAACGGCGGTAGACGACGTTGCCCCGGTTGGTGTCCACGCTCAGGAAGAACACGAACCGTTCGCGACTCGCGTCGAGCCGCTCTTGCGCCTCTTCCAGAGTGAGCTCAGGCGGTGCGTGGGCCACGAGCACGATCGATGCCGCCGTGGGGCTCGGGGGTTGCGCAGATGCCGCGGCGCGGTGCAGCTCGAGGTGGCCGTCGTCCTCGGCGTGACAGATCACCGCATCGGCACCCGACTCGATGTCGGTGAACAGGTAGAAGTCGTGCCCGAGCATGTCGAGATCCCACGCGGCCTCGTCGCACGTCATCGGCGCGAGGGCGAAGGTCTTGTGCCGAACGACCTCGCGCTCTTCGACGGCCCGCTCGTAGTACTCGGGGCGTTGCGTCGGCAGGTCACCGTGGCGCCAGCCGCCGGACTGAGCTGCGGGCGCGCGATGGTGCTGGTTGCGACTGGTGCGCTGGCGCTCGAGCCGTCGTCGCAACCGATCGTCGAGCAGATCGATGGCAGCGATCGGATCGCGCGCGGCCACGTGCGCACGCACGATTTGACCCCCGAGATCGAGCGTGGCCTCGGCGACCGCAGGCCGCTCGATCGCGCGGCGCGACTCCATGCTCAGGCGGAGCAGTGCATAGACGATGGGTCGCCGGGTGTACTTGGCCAGCTGGTTGATCTTCTCCGCGGCGTACTGCTTGGCCGCCTCTGAGACATCACCGTGTGTCACCGAGACCTCGAGATCGACTACCTCCACGCGCATGCCCTCCCAGGTGTGCGTTTCGGCCTATTGGCCGTCTTGGTCGAACGTGTAGTGCTGGCTCGCGAGGATCTCGTCCACGCGAGGCTCCTCGCCCCCTTCGTCGTTGTTGCTCTTGGCTCCTTGCCCAAGATCGGGCTCTTCGTCGTCGAAGTACCGATCGGTCGACTCGTCGTCGGCGCGCGGCCGATCGAGGGTCTCGCCGGGATCCAAGCCTTGGCTGACCGCGGGCGGCTCGTCGACGTCGATCATGTGGAGTGCCGCGTCCTCGGCGCCCGTGGTGAACACCGCGTCGACCCGCTCGACCGCATCATCGTCGGCGAACTCCTCCGGGCGGAGGTACGTCCACTCGTCGGGCGGCTGGGCCGGCATGGTCGCTCCTTGGTTGCTCGGTACCAGCGTGGCGCGGATCGGCGCCCGGCGAAAGGGGAACGAGTGGTTCGAGACGATTCCGCCCGCGCGTGGGAACGAACACCCTGCTCCTACACTTGCTCCGCCCATGGACGTCGATTTCTTCTCGCTGTTCTTTGCGATCCTGGCCCTCGCGTGTATGACCGCCGTGGTGATAACCGTGCTGGCCACGATCGTGTGGTGGCTGGGTGGACGGTCCGAGGCGCTCTACGCGCTGCGGGTGGACGTCGGGAGGGTCGCCGTGCCCCTCGCCTGGGTCGTCGCCACGGTGACCACGCTCGGCAGTCTCTATTTCTCCGAGATCGCCGACTTCGTGCCGTGCAAGCTGTGTTGGTACCAACGGATCTGCATGTACCCGCTGGTGATCATCCTCGGCGTGGCCGCCATTCGCCGGGCCCGGGATGTGCGGTTGTACGTGTTGCCCCTCGCCGCGATCGGCGCCGTGGTGTCGGTGTACCACTCGTGGATCCAGGCCTACCCGCCAGTGGGCGGAACCTCGTTCTGCACGCTCGATGCGCCGTGCACCGCGCGATACGTCTGGGAGTTCGGCTTCGTCTCGTTGCCCTTGATGGCGCTGAGCGCGTTCGCCTTCATCATCACGATGATGGTGCTCGCCCGCCCCGGGCGTCGGTACGCCGATGATCTCGATTCAGGGAACCCTCGGGCACTCCCGGACGACTCATCAGGTATGCCCCCTCAGCTTCAGGAGCAGCGTTCGTGAGCAACCGACCGAAGAAGAAGGTATCCGCATCGCGGGTCGCGGCAGCTCGAGGCGAAGCGCGTCGATCCCGGACGCTGTGGATCGTGATCGGGGTGGTCGTCGTGGTGATGGTGGCGGCGATCGTCGCCATCGCGGCCTCGGGGAGCAAGAACGAGGCGGCGGGTGGTGGTGCATCGCCGTCGGGTGGCACGGTCGTCCCCTCAGGCGACCTCAACTTCGGCTCGGTCGACGTCAGCGGCACGCCGCTGCCGAAGGGATCCACGACGGCGTCGGCGACTGACACCGCGGTCGGACAGACCATCCCGACGCTGACCGGCCAACAGTTCGACAGCTCAGCGATCGCGATCGCGCCAGGTGGCAAGCCGAAGGTCATCATGTTCGTGGCTCATTGGTGCCCGCACTGCCAGGCCGAGGTACCTCGCGTCCAACAGTGGCTCGATGCCAGCGGTATGCCATCGGACGTCGACCTGTACGCCGTCGCAACGGGAACCAGCGCGTCGCGTCCGAACTATCCGCCGGGTAAGTGGTTGCGGAGCAAGGGCTGGTCGGTGCCGACGATGGTCGATGACCAGGAGTTCAGCGCAGCCACCGCGTACGGACTGTCGTCCTATCCGTTCTTCGTCGTCGTGGACAGTTCCGGCAAGGTCGTGTTCCGTACCAGTGGCGAGCTGACCGAAGATCAGTGGAACGCTCTGCTCGAGGCGGCTCGTACGGGCAGCGCGCCGGCGACGGCCACGGCCGGACAGTCCTCCCCGACGAGCTGACCGCGCCCTCACCAGGTGCGAGGAGTCACTACGCTCCCGCGCGCATGGAACGTTTCGCAGGCAAGGTGGTGCTGGTCACGGGGTCGTCGAGCGGGATCGGCGAGGCGGCCATCCGCCAGTTCGCGGCCGAGGGCGCACGGACGATCGTCAACTCCTCGCGCTCGGTCGACGAGGGCGAGGCCGTGGCGGCATCGCTGCCGGCCGCGTCGTACATCCAAGCCGACGTCGCCGACGAATTGGATTGTGCGCGCCTCATCGAAGGGATCATCGAGCGCTACGGCCAGCTCGACGTGCTCGTGAACAACGCCGGCACGACGCAGGTGATCCCGCATCACGACCTCGAGGCCGCTTCGCCGGATGTGTTCCGCCGCATCTTCGAGGTGAACGTGTTCGGTACGTGGGCGTTGACTCGGCTCGCCATGCCCGCGCTTCGGGCCGACGGAGGAGGCTCGGTCGTCAACGTCACGTCGGTAGCGGGTGTGCGACCGACCGGTAGCTCGATCCCGTACGCGATGTCGAAGGCGGCGCTGAACCACATGACCGCGCTGCTGGCGAACGTGGTCGGCCCCGATGTGCGGGTGAACGCGGTCGCGCCCGGCCTCGTTCGCACGCCGTGGACCGAGGACTGGGGCGTGCTCCACGACGCCATGAAGACGCAGAACCCTCTCGGGCGGTCGGCGGAGCCCGACGACATCGCCCAGGTGATCCTGGACGTCGCCGGCGCTGACTACTTGAACGGTCAGGTCGTCGTGGTCGACGGCGGATTGAGTCTGCGCTGACCGATGACCCGCGACGGCGTGTTCCTGCGGATGATGCTCGGCGTGTTACTGCTGGCCGTTTCGATCGTGGTCGGCACGCTTCCGGCCCGGTCGGATCCGGCCGTTCCCTACGACGGCCCGTCGTGGATGTCGCGCGTCGCGCTTGCCGGTGACTCGTTCACGTATATGGCCGGTGACGTCTTCAAAGCCGAGATGCAGAAGGAATGGTGGCGCACGGCGTCGTCTTCGTTCGGGGGCGTACGAACCGAGACGATGCGCGACACCATTCGCCAGCTCGCATCGGATCGGCCCGACGCCTTCATCGTGGAGCTCGGCGGCAACGACGTGCTCCCACTGTTGAACGGTGAGTACGACTTCGCCTTCGAGCAGAGCCAGATTTCAGGCATTCTCGACGACATCGCCGCGGCAGGCGTGCCGTGTGTCGTCTGGGCCGGGCCGAATGGGCACTTCGACGACGGCGGGCCGGTCGACACGTGGACGAAGAAGATCAACGACGAGATCCGCGGCCAGCTGGTGCAGCGAGGTGATGGAGTGTTCGCGGACTGGACGCCGATCGCCGACGCTCACCCCGAGTACCTGTTGCCCTTCGACAAGCACCTGACGGAGGACGGAAAGCACGCATACGGCCAGATGCTCACCGAAAGTCTCCGCAACTGTTCGCGCAATCCCCGCGGGAGTCTCGATGAGGTGTCCGGCGGCATCGGCGTGCGCGTGAGCGGATGGACGTTCGATCCGGACACGAGCGGACCGAACGATGCGCATGTCTACATCGACGGACAATTCGCCGGCGCCATCACCGCCGATCGGTCTCGTCCGGACGTGGCGGGGGCGTACCCGTTCGTAGGAACGCACCACGGTTTCGACGGGTCGTTCGCGGTCGGGGCGGGGCGCCACGACGTGTGCGTGTTCGCGATCAATGTGGCCTACGGGCTCACCAATCCCGTCCTCGGGTGTCAAAGCGTCGAGATCTCGGGAGCGCCCATCGGCTCCATCGATCAAGTCTCGGGCTCGCTGTCGTCCGCGACCATCAGCGGATGGGCGATCGACGCGGACACCGTGAATCCCGTCGAGATCGCCGTGTACGTGGACGGCGCGTTCCAGTCGGCGGTGGCCGGCGACCTATCGCGTCCCGATGTAGGCACCGCGTTCCCGTACGGCGACGCGCACGGCTTCGAGGTGACGGTCCCGGGACTGAAGGCGGGACCGCACCAGCTCTGTGCCTTCGCCGTCAACGTGCCCGCGACGGCGGGCTCCAACTCCCTGCTCGGCTGTCGTACCGCGGCGGTCAGTCTTGGCCCGAGTCCGATCGGCGCACTCGACGCGGTGTCCGGCACAAGCGGTTCGCTCCACCTGCTCGGCTGGGCGGCCGACCCGGACACGTCGGCGCCGATCGTCGTGCACGTCTACGTGGATGGATCATTCGTGAAGGCGGCGCCCGCTGACGGTCAACGTCCCGACGTCGCGGCCGCACTGCCCGCGCTCGGTGCCCAACACGGATATGACGTGGCGGTCGCGATGCCTTCGATCGGCACGCACGACATCTGCGTGTACGGGATCAACGCGGCGGGCACCCCCGGCGACAACGACTTGCTCGCCTGTCGGAAGGTCTCGATCTCGTCATGACGCGGTGTCGTTCGATCATGCGTGGCGCGCTCGCGCTGGTGGTGGTCGCGCTCCTCGCCATTCCGCTCGGAGCGACACGCGCCGATGCCGCCGCGCCGGTGCCCTACGAGGGCCCGTCCTGGATGGCGCGCCTCGCGATGGTCGGCGACAGCCAGACATGGACGTCGGCCGACACGTTCAAGCCCGCCTTGCAAGCGGACTGGTGGCGGCCGGCGATCTTCTCCTTCCCCGGAGTACGTACCGAGACCATGCGCGATCAGGTGCGGTCGATGGCCGCGGACCGTCCCGATGCCTTCGTCGTGGAGCTCGGCGGCATGGACACCCTCGACATCATCTCGGGCGCGCGGTCGTGGGCCTTCGAGCAGGCGCAGATCGACGGAACGATCGCCGACATCCAGGGTGCGGGCGTGCCGTGTGTGGTGTGGGTCGGGCCGAACCAGCACTTCGACGGCGGCCCGATCGACGCGTGGAGCACCGCGATCAACGACGAGATCCGGTATCGGTTGGCCGTACGAGGTGCAGGCGTCTTCGCCGACTGGACCACCGTGGCGGCGGGTCATCCCGAGTACTTCGTGGCGGACGGATCGCACATGACCGACGCAGGCAAGCAGGTGTACGTCGCCATGATCAAGGACAGCTTGCGGAACTGCACGCGCAACCCGCACGGGAACCTCGACGTTGTCACGGGTGGTATCGGAGCGCGGGTGCAGGGGTGGTCGTACGACCCGGATACGAATGCTTCGATTCCGGTGCACGTGTACGTGGACGGCGCGTTCAAAGGCGTGTCTGGACGCGAACACCTCGCGGCCCGACGTGGCCGCGGTCTTCCCTGGGGTGAGCGCGAATCACGGCTTCGATGGGTCGTTCGCGGTCGGAGCGGGGACGCATCAGGTGTGTGCGTTCGGTATCAACGTCGGTCCGTACGGATTCACCAATCCCTTGCTCGGCTGTCGTTCGGTGACGATCGACGGATCGCCAACGGGGTACGTGGACTCGGTAACGGGTCCATCCGGTTCGGTTCGAGCGCGGGGCTGGGCGATGGACGCCGATGTGACGTCGGCCATCGACGTGCACGTGTATGTCGACGGGGTGTTCCGCACGGCAGTCACCGCCAACGCGAAGCCGCCCGGATCTGGCCGCGGCCTTCCCTGCCTACGGCGGGGGTCACGGCTACGACGTCACGGTCGGTGGAGTGGGTTCCGGCAGCCATCAGGTGTGCGTGTACGGCATCAACAACGTGTACACCGCAGGTCAGAACCGCCTGCTCGGCTGTCGCGTCGGTCACGGTCTCCTGACCTCGCCTGCGTGAAGAATCTGCGGCAGACGGTTGCGGGCCAGGTGCGGATACTCGGCCCATGGGACAAGACCGTGTTCGCGATATCCATCGATCGGTAGAGGTTCCCAGGCCGGGCGCCGTTCACACTCGGCCCATGCGCCTGCCGTCTCGATCTCGACCCGCCGGTCTCGCGATTGGAGTCGTGCTCCTCGCGGCGATCCTGCTGTCGAGTGGATGCGACTGGACGCTCTCGCGCTACGGCCCAGGCCGAACCGGTGCCAATCCCACCGAGCATGTGGTGAGCGCCGCCAACGTGGGCATGTTGACCAAGCGTTGGAGTCAGGCGATCTCGGGCAGTGGGTTCGTGATTGCCGGGGGGATGGCCTACGTCGTCGTTCCCGGCGGCGTCGTCGCCGTCGATGCTGTCAACGGGTCCGCGACATGGGCGCGATCACACCTGGGCGGTTCGTGGGTCGCCTT
This sequence comes from uncultured Iamiaceae bacterium, assembly GCA_963778895.1. Classification (GTDB taxonomy): domain Bacteria; phylum Actinomycetota; class Acidimicrobiia; order Acidimicrobiales; family Acidimicrobilacustridaceae; genus CAVZVZ01. Next base: position 2,139,828 of record CAVZVZ010000005.1, read on the forward strand.
CGGAGCCAACTCGGTCTTCACGAACTCCGAGGACGGAGAGCAGATCCTCGCGTTGAACCCCGCCGACGGCTCGACGCGTCTCGCGGTTGCGGTCCACGGCGCCTACAGCGAGCCGACCATCGCCGATGGGGTGGTCTACGTCACCGATCAGGCGGACCCGGCCCAACTGCACGCGATCGACGCGACCACGGGGGCAACTCGCTGGACGCGAGGCAGCACCGGTCACGGGTTCACGGGGACAGCCGTGGTCGAGAACGGTGTGGTGTTCGTGAACGGCCAGGACGGCAAGGTCCACGCGCTGGACGCTGGGTCCGGGGCTCCGCGGTGGACCGCGGCTGCGGCGGCGTCGTCCCTCGCGGTCGCGGACGGGACCTTGTATCTGACCGGCGGTACGAGCGTGGTGGCCTTGAACGCGAGCGACGGCAGCATGCGATGGGCGAACACGACGCCGATCGTCGAGTCCCAGCCGGCGGTCGCCGATGGAAAGGTGGTCGTCGCAACCAGAGACGATCTTCGAGCGTTCGATGTCGCGACCGGCGCCCTGGCTTGGTCCGCACCGCTGCCGAACCGGTTCGGCCCGTCGCCCGTCATCGCGAATCACGTGGCGTATGCGATAGACGACGGCTGTGGCATCCACGCGCTCGACGTCTCGAGTGGGGATGACCTCTGGCAGTCGGTGAACTGTGAAGGTCCGGCGCTTGCCGTCGCCAACGGGGTCCTCTACTCGCTCGGCGGCACGCTCGACGCGTTCAGCCTGCCGAGCCCTTCCGCCCTACTGGTGGTGTCACCTTCGATGACGTCGAACTTCGGGACGCTGCGCATCGGCACGACGTCGCCGATCACCTGGTTCACCGTGTCGAACCAGGGGATGGCAGGGTCGAGCGCCATCTCAGCGTCCTTGCTCGGCCCGGGCTCGTCGCAGTTCCTCGTGTGGGATACCTGCTCGGGCGTGAGCCTTGCGCCGGGTGAGCAGTGCTACCTGGGTGTGACCTTCACACCGACGGTGGTGGGGCCCACGCACGTGAAGCTCCAGCTGACGGCGACCAACGGCGGTCGAGCTAGTGCGTTGCTGTCCGGTGTCGGCTTCCCGTTCACGGTAGGGCCCACATCGCTGAACTTCGGATCGATCATGATCGGGACGTCGAGCCCCACGCAGGCCGTCTCGATCACCAACGTGGCCGCGACACCGGCCGCGCCTCTCGTCGCCCTCTCCGGTGAGGGGTTCGACATCGCCGACGATCACTGCAGCGGTGTCACCCTGGCCCCGGGCGTGTCCTGCACGCTCGGTGTCGTCTACACACCCACCCCCAACGCGAGCACCACCGGTACGGGCCACCTCCAGGTGGGACTGGCTGGTCTCGACGATCCGTACGGAGCCGGCATCGCAACGGTCGCTCTGTCAGGGATCGCGGTGCCCGGCCTGTCCGTCAGCGGACCGTCGAACTTCGGTACGGTGCCGATGGGCACATCGAAGTCGTTGCCATACGTCGTGACCAACATCGGCCCCACGTCGAGCGGAACTCTGTCCATGGTGATGTTCCAGTGGTACTACGTCGGCTACACGATCACGAGCGACACGTGCACGGGGACCGATGTTGCTCCCGGCGGGCACTGCACGGTCGTCGTGACGTTCTCGGGAACCGGGCCCGGAGCTGCGAACGCGGGGATCTTCGCGTCCGGCCCCAACTCGGGCACCAGCTGGCTCTGGTTGACGGCGACGGCGTGATCGTGGTGGGCCGCCTGGGTCTCGAACCCAGCACCTTGGGATTAAAAGTCCCCTGCTCTACCCGATGAGCTAGCGGCCCCGGGTGAACACTAACGCCGCGGCGTCCGCCCGCGTTTCTAACGTGCGTCACCAGCGCACCAAAACGGTGCACTGACGACACATCCAGGCGGTCAGCGGTGACGCGGGGGTCACCACCGCCGTCGTCACGTCTGCGGTCGACGTCGATGTGTCGTCGACCGTCGGTGTCGGCGTTGAAGGTGGTGCACGGCGAGCGTGCGCGGTGCGCCGCAAGCCGTCGCCGTCAAGATCTCAGCGTCGTCACGGACCGACAGCGGCAAGCGGTGTCGAGCACGGCGCATAAGGCGACTCAGGCTAGCGGGGCTGCTTGATCCGGTCCTCGTTCGACTCACGACGCGCGACGCCCCCGACGCCTCACCCGGGGGGCACGGGGAGCGACGGGGGCGTTGGCGCGGGAGCGGTTCCCGGTTGGGTCAGTGGGCCCCAGGTGGGCCACCGGCAGGCGCCTGACCGTTCACCATCGCGGTGATACGAGCCGTGGCGTCAGCCAACTTCTGGTCCGCTTCGGCCTGGGTGTGCTCGCCGCTGGCGACTTCCGCGTTCAGATGGGTCTGCAGGTCGGCGACCATCGTGTCGATCACCGTCTGCACGTCGACGCCCTTGCTCTGGGCGATGTCAGCAATGGTGCTGCCGCTGTCGAGCGACTGATGAAGCTCGTCGGCCGAGATGCCGAGGGCGCTGGCCGCGGCGTCCAGTCCGGGCCCACCATGTCCGTCATGACCGCGGCCATCGGCCGGCCGGGCGGCTTCGAGCGCACTGATCACCGCATCGGCCTGGGCCTGGGTGATCGTGCCGTTGTCGATCAAGGGTTGCAGGGTCTCGAGCATGGGGTTCGCGTGGTCGGTGGCTGCGTTCGGAGTTGCCGGCTGTTGCGTGGTCGACGCCGTGGTGTCCTGTGCGGACGAGATCGCAGGTACGCCGAGTGCGACTCCGCCAAGGCCTCCTACGGCCAAACCGGCAATCAATCCGGCCGCGGCCAGTCGTTTGGTCTTCATCGTGGTTCCTTCCGTGCTGTTCGGGTCCTCATTGGGGCCATCTTGAACACCGGGGGTTAGAGCAATCTGGCTCGAACCTGAGAAGGCGGTTGGAGTCCGGAGTTCGATCAGACGACCGGCAGGACGAACCCGAGAACCGCACCGCCGCCGTCGCGGTTCTCGGCGAACACCGTGCCGCCGTTCGCCTCCGCCGCATCCCGCACGATGGCCAGCCCCAAACCGGATCCCGGCCTGTTCCGCGCGCTCGTAGCTCGGAAGAACCGGTCGAAGACATGGTCGAGGTCGGCCGGGTCGATGCCCGGTCCCCGATCGGCGACTTCGACACGGCCAGCGCGGACCGTGACGTCGATCGGACCCTCGGGCGCGAACTTCGTCGCATTGTCGATCAGGTTGCTCACGGCGCGATCGATCGAGCTCGGGCGGGCCACCACAGGAGATTCATCGGCGACGACCCTGATGTCGCGACCGGTGCGCCGTTGCGCTCGGATCACCGCGCGGCGAACGGTGTCGCCCAGATCGAGGTCGGTCATCGACTCTTCGTCGCGGCGATCGGTTGCCAGCTCCACGAGCTCGTTCACGAGATCGGTCAGCTCGTGCGCTTCGTCGTCGATGTGGTCGAGCACTCGCGCCGTGGTTTGCGGTGGTAGGTCGTCGTGGAGACGCAGCACCGAGATGTTCGTGCGCAGACTCGTCAGCGGCGTCCGCAGCTCGTGACCTGCGTCCTGTACAAGTCGTTGTTGGGCGTCGCGCGACGTCGCCAGGGCGTTGAGCATCTTGGTGAACGCAGTGCCCAATCGTCCCGCTTCGTCGGTACCGTCCACGGGCACGTCGACGTCGAGCGCACCGGTCTCGGCGACGCGTTCCGCGGTGGCTGTGAGCTGACGCAGGCGCCGCGTCGCTTGCCTCGCGATGAACCAACCTGCGGCAGCAGCGGCAGCAATGACGGCCAGCGTGATCACGATCGTCAGCGTGCGCAAGGACGACAGGAGGCGCTCCGTCTCGCTCAGACTGCGCGCGACCTGCACGGCGCCCTGCGACGGCCCGAGGGATGTGGTCAACACGCGGTACTCGCCGCCATCAGTGTCGACGTCGCGCCGGTACTCCGGGAGCGATCCCGCGGCCACCTGCTTGTCGCGCTCGTCGACGGGAAGATCCAGTGTGGCGGGGGCGGAGGTCACGACCCCGGCGGGGTCGATGTATTGCACCAGGATCTGTTCGAAGCTCGATGGGCGCACGCCGGGGCCACCGTGCGGTGGTTCACCCGGATAGCGATTGCCGCTCGCCGCGGGGCGATCATTGTCGGGGTCCTGTCCGGACACGTCGCGGGCGGCGTCGTCCAGGGAGCGGTCTACTTCGTTCTCGAGCCGATGCGAGATGCCGACATAGCTGAGCACGCCGATGGTCAACGTGGCCGCCGCGGTCAGCGAGACCAGGGCCAGCACGAGCTTGAGGCGGAGGCTCATGGCACGCGGAGGGCATAGCCGACACCCCGGACGGTTCTGATCAGGTCGTCGCAGCCGGCCTCGGCGAGTTTGCGTCGCAAGTAGCTGATGTACACGGCGAGGTTCTTGGAGTCGGGGCCGAAGTCGTAGCCCCAGATACGGTCGTAGATCGTCGAGTGCTCGAGCACGATCCCCTCGTTCCGCATCAGCAGCTCGAGCAGATCGAACTCGGTCTTCGACAGTTCGAAGTCGTGCTCACCGCACCACGACCGTCGCGCCGCGGGGTCCATGCAGAGGTTCCCGACTCGCAACATCTCCGTGGCGGAGCCGTTCAACTCGGGCTGGGCTCGGCGGAGCAACGCCCGAAGGCGGGCGAGCAGCTCGGTGAGATCGAACGGCTTGGGCAGGTAGTCGTCGGCACCGGCATCGAGACCCTCGACCCTGTCCGACGTCTGTGTGCGGGCGGTGAGCATCAGCACGGGCGTGCGGTCCTTCTCGGCGCGCAGCACTCGACAGACGGTGAGCCCGTCGATGCCCGGCATCATCAGGTCGAGCACGATCACGTCGCGAGGCTCCTCGCGCAGGCTGGCGAGAGCCTCGCCACCGTCACTCGCGACAGTGACGTCGTACCCCTCGAGCTCGAGGGCCAACTGGAGTGAGCTGCGGATCGCGTCGTCATCATCGACGACCAGAACTCGAGGCGCCATCGCTCCATGTTGCCCCGCGCGGACTAAAGGAGGGTAAGAGCGCTGGTTACAGACGCTCGACGAGCTCGCGATTGAGTACCTTGCCGACTTCGTTGCGGGGAAGTGCATCGATCGCCACGAAACGGACCGGCACCTTGTAAGGCGCGAGATGGGTACGACTCAACGCTTCGAGCGCGGTGGCGTCGACCGTCGCATCCGCGTGCGGTACGACGAATGCCACGGGTACTTCGCCCACGCGGGTGTCGGGGGCACCGACCACAGCCACGTCGGCGACCGAGGGCGCAAGCCGGAGGACCTCCTCGACCTCGCCCGGGAAGACCTTCAGCCCGCCGCGGTTGATCATGTCTGACACCCGACCGTCGATCCACACGAAGCCGTCGCCGTCGATGCTGCCGATGTCACCGGTGCGGAACCACCCGTCGGGAGTGATGCGGTCGGCGAGGTCCGCGCCGTCGGCGTATCCGGCGCTCATCGCCGTTGTCCGAACCTGGAGCTCGCCCGAAGACGTGTCGACCCGAACGTCCACACCCTCGTGCGGGCGACCGAGTGCACCGAGCTTCGTCGCACCGAACGCACGCGAGTCGGCCGCGTTCCACCCGATGATCTCACCGCCGATCTCGGTCTGGCCGTAGCTGTTGAGCACCGCGATCCCGAACTTGTCGTGGAAGCGCCGAGCCTGCAGCGGCGACAACGGCGCCGTGATGCTGCGCACGAATCGAAGGGGGGTGAGGGTGGTGATCGACGGATCGTCGGTCAGCATCGTCATGGCCGCAGGAGGAAGAACGGTCGACTTGATGTCGTAGCGCTGAACGAGCTCCCCGAATCGAGTGGTGTCGAATCCGCCCATGACCACCACGGCGGCGCCGACCCGAAAGGCGAACAACACGTTGTAGATGCCCGCCCAGAGGGAGAGCGACACCGGGATCAGGTTGGGCATGGGCGCTCCGGACCCCGCCGGTCGCCCGCTGCGAATCTTGCGGAGGACACCGTCCATCAACTCGAGCACGCCGGAATGTCGCAGGAGCACGGGCTTCGGGCGCCCCGTCGTACCCGACGTCATCTGGACGAGCGCGATGTCGGGCTCGTGATGTGCAGCGGAACCCGGAACGAGCTCGAGACGCACGTCGCCCGTCGCCGACGTCGTGATCAGCGCTGAAGGGCGCACGCTTTCGAAGATGTGCGAACGTTCGGTGTCTGTCAGCCGGGGATTGATGGGCACGTACACACACCCCGCGAGCCAGACACCGAACAACGTGGCCACGAGCCCGGCTCCGTCCGGGAGGCTCACTGCAACCGGTGACCCCGGGCGAACACCGGCCTCGTCGAGAGTCGAGGCGGTGCTCTCGGCCATGCCCCGGAGCTCGCCTCGTGTGGTCTCGGCGTCGTCGTCGATGACGACGACATCCGAATCGGTCACCGGCTCCTCGGGCGCGAACAACAGGTCCGCGAGCGATGCCGTCACTCGAGCTCCTGCCAGGATGCTGGTCGCTTCTCGGCGAAGGCGGCGGGGCCTTCGGTCTGGTCGGGATGCCCCCACATGGAGACGAGCTCGGCGGCGCCGGCGCGGCAGGCGTCGGTGAGGCCGAGCTCGAGGGCGCCCCAGAGGGCCCGTTTGGTGGCGGCCATGGCGGCGGGTGAGTTCTGGGCGATCTTCTCGCCCAATGCCTGCGCGGCGTCGCGAAGTCGTTCAGGCGGATCCACGATCTCGCTGATCATGCCGAGCTCGTACGCGCGCTCGGCGGACAAACGCTCGTATCGCCCGACGAACGCCATGCGCATCACCGCTTCGGCCGGCATCTTGCGCAACAGGCCAATGGCTTCGATCGCTACGACCTGACCAATCGACACGTGCGGATCGAAGAACTGGGCATCGGATGCCGCGATGACGATGTCGGCATCGGCGATCCAGTGGAACCCGCCACCCGCGCAGATCCCGTTCACCGCAGTGATCACCGGCTTCCACACGTGCTGGTGCCACGCGGTGAAATGCAGATCCCAGTCCTCGACCGACGCGCGGTAGCGCTCCATCCCGACTCCGTCGCTCGCGATCTCTTGGACGTCGACACCGGTCTGGAATGCTCGTCCCTCGCCGGTGTGGACGATGACGCGAACGTCGGGGTCCTCGTCGAGCTCCGTCCACGCCGACGCGAACTCGTCGCGCATTCGAGTGCTCATCGCGTTCAGTTGCTCGGGGCGGTTGTTGATCAGCCAGCCAACGGGGCCGTGGCGCTCGACCTTCAAGCACTCGTAGGACGAATAGGTCATGGCGCCTTTGCTCATGGGAACTGTGCTCCTGCGTCGTCGAGGGGCAGCCACTCGGGCTCCCGTCTCTCGGTGAAGGCCAGCGGCCCTTCGGTCTGGTCGGGGTGGCCCCACATGGAGACGAGCTCGGCGGCGCCGGCGCGGCAGGCGTCGGTGAGGCCTAGTTCGAGGGCGCCCCACAGGGCGCGTTTGGTGGCGGCCATGGCGGCGGGTGAGTTTCGGGCGATCTTCTCGGCCAGCGCTTGGGCCACGTCTCGCAACCGCTCCGGTGGGTCGACCACTTCACTCAGGATGCCCAGCTGCCGAGCTCGAGCCGCGGTGATGCGCTCGTGCGAGCCCGTGAGCGCCATGCGGACGATCGGTTCCATGGGCGACTTGCGCACCAGCGCGATGGCTTCGTACGCGGTGACCTGGCCGATCGATACGTGCGGATCGAGGAAGGTTGCGTTCGAGGACGCGATGACGATGTCGGCGTCGGCGACGAAATGCAGTCCACCGCCGGCACAGGTGCCGTTCACGGCCGCGATGACCGGCTTCCAGACCTGGTTGTGCCAGGCCGTCAATCGCAGCTCGGCGTCGCGGGTCCGTCGCGATTGCTCGCGCAATGCCTGTTTGTCCCGACCGAGCTGCACGACGTCCACGCCGGTTTGGAACGTCTTCCCGTTGCCGGTGTTGACGATCACCGCGAACGTCAGGGTCGTCCGCGAGCTCGCGCCACGCCCGTTCCAGCTCCTCGAGCATGCGCGCGTCCATCGCATTGCCGGCTTTCGGTCGGTTGAAGGTCAACCAACCCACCGGACCCACGCGCTCGACGACCAGGGTGTCGTAGCTCATCGCTCAACCTCGAGGGACGTCGCGCCACGCTGCGTCGTGCCACGGGTCGGGATCGCGCGGTAGACCGAGGACGCGCTCGGCCACGATGTTCTTGTTCACCTCGGTGGTTCCACCTTCGATCGTGTTGGCCCGGCTGCGCAGCATGCCGCGTACCTCGTAGGGCAACGACTCGTCGTACGTCCCGGCGTCGGAAAGCCAGGCGATGGCGGCCGGGCCGAGCAGGTCGGTGGCGAGCAACTGCACGCGTTGGTTGAGCGTGCCCTGATGAACCTTCCCGATCGAGCTGGCCGCACCGGGTGAGCGGCCCGCCTTGAGCCCGGCGCGCACGCGCTGGTTCGTCCAATCGCGAATGCGCTCCTCGCTGTAGGCCGCCATCAACGCCTGCCGTACGTGCGGGTCGTCCCATCGTCGAGCGCGGCCATCGGCCGGCTCGGCCTTGGCCACGCGGATCAGCCGTTCGACGCCGGAGCCGCCGATGCGATCCACTCCACCGGATCCCGATCCGGAGACCATCTGGCGCTCACCCGAGAGCGTGGCGTTGGCCACGCGCCAGCCATCGTCGACGGCGCCCACCCGGTTCGCATCAGGTACACGGGCGTGATCGAGGAACACTTCGTTGAAATCGATCTCGCCGGTGATGTGACGTAGCGGCCGCACGTCGACCCCGGGCTGATCGAGGGCGACGAGGAAGTACGTGATGCCCTTGCGCTTGGGGGCGTCGGGACTCGTGCGCGCGAGCAGGACGCCGAAGTCGGACAGATGGGCCCAGGTCGTCCAAACCTTCTGCCCGCTGATCACCCATTCCTCGCCGTCGCGCTCCGCGCGCGTCGCGAGCGACGCCAGGTCCGACCCCGCGCCGGGCTCGCTGAAGAGCTGGCACCACTTCTCTTCGTTGCGCACGATCGGCGGGAGGAACCGAAGACGCTGCTCTTCGGTGCCGTGCGCGAAGAGCGCAGGCGCAGCGAGGTTGAGTCCGAGGGGATTGAGGCGCCCGAGGTTGTAGGGCCGTAGCTCGGCATCGATCAGGCGAGCCGTGCTCGGCGCGACGTCGAGTCCGCCGTACTCCACCGGCCAGGTCGCGGCGACGAGACCGGACCATCCGAACGTCGGGTACCAGGCTTCGTATTCGGCGCGTGAGCGGACCTCGCGGATTGCCGCCGCACCGCCGCGACTGGCCGCCTCGCGCCACGCTCGGGGCACGTTGTCCTCGACCCAGGCGCGGACGCGTGCGGCCACCTCGGGGGCGATCGTGTCGCGGTCGATGTCGATCCGCGGCGCGGTGGATGCCGACACGCTCAACGCCCGGTGAATTCGGGCGGACGCTTCTCCTTGAACGCGCCCAGGCCTTCACGGAAGTCGTCGCTTCGCGACGACAACTCCAGCGCGAACGCTTCGTTCTGCAGTTGCTCTGCGAGTGTCGTGCTCTGGGCGGCGTGCAGGAGCCATTTCGTCAGGCCGAGCGCGACCGTCGGGCCCGTCGCAAGCCTTTCGACGAGCGCGTCGACTTCGGTATCGACGTCATCGGCGGGCACCGCCCGATGAACGAGCCGCCAATCGGCCGCTTCGGTGCCACTCAGCTTGCGGCCGAGCAACAGGAGCTCGCGGGCTCGGGTCATACCGGTGATGCGAGGCAACAGCCACGTTGCGCCGCTGTCGGGCGTGAAGCCCCGCTCGCCGAACGGCTCCCAGAACGTTGCCGACTCGGCGGCGACGGTGAAGTCGGCGGCCAGCGCGAGCTGGAAACCGATGCCGGCGGCCCATCCCTGCACTCGGCACACGATCGGTGTCTGGGTCGAGAGGACGAGCGGGATCAACCGATGGGCCGAGCGACGGTACCCGTCGTTGGATGCTGCCCACCCGAGGGCGCTCGCCCGAGGGTGCGTTGCGCGCCACGATGTCGGCGCCGCCGCAGAAGTGGTCGCCCGCACCGCTCAACACGATGACGCGAACGGCCTCGTCGCGTCCCGCGGCCTCGATGGCGTCGATGAGGCCGGTCGTCATCGGGTCGTTGAGGGCATTGCGCTTGTCTGGCCGTTGCAACTCCAGCCGCAGGACGTTGTCGTCGAGCTCTGCCGACAGACCGTCGGCGGACGCGTAGTCGGTCATCGGTTCGCCGAACCTCGACCCGTCGGCGAAGCCGACCGCGATCGCGTCGAGCGCCGTTTGCAGGTCGTGCCCGTCGCCCGGTGGGTCGGGCAGCTTCACGGGACCGTGCTCCCGACTCGGCAACAGGATGGTGGCGTGGCCCGGCGTGGTCGCCTCGCCGCGTTGGTTCTCGACCGTGAGGTCCAGATCGACGGCGGGCCGGTCACCGTCGGCGAGGTACTTGCGGGTGACGGTGCCTCGGAGCCACTGCGTGTCGCCGACGTAGTTGAACCGGCGGAACTCACAATCGAGCTTCCACAGCCACCCGTCGTCGCCCATCCAGTCGGTGCACAGGTGGATCAGCCACGTCTCGCGCATCCGGCCGTAGTCGAAGGTCGTCGGGTTGCCGGATCGGCGGGCGAACTCCGGGTCCCAGTGCACTCGCTGCATCACGTCCGGCACGTTGTTCTCGTCGCGATGGAAGAACCGCGGTATGCGCTCACGGTTCTGCGCCGCGAGCCGAAGCGCGCCGACGCCGTAGAGGCCCATTCCCATACCGACGTGCCAACACACGATGTCGGTGACGGTGAGGGGGCCCTTGACCATCGGGCCGACGGTGTCACCCTCCGAGACGTCCTCCCACCACCGTGGGTCGGCGCCGCGAGGCTGCTCGCTGGCGTACTGCTTCTCGATCTCGGTGATCTCGTCGTCGGTGTAGGAGGCGAGCTCGATGGCGTCGTACTTCTTTCGTTCGCGCGCCTTCTTGCGTTCGGTGCGGATCATCAGTCGGTACTGACCGGCGAGCAGCGTGTCGTCTTCGTCGCGGAACACCTGCGCGGTCCACTCGTGCACCGCGCGCTCGGCGAACTCGCTCGGCTTGTCGAGCACGCCGACGAGAGCGTTGCGGCGGAACACCCGCTTGCCGGGACGCAAGGGCGCCCACCATTCGCGCGCGCTGGCCGAGTAGAAGGCATGCACACCGCGAAGCGGGTCACCCTTCATGAGGTCGCGTTGGTCGGCCGCGACCTCGGTCACCTCGTCCTCGCCGATCAAGGTGTCGCCCCCAACCAGCGGCGGTGGTGCGATCGGACCGTTCCACACCGAGTTGGCCGCGTGGTCCGGGTCACACCAGAGCGGGTTGTCGTCGCCGTAGGCCTCGGCCACGTGGCGGAAGGCGTCGGTCGTGGGTACCCGGTAGTGCGGGCGGCATCGGATGTGGCTCCGGAATGCCGATGCGCGCCCGAAGCCGGGCAATGGCTTCGTCGGTTATCTCTGGCGCCTCGACCCCCATCTCGATGATTATTGCACGAGAATGAATCTCGGTTCACGAGCAGCCCGGCCGCGGCATCGCCCTGCCAGTGCGCTGTCGGACGGCGTGTTCACCGCCGCGGTCTCGGCGAGCAGATCTGTGCCGGTCCCGGGGTGGGCACCGGTGCGCTCGGGTCGGGCTTCACGACGATGTCGAGCGAGTCGAGCCCGACGAGCGCGAGCGTTTCGCCTCCATCGGAACTGAACTCGAGGCGGGCCCGTGGGTCGTCGCTCGTTGTCGGTTCGGTAACGACGATGTTGCCGCGGAATCCCATGGTGTCACCCGCCGCAAGATGTATTCGCGTCGCGTTCGTCGGTTGCTCGCAACCCACGAACGGAGCCTTCTGATCGATCTGTTGCAGCACGAGCCGGAAGGTCACGGCTCGTTCGAGTCCGGGGTCGATCGGACCAGGATCGGGGATGCGGCCGCTCGCCACACCTTCGCGCAACCACGCCAACGTGAGGTCAGGCGTGAGGGTCGGATCGGGCCGCACCCATCCCGGCAGTTCGGCCGCTATCGGCACTTCGCGCGGCGGCCAGGTAGAGCGCCTTCTCCGGTCGCGTTCCCCGCCCCGATCCCTTCTGGTTCACGACGATGTCGAGGTTGCCTGGTATGCCCACGAGCAAGACGACCACCATGACCGGAGCGACTGCGGGTGCGCGACGCGCGATCGCGTCCGTGGCGACGCCCAGTGTCGGAATGAGCATCGCAGCGATGATGTGTAGGTACCGGCTCTGTTCGGCATACGCGCTGCCGAAAGCGGCACGGCTCCATGCCGTCAGCAGGACGAACACCACCACGCCGACGAGCAAGCCTGCTGGCATGGCCGCTCGTCGGCGGACATCCGCACGAGCCGGATGCCTCCAGGCGAGGAGCAATCCGGCGACGAGGACGAGACCGAGCAACAGGCCGACCCCGCGGATCTGTCCGAGGGCGTTCAACGTGGAGCTGAACGCGGAGCCGACGAACGACGCGATCATCGACGGAGTCGTTCGCAGGCGCTGGTAGTCGTTCCGGGCGAACGTCCACCACCACAATCCGTACACCGCGAAGAGGGGCGCCGTGTGCAGGATCGCGATCCGCCAACCTCGACGGATGAAGGTCGACACGCCGACCGCCCCGACCATCGCGATGCCGACGCCGGAGCACATGAGCGCGGCCAGGCCCGCACCCAGACCGATCCAGTCGCGGCGATCCACCGGACCGTCGTGGTCGGCGAGGAGGAGATGGATCAGCCCGAAGACGAGCGCCCCGTCGAAGGTGATCTGGAAGGCCCGCAGGATGTTGGAATCGCCGGATCCGAACAACACGAACAGCGACGCGGCGACGGTCGCCATCCACGGGCTCACTCCGGCGCGCCGCATCACGGCCCGCAACAGCCCGGCGGCGACCAGGTGCAGGATGATCGTGAGGAGCTGGTACGGCACATACGTCCGAAGGCCGAAGATGTGGAACATCACGCGGTACGTGATGATCGGCAACGTCGTCCAATGTTCCGCGTGCGGCTTGAAGAGCCCCGACATGCTGCCGGCATCGCGGGATATCAGGAAGCTCCACTCGTCACCGAAGAACCACCGATTGCGTCCCGCCCAGAGGTAGACGAACACCGCCACGACCTGTACGGCGACGAAGACACGCAGTGCTGCTCTCGGCGCCCGATCGAGGACGTACGGCTGTTCACTCACAGCCGTCTGGCCGTCAGTCCCGGGCGAAGGCGCCGTCGATGATGTCGTGCAATGCCGGCAGTGGAAGTCGTTCCGTCGTGTCGCTGTCGGACACCACGGCGGGGTCCATCGCTTGATACGCCGACACCAAACCGCTCAGCAGGCGCGCCAGCACGACGGGATCGCCATCGCGGAATTCCTTGGCCTTCTGGCCACGTGTGAAGATCCCTGCCTGGATCTCCATCGCCGACTCGAAGTTGTGCGATAGCGACGAGGAGTCGGGCATCTCGGTCGACGGCGCGGTGGCGGTGGCCGACCGCACGTACAGCCGACCGAAATGAGGATGCTCGCGGAAGAAGCCGACCTCGAAGTCGACGAGGCGGTGGAGCTGTTCGCCGGCGGTCCCGCCTTGGTCGACGATCGCTTGCATGCCAGGGAGCATCTCGGTCCCACGGCGCAGGAAGACGCTCAGGAACAGATCGTCCTTGTTCTCGAAGAACGAGTAGACGGAACCCACCGAGAACTCGGCCAGGTCGGCGATCTCCTTCAGCGTGGTGTCGTGGAAGCCTTTGGCGCCGAACACCTCCTCGGCCGCGTCGAGCAGCTGGGTGCGGCTGAGGTCCTGGTGCAACAGGCGCCGCTGCTCGCGACGACTGGCGGCGTCGGACGACGTCTGACCGTTGGTCCCGGCGCGCTTGGAAGCGGTCGCCTTCTTCTTGGTCGCCTTGGTCATCGACAGGGTGCCTCCTCGGTGCCACGTTACGCGGTATCAGTCGGCTCCTCACGAATTCAGCCCCCTTCGCATCTGTTCAGCACAGTGAAGCTAGGTTCTGTCGGATGAACGTCCCAGCACCTCGTGCGCCCGAAGGTGACTGGCTGGGCACGCCTTACTTGCGCTTCGAGCGTCGGGGCCCGATCGGTCTTGTCACCGTGGACCGGCCCGACGCCCGCAACGCCATGACACCTGCCATGTACTTCGGGGTGCGCTACGCGGTGGACCACGTGAACGCCGATCCCGACCTTGCGGGCTTGTTGATCACCGGGACCGGCGACGTGTTCATCCCGGGTGGCGATCTGGGCGGCGAGAACAGCGATGGATGGGCCGACCTGCCCCGCCTCTTGGGCATGGACAACACGCCGTTCGATGCGATCCGCAATTCCCGCAAACCGGTGGTGTGCGCGGTCAACGGCATCGCGCAGGGTGGCGGCTTGATGATCGCGATGCTGGCCGATGTGACGGTCGCCAGCGACCGAGCGACGTTCCGGTCACCGGAGCTGTTCCGAGGAATCGCCGACACCAACTATGGCCAGATCCTTCCGCGACAGATCGGACCGGCGCGCGCCCGCGACATGCTCCTCACGGGCCGCAAAGTGTCCGCGATCGAGGCCGAGCAGTGGGGGCTCGTTGCCCGCGTGGTGCCTCACGCCGACTTGATCCCCGTGGCCACCGACGCGTTGGAGTGGTGCTGTCGCACCGCACCCCAGGCCCGCGCCGCGGTGAAGCGAGTCATGGATGACTTCTACGGGCACTACGACCGCATGGCGATGGATGCGAGCCTGGCGAGCGACGAGACCCTCGAGGGCTTCCACTCCTTCAAAGAGCGTCGTTCGCCGACGTGGGTACCCGAAGCGTTCCGTTCCGACGATGGTCGGCTCTGAGGTTCAGAGCTGGTCGAGCGGGATGCGGTCTTCGACCTGGGGTTGTCGACCGGCGCGCATGGGGCTGAGCGGGGCCTCGACCAGCAGTGAACGTTGCCAATCGGCGGCCAGCTCGGTGCAGATCGTGCGCCAGTGGTCGAGGGGCCCGGGTCCGAGCCATGCCTGTTCGATCGCGGCCCATGTCGGCCAGTCGGGGAGCGCCCAGATCACGATGCACTCCGAGTCGTTCACCATCGCAACCCGAAACGCTCCGACGTTCTCGGCGCCGAGACCCGCCAGCGCGGGAACTCCGACCTCGTGCAGCGCGACGAGGAACGCGGGCGCCGTTCCGGCCGGGACCTTGACCAGTTCGTGCGCGTACAGCTCGCCGCGCGCACCGTCGGCGACGAGAGTGTCGATCGGGCGGGTCCACGGTTCGGGTACGACGATCCGGTCCACGCCACCGCGACGCAGCGACGCGGCCACCGCCCACCACTCGGCCAAGGACGGATCCTGCAGGGTGGCGTGGGTGAACTCGTGCTCGAAGTTGTGGACGAGCCCCTCCCACCCGTCGAGCTCCCACATGTTCACGACCTCGGGCCAGCGCCCGGTCGAACCCACCGTTCCCCACACCCCGAAGCAGAGCTGGTTGCGCTCGTCGCGAGCCACCGGGCACCAGTTGGCGGTCATGTGATGCATGTACCGCGCCCGGTTGTGCCCGACGATGTCGATGAACTCGTGGATGTAGATCTTGCTGTTCGGGCTCGGGTCGTTCACGACCGCATCATGCCTGGTTGTTCGAGGGCCATTCGGGGCGGTGGTAGCCGTCGAAGCGCAGCTCGCCGCCGCGCAGCTCGCGGATGGTCAGGAAGTCGCCCTTGTAGCCCTTGCGATCCCAGGGGCCGAACTGGATGTAGCAACCGGGGCCGCCATTCGTGGCCGGCATCCATCGGATGCGTTCCATGCCTTCTTTCACGTACTTGGGTGCAGGGATCGCGGCGTTGGCGATGCCGTGGATCGCGACGCGCGCGGTGTCGTACGCGAGCGCGATGACGACGTTGCGCGTCTTGCGGCCGAACCGCTGCTCGAAGCGATCGATCATGGCGTTGTAGTTGGGATTCGTGCCGTCCTCCCCGAGCTGGTCGACGCCGTGCCAACCCTCGAGGCCCTCGGCCCATTTGTTGCTGTTCGAATAGAACATGAACGCGGTGCCCATGACCCGCGGCGGGTCCCACTCGAGTGCCTTGAGCGCGTCGGCGAAATGGAACGTGGCGTAGCCGTAGCCGCCGTAGTACAGGCCCTGGGTGCCGAGCTCGCGCATCGTCGCCAGGTCGCTCTGCAGGCTCACCGGGTTCGGTTCGAGCTTGACCTCCCGGGTGATCGTCAGGCCCAGCTGAATCGCGGTGTCGCGGAAGTAGTCGGCGTAGTCCTTGCCGGACGACCCCGCTTCCCAGAACAGCCCGACCCGCTCGAGTCCCTTTGCCTTGAGCCATTGGGCGCACATGGTGCCCTCGGTCGGGATGTCGCCGTTCGCCACGGTGAAGCAGTACTCGGAGGCGAACTTGTGGGCACCCGTCCATCCGATGCACGCCACGCCCAGTTCGTTCGCCGTGTCCTGTAGTACGAGCGAGTTGTCGCTGATGAGCGGGCCGAGCACGACCACGCAACCTTGGTCGACCAACCACTTGTAGCCGTCGATGACCTTCTTGTAGTTCTCGCGCGGTAGGCCGCGTGCATCGGCGACCACGAGTTGTACGGGGCTGCGCGCCCAGATGCCCTCGTTCATGGCGTCCTCGATGGCGAGGATGGTCGGATCGATCCAGTCCGCGGTCAACTGGTTCAGGTCCATGTCGATCAGAACGCCGATCTTGACCGGTTCGAACGGGTCGCCCTGGGTCTTCAATCCGCGGGTCGGCGGGTAGATGGTGATGCCCTGGACCGCACGGTCTTTGGCGGCACCACCGCCCTGCCACCAGCTCGCGCCGTCGCCCCCGCCGCCCTCGATGTAGGCCTGGGTGCCGTACGGAACGGAGGTGACGGCCCGGTCGTCCTCGGCGATGCCGAGATCTATCGGCTCCGGGAACATGCGGTCTACGTACTCGTACTGATCTCCTGCCATCGGGCTCCCCCCGCACCGTTGTTCAGATCCTCGAATTGTAGTTCAATGTGGAGCAGTCCAGTTCAGGAGCGCCATGAAGGCAGACGATCTGATCCTCATCAGCGTCGACGACCACCTGGTCGAGCCGCCGCACATGTTCGACGCGCACATCCCGGTGGCGTACCGAGATCGAGCCCCGAAGATCGTGCACCAGGACGACGGCTCGGATGTGTGGGTGTTCAACGGCGCGGTGATCCCCAACATCGGGCTCAACGCCGTCGCCGGGCGACCCAAGGAGGAGTACGGGATCGAGCCGACCGCCTTCGACGAGATCCGCGAGGGCTGCTGGAACATCGACGAGCGCATCAAGGACATGAACGCCGGCGGCGTGTTGGGCTCCATGTGCTTCCCGTCGTTCCCCGCGTTCAGCGGTCGCCTGTTCGCGGCGGCCGACGACAAGGACCTCGCGTTGGCGGTGGTGCGCGCCTACAACGACTGGCACGTCGACGAATGGTGCGGCGCCTATCCCGGTCGCTTCATCCCGATGGGCCTTCCCGTGTTGTGGGATCCGCAGTTGGCGGCCGACGAGGTACGCCGCCTCGCGAAGAAGGGTGTGCACTCGCTCACCTTCACCGAGAACCCGTCGACGCTCGGCTACCCGAGCTTCCACGATGCGCACTGGGACCCGCTGTGGAAGGCGGTGTGTGACGAGGACGTCGTGGTGTCCATCCATCTCGGTTCATCGGGCAAGCTCGCGGTGACCGCACCCGATGCACCGATCGACGTGATGATCACGCTGCAACCGATGAACATCTGCGCGGCGGCGGCCGATCTGCTGTGGTCCCGGGTGCTCAAGGAGTTTCCCGCCATCCGCATCGCACTGTCCGAAGGGGGCACCGGCTGGATCCCGTACTTCCTCGATCGGTTGGACCGCACGTACGACATGCACCACCTGTGGACGGGGCAGGACTTCGGGGATCGGCTTCCGAGCGACGTCTTCCGGGAGCACTTCTTGACGTGCTTCATCGCCGATCCGATCGGCATCAAGCTGCGCCACGACATCGGCATCGACAACATCGCGTGGGAGTGCGACTACCCGCACTCGGATTCGTCGTGGCCCAACTCGCCGGAGGAGTTGGCCGCGGTGTCTGACGGCGTATCCGATGCCGACCTGGCGAAGATCGGCTACCAGAACGCCATGGAGTGGTACTCGTTCGATCCGTTCGCGCATCGTGCCCAAGCCGATTGCACGGTCGGTGCGCTGCGGGCCGAGGCTGCGGGTCACGACGTGTCGATCAAGGCTTACGACAAGGGACGCTTCGAGAAGCAAGTGGGCATCGATCTCGGTGAGCTGATGCCCAAAGCCACCGCGTAACGTCGGCGCATGTCGGAGCATCCGCTGGTTCGCGTCGAGATGGTCGATGACGCGATCGGGTTGTTGACCTTGGCCGACCCGGATCACCGCAACGCTTTGAGCCTCGAGATGACGCGCGACCTCGCAGCCGCCGTGGCTGACGCACTCGGCCTCGGTGCGGCCGCGCTCGTTCTCACCGCCGATCCGCCCGTGTTCTGCGCCGGTGGGTCGTTGGATGATCTGCTCGAACCGCGGGCGCCCCTGGAGGAGATGTACGTCGGGTTCCTTGCGGTGGCGAACGCGCCGGTTGTCACGATCGCCGCGGTCGATGGTGCCGCCATCGGTGCCGGGGTGAACCTGCCGCTCGCGTGCGACGTGATCCTGGCGTCACCCGAGGCACGGTTCGACCCCCGGTTCCTCGACATCGGCATCCATCCTGGTGGCGGTCATCTGTGGCGACTCGAGCAGCGGGTCGGTCGCCAAGCGGCGGCCGCGCTGTCCTTGTGCGGTGAGTCGCTGAGTGGCGAGGAGGCCGAAAGCAAGGGCCTGGCCTGGCGGTGTGTGCCGGCCGACGAGCTGGTCGACACCGCACTCCGCCTGGCCCGGCGGGTGGTCAGCCGGCCCCGAGCGGTCGTCGAGCGGGCCAAGGCCACGCTCGACGCGAGCCTGGCCGTCGACAACAGCGCCGACGCCGTCGCCTTGGAGCTCGACGCCCAGCAGTGGTCGATGGAGCAGCCCGAGTTCCACGAACGCGTGCGCGCCATGCAGGCGCGGCTCGACCGATCGAAGGACTGAGCTCAGAACTCGTCGGCTCGGCAGATGCCGCCCATGGCTTCGTGGACTCGGTCGTGATCGTCGAGGTCGGCGGCGAACGCTTCGATGGCGGCGGGATTCGGCGGGAGGCAGTCGTCATCTGCGAGGCCACCCATGGCTTCACCGACGCGACTGTGCCCGTCGATGAAGTCGGGCGCGCCGAGGTACGCGTTGCGGTTCGCGAGTTTGTCCGTCCATGCCATGAGCCCAGCGTCGCGCCGTTCGGCCCCAGTGGCTAGACCCATCGGGTCGTTTCACACAGCCGTTACGCGGTGGTCATCCCGTGAACGAGGGATGCACGGCTTGTGTGGACACCGGTGTCACCGATGGAGGTGGGGCCGTGGTGCGTGGTCGGTGCGGTGCGGGTCCGACGCGGCATCACAGGTCGCGTCCTGCGGGCAGGGCAGCTCGAACTGTTGGAAGAAGCTCCACGCCAGCTCGGTCGCGTTGATGTCGAACGTCGTGTAGCCGATGACCGACTCGATGGCCCGGCTGAACTCGCTGCCAGGCCAGGCGTGGCCACCGCCCAGCACGATGTAGAACTCGACGTTCGCGCCGGGCGGGCAGTCGTACACGCGGTGTATGACCTCGGCCGATATCGGCGTGTCGGTAGCCGTTGGGTCGCAGCCGTTGATCGCGGCCATCCCGGCCACGTTGGCCGGGATGCCCGGACCGTTCAGGTCGACCGCCGCGGGCGCAAGGGCGTTCGGCGCCACGGACGTGTCCGTGAGCCCGGGGATCGCCCCGAACCCGCCGTTGAACTTCACGATCTGGTCGGCAGTGCCGTGGAACGTGATGATCGGGACCGGTCGCTCCTCGGGACAGGGGTCGAGCAGACGCAGCCCGGCCACCGGCGCGATGGCGGCGAAGCGGTTCGAGCGTGCGCACGCGAGCAGCGACGTCGTGAAGGCGCCCCACGAAAGGCCCGACGGCGTACACCCGTCTGAGGTCGAGGCAGAGGTCTCGGCCGAGGCTGTCGATCATCTCGTCGACGAAGGTCAGGTCGTCGTTCGGGTCACCCATGAAGGTGGTGCCCGGGCTGGAGTTCCAGCGGACCGGATCGAATTGACCTTGAGGGAAGGCGACGACGAATCCCTCACGTTCGGCGACTGGTGAGAACGCCGACATCAGCGTGTGGACCACCGCGCCCTCCGAGAGGCCGTGGAAGTCGATCACCAGCGGCAGCGGCTTGTTGCCGTCGTGGGCACCGGGCACGGTCACGAGGAACCAGCGCTGCGGTGCCGTTCACATCGACGGTAGCGCTTCTCCTCGGTGACCGGCCCTTGCTGACTCACGCCGCACCCGGCCGACGGAGCCGGGCCCTGCTGCGGCTCGGCGTCGCGGCATTCGCGATCGGTCGAGGCCGGCGTCTGTGCCGCCACCGCCAGGACCAAGATGGCCGCGATGACGGCTCGCATGATTCGGTGGTTCGTCATGGTCGATCTCCCTCATCGCTTTTCGAAAGCAATGCCCGATGTGTCGGCGTCCCAGGACGACGGAGTCGCGCCCTCGGCCCGCAGTTCTCGTTTCAGTACCCGCCCGACCGGGCTGCGTGGCAGTTCGGCGCGGAACTCGATGTAGCGCGGCAGCGCGAAGTACGGGCAGCTCGTCGATGCACCAGCGGAACAGCTCTTCCTCGGTGAGCGTCTGATCCCTCGGCGAGGGTCGCCGTGACCTTGAGGTCGTCCTCGGTGAGGTCGCTCGGCACGGCGTGCACGGCGACGTCGGCGAGCGCGCCGTGGCCCATCAGGATCCGCTCGACCTCGAAGCTCGAGATGTTCTCGCCCCGCCGGCGCAGGTAGTCGGCCTTGCGGTCGACGAAGTAGAGGTAGCGATCGTCGTCGATCACGGCCGATGTCACCGGTGTGGTACCACCAGTTGCGGCTGGTCTCGACGGTGGCCTCGGGCCGACCCCAGTAGCCCTCGAACATGACTTGCGGGTCGCTTCGGGCGGATCGACGATCTCGCCCTCGGTGTTCGGCGGGCACCTCGTTGTCGTCGTCGTCGAAGATGCGCACGTCGAAGTACTCGTCGTTGATGACGCCGGCCGCGTTCGGCCGGTTGCGCACGCCCGGCGGCTGCCACGAGATGAGGCTGGCCTCGGTGACGCCGTAGGCGCCGCTGAAGGTGTTGACGCCGAAACGCGTGCGGATGACGTCGTCGACCTCGACGGGCAGCGGCGCCGCGCCGATGAGCCGCAGCGTGGTGTTGGCCGTCGGCGTGCCCGGACTTGCGGCATCTCGGCGCGGTCGATGTCGTGGGCGAGCAGGTAGGCCATGGTGCCGAGCGTCGACGTGATGGTCGCGCCGACCCGGTTCATCTCGGGCCAGAAGTTCGACACCGAGAACCGGCGGTAGATCGCCGACCGGCCGCCGAACACGAGCGGGCCGAGCACCGCGGTGACGATGGCGTTGAAGTGGAACAGCGGCAGCGGCGTCCACACCACGTCGTCGGCGGTGCGCTCCCAGCAGATGCCGATCTGGCGGGTCAGGGCCTCGTGGTAGTTGTGGCTGAGCATGCAGCCCTTGGACGGGCCGGTGGTGCCGCCGGTGTAGATGAACGTGGCCAGGTCGGACGGGCGCACGTCGACGTCGGGCCGCGCCGGGTCGGCCCGCGAGCAGGTCGGCCCACGGTGCCCGTCGTCGTCGTGCCCATCGCGCGGCGCATCGGCATCGTCGATGACGACGACGTGGTCGAGCTCGTCGACCTGGTCGACCACCGCGCGCGGCGCGGTCGACGAGGTCGGCCTCGACGATCAGCACGCGGGCGCCGGAGTCGGCCAGCTGGTGGCGCAGGTACTCGCCCTTGTAGGCGGTGTTGATCGGCACGGCGATCGCGCCGGCGCGCACGACGCCCCACCAGGCCAGCGTCGGCCTCGGCCGAGTTCTCGATCAGGCGTGGCCACCCGATCGCCCGGCCGCACGCCGAGCTCGCGCAGCGACGTTGGCCAGCCGGTTCGCGGTCGTCGGCGACCTCGGCGGCGGTGAGCTTCGTGCCGCAGACGTCGAGGTACTCGCCGTCGGGGTCGGCCTCGAGCCGGCGTTCGAGCAGCTGCGAGCACCGTGCTCTGCGTCACCGCTGATCCACACCTGGTCGGTCATCCGGCGGTCCCGTCGGCCGGCTCGGCGATCGACTTGGTCTCGAGGTACTCCTCGAACCCGGCCCGGCCCATCTCGCGGCCGATGCCGCTCTGCTTGTAGCCGCCGAAGGGCACGTCGGGGCCGTACCAGAGGCCGCCGTTGAGCGAGACCGTGCCGGTGCGGATGCGGGCGGCGACCGCACGAGCCCGCTCGAGCGAGCCGCCGAAGACCGCGCCGGACAGCCCGTAGGGCGAGTTGTTGGCGATGGCCACCGCGTCGTCGTCGCCGTCGTGCGCGAGCACGACGAGCACCGGACCGAAGATCTCCTCCTGGGCCACCGTCGCGTTCGGATCGACGTCGACGAGCACCGTCGGCTCGACGTAGTAGCCGACCGGCAGGTGCGCCGGCACACCGCCACCGAGCGCGACCGTCGCGCCCTCGTCGACGCCGTTCTGGATGTAGCCGAGCACCCGCTCGCGCTGGCGATCGCTGATGAGCGGGCCCATCAGGTGGCTGGGGTCGGTCGGGTCGCCGTAGGGCAGAGCGCTGCATCATCGCCACGAGCGGCCTCGACGCCCTCGTCGAGCGTGCCCGCGGGCAGCACCAGGCGGGTGGTGATGGCGCAGCCCTGGCCGGCGTGGGTCATGACCTGGAACGCGGTCGCGCCGGCCGCGCTCGGCGACGTCGGCGTCGTCGAGCACGACGGCCGCCGACTTGCCGCCCGAGCTCGAGGAAGACCTTCTTGAGGTTGCCGGCGCTCGCCGTCATCACCCGGCGGCCGGTGGCCGTCGACCCGGTGAACGACACGAGGTCGACGCGCGGATCTTCGGCGAGCTGCTGGCCGACCTCGTGGCCCGAGGAGGTGATGACGTTGAAGCACGCCCGCCGGGATGTCGGTCTCCTCGGCGACGATGCGGCCGAGCAGGGTGGCCGTCCACGGCGTGTCGGGCGCGGGCTTGAGCACGACGGTGTTGCCGGCGGCCAGCGCGGGCGCGACCTTGGCCAGGTTGATCTGCATCGGGGAAGTTCCACGGGGTGATCGCGCCGACGACACCGATGGGCTCGCGGCACGACGGTGCGGTGCGATGGCGATGCCGAAGGGCTTGGCGACGCCGAGGTCCTCGGTCCACTCGTAGCGCTCGGCCAGGTCGGCGATCCAGGCCGACGCCCTCGATCGGGCGTGTCGAGCTGCGGCGCCGTGGGTCAGCGCGATCGGCGCGCCGACCTCGGCCACGACGATCGTCGCGCAGCTCCTCGACGTGGCCGAGTGAGCGCCTCGTGGAGCTGGCGCAGGCAGCGCACGCGGAACGCGACGTCGGTGGACCAGATGGATCTCGTCGAACGCGTCGGCGGGCGGCGTCGATGGCGCGTCCATGTCGGTGGTACTGCGCGTCGGCGGCGACACCGAGTGCCTGTTCGGTCGAGGGATCGACGTTCGGATAGGTGGCGCCCGATGCCGCGGCGACGAGGGCCCCGCCGATCAACAGGCAATCGGCACCCCCTGGCTGAGCCGACATCGTTCCCCCTTGCTTTCACCGTGTTCCGAGCCCGGCGCCGGGTGTGGTGCCCCGGGTACCGTCCCTGGTCGGGACGGTGCGCTTGTGCGGTCGCAGGCAATCGTGAACCATAATCCACTAGATCGAATGCGGGTTCGAAATCGGACCATGTCCGCTGCCAGGGGAGGGTGTCGTGGCCACCGAAGAGACGTTGCCCTTGACGATTCCGGGAGTGCTCGATCGTGCCGCGACGCGGTACGCCACGGTCGAGGCGTTGGTCGACGGTGAGCTGCGCCTGAACTTCGCCGAACTGCGTGACGCGGCGGACGAGGTCACGAGAGCGCTCATCGGGTCGGGCATCGAGGCCGGTGACCGAGTCGGGATCTGGGCACCCAACATCGCCGAGTGGGTGCTCACCGCCTGGGCGCGCACCGAGCCGGGGCCGTCGTCGTCACCTTGAACACTCGGTTCAAGGGGAACGAGGCGGCCTATGTGCTCGATCGGTCGGGCGCACGCATGTTGTTCACCGTCACCGATTTCCTCGACACCGACTATGTCGAGTTGCTGGGCGACCGATCCGCGGTGGCCACGCTCGAGGAGATCGTCGTGTTGCGCGGGCCCGAGCGTCCGGACACGACATCGTTCAAGGAGTTCCTGCAGCGAGGCCAGGATGTGTCGCCGGCCGACGAGCGCGGCGCGGGCTGCCGCAGTCACGTCCGACGACACGAGCGATCTGTTGTTCACGTCGGGCACGACGGGCGCCCCGAAAGGCGCCATGTTGGGCCACGGCGCGAGCGTGCGCGCCTATGACGCATGGTCCACAGTCGTGGGTTTGCAGGAGCGCGACCGGTATCTGATCGTCAATCCGTTCTTCCACGCCTTCGGCTTGAAGGCCGGCATCCTCGCCAGCGTGATCAAGGGCGCCACGATGATTCCGCATCCGGTCTTCGACGTCCCCTCGGTGATGAAGCGGGTCGACGAGGAGAAGGTGACGATGTTGCCCGGTCCGCCGGCGATCTATCAGACGATCCTCGACCATCCCGACCTCGGTCAGTACGACCTGTCGACGCTGCGGCTGTCGGTTACCGGCGCAGCCGCGGTGCCGGTCGAGATGATCAACCGCATGCGTCGCGAGTTGACCTTCAAGACCATCGTCACGGGCTATGGGCTCACCGAGGCGACGGGCATCGCGACCATGTGCCGCCACGACGACGACCCCGAGACCATCTCGAACACCGCGGGCCGCGCCATCCCCGATGTGGAGGTGGAGGTGATCGACGACGACGGGAACGCGTTGGCGGGCGGGTGAGCCCGGTGAGGTCGTCATCCGCGGTTACAACATCATGAAGGGTTACTTCAACGACCCTGAGGCGACGGCCGCGGCAATCGACGCGGACGGTTGGTTGCACACCGGCGACGTCGGCGTGCTCGACGAGGCCGGCAACCTTCGCATCACCGACCGCACCAAGGACATGTTCATCGTGGGCGGGTTCAACGCCTATCCCGCCGAGATCGAGAACATGATGATGCGCCATCCCGGCGTCGGGCAGGTCGCCGTCGTGGGTGTGCCCGATCACCGGATGGGCGAGGTCGGCATGGCCTTCGTGGTGCCACGGCCTGGGGTCGACGTCACCCCGGAGGAGCTCATCGCGTGGGCGAAAGACGAGATGGCCAACTACAAGGCGCCTCGGTACGTCGAGTTGGTCGACGCGCTCCCGCTGAACGCGAGCAACAAGGTGCTCAAGTACGAGTTGCGCGAGCGCGGCGCCAAGAGTGTCGCCAAGTCCTAGAAACGGGTCGACGTGAGCCCGAACCGGATGATCCTGGTCGTCGTCGAGGTCAGCGACCTGGAACGCTCACGCCGTCTGTACGTGGACGGATTCGGGATCGACCTGCACGAGAGCGTGCACGACGACAGCGACCGATGGATAGGTGGCGCCCACGCCGCCTACTCGTGGACCGACGGTGCCTACCTTCACTTCGCGCTCTATCAGGCGAAGGGCCGCGAGCGAACCACCGGAGCACAGCTGGGCCTGGCCGTCGACGACATCGATACCGCGCACATCGCCGCGGTGGCCGCCGGCGCCGAGATCGTGCACGCACCGCGCCCGGAACCATGGGGCCTGACCTCGCGCTACCGCGACTTCGATGGCAACGTAATCAGCCTGACGCAGCAGTTGTGATCGTTGGGGGCGGCGAAACGCCCTAACGAGAGGGTGTGACCTCGAACTCGGTGCACGCGTGCGATGAGGCGGGCATGCTCTACGGGTGGTTGACGAGGCGATTCCCGTCCTTCGGGTGACCGACATCGCGCGGGCCCTGGCGTGGTACGAGCGTCTCGGCTTCGTGGAGGAGTGGACGCACCGCTTCGATCAGGGCTTCCCCGCGTTCACCGCGGTCGCCCGCCATCAAGGCGCACGGATCTTCCTCAGCGAGCACGAGGGCGACGCCACCCCTGACACCTTGGTGTACATCCGGCTCACCGATGTGGACGCCGTGGCTCGAGAGTTCGGGGTGAAGGTGGAGCGCCAGGACTGGGCTCGAGAGGTTCAGCTCACGGACCCCGACGGCAACCGCCTGCGCGTCGGCACACCGAAGCCCTAGCCCTCCGCAACTCAACTTGTACCAAGTTCGTCTGTTGTCGGCTAGGCGACGGCGTTGCAGATCGCGGCGAATTCGGCCGGCCGAGTCACCGGCGGAATGTGGCCGCACTCCAGATCGATCACGTGTGGGCTGTGCAGCCGCGACAACATCGCGTCCTGCAGCTCGAGCGGAATCGGGCGATCGTGGAGGTTGCGGACGTACGTCACCGGCGTGTCGCCGATCCGGCTCCAAAAGATCGGCTGGTAGTACAGATTGAACGAGTCGGTGACGACGCGTGCCGGATCCGAGATGAACGCCAACGTCTCGTCGTCGAGCTCCTCGCCGTACGACGTCCTGAGGCGCTCGGGCTCCTCGGGCAACGGCGTCGTGACGATCCGACCCTCGCTCCGGGCCGCGTCGACGTACATCTCGACCCCGACTCGATGGCGGGGCTGCATGCAATCGAGTCCCGTGCCACCCTCGGGTGGCACCGACGCCGCGTTCAACACGATGTGCCGTGTTCGACCGTCGAGACCGGCGACGATCCCCGGCACGACCAGACCGCCGGACGAGTGCGCCACCACGACCACCTCACCGTCGAGCCCGGCCTCGGCCACGTCGCCGAGCACGGAGGTGACGCAGTCGTCGACGGTCAGTTCCATCATGTCGACGACCTTGCCCGCCCGACCGGGCAGGTCGACGGCCAGCGCCGGCCCGTCGAGGTACGGGATCAATCGGTCCCAGAACCGAGCCGTGCTCGAGCCACCGTGCACGAGGAGAAACGCGGTCGTCACTACGGGCCTTCCTGGTCGAGGTGCATGAAATATATGATCCGGTCACACAGCGTGGCCCCTGCCCCGAGGAGACCGGTGCCCGAAACCGACCTGCCGACGCCCGATGGGTTCGAGCGTCGATCCAGTGGAGATCAAGCGGCGCTGTACATTCGCCGCCTCATCTTCGACGGTCAACTGCGACCCGGCACTCGGGTTCCCCAGGACGACGTGGCGAAACGGCTGGGAATCAGCCGGATCCCGGTGCGCGAAGCGCTGATCGCGCTCGAGCGCGAGGGCTGGGTCACGATCGAGATGCACCGAGGCGCGTTCGTGAACGCGCTCGATCGCCAGGCGGTTCGCGATCACTACGAGCTCTACGGGCTCACCTATGGATTCGCGGTGGAACGCGCGGTCGACCGCGCCGGCCCCGAGTTCGTGCCCAGTTTGGTCGAGCTCGAACGTGAGCTGGACGACGCCGACGACGCCGACACGATCTGGAAGCTCACCCTGCGTTTTCACGACGTCGTGGTCGATACCGCCCGGTCACCGCGGATCAGGGTCGTGCTGCGCGCCCTGCCCGCGCTGATCCCGGGGAACTTCTTCGCCCTCGTGCCCGGTGCCATCGACGCCGAGAAGCGGGGGTTCGCAGCCATCGTGCGCGCCGTCAAGAAGGGCGACGGACGGCAGGCCGCTGAGCAGTACGTCAAGATGATGCGGCGCCAGGGCGACCATGTGGTCGACGTGCTGGCTGCCCGTGGTCTCTTCGAGGAGCGTCAATGACCGACACGGTCCCGGATCTCTATTACGACCCCTTCGACGTCGACATCGACGCCAATCCCTATGAGATCTGGCGCCGCATGCGCGATGAATCGCCCGTGTACCGCAACGAGGAGTACGACTTCTACGCCCTGACGCGCTTCGACGACGTCGAGGCGGCTCACCTCGATCCCAAGACCTTCAGTTCGGCGCACGGCACGGTGCTCGAGATCATGTCGGCCAACCGCATCCCGGTGGCCCAGATGATCTTCATGGATCCGCCCGATCACACCCGACTCCGCGGCCTGGTGTCGCGCGCCTTCACGCCGCGCCGTGTGAGCGCGCTCGAGGACCGCATTCGCGAGCTCTGCGCCGACTTTCTCGACGCGCAAGCCGGGAGGGGCGGGTTCGACTACGTGCAGGACTTTGGCGCACGCCTCCCGGCGATGGTGATCGCCTCGCTCCTAGGTGTACCGATCGAGGATCAGGAGTGGGCGCGCGGACAGATCGACACGGTCTTCCACATCGAGCCCGGCGTCGGCATGATCAACGACATCTCGTTCAACGCCCAGATCGAGTTGACGAACTATCTCACCGCACAGCTCGAAGAACGAGCTCGTTCACCCCGCGACGACATGCTCACCGATCTCGTGAACGCGGAGATCACCGACGACGACGGCACGGTGCGGCGGCTGGAGGTGTACGAGAGCGCACTCTTCGCCAACCTGCTCATCAATGCCGGGACCGAAACGGTCGCGCGATTGCTCGGTTGGTCTGCCGTGCTGCTCGCGAGGCATCCCGAACAGCGGGCCGAGCTCGCCGCCGACTTCTCCCTCATCCCCAACGCGATCGAGGAGTTGTTGCGCTACGAAGCGCCCTCGCCCGTGCAGGGTCGGTGGACCACCGCCCCGGTCGACCCGCCACGGTTCCACCATTCCGAAGGATTCGAAGGTGTTGCTCCTCACCGGGGCCGCCGGACGCGACGAGCGCAAGTACCCCGATGCCGATCGCTTCGACATCCATCGCGAGTTCACCCAGCACGTGTCGTTCGGCTACGGCGTTCACTTCTGCATCGGCGCGGCTCTGGCTCGACTCGAAGGTCGAGTGGCTCTGGAGGAGACCTTCAAGCGCTATCCGGTCTGGGACGTCGATGAAGCCAATGCTCGTCGTCTGCATACCAGCACGGTGCGCGGGTGGATCAACGTTCCCATCACTGTCTGAAGAAAGAGCAACCATGCCCGGTCGTGTACGGCTCGAGATCGATGGTGCTATCGCCATCATCACGAACGACAATCCCGAGAAGCGCAATGCGTTCGACGACGACATGGACGCGCAGCTCTTCGACATCCTGCGCGAGCTGCAGACCAATCGTGAGGTGCGCGCCGTCATCTGGCGAGGCGAGGGCCACTCGTGGTCATCGGGTCGAGACGTAGCGGCGATCGGCGGCAACCAGGTGACCATGTCGCACCATGACCTCATGACCCGAGGTCACGTCGGCATCCAGCAGGTCTTCGAGCTCGAAGCACCGATCATCGTCGCGATGCAGGGCTGGGCCATTGGCGGCTCGTTCCAACGTGCCCTGCTGTGCGACATCCGTGTCGCAAGCGATGACGCTCGCTTCATGCTTCCCGAGACCGGCTACGGCGTGATCCCCGACACTGGAGGCGTGAGCCGACTGTTCGAGATCTGCGGTGCTGGAGTCGTGAGCGACATGGTGCTCACGGGTCGCGCCATGGATGCAACGGAGGCGCACGCCCACGGAATCGTGTCGCGAGTGGTGCCACGCGACGACCTCGAATCGACCGTGCGCCAGATCGCGGACCGGGTGGTGAGCACTCCCGCCGTCACCGTGAAGATGGCCCGGCGCGTGATCCGACACCTGAGCGAGCCCGCGATTCGACGGTCGATGAGCGAGGAGCTCATCGCCCAGACCTTCATCAACAAGTCCGACGATTACGCCGAGTTCCGTGCCGCCAAGGCCGAGGAACGCGCGCCTCGTTACACCGGGAGCTGACCAATGACGACAGATGACGCGCCGACCCCCGCGCGCGGGCTGCCGGAGCCGCCCCCGGTGGGCGCCACCGCCTTGCCGCCCGGCACCTTCGAGGGCACCACGGTGCTCGTGACCGGAGGCGGAACAGGGCTCGGCAGCGCGATGGCCACGGAGTTCGCCCGGTTGGGCGCGGCCATCGTGATCGCGAGCCGTAAGCCCGAGCACCTCGACGAGGGCAAGGCTCGCTTGAGCGAGCTCGGCGTACCGGTTCTCACCGTGGGGTGTGACATTCGCGATGCCGATCAGATCGCGGCAGCGTTCGACACCGCGACCATGGAGCTCGGGTTGCCCGGTGTGCTCATCAACAACGCGGCGGCCAACTTCCCGGTGCCGGCCGAGGACATGTCGCCCAACGCATGGCGCACCGTCGTCGACATCACGCTGAACGGCACGTTCTTCTGTGCGCGCGAGTTCGCGCGTCGCCACATCGCGGCGGGCACACCGGGCTCGATCGTCAACGTCGGCGCGTCGTATGCGTGGACCGGTGGTCCCGGTTTCGCGCACTCGGCCGCAGCCAAGGCCGGCGTGAAGAACATGGTCGAGACCTTGGCCGTCGAGTGGGGACCATACGGCATCCAGGTCAATGGCCTCGTTCCGGGGTTGTTCCCCCACGAGGACATGACGTCGGACATCAAAGGCAACCTCGATCGGACGAACGACAAGGACGCATGCCAGCCCGCCTTGCGGGTGGGCCGTCTGCGCGAGCTCGGCTGGGCGGCGACCTTCCTGGCGTCGCCCTACGCCCGCTTCATCAGCGGGCACACGCTCGTCGTGGACGGTGCGAACTGGCAACGCCGATCGCTCACCAATCCCGAGGTGGTCAGCGTGCGCGACCAGATGGGTCGCGGTCCGTTCGAGCTCAGCTGACGCGAGGGATCAGCTGGCTCCGGGATTGCGGGGGAGCGAGTCGAAGCGTCCGCCCGGACGAATGCCCACGTAAGCGTCGACGACCGGGGCGAGCTCGGCCGGGCTCGCCCCGTGCATGATCACGCCGTCGACGCCGAGCTCGAACTGGCGTAGCGCGCGCTCGGCGCAGTGCTGCGGCGATCCCATGGCTGCCGGCTCGAGCCACTCGTCGGGGATGAGTGTGGCGATGTGCTCGAGTTGCGCCGGGGTTGCCTTGGCGTCGGCCGCACCCGGCAAGGTCGAGACCACTTCGTCGGCCCGGAAACGCTCGAGCACGGCCGGGTCCCAGTTGTTCGTCGACACCATCAGGTCGCCGTAGCCCTGGAGATAGGCGGCGAGGCGGCCGACGGTCTTCTTCAAACGGATCGCTTCGGGGAAACCATCGACGATCGTGGCGTAGCACGACCAGATGCGCACCGACGCGGGGTCGCGCCCGGCGGCCTCGGCGCTGCGACGCACGATGTCGACCGCACGGCGCACGGTGTCGTCGGTGAAGAACGTGTGCAGGACGACGGCGTCGAAGGCTCGACCCGCCAACTCGAGCGAGTTCGGCCCGAACGCCGTCAGCGCGATCGGGATCTCGAAGTCGAACGAGGCGTCGAGGTGGAGGAGAGGGAATCGGCCGGCGGGTCCGTCGTGGCCGAAGATCACCTCGCCCTTCCACAACCGGCGCATCAGCCCGACGAAGTCCTCCATCTGCGCGGTGGTGATCCGTGGAATGCCGTACGCGTCGAACAGCGGCGCGATGCCGCGCCCGAGACCGAGCGTGAAACGTCCCTCGGTGAGCAGGTGCATGGTGGTCGCGTACGACGCTGTCACCATCGGGTGCCGGGTGTTGTGGTTCGTCGCGGCGGTGGCCAAACCGAGCTCGGAAGTGAGGGCGGCCGCCGCGCCCGGACAAGGTGACGGCCTCTTTGATGTTGAACCGTTCCGAGATGAAACCCGAACCGATGCCCATCTGCTCGCCCAACCGGACCTCGTCGAACAGCTCGCGGGGCGATTCGGGTTGTCCGGCGAGCGTGTAGAAGCCGAGCTCGGGCAGGACGGGCATGCGGCGGTTGACTCAGCTCGCAGTTTCGCGAACCGGCGCGAACAGCGCGCCGTGGGCCATGTCGACGACGTTCTCGGTGAAGTCGTGCTGTGAGAGCTGACGACGGCCGGGAGCGGGGGAGCCCTCGAGGCGAGCACGGTCGGCGCACAAGTGCAGCACCGCCAGCGACACCATGAAGACCCGATCGAAACCCAGGCGGCGCGGCACCACCTCCTGTAGCGAGTCGAGCAATCGAACGCCGGTGTCCATCGCCTCGGGCGCGGTGTTGTTGACGAAGTCGTGCACTTCGAGCTCGGGTCGGGCGGCCAGCTCGGCGAGGATGCGAACCCAGGCGCGGGGACTGGGACCTTCGAACACATAGTCGACGGTGGGCCGTACGAACACGCCGAGAAGACTGCGCGAGTCGCCCTCGCGGCCGTCGGCGATCATCTCGCGGTAGTGCGCGGTCAACAGACCTTGCAGCCGGGGACGATGGCGATCGCTGAGCGCTCGCAGGAGTCCTTCCCGGTCGCCGAAATGGAACTGCAGGGCGGAGGTGTTGCGTTGCTCTGCTGCCAGCCGGATCTCGCGAAGCGAGACACCGTCGATACCTCGTGTGCTCAGCAGTTGCTCAGCAACGTCGAGCAGATGTTCCCTGGTTCGTTCCCCGCGTGTGGTCATGTCGGCACCGAGTATGGATCAGCGAACGCCGTCGCGTCACGCTCGGCAGATCGACCGCGTGTAGCCGATCTCTTCATCGGGCACGGTGTAGTAGCTCCCGTCCGGGCAGGTGATGGCCGGAGTCAGGTTCCCGAACAGGCCGTCGGGGTTCTCGTAACCCGGCACATTCCACAGATGCACCATGTAGCCGGTGTTCTGGATGAGGATGCCGCCGAACTTGCTGCACTGCTCCTGCGTGGCCGAGCGGTCGGCACCGAGCGGGGACTGGATCTTCCCGTCGGCGAACACGACACAGGTGTTGGTGTGGAAGTGCCAGTGGTCGTTGGGGCCGGCGAAGCCTTGGGGCTCGCCCTGGGTGCCGACGGCCATGTACATGAAGCCCGCCAGCTTCGACGAGTCCTCGATGCCGTCGTAGATCAGATAGGCCGAGTCCACTTCGGCTTCGGTGTCGAAGACACCGTCACCCCCGATGGCCATCTTGTCGATCGGTGGCATCAGATGCAGTCCGAGGCCGGGTGAGAACGGACCCGCCTCCGTGTAACCCGCCGCTTTGGCGTCGGCCAGCGTCGGATAGTGATCCTCGAGCGGTTGGGTCCACGCCAGCTCGGTGTCGAGCTGGGCTTGCTCGTCGGCGGTGAGGGCGACGTCGGGACCGTGCGTGTGGGCCATGCCCTCGTGCTCCTGGCCGTTGACGAGCGCCGAGAAGCCTTTGTCGTCGCCGGTTGGCGTGCTGTGGGTGTGACCGTCGGCGGCCACGAGCTCCTCGCCGTTCGCGCCATGCGTGTGTCCGGCACTCAAATGGTCGGCGGTGCTCGGTGCCATGAGCGCGCCAGTGGTCAAGGCCACGACCGCGATGGGCACGACCGACGCGAAGACGAAGTCGGAATCGGACCATTTCGATCCCAGCGATGGTCGCCACATAAGAAGGCCGGCGAGGAGCACCAGCGCGGCTTCGAAGCCGACGGTGGTGAGGTCGACGAACGCGGCGGCTTCGGGCTGACCCGAGTGCGCGCCGAACGGCAGACCCCAGATGCGGCTGATGGCCCAGGCGCCGATGAAGACGACGTTCGCGACGATCGTGATCGTGAGCAGCGAGCGCCGGGGTCGCGCCGCGAACGCGACTGCCAGTGCGATCTGGATCCACCCCGAGATCGCGAACAGCACGCCTTCGATCGCCGACTCCTGCATGTGGCCCGGCACCATCACGAGATGGATGAGGCCCGCCGCACCCGACAGCATGGACAGCGCGATGCGGCTCGCAATGCTCAGGTCGAAGGTGACGCGCTTCGGTGTCGGCACATCGGCCACCGGAAGGACGACTTCATCCGTACCGGGTGCAACGATCGGACGATTGAGCAAGTCGGTCATGGATCCCTCCCCCAGGGCTCTGCGACAGGCTAAGACCGTCGAGTTGGTGGGTCAATCGTTTGCCGGCTGGTTACCTCGAGCCGTCGTACCTAGCGTGACTGAACGGCTCGAATGCGATCGGATCGACATCCCGGACGACCGTGGGCTCGTGCGTGCTCTTGCGTACCGTCCATCGAATCGACTCGGTTTCGACGATGGGTAGGTCGACGACGGGACACGAAGCCAGATCGCGGAGCACCAGCTTGCCTTCGACACGTTCCATCGACTCCGGCGAGCGAATCTGGTCGACACGGATGAGCGTGGGTCCGGCGTCGAACCCGGTACCCGACAAGGCCGGGAGGAACTTGAACCACCATTGCCGCGCCGCGTACGGCTCAGGCGTGGGCAACACCTCCACGGCATCGCCGATGATCTCCATGAACGACACACCCTGACGCGTGACTCGCGCCTCGACATGATCGCCGTCGCGCTGGAAGTCGATGTCGGCGAGCTTCTTCGGTTCACCGAACTTCTCGCGGCTGATGGCGACGGCCGGTTCGAGATCGATCGGCATGAGCAATCGGGTACTCACCCAACTCGCCTTCGTACTTGGCGTCGACGGCGAAGTAGGCGACCCGCTCCTGATGCTGGTACGAACCGAACTCGAGGTTGATCTCGGTGACGCGCGCGTGCACACGCGGTTCGTCCGGTGGAGTCAGTGGGGGAGGTAGGACAGCGGCCAGCACCGCGGGGTCGGTGAAGTACGCCACTTCGAGCGATGGCAGCGAGGGATGGAAGTCACTGCCGCCCCCGCTGTTGGCCGACGGTTCTCGCACCCAACGGTTCTCGGTCATGGTTCTCCTCTGCGGGCGCGTCAAGCGCCGTCGTCGTAGTCCGAATAGAACTGGCGGGCCCAGCGCCGGTGCTCGAGGATGAGCTTCTCGGTGCGTGTCAGCACCGGCGGGTCGCGATAGATCTTGTTCTCCCAAATCGGGATGTCCTGGCTGACGCCGGCGCAGAACGAGTCAGCGGCGTCGAGCGCGGCCCGTTCGCCATTGGCGATCGGGGCGGTGAACACCCAACGCACGTGAACGCTCTCGCGGTCGATCGGTGTGGTGGAGGACAGGAACGTGACGTAGTTGTTGATCCGGAGTACGCCCAGACCGAGTCCGAAGCCCTCGCGCACGAAGTTTCCGTCCATGCCGACGGCTCGTTTGTAGGTGCCCTCGACGACGAACTCGTCCTCCGGGATCGCGTCGGTGCCGTGCACGTACTTGAAGTGCGCGAAGTCGACGTTGTTCTCCGCCATGTCCTGGCACGGGATCGCGATCTCGAACTCTCGGCATTCGATCGGCGACCAGTCGGCCGCGCCGAACTCCTCGACTTCGGGGACTTCGTAGAAGGGCGGCTCACCTTGGGCGTGATACCAGGCCCAGATCATCTGGTTGCGCTCGATCGTCGGATAGGCGCGTGTGTGCGCTTTGGCCGGGATGCGCGTGCCGCCGCCGTACGGGATCTCGGTGCACGTGCCCGCGCCATCGAACTTCCAGCCGTGGAAGGGACAACGAATGCAGTCGGCTTCGACCTTGCCACCGACGGCGAGGTGTGCGCCGAGGTGCATGCAGTGCGCGTCGAGCACATGCGGTGCGCCATCCTCGGCGCGGAAGAGCACCAGAGTCGCGGTCGAAGTAGTGCAGCGCCTGCACCTCGCTCGGCGCGAGCTCGGCGCTCGGCGCCACCACGAACCACCCGTTCGGTACCGGGAACGGGTAGCGGCGGTCGTCTCGAGTGACTCTCGTTCGGCGCCCCAAGTCGAAGAGAAGCTCGGGTTGGCGCGGCATCGGCAGCCCGACCGGCAGCGTGTCATGGCCGTTCGCCGTCGAACGCGGCGCATCGGCGTGTCCGAGCATTCGATCGAGCTCACCCACGGTTTGTCCTCTCGATCGTCCGGCCGTTCATTCGACGACCGTCGCCAACGGTGTGTCGCTGTGTATCTCGTCGACCCGTGGCCCGATCCGGTCGACGAGCACCTCCAGCGCGGCGGCGTCGATGCCGTACAGATCAACCGCGTTGAGGCCGAGGATGCGGCGAGTCTCCTCCGGTGGGACGTCCTTGAAACGCTGGCGAACCAGTTCCCTCGTGTAGGGGAACGTGCCTTCGGGGTGGGGGAAGTCGTTGCCCCACAACAGGTTGCCCACGCCGATCTCGTGCCGACGGCCGATGTCTTCGACGCCCGGGGTCGACGCGGCGAGGAAGCAGTTGCGATCGATGTAGTCGCTCGGCTTCATGCTGAGGTTCTCCCGGAACACGTTCCCCAGCTTCTTGGTGTTGTGGCCGCCGACGTACTTCTCGTCCATCTTGCCCACGATGTCGGGTAGCCACCACGCGCCGTTCTCGGCGATGACGTACTTCAGGTTCGGGTGCCGTTCGAACACGCCGGACCAGAGAAGGACCCAGAGGGGTCGGGCCGCCCACCAGTACGCCTCGGTCGCGTAGATCGCCATGAACCCGGGCCCGATGTCGTAGTCGGTCGGCCCGGCGCCGGAGTGCGTGTGCAACACCATGCCGAGATCCTCGAGCGTGGACCACACCGGCTCGTACCGAGGATCGTGGTACGCCGGCTCGGCCATCCAGCGAGTCGGCATGAGCACGCCCTTGAGTCCGAGGTCGTGCACCGCTCGGATCTCGGTGACGGCAGCATCGATGTCGTGGACGATCGGCACCACGGCCACGCCGATGCGGCGATGCGGTTCCTTGGCGCAGAAGTCGGCGAGCCAGCGGTTGTGCGCTCTGGCCCCGGCCATCACGAGCTCCGGCACGCTGTCGCCCGACGACGACAGCCCCGAGCCGAAGGGTGAAGCCGCGACGCGGCCCGTGCCGAGCACGTCGGCGTCGGGGAACAGCACCTCGGCCGCGACACCCTCCACGTCGAGCTTCTCGTTGCGAGCATCGGAGTCGAATGCGGCGAGGAGCCCGCCGTCGCCGGTCTTCGCCTCCCACTCCTTGCGGAACTCCTCGTTGTTGGATGCCAACTCGCGCAGCGCCGACATCTCGGCTTGGTGTGCGTCGAACGCTTCTCGGTACTGGGGCTCGAGATAGTCGCGGTAGTGCTCGGCCGGCGGGCCGGCATGGCCGTCCGACGAGATCATGAGGTAGCGGTCGGTGGTCGTCACGATGCGGGTCCTTTGTCGGTCATCCGGCCTGCTCGTCTGGTCAGGCGAAAGGCGTCTTCGGGTGGGCCGGTAACTCACCCTTTTCGAGATAGGCGGCGCGATCGCGCAACGTGTCGCCCATCGACTCGCGGTCGATCATGAAGATGAAGCTCTGCTCGCGGATGCCGTCGACGACGATGCGCGCCAGCTGGTTCAAGTCCTGCCAGGGCAAGGAGTGCCCGCCCTTCTCGGCCATGGCCTCGAGCTTGGCCACCGTCATCGGCTCGGTGGTCCGCGGTCGCTCGCGTGCCAACTCGGGCGGGCGCGTGCGCTCGGACTCCCACAGTCCCGTCCGGAGCAGGCCGCCGGACGGGTAGAAGATCGAGGCGCGCAAGCGTGTGCCCTCAGTCTCGAACTGCGACGCGAGGGTCTCGGTGAACGACGTGACCGCGGCCTTGCTCGCGGCGTACACCGACGCGGTCGGCAGAGGTGAGATGCCACCGTCGCCCGATGATGTGTTGACCACATGACCGTCGTCGGCCCCGTCGAGCATGCGGGGCACGAAGGCCAGCACTCCGTGTACGACGCCCATCACGTTCACGCCGTGCACCCATCGCCAGTCGTTGACAGTGGTTTCCCACGGTGTGGATGCCGGTGCCCCGACGCCGGCGTTGTTGCACAGCACGTGGCACGCACCGAACGTGTCGTAGGTGGTGGCGGCGAGGGCTTCGACGGACTCGAAGGTCGACACGTCGGTGACGACGCCGACCACCTCGCCTCGCTCGGCCAGATTGGTCGTGGCCTCCTCGACCGCGTCGGGCCTGACATCGGACACCACGACCCGCATGCCCTCGGCGAGGAACTCCTCGCACAGCGCCCGGCCGATACCTCCGGCGCCCCCGGTGACCACGGCCACCTTCCCCTCGAGCTCATCCACGTGCGTCCCCCGAACGATTTCCTAACGTGCGTCGAAAATTGCACACACAGGCCGGTCTCGTCAAGCGGCCCGCACCCCCGGAGGCTTGCCCCACTCGGCCCTGCCGTTATTATCGAACCTCATGCGAAAAAGGGGTCGCCCGGCGCGGCATCAGCCGCGAGATGATCGCCACCGCCGCCCAGGACGTGGGCCTCGGTGAGCTGACCATGAAAGCCGTGGCCGATCGGCTGGGCGTCAGCGTCGCGAGCCTCTACCACTACGTCGACGGCAAGGACGACCTCCTGCGCCTGGCCGCCGAGCACTCGGCGGCGACGGTGCCCAAGCCGACCGACCATGGTCAGCACTGGGCCCTTTGGCTTCTCGAGTGGGCGATCCACAACCGCGATTCGTTCATCGCCGAGCCGGGCCTGCTCAACCAGTACATCGCCGGAGCGATCAGCGCCGATGCCATCGCCGAGAACGTGAACGCCATCCTCGGCCTCCTCGTGCGCCAAGGATTCTCGATACGCGACGCGCAAGGCGCCTACGAGTTGGTGAGCTCGTGCGCGATCGGCGCTGCCGTGCAAGCCCTCCGCGAAGACAACGCGGCCCCCGCTGGCCCTCGCGCGTTCGCCCAGCAACAGGCCGTGCTGTTGCACCGCGACCCCGCCGAGTTGCCGTACCTCCGGCTGCTCATCGCCGAGATGTCGGATGATCCGCCGCCGTCGTTCTGGTCACGGATCACCACGATCCTCGCGGGTATCGCGGCGCGTCGAGGTGAATCGTGGGAGGACGTCGTACGGCTGCTCGAGGGCTCAGGCGTTGCGATCGACGCGGGCCACGGCAGCTGACAGTCATCCCGCGCTCAGCGGTTGCGGCGCGCGATCACCTTCTCGACGGTGGTGTTGACCTTGGTGCCGCGGGGCCAGCCGATGTAGTGCGTCAAGAAGATCGCGATCTCTCGTAGCTGGTCCTCGGTGAGCTCGCCGTTGCCCAGGGCTGCGTCGATCTGCAGCTCGGTCACGTCGTGCTCGCCCAGCCCCGTCAACAGTCCGATCAACAGCAGCCGACGGTCGCGATAGGTCAGGCCTTCGCGGTTCCAGATGTCGGCGAACAGATGGTCGACGGTGATACCGAAGAAGTCGCCGGGCCCGTCGCCCACGTCGTCCCATCCGTAGACCTGTTTCATCGTGTCGAGCCCGCGCTGGCGGCGCGGGTCGGGGCTGGTCGGTTCGGTCATCGATCCTCCTCGGTGGGCACCCCGAGTGCGGGACCCAATAGCTCGCGTGCCAACGCGGTGAACGGCAGATCGACGTCGAGCTCGGCGGCCAAACCCAAGGCGAGCATCAGATCCTTCTCACCGAGGTCGCGGGTATGGGCCATGACGTCGAACCAGGGGTCGTCGGTCGGCGATGGGCTCGACGGTGTCGCGCAACATGATGGTCCCCGGGCCACCGGTGACCGTGTCGGAGTACCGCACGACGTCACCGAGCTTCGTCAGGTCGACCCCCGCGGCCTGCGCCAGCCGTTGCGCTTCGCCGGCGGCGACGTAGCCCGCGAACGTGATCAGGTTCCGGGCGATCTTGGCGCGTGTCGCCGAGCCCACCGGCCCGAAGTGCACGACGCGGTCGGAGAAACAGGCGAACGACTCACGGCACCGGTCCACCGCTGCATCAGCGCCGCCCACCATCACGGCGAGCGTGCCGGCGCGTGCGCCGCCCGGACCGCCGGTGACCGGTGCGTCGAGCACCGACACGGGGTACGCGGCCGCTTCCGCGGCCAACAACTCGGCCGTCTCCGGTCGAATCGTCGAGTGGATCGCGACGACCGTGTCCTGCGTGGCGGTCTCGAAGACGCGGTGCACCACGTCGACCACTTGCGAGTCGTCGAGCACCATCACCGAGATGATCGAGGCGCCCGCGGCCACGAGCGCGCCGACATCGTCGACCGCGATCGCGCCCCGTTGCGCGAATGATCGGGTGGCTTCGGGACGCACATCGCAGACCACCAGACCACCGGGCCAACTCACGAGATGGCGCGCGACGAGACGGCCCAGTTGACCGAGACCGACGAATCCGAGAAGGGGATCGGGCACGGTCAGGGGCCTTCCGTCGGCGGGATGATGGGTGCTTGCGGTTGCACCTCGACGAACGCGAGGTGGGCGCCCGGCGGTGTGTGGACCACGGCGCACACCGCGGCCGCGAGATCCTCCGGGCGCAGCAGCGAGAACGACTCCATCAGTCCTCGACGCGTCCAGTCCTCGACCACCCGATTGGCCGAGGCCGGGTCCCACTCGGTGCCCATCTCGGTCGCGGTCGGTCCCGGTGAGACGATCGACGCTCGGACACCCGTGCCCTGCAGCTCCATCTGCAGCGCGCGGCCCAGGCCTTCGAGGCCCCACTTCGCAGTCACGTACGAACCGACGAATGGGCGCGGCCGGCGTACCACGTCCGACGTCACCAGCACGACGTCGCCGTGGCGACGCTCGATCATGCCGGCGACGAGGTGGTGAACGAGTCGCTGCGCGCCGAGCAGGTTGACCTGGATCTCGGACGCGAAATCGTCGGGTGTGGCCTCCACCACGCCGGCGGGCACGACCGAGCCGGCGTTGGAGACGAAGACGTCGGTGGGCCCGACGAGACGTTCCGCGGCACCGGCGAAGGCGTCGACCGAGGCTGGGTCGGCCAGGTCCAGGGCCACGGCGTGCGCGTCTCCTCCGTCGGCGCGGATCGCCTCCACCGCGTCCTCACAGCGGTCGAGACGTCGGGCCGCGAGCACCACGGGATGGCCGGCCTGAGCCAGCGCGACCGCGGTGGCGCGTCCGATTCCGGAGGATGCACCCGTCACGATGGCCGGTCGCTCGGTCGGATCGGTCATCGGGTCCGTACCGTCGTGGGGAGCGAAGCGAAGCCGCGCACGTTCACGGAGTGGAAGCGTTTCATGCGGGCGACGTCGATGTCGTAGTCGGCGACACGCGACACGACTTCGTTGAGCACCACGTCGGCTTCGAGGCGCGCCAACGATGCTCCCATGCAGAAGTGACGGCCCATTCCGAAGCTCACGGAGTCGCTCGTGTCGCGCGACAGGTCGTAACGATCGGGCTCGGCGAAGACGCGCTCGTCGCGATTGGCCGAACCGAGGAGCAGCAGCACCCGATCACCGGTGGGAACGACGCCGTCGTGGAGCTCGACGTCGGTCGTGGTGGTGCGGGCCAGCATCTGGGTCGACGTGTCATAGCGGAGGGTCTCTTCGATCCAGCCAGTTATGTGGCCCGGGTCGGTGAAGGGCTTGGCGCGTTCGTCGCCATTGCGCCACGCCCAGTACCAGGCGTTGCCGAGCAACTTGGTCGTCGTCTCGTTCCCGGCCACCACCATGAGGAACAGGAACGCGACGATGTCGTCGTCCGAAAGGCGGTCGCCGTCGATCTCGGCGTCGATGAGGGCCGAGGTCAGATCATCGGTCCGCGATCGCCGGCGCGCCGCGATCATCTCGCCGTAGTAGGCGAACAAGGCGATGGCCGCCTCGAATCCGGCCGGGGGCACGTCGTGCACGCCTTCTTCGCGATGCACGAGCAGGTCGGCCCGTCGACGGATCTCGTCTCGATCGGCGGGTGGAACGCCGACGAGCTCGGAAATGACGTCCATGGGGATCTTGCCGGCGACGTCCCCGATGAAGTCGAACTCGTCCATCTGCAGCGCGACGTCGAGGTGTTCGCGCGCGATCTCTCGTATCCGGGGCGCGAGGTCGGCCACGCGTCGCGGAGTGAAACCGCGCGACACCAAGGCGCGCATGCGCCCGTGGCGCGGCGGGTCCATTGCGAGGAACGACATCGTCTTGTGAGCATGTGGGCCCGATGCGGCCGGATCCAACGTCACGCCGTTGGCCGACGAGAACCGCGTGGAGTCGCGGAACGCGGCGTTCACGTCGGCGTGGCGCGACAAAGCCCAGAAACCCTGCTCGGCGTTGCGGTAGAGCGGCGCCTCGGCCCGTAGTCGCGCGTAGGTGGGATAGGGATCCTCGTGCATCTCGTAGGCGTAGGGGTCGTACGTGGGGCCCGTCACAGTCGCCCACCCAACACCACCGCCGCGACGTCGCCCATCACATCGGTGACCGTCTCGTAGGGGATGTGGCCCATGCCCGCTTGCAGCAGCGCGCCCGAAAAGCTCAGTTCGAGCGCTTGCAGTCGTGCGGGGGTGGCGTCATCGCCGAGCGCGGCCTTCAACCTCTGATGCCACAACGCGCCGATCCGCTCGCGCAACGGCTGCACGTCGGCGTCGGGTGCGAGCAGCGCCGTGGTACAGGCGGCAGCCAGCTGCGGTTCATCACTGATCAGCCGGCCGATGTCGTGCAAGGCCGCGCTCACGCGCGCGCCTGGGGAGCGTCGCCGATCGACTCGCACCGGGGGTAGCGCGACCAGCTTGCGCCAGAAGACTTCGGCCACGAGATGGTCCTTCGACCCGAAGTACGTGTAAGCGGTGGCCGGGCGCCACGCCGGACCGCCGTGCGACGTTCCGCACGGTGAGGCCCTCGTAGCCCGCGACGCGGAGCTCAGCGAGCGCTGCGGCCGTCAGTCCGGCCACGACCTCGGCTTGTCGAGGCGTGAGTCGTCGTCGTGTGGACTCGGCGTGGAGCTCGGTTGCCGTCGAACTGGACATGTGTCCAGACACTAGACCGGAGCCGGAGGGCCGACAACCGGCTGTCGCACAGGCGTCAGCTGATCAGTTGGCGGGTGCGCAACGCGAACACGATCGCCGCGATGCCGGCGATCAGCAGATCGACACCGATCACGATCGCGAGGACGAAGATCGTGGCCTGCGGCCAGACGAGCGACACGATGCCTGCGCCGAGCTCCATCAGCCCGATGGCGAGCCATAGTCCCCACACGGGTGGACGACCGGCGATGCTCGCCATGGCGCGCAACAACCCGCGCACGATCAGCACCACGCCGATGAGCACGGCGAGGGCCCACAAAGTGATGTCGGGCCAGACCAGCGCGGCGATGCCGACGCCGATCGAGAGCACACCCCACAGGATCGGCACCCATGAGTGCCGCCACTGCGCGGCGCCGAGGATGTCGCCGACCCCGGACACCATCAACGTGAGAGCGATGAGGATGGCCAGGCCGTAGGCGCCGGTGATCGGGTGGACGATCACCAGTATCCCGAGCCCGGCGGTGATCACGCCGATGATGAGGGCAACCCACCACACGGCTTTCAACTGACGCTCGGTTTCGGGATCGAGCGCGACCTCGACGGATTCCACAGCAGCTCCTCTCGCCGGTCGGTCGCCGATGGTAGGTCGGCGAATGCCGCGAGACGGGCTCCGGTTCCGGCGCTCGACGATTGGTCGGCACGCGAACGCGTTGAGTGGTCTCGAGATCTCCCGACTCGGCGCAGTCGCCACGGCCGCGCGGCCGCGGGGCCAGGTCGTGGTGGTCCCTACTCGCCACCCAGGACCTCCAGGGCGTCGGGCGCTACGTGCTGGCCGCGTTCCCTGCTTCGCGGTCGACGGCGGATCGCTGGCGAGTCGATCGAGGCCCCGCCTCGTATGGTTGCTCGGCAGTGGCGCGCTGCTCCTCCTCATGTCCTCGGCGTACACACGGGGTCGCTACGTTGGTTGACCCATGAGCCCCCGCGCCTCCGACCCGTGGTTCGAGAGCCTGACGATCTTCTTCCCGATGTGGAACGAAGAGGCCACGATCGAGCGGGCCGTCGCCGCGGCCTTCGAGGCGGGTGACGACCTCGTCGAGCGCGGTGAGATCGGACGGTACGAGGTGCTGGTCGTCGACGATGCGTCTACCGACGACACCGGAGCGATCGCCGACAAGCTCGCGGGAGAACATCCCAACGTGCGCGTCGTGCACCACGAGCGCAACCGAAAGCTCGGCGGGTCTTTGAAGACCGGATTCGAGAACGCCCGCGGCGAGCTCGTGCTCTACACCGACGCCGACCTTCCGTTCGATATGGCAGAAGCCGCGAAGGCTGTCCGGCTCATGCGCATCTACCAAGCCGACATCGTGAGCGCGTACCGCCTCGATCGCACGGGCGAGGGTCTACGTCGCCTCGTCTACTCGTACGTGTACAACCACCTGGTGCAGTTGCTGTTCGGACTGCGAGTGCGCGACATGAACTTCGCGTTCAAGCTCGTCCGCCGGAGGGTGTTCGACCACATTCGTCTCGAGAGCGAGGGATCGTTCATCGACGTCGAGCTCCTCGCTCGGGCGCATCGCCTGGGTTTCCACATCGTTCAGTTCGGTGTCGACTACTTCCCGCGTACACGAGGCATCTCCACACTTTCGTCGAACGCCGTGATCGCCAAGATCGTCGGCGAGATGGTGACGCTCCGGAACGAACTGCAGTCGCTCGATCGTCTGCCCGCGAGCGAGCTCGGGTTGGACGAGACGCGGCTGATCGCTCGCCTCGACGACCCCGACTGAGCCGAGCAGCACCCTGCCGCACATGATCTCGACGACGAGCGAGTCGAAGACCGGGCTGACGCGATGCTGTTGATCGTCAACGCCGACGACTATGGCCTCACCGATGGTGTGTCGCGAGCCATCCTGCGGGCCCACCGAGAAGGCATCGTGACCT
Source organism: uncultured Iamiaceae bacterium (assembly GCA_963778895.1). GTDB lineage: Bacteria > Actinomycetota > Acidimicrobiia > Acidimicrobiales > Acidimicrobilacustridaceae > CAVZVZ01. The sequence continues at coordinate 2,184,196 of CAVZVZ010000005.1, forward strand.
CGACGTCGTTGCTCGCACTGGCACCGGCCTTCGAGCGCACGAGTGGGTGGCTCTCGGACGCCCCCCGACTCGGCACGGGCGCCCACCTCGCCGTGGTGGGTGAGGATCCGCCGCTGCTGACCGCACGGGAGATCCCATCGCTCGTCGACCAGCGCGGGCGGCTCGCCAACTCGTGGCGAACGTTTCTTCCGCGTGCGGCGCTAGGTCGCGTCGACGCCGACGATCTCCGCCGTGAGTTCGGCGCTCAGCTCGACAGGATCGAGGGTGCGGGCGTCACGATCGACCACATCGACACGCACCAGAACCTCCATCTCTGGCCCGGGGTGCGCGACGTCGTGCTCCAGCTCGGCAACGAGCGCGGCATCCGCGCTGTACGCGTGACACGGTCGGCTCAGCGCCGAGTCGTGGGCAACGTCGTTCGCCGGCTCTCCGCCGCCCTCGCGGATCGATGCGATCGTGCCGGTTGGGTGTACCCCGATGCTTCGACCGGTCTGGACGACGCCGGTCACCTCGATGTGAGCGCGATGGTTCAGGCGCTCGGCGCGCTGGCTTCGGCGGGCCAGACCACGGCCGAGCTGGCGACGCATCCTGGTGAACACGGCGATCCCGACCTGGCGCGCTATCGGTGGAACTACCTGTGGGGCGACGAGTTCGACGCGCTGTGCTCGGAAGAAGTGCACGCCGCCGTCGAGGAGCTGGGTTTCCAGCTGGGGACATTCGCCGACTTGGCCGGCCGGGCCGCCTGATGCGAGGTCCCCGCACCGCGACGGCCAAGCGGGCCCTAGAGCTGTACGGCGACAGTCCCCGTGGCGATCGATTCCATGTTCGCGGGCGCTGGTGGAGCTGCCCTTTCGAGGCGATCGAGCGGGCTGTACCGCTCGACGGTCGCGTGCTCGAGGTCGGGTGCGGTCACGGCCTGTTGAGTGCGTATCTCGCGATCAGCTCGACCCGCCGCGACGTCACCGGGGTCGACATCGACGAGCACAAGATCGCGCTCGCCGATGGCGCGCGACGTCATCTCGAGGCGGGCGAGGCTCATTTGTCGTTCGCCACTGTGCAGCCGGGGCAGTTCGCCGACGGGACCTGGGACACGATCGTCGTGGCGGATGTCCTCTACCTGCTCGATCCCACGAGCAAACGCGAACTGTTGCGCGCCATGGTCGAACACCTGGCACCGGGCGGGGTGATCATCGTGAAGGAGACCGACGTGCTCCCGCGGTGGAAGTACAACGTGAACCGCATGCAGGAGTACGCGGCCACCCACGTGCTGCGCATCACGCAAGGCGCCACGCTCGACTACGAGCCGGCAACCGCGCTCGCCGGCTTTGTCGAGTCTCTGGGGATGAACGCGCGCACCGAGCGCATCGACCACGGCTATCCCCATCCCCATGTGCTCATCGTGGCGTCGGGCCCGCGGCCCGACGGATCCGATTCCATCGATGCATCGGCGGCCCGCTTGCCGTCGCGTCGCCGCAGCGCAAGCGACCGGGCCGCCCAACTCCGCCGTCAGGCGCGTGTGGTGCGCCTGACGGCCCGGCGGGGCGCACACTTCGCGGTGGTGAAGGTGCGCGGCGCCCGCGCCGACGAGGAACGTCGTGCCGAGCTCGAGGAGCAGTTCGCGGTCCGCACCGCGGAGGATGTGGCGCGCGAGCTCGGGAACATGAAGGGCGCCATCATGAAGCTCGGGCAGATGGTGTCGTTCATCGCCGACGGGCTCCCACCTGAGGCGCAGGAAGCGCTGGCCAGTCTGCAGCAGGACGTGCCGCCCATGGCTCCGAGCCTGGCCGAGCGTGTGCTCCGCGAGGAACTGGGCGAGCCGCCGTCTCGCATCTTTCTCGACTGGGATCCGGAGCCCGTTGCCGCGGCCTCCATCGGGCAGGTGCACCGAGCGGTGTTGCGCGATGGACGAGAAGTCGCCGTGAAGGTTCAGTACCCCGGCGTGGATCAGGCGATTCAGCAGGATCTCGACAACGCCGAGCTTCTGTACGGGATGTTCTCCAGCGTGGCGCTGCGGAACATGGACGTGCGCGCGCTGGTCGACGAGCTCCGGCTGCGAATGCACGACGAGCTCGACTACCGGATCGAGGCCGCGTGCCAGCAACAGTTCGCGTCGCGCTATGCCGGCCATCCCTTCATCCGCGTGCCAGGAGTCGTGCAGCAGCTCTCTCCGCGTCGGGTGCTCACCAGTGACTGGGTCGACGGCATCGGGTGGACCGACTTCGAAGCGAACGCCACCGACGAGCAACGGCAGTCCGCCGCCGAGGTGGTGTTCCGCTTCGCACAGGGATCCGTGCACAGACATCGCGTGTTCAACGGCGACCCGCACCCGGGCAACTACCGGTTCCACCATGACGGAACGGTGACCTTTCTCGACTTCGGCTTGGTCAAGCGGTGGTCGGAAGCCGACTTCGAATCGTTCATCCCTGTTCTCGATCGAGTGCTCGAGCAGGACGCGGCCGGCGTGGTCGACGGCATGGTCAGCGTCGGCTTCCTCGCGCCCGACAACGGGCTCGATCCCGCCCACGTCTTCGAGTGCGTGAGCATGCCCTACCGCGCCTACTTCGACGAGGAGTACACCTTCACCCGGTCGTACACGACCGAAGCCCTCCAAGCCCTGATGGACCTCACCGGTTCGTACGCCGACGTCATCCGGGCCCTCAACATGCCGCCCGGCTTCGTGATCCTCGATCGTGTCGTGTGGGGCGTGAGCGCGTTGCTCGGGCGCCTCGAGGCCCGGAATCGCTGGCGGGGGATCCTGGAGGAGTACCGCCACAATGGCCCACCGGCCACTGCTCTCGGACAGCTCGAGCACGCTTGGAGCTCCGACCTCGCTTGACGTGACATTGCGGTCACGTAACGCACTGGGAAAGAGTGCCGAGCGTAGGGACAAAGCGGCGCACCGTGTTGTACCCTCCCGCGGCCCGTGCTGGGGCCGTGGGCGAGGGGCCAGGACCCGGAGGAGAACAGGAAAGATGCAGGTGTCGATGCCCCAGCGGCCAGCCTTGGCCTCACCTCGAACGGCGATGGTCGCCGTGGTTCTGCTGTTGGTCGCGTCGCTCGGTGTCGCGTTGGCGGGCCCTGAGAGGGCGGGGGCTTCAGTCGGGTCGCTGTCGGGTCCGGTCGGGGGTGGGTTCTGGCGTTCGTTCCTGCCGAAGGTGGGGGCGAACGGACAGGTCGTGGCGTACGCGACCGCGTTGCGGAACTTCGATGCGACCGCGCCGGTGGATCCGTTGCGGATCGGGGTGTATCTGCGGGATCGGAATACGTCCGCGGCCGTGAAGAACGTGAACGTGGTACGCCCGGTCGGCGGCGGTTTGCCGAACGGTGATTCGTATCCGTTGGGAGTGTCGCCGGATGCGGCGACGCGTTATGTGTTGTATTCGTCGGCGGCGTCGAACATCGTGGCGGGGGACACGAATGGTAAGCAGGATGTGTTCCTGTTCGATCGGGTTGCGGGTACGACGGAGCGGGTTTCTGTCGGTGGTGGTGGCACGCAGGGTGATGGCGATGTGTTCCGTGCTGCGATCAGTGGGAACACGGCTGGGGATGGGTTGGCGCCGCGTTATGTGGCGTTCGTGTCGGCGGCGTCGAATGTGGTGGCTGGTGACGTGAATGGCAAGGCCGATGTGTTCTTGCGTGATCGGGTGACGGGTACGACGACGTTGGTGTCGCGGGCGTCTGGGGTGAGTGGTGCGGCGGCGAACAGTGATTCGTTCGATGTGTCGGTGTCGGACAACGGTCGGTATGTGGCGTTTTCGTCGGGGGCGTCGAATTTGGTGGCGGGTGACACGAACAACGCGCCGGATGTGTTCGTGCGTGACACGGTGGCGAACACGACCGAGCGGGTGTCGGTGGGCTTCATCGGTGAGGGCAGTGGTGGTTCGAGCACGCCGCAGATCTCGGCCGATGGCCGGTTCGTGGCGTTTGATTCCGACGCGGATGATTTGGTGCCGAACGACGACAACTTGTCGTATGACGTGTTCGTGCGGGATCGGCTGTCGGGTTCGACCGAGCGGGTGTCGGTGGGTCCCAATGGTGAGCAGGGCGAGGATGATTCGACGGACCCGTCGATGTCCCGCGACGGCCGTTACATCGCGTTCGAGTCCGACGCTGAGGAGTTCAGCGTCAACGATGGGAACATCTCGGCCGATGCGTATGTCCGGGACCGGTTGGCTCACAACACGGTCCGGGCGAGCGAGAAGAGCAACAACCTCGACGCGTTCGCCGATGCCGAAGACGCGGCGATCTCTCCCGAGGGCCAGTTCGTGGCCTTCGACATCGACTCGTCGGACTACAACGACACGACCGATACCAACGACGACTACGACGTCTACATCAAGGACCTGAGCACCTTCTACAACAGCGCCGTCGTAGGCAGCCGCTTCCAGACCGTCACACCCAAGCGTCTGCTCGACACCGGGAGCAGTGGGACGCCGCTGGTTGCCGGTACCACCCGCGATCTCTTGGTCTCGGGCGCAACGACTGGTGTCCCGGCGAACGCGCAAGCGGTGATGCTGAACATCACGGCGTCGGGTGAGACGTCGGCGGGAGCCGATCTCGCGGTGTATCCGACGGGGCAGAGCAAGCCGAAGACCACCACGCTGTGGCCTCAGGTCGGCCGCACGGTCTCGAACGAGGTCGCCGTCAAGGTCGGCGCGAACGGCAAGGTCACCTTGGCTACCGCCAAGGGGTCGACCGACGTGTCCGTCGACGTGGTCGGCTACTTCGCGCCCGACGATGGCAACGCCTATGCGCCGGCACCTTCAGGGGCGCTGGTCAACACGGCCGGCGTTGCTGTCCCCGCGGGATGGCCCGCGCGCCAACCGCTCTCGGCCGGCGGATCGTTCGCCAAGATCGACGTGCCCGTGGCCGGCGTGGCCGACGTCCCTGCCAACGCCGCGGCGGTCGCCGCCTTCGTTTCGGTCAGCAGTCCATCGGTGACGGGATCGAAGGTCTCGGTGTTCCCGTCGGGTACGCCCGACCCGGGTCTCGGAACGCTGTACCCGCAGTCGGGTTCCGTGGTGACGAATCTCGTGGTGGTGCCCGTCGGCAGCGAACGGCAAGATCTCACTGGCTCTCGACAGCGGCACGGCCAACGTCTCGGTCGCACTGGCCGGTTATTACGGGCCGACCGGTTCTGATCTGTTCTTCCCTCTCGCCCCGGCGCGCGTGCTCGATACCAAGTCCACCAGCGCCACACTCGGCTTGCCCAACCGATCAGGTCCGCTCCTGCCTTTCCAGAGCGCCACGCTTGCGCCGGCCGGACGGGGCGGAATCCCGAACAACGCGGACACGGTCGTCCTCGGGCTCTCGGCGACCGACACGACCATGGCGGTCGGGGCGCTCGTCACGTACCCGACCGGTAGCCCACCGATCCTCACGGGGCTGAACTACCGCATCGGTACGAACGTCGAGAGCACGGTGCCGTCCACGCTGGGCGCCGACGGCACGATGTCGTTCCTCAACTTCGCCACGACGTCGGTGAACCTGCTCGGCGATGTCTACGGCTACTACCGGTAGGGACCTTCGGGGTGAAGTCGTGCGGTGATGCGGTGTCGTCGCCGTGGTCGTGTTGTTGGTCATGACGTTCGGAGCGCTGGCAATTCGCGTCCCGGAAGGACGGCCGCGGCGTCGCCCGGGTTCGATTGTCGGGTCGGCCAGTCGGGCGGTGGGTCTTGGCGATCGATCCAACCGAAGTTGGGCGGCGGGGGGACAGGTCGTGGCTGCGGTACGACGACGGGCGCTCTTACGCACTTGCGGTTCCGATCCGGCGCGACGCGATCCGTTCGGGCTCGGTGTGTACCTACGGGACCGGACGCCGGGCGCCGGGGGGGGGTGAAGCACGATCGGGTGGCAACGTGTGCGTCCGATCGGCGGGGCGGGGTGCCCGATGGTGATTCGTTCCCCAGGGGTTGGCGGTGTCGCCGAGCGCGACGGATGCGGGGACGCGGTACGTGCTGTTTGCCTCGGCGGCGTCGAATCTCGTCCCCGGCGACACGAACGGCAAGCAGGATGTGTTCCTGTTCGACCGGGTGACGGGCACCACCGAGCGGGAGTCGGTCGGCTCCGGCGGCGCCAGGGCGATGGGTGAGTCGTTCCGTGCCGCCATGAGCGATGACGCGCGGTGGATCGCCTTCGTCTCCTCGGCCTAGCTCGTGCCGGTGGACACCAACGGAGTGGCCGATGTGTATCTGCGTGACCGGCAGACGTCGATACACAACCCTGTTGTCGCGAGCGTCCGGCTCCAATGGAGCCGGGCGAACGGCGTGCTCGTTCGATGTGGCGGTGTCGAACGACGCTCGGTTCGTGGCGTTCTCGTCGGCGGCATCGAATTTGGTATCGGGAGACACGAACAGCTCGCCCGGACATCTTCGTGCGTGACACGGTGGCGAACACGACGGAACGGGTGTCGGTGGGGTTCATGGGCGAGGGCAGCGGTGGCGTCGAGCACTCCGCAGATCTCGGCTGACGGCCGGTTCGTGGCCTTCGACTCCGCCGCCGACGATTTGGTGCCCGAACGACGACAACCTTTCGTACGACGTGTTCGTGCGCGACCGGCTGTCCGGCTCGACCGAGCGGGTGTCGGTTGGTCCCAACGGGGAGCAGGGTGCGGACGACTCGACGGACCCGTCGATGTCGCGTGACGGTCGCTACATCGCGTTCCAGAGCGACGCCGAAGAATTCAGCCTCAGCGACGACAACTCTGTCGACCGACGCGTATGTGCGAGATCGGTTGGCTCGCAACACGGTGCGCGCGAGCGAGACGGCAACCGGCGTCGAGTCGGACTTCAGCGACTCGACGGACGTCTCGATCTCCCCAGAGGGGCAGTTCGTCGCCTTCGACACCGACGCCGAGCGAGTTCGATGTCGACCGACGTCAACGACGACTTCGATGTGTACATCAAGGACCTGAACAGTTTCTACACCGGCAATCCCGGACGGTAGGTAGTCGGTTCCAGGGCGTTGCGCCGACGCGCTTGCTCGACACGCGCGCGAACAACGCCAAGCTGGTCGGACCCGACGACGCGTGACTCGCAGGTGACCGGAGGGGCGACCGGTGTGCCGAGCAACGCCACGGCGGTCGTCTTGAACGTCACGTCGACCGAGGCCACGACGGCCGCGGGCTACGTAACGGTTGGACCCACCGGCGCGTCTCGACACGGGCACGTCGAGCCTCAACCTGCAGCCGGGCGCGACCGTACCCAACCTCGTCACGGTGAAGGTGGGCACGGGTGGCAAGGTGAGCCTGTACACCAACGCGGGGGCGGTGCATCTGATCGTCGACGTGTTCGGCTACTACGCGCCCGACGACGGTGACGCCTTCACGGGCATACAACCTGATCGCATCCTCGACACTCGCGACTGACAACGTTCCCGCCGTCTGGCCTTCGAAGCAGCCGTTCGTAGGGGGCACCGCCTTCGGTCAGATGGACCTGCCCGTCGCAGGAGTGGGCGATGTGCCGCCCGAGGCCGCGTTCGGTGGTGCTGAACATCACGTCGACCGAGGCGTCCACGGCGAACGGCTACGTCACGGTCGGCCCGACCGGCAACCTCAACACCGGCACGTCGAACCTGAACTTGCAGCCGGGCTACAACGTGCCGAACCTCGCCATCGTGAAGGTGGGCACCGGCGGGAAGGTGAGTCTGTACACCAACGTCGGGAGCGTTCACCTGATCGTGGATGTGGTGGGGTACTACGGACCGTTCGGCGACGACCTGTTCTTCCCGCTGAAGCCGGCGCGGATCCTCGACTCCAGGTCGAGCGGCTCGAACACCTTGGTACCCAAGCTCAGTCCCATGGGCTCTGGCGCGGCGACAGACCTTCCGGTCGCCGGTAGTGGCCAAGTGCCGCTCAACGCCGATGCCGTCGTGATGAACGTGACGTCGACGCAGGCCAGTTCGAACGGTGGGTTCACGACGGTGTGGCCCACGGGCACCGACGCGGCCACTTGCTTCCAGCCTCAACTACCGCGTCGGGATCAACGTACCGAATCTCGTACAGGTCAAGCTCGGCAACGACACGCGCCGACGACGCCGGCAAGGTCAGCTTGTACAACGGTTTCGGCACCGTGCAGTTGATCGCCGACGTCACCGGCTACTTCCGCTGATCACAGCTCGAAGAGCGTGCCCGGCTGGATGGTCGGTTCGTCGATCGGTTCCGTCAGGTCGACGTCGATGACCTCTTCGACGCGGTAGCAGCCGGACCGCTTCGTCGACCGGCTCGTCGTCGAGATCCTTGGCGAGCAAGTAGCCCTTCGCCCGTTCGGCCTTCGGGTAGCGCGCCACGATCGCGTCGAACGCCGGGCCGTGGTTGTACTCGACGAGATGAGCGAGCTCGTGCACGAGCACGTAGTCGAGCACCCAGCTCGGGCAGTCGGTGAGGCGGGTCGAGATGCGAATGTCGCGCGTTCGCACCGAACACGACCCCCAGCGCGATCGTTGATTGGGAGCCCAGCGCACCGAATTGGGACGCGGCAGATCGAACGTACGGGCGAGCTTCATGGCTCGCGCTTGGAGATCGATGTGGTCCGAGCGGTACTTGCGTTCGAGCTTGGCGACGAGATCAGCGACGTACAGCTCCTCGTCGGCCTTGCTCATGCCCGCCGGGACCGACACCCGGATGACGCCGTCGACCATGTGGGCCTCGACGGTCTTGCGGCGCCGACGGCTGCGCACGACCTCGACGGGTAGGGCCACGGTCTCTCGCTTTCTCGGGGTCGGACAGGTCAGAGCTGTGCGGGAACGGTCAGTTCGTCGTCGTCGAGCAAGGCAAGCCGCTCGCCGAGGACCAGCGCCGTGCCGGAGTGCGTGAGCGTGCGCCCGGACAGGTTCGCCAATCGGCCGCCGTGTTCGCCGTGGTGGCGTTCGATCGCGCCGATCACGCCCCCGTGGGTCACGACGACGACCACGGCACCGCGGTAGGTGGATTCGAGGCGAGCCGAGCGCAGCGAGGGCGCGTTCGATCACGAGGTCGTCTTCTTCCCATCCCGGGGGCCGACGTGCCGATTCGAGGTAGCCGGGCCAGGCGGCGTCGATCTCGTCGCGGGTGAGCCCCGACCACTCGGCGACGTCGCGCTCGACGAGATCGTCGTCGAGGACGACGGGCCCGACGCCGTTGGCTTCGGCAATGATCTCGGCGGTGACCCGGGCGCGTTCGAGCGGGGAAGCCACGATCACGTCGACGGCGCCGACCCGGCTCGCTGCCACCACGGCCTGCCTCGAACCCAACTCGGAGAGCGGTGGGTCGGCCCGGCCTTGCCAACGACCGAGGTCGTTCCACTCCGACTGCGCGTGACGGAGGAGAAGCATGGATGTCACCGCCGCAGACGGTAGCGGGCCGGTACGACACCCCTGTGCGAAATGCTCGGTGCGACCGGCGTGGGTCGGTGCGGCCAGTAGGCTCGCCGATCGTGGCCATCCTCCGCCTTTTCGCGTCGGCTCGCGAGGCGGCGGGCACCGCACGCGACGACGTCCCCGGTAGGACCGTCGGTGAGGTGCTCGACGGCGCAACGGCGCGTTATGGGCCGGCCTTCGCGTCGGTGCTCGAGCAGTGCCGGGTGTGGCGCAACGGCGAGCCGGCCGAGACCGACGTCGAGGTGACCGACAAGGACGAGGTCGCCGTGCTGCCCCCGGTGTCGGGCGGGGCCTGAGGCGGACGTTCGGTGGCCGGCACGAGCAAGCCCGACCCAGGGAAGCCCGACCCGAGCGGAAGCCCGACACAGGTTCGGCCAGCGACGCGGGTCAGGCCCCGGTCGGGAAGGTCGCGGCCGAATCGCCCTACGCGCCTCTGGCGGAAGCCCACGATGCGCGTGAGCGGGCTCGAGCCGACGGCGAGGACTCCGCGTTCGTGTGGGTGGAGCGAATCGTCAGCGGCTACGACCTCGACGGCCCCCGTGTCCGCCTGGGGGTGGCCTGGTTCGCTGCTCGCGCTGGTGTGCGCTTGGGCGGGCATGGTCGCGGTGGCCGTGCTCTTCGGGATGATCGCGGGAGTTGCCGCCCTGCAGACCTCCGCCGCTTGGCGTCGAGCCGGCTGGCGATCGAACCAGCTGCTCGCCGGTGTCGGCGCGGTCGCGGTCGCGCTCGCGGCCACTCTCGGGATCGCGTTCACGGGGCTGGCGCTGATCTTGTTCGTGGTGGTTGCCGTCGCGGTGGCGTACATCCAGACCGGGGCGCGTCCCGCCGCTGCCCCGGGCGGCGATCACGATCCGCTGCGGTTTCTTCGTCGGCCTGGCCGCGGCCTCGGCGGTCTTGATCGATCGAACCGACGCGGCCGCGCTCATCACGCTGATCGTGCTGGTGTCGGGGTACGAGGTCGGTGACTTCCTCGTGGGTACGGGCGCGTCGAACCCGGTGGAAGGGCCGGTGGCGGGCATCGCGGCGGTCATCGTGTTGACGTTCGCGGTCTCGGTGTTCGAGTTCCCGCCCTTCGAATCCGGGTCGGCCTGGGTGTTCGGCGGTCTGGTTGCCGTACTCGCACCGCTCGGACGCTTCGCGGCGCCGATCCTGATGCCCGGACCTGATGCTCGGGTTCCCGCCCTGCGCCGCCTCGACTCGTACCTGCTCGTCACCCCGGTATGGGCCTGGATGCTGTGGGGGTATCTCCTCTGATCGAGGGCCCAGCCCCGATCAGCCACACTCGATGAGGCAGGGAGGGCGGGAGTAGGCTGTCCACCGCATGGATGCCACTGACCGATTGCTCAGCCCCGATCTGCTCGACGGGCTCGCGACGCGGCCGATCGACGAGGTCCGGACGCTGCGGGCTGAATGCGTCGAGGTCGAAACCGGTCTCTCCTACCTCCGGCGCATGGTGCAGGGACCGCTCGACATCGTGCATCGCGAACAGACCCGTCGTTCCTCGGGGACCGAGGGCGGCGATCTGGCCACCCTGGTGGACGAGCTTGCCCGACCTGCTGGCTGAGCACACCCGCAGCGCCGGGGTCGGCCGGTTGCCCCAGACGCTCGAGCCCACCACGGTCGATCCGGCGCTCCAGACCGAGCTCGATGCACTGGTCGGCGGGGGCCGGGTGGCCACGGTCGCCGACATGAGCGACGCCGACCTCGACGAGCTCGCCACGGGATTGACGGCGTTCGAGCGGAAGGTCTCCGAGCAGCGACATGCGTACTTCGAGCGGATCGATGCCCTCCAGGCCGAGCTCACCCGGCGCTACCGCACGGGCGAGGCATCGGTCGAGTCGCTGCTCGACTGACGTGAGTGATCTCGAGCAACGTTGGCGCGAGCTGGGTGAGTTCATCCGGGAGCAGCGCCGGGTCGGCCAGCTGTCCCTGCGGAAGCTCTCCGAGCGGTCGGGCATCTCGAACCCCTATCTGAGCCAGATCGAGCGGGGTCTGCGCCGGCCGTCGGCCGAGATCCTGCAGCAGATCGCCCGAGCCCTCGAGATCTCGGCCGAGACCCTCTATGTGCAGGCCGGCATGCTCGAGCCGCGGACCGACGACGTGGACGTGGTGAGCGAGATCCGCCGCGATCCGTCGCTGGCCGAGGACCAGAAGAAGACCCTGGTGCACATCTACCTGACGTTCCGAGCCGAGCACGATGCACCCGATGAGCTGCCGCGAGTACAGAGGCCGGCTGACGATCCCGGCCGAGACTCCCGGCGGAATCTGCCGGCGAACGGGTGGGTTAGGTGTCCTCGGTGGGCTCTCTCGCGATCATCTCGATGCACACGTCACCGCTGGTCCAGCCGGGCACGGGTGACAGCGGCGGCATGAACGTCTACGTGCGGGAGCTCGTGGCCTCCCTCGCCCAGGCCGGTGTCGGCTCGAACGTGTACGTACGCACCTGGCGTGACGGCCTGGCCCCCGAAGTCGAGGTCGAGCCCGGGTTCCGTGTGATCCACGTCGACGCCGGGCCCGTCGATCTCCCCAAGGAGCAGCTGCCCGACGTCATCGACACCTTCACGCGGGCGTGCGCGACCACCTGCGCCGCGACGGCGACGTGCAGGCGATCCACGCCAACTACTGGTTGTCGGGCATCGCCGGGCATCAGTTGAAACACGAGCTCGACCTGCCGCTCGTGTCGACGTTCCACACCCTCGCTCGGGTGAAGGCCGAGGTCGGCGACGAGGAGCCGCTGCGTCGCGTGAACGCCGAGTCCGACGTCATCGGTTGCTCCGACGCGATCCTCGCGTCCTGCACGGCCGAAGCCGATCAGCTCGTCGAGCTGTACGACGCGCCGCGCCAGCGCATCGAGATCGTGCCGCCCGGTGTCGACCATGCGTTCTTCTCGCCCGGTGATCGCCGTGGTGCGCGGTACGCGCTCGGCCTGGCCGACCATCCCGTGTTGCTGTTCGTCGGGCCGGATCCAACCGCTCAAGGGGTTGTTGGTCGCGATCGAGGCCCTCGCCCTGTTGGACGACCCGACCGCGGTGCTCGTCGTCGTGGGCGGCCCGAGCGGTGTCGACGGCCCCGCCGAGTTGGCCCGTGCGCACCGGCTCCTCGACGACCTGGGTCTGCACGGCCAGGTCCGGTTCGTGCCGCCGCAGCCACATCACCTGCTGTCGACGTACTACCGCGCCGCCGACGTGTGCATCGTGCCGAGCCGGTCCGAGTCCTTCGGGCTGGTCGCGCTCGAGGCGGCCGCGTGTGGCACCCCGGTGGTCGCCGCCGCGGTCGGCGGGCTGACTTCGATCGTCGAGGACGGCCGCACCGGGGTGTTGGTCGACGACCGTGCCGCACTGTCCTTCGCCGACGCCTGCCGCAGCTGCTCGACGATCGGGCACTCGGCGACGCCATGGCCGACGGCCGCCGCCGAACGAGCCCGCAGCTACACGTGGTCGATCACCGCGGCCCGTCTGCGCCGGCTCTATGCCGATCTCGCGTTGCGATCGCCCGTCAGCTGTTCGTGACGATCGCCGGGACCTTCGATGGCCGACGAGATCGCGACACCTGAGGAGCTCGCCGTGGTGGAGGCGTTGCTCGACGCCTGGTTCGCGGAGCAACTCGCCGAGAATCCGGTGGTCGACGCGGTGGAGAAGGAGCGCGAGCCGCTGAGCAGTGAGCGTCGGTGGTTCGTCCGGGTACTCGGCGAGGAGAAGGACGTCTTCACCATCTGGTACTCGTTGCGGCAGCGCACGTTGCACTACGAGACCTACGTCATGCCGGCGCCCGAGGAGAACCATGCCGCGTTCTACGAGCACCTGCTGCGGCGCAACCTCAAGCTCAACGGCGCCGCCTTCGCCGATCGGTGTGGAGGACGCGGTCTTCCTCGTCGGCCAACTGCCGGTGCACGCGGTCGACCGAGGCGAGCTCGATCGCATCCTCGGCTCGCTCTACACCTACGTCGAGCAGTTCTTCCGCCCGGCCCTGCGGATCGGGTTCGCGTCCCGGTTCGGCGGCTTGAACATCTTCGATAACTTTCCATTGTCTTTCAAGTTCTTCGCCCTAAGGTGCGGCCGGCGCCCGGGCGGCCGTCGGTGGAAGTCGCTTGGGGAAGAGGCTGGCCGTCGTGAGGCTTCCCGGGCGCTCCCGAACGCCGGTCGGCGACCGGCGATCGGACCGCCGCGGTAGCGTCCGCGCCATGACTCGTTTGCAGGTGGTGGGGGGTGGCCGCATGGGCGAGGCGTTGCTCGCCGGCCTGCTCGAGTCCGGATGGGCGACGCCGACGAGCTGACGGTGGTGGAGCGCATCGCGTCGCGGCGAGACGAGCTGGTGGCGGCCTTCCCCGGCGTCACGATCACCGAGACGGCGTTGCCGAGCGAGGGGGCGATCGTGGCCGTGAAGCCCGGCCGACGTGGACGACGCATGCAAGGAGCTCGCGCTGGCGGGTGTCGAGAGGGTGCTCTCGATCGCGGCGGGCGTCACCACCGGCACGCTCGAGGCCGCGCTCGGCGGCGGGATCCCGGTGGTGCGGGCCATGCCCAACACGCCCGGCCGTGGTGGGACTGGGCGCGTCGGCCATCGCCGCCGGGGTGAGCGCGGGCGACGACGACTTGGCGTGGGCCACATCGATTCTCGAGGCCGTGGGCGTCGTCGTGCGCGTCAAGGAGTCACAGCTCGATGCGGTCACCGGGTTGTCGGGCTCGGGGCCGGCGTACATCTTCCTCGTCGCCGAGACGTTGATCGAAGCCGGCGTGCTGATGGGGCTCACGCGCGAGGTCGCCGAGGTGCTCGCGGTGCAAACCATCCGGGGGAGCGGTGAGCTGTTGCACTCGAGCGACGAGCACGCCGCGGCGTTGCGCGCCGCGGTCACGTCGCCCGGCGGAACGACCGCGGCCGGTCTGCACCAACTCGAGTTGGGTGGCGTCCGCGGCGCGTTCCTGTCGGCCGTGCAGGCCGCGACCGAACGGTCCCGCGACCTCGGCAAGAGCTGAGCGCGTCGAGGAGTACCGTTCCGTCGTGCTCGTAGCGATCGGTCATCTCGCACCGTTACCGATGCGCTCGCGACTGCTCGCCCATCTCCGCGGTGACGGGCTTGGAGTTGGGACCGGGCCATCAACCGTTCCCGGTTCCCGATGGTGTGCGCGTCGCGTTGGTCGACCAATGGGTGCCCGAGGACAGCCGCGCACTCTTCTACGAACTGGACGAGAGCGTGTCGTTCCCGGTCCCCGACGTCGTGGCCAATCTCGACATCGATCGGCTGCGCGCGGTCGCCGACGAGTCACAGGACTTCGTCATCGCCAGTCACATCCTGGAACACATGGCCGAGCCGGTCGGCATGGTCGTCGACATCCACCGGGTGCTACGACCGGGCGGGGTGCTGTTGGCATTGCTGCCGGACCGCCGACGCACGTTCGATCGAACTCGGTACGGCACCGGGGTCGACCACGTCGTCGCCGAGCACAAGGCGGGTACCACGGTCGTCGACGACGACCACATCGTCGAGTTCATCCTGCACGCCGATCACCTGATGCGCCGGGCCGAGGGCATCGAGCCCGAGCCCCTCACCGACGAGCTCATCGAGGCGCACCGGCTGCGTTCGATCCACGCCCACTGTTGGACCGAGGACGAGTTCATCGACCTGCTCCTCTACTGCGTCCGAGATCTGCAGTTGGGCTTCCGTCTCGATCGACGGGTTCTCGGCTCGCGTCGGTCGTGGCGGTTGGGAGTTCGCGTTCGTCTTGCAGAAGTGCGACCGATCCGACGACGACCCGACCGAGGAGCTGCTCGACGACTGGGCCGCGCTGGTGGCGCGGCAGGCGGTGCTCGATCGTTGGCCCGTCGGTGTGGTGCTCGGCTCGGTGCTCGAAGCGATGCCCGATCTCTCCCCGAGCGAGATCGGCGCGGTGAGCGACGTGATCGACGTGGTGCTGCATCGACCCGACCTGCAACAGGCGTTCGCATCCGATGCGACTCGATGTCGATGCCGCACTCGGATGGGCTGCACAGCGTTGCGGCGGGGACATCACGGACACCAGCGCAGGCCGACTCCAACCCCACCGCGCCGCACTTGCTCGTTGGGCTTGACACCCGCTTGTTTGCTTGATTGCCACCGCGCTCACTCCGCTTTCCCCGCGTGGCCTTTGGTTAGGGTGACGGCTCAGCGGGTGGAGGGGTGGAGGGGTGACTCGGGCATGACGTCGTCGCAGGGTGCACGTGCACGGTTCTTGACCGTTGCCGAGGTGGCGCAATTGATGCGCGTCTCGACCATGACCGTGTATCGACTCATCAAGGCCGGCGAGCTCGCTTCGGTGCGCGTCGGCAAGTCGTATCGCATCGCCGAGGACGACGTCGACGCCTATCTCGCCAAGCGCTACACCGAAGCGGGTTAGGCAGCACCCGACTCACGCCGCTACCGTCACGGGCGATGGCCCCGCGGTACGACACCGTTTCGTTTCTCTCCGACTACGGCTCGGTCGACGAGTTCGTGGGTGTGGTGCATTCGGTGATCCGCTCGATCGCTCCCGAGGTCGCGGTCGTCGACATCACGCACCAGGTCCCGGCCTACGACGTCCGGTCCGGCGGACTGACGCTGGCTCGCAGCGCCCAGTACCTCTGTCCGGGCGTCGTGCTGGCCGTGGTCGATCCGGGCGTCGGCACCCCGCGTCGGGCGATCGCGGTCGAGGTCGGCGACGGTGTCTCGGTGCTGGTCGGACCGGACAACGGGCTGCTGGCGCCGGCGGTCGCGCTGTGCGGCGGGGCCACGCGCGCCGTCGCGCTGGACAACCCCGAGTACCAGCTCCCCGCCCCGGGTCCCACCTTCGCCGGCCGCGACATCTTCGCCCCGGCCGCCGCCCATCTCGCCAACGGCGTCCCGCTCGAAGCGCTGGGTACCGAGATCAACGTGGCCAGTCTGTTGCCCGGCATACTTCCCGTCACCTACGAGGAGGACGGAGCGTTGGTCGGCGAAGTGTTGTGGGTCGATCGCTACGGCAACGCACAGCTGAACATCGACCCCGACGAGATCGAGTCGTTCGGAGACCGTCTCCGCGTTCGCTTCGGCGACGAGATCCGTACCGCGCGACGAGTGACCGCATTCGGTGACGTCGGTACGAACGAGATCGGGTTGGTCGTCGACTCTTACGGCTTGGTCGCCATCGTCGTCGATCGACATTCCGCCGCTACCGAGCTCGGGTTGCACCCGAGCACCGAGGTGCGCATCGAGTCGTTCGGCGACGACGACGACGAGGGCGGCGGCGTCACGAGTCCGGTGCAGCTCCGTACGAAGGAGCGGTCATGAGGCCCGGTACCGCCATCGCGTTGGGCGCGTTGCTCGTCGTCATCATCGGTGCGGCATTCCTTCAGCTCGTCGTGTTCGCGCGCTGACGCTCGCGGGCATCACGCAGGGGCCAGATCTGGCCGGATCAGGCCGCGGACGCGAGACGGTCGCGGGTGAACCGCTTGGCGTTGGCGAAGATCAGGCCGAGGGCCACGGCCCAGATCAGGACGCCGAAGGCGAGCACACCGACGACCGGGGCGAGCAGCAGCGCGGATGCTTGCGCGGCCGCCACGAAGATCAGCGGCAGGATCACGGCACCACCGAGCTGGTTGGCTTCTTGCGTGGTCTTGGCGCGTGACGAGACGATCACCAGTAGGCCCAGTGCGAGGGCGGCGACGGCGGGTGCCACCCAGACGATCATCACGGTGAACTGCGCGAAGGGCAGGAACGCGCGGTGCAGCACGGGCCAGGCGATGGCGTTGCACAACACCACGTAGAGCACCGCTCCGGTCCACGTGATCACCACGGCGGGCAGATAGGCACCGAGCACCTTGGCGATGAAGAGATCGCGATCGGCGACGGGAAGGTGCAGCAGGCTCTCGAGCGTTCGCCGCTCCTTCTCGCCCGCGAAGGCGTCGGCCGCGAGCACCGCCGACACCATCAGCGGGATGACGAGCAGCAGGGGCGAGAGCAGGTAGCCGAGTACGAGCACGACGATGCGGTCGCGCTCGGGGAGGTCGAGGATCGGCCTCACCAGGTTGCGCACGAGCGGCGAGTTCAGGGCGGAGTCGATCTGATCCGTGGGCGCGTTGCGGGCCAGCAGGCCGACCGACAGCGGCAGCACGACGATCAGGATCACCGGCACGAGGATCATCGGGAGCGTGATCGACTTCGATCGGCGTACCGCGGTGAGGTCCTTCTGGATGATGAGGCCGATGGCGCTCCAGTTCGGGCGCCAGCGGGCGCGGTCGCTCATGGTTGCGGTCCCTCGAATCCGTCGGTCACTGAGTGGTCGCCGGTCTCTTCGAGGATCCGGGTCTCGATCGCGAAGTAGACGTCCTCGAACGTGGGCGCGGCGGCGGCCGCGCCGTAGACACGGATCTCGCGCGCGACGAGCGTCGCGACGATCGTCGGGACGACCTCGCGGTCGCGGACGTGCAGGCGCGCGCCAGTCGGTGCCGACTCGACGCTGAGCACGCCCGGGGTCGCCGCGAGCAGCTCGACCGTTTCGATCGCGGCGGGCCACCGAGATCGAGATCGGCGCCGATGCCTTGGAAGTACTCCGACCGCGAGCTCGTCGGGGTCGCCGTAGGCGCGGAGCTGGCCGCGATGCAGTACGGCCATGTGCGTGGCCAGGCGGCCGGCTTCGCCGAGGAAGTGGGTGGCGAGCACGATCGTGCGGCCTTCGTCGGCCAGTCCACGTATCAGGCCGATCACGTCGCGCGTACCGGCAGGGTCCAAGCCGGAGGTCGGTTCGTCGAGGAACAACAGCTCGGGGTCGTGCAGGAGCGCGCGGGCCAGCGCGACTCGCTTGCGTTGACCGGTCGAAAAGCCCTGTGTCAGGTCGTCGGCGCGATCTGCCATGCCGAAGCGTTCGAGCAATTCGTCGACGCGGGTGTTGGCGTCGCGTCGCGAGAAGCCGCGAAGCCGCGCCGTGAACACGAGGTTCTCGCGGGTCGTCAGTCGATCGTCGAGTCCGGCGTTCTCCGTGAGCACGCCGGTCCGCCGGCGAACTTCGTCGCCCTGAGCTATCGGGTCGAGGCCGAGCACGCGTGCACCGCCGGTGTCGGCCTGGAGTACACCGTTCAGGAGGCGCACGGTCGTGGTCTTGCCGGCGCCGTTGGGGCCGAGCAACGCGAGCACCTCGCCGGTGCCGAGCGTGAACGTGACGTGATCGACCGCGACACCGCTGGCGAATGCTCGCGTCAGCTGTTGCGTTTCGATCGCGCTCATCTCACCCAGTCTCCG
Source organism: uncultured Iamiaceae bacterium (assembly GCA_963778895.1). Lineage (GTDB taxonomy): Bacteria > Actinomycetota > Acidimicrobiia > Acidimicrobiales > Acidimicrobilacustridaceae > CAVZVZ01. The sequence continues at coordinate 2,202,776 of CAVZVZ010000005.1, forward strand.
TCGTGGATGCGCAGGGGGAAAGGCGCGCGCTCAGGTGCCGGCGGCGTGGAGCGCGTCGAGGACGGCGGCGATGCGGCCGGTGTCCGCGACGGGTGGCGGAGGAGCCGGAGCTTCCTCCACCGGGGCCGGTGCGGGATCGGGGGCAGGTGGGGTGGTCGCGGGCGGACTGGACCGTCGAGCCGGTGCCGGGTTCGACGGCGCCTCGTAGGTGTCGCCGCCGCCGCCCTCCTCCTCCACCGCCGCCGCCTCCGCCTCCGCCACCAGCGGCCATGAACCGATGGGTGACGAATTCGACGCCGCCTCTGAAGGCCACACCGATGCCGACATGGGTGTAGGCGGGGTCGGTGAGGTTCGCGTAGTGGTGCGGGCTGTTGAGGAAGCCGTTCCAGATCGGGTCGTTGCTCGGGCCGTAGCCGACGTTCTCACCGAGCTTGGTCCAGTCCGTGGAGACGTTGGCGGCCAGATCCGGTGTGTGCGAGAGGGTGTCCGTGGCCGCCATGTGCTCGCTCCAGCCCTGAGCCAGCGAGGTGAGCTCGCCGTCGAGCTGGAGCGGATTGAGGCCAAGGGAGGTGCGCAGGCCGTTGATCTTGTTGAGCCAGTCCTGGCCGTAGCCGTCGAGGGCGGCCGCATGTGGCGCCGGCATGAGGGCGAGAGAGGCGAGCAAGGTGAGAACAGCACACGCGGCGAGCAGGCCCCTGCGGGCCCGGCTTGGCGCCACGTCGCGACGGACGTGTTTCCGGATTGTCCTGACTGACACTCGAACCTCGTTCCGCGCCGTCCCGAAGGAGGTCTCCTTGCCCTCCGATGCATCGACGCAGAACGCCCCGAGGTTGAGCGCGGCGGGTCAATCTGGGCTGGCGCGGAGCACGTCGAGCACGGTGCTCACCCGTGTCGGATCGGCGGGGGGCGGCGGCGGGGCCGGCGGTGCTTCGGCTTCGGGTGTGGGTTCCGGCTCACTGACCTGGGGCTCGGCGGGACGAGGCGACGGGGCATGGGGTTCGGGATCGGCGGCGGGGCCACCAGCGGAGTCGTCGACGGCAGCGCCGGTTCGGGCGACGAATCGTTGCGTGGTCCAGAGCTGACCGCCGCTGTCGTACATGACCGATATACCCACATGCGTGAACATGGGGTCGACCAGGTTGGCGTAGTGGGTGGGACTGTTGACGAAGGCGGTCCACACCAGCTCGGCGTAGCTGCCCCGCCCCACGTTCTCACCCAGCTTGGCCCAGCCGCCGCTCACCCCGATCGACAGCTTCGGTGCGTGATACAGCTGACCGGCGCCCATCATCTCGCTGGTGTGCGCGGCCGCCAGTTCCGTCAGGTTCGGGTCGACGGCAAGCGGCGCGACACCGACCGACGCCCGGAGCGCGTTGATCTGGTTCACGAAGTACTGCCCGTCGCTCGACTGTGCGCTCGCCGGTGCGGTGAGCGTCGCGATCGGCAGGACGGTCGCCACCATCGTGGCGATGATCGCGGCCACGACGATGGGCCTCGTCCTCGGTGACACGGCATAGGGGTACGCACGTCCCAATTCCCTCGACTCGTTCCGCCCGCGGACCGGTCGTTCGAGGGTTTCGGCGGCGGTTCCCGGCGGCTGTAGACCTTTCGCGGAGCGCGCGCAGCGAGCAGGGAGGCGACGCGAGCAGTGGTTGGCCCACCGGAGCAGAGCGGTCGGCCCGGCGGTACTGTCTGCGCCCGTGAACCTGGCGTCGATCATCGAGGCGCACCCCGATGATGCGGTCGCGCTGGTGTCGCGGGGCAAGGAGACCACCTACGGTGAGCTGCGCTCGCAAGTGGCTGCGCTCCGCGGTGGTCTGCACGGACTCGGCGTGCGACCGGGCGATCGCGTGGCCATAGCCACCGGCAACAACTGGTACTTCGTGTCGGCGTACCTCGCGACACTCGGTCTCGGCGCGATAGCGGTGCCGTTGAACCCGCTCGCACCCGCACCCGAGCTGCAACGCGAGCTGGCCGTCACCGAGACGAGCGTGCTCGTGGCTGGACCGTCGGCCAAGCAACCGGTGAACGGCATCGACCGTGACGCCTTGCCCGCGCTCGAGTACGTGGTAGCCGCGCCCGACGCCGGCATCGACGACTCGGTCGATCTCGATCAGCTGCTCGCGTCGGAACCGATCGCGCTCGTCGACCGCGACGTCGATCAGCTCGCGGTGCTGATGTTCACCAGTGGCACCGCGGGCCCGCCGCGTGCCGCCATGTTGTCGCACGGCAATCTGCTCGCGAACCTCGAGCAGGTGCAGGCGTCGCCCTCGCGCAACCAAACCACCGACGACGTCGTGTTCGGTGTGTTGCCGCTGTTCCACATCTTCGGCCTCAACGTCGTGCTCGGTCTCACGTTGCTCGCTGGGGCGCGGGTGGTGCTCATCGAGCGGTTCGACCCGGTGTCGGCGCTCGAGGCGATCGAGAACCACCAGATCACGGTGGTGACAGGGCCGCCGACGATGTGGTCGGCGTGGAGTGCGATGCCGTCGGTCGACCCGAAGGTCTTCGCGTCGGTGCGCATCGCGGTGTCCGGCGCGGCCAAGCTCGCGGTCGAAACCGGCCAGGCGATCGAGGATCGTTTCGGGCTGCACATCGACGAGGGCTACGGGCTCACCGAGGCGTCACCGGTGGTCACCTCGGCCAGCGGCATCGGCGCACCTCGCGGCTCGATCGGCTCACCGCTACCCGGTGTCGACGTTCGTCTCGTCGACGCCGATGGCGAGGACACGCTGATCGGTGACGCCGGTGAGCTGTGGGTGCGCGGACCGAACGTCTTTCGTGGCTACTGGCAGGAACCCGAGGCGAGCTCGTCGGCGTTGACGCCCGACGGCTGGTTGCGTACCGGCGACATCGCCATCGTCGACGACAACGGTCATCTGTTCTTGGTCGATCGGGTCAAGGATCTCATCATCGTCTCGGGCTTCAACGTCTTCCCGGCCGAGGTCGAGGAGGTGCTGATCGATCATCCGGCCGTCGACGCGGTTGCCGTCATCGGCGTGCCGCATCCGCATTCGGGCGAAGCGGTCAAGGCCTATGTGGTGCTCGGCGACGGGCGATCGGCCGAAGAGGACGATCTGATCGCCTGGTGCACGGAACGGTTGGCTCGCTACAAGTGTCCGACCAAGGTGATGTTCGTCGACGAACTACCGCAAGGATTGGCCGGCAAGGTCCTTCGTCGAGCGCTCCGATAACTGCAGCGCGACCGTCCTGGGCGGGTACCAGAGCGGAACATCCGGTGCCGGTTTCGACGACGTACGGGTCGACGTCAGCAGGAAGCCGGCAAAGATGATCGAGATGCCGACCACGAGCGACAGCGCGAAGGCGTCCATCTCGTCGACGACGCTGTTCAGCACCCCGCCCGCACTGAGCACCAACGTGCCGAGGGCGATCAACGCGTTGGCCACCGCCATCCGACGAGGCGAGAGCTTGCCGGCCGGCACGGTGACGTTGCGTTGCCGAGCGAAGCGATAGGCGCTCCAGACCGCACCGGCGAAGATCACCATGGCCGACAGCCCCGAGAGCAGGGCCGCCGCGACCCGAGGACCGACGCCGAAGACCGCGGAGCCCTGCGGCAGACCGTCGGATGGGAACGGCGCGGTGAACGGCGCGGCCACCACGACCCCGGCCGCGAACGCCGCGACGAGCGACACGACCGCGGCCGTGATGTCGGCGGCTCGCCGCGAGGCGAGGAGATACACCGTGCCGAGGGCGAGGAACGGGACGTTCAGCACTGCGCCGAACAGATAGAAGAGTCGGAAGCTCCATCCGTCCCACCCGATCGCCGAGCCGACCCACAGCGCGGCCGAGGCCGCGGCGAACATGAACAACGAGATCGTCCAGGCTGCTTCGTGACGCGCTCGCCGGGCGAGGAATCGCTCGAGGGTCGAGCACGCGAAAGCCAGCGACACCAGGGTGGCGGCGGCGGCGAGGGCGGCGTGCAGGGTCACGGACGCCAGCGTGGCACGGCCGCCCTCGGCCATGCATTCGGGGCCGCATCCCGGCCCATGCGACTTTGTGAACAGTTGCACGAAGGCGTACCCTCGCAGCAATGGAGCGAACCCGGCGGCGCATTCCCGAGGCCACGGTGGCGCGGCTGCCCGTGTACCTGCGCAGCCTGCTCGAGCTGGCCGAGGAGAAGACGCCGACCATCTCGTCGGAGCGCCTCGCGGAGATGGCGGGCGTGAACGCGGCCAAGGTGCGCAAGGACCTGTCGTACCTCGGGTCGTACGGCACGCGGGGCGTCGGGTACGACGTCGAGTACCTGCTCTTCCAGATGAGCCGCGAGCTCGGGCTCACCCACGACTGGCCGGTCGTGATCGTCGGCATCGGCAACCTCGGCGCCGCGCTCGCCAACTACGGCGGCTTCGGTGACCGCGGGTTTCCCGTCGCCGCGTTGGTCGACGCCGACGCGAGCAAGGTCGGCCGCAAGGTCGGTCCGCTCGCGATCCGCCACATCGATGATCTCCCCGAGCTCGTCGAGGAGCTCGGTATCGCGATCGGCATCATCGCCACGCCGGCCGGCGTCGCTCAGGACGTGGCCGACCGGTTGACCGAGGCCGGGGTCACGTCGATCCTGAACTTCGCGCCGGCCGTCATCTCGGTTCCGGGCGATTCGTCGCTCCGCAAGGTCGACCTCGCCTTGGAGTTGCAGGTGCTGAGCTTCTACCGCCAACGCACGGCGCTCGACACGGCCGAGGTGGCCGAGGCGGCCAAGCGCAGCCGCGCCGGTGGGCCCGAGCCGGGCGGCCGCTGGTCCGAAGAGTGGTGCGGCCCAGAAACGCAACGGCGATGCCGCCAAGGCTCGATCGGGTCGGTCCGCCAAGACAGGAGCAGGGACGGGCTGATGCCCGTCGATCACCCCGCCTACCCGGTGAACCTCCTCGTGGCCGGGAAGCGCTGCCTGGTGGTGGGCGGTGGGCGGGTTGCGGCGCAGAAGGTGCGAGGCCTGGCCGAGGCCGAGGCCCGAGTGTTCGTGGTCGCGCCCCGTGTGGGCGACGACGTGCGGGCCGTGCCCGATGTCACGTGGGACGAACGGCCGTATCGCGCCGAGGATCTCGACGGTTGTGCGCTCGTGATCACGGCTACCGATGACCCTGCCGTGAATCGGCAGGTCTTCCTCGACGCCGAGGCGCGTGGGTTGTGGGTCAACTCGGCGGATGACCCGCTGAACTGCACATTCACCCTCCCGGCCAGGGTCCGCCGCGGCGATCTCTTGGTGACGGTGTCGACCTCGGGGCGCAGTCCCGCCGTGGCCTCGTTCGTGCGACGGTGGCTCGAGGAGCAGCTCGGACCGGAGTTCGAGACCCTGCTCGAGCTGGTCGCGGCCGAGCGCGAACAACTGCAACGGGAAGGAAGATCGACCGAGGGGGTTGATTGGCAAAAGGCCATTGACTCAGGAATGCTGTTGGAGCTGATCCGTGAGGGTCGGCTCGCCGAAGCCAAGGAGCGCCTGCAGGCGTGTCTGTCGTCGTCATCGGGTTGAACCACCGCACCGTCCCGCTCGATCTGCTCGAGCGCATGACGGTCGACGATGCCCGTCTGGGCAAGGCGCTGCACGACGTCGAGTCACGCGACAACGTCAGCGAAGCGGTGGTCTTGTCGACCTGCAACCGGCTCGAGATCTACGTCGTGGCCGAGCGCTTCCACGGGGCGTACGAGGACATCCGCAACTTCCTGTCCGAGACGGCGTTCATGCCGCCCGAGCAGTTCGGCGATCACCTCTACGTCCACTACGACGAAGATGCGGTGGCGCATCTGTTCGCGGTCGCCGCCGGCCTCGACTCCGCGGTCGTGGGCGAGGCCGAGATCCTCGGTCAGGTGCGCACGGCGTGGGAACAAGCTCGAGCCGAAGGCACGGCCGGTGCTCAGCTCAACCTGTTGTTCCGTCACGCGCTCGAGGTCGGCAAGCGAGCCCGGACCGAGACGGGCATCGCCCGTCACATCGCGTCGGTGTCGACGGCCGCGGTGGCCATGGCCGCCGAACAACTCCAGGGTCTGGCTGGCCGGCGGGCACTGGTCCTGGGTGCGGGCGAGATGGGCGAAGGCATGGTGCATGCCCTGGCCGACGCCGGCGTGGCCGAGTTGCGCGTGGCCAACCGCACGTGGGAACGGGCCGTCGATCTGGCCGAGAAGGTGGACGGCGAAGCGGTACGGCTGGCCGACCTCGGCGCAGCGCTGACCGAGGTCGATCTGCTGCTGACCGGAACCGGTGCGAGCTCGATGATGCTCGAACACGGCGACCTGGTGCGCGTCATGAACGATCGCGATGGCCGGCAGCTCGTCGTCGTCGATGTGGCCGTACCCCGTGACGTCGATCCGGGCGCTGGCGAGCTGCCGGGCGTCGTGCTGCTCGACATGGACGACCTTCGGACATTCGTCGAAGGTGGTCTGGCCGAGCGCCGTCGCGAAGTCGATGCCGTTCGTGAGATCATCGGCGAGGAGCTCGAGCGTTTCGTAGCCGTGAGCTCGGCGCGTGAGGTTGCCCCGCTCGTCAAGGAGTTGCGCGACTGGGCCGAGGCGATCCGAGCCGGTGAGCTCGAACGCTTCCAGTCGAAGCTGGGCCCGCTCGACGCCGCCCAGGCCGAAGTCGTCGACGCACTCACCCGGGCGATCGTCGCCAAGCTGTTGCACGACCCGACCGTGGCCCTGAAGGATGCGGCCGGCTCCGTTCGAGGCGAACGGCTGGTCGAGTCACTCCGCGACCTGTTCGACCTCTAGACCGACTCGTGGCGCCGCTGGTTCGCCTTCGCGCCGCGACCCGAGGCAGCCCGCTCGCTCGCTGGCAGACCGACCACGTGGCCGCACTGCTGCGCGCTCGCCGGGCGCAGTGATGTCGAGATCGAATCGGTTGTCGTCGAAACCGTGGCCGACCGGCGCCAGGACACCGAGATCTGGGAGATGGGCGGCAAGGGCGTCTTCGTGAAGGAGGTACAGGCCGCGGTGCTGGGCGGCCGGGCCGACATCGCGGTGCACTCGGCCAAGGACATGCCGGCGATCGGTCATCCGGATCTGGTGTTGGCCGCGGTGCCGGAGCGAGCCGACCCGCGGGACGTGCTGATCGGCGCGACGATTCGCACCTTGTCACCGGGCGCCACCGTCGCCACCGGCTCGGTACGTCGGCGGGCCCAACTGGCGTGGGCGCGTCCGGACCTCACCTTCACCGGCTTGCGCGGCAACATCGCCACCCGACTCACCCGCATACCGGTTGGTGGGGCGATCGTGATGGCTGCCGCCGCGATCGATCGATTGGAGCTCGCGCTCGATGACGTCGAGCACGAGGTGCTGTCGCCATCGGTGATGCTGCCGCAGGTTGCGCAAGGCGCGCTCGCCGTCGAGTGCCGACGCGACGACGACGCGACGATCGAGCTGCTGCAGGAGATCGAGCACGCGGCGAGTCGCCGCGCCGTCGACGCTGAGCGGGGTTTTCTCGCCGAGCTCGGGGGCGATTGCGATCTGCCGGCCGCGGCGCACGCGTCGGAGACCGCGGCGGGTGCGTTGCAGGTCGAGGGACTGCTGGCGTCGCTCGACGGTCACGTTGTGGTGCGCCATCGCGAGGTCACGAGCGCGGCTGAAGAGGGCGGCCGAGCGGTCGCCCGCTATCTCCTCGACGACGCGGGCGGCGCCGCGTTGTTGGAGCGATGACGAGGATGCGACCGACCGTTCGCAGTGTCGTGGCGATACTCGTCGCCGTGAGTGCGGTAGTGGCGGCGGGATGCTCGGGTGGTTCGACTTCGTCGAGCGCAAACCCGACGGACACGACGCGCCGCCCCCCGAGTCGGGCACACCGGTGCCCGGGTCGGTTCCGTCGTTCCTGCCCGAGACGTTCGATCACAACGATTACGTCGAGCGGGTGAAGCAGATCTGCACGACGCCGGAGCTCGGTGGCGACATCGGCGGCGAAGTCAACGCCACTTCGCCTCCGAGGACGTCGACGCCGCATACGGGGCGATCGAGACGCGACTCGATCTTGATGCGACAGATGCCCGCACCCGACGACGATCAACAGATGTGGTCCGAGGTCGAGCACACCTACGACCGTTTCCTCACGTCCCTGAGCGATCTGAGCGACGCCCGCGCCGCCGACGACAGCACTCAGTCCGAGCAGCTCGAGAGCGATCTCGACAGCCGGCGCAGGATGTCGAGAACGCGGTGGACGCACTCGACATCGACGACTGCACGGTGTGAGGTTCAGGCGACGGCCACGCGAGTGAGCGTGGTCATCGTGAGCAGGTAGAAGTCTCGCTCCCAACCGGGACAGGGAAACAGGACGCTCTGCACGGGACTCCCGGTGTCGACTCGGGCGAGCTCTGCGCCGGACTCGATGTCGAGCACGACGCACTGATCCATGCCGCGGGCCACGTCGTAGTCCATGGTCACGACCTCGCCGCCGCGCGGGTAGACGAGCGAGTGCGAGGCGTGGTTCTGGTCGCGCTGCCAGAGCGGTTGCATCGTGGGCTCGCCGGCCGACCAGCGCCATGCGGCCATCTTCCCGTGGCCGCTGTCGTAGCCGATCGCGACCTCTTGCTCTTCGACGATGATCGGCGGGTTGGCGATGATGCCGCCGGGCTCACCACAGACCTCGGTGAGTGACGCATCGCCCGTCGGCGCTGGCGGCCACGGCGCGCGCACCAGGTGAAGGGGAGCGCTCGACGATGTGTGGCCGACGAAGGATCCCGAGAATGCCTCGGTGCCCGCCCCGTTGTCGAGGAACCACGCCGAGCCGGCGTGATCCATGACGGGATCCCAGCCGAAGGTCTGGCCGGCCTGGGTGCGGTAGCGGACGCGGCCGACCTCGTCGATGCCGTTCTCGTCGCACTGCAGCGCGAACAGGTTGTCCATGCCGACGACGGCGACGAGGTGGTCGTCGGCGGAAAGCCGGGCGATGGATCCTTCGGGCAGATCGTGCGTGGCGATCGGTGTCAGTCCGTCGGGCTCGAGCAGGATCAGCTGCGAGGGTGTCGCGTTGTCCGACGACATGTCCTTCATCACCAATGAGCCGTCCGGTAGCGCAAGCAACGAGTTGTACGCGCGATCGTGCGGCAGGTCCCGCGAGCACCGCACGGTGAGGTCAGGCGCGATGCGATGACACCAACGACCTTGGGTGAGGTAGAGGTCGCCGTTGGCGTGCGCCAACACGCCGCCGGGCCACCAGGGACCGGCCGGGAGGCCCTCGATACGTGCCTTGGCTTCGAGCGTGTGCGGATCGATCCGTTCGAGCCACGCGGTGCTGTCCGCTTCGATCGTCGCACCGTGGAAGTAGAGCTCGCCGGGCTCGCGCTGCACGACCATCGTGCCGCCGAAGACCGATCGTGACGTCGCCGTCAGCCGACCGTCGGCGACGCCCAGGCTGCCGTCGGCGACGGATTGCAATCGGCGCGGCCCGCCGTCCTCGGCCGGCCACATGGCCGGCCAATACCCGGTCATGCCGGTGACTCGACCTCGAGGTGGCGGACCTCGGTCGGGAGGCTGTCGTACAGATCAGCGACGAGATCGGCCTTGATCGAGGCGTGGGCCGGGTCGTCCCAGAGGTTGTGCCATTGGTGAGGGTCGTCGTCGACGTTGTAGAGCTCGCCTTCGGTGCCGTCGTACTCGATGCCACAGGACTTCAAGACGTTGTCGCCCCAGACCTTCTCGAGGCCATTCGGCTGCCCGACGGTGCTCTTCTCGTAGGCGGTGCAGAGCCAGCCGTCGCGATACACGGACCGCAGGTGCATGCCGTAGCCCGGGAACTGGCTGTCCCATTCGCACAGGGCACGCTCGCGCCCGGCTTGACCGTTGGTGGTGGGCAGCGCGGTCCCTTGCATCCAGTCGGCCGGTTCGACGCCGGCGATGGCGCAGAACGTGGGCGCGAGATCGACTTGGCCGACGGGGTCGGTCACGTCAGCCGGTGTCACGGAAGCCGAGGGCGCCGGCCGCCACACGAACGGCAGTCGCATCAACGAGTCGGTGTGGAACGGGCCCTTGAAGATGAAGCCGTAGTCGCCTTGCAGCTCGCCGTGGTCGGTGGTGAAGAACACGTCGGTCTCGTCGAGCCAACCCTTGGCCTCGACGGTCTTCAGTACCCGACCGCACGCTTCGTCGATGAGCTCGTTCATCACATGGGTCTTGGCGTTGATCTCGCGGATCTGGTCGTGTGTGAGCGAGCCGGGGCTGAAGAACATCGGCCCACCCTCGGCGTTGACGAAGCGACCCTCGTACCACGCCAGCCAGTGCGCCGGCTTCTGCGCCAGGACCTCGCGGATCTTCTCGTCCGAGCCGGGATGACCTGGGGGAAGGTCGAGGTCCTGCCACGGCACACGGTGCAGCTCCGATTCGGGCGGGTCCCACGGGTGATGGGGGTCCGGGAAGCTCATCCAGCAGAACCAGTCCTCGTCGGGATCGAGCGACTCGAGCCAGTCGATGGTGAGATCAGCGACCCAGTCGGTGTGGTACCACTCGCGAGGGATCGGGTTGTTCTTGGTCTCCGGCGCGTCGGTGTCACCGCCGCCTTCCGCGCTCAGCAACGGCGCGAACGCGTGCATGTACTCGGGATGGTTCTCGCGTAGCCAACGGCCGTAGTGCGCAACCGGAAAGTCGCGAACCTGCGCGACGTGCATCACCTGGATCGAGCGTTCGAACCCGCGCCAGGGCCCGGTGTCGCCGCGTGCCGGCCGCGGAGTCTCTTGCCACTTCCGTTCGGGATCGAAGCCGGGCTCGAAATGGGCCTTGCCGAGCAGGGCGGTTCGGTAGCCGGCTTTCTCGGCGAGGTAGGCCGCGATGCTCGGTGCATCTTCGGGAAGGGGCACACCGTTGGCCACGACGCCGTGCGTGCGCACGTACTGGCCCGTGAGCATGGTCGACCGAGCCGGCATGCACACCGTGTTCTGGTTGTAGGCGCGGTGATAGTTGATGCCTTCGCCCGCTAGGCGATCGACCACCGGTGTGCGTGCGATCTGGTTGCCGTTGCAGCCGAGCGAGTCGTATCGCTGCTGGTCGCTGGTGATGAAGAGGATCTTGCGCCCCACCCGAACCCCCTCGGACGACACGGATACAAACTATTGACAGTTACACTGTCAGTTCTTAGTCTCGCGGTCAATGGCGAGGTTGGGTGGTACGCAGACCGACGGTCGGCGGGCTCGCGCCGAGCGCAATCGAGACGCCGTGGTCGAAGCCATCCTCGATCTTCTGTGCGAAGGCGTCGAGTATCCGACCGCCGAAGCGATCGCCGAGCGGTCGGGCGTGTCGGTGCGATCCGTGTTCCGCCACTTCGACGATCTCGAGTCGCTGCACGCCGCGGCGGTCGATCGGCACTCGGACAGAATCCGTGACCTGTTCGAGCCGCCACCGTCCGGTGGTCCGCTCGCCCGCCGCATCGATGAGTTGGCGGCGCGTCGCAGCCGACTGTTCGAGGCCATGACACCTGTCAGGGTCGTGGGCGAGCGCCTGCGCGGCCGCAGCGAAGTCATCGACGAGCGGCTCGAGTTCGTCCGCGAGTTGTTGCGCAGCCAGGTGACCACCTTGTTCGAGCCCGAGCTCGATCGCGAGGGTCGGTGCGGCCCGGCGTGATCTGCTCGATGCCATCGAGGTCGCGACCAGTTGGACCACCTGGCACCTGTTGCGCACGGATCAGGGCTGCTCGATCGCGCGTGCCCGGGCCGTCCTGACCCGCACCCTCGCCGCCCTCCTCCAAAACTGAACGAACTGGCAGGCCAAACCCGTCACCCATGACGGGTTTTACCAGCCAGAACGGTGGGGGTGGTGGGGTGTCAGGCATCGATGGTGAGGAGGTCGTACGCCATCACGATCTCGCCGTCGAAGTGGGCGGCGGCCTCGTCGATCCACTCCTGTTCGGTGCCGGGGAAGGGGGCCGGAACCGGATGCGTGAGCACGAGCGTGCGAACGCCGCCGCGCTTGGCCGTCTGCGCAGCCTCCTCGATGCTCGAGTGGTAGTCGAGGATGTCCTGCAGTCGTGCGGCGGGGATGGCGCGCACGGCAGACGGCCGGATGACGGTCTGGACGTAGACGTCGGCGCCGTCGCACAACTGGTCGAGTCCCGCACACGGCCGGCCGTCGCCGCCGATGACCACCGAGGCACCGTCGGCCTCGACGCGATAGCCGAGCGTCGGGCGCACCGGTGCGTGCTCGGTGAAGGCAGCAGTGATCCGGAGGCCGTCCTCGTCGATGATCACTCCCGCGTCGGCTTCGATGACGTTGATCTCGGGTTGCCAGTTCAGGTCGTCGTGGTGCTCGATGCGCCAGCCGATGTCGTCCTTGAGCATGGCCAGGGTGCGATCGACGAAACCCTGCGTCCCGGCCGGGCCGATCACCGGCAACGGGTTCGCGAGCGGTGACATGGCCCAGCGCATGGTCACGAGGTCGTTGAAGTCGGTGATGTGGTCGCTGTGGAGATGGGTGAGCAACAGGCGATCGACCATTCCCGGCAGCAAGCCCTCGGCTGCCGCGCGCATGAGCACGCCCCGACCACAGTCGAAGAGCAGCGGCCGGCCGGCGGCCCGGACCAACGTGGCGGGTCCGGCCCGATTCGGATCCGGCAGCGGACTGCCGGTGCCCAACGTGACGATCTGCATCGCTCGACTCCTCGGTCGGGTTTGGCTTGACGAGAGTAACTCGAGGGTAGAAAGTGGCAGTCGAGGTGTCAATAGTTGATCTGACCGGCCGGATCCACGCGGCCGAGGGGGTTCGATGAGCGACGATCGACCGGTAGCGCTGCTCACCAACACGGGGGACTACGTCGGGCCGGCGCTGTCGCGCCTGCTCGCGGGATCGGGCCACCGGCTCGTGCTCCACGGTCCGCGCACCGAGCTCGTCGACGAGCTCACCGCCGCCGGCCACGAGGTCGAAGTGGTGGCCAAGGCCGACCTGACGACGGCGGAAGGCAACCAGTCGCTGATCGACGCCGCGCTGGACCGTTGGGGTCGCCTCGATGCCGCGTGCTTCTTGACCGGGTTCATCGTGACCGGCCGCTTCCTCGAAGCGAAGGTCGACGACTGGGACTTCGTGAAGCGCGCCAACCTCGACATGGTGTTCCACGCGCTGCAGGCCGCGCTGCCGCCGATGGTCGAGGCCGGCCGGGGTCAGATCGTCGTGTACACGAGTGCAACGGGCGCGCGGCCCGAACCGCGCGTGTCGCTGTATTCGTCGACGCGCGCCGGTGCCAACGCACTCATCCGCGCCGTCGGGCTCGAGTACGCCGCCACCGGTGTGACCGTGAACGCGATCGGCACCAACTACATGGACTTCCCCGGGTTCCTGAAGGCGACGGGTGCCGACGATCCCGAGCGGCGCAAGAAGATCGAGGCGCAGGTGCCGATGCATCGATTGGGCACGATGGAAGAGCTCGCCGAGTTCACCGCGGTTCTGCTCGACGGCCGATCGCGCTTCCAGACCGGCCAGTTCTTCTCGTTCAGCGGTGGCTGGAGCGCGTGACGGTGACCGACGAGCCGACGGAGCGCGAGGTCGGCGTCGGCCCGCACGCGCAGCCGTGGCCCGACGATCCGCGTCTCGATCCGGAGCTGCTCGCGAACGGCGATCGGCGCAACGTGGTCGACCAGTACCGCTACTGGCGCAACGACGCCATCGTGGCCGATCTCGATCGCCGCCGGCATCCGTTCCACGTGGCGATCGAGAACTGGCAGCACGACATGAACATCGGTTCGGTCGTGCGCAACGCCAACGCGTTCCTGGCCGCCGAGGTGCACATCATCGGCCGGCGTCGCTGGAACAAGCGCGGTGCCATGGTCACCGACCGGTACCAACACATGCGCCATCACGGGTCGATCGACGAGTTCGTCGCGCTGGGCTCGGGAGACGCGGCTGCCGATCATCGGCATCGACATCCTCGCCGGCGCGCGACCGATCGACGAGACCGAGCTGCCCGAACGCTGCGTTCTGCTGTTCGGGCAGGAGGGACCGGGCCTGTCGGACGACGCTCGGGCCGCCGTCGAGTGCGTCTGCTCGATCCGACAGTTCGGTTCGACCCGCTCGATCAACGCCGGCGTGGCATCGGGCATCGCCATGTACGAATGGGTTCGCCGGCACGGCGACCTGACCACCACCGACCACCGACAGGGGGCCAAGTGCAGACACTCCGTACACCTGACGACCGATTCACCGGCTTGCCCGGGTACGCATTCGCACCCAACTACGTGGATGTCAGCGACGACGAGGGCGGCACGCTGCGCGTGCACTACCTCGACGAGGGACCGGCCGAGGGCGAGGTCGTGCTGTTGATGCACGGCGAGCCGTCGTGGAGCTTCCTGTACCGCAAGATGATTCCCGTGTTCACCGCGGCCGGCTATCGCGTCGATCGCCCCCGACCTCGTCGGGTTCGGCCGCTCGGACAAGCCGACGCAGCGCGGCGACTACACCTACGCGCGCCACGTCGAATGGATGCGGGCCATGCTGTTCGATCACCTCGACCTGTCCGGGATCACGCTGGTGTGTCAGGACTGGGGCGGTCTGATCGGGCTGCGCCTGGTCGGCGAGCACCCGGACCGTTTCGCCGAGTGGTTGCAGCCAATACCTTCTTGCCGACCGGCGACAACAACCCGGGTGATGCGTTCCTCGCCTGGCAGAAGTTCTCGCAGGAGGTGCCCGAGTTCCCGACGGGCGCATCGTCGAACGGCGGCTGCGTGACCGAGCCTCGGCGCCGAGGTGGTCGCGGCCTACGACGCCCCGTTCCCGGACGAGTCGTACAAGGAAGGCGCACGCCAGTTCCCGCATGCTGGTGCCCGACCCGCCCCGACGATCCGGCCTCGGACGCCAACCGCGCGGCCTGGACGCACCCTCGAGAAGTTCGACCGGCCGTTCCTGTGCGCGTTCAGCGACGGCGATCCCGATCACGGCGGGCGCCGATCGCGTGCTGCTGGCGCGCGTGCCCGGCACCAAGGGCCAACCGCACACGACGATCGTGGGTGGCGGGCACTTCCTGCAGGAGGACAAGGGCGAGGAGTTGGCGGCCGTCGTCGTCGACTTCATGAAGTCGAACCCCCCCCTGAAGGTTCGCAGAGAGGTGGCGGTCGCTGCAGCACCGGTGCGACGTCGCGTGCCGCGAGCGGGCGCTGCCGGCGAGTGGTGACGTGCCGGAGATGCCACGGGTGTTCCCGCGGCGCCTACCCGAGACGACACGCGCCCAGACGGCGCGCCCGAGCCCTGCACATCGCAGCGCGCGGTGGAAAGCACTTCGGACCCTCGCTCTACCGCCGTGCTCGGCGGCAGGCGCTGCCCGAGCACTACTGGGTGCGGCCGTTACGGCTGACGTTCGAGGAGCTCGGGACGACCTTCTTGAAGTACGGGCAGCTGATCGGCTCGGCGCCCGGCGTGTTCGGTGACGATGTGGCCGACGAGTTCCGGTCGTGTCTGGACACGGGCCCGATCGTGCCCTTCGAGCGGGTGAGAGCGATCATCGAGGACGAGTTGGGCATGCCTCTCGACGATGCCTTCAAGACGTTCGATCCTCAGCCACGGATCGGCGTCGAGCGTCGTGCATCGGGCGATCGACGCACGACGGGCTCGTGATGTCGGCCGTGAAGGTCGCGGATGAGTGCGTCGGCCGGACATAGAACGACGGTCGCGGTCGATCTGCGATCTGCGTGCGAGCCAGCTGCTCGAGCTCATCGCTCGGCGAAACCGGTGATCCGTTGGTCAGCTCGACTGCTGCCAGATGTTCGAGGGCTTTCGGCGGTCACGGCTGGGTGACGAGCTCGACCTGCGTTCAACGGAGGCTCGGAGCGATGACGGCACTACCGAGCCGCATCACTCGTGATCGGCCGCTGCCGGTGTTGACGGTTCGCGAAGGCCACCTGTCGGGCACCGACGCGTTCGACGATGGAGTTCCTCGACGGCGTACCGATCGATGATCCCGCCGAGCAATCGCGGATCGGGCATCGATCCCGCACCGGTCGTCGAGCAGACGGTCCAAGGCTTCCTGTTCAGACGGCGATCCGGTGGGGCAGACTTCCACGGCGATCGTGCACGCGGGGAACCTTGATGCTGCACGGGATGGATCGAACCAGGGGTATCGATGGCGCGTCGTCGCCGGCTCGAGCCCTGACTCGGCGCCGGCTTACATCGGCTCCGAGGCCGCGACTCGGCGACGAGAGCATGAGGATCCGACACCGCGGCGCGACAGTCACCGACAGACGGCGCAGCGATCATGGACAGCCTGACGCCTCGATCGAGGACGCAGGTCGTCTGTCGTGCGCACGATGATGGAGCCCTTGCTGACCGCTCGCCTTCGGAGAGGTCAGCCTAGCTGCGGTGTTCCAGGCGCCGACGAGCAGGTGGCCAAGGCGCGGCGACTTCGAGGCTACAGAATCGATCGCTGTCATGGCGAACAGGTCGGAAGCGCGTGTCGCGAGCAGCGACGTGCTTCGGGCGATGGCCGAACGATCGTGGACGATCACCCAGTCGGACCGGGATCGCTCGACCTTCCTGTCGAGCAAGCAGCTGATGCACTTCGAAGCGCTACGGACAGCTCTACCCGTCAGGACCGGTCGCTGTTCGAGGACCAGAGGTCTTCCAGACGCGCCCTGGCCGAACGCTCTCGACTGATCGCTGCGGGTCCGTCCGTTGAAGCGCGGTCAGCGCAGGCCGGACTTGGAGAGCTTGGCGTAGATGCCCTTGTTCTTCTTGTAGAACTCGGTGAAGGCATCGAACAGCATGTCGTAGGTCTTGGCGTTGGCCCGATCGGGTTGGAACGTCTCGCTGATCTCGACCTTGGCGGGTATGTCGTTCCAGGTGAGCTCGCCCAGCGCGACCGATGCGCTGAACGCCGCGCCGCGCACATTGGCCTGCCGGGGCGCGGCGGCTTGACGGATCGGTCGGTCGAGCACGTCGGCCAGGATCTGGCACCACATGGCCGATTGTGCACCACCACCGATGAAGGTCAGGCCGTCGAAGCGGTGCTTCGTGAACTTCTCCGCATAGACGAGCATCCAGCGAGCGTTGAGCGCGACGCCCTCGAACACCGCCCGCACCAGATCGGCCCGCTTGGTTCCCAAACCCAGGTCGATCCACCCACCGCGGATGCGGTGATCGTCGACCGGTGTGCGCTCGCCGGCCAGCCAGGGGAAGAAGATGACACCGTTGCTCCCTGGTGGTGACGTCTCGGCCAGCTCGTTCAACGCCACGAGCATGTCGTCGGGCGCGTTGACGATCGACAAGGCGTCGTCGGCCAACAGGATGTTGTCGACCAACCACGTGAGCGCCCCGCCGGCGACGTCCTGCTCGGTCGCCACCCAGTAGCGGTTCGGGATGCCCGACGGCAGCGACGTGATGTTGTGCAACACGTCGGTCTTCTTGAACGGAACGTGGCACGACAGCCACGACGATGTGCCGATGTAGATGTGGCCTTCGAGATCGCGCACCGCCCCCGACCCGATACCAGCCGATGAGGTGTCACCCGTTCCGGTGACGACCTGCACGTGCTCGCCCAAGCCGAGCAGACGGGCGATCTCGGGTGTGATGGTGCCGATCATCGATCCGGTGGGGACCAGGTCCGGCAGCTTGGCCCGATCGATGCCGACCCACTCGAGCAGCTCTTCGTTGTAGTCGACGTGGCGGAGATCGCGGTTGTCGGTGACCCAGTGACCCACGATGGAGTCGTACGACGCGACACAACGACCGGTGAGTCGCATGTTCAAGAAGTCCATGGGCTCCATGAACTTGTACGCCGCGTTGTAGATGTCGGGCTCGTGGTTCTTCAGATAGAGGATGTGGCCGACCGGGTCCTTGCCCGTGCGTGATGGCACCCCGCCGGTGACGCGGATCCACTGCCGCAGCTTGCGTGCGTTGTACCCGACACCGGGAATGGTGACGCCGCCACTCGACACGCGCTTGGCGTAGCGCGCCCCGCGATCGTCCATCCAGCTGATGGCGTTCGAGAGCGGGTTGCCTTTCTCGTCGACGGGGATGGTCACCATCCACTGCGCGGTCACGCTGATGGCGACGATGTCGTCAGCGGGCACGACGCCCCGGCCCACCAGATCGCGCATCGCGTCGGTGATCGTGGACCACCACTCCTCGGGGTCTTGTTCGACGCCCCCGCCGTCGATGAGCACCAAGCGATTCGTGCGAACGGTGTGGGCGATCACGTCGCCTTCGGTCGACACGATCGCGACCTTGGGCCCACCCGTTCCGAGGTCGACAGCGAGCACGTACTTCATAGCGGGCGCCACGCTAGTTCCAGGTACGCTGGTCGGCCGTGGCGAGTACGGAAATCGCAGTGCTGTTGGGGTGGCTCGCCACGTTCGCGTTCCTGATCCGGCTGTTGCCTCAGCCCATCCGGCTCATGCGCACGGGCGTGCCCGATGGTGTCTCGCCCATGGCCGTCATGAACATCGCGCTCACCGAGCTGGCATGGCTGTCGTACGGCTTGATCCAGGGGCTGGTGCCGGTGTGGGTGGTGTCGCTCCCCGCGCTGCCTCTGGGGCTGTGGACCGTGGTGCTCATCCGCCGCCAGATCACTCGTCGCGACCTTTTGGGTTCGGGTGTCTGGCTCGCGACGATCGCGCTCGGCTGGGCCACCGGCGCGCTGGCCGTCGTGCTCGCGGCGAGCGTGCTCGTGAACTACGGGCCCCAGGTCGTCACCGCCTTGCGAGGCCACCGACTCGAAGGGCTGGCGCCGGCCACCTGGTGGCTCGCCCTCGCCGACGCCACGCTGTGGGGCGCGTACGGCTTCGCCGTTGGTGACCCCGCGCTCATCGGCTACTGCATCGTCCTCACCCTGTCGGCCGCCATCATCCTGTGGCGCATCTGGCGCACCCGAGAAGAAGCACATTGGCGGTCGCACTGTGAGCGAAGCAAGGGCCACCGATTCCGATTCCATTCTCGAGAAGCTTCGCCGGTCCGACGCCAACTACGTCAAGGTGGCCGTCACCGACATCGACGGCATCTTGCGGGGCAAGTACCTCGACAAGCAGAAGTTCCTCGCCTCGGCCGAAGCCGGGTTCGGGTTCTGCAACGTGGTGTTCGGGTGGGATTCCTCCGACGAGTGCTACGACAACGTCGCGTACACCGGCTGGCAGAGCGGGTATCCGGACGCCCAGGTGCGCGTCGACATGTCGACCCATCGCAACATCCCGTGGGAAGACGACCGCGACTTCTTCCTGGGTGACTTCGTCGTCAACGGTTCCGATCCGCTCGAGGTGTGCCCACGCCGCGCGCTGCGGGGTGTGATCGACCGCGCCGCATCGATGGGTTACGAGGCGCAGTTCGGCCTCGAGTTCGAGTGGTTCAACTTCGCCGAGACGCCTCAGTCCGTGCACGACAAGGACTTCCGAGGGATGACACCGCTCACGCCCGGCATGTTCGGCTACTCGATCGTGCGCCAGACCCACAACCAGCCGTTCTTCGATGCGTTGCTGAACGATCTTCGTGGCTTCGGCGTGCCGCTCGAAGGACTGCACTCCGAGACCGGCCCCGGCGTGTTCGAGGCGGCGATCCTGTACACCTCCGCGCTCGAAGCGGCCGACCGGGCGCAACTGTTCAAGTCGTCGGTGAAGGAGATCGGTCACCGCTTCGACATCCTGCCCACGTTCATGGCCCGATGGAATCTCGACCTGCCCGGCTGCTCGGGCCACGCGCACCAGAGCCTGTGGGATGGCGACGGCAAGAACGTCTTCTTCGACGACACCGCTCCTCATCGCATGAGCGAGCTGTTCCGCTCGTACGTCGCCGGCATCCTGGCGTTGCTCCCCGAGTTGCTGGTGTTCTTCGCGCCGACCGTCAACAGCTACAAGCGCTTGGTCGACGGCTTCTGGGCGCCGACCAAACCGACGTGGGGTTTCGACAACCGCACCGTCGCCTGTCGGGTTATCCCGGGATCGTCGAAGTCGACGCGACTCGAGCTGCGGGTGCCGGGCTCGGACATCAACCCCTACCTTGCCGTCGCGGCCTCGCTCGGCGCGGGCCTGTGGGGCATCGAGCGAGGCTTGACGCTCGACCAGCCGGCGACCGTTGGGAGCGCCTACGCCGACGACTCGGTCGAACGCCTGCCGCGCACGTTGCAGGAGGCCACGGCCCGGTTGGCGGAGTCGAAGGTCGCCCGCGAGATCTTCGGCGAGAAGCTCGTCGACCACGTCGTGTCGACCCGCGAGTGGGAATGGCGCAAGTTCGGTGACGCCGTCACCGACTGGGAGCTGCGCCGCTACTTCGAGATCATCTGACGCCGGTAGCCTGACCCGCCGTGGTGGTCTCGCGGTTTTCGTTTCCGACCGACATCCGGTTCGGTGTCGGCGTGCGCCATCTGGTGGCCGAGGAACTGCGTCACGCCGGCGTGATCCGGCCGCTCATCGTCACCGACAAGGGCTTGGCCGGGTTGCCGTTCGTAGGCGATTTCGTCGCCGAGCTCACCGAGGCCGGGTTGCGGCCCGAGGTGTTCGGGGGTGTGTGGGGCAACCCCGTCGTGTCACAGGTGATGGCAGGTGTCGATGCCTACGTCGCCCACGAGGCCGATGGCGTCGTCGGGCTCGGCGGGGGAGCGGCGCTCGACGTGGCCAAGGCCATCGCCTTGATGGCAACCCATCCCGGAGAGCTGTTCGACTACGAGGACGAGAAGCCCGGCGCCCTGCCGATCGTCGATGCGGTGCCGTTCTTCGTCGCCTTGCCGACCACTGCGGGCACCGGCAGCGAGGTCGGGCGGAGCGCGGTCATCGCCGACGATGCCAGCCACGTGAAGCGCATCATCTTCTCGCCGCACCTGCTGGCCAAGGTGGTGTTCGCCGATCCGGAGCTGACCGTCGGTTTGCCGGCTCCCATCACCGCCGCAACGGGGGTCGACGCGTTGACTCACAACGTCGAGGCCTACCTCGCCAAGGACTACAACCCGATCTGCGACGGCATCGCGCTCGAGGGCATCCGCCTCTGCGCGCAACACTTGCCGCGGGCCGTCGCCGTGCCGACGGACCTCGACGCGCGGGGCGGCATGCTCATGGCTTCGATGATGGGCGCGATCGCGTTCCAGAAGGGACTGGGTCTCGTTCATTCAACGGCCCACGCGCTGGGGACAGCGGCCGACCTGCATCACGGCCTGGCCAACGCGCTGATGATCGACCATGCGCTGGCCTTCAATGTCGAGACCGTCCCCGATCGGTTCGCGGTGATGGCCGAATCCGTCGGGCTCGACGAGCGCTCGCCCGGCGCGTTCCTGAGGTGGCTCGCCGACCTCAAGCGCGAGATCGGCGTTCCGGCCGGCCTCCGCGACGCCGACGTGGCCAGCGACGAGATCGACACGCTGGCGCGCTTGGCGTTCGAGGACGCCTGTCACCTCAACAACCCGCGTCCGGTGACCGAAGCCGACTTCCACGGCATCTTCGTGGAGGCCTTCGCATCGTGAGTGCCGCGCGTCCGCCTCGCATCGGGTTGAGCGCGAACTTCTTCCACGCCGACCCCACTCGCCCCGTGTTCAAGGGCAAGACGTTGCTCTACTTCGACGAGGCGATGAGCCATTGGGTCGCGAGCGGCGGCGCGCTCACCTACCTCGTGCCCACCGTGCCGGACGCGGGAGCCAGCATCACCGACCTGGTGACCGATCTCGACGGGCTCGTGCTGCAAGGCGGCGCCGACGTGTGCCCGCGGACCTACGGCGAAGAGCCGCTTCGGCCCGAGTGGGAAGGCGACGAGCGTCGCGACCGCTACGAGATCGAGCTGATCCATCGGTTCCGCGAAGCGGGCAAGCCCGTGCTCGGTGTCTGTCGCGGCGCGCAGATCATCAACGTGGCGTTCGGGGGCACGCTCTTCCAGGACATCACCTCCCAAGTCGACACCGATCTGGTGCACCGCGATTGGGAGCCCTACGACGAGAATCGTCACCAGGTCGAACTGGTCGAGGGATCCGCGCTCGCGGCCCTGTACCCCGGCGTGCACACGGCGACGATCAACAGCGTGCACCACCAGTCGGTGAAGGACCTCGGCGACGAGCTGATCGTCGAAGCGCGCTCCACCACCGATGGCGTGATCGAAGCGGTCCGGCTGCACGACGGCGACGGTGCGTACGTCACGGCCGTTCAGTGGCACCCCGAGTGGGTCGGCGATCGCGACGAGCTGTTGCCGTCGGAGCCCATCCTGCATGATTTCCTCGATCACGCTCGGGTGGCAACGCGATGAGTGCGGCTGCGGCCTACGAGCGGGCTCGGCAGGCGCAGCCGGCTTGGGCGGCACGGCCCTTGGCCGACCGACTGGCGATCCTGAAGCGCTTCGGGGAGCTCGTCGACGAGCGGCGCGACGAGTTGGCGGCGGTGCTCAGCGCCGAGACCGGCAAGCCGATCACCCAAGCACGCAACGAGCTGGCCGGTGTGATCCCTCGCATCGAGTTCTTCTTGGACGAGACCGAGCACGTGCTCGCCACGGAGACCGTGCTGGCCGACGACGGCGCGGCGTTGCACGAACAGATCAGCTTCGACCCACTGGGGGTGGTGGCCAACATCTCGGCCTGGAACTACCCCTGGTTCGTCGGCATCAACGTCGTCGCGCCGGCGTTGCTGGCCGGCAACGCGCGTGCTCTACAAGCCCTCGGAGCTGGCGAGCGAGACCGGGCGATCGATCGGGCGAACGCTCCACGACGCCGGCGTGCCGGCCGACGTGTTCATCGTGGTCGAGGGGGCCGGTGATGTCGGCGCCGAGTTGTTGGCCCAGCCGATCGACGGTGTGTTCTTCACCGGCTCGTACGCGACGGGCAAGGCCATCGCCGAAGCGGTGGCCGGTCGGATGATCCCCGTCCAGTTGGAGTTGGGCGGCAAGGACCCGGTCTACGTGACCGACGACGTCGACGTGCAGGCGGCGGCCGAGGGCTTGGCGGACGGCGCCTTCTACAACAACGGCCAGAGCTGCTGTTCGGTCGAGCGGATCTATGTGCATTCGGCGGTGTACGACGAGTTCGTGGACGCGTTCGTGAAGACCGTCGATGGATTCGAGGTGGGCGAACCAAGCGACGAGTCGACCTACATCGGCCCGCTCACGCGACCCCAGCAGGTACGGGTACTCGAGGCCCAGGTTGCGGACGCGACCGCGAAGGGGGCGACCGTACGAACCGGTGGCCATGCCATCGTCGATCGTGGCCCCGGCTGGTTCGAGCCGACCGTGCTCACCGAGGTCGACCATCGCATGGCGGTGATGAAGGACGAGAGCTTCGGTCCGGTGATCGGGATCCAACGCGTGGACGACGATGCGCAAGCCGTGGAATTGATGAACGACACCGAGTACGGACTCACGGCCGGCGTGTACAGCACGGACGAGGCGCGAGCTCGCCGATTGCTGAGCGCCGTCGATGCCGGCTCGGCGTACTGGAACTGCTGCGATCGCGTGAGCCCGCGCCTGCCGTGGTCGGGTCGAGGTCATTCGGGGATCGGCACGACGTTGTCGACGATCGGTATCCGAGCTTTCGTGCGTCCGAAGGCCTGGCACCTGCGCGGCTGATCAAGCCAGCGATGCCTCCACCTCGTAGCCCGCTTCGTCGATCGCGGCGCGCACCGCGCTGTCGTCGGCGTCGCCGCTAACGGTCACCGTTCGCTGCTCGACGTCGACGCCCACCCGGTCGACGCCGGCGACCTGGCCGACTTCTCCCTCGATGGCATGCTTGCAGTGGTCACATGAGATGCCCGGCACGCGATAGATGCGTGTCATCTGCTGCTCCTTGCGGGGGTGGGGGATCCGTGCGTTGCTGGCGCAGGCCGTGGAACCGGCGGAGCCGAAGGCTGTTCGTCACGACGAACACCGACGAGAACGCCATGGCGCCGGCGGCGATCATCGGGTTCAGCACGCCCAACGCCGCGAGGGGGATGGCGGCCACGTTGTAGGCGAAGGCCCAGAACAGGTTCACCTTGATGGTTGCCAGCGTGCGACGCGACAGTGCGATGGCGTCGGCGGCGGCGCGCAGATCGCCGGACACGATGGTGAGATCGCTGGCTTCGATGGCGACGTCCGCGCCGGTACCGATGGCGATGCCCAGGTCGGCTTGGGCCAACGCCGGAGCGTCGTTGACGCCGTCGCCGACCATGGCGACCTGCTTGCCCTCGGCTTGCAGGCGAACGATCTCGTCGACCTTGTCCGCCGGCAGTACTTCGGCGCGCACGGTGGTGATGCCCACCTCGGCCGCGACGGCCCGCGCGGTGCGCTCGTTGTCGCCGGTGAGCAGCACGACGTCGAGGCCGAGCTGTTGTAGTTGAGCAATGCCTTCGCGACTCGACGGCTTCACGCGGTCGGCGACGACGAACACGCCGGTGGCCGAGGGCTCGCCGCCTTCGTCTGCCGCCCATCCGGCCAGCACGGCGGTGCGACCCGCGGCTTCGGCTGCGCTGGCTGCGGCCTCGATGTCCGACGGGATGACGGCGAACAGTGAACGCCGGCCGACGAAGACGGGGACGTCGTCGACCCGACCGCGCACGCCGCGGCCCGGCAAGTTCTCGAAGTCGCTGACCGGTGACAGGCTGCCCGCACGGGCTGCGATGGCCTGCGCAATCGGATGCTCGGACCGACTCTCGAGCGAAGCGGCGCGGCGCAACATGACTTGACCGTCGACTCCGTCGGTGGCCAGCGCGTCGACCAGTTCCATCCGACCCTCGGTGATGGTGCCGGTCTTGTCGAGCACGGCTACGTCGACTTGGCGAGTGTGCTCGAGCACTTCGCCACCCTTGATGACGATGCCCAACTGTGCGGCCCGACCGGTGCCGACCATGATCGCCGTGGGTGTGGCGAGCCCGAGCGCGCACGGGCAGGCGATGATCAACACCGCGACCGCGGCGGTGAACGCGTCGTTGGTGGGATGACCGGTGAGCAGCCAGACGATGAGCGTGCCGAGGGCGATGACGAGCACGACCGGTACGAAGACGCCCGAGATGCGATCGGCCAGGCGCTGCACTGGTGCGCGTGAGCCTTGGGCCTCCTCGACCAGCCGCACGATCTGGGCGAGAGCCGTCTCGCCGCCGACGCGGGTGGCTTCGACGATGAGGTGGCCGTTGCTGTTCACGGTGGCACCGATGACCTCGTCCCCGGGACCGACCTCGACGGGCACCGGTTCGCCCGTGATCATCGCCATGTCGATGGCGGAGTGACCGTCGACGACGATGCCGTCGGTGGCGACCTTGGCACCCGGTCGCACGACGAACCGCATGCCGACCTCGAGCTCGTCGAGCGGTAGCTCACGGCCGTCTTCGAGCGTGGCGGTCTTGACGCCGAGCTCGGCGAGTTTGCGCAGCGCGTCGCCCGATCGGCGACGAGCGCGGGCCTCGAGCCAACGTCCGAGCAGGATGAGCGTGACGATGACCGCCGCGGTCTCGAAGTAGACGTGCGGCGGGTCGGCATCCATCCCGGTGTCGGCCGCGCCCCGGAAGAAGAGCGCGAAGGTGGACCAACCCCACGCCGCCAGCGTGCCCATCGACACGAGGGTGTCCATGGTCGCGGCGCCGTGGCGGAGGTTCACGAGCGTGGCCCGGTGGAAGGGTGCGCCGGCGTAGAGCACCACCGGTGTGGAGAGGGCGAAGGCCCACCATTGCCACCCGTCGAACATCAGCGCCGGGATCATCGAGATGGCGAGCACGGGGATGGTGAGGACGACGGCGAGAGCCAGGCGGCGACCGAGCGCGTCGCAGCTCGCGGATCTCGCTGTCGGCGTCTTCGATCTCGGGCACCTTGTATCCGAGCGACTCGACCTTGGCCCGGAAGTCGTCCACGCCCACCTCGTCGGCGTCGAAGACGACGGTGGCGCGGTGCGCAGCCAGGTTCACGTCGGCCCGCTCGACGCCCGGTCAGGCGCCCGAGACCACGACCGATGCGGGTCGCGCAGCTGGCGCACGTCATCCCCTCGATCGGCAGGTCCACTCGGGTGGTCATGCGTTGCATACTATACCCCCCTACCCTATGATCAACCCATGGCCGGCTACTCCATCACGAAGGACGACTACTTGAAGCGACTCCGTCGCATCGAAGGTCAGGTGCGCGGGCTGCAGACCATGGTCGAGGACGAGAACTACTGCATCGACGTGCTGACCCAGATCTCCTCGGTCACCAAGGCCCTGCAGGGGGTCGGCCTCGGTTTGCTCCACGAGCACATGCGCCATTGCGTGCGCGATGCCGCGGCCGAGAGCGATGCCGCCGGCGACGCCAAGGTCGACGAGGCCGTCGCGGCGATCGATCGTTTGCTGCGGGCCTAAGATTTGGCGGCTGGTAGAGGTCGTTCGACGGAGGCCAAATCGTGACCATCCACCCCGTAGCGCTCGATCTGGCGGCGGCTCAGGAGACCACCGGGCAGGATCCGTTCACCCTGCAGAACAAGAAGCTGCTGAAGGTCCTGCTGCAGTACGGGCCGGTCAAGGCCGCGCTCGGCTCGATGGTGGCCTACCAGGGCGACGCCAAGTTCGAGCACCAGGGCGCCGGCGGCATGAACAAGTGGGTCAAGCAGAAGGTGAGCGGCGAGGGCCAGCAGCTGATGACGGTGCAGGGCGCGGGTGAGGTGTTCTTGGCCGACACGGGTAAAGAGATACAGGTGATGTACCTCGAGGACGATGCGGTCAGCGTCAACGGCGCGAGCATTCTGGCCTTCAGCGCGAGCATCAGCGACGACATCCACCGCGTGAGTGGCGTAGGCGCGATGGCCGGCGGCATGTGGAATGTCGCGTTGTCGGGCACCGGCTATGTGGCGGTGACCACCGATGGCCCACCCGTGGTTCTCGATGTCGCCAGCGCGCAGACCTTCGCCGATCCCAACGCCGTGGTCATGTGGACCTCTGGCGTGCAGATGACGATCAAGTCCGACCTGAACCTGAAGACGTTCATCGGCAAAGGATCGGGGGAGACGTTCCAGATGGGCTTCGGTGGCACGGGTTGGGTGATGATCCAACCGTCCGAAGCCGCGCCCGCGTCGGGCGGCAAAGGCACCGGCATCGGGTTGTAACGCCATGTCCGGCACACCCCGCAACGTCCCCGACCGTGACGGAGTGGTCGAGCTCGCGGACGGGCGCGTCCTGGGGTATGCCGAATACGGCCCGATCGACGGTCGCGCGGTGTTGTGGTTCCACGGCACGCCCGGCGCGTGCCGGCAGGTGCCGCCCGACGCACCGGATCTCGCCCGCGAGCGGGGCGTGCGCCTGATCGGCATCGAGCGTCCGGGCACCGGTCGTTCCACTACACGTCGTTATGCGCAGGTGCTCGACTGGGCGTTCGACGTCGAGGAGTTCGTCGATGCGCAAGGCATCGGGGAGTTCGCGGCGGTCGGGATGTCGGGCGGCGGTCCGTTCGTGTTGGCGTGCGCCGCGTACATGCCGGACCGAGTTGGGGCGTGTGCAGTGCTCGGCGGGGTCGGACCGACGCGGGGTGATGAGTCGGCTCCCGGCTACACCCGCGTGCTTCCTCCATTCGAACGATTGCTGTCGCTCACCTCCGCGCCGGCGGGCGAGATCTTCTCGTTGGTCTTGCGTCCGCTGGCGGTCGTAGCGGCCTCACCCGCGTTCGACATCTACGCGCACTACATCGCACCCGAGTGTGACCGAGCGGTGCTCGACCGGCCGGACATGAAGGAGGCGTTCTTGTACGACCTCACCCTGGCCGCCCGCACCGGTGTGCGATCGACGGTGCACGACTTGGTGCTGTTCGGTCGCGACTGGGGCTTCCGCCTCACGGACATCGACACCCCGATTCGGTTCTGGCACGGCGACGCCGACAAGATCGTCCCGCTCAGCCACGGGATCCACCAGGCCGCCCTCCTCCCCGACAGCGAGCTGACGGTGGTGCCGGGCGGCGGCCACTTCTCCGGTTACGAGACCGTCGAAGAAGTCTTCGACACCTTGCTCGCATTGTGGCCCGAGGAGCTCGATCAGGCCAGCGCCTGAGGAAACTACGATCCGGCCATGACCCTGGACGACCTGATCGACATCGAGGCCATCAAACGCGTCAAGTACAAGTACTTGCGGTGCCTGGACCAGAAGCTCTGGGAAGAGATGGCCGAGGTGTTCACCGACGATGCCGTCGCGGCGTACAGCGGCGGGAAGTACTCGTTCGAAGGTCGTGAGGCGATCATCGACTTCCTGGTGCGGTCGATGGGGGCGGAGACGTTCCACTCGAGCCATCGGGTGCACCACCCGGAGATCGATCTCAACGGTGACGGCACGGCTGTGGCCACGTGGGCCATGGACGACGTGGTCGTCATGACCGACTGGAACCTGACCGTGCGAGGCGCGGCGTTCTATGTCGACGAGTACCGCAAGCTCGGTGACGACTGGAAGATCTCGCACACGGGGTACAAGCGGTCGTACGAGGAGATGCAGTCGCGCGACGTGCCGGGACTCCGGCTCACGGCGAGTTGGTGGGCCACCGGTGGCGTGAGCGAGCTCGACGCCGGCTGAGTTGGTGCCCGACGACTGGCGCGAGGTCGCGGCTGAAGTCGAGCCGGCCGATGTCGATCGGTTGAGCGGAGCGCTGTGGGCCGCCGGAGCCGCCGGGGTCGAGGAGCGCGAGAGTAAGAGCCGGCTGCGGTTGATCGTGGCCGTGAGGGCCGATCAGGTCGACGCTGTAGCGGCGGTGCTGGCGCCTCGTGCGGTCGAGGTGCGCCCGATCGCGGCTGATGCGGGGCTCGATGCCTGGCGCGACTACGCCACCGCGACTCGCGTGGGGGACGTGCTGATTCAGCCCGTGTGGTTGCCGGAGGTCCTCACGAAGCCGACCGACGTGGTCGTGCGAATCGATCCCGGCCGAGCGTTCGGCTCGGGCGCGCACGTGACGACGCGGTTGGCCTTGGATCTGCTCGGGGCGTCGCCGATCGACGGGCTGCGCGTGTTGGACGTCGGTACCGGTTCCGGCGTGTTGGCCGTCGCGGCGGCGCGGCTGGGTGCCGCGCAAGTGATGGCGGTCGACATCGACGAAGATGCACGCCATGTCGCCGCGCAGAACGTCGAACGCAACCACGTCGACTCGATCGTCACCATCAGCGACGTCATCGTCGGCTCGTTCGATGTCGTGCTGGCCAACATCACGGTGCCGACGTTGGTCGAGTTGTCGGCCGATCTGCTCGCCGCGCTGGTCGCGGGTGGGCGACTGGTCCTCAGCGGTGTGTTGCGCGATCAGGAGTCGGAGCTGATGGCGGCGTTCCGCGGCGTGGACTGGATCGATCGGCGTTCCGAAGGTGACTGGATCGCGCTGGCGGGACGGCCGACGAGCTAGAAGCCCGGACAGGTGGCGACTGCGTCGGCCAGGCGAGCCGCGAAGGCGGTGTTGCCGGCATCGGTGTGGTGGAACAGGTCGGCCTCGAACCAGTCCGGGTGGTTCACCACTTCGTGGCGCCAGTCGACGAGCCGGGCATTGGAATGGGCGGCGGCGCGGTCGATCACCATCTGATTGACCACCGGGGCCCATTGCGGGAAGCCGTAGAACCATGCGTGCTCGTCGATGAGCACCCACACCTGACAACCCAGGCTGTCGACACTCGTGAACGCGGTGTCCAAGGCGACCGATACGTCCTGGGTCGACTGCGCACCACGGTAGAGATCGAAGGCATCGTTCGCGGTGGTGACGATCACGACCGCGTTCGGCTTCGCGACTGCGGCTCCGTTGAGACGCGCCTGGGACGAACGGGTGTTGACGCTCGGTTCGCCGTGTAGCGACACCTGCCACCCGCGTCCTTGCAGGGCAGGTTTGATCGCATTCGCGCCGAAGTCGACGAGCGAGTCACCGATGACGACGACCTTGGCTCCGTCGGGCGCACCGCCTTCGTAGGCCGGCGGCATGGTGCACGCCGCGGCGATCCCGACAACCGCCAAGAGGATCAGCGCAATGTGACGCCGGCGGCCTCGCGCGACACCGGCCACGCCGCTCGCAGGTTGGCCAGCCAACTGGCGTCGGGTATGGCATACGGTCGCGACCGCACGAGTCGCGCTTCGAACTCGTCGTAGAGCAGGGTCTGATGGGGCCGCAGGCTGGCGGCCGCCGGACTGTCGATCACCGCTTGGGACGTCGCGCCGTCGAGCGGACCGACCACCCGAAGCGCGAAACCGCGCCACGTCTCGCGGGTCAGCTGCCGGTCGAGCGTCTCCAACGAGGTCCCCCACAGCAGAGTGTGTACACCGACGGCCGGACCCTCGCTCACGATCTGTTCCAGATGAGCGAGCCCACCGTGGGAAGCGCCGTTTCCGTGGGCTTCTCCCCGGGCCAAGTCGTGGGCGGCGTCGAGCCCGTTGACCACCAGCAGGCACGGCGGGGCGTCGGCGTGGTTGTGGGCCAAACGGTTGACGACGGTGTTGCGCACCCGTTCGAGCGTCTCGGGGAGGTTCCGCCGGCGTGCGACGGTCGTCGTGTGGGCCAGGTCGCCGAGGGGCAGCACGGCCTCCCCGAACCCGTCCTCGACGGGCATGAAGTCGAGCACGTACAGCTCGAGCTGTCCGGGGTTGGCGAGTGCCGCGGTCAACACCGCACCCGCGAGCAGTCCCTGACCGACATCGGGCCGGTCGTGCACGACCAACATGTTGGCGCCGTCGCGGCGGGACAACACGACTTCGACCGGAGAGCCGAGGGCCGCCGGCTCACCCAGCCACATGCGGACCAACGCGGGTTGACCGACCTGCGGCTCGCGAGCTCGCAACAGATCGAGCGGAGCGTCTTCGATACGCGCCACGTCGCGACCGTCGACGACCTGCGGGGCGCGAGCGAACCGGTCGGCGTCGGCGCGGATCCGCAGCGCGCGCAACATGCTCGAGTGCTCGGCGAGGTCGACGACCCGCAGCGATCCGCTCGTCGCCCCGGAGTGTGAACTACGGGCGGGCGCGACCACCGATGCTGTTGTCGGATCGGTCGCCGAGAGCACGACGCGCGTGATGGCGTCGTCGGCGAGCTCCTCGAGCACGCGCGGTTCGCCGCTGGCGTCATGGCTCGTGAGAACAAGGTGCACACCTGCCACGCCACCGTCGAGCGCGAAGCGCGCCAGGAGGTCTCGAGTTTCGCGGGCCAGCTTGTCGTGGTGCGCGAACAGCTCGTCGGCACCGTCGACGATCACGATGAGCCGGGGCAAGGCGTTGCCGGTCTCGTCGCGGTATTGGCGGTAGCCACCGCGTGACGTGTCCGCCGCCTGGAACAGGACGAGGCGGCGGGTGATCTCGGCCACCGCGCTCTCGAGCGCCGAGACCGCCAGCTCACGGTCGGCGGAGGTCGCCACCAAGCGAGCGTGCGGGAGCCGGCGGCGTCCGTAGTCCTCGAAGTCGCGGCTGCCGCCGAGGCCGACCAACATCAGTTGCACTTCTGTTGGCGCGTACGTCATGCCGATATCGGTGATCACACCGTGCAGCATCGTGGTGAGCCCCGATCCCGGGGGTCCGGACGCGACCACGGTGGCCGGTCGAGTCGTCGAGCACGACGCCCAGCGGTTCGGCGCGACCGGCCCGGCCCAGGACGATCTGTACGTGCTCGGCGGCGTCACCGAGCCACCACGTCGACTCGTCGACGAGCTCGGCTGGATTCTGCTCCGGGGCGTGCTCCGCCCCCTGTTCGACCGCGGCGACGATGCCGTTGGTGAGGGCAGACGGCGGCATCTCGTCGAGGTCGACTCGCCAGTTGCCGTCGCCCGTCGTGGTGATGAAGCCCTTCTTGGCCGGCCTCACGGCGCGCAGCGTCGGCAGCGCTCGAGCTTCGGCGGGCTGGCGTACGGGTCGAGGGTCCTTCACCACGATGGTCGTCACGCCTCGCCGAGCGCCGGAGTCCGCGAGCGTGCGCAACAGTGTCACGCCGCGCAGGCTCATGCCGGTCGGATGGTCGAACACCACCACGACCTCGCGCCGTCGCGAGTCGTCGGTCGGCGCGGTGAGCTCGGCGAGCGCGTCCTCGATCGCCCGCTCGTCGGTGAGCACACGGACGAGCCCGGTTTCTTCGCCGGATACGAGGCGCTGGAACGGAACGACGGATTCACCGAGCGCTGAGGGGTCGATGAACGTGAAGCGCGCGCTCCCCGCCGGGAAGGCCGCGAGCAGACGAAGGGCCAGCGACTGCGCGGCTGCGACTGCCAGCTCGCGCTCGCGGCCCGGCTCGATCAACAATCCTGCGTCGGTCTCGAGGTCGATCAATGCAGGTATGCCGGACGAACCCAGGCGGTCATCGGTGAAGCGACCGAAACGAACGAGCGACGCCGGTTCGGACGAGGCTTGCCAATCGGACCACTCGGGTAGGCCCCAGTCGCGCGCGGGTAGCGGTAGCTCGGCATCGAAGGCATCGAGGTCGCGTCGCAAGGTGGCCGAGGCTTTGTCGAACGCGAGCTGCGCCGCCGAGCTGGAGGTGTCGTCACCGTCGCCCAGGTTGGCCTCGAGGGCGTCAGCGCGCGCTTCGAGGTGGTCCACCTGGACCGCCGCCTGATTGAGGAGCGCACCGATGTCCGGCACACGCATCGCGCCGGTGATGCCGCGGGCGAGCTTCATCTCACTCTGGAGCTGGCTCACCACCTGATCGAAGGTGCGGTTGGTGTCGACTTCGACGGTCTGGCGGAGCACACCCTCGAGCACGTCTCGCCGACCTTTGTTGTCGGCGATCTCTCTCGCCGTGCGGTAGAGCTCGTTCAGTTCCTCGGTCGCGCGCGCAACGGCTGCCCGGTCCCGGTCCACGAGCTGTTGCAGAGCGACCTGCTTGCTCGCCTGTCCGTCCTCGAACTCCGCCATCTCTTGTTCGAGAGCGGCGAGGACCTTGGAGGTGAGTTTGAGCAGTTCGTCGGCGACTGCCGTTGCTGGGATCGACGCGCGGGCCGCGTCAGCCATGTCCGTATCGATGATGCACGTCGTCTCATCGGCAGAATCGCGGGCCGAGAAAAGCGCGAAACGCGCGAATCGCTCTCCGCGGAGGAGCAGGCCGGCCAGGTTCTGATCGACGACCTGCCCGAGGTACACCTCGAGCGGCGGAAACTCCAGGTCATGGGCTATGAACAGCGACGCCACCCCGTGGACCGCGGCCACAACGCGAGCGAGATGAGCCCAGGGTCTCCGTCTCGGTCGGCAGCCCGCTCATGAAGAGGACTCGATACTGCTCGGGGAACCCCAGCGCGAACTCGGAGTAGGCGAAGGCCATGACTCGGATCTGGTCGGCCGGCGTCGGGTCTACGAGCGTGTTGACCTCAGCGAGGCCCACGCCGAACCCGGACTCCTGCGGCCGCTGAGCGGTGCAGTATCAGCCGTCGGGGCAGGTCAGCGCCCGGTCTCGATGTAGTCGTGCAGCGTCTGGGCTTCGACTTGGAGCTCTTCGAGACGATGTTTCACCACGTCGCCGATGCTCACGATGCCGACCAGTCTGTCGCCGTCGACGACCGGGAGGTGGCGCACGCGCTGCTCGGTCATGGTGGCCATGAGGGTGTCGATACCGTCGTCGAGAACGCACGTGGCGACCGTGGTCGTCATGAGGCTGGCCACCGGCGCGTCCAGGACACCGACACCCTGCGTGGCGAGCCCGCGCACGATGTCGCGCTCGGAGAGGATGCCGCGCACCCGGTCATCGGCCGCGATGATCAGCGCGCCGATCCTGCGCTCGGCGAGCATGCGGGCGGCCTCGCCAACGGTCGCGTCCTCGTCGATGGTGACGATGTCGGCGCCCTTCTTCTGAAGGATCGCTCGAACGAGCATGAGGACCTCCGATCAACTGATCGCTCCCGTGATGATGCCCGGATGTCTCGCCTGAGAAAAGCCCCGCCATCAGATCGTCATCTCGTGTGCTCTGGCCTGGTGCAAGACGCGCCCGACATCCGGGACTCGCTCTCGGTGTGCTGCTGCGTCGCCCTGCCATACTGGCCGCATGTCGCAAGCCACGACGTCGGCGCCGGTAGTCACGGGTAGGCGCGCCCAGCAAAAAGCGTCCACCCGCGCGGCCATCACCGCCGCGGCGCAGACGCTGATCGGTGAGCGCGGGTTCGACGCGGTGACCGTCGGCGACATCGCCGAATCCGCCGATGTCTCTCATCGCACCTTCTACCGATACTTCCCGTCCAAGGAAGACGCGCTGCTGGCCGACTTCAAGGACTTCCTCGACGACTTCGTGGCGTTGGTCGCGGCGCGTCCCGCCGACGAGCATCCGGTCGACTCGCTCGTCCGCACGCTCGACACGATCGCGCTCGCTCTGCCTGTCGACGCCGACCAGTTCAACTGGATCTACGAACTGGTCGAAGGTGAGCCGGCTCTAGGTGGTGTGCAACACCGCTTGTTGCTCGAGGCACAAGACCGGTTGACCAACTTGTTCGCGCAGAAGCTCGGCGTGTCGCCTCGCTCGCTCGAACCGCGACTGTTCGCGTCCGGGGCTACGGCGTCGTATCAAGCAGCCGTCCGCACGTGGGTCGTGTTGCCGGCTGACGAACGGACGATGACAGTGTGGGCGCTCGGTCGCGAGGCACTCGAGACCTTCGCCCAAGGACTGCGCAACCGCTGAGATCAACCAGGTTCGGGCACCAGGGCGTAGCCCGAGTCGTGACGGCGCATCCGGCCACCGCCGGGGCCGCCGACCAACGTGGTCAGCAGCACGCCATCGCGTGACACGAGCTCGTCGAAGATCTGCCGACGAGAAGCGATTGCGGTCTCTCGCATGGGATTGTCGACATCGCCGGAGGTGGGATCGTCGATCTGGAGCGGCGTGAGGACGAGGTGGCCGATGTAGATGGCCAAGTCGTCATCGCTCTCGATGCGCACCGCTACGTGCCCGAAGTTGTGGCCGGGCGCGGGCATGAGCGACACGGCTGAGGTCAGTGGGAGCGGAGGGTGGATCCCCTCGACCTCGCGCATGGCCCGCAGCTCCGCCAGGCCCTCGTGGCCGTTGATCGGCTCGCCGCCGTCGATGGCGGCCAGCTCGTCGGCGGGGTAGAGGTAGCGGGCGTTGGGGAACGCTGCGGTCCACCCATCGGCGTCGGGGACCGTGTTCCAGCCGATCCCGTCGAGGTGGGTGTTCACGACCACGTCAATCGACTCGGCCGGGAACCCGGCCGCCGCCAGCTCGTCGAGAAGCCGGGTCGCATGGTCAGCGGCATCGGCTTCGTCACGTGGGAAGTCGTTCGCCAGCCACGGATCGACAACGATGCGTTGGCCGTCGGACTCGATGGCCAACGCCGTGAACGCGATGCCGACCTCGCTCGTCGATGGCGCAAAAGCGGGCACGCACCACTCGGGGATCGGTTCGGCACTCGGTACGGCGAAGTCGAGGTCCTCGATGCGAACGATCTCGACGTTGCCGATCGACCAGCGATGCATGCCCGAAGTCTGGCGCAAGTGGCTCGCGTTGCTCAACGGTTTGCCAGGAACGACTTCATCGAGTCGGCGATCGCCATGGCGGCTCGCTGGCGGAACGTCGGATCCTTCATCGACGCGGCGTCGATGGAGTTGCGCATGTTGCCGCACTCGATGAACACCTTGGGTATGCGTGACAGGTTCAGGCCACCGAGGTCGCTTCTCACCATCAGGCCGTCGGACCCGATGTAGTCGGCGGTCGGTATGCCGGTCTCAGCGCGATAGGTGTCGCGCAGAACGGTTCCGAAGGCAGTCGAAGGGTCAATGATCCCGTCGTTGTAACCCGGTACGAGCGCCGGAGTGAGTACATGGAACCCGCGACCACTGGCTGGTCCACCGTCGCCGTGGATGGAAACGCCGAGGTCGGCGTGCGCGTCGTTGCCGATGGCCGCACGTTCCGTGACACAGGGGCCCCACCCCGAGCTGTCGGAACGAGTCATCACCACGGTTGCCCCCTCACGCTCGAGAATCGACTCGAGCCGATCGGCGACGTCCATGGTGAAGGCGTATTCCGGGTAGCCGTCGTTGGTGGACGTACCGGTTGTGTCGCATTCCTTTGAACCGTTCCCTACGAAGACCGACTTGTTGATGTCGGCCGAGTGCGATGCGTTTCCCCCGTTGTGACCGGCGTCCACGACGATGACCTTGCCCGCGAGCGGCGACGTCGTCGGATCTGGGGGTTGCGACGACGTGGGATCCGGTACCTCGGTTGGTGGCGTCGTGTCGCGGGACACTGGAGTCGTGTCGACATCGGTGTCCACGGGTGCCGTCGACTCGGCGCGCGAGCAGCCGACGGCGAGCAGCACCACCAACGCAGCCACGACTGCGGAGCAGCGACCGCGGGGGTGCGATCTCAGAGGTCGGCCTGGGCCCAGTCGGACCGCAATCCATACCGCGCCGCCGCCGGGTTGTACACGGCGACGAATTGGATCTTCGCGTCCGTGGCGGCCTGATCCGTCCGACGGGCTGCCACGAGGAGTGGGTTGGGGTCGGTCGGACTGATCGGTTCGCACGTCGTCATGGCCGAGACGACTTGCTGGTACGAGGTGTCGGACTGCAGCGAGTTGTCGAGGGCCTCGACCAATGACGCCTTCGCCGTCGCCGACCCTTGATCGGGAGCGGTCAAACGGTTCACCTGGTCGAGTTCGGTCTGGCGAGCTTCGGCGATCGTTTGGATCTGCGAGGCCGCCGCTGTTGGGTCCGTACAGCTGCCCAGTGAGTTCAGCGCATCCGAGAGCTTGCCGCGGTTGCCCACCCATTGTCCGAGGATGGCATCGAGCTGGCGGTAGTAGATCTCCAACGATTCGGAAGCGCTCGACGTGGGGGGCGTGCGCAGCAGCGTCGTTTGTGTCGAGGCGCTGGTGGCGGGCGACTTGGTGGTCGAGCTCGATTGCCCGCCTGCCGCCTCGACGGTGTTGTCGCTCTTGGTCGCGAACCACACTCCGCCTGCGATGATCAGGCCGAGCAGAACCACCGCCGCGGCCACCAGCGGCCAGCGACGGCCGCGTTGCGCCGGCGGTTGTGGGGGGACTGCCCCGGCGACGGGAGGGGTCGGAGCGGGTGGCGGAGGAACGACCGGTGGCGGCGGCGTGGGCGGTGCCGGCTCGATGACGGGGAGGGGTGCAGTCACATCAGGTGCGGCGACGACTGGGAGCCCGCACTCGTTGCAGAACCGGAATCCGGGTTTCACGACGTGTCCGTTGGGACACGTCGGTTCCACATCGATCGTGGCCGCACCGCATTCCTGACAGAAGGTGTGCACCTCGGTCACCGGATGCCCGTTCGGACAGGCTTTCATGTCGCGCTCCTCGGGCCGTTCACGAGCACTTGCCGAACGCGTCGAGGATCTTCGAGCTCATGGCGGGCGGCAGGTCTGAGATGTCGGACTGGTCAGAGATGTTGGCGACGTCCTTCTCCGTGACCCCGTGACCGGCAAGGTAATCGGCCATACAGCCGCATTCTCCGGCAGTGAAGTTGTGAGTGGACGACGACCATTCATTCACACACTCGGTGACGTACGACGTGCGCATCGCACTCGACCATTTGGTGCCGTTGTCGTGCCGGACGAACACGAAGACCGCGGCGGCGGCGAGCAGGAGGAACATCACGGCTCCCGCCGCGGCGATCGCGATCACGGCGCCGGATCGACTGGTGCTGGGTGCCGCGGATGTGGGTGTTGCGGTGGCCGGCAGGTTCGCTTGTTCGGGCGGATACCAGTTGCCGTCGGACGCCAGCCACCAACCTGTCGCCGGTGGAACGTTCCGGGGTGCCTCGGGAGGCGGTTGGGGGCCTCGGGCGCCGGCGTAGGCGCGGCCGGTTGGCTCACGACCGCGCTGGCCTGTTCGGGTGGATACCAGTTCCCGTCAGACGCAAGCCACCACCCCGCGAAGGACGCGCCACAGGACGAGCAGAACTTCGAACCCTCATCGTTGTGAGTACCGCACCCACGACAGTTCACTGCCCCTCCCGCTCTTTGATCGGCCAGAACGTTAGTCGGTTCCGTTCAATCATCGAATGGCGGCCCGGAGCTATCGTGCGGCGCACGTTGGGCTTGTTGTGGTGGTGACAGACGCGGGGGTGGATGCGTTCGATTGTCTGTGGTGGTGGATGGTCGTGTCGAGTGGGAACGGAGAGCATGATGGGTCGGTCACTGCGGGGTTGGGTGTGCGCGGTCCTGGCGGTGGTGGCGCTCACCGCGGCGGCGGTCGGGTGTGGGAGCGGTAGCGAGACGGCGACGGGGACCGTCGCCGGTAGCCCGTCGGACTCGTTGGCCACCTTGCAGGTGTTGTCGACCGACGTGACCGTGCAAACCGCCGGGGCGAACCCGACACCGGGTGCGAGCGGCCAAGGCTTGAACCAAGGCGATGAGGTGTGCCACCGATCCCAACGGGTTCGCCGAGATCGGCTTCACCGACGGCTCGTTGGCCCGCGTCGAGAACAACGCCCAGTTCGTGCTCACCGCGCTCACCCACCAAGACGCCGTCACCGCCACCCACACCCAACTCCTCAACGGCGACAGCTGGCATCACGTCCAACCCCTGGCCGACCAAGGCGACCTCTACCAAGTCGACACCCCCGTGGCCTCGGCCACCGTGCGCGGCACCCAATTCGCCATCAACTGCACCGCCGGCACCACCTGCACCTACGCCGTGGTCGAAGGCACCGTGCAACTCGCCCTGCCCGACGGGACCACCCTCACCCTCACCGCCGGCCAGAAGATCACCCTCATCAAAGACCTCCCCCCACCCAAAATCGACACCCCCGGCATCCCCCAACTCGAACAAGACCCCTGGATCGCCCAAAACCTCGCCCTCGACGCCCCCGACAACCCACCCTCTACTGGCGAGGGCCAGTGGGTGTCGGCTTCGGTCAGCACGGAGCCCAACACCGACGGGACCACCACCATCGCGACGAGCAGCGACGGCGCGGCGTGGACGACCCAGAGCGTGCTGCCAGGCAAGGGCATCCGCGGACTCGCGTGGGGCGACGAGCGCTGGGTCGCGGTGTCGAGCGGAGGTTCTTACGAGGGCACCGAAGTACTCGAGAGCACCGACCTCCACACGTGGAACCAGATCGGCTCGGTCGACGACTATCTGCTCGGACTGGCCTACAACGACGGGCGATGGGTCGCGGCCGGTGTGCACGACAACCCCGGCCCCCTCGAGACATCGATCCACCACGAGACGGGTGT
This sequence comes from uncultured Iamiaceae bacterium, assembly GCA_963778895.1. Lineage (GTDB taxonomy): Bacteria > Actinomycetota > Acidimicrobiia > Acidimicrobiales > Acidimicrobilacustridaceae > CAVZVZ01. Next base: position 2,241,677 of record CAVZVZ010000005.1, read on the forward strand.
CGTGTACACGAGCACCGACGCGTCCACCTGGACTCAAGTGGCTACGGCCGGAGTTCAGGACGCCGGCGGGGACTCCGTGGCGTTCGGCGACGGCAAGTGGCTCACCATGAGTGCCGAGGACGACTACTCCGCCGGCGGCGGGGGCACACCAGGCCTCAAGATGTTGACCAGCTCGGACGGGACGCATTGGACACCGAGTCCGGTCACTGTGGCCGGCGCGTTCGAGGACCGTTTGGCGTTCGGCGGCGGGCAATGGGTGCTAGGCGCAGAGTCGGCGGGTGGCAACGGCGGACTGCGAGTGAGCCACGACACGGTGACCTGGAACGAGATGTCGCTCCCGGGCGTGGCCGATCCGACGATCATGGCGGTCGCCTACGGCAACGCTCAGTTCATGGTGGCGAATCAGGAGTACGTCGCCGGCGGATCATCCACCACCTTCTTCACCAGCTCGGACGCCACGGCGTGGGCATCCGTCGGTCAGACCGACACCAACGTGACGGCGCTGGCCTACGGCGGCGGCGGTTCGTCGGCGTCGACCCCATCGTCGCCGACCACAACGGCCGTAACGGTGAGCGATGCGCCGTGTACGACTGACTCGCTCGCCGTTCCGTTCCCGACGCCGTTGATCGGCTTCCAGTGCAAGGACGGGTGGGCCATCGCCACGACCCAAGACGAGAACGGCGATGAATGGATCCCGCTCTTTCGATGGGATGGCCAGGCGTGGGTGGTAGTACCCGATCGAACCTCCGTGTGCCCCCAGATCCCCGCACCGATCCACGTCGGTGCGTGCGAGGTCAACTGACGGTTTCGGTGGCCGGCTGCGGCCACGGCAGTAAGCGTCTCGTCCCAGCCTGAGGCCAGGCGCGCACGGTGGCCTCGAACGAGGCGCACGCACGCGCCGTACCCGTTCGACGCGTGACATCACGCTCGCGCGCAAAGCCCCGCCAGGTCTGAAGGAACTTGGCATGCGCACCCGTGTCCGTGTGGTGCTCGTCGCTGTGCACGAGCAGCCTCACCTCGAGCAGGCGTACGGTCGTCGCTCGCACCTTGGCCTCCATGGCCGGAACAAACTCCTTTGCCGGCTTTGGACGCCGTGACCGGCTGATGGCCGACAGGAGGCTTCGCCCGTCGGAAGAGAGTTCCTCCAGCTGCCAACGCGACCGCGCCGCACCAATGGTGACGAGCTCGGGCCACAAGCGTTCGTGCACGAGCGTTTCCTTCTCGGCGATCAGCTTGACTGTTGTGGCGACGCGCTCGAGTGGTTGCAGGGCATCGAAGATGTCGTTGGCGAGCGGGTGCGACCACCAGGAGCCGGCTATGGATTCGCCGGCGATTATCGAGGTGGCCGACGGCAACGCCTTGTCGTGGACCAGCAGGACTCCGTCACGTTCGAGGACGTTCAGCAGCTTCCGCGTGTCGGCGCTGCGGGACACGGGTTACGCGGCGGGATCGCGCGGCCGCGCGTGCGCGGCGAGGAAGATGTCGACGGTGCTGTCGGCCAGCGCATGATCGAGCGGCGTGCTGCCGGTCAGCTGGGCGAACAGCAACGGGCCAACCAACTGTGCGGTGGCGACATCGAGGTCGAGGTCGGGTTTGATCGTGCCCTCGGCGATGCCACGACGCAGGATCTCGGTGATGGCGTCGCTCTGGTTCTTCTCGAGTCGCTTCTCGAGGTCGGCGACACCGTCGGCATGGGTCTTCAGCATCAACAGCGCGGGCACGATGCGCGCCCACTCCGGATCGTGGAGGAAGGTGACGATCGAGCCCATCAGGTCACGCAAGCGCGGGCTCGAACGCGACGTCGGGCGACGGGGCCTCGATGTTCGGCGCGCACTCGGCGAAGACCTCGACGAGCACGTCGTCGCGGGACTGCCAGTGGCGGTAGATCGTCGACTTGGCCACGCCCGATCGGGCCACGATGGCGTCCATCGTGACGGCCGACGGTCCGCCCTCGACCAGGAGGTCGGTGGCCGCCCGCAAGACCGACGCGCGGGTCCGAATGATCCGGGGATCACGATCGTCCATACCGGCCCCGCAGGCTAGCCGTGACGAAGGTCTCATGGATTGTCCCTTCTCAAAGCCATAACAGAACGATACCGTTTCGTACTGTTAGTTGCTGTCGAACCGGGAGACCCACCATGGATGTTGCTACCCCCCAAGCTCATCCCACGGAGGCTGGGATGGTCACCGACCCCCGCCGCCAACGCCTGATCCTCATCGCCATGTGCACCGCCCTCGTGGCGGTGGTGGCCTCGGTGAGCGGGCTCAACGTGGCCCAGCAGGGCCTGGCCGTCGATCTGGGTGCATCGCAGAGCACCCTGCTCTGGATCATCAACGGCTACACGCTGGCCCTGGCCGCCCTATTGCTCCCGATCGGTGCGATCGGCGATCGCTGGGGTCGCAAGCGCGTGCTGGTCACCGGCCTGGTGGTGTTCGCGCTGGCGAACATCGCGGCGGCCCTGTCGCCGAGCGCGACCTTCTTGCTCGTGGCGCGCGTCGTCGCCGGCGCCGGTGCGGCGATGATCATGCCGGTCACCCTGTCGGTGATCACCTCGAGCTTCCCCTCGCATGAGCGGGCCAAGGCCGTCGGCATCTGGGCCGGCTTCGCCGGCGCGGGAGGCATCCTCGGGTTGTTCTTCTCGTCGGTGATGGTCGACTACTTCAGCTGGCCGTGGGTGTTCGCCATGCCGGCCGTGCTGTCGGGCGTGGCCTTCGCGCTCACGTTGGTGGCGGTCGGCGAGTCGCGTGAGGATCATGTCGGTCGCTTCGATGTCGCGGGCTCGGTGTTGTCCGCGCTGGCGATCGGTGCGTTGGTGCTCGGCATCCACGAAGGCCCAGAGATCGGTTGGACGGCACCGCTCACCGCGATCGGATTGATCGTGGGTGCGGTGGCTCTTGGCGGCTTCATCGCGTGGGAGTTGCGGCAGGATCACCCGCTGTTCGATGTGCGACTGCTGCGTGACCGCGGCCTGTCGAGCGGCGCGCTGAACCTGATGATCCTGTTCGCCGTGATGTTCGGCTTGTTCCTCGTGTTGGTGCAGTTCCTGCAGGCAGTGCTCGGCTACTCGGCGCTGCACGCGTCGGTCGGGCTGTTGCCCATGGCCTTGGTGATGATGCCGTTGTCGGCCGTCGCGCCGACGATCGCTGAGCGCATCGGCACGCGCACCACGCTGTTGATCGGCACCGGCCTGTTCGGTGTGGGGTTGGCCATCATGGCCTCGATGGCGTCGGTCGCCGGCGGCTACTGGTCGATCCTCCCCGGTTTGCTCGTGCTCGCCGCGGGCATGGGCCTCGCCATGACACCGTCCACCACTTCGATCACCGGTGCATTGCCGGTCGAGAAGCAAGGTGTCGCGTCGGCGTTGAACGACACCGTGCGCGAGTTGGGTGGAGCGCTCGGCGTCGCACTGCTCGGCTCGGTGCTGAACAGTGGCTACCAGTCGGGTGTGGCACCGGCGGCCGAGACGTTGCCCGCGGGCCTGCGTGAGCCGGTCGAGTCGGGCATCGGTTCGGCTCTCGCCGTTTCGTCGCAGCTGGGCAACGATGCCGGTTCGGTCGTGCATGCGGCTCGCACCGCCTTCGTGAGTGGTTGGACCACGTCGATGTGGGTCGGTGTGGCGCTGGCGGGCGTGGCCTTCCTCTACGTGCTCATCCGCGGCCCACGTGATGATGTGCCGGCAGACGTTCCGCTCGACGCGGACGAGACCACGCTGCTCGAGCCCGTTCTCGTCGGCGCCGACTGACGCCGAGCTGGCACCCCCGGGCCGAACCTGTGCGCAGAATGGTGGCTCTGACCCCCGATCTGCGTACAGGTTCGTCAGCGTGACCCCGCCGGCCACGGCGGACGGCGCGCGCCGCCGGTTCGCGACCGGCTGTTCGGCGGTGGCGGTGGTGCCTCGTCGGCGGGGCTACAGGTAGGTGAAGGCCGCTGCGCGAGTGCCCGTGCCGGCCAGCGTCGTCACGCTCACGTCGACGGGCAGGCCGCCCGAGCCCGAATCCGGCGGGGCGATCGCGGTGATGGAAGTGCCTTTGGCGTTCACCGTGAAGCTCACGGCGGGAATGCCGCCGAACGAGACGTCGATCGCCCCGAACAAGTACTTGCCGGCGATGGTCACCTTGGTGCCGCCTCCGGCCGAGCCGGCGGCCGGCGTCACCTTGGTCACGACCGGAGCGACGTAGCGGTAGACGTCGGTCGTGACGATCGGGCTCTCGCCACCGGGGCCGATGACAACCACATCCACGGCCACGACGCCGATGCTCGTCGAGGGAGGTGCCACCGCAGCAATCGAGGTCCCGGCGGCGTTGACCGTGAAGCTCAGGGCGGGAACGCCGCCGAAATCGACCTCGGTGGCGCCGAGGAAGTTGCGACCTTTGATCGTGACCTTGGTGTTGCCACCGGCCGAGCCGCTCCCCGGATTCAGCTTGGTCACGACCGGTGCCGGCACGCCGATGTAGTTGAACTGATCGGCCGCGCTGGTGGCGCTGGTGCCACCCAGGCTGGTGACGGTGACATCGACCGGGCCACCGTCCTCGGCCGTCGGCGAAATCGCGGTGATCGACGAGTCGTCGTTCACGGCGAAGTCGGTGGCGACACCGCCGAAGCTCACACTGGTTGCGTCGGTGAACCCGGTGCCGGTGATCTCGACCGACGTTCCGCCGGCGATCGGTCCGGTGTTGGGGCTGACGTCCGACACGGATGGCGCCGCCACGAAGGTGAACTGATCGCTCGGACTCGTGGCGCTCGTGCCTCCGGCGTTGGTGACGGTCACGTCGACGGTGCCGGCGCCGGCCGCCGGGGACGACACGGTGATCGAGCCGTCACCGTTGACCACGAAGCTTGCTGCCGCGACACCGCCGAAGGTCACCCCCGTGGCGCCGGTGAACCCGGTACCGGTGATCGTCACGCTCGTGCCACCGGCCGCCGGGCCCGCGCTCGACGAGATGCCCACGACCCGAGGCGGCGGGACGAACGTGTCGGATCGGTCCAGATAGGCGCGGTAGCCGCAATACGTGGTGTTCCCGACCGTACAGTTGGCCGGCAACACGTTGGTGGCGCTGAGCACGTTGCGAACCACGTTGCCGTTGACGTCGGTGGCCGAAAAGGCCGGGTCGAGATTGGCCGGGGCGGAGCCGACGGCGTAGGAGATGACGGCGCCGGTGAAGTCCCAGGTCACGTTCGTCCAGGCCGAGTACGTCGTGGTGTGGTAGCCGCCGCCGCGCCCGCTCCCGCCGCAGCGCGTCTGCAGGTAGGCCGCGCCGGTCGGGTAGCCGCTCACCGGGTCGAACCCGGTCGCGAGCACCTGCTCCTGGATCCCGCCGCACGACCGCCCGAGCACCGCGAACGCGGTGCCTTGCGGTACCAGGAGCGTGATCGTGGTAGCGGCGCCTGCGGCGGGGATCAGCCCGACCAGTATGAGCACCGCGCCAGCCACGCCGACCAACATCTTGCGAACCATCGGGCCCCCCTCGCGATGACCGTCACGGTCTCCGGCCGGTTGTCGTCTCCCACCATCCGCTCGATCGCACCGCCCGGCCACCCAGCGAAGGCCAAGAGATGGTTAAGAGCAGGCAAAGTGTCCCGGATTGTCGTTCCACCGACGGGTGTTAGCGTCCGGGTGGCAGTAGGGGGTGCTCGATGATGATGCTGTCTCATACGGCGCGACGTTCATTGGTGGCGCTGGTGATGTTCGGAGCCGCCGCCATTCCGATGGCCGCGACCACCACGAGCGCCGCAGCCACGCCCCAGGTCCTACGCGTCGGCAGCTGGCACGGCAGCGCCGGCGAGTTCACCACGATCGAGGATGCCGTCAACGCGGCCCAGCCGGGGGACTGGATACTCGTCGGACCCGGTGACTACCACGAGCAGATGGATCACCATGTGGCCGACCCCGCTGAAGCAGGCGGCGCGGTTCTGATCGACAAGCCCGGGCTGCATCTCCGAGGTATGGACCGCAATGCGACCGTCGTCGACGGAACCACGCCGGGCTCACCCCAGTGCAGCAGCGCGCCGCCGGATCAGGATCTCGGCCCGAGCAATGGCGCCAATCCACTCGGTCGCAACGGTGTGCTCGTCTTCGAGGCCGATGGTGTCTCCGTCGACAACTTGACCGCGTGCAACTTCCTCACTGGCGACGGCGGGGGCGGGAACGCGATCTGGTGGAACGGCGGTGACGGTACGGGCACACAGAACCTCGCGTCCTTGGAGGGAAGCTATCTGTCGGCGACCTCGACCTACTGGGAGGACGGTCGCCCTCGCGCTGAGTACGGCATCTTCCTGAGCAATGTCACCGGACCGGCGCTCGTGTCGCACACCTACGCGAACAACCAAGCTGACGCGGCCTACTACGTCGGGGCCTGCCCCGACTGCAACACCGTGCTCGACGATGCGCACGGTCAAGGCTCGGCCTTGGGGTATTCGGGCACGAACTCGGGTGGCCGACTGATCGTGCAGAACTCGGAGTTCGACCTGAACAACACCGGCTTCAGCACCAACAGCCAGAACAACGACGATGCACCGTCGCCTCAGGACGGAGTATGTCCGGCTGGCCTCGTGGGGCCGACGGGAACCACGTCATGTTGGGTGTTCCGCCACAACAACGTGCACGACAACAACAACGTGAACGTGCCGGGGTCGGGATCGGCCGAGCTCGGCCCACCTGGTACCGGCATCGTGATCTCGGGCGGTCGCAACGACACCGTGGTGGACAACACGTTCAGCAACAACGGCAGTTGGGCCGTGCTCGTGGTGCCGTTCATCGATACCGGTACCCCGCCGCCGGTGTCCCACTGTGATGGAGGCGTCGACAACTGGTTGGGCACGGGCTGGTGCTATTACGGCGATTGGGGCAACGAGGTGGCGAACAACACGTTTGTCAGCAACGGTGGATACGGCAACCCCACGAACGGTGACCTCGCAGACCTGAGCGACCTACACGATCCCGGCAACTGCTGGCACGGCAACATCGACAACAACGGTGTCACCAGCGCTCCGCCCGATCTCCAGTCGACCAACGGCGTGTGCGGTGTGCCCAACAAGGGCGCCGACGTGCTTGGCTCCGATCTGTCGAACCAAGTGATCTGTGCGACCGGCATCATCGCGTGTCCGCTCGATCCGGCTCCGAACTATCCCGTGCGGACGCATGTGGACCTGATGCCGCTGCCGGCCGAGCCGACGATGCCGGATCCGTGTACGGGTGTGCCGGAGAATCCGTGGTGTCCGACTTCGTTGCCCGTGGCCACGCCGAGCGAGAACGTGGCGGTCATCCCCGAGTTCACGGGCTGAGCTCAGTTCACGCCGCCATGACAGGAGGGGCGAGTCGGTCGCGACGCCGACGGGCCAGCCGTGCTCGGGCGCCCGGCACCACGGACTGGCCGATGCGCAGCAGCAGCAGGCCGAGGACCGTGGCGACGGTGGCGATCACCGGCCAGGCCACCACGGGCAGGCCGAGATCGGTGCCGGCGGTGACGGCGTGCATGGTCGCCGTCCAGAACGCCAGGAAGCTGGTGAGGTGAACCCCTTTCCACCATTTCACGGGAAGCCACTTGCGGAGGAGCGAGGTCAGCTCGACCGCGGCGAGGAGGTAGATCGTCACGACGCCCCACGCGACGGCGCCCGTGCGCCAGCTCGAAGCGAACGGTACGAGCACGCTGGTGACGTCGAACGTCATGTAGCTGTCTGCGATCAACGTGATGAGATGCAGCGCCACCATCGAGACGCCGATGCCCGCCAACCAACTGTGCAGTCGGCGCCACTTCTTGACGGGTGCGAAGCCCGTGGACATCAGCAAGCCGAGGACGACATCCGCGGCCAACACGGCCCAGGCCGCCAACCCACTTGCTCGGATCAGATACCACCATGTCTGCGTGCTCATGATCGACCTCTCCTCAGCTGGCGCGACTCGTCGTGCTCGCCTTCGCGGTGCTGCCGCTGGTGCGCGTCGACGACGGGACCGTCGAGGTGGACGTCGTTGACTTCGCGGTGGTGTTCGTCGTCGTAGGGGGCGATGCCGTCGAGTCCGACGCCGAGGCCATCGTCGTGACCGCGGCGGGGCTCACCCGATCCATGACCAGACCGGCGGCTACGCCTGCGCCGGCCAGCGCACTCGTGGCCGCGAGGACCGCGGTGAACTTGCGGGCCGGGCTCACGCGCTTACGGGGGCGGCGGTTGGCGGCTTCGGTCTCCATCAGGGCTCCTGATCGCTGGTCGTGATCGTCTGGAGATCAGGATGCGCCCGCGTCCAAAGAGCAGGCTCAAGATGAGGTGAGAACCGGGTGAGAACCGGCGGGCACGCGTGGCGCCGGGGTTACGGTGCGTAGTCGATGACCACCGGCACGACCAGCGAGACTCGTTTCGACGTGATGTCGACCGAAGCACACGTCTTGGTCGTCGGCGGAACGGCCGAGCTCGTCGAGGTGGCACGAGATCGCATCCTCGAGCTCGAACGACGATGGACTCGATTCGCTCCGAGCGAGGTGACGTCACTCAATGATCACCCGGGTGAGCCGGTGGACGTGTCGTGGGAGACACTCCGTCTGGTCGAGGCATCGGTCACGGCTTGGCAGACGACCGATGGTCGATTCGACCCCAGCATCCTCCCGTCGTTGGTCGCGAGCGGTTACGAACGCAGCCTCGACGAGATCGATCGCGACGACGCGCGAGCCGCAGGACCGACTGCTCCTTCGCCGGGACTCGGCGGTGTCTTCGTGTGGCCCGAGCTCGGGCGGGTGATGTTGCCCGCCGGTGTTGCCATCGATCCCGGCGGCATCGGCAAAGGACTGGCCGCCGACTTGGTCGTCGACGAACTACTCGCCGCTGGCGCGGCGGGCGTGCTCGTGAACCTGGGAGGAGACATGCGTGTGGGGGGCCAGCCTCCCGAGGGCGACCGCTGGACGATCTCGATCGACGATCCGTGGCAACCGGGCGTGGAGTTCGCGCGCATCGCTCTCGACGCGGGTGGCGTGGCGACGAGTAGTCGCCTGCGACGAAGTTGGAAGCGTGACGGCCGTGAGTACCACCACCTCATCGACCCGCGCACGGGTGATCCGGTCACAACAGATGTCGTGGCGGCGACAGCGGTGGCCGGGCTCGGTTGGTGGGCCGAGGCCACGACGAAGTCACTGGTGGTCGCGGGCAGCTCAGCCGGCATGGCATCGCTCGTGGAGGCGTCGGCCATCGTGATGCTCGAGGATCGGTCGTGGATCGCTACCGCAGACCTCGAGGACGCAGTGATCGGTCGTTGATGCACGAGTAGCTTGCGCCTCCGGCAGGATTCGAAGATGGCGGGTACGCGTGGAGTTGTCCGAACCGACTGGGGGCGCACGTTTCTCACATCGAGCAGCGGCGTCTCAGAGCTCGAAAGCCGATGCCCACCGAACGCCCGAAACCTGGTTGTTGCGCGGAGGGTCGACTCGTAGCCGTCCCTCCGACCGGCCGCATTCCTCGATCGGGATCAAATAGCACCTGTCCAGATCGGGGCTGTATATCCCGAGAGCGTCGGCGTGCCCGTGGTAGCTCACGGGCTTTCCGACTCCTTCCGCATTGCTGCAAGCGTTGTATTGCACAGCGCCCGACCGAAACCGACCTGTCTTGATCTGGACGCGCTGCCATGCTCCGTCGCGCCTGAGGACAAGGTCGTAGCGTTCGACACCGATAGGTATCGCAATCTCCAACCCCAGCTCCAGACAGCGCGCCTGAAATCGGAGCTCCGACAGAAGTCCAGCGGCGATTGTCCGGTTCATTCGCCGCACGCTAGCTACGTCGTGTGACATCGAAGCCAACGACGTGCGCGGGTGTCGCCCGGACACGGAGGGGACTTGAATGTTCTTCAGGCTGAACAACACACTTCGGCGCCCCCGGCAGGATTCGAACCTGCGCACACGGATTAGGAATCCACTGCTCTATCCCCTGAGCTACGAGGGCGGGGGATGGAGAAAACCCGGCGCGAAACCGTCTCCATCTGTGCAGCGATCAAGAGTAGTTGTGCGGATGAGGGTCTTCGGGCGGCCGTTTGCTTCTCAAAGCGGATCGACGCATGCGATCACGTGGGCTGGGGCGCGCCGGACAGAGCGGCTGTAGCTCGAAACTGCTGCTGCTAAGCGGCGAGGTCGTCCTCGGCCGGCTGTTCTCCGTAGCGGTGAAGTGTCACGGCGTTGTTGACGAGGGCGTAGCCGAGCAGGTTGAGGTGTTGGCGGGCGTGACCCAGGCTGTGGGCTCGTCGGAGATAGAGCGTGTCGTCGAGGTCGCGGTTGATGGACTCGGCGTCGTTGCGGCGAGGGTAGAGCCGGTCGAAGTCGGGATCGGTTGAAGCGATGGGTCGCAGGTTCTCGGTGCGGTTGAGTTTGCGCGTCTTGTCGTCGTCGTTGCCGTGGAGGCGGACGGTGAGGATCCCCCGCCGAGGCGGTCGGGGCTGCCAGCTGGTGGCGCAGCACCAGGAGCTCGACGTCCTTCGACCGGTCGCTACGGCCGCGCAGGACGAGGAGATCGACGACCAACCGGACGAGACGGTAGAAGCGCGCCATCATCCGAGCCTCCCACCGGCCTCGCGCCCACGCACGAGAAACCGCAGGGCACAGGGCCAGACGAGTTTCCGGCAGCCACAACATCCGATGTAGGTAACGAACGCCAGAACGCGAGAGAGCGTGCCTGAGCGCATCGCGTTGGCGGCGAAGCCGGGTGCTCTCGTTCGACAAGTCTCCTAGGCTCCTTCACGTCGAACGGTGTTCCGGGGGGAGGCCGATGGACCTTCGGAGGCCGAGGTTGATGTACAAATGGCTGAGCCGGGTCTGGGGGTAACTGAGATGCGCCATTGGTCGCCGACGGTGAGCGCACGGTGATACCCGCCGAGCCTGAACTGCCGCGGTTGGGGCGGTGGCTCCGTCCTCTCGTCGATGCCGTGGCCCGCATCAAGTCGGGCGTGCACCGCAAGCTCCTCTTCGGCTTCCTGGTCGGCGCTCTGCTGCTCGTCGCGATGGCCGTCTTGAGCCTTGTCGTCATTCGTCAGATGAACGATCGCATTTCAGAGCTCAATCGCGCCAGAGTGAAGTCTGATCGCGCGCACGAGATGCTGTACGCGGTCACCGCACAGAGCCATTACCGCGCGATGGCACTGCTTCTGTACCCCGACCAGTCCCAGATCGACAAGTACAACGGTGAGGTCGAAGGGCAGAAGACGAAATTCGCACAGCTTCTGGACCAGATCGAGCAGGACGACCCGTCCAATCGCGCTTTCTACGAGGGCGTCCGGGCCGACAACGAGTTGTACGAGCAAACCGGCCAGGAGGTGCTGGCGCGCTTCGCGGCTGGCGACGAACCTGGGGCCCAAAAGCTCCATCTCGAGCAGGAGCACCCGACCTCACACAAGCTTGAAGACGCGATGAACAGCCTCATCGAGACGGCCAACGGCGAGATCGCAAAGGCGCAGTCGGATTTCCACTCCTCCCGCGCGCTCTTCACGGGGATGGTCATCGCCTTCTCAGCGGCGAGCGTCCTCGTGGCGCTGCTGCTGGGGTTCGTCCTCTCGTGGGCGTTCATCCTGCCTGTCCGGAAGATGCAACGTGCACTCGCGGGGATCACAGCCGGAAACATCAGCCAGCACGTGGAGGTGCCGAACCGCGACGAGTTCGGGCAGCTGGCGACAGACTTGAACGGCACAAGCGAGCGGTTGACCACACTCTTCGACGAGCAGCGCACGCTCGCGACGGAACTGAGCAAGACGAACGCGTCGCTCGTCGACGCAAGCGAGGCGAAGTCGCGCTTTCTCGCGAACGTCAGTCACGAGTTGCGGACGCCGATGACGGCGATCCTCGGTTTCACCGATGCCCTTCTCGCCGGCGTGGACGGTCCGCTCAACGCGGAGCAGAAGGACTCGTTGCGATGGGTCCAGCACGGCGGGCAGGACCTGCTCGGGCTGATCAACGAGATCCTCGACCTGTCCAAGGTCGAGGCGGGCAAGATGACCATCGAGGCCGAACCGTTCGACCCGCGAGTGCTCATCGAGTCCGTTGTGGCGCAGCACCGGTCTCTTGCCGCACAGAAGCGGATCCGGCTCCTGTCGCACGACGTCGGCACGCCGGCGCAAGTGGTCCTCGACCGCCAGCGTGTACGCCAGATCCTCGTCAATCTGCTCGGCAACGCCCTGAAGTTCACCGAAAGCGGTGAGGTCGAGGTCGAGACCGGCGCCGCGGCCGGCGGGACGTTCCGCATCTCCGTCCGTGACACCGGTCCGGGCATCTCCCCGGAGCAGCAGGAGACAGTCTTCGAGGAATTCCACCAGGCCGGCGGCGCCGCACCCGGCACGGGCCTCGGCCTGACCATAAGCCGCCGTCTCGCGAGGTTGATGAGAGGCGACGTGACGCTCGAGAGCACGCTCGGACGAGGAAGCATCTTCCACGTGATCCTGCCGATCGACTATCACAGGGCTGCGATGGACGGAGCCCATCTCGAGCCGACCACCTCCGGCGACGAAGACCGCACCGCCGGCCCGAAGGTGGAGCTCTAGTGGCGACGATTCTCGTAGTCGAGGACACGCCAGCGAATCGAGCGCTCGCCACGAAACTGCTTCGTGCGGCTGGCCACGAAGTGCTCTCGGCCGAGACCGCGGCGACTGGCGTCGCGTTGGCGCGGGAGCGGCTCCCCGACCTCGTCCTCATGGATCTCGGACTCCCGGACGTGGACGGCTGGGAGGCATTGCGGGAGATTCGCTCCGATGGGGGAGCCGTCGCTGGCTTGCGGGTTATTGCGTTCACCGCTCACGCCATGGTCGGCGATCGTGATAGCGCACTCGCAGCCGGATTCGACGAGTACCTGAGCAAACCGATCGACTTCGCGACGTTCGCCGACACCGTCCAGAACCTGCTGCCATGAATCGCGAGCGCCCGCTGATCCTGGCTGTCGACGACGAACCGGGCACGCGGGCGCTGCTTCGGAAGCTTCTCGAGCACCTGGGATATGACGTCATCGAAGCTGCGAACGGCTCGTCGGGCATCCGTATGGTCGAGGAGCACAGGCCCGATCTCGTCTGCCTCGACGTGATGATGCCGGCGCCGGGCGGCATCGAGGTGTGCGAGCGGCTCCGGCGCGATCCCCAGAACGCAGGCTTGCCGATCCTGTTGCTCACTGCACTGGACCGTCCGGAAGACAAGGCGCGGGGTTTGGAGGCCGGTGCGAACGACTTCCTCTCGAAGCCTTTCGACGAGAGCGAGCTGTCGGCACGGCTTCACTCGCTGCTCCGCACGAAGGCATTGCAGGACCGTCTCGCCGATCTGCTGGGACGTTATGTGAGCGCGAGCGTGGCCGCCGAAGTGCTGCGTGATCCGTTCTCCGTGTCGCTCGGCGGCGATCGGCGGCACGTTTCCACACTGTTCGCAGACGTACGCGGCTACACCGCGATCGCTGCGGAACATCCGCCCGAGACGACGCTCGACCTCCTGAACCGCTACTTGACGATCGTCAGCGACGCTGTCGAGCGTCGCGGCGGAACGGTCGCGGACTTCCTCGGTGACGGTGTGGTCGCGTTCTTCGGCGCGCCGGTGGTCCATCGCGACGATCCCGAGCGCGCCGTGCGGTCTGCGCTCGACATCAAGGACGCCATCATGCGGCTCGAGGTGCCGACGATGCAGGGCGTGCGACTGCACGTCGGGATCGGCATCACCACGGGAGAGGTGATTGCCGGCAACATCGGCTCGGAGCGCCGCATGCAGTACACGGTGATCGGCGACCCGGTCAACGTCGCATCGCGCCTACAGACGGCGGCCGGGCCCGGTCAGATCCTCGTCGACGAGCCGACTCACGACAGCGTGTGCGACCTCGTGACGTCGCAGGACCTGGGAAGCCTGCGCCTCGCTGGTAAGAGCGACTGGGTTCGCGCGTTCAACGTGCTCCTGCTGCAGCCCGCCGTGGCCTGAAGGTCGTACGCCCTCGGAAGAACGTCGCCAACATCAGCAGCTGGCCGTCGGTCGCTCCTGCAGGGACCTTGCACGTGGACGTGTCGGCGAACGGAACACGCAGCACTGCTCTTGGCGTGCCGCACGCCACGATCACGCGATCACCGACCTCGATGGTCTTGACCGCCGGACCGACTGCTTCCACGGTGCCGATGACCTCGTGGCAAGTGGTGGTCATGGCATCGACGCGCACGATTGCGTCCTCATCCGAGGCGGCACCGTCGAGACACTGATCGACTAGCGCACGCATTCGAACTCCCCTTTCGTGTCCTACGACGAAAACATTACGAAGCGCCTCGTACGCGCAGTAGGGGACAAAGTCCCAACTGGCCTGCGCCGGACACGGCGGTCCGGCGCGACGTCACGAACCTGTCTTTGCCGAAAATGCGTTCGGCTGCGTCAACGCACACGGACGGGTTTTCCGGCACCCACAGGGTCAGAAGGCACACACCGCGATGGGCGTAGCTTTCTACCTCTCGACCCGGGCTTGCGGAGAGCCTCGCCACTCGCTTTCAGTGCCCCGCGAAGTGCTGCGCCCGAGCGCCGAGGCAGTTGCTCGATGAGCGCAGATCTGCGAGCCTGCGGCGGCGGAGTCCCCCTCACGTCAGGAAGGCGGGAGGCATGGCTGCAGAATTGATCTTGGAGTTCGAGGGCGTCACGACGGACGAGTACTTGGCAGTCAACAAGGAACTCGGCATCGACCCGGCAAGCGGCACGGGCGATTGGCCTGACGGGCTGGTAGCTCATTCGGCGGGTCTCAATGACGCCGGGCATCTGGTTGTCATCGAGGTGTGGGACACACCGGAGCACCAGGCCCGGTTCATGGAAGGCCGCCTAGGCGAAGCGCTTGCCAAGGGTGGCATCACCGGACCTCCTTCGAGCATCACCTGGATCGAGCTGGTCGCTCACCACTACCTCGGCAACTGACGTAGCGGCGGCCAGAGGGGCGGCCCCGACACGTGGCGATTGCTCGTGGTCCGCGAGGAAGACCCGCAGCATCTGGGACTGTTGCGTTGGCCGATCGTGTGCGCGGGCGTCAGGTGTCGAGATGAGATGTCGTCGTCATCCCGTGGCCTGTCGGTGCCGGAAACGCCGAGCGGGAGGACGCTGGCCCTACGGTTACAAAGCGTGACCAGTCCAGCCGACGGCTGGCCGTAACTGAGGAGGATGCATGTTCGCCTACGACTTCCCGCTGCTCGGGATCTTTTGGTCCCTGCTGATGTTCGCGCTCTTCGTGCTGTGGATATTCATCGTGATCTGGTGCTTCATCGACAACTTTGCGCGTCGCGACCACCACGGCTTCGCCAAGGCACTCTGGTTCCTGTTCATCGTCTTCGTGCCCGTCATCGGGGTCTTCAGCTATCTCGTCACCCGCCCGGTCAACGTCGACGTCGTGGTGGTGGACCAGTAGCTCTCGATCCGCCTCACACGCCGTGCTGCGAACAATCGCCCGCCAGCGCATCAAGCGGAACCTTTCGGTGCCGGAAACTCATCGAACCCAGTCCTGTGGGATGCCGCTCGAGGACGCTTCGTCGTTCGACCCCCCGGCGTCGTCCTCCTCACCTGCCTACCTCCCTCCTACAGGCACCGTTGCATTAGGCGAGCGCGGTTGTAACGGTGAGGCTGTTCGGATGAAGCGCCACCGGTTCTGCCCGCCAGTCCAGCTCGGGTCACCGGCGTTCGCGGGGTTTCGGTTCCCGCCCGAGGTGATTCTGTTGGCGGTGCGCTGGTATCTGCGGTTCGGGCTTGTCGTACCGCGATCTCGAGGAGCTCCTCGCAGAGCGCGGCATCGAGGTTGATCACGTCACCTTGTACCGGTGGGTGCAACGCTTCACCCCGCTGCTGGTCGACGCGGCCCGACCGTGCCGCCACGCGGTCGGTGGCCGCTGGTTCGTCGACGAGACCTACGTGAAGGTCGCCGGGACCTGGCGGTACGTGTACCGGGCCGTCGACCAGCACGGCCAGGTCATCGACGTGTACGTCTCTCCCAAACGCGACATCGCCGCGGCACGACGGTTCTTCACCACCGCGTTGGCTGCCCATGGTGAGCCCGACGAGGTCGTGACCGACCTGGCCCCCGCCCTGGCGCACGTCATCGAGAGACTGCTCCCCGGCGCGTTTCATAACACCGGCCAGTACGCCAACAACCGGGTCGAATGCGACCACGGCCGACTCAAGGCGCGACTGCGACCGATGCGCGGACTGCAAACCGACCGCACCGCCAGCGTGGTCATCTCAGGGCACGCGTTCATGCAGAACCTGCGTCGCGGCCACTACGAACTCGGCCGCGAAGCGGAACCCCGTCTGCAGGTCGCGGGCGCGTTCTATGAACTGAACCGAATGATCTGACCGCTCAGCACGCGCTTCGGTGCTTGATCGCGGTCTGTGATCGAACAACGCAACAGTGCCCTTGTCGGCAGTTTGGCTCAGCTCTTCGGCTCCGGACGGGCGCCAGCGCCGTAGATGATGTCGGCGTGATCGGGATCCCAGCCGTTGTGGAACACGACGTCGCTCACCGGCCGCCGCCGCACCGGGCCGTGGTGCCCTCGAGGCCAGCCGACGACGATGTGGCCCGCGAGCACCCATCCGTCGGGGATCCCGATCGCCTGGCGCAGCAGCTGCTCGCCGTCGTAGGCCGCCCAACTGGTCGGGCAGGCGCCCAGACCTTGAGCTCTGGCGGCGAGGTAGAAGTTCTGCACCGCGGGGAAGATGGATGCACCCTGCAGGAAGTCGGAGGAGAACTCGTTGTGGTACGCGACGAACAGCACCGACGTCCGCTGTCCGGCGAGGTCGTGCAGCTCGTAGGTGGCACGGTTGCGGCGGGCGTTGCGGGAGGTGTCGTCCGCGGCGGGTCGGCTCATGCCGTAGATGGGCTCGATGACCTTCAGCGCCGCGTCGGCGGCTTGCTGCACCACGGCTCGCATCTCGGGCGAGTCGAGGACGATGAAGCGCCAGTGCTGCACGTTCCCGCCGCTCGGCGCCCACGTCGCGGCCTCGAGACACCGACGGAGCGTCACCTCGTCGACCGGCTCATCGGTGAAGCGGCGGATGGCACGCGTGGTGGCGAGCACCTCCCAGACGTCTTCTGTTGCCTGGTTCATGTCGTCACCAGGCCCGGGCGCTTCACGACCTTGCCGTCCTTCATGACGAAGGGCACCGTCTGGAAGGTGGTGATGTCGGTGAGGGGGTCGCCGATGACGCCGATGATGTCGGCGAGCATCTCGGGGGCGATGCGACCGAGGTCGGGGGTGTCGATGAGCTCGGCGGCGACCGTCGTCGCGGCGCGGATGGCCTGGATCGGGCTCATGCCCCGCTTGACGAGCACGTCGAGCTCCTCGGCGTTGCGGCCGTGGAAGATGGCCGGGGCATCGGTGCCGAGGGCGACCTTGACGCCGGCCTCGATCGCCTTCGACAGGGACTCCTTGGCCTTGGGAAAGACCTCGGCCGCCTTGGCCTGGAGGGACTTCGGCTGGTCGGAGATGTCCCAGTTCTCGGTGAGGGCGCACGTCGAGACGAGGAAGGTGCCGGTGTCGACCAGCCGTTGGATCGTGTCGTCGCCGATCATCATCCCGTGCTCGATGCAGTCGATGCCGGCGTCGATCGCCGCGTTGACGGCCGTGTCGCCGTGGCAGTGGATGGCGACCCGCAGGCCACGTCGGTGCGCCTCGTCGGCGATGGCGGCGAGCTCCTCGGTGGAGTACTGCTGCGCGCCCGGAGGGCCGGTCGGAGTCATCACGCCGCCCGAAGCGCAGCACTTGATGAGCTTGGCGCCGTGGGTGATCTGGTAGCGGACCGCCTTGCGGACCTCGTCGATCCCGTCGGCGATGCCCTCCTCGACGGTCATCCGCATGATGCCCGGAGCCAGGCCGCTCTGCGCGCTCGGATCGAGGTGGCCGCCGGTCGGGCAGATGGCGTGGCCGGCGGGGATGACCCGCGGTCCTTCGACCCAGCCGGCGGCGATCGCATCGGCGAGGGCGACGTCGACGAGGTAGCCACCGGTCTTGATGAACAGGCCGAGGTTGCGCACCGTCGTGAACCCGGCCCGCAGCGTCCGCTGCCCGTTGGCGACCGCTCGCAGGCCCATCTTCACCGGATCCATCCGCACCGGATCCGACAGGTCGGCGCCCGGACCGCCGAGCACGAGGTCGACCTCCATGTCCATGAGGCCCGGGACCAGCGTCAGGTCGGGCAGGTCGATCACCTGGTCGACCTCGGTGGCCGCCGTCGGGTCGTCGGTCACCGAGGTGATGCGGTTCCCCTCGATCACGATGCTCGCGCCCTCGAGCACCTCGCCGAGGTCGACGTCGAGGACGCCCTTGGCGCGCACGACGGTGACGGTCTGATCAGGCATGTCGAGGTTCCTTCGTTGCTGCTCGAGATCCCGTTCTCCTGCTCCCACCGCTCGATGTCGTCGAAGCAGGCCTCGACGACGTCGGAGTACATCTCGCGGAAGCTCTGTCGTTGCTCCGAGTGATCGAAGACGAACGGCCGGTTGTTGCGCACGGCCCGCAGCACGATCGGGGCGACGTCGTCGGGGGTGTAGAACCGCAGCCGGTTGTCCTTGAACGATGCCTGCGGGATCTGCATCTGCTCGTCGCTGGGACCGCCGAACCGCTCCGGCCGGTACTTCGCGTTGTTGTCCCGCATGCCGTTGAGCACGCCACCCGGGCAGTAGATCGTGCAGACCACGTCGTGCTCTTCGACCTCGAGCTGCATGCTGCGCATGAAGCCGATGACGCCCATCTTGGCCGCGGCGTACGCGGTGTGGACCGGCACGAGCGTCGGGATGAGCCCGGCCATCGAGGCGGTGGCGATGATGTGGCCGCCGCCCGCCTCGATCATGTCGGGGAGGAAGGTGAGCGCCGTCCAGATGACGCCCTTCATGTTGACCTCGGTCATCCAGTCGAGCTCGCTGTCGGTGAGCTCGGTCACCGGCACGAACGACGTGGCCCCTGCGTTGGCGAACACGAGCTCGATGGTCCCGAGCGCGGCGTTGGCCTCGGTCTTCATCTGCTCGATCGACGAGCGATCGCAGACGTCGCACTCGATCGCGACGGCGGTGCCGCCGGCGTCGTTGATCTCGTCGGCGACCTTGCGGGCGGTGTCGGGAAGGATGTCCGCGACCGCGACCGAGGCGCCCTGGCGGGCCAGCTCCTTGGCGAGGCCCATGCCGATGCCGCTGCCGCCGCCCGTGACCACGGCCGCCTTGCCGGTGATCTCCGGTCATGCCGATCCCTTCGCGGGGTCTCCGCCGACATGTGCGTTCCGAGGATCGTGAACGTGCGATGGGCGAACTTCCACCCGGTGGGGGTCCGTCGCAGCTCGTCGTTGAACTGGCCGACGACGTCGATCACCCCCGCCTGACCGCGGAACTTGGCGCACTCGCGGATGAGCGAGCGGGCCGAGGCCGAGTCTCCATCGACGGCGATGATGGCGGGAGCGTTGATCTGCACCAGGTACTCGATCGGCTCCATCAGGGCGGTCATCGCCTCGCGGATGGCGGTATGCCCCTGGCTGAGGATGCGCAGACCGGGAACCTCCCAGATGCCGTCGGGCAGGAAGGTCGCCATCACCTGGTCCCAGTCGGTCTTGCTGCCACCCTCGTGGTAGAGGCTGATCGTCTCCTGGATCTCAAGCTTGTCGATCATCGTGATCCTTGCGGGTGTCGAACGGCTCGTCGCCGAGCAGCGTCGTGCGATGGAGCCGGCGTCCGTAGTCCGGGTCGTACTCCCGGACGCGGTGCATGGCTCCGGTGTTGTTCCAGATGACGAGGTCGTTGATCGCCCACTCGTGCGTGTAGACGAACTGCGGTTGCGTGGCCCAGGCGAGCAGGCGATCGAGGAGCGCGCGGCTCTCCGCCTCGTCCATGCCGACGACGGCCGTGGCGCTGTTGCTCAGGACGAGCGAGTTGCGCCCCGACCGATGGTGCCAGACGAGCGGATGGATCTTCTCGGGCATGTGCTGCCATGCCGCCAGCTGCTTCTCGGAGGGGTTCGGAAACGCGTCGAGGAAGGCGGTCTCGAGGCAGTGGAGGACCTTCAGGTCGTCCAGCAGCTCCTTGTCGTCGTCGGGCAGATCGTCGTAGGCGGCGTAGGTGTTCACGAACTCGGTCTGCCCCCCGGTCGGCGTGAGCACCTTCGCGCTGAGCATCGAGCCGAACGGCGGGACGTCGAGGTCGGTCCGGTCGATGTGCCAGAAGAACGTCGCTCGGTTGGTCGCGGCGCCGATCGGGTTGTCCTTCTTGTCGAAGGTGACCTTGTAGATGTCACCGACGACGCTGGCTTCGACCTCGCCCAAGGTGCGTGCGAGGGCGACCTGCTGTGCGTCGTCGATCTCGATCCCGCGGATGGCCACCACGCTGCGTTCCTCGAGGAGCTCGCGCAGCTCGGCCGCGTGCGTGCCACTGAGGAGCGTCGGCAGATCGGTCTCGACGAGCGAACCGACGCGAGGTGTGAGTTCCGTGTGGGTGAACGCGGTGGTCGTCATGGTTTGGGAGTTCTACGTCCTGAGGAGCGCGCTCGGGCAGCCGACGTCGACGACACCGATGCCGCCGTGGGTCTCGTAGCCGAGCAGCTGTTGCACACGCGGGGGCATCTCGCGGACGGCCTCGATCGGCGTGCTGATGAAGAAGTTCTCCTTGGTGCGGAGCCACCCGAGCGAGAAGCCGAGGAACAGCGCGCGCCGCGGCTGGTCCTGCGTCTGGTTCGGGCCGCCACCGTGGAGGGTCTTCCCGACGTAGTAGATCGCCGAGCCGGCCTTCATCTCCGCCGCCACCACCTCGTGCTCCTGCGGCTTGCGGCGCGCGGGCCAGAGGTGGCTCCCCGGGACGACCCGGGTGGCGCCGTTCTCGGCGGTGAAGTCGCAGAGCGCGTAGAGGACGATGACCTCGAGCTGCGGCACGTCGACCGTCGGCACCGCGTCTCGATCCGTCGGCATCGGCGGGTGGATCCAGGCCGTGTCGTCGCGGTGGAGGTGCTGCACCGACTCGTCCGCCAGGATCTCGATCAGCTGGGCCGTGCTCAACAGGTAGTGGAGGCACGACGGCAGGAGGTAGTGGTCGGCCATCTGGAGCGCCAGCGGGTGTTGCAGCAGCTCGACGAAGGTCTTCGACTTGCCCGGGAGGCCGTCGATCCGGTGCGTCTTGTGCCCCATGAAGTCGATCAACATGGGGATGTGGTTCGGCGTGCCGGGCTCCGAACCCGCGATGAGCCCGTCGAAGTCCGCGTTGAGCGCCGCGAGCAGATCGGGCGCGATGGCGTCGGCAACCATCGCGACGCCGTCTCGATCGAGGGCCTCGACCAGCGACCCGATCGAGACGTCGGGGCCGAAGCGTTCGATGTGCGGCTCAGTCATGATGTGCGACTCAGTCATGTTGACTCCGTTCCTAGAAGGTCCTTGCCCATCTCGTCATGGCATCGGGGATCGACGTAGATGTGCTGCGCACCGACGCACATGTCGCGGAAGCAGCGCTGCAGCACACTCGGGTTCCGGAGTCCGGAGCTGCCCGACGTCATGTAGGCCCACCGCACGACGTCCATGCAGACGTCGGTCTGGTAGGTCACCGCGCTCACGAGCTCGTCCTGCATCGCCTTGGTCATGGGGTCACCGGCATCGAGGCGGTCCACGATGTTCCCGATCGTGTCGTGCACGAGAAGGCGGACCGAGCGCAGCGCGAGCGTGTGCTGGCTGAACGCCCGCTGGATGACCTGGTCGTCCCGCATCTGCCCGCCACCGATGCGGGCCCGCCCGGAGGCGAGGATGCCGTGGATCTCGTCGAGCGCCCGGCGGGCCACCCCAAGCGCCCAGCCCGAGTGGCCGATGCCCGCGAACCCGACCACGCCGAGTCGGTACACGCCTCCGCCGCAGCGCGGCTCGTCATCGAACAGCCAGAAGCTCCGTCCCTCTTCGACCAGCTGCTCTGGTATGGAGTAGTCGAAGCTGCCCGTGCCCCGGAGCCCCATCACGTCCCAGTTGCCCGTGATCTCGACGCTGTCGCTCGGCACGACGAAGGCCAAGCACCTTGGGCATCCCGGCGTCGTTGCGCTCCGGGTTGCCGTCGGCGTCCCGCACGAGCGCGCCGCCGCCGACCCAGGTGGCTCGAGCGATCCCGCTGCCGAACTGGAACCGCCCCTTGACCTGGAAGCCCCCGTCGGCCCGCTGCCGCCTTGCCCCGCGACACGAACTGGCCGGCGCAGACAACGTCGGGCCGGCCTTCGAGCATCTCCCGAGCGACGTCGGGATCGAACATCGAGCACATCGCGGTGGCGTTGGCGTTCGCCATGAACACCCAGCCGATCGAGCCGTCCTGGTGCGCGATCTCTTCGAACACATCGAGCGTGGTGTCGACGTCCGCCTCCAGCCCGCCGAGCTCCTTCGGGACCTGGAGGTGGTTGAGGCCAGACTCGGCGAACGCCGCGATCGCGCGGGCCGCTGATCGTGAGCTCACGGTCGGTGGCGTCGGCCTCTGCCTTCGACCAGGGGTCGCAGTGACCGGGCAGTGGTCAGCAGATCGTTCATCGAGCTCCTCCTGGTGCGTCGCCGAGCCGCTGGTCGACGTAGGCGCCGATCTTGGCGATCGCATCTCGGGCCTCGGGCAGGAAGTCGGCAAAGGAGTGCCAGACGTGGAACACGTCGTCCCAGATCTCGAGGGTCACGTCGACGCCGGCCGCTTCGGCTCGCTCGGCGAACCTCGTCGTGTCGTCGAGCAGCAGCTCGGACGATCCGACTTGCAGCAACATCGGCGGGAGCCCCGTGAGGTCCGCGAACAGCGGAGACGCTGTCGGCGATTGCCGATCGACATCACCGAGGTAGGCGTCGGCCATGAGGCCGAGGGTCGAGGCGCTGACCATCGGATCAGCGTCACGGTTCTGCCTGCAGGCTCGCACCCGACAAGGTCAGGTCGGTCCAGGGGCTGACGCAGACGGCGGTCCCCGGCATCGGATCGCCGAGGTCGCGAAGCGCGACGAGGGTGGAGAGCGCCAGCCCGCCCCCTGAGGAGTCGCCACAGAGGGCCATCGCCTCGGGTCCGTGACCGGCCGAGACCGCGAAGCGATACGCCGTGACGGCATCGTCGACTGCGGCCGGGAACGGATGCTCCGGCGCCAGCCGGTAGTCCACGGCGAGCAGCCGGGCGCGCGTGGCCCGGGCGAGGTGGGAGAACAGGGGGCGAGCCGAGTCGAGGGTGCCCGTCGCGTAGCCGCCGCCGTGGAAGTAGACGATCGCCCGTCCGGCGACGCAGTCGTCGGGGATGACCCATTCCGCTGGGACGCCCGCGGCGTCGACCGGCTCCCAGGTGATGTCGTCGGGCTTGGGGTACGCCGGCGCTCGGCTCGTCATCTTCCGCAGGGCCATCAGGTCGCCGTCGAACGAACCGGCGGCCCGAATGCCCTCGACCAACTTCTGGAGCTCTTTGCTCGCCATCAGCTCGGTCTACCTTCCGCTCTGTCGTTCCGTGGTCGGGTGCTCCGGCCCCACGAACCCGCGCTCGATCAACAGGAGGCAGGCGTCGAGCTCTGCCTTCGTGCGTGTCCTCGAGCCGAAGACCTCGACGACGGCCATCAGGATCTCGGCCTCGATGTCGACGTCGCCGAGCCCACCCGACGCGAGCATCGTCGCCATCCTGTCGGCGTCCCCAGTCGGTGACGGCGGCACGGTCCTGGCGCAGTGGTCCCTCGATGGCTTCGATCCACACGCGCACCAGTGGGCCGCTCGTGAGGTTCACCTCCGCGTAGCGACGCAGCCAGCGCCGCAACGCCGATCGGGTCGGCACCTCCGGGAGATCGCGTACGACCTCGGACACGTCTTGGATCGCTCGCACGCCGATCACTCGCACGAAGTCGTCGATGTCGTCGAAGTACGTGTAGAAGGAGCCGCGCGACACCTCGGCGGCTCGGACGACGTCGTCGATCCGAAGCCCCCGATAGCCCCGATCGGCGATCAGGCTCGTTCGCCACCGCGAGGATGGATCCGAGCGCTCGCTTGCCCGGGCGGGCCGCGTCGGCTTCGAGCTCGCGAGCCCGGTCGAAGATCGTCTGGGCCTCGGGGCTGAGGCGCAGCACCGGTGCCGGTGGGCTGCTCGCGGCGGGGTTGGACGTTCACGCCGGGCAGCGGGCCGAACAGCGCTCGGTGCACGACATCGGCGAGGGCGGCGTCGACCCGTTCCCGGTCGTAGTGCTCGGGCGCGGCGGCCCGCAGGATCGACATGCGGCTGAGCGCGCTGATCACCCCGGTGTTGAGGAGCTCGACGGTCGGGTCGAGCAGCCGCGGGGGAAGATCGGTCGCGACGAGCCGGGCCTCGAAGACGCCGACCGCGCGGCTGGGTGATGGAGGCCGCTCCGCCCGCCAGGGACAGGTCGGTCTCGGCCGCGGCCTCGAACGCCCGGATGATCGGCTCGTAGCGAGCCTCGATGTCGGCGAGACGCGAGATGCACGCCAGCAAGCGAGGCATGGCCGCTCGCGTCGGGCGTGACGTCCTCGAGTGCTTCGAACGCCGCCCACATCTGGGCCGCCGCCTGCGTGGCGAGCCGGCGGAACAGCTCGTCCTTGCCCGAGGCGTACTGGTAGATCGTGACCCGCGAGCAGCCGGCCAGCTCGGCGATGCGGTCGAGCGTCGTGCGGTCGTAGCCAGACTCGCCGAACGCCTCGAGAGCGGCGTCGAGGACGCGTTGGTGGGTTCGGAGCCCCCGCGGTCCGATCACCGGGCTGTCGGCGAACGGCTTCCTGCGGGTCGGGGTCGGCGATGACCTCGTTCGCCGCGGTGGCGGGCACGCGATGATGCTGCGACTTTCTAACGAAAATGTCAATCTGCACAACCCGGATCGCCGAGATGACCTCATGAAATTGGGTGTTGGAGCTGAGGACAACAGCAGCATGTTCTTGACGCCGTGTGCATTTCTGCCCATGATCCGGGCATGCCTGCCGCCGTGGAGCCCCGGTACGACCCCTACGACGTGGTGATCAACGCCGACCCGTACCCGCACTGGAAGCGGCTTCGCGATGAGGCGCCGCTCTACTACGACGAGCAGCACGACTTCTACGCGCTGAGCCGCCACGAGGACGTCGAGCGCGCCCTCGTGAACTGGGGGACCTTCTCCTCGGCGCGCAGCCCGATCCTCGAGCTCATCCAGGCGAACATCGAGTTCCCGACTGGCATCGTCCTCTTCGAGGATCCGCCCATCCACGACCTGCACCGCGGACTCCTCTCCCGCGTGTTCACCCCGAGGCGCATGACTGCGCTCGAACCGCAGATCCGTGACCTGTGCGCGGAGGCCCTCGATCCGCACGTCGGCACGGGCGAGCTCGACTTCATCACCCACCTCGGCAAGTTCATGCCGATGCGCGTGATCGGCATGCTCCTCGGGATCCCCGAGGAGGACCAGGCGGCCATCCGCGACCGTGCCGACGCCAACATCCGGGTCCGTGCGGGCGAGAAGATGCACGTGGGCGACGACGCAGCTCGACATCGGCATCGAGATGTTCACCGAGTACATCGATTGGCGGGCTGAGCACCCGTCCGACGACCTCATGACCGCGCTGCTCACCGCGGAGTTCGAGGACGAGAACGGCGAGACGCGCCGCCTCACCCGCGAGGAGGTCCTCACCTACGTCACGGTCGTGGCCGGTGCGGGCAACGAGACGACGACCCGCCTCATCGGCTGGGCCGGCAAGGTACTGGCGGACTTCCCCGACGAGCGCCGCAAGCTCGTGGAGGATCCGAGCCTCATCCCGAACGCCATCGAGGAGCTCCTCCGCTTCGAGCCGCCGGCGCCCCACGCGGCCCGCTACGTCACGAAGGACGTCGAGTACTACGGCCGCACCGTGCCCGAGGGGAGTGCGATGCTGCTGCTGATGGGCTCGGCCAACCGCGACGAGCGCAAGTTCGACGAACCCAGACCAGTTCGACGTCAACCGCGAGGTGCGCGGCCACATCGCCTTCGGCTTCGGCCTGCACTACTGCCTTGGCGCCGCACTGGCCCGCCTCGAGGGCCGCATCGCGCTCGAGGAGGTCCTCAAGCGCTTCCCGGAGTGGACCGTCGACATGAGTCGGGCCGAGCTGTCGCCCACGTCCACGGTCCGTGGCTGGGAGACCCTCCCCGTGAGCATCCCCTAGCGCGATGCCGGTCACGCTGGTGTACTCACTCGATGAACAGCGGGGACACATGAGCAACGAGCTCGAGGGCAAGGTCGCGGTCGTCACCGGGGGCGCGAACGGGATCGGCCGGGCGATCGCCGAGCTGTTCGTCGAAGAAGGTGCTCGAGTCGTGATCGCCGACATCGATGACGAGGCCGCGTCCGAGGTGGCGGACGGGCTCGGCGAGGCCGCCTCGTTCGTGCACACCGACGTCTCCGAGGCGGACAGCGTGCAGGCGGCGATCGACCACGCGCAGGTGCGCTTCGGTGCCCTACACGTGATGGTGAACAACGCCGGGATCTCCGGTTCGTCTCGCCGGTTGATGCAAGACGACCTCAGAGACTTCGACCGCGTCATCGCAGTCGACCTGTACGGCGTCATGGTGGGGACCCAGCGCGCCGCCCGCGCGATGAGCCCAGGCGGGTCGATCATCAACATCACCTCGATCGCCGGCATCACCCCCGGCCCCGGCTTCAGCACCTACCGCGCCGCCAAGGCCGCGGTCATCCACTTCAGCCGTTCCGCCGCCATCGAGGTAGGCGAGCTCGGCGTCCGGGTCAACGTCATCGCTCCCGGGAACATCCCCACTGCGATCAACGCCTCGTTGTACGACACCGGAGCGGTGGCTCGACGACTCCAGCCGCTGCACCGCAGCGGCGACACCCGCGACGTCGCCAACACTGCCGTCTACCTCGCGAGCGAACGCGCCGCCCAGGTCACCGGAACGTTGATCCCCGTTGACGGGGGTACGACGGCCGGCCCCCCACCTGTCAAGTGGGACGACATCAAGGCCGGCGCCGAAGGAGCAGGCCCGAAGTGAGCCAGACCTCGTTGACCGTCGCACCGCTCACCGGCACGGTGGGCGGTGAGGTGCTGGACGCAGACGCCGACCGACTCGCCGGCGATTCCCAGTTCGCCGGGATAGTCCTCGACGCACTGGGGCGCCACGGCGTATTGGTGTTCCGCAACCTGCACCTCGAGCCTGAGGCGCAGGTCGAGTTCTGCAAGAAGCTGGGCGAGATCGACTACGCCGCAGCCGACGACCCGATCCCCGGCGTGATGCGCGTCACGCTCGACCGCTCGAAGAACGCCAGCGCTCCGTACCTCAAGGGAACGTTCTTCTGGCACATCGATGGCTGCACGCCGGCAGGCGATGAGTGCCCGCAGATGGCGACGGTGCTGTCGGCCAAGGCGGTCGCGGAGACCGGCGGGGAGACGGAGTTCGCCAGCACGTATGCGGCCTACGACGACCTCACCGCCGCTGAGAAGGACCGGTTCACCGGCCTGCGCGTGGTCCACTCCCTCGAAGCGTCGCAACGCCTGGCGTTCCCTGACCCGAACGAGAAGCTCGTCGAAGCGTGGCGGATGCGCAAGACTTCGGAGCATCCCCTCGTGTGGACCCACCGGGATGGACGTCGCAGCCTGGTGCTGGGCGCCTCCACCGACCACGTCATCGGCATGGAGCTCGAGGAGGGCCGGGACCTCCTTGCGGACCTGCTCGATCGGTCGACCATTCCGAAGCGCGTCTACCGCCACCAATGGACGGTCGGCGACACCGTGATCTGGGACAACCGGGGCGTTCTCCACCGCGCTGCTAGGTACGACGCGGACTCACCGCGTGATATGTTCCGGACGACGGTGCTGGGCGACGAGCCGATCGAGTGACGACAGTCCCTCTCGACCAGCCCACCGGCGTTTCCACCGGCCAACCTCGCGGCTTGATATTTCCGATTGTCCGCACAGACATCACCGGGGACATCACTGGGCGCGGCATAGACAAAGTAGGTAGGCGGCAAAGCGCACGGAGCATGGGTGGTAGCCGAGTCGTTCGTCAGCTCGTCAGTTCGTCGATCGCGGCTGCGCCTTTGAGATCCACGAAAGCTGCGGCATACCTCCGCGCCAGCGTGAGCGAGATGTCCGGTCGTTGCCACTTGTCCGATGCCGCAGTCACGAGCCACATCGTCAGGCCGTGCGCGGTCGAGGCCCGATAGCGTCTCCAGACTTCTTCGCGCGTCGGCCGCTCATCGTCGGGGACGTCGAGCGCGTCACGGTATCGTCCACACGGTGGACGCGGCGATCGTGATACCGAGGCGAGCCAGTTCGCCGTGGATACGGCGATAGCCCCACGTCGGGTTCTCCCGGGCGAGGCGGATGATCAGGTTGCGGGTCTCGACCACGGTCGAAGGTCGGCCGGGCCGGTGCGGGTAGGTCCAGTGGTTGGCGACGAGCCGTCGATGCCAGCGCAGAAGCGTGTCCGGCTTGACGACGAAGATTGACCACCAGCCCCGACGAACAACGCGCGACAAGGCGGTCAGCAGCGCACGATCGGTGGGTTCGAAACGCGGTCGCGGCATCTGACGGTGCAAGACCGCGAGTTGATGGCGCAACACGAGGATCTCGACATCCTTGGAACGATCACTACGGCCGCGCAGGACCAACAAGTCGATCACGAGGCGGACAACACGGTAGAAGCGGGCCACCAACCGATCATCCCAGCGCTCAGATCACACCGATCTATCGAGCACGAAGACCCAGGTCAACACACCGGATGAGTAATCGGCACCCACAGTTTGCGGGCTTCCTTCAACGCGGCCGCGTCGGCACTTTGACCCTTGTCGCGGGGCGTGGCCAACGCCGCCTGGTAGTAGAGGGCTTCGGCGATCTCGTGTTCCCGACAGATGTCGGGCACCGTGCGATCCCCGCGCAGGCCAGCCAACATGATCTCCACCTTCTGCTCCGGGGTGAAGCTCCGATACTTGCGCTTCTCGCTCATCGTCCTCTCCCGAGGTTCATGAGCGACCATCATCCCAAGCCGTCAGGCTCGAGCAAGTGTCAACGCGTCACCGGGGTCCGCGTCACAGTCCCTCGTCGTCCGC
The DNA here is from genome assembly GCA_963778895.1 of uncultured Iamiaceae bacterium. GTDB lineage: Bacteria > Actinomycetota > Acidimicrobiia > Acidimicrobiales > Acidimicrobilacustridaceae > CAVZVZ01. The sequence continues at coordinate 2,270,624 of CAVZVZ010000005.1, forward strand.
ATGCTGCGGTTAGTGTTCATCTGGTGGCGAGTGGTTCGTGGTTGTGCGGCTAATGGAGTGTTTGGTAGAGGATGTCGTCAGGTCGGTGGAGGGACTGTTATCGCGTCGTCGGCCGATCGTGGTCGCGGTTGACGGATTTAGCGCTGCTGGCAAGTCGACGGTTGCGGCTCGGTTTGTCGCAGGCTTGCCGGCAGTGGTTGTCCACATGGACGACTTCTACCGAGACATCGCCGACGCCGAGCGGCGTGCCTTGACACCGACGGAGGGCGTGGAGCGCTACTTCGACTGGGAGCGGCTCCGAGCAGAAGCCCTTGTGCCGCTACGCGCTGGCTGCGCGGCACGGTTCCGCGTGTACGACTGGGCGTCAGGGGGTGGGCTGGGAGAAACACTGAAACTCTCGCCGGAGTCGATCGTCGTTGTCGAAGGTGTTTACTCTGCTCGACCTGAGCTCGCTGACCTGGTCGACGTTACGATCCTCGTCGAGTCTGGCGTGGTCGAGCGTTTGCGGCGCCGGCGCGAGCGCCATGACGCGTTGGAATGGGAGGTGCGTTGGGACGCGGCCGAGACTGTCTATTTCCGTGACGTTCGCCCTCGTCACACATTCGACCACATCGTTTCGGGCGAGCCATGATCGGCGTGGCCGCCGCCGACTGAACCGGTCCGGCAACACATCAGAGGCCGCACCGAAAACGGGACTGCCGCGTGATCTGTGACAGGTTGCGTTTGGGGTTAGGTCGCCTGGGTGGCGGGGGTGGTCATGATGGTTTCGTATTCGATGGTGGTCAATCGCTCCGTCGTCTTCGGCAGGACCGCAGGTCAGCACACACGGACGAATATTCGGCACCCACACCTACAAACTTCGTTGGCTGACGCTTCTGCGGTTGACCATGTCTGGATCCTGTCGATCACCTCTTCGACTTTGCCCTCGGCGTTGCCGCCGCTCGCTCGAAGAGAAGCGGGGCACCGGCTGGTTGCCGGTGCCCCGCTGGGCTCGGGGTGGAGATGAATCAGGTGGTGCAGTAGCCGCTGGACATGCCCGGTTGCGGCTGGTTGACGACATTCTGTGGGTACAGCTGGAAGTAGCCGCTGCCTTGGGAGAAGGAGTAGTTCCCCCACGACGATCCGTTGTACCAGAGGAACTCCGCGCCCACGACCCAGGTGCTTGCGGGTGCGTTGATTGTGAAGTTCGAGATGAGGTTCGTCGTCTGATTGGCTATGACGAAGTACTCACCCGTGGCACCGATGGTTGGGGTGTTGGGGTTGACGGTCCCGTAAACCCAGTTCGTCATCTGGTACCAGATCGTGGTGCCCTGGCGTGCGACCCACAACCTGGCTGCCACACGCTCGCCGTTGAACGCACCTGACGCCCAGACGCTGTTGACCGTGATCGTGTGAGCGACCGGGTTGCACGTGGCGGTAACGCCGTGGTAGCCGCTGTCGCCGCCGAGGACGTCCGCCGACGCCGATGACGAGCCGGAGGCAACGACGCCCAGCATTATGGCGACCGCGACGGCCAGGGCTGCAAGGTTTCGATGCTTGGTCATGGGTTCCTCCTCGGATTCCAGCCGGCCGGCGATTCGACCCGACTTGTTGTAGAGGAGTGTGCGCTTCGGTCGGCGCGGGGCCCAGAGGCCGAGGTGCCCCATTCCCTGTCGGTAGAACTACCCCTCACCGGAATGTCGGCGGAGCCGCCCCCATCGTCGGGTCAGTCGCTCGGCGATAGCTGGCAGCCCACGATGTGTCTTGCCACTCAGTCCGAGCGCGGCGAGCCGTCGCGATCTCCGCCACCGGCCAGACGCGTCTAGCGAACCGCCGGCTCGCGCCGCCGTCCAACGCAACGCAGCGTCTCGGTTGACGCGGCGCGGATCCGACGTTTCGGATCCGGCCAACGGGTGATCTGTGCAGAGGACGACGCCCGGGGGTGGGCTGTACCTTCTCGCTTTGTCGGTTTCGATTTCGTCGGTTGGTGGCCGCTCCGGCCTGAGCTGCGACGGTTGGGGCCCAGCGATGCGATATTCGATCAAAAAGAGGTAGTTGTGACGTTTCGCTGGGCTGCCGAAAGGTCGAGGCTGCGGTGGTGCCTCTGCGCCTGCCATCTGTGTGCACCGTGTCGATCGGGTCGGATGTCCCCTTGCTTCGGGTTGGCCTGGAGCGTGCCGTTCGACGGGTGGGTTTGCGACCGGTTGAGGATCCCGAGGTACCAGATCTGACTGTCGTAGCGGATGGGGAGCCGGGCGATGAGCGAGTGACGGTCACCGTTCGATCGGTCGCCAGTGGGCCGGCGTGGACTGCGTTGGGCAGTCTGATTGATGAGCTCCAGCGAACCTTTGGAGCGGGGTCGCTTAGCGGTCCGGGTGTCAGGCGTCACCCATGAGGCCTTCTTGGATCGCGAGGCGGGTGAGGTCAGGGCGACGGCGGTAGCCGGTCTTGTCGCGGATCCGATCCAAATGTGATCGCACGGTCCGAATGGAGATGAAGAGCTCCTGGGCGATGTCGGTGTCACGTTCACCCGCGGCGACGAGCGCGAGAATCTGCTTTTCGCGGGCCGTCAGGTTTAGGGCCCCTTCGCTGCGCTCGCGGTCCGTGGCGATGAGGTAGGAGGCCAGGGTCGGCGACACGTAGGTACCTCCGTCGCCGACGATCTTGGTTGCCTCAGTGATCTCGTTGGGCTCGGAGGACTTGGTGAGATAGCCAGCGGCGCCCGCCCCGATGGCGTCGACGACTTGACGGCGTTCCCCGTCGGCGGACACGACGAGGACTTTCGCGCCGTGCTGTCGTACGTGGCTCACCGCCTCGGAACCGGAGAGGCCAGGGAGTCCGAGGTCGAGCACAACAACCTCGATGGGGGGCTCGAAGGTCAGGTCTTCGACCGCGGCGACCACGGCGACGAGTTCAAAGGAGTCCTCCGATTCGATGACCTGGGCGATGCCGTGCCGGAAGACGGGGTGATCGTCAACGACCGCGACCCGGATCATCACGCGACCCCCAACACATTGGTGGAGTCGGCTTCGAGGGCGCCCGCTGCGGGATTCACCTGTGCATGCTCGCAGATATATCGGTAGACGGTTCGCGATCTGCCCCAGACGCTTTCTCACTTGACCCGGTGGGTGCCCGCCGACGGTCCGTTGGGGGGTGGCGTGACGCGTGAGAGTGAGGCAGACCGGCGCGTGCGGCAAGATCGGGTGATGGGCGCTGAACGCAACGACGCGGAGGGCGCCGTTTGGGGCGGAGGCGGCGACGGCGATCACACGAGCGACTACCAGCGCAGGCTGGTCAACATCCAGACGATTTGGGCGGGGATCGGACTGGTCACCGTCGCCTGGGAGCGGCGTAACTACCAGCGCCCGAGGCTGGCGATGGGAGCACTCGGGATCACCCTGGCTGGTCAGGCGTGGGCACAGTGGCGTGCACGGTCGGGACGGCCGGCACGAAGTGATCGGCGTGGCGCCGTGGTCAGCGAGTTGGTTGGGACGGCCGCCCTCTTGGCGGTAACGAACGCGGCGGATCCGGATGAGCAATTCGGTGGCCTTGTCGATTGGGCTTTCCAATCGATGCTCTGGCGCTCGGCGCTGGTCCCGTTTGCCCTGGACGATCGGGTTGTCGGACTCGCCATGGTTGGGGGGTCCACGGTCGGGTACGTTGGCGCGGTGACGCACCGAACGGGCTGGTCGGGGTTCGGTCGTGCAGCTGCCAACGGCATGCAGTTTGTCGGCTTCTTTGCCGCTGGGCACGCGTTCGCGACGAACCTGCGACGGGGTCACCGCGCGGTCGAGATCGCCCAGCGAGAAGCACTCACGGCGGCTGTACGAGCCGAGGTTGAACGGACACGTACGGAGGCGATGGGCGATTTGCACGGGCGATCGCTCGACGTCATGCGTGAGATCCGTGACCTGTGGTCGGTTGACCCTGAGCGGGCCCGCGCCGCGGCTCGCCGTGAGGCGGTGCGTCTCCGTCAGTCCCTTCTTGCCCACGGTTCGGACCTGACTGCGTCGACGCAGGTCGCGCCCGAGGGGCCGGTGCGAGAAGGTGCTGACCTGATGCAAGGCGTTGCCGCCGAGCTGGCGTTGGCGGCGTCAGATGTTGGGCTCCGTTGTGAGGTGACGACCGACTTGAGACAAGGCGTGTCGCCGGCAAGTTCACTGGCGATACGCGATGCCGCGATCGACGCTCTGGGGTGGTTGTCTGCGCATGCGACCGAGCGGCGTTGCGTCCTTCGAATCGTGACCGGCGACGATGATGTCGAGGTGCTGCTGCGCTCACATGGCGTCGAGCGAGATGTGGAGGGGGATGAACTGGCCTTGCGATTGTCCCAGCGGGTGGAGAGGGTCGTGGGGTCGGCGCAGGTGCGGGTTGCGCGCCAAAGCGGCGCACGCATCGCGATCCGGGTGCCGTTGTGAGCAACGGCCGCGCCACCGTGCCCGGCGGCGCGGCGAAACAGGTCGAGTGGGCACTGGCGAGGACCGTCATCGTGGCCCGTGCCGGTCTGCTCGCTTCGGTGGCCCTGGATGCGCGGACGCTGTTTTCGCAATATCGGCGCCCGAGGCTGGCTGCGGTGGCGTGCGCTTCAGTGCTCGGTCACGCCATCTGGGCATCGAGGCGAACGTGGCGCAACCGAACCGCGGCGGATCGGGTGGTTGGGATCACAGAGGTCCCGACCGGCGTGTTCGCCCTGCTGGCCGACGCCGTGTCGGCCGGTCGCCCAGCTGACCAAACCCGGGCTCGTCTTGGACTTGGATATCTGGGATTCCTGGGCGCCGCCGCGGCATCCGAGATCGAGTCCGCCGATGTGCTTCGGCCCCATGTCGCAGTGCTGATCGGCGCCAGCGCCGTCGGGGCCTTCCGGCGGTTCGTGCCCGGACCGGGAGGCGTCAGCGTGCTGCTGGGAGACACCATGGTGACGTCATCGGGCCTCGTGGCCCGCTCCGTTGTCGGAGATCTCCGCAGTCAGGCAGTCCGTCGCGATGTGTTTCACGAGCGGAGCCGCAGAAGCGCCGGCGAGCTGGCAAGTAATCGTGAGCGGCACCGGCAGTACCGGATCGTGCATGACTCCGTGTTGCAGACCCTCGAGATCATCGCTGGACAGTGGGGCATCGAAGATCGGGTCCTCCTCGAGCGGGTCGACTTCGATATCGCACGCCTGGAGGAGTTGATCGCGGGTGGCGGTGCGCTGCCCGCCGCTCCTCTCCAACAACTTGCCAATGACTTGCTCGCGGAGTCCAAGCGTCGGGGTCTCCACGTCGAATTAGACGTTGCTACTGAGCTCAGGGGCCTCACCACCCCCAACTGTCAGGGCCTAACGGAGGCCATCCGCGAGGCCCTGATGAACGTGGTGAAACACGCCGGGGTGGCTCGCGCATCGGTCCACATCAGATCGACCGGAGGTTCAATCGAAGCCACCGTTGCCGACGCCGGCGCCGGATTCGACCCCAACATCCGGCACGAGGGCTTCGGGGTCGCCCACTCGATACTCGGACGCATCACCGAACTCGGCGGCACGACAACGATCGAATCTGCACCCGGGCGCGGAACCATCATCGTTCTCACGTGCGCCCCGATGAATGAATCTCCACGTTGGCCTGCCCGACAACGAGAGACACCCCCATCGAGCCTCGCCGTGTGACCGTGAGCCGGCCCGGTCTCCGCTGCGACCCTGCAGCCTCGGGTTCATCTCGGAGAGTCGGCTTGGCGAGGTCGAACCTCGTTCGTCAGCTCAACGCCGATGGCCTGGAGCGCGATCGCCGCCGCAAGCGGGGAGAATCAGTGCGCGGTTATCACGAGTGAACTCGCCGCACCGTCCACCACCAGCTCCGCCTCGCCACCCACGGGGAAAGTTGCGACCGGTTCGGTGTGGCCTACGTCGATGTTGGCGAGCACCGGAACGCCGGAGAGCCCAGCGGACCGGACGACCGAGCACATTAGGTCCTCGGTCATCGTGGAGGCTCGCTGAAAGCGGCCGATCATGAGTCCTTGCACATCACCGAACTCTGACTGTTGGGTGAGGGAGATGAAATGGCGCCGAAAGGTCCGAGGCGCCGACTCGAGGTCATCTTCGAGCCAAAGAATCGTTCCCGCCAAGTCGGGCAGCATCCCCGTGCCGAAGAGCAGGCTCATCGTGGAAAGGTTGCCGCCAACGAGTCGGCCACGGGCCCGGCCAGGTTCGATCATCGACCAGCCCGCGTTCGCCTCGATGTGTCGGGTGTCCTGGTCGAGGAACCAGGGATCGTCGCTCCAGGTCTGCGCCGGGCGGATGGCGAGGGGGCTGGTCGCAAACAGGCAGGATTGGAACCAGTCAAGCGTCTGCTCGAAGTGCTGTTTCATCCCGAAAGTCGAGTAGTGGGGGCCCGAGTACGTCACAAGTCCAGTCCGGTGCAGGATCGCGGCTGCAGGGCCGTGATGTCGGAGTAGCCGCACAGGATCTTCGGGTTGGAGGCAACGAGATCCCAGTCGATCAACGGGAGCATCTCATGCGAGTTGCAACCACCGATGACCGTCAGAATCGCCGTCAACGCTTCGATCAGTGAACGCCGCGTGCAGGTCGGCCACCCGGTGCTCCGCCGGACACGACAAAAACTCGTCGATCTCCTCGACGTGCTCGCCGAAGCTGACCCGAAGTCCGAGCGCATCAAGGCGACCATCCGCCGTCCGGCGCACGTCGTCCCCAACGATCGACAGCGACTGGGAGGGAGCGATCACGCGGACGTGCGAGCCACGCCGCAGCTTCTCAGGGAACGTTGACCTGATCGGAGGCATTGGCGTGGATACCACCGATCGGTTGAGGATCGCCAACATGTTCGCCGCGCTCGCGACCAGTCGAAAGTACACGAAAGCGATAACGCCCATGGCGAGCGCGAACGTCAGCGAGATTCAGGATGACCCACGGAGTCTCGATGAAGTCGCGGACCGAACCCAGCACAACCCGGTCGAGAATGTTCCCGCATGCGCCGCCGATCAGTAACCCGGGCACCCATGTCGGAATGTTGCCTCGCAACGCGGTCCGAGGGTCACGCTGCCGCAGAACAACCCGACCATGCCCAACCCCAGTGCGGTGAGAACCACTGGTCCACCGCCAAAGACCCCCAGCAGCGCAGCCGGGTTCCGAAGCGGAAGGATCAGCGAACCGAGCGGTCCGTGATCGAGCAGCGGCGCCAATGACTTCGCTGCTTGGTCGACGATCACGACGCCAATGATGACGCGAACCATTCCCATCACGAGCGGTCGATTCTTCAAGGTTCGGCTCCAAGCGTGCATCGTTTCTCCTCTGCCGACGAAGGGCGGGTTGGCGTTGGCCCAACCCGCCCTGTTTGCCTCGCCCCGCACGACGTTTCCAACTCAAGCTTTTGGCACGCTCGCTTACATCCGGAGCCTGGGTGCAGCTTCGATGACCAGGAAGGCAACCGGGCCGGCGACTAGCAAGGCATTGCGGATCAGACGAATCAGGTGGCTCATGACTTCTCCTCGTTGTTGGATCGCACCACTCGAGACCGAGCGACTGGTCCGAGTATGAGGAACACTGACCCATACATCGAGGGGCAGGAGTCCGTCTTTCCGGCGGGGTACTTGTGCCCATCCCCCTCGGCGGTTGTCGCTCCTGATGCACGTCGGCCAACCGAGTCGCCGGCTCGAGTTGACCGCCGCGCGCCACGCGGACGGGGGCCGGCGCGGTATAGCGGTGGCGGTCGGGCCGATCGCCGCCGACTGGGCCGCGGTCGATCAGGCTGCGCCGATCCCGGTCGTCGAGCAGGTTGGCGCAGCCGGCGGTCTTCCGGTCACCAAGATGACGTGGCCCTCAGGTGGTCGACCGAGGGTTGTGCTCTACCGCGTCGAGGGAGGTGGCCACCTGGCCGGCGGCGCCGCCTATCTTCCCGAGCGGATCATCGGACCGGTAGCTACGCAGCTCTATGCCAACGGTCTTGCGCTGCAGTTCGTCACCGAAGATCTCTGAGGTCGGGGGCTACATAACGAAGGAGGCCACTGGCCTCGATCCGTCCGCCTCGAGGAGCGGCCCGGCCTCAGCTTGTGGTCTGCGACGGTTGCGACTGGTGATATCTTTTAGTGAGTCGGCTATTCACTGTTGCACCTTTACCAATTGCCGACCCAGATGGCTGAGGTTTCGACAGGGAAGGATCGTCGATGACCAAACGAGACGTGGACCCGATTCTGCTTGCTGCGTTGGCGGCCGGATGTTCGCAGCGGGAGGCGGCCAAGAGGGCGGTGTTACCGAACGGACCTTGCGCAAGCGGCTACAAGATCCCGAGTTCCAGGCTGCGCTCGTTGCGTATCGTGTGCAACCTAGTGGCGTCACAGGCAGTGCATTTCCTCTTGTTGTGGTTGACCGATACCGAGCGGACGATCTCGTCGGCGTCGCGGAAATCGCGGGGAGGTTCGGCGTCGGGACGAGTGTCGTTCACGATTGGAGACGTTGGCACGCGTACTTCCCGAGCCCGGTCCGGCAGCTACAGATCGGTTTCGTCTGGTCTTGGCACGAGGTGGAGCGCTGGGCGCACGAAACGGGCCGACTCCCTTGAACCTTCGGACTCGGCGTCGTTGCGGCGCGGGTAGAGCCGGGCGAAGTCCGGGTCCGACTGTGGGATACGCAGCGGTGATGTATTCCGGCACCTTCACCGCAACCAACAACCCGAGCGACCTGAACCGTCAACCAAAACGGGGTCCATGTCACACCGTGAGGGTGCCGGAGTCTAGATTCGACCGTGACCAAGGTGCGCTCAAAACCTCAACCGTCATACGCGGCATCGACGAGCGGGACAAGCGAAGCGTGAGCTCTTGCCAGGCGGTGGGGCGAGCGGTAGTAATGCTGCGATGGGCCCGATGCACCGAGTACTCGGCGTCGAGGTCGCTCGGTGAGACTCGTCGTGCGTGGTGCTTTGTGGATCGGGCTGTTTATCGGCATTTGCCTCGCGCCGTTGTTCGTCGCCGCGATCGGGATTGCGGGTCCGGGGCGGGGATTCCGAACCGAGTTCTCGGTCGCGCTCGGGTTTGTCGGTCTCGCGCTGATGGGCCTGGAGTTCGCGCTCGTCGCGCGCTTCCGGAACGTGGCTGCGCCGTTCGGGACCGACGCGCTTGTGCAGTTCCATCGCCAGATCGGCCTCGTCGGGCTGGTGTTCGTGCTGATCCACGTAGCCCTCTCGGCGCAATGGGAGATGGTGGCGAAATTCGGCTCGGAAACAACGCCATGGCGGGTCCGTTTCGGCGCGATCGCTACAGCGGCCCTCCTGGCGCTCATCGCATCATCGCTGTGGCGCGTACGACTTCGACTTTCCTACGAATGGTGGCACTTCCTGCACGCGGTCTTCGCTGTCGTTCTCATCGTTGCCGCGCTGGTGCACATCATCCTCGTCGACTACTACCTCGGCTCTGAATGGAAGCAGGTGTTGTTGGTAGTGATGTCGGCCGCCTTCGTGGAGCTCCTGGTGTGGGTACGGATCGGCAAGCCGTTGACCCTTGAGCGCCGGCCGTGGACGATCGAGCGGGTCACGGCCGAGTGGGGCGAAACGACCACGCTCACGTTGCGGCCCGACGGCCATCCCGGATTCCGATTTCACCCCGGCCAGTACGCGTGGATCATCGTCGATCGCTCGCCATTCTCGCTCACCCAACACCCGTTTTCGTTCTCGTCGAGCGGCGAGGACGAAGGTCCGATCGATATCAGCATCAAGGCGCTCGGCGACTTCTCCAACACCGTCGCCGACATCGAGCCCGGAACGACGGTATACGTCGACGGCCCGCATGGCGTCTTCAGCCCTGATCACTACGAGGGTCCGGGGTTCTGCCTCATCGCCGGCGGAGTTGGAATCACGCCGATGATGAGCATGCTCCGCGCCTTCGCCGCCCGCGGTGACGCTCGCCCCCTCGTCGCGTTCGTCGCCAACCGCACCTGGGACGACGCCACGTTCCGCGAAGAGCTCGACGAGCTGACGACAGCCCTCGACCTTCGGGTCGTGCACACCCTCAGTGACCCGCCGCCCGGCTGGGGCGGCGAGCGTGGACGCGTCAACGCGGACATGTTGCGACGCCACCTCCCGCCCGGCGGAAATCGGTGGCAGTTCTTCGTTTGCGGCCCGAACCCCATGATGGACGCCATGGAGGAAGCGCTCCTCGCACTAGACGTCTTGCCCGATCGCATTCACACCGAACGCTTCGACTGGGTCTGAGAAGGAGCACGCGATGCGTCATGTCCTCGTCAACCGCCTTGTCATCGCGATCGCGGTGATACTGCTTCTCGCCTGCCTCGTCTTCGCTGTCATCCAAGCCTGAGACGGAGACGGAACCGTCGTGAGAGTTCGAGCGCGACCATCGCTCCGATACTGTGACCAAGAACGGCAGTGCGGCCCAGACGGAGCTCGCCCGCCAGGTCGGCTACGCGCGTCGCGAACGCCTCAATCGCATACTCCTCGGGAACGGCGCTCTTCCCGTGGCCCGGCAAATCCACGGCGACCACTCGATGCGTCCGCGGAAAAATGTTCGAACTGCGGGGCGAAGAAGCTGCCATCGCCGCACCAACTATGCAGGAACAAGAGGGCGGGGTCGCCTACACCTGACTCGTCGTAAGCGAGCTGCCCATATCGGCCTCCCCTAACCCAGTGAACGACGTGCCGTGCCTCACAGCATCGCATTAGACGGTCACACCTGCCAGCGCCGATCGGCAGCTCTGCACGCGCAAGTCCTTGGCCCGGTGTTGCCGCCGAGGACCACCCAGTTGGGGAAACCGAGCCAGTTATCAACTGCATTAGCTGGCAAATTAGTCACCGCTGATCGATTGGGGGCACAACCCCACACAGCCGATGATCGACCGATCCTCGAACCATCGAGGCCGCCGGTCGACCTTGTGAGCGAGACGCCCTGCGGCGTGACTATTTGTACGGTACGAAGGATTTGGTTGATGTCGCGGAACGGACATTGGCGATCGACTCGGGCGTGGGTCGACGAGTACCCCGCCGGCCGCCACAAGCGGCGGTAGTGAGGCGCGCCGAGGAGGGGACGGCTTGTGAGCACCAACGGAGATCTGCAATTGATCGCTGATCGGCTCGTCGACGCGTATGACAACGCGACGATGCTCGAGCCCATTTCGGCGACCGTGCTCCGGGTTCGACAGCGCGGCCGCCTACGAGGTGCTCGATCGCATCGCCGCGCCCGTCGACGGCAGGGCTGGACGCCGGTTGGTCGCAAGATCGGATTCACGAATCGAACGATCTGGGAGCTGTTCGGCGTCGACCGCCCGATGTGGGCGCACATGTGGTCGACGACGGTCATCCACGCCCAGGGAGACACCGTTGTGCGGTTGGATCGCTTCGTCCAGCCGAGAATCGAACCGGAAGTCGTGTTCAAGCTCCGCGAGCCACCGCAACTCACCGCGTCACCCTCCGAGGTGCTCAGGTCGGTCGAGTGGATGGCACCGGGCTTCGAGATCGTGCATTGCCACTTCCCTGATTGGAAGTTCACGGTTGCCGACGCCACCGCCGACTTCGGCGTACACGGCGCGCTCGTCGTCGGCACACCACTGTTCATCGACGATCGACAACCGGGACGCGATCGCGGCCGAGCTTTCGACGTTCGAACTCACGCTGTCGCGCGACGGCGTGGACGTCGATCATGGGCTCGGCGCCAACGTCCTCGACGGTCCGGTCCACACGCTCGCACATCTCGTCCAGGTACTCGCGACCAGCCCGAACATCAACCGCTCGAAGCGGGCGAGATCATCACCACCGGCACTATCACCAACATGTGGCCCATCAGCCAGCGGCGAGCGTTGGACCTCCGACTACGGCTCGCTCGGACTGGACGGGCTTACCGTCTCGTTCTCATAACGGCCCCGATGGACGCGGGTGGCGGGACAATCGGGGCGGGTCCGGAACATGACGCTGATCGACGGATCCTCGAGCGCGGCGACCGCTTTGGCAAGTCTGGTTACGCCTGGCGCACTCGCAACAGCAGGTTGGCCGGCTAATGGACGTAGATCGATGTAGGTGTGCACCGATCGGGCGGGCGATCGGTGAGAGTGTCGCCGCCGAGCCGGGGAGTCGGTAGTCGTTTGTACCGGCAGCTGTCTCCAAGTTTCTGATAAGTCCAGGACGCGCCCATTCACCGTCGATGCGCCGCCGGCCATCGGTTGACGTGTCCGCGCCTTTCTGTTTGGCGGCGACCCGATTGACGGGAAGCCAGCCGAGGTCTCGCAGCAATCGTTGATGGTGAACGCCTCAGATGAAGGGCCCGACGAGTGTTCGGCAGCCACCATGATCGGCCAACGCCACTGAGTCGCTGGTCGACTACATCGACGAGTACAACCAACACCGCCGACGTTGCGCTGGTTCACAGTTGATTCTCAGGTGCAACCCATATGGTTGCGCCCATGGCGGCACTCGATCTGTCTGCAGCCGCGGGTGCGCAAGGCGACCGCGTCGACATCTCGACCGTCGGTGCGCCGGCCGGCGGTCGTCAGGTGGTCGGGCGGTGGCTCCCGCTGGTGTTGGCGGTGCTGTGCTTCGCCGTGATGTGTGCGCTGGTGTTGAGCCAGGCCGAGAAGATGATCGAGCCCGATCCCTACGCCTACCGGGCGTCGATCGCTGCGCTGGAGAATGGTGACGTCACCCTCACCCAGGACCAGTACGACCAGCTCACCGAACAGCTCCAGCAGACATCGCTCGGTGGTGGGATCAGTCAATGGCACCAGAACTCCGACGGCACCTGGGTCAGCGAGAAGAATCCCGGGTACCCGTTCCTGGCGGTCGGCTTCGACGAGGTGGGCGCCATGCGCCTCGCACCGCTCTTCTACGGCGCGCTCGCGTGCGTCGGCCTGTGGCTCGGCGCCCGACGGTGGCTCGGCCGGTGGGGCGGCACGTTCGCGGTCGGCGCCTACTGCTCGGCCGCGATGGTCCTGGTGATGGCCTGGCGCTCGTTCATGCCCACCTTCACCGACGCGTCGCTGGTGGCGTGTGGGCTCGGGCTGCTGGTGTGGAGCGCGCTGGCGCTCGGCCGGTCTCGCCGGGCGCGTGTGATCGTCGGCGCTGCTCGCCTTCTTCTCGTTCGGCCTCGCGGTGTTCGTGCGCTACACGAACGTGGTGGTGCTGGCCGTCGCCGCGCTGTTCGCGGTGCTGCTCTGCCTGAGGTCGCGCTGGAAGCTCGGCTGGTCGACCCTGCTCTGGTGGACCCTGGCGGCGGTGCCACCGCTGATCGCGTCATTGGCTTACAACGCGGTCGTGTTCGACGGGCCCTTCTCCACGGGTTACAGCTCGAACGCCGTCAAGTTCACGCTTGGTTCGATCCCCCAGAATCTCAAGATCATGCCGTCGCAGTTGTGGCGAGCGATGCCGGTGTTCATCGTCGGGCTCGCCGCGGTCATCGGCATCGTGGGCGTACAGGTCTGGCACCTCGTGCGGCACCGCGCGCGCACCGGGTCGATAGCGACGAGCGGCACGACCGAGGTAGCCGCCGCATTCGACGAGCCCGCGGAGCTCGCCGCGCCCGACACCGTCGAGATCTCCCGCGTCGTCGCCGACCGTTGGATCGGCCTGTTCCTCCTCGGCGCTTGGGCTGCCCTCTGGGGGACCTACGCCGCGTACCAGTGGACCACGATCGGCGGCGGCGGTGGTCCGTTCGGCGGCGCCGGCATCTTCGGGGACAGCAGCTTCCTCCACCCGAACTACAGCATCGCCCGCTTCTACCTTCCGGCACTGGGTGCCATCGCCCTGCTCGCGGCGTGGCTCATCGTTCGTCTGCCCCGCTGTGCTCGGCGTGCTCGTCATCGTCGGGCTGTTCGTCGCCGGCGGCACCGGCTTCCTCGCCACCGTGAACGGGCCGTGGGCCAACAACCTCGGCGGCGCACCGGGCGCTGGCGGCCAAGGCTTTCCGGGCGGCGGCTTTCCCGGCGGCGCACCGGGCGCTGGCGGCCAAGGCTTTCCGGGCGGCGGCTTTCCCGGCGGCGCACCGGGCGCGGGCGGTCAAGTCCCCGACCTGTCCAACTGCCCCAACCTCCCCCAGCTCGGCCCCAGGGGAGGAGGTCAGGGCTTCCCCGACGGCCAAAGCGGCCAGGCCGGCCCGCCCACGGGCGGGGAGCAGCCGAATGGTGGCCCCCCAGCCGGGCTCACCTTCGACCAGAACGGCTGTCCCGTATTCCCGACGACGACCACCCCGACGTCCAACTGAGAGAAGCAGACATCCCTCGGCGCCGTTGCGTTGAATCAGATCACGCCGCGTTGGCTCGAGCCTGTGGAGGCACTGAGCCATGGAGCACGAAGGACCCGTTCATCGCACGGACGAGTTACCGGCACCCACAACCGCCGACGGCTGAGTCCCAGCGGTGTTTGTGGTCCGCGGATGTTGCGACTCGTGGTACGATTTCATTAGTCGGCTATCCACTGTACCACCTATAGTGATTGTCGGGGCCGGCGACCTGGGCGTAGGCAACGATCTCGGCGAGCGGCCTCACGCCGAGACGTTCGGCGACCTCGGCGTTGGTGATGATGGTGACGGATGCGCCGTCGCTGATCTGGCTGGCGTTGCCGGCGGTGATGTGGCCGGCCTTGTCGAACGCGGGACGGGGGCCGGCGAGCGACTCGATGGTGGTCTCGCCCCGGACGCCTTCGTCGTGCCCGACGATGACGGCGTCGCCTCGGCGCTGGGGGACGGTGGCCAGCACGATCTCCCCTTCGAACCGGCCTTCTTGTTGGGTGGCTTCGGCGCGGCGGTGTGATTCGGCGGCCATGGCGTCCATGGTCAACGCACGCCGACGATTTTTCGGCACCCGCAGGACAACACGGTAGAGGCCGGCCACCGGCCGATCATCCCCTCGTCCGAACCAAGCTGATCGTCCGGGCGCGAACCCCAGATCAATGGACACGAACGAGTATTCGGCACCCGCACGCTCTTACGAGTTTGCGGCGCTGCGCATCTCTCGGGCATCGCAGGCCTGGGCCAGACAAGGCAGCCCCATCATGGCCTCCCATGCCTTGAGGGTGCCGGCGAATCCGGCGCCTTCGAGCGTGACGGGGCCGGCGGTCGCCGTCGGTGTGATCCAGAGATTCGGGACGGGGCGGTCTTCGTCGTACCAAACGAACACCGCGACGGTTCCTGCCTTGTAGGCGGGGCTGTCGAGGATCGGTTGGATGTGCTCCTTCGCCCACGCATCGACGGGCGGGTCGAGACAGTCGTGCCCGTCGTTGCACAACGTCGGCGTCACGAAGGCGAAGGTCGGAAGTGCGTCGGGGTCGAGCTCGGTGAGCGGTCGCACCTGCGTATCGCAATTCGCTTGGTCGTCAGCCCCCCACATGTAGAGAGCCGGGATGTGCTTCGCGGCATTGCCGTCGGCGCTGCACCCCGTAGTCGCTCCTTCGACGAAGTTGATCGCCGTCTTGCCCGCGACGCGTGCTTGCCGGAAGAGGTTGTCGGCTTGGGTGCTGCAGATGGGCGACGGGGAACAATCGTTGACCACACCGGGCTGTGCGGCCCCGGTGACCTGCCCGACGTACTGCGTGAGGCTGTTCTGTCCCGGGTCCGTCTCAGTCCAGTCCGTGAAGTAGCTGCATTGTTGGCCTAGTCCGTGCAGATACGGCATACCGGGCCCGAAACCAAGGCCGACGTCCTTCCACTGGCGATTCTCGAAGGAGAACACGACGACGGAGTGTGTACTGCTCCGGCGGTGGCCCCGCCTGGCCACAACTCCCCAACACCGTAGGCGTCGTGGAACCGGTGGTGTCGCTTGCCGCCGGCGTAGTCGAGTTCGACGACGAACCGCAGGCGGCTCCGAGCAAGAGAACCGAAGCCAGAACGGCCATCCGGACGCTGACACGGGGCGAATCGTGAAACCAGACAGAAGGTTTCGACACTTCTCATCCCCCGATGCGTTCGCCCGGAATCTCCTGCGGCGCGCTGCCGGCACTACCCCTGTGAGCACAAGAGTGTTGGCGCGATACTCCCACGGTGACCGGTCCGTCGCCCTTGGTACGGCCTCGGCGTCGGAGGACTACTTCTCGACGAAGACCGTTAGCGGTGGGATAACCCCGTGCCGTTCCATGGCGGCGGCCAGATCAGGAGACGGGGAGGCAACCGCCTGCATCAACCCGTCCACATCGTTGGTATCGCAAGTGATAGCGATCGTCCTGCTTCCGTCATGCGTCACATGGTCCACCACGTTGGCTCCTCCCATGCCACCGATGGCTTCGGCTCGTTCCGACTTGCCCTTCAGCCACTGGTCCACGTCGACCACGTTGTGGGTGATGACAACCTTTGGCATGGCGCCTCCTTCAACAGAGGCGTCGCCCTAATGGCGACACCGGCGTCACCCTATAACCGTGCTTGGTCCTTGTGCTTCGGCGAACCGCGGCGTGAGACGCCAGGTCAACGTGTCCGGACGAGTATTCGGCACCAACAAGATCAATGGACACGATCGAGTAATCGACACCCACAGGATCGGGTGCTTCTTCGACGCCTCGAGCGCGCCGGACTCAGCGCGCTTGCGAGTCACCCCAACCGGACAAGACAGAGATTTGGGTCGCTCGCCCGTACTCGCCGTGCTCAGATCACACCGATCCGTCGGGCAGGCTTTCACCGCATCGCGCTGAACCGGCCAGCACGCCTCAGCGCGCTGGCCGGCTCGGCGTGGTGTAGCGGTGTGCTGGTGGTTGTTGGCAGTTCTCGTCGACGGCTGTCGAGTTCAGTCGTCGTTGTGGGACTGGTGCGCGTCCCCGTGCGAATCGCCCGTCGTCGTAGCGGGCGTATCGTGCTGGTGCTCGTCGGCGCCTTTGGACTCGTTGGCCGAGTGATCGGACTCCTTCTGCCCGTCGTCGACCTCAGTCGTGTCGCCGGGACCCTGCTGGTCATCTGCCTCGACCTCGGTCGTGTCGCCGGGGCCTTGCTGACCATCGTTCTCGACCCGGGCCGTGTCTTGCGTGCCCGCCGTTGACGAGTCGTCGGAGGTGCTCACGCTTTCATCGGTCGCCTCGGTCGCCTCGGTCGTGTCGTCGACCTGCGTCGCTTCCGTCGTGTCGGTCGGCTCTGGCACCGTGGAGCTATCGGCGATGAAGACGTTGGCCTCGGGTTGGGCGGTCGTTACCGGGTCGTGACCGGGTCCGCCCGATTGTGCCACCGCGATGGCGGCTCCGCCGCCGAGGATGATGGCTGCTGCCGTCGCCGCGACGGTCAGCGCGAGTGCTTTCGAACGCATCATTTGGTTCCCTTCCAAGTCGAGCTCCCGATGTAGGTTCTACGCACCATCGGGTATGGCGGCCTCCAGCGCAGAGTAAAGACTTGGCAAAGTCGATGGTCGTGCTCGCCAGTTGCGATCGCGTCCGCGTCGACGCGGTTGTATCGGCAGTGGACCCGCACGGCCACATCATCGACGTGTCCGTCTCTCACAAACGCGACATCATCGGGGCCGCCGGTTCTTCGTCGGCGCCCTGGCCGTCCATGGCGATGCCGAGGAGGTCGTGACCGACCTGGCCCATCCACTGGCGCGCGTCATCGAGGAACTCTTGCTTGAGTTGCTTCACGACTCGAGCCGGTACGCCAACAATCGGGTCGAGTGCGACCAGGGCCGGATGCAAGCGCGGTACGAGCGATGCGGAGGCTGAAACGCGACCGAACGGCCCACGTCGTGATTGCGCAGCACGCGATCATGCAGAACTCGCGTCGAGGCCATTAGGAACTCGGGACCGACGACGATGCTCCTCGTCGAGCCGCGGGCGCGCTCCACGAACTCAGCCGAATGATCTGACCGCCGAACCGACCAGCAACGACGGTCGACCGCGAACCGCTATCGGATACCGCAACAGTGCCACTCAGGTCTGTTGGTCACACCGCTCCGCCACGCCTCGCGCCGCGAGGTCGCCATTCATGGCGCCATCGCACCGGCACGGGACACGTGAACGCGAGTCAGGTGTTGGCTTCCCGGACAATGCCAACCCACTCGACGATGTCCCACAGGCCCTCGATTGATACGAACTCGAGTGTCTGGAGAGCCAGGATTCCCGCCACGCTGCGCTTGGCCGACAGTTCGTCGGGGTATTCGATGACCGAGACGAGCGTCGTGTCGGTGGGTGAGAAGCCCACGACCTTGACGTCGCCGCCGTGTTTGCCGATGACGTCGTAGATAGCCGCGGTCTGGGCGTCATTCTCCTCGACAGAGAGGTCTCGCCAAGCCTCCGGAACGATTCTGGTGCGGGACATCTGAACATGACTCATTGGATTCCCCTCGCGGTTCGACGATCAGGACGACATTTGGTGTCGTTTCTTAGCCACCGAAGCTAGTACCGGATCGTCACGCACGCCGCGGGAGGATCCTGGGGGCGCCATGGAGATCCGGGCTGAAGGTACGGCATTCGAGAACAGACGGTCAGTTCCACCCGTGGGTTCGAAGTGGGGTCGTGGCACGTGGCGGTGCAACACCGCGAATTGATGGCGTAACACGAGGATCTCGACATATTTGGAACGATCCGTACCACTGCGCAGTACCAGCAGGTCGATCACGAGACGAACAAGACGGTAGAAGCGGGCCACTCGCCGATCCGCGCGGCGCTCAGATCACGCCGATCTATCGAGCACGAAGATCCAGGTCAACGCACACGGATGAGTTTCCGGCACCCACACGCCAAACACACACACACACACACGGATCGACGACGCTCCGCCGGGACTCGTGCTCGTCTGCACCGACCCCGACGGCATCCCAGTGGAGTTCTTCGCGTCAACCTGAGGTGCGGCTCGCTCGTCCCTGCCCGGCTGGGCCCTTTGACGTCGCCATCGCCCAGCAACTTCTAGGTCAACTGGGTGATCGAGAGGATGTTGTCGTCGGGGTCACAGAACCAGGCAATCTGTGCGCCGCCAGGAGCCACCCAGACCCCGCTGTCGTCTTGTTCCATGCCGTCGAAACGGAGGAACTCGACCCCTCGCTCGGCGAGTGAGGCGATCGTGTCTCCGATGTCGGTGACAACCCAGCCCAGGACCGTGAAGGGGTGCGGAGCAAAGTTCGGTACTGCGGTCACCCTTACGTGAGTCGATCCGCTGGACAGAACTACGGCGTAGTCGTCGCTGGAGACCAGCGGTAGCTCAAGGATGTCGCGGTAGAACTCGCGGGCGAGATCCAGGTTCGTCGAGGGCACGAAGGCAACCAATCGGTGGAGTGGTTCCGAAGCCGTCATCAGCCAATCCTATGATCGCCGCCCGCGGTTGGGTCAGCCGGTTGGTGGGATGTTTGCGTTGAGGTGGAGGATGTTGTCGGGGTCGTACGCCCTCTTGATGGTCTGTAGGCGTTCGAACTTGGCTCCGTAGGCGCTGCGCACCCGGTCCGCGTCGACGTCGGTCATGAAGTTCACGTAGCTGCCGACGCCGTCGGCGTACTGCACCAGCGCCGACCAGTAGTCGCGCACCCAGGCCCGCTCGGCTTCGTACATCGCCGGATCGGGCGCGGTGCCGGAGATGTTGATGACGTAGCGGATGTCGCGGCTGCCACCGAAGGCCGACGAATCAGTCGGGACGCGCTCGTAGGCGCCACCCATGACGAAGATCGGCACGAACGACAGCGGTGACATCTTCTGCGCCTGGTGCTCGAGGATGGTGTCGATCGCCCCGTCACTGAGTTCGTTCAGATACACCGCCTTCTCATAGGAGTGCATCCCCCAGGGTGCCGACTCGTCGAACATCTGCTGCAACGCGACGTAGGGCATAGGAGTCACCATCGTCACGATCGGGTTCAGCGATTCCGTGATCGGCGCGATCAGTCCGGCATGGGTGGTTTCGTCACCCAGCCCCACCACCGCGAGAGCGAACGCCGGGGTGAAATGCAGTTCCTCGGGGACGAACGGTGCCGGCGGGGCGCTGAGCCCCGCCAGGAACACGCCGCACTCGTCGGGCAGGCCTTTCACGAACTCGCGGGCGAACTCGAACATCTCGCGGCCCTGAGCGGGACTGAACAAGAAGAGCCCGAGGTGAATGATGGGGCCGACCTGGTGGAGCGCGAACTCGAATTCGGTGACGATCCCGAAGTTGCCGCCACCTCCCCGGATCGCCCAGAACAGATCGGAGTTCTCGCGCTCCGAGGCGTGCAACACCTGGCCGCCGGCGGTCACGACCTCGGCGCCGACCATGTTGTCCGACGACAAGCCGGCGAGTCGCGACAACCACCCGAGACCGCCGCCCAGCGTTAGACCCGCGACCCCGGTGTGGCTGATGAATCCGCCGGGCACCGCCATCGCGTGCTCCTGCGTGGCGGCGTCGAGCTCGCCCCACGTCGTGCCACCGCCGCACTTCGCTCGCGCCGTTACCGGGTCGACGCTCACGTCCTTCATCGGGGTCAGATCGATCATCAACCCGCCGTCGCACAGTGCGAATCCGGCGTAGTTGTGGCCACCCCCGCGCACCGAAACCTCGAGGTTCTCGCGACGAGCGAAGGCCAGCGCGGAGACGACGTCGGAGCTGTTGGTACAACTCGCCACTACCGCTGGCCGACGGGTGATCGCAGCGTTCCAGATGAACACCGCAGCGTCGTAGCCGGGCTGGCCCGGCAACGACACCGTGCCGCCCAAGCCACCCTGCAACTCTTCGGCTAGTTCCTGCGATACGTCAGCCACTACTCGACCTCCCGATTCGACCGCGACCCTCGCGGGGTGACGCTACGCCTCAATCGTCCTCTGGTCCGGCGTACGAGCGGACACCAACGAGCGAGCGCCGCTGGCGCCACAAATCCGCCGTCATCAGCTCGGATGGACGCCCCAGCACGCCCCACCGATGTACGCGACCCTGGGGTGAGACCGAGGGCGCTCGAAACGAGGAGACCGAGATGGCGAAATTTGTGTTGATGTTTCACGGCGGAGAGACGCCGGAGGAACCATCCCCCGAGGTGATGGACCTCTGGATGGCCTGGTTCGGCGAGCTGGGCGATGCTGTGGTGGAGATGGGTGCGCCGTTCGGTCCATCGGCGACCATCGCGTCGGACGGAACCCCAAGCGAAGGGGCCGGGCCCGACCCTGCGACCGGTTACACGGTCATCGAAGCCGCCAATCTCCACGATGCCGTGGTTAGGGCCAAGGGATGCCCGGGCCTGACCAGCGGCGGTTCCGTGAAGCTGTACCAGGCCATGGAGATGGGCTGACTCTCCTTCGCGAGGAGGCGGCCTGGGCGTGCGCCATGCCAGGTACCGCCCATCGAAGGTTCACCGCGATTCGACGAGGTGCCGCCGCGCGGCCAGGTCCTTGCGGTTCGCGCGACGCATAGCGGATGCAATGAACGGGGCCAGAAGCTTCGAGAAACCGGCCGGCTGGCCGGCGTTGCGCAGCGCCATTGTCGTCCTTTGGCCATCGAGCGATGCCCAGGTGTAGGTCGTCTGAAATGGGTCCTTGGAACGATCGCTGCGGCTACGCAGCACCAACAGGTCGATCACGAGCCGGACGACGCGGTAGAGGCGGGCCATCATCCGATCTTCGCAGCGCTTAGATCACACCGATCATCACGGCGCGAAACCGCAGATCAATAGACACGGACGAAATATTCTGCACCCACAGGGCCGCGTCGACGAGCAGCCGCGTGAACGTTGCATCCACCGGTACACCGTCACGTGATCAACCTCGATCCAGCGTTCGGCGAGCAGCTCTTCGAGCTCAGTGCGTCCCTAGCTTGGCGGTGCGAAGAACTCGAGCGCGATGTTGTCAGGATCGCGGAATGAAACGCCTGACCCGTAAGAAGCATCGACGATGCCACCGTTGGCGATACCGAGTTGGTTGAGTCGCGCCTCCCATTCCTCTAGCTCCGCCCGATTGACGCAGGCGAAAGCGACATGGTCCAGGCCGACCCGACGCTCATCGAATGTGCCCGGCTGAGGGTCGGGGAACTGGTGCAGTCCCACAAGAGTCGAGCCGACCGCCCACACAACATGACGAAATGGGCCAGTGTCCTCGTCAAGAACTGGTTTCGCAGTGAAGAGCTGCTCGTACCAGGGGACGCTGCGAGCCAAGTCGCTGACGGTGAGCGCGACGTGCGTGATCGTCGGGAACTCGGGCATATCAGCCTCCTGAAGGTGAGAGCGGACCAACGATAACAGGGCATCATCTGGTCCGTTCCGAGCTGCCGTTCGGCGCGCGCTGCGTTGGTCGACTCTCTGCCGAGGAAGGTTGGTTGGCAAAGCTTCGGCGTAGCCAAGCTTCGGCGAGGCGACGGGCGCCGCAGCGCAGGAGCGGCCACTCATCTCTGGATTCTCGTCTCCCGCTCCAGCCAGACAGCGCCGGCGAGGGTCACGTGGACCATCGATGTTCCACCACTGCGAACCGGTGAGGTTCGTGAGCGAATCAGTGCGAGGATGCAGCCATGAACCATCAGCTCCGCATCGGGGAACAAGTTGATGTCCACACGAACTTCGAGGACTCATGGGTTGCTGGTTACGAAATAGCCGAACTCACTACCAAGGGATGGTGAGGCGAGCCGACGAGCGGGGGACGCCTCGTCGTCCAACGGCCGAGTCGCCAAGTCCATGCTGATCTACCGAACACGGTTGCGCGACGGGTGGCGGATCCCGCTGCGCGGGTCGCGCCTCGGCGACGAGACCCGTGATCGTGGAGCAGCACGTCTACGCCGACACCGCCCCGACAGATCGGGTCCGGAGCGTGTGGCTGCTGTGCTCCGGCTACCAGGAGGAGCACCTCGATGTCTGAGCCGATGATCACCTGGGGCGCCTGGGATACGACCACCCAGAACGATCCGTATCCGCTGTTCGAGTCGACGCGGGCCGAATGCCCGGTCCGTCAGGTCCGGCTGGCCGATGGTCACGACGCCTGGCTCGTCCTCGGTTACGAGGCGGCGCACCAGGCCCTGAAAGACGCCCGGCTCTCGAAGGACATCGTGGCTGCGCTCGAGGAGGATCCCGAGGTCGTTGATCCCGGACTTCCGGGGCCTGCGCTCGCACGCCACATGATGAACCTCGATCCCCCCGACCACGAACGCCTGCGCCGGCTCGTGTCGCGGGCCTTCGTGCCCTCCCGGATCGCCGCGCTCGAACCGTCGATCGAACACATCGCAGACGAGTTGCTCGACGAGCTCGAAGTGTCAGGACCGGACTCGGTGGTGGACCTCGTCGCCGGGTTCGCCTACCCCTTACCGTTCCGGGTGATCTGCGAGCTCCTCGGTGTACCCGAGGAGGATCGCGCCCCTCTGCGCGAGGCGTTCCGCACGCTCTTCCAACCGTGGAGCGGGTCTCCGCCACCCGAGGCCGTCGCGGCGTCCGACCTGATCGTCGCGTCGCTCGAGCACCTCGTCGCGACCCACCGCGAGCAGTACCAGGACGATCTCGTCGGTGTGCTCGTGACCGCCAGCGACGACGACGACCGCTTGACCGAGCAGGAGCTGCTCTCGAGCCTGTTCCAGCTGATCGTCGCGGGTCACGACACGACCACCAGCCTGATCGGCAACGGGGTTGTCGACCTCCTCGAGCATCCGGCCCAGTGGCGCCTCCTGTGCGAAGACCCCTCTCAGTTGCCGGCCGCGATCGAGGAGTTGATCCGGTTCTCGGCGCCGGTGCCCCACGCCACCTTCCGCGTGACCACCGAGACCATGGAACTCGCCGGCGTGGAGATCCCCGCCCGCGAGCAGGTGCTGATCTGCCTCGGTGCGGCCAATCACGATCCGGAGTTCTTCGAGAACCCCGCAGTGTTCGACATCAGCCGTGAGTCGCGACCGCACCTCGGGTTCGGACACGGCATCCACTTCTGTCTGGGTGCACCACTGGCGCGACTCGAGGCACGCGTCGCCTTCGGCGCGCTGCTCGGCCGCTTCCCCGACCTTGGCCTCGCCGTCGACCGCCGCGAGCTGCGCTGGACCCACGGCGACGGACTCGTGCTCCGTGGCCTGGACGAGCTTCCCGTCCGCCTGGGCCCGCCCCGACGTCGGCCGGCATCCGTCTGATTTCAATCGACCAACCCACCACCACAGAAGGCGCAGGAACCATGAACGAATCCACCATGTCGCCCGACAGCAAAGTCCTCGTCTGCCTGAACCACGGCGCCGAAGACCCCGAGAGCGTCCTGATCGCCTACCTGGTCGGCGTCGAATCGCTCCGCGCGGGCAAGCAGTCTCTGATGTTCCTGACCAAAGAGGCTGTGCGCGTCGCGACGCGTGGCTTCGCCGAGACGATCGACGTGCCCGGGTCGCCGTCGGTGGCGGCACTCCACGAGGAGTACGTAGCGAGCGGCGGCCGGTTGTTCGCGTGCCCCGTCAGCGTGAAGACCCGCAACATGCAGGACGCGGAGTGGGTCCCGAACAGCGAGGTCGCCGGCATGCCGTCGGTCCTCGAATACACCACAGGCGGGGCGCTGGCCTTCAACTACTGACCGTCGGAACCGGCCGGCCTCTCGAGGCCGGCTCCAAGGCCGCCTATTGGTGCCTGAACGGGTTCGGCAGCGAGGTCATGCCGGTCGGCGTTCGTGGCGGCGCGTGTGGTGGGGACGCGTTGGCCGAGTGACCAGTGAGGTGCTGTAGGTGTTCGCGGCTCCGGATCAGGGTGGGGTTACATCGGGAAGCTGGTGCCGTGGGTGGGCGCCCTTTTGCCAGCGTTAGAGCTGGGTAGCGCGGGGCGCACGTCGGTCGAGGCCGCGGCGCGAGCACATCGATCCCCTCGCCGACCCCACCGAAAGCCCCGCGGCGCAGCACTTTGGCTAGGATTCCGGCGGTGCTGGAGACCGACCCGCGGGTGTGATCAAAAGGGGGGGCCGCGATGCGTTCCACACGTCAACGTGTCTGTGCGACGGTTGCGTTCGCAGCAATCGTCGGAGCGGTGCTGGTCGTTGGAGGCACGACGCCGAGCGGCGCGGCTCCAGCGGTCCACCAGATCAGCGTTGACCACACGGGGCCGGCCGGCCACAACTTTGAGTACAAGGACTTCTTCCCGCGCGCCGCGGCGAAAGTAGCCCAAGGTGATGTCGTCGACTTCGGTTGGCCTCAGACAAAGGACGGCTTCCACACAGCCACGCTGCTGAAGAGCGGCGAAACGCCAGCCCAAGCGTGGAGCACGGTGTACCCGCTCGCTGTTCCCGATGCCGACGATGGTGCGAGCCAGCAGCAGTTGAACCCCGCCATCGGCGCTCCGACCAACCCACCCACGATCGCCGGTGGTTGTGGCTCTGATGCAGGGAGCGCATGCGCATTCGACGGCTCGAGTGATCTCAACTCTGGCGCCAACCGCAACGACGGTACGTCACACTTCTTCGCGCAGGTCAACTCCAGCCCGGGGACAACGGTGAGCTTCGTCTGCCTGCTCCATCCG
This sequence comes from uncultured Iamiaceae bacterium, assembly GCA_963778895.1. Classification (GTDB taxonomy): domain Bacteria; phylum Actinomycetota; class Acidimicrobiia; order Acidimicrobiales; family Acidimicrobilacustridaceae; genus CAVZVZ01. The sequence goes on from CAVZVZ010000005.1 coordinate 2,295,873, forward strand.
GGTATGCAGGGATCGTTGCAGGTCGTGGCCAGCGGCAGCACCACGCCTGCTCAAGAACAAGCTGCGGCCGACACCCAGTACACCGCCGACACCGCGGAGGCGAACGCGGCGTTCAACGCCGCCAACACACCGACCTCCACCAGCAACGCCGACGGCACGAAGACCTGGACGATGTCTGCGGGAACCGAGACCGCCCACACCGCAGTACTCGAGTTCCTGCCGAGCAACCTGGTAGTCGGGCCGAAAGACAAGGTCATCTGGAACATGACCAACGCGATGGCCGAGATTCACACGGTCACATTCCCCAAGGGGACCGACGCCTTCGAACCGATACCGCAGCTCTGCGAGGCCGACCCCACAGACACCGAGTTTGTTGGGGCACCTGGCCCGCCGTGCGGTGACCCGACCAAGTTCGAAGTGCACCTCGACCCCGCGCCTGGCGGCGGCACCACAATCGATAGCACCACGACCGAGGCGAGCTCGGGGATCATGGGGCCGGCAGCTCTGCCGTTCCCGACAAGTACCTCCTTTGACTTCCCGAATACCGGCACGTTCAGCTACTTCTGCCACATCCATGACACCGGCATGGTTGGCGCAATCGAGGTCCAGGCCGCGTCCACTACTGCATCGACGACCCCCAAGTTCACAGGCTGACCGACGGCGGCGCTGTTGCGTTGAGTCGGATCGGACAGTCCCGGCGGAAGCGGTCGGCGAACGCCTGGGTCTCGGGCCGTGCGTTGTTGCCGGCGGCTTCGTCGGCGGCGGAGACGTTCGGATCGATGACGCCGAACTCGGCACGCGGACAAGTATTCGGCACCCACACTCTCAACCCGCAAACGGTCCGGACCTATTGAGTCCGGGCGCGGTCAAATGAGCGGTCGAGGAAACTCGTGACCTGCTTGGACCAGAGGTAGCCGACGTGGTTGCCGCCGTACCAGCAGATCTCGGGCTCCTCCCAGTGACGCCATAGCGCGTGGGCTTGCGGGGGTGGGGCCATGCGATCGCCTAGTCCGGCGAAGATGAACCGACGGTCGCGAGGCACGCGCGGCGCCAGCGCGAGTGGCGAGACCACCCGGTGCACGATCTCGGCGTTGCCGTCGAGGATCTCGTGCTCGACGGCCCGCAGCCGGATGTGCAACGGGCTTTGGTGGCGGAACATGTCGGGGAAGTCGACCACCGGGACCCCGGCTACCGCGCAGTCGATGCCATCCTCCAACCCAGCCAGCAACGCGGTGACGTACGCGCCGAGCGACACGCCGTAGACGGCGACAGTCGGCGCGTGCTGGGCACGCACCCAGCTCAGCACCCGGCGGATGTCCCACACGGCTTGGCTGAGCCCGTGCAGCGTGTTGATCAGATCGAACGACAGGAACTGCTCGCCGCTGAGACGATTGATCTTGCGTGGGCCGTGCAGGGGGAGCACCGGCATGGCGACGTTGAGTCCGAGGTCGCGGTGCAGGTGCAGGGCGTGCAGCCCGACGAGGTCCATGAACGGGTACCCGCAGCCGAAGCCGTGAATGGCGACCACCCACGGTCGGGGCTCCCCGGGGTGGCGAAGCACGGCCGCCACCGCGGTGCGGTTCGCCTCGTAGCTTGCCCACCGATCGGCCCCCGGTTCGTCCGGTCGTGGCGCCCACCCGCTCGCGAACAGCAAGCGCTCGTATCGCTGCCCGAGGGCCCACCCCCGGTCGACGGCCGGAGTCTCGAGGTCAGGCGGGCGGCGATGGTAGGTGGACGGGTCGTCGAGCCAGCCATGCGACTCGAACAGCAACCGGGCGTCCGTCAGCTCGGCCGCCACCCGCTCGTAGTCGGCGCGGCGGGGGAAGCGGTTCGGGCCCATGGCCACCGCGAGGATCGTCTCGTCGATCGCCACCTGCGCGGCCAACGCGGGTGAGAGAGCTGGCACCGGTAGACCGGCCACGTCGTCGCGGTTGCGGCGCACCAGGGTGGCGCCCATGAATCGCATCGTGCGGGGGATGGCGCCCAGCGCACGGGTGGGGGTGTAGTTGGCGAGCGATCGTTCGAGTCCGCGATACGAGCGTTGCGTGTGTCCGATCACGGCGGAGGGCGCGGCCCGCATCACGTCGAGCGGGCTGGAGCCCGATTCACCTCCGGTGCTCAATGTCGGGCCGATCGGAACACCTCCCCGCGCGGTGCCGGAAGCGGCACTCGTGCGACGTCCGCGGGGTGCGCTCGCGCCAGGTCGAGCAGCGCGGCGACGCCAATCACGAAGCCGTCCGCGATGGCCCGTACGTCGTCGACCAGGTCGGGGCAGGCGATGACGCCGACGTCGAGCACACCGGTCTGGCTCAGCACCGTGAGGTTGAGCCCGGCACTGCCCAGGAGCGGCCCCATGGGGTAGGTGGCGAGCACGCGTGCTCCGGCCAGATACAGGGGGATGGGCGGCCCGGGGACGTTCGACACGATGGCGTTGAAGAGCGCGGGGTGGAACCGGCTCAGCCCGAGGTCGGAGTACATGCGTGCGCCGGCCGTGAGCAGCGCCGCTGGCGCGAGGCCGGTCCAGTCCTCGAGCAGGTCGGGTCCGAGCGCCTCTTGCACCGTCTTGGCTCCGAGGGCGTCGGCGCGGATCGACCGCAAGGCTTCGAGAGGGTCGTCGAGCTGTACGGGCAGCGACACCATCATGTTCGTCGTCCGGTTCCCGAGCGCCGACTCGTCGTCCCGCCGTTCGAGCGCGACTGGCACGGCCGCCACGAGTGGCCGCGACGGGCGGATGTCGCGGTCGAGCAGGTACCGGCGCAGTGAGGCAGTGGCGGCGGCCAGCACGACGTCGTTGATCGTGGTGCCGAAGGTCCGACGCACCTCCTTGAGGTCGTTGAGGGGCACATGTGCGAACGCCACCGAGCGCCTCGGCGTCAGGGGTCCGTTGAACGGCGTGGCCGGCGCGGACTGCATCAGTGTCCCGCCTCGGCCTGCCATCGCGCCCGCCGACCGGATGACGCTCGTCGTGGTGCGCGCCACGACGCCAGGCAGACGCGCCAGGCGGGCGAGCGCGGCGGGAATGGCCTCGGCGACCAGCCGGGCGGAGTGGGGGACTTCGTCTCCCTCCCACGGGGTTGGCTCGCCGACGCCGTCGGCGGGAGTGTCCGGGTCGAGGTCGAACAGCGACGCCATCAGGTTCCCGCCCGCGGCACCGTCCATGATCGCGTGATGGACCTTGCTCACGAGGGCCACCGTGCCGTCCGCAAAACCGTCCACCAGCCACGTCTCCCAAAGCGGGCGATCCCGGTAGAGGGGGACGCTGGCCACCTCGCCAACGAAGGACTCGAGGTCGGCCTCGGTCGCGTCGGGTCCCAGCGTGCGGTGATGCAAGTGACGCGCCAAGTCGAACTCCGGGTCCTCGATCCAGCGGGGATGATCGAGGCCGCCAAAGACGAAGACGGCCCGCCGCCGGAACGGCGGGATCAGATGGAGTCGGGATCGGAACAACGCCTGGAGGCTTTCAGGGGTCAACCCGCCTGAGGTCCCCGCTTGGTCGAGGACCAGCACCCCGACCACGTGCAGGTGCATGGCCGGCGTCTCGACCTCGAGAAACGCGGCGTCGGTCCCGGTCACCCGTTCCATCGCGTCACCCTGAGAGTGGACAACCCCGCCGCCGGCCGAGGGTCGAGCGGCGTGTCTGTGGGCGATACTCCGTTGGCGGCCAACGCGCGGACGAAGGAGTGGGTACGACGAAAGAGATGAGCGGTCTCGACGCGAGGTTCTTGTACTCGGAGACCGCGACTACCCATATGCACACCCTAAAGATCGCCGAGATGGACGTCTCGGGCCGAAAGACCCCCCTCACGCCCAAAGTTCTGCTCGAGCTCCTCGAGGTGTGGCTCGATCGGTTGCCGGCTCTGCGCCAGCGGGTGGTGACTGTGCCGTATCGGCTCGGGCATCCGGCGTGGATCGAGGATCCCGCTCTCGACCTCAGCCGGCACGTCCACTGGCGGATGGTGGCCGCGCCGGGCGGTGATCGCGGGCTGGCATCGATCGTGGCCGAGCTTGCCGCCACCCAGCTACCTCGGGACCGTCCGCTCTGGGACCTCACCGTGGTTGAGGGCCTCGAAGGGGGTCGCGTCGCGTTCGTCGTCAAGCTGCACCACGCGCTCGCCGACGGCGCCGCCGCCGTGGCCATGCTCGAGAACGCCTTCGTGGTCGACGATCTGGACGCCTTCGTGCAGGCCCCTCAGCCTGAGCCGCTTCCCTCGCCACAGGACCTCTACCGTCAGGCCGCGCGCAGCCGCGCCCGGCGCATCTCCGAGTTTCCCGACCTCGCCCGTCGGACCGCCAAGGGGCTGATTGCCGCTCGTGGGGTGCGCCGCCGGACGGATGCTTCGGTCCCGGTTCCGGTCCCGTTCTCGTCGCCGCGGACCTCGTTGAATGTGTCGCTCGACGCCAGACGCACCTTCGCCATGACGGCGCTGCCGCTGGACCATCTCCTTCAGGTGAAGCGCGATGTCGGGGCCACGCTGAACGACGTGTTCCTGGCCCTTTGTGGTGGTGCCCTACGCCGGTACCTGGACCGACTAGGGGAACTCCCAGCGAGCAGCCTCGTGGCGGCGGTGCCGATGGCGACCCACTCCGGTGAGCGTCGCTTCAGCGGGAACCATGTCGACAACCTGATGCTCCCGCTCGGAACCGACATCGAGGATGCCAGAGCGCGCACCCGATCCATCCACGAGGCGGTGCAGGCCGCCCGGCGGATCAGGGCTGCGCTGGGCACCGAGTTGTTCGAGCGTCGGGCCGGGCTCACCCCGCCGCACCTCTACCCGCTCGGCGTCCGTCTGTGGGCCCGGACGCGGCTCGCCAACTACACGCGCCCACCGGTCAACTTGGTCGCGTCGAACGTCGCAGGGCCGCGGCGGCCCTTGGCGCTCGACGACGCCGTTGTCACCGCGCTCTACTCGGTCGGCCCGATCCTCGAGGGCATCGGACTGAACATCACCGCCTGGAGCTACGTCGACCGTTTGTACGTTTCGGTGCTGGGCTGCCCCGCCAGCCTCCCCGAACCGTGGACGTTGATAGACGATCTGCAGCGGGCCTGCGAGGAGCTCTGTTCGGCCCACCCGGGTTGAGACCTCGTGCGTGCAACGCGCCGATGAACCGGCCAGCGTCGTCGCGGATCAAGAAGGGCGAGCCGATCCCCGGTGCCGCGGTGATCGGTCTGTTACCCGGTGGGATCCCGACGTGGCCTCTGCCCGCCAAGATCACGGTCGAGTTGCTCGAGCCGACGGACTTCGTTCTCCTCCCTAAGCTCGGCGCCATGAGCGCGGTCCCGATCGACGGCTTGGTCGAGCCCGGATTCGAGGCCGTGGCCGAGGCGTTCACGGCCAACTTCGAGGAGCACGGTGACATCGGCGCGGCCGTCTGCGTGTATCACCGAGGTCGGCCGATGATCGATCTGTGGGGCGGCCTGGCCGACCGAGATGCGAACCGACCGTGGGAGCGGGACACGCTGCAGCTCGTGTTCTCGACCACCAAGGGCCTGGCGGCCACCTGCGTGCACCTCCTCGTCGAGCAAGGGGTTCTCGACCTCGATACGGCAGTCGCGCACTACTGGCCCGAGTTCGCCGCCGAGGGGAAGGCGGGCATACCGCTGCGTTGGGTGCTGTCCCACGAGGCGGGCCTGGCCGCAGTGACGGGTGAGGTGACCATGGACGACGTTCTCGGATGGGACGGCGTCGTCGAGGCCATCGCCGCCCAGGCGCCGGTGTGGGAGCCGGGTACCGCTCACGGCTATCACGCCCGTTCGTACGGCTGGATCCTCGGGGAGGTGGTGCGCCGAGTCACGGGCCGCAGCCTCGGTCGCTTCTTTGCCGAGGAGGTGGCGGCGCCGTTCGGCATCGACTTCTTCATCGGGTTGCCGCCACGTGAGCGACCGCGGGTCGCCCACCTCTATCCGCCGGTCGTCGACGAGGCGACGAGGGAGGCCATGGACGCGTTCATGGGCCCGGACACCTTGCTCGGCCAGGTCATCGCCGGGCCCTCGGGCCTGTTCGGCTACGACGATATGTGGAATCGTCCCGAGGTGCTCGCCGCCGAGATGCCGTCGTCCAACGGCGTGGGTACGGCGCGCGCTGTGGCCCGTCACTACGCCTTGCTGATCGGCGAGGTCGACGGGCGACGTCTCCTGTCGCCGACCACGGTCGAACGCGCGACCGAACTCCGGGTCAGCGGTCCCGACCGTGTCATCGGAATGCCCATGGCGTTCGGGCTCGGGTACATGACGCCGCCGCCGGGCGCGCCACCCAGCGCATTCGGTCACGCCGGAGCCGGGGGCTCACTGGGGGTCGCGGATCCGGGAGGGAAGTGGTCGCTCGGCTACGTGATGAACCAGATGCAGCTGGGCATCACCGGTGACGCCCGGAGCACCGGCTTGGTCGAGGCCGTCATCGCGTCCGTGAGCTGACTCATAATCCAGTGCGGCGACCAGGTAGTCCTCGAAGAGTCGCCAGGGTGAAGGTGAGACGGACCTGAAGTCGAGATACTCGACTCAGGAGCCGGAGGTATCGCGTAACGCGTCCTCGGTCACCTTCACGATGTTCTGCGCCATCTTGTTCGAAGCGCCTACCAACTGCTCGACCATCTTGAACGCAGAGTCGATGATCTTGCGCCGAGGACCCTCCTCCTGACTGAGATCGGGAAACGCGCCATCGACCGTGTCGACGAACTTGCGCACCGCCTCGAGCGCTGACTTCTCGGTGTCCTCGATGGTGTCGATCAGTCTCGTAGCAGCCTGCATCGGTTCTTGCTCACTGTTTGCCATGTTCACTCCGTTCCGGTGGACCCCTGTGCTTTCCCATGGGCCACGCTGGCACGGTGAACGAAAACGGAACAGGGTCCTTAGACCAGAACGTTGTTGGCACGGCGTGCCTCCAGATGATTTGCCACGAAAGGAGGCGGGTGGTTCGCCCTAGTCGGTGAAGACCGGCACTCCGATGTCCGCCTGCGAGACTAGAGCTCGCGTTTGAGCACTTTCCCCGTGGTGTTCCGGGGCAACTCGTCGACGAACGCGACCTCACGGGGCACCTTGTACCGCGCGAGGTTCGCGCGGATCAGCTCCCGGACGTCCTCGGCGGTCAGGCGCGCACCGTCGCGCACCACGACGAAGGCTTTCAGAGCTTGTCCGAACTCGTCATCGTCAATCCCGACCACGGCGGCCTCAACGATGTCGGGATGGGACGCGAGGAGATCCTCGACCTCGCGCGGGAAGATGTTCTCGCCACCGGACACGACCATCTCGTCGTCGCGCCCCTCGACGAGCAGGCGCCCGGCGACGTCGAACCGACCGGTGTCGCCGGTGCTCATCAGGCCGTCGATCACTTCCTTGCTCCCGCCGCCCGTATAGCCCTCGAACAGCAGATCGCTGCCCACGAAGATCCGGCCCACGCCCCCCGTGGGAACTTCACGCCCGTCCTCGTCCAGCAGCTTCACGACCGTGTCCAGCGGCGGCCGGCCGGCGGTCGAAGGGTCGGCCCGCAGATCGGCCGGGGTCGCGATCGTGGCCCAACCCACCTCGGTCGATCCGTAGAGGTTGTAGAGGTTGTCGCCGAACTCGTCCATCCACCGCGTAGCCAGCTGAGTGGGGATGGAAGAACCGCTGAGCGGAACGATGCGCAGGCATGAGGTGTCGTACCGGCGGCGAACCTCGGCCGGTAGCTCGAGGATGCGCTGCAGCATCACCGGCACCGCCACGAGCGCACCGGCCCGGTGTCGGGCGATGTCGGCGAGAGTCCGCTCAGGGTCGAACCGACGATGGAGCACCAGCGTCGATGCCAGCAGCAGGGCGAGGCTCATGTTGCCGAAACCCCAGGAGTGGAACAACGGGGCCGGCAGGACCATCGTCTCGCCTTCCCGATACGGGATCCGATCGAGCATCGCAATCACCGACGTCATTCCTGCAACCTGGTCGCGCGGTGCACCCTTGGGCGTTCCCGTCGTACCGGACGTAAGGATGATGGTGCGGCCGGGATGATTGGGCGGAGCCGGGCGTGCCGTGTCCGTACCGGCGATCACGTCATCGAGGGTCTGAACCGCGACATCACCGTCGTGCCAAACGACCAACTGCAGCGGCGCGTCACCGCCGTTGGCGACGACCTCGCCGAACTCCTCGTCGTAGAGGACAGCACCAGGGTGTTCTCGCTTCAGCACGTCGCGCAGCTGTGGGCCCGCGAACCCGGTGTTGAGATAGAGGACCGTCGCTCCCAGCTTGCTGAGCGCAGCGGTCGTCTCGACAAAGCCGCGATGGTTGCGACACAGCATCGCCACCACATCGCCTTCGCCGATACCTCTGCGTGCCAGCGCCCGAGCAAACGCATTCGAGCGGCGATCGACCTCACCCCACGTCAACGTCCCCCGGTCATCCACGACGCAGAGCCGATCAGGATGACGGCCCGCTGCTGCCGCGAAACCGCCGGCGTAGTTCAGACCGAAATGGCGAACCGCCAAACCGGCCGCGGCCAGGCGACGCGGACCCACTGGGCGAAGCAAGCCCGCGCGCGCGAGTACCCTCAACTTGGCGAACGAGTCACGGGTGCTCATGTCTTGACGCTTCCCGTTTCATCATCGGCTCGTCATCTCGGATGCCTTTCCAACGGCACCTACCCGACTGTTCGTGCGTCGATTGTCGCGCCGTCCGAACCAGCGTCCGGCTAGGACTCTGTTTGCCTCTGACGAACCAACCGTCACGTCCGGATCGCCGTAGCCGTCGGTCGCTAGAGGTCCGGCAGCCCGAGGTCAAGGTTGGGCTGATCGAGCCCGCCATCGACCTCGAGCACCTTGCCCGTGACGTAGGCGGAGGCGGGTGATGCGAGGTAGAGAACCGCAGCGGCGACATCTTCGGCTTCGCCGATGCTGTGTAACGGCGTGGCGTCTTCCATCGCGGCGCGAACGTCATCGTCTTGAACGACGAACTCCAACGCCGAGGTTGCTACCGAACCGACGGCGATGGCGTTGACGCGGATCCGCGGTGCGAGATCGCGCGCGGCGAGGCGCGTGTAGTGCGCAAGGGCAGCCTTCGCTGCGCCGTAAGCGAGATATCCCCGCCCGCTCACGCGCCCCATGATCGAGGAGATGTTGACGACCGTCCCGCCTCCACTCTCGAGCATGAGCGGCACCGCCGCTCGACACAGGGCATGTGCGGTCGCAACGTTGAAATGGAACGCCTCCTCCATGTACTCGGGACTCGTATCGAGAAACGCGTTCGGGATGGTGCCGCCGACATTGTTGATGACGGCGTCCAGCCGGCCGAATGCATCGTGCGCCGCGGTCGCGAGCCGCACGACGTTGTCCAGGTCGGAAAGATCAGCCGGTACGACCAATGCTCGCCGTCCGGCCTTCCTGATCTGGGCCGCCACGTCGTCCAGTTGTGACGCGGTGCGGGACGACACGACTACATCGGCCCCTGCCTCGGCCAGAGCGACGGCGCTGGCCGCGCCGATCCCCCTGCCTGCGCCAGTCACGACCGCGACACGATCGGTTAGCAGGAATCGTTCGAGGATCATCGACTTCCTCCTCGGCCGGCTGGACTGTGCGGCGCGGGTCTACCAGCGACAGCGAGAGGAATGACCTCGGGCGGGAACCGGTACCCGGCGAATGCAACAGTGCCGTTATCGGCACCCAAGGACGTCAGCTTCGATGCGCTAGCGCATTCCACGAACTCAGCCGAATGATCTGACCGGGCCGGTTGCGTTCTGGCGCCGATGGCGCCACCAGCTATGCCGGTTGACGGGCGCCGTAGCGGGCGAGCGCATAGAAGACGAGGACGGCGAGCCCGACATAGGTCAGAGACCAAATCGGGTAATAAGGCATCCAGGTGATGGCCGTGAGGCCACCGATCGCCGCGGCGAAGTATCCGACCCAGCGCCCGAACTGTGATCGGGCAAGGACCAGGAAGCTGGAAGCGATCAGAACGATGCCAACGACGAGCCAGGTCCAGGCGTAGGTCTTGAGATTGGACCCGAAGACAGCGTTCTGCAGGTTCTCGGGTAGAGCTCCGTGGTAGCGGAACGCCCACAGCGAGTCGACCAGGCGCATGAGGCCGGCGAGTCCGAGCATGGTCCCGGCAAAGAACAACCAGCCGGTTCCCGGTTTCTCGTCCGGGTAGATGGTCAGGTCGTCCCTCTGTGCGGTTGAAGTGGTGCGGTTAGTGTCGGTGACGGCCATTGCACGCTCCTTGGTTGTCGGCCCACCCCTTGCGTCTTGTTTCTGACTGGGATGGTTCGCCTCCCACTGTGGGGCCGTACTCGCACACACTCCAGAGGCTTTGGACCCCTACAAAAGCGGTTGGCCGTTGCCGGGGTCGTTTCAGGCGGCTTGGTGGGTCCGCGGTCGATTCGGCCTCGGCGGGCCTCGATGTCGCCGAAGCGGGGTCAACTCCAGTCAGTGCTGCCTACTGGCTTGCCGTTGTCGGGGGCTCACGGAACAGGTGTTGGTGCAACTCCTCGGTCAGCTGGTGGATCGTTCGAGTGAGGTCGGTGTTCTCGACCAGCAAGGTGTTCACGTCCTTGTAGTCCTGGTCCGACTTCGCCTGCTGGAACGCTGCTTGCCGGTTCTGTCCGATCATGACAAAGGTGGACAAGAAGATCGCCTCGAGCGACACAATCAAGGTAAGCGTCGGCCACGGGCTTTTCTCGAAGACGAGCATCCACAGCGCGAAGAGAACGACGTGCAGGTAGACGAAATTCATCGAACCCGCGAAGGCCGTTATGTTGTCGGCGATTCTGAGCTGCACGTCGGCGGCGCGCTTGTTGAACTGTGTGACAACCGCGGGATGGTGCAAAACGTCGGGATCGAGCGTGCGCATGGAATTGCCACCTTCCGGGTTCGGCGACTCGCCCGTGCGGCCGCAACAATGCTCCCAGCGGTGGTCAGTATACGTAGCCCCCTAACGGCAATCTCGTGGGGCGAAATAGTGCACAGCCGCGAATCGGCCACCGGTTCGAGTCTTACTCAGCTGCTTGACGCGGCGAGTTCGTTAGCGTCCATGCGCGCGAGAGTTGCGTCAAGAACCGCGTCAGGTCGTGCGCGACCCTCTTGCCGTGGACGTTCTTGCGGTTCCGCAAGGCAGTCATAACGCAGTTGCGAATCGCGGCAACAGCGGGTCATTGTCCATCCCAGATCATGATGGTGGCGGAGCTTCCGGCGGGGCCGAGGACACGAACCCGCACGGTGTTACCGCCGGCGGTGAGCCGGCCGAGATCGAAGGTGTGACCGTTCGGGCGCCAGGACACCTGGCGGACGCCATTCACCTCGATGACCAACGCAGTGACGTTCTCGGCTTCGCTCACGGTCAGGAGGTGCTCGGCGCGACCCACGCCACTGAAGGTCTTGGCGTGGCCCGCGCTCACCGTGGCCAGGATCGGATCGCACACGGTTGTGTTCCCTGCGACATCGGTGACGGTCAGTTCCACCGAGGCTCGTTCGTCGAGCTTGATCTTGGTGGCGGTGACGATGACGTCGCTGGTCGTGCCCGTGGCGAAGGGCGGGATCGTTACGGCGGCGTTCTTCGCGATCGTCGCTGAGATTGCTGCGAGACCGCTACCGCCGTCGTGGGTCCGGACCGAGATACCCGTGGATGATGCGGAGATGAGCGAGCACTCGGGCGGGGTCGTGTCCGACGTGTTGCTGATCGTCACCGGTGTCGAATCCGACACGGGCGGGTTGAAGCCGTCCGATGCGGTCAGCGTCGCGGTGTAGACACCGGCCGCCGTGCACCTGATCGACGAGACGGCTGCGTTGGTCGGTGTGACCGTGCAGGCTGAGCTGTTCACGGTCCACAGGATGGTCAACGGATTCCCGTCGGGGTCCGAAGCCGAGCCGTCCAACGCGATCGGTGTGTTGACCACGCCCACGACCGCGGGACCGGCGTCGACAACCGGTGGCTGGTTGGCGGGAGCGGTTGGGGTGACGGTGTTGGATGGTGCGGATGGTGGGCCGGTGCCGATGGTGTTCTTGGCGGTGACGGTGAAGGTGTAGGGGGTGCCGTTGGTGAGGCCGGTGACGGTGCAGGTGGTCGCGCCGGTGGTGGTGCAGGTTTTGGCTCCGGGGGAGCTGGTGACGGTGTAGCCGTTGATCGAAGATCCGCCGTCGGACAGCGGTGCGGTCCATGACACGGTTGCTTGCGCGTTACCGGCGACCGCGGTCGGTGTGCCTGGTGCACCGGGTGCCGTCGCCGGCGCGGTTGGGGTGACGGTGTTGGATGGTGCGGATGGTGGGCCGGTGCCGATGGTGTTCTTGGCGGTGACGGTGAAGGTGTAGGGGGTGCCGTTGGTGAGGCCGGTGACGGTGCAGGTGGTCGCACCGGTGGTGGTGCAGGTTTTGGCTCCGGGGGAGCTGGTGACGGTGTAGCCGTTGATGGGCGATCCGCCATCGGAAAGCGGTGCGGTCCACGACACCGTCGCCTGGCCGTCCCCGGCGACCGCGTTCGCACCGGTCGGTGCGCTCGGCACGGTCGTGGCTGCGCTCGGGGTGACGGTGTTGGATGGTGCGGATGGTGGGCCGGTGCCGATGGTGTTTTTGGCGGTGACGGTGAAGGTGTAGGGGGTGCCGTTGGTGAGGCCGGTGACGGTGCAGGTGGTCGCGCCGGTGGTGGTGCAGGTCTTGTTACCGGGGGAGCTGGTGACGGTGTAGCCGTTGATGGCGGACCCACCGTTTGAAGCCGGAGCAGCCCATGACACGGTTGCTTGGCTGTCGCCGGCCACCGCGGCCGCGCCGGTCGGGGCGGCCGGAACCGTGGCCGGGGTGACGCTGTTGGATGGTGCGGATGGTGGGCCGGTGCCGATGGTGTTCTTGGCGGTGACGGTGAAGGTGTAGGGGGTGCCGTTGGTGAGGCCGGTGACGGTGCAGGTGGTCGCGCCGGTGGTGGTGCAGGTTTTGGCTCCGGGGGAGCTGGTGACGGTGTAGCCGTTGATGGAGGATCCGCCGTCGGACAGCGGTGCGGTCCATGACACGGTTGCTTGCGCGTTGCCGGCGACCGCGGTCGGTGTGCCTGGTGCACCGGGTGCCGTCGCCGGCGCGGTCGGGGTGACGCTGTTGGATGGTGCGGATGGTGGGCCGGTGCCGATGGGGTTTTTGGCGGTGACGGTGAAGGTGTAGGGGGTGCCGTTGGTGAGGCCGGTGACGGTGCAGGTGGTCGCGCCGGTGGTGGTGCAGGTTTTGGCTCCGGGGGAGCTGGTGACGGTGTAGCCGTTGATCGAAGATCCGCCATCGGACAGCGGTGCGGTCCATGACACGGTTGCTTGCGCGTTACCGGCGACCGCGGTCGGTGTGCCTGGTGCACCGGGTGCGGTAGCCGCACTCGCGAACTGGATCGGGAAGCTCAGGAAGTTGTTCGAACCAGCACCACTCGTGACTTGCACGTTCAAGACCAGTTGACAGGGATGGGTGGCGTCGCACGTGAAGCCCGGAAGGGTGCTGCCGTCGAATCCGGAGATCACATCCGGCGCGGTTCCCACCCCGGCCTTGAACGAGACACTGGCCGTGGTCGTTCCCGGTGCCAGAGGTCCGGAGTCCACGAAGTCGGTTCCCGCGCCGAGAGGCACGGACGTGCACTTGTTGGTGGTGAAGGGGTCGAAGTCGGCGATGTTGTTCACCGTCGTCCCGCCCTTGCACTGCTTGACGCGCAGCCGCGAGAACGCGCTTTGCGTGGCGTTTGGTGGCGAATTCCCATCGAGCCCGACCGTCATCGTCTGGCCGTCGGACACACCGCTGATCGTCGGTCCCGTCGACGTAGGGGGTGACCCGATGGGAGCGTAGGTGTACGTGGTGCTGTTGGTGGTCACCGTCGCTTTGAACGCGCCGGTGCTGGGTGGGAACAATGTGTCCGCCAGAGCGGGCATCGCGATGGCGACACCCATGAGCGCCGCGAGAAGTGCGGACGAGACTATGAATCGGGTCGATCGCCGCTGACGGTTGCCCATGATGCGCGCTCCTACCGGGTTTGGAGAACCAGCACTTGCACGCTTGCCCTCGCGAGTGAGCGGCAGCTGACCGTCCGGCCACGTTCGGTTGAACATCGCGGGAACAGCGGCTTGGTTGCATCGGCAGCCCTACGCTGCGTCGTCCGGTGGCCACCGAACTGAGCAATATCCGGCGCCGAAGGCGGAGACACGCCGCGGGCTCAGTGTCGCGTCCGCGCCGGTGTACCTCCGAGCGCAACTGCCCGCGCCGGCGCGCTAACCCATCGGCTGTGGGTCACCCGAGAGCGCATCGAGGCCGGCGGCCACGGCGTCGATGCCACGCTGCACCATCGCCGTCGCCACCGTCTCGTCGAGATCACAGCCCTCGATCGCGGCGGCGGTGAGCACATGACTGTCGAGTAGTTCGCGCAAGCTCAACAGCCGTCGCGCGATCGGCTGGTCGATACCAATCGACGACCCGGCGCGCTTCAGTTCCGCACTGAGGTGCTCGACCACTTCGACCTGTCGCTCGTTGTCCGGGGCCGCCGCCTGCACCCGCAACACGACGGACGCCCGGGACGTCAACTGCCGGAGATAGCGAAGCCACGCCACGACTTCCGGCGCATCGATGGTCGAACGGAGCCTGTTCATGACGGAGTCGGCGTGGGCTCGGTGATGTACGCCAGGCGGCCCACGACGTTCACGGCGTGATCACCCAGACGTTCGAAGAAGCGAGCGACCAGCCCGAGCTCAATAGCAACTGAGGCCTCGAGCTTCTCCTTGGCCAGCTCGCTCGTGAGACGAACGTGCAAGTCGTCGAGCTGATCGTCGTGCGCGCGAAGGGACGCGATCGCCGACGCATCGCGCCGTTCGAAAGCGGCGCCCGCCTCTCGCCACATCGCGACCGCGGTGCAGGTCATGTGCTCGACCAGACCCCGCGACGGCGCAGAGAGACCGTGCGAAAGCGCCGGCTGGGCGCGCAACGCAATGTGTTCGATGAGATCGGCACTGCGCTCGAGCTCGGGAACGATACGCAAGACCGTGATCAGGTAGCGAAGGTCGTCCTGCGACACGGAGTTCTGGGTGAGCTCGACCTGCACCCACGCCTCGATGTCGACTTGCAGCGCGTCGATCGCCGGGTCCGACTCCACGACCCCACGAGCCGCGTCGCGATCGCCGTGCACGAATGCATCACCGGCCGCGGCAAGGCGACCGGGCATCGACGAGAACATCGAACGAACCCCACCGTCGATCTCTCGCAGATCCAACGTGTCGGTCGCAGTCACCATCGCCGAGGCGGAATTGTCGAACGGTCCCGATCGCTCGTCGCGCTCGCGCCTGCGTCGCATCGTCCTCATACCTGCCCCTCTCGCAACCGATCCCGGCCGACGTTACGAGGGCTGGTCTGTGGAAGGCCAGAGGACAACCCTGTGGATCTCGCGGTCGCTGACTGGACACGATGCGCGCCGATTCTCTGCTCTGGTGAACGACAACCAAACAGTGGGTGACATCCGAGCGACCGGTCCAGCGGTTGCGCGACGCGAGGTGGCGTAGGGAGTGGGCGGGTCGACGCGGTCATGAGGTTGCGGGCGACGCTCACCGCCGGGCGATCCAGTGGGCCGCGCGGCCTCTACAGGAGATAGCCGTAGAAGCCGAAACCACCCCCGTTGCCTACCTCGACGACGGCACCGGTGCTGCAATGTCCAGCCTCCGCCAAGACCCAGCTCGCGGTGATTCCGAAGAGCCCATTGGACGAATTCTGCGACAGGCTGAGGCGCGGGTTCTGCTCCGCCGTGTTCGACGCAACCTCCACTGTGAAGTTGGGGAAGCTCCCGGCGATGTGGCCGGTGTGGTCGAGCACGTTCAGGTTGCTGATCTTCAAAGTGGCTACGCCCGTCGCATCGTTGCAGCTGAACGACCAACTCAGTTTCTCGGGGATAGAGCTCACCATGACCTTCGAAGGACTGTTCAGTTTGTGCGTGGTGCCGAGCGCTCCCGCTGGGGTCTCACCGACGCCGATCGCCGCGACCACCAGAACCACAAGTACCGCGGTACATGCGATGACCCTGCTACCCATTTCCCCTCCTGATCCGTTCATCGAGCCAACTCATAGTCGTTGGCCGAGTGCCGGTTTCTAACACACGGTCGGCGTTGAACGACCGCAAACCGCGCAACGATCTTGACCAGAGAAGCCTCCCTGTGCAGGCACAACCACCGCGCCTGCGCACCTGATCGAGTATGAATGGTTTCACGGCAACACATCTGCCGCGTCGCCAATTCGAATCAAGGACGATCCAACTTGCGAGGTGTCGCGTGAAGAAACATCGTGGTCAGAATTCTCGCCTCCTGTTTGCCCTCACCCTGTGCCTCGCGATGTCGCTCGTGGCGGCATCGGGCGGAGCACTTCTCGGCAGGGCTCGTGCGGGGGCCGCTCCCAGTCCGAACCTTCTCGTAAACGGAGGCTTCGAGGATCCGGTGACGCTGACGGGCCAGAGTGCCCCGCCCTTTGGATCGTGCGGTGCGTCGGTCGTGATAGCGGGCGCGTCCGCGGGCATCGGATGCTGGACCTTCGTCAACGGGCCTTCCGGATCGGCGTGGGTGGATCGTGCGAACCACAAGGCCGGCAAGCAGTCGCTGTCATTTCACGGCCCTGCTTCTACCTATGTGCAGCTCTGGCAACCAGTGGCGGCTGGACCCGGAACGTACCGGTTGGAGTTCCAGGCAACATCGGACGACAACCCGTCGTACCCCCTTGTCGGCTCTTGCCCGATGTACGTGCTTCTCGACAGCGTTGCGGCGGGTGATGCAACGGACGGCGCGCAGGTCCGGTTTGGTCCCACCTATCAAGTTTCAAATGTCACGTCCACCCACGCTTGGACGAAATACACGCTCGACTTCACGGCGCCGCCTGGAACCGACCACCTTCTCGTAGAGATCTACAGCAACGGCCTCGAGGGCGCGGTCGCGGCTCGCCTGGACGCAATGACACTCAAACAGATCGGCTAGCGGTCCCGCTCGTTGGACCCGGCCGGTCGCGATGACGTCACCCGACGACCCGCCGGGCCGCTGGAGCATTCCGCCAACTCAGCCGAATGATCTGACCGCTCACCACGCGCCTCGATGCTTCATCGCGGACCGTGATCGGACAACGCAACGGGGCCGTTCGACGACCGACCCGACCCATATGTCAGTGACTGGACCCCTAGTCTGGGCAGACATCGGACGAGGAACCCGATCCTCCCGGATCGGGGGCATGAGTTAGCTCGAGGCCGCGTTCACTCGGGGGAAGCGAGAGTGAATGACGGAGGAAGTTGAACAACCGGGACTGGTGACGGCCCGCTCCGGACCCACCGCAGTCGACGAGTTCGGTCCTGATCGTCGGTGTTTCGGCCTCGCGCTGTCCGCCGCCGTCGAGCGGTGCCTCGACGAGCCGACCCTCGCACGCGCCCATCGGCGCATCCAGCACAAGGCCCTCTACGTCGGTGCTTGGTACATCAGCTCCTACCTGCTGGTGCTGCTCGCCGGATCCTGGTGGTTGGGGATCGTGGCCTGTACCTCCTTCGCCGTATCGATGGCGGGGGTGGGGTTCAACATCCAGCACGACGCCAACCACAACGCCCTGTTCCGCACCAATGGCTCCAAGCGTCTCAGCGCGGCCAACCGAGCCGTCGGCTGGTCGATGTACGCACTCGGCGCCAGCGCCACACAGTGGATCAGGGGGCATGTGCAGACCCACCACTCGGCGACCAACGTCGTCGGGAAGGACTACGACATCGAGCTGAAGCCCTTCGGTCGCCTGGCCCCGCAACAGACCAGATACCCATGGCACCGCTTCCAGCACCTGTACCTGTGGGCTCTCTACTGCTTCACCGCGGTGTCGATCATCGTGGCCGACGTCATCGCGACGGTTACCGAGTCGTTCACCGGCGATCGCCACGGCAAGCGGCCCTCCGTGGGCGACTACACGGTGCTGCTGGCCACGAAGGCGGCGTTCGTGTTTGCGATGGTCGTCGTACCGTTGCTCTTGCACCCGTGGTGGATCGTGATGCTCGGGGTGGCGCTCACCCTGGCGATCACCGGTCTGCTGCTCGGGGTTGTCTTCCAGTTGGCCCATGCGGTGGAGCAAGCCACGTTCCGCAGCAGCGATGAATGTTCCCGTGGCAGCTGGCACGAGTGGCAGGTCCGCTCGACCGTTGACTTCTGCCACGGTCGTGGACCGGTCGCCCGGTTGGTCACGTGGTACACGGGCGGCCTGAACTACCAAACTGAGCACCACCTCTTCCCTCGTGTGCCGCACACCGCCTATCCCGCGATCCTCCCCGTGGTGCAGCAGGTGTGCAAAGAGTTCGAGGTCCCGCACCGGGTGCAGCCCACACTGCGCCAGGCCATCGGGTCGCACTATCGCCACCTGCGCCGTCTCGGACGGGCGTGAAGGAGTTAGGCGGTTTCGGCCTGGGGGAGCAAGATGCGAGCGCGGACCTTTGGCCCTGGTCCGCGCGCCGCAGGGATCTCATGATGGTGGCGAACGCGTGTTGATCGTCGCGCCGATCGCGATGAGCGACGAGGAGGCTTGCTATGGCTACGTCTGCGATTCCGAGGTTGGCGTCCGAAGTCGCTGTCTCACTGGTGGGGGTCGGCTCGTACCTGCCGGACCGCCGAGTCTCCAACGAGGAGATCCTCCAGTACCTGCGTCCCGTTCGCCCTGACGGTCGGCCTCTCGAGCCCGAGTGGGTCGTCAAACACCTCGGCATCCATGAGCGTCGGTTGGACTACGACTTCGGCGGACGACGCAAGCGGAGCCGCGCCGACGGCGGCCTCTTCGACGGTGATCTGGCACTGCGAGCCGGGCGTGCCGCGCTCGACGACGCCGGGGTCGACGCCGCCGACATCGACGTCCTGGTCCATGTGACGACCACGCCCGACCTGATCGCCTGCCAGGACCATTTCCGGTTCCTCGTGACCGAGCTCGGATTGCGCCGCGACGTCGACCTCGTCCATCACAACCTCGGATGCGCTGGATTGTCCGCCGGGATTTCGCACCGCCGCGTGCTCACTCGTCTCGACGGCGCCCGCCATCGCGCTGGTCGTGGCGAGCAATTGCCCGTCGGGCTACTTCGGACCCGAGGTCCACGACTACTACTACAAGCACCAGAGCGGCCTGGGATGGTTGGCGCCACTCATGTTCGCCGACGGTGCCGGAGCTTCCGTCTGGCGTTCGACACCGCGTGACGAGACGAGCGATCCCACCGGCTTGCTGTCGGTGCGCTACGAGACCAGCCCCGACATCGGGCTCGTCACCTACCCCGGGGGCGGCTGCCTGCATCACACCTCCGCCAGCAACGTGGCCGATCACGTGTTCCTGATGGACGGCGTGAAGGTGGCCGAGGTCTTCCCGCCGTTGATGGCGCGAGACTTCCAGATGCTGCAGGAAGACTGGCCGACCACCGTCAAGCCCGTCACCGGAGCCGATTTCGATGTCGACGCGGTGGCCCGCTGGTACCTGCACCAGGCCAACGGGGTCGTGGTCCGTCAGGCGATCGAGATGCTCGGTCTTCCTCCTGAGCGAGTACCGATCAGCGTCGACCACTACGGCAACACCTCGGCGGCAAGCACCCTGATCCTGCTGGACGAGGACCGCCGCGCCGGCCGGGTCGGCGAGGGTGACCTCGTGGTCTTCTTGTGGATCGGCGCCGGAAACGGTGCCATGAACGGATACGCAGCGGTTGCCCTCTGACGGGTCGTGGCCGGCGGTCCGCGGCGGCGCATCTAATGGGAAAGGCTCAGCAGCGCGTGACCCCGAGTAATGCCGACGCCTCACGGGCCAAGGTGGCCATACCAAGCTTGGTCGCGACCGCCTCGGACGCGTCCAGCAATTCCCGTGCGCGTGCCGCATCGCCTTTCCTCTCGCGGGCGAGAAGCATGTCCGCGTACCAGTAGCGCGTGCGGGCGATCAGCGGCGGCGATTCGAGACGCAGCTCGATCTCGAGGGCGGCCTCGAAATGGGCTTCGGCCTCGTCCCACCGTTCCAGCACTGCAGCGACCTGACCCAGCGATCGATCCATGGAGCCGACGCAAGCGGCGGTGGCGCCCGCGATCGGGCATGTGCCTGCGTAGGGAGCCAAGAGCCGGTACAGGTCGGCGGCCCCGTCGGGTCGCGCCACTCTCGCCATGAGTTCACCGAGAACGAACAGGCCGACGGCTTTGTCGAGACGGTATTCGAAGTCTGCGAAGCGGTCGGCCGCCCATTGGTCGAGTGCAGCTTGGGCCTCGTCGAGCCGTCCCAATTCGGCGCGCGCCAAGGCGAGCGCGGCACCGAACGCGGGCAGCCCCGGCACCGAGTCGATCATCGCGGCCGCGAACGGTTCGAGCTCGCCGATACGACCCTGCTCACGGCGGAGCAGGAACAGCTGGGCCAGGCCGACCGAGTGGCTGTTCGGGTGGTCCGCCCAGAAAGAGAGACTGTTCTCGTTCCATTGCTCCGCGGCGTCGAAGTCCCCATCGAGCAGCGCACTGAGGCCGTTCCAGTACGAACCGAACGCCAGGTGGTCTCCGCTCGTTCCGAGGTCCCCGATCAGGTCGACGAGCCTCGATCTGGCATCGGCCGCGCCGAGCTCGAGGGCGTGACGTACCGACCAAACCTGGACCGCCCGCTGCCGGGAGTGGGCGCCCAGCGCTCGGCAGACCTCCTCGGCCTCGGTGAACAACCGCGCCCGCTCGCCGGTCGTTGGCTCGCCAGCCAGCGTGGCATACCGGCTTCCCAACGCCGTGAGTAGCGAATGCAGGTCGCCGGAACTTCGGGCCACGTCGAGGGCCCGCTCTGCCAGTTGCTCGCCGCGCACTGGATCGCCGCCCGAGACGGTCCAATACGACGCCAAATGGGACAACAGCTCGGCTTGGAGGCCGGAAGCATTGTCGCCGAGGGTCCCGAGACCTTCTTCGATGAGCCCGGGGATGGTGTCGTCCTCACGGCCGATGACCGAGTGAACCGACGCGAAAAACAGGGCGGCCTTCGCGAAGGTCACGGTGTCGCCCGAGCGTCGACTCAGGTCAAGGGCACGCTCGAGGTGGCGTTCATACTCCATCCGCCACCCGGTCAAGACCAGGGCCTCGACCATCTCGAGGCGTAGCTGCGCTTCCCATGTCTCGTTGGGTTCGCGGTCGAGTTCGAGTACCTGAAGCGCGCGCGTCAGCATCTCGCAGGCCTCCTCCGGTGCGTGCCGGAAGCGCGCGTCCTTGGCCGCGCGCAGCGCAAAGTCGACGGCGCGCTCACACGTTCCTGCGCGGGCTGCCTCCGCTGCGTGATGTGCGAGCGGTGCCAACAAGTCGTCGGTGTCGCCGTACACCGCCAGGATCCCTTCCAGGACTTGAAGATGGACCCTCGCCCGCCGCGCCGACGACATCTCCTCGTACAACGTCTGGCGCACCAATGCGTGTGTGAAGGCGTAGACGTTCCGACCGCGCAGGTCCTCCGTCAGGAGGCTCGCGTGCACTGCGAGATCCAGCGCGTCGAGCAGTTCGTCAGCGTTCTCGGCTGCTGACGGGATGGCCTCGAGCACCTCGAGGTCGAAGCTCGTTCCCACGACCGAGGCCGCTCGCAGCGCCTGGCTCACGCTGTCCGGCAGTCGCGCCAGGCGCCGTCCGATCACCTCGCGGACGCCTTCGGGCAACTTGCCGACATGACCGGACTCACCGACATGACGGATGAGCTCGCGAACGAAGAACGGATTGCCGTCGGTCTGGTCATGGAGCATCCGTGCCAGCGCCACCGACGGATCCACCGAGTGCTCGGCATGCAGGCACTCCGTAATGGCCGCCTCGTCAAGGCCCTTCAAAGTGATCCGGGCGACACGGGATTCAGGTGTCAGGTCCGCGAGCGTTGCGGCCAACGGGTGCATACGGTCGAGCTCGGTGTCGCGGTAGGTGCCGATGATGAGGAGTGGCACCGGTTGCGCGGGCTGGAGCAGGTAGCGCAACAGCAGCAGCGTGGGTTGCGTCGCCCAGTGCAGATCCTCGAGGACCAACACAACAGGCCCGTGCCGAGCCATCTCGGCGAGCAGCGTGGCGAACGCGTCGAAGAGCACCGCTCGCTCGTCACCGGACTCCAACCCACCCAGACCACCCCGCACATTTCCGGTTGCATCGCGAGGCCCGGCCAGGCCGGGCACGAGCGCACCGAGCGGTTCGGCCAACCGTCCGAGCCGGCGCGCCAGGTTGTCAGTGGGAACCGATCGTGTGTAGGCGACCAGCGACTCGGCGAACGGCTCGAACGGACGCAATGGCTCCTCGCTGCATCGGCCCGCGAGCACCGTCGCGCCTTCTAGGTGTGCCCTGGTGGCGAACTCGGCCGTGAGCCTCGTCTTGCCGATGCCCGGCTCACCGGCCAGACCGACGAACCGAGGTCCCGCGGTCTGCGCCGTCGCCCACGCTTCCTGAAGTGCGGCCATCTCGCCGTCGCGCCCGGCGAACGGACCGGACCGTGCGACGTCGAACATCGTCGGCAGCGGGACGGTTTCGGCGACCGGGAGCTCCACGGCAACCGACGAGGTCGAGGCGAGCGGGGGGAAGTGCGACGGCAGATCCGGATGGGACACCTGGAAGATCCGCTCGGGGCGCGCCAGACCCTTCAGTTCGTAGGAGCCGAGATCGACGAGCTCCACGTCGTCGGCGCGCGCATCGCCGAGGACCTGAGCAGTCGTTTCGGAGACCACGAGCTGGCCGCCGTGCGCCAAGTTGCGGATGCGCGCACAGCGGATGACCGCCGCGCCGCGGTAGTTGCTTCGGGCAACCTCCGCCTCGCCCGTGTGGAGCGCCATCCGCACACGCACCTCGGCACCGTCAGGCCACGGTTCGGCGACGAACGAACGCTGGATCGCGATCGCGCAGTCGAGTGCGTCCCTCGCGCGGAGGAACACGGCCACGAGGCTGTCCCCTTCGCCCTGCTCGGTTGGCCGGATCCCGCCGTGCACCGCGAGCAGCTCGTCAACGAGCTCATCGTGGCGCGTCATGGCCGCGGCTGCCTCCGCCGGGTTGTCCTGCCACATCGTCGTCGAGCCCTCGACGTCGGTGAGCAGAAACGTCACCGTTCCGGTCGGGAGCGCAGAATCCGTCTCACTCGTCCGATCCAACCGAGTCACCAGCGGCGGACTCTACCCGGTCACATCCGCCAAGCCGCCTGAACCGAGCCCGACAACGGCCAGCCCCGTTGGAACGCCGTCGGGTTCGACGCGACCGCTCTTCACGCAACCGCGCCCGCGGACAACGATCGGTAGCGGCGCGCGGCCGAACGCATTTCCGGCACCGACAGGCTAGAGACCGGTGCCCCTCCGAAGCGCTCTAAACGCAAACACATTGGCCATTAGGCGGGCGGAGAACAAGCGCGTAAACCGCTCCGGCCAGGCACGCCCCACCGACAAGGCTGCGAACACATCTCGCCATGGCCCAAGCGTTGGCGCTCGTTCGCTACCGGACAAGGGGCCAAGATCCTTCGGGTCGCAGACGCAGGAACTGGCTCGACACGATCGGATTCGCGCTCGAGGTCGGCGGTGCCGCGGTGCTGCTCCGCGCCATCGTGAATCTCGGTCGGTCACTCACGTCGCTGCCGACAATCACGAGACAGAACGGACAGTAGGGGCGGCCGACCGGTCGATCATTACAGCGCTCAGATGATGACGCAGACCCTCCCAGCACGTGACCGAGATCAACGCACACGGACACGTCTCCGGTAAAACACGCCTTCAGGCGAGACGCATGAACATCTTTTCGACTTCGTTTATCGGGTAGCCGTCGGCTTCGGCCTCATCGGGGTGGGTGATGCAGTACCTGAGCCCGGCGCTCACGAGTCGGAATCCGGCTTGTTCGAGTGCACGGTTGGCGGCGGAGATCTGGGTGACGATGTCGCGGCATTCGCGACCCTCACCCAACATGCGCTCGATGCCTTGTACCTGGCCGGCGACGCGTCGCAATCGCTTGCGAAGGTCATCCGTGACGTCCTCGGGCAGTTCCATGACGTTCTCCTCTGGTGATTCGTGCGCAGCGGCCGCATCCTTTGAACAGATACCCCCAGGGGTTTGTTCAAACTCAGGATAGGGTACCCCCTACGGTATCTCCGAGCCGCATCCCGGATTGGAAGGTCGAGCGTGAGCGTGCTGTCCAAGTTGTTCGGTAACTCCACTGCTGTCCGCGTCGGTCCGGTCGACGCGCAGGAACTGTTGCGCGTGGGTGCTCTGCTGATCGACGTCCGCGAGAAGGCGGAATGGGACGCGGGGCATGCACCGAAGGCCAAGCACCACCCGCTCGGAGATTTGACTAGGTCCATGACGCGTCTCCCCGAGGGCCGCACCCTCGTCGTCGTGTGCCGGTCCGGTAACCGTTCGGCGCGCGCCACGAAGATGCTCACTCGGGCCGGCTTCGACGCCATGAACCTCACCGGCGGTATGACCGCCTGGCAGGGGGCCGGCCTTCCGATGGTCAACAGCCGTGGCAAGAGGGGCTCGGTCAGATGAACGAGCGGGCGTTGATCGTCTCGCCGCTGGGGTTCCTGATAGGCGTCTCGCTCGGTGCGCTCGGCGGTGGCGGTTCGATTCTCGCGGTCCCCATCCTTGTCTATGCGGCGGGGGAGAGTCCCCAAGCTGCAACGACGACATCGCTGATCATCGTGGGTACCGCCTCGCTCGTGGGGATGTTCGCTCACCTGCGCGCCGGCCGTGTCCGGGTACTGCCCGGCGTCCTGTTCGGACTCGCTGGGATCGGCGGGTCGGTGCTGGGTACGCGTCTCAATCACTCCGTGGACGCAAACGTCCTGCTGCTCGCGTTCGCGGGGCTCATGCTCGTCGCGGCGTGGCGGATGTGGGTCAACCAGAGCGAGCCCGGTGCCGGGGACGAGGACTTCGAGGTCTTCCCCGAACCCGAACCGAGCCGTTCGGGGCCGGTGGTGACTCGTACGCACGTGACGGTTGCCGTGGTGGGCAAGGTCCTCGTGGCGGGCAGCATCGTTGGCTTCATCACTGGGTTCTTCGGTGTCGGCGGCGGTTTCGTTGTCGTGCCCGCGCTCGTGCTTGTACTGGGGTTCGACATGGCCGAGGCCGTCGGTACGTCGCTCCTCGTGATCGCCATCAATTCCGCCGTGGCGCTGGCCGGTCGAGTCGGCAACACCACGGTCGATTGGGCCGTCGCCGCTCCGTTCACCGTCGCGGCACTTCTTGGCGTCTCGGTGGGCAAGGCCGTCGCCGACCGGCTGCCTACCGTCACCCTCGTCCGCTGGTTCGTCGCCCTGCTCGTCGTGCTCGCCACCTACGTCGCGATTCGCGCCGGCGTGGCCCTGGAATCGGCCCGGTAGATACCCAGTGGGGTATGACCTTCGCCTCTACTGCCGCCGGAGGCGACGGCGCATCATCCGATCATCAACCACAACACGGAGGTCGTCATGAAACAGAACATGGGCAAAGCCGATCGGCTCGTACGGGCACTGCTGATTGCCCCGGTACTGCTGGTCATAGCGTTCCTGGCCGGCATCGCGACCGTCGTCGGGGTTATCGCCGCCGCGCTGGCCGTCGTCATGCTCGGCACCGCAGCCCTGGGTTACTGCCCGCTTTACGCGCCGTTCCATTTCCGCACGAACGGCGAGCACCAGACGATCGCTTGACCCTAGTTCTCGCCACAAGGAGATCCGATGAACAAACAGATCAATGCCCGCGATGTCGCCGCGCGCCTCGGCACCGAGCAGGAGCCGTTCATCTTGGACGTGCGCGAGCCCGAGGAAGTCGCCGAGTGGGCCATCCCCGGCGCCGTCAACATACCGATGGGTCAGCTCGCGCGTCGCGCCGCTGAGATCCCTCGCGACGAGCAGGTCGTGGTGGTGTGCGCGTCGGGAGGACGCTCGGCGCGCGCGACCAGCGAGCTCGCTGGCACCGGTTTGGATGCTTATGACCTCCGCGGTGGCATGGCCGCTTGGGCCACGGTCTACGACACCGCCGAGTTCCCCGCGGGCGCCGCCACGATCGTGCAAGTCCGTCGACGCGGCAAGGGATGCCTGTCCTATGTCGTCGGTTCGGACGGGGAGGCTTATGTCGTCGACCCGTCCACCGACATCAGCCACTACCTCGAGATCGCCGCCGACAAGGGTTGGACCATCACGAAGGTCTTCGACACCCACCTTCACGCCGATCACCTGTCCGGCGCGCGCGACTTGGCCGAAGCCACCGGCGCCACGCTGTATTTGAACCCCGCCGACACGTTCACGTTTGACTACACACCACTTCGCGACGGCGAACACTTTCAACTGCCTGGTGGTGTCGCGATGTCGGTTGCGGCAATGTCCACGCCCGGCCACACCATGGGCTCGACGATGTACTTCGTCGGCGACGCTGCTGTGCTGACTGGTGACACCCTGTTCGTCGAGGGTGTGGGCCGTCCCGACCTCGCTGACAAGTCCGAGGAGTTCGCGCACAACCTGTACCACTCGCTCCAGGAACGGGTGCTCACGTTGCCCGACACGACCTTCATACTGCCGGGCCACTACAGCGAAGGGGTGCCGGTGCACCCGCACGTGCCCGTCGGCGCGCCATTGGCTCAGTTGCGCCGCACCCTCGAACCGCTGCAGCTCGACGAGGACGACTTCGTCACCTGGGCGGTATCGCGCGCGACACCGAGACCACCGAACTACGGCGAGATCATCAAGGCCAACATGGGCAAGCCCGACACATCGCTAGACAGGCTGCAAGCGCTCGAGCTCGGCCCCAACCGCTGCTCGGCCTCGTGACCCCGGTCGCGAACGGCCGTAGTCTTGGCGCCGAAGGAGAGGACAACGCCATGGTTCAGCAACGTCCCACCGGAGAGCTGTGGCCGGGTTCGTCATCGGAATTGAAGTCGACGGTCTCTCCCGCTGGTTCGAAGACCGCGGCGAAGACGATGACCGCGCATGCCGGGCTCGGTCCAGCACCGTCGTTGCGCATCGCTGGTGTCCCATTGCCGGTGCTCGGGCGGGCCCGAATGTACGTCTGCGGCATCACTCCGTACGAGACCACCCACGTCGGCCATGCGGCCACCTTCGTGTGGGCTGACGTCGCGGCGCGGGTGCTGCGCCTGACGGGTACGGCGGTAGAGGTGTGTCGCAACGTGACCGACATCGACGACCACCTCCTCAGCCAGGCCGAGCGCAACGGTGTGGCGTGGCGATCGCTGGCCACGCAGGAGACCTATCGGTTCGAGCACGACATGGCACAGCTCGGAGTGGTGCGCCCAACCTATGAGCCCCGCAGCCGCGACTACCTCGACGAGGTCATCGCCCTCGCGGCTCAGCTGCTCGCTACGGGAGCGGCGTATGAGCGCAATGGCTCGGTGTACTTCCGCGGTAACGATGTCGCGTCGAGGGCAGGACTGGATCGCGACCGTGCCATCGAGCTCGCTCGAGCCAACGGCGGCCACCCTGATGATCCAGACAAGGATGATCCACTCGATGCCGCGCTGTGGCAGCGATCTGTCGGCGACGAACCGGCGTGGGAGAGCCCCTGGGGTCTCGGGCGGCCCGGTTGGCATGCCGAATGCACGGCGATGTCGCTGGCGACACTCGGACCGACCGTCGACTTGCATGTGGGCGGGGAGGACCTCGCCTTCCCGCATCACGTCTACGAGGCCGCCCAAGCCGAGGCCTACACGGGCGTTCGCCCCTTCGCTCGGGCGTGGATGCACGTTGGCAGCGTTCTCGTCGAGGGCGACAAGATGTCCAAATCCGCGGGCAACCTCGTCTATGTCCACGACGTGCTCGATCGTTTCCCGCCCGGCGCCTTGCGGCTGTTGATTCTCTCGAGGAGCTGGTCCGATCAGTGGGAGTTCGACGAGGCCGGACTCGAACAAGCGGCCGGCGAACTGGAGAGCCTGCGGGGCTCGGGTGCCGCGACTGGCGACCGTGAGCTCGCCGAGCACCAAGTCGCGTCGGCGCTCCTCGATGACCTCGACGTCCCCCGAGCTCTAGCCGTCGCGAAAGAAGCCGGCGGGCCGGTGCTCAGCGACCTCGTCGCACTGCTTGGACTATCCCTGAGGGACTGAGCGGGCCCCGGTGTCTTACCCGAGACGTCGCATTTAGTTACAGTCACGACGCGGCGCGTTCACATCGGACGTCCGGTGGTGCATTCGTGACTTTCGGGCCTGCATCGCGTGGTGGGCGCTCTCGGCGGTGGTCTACGACCATCGTGACCCGTGACATCCATGTGGTTAGGCAACTAACTGACTGACCTGGTGTCCACCAGGCGGGTCAACTCCAGAGAAAGGCTGTGCGGTCACGCGCGCAATGAGGGTTGAAACTCACCGGCTAAGTAGTGGGTTGCGATTCGCGGTGACCCCCTCCAGGAGCGGTTTGACCATGGAGGTCTTTCCCGATGGCTGTGGACGAGGCGCGTGTCGAGGAACTGGTCGGACTGCTAGCCGGCTTTATGACGGGCGGCTGGGAGCGGTAGCCCCCGCGCAGTACTGCTGGTAACCACTGATCGGTCCCGAGTTGAGGTCCTCCACCAGCCAGGGCCACAGGGTGACGCAACCAGTGGGGCGATCACGCAACCGCGCCCCGCGAACAACGATTGGTAGCAGCGCGGCGGCGAGGTCGCGTCGAACAGGGTCGAAGACCCCACTTCAGTGGCCGACTCTGCTGGGAATGATCAATGATTCAACGCGGTGAACGAGCCCAGACTCGTCGACGCTTTGAATCAATCTGCGATGTTCACGAACCGGACGTTCACGTAGTCAGGGACCCAGCCGTAGGCGCACGGTGCGAGATAGGGACACGAACTGAACTCGACCTGGCCGGTGCCGTCGCAGGGGACGCGCACCGACGTCGGGATCGACTGTGGTGTCGTGTAGGTCTTGAACGACAACTGCGTCGGCGCGGTACCAGTCGTCGTGGGTACGAACCACGCGTACACCTGGCCGAACAAGCCCGTATATCCGTTGCCCGTTGCCTTCTTTCTGACCGACATCGTCTGGCCGCCGGCGACGGGTCCGGAGCGGCCAAGCCACGTCGGCCCCGGGCACACCGTGTACACGATCGTTTCATGGTGCGCGCCGTTGACTCGTCCGACAAAGTGTTGATTCGGCGCGATTGGCCTCGAGGCGCCCGCGATGGCGGTGTTCGCGCCTACCAAGACCAAGGTGGACAGGACGCAGGCAATGATCGCGCTCTGGATCCTGGCCATCGTCATCTCCTACGGGTAGCCAGAGGGGGCGTTCTTTTCATCGGATGATTACCGACAACCCACGGGGCGTCAACGAGGGTCGTGCCGGCTGCTGCTAGTGGCGCAACACAAGGATCTCAGCGCCCGCGGAAACGATCGTTGCGACTAGGTAACACCAACAAGTCGATCACGAGGTGGACAAATCGGTAGAAGCGGCCACCAGCGGATCCACGCATGCGCGCGCGAAACCCCTGGTGTTCGCACCGGATCAGTTTCCGGCGTTCACAGGTTTGGCGAACGGGTTCTTGGGTATCCCAGAGCGTCGTTGAATTCATGGTGGCACTGGTAGTACTGGTTGACCTTCCATAGCTGATCTCATGGATTGCGACGAGGCTCGATGGCAGACAAGCGCGTGCCGGACTTCCACACCGTTCCGGGAAGGGGGCCCCGATGAGCAACCGCCCGAACCGAAAGCAGCCGCGCTCTTTGTCGGTGCACGCCACGGCCAACGCAAAGGCTCGACGTAAGAAGCGGTCGCTTCGCGCTCGATGGGTGGCGGTGACCGTCGTGGGCGTGCTCGTGGTGGCCCTCGCGATCGGTGCGATGGTCTCAGTTCGCCACGACACCACCTCCAAGGAACCAGTGCTCGACGCGCAGGCCACCCAGGGCCAACAGGTCGCCAAGGACAAGGGTTGCGTCAGCTGTCACACCAGCGACGGCTCTCGTAGCGAGGGCCCGACGTGGAAGACGCTGTACGGCCACACGGTCACGCTCTCGGACGGCACCACGGTCCAGGCCGACGAGGCCTATCTCACCAACGCGATCCGCCAACCCAACGCGCAGATCGTCTCGGGCTTCCAACCCGGAATGCCCACGACCACGTTGACCGACGACGAGCTCGCCGCGCTCATCGCCTACATCAAGGCCTTGGGCTGAGACCGAGACTCGCCCTGTTGGCGCCGGAAATGCAACTGGGGTTCACGAGCCTGGAGATGGTGCCCCACTATTTTCTGTCTCATGGCACAGGACGGACATCCATACCTAACTGAGGTCTTCGACGAAACGCGGACGCGACAACGCAGAATCCTCCGCGAGATCCCGGCTCCGCTGGTCCAACCGCAGCGGATGCTCGGCACCGCCCGCTACCAGGACCCGTTACTCGAAACGCTGGTGAGGCACGAAGCAGACGACCTTTGCGCCCGAAACCCCGAACTGGTGGCCGAGCTCGAGGCGATGGCGATGTCGACGCGATCGAGTGAACTAGTCGCATATCTCGAGACCCGAGGTGTACGCGGACCCAAGGACCCGATGGCCGACATCGCCAGACGAGCTCATGACGCAGAGCAAAGCTCGCATCATGAATCGCTGCCGGCGGAGCTATCCCGTGACTTTACGGCACTGCTCAACCTTCTGATTTGGGCCGACTGGATCGCGGGGGACTACACGGACCCGAGGGTGGCCGCATGGACCGCGTAACCTCGAGTCGCAAAGCGGCTCCCGCACGAAGCAGTTGCGTGGAAATGGGTTTGGGCGGTCGTCGCCTGGCGTGAGGCCGGGACCGGGCGTCATCTCGGGGGGTCGGCTCTTGCTGTGGAGCGCGGGTGTTGCTTGCCGGATCGGCTGGGTGTCGGGGGCGGAACGGTGGTGGCCCGTTCAAGGAGTGCCTGTGCGGACCAGCGCATGAGCATGACGGCGTCGTTCCTCGAGAGGCCGGCGACGTCGACGAGCCAAACGAGAGCTTCGATTCCGATGGTGGCGCGGACGCTGAGCACCAGTTGGCGGAACTGATCGTCGGAGAGGTCGCCGCGAAGGCTGTCGAGGGCCTCGGCTATCCATGCGATCGCGCGTCCCTGGCGCAGGGGAAGCTCGTCGCGTTCGGCACCTTCGGCCTCGAGCGAGAGGCGCAGCATGGTGCGCTGCTGCACCTCGGTGTCGAGGATCATGGCGCTGAAGTTTCCGACGACGGCATCCAGTCGGGCCGCCGGATCCGTCGGCGGGTTGGCTGGAAGCATCGACGTCGCGGCCGTCTCGGGGTGAGCGGCGAACAGCAGCGCGCGCTTGTTCGGGAAGTAGCGATAGGCCGTCGTGCGCGATATGGCGGCGGCCGCGGCCGCTTCCTCGATCGTTGGGGTGATGCCGGCGGCGACGAGATCGCGGGCGGCCGCGATGAGTGCGTCACGGGTGCGGATCTTCTGGGCCGAGCGCCCGCCGAGCTCATAGGGCGTTGACATCGGACCCATGGTACGCCAGTATCGTCATGGGACAGATGTCCCACGAAGAGAGAGGTGACCAAATGACGACAGACGCACTGCGCCAGTCCATCGTTCGAACAACGGAAGCCGGCGAGCGACGCTGGTTCTATGGCGGCGGACTCCACATCTGGAAGGCGACGGCCGAGGAGACCGATGGCGCATTCCTCCTCTTCGAGGACCGGATGGACCACGGGAAGGTCACGCCGCTGCACATCCACCCCGATTCCGACGAGACGATGATCGTGCTGGAGGGCGAGATCCTCATGCACCTCGACGGAGCAGAGCACACCGTCGGCGTCGGCGGGATCGCCAGTGCTCCACGCGGCGTCGCTCACGCCTTCAAGGTCTCGGGTGCCGACGGAGCTCGGCTGCTGTGCCTCCACACTCCCGGCTGCTGTCAGGCGTTCTACTGGGACGCCAGCGAACCTGTCTCAGTCGACGACAGCCGGGACATCTGCGACGGACCAGTAGATATGAGCTTCGTGCAGGCTTCGGCGAACAAGAACGGGGGCATAGAGATCCTGGGTCCGCCGCCGTTCGCACAAACCGCTCGAGCCTGATCCGCTAAACGACCTACGCGGTCTCGGCGACCTGATCGATGCCCCGTTGATCAACTCGTCTTCGATCGTGCCTGCGCGAGGGCGTCGTCCAGCCAGGCGCGCAGCGCCGCCTCCGGAGCCGCACCCGTTTGGCGGGCAATCACCTCGCCGCCCCTCAGCAGGAGGAGCGTAGGTATGCCCTGCACAACAAACCGTCGTGACAGCTCGGGCGACTCGTCGACGTTGACCTTCACGAGCTTGACTCGGCCCCGGTAGGTCCGGGCGAGCTGCTCGAGTGCCGGACTCACCATGCGGCACGGCCCGCACCATGGTGCCCAGAGGTCGACCAGCACCGGGATCGAGGCCGCGTCAACCACCTGCGCGAAGGTCGCGTCGTCGGCGTCGGCCATCCACGGCAGGGACTCATGGCATTTGCCGCATTGCGCCACGCCTTTGCGATCGGCCGGCACGCGATTCTTCGTGCCGCAATTCTCGCAAGGCACGACGGTTGTGGTTGTGGGGCTCATGAACGCAACGAGACTGCCAGATCCCCGTCGAGCGTGTCGACGATGGATCGGGTCCTGTAGGGATGGTGCACGCCTACCTCGATCGGGCTGACGGGATTACCGTCGCGCTCGGACCGAGGGAGCCGTGACATGACAATTCCTGATGTCTCTGGGAAGGATCGGTCCGAGGCGAACGAGGCCGCGGTATGGGTGCGGGGGCTGCGCAAGTCCTACGCGGGCAAGTCCGCGGTGGACGGCCTCGATCTGACCATCCGCCACGGAGAGATCTTTGCGCTGCTCGGCCCGAACGGTGCGGGCAAGACCACCACCGTCGAGATCCTCGAGGGCTATCGATCGCGAGACGAGGGGGAAGTGACGGTTCTGGGATGGGATCCGGCGAGTGCACGAGTGCATCTCAAGCCTCGCATCGGGATCGTGTTGCAGTCGACCGGGGTCGAGCCGTACCTGACCGTGCACGAGACGGTCACGATGTATGCCGGCTTCTATCCCCACCCGCGGCCGGTGGACGAGATCATCGACCTTGTCGGGTTGCCCGACAAGCGCGACGACCGGGTGAATCAGCTTTCCGGCGGTCAGCAGCGTCGCCTCGACATGGCCGTCGCACTGGCCGGCGATCCTGATCTTCTGTTCCTGGACGAGCCGACCACGGGGTTCGACCCGTCGGCGCGGCACGAGGCGTGGGACGTCATCAAGGACCTGGCGTCGCTCGGCAAGACCGTCCTGCTCACCACGCACTACATGGACGAGGCCCAGAACCTGGCCGATCAGGTGGCAGTCATCGCCGACGGGCGGATCATTGCCGAAGGTCCACCGTCGTCGCTCGGTTCGCGTGACCGGGCGGGGGTGACGATCCGGTATCGATCACCGCACGGCGTGAGTCCACCGTCCGATCTGGCCGGCGAAGAGCGAGCGGACGGCTTCACCGAGATCACCGTGGACGACCCAGTCGTGGCACTGCACGAGCTCACGGGCTGGGCGATCGACCATCACGTCGAGCTCGAGGCTCTCGAGGTCACACGACCGACGCTGGAAGACGTGTACCTCGCCTTGACGAACCACCCGGACCGACGCACCGGCACCGCGGCCGTCGACGATCCCGCTCAGCCGTCGTGAGCGCGATCGCCCTCACGCTGTCGCAGGTTCGCTACGTGAACAAGGCGTTCTGGCGCAACCCGTCCCGGGCCTTCTTCACCTTCGCGTTCCCGTTGATGTTCCTGGTGATCTTCACCGCGCTGCTCGGCTCGTCGACCATGCACCTCGGGACACTATCGATCAAGCAGTCCACCTATTACGTCGCGGCCATGGCGGCGTTCGGCGTGATAACCGCTTGCTTCAACAACATCGCCATCGGCATGACCTTCCAACGCGACTCTGGTGTGCTGAAGCGGGTCAGCGGAACACCCTTGCCGAGCGCTTCGTTCCTCGGCGCCCGAGTTCTGCACTCGTTGCTCATCGCGGGACTGCTGGTGGGCATCACGGCCGCCTTCGGTCGGCTCGCCTATGACGCCAACCTCCCCACGGGCGTGAAACTCGGCGAGTTCCTGGTGATGCTGGCGATCGGCGCCGCGGCGTTTTGTGCGCTCGGCCTGGCCATCGCCGCGTTCATCCCGAACGCCGACGCGGCCGGCCCCATCGTGAACGCAGCGATCCTGCCCCTGCTGTTCCTCTCCGGCATCTTCATCTCGTTCGGTGACAACACCCCCTCGTGGATCCTGTGGATCGCCCGGATCTTCCCCGTGCGACACTTCGCCGCCGGCATGCAGGCGGCGTTCATCGGCACGCCGTTCCACTGGAGCGACGTCGCCGTCGTGGCTGCGTGGGGATTCGCCGGGCTGGTGATCGCCAGCCGGCACTTCAGCTGGGAACCACGCACCTAGCGTCGTCCGACGCGAGGTTTCCAATGAGCCGAGATGGTGCTGACCTCATGCCGCCTCGCCCAGCCGCTCAAGTCTGTCAGTAGTTAGACAACTAAAGTTACTGTGTTCGTATGCCAGCTAATGGATCTGCGAAAGTCTACGTGATAGGTGCTCCGAAGGGCTGTGTAGACTCCGCATGTCGGAGGCGCGTGGTGGTCACTTGTTATGCCTTGTTAGGGGGTCAGCTTGTCGGCGCATAGCGACATCGACACGCGAATGGCGAACCCCGTAATCAGCGCGAGATCCGCCTGGATGGTTCCCGGCCTCGTATTCGTCGTCTGGTGGCTGGCTCACTCGGTCGTTGCCCACGCGGCGGGCCAATCAATCGCCGGCGCCATGCTCAATGCCGACGGTGCCTACTACCTCGACATCGCGCGACACGGTTACACGCTGTTGGACCCGACCTATACCGCGCAGCAGAACACGGCCTTCTTTCCCGGCCTGCCGTGGTTCAGCATCCCGTTTCTCGTATTCGGCGACTCCGCTGCGGTGATAGTCGTTTCGGCGATTCTCGGCTCACTCGCTTTTCTCGGAGTCCATCGCGCCGCAGCCGAGTTGTTCGGCACGCGCGTCGCACACAGCACGGTGATCACGCTCGCGTGCTGGCCCGGCTCGGTCTGGTTGTGGGCCTTCTATTCCGAGTCGCTCCTCATCGCCGCGAGCAGCTGGGCGTTGTGGGCGGACCGCCGCCGGTACTGGCCGCTGGCCGCCGGTCTCATCTACGTGACCGCGCTGTCGCGCTCGGTCGGCATCCTGTTCGGGCTGACTCTTGCCGTGGCGCATGTCTGGAGAACTCGGCGCGTCGATCGGGCCGTGATCGCCTACAGCGCGGCGTCGATCGCCGGTCTGGCCACGGTGTACGTGACTCAACGGATCCAGGTCTCCGACGGCCTTGCGTTTCAGCACTCGGAGCATGCGTGGGGTCGCGGGCTGAGTTGGCCCTGGGTGCCGATGGCGGACGGGCTTTCCCAGATCGCCGGAAAGCTGCCGGGCATCGCTATCGAAGCGCTGATCAACGCGGCGGCGGTCGTGCTCTTCCTCGGCTCCGGACTCGCGTGGACGGTTTGGGCCGCTCGCAAACCGCGCGAGCGCGCCGTGGAGCTGGGGTTGTGGACCATGGTTGCCGCGTCCGCGCCACAGCTGACGACTGCGTTCGGAAGCATGTTGCGCTTCGTGACCGCGGGATGGACCTGGTTCGTACAGTGCGCGTGGGTTCTCGATCGATTGCCCCGATGGGCGCGCGTCGCCGTGTGGGTCGCCCTGGCCGCGTGTTCGGTGTACTTCACCCACCGCTTCGTGACCGGCGGCTGGGTTGGCTGACCCCTTCACCAAGCGGCCGTCTCGCCGCCCTCGGTACGCGGGACTACGCTCCGCCCCGCATCGGTCGAGCGAGTAGAGGGGCAGTGACGACCCAGTCAGCACCGCGTGCCACTCGAGTTTCTGACGGCATCGATTGGGTGCGGGCGGCGCCCTGGCTCGTCGGCTCGGCGATCCTCTTCTTCGGCTACCTGCCGCTGATATTCCTCGGG
The DNA here is from genome assembly GCA_963778895.1 of uncultured Iamiaceae bacterium. GTDB lineage: Bacteria > Actinomycetota > Acidimicrobiia > Acidimicrobiales > Acidimicrobilacustridaceae > CAVZVZ01. The sequence continues at coordinate 2,331,698 of CAVZVZ010000005.1, forward strand.
CCGGGTACCGACCTCGACACGGCCGGGATCTACGAGTCGGGACGGGCGATCCTCTCGGGCGACTACGTCGCGTCGCGCCGGCCCGGTTCACCGGTGTACGAGACATTGGCCGGAGTCCTACATGCTCTCGGCGGGACTGTGCTGGTGAACGCGGCGTCGGTGTGTATGGCGGCGGCCCTCGCGCTCGCGGTCGTGCGGCTCTTGCGCAACGCCGCAAGCACCCATCCCGAGTGGCTCGGCGTGGCCGTGCTCGCCAACCCGTTCATCTGGATTGCGGGCACGTCGATGATCGACCACATCTGGGCCATCGGCTTCGCCATGCTCGGAGCGGTCGCGCAGCAGTCACGGCGCTGGGGAGTGGCCTGTGTGCTCTACGCGCTCGCCATCGGTTGCCGCCTACCGGCCGTGCTCATCGTGGCTGCGTTGTTGTTGGCTGACTGGCTCGGCCCCGAACGCGACCGTCGCCGAGCGTTACTCGCAATGGCCGGTGCGATCCTCGTTCTCAGCGCGCTGATCTTCCTCCCGTCGGCTCTGACCCTCCGCGGCGAGATGTTCTCGATCGGGGTGCCGCAATCGACCTGGCCGGTTCGGGTCGGCCGATCGATCGTGAAGAACATCTACTTCTTCGGGCCCGTCGTGCTCGTGCTCGTGGCCGTCTTGTTGCCGCGTCTCGTGAAAGGCGTTCGGGCGCGGTGGCGCGACTCCTCCACGCTGCGCATGGGCATCCTCGTCTTCGTCGCTGCCGAGCTGTTGTTCCTGGACTTCCCCTGGAAGCTCGCCCATCTCATCCCGGCGTGGATTGCGCTCGTCCTCGTCCTCGGATCAGCACGGGTCGTGACTCGACCCGTGCTGATCGTGCTCCTCGTCAGCCAGTTCCTGCTCGGCGCGATCGCGTTGAACGTCGCGCAGCCCAACGTCAGCAACGCGGCAACCGGTGGCCGACTTGCCATCGCGTTGACGCGCGGTCCCTTGCTCCGCGACATTCAGTGCCGCTCGTCCAGCGACAGGGAGGCGTACCGGCGTCCTGACGGGGGCGAGTTAGTGCTGCCGGTCTGGGCCTGCGTCGTACCGTGGTCTTCGGACATCCAATGAACCTCAGCATGCGGCGGGCGAGCGCCCGTGAATGGTTGTCTCGCGCGGGCTGGGTGCATGTCGCGATGGTCGCGATCGGTGCGGCCATCGTCGTCGTCACGTTCAGACTGCTGGTCCCGGCGGGCGGTGATCCGTCGAAGTTCGTCGTGGCGGGTACGGCTTTCGCCGATCCCGCGGAAACACCGTCGAGCCTCTATGTGTTCGACAGCAACGGTTACGACGGACAATTCATGTGGCGGATCGCCGCCGACCCGACCCATCTGAAGACCGATCACGACCTCGGCGTCGCGATCGATGAGCCTTACCGCTTGCAACGGGTCGGATACCCGTACCTGGCCTGGCTCCTGTCGTTCGGCAACACGTCGGTGCTCGTGTGGTCGCTGATCGCGGTGAACGTTCTGGCGGTTGGAGCGCTGGCCGGTTGTGGAGCCGTCTTTGCCCGCGACCACGGGCGCTCTCCTTGGTTCGGCCTCGCGGTCGCGAGCGTTCCCGCGTTCGCATTCACCTTGTCGCGCGACCTCACCGAGCTCGTCGCCGCGGCAGTCCTCGCTGCAGGGATCCTCGCGGCGACGAAAGGACGATGGTGGTTGGCGGCAGCCCTCTGGTCGTACGCGGTTCTGACGCGCGAGCAGTTGCTGATACCCATCGCAGCCTTCGCCATGTGGAGGTTGTGGACGATCGTTCGACGAAGGAGCCGCCCGGACGTTCAGGACGCGGCGTGGGTCGTGCCGGTGGTGGCATTCGTGGCGTGGCAGATGGTGATCTGGAGAGTCGACGGCGAGTTCCCACTGTTCTCGGGCTCGTCGAACCTCGGCCCACCCCTTGTCGGGGTCGTCGGTTCGATGGGATTCTGGGCATCGGAGCTGGGCCATGGCGCCAAGGCCCTCGTGACCAATCTCCTGACCTTCTACGAATTGGGCTTCCTGGTGGTCCTCGTCGTCGTGGCGACTCGAAGCGTGGTTCCCAGCCAGTGGGCCTGGCAGAAGTGGATGATCGTTTCGATGGCGATTCTCGGCGTGCTCCTCACGCGGTTGTCGCTGGACGCTGCGGCCGACTTCCGGACGTTGGCCGAGCTCAGCGTGCTCGCGTGGATCGTCGCCATCTGCTGGGGCCGAAGGGCGACGCTCGTGCCCTTGGTGTGCGGTCAGCTCGTGGGATTCGCCGGCGCGATCGGCATACGTCTGCTCTCGATCTGACGGCGTCGGCGACGATCTAGCCGACGTAGTACCCGCGCGCGTATCCGGATGACAGGAGGAGACCCAGCGCGGCACTTCCACCCAGCCACGCGATTCGCCATCGCGACGATTTCGTGAGCAGTTCCCCGAACACGGCGAAGACCGGGAAAGCCGCGAGTACATACCGGCCCACCCCTTGGAAGTCCTGGGTGCCGGCCAGCGGAATGAAGAGGAGAGCGGCGACATACGCGCCGTAGCCCCAACCGAGCTTGCGGACGACCCGCGGCAAGAGGACAAGCGCGCCGAGCAGGATCGCGCCCTGCAGCATTACTCCAAGGGTGAACGTCGCTTGCGTCCAGGGGTGAGGGTCATGCGTGTTGCTACCCGCCAGCGCGTCCGAGAGCCAGAAGGGGAGGTGCTTGAGGTGCTGCAAGAAGGTGATCTTGAACCAGGTGTGGGGCCCGGCACCTTGACCCCATCCCTCCTCTGCCTTCCAGAAGAGCAGCGGATCACCGAAGCGCGACCAGAGATAGATGCTCCAGCCCGCGAGGCCACCCACCGAGAGAAGGACGCCGGCATCACGCGGCTGCAACTCGCGTTTGCGTCGTATCGGGCCGCCGCGGCTCGCGGTCAGCACCACCAGCCCGATGATCACCGCGATTCCGACGGGACGGGTTGCAGTGGCTACCGCGCCGGCGAGTCCGGCGAGGATGGGCGCGTCCCGTTCCAACAGGACGAAGGCGGCCATGGTGGCCAATAGGAAGAGCGCGTCACCGTAGACCGCGCCGAAGAGGAACCACGCGTATGGATAGAGGAGCAGCACCCATAGGGCGGTCCGTGCGGTGGTGTCGCCGAAGCGCTCCCGCGTCCATTGGGTGAAGAGCACGACGGCACCGAGCCCGCACGTGAAGGTGATCAGGATCCCCGACAGGATCGGGTTCCCCACGACGAGGTCGACGGCGCGCATCGTCATGGGATAACCGGGGAAGAACGCGACCGGGGACTGCTGGCTGACGTCGCTGAAGCTGTATCCGTTCTCGGCGATGAACTTGTACCAGCCTCCGTCGAACCGGTACCAACCCTCGAGGACGGCGGATCCTGGAAATGGCGTGTCGGGCACGGGGTAGAGGGGGTGTCGCTGAAGCAGCGACGCGGAAGCCCAGACCCAGAGCACGAGCACGGCCGCCACGGACAAGAACGCGACTACCGCATAGCGGGTCGAGGTCCACTCGAAGAAGCGTTGATCACCGACGTCGACTGTGGACTCGTTGATCTCACTCGCGGTATCGGGCTCGGTCACGTGCCCTTCCGGAGAACCGTGAACCCACCGCGACCGCACGCTTCGAAGTCCACCACCGTCGCGCGAAGGTGGCGCATGAAGCCGTACTCGGCCACGGTCGAGGGGAAAGAGGCAGATGGCCCGCCCAACGCCCGCACGGTGGGTGCCGCGACCATCCGCTTCACGAGATCCTTCGCCCGCGCCCGAAACCCGTGGGTCGGAACGGCGGGTTTGGCCGCGATGGACGAGTCGAGCTCGTCGAGGATCTCGAAACCGTACGGCAGAGCCTTCCAGCTGGTGAAGCCGATAGATCTTGCCAGTCGAATGATGTCCGCGGGCGGCATCTCTTTTTCGGTCACCCCGAAATCCTTCATGGCTCGCTGCGACTCCGGCGTCAGATGATGCCCGAGCCCCGGCTCGGAAAGCACCACCACCCCGTTTGGCGTCAGCGCGTCGAATGCGGCGCTCAACGCACTGCGTTCGTCGTCCGCATGATGCAGCGAATCGAAGAACAGCACCCCATCGAAGAGGCCGAGACGCGGAAGCGCTTCGTAGTCACCGCACACGAACTCGATATCGCGCCGGCTCTCGACCATTCGTGCGAGTTCGATCATCTCGGGGGCCAGGTCCACCCCTACTGCGTCGTAGCCAGATCGAACGAGCAACTCGGTCGTCCACCCCGTCCCGCAGCCCATGTCGAGGACGCGGGCCGGGGGCGAGGGGAGCAGGTCGAGCACCACGCCCATCTGTTGGAGGTAACGGCCGCGATGAGGATCCGAGAACGGCTTGTCGCGGGCATGGCGGCGCTCGACTTCGCTCAGCCCGACGGCGTAGTGGATCTCCGCTTCCTTCGTCATGTGCTGGCCAACCGACAAGGGCACCGAGCCCGGATACCGAGAATCGGGACCCCCAGCAAACGGGCGCCCAGGTGAGCCTGGACCAGCATCGCCCCAGCTTAGGTCGCGTCCTGGACCCGTTCGGCATCGGTACCGCAGGTGTCGAGAGAAGAAGAAGCGCTCGTGCGGCGCTGGCTCGCGGTCGTCGCGACGACCCCGAGTGTGTTGCGCGGCGTCCTAGGCGGGATCCAACTGAAGAGCCACCAACTGATCGCAGAGTTCCTGGGTACTCGACTCGGCCAACCGAGCGACGCGGTCGGACCGACGATGCTGGCCGCGGCCATCGGAGGGCTGTGATCGGGTTGGTCCGGCCCGACTACCCGCCGGCCACGGCGCCGATGACGTGCAGCGGCTCGCCGCCGGTGGCGACTGCGTCGGGCAGTGGGGCGTCGGGGGACTCCAGGGAGAGATCCTCCTCGCAGGCGTAGAACCGGATGAAAGGGCGCCGGCGGCCGGTCGCCGGATCGCGAAGCGTGCCGCGCAGCACCGGGTATTCGGCTTCGAGCGCGTCGAGCACCTGGCGCTGCGTAGCGTGGCCGCCGACGTCGACTTCGATCTCGCGACCGACGTTCGCCAAGGTGCGGAGGTGCTGCGGGAGCCGGACGCGGATCACGGCAAGGACTGGACTTCGACGGAGAGCACCCGAGGGAGGTCCCGGACGATCGGCGTCCAGGTGTCGCCCTCGTCGGCCGAGGCGTAGACCTGTCCGCCAGTCGTGCCGAAATAGAGCCCGCACGGGTCGAGCGAATCGACGGCCATGGCATCGCGCAGCACGTTCACGTAGCAGTTGGCCTGTGGCAGCCCGTCGGTCAGCGCGTCCCACTCGTCGCCACCGGTGCGGCTCCTGTACACGCGCAGCTTCCCCTCGGGTGGGTAGTGCTCGGAGTCGCTCGTGATGGGCACGACGTAGACGGTCTCGGGCTCGTGTGCGTGCACGGCGATCGGGAACCCGAAGTCGCTCGGCAGGTTGCCGCTGATCTCGCGCCACGAATCACCGCCGTCGTCACTGCGCATGACGTCCCAGTGCTTCTGCATGAACAGCACGTCGGGTTGCTCCGGGTGTCGGGCGATGCGGTGCACGCAGTGACCGACCTCCGCGTTGGGATCGGGCAGGCCCTCCGATTGCAGGCCTTGGTTCTTCGGCTCCCAGGTCTGGCCTCCGTCGTCGCTGCGGAACACGCCCGCGGCAGAGATTGCGACGTGCATACGATCCGCGTTGCTCGGGTCGACGAGGACGGTGTGTACGCACATGCCACCCGCCCCCGGTTGCCAGTTCGGTCCGGACGCGTGCGTGCGCAGCCCCGGCAGCTCCGTCCAGCTGGCACCGGCATCGCTCGACTTGAACAGGGCCGCGTCCTCGACGCCGGCGAAGACGGTGTCAGGATCAGTGGCGGACGGTTCGAGGTGCCAGACCCGCGCGAACTCCCACGGGTGCGGTGTCCCGTCGTACCACTGGTGGGTGCCGGCGCTGCCCTGGTAAGAGAACTCGTTCCCGACGGCCTGCCAGGAAAGGCCACCGTCGTCGGAGCGCTGGATGATCTGACCGAACCATCCCGTCGACTGTGATGCATACAGGCGCATGGGGTCGGTGGGCGCGCCGACCAGGTGGTAGATCTCCCAGCCCCCGAAGTGGGGTCCGCTCACCTCCCAGTTCTCTCGCTGACCGTCCGCCGATACCACGAAGGCGCCCTTTTGGGTCCCCACCAGCAGTCGTACGCCGGTCATCGCAGTCCTCCTCGGGTCGGTGGCACGTCTTCATCAGTCTGACTCAGCGGCGTTCCCAAACACATCGCCTGCTCGCCAAGAATTTTTCGGGCGGTGGATAGAAGGTGGCGCGAGACCGCCTTCGTTCCGTCGGCT
>CAVZVZ010000006.1:0-34223 GCA_963778895.1 uncultured Iamiaceae bacterium
GCGTCCAGGGGGTGCGAGGGGTGAAACAGTCCCCACCCCCTGCGGCTTTCACCGCGGGGGGTGGGGACCCGCTCATCGTCGGGCGCGGCCCGAGAGCTACTTGAACACGTACAGGGATTTGTCGCTGGAACCGACGAACACGGCACCGTTCGCTATCGCGGGCGACGAGTTCACCTGACTGTTGGTCGGGCTCGACCACAGCGGGCTGCACACCTTTGGGGTTCCGGAGCAGCCGCTGGAGCCAGCCGCGTCGAACGCGTACACGCTGCCGTCGCGGGAGCCGATGAACGCCACCCCGTTCGCCACCGCGGGTGAGGATGGGTTCCCCAGATAGCTCAGCGTCGAGGACTGCCACAGTGGGCTGCACACCTTTGGGGTCCCGGAGCAGCCGGTGGAGCCGGCCGCGTCGAACGCGGATAGCAGCACCTGCGTGCCGCTGGTCGAGTGGCCTACGTAGATGGTCCCGTTCGCGACCGCGGGCACGCCATAGAACGTGCCTCCGATGCTGTAGGTCCACAGCGGGCCGCACACCTTCGGGATGCCCTGGCAGGGCGTGGCCCCGGCGGCGTCGAAGGCGTAGAGCCCGTACTGGTCCTGGGAGTACAGCCGCCCGCCCACCACAGTGGCCGAGGTGCCGCCCTTCGAGGTCTTCCAGAGCGGTACGCAGGTCTTGGGGCTGCCCGAGCAGCCGTTCGTGCCGGCGGCGTCGAACGCGTACACCCCTGCGATGTTTCCGGCGGGGACGTAGGCGACGCCGTTCACGACGGCGACGGTCTCGGCCACGTTTGCGCCACCCGACGACCCCGTCCACAGCGGGGTGCAAATCTTGGGGCTGCCCGAGCAGCCCGTGGACCCTGCGGCGTCGAAGGCATAGAGCACGCCGTACTTCTCGAGGTACAGGACGCCGTTGACGACCACAGGGTTGCCGGTGCCGCCCGAGCCGAACGACGCCTGCCACAGCGGCGCGCACGTCTTGGGTGTACCCGAACAACCTGTGGACCCCGCCGCGTCGAAGGCGTAGAGCCCGCCGGGCGTCACGATGTAGACAACGCCGTTGGCGACCGTCGGGTCACCGGGGTAGATGTTGTGCAGGTTCGCCGTCCACAGCGGATCGCAGCGCTTGAGGGTCGCGTTGCAACCGGTGATGCCACGCGCGTCGAAGGCATAGAGGTAACCATCGCGCGAGCCCACATAGGCGACGTTGTTCGCAACTGCCGGCGACGACTCAACAGCCCCGCCCGTGATGCCGGCGAACGCGGGCGTCAGGTTGCCGACGTTGGCGACCGTGATCGTCTTGTCGGTGTTGTTGTACCGGCTGTTGCCGCCGTCGAAACCGAACGACATCCAGTCGCAACCCGTCAATGCGAGTGCCAGCCCGCAGACGAGCAGCACTACGAAGCTTCGCGGCACTCGACGGGTGTGCCCGGCCGAGTCTGTCCTCTGTGGTGAACGACGCTTCGCGTGACCCGGGAGGGCGTCCTCGGATCCGCGTCGTGGGGTGGTGGGGTTGAGTCCTTCGCTACGCATCTTCCTGCCTCCAAGTGCGATTCGGTTTGACGGACGACAGCTCCGACGGGGCACGTCTCATCGCATTTCTCCTCAGTCGTGCTGCCGAGGCCATCCTCTAGGCACCAGGCTCTGTCGACCGTGCGCTCGGCCGCGTTCCATCTGTGCCGTGCATGACACTTCGCAGAACGGCGGTGACGTGCAGTCGAACCGCGGATGAACAAACGGTCGACATCGAGCTCCGACACCCACGGGCTCAGGTTGCGGCGGCGTAGAGGCTCTCGAGGTTCGTTGTGGCGGGCTCCGAATAGGTGAGGAGCCTCGTGATCGCGTCACGCATTCGAGGGCTCTTCGGCCTTTGCGAGCATGCCGCGGGCGACGTTGAGTCGGCTCGATTCCAACCAGGCCGCCATGTCGGGTTGCTCGTTCCAGAGCCGTAGCGCCTCCAGCTGGCCTTTCATGTTCGGGAGCCAGTCGTTCGCTGCATCCGGATAGCGGGTGGTCGGCGAAAGGCGAGACTTCGCGACCTCGTCGTCGCTCCGACTCGCCTCGATGTAGCCGATGACAGCCGCGTTGAACGTCGGGAACACGGTGCTGATGCATTGGAGCGTGATGCGGCCGGGTTCGAAGATCGGGCGCGCCGGCGCCTTGCCGAGCCCGGCGGCGGAGCAATCGATGTAGAGCTGACCGCTGTCGGTCGTGATCGTCCCCTGTTCCAGCTGGATCTCGGTGGCAGCTATCGCTCGGACGTGGCCGAGACGCACGACGTTCTCGATCGTGCGGAGCGCCTCGAGCTCGGCGACGGTCAACGTCGCGCCGTGGTACATGGTCGGCACGACGTCGGGATCGAAGCGAAGCAGCTGGCCGCAGGCCTCGAGTCGAGCGAAGAGGTCATCGATGCTCTCGGCCTCGGCCGACGCTTCGACGCCACGCGACACGCCGTCGATCGTGTCCGTCACCAGGTCGAGAGGCTGGACCTGCGCACGGTTCCACATCCACGGATCGCGGGCTCGTATCCAGCGGATGTCGTCGGGGTCGACGCCGTTCTGCAGAAGCCACGTGCACGTATCGGAACCGGTCTTGCCACCACCGAGGACCGTGTAGCCCGTCGCCGGCTCGCGTACGTCGGCCAGCTCACTGACCGGAACGCATCGCACATCGGGCGCGACGACGAACGACGGGGTGTGACGCGACGGGATCGTCGGTTCGAGATAGCGGGCGTCCACGACCGCGCGGCGAACCTTCACCTCGGTCCGCGCTCCTGTGAGGGCGGCGACGAACGCCACGCTCGCGGACTCCAACCCCAGATAGTTGGACATGGGAAAGAACCGGACCTGTCCAGAACCCAGCAGGTGCTCGTCCATCACCTGCCGGTAGTAGTCGCAGATCTGGAAATGACCGGCCTGCTCGTAGAGCCCGGCGTTGAAGCCGACCTCGTCGATCCGGTCGTTGCCCAGACGCCGAGAGTTGACGCCATAGCAAGCAGCTGGCTGATGAAGCCGAACGAAGGGATACGCGTCGTTCCAGTGACCGCCAGGCGCGGGCCGACGATCCACCATGACGACGTCCGCCTCCTTGTCAGCCTCGATCAACGCGTCGCTGAAGGCCAAGCCGGTCGCTCCGGCCCCGACCACCAGATAGTCGGTCTCCAACACACCCATCACTCGACCTCCTCCTTCGAGGCTCCACCATCATGCATCACGCCTGTGCCTGCCGGAATGCGTTCGGCCGCGAAGTGATGCCGGTCGGGGCCACGGCGGCGCGTCTGGTGAGGGAACAGGCGCGTCGAGGTCGAGCGGTCACAGCTACGAGCAAACAACGGCCCCTCATCCCGGGCTCGCCGCAAGCGACGACGCCCGACGGAACCAGGTGTGGGACGCTGGCCAGCAGCGCTGGATCCAACTCGACCGACCCGACGTCGTCATCGAACAGATCCAACGGTCGCTCCCATTACATCCACGACAGCAATACGAGACCACCGACACGTGACCACCATTGAAGGGGCGACCAATCCGATGCGAGCGATCACGCAGGACACCTACGGCTCGAGCGAGACGTGGCATCTGACTGACATCGACAGGCCTGAGATCGATGCCCATGAGGTGCTGGTGCGAGTGCACGCGGCGGGGCTCGACCGCGGTACGTGGCACTCGATGACCGGCCGCCCGTACCTCATGCGCATCATGGGCTTCGGCTTCCGTGCACCGAAGAACCACGTGCCCGGTCTGGCCGTTGCCGGCACGGTCGAGGCGGTCGGCGCGACGGTGACCAGGTTCGCGGTCGGCGACGAGGTGTTCGGCGTCAGTCGCGGCGGATTCGCCGAGTACGCCGCAGCCCGCGAGGACAAGCTCGCCCGCAAGCCGTCGAACCTTACGTTCGAACAAGCCGCGGCGGTTCCCATCTCCGCCACGACGGCCATCCAGGGTCTCCGCGCCGGCCGCATCGAGGCCGGACAGGAGGTCCTCATCATCGGAGCGTCCGGCGGCGTCGGCACCTACGCCGTGCAGCTGGCCAAAGCTTTCGGGGCCGAGGTCACCGGTGTGTGCAGCACCGCCAAGATCGACCTGGTCCGGTCACTCGGCGCCGACCGCGTCATCGACTACACCGAGGAGGACTTCACGGACGACTCGGGCCGCTACGACCTCATCCTCGACATCGGCGGGAACACCCGGCTGAGTCGCCTCCGGCGGGCCCTCACCACCACGGGCACATTGGTCATCGTCGGCGGCGAGAACAAGGGCAACTGGACCGGCGGCTTCGGCCGGAGCCTACGGGCACCCGTGTTGTCGCTCTTCGTGCGCCAGCGGCTCACCATGCTCGCGTCCAAGGAGCAGTACTCGGACCTCGAGGCGCTGACCGAGCTCATCGAGGCCGGATCGGTCACGCCCAGCGTCGACCGGACCTACCTGCTCGACCAGGCCCAGGACGCCATGCGTCAGCTCGAAGCCGGGCTGGTGCGCGGCAAGGTCGCCGTCGTGATCTGACGCGCGGCCTCGCTCCGACGCGATCGTCATCCACCTTGTGGATGTAGGGCTGGCGACGCTTCTTCCCGCCGGCGAATCAGCTCATCGACAGGCTGTAGGCAAGGTGTCGTCGAGGTCGAGCAGCAGGATGATTTGAAGCGCCGTACTTCTACGCTGCCACCATGACGCAAAGCTCAACGAATGGTGTGCACGGTTTGAGTCGCGTCTTTCATGCACTCGATGACCTCACGACACGGGCGGGGGCCTCGGGGGTGGTCCTTGTCGGTGTACTCGTTGCGGTGGTGGCCATCGGGATCTTCGGTGTGTCTTCGGATGTGCAGTACGCCTTCGCAACCGCTGCCTCGGCCATAACGCTCGTCATGGTTTTCGTGATCCAACACACCCAAAGTCGGCAACAGTTGGCGCTCCAGCTAAAGCTCGATGAGCTCTTACACGCGCTTCCCCAGGCGGATGACAGATTCGTGCATGTCGAAGCGGGATCGGACCACGAGCTCCACGAGCTCGAGACCCGTCACGTCAGCAGCCACGCCGCGCTCAGGGACGCGAACGGCGAAGATTGACGGATCAAGTCAAGAGCGGTGGAGGGCACAGGGCTCGTTCGGAACGGCTCTCTCTACCGGTTGGTGCAGAAGTTTCGTCCTGGATGCCAACATCACCTAGGCGTCAGTCGGTCGACCTGAATCGGGCCGTCAGTGTTGCTGTCGTTCCTCGTTGACCTTCTCGACATCGGCGGGTGTCGCCAGGGCGTGATCGGGAACCGGGCGCGTTGGCGCCGGTGTCACCGTGAGCTCGCTGGACTGCGATCTTCGCGTCACGTGCGGTGACGTGTTAGTCGAATGTCCGGGCACGAAGCGCCTTGGCCTCCGCCTCCCGGTCTCCCGTCGCGGCGCTCAGTCGTTGCCGGAGCGATGGTTTGTCGCGGTCATCCTCGACGGGCGAGTCCTTCTCGTTGTCCGGGTTGTCGCTCACGAATGGTTCCTTCGATCCAGCAATACGTTCGAACGCGGTCTACCCGCCCTTGGGCGGTGACAGAACAAGGGCAGCCTGACTGGGCCGGCCGCCAGTCTCACTGAGTCGACACGAACTGGTTCGCGCAGATGTCCGCCGCGCGGGGTAGGCAACCTCCCGTGTGTCCGCGATCTTGATCGGAGGAAGTCCACGATGGCCGTCACAACGTTCAAAGACTTGCCCCTCGCTCCCCGTGACCGAAAATGGGACGCGGCCGAGGCGGAGAAACGGGTGCGAACCTGGGCACAGGCCGAGGATCGTCCCAACCAGAAGTTCCGCAAGGCGCACGTGCGGTACGACGCGGAGAACAAGGACGAGTTCGGTGCCTATAAGTTGCCGATCGCTGACGTCATCGACGGCAGGCTGCAGGTTGTGCCCCGGGCTGTCACGTCGGCCGGCGGTGTCATCGACCGAGCCAGGGGTGGCATCGATCTTCCGTCGCGTGACATCCCACGTGTGAAGGCTCACCTGAAGAAGTACTACGAGAAGATGGGTGAGGAACCACCCTGGGACGGCGAGTGACGCCACTTCTCCCTGACCCCGCCTGATCTCCGGTGTCGCGTCCCTCTGAAGGTTCGGCGCGCCGGCAGGGACCCTGTGGGGAAGCTCACCGCGGTTGGCGCCTCGTCACCCGCCGTCCGTCATCGGCCGTATCGGGCGGGAGGCCAGCACTTTCACATCCCGGCCCTGTTGCGAAGAAGAGTCGGTGGGCAGTGAGAGAGGACGGCGCGAAGCTATTGGGGTGACGGTTGATCGGGAGTCCGTCGAGCGGGTCGATTCGGCGCTACTCGGTGCTGACTTGCTGGAGACGTTGGCCGCGAGCGGCACAGGGACCTGGTGGTGGGACGCGGCGAGCGGGCAGGTGAGGTGGGACACGACGCTGGAGGCGTTGTCGGGCTTGCCGCCGGGTGGTTTCGGGGCGACGTTCGAGGCTTGGCTCGAGACCTTGCATCCCGAGGAGGTCGACTCGATCCTGGCGCAGGTGAACGACGCGATAGAGCGTCGTAGCTCCTATCACTTCGAACACCGCACGATTTGGCCTGACGGGACGGTGCGCTGGTTGGAGTGCCGCGGGCAGGTCACGATCGATGAGCTCGGGAACTTCACGGGGACTGTGGGTTGCGCGGTGGACATCACCGAGCGGCGGGAGAGCGAGGAGCGGCGTTCTCAGGCGCTGGAGCGGGAGCGTCGGCTGCGTGACCGTTTCGCGTTCCTGATGCGTGTGACCGATACGGCCGTTGCGGCGGAGGACCACTCGGAGTTCATGCGCGCGGCGGCTGCGTCGGCGGTGCCGCAGCTGGGGGATTGGTGTTCGATCCACTACATACCGGATGACGGTGCGGACGTGGAGATCGTGGTGGCGCACGCGGATCCCGCCAAGGTGGCCTGGGCCGATGCTCTCGCGCGTCGGTTCCCGTACAACCCGGACGGCGAGACCGGTGTGCCGGCCGTGATCCGGTCGGGAGTCACCGAGTTCATCGAGTGCGTGAGCCAGGACTTGATCGACGACGCGTTAGCGCGTTCGACGATCGATCCGATGCTGGTACGCGAGATCCTCGACGAGCTGGGTCTCACGAGCGTGATCACCGTTCCGCTGCGGACCAAGCGCGGCGTGCGGGGGGCGATGCAGTTCGTGAGCGCCGAATCGCGGCGCGTCTATGACCGCGACGATGTAGCGCTTGCGGAGGTCGCGGCCGGTCGCATCGCGGACGCGTTGGACAACATGTGGCTGACCGAGCAACACCGGCACATCTCGGCGACGCTACAGCGAGCCCTGCTACCCCCGAAGCTCCCGACGATCGAGGGTATGGATGTCGCGGTGCGGTATTGGCCGGCGGGGGTCGCGGTCGAGGCCGGCGGCGATTTCTACGATGTGTTCCAGACGCTGCCGACGTCGCCGACCTCGTGGTCGGTGTTGATCGGTGACGTGTGCGGGACTGGGCCCGACGCCGCGGCATTGACCGGTATCGCGCGGCACACGGTGCGGGCCGCCGCCCGCCATGGCCAGGACCACCGGACGGTACTGGAATGGTTGAACGAGGCGATGCGACTGTCCGACCGCGATCGGTTCTGCACCGCGGTATACGCCACGCTCGAGGCTCGGGACGATCGGTGGTGGTTCACGGGTTGCGCCGCCGGCCATCCTCGCCCGGTGCTGGCCCGCCCATGCGGCGCCGCGCTGATGGGAGAGCCGGGCTCGTTGCTGGGCGTGTTCGAAGAGATCAAGCTGCGTATCAGCGAGACGGGGCTCGAGGTCGGCGATGTAGTGGTGCTCTACACAGACGGGATCACCGACCTGCCACCGCCGCATGGTCGCAGCGAGGCAGACGTTGTCGACCTGGTCGCCAGGGTGGCGCCAAGGGGAACGGCTGCTGATGTTGCTGAAGCGATCCATTCTTGGGTGACGGATCGCCTTCCCATGGCGCAACGCGCCGACGATGTAGCGCTGGTAGTGCTACGCGTCACCGGCCCGCCCGGCGGCGGCTGACTCAACAAGGGGAGCGGGAGTTTGCGGAGGCGCAGCGCAACCGAGTGGACTTCGAACCAGCCGCGCCGGGTGAAGCGACGATGGTCACCGGTGAGGTGCGGTTCCAGAGCTCGGGTTTATGCCACCGTCCGTCTGGGTCCGTTCATGAGCTACCGCGATGACACCACGGCATCGTGATGGCTCACTCGCCGGCCGGTCCACGCTGCTTGCATGAGCGCCGCGACCACGACGAGCGTCGCGCCGACGCCGATGGCCAACCAGCCATGGCCGTTCGCGAACACCCAGTTGCCATGAGTGTCCGTGGAATCGGTCAGGAGAATCACGACTCCGCCGACGATGAGGAGGCCACCAACGATCAGCTTGCTCGTGCGATCCCACATCGCAGCGGCGATGAGAGCGATCGCGCCAGCCGCAGCGGTGGCCACGGCCACCTCCGGCGTGAACGTCATACCAGCCACGTTCACACCGGGGGCGTCGAAACCGTTATCGCCCCACGAGATCTTGGCCACGGCCACGAGACCGATCACCGTCATGACACCAGCGGCAACCGCTCCGATCACTCGCAAGATGATGCTCGGATCCCAGGCGCGCACATGATCGATGTCGTAGTGCTCACCAACGGGCTCTTTGTGGTGCAATGTCATGTCAATACCTCCTACTTGGCGCGCCCGATGAGGGGCCTTGATCTGGACCTGAGCTACGCACGCCTAACGAAGTAGATGATCAGAACGACTGCAAGGACAACCAAGAGTGTTCCTAGGCCGATGTACATCGAGTTAGCCTCCCTGTGATGTTC
Organism: uncultured Iamiaceae bacterium; assembly: GCA_963778895.1. GTDB lineage: Bacteria > Actinomycetota > Acidimicrobiia > Acidimicrobiales > Acidimicrobilacustridaceae > CAVZVZ01. The sequence goes on from CAVZVZ010000006.1 coordinate 8,783, forward strand.
AATGGCGAGAATGAGTTACCCGCGTCACGGCGAAGCAGAACCCACTCTCTGAAGAAAGGTCAGCCGGCCGACTATCGCTCTCCTCTCCCTTGGGACAATGTCGACCGGAGGTAGGTGAAGTGACAGCCCACCGGAGCACCTAAGGCAACCTCGAGAGTCCGGTCCGAAGCCTGTTTGGGCTGTGTTCTGGGGAGGCATGAGCGCACGCTTTGGGTAGGCACGTATGGGTAGGCACGTAGGAGTCGCGTCGGCTTCAAAGTCGTTACCGGCCATTCCTGCGGCTCTCCTCGACCAGCTCGTGCGCTCCGGCACGGAGAACCGGCGCGGTGTCGACCGACACCCACCAACGTGTTGTCGTGAGCGACACCGAACCGGGCGGGCGGAGAAAGCTTCGCGGCAAGCCCCACGGCGTCGGGGGACGTGCGGTTAGAGAGCTTGTCGATCGGGCCGACCACCCACCCCTTCTCGCGGTGGGGGCGATCAGGATGATGAGGACGGAAGAGCCGGCGCACCCGGCGCTGCACCTGGCTGCGGTCTTCGCCGGCGGCGATGACCACTCGTCGAGGTTGCCGGCCGCCCGTGAGCACGAGGTCCTCGGCCAACAGCAAGCAGTCGACGCGGTCGACACGCAGAAGGGCTGACTCGTCGAAGACCACCACGCCTCGGCGGGCAAGCAGTCTCTCCAGATGCGCGACGAAGACCTCACGGCCGAGTCGCGTCGGCTTCGACGCGCCCGCGATCATCACCGCACCGGCGCGCCGCGGGGCCCTGGTGAAGGCCAACGAGATTGCACCGCCGGCGAGTGAAGCGACCGCGGCGCGGTTCATGTAGTCCTCGACGGGTCCTCGGGGCAGCGGAACCGGCCTGGCGGCGCGCGCGACGGTGGGGGCGGACGCGGTCTCCGGTCTTCCTGCGAGTGACTCCTCTTGCTTGATCCAAGTGTCCCGACGAGCTCGGGCCGCCAGAAGTGCGGTTGTTCGCCTCGCTCCGTCGACGACGAGACCGAGCGGACCCTGTGCGAGCGCGTTCCCCACCACGTTCGTCACCGACACGCCGATGTCGGTTACAACGGGACCGAGGCGGTTGTCGAGCTCGCGGCGCACGCGCGGCTGGTCTTCGACCCAACTGGCGATGGCCGCCAGCTCGATGGGCAGCGGCGTCGCGCGCAGGAGCATTCCCGTGAAGCTCGCGCCGATGCCGGCGACATCGGCGGCGAGTTCGATGGCGGAGCGGCGCACGGACTCGCCGTCACCGGGATGCTCGGTACGGTCGTGCGAGAAGCGCTCGTCGTTTGCGCCGTGTGCTTCCTCGATGGTGGTCACCACGTCGAGCAGATCGCCGATGTCCAACTGGTCGGCGTCGAATTGCACGATCAGTCGTCCGGCCACCCCGTTGACAGCCGCCCAGTTGACACCCTCCAACTGCTCGAGCGCTTCCTTCGCGTGGTCAGCAACCGCCCCAGCCTCTCCAGCGCGTCGCCGTCTTGAGCTCGATATGGGCGCGACCCGCTCCTACCCAGAGGCGTCTATGCCGACGCCCGGCGCTCGTCGGCAGTGAGAACCAAGACGGCAGGCCCGCAGGGCTCGGCAACGACGGCAATGCCGGGAGCTTCATCGGTTCGGATCCGGCTGGCTCGTCGCTCGAGCAGCGACGGCAGCGCGTACACACCGTGGTCGATCGCGGAACTCGAGAGAAGGCGGGCAATCCCCTCGAGCAACGTCGTGATACGGCGCTCGCGGGCAACGCGCGGCGAAGGAACAGGGCTCGAGGTGCCGCGTACGGCCGTCACCACAGAGATCCCCCCGGACACCGAGCGTGTCGACACGGATCGCAGTGAACCACGCGCGCTTCGCCCCAGCGTGACGTTCCGATTGCAGATGGGTGAACAGCTGGTGGACGGTGACGGATCGCGGCATGAGTCGTACTCGATTCGGCGGTCAGGCGAGCCGCCTCCACACACTCACCTATGGCGTGCGTGTCGGGTAGGGGCAAACGTCCCACGACCGTGTCCGTGCCGGAGAGGCGGTCGGGTGCCGCATGGTGCCGTTCGGGTCTGCGACGGGTTGGCCGGGTGGGGTTGTTCAGGCGGTGCTTTGGGGGTTGTTTCGCGCGCGATAGAGCGTCCACGTTCCGGGGATTCCCTTGAGACGGGACGTCCGGAACGATTCGAACTCATGGCTCGAGCCAAGCGTGGCTTGACGCGTGCCGTCGGAGACGAGTGTCTGGCCTGCACCGGCGTGGCCCATGATCCTCGCTGCGACGTTGACCGCGAGCCCGGAGACATCGTCGCCACGCACGTCCACATCTCCGACGTGGATCCCGGCCCGTATCTGAAGTCCTCGTTGGGCCAGCTGTTCACCGATGGTCTGCGCCGTCACCAAGGCCGCCGTTGCCGAGGGCACGAGGGCGAGAACTCCGTCACCGGTGTACTTCACGACGCGTCCACTGTGGTCGCGTACGCATCGCCGTACGGTCCGATCGTGGACGTCGAGTAGGTCGCGCCAATGTGCGTCGCCCAAATCGACGGCCTGTCGTGTCGAGTCGACCAGGTCGGTGAACAGCACCGCCGAGATGTGGCGCAACGGTGTGAGAACGGATGGTGCGCCCGTGACGAACTCGGCGATCTCTGTGATCAACAGGTCGACGTCGCCGGCGATCGGGAAGGTGTCAGCACCGGCAACCTGCACGAATGAGGCCCCGGAGATGGCGTCGGCCACGGCGCGAACCTCGTCTTCGGCTTGCATGCATTCACGATTGTGAAGCACCAAGGTCGGCGTCGTGATGCCCGGAGGCGTGAGCGGCCCCGCGTGGTCGAGTAGATGAGCCCACACGCGAGATGCCGATGTCGGACTCGCTCCCGCTCGACCGGAACGTGACAACCAGTCTGTGAATTCCGGGTCCTTGATCCGGCTGGGGAACGCGAGCTCCTCGACCGAACGGTTCGGTAGTGTCTGACCGGACGACACCATCAGCAGGTGCGAGAAGCGGCGCGTGGATTGCGACGGATTGATCAGCACCATCGACGCGAACACGTCAGGCCGATCGGATGCCGCGAACCGTGCGACGCCGTTCTGTTCCCATGACACGACGACGGGGTGGTCCAACCCTGCTGCTTCGATCACGGCGACAAGGTCCTCGGCCCATTGCTCCTGCGCGCTGCGCGACCAATTGGTCATCGGGTCCGACAGACCGATGCCGCGCTTGTCGAACACCACCAGTCGACCGAGTGCCGCCAGACCGGCGGTGAAACGGGAGGCGATCCGGTCCTCTTCCAGCAACTCGAGCGGAAAGAGTGCTCCCGACACCATGACGACGTCGACTCCCCCTGGCTCGCCGATCACCCGATACGCGATATGCGTGTCGCCGGCTCGCGCGTAGTCGATGTCACTTAGGGTCATTGATCGTTGGTCTCCGGCCGTTCGTTGTTGCGGGCGGCTCCCTCGGCGGCGGATGTGGCTGGATCGACGACGCCGAAGTCGGCAACGATGACGTAGCGGCCCGGTTCGTCCCGGTCCGCGAGCAGGCGGGTTCTCATGAATCCCATCATGTCACTCGTTGCCTGGTTGAGATCCTGTCGAATCGACGTCACTGTCAACCCGGCGAACGTGTGGGTGCGGGACGCCGAATTGCCGCCGCCTGCCCTCGCCTTCCTCAGGTGGTTCGTCGGCTATCTACGGGCACTGCTGGCCGAGGCCTCGATCGGACGTACGGCCGCGGAGGCGCAGGCCAAACCCCTCGATGTCGGTTCAGGGGATCGCTCGCAGGCTTAGATGTGGCTGAGCTCGCGTCCTCGGTTGCCGACCTCGCTCCCGAAGGCGGGCGAGATCGGGCTATAGGTGAGGTGAAGCTCGAGACCAGCGATCCGCCTCCGGCCGCGGTGGCCGCATCGGGGTGGTGCGCCGATACAGTTCTGGACACCCCGTCGCCTGCGGCTCAAGCTGGCGTTCCGCTTGGCCGAAATAGCGATGAACGCACGGTGAGTCCGAATCGACTCCTGAGATCCCCCCTTGACCATCACTCGCGCCCAGCTCAGCCCGCCCGCCTTGCAGATCAACGGGCTGACCAAGCGCTACGGCGAGCGTTGCGCGGTCGATCACCTGACCTTCTCGGTCCCGTCCGGCGTGGTTTGTGGATTCGTCGGTCCCAACGGGGCGGGCAAGACCACGACGATCCGCATGCTGCTCGGGTTGATCTCCCCGACCGCAGGAACGGGCGAGGTCCTCGGGCACCCTCTCTCCTACCCAGCGGCTTATCTCCAGCGGGTCGGCGCCATGATCGAGGGCCCGGCCTTCTACCCGTCGCTCAGCGGTCGGCGGAACCTGGAGGTGCTCGCACGGCTGGGCGGGATCGACCGCCGTCGCGTGGCCGAGGTGCTGGACATCGTCGAGTTGGCCGATCGCGCCAAGGACCACTACGGCAAGTACTCGCTCGGCATGAAGCAGCGGCTCGGGATCGCGGCGGCTCTACTGCCCAACCCCGACCTTCTCGTCCTCGATGAGCCCACCAATGGGCTCGACCCGCCGGGCATCCGCGACCTTCGTGCCCTGTTGCGCTCATTAGCCGACTCTGGAATGACCGTCTTCGTGTCGAGTCACCTGTTGGACGAGTTGCAGCAGATCTGCGACCACCTCGTCGTCATCGATCAGGGCAGCTTGGTCTTCTCCGGTGCGGTCGACGACTTCCTCGGTGCGCACGAACAGAAGCTCGCTGTCGTACCCGAGGACCCGGCGATGCTCGACGATCTCGTTCGGCTGTGCGAACGAGAGGGGCGACCGGCGACTGCGCTCGACGGGCGCGTCCTCGTCACCGCGCCGCTGTCGTGGGCGGGCGAGCTGAACCGAATCGCCATGCGCAACGGCATCACCGTGTGCAGCTTGGGCGAGGTTCCCTTGCGACTCGAGGACGTCTTCTTCCACGTGACCGACAGTGAGCCGCAGTCGCATATCCCACCCGCTGATGACACGGACCTGACCCGATCGGTCACCGTATGAGGCGCGTCGTTCGAAGCGAGTGGACGAAGTTGCGGCGCCCGGGGATGCTGATCGGCGGGCTGTCGTCGATGATCCTCGTTGCCGTGCTGGGAGCGGTACTCGGTGTCTCGACGGCGGGGTCAGGTACCACCAGTGGCCCTCGCGCCGGTGATGCGATCAGCATGACCGAGTTGCACTCGGCCCACGGGCTGGCGAGCGCACTCGGTCAGTCGACCACGCTGTTGGGTGTGGTGGCCCTTTGCCTGTGCGCCGCCGCGTTGTCGGGCGAGTTCACGAGCGGGGCCATCCGCAACCTGCTCGTGCGCGAGCCGCGTCGGCTTCGACTGATAGGCGGGATGACCGTTGGTGTGCTGTCGTTCGTCGCGCTGATCACCCTGATCGCGCTGGCCGTCGCGACACTCGTCGCCCTCGCCATCGCCTCGAGCAAGGGAGTCGACACCTCCGTGTGGTTCGGCCGGGCCGGCCTCTCGGCCACGATGAGGACGACGGCGAACCTGATCGCCTCCACCATCGGCTTCGGTCTGATCGGGGTCATCCTCGGCGTCGTCTTGCGATCGCCAGTGGCGGCCATCGGCGCGGGCGTGGCCTACGCGCTCCCAGTTGAAGCGATCCTGAGCTCGACCATCGGCGGCATCGACCGTTTCCTCCCCGGCCAGTTGCTGCAAGCGTTGGCCGCCGGCGGCGGCCACGCCGTCTCCTACTCGACGGCGACGCTCACCCTCGTCCTTTACGGCGCGATCGCTCTGGCCGCGACCGGGGCACTCTTCGTCCGGCGCGACGTCACTTCCTGAACGGCGATCTACGTCGGCACGCGGTCGACGATCTTGCCTCCCTGGAGCGTGAGTCTCCGGTCGGCGACGCGGTCGAGGCGCTCGTCATGACTCACCGCGAGGACGGCGATCCCGTTCTCGTCGACGAGCTGCCGCATGACTCGCAGCACGATGACGGCCGACGCGTCGTCGAGGTTCCCCGTCGGCTCGTCGGCGAGCAGGACCGACGGACGGTTCGCCAGGGCCCGGGCGATCGCCACCCGTTGGCGTTCACCCCCGGACATCGTCGCCGGGCGGCTCGACGCCCAGTCGGCCAGGCCGACCAAGTCGAGGAGCTCGTCCGCGCGCGCCTCCCGCTCGCGACGCGAAAGGCGACTGCCGAAGAGCGCCAGTTCGACGTTCTGCCGCGCGGTCAGCCGGGGCACGAGGTTGTGGAGCTGGAACACCAGACCGACGGTCTCGCGACGGAACCGGCTCTCACCGTGATGATGGCCGACCGGCTGACCGAGCACCTCGATGCGACCGCTGTCGGGCACGTCGAGGGCCGCGATCAACTGCAACAGCGTGGACTTGCCCACGCCGGATGGACCGCCGAGCGTGACGAACTCGCCGGGCTCGACGCGAAGGTCGATCCCGTCGAGCACGACCCGGCGGCCGAACTTCTTGACGACGCCTTGCACCTCGATGGCGGGAGGGCTCGGCGGCTCGCGGGTGTCAGGGAGCGCGTCACTCACTTCGAAGGGCCTCCACCGGCGAGAGGAACGCGGCCCGCATTGCCGGGTACACCGCCCCGATCAACACCACGACGAACGTGAAGACGAGAGCCCGGGCGAACACGGTGGCGTCGTAGGTCGGGTCGAAGTACCCCCGGATCGACTCGAGCTTCTGCAGGACGTTCACGGCGAACCACCCGAAGAGGAGTCCGACGAACAACCCGGCCAGGCCGACCAAGCTCGCCTCGCCGAGTACGAGGGCAAGGATCCGCCGGCGAGTCCACCCGATCGAGCGCAACACCCCGAACTCCCGCGTGCGCTCGAAGAAGCTCAGCAGCGTGGTGTTGAGCACGCCGCTGATGGCAATGACTCCCGCCAGGATCGTCCCGCCGGTGTTCGCCACCTCTATGAGCACGAGGCTGCGGTCGGCCCGTCCGTATTCCGTTGCGCCTCGGATGGCGGTGTACTGGATGAACCGCTTGTTGAAGTCGTCGGCCACCACTGCCGGGTCGCTGCCGGGGGTGACCTTCGCGAAGCCGAGCGTGACTTGGCCGGTGAGTTGGTACTCGGCCTGGAGCTCCGCGAGCGGGAACATCATGGTCGAGTTCCCGAACGAGACATTGGTGCGATAGATCCCGACGACCTGGCGCGTCTTGCCGGCGATGTCGAGCGAATCGCCCACCGTCTTGTGGATCTCCTGAGCCAGCACCGCACCGAGCATGACCTCGTCGGGACTGTCGGCCGAGTAGCTGCGTCCCTCGAGGATCACCACCCCGAACGGGCCCTGCGCGTCCGGAGCAAGCCCCACCACGATCACCCCGGGATGACCGCTGTCGTAGCGTTCGGTCTGGATCAGCGCCCCGACCACCCGGTCGATGCCCGGCACCTGCCGCATCTGCTCGAGGTCGGCATCGCTGATGGTGCTCGACAGGATGTCGTCGCTCTTCTGGGCGATCGTGAAGTCGGCCTCGCCGACCTGGAGGATCGATGTGGCCGTCTCCTTCAGGCTGGTGGTCAACACGCCGAGTGTCATGACGGCCGCTACCCCGATGGCCACAGCCAGGCCCGTGAACAGCGAGCGGAGCCTCCGCGACCACACGTTCACGAAGACCAAGCCGAGAAAGCTCATCCGGCTCGCCTCGCCGGCTGATCGGGCACCTCGGACCAACCACGTGACATCGTTCCCTCGCATCTGTTCGCCGCCCAAAGGCAGCAGCCGGCAGTGGCGCACGTGAGCCAGCGCGCGGTCGCCCGGACCTTACCCGGCCCTCGCGACAGATGGTGCCGTCATCCCTGAGCCGGCTAATATGGCAACGTTCGTCGTCGGGTACCCCTCTGCAGTGTCGTCGTGCGAGCATGAGTCGATGGGATCGTTCCTGGCACTTCTGGCGGCGCTCGCGTTCGCGCTGGGTGCCGTGCTGCAACAGCGTGGCGCGCTCGAGCACGACCGCGCCGGAGGGCGATCCGCACTTCCTCGTCGAGATCATTCGAAAACCGGTCTGGATCGCCGGGGGACTCTGTCAGGCGCTGGGCTGGGTTCTCCAAGCGGTGGCGCTCAGTGTTGGAAGCCTCATCGTCGTCCAGTCGCTGTGCGCGCTCAGTCTCGTGGTCGCGCTACCGCTCGGAGCCTGGCTCACCAACCAGCAGATCGGCAAGCGAGCGGTCATCGGAGCGAGTCTCACCCTCGGCGGCATCATCCTGTTCGTCGCCGCCGGCCAGCCCGAAGGCGGCATCGACAACCCGGCAGCCTCGGCGTGGTGGACCGCCAGTCTCGGTGTGGTTGCGATCGCCGTTGCTCTCGCGGCGCTGGCCCGCGCTCGAACCGGACCCGCTGCGGCCGCGCTGTTCGCGTGCGCGGCCGGATTCGCCTTCGCCTATCAGGCCGCGGTCACCAAGGTGTTCGTGAACGAGCTCGGCGCCGGCCTGGCCGCGATCCTCAGCACCTGGACCACCTACGCCCTCATTGTGTCGGCCCTCGCCGGATTCGGTCTCCAGCAGTCAGCACTGAAGACAGGATTCCTCGCACCGGCGATGGCCGCCAGCAACGCGGCCACCCTCATGGTCAGCGTCCTGCTCGGTGCCACGATCTTCGAGGAACACCTCGTCGGTACCGACGGCCACCTCGCGCCGGTCATCACCGGGCTGACGCTGGCGGTCGCCGGCATCCTCGTGCTCGCTGCCCCACCGGCGTTCCAGGGCACCTCGGTCGGTGCGAAGAAAGACAACACCGCCTGATCCGGCAGGGCGTCCCGTTCAGCGAGACCTCCGCCCGCGTCAGCTCGCCAGGCCGATGATGCGCCGGCCGTGTAGGTGGTCACCTCCGCGGGGCCGCGGGTCGCCCTGGAATACTGAGATGCGAACGGGGGTGAGGGATGGCGAGTTCCGTGCGGCTGCGAGGCGCACGTCTCGTCGCGTTCGCGATCGCAGTAGTGGGGGCACTCGTCTGCACCTTCGTGGTCTTCGCGAGTCCAGGGTCGTCGGCGACACCGGTGATGGTTCCGAACACGTGCACGGTCGCAGGCCCGGTCACCGAGCACGGCAGTGCGCTCATCAGCCATCCGATGGTCCCGCAGATCACGGGATCGACCCTCGCGGTGCAGGTGCCCGTGTCGCTCGAGGTCACGCCGGCCATCAACCCGGGCGGCACGGTCCACGCCAATGCCAGGGTGCAGCTCGATCTGGCGACGATGGCACAAGACGTGCTCGTGAACCGTGTTCGGCCCGGCATCGCCGCTGCGGGGTATCCCGAGCTCGCGCCGAGCGCCTGGGTGGTGCTCGACCTGACTGATGTGTCGATGACGTTTTCGAGCCCGGCCGGAACGACGCCGACTGGCACTCCCATCGCAACATCGTCGAGCGCGGCGGCTACCGGATCGTGGACGGCCGCGGGCGCGCGGCTCGCGCTCGATCACCTGACCGCGGACTCCCGGTCGCCGGCATCGGTTGCCGCGGCGACGCTCCAATGGGAGGTCGTCGATGACGGCGCGCCCGCAGTACGCAGCATCGATCTCCATCCGGGCGGTCTGACGTTCACGGCCGACGTCACCGTCGGTCTGCTCTTCTACGGCACGCCTGTGACCGGATCGGTCGCGGCTCCATGGTCGTGCGCGCCGAACGACCCGAGCGTGGTGCTCGCGAGCACCGACGTAACCGACGATCCGGTGACGACGGAATCGTCCCCACCCAGTTCGACGACGCCGCCGACCTCGACCTCGACCTCGACCTCGACGTCGACCACGACCACGACCGCCTGGCCGTCGTCGACCACGATTCCGCCGTCGACCTGCGCGGTCTCGGGCTTCGACAGCTACGGCGGGTATGCAGGGATGTCGCTCGACGCCACCGGATTCTTCCGGACCCAACGAGTCGATGGCCGCTGGTGGCTGGTCGATCCCGAGGGGCACCCGTTCTTCTCGCAAGGCATCAACCACGTCACGTTCGCGGGTACGCCCGACCGTTTCGGCGCGACTGCGTACCACGACGCGGTCGTCGCGAAGTACGGGACCGCGCCGCGCTGGGCGGAAGCCCAGCTCGAGCGGATGCATGACTGGGGCTACAACACCGTCGGGGCGTGGAGCGACCTCGATCTGTTCGCAGGACGCTCGCCGTACACCGTGCTGCTCAACCTGACCAGTCAGGACTTCGCCACGGGTGAGATGCAGGATCTCTTCGATCCGTCGTGGGCCACGAGCGTCGAAGCGACGGCGGCAACCGCGGCGGCGGCCCACCGCGACGACCCGGCGCTGCTCGGCTATTGGTCCGACAACGAACTGCACTTCGGACCCGACTGGCGCCCGTTGCACCTGTTCGACGAGTACCTGGTGCGATCGGCCGCCGCGCCCGGCAAGCAGGCGCTGCTGACGTTCCTACAGGATCGCTACCCGAGCTTCGCCGCGTTCGCGGCGGACTTCACCACGACGGCGACCGATTGGCCCAGCCTGGCCGGCGCTTCGACGGTGACGGCTTGGACCTCGGGCGGTGGTGAGGCCACCCGGGCGGCGTGGGTGGGTGAGGTCGCCGAGCGGTACTTCTCCGTCACCGCGAATGCGGTCCACGGAGCCGACCCTCACCATTTGTTCCTCGGCCCGCGCTTCTTGTCGCAGACCACGGGCACGCCGGTGCTGCGCGCTGCGGCCTCGTATGTCGACGTGGCCAGCTTCAACCTCTACGAACTTCGTCCCGAACTCATCGAGCCCTTGAGGAACGCGGACCCCACATACCTGCCGGTGACGGGTGGGCTCGCCGCCCAAGCCGCGATCCTCGACAAGCCGATCATGATCAGCGAGTGGAGTTATCGGGCTGCCGACTCCGGCTTACCGAACACCTGGCCCCCGCTCTTTCCGACACTCGACACTCAGGCGCAGCGCGCCGCCGCGTACGAGAAGTTCGTCTCGACGTTGCTCGGAACGAATTGGATCGTCGGTCAGCACTGGTTCGAGCACGCCGATGAGCCTCCCGCCGGTCGATCGGATGGCGAGGACAGCAACTTCGGGCTCGTTGACGCCAACGACGATCCGTATGAACCGTTGGTGGCGATCTCTAAGACCATGCACGATTGCGCGTACGCGCGGCTGCTCGGTGGTTCGACGAGCGGACCGACGACGACCGTCGAGAGCACTGTCGGTGAGACGTCAGATCAACCGTCGAGCGTGAGCCCCCACGATTCGATCGCCACTCGCCCCGCCTACACGGGGTGATCCGGGCGGAACCGGATGATGTTCCTAGCCGGGTCACCGGTTGGGAGGAGGGTACGGCGACCGTGACGCGCTAAGCGGCCGCGATGCGCACCACCCACACGTCCGCAACGTCTTCGAACGCTTCGGCGAGGCCTGCCTGGTCGCGCCGGTGGGGTCGGAACAGCGAGGTGAAACGGCGTCCCTCGGGTACGAAGATCACTACCGGGTGATGCGCATCGGGCAGTTCGCTGTTCACGACAGGGCTCAACGAATCGCACAACCGGCGGTTCACGGGTTCCACGGTCAGCAGCGGTGCCCGGGTGCCGTATCTGGCGTTCCAACTCGTCACGGCCCGCGCGGCCCGCGCCTCGGAGAATGCGACATGGATGCCGCTCACCCGTTCGGGTCCGAGTGACAAGGCATATTCGACCGTTGCGACCGTCGGTGCATCGACCTTGTCGACGAGGATCAAGACCCGAAGAGCGCGCGTCGCCCTACCCGCTGGGTGCTGGAGGAGGGAGAGCTCATCTTTCATCATCTGCGACCCCTTTCGAACGGCCACCAGCACGGTTGTACGTCGCTGATTCGGGCCATGGAAGGAATCGCGCGAGATCTCTACGCGAGGAGGTTCGTTCCTTACGACTTCCATACGCGGTCGACGGTCTGTTGCTCCGGTCCTGAATCCCCGGAGGCATGCCATCGGCTTGCAGTAGGCTCATGTCCCGGTGTGCCGGGAAGTCTGGTCGGCGTGGTTCGTTCTGTTTTCAAAGCGCCGCATGACACCCACACCCGCTTCCGTCGTTGTTCCCCCTGAGACGGACGGCCCGCGCCTTCGTCGCCGCGAACGTCTGCCGGGTTGGCGGTGGGAGGCCCTCCGGACCACGCTCTGGCTCGTGCCCGCGGTGCTCGTGCTCTTGGCGGGCGTCATGTTCTTGGTCACCAACGCGCTTGATCACCGCGCCCAATCAGGCGCAATCACGATGCCGGCGTGGATCAACTCCGGCGGACCGGACGCGGCGCGCACGGTGCTCATCGCCATAGCGTCCTCGGTGATCACCGTGGTCGGCGTGGTGTTCTCCATCACGATCTTGGCGCTGACGCTCGCCTCCACCCAGTTCGGCCCGCGCATGCTGCGGAACTTCATCCGCGACTTCGGGACACAGATCACCTTGGGCACTTTTGTCGCGACGTTCGTGTACTGCGTCGTCGCGCTCGGTTCTGTGTCGAGCGAACCGTCCGTCTTCGTTCCGCATCTCGCGGTGACCGTCGCCCTCGGTCTCACACTCGTCGACCTCTGCGTGTTGATCTACTTCATCCACCACGTCGCTACCTCGATCCAGATCACCAACGTGATCCACGGCATCGCCAAGGATCTCGGACGAGCCATCGACACGACACTGGCCGAGCGCGCGAATGCGCCGAGCCCGCCGGATGTGGTGGCGATGTCGCCGGGAGAGGTCCTGCGCCGGCTCGACGAGGCCGGCGGGGAGGTGCTGGCGGGGTCCAGCGGCTACCTGCAGGCGATCGGTCACCGGCGGCTCGTGCGCATCGCGCAACGCTCGAACGCCGTGGTCAAGATCGTGCATCGACCCGGTCACTTCCTCGTGCAGGGTCGGCCACTGGCGGTCGTGTGGCCCACGGACGCCGCGCCGACCATCGAGCGCGAGCTGCGCCGGGCCCACGTTGTCGGGCCCGCTCGAACCCTCGCCCAGGATCTGCAGTTCGCAATCGACCAGCTCGTCGAGATTGCAATACGCGCCCTCTCACCGGCGGTCAACGACACGTTCACCGCCATGACGTGCATCGATTGGCTCGGTGACGCGATGTGCAAGCTGCTGGCCGGTGGGCTCCCATCCGGTATTCACCGCGACTCGAACGGCGAGATTCGCGTGATCGAGGTCGCGTTGAGCTACGACAAGGCGATCAACCGCGCCTTCGACAAGATCCGGCAGGCCGGCCACGGCATGCCCGCCGTGCTGATACGCCAACTCCAGAACCTCGAGAAGATGTCCGAGTACGCGACCAACCCTGAACAACGCGGTGTGATTGCCCGGCAGGCCGACATGCTCCTGCGCGCAGCGCTGGAGTCCGTAGCGGAACCGAACGACGTCGCCGACGTCGAGCACGCGCACCGGCAGGTGATAGCCGTCATCGCACGGTCTCACGAGCGTGAGCCCCTGATGCCACGGCGCCATCGGCTCTGAATGGGTTACCCGCGCGGGGCGAACATCATGTGCGCTCCGCCCAGCACGAAGAGGGCGACGGCGCGAGCCGACACTCAGCCGATCAGCGGAGCAGGTGGATCTGGCCGGACTCTTCCCACGCGCCGGCAAGCGCGCGCTTGACCTGCACAAGACGTTGCACGAGCCGTTGGTCGACCTCGTATCGATCGCGGCGGTAGCTGTCGATGTGACCTGGCGTCCAGAGCTGGGCTCGGACGCTCTCGAGGACGAAGTACGCGTCGCGCAACTCGTCCTCCGTCGGGTGCGACGCGAGCCACGTCGCATAGTCAGTATCAGGTGCATCAAGGTGGAACAGCATCACCTTCCTCCTTTCGGCGGCGACGAGATCGTCGGTCTAGGCGCCATGTGCCGGTGTCGCTGCGCCATACCGAGCAGTGCCAGCGCGCTGCCAACGACTAGTACCACTGCGCTCAGACGGATTGTCTGAGGATCGTCGATCCTGGATTGGAAACGGGGATCGCCGTACACCCACAGCGCCAGCAGATACGCGGACGCGACCGCGGTCCAGCCGGCCTCGCGGCCCAACGTCCTCGCAAGCAGCCACACCATCGCGAGCAAGCCTACGAGCGCCAGACCGCGCCCGACGGGGATCAGGATCAGCGATGCGATCGCCATCGTGACGACGGCTGAACCGATGACCGCTGCCACCTCCCACGTTGCACGGGGGTCTTCAGGGTCTCGCATGGCGAACCTCCTCATCGAGGCGTTGACGAGGTGATCGTGCCCGAGAACGAAGTGAGAAGAAACCGCCCTAACGCGATCAATGCGCGGTTCTGACGGGACCTTTACGGAAAGACGCAGAGCCGTCCTCGTTGGCGCTCACCGGTGCTCGCTACGGCCTCGGTGGCTCATCGTGCCGTTCATCGCCGCTGGCGTGAAGTGGCACCGTCGGCGCGTAAACGATCCGCCACGAAGCCGTATACGCGCCGTAAAGATCGTTGCGCCGCGCGTCAATGACGCGTCGTGATCCGTTGTCGGCGGCCTCGGTATCCCGCAGATTCCAACGTGATCTGCGGTTCTCGACCGAGAACCCGGAGATCCGGACGATCAATCGCCGAGCATCGGAGAAGGCATGCAGGACCTCATCGTCGTCGTCATCATCATCGGCTTCTTCGGTCTGTGTCTGGCGCTGGTCGCCGGATGCAGCCGCATCCTCGGTCCCGCGGTGGTCGACACGCACGATCACGAGTCCTTGGACGCGGGCCTCGGCACCGATGACACCCAACCCGCTCCGGTCTGAGGAGGCCTCGCGATGTCGAGTGAAGATCTGGTCGGGCTCATCCTGGCCATTGTGATCGTGGGCTACCTCGTGGTGGCCCTGCTGATGCCGGAGAAGCTCTGATGGGCGCGGCCGAGTGGATGGAGCTCGTCGCGCTGGTCGTGGCGGTCGGTGTCACCGCCCCGGTCCTGGGCAAGTACATGGCGAAGGTCTTCGGCGGCGACAAGGCCCCGGGCGACCGCTTCTTCCTGCCAGTGGAGCGTTTTGGATATCGCCTGATGGGGGTCGACCCCGAACGGGAGCAGACCTGGCAGCGCTACGCGGTCTCGCTCATCGCGTTCAGCCTCATCGGCGTACTAGCGCTCTTCATGATCCAGCGGTTCCAGACACATCTCCCGCTGAATCCCGACGGTCAGCCGGAGATCACGCCGTTCATGTCGTTCAACAACGCCGCGAGCTTCACGACGAACACCGACTGGCAGAGCTACATCCCCGAGTCGACCGCCAGCTTCTTCACCCAGACGATCGGCTTCACCTTCCAGAACTTCATGTCGGCCGCGGTAGGGCTCTCCGTGGCCGTGGCTCTCATTCGCGGCCTGGCCCGGCGCCGCAGCGCGACGATCGGCAACTTCTGGGTCGACATCACCCGGGCCACCACCCGGCTCCTGCTGCCCATCAGCCTCGTGCTCGCGGTCGTCTTCATGAGCCAGGGCGTCATCCAGAACTTCAACGCGCAGAAGGTGGTCGCGCCGATCGACCAGAGCCTCGTGCAGACACCGGCTCCCGATGGCACGGTGACCCAAGAGGCCGTGCCGGGTGGGCCGGTCGCGTCGCAGGAGGCGATCAAGGAGTTCGGCACCAACGGTGGCGGCTTCTTCAACGCCAACTCCGGACACCCGTTCGAGAACCCGAACGGGTTCACGAACTTCCTGCAGATGTACTTCGCGGCGTCGATCGCGTTCGGTCTGGCCTTCACCTTCGGCCGCATGGTCGGGGACAAGCGTCAGGGCCGCGCTCTCTTCGCCGTCATGGCGGCCTTCTGGATCATCCCGATGCTCGGGGTCATGTACTACGAGACAAATGGCAATCCTCGCCTGACCGCCGTGGGGGCGGACCAGTCCGTCACCAGCCAGACCAGAGCGGCGGGAACATGGAGGGCAAGGAAGTTCGAAACGGCGCCGCCGCCACGGCGATGCACGGCTCGAACTCGACGAGCACCACCACGGGATCGGTCGCGGGGTCGCACGACTCGTTCACTCCCGCCGGCGGTGGGATCGTGTTGTTCAACATCCTGCTCGGGGAGTACGGGCCCGGTGGAGTCGGGTCTGGACTGTACGGCCTGCTCGTCATGGCCCTCATCGCGGTGTTCATCGCCGGGCTCATGGTCGGACGAACACCGGAGTACCTGGGCAAGAAGATACGGGCTCCCGACGTGAAGCTGGCGACGATCTACGTGCTGTTCGTCCCGGCCGCAGTGCTGGTCCTCTCGTCGATCACGGTGCTGCTCACCGCAGCGGTCGGCGCCTTCGGGAACACCGGGCCCCCACGGGCTGACCGAGGCGCTCTACGCCTACGCGTCGGGAGGCAACGGCAACGGATCGGCTTTCCCCGGCATCACAGTTACCTCCGACTGGTACCAGCTGAGTCTCGGCATGGCGATCCTCATCGGCCGCTACTTGTTGATCATCCCGGTGCTCGCCATCGCCGGTGGATCGGCTCGCAAGCAGCCGTCGAAGGAGACCTCCGGCACGTTCCCCACCCACGGACCGCTCTTCGCCGGGCTGTTGTTCGCGGTGATCCTGATCATCGGTGCGCTCACGTACTTCCCAGTGATGTCGCTGGGTCCGATCGTCGAGCAGTTGTCGCTGTGACCGCCCTCAAGGCATCCCTGGAGACACCATCATGACTCTCACTACACCAGCGACCGACGAGCTCGAGCAAGCACCTCGCCGCAAGCGTCGCAACAAGCCCGTCACCCAGAGCTCGCTGTTCGACGCCGCGCTGGTCAAGCGGGCCATCGGTGGCGCTTTCGTCAAGCTGAACCCACGGCACATGGCGAGGAACCCGGTCATGTTCGTCGTCGAGATCGGCAGCGTCTACGTCACGTTTCTGTTCTTCCGCGACCTCGGATCGAACACCGCGGCGGACAACTGGTTCGCCGGGATGATCGCGGCATGGCTCTGGTTCACCGTGCTGTTCGCCAACTTCGCCGAGGCCATCGCCGAGGGGCGGGGCAAAGCGCAGGCGGCCGCACTGCGCCGCACTCGCTCCGAAACGATGGCGCTCGTCCGGCGAGCCGGGGGCCTGGAGGAGGTCCCGTCGGTGCAGTTGCAGGTCGGTGATCTGTGCGTCGTCGACGCGGGCATGGTCATTCCCGGAGACGGCGACGTGGTCGAGGGCATTGCCTCGGTCGACGAGTCCGCCATCACGGGCGAGTCCGCTCCCGTGATCCGTGAGTCCGGCGGTGACCGAACAGCCGTTACCGGTGGCACGCGCGTTCTGTCGGACCAGATCGTCGTGAGGATCTCGACGAAACCCGGCGAGAGCTTCATCGATCGCATGATCGCTCTGGTCGAGGGCGCGAACCGGCAGAAGACGCCCAACGAGGTGGCGCTCAACATCCTCCTGGCCGGTCTCACGATCATCTTGTTGATGGCCACCGCGACCATTCAGCCGTACGCCACGTACTCCAACTCCACGCAGTCGGTCATCATCCTCGTCGCTCTTCTCGTCTGCCTGATCCCGACCACGATCGGCGCCTTGCTGTCGGCGATCGGGATCGCGGGCATGGACCGACTCGTCCAACGAAATGTGCTTGCGATGTCTGGTCGCGCGGTGGAAGCGGCCGGCGACATCAGCACGTTGCTGCTCGACAAGACCGGCACCATCACCTACGGCAACCGCATGGCCTCGGAGTTCCTGCCGGTACCGGGCATCGACGAACAGGATCTGGCGATCGCCGCGCTACTCGCGTCGGAAGCCGACGAGACCCCGGAAGGTCGATCGATCGTCGAGTTCGCCGAGAAGAACTACGGGCTGCGACCTCGAGACATGCCCGGAGCCGAGCTCATCGCCTTCACGGCGCAGACTCGTATGAGCGGCGTGGACTTCGAGGGCCGGTCCTTCCGCAAGGGCGCGGCCGACAACGTCCGCCTGTGGGTCATCGAGCGGGGCGGAATCCCCCCAGCGGGTCTCGACCCGA
The DNA here is from genome assembly GCA_963778895.1 of uncultured Iamiaceae bacterium. Classification (GTDB taxonomy): domain Bacteria; phylum Actinomycetota; class Acidimicrobiia; order Acidimicrobiales; family Acidimicrobilacustridaceae; genus CAVZVZ01. Next base: position 26,597 of record CAVZVZ010000006.1, read on the forward strand.
TCGTGACGAAGGTCGCGGGGGAGGGCGGCACGCCCCTCGTCGTGGCCGAGGGCGCACGGATCCTCGGGGTGATCTACCTCAAGGACACCGTTAAGACCGGTATCGCGGAGCGGTTCGAAGAGATGCGGGTCATGGGCATCACGACCGTGATGATCACCGGCGACAATCCGCTCACGGCGGCGAAGATCGCCGAGGAGGCGGGCGTCGACGACTTCCTGGCGGAGGCAACGCCGGAGGACAAGCTCGCCCTGATCAAGGCGTCGCAACACGATGGGTCGCTCGTGGCCATGACCGGTGACGGCACCAACGATGCGCCGGCGCTCGCCCAAGCCGACGTCGGCGTCGCGATGAACACCGGCACCCAGGCGGCAAAGGAAGCCGGGAACATGGTCGATCTCGACTCGGACCCGACGAAGCTGCTCGACATCATCGAGATCGGCAAGCAATTGCTGATCACACGGGGATCACTCACGACCTTCTCGATCGCGAACGACATCGCCAAGTACTTCGCCATCATCCCTGCGATGTTCGTCGTCGTGTTCCCCGAGCTCGACTCGCTCAACATCATGAAGCTGTCGAACCCGCACTCGGCGATTCTCAGCGCGGTGATCTTCAACGCGCTCGTGATCGTGGCGCTCATCCCGCTGGCGCTGCGCGGGCGTGAAGTTCCAGCCCCGCACCGCCGCCGAGGTGCTCCGTCGGAACCTGTTGATCTACGGCGTCGGCGGGGTCGTCGCCCCCTTCATCTTCATCAAGCTCATCGACATCGTCGTCACCGCCATGGGAGTGCACTGATGCGCAACGACCTACGTCAGATCATCGTCTCGCTCCGCGCGTTCGTCGTGTTCACGGTGGTGCTCTGTGTCGCCTACCCGCTGGCGGTGTTCGCGATCGGGCAGGTGGCCTTCAAGGACAAGGCCAACGGCTCGGTCGTCGAGCAAAATGGGACCGCGGTGGGATCGTCCTTGATCGCTCAGGACTTCCAGGACCCGAAGTACTTCGCACCTCGCCCGTCGGCGGCGGGTGTCGGTTATGACGGCAACGGTTACGACACGTTTCTCTCGGGCGGGTCCAATGCCGGCCCGACGTCGGAGAAGTTGCTGTCGGACTGCCTGCCGGTACCGGCTGTCGACGAGAGCGACGAGCCGATCGTCGACCAAGACGGCAACCCGGTCTACGAGACGAACCCCGACGGGTCACCGGTGTGCAACACCGCGACGGTTCCCCAGCGGGTCGCCGCCTACCGTGCGGCCAACGGCTTGACCGACGACGCCTCGGTGCCCGTCGACGCGGTCACGGCTTCGTTCTCGGGACTCGATCCCCAGATCTCCGTCGCCAACGCCCGCATTCAGGCGCGCCGCGTGGCCGATGTCCGTGGGCTGTCACTCGACCAGGTGGACGGACTTGTGGATCGATACACCCAAGGACGAAGCCTTGGGTTCCTCGGCGAACCGGGAGTCAACGTCATCCAGCTCAACCTGGCCCTCGACGCCCTCCCGTCCTGACGGACCCCTTCACCGTAAGGACCGCGTCAACGCTCGCCGGCTCGGCGCAAGGGTTCCGTTAGGAACAGTCCACACCGTTGATCGAAGGCGTACACCGGAGGAGTCGAAACCACCCACCCCGAGGCGACCGGCCATATCCCAACGGAAGGGGCGATTCTGATGGAGCGAGGAAGGCTTCGTATCTACATCGGTGTCGCGGTCGGGGTCGGCAAGACGTGCGCACTGTTGGCCGAGGCGGAGCGTCGCGCCGAGCGAGGGACCGACGTGGTGATCGGCAGCGTCGAAAGCCACGGTCGACCACGGACCGAGGCCGCGATCGATCGACTCCAGGGACTCCTCGTCGGTCCGGCGGGCCGACTCGACGTCGAGGCGATCGTCGAGCGAAGTCCCGCTCTGGTGGTGGTCGACGATCTCGACGTCATGAACCCGTCCGGCTCTCGCAACCGGTTCCGCTGGCAGGACGTCGATGAGCTCCTCGCCGCCGGGCTCGACGTGATCACCGCCACCAACGCCGAACGGCTCGAGTCATTGGCGGATGTCGTCACGGAGATCACCGGTTCGCTCGTCGGCTCGTCGGTCCCGGACGCGTTCGTCCGCGCCGCTGACCAGGTCGAGCTGATCGACATGGACCCGGTTGCCCTTCGGCGGCGCCTTGCCCACGGCAACATCGTCGGGGCCGACCAGCTCAGCCTCCAAACCAGCCAGTACTTCCGAGTCGAGACCCTTGCCGCATTGCGCGAGTTGGCCCTGCTCTGGGTCGCCGATCGTGTGGATGACGAGGTGCGCCGGCTACAGCGTCTCGACGGGAAGGGCGGCCAGCTCGAGACCAAGACGCGGGTGGTTGTCGCGATGACGGGTGCACCCGGCGGGGACATATTGATCCGCCGAGGAGCCCGGATGTGCGAACGCCTCCACGGCGAGCTCATCGGTGTCCACGTCCACCCCCCCGGTCCGCCCCCTGAGATCGAACCGAGCCTCGAGGCCAATCGAAGAGTGCTCGCCTCGCTCGATGGTCGCTTCATCCAAGTCGCCGGCGAGGACGTGTCCGCCGCACTCGTCGCCTTTGCCCGGGCCGAGAACGCGACCCAGCTCGTGATCGGGGGATCGAATCGCTCTCGGCTCGATCGCTTGATGCACGGCTCGGTCATCGGCCGAGTACTCGACCTCTCCGAAGGCATCGATGTTCACGTCATCGCCACCCTTCCGGGACCGGACCGGGGCTCGAAGCGGCACCGGCCGCCGGCGTCGGCGTCCCGGTGGTACCGATCGTCGACCGGCACTCGGCTTGCCTGGTTGCTGGCCGTCCTCGCTGCGCCCACCGCGTTCGGCGTGGCGCGGTCGTTCGGTGGGAGCGCAGTGCTGCCCGTCGAGCTGGTCTTCTCGGTCGTGCTCGTCGCCACGATTGCCTGGGCCGGCGGGAAGGCTCCGGCTGTGGTGGCCACCTTCTTCGGGCTGGGTGCTGCGGAGTTCGGCGCCACCCGAACCGCCGGCGATCTCGGTGAGGCCGGCCACGTCGTCCAGCTCGGCTTGTTCGTTGCCGTCGCCGCCGGCGCCATCGTGTTGGTCACCCGTCTTCGACGGGCCGAGGCCCGACTCGAGGTGGCCACCAATGAGGCCGAAGCCCTCGCCGGACTGGCGGGGGCGGCGGTGCTCGTCGGCCCGGAGCCGCTGTCGCAGCTCGTCCGCGAGATCCGTCGTGCGTTCGACCTCACCTCAGTGGCCGTCCTGGGCCCGGCGAGGGACGGATGGGAGACGATCGCACGCGCAGGAACCGACCCGCCGAGACGACCATCCGACGCAGACATGGAGGTTCAGCTGAACCACGGCGCCGTCGTCGTGTTGAACGGCGACATCGACGCCGACGACGCGCGTCTCCTGTCCGCATTCATCACGCAGCTGCGCTCCGCTCAAGAGCAGACGATGTTGGAGGAGCGAGCTCGCGACGCCGAGGTGTTGCGATCCGCCAAAGAGGTTCGCGACGGTCTGTTGCTCGCGGTCTCGCACGACCTGCGCACTCCACTCGCGTCGATCAAACTGTCGGCCGCATCACTCGTGAGCGACGACGTCACGTGGTCGGGCGAGCAGGTCCGGGAGTTCGCGCGAGCGATCGAACACGAAGCCGACCACCTGAATCGGCTGGTCTCCGAGGTGCTCGACCTCAGCCGCCTGCAGAGCGGTGCGCTCGGCGTGAACCTCGCGCCCACGGAAATAGCGACCATCATCGCCGAGGCCGTCGAGACCGTTCCCCACGCCGAAGGCCAGGTGATCACCACCGTCACGGCGCCCACGCCTGTGGCGATCGCCGATCCGGTCCTGCTCGAGCGGGTCGTGGCGAACCTCGTCGCCAATGCGATCAAGTGGTCGCCGGCCGGGGCCCCGATCCATGTCCATGCCGGGACGGTGGCGGGCGCGATCGAGATCCGCGTCATCGACCGGGGACCGGGCATTGCGCCGACACAGCGACTGAGTGTGTTCCAACCGTTCCAACGTCTTGGTGATGGAAACGACGCCAACGTCACCGGCCTCGGCCTGGGCCTCGCTCTGGCGCGCGGCTTCGTTCGAGCGATGGATGGTGAGATCTTCATCGAGGACACTCCCGGCGGTGGGACGACGATGGTCGTCCAGCTCGACCTGGCCCGCCCAGGACCGCGCCGCCGCCCTCGCGATCCAGCCGCGGCTCGCGGCGCACGGGGCGGATGACGACCAGGGTTCTGCTCGTCGACGATCACGCCCCCTTCGTGGCGGCACTGGGGATGAACCTCTGTGCCCGTGGCTATGAGGTCACGAGTCGCGAACCGTGGAGGAGCGATCCGAGGTTCCGACGCGTCGCCGCCCGACATCGTCCTGCTCGACCTAGGGCTGCCTGACCGGTCTGGCCAGGCGGTCGTCGACCACATCCGGGCCAGGAGCCGAGTGCCGATCCTCGTCGTGTCAGCTCGGTCGGACGACCAACAGAAGATCGCCCTGCTCGACGCCGGAGCCGACGGCTACATCACCAAGCCCTTCAGCCTCGACGAGCTACTGGCCCGCATCCGCGCCTCGTTGCGGAAAATCCCGTCCCCCGGTGAGCAAACCCACCCGCGTCGTCACGAAGGACTTCGAGATCGACTTCGACGCCCGAGTCGTCGTACGAAGACCGCGCCAGTCCGCTTGACGCGCACGGAGTGGGCGGTGCTCGACTACTTGGTGCAGGCCGACGGTCGGCTCGTGCCCCAGCAGGACCTGTTGACCGAGGTTTGGGGCCCGGACGCCGTCGGCCACACCAACTACATCCGCATCCAACTTGCGCACCTCCGCAAGAAACTCGAACCTGATCCATCGCGCCCGATCTACTTCGTCACCGAGCCCCGCCTGGGTGTGCGATTCGAACCCCACCCGAAGGAGACGAGCCCGACACTCGGCTGTCTTCATCGAGCTTGACCGGTCGATCTCAGGCAACAGTGCCTTCCGCTGGCGGCGGGATGATCCTCAGGCGAGCGTCGACGACGAGGGTGCCCTCGGGTGAGGCGATGAGCGGGTTGATGTCGAGCTCCGCCAGTTCGGAAACGACACCAGCCATGCGGGCCACACGTTGAAGCTGGTCTTCGAGCGTTGCCACCGTGACGGGCGGCGCACCGCGATAGCCGAACAGGAGCGGCGAGGATCGCAGCGATCGAACCAGCTCAGCGGAGTCGAGGTCGGTCAGGGGCAGGATGCGAAAGGCGCGGTCGCCGAGGAGCTCGGTCGCCACGCCGCCCATGCCGAACATCACCAAAGGGCCGAACAGAGGGTCCTGGACCACCCCGACGATGGTCTCCACCCCGCTCGCCGCCATCTGCTGGACGATCCCGCCCGTCATCGGCTCGCCGACGTGTGACGTCATCGACCGGTAGGCGTCGACGACCTCGTCAGGCGATCGCAGATCGAGGCGGACCCCACCAACGTCGCTCTTGTGGATCAAGTTCGGGCCGGTCGCCTTCAGGACCACGGGGAACCCGAAGTCCCCCGGAACGCGGGCCGCATCCTCAGCGCTACTGACCTCCGCGGTGCGGACGACGTGGATGCCGGCGTGGTTGAGGACCTCGGTCACCTGCGTCGCCGGGAGCCAACCGCCTTCCGGCGACGCGGCGAGGAACGTTCCGACGACGGATCGGATGCCGTCGACGTCGAACCGTTCGAGATCGGGTACCGCGCCGGGCGGGCGTCGTCGCCAGGTGGCGTAGCTCGAGGCCAGCGCCAGCGCCCGTGCGGCCGGCTCCGGCGTTGCGAAAGCAGGAACACCGGTACCCGGTTGCTCTCCGCGCAGCAGCGGCGGCACATCCCGCCAGGCCAACATGCTCGCCACCATGGTCTTCGAACTCGTCGACGACACGCGGGCCACGGCCTCGGCGACGAGTGGCGGTGACGCGGCAAACGTCGGCGTACAGATCACGATGACGGCGTCTATCGAGTTGTCGTTCAGCACGATGGGTAGCGCGCGTTCGTAGATTTCGGGAGTGGCCGACGCGACGAGATCGACCGGATTCGTGACTGCGGCGTTCGGATCGACCAACGCGCGTAGCGCGGTCTGCGTGTCCGACCCGAGCTCGGGCACTTCTAGACCGGCGGCGACGCAGGCGTCCGTGGCGAGAATGCCCGGGCCGCCCGAGTTGCCCAGGATGGCAACTCTCGGGCCGCCGGGCAGCGGCTGGGAATCGAGCACGATCGCCATGTCGAACAGCTCGTCGAGGGTGTCGACTCGGATCACACCCGCCTGGCGGAACAGTGCGTCGATCGCGATGTCAGGGCTGGCCATGGCCGCAGTGTGCGACGACGCCGCCCTCACGCCGGCCGAGGTTCGACCGCTCTTCACCGCGACGATCGGCTTGCGACGAGATATCCGCCGGGCGATGCGGCTGAATTTGCGCGGGTTACCGACCGACTCCAGGTACAGCAGGATCACCTCCGTCGCCGGATCGTCCTCCCAGTACTGGAGGAGGTCGTTGCCGCTCACGTCCGCCTTGTTGCCGACGGACACGAAACTCGAAACACCGAGCTCCTTCCGCGCCAGCGCTCGAGCAAGGCAATACCGAGCGCGCCGGACTGGGACTGCATGGCGATGCGTCCGGGCCCCGGGGCGTCCGGCGCGAAGGTCGGGTCCAGACCGACCCCGGTGTTCACCAACCCAATGCAGTTCGGTCCCACCAACCGCATGCCGTTGCGCCGAGCGAGGTTCCGGAGATCGATCTCGTCACCGGCCTGACCGACCTCGCCGAACCCGGCGGTGAGCACGACCACACCCGCGACACCGATCTCCCCACACTGACGCACGATGTCCATCACCGCGGCCGCGGGGACTGCGACAACCGCGAGGTCGACGCTGTCCGGTACATCGGCGATGGTGGGGTAGGCCTTGACGCTCGCTACGTTCTCCGCTTTCGGGTTGACCGGATAGACGGTTCCGTCGAACCCGCCGTCGAGCAGGTTGCGAAGTACTTGGTGGCCGACGGTTCGCCGATTGCGACTAGCGCCGATCACCGCCACCGCGTTCGGTCTGAGCAACCGGGCGACGGATGCCGCCTCGGCCCAGTGCTCGCGCTGCTCCATGGCGGCCCGGTAGGCCTCGGTGGGTTCGATCAGTAGCTCGACGTTCACGACATCCGCATCCACCCGGGTCGTTTCCTCGAACCCTGCGCTGTGGAACACCCCGAGCATCTTGCGGTTTCGCACGAGCGTCGTGGCGACGAAGCGGGTGATACCCCGTTCTCGAGCTGCCGAAGCCAAGTGCGCCAGAAGCGCAGTCCCGATACCTCGTCCTTGGTGCGCATCGCTCACGACGAAGGCCACCTCGGCCGAGTCCGTACCGGGTACACGGTCGTAGCGGGCAACCGCGACGAGGTGGTCGCCGAGCTCGGCCACCAACGCGACGCGGTCGACGTGATCGACGTTGGCTGAAGTGATCAGCCTGGGCCGGGTCGAGTACCGGCTTCGACCCGAAGAACCGCAAGTGCACCGTCTCGTCGGAGAGCCCGGCGTGGAACGCGACCAGTGCGCCGGCGTCGCCGGGCCGGATCGGTCGCACATGGACGGTGCCGCCATCGGCGAGCACCACGTCGCACTCCCAGTGCGCGGGCGCCTGCTCGGTTGCCATACCCGCATCCTGC
>CAVZVZ010000007.1:0-208837 GCA_963778895.1 uncultured Iamiaceae bacterium
GGTATTCACCGCGACTCGAACGGCGAGATTCGCGTGATCGAGGTCACGTTGAGCTACGACAAGGCGATCAACCGCGCCTTCGACAAGATCCGGCAGGCCGGCCACGGCATGCCCGCCGTGCTCGTGCGCCAACTCCAGAACCTCGAGAAGATGTACGGTCCACAACCAACCCTGAACAACGCGGTGTGATTGCCCGGCAGGCCGACATGCTCCTCCGCGCAGCGCTGGAGTCCGTAGCGGAACCGAACGACGTCGCCGACGTCAAGCACACGCACCGGCAGGTGATAGCCGTCATCGCACGGTCTGGCGGCTGACCCCTGATGCCACGGCGCCATCGGCTCTGAATGGGTTACCCACGCGGGGCGAACATCATGTGCGCTCCGCCCGGCGCGAAGAGGGCAACGGCGCGAGCGACACTCAGCCGATCAGCGGAGCAGGTGGATCTGGCCGGACTCCACACGCCGCCAAGCACCGCCTTGACCTGCCGCAAGAACAGTTGCACGAGCCGTTGGTCGACCTGGTATCGATAGCGGCGGTAGCTGTCGATGTGACCTGGCGTCCAGAGCTGGGCTCGGACGCTCTCGAGGACGAAGTACGCGTCGCGCAACTCGTCCTCCGTCGGGTGCGACGCGAGCCACGTCGCATAGTCAGTATCAGGTGCATCAAGGTGGAACAGCATCACCTTCCTCCTTTCGGCGGCGACGAGATCGTCGGTCTAGGCGCCATGTGCCGGTGTCGCTGCGCCATACCGAGCAGTGCCAGCGCGCTGCCAACGACTAGTACCACTGCGCTCAGACGGATTGTCTGAGGATCGTCGATCCTGGATTGGAAACGGGGATCGCCGTACACCCACAGCGCCAGCAGATACACGGACAGCGACCGCGGTCCAGCCGGCACCGCGGCCCAACGTCCTCGCAAGCAGCCACACCATCGCGAGCAAGCCTACGAGCGCCAGACCGCGCCCGACGGGGGTGGATCAGCGATGCGATCGCCATCGTGACGACGGCTGAACCGATGACCGCTGCCACCTCCCACGTTGCACGGGGGTCTTCAGGGTCTCGCATGGCGAACCTCCTCATCGAGGCGTTGACGAGGTGATCGTGCCCGAGAACGAAGTCGAGAAGAAACCGCCCTAACACGATCAATGCGCGGTTCTGACGGGACCTTTACGGAAAGACGCAGAGCCGTCCTCGTTGGCGCTCACCGGTGCTCGCTACGGCCTCGGTGGCTCATCGTGCCGTTCATCGCCGCTGGCGTGAAGTGGCACCGTCAGCATAAACGATCCGCCACGAAGCCGTATACACGCCGTAAAGATCGTTGCGCCCCACCGCGTCAATGACACGTAGTGATCCGTTGTCGGCGGCCTCGGTATCCCGCAGATTCCAACGTGATCTGCGGTTCTCGACCGAGAACCCGGAGATCCGGACGATCAATCGCCGAGCATCGGAGAAGGCATGCAGGACCTCATCGTCGTCGTCATCATCATCGGCTTCTTCGGTCTGTGTCTGGCGCTGGTCGCCGGATGCAGCCACATCCTCGGTCCCACGGTGGTCGACACGCACGATCACGAGTCCTTGGACGCGGGCCTCGGCACCGATGACACCCAACCCGCTCCGGTCTGAGGAGGCCCACGCCGATGTCGAGTGAAGATCTGGTCGGGCTCATGCTGGCCATTGTGATCGTCGGCTATCTCGTGGTCGCCCTGCTCTACCGGAGAAGCTCTGATGGGCACGCCGTCGGTCACTGGTTCGTGCTGGCGTCGCCGTCGGTGTCACCGCGCCGGTCCTGGGCAAGTACATGGCCAAGGTGTTCGGTGGCGGCAAGGCTCCGGGCGACCGGGTGTTCCTGCCCGTCGAGCGCTTCGGGTACCGCCTCATGGGCGTCGACCCCGAACAGACCTGGCAGCGCTACGCCGTCTCGCTGATCGCCTTCAGCCTGGTCGGGGTGCTGGCCCTGTACTTCATCCAGCGCTTCCAGACCCATCTGCCGCTGAACCCCGACGGTCAGCCGGGGTTCCGCCGTTCATGTCGTTCAACAACGCCGTGAGCTTCACCACCAACACCGACTGGCAGAGCTACATCCCCGAGTCGACGGTCAGCTTCTTCACCCAGACCGTCGGCTTCGCCTTCCAGAACTTCATGTCGGCCGCGGTGGGCTCGCGGTCGCGGTGGCGCTCATCCGGGGCCTGGCCCGGCGCCGCAGCCGGACGATCGGCAACTTCTGGGTGGACATCACCCGGGCCACCACCCGCTGTCCGTCGCCTCGTGCTGGCGGTCGTCTTCGTGAGCCAGGGCGTCATCGACAACTTCCACGCCCAGCAGGCGGTCGCCCCGATCGACCAGAGCCTCGACCGCCCCCGGTCCCGACGGCCGACCCAAGACGCCCCGTCCCCGGTGGACCGGTGGCGTCGCAGGAGGCGATCAAGGAGTTCGGCACCAACGGTGGCGGCTTCTTCAACGCCAACTCGGGCCACCCGTTCGAGAACCCGAACGGGTTCACCAACTTCCTGCAGATGTACGGCGGCGTCCATCGCCTTCGGCCTCGCCTTCACCTTCGGTCACATGGTCGGCGACAAGCGCCAGGGCCGGGCGCTGTTCGCGGTGATGGCCATCTTCTGGATCGTGCCGATGGTCGCGGTCATCCACTACGAGACGGCCGGCAACCCGCGGCTCACCGCGGCCGGAGCCGACCAGTCGGCGACCAGCCAGCAGAGCGGCGGCAACATGGAGGGCAAGGAGACCCGCTTCGGCCCCGCCGCCAGCGCGATGCACGGGTCGAACTCGACGAGCACCACGACCGGCTCGGTCGTGTCGTCGCACGACTCGTTCACCCCGCTCGGCGGTGGCATCGTGCTGTTCAACATCCTGCTCGGCGAGTACGGCCCCGGCGGGGTCGGGGTCGGGCCTGTACGGCCTGCTCGTGCTGGCCCTGATAGCCGTGTTCATCGCCGGGCTCATGGTCGGACGGACGCCCGAGTACCTCGGCAAGAAGATCCGGGCTCCCGACGTGAAGCTGGCCACGATCTACGTGCTGCTCGTCCCGGCGTCGGTGCTGGTCCTGTCGGCCATCACCGTGCTGCTCACCGCCCAGGTGGCGCCTTCGGCAACACCGGCCCGCACGGGCTCACCGAGGCGCTGTACGCCTACGCCTCGGGCGGCAACGGCAACGGCTCGGCCTTCCCCGGCATCACCGTGACGTCCGACTGGTACCAGCTCAGCCTCGGCATGGCGATCCTGATCGGCCGCTACCTGCTGATCATCCCCGTGCTCGCCATCGCCGGCGGATCGGCCCGCAAGCAGCCGACGAAGGAGTCCGCCGGCACCTTCCCGACCCACGGCCCGCTGTTCGTCGGCCTGGTGGTCGCCGTCATCCTCATCATCACCGGGCTCACCTACTTCCCGGTGCTGTCGCTTGGTCCCATCGTCGAGCACCTGTCGCTCTGACGGCCTCGACGATCGAACGGAGACATCACATGACCATTCACGCGACGTGCTCGACAAGCACCCGCCCAAGCGTCGCCAAGCCGCCCCGGAGCTCTCTGCTCGACGCCCACTGGTCAGCGGGCCATCAGGGGCGCCTTCGTCAAGCTGAACCCGAGGCACATGGCCCGCAACCCGGTCATGTTCGTCGTCGAGATCGGCAGCGTCTTCACGCACCGTCCTGTTCGTGCGCGACCTCGGCTCGAGCTCGGCCGCCGACAACTGGTTCGCCGGCCTGGTGACGGCCTGGCTGTGGTTCACGGTGCTGTTCGCCAACTTCGCCGAGGCCATCGCCGAAGGGCGGGGCAAGGCCCAGGCGGCCACGCTGCGCCGGACGCGGGCCGAGACGATGGCGTACGTGCGCCGAGCCGGAGGGCCTGGTCGAGGTGCCGTCGACCGAGCTGCAGCTCGGCGACATCTGCGTCGTGACGCCGGGCGAGATCATCCCGGGCGACGGCGACGTCGTCGAGGGCATCGCCTCGATCGACGAGTCGGCCATCACCGGCGAGTCGGCCCCGGTGATCCGGGAGTCGGGCGGCGATCGCAGCGCGGTGACCGGCGGCACCCGGGTGCTGTCGGACCAGATCGCGGTGCGGATCACGACGAGGCCGGGCGAGAGCTTCATCGACCGGATGATCGCCCTGGTCGAGGGGGCCAACCGCCAGAAGACGCCCGAACGAGGTGGCCCTCAACATCCTGCTGGCCGGGCTCACCCTCATCCTGTTGCTGGCCACCGCCACCATCCAGCCGTACGCGACCTACTCGAGCCTCTCGCAGTCGATCATCGTGCTCGTCGCCCTGCTGGTGTGCCTGATCCCGACGACCATCGGCGCGCTGCTGTCGGCCATCGGCATCGCCGGCATGGACCGTCTCGTGCAGCGCAACGTGCTGGCCATGTCGGGTCGGGCCGTCGAGGCCGCCGGTGACGTGAGCACGCTCCTGCTCGACAAGACCGGCACCATCACCTACGGCAACCGGATGGCGGCGCGTTCCTGCCGGTCGCGGGCGTCGACGAGCAGGAGCTGGCGGTCGCCGCGCTGCTGGCCTCCGAGGCCGACGAGACCCCCGAGGGCCGCTCGATCGTCGACTTCGCCGACCACGGCTACGGCCTGCAAGCTCGCGGACATGCCCGGAGCCGAGCTCATCGAGTTCACCGCGCAGACCCGCATGAGCGGCGTCGACTTCGAGGGCCGCCAGCTCCGCAAGGGCGCGGCCGACAGCGTTCGCCGCTGGGTCGAGGAGCTCGGCGGGACGATCCCGGCCGGTCTCGACGCGATCGTGGAGCAGGTCGCCGGCGAAGGCGGCACGCCCCTGGTCGTGGCCGACGGGCCCGGATCCTCGGCGTCATCTACCTCAAGGACACGGTCAAGACGGGCATCGCCGAGCGGTTCCAGGAGATGCGGGTCATGGGCATCCGCACGGTGATGATCACCGGCGACAACCCGCTGACGGCGGCCAAGATCGCCGAGGAGGCGGGGGTCGACGACTTCCTGGCCGAGGCCACGCCGGAGGACAAGCTGGCGCTGATCGGCGCGAGCAGCACGACGGCTCGCTCGTCGCCATGACCGGCGACGGCACCAACGACGCGCCGGCGCTGGCCCAGGCCGACGTCGGGGTGGCCATGAACACCGGCACCCAGGCGGCGAAGGAAGCCGGGAACATGGTCGACCTCGACTCCGACCCGACCAAGCTGCTCGACATCATCGAGATCGGCAAGCAGCTGCTGATCACCCGGGGTTCGCTCACCACGTTCTCGATCGCCAACGACGTCGCCAAGTACTTCGCCATCATCCCGGCGATGTTCGTGGCCGTGTTCCCGTCGCTCGACACGCTGAACATCATGAAGCTGTCGAACCCGCACTCGGCGATCCTGTCGGCGGTCATCTTCAACGCCCTCGTCATCGTGGCGCTGATCCCGCTCGCGCTTCGCGGGGTCAAGTTCCAGCCGCGCAGCGGCGCCGAGATCCTGCGCCGCAACCTCTGTCTACGGCGTCGGCGGCCTGATCGCCCCGTTCATCTTCATCAAGCTGATCGACATCGTCCTCACCGCCATGGGAGTGCACTGATGCGCCAGAACCTTCGGCAGCTGCTCGTCTCGCTCCGGCGTTCGTGGTGTTCACGGTGGTGCTCTGCCTGCTGTACCCGGCCGCGGTGTTCGCGGTGGCCAGGTCGGCTTCAAGGACAAGGCCAACGGCTCGATCGTCGAGGTCGACGGGCGTCCGGTCGGCTCGTCGATGCTCGCCCAGGACTTCGTCGACCCGAAGTACTTCTGGCCGCGGCCGTCGGCGGCCGGCGTCGGCTACGACGGCAACGGCTACGACGCCGCCGCCTCGGGCGGGTCGAACGCCGGCCCGACGTCGGACAAGCTGCTGTCGCCCTGCCTGCCGGTACCCGCGGTCGACGACACCGGGAGCCCGGTGACCGACTCCGACGGCAACCCCGTCGACGAGACGAACCCGGACGGCTCACCGGTGTGCAACACCGCGACGGTCCCCCAGCGGATCGCCGCCTACCGGCCGGCCAACGGCTCGACCGACGACGCCCCCGTGCCGGTCGACGCCGTCACCGCGTCGTTCTCCGGCCTCGATCCCCGAGATCTCGGTCGCCAACGCCCGGATTCAGGCGCCACGGGTGGCGGACGCTCGAGGCCTGACGGTCGACGAGGTGAACCGGCTGGTCGATCGACTACACGCGAAGGACGGTCGCCTCGGGTTCCTCGGCGAGCCGGGGGTGAACGTGGTCGAGCTCAACCTGGCCCTCGACGCGCTCTCGAGTTGACTGGCCTCTTCACCGTGAAGGGTCCGACGCCAACGCTGCCGGGCGTCGGCGCAAGGGTTTCGTGTAGGGCCTTCCGCTTCCCGAGACGGAAGGCGTACACCGGAGAGAGTCGAGACCACCCGCCCCGGGCGGGACCGGCCGAGATCCCCCGCGAGGGGGCGATTCAATCGGAGCGAGGAACGCTTCGTGGTCTACATCGGCGTGGCGGTCGGGGTCGGCAAGACGTGCGCACTGTTGGCCGAGGCGGAGCGTCGCGCCGAGCGAGGGACCGACGTGGTGATCGGCAGCGTCGAAAGCCACGGTCGACCACGGACCGAGGCCGCGATCGATCGACTCCAGGGACTCCTCGTCGGTCCGGCGGGCCGACTCGACGTCGAGGCGATCGTCGAGCGAAGTCCCGCTCTGGTGGTGGTCGACGATCTCGACGTCATGAACCCGTCCGGCTCTCGCAACCGGTTCCGCTGGCAGGACGTCGATGAACTGCTTCGCCGCCGGGCTCGACGTGATCACCGCCACCAACGCCGAACGGCTCGAGTCATTGGCGGATGTCGTCACGGAGATCACCGGTTCGCTCGTCGGCTCGTCGGTCCCGGACACGTTCGTCCGCGCCGCTGACCAGGTCGAGCTGATCGACATGGACCCGGTTGCCCTTCGGCGGCGCCTTGCCCACGGCAACATCGTCGGGGCCGACCAGCTCAGCCTCCAAACCAGCCAGTACTTCCGAGTCGAGACCCTTGCCGCATTGCGCGAGTTGGCCCTGCTCTGGGTCGCCGATCGTGTGGATGACGAGGTGCGCCGGCTACAGCGTCTCGACGGGAAGGGCGGCCAGCTCGAGACCAAGACGCGGGTGGTTGTCGCGATGACGGGTGCACCCGGCGGGGACATATTGATCCGCCGAGGAGCCCGGATGTGCGAACGCCTCCACGGCGAGCTCATCGGTGTCCACGTCCACCCCCCCGGTCCGCCCCCTGAGATCGAACCGAGCCTCGAGGCCAATCGAAGAGTGCTCGCCTCGCTCGATGGTCGCTTCATCCAAGTCGCCGGCGAGGACGTGTCCGCCGCACTCGTCGCCTTTGCCCGGGCCGAGAACGCGACCCAGCTCGTGATCGGGGGATCGAATCGCTCTCGGCTCGATCGCTTGATGCACGGCTCGGTCATCGGCCGAGTACTCGACCTCTCCGAAGGCATCGATGTTCACGTCATCGCCACCCTTCCGGGACCGGACCGGGGCTCGAAGCGGCACCGGCCGCCGGCGTCGGCGTCCCGGTGGTACCGATCGTCGACCGGCACTCGGCTTGCCTGGTTGCTGGCCGTCCTCGCTGCGCCCACCGCGTTCGGCGTGGCGCGGTCGTTCGGTGGGAGCGCAGTGCTGCCCGTCGAGCTGGTCTTCTCGGTCGTGCTCGTCGCCACGATTGCCTGGGCCGGCGGGAAGGCTCCGGCTGTGGTGGCCACCTTCTTCGGGCTGGGTGCTGCGGAGTTCGGCGCCACCCGAACCGCCGGCGATCTCGGTGAGGCCGGCCACGTCGTCCAGCTCGGCTTGTTCGTTGCCGTCGCCGCCGGCGCCATCGTGTTGGTCACCCGTCTTCGACGGGCCGAGGCCCGACTCGAGGTGGCCACCAATGAGGCCGAAGCCCTCGCCGGACTGGCGGGGGCGGCGGTGCTCGTCGGCCCGGAGCCGCTGTCGCAGCTCGTCCGCGAGATCCGTCGTGCGTTCGACCTCACCTCAGTGGCCGTCCTGGGCCCGGCGAGGGACGGATGGGAGACGATCGCACGCGCAGGAACCGACCCGCCGAGACGACCATCCGACGCAGACATGGAGGTTCAGCTGAACCACGGCGCCGTCGTCGTGTTGAACGGCGACATCGACGCCGACGACGCGCGTCTCCTGTCCGCATTCATCACGCAGCTGCGCTCCGCTCAAGAGCAGACGATGTTGGAGGAGCGAGCTCGCGACGCCGAGGTGTTGCGATCCGCCAAAGAGGTTCGCGACGGTCTGTTGCTCGCGGTCTCGCACGACCTGCGCACTCCACTCGCGTCGATCAAACTGTCGGCCGCATCACTCGTGAGCGACGACGTCACGTGGTCGGGCGAGCAGGTCCGGGAGTTCGCGCGAGCGATCGAACACGAAGCCGACCACCTGAATCGGCTGGTCTCCGAGGTGCTCGACCTCAGCCGCCTGCAGAGCGGTGCGCTCGGCGTGAACCTCGCGCCCACGGAAATAGCGACCATCATCGCCGAGGCCGTCGAGACCGTTCCCCACGCCGAAGGCCAGGTGATCACCACCGTCACGGCGCCCGCGCCTGTGGCGATCGCCGATCCGGTCCTGCTCGAGCGGGTCGTGGCGAACCTCGTCGCCAATGCGATCAAGTGGTCGCCGGCCGGGGCCCCGATCCATGTCCATGCCGGGACGGTGGCGGGCGCGATCGAGATCCGCGTCATCGACCGGGGACCGGGCATTGCGCCGACACAGCGACTGAGTGTGTTCCAACCGTTCCAACGTCTTGGTGATGGAAACGACGCCAACGTCACCGGCCTCGGCCTGGGCCTCGCTCTGGCGCGCGGCTTCGTTCGAGCGATGGATGGTGAGATCCTCATCGAGGACACTCCCGGCGGTGGGACGACGATGGTCGTCCAGCTCGACCTGGCCCGCCCAGGACGCGCCGCCGCCCTCGCGATCCAGCCGCGGCTCGCGGCGCACGGGGCGAGATGACGACCAGGGTTCTGCTCGTCGATGATCACGCCCCCTTCGTGGCGGCACTGGGGATGAACCTCTGTGCCCGTGGCTATGAGGTCACGGAGTCGCGAACCGTGGAGGGAGCGATCGCGAGGTTCGACGCGTCACCGCCCGACATCGTCCTGCTCGACCTAGGGCTGCCTGACCGGTCTGGCCAGGCGGTCGTCGACCACATCCGGGCCAGGAGCCGAGTGCCGATCCTCGTCGTGTCAGCTCGGTCGGACGACCAACAGAAGATCGCCCTGCTCGACGCCGGAGCCGACGGCTACATCACCAAGCCCTTCAGCCTCGACGAGCTACTGGCCCGCATCCGCGCCTCGTTGCGAAAATCCCGTCCCCCGGTGAGCAAACCCACCCGCGTCGTCACGAAGGACTTCGAGATCGACTTCGACGCCCGAGTCGTCCGTACGAAGACCGCGCCAGTCCGCTTGACGCGCACGGAGTGGGCGGTGCTCGACTACTTGGTGCAGGCCGACGGTCGGCTCGTGCCCCAGCAGGACCTGTTGACCGAGGTTTGGGGCCCGGACGCCGTCGGCCACTCCAACTACATCCGCATCCAACTCGCGCACCTCCGCAAGAAACTCGAACCTGATCCATCGCGCCCGATCTACTTCGTCACCGAGCCCCGTCTGGGTGTGCGATTCGAACCCCACCCGAAGAAGACGAACAACTGACCGAGTCGGCCGCTGCACCTCCTGGGCTGTTTGCTTCTCACACGGCAGTCACGTAACGGACCGCCGTAGCCTTCTTCGCATGAGGATCGGCGTGATCGGAGCGGGTCGTGCGGTACGACGTTCGCGTCGATACTCGCCGAGCGGCACGACACTCGGCTGTCTTCATCGAGCTTGACCGGTCGATCTCAGGCAACAGTGCCTTCCGCTGGCGGCGGGATGATCCTCAGGCGAGCGTCGACGACGAGGGTGCCCTCGGGCGAGGCGATGAGCGGGTTGATGTCGAGCTCCGCCAGTTCCGGAACGACACCAGCCATGCGGGCCACGCGTTGAAGCTGGTCTTCGAGCGTTGCCACCGTGACGGGCGGCGCACCGCGATAGCCGAACAGGAGCGGCGAGGATCGCAGCGATCGAACCAGCTCAGCGGAGTCGAGGTCGGTCAGGGGCAGGATGCGAAAGGCGCGGTCGCCGAGGAGCTCGGTCGCCACGCCGCCCATGCCGAACATCACCAAAGGGCCGAACAGAGGGTCCTGGACCACCCCGACGATGGTCTCCACCCCGCTCGCCGCCATCTGCTGGACGATCCCGCCCGTCATCGGCTCGCCGACGTGTGACGTCATCGACCGGTAGGCGTCGACGACCTCGTCAGGCGATCGCAGATCGAGGCGGACCCCACCAACGTCGCTCTTGTGGATCAAGTTCGGGCCGGTCGCCTTCAGGACCACGGGGAACCCGAAGTCCCCCGCAACGCGGGCCGCATCCTCAGCGCTACTGACCTCCGCGGTGCGGACGACGTGGATGCCGGCGTGGTTGAGGACCTCGGTCACCTGCGTCGCCGGGAGCCAACCGCCTTCCGGCGACGCGGCGAGGAACGTTCCGACGACGGATCGGATGCCGTCGACGTCGAACCGTTCGAGATCGGGTACCGCGCCGGGCGGGCGTCGTCGCCAGGTGGCGTAGCTCGAGGCCAGCGCCAGCGC
Organism: uncultured Iamiaceae bacterium; assembly: GCA_963778895.1. Lineage (GTDB taxonomy): Bacteria > Actinomycetota > Acidimicrobiia > Acidimicrobiales > Acidimicrobilacustridaceae > CAVZVZ01. The sequence continues at coordinate 10,643 of CAVZVZ010000007.1, forward strand.
CCGTGCGGCCGGCTCCGGCGTTGCGAAAGCAGGAACACCGGTACCCGGTTGCTCTCCGCGCAGCAGCGGCGGCACATCCCGCCAGGCCAACATGCTCGCCACCATGGTCTTCGAACTCGTCGACGACACGCGGGCCACGGCCTCGGCGACGAGTGGCGGTGACGCGGCAAACGTCGGCGTACAGATCACGATGACGGCGTCTATCGAGTTGTCGTTCAGCACGATGGGTAGCGCGCGTTCGTAGATTTCGGGAGTGGCCGACGCGACGAGATCGACCGGATTCGTGACTGCGGCGTTCGGATCGACCAACGCGCGTAGCGCGGTCTGCGTGTCCGACCCGAGCTCGGGCACTTCTAGACCGGCGGCGACGCAGGCGTCCGTGGCGAGAATGCCCGGGCCGCCCGAGTTGCCCAGGATGGCAACTCTCGGGCCGCCGGGCAGCGGCTGGGAATCGAGCACGATCGCCATGTCGAACAGCTCGTCGAGGGTGTCGACTCGGATCACACCCGCCTGGCGGAACAGTGCGTCGATCGCGATGTCAGGGCTGGCCATGGCCGCAGTGTGCGACGACGCCGCCCTCACGCCGGCCGAGGTTCGACCGCTCTTCACCGCGACGATCGGCTTGCGACGAGATATCCGCCGGGCGATGCGGCTGAATTTCGCGCGGGTTACCGACCGACTCCAGGTACAGCAGGATCACCTCCGTCGCCGGATCGTCCTCCCAGTACTGGAGGAGGTCGTTGCCGCTCACGTCCGCCTTGTTGCCGACGGACACGAAACTCGAAACACCGAGCTCCTTCCGCGCCGAGCGCTCGAGCAAGGCAATACCGAGCGCGCCGGACTGGGACTGCATGGCGATGCGTCCGGGCCCCGGGGCGTCCGGCGCGAAGGTCGCGTTCAGACCGACCCCGGTGTTCACCAACCCAATGCAGTTCGGTCCCACCAACCGCATGCCGTTGCGCCGAGCGAGGTTCCGGAGATCGATCTCGTCACCGGCCTGACCGACCTCGCCGAACCCGGCGGTGAGCACGACCACACCCGCGACACCGATCTCCCCACACTGACGCACGATGTCCATCACCGCGGCCGCGGGGACTGCGACAACCGCGAGGTCGACGCTGTCCGGTACATCGGCGATGGTGGGGTAGGCCTTGACGCTCGCTACGTTCTCCGCTTTCGGGTTGACCGGATAGACGGTTCCGTCGAACCCGCCGTCGAGCAGGTTGCGAAGTACTTGGTGGCCGACGGTTCGCCGATTGCGACTAGCGCCGATCACCGCCACCGCGTTCGGTCTGAGCAACCGGGCGACGGATGCCGCCTCGGCCCGGTGCTCGCGCTGCTCCATGGCGGCCCGGTAGGCCTCGGTGGGTTCGATCAGTAGCTCGACGTTCACGACATCCGCATCCACCCGGGTCGTTTCCTCGAACCCTGCGCTGTGGAACACCCCGAGCATCTTGCGGTTTCGCACGAGCGTCGTGGCGACGAAGCGGGTGATACCCCGTTCTCGAGCTGCCGAAGCCAAGTGCGCCAGAAGCGCAGTCCCGATACCTCGTCCTTGGTGCGCATCGCTCACGACGAAGGCCACCTCGGCCGAGTCCGTACCGGGTACACGGTCGTAGCGGGCAACCGCGACCAGGTGGTCGCCGAGCTCGGCCACCAACGCGACGCGGTCGACGTGATCGACGTTGCTGAAGTGATCAGCCTGGGCCGGGTCCAGTACCGGCTTCGACCCGAAGAACCGCAAGTGCACCGTCTCGTCGGAGAGCCCGGCGTGGAACGCAACCAGTGCGCCGGCGTCGCCGGGCCGGATCGGTCGCACATGGACCGTGCCGCCATCGGCGAGCACCACGTCGCACTCCCAGTGCGCGGGCGCCTGCTCGGTTGGCATACCCGCATCCTGCCCGCGTGGGGCCCCGGCCGATAGCCCCTGCCGATTACTCCCGCCCGAAGGCCTCGTGTCCGCCGACTCGTTCATCAGGCCCCGGACGCAAAGCGTTTGGCGTGCTCGCCCTTCTCGAAGACATCGGTGGGTCGACCAACGATGAGTGGGTCGAGTGCACCGACGCGTTCGACGTTCTTGTCGGTGTACGGCATCTTGTGCAGCACGTAGCGGAGGGCGTTCAAACGAGCGCGCTTCTTGCAGTCCGATTTGATCACGGTCCACGGAGCCTCGTCCGTGTCGGTGCGAGCGAACATCGACTCCTTCGCTTCGGTGTACGCCTCCCACTTGTCGAGGGACGCGAGGTCGATCGGCGAGAGCTTCCACTGCTTGAGCGGGTGCTTGCGCCGCTCGGCGAAGCGCCGCTTCTGCTCCTGGCGACTCACGGAGAACCAGAACTTGATCAGGTGTATCCCGCTGCGAGCGAGGTTCCGCTCGAACTGAGGGGCCTGACGGAGGAACTCCGCATGTTCGTCGTCGGAGCAGAATCCCATCACCCGCTCGACACCGGCACGGTTGTACCAGGAACGATCGAAGAGAACGATCTCCCCGCGCGTCGGCAGGTGCTCGACATAGCGTTGGAAGTACCACTGGCCCTGCTCGGCGTCGGTCGGTTTCTCCAGCGCGACCACGCGGGCGCCGCGCGGGTTCACGTGCTCCATGAACCTTTTGATCGTCCCGCCCTTGCCGGCGGCGTCACGGCCCTCGAAGAGGATCACGATCCGTTGGCCAGTGTCCTTGGTCCACGACTGCAGCTTCAGCAGCTCGACCTGCAGCAGGTACTTCTGGGCCTCGTACGACTTGCGCGCCATGAGGTTCCGGTACGGGTACTCGCCCTTGTGCCAGTCGGCGTTGAGCTCGTCGTCGGAGTTGAGTGGGATCGTGCCGTAGACCGGATCGTCCTGCGCGAGCAGGACCTCGCGGACCATGCGCAGGTCATCCGGCGATGTGCCCGCGAGGACGGCGTCGAGCCAACTGGCGACCTCGAGGATCTCTGAACGGTCGGCCTGCACCAGCACATCTCGGATGACGTTGAGCCGTGATCCGCGCGCCCCGTCGGTCGCCTCGGTCACGACGTGGTGCTCGATGCCGGACGGACTCAGGTTGTCGGCCGTGTCACCGGCCTCGACCGAACGGGGCGCGGGTTCGGATGACTTGGCCATGGAGCGCTCTCACTTCGTCAGGGGTTCCACGACCGCACGATGAGGTCGCGTCCGCTTCGGGTTCGACGTCAGGAGCCTACGAGTGGATGCACGGTGCGAAGAAGGGACCTTTGGCCCTGCGCCGCGTCGGGCTCGACCGTTACCGTTCGCATCGGCACCCCGGTGCCCTGGTTCGGCTGCCGTGGCCGTACCTTTCGACGACCAGCCAGAGAGGGACTTCGTGCCGTGAACGTGACTGTCGGCGAACTCATGACGACCGAAGTGATGACCGTGACCAAGCACGAGACGGCGGGGCACGTGGCCGATCTCATGCGCAAGCACAAGGTTTCGGCGCTGCCCGTGGTCGATTCGGAGGGCGCAGCACTCGGCATCGTCACGGCATCCGATCTTCTCGCCGATCGGAGCGCCGCGAGTCCGGTGTCCAACTTCATGTCCGCGCCTGCCTTCACGGTGCCGGTGACAGAAGGTCCGCATGTTGCGGCGCGCCTGATGCGGAACCATCACCTCCACCACGTCGTCGTGGTCGAGCAACACCGCGTGGTTGGCATCGTCAGCACCTATGACCTGCTGGCACTGGTCGAGGATCACCGCTACACGGCAAAGCAGGCCCCCACGCCGGCGCGCCGGAGGGCCAACCGTCAGTAGCGTCGGCTCGATGGCGACCATCGCCGGCGCGCCGCCACGGCAGTCACGTAGCGGATGGTCGTAGCCTTCGTGGCATGAGGATCGGCGTGATCGGAGCAGGGTCGTGGGGCACGACGTTCGCGTCGACTCTCGCCGAGCGACACGACACGCGGCTGTGGGCGCTCGAGCCCGAGGTGGCCGAGGCCGTGTCGGAACGCCACGAGAACCCGATCTTCCTTCCCGACGTTGCGCTGACTCCGTCGCTGTGGGCGTCGACGTCCCTGAACGAAGTGATCGAGGATCGCGAGCTTCTTGCCGTGGTGATCCCGACGCAACACCTTCGCGACGTGGCCCAGCGCATGGCGGCAATTGTCCCGGCGGACATCGCGGTGCTGAGTCTGGCCAAGGGCATCGAGCAGCGCACCCTTCTGCGACCCACACAGATTCTCGGCGAGGTCCTGACCGGTCACGATCCGATGCTGGTCGGCGTCATGTCCGGACCCAATCTCGCGCACGAGGTCGCCGCAATGCAGCCCTCGGCGACGGTAGTGGCGATGCTCGAGCCCTCATCGGCCGAGCGACTGCAGTCGGTGCTGATGACCAACCACTTCCGCGTCTACACCAGCTCCGACGTCGTGGGCTGTGAGATCGGGGGAGCAGTCAAGAACGTCATCGCCATCGCCGCCGGCATCGCCGACGGTCTGGGATACGGGTGGAACACGCGGGCGGCGCTGATCACGCGGGGTCTCGCGGAACTGACACGGCTCGGGGTCGCGCTGGGCGGACTACCCCTCACGTTCCTGGGCCTGGCCGGCAACGGGGACCTGATTGCCACGTGCAGCAGCTCTCAGAGCCGGAACCGCCGGGTCGGAGTCGAGCTCGGACGGGGCCGGGCGCTGCCGGAGATCCTCGCCGAAACAAAGATGATCGCCGAAGGTGTCAGCTCCGCTCCGGCGGTGCTGGCCTTGGCCGAGACGGTCGGCGTCGAGCTTCCGATCGCCGCCCAGGTCCAGGCGGTACTGGCCGGCGACCGCTCGCCCGTCCAAGTGGTGGAGTCGCTCATGGGGCGAGCTGGCACCTCAGAGCTCCATGACCTAGCCGGCCCGGCCGGGACCTGACGCCGAGCTGCATCATTCCCACTCCTCGACGAGGCGACCGGGCAGGCAGGCGAAACCCTCACCTTCGATCTGCCAGGTGCACTCACAACAACGACAGCGCCCCGAGCCGCCCCCTGGTGGCTCCTGCAGTTGCTCACCCGGACAGATCGGGCAGAGGCCGCGGCGGATGGCCTCGACCAACCCGTACTCCGATGCCTCATGAGGCGGCTCATGGTCGCTCGCGCAGCCCAGGTAGAGACGCATGCCTTCAGTCTTGTCGGTTCGTGGACGCTCAGTGTGTCGGTCACTAGCCTCGTTGCCGTCCTCTCTCCTGACCACGATCTACAGGGAGAATCATGATGCGGCGAGTCACGGCTTTCACGCTCCTCCTCGTGACCGCGACTCTGCTCGGATCGTGTGGTGGGAACGATGCCGCGACCCCAGCGAACACCACTGCGCTCACTTCGACGACACCCGAGACTACGGCACCTCACGCGAGCACTACCGAGGCGGTGCCTCCCTCGTCGGACTCTGACGTGCTGCCGACGGAACCCGGCGCGTCGATCGTGGGGCCCGCCACCGGCACCATCCAAGGCTTCGCTTTCCTCTGCCGCGCCGGAGGAGACTGCGCCGCCTCCACCAGCGTGGCGATCCAACCTGCGGATGGTTCCTCGGACCGAACCCTCGTGACCACCGATCCCTCCGGACGGTTCAGCTACGCCGTGAGCCCCGGGGATTGGCTGGTCGTCGGACGGTTCACCCTCGAGATGTTGTGCGATCGCGACCCCGTGACGGTCACGGTCGCGGCGGGCGGCACCGCCGACGCGGGCACGTTCAACTGCACCCCTCCGTGAGTCCCCAGCGGAAGGTCGAGCTGCGCTGGACGCGCGGCGACGGACTCGGGCTCCGGGCCTCCTGAGCCGTGGCGGCAACGTCGCTCCGCGTCGGTCAGCACTCGCGGGGCACTCTCCAGGGCCAGTCGCCGAACCGTCCCCGGGGTTCGGCGAGCCAGTGGGCGATTCGTCGTGAAGCCGCAACTGGATCGACGGGGACTCGTGTGGGGTGATCCGCACGCGTCGCATCGCCACGGCGGATGAGTGCGAACCCGACGGACTCAGTCGTCAGACGAGAGATGAGCCGCGAGCTCCTCGGCAGCCTCGGCCACGTGAGCGAGCTCGGTTGCCTCGCCCGCCGCGGTGTGCGTCGCCAGCTGGGCGACAAGCGACGCGAGATCGGCAACCTGGTCGCGCAGCTCCGAGTCATGGTTCGTGATGTTCGAGAAGGGCAGGGCCACGGTCACGGTCGGACTGCCGTGCCGGCCCCCGATCACGGATCTGCGCGGTGTCGTACCGTCGTCGTCGGTCATATGGGCCTCCTGGGTGGTCACCGTTACGTCGACTGGTGCGAAGCACGGCGAGAGTTGGTTTGGATGTGACCTTCGGACCTGGTCATGCTCGCGCTCTTGTTCGTATGGTTCTAGTTGTGGTTTGAAATATCGTCAGTACAACGCACACGAGCCCATCGATCGCGAGGGCGACGAGGCGGAGGTCGACCGTGACCACGTCCGCCAATGCGCACGCGGCGCGGTCAGATGTGCCGTCGGCCATTCGTGCACGGGCCGTGTGGCGCACTGTGGCGTTGCCGTCGGAGCACGGCGGCTGGGGGCTGACCCTCGAGCCCGTCACGCTCGGGCTGGTTGCCGCGTTCAGCGGCGCGGGGGTCGCGATTGGCGCCGCCGCGATGCTCGCCTTCCTGGCCCGGACCCCGGTCAAGATCGTGCTCGTCGACTCGTGGCGCCACCGCCGGCTGGCCCGGACGCGGTTTGCCGCGGGTATCGCCACGGCCGAGGTCGCCGCGATCGTCGTGCTGCTGGGTGTCGCCGTCCGGACCGAAGCCGGTGCGTTTTGGGTTCCGTTGGTCGCCGCGGTACCCCTCTTCGTCGTCGAGCTGTGGTTCGACATGCGCAGCCGTAGCCGGCGTCTGGTTCCCGAACTCGCCGGCACGGTGGCAATCGGCTCGATCGCGGCCGCCATCGTTCTGAGTGGTGGAGGTTCGGCGACGGTCGCCGCGGGTGCCTGGCTGGTGATCGGAGCCCGCTCGGTGGGGTCGGTTCCGTTCGTTCGCTTCCAGCTGCGACGCGTAAAGGGCCAGCCGCACCGCCGGTGGGCCCAGGATCTCGCTCAGGCCGCCGCCGTCACGCTCGCGTTCATCGGTCTCGCCATCGGGTGGTTGCCTTTGGGGGCGGCCATTCCGGTCGTCGGGCTCGTCGTGGTGCAGCTCGTGTTGGCCCGACTCGAACCCCCCAGGGCGGTGATCGTCGGTTTGCAACAACTCGTCCTCGGTTTCGCAGTGGCTGTTGCTGCCGGCCTCGCGCTCGCGTGAAGCGAAAGAGAACCAAGCGCATATCTGGTCACATGTCTCCGCCAAAGGGTCCAAGGGCCCTGGTTGAGGTGCGGGGATCGAGCTGACAGTAAGGGGGCACAGGCGCCATCCCCACCTTTGCTACTGGCACGGCAGGACGCCGCACAGGAAAGGAGATGATGTGTCTCGCGCAACCGTCCCCGCACCAACGTACGAAGGCGTGGTCCGGCTCGAGCCGGGGCGAAAGATCACGTTTGCGGAGTACGGGCAACCGGATGGGCGCCCGGTGTTCTGGTTTCACGGCACGCCGGGGGCTCGTTGGCAGGTTCCGCCTGCTGCTCGTGACACTGCGGTCGAGCGCGGCGTGCGCATCATCGCCCCGGACCGACCGGGCGTGGGTGGATCGACCCCGCACCAGTACGAGAACCTGTTGGGCTGGGCCGCCGATATGGAGGTGTGCGCAGACCGGCTCGGCGTCGATCGGTTCGCGGCGATCGGACTCTCCGGCGGAGGCCCCTATGTGCTCGCATGTGCCGCCGCGATGCCTGACCGCATGGTCAGCGGGGCTGTGCTCGGCGGCGTCGCTCCGAGTGTCGGCCCTGAGCGCGCCCAGGGTGGGATCGTGAGCCTCGCGGCACGGACCCACGCGCTGACCAGCCGATCCCAGCACCTCCTGGGTACCGCACTGTGGCTCGCTCTGAAGGCGCTGAAGCCCGTCGACAGCCTCGCGTTCGAGCTCTACTGCCGCATCTCACCCGAGGGCGACCAGCGGGTGTTCCGGACGCCGGGCATGAAAGAGTTCTTTCTCGACGACCTCCGGCGCGGCGCAAAGCGACAGTTCCGAGCCGTCCCCCACGACATCGTGTTGTTCGGCCGCGACTGGGGCTTCGAACTGCGCTCGATCAACGTGCCGATCCACTTCTGGCACGGCGACGCCGACAACATCGTCCCCCTGAAGCACGGCGAGCACCTGGCCTCGCTGGTGCCCGGAGCGGAACTTCGTGTGCGTCCCCGCGAGAGCCACCTTGGCGGACTGGCCATCTCCGAGGAAGTGCTCGAGGTCGTTCTCGCCGACTGGCCCGAAGACCGACAGCACAGGACTTCGGGCCAGTCGCGCATCACGTCGGAGATCGATGATCTGGCGGTTGGCCGTCGGGTTCCTTGAGTTCGTCGAGAGCGATCAGGTCCTCGAATGATTCGCGACGGCGACACATCACGACGTTGGCACCGTCTTGCATCACGATCGCCGGTTTCGGGAACGAGAACGTGGTCGAGAAGGGCACGAAGTACGCACCCGAGTCCATGATGGCAAGCACGTGGCCCGGCTCGAGGCGGGGCAGTCGCCAGTTGTTGTAGAGCACGTCGGCAGGAGTGCAGATCGGCCCGACCAAACGGTACGGAGTGGTCGAGCGCGCGGCTGGCGCCGACACGCTGAAGAGTTGGTGGTACTCGTTGGGGACCGGCTCGGCGACGTTGACACCGGCGTCGAGCACGGCGTGCGTCAGCTCTCCGTCGTCCTTGACGTCGAGGACAGTCGTGAGGAGCAATTGTGTGTTCGCCGTCAGCGCGCGGCCCGGCTCGAGGATCACTTGCGGCGGAGCGAGGGTCCGCGACCGGAAGTGATCGGCCACCGCCTTCGCGGCCATGCGTGTGGCCTCGCCCAGCCCGAGGGTGCCGCGGGGATCAGGCGGGATCAGATCGGTGCCGAGGGCGCGGTTGAGCCGGAACTGCCGCCGCGGGATCGCCGCAACGGTGGGGCAGGCCAGGCTGCCGCCGATGTCGAGCAGCTCCGGATGCCAGCCGGTCTGGGCGCGGACGCCGTCACAGAACTCGAGTATGTCGGCGAGGTAGTCCTGCATCGTGTCGCCATCACGAATGGTCAGCCCGCGATGGAAGTGCAGCGCGCGCAAGTCCACGAACGGCTCGGCGAGCGCTCGCCGCACCGTGTCGATGACCTGCGGTGAGCCCGAGCCGATCCCGAACTGCCCGCCCCACATGCCCGGAAGGTTGATCCGGATGCCGAGGTTCACCGTGTGCCGCTGCTCGCCCGCCAATCGAGCGATCATCGCGGCCTCGGCCGCCGAGTTGGCGTTGATCATCAGGACGTCGCGCTCGATCGCCGTGCGGATCGACGCCGCGGACTTGGCCGGGCCGTTGTAGATGATGCGCTCGCCGGGCACCCCGAGCCGAAGAGCCAGCCACAGTTCGTACGGCGAGATGACCTCGGCTCCGACGCCGCGGCCGTGCAGACGTTGCAGTACCGCCGGGACGGGGTTCGTCTTGTAGGAGTAGAAGACGTCGACGTCCGGCGACGCGTCGGCCGCCGATCGCGCGGCGCGGGCATTGTCGTCGAGCCGATCGGCCCGCACGACGTGGACCGGCGTGCCCTGGTCGCGAGCGAGCTCCTGCAGGTCGACGTCGGCACTCCACAGCGTTCCGTTCGGTCCGATCGACAGGCCCCAGCCGGCCGCCGGGAGATCGACACGCGTCGACTGACGGCCGGCAACGTAGGGACCGATGCGTGTCTTCACGACGTCCTTGAGCCGTCGGGACGCTGCGCCCATCACGGCGGGGAAGCTCTCACGAGCTCTGTGAACGAGTCGCCGAAGGCGCCGCCGTGCCGTTGCCCGCAGGACCCGGTACCTCGACATCCACCAATAGCGGTCTGATGAAAGCACGCGGGTGGCTGAGTTGCTTCAACCCGTACACCAGACCCGGAAGGGGATCGCGCCTGTCGAACATCGCGCAGACGCTCGGCGTGCGCATCCGGCCGAGGGCGTGATCGAGGATGGCGGTACGGCGCGGACCGCGAGTGAAGCGAACCGCGAGCTCGGCGTAGGACGAGGTGGTGTCGTGCCAGAACGCGGGTCGCGGGCTGATCGGTGGCGTCGACGGCAAGTTCGTTCCCGTGACCGACTCGTACCAGAGGCGGGGGAGGTCGTTGCCGAGCGCGATGTCGAGGGAGACCTGCCCGAAGGCGCGGGGGTTGAGGTCGATGGCCCAGTACTCGCCGGTGGTCCGATCGACCAAGACCTCGAGTTCGAACAGACCGGAGCCCAGCACCGTGCGGACCGCCTCGATCGCGGCGCCGGCGAACGGCGGCTCGGGGACCGGTTCGAACATCGTCCCGACACCCAGGCGGCGAGGCGACTGGCTCATCTTGCGGCAATGGCCGAGAGCGAGAACGGTGCCGTCGAGATCGAGACACCCGGTGAGGCTGACCACGTCGACCGTTCCGAGGTCGTGATAGCGCTGCACGATCGGCATGCCGACGTTGGCCTCGTGAGCCAGTACCGAGGTGTTGCCCTTGTCCAAGCCATAGGGCGCGAACTCGACGGCGAGTTCGTCGGCCGAGCGTGCGACCGAGCCGCGGATCGTCCCCACGCCGGCGTGGGTGCGCGGCTTGAGGACCACCGGATATCCCATCTGTCGGGCCGCTTCCTGCGCCTCTTCGAGCGATGTGGGCGCCGCCCACGCGGGAGTCGGAAAGCCCACGCGCTCCATCGCCGTTCCGAACGCGTCCTTGAACAGCGAGATCCGGGTGGCCGCGGCGTCGGGATGCCCCGCGTCCGTGGCCTTACGTCCGAGCCCCTCGAGGGCCTCCGCGACACAGAAGCTCACATAGTCGGACGTCGGTGCGACCAAGTCGATCGTGCCGCTGGTGAATTCACCGCCCAACCACTCGATGAACTCGTCGGTGCGCCGGACCGGTGGGCAGCTACGGACCGCGGCGACGTGCTGCGAGAATCGGCCGGCCGTCATGATCATCGCGATGCCGGCGATCACTGCGACGCCGGCGCGCCCGAGCGACCGGATGAACGCCACACCCGGAGGCACATCGGCGTCGAAGACGGTGACCGTCCGGTGGCGGTCGGTCACCCGTTCGCGGTTGGGAGAGAGATGCATCCGATCGGGGTGGGAGTTCGACGACGCGGACGCGGGAGCGCCACCCCAGAGTGCGCAACGGATCCGCCGGAAACCGAATCTTCAGCATACCGCGGGCCTTCGGTCTCCGATCCGGGGCCGGTGGTGCCACCGTCACGAAAGATTCCGTGGGCATGTCGCTCGAGGGTCAGCCGTAGCGAAGGGCCCGGTGCAACGCGACTTCGTAGCCTTCGAGCGCGAGACGCGATCGCTCCTCTTCTCGCCCGTAGAGCAGTCCGAACGTGAAGGCATCGTCGTGGAACAGGTGGGCGACCGCACCGATCTCGCGCAGCAGGCGTCGGCTCCCGACGCTGTCCTGAACTTCGCCCAGGAGGTCTTGGAGGCGCTTCATGCGACGAGCGAGCTTCTTGGAGCGTCGTCCGAGCGCGGGCGCCGCCGATTCGGCCGCATACCGCGAACGCTTGGCCGCTTTGCGCACATCGTGGAGGGCGCGTTCCCGCTCGACCCCTTCGGGCGAATGCTCGACCCGGATCGCCATCTTCTGCACCCGTTGGACGGTCTTGCGCACGAGCCGATCAGCCTCTGCCGTCGCGGGACGGCTCGCGTTCTCGTTGAGCGGTGGATCGTCGACCATCGCGTCGAGGGTGTCGAGGAGTTCGAAGTAGCGCGGGCTGTCGAGAACCTCGAGCAGTCTCGCGTGCGCCTCTTGGTGTCGTGCGCCCAGTTCTGCTTCGAGGGCTTGGAGGACGGTGCCCATACGTAGCTCTCGGGGAAGCGACTGAATCGCCGCCTCGAGCTGTTCGCAGAGCACCTCGGCGTCACGAGGTGATCCCAACTCGCGACCGAGCCAGCTCAGCTCGTCTCGCACCGGCTCGGTCCGGTTGGTCGCCAAAACGGGCCGGTAGGTGGAAAGGGCACTGCGCAGTCGACGCGTCGCTACGCGCATCTTGTGGACGCCATCCCGCTCGTCCTCGCGCGCGTCCTGCTCTCTCCGAAGCAACTCGCCGACGACCTCGTCGAAGTGGTCGACGACCACCTTCCCGATCGAACCCTTCCGCGCCTTGCGGTTCAGCCCGCGCACGGGTCCCCCGGCGCGACGCGGCTTGAACGAGAGTGCCAGCAACTTTGGGCTGCTGGTCGAATCGACTTCGCCATCGTCGTGCCATCGATCGCAGACGACGTCGTCCTCCACGATCGCAGTGCGTTGCAAGGCAAAGGAGGTGCGCTCCGAACGTCTCGGACGAAACACGAACGTACGGTGACTGGCGAGGGTGCCGTTAGGGCGAGTCATCAGCGATCTCGACTTCGCGACGGATCGACAGCACAGCTCATTTCTATCCAACCGACCCTCACCAGCGGCGGATCAGGCCATCCGAGGGGACGATGGGTGCGGTGGTCAGCTGATCGGTTGACGGGGCGCCGGGACATCTTCTTCGGCCTGTCCGAACGCGTCGCGGAGCCGGGGTGCGCTGGCGGGCGCCGGAAGCGATGGTGGCGCGCCTTCCACGAGAAGGGCTGGATTGGGACCGCGGATGATCGCACCGACTCGCCCGGGGTCCTCGGCCAGTACGGGCCCCGCGCAGGCACCCACGAGAATGCAGATGGCCGCACCCGAGAACCAGGTGACCAACGCCAGGGCGACGCCGAAGAAGCCGTACTGGTTCTGGTTGCGAGTCACGACTTCCGGCATCCATACCGACGCGGCCAGGGCGTAGCCCGACATCGCCAATCCGGTGATCAACCCGGTGGGAATGAGCACCCGTGGTCGCACCTGGCCGAGCAGCAGGAACCACGCGGTGAACCACCACAGCGCCGCGCTCATCGCCAAGGCCACGATGAGGAAGATCGCGATCCCGGGCCCATCGCCGACCCGTCCGCGTAGCTCGCCGAGGATCGCCATGTATCCGAGCATTGCAGCCAGCCAAATCGGTCCGCGCGTGTACGCACCGAGCTTGCCGCCAGGGGTCCTCCGCCAGGCACGGAGGTAGACACGTTGGACCGCGGTGGTGAACGAGCTCGCGAAGAAGAAGGTGAGCACGAGGCCGAGGATTCCCGTCGCTCGGCGGATGTCGTCGGCGGAGGCGAAAGCCTCTTTTGCCGTGTCCAGTGCGGCTCCGGCGATTCCCAACCGGTGGGTGAGAGTGGAGAAGATCGATGCTCGGACCCCGGGTGGCATGAACGCGGCCACCACGATCACCAGGGGGAAGAAGGAGACGAACGCTTTGCCTGCGAGCGCCACGCTGCGGTCGACGAACTCGATCTCGAGCATTCGCTCCCACACCCGCCAAATGAGGGTTTGCTGCACCCGGGACCGGGTCGTTTCCACTCGCTCGCGCAACTCGGCCATGCGGTGCCGTGGCGGGTTCAACGGGGGCCGGCCCTCGTCGCCTGATCAGCATTCCAGCTCATAGAAGACGCTCGACTTTCCTCGATCTCACGGCCGTCGCAGCCGTCAGCCTTCCATAGTCGGGAAACGAGCATGCAGCCACGATCGACGTTCGATCTGGCTCCGTGATCAGGCGACGACGTCGGCCTCAGGGCGCGCCGCTGCCGACGTCGGCGGCACGGATGGGGGGACCTCCGGCGCCGGCTCGCTGCCGCCCTGGTCCAAGCGGAACGGCGGATACTCGTCGCGCATGAGCGCGACGTACGTGATGACTCGATACACCCATCGGTTCAGGCCCATCACGAGGTCGAACATGGCCCGGGGATACTGACCCGTGAACAGCAGCGCTACCGCGGCGAAGAGCACGAGCAGCCCGAGGAACCCGCCGAACGGGACGCCCGCCCGCCACGATCCGCTGAGGCCGACCATCAGCCCGCCGCCGATGACGCCGAGCACGAGGTACTGGGGAATGGCGAGCAACCACCACTTCACGAGTACGAGGCCCCGGCTGAGTCGTTCAGGCCGGGCGATCGTGAGCGTTGCGGGGTAGTCGGGCTCGGCCCCCATGCTGAACGGCGGGTAGCGGTCGGTGCCGAGCGCGCTGTATCCGTAGTACGTGACTCGCCACGTCCAGCGCAGCACGCCCGCGTTGAAGTCGAACAGCGACTTCGGGTAGCGCTCGGTGAAGAGGATGGCGAAGAAGGCGATGAACGTCACCAGCGAGAAGGCGATCCAGAGAACCGCCAGCACGATGAAGTGCGGGACGAGCAACAGCCACTTCACCAACCAGAGCCATCGGTTGAGCGGCTGGTCGAGCTGTCCCTCGAGACGCACGGGTTGGCCCGCGGGAACATCCGCTGCCGTCAGGTCGATGTGGCTCCCTCGCGCCAGCCCCAGCACGCCGATCACGAGGAGGCTCGCGCCGAGGAGCAAGCCGAGCGCGCCGCCGACGATCAACGCGACGCCGACTCGGAACACCCAGGGCGTCTTGACCCCCAGAGATGCATCGACGCTGACACCCGCGCTGGCGTTGGCGTTCATGATCACCACGGACCAGTTGCCGGATTGGGGCTGCCACACGAGGCTCTGGTTGCCGGCGCCGTCGACGGACGCGACCCAGAACGGCTGCCCGCTGGGAGCGGATGGCGGTGGGCCGCCTTCCGCATAGCGGTAGTCGACGGCGAACGGATCGAATCGAATCCGGTTGACCTGCGCGTTGGCGACGCCGTTCAGGTAGCGATCGACGTCCGTCGTCGGTCCGATGCCCACGAAGATGGGTGACTCGCCGGTTCCGGCGACGTCGAGCCGCAAGGTGGCGATGTTGCCGAGGTCCACGCCCGTGTCGCGGTTGGCGGGATTCGCTCCGAGGTCGATCTTCTCCGACGTGATGGCATAGGAGGTCGTCTCGAACCGATGCGACGAGGTCGTGAAGAATCCGCTGTCATCGCGTTGGGTCGCGTTGGCCCACAGTAGAAACCCGCCGCCCACGAGCGGCCCGATGGCGATCAGCGAGATCAGTGCGCCGGCGATCACCGCCACGACCCAGCCCACCGGAATCGACCGTCTGACCCCAGGGTCGCCGCTCGAATGGGACGGCTCGTTGGAACGGGCGGGCGCAACCCCTGGATCACTCATCAGTCGACCTCCACAGCAGGCTGGTCCATGGTTGCCGACCCGAGGCGGTCGGTGCAGGGTAAAGGTCCCTACCGGCACGCATGCCTCGCGTGGCTCGCGGCCTCACCGTCGGCACCACAGGTTCCGCGAGGACCACCACTTAGAGTGCTGCGATCGCGACACTGTGCAATGCTGTGGCAACTATGTGTGGCTATCCGGCCACTCTGGGGATGAAATGAGATAGGGAGGCAAGGGCATGCGAAAAGCATTGGCGGCAGGTGCGGCGTTCCTCGCGGCGTCCGCGATCGCGATCGGTGCGGCGGGAGCGGCACCAGCGGACAAGGTGACGATCTGTCACGGGACGGCAAGCGACACGAATCCGTACGTCGAGATCACCGTGAGCGCCAACTCGTTCAAGAACGGCCACTTCGACGATGGACCGCCGAACGCGAGCCACGGTGAGAACAACCACCCCGACTTCGTCCTCGAGGACGGTCGCTCCTGCAGCGACGGTCCCGGTGGTGGGGGCAGCGGTACGCCCGGCGCCTGACGGATTGCTCAGAAGTGCACGGCGTCCCGACGGCAGCGTCGGGACGCCCTGCGCGCGACGCGGGGGACGATCCCCGTGATCGACGGGTCTAGGTTGTTTGAACGTAGAGCCCAGCATCTACGAGGATCGCGCTGGCCCGAGGACCGACGAACATGACCCGCCTCTCCGAGCTCCATGACCTCCGCGGCCGGGTGGCAGTCGTGACCGGTGGGTCGCGCGGCATCGGACGCGCGATCGTGCAGGTCCTGGCGGAGGCGGGCGCCGACGTCGTCATCGCGTCGCGCAAGCTCGACGCGTGCGAAGCCGCGGCTGACGAAGTGCGAGCGTCGACCGGGGTTCGAGCCGTCGCCGTCGCCTGTCATGTCGGCCATTGGGCCGAGTGCGATGCGTTGGTGACCGAGACGTTGGCGCAACTGGGTCGGCTCGACGTGTTCGTCAACAACGCCGGCATGTCACCGACCTACGAGCGCCTCGACGCGGTGAGCGAGGAGCTGTGGGACAAGACGCTCGCGGTGAACCTCAAGGGGCCTTTCCGACTGGGAGTGCACGCCGCGACCCACATGGCCGCCCACGACGGTGGCTCGATCATCAACATCGGCACCGCCGGCTCGCTGATCGCGAGCGTCGACGAGCTCCCGTACGCCTGCGCCAAGGCAGGTCTCAACGCTCTCACGGTCGGCCTCGCCGAGGCCTTCGCCCCCAAAGTCCGCGTCAACGCGATCCTCCCCGGACCGTTCCGCACGGACGCGAGCAAGGCGTGGGCGCCCGAGGGTCCCGAGGCGCCGTTCGTGCCGTTGGGTCGTATGGGTGACCCCGAGGAGGTCGCGCCGCTGGCGCTGCACCTTGCCAGCGCGGCGTCGAGCTTCACGACCGGAGCGATCATTCGGGTCGACGGCGGCGTAACTCGCAAAGTGTGAGCTGCGTACCCAGCGGGCAATGTCGTCGGCGGGCACAGCCGCCATAGGCTCGGCGCCTTGACCGGCCGACCCGAATCCGAGGTGTCCGAAGGCACGGGGTTGCTGACCGGCACGCGCGTGGTCGACCTGGCGGGCGAGCCCGCCGCGATGACCGGCCGCATCCTGGCCGACCTCGGCGCCGAGGTGGTCAAGGTCGAGCCGGTCGGCGGTGACCCGCTGCGGATGGCGTCACCGCTCGGGCCGGACGGTACGTCCCTTCGCTTCGTCGCGTGGAATGCGGGCAAGCGTTCGATGGTGGTCGACGGGCCGGCGGATCCTCGCCTCGTGGAGTTGCTCCGCGACGCGGATGTGGTACTCGACACGCCGGGATGGCCCGGCGCGATCGTCCTCGACCCTGAGGTCGCCCCGCACCTCGTGTGGGTGTCGGTGACACCCTTCGGTCGAAGTGGGCCGCGCGCGAGTTGGAAGGCGAGCGATCTCGGGGTCATGGCGTCGACCGGCAACATGTACTGCACCGGCGACCCCGACCGTCCACCGGTCCGGAGCACCGAGCCGTCGGGCTGGGCCCACGTCGGGGCCGAGGCCGCGGTCGCGACGCTGACCGCGCTGGCATCGGGTCTTCCACAACGTGTGGATGTGTCCGCACAAGAAGCGGTCATGATCGCGTCGATGGGTCACGTGGGCCGTTTCGCTCGTACCCACCAGCGCGGCCGTCGGTCCGGCGCCAAGATCGGGGTGACGCGTGAGATCTGGCCGTGTGCGGATGGCTTCGTGTCGTTCGGCCTACGCGGTGGCAAGTCGCGGGTAGCCAACATGCAGACCATCGCTCGGTTGGTCGAGGACGACGGCTTGGCCACGTCTGCGTTGATCGGTCGTGACTGGACGACCTACGACCACAACACGATGACGGCGGACGAGCTCGAGTCCATCGCCGCACCGGTGGCCGCCTACTTCGCCCGTCACACCATGGCCGAGCTCTACGAGATCGCGGTTGCGACGAACCTGATGCTCGCACCGGTCAACTCCCCGCGTGAGCTGGTGGCCAGCCGCCAGCTCGCCGCACGCGACTTCTTCGGCAAACTCGGCGACGTCACGCACTTCCCTCGCTCCTTCCTTCAGGTGACGAGTACCGACGACGTCGTGGCGCGCCCGGGCCCCGCGAGTCCATCCCCTCCGTTGGAAGCGGCATCGGTGAAGGCACCGCGCTGGTCCAGCGCGTCGCGCGGGCGGGCCTGCGGCCCACACGCGGCCGACGCGCGCGTGGGAAGGGACGCGCATCCTCGAGTTCGGGACCGGAGCGGCCGGTCCCATCGCAGTGCGCTACTTCGCCGAGCACGGCGCCACGGTCATCCGGGTCGAGTCGCGGTCTCGCCCCGACTTCTTGCGCACGTACGGCTTCGCGTCGGGCAACCCCTGCGGTCTCGAAGGTTCGGACATGTTCGACGCGGTCAACGTCGGCAAGTTCGGCGTGACGCTCAACTTGAAGCACCCCGAGGGTGTCGCGTTGGCTCTCCGCCTCATCGACTGGGCCGATGCCGTGGCCGAGAACTTCGCGCCCCGCGCCATGCGGAGCTTCGGCCTCGACTACGCCTCGTTGGCCCCGGATCATCCGGGCCTGGTCATGGTCAGCTCTTGTCTGCAGGGCCAGACCGGACCGCACAAGGATTATCCCGGATTCGGCGGGCAGGGCTCCGCGCTCGGTGGCTACAACCTGCTCACGGGCTGGCCCGATCGTGAGCCCGTAGGACCGTTCGGGACGATCACCGACTCCTTGGCCCCGCGCTTCGTCGCCACCGCGCTCGCGGCCGGCCTCCTGCATCGTCGGCGGACCGGGCGGGGTGTCCACCTGGACGTGAGCCAGGTCGAGGCGGCCGTCTACTCGCTGACGCCTTGGGTGCTCGACTACGACGTGAACGGGCACACCGGCATTCGACAAGGCAATCGATCCGATCGTTTCGTACCCCACGGGGCCTTTCCGTGCCGGGGTGACGACCGCTTCGTGGCGCTCGCGTGTTGGGATGACGACGAGTGGTCCCGCCTCGCCGCGGTCATGGGACTCGACGAGCCGACGACCCAGGCGCTCAGCACGCTCGAAGCCCGCCGGTCCCGCATCGACGAAGTCGAGGCGCTCGTCGGCGACTGGACCGCCGATCAGGACCTGGCGACCGTGGCCGCGGTGTTGCAGGACATCGGCGTCGAGGCTGTACCCGTCGCCGACCTTGGCGATGCCGCGACCGACGAGCAGTTGCTCCATCGAGGCCACTTCGTCACCCTCGAGCACCCCTGCATGGGCCCGTGCGGCTATGAGCGCAACGGGTTCCGTCTCTCCGATGCCGAGGCGGGTTACGAGCGGACCTCACCGCTGCTCGGCGAGCACAACGATTGGGTGTTGAGCGAGATCCTCGGGCTCGACGCAACCGAGCGGGCTCGCCTCGCTGGCGAGGGCGTGCTCGAGTAGCTCGATTGTTGACCGTTCACGGCCGGATCGTGAGCGTGTCCCCCGTGGTGCGTCCCACGGCTGCGACATGCATTCGACGGGGGTTGGGATAGCCGATCTGTTCCCCATCCCACGCCGCGAAGACGATGGCCAACCCGCCGTGTATGTCGGTGAAGAACTCCGCACCACCTGGTCCCGCGAATCCGTTGGTCGATCGGAGCACCACGTTGTCGGCCGGTTTCGTGCACGGCCCGAGCGGGCCGGCGCAGACGGCGTCACCGACTGCGTACTGGTCGCCGGCCCAAGAGTTGCCGGAGTACAGCAACATCCAGGTGTCGCCCACCATCGACATCGACGGACCTTCGATGACCTTGCCCTCCCAGGCCCGATCGGCCGTGGCGAGTACCACCGGGTCGCCGACGAGCGAGCCCCCGTCAGGTCCGAGTTGTTGCGCCCACAGTTGGCTGGCACCGCCCACCGTCTCGTCTTCGCTCTTCCAGGTGAGATAGGAGTTGCCGTCCGGGTCCGTGTACGGGCTCGGGTCGATCGACCCGCCCAGGTCGGTCTGGCAGATGAGCGGTGCCGCGGAAAGGTCGAGGTAGGGGCCTTGCGGCGCGGTGGACACTGCGTCGCTGACACATTGCTTTCCCGACGAACGTTCGCGGGCGCTGTAGTAGAGCACGTACCCGCTCGCCGTTCGCATGACGGAGGGCGACCATGTCTGCCCGGGTTGTGCCCAGGCCGGCAACGTGGGCAGCGCGTTGCCGGCGATCTGCCAGTGATGCTCGTCGCTCGACGAGAGAACTTGCACCTGGCCCGCGCTGCCGTTGGTCCCGAACGCGTAGTAGTGCCCGCCGTCGACGAGTACAAAGGGATCGGGGAAGTCGAAGGGGTACACCGCACCATCCGAACCGCTGGCCAGGTCGTCGGCCTGTTGGCACGTCGCCGAGCCGGACTCGAGCGTCGCCCGTGCGCTGTTCGTATCACCGTTCTCGAGATCGCGTCGCGTCGAGTCCAAGGTCTCGAGACAGGACGCCATGACCGTGGCCTGGCGGACGGTGGAGTCGACTTGATCCTGGGTAGTCGCGAGCTCAGCGTTCGCCGAATCGAGCTGGTCGCGTATCTGTAGGAGCTGCAGGGTGGCCGCGACGATGTGATCGGCGCGGGCCTGGTCGTCGTCGCGGTCATGGGTCGCGTCGTCGATCGCCGACTGCGTCTGTTGGAGCTCGTTGGTCACGTCGGCCAGATCGTCACTCGCGTCCCTCAGTTGGGTGTCAGCGGTCGCGAGGTCGGTCGTGGCGTGGGCGTGCTCGATCACGCCCGCGAGAAACGCGACGGTGCTCACCGCGAGAAGAGCCACGAGGAACCTCTGCGACCACGGTTGCCGCCGGCGTGTCATGGGCTACCGATGGAGGTGAACACGCCACTTCCCGCGACGCGGCAGGATTCTGTCGCCATGGCGTAGAGCGACGACGTGCCCGGTGGGCTCGTCTGCGCGACCCCGAGAGCTTGTTTCGCGTCCGCCAAACAGCCCACCAGTCGATCGTGTTCGACCGCGTCGAAGCTCGCCGCCGCGGTGAGTTGGGCCAATGCGTCCTGCGCAATCGCAAGGTCGTCCGCGGTCGAAGTGAGGTCGGCATCGTTCGCTTCGGGTGAGACGCCGGGGGCCAACTTCGCGATGGCGTTGGCGAGTGCGAGCGGCGGCGGACGCGTCCTGGTCGCTCGTCTGCGCCAGGGTCGCTTGGTCGTTCGCGAGGTCGGTCGCCGCAGTGTCTCGTTGCGCTCGGACGGCCGATGTCTCGTGGCGCACCTGGCGGGCCCCCCACATCGACCAGCCGACACTCACCTGGAGGCCCAGGGCCACGATCGCGGTGACGACCGCGAGTCGTTGCAGTCGTCTGCTGGGACGTCGTTGCGGATGGTGCGCGTCATCGCGTGGTCGTACCTCGTCTGATCGCGGTACGCGGTCGGTGGCGAAGTCAGTGAGCATCGGCGCAGATCACCATGTGGAGCTGAGAGTTGTCTGTAACGGTGGTGAAATATCGGCCGAACGCCGCATCGACGTGAGCTCTTCACAGAGTTCTTAGTTTCGCTTTCGGTCGCTCTTCAGGTTCGGGGCGCACGATCCCGGCATGCGAACCGCGACTCGGCACAAGATCCTCTACGGGGTGCTCGTGGTGGCGTTGGTCGGCGCAGCCGTCCTCGTCTACGCGCAGCTCAAACCGAAGGCGGCGTCGTCCGCCACGACCACGCGCACGGTGACGGTGCAGACGGGCTCGGTCACGTCGAGTGTTTCGGCGTCGGGCAATCTCGAGCCGGGCACGTCGACCGACGTGAACTTCCAGACGAGTGGCACCATCGTCGAGGTCGACGTGGCGGCCGGGCAGGACGTGACCGCTGGTCAAACCTTGGCCAAACTTGATCCCGCGACTGCGGACGCGAGCTTGCAAGTGGCGCAGCTGAACCTACGCGCCGCCAACGAACAGCTCGCGCAGGCGAACGACGCCCTCGCGCAAGCCGAATCGCAGTCGACGAGCGCCGTTTCCGCGTCGAGCGGTTCTGGCCAAGGAACCCAGGGGGGGACGACGTCGGTCGCGTCCGCGCAGGCCAGCGTGTACTCGGCGCAGGCGACCGTGATCCAAGCGCAGAGCTCGGTCGAAGCAGCCCAGAAGTCGGTCGACGCGACGACGTTGACGGCACCGGTTTCCGGGCAGGCGATCGCGGTCAACGGTTCGGTCGGGGAGCAGGTCGGCTCGAGTGGAACGGGGTCGAGCTCGGCGAGCGGCTCGGGGTCTGGCAGCACTTCGCGATCCGGTAGCGCCGCTGGCGGCTCGGGCACGAGCAGTTCCGGCTCGGCCGGCTCCGCAACATCGTCCAGTTCGGGCACGTCATCGACCGCCACGGCCTTCGCCACGATCGTCGATCCCACGAGCCTCGAGGTGCAGGTGGGCTTTCCGGAAACCGATGCGGTCAAGGTGCACGTCGGCCAACCGGCCACGGTGTCGGTGAACGCGCTGCCGACCGCCCAACTCTCGGGTTCGGTCACCGCGGTGGCCCCGACCGCGACCGTCTCGAACAACGTCGTGACCTACGTGGCCACCGTCGCCCTCAACAACCCACCGGACACGCTGAAGATCGGTATGACGGCGAGCGTCACTGTGACGACACAAACGAAGGACAACGTCGTGATGGTGCAGACCGCTGCGATCCAGACCCAGGCCGGTGCCAGCTATGTGACCAAGATGCAGAACGGTCAACAAGTGCAGACGCCGGTCACCGTCGGTCTGCAAGGTGACAGCAGCACCGAGATCGTCTCCGGCTTGAACGCCGGCGATCAGGTCGTGGTGTCGACAGGATCGGTGTCGACCGGAACGACGCCACGCGCGAGCACCGGGACCTCCGGCAGTCTCACCGGTGGTGGCGGCTTCGGAGGCGGCGGGGGAGTCGGCGGTGCAGGGGGTCGAGGATGAGCGGTGAGCATCCGACGGTGATCGACCTGCACGGCATCGTGAAGACGTATGCGAGCGGTCCGTTGGAGGTGCACACGCTGCGCGGCATCGACCTGACGATCGACCGCGGTGACTTCGTGGCGATCGTCGGTGCATCGGGATCCGGGAAGTCGACACTCATGAACATCATCGGGTGCCTCGACGTGCCGACCCGCGGGCGGTATCTGCTCGACGGGGTGGATGTGCGTCCGCTCGACGACGGTCAGTTGTCGACCATCCGCAACCGCAAGATCGGTTTCATCTTCCAGAGCTACAACCTGATCCCCCGCACCACGGCGTTGGCGAACGTCGAGCTCGCCCTGGCTTACGGAGGCGTGAAGCGGCGGGAGCGCCGCGGTCGCGCGCGCAGGCGGCGCTCGAGTCCGTAGGGCTCGGCGATCGGGTCGAGCACTTCCCCTCTGAGCTCTCGGGTGGTCAACAGCAGCGGGTGGCCGTGGCCCGAGCGCTCGTGACGGAACCGGCACTGCTTCTCGCCGACGAGCCGACCGGCAACCTCGACACGTCGTCGACGGCCGAGATCATGCGGCTCTTCTCGGTGCTCAACCATGAGGGTCGAACGATCATCCTCATCACCCACGAGGAAGACGTCGCGGCGTGCGCGAACAGAGTCATTCATCTCCGTGACGGGATAGTCCTGTCGGATGAGCGCTCCGTACCGGCCTCGTCGGCCGGCACGAGCGAGGCTCGTGATCGACTCACTGGGGTGCGCTAGTGAGCGTCGACAGCATCGCCATCGCCTGGCGTGGCATCACCGCCAACAAGTTGCGCTCGGCATTGACTGTGCTCGGCATCCTGATCGGCGTCGCTGCGGTGATCATCCTGGTCGCGGTGGGGAACGGGTCGTCGCTCGCCGTGCAGGACCGCATCCAGAACCTCGGCACGAACACCCTCACGGTGTTCAACCGGGGCCGGTTCGGTGGACCACAACGCACCGGTACGCAATCGACGGCGATCGTCATCAACGACGGTGACATCACCGCGCTGAACGACACGTCGCAAGCACCGGACATCGCATCGGCGTCGCCCGTCGTGAACGTGCAGGGCGCGACGGTGACACACGGCGGGGCGTCCACGACCATCAGCCAACTGATCGGGAGCGATGCCAACTATCTCTCGACGACCGATCGGAGCATCGCGGCGGGTCGAGCGCTCACGCCCGAGGACGTGACCAGCCACGCGCGGGTGTTGGTGATCGGCCCCACCGCGGCCGCCAACCTGTTCGGCCCGGGAGAGACAGTGGTGGGTTCGACTCTCGAGATCAACGGGATCTCGTACCAGATTGTCGGGCTGCAGGCGGCGAAAGGCGCCAACGGCGCGCAAGATCTCGACGACTTCGCGGTCGCGCCCTACACCGCGGTGCAGGACACGTTGACCGGCCGCACGCAGGGCTACCAACAGGTCGTGGCCCAGTCGACATCGGCCAACGCGGAAGGAGATGCGCAAGCAGAGATCGTGAGCATCCTCGACTCGCGCCATCAGCTGTCGGCGACGTCGACCACACCGTTCAACGTGTTGAACCAAGCCAGTCTGTTGCAGACGACCCAGGACACGAACCGCACCTTTACGATCCTGCTCGGCGCCGTCGCCGCGATCTCATTGCTCGTCGGTGGGATCGGGGTGATGAACATCATGCTCGTCACGGTCACCGAGCGAACGCGTGAAATAGGGATACGCAAGGCCATTGGTGCCCGGAAGGGCGCCATCCTCTCGCAGTTCATGGTCGAGGCCGTGATGTTGACGCTGCTCGGCGGTGTCGCGGGAGTGATCGTTGGGATCATCGGAACCCGGTTCACGATCGTGGGCGTCGCGCCCGTGATCGCGGATTACTCGATCCCGCTGGCGTTCGGCGTCGCCGTGACCGTCGGCCTGTTCTTCGGTATCTACCCAGCCAACCGAGCCGCGTCGATGCGACCGATCGACGCGCTCCGCCACGAATGAAAGGGAAACCCCAGATGCCCCCGCACCCAGATGACCAGTACCAGCCCCCTCAGGGGCCTGAACCGACTCCGCCGTATCCGCCCTCGGCGCCACCCATCGATCCGACGACGTCAGCGCCATCAGGCGAGAGCAGTGAGGAGTGGTCGCAAACCGGACCGGCCAAGGGGATCCGCGTTCGCATACCGGTCGCAGTTCTGGTCGTGGCGCTCGTGGCCTTGCTCGGTGTGTTCGCTGGTACCCGCCTGCACTCCAGCAGCGCCAGCGCGACGACGAATACCGCATCAGCTACTCCCGCCGCGGCCAACGGAGGCCAAGGACGCGGTGCGGGTCGTGGGTTCGGTGGTGGAGCCGGAGGCGCTGGTGGTGGTGGCGTGTTCGGAACCGTCGCGTCCGTAAACGGCAACACGATCACCGTCACGACACAGAACGGCCAGACCCAGACCGTCATCCTGGGGTCGGGTACGACGATCTCGAAGACGACGGCCGGCACACCGGCGGATGTCACCGCCGGGCAGTCGGTGGTCGTGCGGGGCGCGGCGAACAGCGACGGCTCGACTGCCGCCGACTCGATCACCATCGGCAACCCCGGTGGGTTCGGTCCTCCGGGAGCAGGCGCTGGCAATGGCGCGAACGCGTCGGGGGCTGCCGGCAACTGACGACCGGATCGCCTAACCGACGGGGGACGTGGGCAGCAGGGTCACTCGACGCGACTGGCAGGGTCAGGGCGACTCGCAGGGTCAGGTGAACGGCTCAGGGCGACGTGAGCGCTCGGATCTGTTCGTGCACGAACTCGATGATCTCGGCATCGTCGAGGGTCGTGCCGCGCCGCACCGCAGAGGCGAACGCGCTGGCTCCTAGCTGGTTGCGCAGCTCTTCGACGAGAGAGCTGATGTGTTCGGCGTCGGCGGCCGCGAAGGGCAGGGCGTAGGCGGCGCCCGCCGCGGTGAGCAGCGCCGTGCAGTGTGGCTGCGCCGAGATGCGCGCGCAGTTGGACGAGTATTCCGAAGACGTGGCGAAGTGAGAGCCATTGGTTCGCCCAGTCGCCGCCGCGATACCAGATCTCGATGACGTCCGAATAGCGTTCGAGCGCGTCGCGCGGTTGGCCTTCGCGCGCCTGAAGCCAGAGCACCTCGGTGAGGGCGAAGGCTTGGATCCATCGGTTGCCGGCGCCGAGCGCGACGTCAGCCGCGCGTTGCAAGTGCGCGGCTGCCTCCTCCGGGTCGGTGGACTCGAGCGCGAGACCGAGGGCGTAGAGCGCCTGGGCTTTCGCCGTCGGTGATCCGGACGCCGCCGCCGCGGCCCGAGCCTCACCGGCGTATTGCGCCCCCTTGACGTTGTCGCCGACGCTGGTGAAGGACACCGAGCGCATGTAGAGGGCGTGGGTCAGCCTGGCCGCCGATCCGCCCCGCGCCGACGCGATCATGCGGTCCATCCACTCCATGCCGAGGACCACGTCGTTCCGATAGAACCAGGCATTGCCCAGCGTGCGTTCCGCGAGGCCCGAGCAATCCACGCCCAGCTTCTCGGCCGCGGCGATGGCCTGATCGCCGAGTTCGATCGCGCCTTCGAGGTCGCCACGCACGAACCGCCCGTACGCAGCGACGGCAACGACAACCGGAAAGCGCCCGTGCTCATCGGCGCCCGGGATCCGGATGGCTGCGTCGGCCCAGCTCGTGATCTCCGCGTGCATGCAGCGGGCGGCGTACTCGCGCAAGGCCGCCACCAGGAGCAGCCCGAGATCGGCGTCGGCGTTCCCGAGTGACCAGTGATGAGCGGAGCGCAGATTGTCGAACGCGGCATCGAGCGTTGCCATCGCCGCGGCTTCGTCGGGGCCGGCCAGGGCGTCGGCACTGCGCTGAGCCAGGGCCAGGTACCAGCGGGCATGCTGCGAACGAACGCTCGACCGTTCGTCGCCGTCGAGTTGTTCGTTGCCGAAGTCCCTCAGCGTCTCCAACACGCGGTAGCGCGGGCTGTGCTCGTCCACGAGCTGCACCATCGACTTGTCGACCAGGTTGGCGAGCAGCCGCGAGATGCGTGACGAGCTGAGGTCTTCGTCTCCACACACGCCCTCGGCCGCGTCGAGCCCGAAGCTCCCGGCGAAAACGCAAAGCCGCGCGAAGAGCCGCTGCTCCTCGGCATCGAGCAGATCGAAGGACCAAGCGACGAGATCTTGGAGGGTGCGGTGACGCGCCACCATCGAGGCCTGCGTGCCGCCGAGGAGCTCGAAGCGCTGATCGAGTCGGCCCGCGAGGTCCGCGGGGCTCATCGCGCCGACGCGAGCGGCGGCGAGCTCGATCGCCAGTGGTAGTCCGTCGAGACGACGCACGATCTCCGCGATGGCGAGGAGATCGTCGGGCTGGGGGGCGAAGCTGGGGCGAGCCGCCGTGGCCCGCTCCAGGAACAGGCGGGTCGCGGGCGCATCGGAGATGGTCTCCGTGGTCGCGTCCTGGGGCGCGATCTCGAGCGGTCGGACGCGCCAAACCTGCTCGCCTGGGAGACCCAGGACCTCCCGGCTCGTGGTCAGCAGCCTCACCTCGGGGCAGAGCGTGAGAAGCCTGTCGGCGAGCGGCGCGACCGTGGCGCGCAAGTGCTCGCAGTTGTCGAGGACGAGGAGGGCCCTGCGTCCTCGTAGGTACTCGAGGAGTGTCTCCTCGAGAGAGAGGTGCTGGCGTTGCTGAACGTCGACAGCGGTCGCGATCGCCGCGACGGTCGAGCTCGGGTCGTGGACGGGCGCGAGCAGCGCCACGAACACCTCCCCGTCGAACTCGTCCCAGAAATCGCCAGCGAGCCGGAGCGCGAGACGTGTCTTCCCCACGCCCCCGGGTCCCGCAAGTGTCAACAGTCGACTCGTACGCAGGCGGTCGCCGAGCTGGCTGAGCTCGTCGGCTCGTCCCACCAGCTGTGTGCTCTCGGCCGGCAGGCGACGCGGCGTAGCGCGGCGGGAGGCAACGGGCGATTGCAGCAACGTCGGGTCATCGTTGAGGACACGCGCCTCGAGCTCACGGAGCGCCGGTGACGGCTCGAGGCCGACCTCTTCGCGTAGCACCGTTCGCAGCGCGCTGGCGCGTTGCAGCGCCTCGGCCGACCGCCCACTGCGATACAGGGCGGTGATCAGTTGGCGCCAGAGCCGCTCACGCAGCGGGCTGTCGGACACCAGCGCTTCGAGCTCGCCGACCAACACCGCGTGCTCGCCGCATGCGAGGCGGGCGTCGATCAGGTCCTCGCGCGCGTTCGCCCGCAGCTCGTCGAGTCGGACGGTTTCGACGCGAGCCCAATCGAACTCGGCGAATTCTTCGAACGCGGAGCCCCGCCAACAGGCCAACGCCGACCGGAGTTGATCCGTCACGCGGATCGGGTCGCTCATCGTCTTCGCGCTGGCGCAGAGCAGCTCGAATCGGTGGGCGTCGACCGTGCCGTCGTCGGCTCGCAGCACATAGCCCGGTGGTCGGCCGACGATGTCGGCCTCCGGTCGCAGGACTTTGCGCAGCCGGGAGATGACACTCTGCAGCACGGCAGGAGGGTCGGCCGGAGCCTGGTCGCCCCAGAGCTCCTCGCACAATCGTTCCGTCGACACGACGTCGCCATGCCGAGCGGCCAGCAGGGCGAGGACGAGGCGGGGCTTCGGGCCTCCGATCGGCACCGACTGTCCGTCACGGACCAGGTCGATGCTGCCCAGCACCCGGATCTCGAGTCGGCCGTCCACGCCGCACAGTTTTGCAAGCGCGCTTGCAGAACACCTGCAAAAGCCTGCATGCAGGCCTCAAGCCCCCTGCAGCCGTCCCGGCGCATGCTGCGGGCACCACCAGCGAGCCACCGAGCCGGGGTCGGGCACGACCTCGTCCTCGACGGCTCTCGAGACGGAGATCGACGTACATGAACACGAAGAAGGCAGTCACGGAGATGAACCCGAACAAGGCCCTGTGGGAGAAGGGCGACTTCACCAAGATCGCCGCGAGCATGCGGTCCAGCGGCGAGGACCTGGTGGCCCGGATCGGCGTGACCAAGGGCATCGACGTGCTCGACCTCGGGTGCGGCGACGGCACGACGGCGGTCCCGGCGGCACGGCGCGGCGCTCAGGTGTTGGGTGTCGACATCGCTCGCAACCTCGTCGAGGCCGGGAACCGCCGGGCCTCCGACGAGGGCCTGTCGAACCTGAGCTTCCAGGAAGGCGACGCCTGCGACCTCGCGGACCTCCGGGACGAGCGGTTCGATCTCGTGATGAGCATCTTCGGTGCGATGTTCGCGCCGCGGCCGTTCGATGTCGCGAAGGAGATGGTGCACGTCGCTCGACCCGGGGGGCGAATCGTCATGGGCAACTGGATCCCCGGTGATCCCACACTGGTGGCACAGATCCTGAAGATCAGCGGGTCGTATTCGCCGCCTCCGCCCGACGGTTTCGTGAGCCCGATGACCTGGGGGGTCGCGGAGCACGTGATCGAACGGTTCGGCGCCGCCGGTGTCCCCGAAGCCAACATCACACTCGAGCAGGACACGTTCGTCTTCGAGCAGCCGACACCGCCGGCGGAGTTGCTGGCTGTGTTCCGTACGTATTACGGCCCGACGATGAATGCCTTCGAGGCTGCCGAGGCGAAGGGCCGCGCCGACGAGCTCCAAGCCGAGCTGGAAGCGCTCTTCAACCAGCAGAACCAGGCAGCGAACGACCAGTCGACCGCGATCCCGGCGACGTTCTTGCGGGTGACCGTCGAGCGGTAGGCGTGTCGCGGGAGACCTGAGACCCAGGCGTTCGGTTGCCGGCTTCTCTTTCGGCCGTGCGTTGCCTGGGCTCAGGCTCCCGCTGCGTTCGTTCGGCTTTCGGTTCAGTGTTTAACCAAGTGCCAATGGGAGGCGGCACGAAACTCGCTGAGTCTCACGACCCGAGGGACAAACCCATCCACTCGGGAACGCCGCCGAAGGCATCGACGATCACGTCGGGCGCGGCGCCGATGTCGAGTTGCTGTGGACGGAACTTCCCCGTCCGAACCTGCACACCGGTGATCCCGAGCGCTTGGGCGCCGCGCACGTCGCTGTCGATGTCGTCTCCGATCATGGCGGTCTCTGTCGCGCTCATGCCCAGCGACGCAAGTGCGGCTTGGAACATCGCGGCCGCGGGCTTGCCGATGACCGTGGCCTCGACACCGGCAGCAAGCTCGAGTGCCGCGACGTACGCGCCGGCGTCGAGTTGCAAACCCCGACTGGTACGCCACGTCAGGTTGCGGTGCATCGCGAGCAGGGCCGCACCTTCGAGGAGACACGCGAGCGCGTGGTTGAGCGTTTCGTAGGAGAACTCGGGACCGGCGCCGCCCATGATCACCGCGTCGACTTGGTCCGGAGGCGCATCGGCTCCGACGAGGGCGACATCGGGCAGGTCGACCGTGATGTCCTCGCCGCTGTTCAGCAGTAGGCACCGGGCCGCTGGAAGGTGAGCCTCGAGGTGCGCGGCGGTGGCCGAGGTGGCGGTCAGGATCTCGTCAGGTGACACCGCGAAGCCCGCCGCACGCAGGGACGCGGTGATCGCGGCCTTCGTACGAGACGTCGTGTTGGTGAGGAACCGGAGCGGAATGTCCGCGGCACGCAACGCGGCGAAGGCGTCGAGCGCACCCGGTAACGGTTCCCATGACACGACCAGCACGCCGTCGATGTCGATCAACAGTGCTCGCGGCGCCGTCATCGGGCTGAGCCTACGGGGACCGCGAGCGTTGCCCCGAGCGCAACCTTCCGATGACGCGGTTGATTTGTGCGCGGCGCCGAGACAGGGGACACTGACGCACGGTGGTCACGCAACAACAGTTGCGAGGCGGGATATCTCCGGGCGACGGAGAGGATGCGGAGAGAACATGGCGGGTAAAGGTATTTTCAATCGTCGGACGCGCAGGGCGCGTCCCTGGCAGTCATCGCGGTCCTTGCGAGTCTGTGCGTCGGCCTTGCCGCGCAGCCCGCGTCGGCCGCGGGAATCACACACGTCAGAACGGTCGACAACACCGATTTCGTATCGTCAGGCGTCAGCGGCATCGGGGCAGTTGGCACCGGCACCATTTCGGTGTCCGGCGTGACCGGTTCGGTGACGAAGGCGCTGTTGTTCTGGCACGGCATCAACACGTCGTCCGCAGGCGCGGTCTACGGCTCCGCGACCCCATCGGTCAATACCGTCGCGGTCGTGGGCACGTCACGCGGTGACGCCGGCAACAACTGCTGGGGGCCGGGGAGCAGCCGCACCTATGTGGCCGATGTGACCTCGCTCGTTCCCGGAAACGGCGCATATGACCTGGCCGGGATGGCATCAACCCCCGGCGACGACGCCAACGGCGCCTCGCTCGTCGTCTTCTTCAACGATGGCAATCCGGCCAACAACCGCGACGTCGTCCTGTTCGAGGGCAACGATTCGAACTTCCCGCAGGGCTACCCCGGTGACGACGAGGGCTGGCACGCCTCGCTGCCCGGCATCGACCTGCCGGCGGGCGGAACAGCCGGCCTTCAGCTACACGTCGCCGATGGCCAGGACTTCGGGCAACCCGATGACGGCGACATCGTGGTGAGCGGCCCCGCTGGCGACCTCACCATCCCGGATCTGCCGGGGGTTGGTCGTTGGGACGGCACCACACTCCCCGACGCGGGGCATTCCCGCGCGACCAATGGTGCGCTGTTCGACATCGAGTCGTTCGACATCACGTCGACCGTGTCGCCTGGTGCCAACACCGTCCACATCGACCACACCGGGACCAACGACTGTCTCGGCCTGGTCGTCGCGCTGATCGATCTTCCCGTCGGTGCGGCTCCGCCGCCGCCGGCGTCGTGCTCGATCAACGACGTGACGCTCAACGAGGGCAATGCGGGAACGACCAACTTCACGTTCAACGTCACACGGACGAGTGGCGTGGGGACAGCATCGGTCGATTTCTCGACCGCGGACAACACGGCGTACTCGTCTTCGGACTACAACGCGGTCTCCGGCACCGTCAACTTCGCGGCGAACGACACCAGCGAGCCCATCACGGTGCAGGTGAACGGCGACACCGAGGTCGAGATCGACGAGGTGTTCACGGTCGATCTCGCCAATGCCAGCGGCTGCGTCTTGCTCGACCCAAACGGCTTCGGCACCGTCCAGAACGACGACAGCGGTGTGCCGGTGTCCGAGTGCGGAGATCCGGGTACCAACCGGTTCTCGATCGGCGATGCTTCGGTGATCGAGGGTGACAGCGGCGCACCGCGCAAGCTTCGCCTGGCCGTCACCGTCACCAACCCAGCAGCTACTGAGATCCACGTCGACTACACCATCAACGATGGGTCGGCTACGGCACCGGACGACTTCAACGCCAAGGTCGGTGTCACGAAGACGCTCAAGTTCAAGCCGAATTCGAGCGGTGTCATGGCCACGACCAAGTTCGTGACCGTGAAGGTCCTGCCCGACGAAGGCTTCGAAGGCGACGAGTTCCTCACGGTGACGCTCTCGAATCCCACCGGGGGCTACTCCATCGGACGGGGGACGGGCACGGGCACGATCATCGATGACGATGGTGGCGCTCCTGACCAGACCGTCGGTGTCACCGGCGCGTCGATCTGCGAGGGCGACACCTCCGTCAAGGGCAACAAGGTCGGCTACCAGGTCACGCTGCGCGACCCGGCCGCAGCCGACACCGAGGTGATCGTCATGGTGGTCGACGGCAGCGCGACGGGCGGTGTCGACTACAAGGCCGTCCCCAAGCCGAAGAAGGTGAAGTTCAAGATGGGCCAGGTGCAGAAGACGGTTTCGATCGTCGTCTACCCCGACTTCGGGTCTGAGCCCGACGAGAACGTCAGCGCCTTCATCACGACCTCACCGATCCCGGTGTTCCCGTCGGCGAGTTCCGCCAACGGGTTCATCTTGAACGACGACGTCGATGAAGTCTGACTCCTGACCGAGGTCGCCTGGTAGGCGACGTCATCTGTGAAGTCGAGAAGGCCCCACTCCTCGGAGTGGGGCCTTCTCCAGTCATGAGGTTCTTGGCCGCGCCGCGCGATCAGGCCGTGACTAGCGTTACGGCCGATGGCAACTCTCGACGACGCAGCCCGGATCGCGTCGGATCTACCCGAGGTCACCGCGGGCGTGCGTCACGGCCATCGCACATGGTTCGTGGCGGGGAAGGGATTTGCGTGGGAGCGGCCGTTCAGCAAGGCGGACATCAAGCGCTTCGGCGATTCTCCACCTCCGGAGGGATCGATCATCGCGGTTCGCGTCGCGGATCTCGACGAGAAAGAAGAGGTGCTGGCGGCCGACCAGCCCGGCTTCTTCACCATTCCTCACTTCGACGGCTACTCGGCCGTGCTGATTCAACTGAAGAAGGTGCGCAAGCGTGCGCTACGCGAAGCGATCATCGACGCGTGGCTGGCGTGCGCACCACCGAAGCTTGCGGACCAGTACCTGAGCCGCTGAGTCGTCAGTCGGTCGACGCGATGTTGCCCTCGGCCATCAATGATGCGACTTCGCTCTCGGAGAACCCGTGCTCGATGAGCACTTCCCGAGTGTGGGCACCGACCTGCGGCGCGGGCGTGCCGGGTGTGGGCCGCTTGCCGTCGACGAGTGGGGCCGGACCGGGTTGACGCACGGCACCCATCACCGGGTGATCGATGACGTCGAGGATCCCGGATGATTCGATCTGGGTATCCAGGTGGAGCTCGTCGAGTGCGAGGACTGGCGCACACGGCACATCGGCACCTCTGAGACGACGAACCACTTCTTCGGTGGAGAGCTCGCGCAACCGCTCCCGCACCGAGCGCATGATCGCAGCCCCACCCGCCATCCGCGCGTCGGTGTTGCTCAGATCACCGCCGGTGTCGTCGTCTTCGGTGAGGATGGCGTCGACGAGCCCGTCCCACTGCTTGGCTGTGAGGGTCACGAGCACGACGTGACCGTCGGCGGTGGGCGTAGTGCGGAAACTGCGGGAGACCGGTGGGAGCGCCTTGACGTCCTCGAGCGACGTGTTGTTCATCATCCCGTCGGGCCAGATGAAGGCCAGGGCGACATCGAGCATCGACACGTCGATGCGAACACCGCGCCCGGTGCTCACCCGCTGGAGCAGCGCCGCGGTGATGGCCTGCGCCAGTGTGTACGCGCTGGCCTTGTCGATTGCCCCTTGCCGCACGAGGTCCGGGCCGTCCGCCAGCGCTTGAAGGGCGGCGAACCCCGACATCGCCTGGACCACGTGGTCGTAGGCGGGTTGCGTCGCCAGCGGTCCATCGAGTCCGAACCCACTGATGGATCCGTAGATCAGCCGTTCGTTCGCGGCCATGAGCGCGGTGGCGTCGAGCCCGAGTCGTTCGACGACTCCGGGACGAAAGTTCTGGACGAACACGTCCGCGGTCGACGACAACCGGCGCACGACTTCTGCGCCCGCCTCGGTCGACAGGTCGACGGCGATCGACCGCTTGCCACGGTTGAGATTGGCGAAGTAGGCGCTCATGCCGCCGCGGCCGGTGCCGACCGTGCGGATCAGATCGCCGGTCAAGGGTTCGACCTTGACCACGTCGGCGCCCTGATCGGCGAGCACCATGGTGGCTAGTGGGCCGGACATGTTGCTCGTCAGGTCGACGACACGCGTTCCCTCGAGCGGGCGAAATCCGGAATCTGACATGAGCCGACCCTAGGACGAAAGCCTCAACGGGCTTTGCGAGCCAACGCGGCTCGGTCGAGGATCTCGACGTGTGCGCGGCCGACCACGAGCACGCCGTCTGCTTCGGCCGCCTTCAGCAGCCGATTCGCCGTCGGGCGCGACACGCCGGTGATCGACGCCAGGTCGTCTTGGGTCAGCGGGATCACACACGTGCCGTCGGGCTGGGCAAAGGACTCGGCGAGCTCGACGAGCCGCCGCATGATCCGCGTCTCGGCGGGAACGTACAACGCGTCGAGCAGGTGAGCCGAGAGCCGGCGGACCTGACCGGCCAACACCTCGACGAGGAACCGATCGGCGGCCGGCTCTTCGCGGCGCAGCTGTTCGAACCCGTCACGAGTCAAGCTGCGAGTCTCCGCGGCTTCGAGTGCAACCGCCGAGGCCGTGCGTTTCGCACTGGGGGTGAGGAGGGCCTGGTCGCCGAAGACGTCGCCCGGTCCGAGCACCGCGAACGTGGCCACGTCGCCGAGCGGGGTGGTGGCGCGAATGGCGACGTGGCCCTTCTCGATCAGGTGCAGGGTGTCGCCGGGGTCGCCCTCGTGGAACACGACCTCACCGCGCTTGAATCGGCGGCGCCGCATCTCGGCGAGCAGCCGTTCTCGATTCTCGACGGGCAGGACGTCGAACAGATGGCCGCCGGTCGACATCGCCGAACGCTACCGCGGCCTCAGCGGAGTGTTAGGTACGGAACAGTCCGTGCTTCGCCAGGGGCACGGACTGATCTGGCCCGTGGGCGCACGATGAGCTCAGAACCTCGGCGACTCGCCAGGCACATTCACGGGAGGGATCAGACCATGAACGAGACGATTCAAGCATCAGGTTGGTGGCTCGCATCGGACGGGAACTGGTACCCGCCCGAGCAGCACGCCAGTGCGCAGGCAACCGCGGTCGCCGATGCGGCTCCGGTGCAGAAGGGCCTCAGCAAGGGGATGACCGTGCTCATCGGCCTCGCCGTGATCCTGATCCTCGCGGCCGGCGCGGTCGGTGGAACCCGGTTCCTCGTCGGTGGCAGCTCGGGGACGCACTGGTCGTCGGCCGCCAAGCAAAGCGTCGTGTCCGGTTGTGTCGACGACGGCAGCAGCCAGAAGTCGTGCAAGTGCTTCGCCGACGAGCTCGAGAAGTCCGGCGTCACCGAGTCGGAGTTGATGACGCTCGGGTCGCTCGGCGCCCCCGCCTTGATGATGACGCAGCCCGACCTCATGACGCAGGCTGTTCAGGCCGTCGGCAAGTGCGGCGTGTCGACCACGTCATCCAGCTCGTCGAACTCGTCCACCGCGTTCGGTTCATCCTCCTGGGACAACTGAGCGGGAACCCGGAGCAAGGGAGGCGCTCACATCGAGCGCCTCCCTTCTTCGCGTTCCGCCTCTGCGGCGTTCGTTGGCGATGCTCGAACTAACGTCGGGCCGAATTGCAGTGGCACAGGCGGTGAGGTGCACCGACGAGGATGGCAGCGAACACGGCGGTCACGGCACGCCTACGCTCCGCACGCGCCGGAACCCGGATCATCGCGTGCTCTGCTCGTCGCGGTGATCATCACCGCGGGCGCCGCCATAGGCCTCAGCCACGATGTCTTCTCGGGTGTGCAGAACAACGTGGCCGATCGGTACGTCTTCCCCCGCGGCCATGTCGATGACTCGATCGTCGTGGTGGGTATCGACGCACATTCGCTGGCGGAGACCGGAGAGTCGTGGCCCTGGTCGCGCGCAACCCAGGCGGAGCTGGTGAGCAAGCTCCACGACGATGGCGCCCGGGTCATCGCTCTCGACCTGCTGTACGCCTCGGCGGAACCGGGCGACGATGAGCTCGGCCGGGCTATGGCACAGGCCGGCAACGTGGTCGTCGCCGAGGCGGCCGACGTCCCGGGCTCCGCCGAACCGTCGAACCCAGCCGACGTCTACGCGGCGGACGGCGCACTGGAGGCGACGTCGGCCGTACGTCCTGTCAAGGCGATCGGCGACGCCGCGGCGGAGGTCGGCCACGTGGCGATCACCCCGGACGCGATCGACGGCGTGACGCGCCGGGTACCGCTCGTCGTCGAAGACCATCTGCATCTCGTGCCGGCGTTCTCGCTCGCCGTGCTGGCCGCCGCCACGAACACCACCAACAGCGCCGTCTTACAAGCGCACGGCGGCGTGCAGTTGGGCTCGCTGGCGGTCCCGACCGATGACCACTACGGCCTCCGGGTGAGCTATGCCAAGGGGCTGCTCGGTGGTGTCGGAACAGATGGCCAGACGCCGCATACGGTGTCCGCCGTCGATGTCATGCAAGGTCGCGTCACCGACTTTCGCGACAAGGTCGTTTTCGTGGGCGCAATCGACCAGACCCTGGGCGACAACCACGCGATTCCCATGGGCCGACGCGGAGGTGTGCCCGGCGTCTTCGTTCACGCCAACGCCTACAACACGATGGTCACGAAGGCCTACCTGGAGCCGGCGTCGACGACGGCGACGTTGATCACCATCTTCTTGCTCACCGTGATCGTGGGGCTCGCCGTACAGTTCCTGCCGATGTGGGCCGCGGCGTTGGCCAGCGTCTCGTGCCTGGCCGGCTACGCGTTGTTCTTTGTGCCTCGTGCGCAGGCCGGCACGATCTCGAACCTCGTGTACCCGGTGCTGGCGATCATCCTGGTCGTCCCACTCTCGGGTGCCGTTCGCTACACGTTCATCGAACGGCGCCGGCGTCTGGTTGCGTCGCTCTTCTCGCAGTACGTACCCGACGCCGTCGCGGCCGACCTCGTGCACCGGGGGCTGGTCGAATCGGCCATCGCCGGCAATCGGATGGACGTGACCGTGCTGTTCTGCGACATACGGGGTTTCACCGCGCTGACGGCCCGAGTTGGTGCCGGCCAGATCCGGTCGATGCTCGATCGTTACTACGAGTATGTGTCCGACATCGTCCTCGCACACGGTGGCACGGTGGTGCAGTTCGTCGGTGACGAGGTGTTCGCCGTGTTCGGCGCACCTGTCGCGGATCCCGATCACGCCACGAATGCCATCGCGAGCGCGTGCTCGAGGTGCAGGAACGGTCGACGGAGCTCGATGCGCGGTTGCTGGCCGTGGGCGACCCGACGGTGCGGTTCGGCATCGGTGTGCACACGGGGGAGGTCGTGGCGGCCCACGTCGGCTCATCCCATAGACGGCAGTACACGGTTGTCGGCGATGCGGTGAACGTCGGCGCGCGGCTCTGCGCGCAAGCCGGCGCGGGGCATGTCGTCGTGTCCGACGCAACGTATCGGCAATGCGATCCGCAGCCCGACGTGCAGCCGATGGGCCCGCTCACGATGAAGGGCGTCCCCGACGACTTCGTCGCGTGGATGGCCGAACGCTGACCTAGGCGCTGCAGCCCCGACCACCGGCGGTCGACCGATTGGCGTAGGGATCAGGATCGCCGGCGTAGGCATTGCAGTAGATGTCGGCTGCGACCCAGGTGCCGTCGTTCTGCTGATGGGCCAGTACGAGGTAGGCGACCGGCGGGTCGAAGGGCAGAGTTACCTGCACCACCGCGTATCCGAGCTGCCCGGCGAGCGCGGCCGGCAACGGGAGACCGACGGCGTAGGCGGGAGTGACGCTGTTCTGGCACCGGCAGATCGGGTCGGCCGAACCGGCTCCCTCGTTCCCGCCATTGAAGGCGAGGAAGGCCGCTTTCAGTTCCGGCGTGATGGGGCACGTCGAGTAGTCGCCACTGCAGGCGTTCTCGTAGTCGGGTGGAACCGGCTCGAGATAGAGCGCGCGGGCGACGTCGACGGGCTCGGAGAGCCCGGTTGTGGTTGCGTTGGTCGTCGATCCGGATCCCTCGAGGCGGCCGGTGATCGTCCAGCCGCAGTTCACCCCGGAGTCGCTGCCCGTCGCGGTGAACGTCTCGCCGCCATCGGTGCTGGTGCCTCTCACCTGCAGTGTCCAGATGGAGAACTGCGACGTTCCGGCGGGGATGTCGGTGGTGAAGCCACCCTGACCGTCGACCGTATACGTCGTGTTGATGGTGAACGTGTCGCCGTCGATGGTGTACGTCACGTCGCGCGGATCGCCCTCGAGGTTGACGATCTCCACCTGGTCACCCTGGACGGTCATGTAGCTCCCGGACGGAATCGGGGCGGATCCGCCGTGGCAGTCGCCAGTGCCGGTGAGGGCGTAGCGGCCGTCGTTCAGGGGACCGGCTCCGGGTGTGGTTCCGGGTGGGTTGTCGGGGGCGTCGAGGGCGAGGTTTTGGGCGATCCAGGGGTCTTGTTCGAGTTGGGGGATGCCGGGGGTGTCGATTTTGGGTGGGGGGAGGTCTTTGATGAGGGTGATCTTCTGGCCGGCGGTGAGGGTGAGGGTGGTCCCGTCGGGCAGGGCGAGTTGCACGGTGCCTTCGACCACGGCGTAGGTGCAGGTGGTGCCGGCGGTGCAGTTGATGGCGAATTGGGTGCCGCGCACGGTGGCCGAGGCCACGGGGGTGTCGACTTGGTAGAGGTCGCCTTGGTCGGCCAGGGGTTGGACGTGATGCCAGCTGTCGCCGTTGAGGAGTTGGGTGTGGGTGGCGGTGACGGCGTCTTGGTGGGTGAGCGCGGTGAGCACGAACTGGGCGTTGTTCTCGACGCGGGCCAACGAGCCGTCGGTGAAGCCGATCTCGGCGAACCCGTTGGGATCGGTGGACACCTCATCGCCTTGGTTCAAGCCTTGGCCGCTCGCACCCGGTGTCGGGTTCGCCCCGGCGGTTTGCACGGTCACGTCGGTCGACAACACCTGCAAGGTGGCCAACGAGTCCGACGGGCTACCGGCGACGGTCCCCGTCGCCGTCTCGCTACCGCTCCCACAACCTGCCGCCACGGCGGTGAGCACCACCACGACCATCACCGCGAACACCGAACGCCGCAACGATGCCCTCATCGTGTTCTCCGTTCCCACTCGACACGACCATCCACCACCACAGACAATCAACGGTCTCCACCCCGCGTCTGTCACCCCCACAACAGACCCACTGTCCGCCGCACGCTAGCTCCGGCGGAGCAGCCTGATTCTCGGCCACATACGATCGGTGCTTCGGGCCGGTGGCCCGGGAAGGGAACGGGGAATGTGACGTACCGAGTGATCCAGTGGGCGACTGGTGCCCAAGGGGTGGAGTCGATCCGGGCGATCATCGACCGGCCCGACCTCGAGCTCGTCGGCGGCTGGGTGCATTCGCCGGGCAAGGACGGGCGCTGACCTCGGGGTGCTCGCCGGGCGCGACTCGATCGGTGTGACCGCGACCCGCGACATCCAGACGCTGCTCGCGCTCGACGCCGACTGCGTCACCTACATGCCGCGCAACACCTCGCTCGACGACGTGTGTGCCCTGCTGGCCAGCGGCAAGAACGTGGTGACCACCGCGTTCCTCTTCTACCCGAGGGCCCTTCCGCCCGCCGATCTTGAACGGGTGCTCGACGCGTGCGAGCGCGGCCGTTCGTCCATCCACGGCACCGGGCTGAACCCAGGCAATCTCAGCGGGGTGCTGCCGCTGGCGTTGTCCGGGCATGACCCGGAAGATCGAACGGATCACCTTGCAAGAGCGGGCCGACTGGTCGTTCTACGAGAGCACGAACATCACGTTCGACAACATGCGGTTCGGGCGGCCGCCCGAGGAGGTCAACGAAGCATCGAGCGACTTCCTCCGGTTCAACAGCGGCATCTTCAAGGAAGAGGTCCAGCTGATCGCCGATGCGCTCGGGGCTGGGATCGACGAGGTGACGACGGAGGTCGACCTCGTGCTCGCACGAGCGCGATCACGACATCTTCGGCACGATCCTCGCGGCGGGCACGGTCGGCGGCCAGCGATGGCATTGGCGAGGCCAGCGGCAGGGCCGCACCCTCGTCGAGATCGACGCACTCTGGACTGTCGGTGGCGAGTACCCGAACCATTGGCCGACGCCGGCTGACGGTTGGACGCTCACGATCGAGGGCGAGCCGTCGCTGCAGACCCACGTGCTCAGCTTGGCCAGCTTCACTCGGAACGTGCCGATCACCGAGCACGTACGTGCGGCGAGCATCGCGACCGCCATGCAGGCCGTCAACACGGTCCCTGCCCTCTGCCAGGCGGACCCTGGTGTCCGCACGATGGCCGACCTGCCGCTGATACGTAGCGGCGTCGGCTTCGGATTCGCCCCGATCGCCTGACGGGCAGTCGACCATAGGAGCAGCGATGTCCAACGCCGATCAGATCCAAGAGCAACAACGTCAGACCTGGGACCGCTTCTCCGGTGGATGGGCGAAGTGGGATCACGTGGTCCTGGACATGCTCGACGCGGTCAAGGACGAGATGATTCGCTCGCTGGCGTTGCACGAGGACGGGCAGCACCTCGAGGTCGCGGCGGGCACGGGCGAGCCGGGCCTTTCGATCGCGGAGCGCATGCCTCGAGGGCGAGTGGTGCTCACCGACCTGTCGGCCGGAATGCTGGCGGCCGCGGGCGCGAACGCGAAGGCACGCGGGCTCGAGAACGTGGAGCTGCGCGAGTGCGGTGTTGGCGACCTGCCGTTTGCGGACGCGTTGTTCGACACGATCGGTTGCCGGTTCGGGTTGATGTTCTTCCCCGACATACCCGAGTCGGTCGCCGAGCTCCTCCGTGTGCTGCGCCCCGGGGGTCGCATCTCGGTGGCTGTGTGGGCCGGGCCCGCGGGCAACCCATGGGCCACGATCCCAATGACTGCGATCGGCGCGGAGGTGGAGCTGCCGGCGCCGACACCGGACGGCCCAGGGCTGTTTCGCTGCGCGGCTCCGGACGCGATCGGCCGCGTCTTCCGCGAGGCGGGTATGCGCGATGTCGTCGAATCGGACGTGCACTCTTCGTTCGATCTGCCGAGTGCCGAGGACTACTGGGCCTACGTCACTGAAGTCACTGCGCCCGTGGTTGCCGGTCTCGGGCTCGCCGACGAAGACGGCCGCGCACGGATCGAAGCTGCGGTGCTCGAGGCAGTGAGTGCGTTGGAGGTCGACGGTCGGCCGCGCCTGCCGACCCACGCTCGATGCGTCGTCGGCACGAAGCCGTGAGACGGAGCGGTGGCGGCCTGTAGAGTCTCCACGGAAGGATGGTCGGTATGAGCCAACCGCGACGATTCGCTCGCATGGCAGCACCCTTGGCGATGGTTGCAGTCCTCATGCTCCTCGCGGCCTGCAACCCGCTGACCGGTACCCAGTGGAAGGGTTCGACCCTCTGGATGCGGTACACGGGAACCGCTCCGGGCTGGCTCGAGGTTCAGATCCGAGGTGTGCAGACAACGTCACCGGTGACTGTCCTCGTCACAGGGGCGCACACCGGCGCCGACCCGCTTCCGTGCGTCGTCGACGATGGGCCGGCGCACAACGATCTCCTCACTCGATGCGACCCGATCGTCTTGTCGACGCAGGACGCTCGCGTGGGCTGGGACACCAACGTGTCGCTCGGGTATCGCCGCTTCATCCAGTTCCCTGGTGGCACCTTCTTCGGCGTCGAGCTGCTCGTGAACGGCACTGCGCTGAGCGGCGACGCGACGGTGGACGTGAGGGTCGTCGACGACACGGGTCATCCATTGCCCGGCGACATCCTGACCAATCAGGTGCCGCCACCATGAAGCCCGTTGATACGCGAACGCGCATCGAGGTCTTGGACCACAGGACCTGCATGAAGCTGCTCGCCGAGGACGTGGTCGGTCGCGTGGCAGTGATCGCCGGCGGCTCACCGATGATCTTCGTGGTCAACTACGCGCTCGACGGGGGCGATGTCGTGTTTCGCAGCGACGCCGGCACGAAAGTCGACGTCGGTGTGCGAGCCCCGGCATGCATCGAGATCGATGGTCTCGATCGTGACGCTCGCACGGGTTGGAGCGTGGTCCTCGCCGGGCGGCTCGACGAGGTGACGCGCTACGACCACGCCACGTGGGAGCGGGTCACCCGACTCCCCGTCGAACCGTGGGCGGCAGGGGACAAGCCGCGGTGGATGCGGATCGTCGCCGAGACGGTGACCGGTCGCCGCGTCGGCCCGGGCTGACCGCCGGCGCAGTCATTCAGAGCGAGTACGCGCTCAGATGGCCCGCGTTGTCCTCGATGAGAACCATCCCCTCGATCACGACGGGACTCTGCCAATGAATCGCCCCGATGGTCGAGTCGTGCCAAAGCTGCGATCCGCTCAAGGGGTCATAGCCACCGATGGTTGCTGATCCGGCTTCGTAGAGGACGCCGCGGGCGATGACGGGCGACGTTCCGTGCGTCGCAGTCGTCCATTGCACGACGAGGCTCGGGTTGCCCGCCCCATCGACCTGCAGTTTGAACGCCGAGGTCCCGTTGTTGTTGGCGACGAAGACCCACACGGAGTTGTCGGCGGGATTCGTCCACACCGCTGGCTGGGTAAGGACGGGACCGCCCTGAGGAACGCTGATGATGGCGCCGATCTCACCACCGGTCGCTCCGACGCCGTGACCGCCCATGGCGTCGAGATCGATCAGCCGAAGCTTGGCGTCCTTCCCGCTCATCACGCCGAGATCGGGATGGGTGTTCGAGCGCTTGGGAAGTATCGCCGGCAGCGTGCTGCCGAGATCCTGATCGGCGTCGTCGAGGAACTGGAAGTTGGTCGGCGTATACGAGTCGACGGGATCGCCGTTCGAGTTGATCCCCGTGCCGTCGGGATGTAGCGCCAGCACCGTGTCGCCCCAGTGATGGCTCGCCGGGGCGAACGTCGCGTTCCCCGTCGAAATGAAGAGCCGGTCGTTGGCAGCGTCGTAGATCGTCCCGGCGCGCGCCCACACTCCTGATTGCACCTCGGAGCAGTCCGGGCTCGCGGGTGTGTGGACGAAATGCACGGTTCGGTCGGAGCAGAGTGTGTTGTAGACGTTCTGCGAACCGGTTGCGAGGTTCACGGCAACCAGGTGGCCCTGGTAGTCACCTTGATCGCCGGGATAACCGGCGGTGACCATGT
The DNA here is from genome assembly GCA_963778895.1 of uncultured Iamiaceae bacterium. Lineage (GTDB taxonomy): Bacteria > Actinomycetota > Acidimicrobiia > Acidimicrobiales > Acidimicrobilacustridaceae > CAVZVZ01. Next base: position 53,603 of record CAVZVZ010000007.1, read on the forward strand.
ACAAGAAGGTGTTGCCCTGCGCGTCGGTGGCCGTGCTCAAGGCCGACGAGCCTTTCTCGTCGAAGCCCTTCGAGGTCACGAGCTCAGGCCAGTTGGCGTCGAGCGTCTCTGCGCCGTTCGTCACCGACAGCTTGTGGATCTTGCCGTCGAGGCCATAGGAGTAGACGAAATTCAGGCTGGGATCGACCGCGGGCGACGATGTCGTGTAGCAGGTGGTCGTGCCGTTGTTGATCTTGCACGAGCCAGGCCCGAAGCTGCGGCTCCAGACGGTGGATCCGTTGGCGGCATCAATCGCGGTGATGTCGCCCATACGGCTCGTCGTGAAGATCAACGTGTGCTTGAGCGCGTCCGGGAGCGTCACGCCCAGCACCACGGCCGGGGCACCGTCGGCAAAGACCGGGAGGGTGGCCTGCCACACCCGATGCAGGCTGCCGACGTTGGCCGCGGTGATCGTCTGTTCGGCCGCAGCTCCGCCCGAATGGGCGGGGCTACCCCCGAACTGCAACCAGTTGTACTGACATCCGGCGGCGACGATCGAGGTCACGAGCACTGCGGCAAACCATCGACCGACGTGACCAGCACCCCGGCGATGTGCTTTGGACAACGGCATGAGGGCTCCAATCCTGTTGTAGGCAGGATGGGTGACGCGTGGCACGCGGTCAACCACTCGCTGCTGGGGCGCTTTCCAGTGGCTTTCGGTCCGAAGACGTTGACTGGCGCGGCTACGCCTTTCGCGTGGTCTGTACTGCACTGGAAGAACGAGGTTTCGGCTGATGCCGGCGATGACCGACCACGACCCCCACGGACGACCCCCCTGGCCCGGACCCGACGACTGGGTGTATCCCGATCGCCCACCCACAATTCCTCCCGCAGGTGGGCCGTCAGCAGGTGGGCCCCCCGCAGGTGGGCCACCGCAGTTCCCGCCGGCGCCTCCGACATTTCCGGGCCAGCCCTTTGCGCCGGGGCCGAGTCCGGCTCGGCGGCCGAGCAACAATTCGGCGTGGGTCGCGGTAGCCGTCCTCGTTGGTGCCGTGGCGCTGCTGGCCGCGGTCGTCACCTTCCAGAACGGGCGCTCGTTCTTCGGCGCTACGACGCCCACCGCGAGCTCCGCGGCCGGTCAGGGTGCCTTCTCGCAACCGAATCGCCAGACCAATCCGGGCGCCAACTCGGGTGGAGGCTCGTCATCGAACGGGCAATCCTCCTCGTCGCAGAACTGGACTCAGGTGGCCGCCGCCATCGATCCAGGTGTCGTCAACATCGAGACCCGCCTGCCACAGGGGATCGGAGCCGGCACCGGCATGGTGTTGACCGACTCCGGTGAGGTCCTCACGAACAATCACGTGGTCGATGGGGCCACACAGATCCAGGTCGCCGTGTCGACGACTGGTGACATGTACGACGCGACGGTGGTCGGCACCGACCCAACCGACGACATCGCCGTGTTGAAGCTGACCGGCGCGTCTGGTCTGACGACGATTCCCCTTGGTGATTCCGACAGTGTCAAGGTCGGCGACGCGGTTGCCGCGATCGGCAATGCCGGCGGTAAGGGCGGCGAGCCATCGGTGGCGCCGGGAACCGTCAGCGCGCTGCATCAGCAGATCACCGCTTCCGATGAGAGCGGCGCCAACGCCCAGACCCTCACCGACATGATCCAGGTCGCTGCGAACGTGCAACCGGGCGACTCCGGCGGACCACTCGTCGATGCCGATGCCAAGGTGGTGGGGATCGATGCCGCTGCTTCGTCGTCGGGCTCGAGGTACCGCACAGGCGAGCACGAGGGGTTCGCGATCCCGATCAACCGTGCGCTGAGCATCGCCAAGTCGATCGAGGACAATCCCAACTCGTCGAGCGGCTCAGGTAGCCAGCAAACGACGACCGGTGGCTATCTGGGCGTGCAGGTCGATCCGACCGCTTCCGTCCGTGGTGCGGCCGTTGTCGGCGTTCAGTCCAACAGTCCCGCCAAGGCCGCCGGACTGAAGTCCGGCGATGTGATCGTGGCGGTCGACGGCACCGAGATCACGTCAGCCGACGAACTGACCACCGCGATGCAGTCCCACTCCGGTGGCGACAGCGTGCAGGTCACCTGGCAGACGAGCGACGGCAAGACCCACCATGCCGCCGTGACCCTCGCGTCCAGGTAGTCGGGTCCGAATACCTCACACGGGTGTTCCCGCGTACTCTTGCGGTTCGTGAAACTCGAACGATTCGTTTGGCGCTGTCACATCTGCGGAGCCGCTCGGTCGTGGCGGCACGGCCATTGCAAGGCGTGTGGAACCGCACGGGGGGGCGCGCCACCGTTTCCTCGTCCGAGCGATCTCCAAGCCGAGGTCGACGGCGAGACGTGAGCCGGGCACCAGTTGCCGGGGAGCGTGAACCGTGACGCACGAACCCGAGCTCACCGAACCGGTTGATCTCTGCACACCGGACGGAGCCGCGCTGAATCCTCGAGCCCGAGGCTGGTCGCGGCGGCCGTTGCATCGCGCCAATCTCCACGGACAGGACGGTCGCAACAAGCGCTGGGACTATTGGGCGATCCTGGCGGGCGACCTCGTCGTCTCGGCGGTGTACGCCAACATCGATTATCTGGCCTTTGCCGATGTGTGGTGGGCCGACCTCGCCACGGGCGACTCGGGGGGCGGCGCGACCGGCGGGCTGGGCAGCGACGGGTTCGCCCTACCCGAGCTCCCCGGTACGGAGCCCCTGCACGCTCGAGGTGACGGGTTCGAGCTCTTGATCGCCGACAGCGCGACCGACACGCGTCTTCGGGCTGACTGGGACGCCGGTAATGGCGCACCCGGTCATCTCGACGTCGAGGTTTCGAAGCCCGAAGGCCACGAGTCTTTGAACGTCGTGATCCCGTGGAGCGACGACACGTTCAACTTCACGTCGAAGCAGCAAGCGCGTCCCGCAACCGGTGAACTCCGAGTCGGCGATCGGCGCTGGGACATCGGGACACCGAACTCGGACGCTTGGGGAGTGCTCGATGTAGGGCGGGGCCGTTGGCCCAACGAGATCCGCTGGAACTGGGGCGGTGGTGCAGGGCGCGCGGGTGAGCACGTGATCGGCTTGCAGGTCGGTGCGAAGTGGACCGAGGGCACTGGCTTCACCGAGAACGGTGTCATCGTCGACGGCCGGCTCACCAAGATCGGGTCGGAGCTCCGTTGGAGCTACGACTGGGATCGTCCGCTCGAGCCGTGGCACATCGAGGATCCCGATGGACAACTCGACATGGTCTTGTCCCCGCGGTACGACAAACACACGAAGCTCGACGGCGGTGGAGACGGCAGCGAGACCCACCAGGTGTTCGGCACCTGGGACGGCATGCTCGTCACCGACGACGGCCTCCGTCTCGAGTTCGTGGGCCTGCAAGGCTTTGCCGAGGAGGCCCGCCAGCAGTGGTGAGCCGCTAGCGGGCCGTTCGGCTACTTGTCGCGGTGGATGACGTCGTCCACCTTCTCCTTCACCTTGTCGACCGCGTCCGACACCTTCTCCTTGACCTCGCCGCCGATCCGATCGGCCTTGCCTTCGTTCTTCAGATCGTCGTTGTCGGTGAGGTCACCGGCAGCTTCCTTGGCGCGACCCTTCGCTTGATCAATCTTCTCGCCCATCTGAACTCTCCTTGGGTGGGCCGGCCACGCCGTCCGATGGGAGGGGCAGGGACACGGGGGTCGTGGCTGCAGCGGCTGGCCCGGTTGTTGGTCCTGGTTTCGTACCCGTTGAAGTGGAGCGCCAGAACGGTGTGGGCCGTTGTCGTATGGCACACAAGTCGTCGGCACGATTTGGGTAGGTCCTGCTGACCGTGACGATCACCACTACGCCTGCCACCGCCCTTGCTCCGCTTCCCATGGTGCGGGGGCCGTTGACCGCCTGGCTCCATTCGTTGCTCACCACCGGTCGCGCGCAAGGTGATCCGCCTTCCTCGCGTGGGGGCGCGCTGGTGGACGATGATCTTCAGCTCGCGCTCTACTGCTGTTACGAGCTCTCGTATCGCGGTTTCCACGATGTGGATGCGGGCGCGGAATGGGACCTGGATGTCCTACGACTGCGCCAGTGCCTAGAGGAGCGATTCGAGACTGCACTCCGCGCCGAGGCCCCATCCGGCCCCGTCGAGACGGCGAATGCCGGCGATGCAGTACAACTGCTGATCGACGAGTTCGATGGACCGTCGCTATCCGACTACATGCTCCGACGCGGGACCGAAGCACGGTTTCGCGAGTTTCTGATTCATCGGTCGGCATACCAGCTGAAGGAGGCCGACCCGCACTCGTGGGCGATACCACGCCTCGCCCCCGGGACGCGGAAGTCGGCGTTGATCGAGATCCAAGCCGATGAGTACGGCGGCGGTGTCCCGGGGCGGTCGCACGCCGAGCTCTTTTCCGACGCGATGCGGTCGGCCGAGCTCGACCCGACGTATGGGGCGTACCTCGACCGCCTCCCGGGTGTCACGCTGGCGACCTGCAACCTCGTGTCGCTGCTCGGCTTCAACCGACGACTGACGCCGGCGCTGCTCGGGCATCTCGCCGTATTCGAGATGACTTCGGTGAGACCAATGAGCAACTACGCCCGAGCCTGCGAACGCATGGGCTTTCCCTCTGCTGTTCGGCACTTCTACGACGTGCACGTCGAGGCGGACGACCACCATGGTCGCCTGGCTCGCCGTTCGCTCCTCGGCACCGAGCAAGGGCGTGACGTCATCGATGTGAACGAAGTCATGTTCGGTGCCAGCGCCTTGATGGCCGTCGAGGCTCGGTTGACCCGCCACCTTCTCTCCGCGTGGCGGGAGGATCGGTCGTCTTTGTTGGCGGTCTCCGGTCCCTAGTGGTTCCGGAGTGCCTCGATCAGCTCGGACTTGCTCATGGACGACCGGCCGGAGATGCCGATCTGTCGAGCTCGATCGAGCAACTCGTCCTTGGTGCGGCTTTCATAGTCCTCGGCGCGTCCGCCGCGTCGGCCGACGCGCGAGCGACCTTCCTTGGCTGACGCGTTGGCGATGCGGGCCGCCTTCTCCTTGCTCATTCCTTCGTCGCGAAGGGCCTCGTATTGCTTCGGATCCTTGACGGATGGACCGGGTGATCGTTGCGGCATGGCGCGTTGCCTCCTTCGAGGATGGATGAACGCGCCTTACCCGATATGGAGTCGAACTTGCGTGTGAGTCCTATGAGCCTGCCGATCCCCGCATCCCACGGACTCCACTGCGCTCATGGAGACCACCAGTTCTCTGCCGAGTCGGCCCGGGTCGAGGGCCAACGTCGCCTCGAAGGGTGTCTGACCCTGCAGATATGTCGACCCGAGCCATCGCCTGGGAAGAAGGGGGACCTTCGCCTCTTGCTCGACACCTGACTCGGGGCGCGAAATGGGGAGGTGTCCACCAACGCCGGAACGAAGGAGTCGGACAGCGGCCGCCATCACTACGGCGGCGATCATCACGCGTTGTCGCTGATCGATCGCCTTGGCGAGCGGGTCGAGGAGAGTTTGTCCGAGGACCTGCTCCAGCGTGATCCGGACTTCATCGCGCGTGCGTTGCCCTTCATCGACGCGGCAATGCGCTACTTCGATCCCGCTGTGCGGGGGTTCGAGCACGTGCCGGTCGAAGGGCCGTTTCTCGTCGTGGGAAATCACTCGGGTGGGATCTACATGCCTGACTACTGGGCGTTCCTCCAGCACTGGATCCGTGAGCGCGGCCCGGCGGCCTCCATCTACTCGCTCGGTTTCGACTTCATGTTCTCGATCCCCGGTGTTCGCTCGTTGGCCCGACGCCTCGGTTCGGTGCCCGCCAGCCAGGGGAACGCGGCAGGGCTCCTGCGATCGGGCGAGCCGCTCCTGGTGTATCCGGGTGGCGACGAGGACGACTATCGCCCGTGGACCGAGCGTCATCATGTCGATCTCCATGGGCGGATGGGCTTCGTGCGGCTGGCGCTTCGGAGCCAAGTGCCCGTGATCCCGATGGTTGCGCACGGCAGTCATGACGTGATCATCGTGCTGGCTCGAGGTGACGCACTCGCCCGCCGCCTCCGACTCGACCGGCTGCGCATCAACGTCCTGCCCGTCGTGCTCGGTCCCCCGTGGGGGATCGCGCCGGTGCAATTGCCAACGTGGCCTCTGCCGGCGAAGGTCACCGTGCGAGTGTGCGAACCGATCGACTGGAGTGGGTTCGGGCCCAAAGCTGCGGATGACCCCGAAGTCGTGCATGCCTGCTACGACGAGATCCTCGGCAAGATGCAGGCCAACCTCGACGAGCTCGTTGCCGAGCTCCCGCATCCCGTGCTGACACGTGTCGCGAGCGCGGTCGGGCTCGATCGGTTGTTGCAGGCGAAGGTCCCGTGACGCTCGCCTGTATCGACGGGAACGAGGCCGCCGCCCGCGTGGCGTACGCGGCCAGTGAGGTCATCGCCATCTACCCGATCACCCCGGCCTCACCGATGGGCGAGGCTGCGGACGAGTGGAGCGCGGCCGGCCGGGAGAACCTGTGGGGCACCGTTCCCGAGGTGATCGAGATGCAGAGCGAGGCCGGAGCGGCCGGCTCACTGCACGGCGCGGTGATGAAAGGCGCGCTGGCTACGACGTTCACTGCATCTCAGGGCCTGTTGCTGATGCTGCCCAACATGTTCAAGATCGCGGGTGAGCTGTCGCCTGCGGTCATTCACGTCGCCGCCCGTACGGTGGCCACTCACGCGCTGTCGATCTTCGGTGATCACAGCGATGTCATGGCTTGTCGCACCACGGGCTTCGCCATCCTGTGTGCGTCTTCCGTGCAGGAGGCCCACGACTTCGCCGCGATCGCGCACGCCGCGACGTTGGACTCGCGGGTTCCCTTCGTGCACTTCTTCGACGGCTTCCGCACATCGCACGAGATCAACCGGGTGCATTTGCTGGCCGAGGATGACCTACGAGCCTTGTTGAACCCGGCCGCGATCGATGCGCACCGCCACCGTGGCCTTACTCCGGATCACCCGGTGTTGCGCGGCTCGGCGCAGAACCCGGATGTCTTCTTCCAGGCGCGCGAGGCGTCGACCCCGTATCACGCGGCCGTGCCGGCCATCGTCGACGCGGCATTCGCTCGCCTCGCGGCGAGCACGGGGCGCCGCTACGGGCTGGTGGAGTACGCCGGCGCGCCGGATGCCGAACGTGTCGTCGTGATCATGGGTTCGGGCGTCGGCGCCGTGAGCGAGGCCGTGGACGCGCTCGTCGCGCGAGGTGAGAAGGTCGGAATGCTGACGATCCGCTTGTATCGCCCGTTTCCGATCGCGGCGTTGCTGGACGCCTTACCGATATCGGTGCGCAGCATCGCCGTGCTGGATCGAACCAAGGAATCAGGCGCGGTGGGGGAGCCGCTGTACCAGGACGTCGTCACGACCCTCGCCGAGGCGGTGGCGACGGGCCAACGGGCCGACATGCCACAGGTGATCGGCGGCCGGTACGGCTTGGCGTCGAAGGAGTTCACACCCGCAATGGCCAAGGCGGTGCTCGACGAACTGAATGAGCCGGGGCCAAAGCGGCGGTTCACCGTGGGCATCGTCGACGACGTGAGTCATTCGAGCCTCGCCTACGATCCGTCGTTCACGACCGATGACAGCGACACGCGCGCCGTGTTCTTCGGGCTCGGCAGTGACGGAACCGTGAGCGCGAACAAGTCGATCGTGAAGATCATCGGCGAACAGGCCGACCTCGAGGCCCAGGGTTACTTCGTCTACGACTCCAAGAAGTCGGGCTCCACCACCGTGTCGCACCTCCGGTTCTCGACGCGGCCCATACGGTCGACTTACCTGGTGGGCCGAGCCGATTTCGTCGCGGTGCATCAGTTCGCATTGCTGGAGCGCATGGACGTGCTCGGTGTGGCCGATCGTGGCGCGACGCTGTTGCTCAACAGTTCGTACGGTCCCGACGAGGTCTGGGACGCGTTGCCGGTCGAGGTGCAACAACAGATCATCGACAAGCAGATCCGCTTGTTCGTGATCGATGGCTACCGCGTTGCTCGCGAGGCGGGCATGGCGGCTCGCATCAACGCGGTGATGATGCCCTGTTTCGTGGCCCTCTCGGGGATCCTCCCGCAGGACAGGGCCATCGCCGAGATCAAGCGGTCCTTCGAGAAGTCCTACGGTAAGCGAGGTCGTACGGTCGTGGAGCGCAACAACGCCGCGGTCGACGCCGCGCTCGCCCAACTGCACGAAGTTCCCGTGCCCGCCACCGTCACATCCCGTCAACACCTCCGACCACCTGTGCCCGCGGACGCTCCCGACTTCGTGGCCCGCGTGACCGCGCGCATGTTGGCCGGCGACGGAGACCTCTTGCCAGTGAGCGCGCTACCGGTCGACGGCACTTTCCCCACGGGAACGGCGAAGTACGAGAAGCGCCAATTGGCCTCCGAGATCCCCATCTGGGATCCAGAGCTGTGCATCGACTGCGCCAAGTGCGCGGTGGTGTGCCCGCACGCGGCCATTCGGATGAAGGTGTACGCCCCCGAAGCGTTGGACCTCGTGCCGGAACTGCCGCACGACTTCCTGAGCAAAGAGTTCCGGTCGAAGGATCTGTCCCACCATCGGCTCACGATCCAGGTCGCTCCAGACGACTGCACCGGGTGCGGCGTCTGTGTCGATGTCTGCCCGGCCCGAAGCAAAGAGGTAGCGCGTCACAAGGCCATCGACATGGAGCCGGCGAACGAGCATCGCGATCGCGAACGGACGCGGTTCGACGCGTTCCTGGCCATCCCCGAGCTTGACCGGTCGCTCTTGCCCCACGACAGCGTGAAGGGATCACAGGTCCTACAGCCGTTGTTCGAGTTCTCCGGCGCGTGCGCGGGTTGTGGTGAGACGCCGTACCTCAAGCTTCTGACCCAGCTGTTCGGCGACCGTGCCATCGTGGCCAACGCCACCGGGTGCTCGTCGATCTACGGCGGCAACCTGCCGACGACGCCGTGGGGCACCAACGGCGACGGCCGCGGACCGGCATGGGCCAACTCACTCTTCGAGGACAACGCTGAGTTCGGATTGGGCCTGCGGTTGGCCGTCGATCGACAGGCTCAGATGGCTCGCGTGCTGTTGCGTCGGCTGGCTCCGGAGATTGGGGGCGAGCTCGTCGACTCGATCCTGTCGGCCGATCAGTCGACCGAACCCGGCATCGAGGCCCAGCGGAAACGCGTCGCGGCACTGCAGATTCGGCTCGCAGACGTGGGGTTCCAGCCGGGTGTCGAGGTGGATGCCACGGCGCTGCGCTCGTTGGCGGATGAGCTCGTGCGGCGGAGCGTGTGGATCGTCGGCGGCGATGGTTGGGCTTACGACATCGGCTTCGCAGGACTCGATCATGTGCTCGCTTCGAATCGTGACGTGAACTTGCTCGTGCTCGACACCGAGACGTACTCCAACACCGGCGGTCAGGCGTCGAAGGCCACGCCGCGCGGTGCGGTCGCCAAGTTTGCGATGGGTGGCAAGCCCACACCGAAGAAGGACTTGGGCATGATCGCGATGGCGTATGGAAACGCCTACGTCGCCCAGGTGGCGATCGGCGGCAACGAGGTGCAGACGGTGAAGGCGTTCGTCGAAGCGGAGGCGTGGCCGGGACCGTCGTTGCTGATCGCGTACAGCACCTGCATCGCGCACGGCATCGACATGGAGACGTCGATGACGCACCAGAAGGACGCGGTGAAGAGCGGCTACTGGCCGCTCTTCCGCTTCCATCCCGGTCTCGGCGACCACGAACAGCCATTCCGTTTGGACTCCCACGCCCCTTCGATCACGATCGCCGACTTCGCGCGCGACGAGGGCCGCTTCGCGATGCTGTCTCGGTCGGACCCGGTGGCTTCCGCCCATCTCCTCGCGCTTCAGCAAGCCGATGTCGACGAGCGGTGGCGGCTCTACGGCCAGCTAGGAGGCATCGAGCGGACCATCGCCCACGAGGCGGAAGAGGTGGTCGACGAGGCTGCCGGCGAGGCGGCCGACGCCGAGGGCCTCGAGGAGGAACGGTTGTTGGGGGAGGAGGGATGACGATCGACCTCTCGACCAGCTATCTCGGGTTCAGGCTGCGATCTCCGTTCGTGGCGTCGTGCTCGCCCTTGACCGGTGACCTCGACGCCTTGCAGCGACTGGATCGTGCTGGGGTGGGCGCGGTGGTGTTGCCGTCGTTGTTCGAAGAACAGATCGAACACGACGAGCTCGAGATCGAACGCATGCTGCAGACGGGGAGCGACTCGTTCGGCGAGGCCGCGAGCTTCTTCCCCGAGTTGCACGACTACAACACCGGCCCCGACCACTACCTCACGTTGCTCGAGCACGCTCGGAATGTGTTGTCCGTACCGGTGCTGGCCAGCCTCAACGGAACAAGCATCGGCGGTTGGCTGCGCTACGCGCAGCTCGTCGAGAGCGCCGGCGCTCACGCCATCGAGCTGAACGCGTACACCGTGGCCGCCGATCCGATGCGTAGCGGCCCGGAGATCGAGGCGGCCCTGGTCGAGTTGGTGCGAGCCGTCGTCGCGGCCGTCGAGATCCCCGTCGCCGTGAAACTGAGTCCCTACTGGTCGAGCCTGGCCAATCTGGCCGTACAGCTGGAAGGCGGGGGAGCAGCGGGGCTGGTTTTGTTCAATCGCTTCTATCAGCCCGACCTCGACTTGGAGACCCGCCAGGCGGTGCCGCGCCTCGTGCTGTCGACCTCGGAGGACGCGCGCCTGCCCATCCGGTGGATCGGACTGCTCACGGGTCGGATCAGCTGTTCGCTGGCCGCCTCATCCGGGGTTCACACTGCAGAGGACGCGGCCAAGTGTCTGCTCGTAGGAGCGGACGCCGTCATGATGACTTCCGCCCTCTTGAAGAACGGTCCGGAGTTCATCGCCCAGATGGTGGCGGAACTGCAACAGTGGATGGACGACGACGACTACGAATCGGTCGAGCAGCTGAAGGGAAGTGCTGCGCAACTGACTGGCCCGGATCCGGCTGCGTTCGAGCGGGCGAACTACGCGCAGACCCTCTCCCGCTATTCAGCGAGTTCGCAGACGGAACCGTGACGGGCCGGGCCCTTCGTGCCTGAAACGGAGCTCACGGTGGCGATCACCGGACCGACCGGCACCTTTGGTCACGGCTTGGTGCCGTTGCTCCAAGCCGATCCCCGCGTGGCGCGCATCGTCGGCGTGGCTCGTCGGCCGTTCGATCCTGCGGCCCACGGGTGGACCAAGATGGAGTACCGACAGGGTGACGTTCGCGACGAGGCGATGCTCGAGCAGGCGTTCGCGGGAGCGGACGTGGTGGTGCATCTCGCCTTCCTGATCACCGGTGCGGCGTCGCGGGAGACCACCGAGGCCATCAACGTCGAAGGCACGCTGCGGGCATTTCGAGCGGCCGCGGCATCCGGGGCCATACGGTTCGTCTACGCATCTTCGGTTGCCGCCTACGGATTCCACGCCGATAACCCGATTGGCATGACCGAGGAGTGGCCCGTCCGTCCGGCGGACCATCTGTTCTACGCGCAGGAGAAAGCGGATCTCGAGTCACGTCTCAGGGAGGAGTCGACGAAACACCCCGGGATCGGGCTGTATCTGCTCCGCCCACCGATCGTGTTGGGCCCGCACATGGTCGGGGCCAAGCAGTGGTTGCCCGACGCGCTTGCGCCGTTGAGTCACGGACTCGGCGTTGTCTTGCGCCGTGTGCCGCTGCCGTTCCCGGTGGCCGTCCCGATGTTCGCGCCGAGCCTCCTCGTGCAGTTCATCCACGAGGACGACGTCGGTCAGGCCTTCGTGTTGTGCGTTGTCGGGGCCGGACCCCCTGGTGCATACAACATCAGCGGCGATGGTGTGCTCACCGGGGCTGACGTGGTTCGTGAAATGGGCCTGCGACCCGTCCCGGTTGCCGCCGCGCCGGTCGAGGCCGCCGCTCGAGGCATCGCAGCTTTGCCTGCGCTCCCGTTCGTGCCGCCGTTGTTGGAGTGGGTCGAGGCGTTCAGCCACCCGGCAGTGATGGATACGAGCAAAGCGAAACGAGAGCTGGGCTGGAAGCCGCGGTACACGAGCCGCGAGGCCCTGCGGATCGCTATACAGCGGTGGTCGGGGGGCTAGTAGCCGGCTACCCGTTGTCGTAGACAGAGCCAGTCCTTCACCGTGTGACCCTCGAAGTCGTGGTTGAGGTAAGCGAATATGCCGATCCCCTGAGCAATCGACTCGCGAAGGCGGTCGGCGGTTCTCCACAGACGCCGGCCGGTGTAGGCGCCGTGGCACGCGTGTTCCAATGCCCGCGGTCCGTGGAAGCGCAGGTAACGTCCAATCGGTGGCACCCGAATCGGGTCTAGCGAGTCAGAAGTGTCGCCCCTCGTCGGCCGCGAACGAGAGTCCGCGTTCGGCCGCCACCGCGAGGATCCGCGTCACCAGCGAGTCCGGTGAACCTGCACAGGCGTCGAGATCGACCGGGTCGAGGAGGAGTTCGAGGCCGCCGCTCGTCTCGGCGACGACGCACGGTGTGCGGGAGCGTGTAAATGCCGCAAGATCTTCATCCTGTTCATCGAGGTGCACGGCTGTGAAGGTCACCGGAAGTTGCGCTCGGCACTCGCGCCATTCGCGCTTCTCGCGGAGCACACCGTGGGTGACATCGCAGAGCGCGCAATGTGCCGTGCCCAGGCGGGCGCCGATCCAGTAGGTCAGCTCACCCCTGACCGAACCCTTGGCGTTGTACACCCCGGTCAGCCTGCGCACCGTTGTCCGGGCCAGGTTGCCGTCGCCATCCGCGGGGGTCGCACCGGTGCGGGTCATGGGCGCGCGTCAGTCACCCGCACGCCGGCGATCACGCGTCGACGTAGCGTGCGCGTACCCCGTCGCTGGATCGGTGCCGGGCACACCGGCAACCAGCGTGAGCAGATCGGCGGTTGTCAGGACGCAACCGGGTCGTGATGACTCACTCGACGGCCGGTGTTCCACGCCATCTGCATGAGAAGCCCAACGACGACGAGTGTCGCCCCGACGCCAATGGCCAACCAGCCGTGGCCGTCCTCGAATACCCAGTTGCCGCCAACGTCTGTCGAACCGGTCAGGAGAATCACAATGCCGCCGGCAATCAGCAAGACGCCGACAATCAGCTTGCTCGTGAGGTCCCACATTGCCGCGGCGATGAGGGCGATAACGCCAGCGGCGGCGGTGGCGACGGCCACCTCCGGTGTGAACGTCATCCCTGCCACGTTCACGGGGCTGGCATCGAAACCATTGTCGCCCCATGAGATCTTGGCCACCGCTACGAGACCGATCACCGTCATGACCGCGGCGGCGATCGCCCCGATGACGCGCAAGATGATGCTCGGATCCCATGTGCGTACGACGTCGGTGTCGTAGTGCTCGCCAACGGGTTCTGTTCGGTGCAATGCCATGAGCTACTACCTCCTCAAACTGAAGTATCGAAGCGTTACTCCGTGCGGAACTGAACTACGCGCGCCGAACGAAGTAGATGATCAAAACGACTGCGAGTACTACCAACAGCGTTCCCAGGCCGATGTACATCGAAAGACCCCTCCCTCTAGCGGTTTCGAATGGGTGTGTGAATGAATTACCCGCGGCAGAGCGACGCAGAACCGAATGGGAAAAAAGTCGCGAGCGTAGGGAGCTTCAGTCAGCTCAACCGGGATTCAGGAACCACGATCTGCTCGTTGAGAACCCCGCGAAGCCCGGACCATCCGATGTATGGCGCCATGACGAAGGCCGCAGGACGGTCGACCCGGGATGCTGCGCGTGGTCGTCGAGCACCGATGGTCCGATCGTTGGCCCTGTACTCGTCTCCCGGCGCGAGCACCGGCAGAACCGGCGGCGACGACACCAGTGGCCTAGCTCGGGCGCTTGGGTCGCAACGAGGACGCGCCGTGCTGCCATCGGCCGAGCACGGCGCGCGTGAATCGGTCTTCGGCGCGAAGGGTGTGAGCACCGAGCACCAATTCCCACGGGTCCAGCTCGTCGGCATCGTGTCCATCACCCAAGAGGACCTGGCGGCCCAGCTGACCGTGATACTCGTCCGCAACGACGTGGACATCGTAGAAGTCGCTCACGCCCGTGCCGAAGCCAAGGCGAGTCGCGGCTCGGGAGTAGCGGCCCATCGGTAGAACCGAAGTCATTTCGAACAAGGCCAGATGTCCTACCAGGTGTGCGATCAGTTCGCGTCGACTGGCGAACAAGCTCAAGAGATTGCCGGTCGCGAGCGTCGTGCCGGGCAAGCGGTCGAGGTAGCCACCGTAGGCATCGTCGAGGTCGGCTGCAGTTGATGTAAGAGGCGCGGAGTCAAGGCCCGTCCACAGCAGCGTCTGCTGAACCTCGAGAGCGGGTAGGCACATTTCGATGTTCGCCAGGGGGTAGGCGATGGATGCTGTTCTGGAAGTCGGGGTAAAGCGAAACCTCGCCAGCACTTCGGTTTCGGTCCACGACCGCCCGGCGCGTGAACTCGACGACGATCGAGACAGGGAGGAGCTGCGCCGGCGCTACTACGGCCTGCTGCAGGAGCTGCGAATACTCTTGCCGGGGGTACAGGTCCTGGTTGCGTTTCTGCTCACCGCGCCCTTCGCCCAGCGGTTCTCAGAACTGGACAGCCTTGGCCGAGGGGCCTACGGCGTGAGTCTCATGGCGGGGCTCATCGCCGTTCTTGCCTTCGTCACCCCCACTGCCTTTCACCGTATTGGCTCGCGTACTAAGCGGTCGGTGAGGCTCCAGTGGGCAACTCGGCTTACTCGCGTCGGTCTCGGTTTCATGGCTTTGTCGTTGCTGAGCGGCCTCCTCGTCGTTGGCCGGCACGTCTTTGGCACAGCGATTGCAGTTGTCAGCGTGGCATTGATCGGTTTGCTGACCATGGTCGCCTGGATAGCGTTGCCGCTGTCGGTCGGCCGTCATCACCGAAGCCAATTCGAGCGTCCGCATCAGTCGACGCACGCGGGTTGTGATGGCCGGGGCTGACCCCCGACTGCCTTCGGACTCACCGCTGGCAGGCGTGTTGGGGGAGTTCGAGGCCCAGGGGTAAGTTCGACGTGACGTCATTCGGATACACGCTTTCGAGCGAGGAACATGCTCCACGAGCGCTCGTAGAGCTAGCGGTACGGGCCGAGGATCTCGGCTTCGACTTCTGCTCGATCTCGGACCACTATCACCCTTGGGTCGAGGCTCAGGGCCACAGCCCTTTCGTCTGGTGCGTGCTCGGTGCTATCGCCGCCACCACCACCGATATCGGTGTGGCCATCGGGGTGACCTGCCCGCTGGTCCGCCTGCATCCTGCGGTTGTGGCTCAGGCTGCGGCCACGATGTCCTTACTTCTCGAGGATCGGTTTTCGTTCGGTGTCGGCACAGGAGAGGCTCTGAACGAACACATCCTCGGGCACCGGTGGCCGCCACCAGAAGTGCGACTGGCGATGCTCGACGAGGCGGTTCACATCATGCGGCAGCTTTGGGCGGGGGAGACCGTCGATCATCATGGCGAGATCTACACCGTCGAGAACGCGCGACTTTTCGATCCACCCGAGCACCCACTCCAACTCATCGTGTCGGGCTTCGGGTCGGCCGCGGCCCAGCTCGCCGGGCGCATCGGTGATGGCTATTTCGGCCATGGCACCGATTCGAGACCTGTCGAGATCTACGAGCAGGCCGGTGGCAGCGGACCGAAGTTTGCGCAGCTGCATGTATGCGTGGGAAGCGACGAACAGCAATGTCGCAAAACAGTGCATGAGGTATGGCCCAACGCCGCCATGTCGGGCCAGCTCGCGCAGGAACTCCCGACCTGGACACACTTCCAACAAGTCGCCGAGTTGGTGACCGAGGACGACGTGGCCGAGCGCGTTCCTTGTGGCCCGGCGAGCGAACCGATTGTCGAGCGGGTCCGTGCGATGGTCGAGGCCGGATACGACCACATCTACCTACATCAGATAGGCCCCGACCAAGATGCTCCTTTCGCGTTGTGGGAGGCCGAGCTCGAGGATGGTTTGCGCGAGATGAGCTAGCTGGTGTCACCGCCGCCCGGTTAGTTCACAGCGCCCTCCGTCACGAGGCGACGGCGTAGCCAGCGCGCGTCGTCCACGGCGTGGCCTGCGATGTCGTTGTTGAAGTAGGCGAACACTCGGACCCCGTCGTCGAGCCAGTCACGCAGACGATCGGCGATTCGCCAGAGCCGACGGCCGGTGTATGCGCCGCGATACGGATCGTTCACGGCCCGCGGACCGTGGAACCGCATGTAGGTCCAGTCTGTGGTCAGGATCCAAGGATGATTCGGTAGGAGATCGTGGATGCAGAGCGCGGCACCGTGATCGCGCAAGACGGTGTAAGTGTCCTCGTGGAGCCAGGTCGGGTCTCTCAGCTCGATGGCCCATTGCGATCTTGGCGGTGTAGCGGCAAGGAACTCGTCGAGGCGAGCGACATTTCGGTGCCACCTCGGAGGCAACTGGACCAGTGTCGGACCCTGAGATCGACCGAGGCGCTCGACGCGATCGAGATGGTTCGGGAGCCAACGCTTCGCGTCGCGCAGCTTCATGCGGTGACTGCCGAACTGTCCGAGCTTGACCGCGTACACGAAGTTGGGAGGCGCCTGCGCAGCCCAACGTTCGACGGTCTCACGCTCGGGGAGTCGGTAGAAGGTGTTGTTGATCTCGACGGTGTCGAACCATCTCGCGTACGCCGCGAACCACCGCGCCTTGGGCACGGAGCTCGGGTACACCGTCCCCTTCCAATCGGGGTAGTCCCAGCCGGAACAGCCAACGCGAATCTGGTTTCGAGACGCAGACCTCGCCGACATGTCTGCTTTGTACCCGCCGAGGACCGCTCTGAGTCTTTGGTTCACTTCACGGTCTCGACCGGGTAGAGGGATCGGGACTCGACAGGAGGTAGGCAGTGTCGCAGAAGCTTCAAGGGATGAGGATCGCATTTCTCATCGCGAACGAGGGGGTCGAACAAGTCGAGCTGGAGAAGCCATGGAAGGCGGTGATGGACGAGGGTGGAGAGCCCGTATTGCTCTCGCCGAAACCCGGCACCGCGCAAGCCTTCAACCACCTCGACAAGGCCGACACGTTCCCAGTGGATCAGCCGGTCGGTGAGGCCGCCCCCGGCTCCTTCGGCGCGCTTGTCCTCCCCGGCGGTGTAGCGAACCCCGACCAGTTGCGCACTGACCGCGCGGCCGTTGGATTCGTGCAGTCGTTCTTCGATGACGGAAAGCCGGTTGCGGTGATCTGCCACGGGCCGTGGACGTTGGTGGAGGCCGGTGTCCTCGAGCGCCGGACGCTCACGAGCTGGCCCAGTCTCCAAACCGATATTCGTAACTCCGGCGGGATTTGGGTCGACGAGCAAGTTGCCGTCTGTACCTATGGTCCGAACACGCTGGTGAGCAGTCGGCGGCCCGATGACCTGCCCGCGTTCTGCGGTGCCCTGGTCGACAGGTTTGGGCGAGTCGGCAGTCGGGTGCACTGAAACTGGCTGCGGCGCTGCGGGTCGTATCGTGTCGCAGATGTCCGCGAGTCCGAGATTCACCCACCTCGACGAACTGCCGTGGCAAGAGGTTCGCCGGCAGCAGCATGGCGAACGCGTTGCGTCCGTGCGGGAGAAGTGGCTCGACTTCTCACCCAACTTCCTGTCGCTGTTCGCGGAGTGGGATCCAGGGATGATCGTCCAGGCCCACGGCCACAACAGCGATCACGTCGTCTATGTGCTCAGCGGCGAGATGACATGCGGTGAGGTTCACTGCCCGGCCGGCACGCACATTGCGCTCGACCAGGGCGACACCTTTGGGCCGTTCGTCGCCGGCCCCGACGGCGTCACGCTGCTCGAGGTGATGATGGGGGACCCGCGTTCGTTCCCGGCCGATCTCGACGGGTACGCCGACTTCCTCCGTGAGCGCGGGGTCGAACAGCTGCCCAACCCGCCGATCGACATGCCGGAGTGGTTGCCGGACACTCGCACCTGACCGGCTCAGTCGAATTGTGTGCCCCAAGGGCCCATGCCGCGCACGTGATGCGGCGTGATGCGGATCACGAAGCCGGGCGGCGGGTCCGGCATGGGAGGGAACTTCACGCCGGGGCCGACGTAGATCTCGGCGAGTCGCTGCAGCAGCTCGGGCGCGCCGCCCTCGTCGACCGTGGCTGTTCCTTCGACGACCAGGTAGTGCTGCATCCCGTGTTGATCGCCTTCGGCCTCGATCGAAAAGGAGACGCGCGGGTCGCGCGCGATGTTCCGCACCTTCTGATCCACGAACAGTTTGCCGATCACGATGTCGTTGCCGTCGAGGCCCACCCAGACGATGGTGACGTGCGGGCTCCCGTCGGCATTGATCGTGACGAGGTGGGCGAGACGCCCAGACTCGATGACATCACGAACGGGCGGCGACAGCTCCATCAGGACGCTCCAGTGGGTGTGGTGGTCGGGGGTGGATCTCGTAGGCGCAGTGCTTCTCGCCGGCGATCATGTGCTGCACTCGCTCGACCCGTGCCTCGGGCAGAACGGCTCGAATGAAGTCGATCTCGCTCGAGCAGGCCTGGCCGTACCTCTGGGCCACTGCCCAGATCGCGCAGTTGTGCTCGATGATGAGGTGGCCGTCGGACCCGATCGACTCCGATGTCGCCATGTAGCCATCCTCGTCGAGGATGCGAGTGAGCTCGGCCACCTTGCTCGCGAGCGTTGACTGCGATCGCAGCCGCTCGCGGGCGGCGTCGATCCGCCGCTCCCGACGACGTACGAAGATGGCTTCGAGCATCTCGGGGTCGCTGTCGACGACGTAGCTCAGCAATTCGTTGGTCAGCTCACCGTAGGCCTTCGGGAAGAGAGCATCCGCCCGGGCCGTGGCGGTATAGAGGAGCGGACGACGACCCCGCCTCGGAGCGTCGAGGGTCTGTTGTGAGATCTCGACGAGCCCGCTGTCGGCCAGCGCGCTGAGGTGCTGGCGCGCGCCACTGGTCGTGATGCCGAGCTGCTCGGCGACCTGTTCGGCCGTCGCATCGCCTCGGCGGCGAACGGCGTACAACACGGCCCGACGACCTTCGGGCAAGGTCGGGACTTCGCCCGTGTGTTGCATCGTGCTCATCAGGACACCGATTCTCGCTCATGCACCAGCAGGTGACTGTCACCGAACTCGTGCCACAGGAATCCTTCGTCGAGTGCGGCGTGATAGGCCTCGGCGAGCACGGTGGTGGAAGCGAACGCCTGGAGCATCAAGAGGTGGGAGGACTCAGGCTCGTGCCAGCCGGTCAACAGTCCGTCCAACGAGCGCACCGGGTTGTCGGCCGACACGACGACCTCGGCCCAGCCCTTACCGGGATGCACCGTGCCGCGTTCGTCGGTAACGCTGGCGACGGCTCGCACGACCGTGGTGCCGATCGCGATGACCTGCCCGCCACGTGCGCGCGTCTCGTTGATCTCGGCAGCAGTGCTGGGCGGCACGTGATAGCGCTCTGGGTACGGAGCCTCGCCGCCTTCCAACGACGACACACCAGTGTGCAGGAGCAGTGGTGCCACCTGCACGCCTCGTGTGATCAGGTTGGTCACGAGCTCGTCGGTGAACGGTCGGCTCGCGCTCGGCATCTCCGCGCTCCCGGGCTCGCGACCGAACACGGTTTGATAGCGCGTCAGCGGCCAGTCCCGACCGACATGGCGGTATCGGATCGGTCGTCCGTGCCGGGCGGTGTAGGCGAGTACGTCGGCGTCGATCGCGAGCTTGGCCAGCCACAGTCGTTGTGAATCCTGGAAATGATCGAGCAGGCGGACCTGGCCGCCCCCGAGCAGATCGATGGCGACCGGCGCGGTGAGGGTGAGGGGAGTGGTTGCACCGTCGGCGGGTTGGCGCGGTTCCACGAGCCAAACGTCGCCGGGCAACCGACCAGAGAGGTGCACGACGATGGGCCGACCATCGGGGAGGAGCCCGTCGAGCGCCGCGGGGATGGTCGACGAGGTGTTCACGAGGAGTAGGTCACCAGGTTCGAGGAACGTACCCAGGTTGCTGAAGTGTGTCGTCACCGGTGCATGAACGCCGCGACTCACGACCAACCGCACGCCGTCGCGCCGCAGTCCGCGGGCCTCGGGTGGTTCGTGGGCTTCGTGCTCGCTCGTCAGCGCGAAGTCCAACGGGTTTGCGGGCGGATGGAATCTTGTCGTCGCGCTCATGTCGCGCTCCGTTCTGGGTCGACGACTTCGCGCGCTTGGTAGCGCCCGCCACTGCTTTGATCGCCCTCGATCAACGCGAGAAGCCCGGGGACGCTCGATTCGGGTGGCTCCCGGTCGGAGATGTCCTCGCCCGGGAACGCGTCCTGATGCATCTCGGTGCGCATGTCACCCGGGTCGACGATGAGCACGCGCAGATCGGCGCGTTCCACGGCGAGCACGCGGCTGGCGTGTTCGAGCGCCGCCTTTGACGCGCCGTAGCCACCCCAACCTTCGTACGCCTCGATCCCGGCATCGGACGTGATGTTGATCACGGTCGCACCCGCGGCGAGCTGGTCGCCGATGGCCCGCAACAAGGCGAACGGGGCGATCACGTTCACCTCGAAGATGCGTGCCCACGTGCCGGAATCGAGCTCGCCGAGTGAAGGAAGGGGAGTGGCTCCGAGCGTGCTGGCGTTGTTCACCACGAGTGTCACCGGTCCGATGGCCGCCGCTGCGGTGACGAGGGCGCGGCGATGTGCATCATCGGCAATGTCGCCGGCCACCCCGATCACCCTCCCGTCGACGGCATCGGTGTTGAGCTCCTCGAGCGTCTCCTCGAGTCGGTCCGGCCGCCGCGCATCGATCACGACGGTCCACCCTCGATCGGCGAGCGCCGCGGTGAGAGCCCGGCCGAGACCTTGTGAAGCACCGGTGACGAGGGCGACGGAGGGAGTGGGATCGAGATTCGGCATTGGGGCTTCCCCTTTTCGAGCGTGCCCGCAGGGCTCTTGGTCGTTGCCGAAATGAACAAGCTCGACCTTGTTCTTATGCCCCACGATGAGCCTTACCGGGAGGGGCGTCAAGAGGTACGCTGCCCGGGTGTGAGGAAGCCACCCGCTCCTCACACCCGCAACCACCGAGAGAGCCGGCACCCACCCGCGCCGGCTCTCTCACTTTTTCGAACTCGGCCCGAGCCGGCACCGCTCTCCTTTCTGGTCCTCTTGTCCTCGTGAGCTGTTCCCCCTACGGTTAGTCAACTGACTAACTCCGGAGCAGAAAGGCCCTGCCATGGCCCACGACCCTGTAGTGACCGAGCCGGTCCGTGTGGCCGACCACCTCGAGCCGCGGTTCGTCTGGCCCGATCAGGACGAGCGGGCGGCGGCCAAGCTCGCGGCCTATCGGCAGGGTGGTAAGCGCCCGAACGTGCTGATCGTCATGTTCGATGACGTGGGTTGGGGCGACTTCGGTTGCTACGGCGGTGGCGTCGCGGTGGGCGCGCCCACACCCAACATCGATCGTTTGGCGCGTCGTGGCCTACTGCTGACGTCTTGCTACAGCGAGCCATCGTGCACGCCGTCGCGCGCGTCGTTGATGACCGGCCGGTTGCCGATGCGACACGGTTTGCTGCGTCCGCCCATGTACGGCCAGCCCGGCGGCCTCGACGGCGAGGTCACGATCGCCCAGCTGCTTTCGGATGCCGGCTACGTGACGCAGGCCGTGGGCAAGTGGCACATGGGCGAGAACGCCGAGTCGCAACCCCAGAACGTCGGGTTCGACGACTTCTACGGGTTCCTGTCCGTGTCCGACATGTACACGGAATGGCGCGATCCGAATTTCTTCCCCGAGATCGTCTACAGCGAGGAACGAACGCGCTGGGTCGAGAACCTGCCGTTCAACAAGTGCTTCGTACATGCCACGAGAGCCAGTGAACTCGAGAACGTCGAAGAGGTCACCATCCCTGTGCTGTCTCTCTTGGACGACAAGTGGAGTGACTATTCGCTCGACTTCATTCGACGCATGGGCGCGCAGAGCGAAGGCGATGCCAAGCCCTGGTTCCTCTATCACTGCACTCGCGGCGCGCACTTCGACAACTACCCACACGAACGCTTCCTCGGGTCCTCACCGGCGAAGCACCCGTACAAGGACACCATCATCGAGCTCGACGACATCGTGGGTCGGTTGGTCGCGGAGCTCGAGGCGACGGGCCAGATGGACGACACCGTGATCTTCATCTCGTCGGACAACGGACCGGAGATGGAGACGTGGCCCGACGCCGCGTACTCGCCTTTTCGCTGTGCGAAGGGATCCACTTGGGAGGGTGGCCAGCGGGTGCCCGGAATCATCACGTGGCCGGGGATGATTCCTGCCGATCGCGCGACCGACGGGCTGTTCTCGCAAATGGATCTCTTCAACACCATGCTCGAGCTGGCTGGTGCGGCCGACGCGGTTCCGAGTGACCGTTACATCGACGGCGTCGACCAAACGTCCTTCTTGCTCGACGGCGACGGCGATTCGAATCGCAAGTACCTCTACTACTGGCTCACCAACGTGTTCTCGGCGTTGCGGGTCGGTGAGTGGAAGTTCATGGTCGCCTCCACCTCCGACGACGACCGAGACGCCTTGAATCTGGGCGGCTTCACCGGCGTGACGCAGAAGTACACGCACGGCCGGCTGTACAACCTCTACCTCGATCCCAAGGAGAGCCGCAGCTACATGGTGCGGAAGCTGGCGTACATCGACAGCTTCACGAGCGGAATCCGCGATCACTTCATCACCTACGGCAAATATCCGCCGAAGCACCCGATCGCGTCGATGAGCTGAATCGCTCATGAGCGCGATGACGACACCACGCGGCGCCGAGGCAGTTCGAGCAGCGCTGCTGGCGGCGGCGGCCGACCTGTTCGCGGCTCGCGGGCCCTCGCATGTGTCAGTGCGGGAGATCGCGCAGGCGGCGGGTGTCAATCATGGGCTTGTGCATCACTACTTCGGCTCGAAGGACGCGTTGCTACGGGCCGTGCTCGACGATCTGGCCGCGGAATCGGCGCTCGAGGTCGCGGGCTGGGACGGGCAGTCTCCGTTGCTCGAGGCGGACGGGCCTGTCGGTCGACACGGCCGCATCGTCGCCCATCTGTTGCTCGAAGCCCGGAACCCGGCCGATGTGCAGACCGCGTTCCCCGCCATCGATGCACTCACCTCGAACCTGCGATCGCACGGATTGGGGGCGCGGGATGCGGCGGAGCGGGCCGCCGCCGCGGCCGCACTGGTACTCGGATGGCAGCTGTTCGCGCCGTTCCTCGAGCGCGCTGCTGGGCTCGAGGGTCGAGACGGGGTCGACACCGACGTGCTCGGTGCTGGGGTCAGGCGCCTCCTGACCTACTGAGTCAGACGCGGAGGAGGGCTTCGTTCGGGTTGTCGGGGAGCTTCGTGAGCGGCTCACGCAGCTCGTCGACGGTGGGCCCGTACTTCTGCGCGAGTGGCGTGAGGGCATCGAGGTCGAAGCCATACAGCTGGGCCGCGTTCTCGCCGAGCATCTGGCGCATCTCCGACTCGGGTGCGTCGCTGAAGCGCTGGCGTAGGTGCTCACGGCTGAACGGAGCCGTGCCCTCGTCGTGCGGGTAGTCGCTGCCCCACATGAACTTGTCGAGGCCGATCTTGTGGCGCGCCGCGGCGTCGTCGGGCCCGGGTTGGCTCACGCCCACGAAGCAGTTCTGGTGGAAGTACTCGGTCGCCGATTTCGGCAGGATGTGCTCCTCGGAGTACCGCATCTCACCGGTGCGCCCGGTCTTGCGAATCTGTTCGAACACCGCGTCGAGTCGCTTCAGCATCGGCGGGAGCCACGCACATCCCATCTCGGTCATGACGAACTTGAGGTTCGGGAAGCGCTCGAACACGCCGGAGAACATCAACTGCAGGAAGGGTCTTTGTGAGTAGAAGGGCACCTCGCTGATGAAGAGCAGCGCGGCGGCGGGATACTTCCCATAGTCCGGCATGCCAGTGCCGCCATGGCTGTTCACCGGAACCTCGAGCTCCTCGCAGACCTTCCACAACGGGTCGTAGCACGGGTCGTACAACGGCTTGACCCACTTGCAGTCGGGCGGGATCGACGAGATCAGCACGCCGCCACGCAGACCGTGCTCCTTGATCCAACGCACATCCTTGATCGCTTCGTCGACGTCGTTCAGGAAGATCTGGCCGATGCCGGCGCGTCGTTCCGGAAAGCGGTTGCACCAGTCGGCGAGCCAGCGGTTGTGCGCGCGGATGCCGGCCAGTCGCTGCTCGTATTCTTCGGGCTTCGGCGGCCGCGCGAAGAGGATGAAGCTGGGGAAGAACGGCGGCACCGTGTTCGGGAACACGACCTCGGCCACGATGCCCTGTGCTTCGAGATCACCGTTCCGACGATCGTCGTCCCAGTTGCGGATACGGCCACCGTCCTGCAAATCGCGAAACGGGTTCTTGTACTTCTCGCGCCATGCGTCGAACTCGTCGAGGTAGGCCGGGTCGAGGTACTCGCGGTACATCTCGTGGCTTCCACCGGCATGGCAGTCGGCAGAAATGACCGTGTAGTGCTCGCTCATGCGGACCCCCTGTGGTTCGGTCACCGGTAGAATACGGTTTCAATTCCGCAGGCGCACATCCGGCTTAGGCTGCCGCGATGCGCTGGCGATGGGGGATCCCGGCTGCGGCATTCGTGCTGGTCGTGGGGGCCTGCTCTTCGGAGTCCGAACGAACGGAGGCTCCGGTTGCCTCCGACCCTGTCCGAACGTTCACGGCGCAGGTGGCGAGTGAGACGGAGGTCGATCCGATCTACCGACAGGGTGTGGCGCGAACCCCGAACGGTTGGGTGTTCTCGTTCAACGACGGGCTCTTTCTCACCGACGATGCGATGGCGAAGACCATGCAGCTCATGCCGGCCATCCCCGACGAGTGGAAGGCCCGTGGGTTCGATCACCTGGGTGACATCGATGTCGTCGACGGAGTCGTGTACGCGCCGCTCGAGCAACCGGATTACGACAAAGGCGCGCAGGCCATGCTCGTGTACGACGCGACCACGCTGCAGTACCGCAGCGGCGTCGACGTGAACCAGCACCACAATTCGTTCGTCACCGTGGATGCTGATACCGGCATCGCTTACTCCATGGACTTCTTCGGCGGGCAAGCGCTGTTGCGCTACGACACGCGGGACAACTGGCGAGCGCTCGATCCGCTACCGATGTCGATGTTCGTCGATCGTGTGCAGGGTGGAGATGTGTACGACGGTGCCGTGTGGTTGTCGACCGACGACGACAGTGATGGTGTCTATCGCGTCGATCTCACCGACGGCTCGGTGCAATCGCTCGGCTCGATCGGACACACCGATGGTGAAGGTGAGGGCATCGATGCCACCCCGCTGCCGATCGGCGACCTGCACGTGCTCAGCGCCGATGTGGCGATCGTTCCCATGCGCCTGATCGAGCTGCGAGTCACGGCGAGCTGACTTCGGACTCGGGAACGCTCTCCTCGTCGGGGCGATGGTTCGGCAGACCGCCCGTGAAGAAGAGAGCGGCGACCGCTATGAATCCCGCGATCAACAGGCCAGCCTTCAGGGCGACCAGCTGCGCCTCCTCGTAGTCCTGGACCAGGGCGTCGGTCGACGCGGGATCGACACCATTGTCTCCCGCGGCCTGACGCACCGCGTCGGACGACACGAAGCTCACACCGTTCGCGACCTCGACGCTGACCGCCTGCTCGATGTCCTCGCTCACGCGTGGGTCGTCGTCGATCTTCTGGACGAACGTGCTCGTGAGGCCGGTGAGCACGACCGCCCCGATCAGCGCGACACCGAGCGCCGAGCCGAGCTGCTGCGAGGTGTACTGCAGCCCGCCCGCTTCGCCACGGTCGTTGTCGCCGACCGCCGACTGCGCCACGTTCCCCAGTTGAGACGCCATGAGGCCCAAACCCACGCCGAGCAGGCCCATGGCGATCGCGAAGGGCACGGACTCGAGGTCGGGCTTGATGTTGGTGAGCAACATTCCGATCGCGACGACGAGCACGAGCAGCCCGGCTCGGATGATGCGTCGCGGCGCGAAGCGAGCGGCGAGGGCCGACCCCGCCATCGAGGTGATGAACATGGTGACCGAGACGGGAAGCATCTTGATGCCGGTGTCGAGAGCGTCGAGACCTTGCACGAGCTGCAGGTAGAGCGGAATCGCGAAGAACACTCCCATCAAGATCAAGTTCTGCGAGAGGAACATCTCGAGCCCTGATCGCAGTGCAGAGATCTTCAAGAGAGCGAGGTGAACCAGTGGATCGCGCCCGACGGCTTCGCGGTGGTGCTGCCACAGCACGAAGAACCAGAGCACCACGCCGCCCGCGAGGACGACGAAGGGGGTCAGCGAGAAGCCGAACGGCTCGACCGGCGAGTTCTTCGGCTGGATCCAACCCCAGGTGCTGGCCTGCAACACCCCGAGCACGATCAGACCGAGCCCGAGGGATGAGAGCACGGAGCCCAGCCAGTCGATCTCGGGCTTGCGACCCGGCAGCGGCGCATCGACGAGGAGCTTGACCATCGCGAGGATCGCGCCGACGAGCACGACCTCACCCACGAAGACGTAGCGCCACGTGAACTCCGTGGTGACCCACCCGCCGAGGATCGGGCCGACGGCGATGCCCGCGCCGGCGACGCCGCCGATGACGGCGTAGGCAACTACTCGGTCCTTGCCCGAGTAGTTCCCGGCGATCAGCGCGGCGAGTGCAGGCAACACCAAGGCGGCGCCGATGCCCTCGAGTACCGACCAACCGATCGCCAATGAAGCGACGGACCACGATGCCGCGGTGAGGGCCGAACCGCATGCGTAGATGACCAGCCCCACGATGAACGCCCGGCGACGCCCGAAGCGGTCACCCAACTTCCCTCCGGTGATCATGAGCATGGCCATGACCAGCGAGTAGAAGGTGATGACGGCCTGGATGACCGTGACCGTCGTGTCGAAGTCCACCGTCAGCTGGCTGATCGACACGTTCATGACGGCCTGGTCGAGGACCATCAGGAACTGGGCCAGACCCAGGATCACCAACGGTCCCCACTTCTTCATCCCGTCATCCTCCTCGTCCGCCACGTAAGTCAGGGAGGAGTATGACCCCTTCAAGAAGGTGTTGGGTTCAACCTTCGAAGCGGTAGCCCATACCTGGTTCGGTGAGGAAGTATCGCGGCTGGGATGGGTTCGGCTCGAGCTTGCGGCGGATCTGCGCCAGGTAGAGACGCAGGTAGTTCGTCTCGCTCTCGTACTGGGGCCCCCACACCTCTTGGAGCAGCTGGCGCTGACCCACGAGCTTCCCGGGGTGTTTCACCAATACTTCGACGATGCCCCACTCGAGCGGCGTGAGGTGCACGTCGTCGCCGTTTCGTTCGATGCGCTTCGCCGCGAGGTCGATGGTGAAGTCGGGCGTTGTCACCACCGCGACCTCGTCCTGTGGCGTACCGCGTCGCAGAGCCGCGCGAAGACGTGCCAGCAACTCGCCCATCGAGAACGGCTTGGTGACGTAGTCGTCGGCGCCGGCGTCGAGAGCTTCGATCTTGTCGGTGTCGTCCTCGCGGACCGTCAGCATGATGATCGGCACCGACGACCAGCCGCGAAGTCCGCGCACCACCTCGATGCCGTCGACACCCGGGAGACCGATGTCGAGGATCACCGCGTCCGGGTGCCGATCGGCGGCGAGCGTGAGCGCTTGCTCCCCAGTCGCGGCCTGGTCGACCTCGTAGCCACGCGCGCGCAGGTTGGTGGCCAACGCCCGACGGATCTGGGCCTCGTCGTCGACCACCAGCACACGAGTCATGGCGACCCGGACCCGTTGCCTGTGCCTGCGCACGGAAGCGAGATGGTGGCGGTCAGGCCGCCGCCCGGTGTGTCGTCCAGCTCCAGCTCGCCACCCATTGCGCGCACGAAGCCACGGGCCACCGCGAGTCCGAGCCCGACGCCGGTGTCGGTGCCGGTGTCGCCGAGGCGCTGGAACGGCTCGAAGATCCGGTCGCGCATGATCGCCGGCACTCCGGGACCCGAGTCGATCACGCGCAGGTCGATGTGGGCGCCGAACGCACCGGCCTCGAGGCGCACCGGCTGAGTGGGCGGCGAATACCGCAGCGCGTTGGTGACCAGATTGGCGAGTGCCCGTTCGAGCAAGGCGGGATCGGCGAGCACCTGGGGGAGTGTTTCAGGAACCGTGAGCTCCAGGCGATTGCGCGACGCCAGGCCGGCGAGCGCGAGGGGCACGACCTCTTCGAGACCCACCGATTGGATCTGGGCGCGAACTGCACCTGCTTCCAGGCGACTCATGTCGAGCAGGTTGCCGACCAGTCGGTTCAGACGGTCCGTCTCTTCGTCGATCGTGTAGAGGAAGTCCAGCCGGTCGTCGCTCGACCATTCGACGTCTTGTTCGAGCAGGCTCGTCGCCGCGGCCTTGATCGACGACAGCGGGGTGCGCAGGTCGTGCGACACCGCCCGCAAGATGGCCGTACGCAGATAGTCGGCCTCGGCCAAGGCGCTGGCCGACGCAGCCTGTGCGGCCAGGCTGCGATGAGCCAGGGCGGCGTCGAGTTGGGCGACGAACACCTGGAGGACTCGCCGGTCCTCCGCCGGCAACCCAGGGCCCACGAGCACGAGCTGAGCGTCATCGACCAGGTCGAGCTTCTCGTAGCCATCGGGACTAGTGGGGATCGGTGAACCGCTGCTCGAGTCGACATGCCACCCATCGGCTTCTCGTCGCAGTACGGCGGCGGCATCGAGCCCGAACGTCGATCGCAGGTGAGCCAGCAACCCATCGAGCGAGTTGGGTTCGCCGACCAGGCCACCGGCGACGCGCGCCAGGGCCTCGGCTTCGGCCCGCGCTCGCAGCGCGTCGGCGGAACGGCGAACGACGACGCTGACCAGTTGGCCCACGATGATCGCGACTGCGAAGAACACGATGATGGCAACGACGTTGGACGTCTCGGTGATGGTGAACGTGTAGAAGGGCGGGGTGAAGTACCAGTTCACCAACAACGAGGCGGCCGCCGCAGTGACCAACGCGGGCAGACGCCCGCCGACGGCGGCGACGATGATGACCAGCAACAGGTACAGCACCATGTCGGCGGGTAGCGTGAGATGCGTGCGTAGGTGATGCAACACGAAGGTGAGCAGAGGTGCGCCGACGAGGCCGATCACCCAGCCGGCGACCCGCCGGCGCCTGTTGAGCGTCGGGAGGCGTCGCTTCATCGGGAGACGTCGTTGGGGCGAGTCCTCGTCGGCGTCGTAGCTGATGACGTGAACGTCGATGGGACCCGAGTCGCGCAGCACCCGGTTGATGACCGAGCCCTGCGTCAGCTCGTTCAATCGCGAGCGTCGGGTCGCGCCCATCACCAGCTGCGTCGCGTTCTCGCTGCGCGCGAACTGGGTGAGAGCCTCGGCCACCTCCGCTGCCGACGACCTCGTGGTACTCACCGCCGAGGTCGGCGAGAAGCTGACGATGCCGAGCCAACAGTTCGCTGGGCGGTCCCGACAGACCGTCCCCGGATTGCACGTGCACCCCGAGCAGTTCGCCGTGCGAGCGCTGCGCCATGCGAGCCGCCCGGCGGATGAGTTGCTCACCGCTCGGCGCGCCGGTCACGGCCACGACGACCCGCTCGCGGGTCTCCCATTGCTCGGAGATCCCGTGCGTGGCGCGATATTGCTCGAGGGCTTCATCGACTTGATCGGCAACCCACAGCAGCGCGATCTCGCGGAGCGCAGCCAGGTTGCCGACCCGGAAGTAGTTGGCCAGCGCGGCGTCGACCTTCTCGGGTTTGTAGATGTTGCCGTGGGCCATGCGCCGGCGCAGCGCCTCGGGCGTCATGTCGACCAGCTCGATCTGGTCCGCTTTGCGCACGACCTCGTCGGGGATCGTCTCGCGTTGCTTGACCCCCGTGATCTCCTCGACGACGTCGTTCACCGACTCGAGGTGCTGGATGTTCAGTGAGGTGATCACGTCGATGCCGGCGTCGAGCAGCTCTTCGACGTCCTGCCACCGTTTGCCATTGCGGGACCCAGGCACGTTCGTGTGGGCGAGCTCGTCGACGAGCGCAACCGCCGGGTGCAGCTCGAGGATGGCGTCGATGTCCATCTCTTCGAACTCGGCGTCGCGATAGGTGATCTTGCGACGGGGAACCACCGGCAGATCGCGGAGCTGTTCGGCGGTACTCGGCCGGCCGTGCGTCTCGACGTAGCCGACGATCACGTCGGTACCTCGGTCGCGGCGACGCCAGCCCTCGTTGAGCATGGCGAAGGTCTTGCCGACGCCGGGCGCGGCACCGAGGTAGATACGAAGGTGACCGCGCGCCATGGTCGAGAGTCTACGAACCGCCGTCAGAGAGCTGGTCGAGTGCCAGATTCAACGAGAGCACGTTGACGCCCTTCTCACCGAGGAACCCGAGCGAGGCGCTCTCGGTGTGCTGATCGACGAGGTCGAGCACCTGGCTCACCGGCAGCCCGCGCACTCCGGCGACGCGTACCGCTTGGATCTTGGCGTTGGCGACCGAGATCATCGGGTCGAGCCCGGATGCGGACGAGGTGACGGCGTCGACAGGGACCGCCACATCAGCGGCAAGCCCGTTGGCCTCGCGGTAGGCGTCGACGCGTTGTTGCACACCGTCGGCGGTTTCGTCGGTGTCCGGGGTTGCCGGATCGTCGGCGGTGCCGTACAGGAAGTCCTGGTTCGTCGGACCGAAGTTCGATCCGCCGCTGTTCGCGGCCGAGTAGTCGGAAGGGTCGGCAGGCTGGCCGTTGTCATCGAGTGACCCTGATGCCAGGGCCCCCGCGGCGGACGGGCGGGTCTGGAAGTACTTGTCCTCGGTGAACGACTGGCCGAGCAGCGACGAGCCGACGACCTGACCGTTCTCCTTCACGAGCGACCCGTTGGCCTTGTCGTTGAACAGCCCGAGCGCCACCCCGGTCATGAAGACCGGGTAGACGAGACCGCAGATGACCGTGATCACGGCGAAGATGCGAAGAGCGGGCAGCAGTTGACGGCGCATCATTTCACTCCCAATGCGGTGATGATCAGATCGATGAGCTTGATGCCGACGAAGGGGGCGATGATGCCGCCGACGCCGTAGATCAGGATGTTGCGGCGCAGGACGGCGGCGGCACCCTCGGCGCGGAACTTGACCCCCCGAAGCGCCAACGGAATCAGCCCGACGATGATCAGCGCGTTGAAGATCACCGCCGAGAGGATCGCCGATTGCGGCGTGGCCAACTTCATGATGTTGAGCGTGTCGAGCGCCGGGAACACGCCCACGAACATGGCCGGGATGATGGCGAAGTACTTGGCTACGTCGTTGGCGATCGAGAAGGTGGTGAGCGAGCCGCGAGTGATGAGGAGCTGCTTACCGATCTCGACGATCTCGATGAGCTTGGTCGGGTTCGAATCGAGGTCGACCATGTTGCCGGCTTCCTTGGCGGCCTGAGTGCCGGTGTTCATGGCGACACCCACATCTGCTTGCGCGAGCGCGGGCGCATCGTTGGTGCCGTCACCGGTCATGGCGACCAGGTATCCACCGTGCTGCTCGCGTTTGATCAGCGCGAGCTTGTCCTCGGGTGTGGCCTCGGCGAGGAAGTCGTCGACGCCGGCCTCGTCGGCGATGGCCTTGGCCGTGAGCGGGTTGTCGCCGGTGATCATCACGGTCCGGATGCCGATGCGCCGCAGCTCGTCGAAGCGTTCACGCATGCCGTGCTTGACCACGTCCTTCAGCTGGATCACGCCCAAGGCCCGCGTACCTTCGACCACGGCGAGGGGCGTGCCGCCCTGGCCTGCGATGGCGTTGGCCTCGATCTCGAGTTCGGGTGGCACGGTGCCGCCCTGCTTCTCGCACGTAGTTGATGACCGAGTCGACCGCACCCTTGCGGATGACGCGGCCATCAGCGGTGTCGACACCGCTCATGCGGGTCTGTGCGGTGAACGCCACGAGCGTGGCGCCCTGCAGGTCGCGCTCGCGCAGTCCGTACTTCTCTTTGGCCAGCACCACGATCGAGCGTCCTTCGGGCGTCTCGTCGGCCAGGCTCGAGAGCTGGGCGGCGTCGGCGAGCTCGGCTTCGGTGACGCCGGGCATCGTGATGAATGCCGCCGCCTGGCGGTTGCCGAGCGTGATCGTTCCCGTCTTGTCGAGCAACAGCGTCGAGCAGTCGCCCGCCGCCTCGACGGCGCGGCCGCTCATGGCCAGCACGTTGCGTTGCACGAGCCGGTCCATGCCCGCGATGCCGATGGCGGAGAGCAACCCGCCGATGGTCGTGGGGATCAGGCAGACCAGCAGCGCGACGAGCACGATCAGCGACTGTTCGCCACCGGAGTAGATGGCGAACGGCTGCAGCGTGACGACGGCGAGCAGGAAGATGAGCGTCAGCCCGGCGAGAAGGATGTTGAGCGCGATCTCGTTCGGTGTCTTCTGCCGGTTTGCACCTTCGACCAGCGCGATCATGCGGTCGAGGAACGTCTCACCGGGCTTGGCGGTGATCCGAACGACGATCTGATCGGACAGGACCCGAGTGCCCCCGGTGACGGCGGAGCGGTCGCCGCCCGACTCACGGATGACGGGTGCAGACTCGCCGGTGATCGCCGACTCGTCGACGCTGGCGATGCCGTCGATCACCTCACCGTCACCGGGGATGAGCTCACCGGCCGCGACGATGCATTCGTCGCCGACCTGGAGCTGGGGGCTGGGTACTTGTTCGAGCGCGCCACCTTCGCGTCGCACCAAGGCCACGGTGTCCGAGCGCGCCTTGCGGAGCGAGTCGGCTTGGGCTTTGCCTCGGCCCTCGGCCATGGCCTCGGCGAGGTTGGCGAACAAGACGGTGAACCAGAGCCACGCCGCGACCAGTCCGGCGAAGACGTTCTCGTGGGCCGTGGACGACATCGAGGTCCCGGAAGAAGATGAACGTGGTGACGACGCTGCCGACCTCGACGACGAACATGACCGGGTTCCTGGCCATCTTCCTGCGGGTCGAGCTTGATGAGACGCGTCGACGCTCGCCCGTCGGACGATCTGTGGATCGAACAGCGATCGCTTCTCCTTCTTGAGCGGATCGCTGGTGTGAGGTGCGGGTGCAGGGTCCGCCGTTTCCAATTCGGTGCTCATTTCAGGCTCCTCAGATGCCCAGCTGCTCGACGATGGGGCCGAGCGCAAGAACGGGGAAGTAGGTCAGACCGACGACGATCAGCACGACGCCGACGAGCAGGCCGGCGAACAGCGGGGTTCCGGTCGGGAACGTTCCCGCCGACGCGGGCACGGGTTGCTTGCGGACCAGCGAGCCGGCGATGGCCAAGGCGGGGACGATGAGCAGGAACCGGCCGACCAACATGGCCAGACCGCCCGTCACGTTGTACCAATCGGTGTTGCCGGTGAGCCCGGCGAAGGCCGACCCGTTGTTGTTGGCCTGCGATGTGAACGCATAGGTGATCTCGGTCAACCCATGGGGTCCCGGGTTGAGCGTGGATCCGACGGCAGCTGGGATGACGACGGACGCTCCCGCGAACGCCGAGGATCGCGATCGGCACCGCCAGGATGTAGAGCACCACGAGCTTCATCTCGGGTGCTTGGATCTTCTTACCGAGGTACTCGGGCGTTCGGCCGACCATCAAACCGGCGATGAACACCGCGAGTAGGACGAAGATCAGCATGCCGTACAGCCCTGAGCCGACCCCTCCCGGGCTCACCTCGCCGAGCATGATGTTCACCAGCGGAACCGCGCCGCCGCGGGGGGTGTAGCTGTCGTGCATCGAGTTGACCGACCCCGTGGACGTGCCGGTGGTCGAGGCGGCGAACAGACCCGATGCGATCGGGACCGAACCGGATCTCCTTGCCTTCGAAGTTCCCGCCCGATTGATCGGACGTCACTTGTTGGGTCGCGCCCACCGCGGTCAGGTTCGGGTTGCCGGCTGTCTCCCACCACATGGCGAGGCCGGCCGCGGAGATCCAGAGGACGAACATGGCCGCGAAGATCACCCAGCCCTGTTTCTGATCGCCGACCAGTCGGCCGTACGCGTAGGTGAGTGCGAAGGGAATGAGCAACAACGTGAAGATCTCCATCCAGTTCGTGAACCCGTTGGGGTTCTCGAAGGGATGGGAGGAGTTGGCGTTGTAGGGCCCGCCACCGTTGGTGCCGAGCTCCTTGATGGCCTCTTGACTCGCGATCGGACCGCCGGGAACGGCCTGGTTCGCGCCCTCGACCGTGGTAGCCGATGGTGAATCCGTGGAAGTTCTGCACGACGCCTTGGCTCATCAGCACCACGGCGAAGACGATCGTGAGCGGCATGAGCACGCGGAACGTGGCTCGGGTGAGGTCGACCCAGAAGTTGCCGATCGTCCCGCCGCGGCGGCGGATGAGTCCGCGAATCAGCGCGACCACGACGGCCAGGCCAACCGCCGCCGATACGAAGTTCTGAACGGTGAGTCCGGCCATCTGCGTGAGATGGCTCATCGTCGATTCACCGGAGTAGTTCTGCCAGTTCGTGTTGGTGATGAAGCTGGTCGCGGTGTTCCACGAGAGGGCTTGCGGAACGTTGACCGCGCCCGTCGGGTTCAACGGCAGCCACTCTTGGACCCGTTGCAACAGGTACAGGCCGAGCACCGAGATGGCGCTGAAGGCCAGCAGGCTGAGGGCGTAGATGTTCCAGCGCTGTTCGCGCTTGGGGTTCACGCCGCTGAGTCGATAGACGAACCGCTCGATCGGACCGAAGAACCGATCACCGGGGGCCTCGCCGCCACCGAAGACCGCGGCCAGATACGGCCCGAGCAATCGCGTGCCGATGACGAGTGCGACGATCAGCGAGATCAGTTGTATCCAGTTCGCGACCGTCATGTCAGAACCTCTCGGGTGAGACGAGCGCGGCCACGAGATACACCGCGACCAGCAGAGCGATCACGAGACCGATGATGTTGTCTGCGGTCATGGCGCCACGTCCTCGAGAGTCGCCGGCTCGTCGTCGACGGCGAGATCGTGATCCGAGTCCGGCCCGATGATGTGGTCGCAGATCTTCACGAAGCCAGCGGCCAGCGCGAAGAACGCGATCGTGATGGCGATGAAGAGCAGGTCTGCCACGGTTCCTCCTGGGTTATTGCGGTGTCTACGACGTCGCGCTCGGCCTTGACCGAGCGGCGAGCGCCAAAGCGAGCTGATCAGCGAGGACGATGGCGACATGGCGTTGGTCGCTGGGGACGCCCACGTCCGGCAGCGGCGTGCACACGAGATAGCCGAACGAGCGGTCACCGAGGTGCACGGGAAGCGCCACCCCACCTCTCGGAAGCTCGAATCCACCGTTGCTGTAGCGAAGCTCGGTATTCGGGATCGTGCCTTGCGCGGCCATCACCGGCACACCCGGGAGCGCGTCCGTTCGAAACGTGCAATCGGTCAGCCGGAGCAGCGACAGGAGCTCGGCTCGAACGGCCGAGATGATGTCGTCGGGGTCAGCGCCCCGCGCGGCGAGCTCCGCCACCCGCCACACCCGCTCGACGTCGGTGTGTCTGTCGATGGCAACTCGCTTGCGCTTGTGGGCGAGCACGGCGACTTGCCCGACGACCAGACCGATCGCGAGCAACAGGAGCGTGGTGACGACATCGTCCGATGACTTGATACGCAGCTCGAGATAGGGCTGTGTGTGGAAGAAGTCGAATCCGAGCGCGGCCCCGACGGCTGCACCGGCACCGGTCCATCGCCCGCCGAAGAATCCACAGAGAACGATGACAAGCACGAGTGCGAGCGCGATGTTGGCGTTGTCGACCACATCGCGAAGTGGCACCAGCGCGAGTGCCGCCATGATCGTGACGCCCGCTCCGATTGCCGCCCCGGCTGGTGAGTCGACCGGATTCCTCTCCATGGGACAGGTCTAGCCCGAGGGCCATGCACCGAGAAGGGTCCTTACGCCTTATCTACGCGGGCCCGCCTGGCCTTTACGGCTTGTTGACGCGGTTTCGCCTCCTGCCGGCGCGATGGGCCAGAATAGAACCCGGTTTCACCTCGGAGGACTGCACATGGAACTGGCCGAAATCGACCTCTTGAGCCGCGACGTCTTCACCGGCGGCGTTCCTGACGAGTGGTTCGCGTACCTGCGCGAGCACGCACCGATCCACCATCACGACGAACCGGACGGCCCGGGCTTCTGGGTGATCACGACCCACGAGGACATCACGGCCCTCAACCGCGACTGGGAAACGGCGTCGTCCGACCAAGCGCGTGGCGGTGTGGTGGTGATCGAGGAGCTCGACGAGGCCGGCAAGGAGCGCGCCGAGCAATTCGGTGGTGCGGGCAACCTCATGCTCACGATGGATCCGCCGGATCACACCCGGTACCGGAAGTTGGTGAATCGAGGATTCACGCCGAGGGTGATCCGATCGCTCGAGGATCACATGCGCGAGCAGAGCGGCGTGATCATCGACCGCGTCCTCGACAAAGGCGGTGAATGCGACTTCGTGGTCGAGGTCGCCGCCGAGCTCCCGCTCGAGGCCATCGCCGAGTTCCTGGGTGTGCCGTCCGAAGACCGTCACCGGCTGTTCGACTGGTCGAATCGCATGATCGGTAGCGAGGACCCTGAATACGCCGTCTCCGAAGAGAGCGTGATGGAGGCGCAGGTCGAGATGTTCATGTATGCCCAGGAGCTCGCGAACGATCGACGGGAGAACCCCCGCGACGACATCGTGAGCACGTTGATCCACAGCGAGGTCGACGGCGACCAGCTGTCGGAGATGGACTTCAACTTGTTCTTCCTGCTGCTCGCGGTGGCCGGCAACGAGACGACGCGGAACGCGATGTCGCACGGGATGCACGCGCTGCTCGAGCACCCCGACCAGTACGGCATGCTCGTCGAGGACCCGGCCCGTGTCGAGCTGGCCGTCGAGGAGATCCTGCGGTGGGCCAGCCCCGTCATGTACTTCCGACGGAACATCACGCGCGACATCGATTACAAGGGCCACGCAGATGAAGGCGGGCGACAAGATCACGCTCTGGTACATCTCGGCCAACCGCGACGAGAAGGTGTTCGAAGATCCGTACCGCTTCGACATCACGCGGGACCCGAACCCGCACATCGCGTTCGGCGGTGGCGGGCCTCACTTCTGCCTGGGAGCCAACCTGGCCCGCATGGAGATGAAAGTGCTGTTCGAGGAGCTGGTGCGGCGGGCGCCACAGGTCGAGCAGCTCGGCGCACCGGATCGCCTCCGATCGAACTTCATCAACGGCATCAAGCATCTTCCGGTGCGGCTGCACACCTGACGCCGAAATCAACCGACGAGACCGAAAGAGCAACTCATGACCATGCCGGACGGCATCGGCGCGATCGACACCATGATCGGCTTCCCCCACGCGGACATGAAGGCCGTCTACGCCTTCATCACCCGCCAGACCAACGATCGGGAGTCGAAGGAGGACTTCGAGTTCCCGGTCGAGTACATGTTCAAGAACGTTCCCGAGAAGGAGCTTCGCAACGCCGGCGACCCGTTGAGCGTGACGTTGCACGAGATGGACAAGTGGGGCATCGAGCGCGGCATGATCGGAGCCGCCGACGAGCTGAGCCAACGGGCCCTTCACGACCATCCGGACCGATTCATCGCGTCGACCCAGGCCGACCCGAACGAAGGCATGGACGCGGTCCGAAAGATCGTGCGCGACTACGAGAAGTTCGGCGCGCGAGCTGTCGGGATGTTCCCGGCGGGTTATCACCCGCAGGTGCCGATCAACGACAAGCGCATGTACCCGATCTACGCCAAGTGCGTCGAGCTCGACATCCCGGTCTTCGTGTGCGCCGGCATTCCCGGGCCTCGCCTGAAGTTCGCGTGCCAGCACGTCGAGCTGATCGACGAGGTCATGTACGACTTCCCGGACCTCGTGTTCGTGACCCGTCACGGCTGCGAGCCGTGGGCGGAGCTGGCGGTGAAGCTCATGCTGAAATGGCCGAACCTCTATTACTCGACCAGCGCGTTCGCGCCGAAGTACTACCCGAAGGCGATCCTCGATTACGCCAACACGCGGGGCGCCGACAAGATCATGTACGCCGGCTACTTCCCGATGGGTCTGTCGCTCGAGCGGATCATGACCGAGATGCGCGACGTGCCGCTCAAGGACGAGGTGTGGCCCAAGTTCCTGCGCGAGAACGCGGCGCGCGTGTTGAAGCTCGACACATGACCGCGCCACGACGCACCGCACTCACGGCGGTCCGCGAGGACGTCGTCGCCCCAGCCCGTCGAGACGATGTCGTCGACCCAACTCGCGCGGCGCCAGCGAGTGCTCGACGCGGTGCTCGAGCTGATTCTCGACGGGGCCGACGAAGACATGCAGATGAAGGAGATCGCCGACCGATCGAACGTCGCGCTCGGCACCATCTACCGGTACTTCTCCTCCAAGGACCACGTGCTCGCCGCGGCCCTCGTCGAGTGGACTCGCGGCCTCGAGCAGAAGATCACCGCCGATGCGCCGGCGCGCGGCTCGGCGGCCGACCAACTGGTGGCCATCTTCCGCCGGGCGCTTCGCGCCTATCAACGTCACCCGACGTTCGCGTCGGTGTTGATCTTCGTGGCGAACTCGCCGGATCCGAACGCCAGCGCCTGTTACCGGGAGATGGGCCCGGTGGTGTTCGCGACGTTCGATCCTCCGGAGCTCGACGACGAGACACGTGAGCAGGTGCTCGCCCTCGTGGGCGCGCTCTGGTATCACGAACTCGTCGAATGGACGAACGAACGCCGCACGATCGGCGAGGTACAGACCTCGCTCGAGCGTGCGGCGCGGTTCTTGCTACCGGACGCGTCTCGTTCCCTCAGGCGCTGAGAAGCTTCGCCTTCGCGGTGTCGAACTCTTCCTGGCTGATCGAGCCCTTGCTGCGCAGCTCGTCCAGCTTGTGTAGCTGATCACCGACGTTCGACTCACCGGCGGTTTGCTTGATGTAGTCGTCCATCTGTTGCTGCGCTTGTTGCGCCTGTTTCATGTTGCGTTCCGCCATGCCGTGGCCACGGGCGATGATGTAGACCAGCGCCGTCAGGAACGGCACGATCACCAAGGCGATGATCCAGAGCGCCTTGGCCCATGCGCTCACGGTGTGGTCCCGGAACAGGTCGCTGATGATCGCGATGAGAATCCAAATCCAGATGATCAAGAAGAAGACCCAGAGCGCCACGAGAATGGCATCTCCGAATGTCCAGTTGTCTGCCAGGACCATTGCCCAACTCCCTTACGTCGCTGGCGCGTTCATCGGATTGCGAACGCGCTCCTCAACTCCGGGATGACACCCTAGACGGCGCCCGTCGGGCAAGCATCACCCACAACGGATGAACCGACGGCTGGCCAGGTGACCGTACGTTCGTGAAGACATGGAGGTCAGGCGTGGCGACGGAGGCTGACGCGGGCAGCGAGGACGAAGCGCACCCGACGCTCCGTGATCGCGCCACCGCCGCGGCGGAGGTTGCCAACGATCGATGGAAGCGACTCTCTCGAGCGTTGGCCCTGGTTGGCGCTGCCCTACGAGTTCGTCCGGCGCTGGACCGGTACCAACGCGAGTGTGCTCGCCGGTCATCTCGCGTATCGCGTCTTCGTGTTCATCCTGCCGCTGCTTGGTGCTCGTCGTGGGCGTTCTCGGCTACGCCTCGTCGTCTGGCACGGATCTGCAGCAGCAGGGTCAAAGCACCATGCGGTTCAGCGACGTGATCGCATCGACGGTCTCGAACACGGGCAGCAGCGCGAGGGACGGACGTCTACAGCTGGTGGTGTTCGGTGGCTTCGCGGTTCTCCTTGCCGCGTCCGGGTCTCGTCAAGGCGCTGCAATTGGTGTTCGCGACGGCGTGGGGAGTCTCCGTCAAGAGCGGCAGGAGTCGCTGGGCCGTGCTCGGCCGGTTCCTCCCGGGCGTGCTGGTCATCCTGGCCGCGGTCGCGTTTCGGCAGTGGCTGAGCCGTTCGGGATCGTGCTGACCCTCGACGCGAGGTGCTGAACGCGTTCATCGACGCGGTCGCGCTGCTCGGCTTGTCGTGGGTGCTGCCGCGCCGAACGACGAGCCTGCTCGACCTCGCACCCGGGAGCACTGTCTGGGTGGCGTTGGTCTCGGCGCATTGCACATCGCCACGCTCGTGTACTTCCCAACGAAGATCGAGCGAGCGTCCGCACTCTACGGAACGCTCGGCATCGCCCTCGTCGCGTTGCTCTACCTGTTCCTCGTCGGTCAGGTGTTGGTCGCGTCGGCCATCGCGAACACGGTCTGGTTCGACCGCCGCGAGATCCTCGCGTCGTCAGTCGACCGAGTCCTGAAGCCCGGCCAGGTGCCAAGATGCGCCCATGGGCCAAGACGCGCCGGTAGAGCCGCGGTGGGAGTGGCACAGCGATTGGGCGTACCTCGACGAGGTCCCGGACGCGGCTGACGCGTGGGCGCATCATGGCGTGGCGGTGACGGCGGCCGGCTCGGTCGTCGGCTTCCATGCCCGGCAACTCGTGGTGTTCGACCGCGAGGGTCACGTGGCCGTCGTGTGTCGAGACACCGTTGTTCGAGGGGCACCAGATCACGCTTGTCCGCGTCGATGGCGAGGAACGGGTGTGGGTTGCCGATCCGGGCATGTGCATTCACCGTCAGGCGGGCGGGAATCTCGGTCACGGCCTGGAGATCGCAGGCGGGGAGGGTCGCGCCGTGTTGCTGACCCTCGGATGGTGAGGTCCTCCAGGAGATCACCCGGCCACCTCTGCCGGACGGAGCGTCCCACCTGCCCACGTCGGTGGCGGTGGACGAGCGAGATCGACGGCGGCGAGCGGCGACATCTGGGTCGCAGACGGATACGGCAGCGGGATCGTCCACCGGTATGACGCCGGTGGTCGGCTGCTCGGCGAGATCGACGGCACGGAGGGTGCCGGTCGTTTCGATTGTCCGCACGCGGTCTTCGTCGATCGTCGCGGTGCGAGACGCGAGGTGTACGTAGCCGACCGCGGCAACGCGCGTGTGCAGGTGTTCGACATCGACGACACCTTCGTGCGTTCGTTCGGCGAGGGCGTGCTCACGAGCCCGAGCTCCTTCGCGTGTTGGGGCGACTCGCTCGTCGTGGCCGAGCTCAACGCGCGGCTGGCCATCTTCGATGCCCGCGACCAGCTCGTCGAGTACGTCGGCGACAACAGTGCGGTGGTGAGCGAGCCCGGTTGGCCGAATTCGCTCGACTCCGACGACAACGTGGTTCGCAGTCACGAGCTCCGAACCGAACGATTCAACAGCCCGCACGCGGTGGCAGTCGGCGCCGGACGGTTCGTTGTTCGTGGCGGAGTGGCTCGTCGGCGGCCGCTACACCAAGCTCACACGGAGGATGACAGCACCATGACCACGGGCCGCCACTGACATCGAGGCGCTCGTCGCCAGCCTCACGCTCGACGAGAAGGCATCGCTCACCGCCGGCGAGGACCTGTGGTCGACGGTCGCGATCGATCGCGTCGGCATCCCCAAGGTGCGCGTCACCGACGGGCCGAACGGCGCGCGCGGGCGCATCGGTGCCCGGTTCGGCCGGCGCGACCGCGGCGTGCGTGCCGTGCGGCTCGGCGCTCGGCGCGACATGGGACGTCGAGCTGATCGAACGCGTCGGCCAGATGCTCGGCGACGAAACCCGGTCGAAGGCGTGCCGAGTGCTGCTGGCA
Source organism: uncultured Iamiaceae bacterium (assembly GCA_963778895.1). GTDB lineage: Bacteria > Actinomycetota > Acidimicrobiia > Acidimicrobiales > Acidimicrobilacustridaceae > CAVZVZ01. The sequence goes on from CAVZVZ010000007.1 coordinate 95,049, forward strand.
CCGACGGTCAACATCCACCGATCGCCACTCGCGGGCCGGAACTTCGAGTGCTACTCGGAGGACCCGCTGCTGTCCGGGCGCATTGCCGCGGCGTTCATTCGAGGCGTGCAATCTCGCGACGTCGCAACCACGGTCAAGCACTTCGTCGGCAACGAGGCCGAGTTCGAGCGGATGACGATCAGCTCGGTCATCGACGAGCGAACGCTTCGCGAGATCTACCTCTTGCCGTTCGAGTTGGCCGTGCGCGAGGGCGGCACGCTCGGGCTTGATGACCAGCTACAACCGAGTCAACGGCGAGTACTGCACCGATCACGTGGATCTCTTGGCGGACGTCCTTCGGGCGAGTGGGGATTCGAGGGGTTCGTGCTCACCGATTGGTTCGCGGCGACCAACACCGTCTACTCCGCGACCGCCGGTACCGATCTCGAGATGCCGGGACCACGGCGGGCGTTCGGCGAACGACTGGCCGAGGCCGTGCGCAACGGTCAGCTCGACGAGCGGTTCGTCGACGCGCAAGCGCGTCGCCTACTTGCAGGTGTTCGACCGGCTCGGCGCCCTCGACGACCCGGCCGAGGCCATCGAACGATCCGACGATCGTGCCCGAACATCGTGCCCTCGCCCGCGAGGCTTCCGCGTCCGCCATGGTGCTGCTTCGCAACGACGGCATCCTGCCGCTCGACTTCTCGTCGGTGCGTCGGCTGGCCGTGATCGGACCGAACGCCGACCGCGCCCAGATCATGGGGGGTGGGTCGGCGTCGTTGAGCGTGCACTACCGCGTCACTCCGCTCGACGCCTTGCGGTCGAGTCTCGGCGATGATGTCGTCGATCACCTGTGAGCGGGGGTGTGACACGGATCGAACCGTGCCGCCGCTCTCGGGCGCGTCGATCGTCCGCGACGACGGCACGCCTGGTCTCGATGTCGGCGTTCTACGCCGGCCCGGACTTCGGCGGTGAGGTGGTGCACCGCGGGCGAGCTCGCCTCGAGTCGCGTGCTGTTGCTCGGCGCCGCGCACGAGAACGTGCCGGCTGACGACTTCTCGCTCACCGCGACCGGCACCTTCACTCCGACCGAGACCGGTACCCACACCTTCACGTTGATCCAGACCGGCCAGGCGCGGCTGTTGCTCGACGGTGATGTCGTGATCGACGGTGTGGCCAACCCGCCGGGTCGGGGCAGCGACTTCTTCGGGTTCGGGAGCGAAGAGGTCCAGCAGGATGTCGAGCTGGTCGCCGGTCGAGCCGGTGCAGGTGAGGATCGAGTACTCGAGTCGAGGGTCGGCAGTGGTGCACGGCGTGAAGATCGGTTGTCGCGTGCCGTCACCGCCCGATCTGCTCGATCGGGCGGTCGCCGCCGCCGGCCGCGGCGACCTCGCGATCGTCGTGGTCGGGACCAACGACGACTGGGAGTCCGAAGGTCACGACCGGACCTCCCTCGATCTACCCGGCGAGCAGGACGAGCTGGTGACCGCGCGTGCTCGCGGCCAATCCCCGCACGGTGGTCGTGTTGAACACCGGCGCGCCCGTTACTCTCGATTGGGCCGATCAGGCGCCGGCGCTCCTTCAGATGTGGTTCGGCGGCCAAGAGATGGCCAACGCGATGGTGGACGTGCTGTCCGGCGCGGCCGAGCCGGGTGGCCGACTCCCGACCACGTTTCCCCGTCGCGTCGAGGACAATCCGTCGTACGGCAACTTTCCCGGTGAGTTCGGCGAGGTTCGCTACGGCGAAGGCCTGCTCGTCGGCTACCGCTGGTACGACACGCGCGCGGTGCCAACGCGCTTTCCCTTCGGTCACGGCTTGTCGTACACGTCGTTCGACTACGGCGACGTGGCGGCGCCGACGACGTTCACGGTCGGGCGACTCCGTGGTTGTGCGTGTGCCCGATCACCAACGTGGGACCTCGCGCCGGGTCGGACGTCGTGCAGTGCTACGTCGCGCCGGTCGACGCGCGGGTGGCCCGACCGGCGAAGGAGCTCAAGGCGTTTCGCAAGGTCCGGGCCGAGCCGGGCGCCACGGTCGAGGTCGAGTTGACACTCGACGATCGCGCCTTCGCGCTATTGGGATCCGCAATCGCTCGACGTGGCGAGTCGACGCCGGCCGCTACGAGCTCCACATCGGGCGCTCGTCGGACGACATCGTCCACGTCGTGCCCGATCGACGTCGTGTCGTCGGGCTGACCGTTACCCGGGCCCGCTCTCGAATCGTCGAATCCGTCCGAGTTGAGGGCTCGTTCCAGCAGTCGGGCCGCCTGGAACCAGCCGTCAGCGTCCTGCAACGACCGTCGGGCACACGTCGACAGGGCTTCGGCCGCGAGCGCGCGGTTGCCGTTGGTGACGTCGGCGACCAGTGCGATGGCTCCGTCGAGCCCAGTTCCGCTGGTCGCGGCCTTGTGCACGGCGTCGCAGACTCTGCTCGACCCGCGCCGGGTCGTAGTGATGCGCGTCGGCATCCGGGCTCATGTCGTCGTCCTGTGCTCGTCGGGTGTCGCGGGTTCTTACCACGGGGCGCGAACCACGGCGCGCGACCCGTGGTCGTGGCACGCTGGTGACGGCTGCGTCCGGAGGGGCCAGGCCGTCTCGGGGAAGGCAGAATCATGACGGACGTGCTGGAACATCCAAGGCCGGTGGTCGATCCCGAGCCGGTGCAGCCCAGGCGCACGTCGGGAGGTCGCTTCGATGCGCGCCGTGTCGGTATCGCCGTCGCCATCGCAGGTGCGGTTGCGATGGTCGTCGGGATGGCCGTCGACGGCGTGGAGCACTCGCTCGATCCCACCCTGGTGCAGCGTGAAGGGCTCTTCACGCTGACGAACGTCGGCCACGCGCTGCTGCTGCTCGGCGCCGGCGCCGTCGTCGCCGGTCTGCTCCTGGCTCTCGTCGGCCCGTTCATCTATCGGACTGGCGCACGTGGTGAGCCGCGCCCGGACGCCGAATCGTTCAGCTCACCGCGCCGCTCGTGCTGCTCGCCGTGTTCGCCGGCGGTGGCCGTATGGGGATCGAACTCGTCGCTCGCGCAGGGCCACTCGCACGACGAGACGGTGGCGACAGGCGACGGCCATACGCACGCCGCCGGCACGGCCGCGACGCACGCACATCCGACGGTCCCGTACCAACCGCTCGACGCCGCCACGCAGAACACGCTGATCGGTCAGATGAGCCGCGTGCGCGAGATCACGATGCGTTATCCGACGGTGGCGGCCGCGACCGCGGCCGGGTTGCGACCGGTCGGGCCGTTCTCGGCCGGTTCCGGCGCGCACTACCTGGTGCCGCTCAACACCGTGATGTCCGGGCTCGATGGGTTCGATCTCGACCATCCGATCATCTACCTGTACTCGGGCAACGACCCGACATCCACCGTGGTCGGGGTCATGTACTACGTCATGAACGTCTCGGCTGCGCCCGACGGATTCGCGGGACCGAACGACGTGTGGCACGTGCACCAGGGGCTGTGCCTGCAGTACACGCCGACAGGTATCGACCTGCCGCTGCCCATCGACGGCGACGCCACCGCGGAGCAGTGCGCGGCCTTTCCCGGGAGCATGTACATGGACGTGACCGGCTACATGGTCCATGTGTGGTCGGGCCCGGGCTGGGAGAGCCCCGACGGTGTGTTCGCTCACGACAACACCGCGCTCACGTGCGCCGACGGGCGGACCGCGGGGCAGGTCGCCCTCAACGAGGGCTGCGCGGGCCGATAGCGCACGGCCGCGTGGACGAACCCCTGGGCACGCAAGATCAGGCGCACGGCGTACGTCTGCTCACGCTTGCTCGACCACCGGCCAACGCACTCGACGACGCGTTGCTCACGGCGTTGGAGGATGCGCTCGACGATGCCGCGACCGACGACGCCGTGCGGACCGTGGTCATACGGGCCGACGGTGCGTTCTTCTGTGGCGGCTTCGACCTGCGCGCGCCGCGACGCACCGGCGACGCGGTCACCGCGATGGTCGAGCGGTATCGGGATTCCCATCGCAAGCTGTTGGCGTTCCCGAAGCCGACGCTGGCCGCCGTACAGGGCCATGCGATCGCGGGTGGCCTCGTTCTCGCGCTGGCGTGCGATCACCGGATCGCCGTGGCCGGCGAGTATCGCGTCGGATTGAACGAGACCGCGATCGGCGCAGCCTTCCCGCCGGTGGCCCTCGAGATCGTGCGGATGCGGCTCACCCACGCCGCCGCGTCGGAGCTCTTGCTCGGCGCCGAGCTCTATCCCGCGTCCGAATTGGTCCGGCTGGGCGTGGTCGGGCGACTGACCTCGCCCGCGGACTTCGACGAGGAGGTGCGCGACAGTGCGGAACGGTTGGCCGGACTACCGCGCGAGGTCTACGCCCACGCCAAGGCGGAGTTGGTGCGGGATGCCATGGCCCGACTCGATTCGGTGTCCCTCGACGAGGAACTGGCGGTGGCGGCGTTGTGGAGCACGACCGAGAGTCGCGCCGCCCGGGCCGCGCAACGCCAACGATTGTCGTGACGACTCAGCGCATGTTGCCGGTGTGGCCCAGGCTGTAGCGGCCCGGTTGGGGCCACACCGTCAAGCCGTGCGGACCTCGGCCGACGGGTATGCGGGCTGCGAGCTGGCCGGTCGTGGTGTCGAACACGTAGACCTCGCTGTCGTACCGGCCTCCGAGCCACAACTCGCGGCCGTCGGGTGTGAGGTTGCCCATGTCGGGACTCCCGCCGTCGGGTACCGCCCAGGTCGCGACGATTTGGTTGGTCGCGAAGTCGAGCACGGAGATCGTTCCCGGCCCGTGTGGCGCACCCGGGATCGTGTGCGATCCACGGTTGATGACGTAGAGCTTCGTTCCGTCCCGGCTCGGGTAGAGCCCATGCGTACCGATACCGGTCGGGATGAAGCCGGTCTGCGTGAAGGAGTCGCCGTCGACCAGGATGACCCCGTCGGTCATCATCTCGGCGACGTAGAAGGTCTTGCCGTCGGGTGAGACCCGAACATCCTGAGGCATCGTGTCGGCGACCGAAATCGAGGACGCCGACGACCTTGCGCTCGACGAGATCGATCTTCACGAGGCGGCCCGAGAACTCACACGTCGCGACCAGATAGCGACCGTCGATCGAGAAGTCGATGTGATTGATGCCGCCGCACTCGGGAACCTCGAGCTGACTGTGCAGCTCCATCGTCTTGGCGTCCCGGAAGTCGAGGCGTTTCAACGCTTCGGCCACGACGATGGCCTCGGTTCCGTCCGGCGTGAAGTAGAGGTTGTACGGGTCCTCCACGCGTTGCGCGGGCCCGGGCTCGCCCGTCTTCGGGTCGATGGGGATCAGCGAGTAGCTCTGGTTGTTGAGCACCCAAAGGGTCGATCCGTCGTAGGACGGCACGACGTGTTGCGGTTCGATCCCGGCGGGGAACGTCCCGATGACCTGTTTGGTTGCGACATCGATGACGGTGACGTCGTTCGACAAGCCGTTCGGTACGTAGGCGCGTAGGGGCTGGTCGGCCCAGGCCGGGTTGATCTTGTCGGCGGCCGCCTCGCTGTAGAGGTTGTGCGGGTCGACGACCGGCGGCATGCCGGGCACGGTGTCCACGCATGGCCCCGGCCGTTGTCGTCGTGGGCGGGGTGGTGGTGACCGCGGGGGTGTCGCTCGACTGTCCGCGGCCGGTCCCCGAGCAGGCCACACCGGCCGTGAGGACGGCCAAGCCGATCAGGGCGAGCACGGATGGGCGCGGGCGTCTCACCCGAGGGACCGACGAGGGATCACGGCGTTCGAAGCTAGCGGGCCGGTGTCGACCGGCTCGGTCACCCCGGATCGATCAGTCGCGGATGATGAGCTTCGCGGTGCCGGCACCTACCTGGCGGCCGTCGCTGTCCTTGGCGACGATCGAGAAGTAGTGCGTGCCCACCCCGCAGGACGAGCCGGGATTGCAGACGGTCGTCGAACCGCTGGCCGACGAGCTCGACACGCCCGGTCCGGTGACCTCGACGGTGATCGGTCCGTTGGCCGTGACGGTCCACGAGAACGTCGATCCGCCGTCGGCGGCCCGGATCGTGCCCGGGCTCATGGAGTACTGGACGTTGGCGATGATCGCCGGCGGCTTGGTCGTGGTGGTTTCGACACCGCCACCGCCACCACCCCCACCGGCGCTGCCTCCGCCGCCGCCACCGCCACCCGCGGTGGTGTTGGGCGCGGGTTGGGTCGTCGGCACCGTGGCGGGCGCAGTGACCGGTGGTGCCGCGGTGGTCGACGTCGTGGACGACGGGGCGCGGGTCGTGGTCGAGCTCTCGACCACGGGTCCGGCGTCGATCGCAGTCTTCTTGTCGTCTCCGCCGCGGGTGAACACCATGACGAGACCGAGCACGATGACCGCGGCCACGCCGATGCAGGCGGGGATGAGCCACTTGCGACGTGAGTCACCGCGATCTGTCGCTCGGCTGGCCACCGGCTCGTGGGCCGGCCCGGTGCTTCGTGGGTCGACGACGGGAGGCACCGGCGGTGCGCTCGACACGGGGGTGACCAGCGCGGCGAGTGGCATCGCGGTGGTGTCCGCGCCGTTCGGAGCCACGACCGGCTCGACCGTCGGTATGGGGGTGGGTTCAGCGACGGGCGCAGGAGGTGCCACTTCGGCGGGCGGTTCGACCACGGGTGCGGCGACGTCGGCCGCGAGCGCCGAGGTTTCGCCCTTGGCGCCGAGGAAGGCGGCGGCGGCTGCTCCGGCCGCGGCAACGGTGCCGGCGACGGCCGTGCCGGCGGGTGCGGTGCGGTCGCGTGTCTCGATCGGTGCGGACGCCACTTCGGCGACGGGCTCCAGCGCCGGTTGCGGCTCGGCTCTGGTTCGGGTTCGGGAGCAGGCTCGTGGAGCTCGGGCGCCACCGGTTCCGGCTCGACCGATGCGGTTGGTTCGGGTTCCGGCTCGGGCTGGGTGCGGCGAACGCTGGTTCGGCCGCAGCAACGCGGCACGCCGGCGGCAGCGACGCCGACGGCGAACGGCGCCCACGAGGTACCCGTGACGCGCCGCTCGACGTCAGCGGGGACGGCAACGAGGGGCACCGCCTCGAAGATCTCGATCGCGGGGATGGCGATGAGCGAGCGCGACCGACAGACGGAGCACCCACGGAGATGGCCGTGGATCACTCGTACGGCCGTCGAGTCGAACTGGCGGACGTTGTTCGCCTTCAGGTCACGCGTCAGCTCGTCATGATCGGGCTTGCCGCCGGCCCAGAGCAGTCGAGTGCGCAGCGCGGCCGCCAGGCCTTGGGGTGCCTTGCGGATGATGTCGTCGACGCGGAAGATCGATTCACCGGTTGCGGCTGCGATCTCATCGGACGCCAGTGCGTGACGCCAGTGCAGATCGGTCACGTCACGCGCGCGATCGCCGAGTACGTCGAGTGAGTCCCACAGCATCACGCTGATCGAGGGGTCGGCGCCGAGCGCAACCGGATCGGTGCCGCGCGTCAACCGCTCCGCGGCTCGCTTGGCGCCGCGGTTCGCCTTGCCGAGCGAGCGGGGTCGCGCCGGCACATCGCGTTCGATGGCGCCCATGACGCGAGCGCCGAAGCTCGTGTCGTCGTCGACGAGTTGGCCTTGGAGTGACGTGAAGGTACGCAACATGGCCTCGGCCGCGGAACGCTCGTCCGCACCACGATGCAGCGCTCGGTCGAAGGCGCCCGGCGACCACTCGGCCACGAGGTGGCCGTAGGCGTCGGCATCGCCGCGCTTCGCCTGGGCCAGCCACGTGTCGTCGCGTGCCCGACGCCGACGAGCGCGCTGGATGCGGTCACCCGTCTCTGTGGCGCTCGCCTCGTTGGTGCTCTGGTTGCTCACGGCTGAGTCCTTCGCCTGCCTCTCGGATGCCGGAGCGGTGGACCAACTCACAGGCTGGTCACCCGTCCGGGCGAGCAGCAGTCGGTGGATCACCCGATCGTGGACCGCCCACGATCAACCGTTCTGCCGCTCACGGTTCTCTTCTTCGAGGTTCCTGTCGGACGCGAGGGACCGGTTCTTGAATGCAACAGAGGGTCAATCCTGGCGAGGAATCCGCTGGTGGCCTGGGTGGAGTGGGCATTCTCACGATCCGTGTCGAGGCGAGTGGGTCCGTACGGCCCATCCCGCCGGAGCCGCCCTGGATCGGCCCGGGCCGGCCCGATCCGCCCGGCGCCGGTCCCCTGAACAGGGTGTTCAGCGGGGAGGCCACGCGCAGCCGCGACGGCAAAACAACAGTTGCGTCTGACATCGAATCGCGCCCATCGTGGCCGCGGCCGCACCCGGGGAGCACCACCACCGCCGCCGGGCCCGCGACCGAGGGGGACGAACGAAATGGGTGTGCTGCGTCGAGCGCGGGCGCCATTCGAGCGGATCATGCTGCACTCGCCGGCGCGCCGACGCTCCTATGACCGGTCGGTCGTCCTGCTGCGGTACCGAGGCCGCCACACCGGCGCGTTCCACGAGCGGGCGGTCAAGGTGGCCCGGGACGAGTCGACGCTCGTCGCCGTCAGCCCCCGTCGGGCGAAGGACTGGTGGCATGATTTCCGCCCGAGCGGACCGGCCGTCGTGGTGCTCGACGATGTGCAGCTCGGCGTGGTCGGCCGCATGGTCGACGGGATCGAGCGGCCGCACGAGGCGGCGCAGGCGCTGCGCACCTATCTGGACTGGTTTCCCCGAGCGGCCCGCGAGCTCGGCGTGGATCGGGCCCACGATTCCGACGATCTCGAACCGCTGGCCGCGGGCTTCGTGGCGGTGGTCTTCGACCTGCGGAGCGAGCCGCCCAGCCGCTGACTCGGAGTTCCGGGGCCGGTCCGGCGCCCGCCGACAGCTTGTCTAGAGTTGGTCGATGCTCGAGCTGGCCGGCCCCCTAGCCGTCGCTGCGCTCGTCCTCGCCGCGGGTGGTGCGTTCAAGCTGCGCGATCCGGCTCCCACTCGTGCGATGTGGGAGGCCCTCGGCGTGGGCGGCCCGCGGAGTCGACGGCTGCTCACGTTGCTGTCGGGTGTCGTCGAGCTGGCCTTGGGTCTGGCCACGTTCCTGCTCGGCGGATGGGTTCTCGGGTTCGCCACGGCGGCGGCGTTCACGATCTTCGCGGTGCTCGCGGCGCGACTCACCCAGCTGCCCGCCGTGTCATGCGGTTGCTTCGGGAAGCACTCCGGTCGCACGACGAGACTGCACGTGATCATCGATGCCGTCGTCGCCGTGGTTGCGCTCGTGGCGGCGTTGTTCGACGCGCCTGGATTCCTCGGCGCTCGAGCGGATCTTCCCGGTGCGCGGCATCGCGTTCGTCGGCTTCGCGCTGCTGGGCGCCTGGTTCGTCGTCGCCGCTCTCACGGTGCTGCCCGAAGCACTGGCCGCCGCCGAGCGCGGACCGCGAACGCCGGCTGTTCGCAGCTTCGACATCACGGGAACACGATGAAGACCCGCGCCGCGCTCGACAGCATGACGACGGGTGGGGCGCCCACGTCACGCTTGGTCGACCGAGTCTCGGGACTGTTGGCGCGACGAACCGGGCGGCGCGGCTTCCTCGCGCGTTCGGCAGTCGTCGGCAGCGCTATTGCCGCGAACCCCATCACCTACGCCCTCAAACCCACCACCGCGTACGCCGCCATCTGTAGTTGCAGCGGCTCGGCCTGCGACTGCGGGCAGCTGTGCTGCGACGGCTACACCGAGTTCTGCTGCACGCTCAGCGGCGAGAACAAGTGCCCGCCCGGCACGCAGTTGGGCGGTTGGTGGAAGGTCGACGGCAGTGGGTTCTGCGGCGGCGGACCTCGCTACTACATGGATTGCAACGCATCGTGCAACGGCTGCGGCTGCGGGGGCAGCGGACTGTGCGGCGGCGGGTGCTCGGGTACCGGATGTGGTTGTGCGTTCGGCGACTGCAACAACCGCAAGGCCGGGTGCACGATGTTCCGGTACGGCCAGTGCAATCAAGACATCGGCTGCCTCGGGCCGATCGTGTGCCGCGTCGTCACGTGTGTGCCGCCCTGGGCCCTCGACGGCTCGTGCACCACGACGGTTCGGGTCGACGGCGCTACCGCGGGCCACGATCGAGCTTGCCTGCACAGGGTGGTCGGTGGCTTCGATGCCGCGGACGAGGCGGCAGGTGGCGCCCGAGTCAGCGGCTGGGCACTCGACTTCGACACACAGGCGCCGGTCGACGTCGCGGTCTACGTCGACGGCGGCTACGTCGGTTCGCGTTCGGCCAACACCTACCGGCCGGACGTCGGCGTGGCCTACCGCGGTTGGGGTGACAATCACGGCTTCGACTTCACGGTGCCTGTCGGCGGAGGCGCGGTCAAGCAGGTGTGCGTCTGGGGCATCAACGCCGGCGCCGGGTCGGACAACACGTTCCTCGGTTGTCGCACGGTGCGGCTCTCGACGCCGTTCGGCGCCCTCGACGGAGTCATGGCCGGGTCAGGCTCGATCCGTCTGACCGGTTGGGCGATCGATCCCGACACCACCAACCCCCTCAAGGTGCATGCCTACGTCGACAACGTGTTCAAGGGTGAGTTCACGGCCAATGCGTTTCGGCCCGACGTCGGTTCCGCGTACGGGTACGGCAACAACCACGGGTTCGACATCACCGTTCCCGTCGCGGGTGGCACGCACAACGTGTGCGTGTTCGCCATCAACCAGGGCGCCGGCAGTGTCAACAACCAGATCGGCTGCCGCACCGTCAACGTCGGTATGCCGTACGGCTCGGTCGACAAAGCCGTGTCGACCGGAGGTGGCTTGTTCATCCAGGGTTGGGCGGTCGACCCCGACACGACCGATCCGATCGTCGTGCACGCCTACGTCGACAATGTGTTCAAGGGAGAGTTCACCGCCAACGTCTCACGCCCGGATGTGACCTCCGTGTACCCCAGCGTCGGGCCGAACCACGGGTTCGAGTTCACGGTCCCGGCCGCACCCGGGCAACACAACCTGTGCGTGTACGCCATCAACAACGCCGAAGGCGGCAACCCGATCATCGGTTGTCGCACCGCCAACGTGCAGACCGGTGACCCGTTCGGCGCGGTCGACAGCATCGTGCCGGGCCCCGGCACCGTACGGATGAAGGGCTGGGTGATCGATCCCGACGCCACCGGCCCCGTCAAGGTGCACGTCTACATCGACGACACGTTCTCCGGCGAGTTCGTCGCCGACGGTTCTCGGCCGGACGTCGCGTCGGCGTACCCCGGCTACGGACCGGTGCACGGCTTCGACATCAGCATCCCCACGTTCATCGGCTTCCAACAGGTGAGCGTGTACGGGATCAACCTCGGTACCGGGGTCAACAAGCTCGTCGGGGCCAAGATGATCGTGGTCGGCGGGAACCCGTACGGCGCGCTCGACTCGGCGGTCGGACAGGCCGGCGGGATCAAGGTCAGCGGCTGGGCGATCGATCCGGACACGGCCGACTCGGCCAACGTGCACGTGTACGTGGACGGCACATTCCGCGGCGAGTTCACCGCCGATGGCACCCGCGCCGACGTGGGCGCCGCCTATCCCGGGTACGGCAATGCCCACGGGTTCACCGCCACGGTGCCGGCGCCGTCGGGCTCACACCAAGTGTGCGTGTACGTGATCAACCTCGGATGGGGCGGCAATCAGCTGATTGCGTGCCGAACGACGAACGTGCCCTGAGGAGGTAGACCGCATGCTCACACTCGTCATCCTCGAGGGTCTGGTGATCGCCGTGCTCGGCGTGCTGGTGGTGGGCCTACTCCGGAGCCACGCCGAGATCCTGCGCCGGCTGCACGAGCTGGGTGCCGGCATCTACGACGAAGAGGCGGACGGCGCCACGGCGAACGGGAACGGCGTCACCTCGACCATCGAGCTCGCAGAGCGGCCGAAGATTCGCACGCGCGATGGCGTGGCCGAACCGCGTGAGGTGGCGACGGTCGGCGGACATGACGTCAGCGGCGTCACGCCCACCGGCAACGGCAAAGCCGTTGGCGTCGTGGGCACCGAGCATTCGACCTTGCTCGCGTTCTTGTCGAGCGGATGCGGCACTTGTGGCGACTTCTGGCGCGCGTTCGGGCGGGGCGAGGCCGACGCCTTGCCGGGACGCGATACCCGGCTGGTGATCGTGACGAAGAGCCCTGAGGAAGAAAGCGTGTCAGCCGTACGCGAGCTGGCCACCAGCGAGCACGTCACCGTGATGTCGTCCCAGGCCTTCGACGACTACGGGGTACCGGTGAGCCCGTACTTCATCCTCGTCGACGGGCCATCGGGCCAGGTCGTGGGCGAGGGTGCGGCCGGCAACTGGTCGCAGGTCGCCAATCTCTTGCGTCAAGCCGCCGCCGACGCCGGCATTGCCTTGGAAGGCGAGTCGGTGCGCAGCACCAAGCGACCCCGTGCCGGTACCGAGCGCGAGGGTCGAGCGGACGAGGACCTGTTGGCCGCGGGCATACGCCCCGGCCATCCGAGTCTGTATCCCGAGCCCCGAACCGACGACGAGGAGTAGCGCGCGTGGCCCGGCTGGAAGCGTTCGGATTGGTGGCAGACCCACCGAAGGGTTGGGACGGCGAGATCTATCGCCGCGATGCTGCGTTGCCCGACGGCGTGTCGGCGTTGTTCGGCTCGACCGAAGTGGTCACGCCCATCATGCACATGGCCAACTTCCCGTTGCCGGCCGAGCGCGGCGACTACGGCGGCGGCGCAGTCGAGTTGATGGGACGCGGCGGAGTGTTCGTGTCGCTACTCGAACATCCTCCGCGCGAGGGAGATACGGCATTGTTCGCCGGCAAAGGGATCCCGTGGCCGTTGAGCTCGTCGGACTTCGATCCACAGCAAATGCAACGCACGATCGGCGGTCAGGCCGGTTGTCAACGTTTCTTCACTCACAACGGCCGGGCGTTCTGCTTGTACGTCGCCATCGGCAGCTACGGCTCGCGCGCCGTGCTGGTGCGCGAGGTCAACAACGCGCTGGCCTCGGTCGACCTCGCCTAGCTGTCGGCTGCCTTCTCGGCGTCCGAGAGCGCACCCTTCAGGCTCTCGACGGTCTTGTCGTCGAGCGGGTGGCGGATCACCTTGACCGGCTTGTAGGGCTCGAACGCCCTGGTCATCTGGTCGGCATCGCCGCCGGCCCCGATCAGCAGCAACGCCGATGTTCCCTTGTCGAGCTCACTGCGGATGTCGTTGAGCATCTGCTTGTCGAGTCCGTGCTCCTTGATGGCCTCGCCGGTGATAGCACCCGCGCCGAGCCCGGCGGCCCACAGCGCGAGGAAGCCGACCGGCGGGAACAGCAGGCCCACGAAGAGGCCGGCGATACCACCCCAGAACGCACCCTCGGCCACCGAGCCGTGCGTCGTGTGGGTCGACACGCGACCCGACTTGTGGCGTTCGACGACGGCGACGTCGTCGACCCACGCATAGTCGAGCTCCTCGAGGGCGCGGACCGCCGCTAGGGCACCCTGCGCCGCGTAGGTGTCGTCGAACTTCAGAACGATCAGATCAGCCACGACCGTTGAACCCCTCTTCCCTCGAGCGAATTCGTTTCACTTGACCAAGTGCTTGCCCGCAACGACCGGCAGGTCGAGCATCGACAACATGCCTGCCGGCGCATCGCACACCGCGGGTATGGCGTTCAGCAACCGCATCGCGGTGGCGACGAGACCGCCCTCGTTGTGGTCGCCGTTCTCGCCCAGCAGTTCGAGGTTGCATCGCATGCGCGGCTGGCCCTCGATGAGCACGCGGTAGCAACCCTCGCCCGTGGGCTGGGGCCAGTCGGGTGCCACGCTGTCGTGCATGCGGGTGACGTGTTCGACGGCGATCACGGCGCGGCCGTCCTTCATGCCGTCGAGTTCGAAGCGCAGACCTGCTTGGGTGCCGGCGGCGACCGTGCCCGCTGCCGTTTCGTAGTCCCGCTCGGCCGGCCACTTCTCGTAGTGCTCGGTGATCTCGTCGAGCTCGACACCGAGACCGGCGGCGATCATGGCGACGACGGGGCCCCAGGCAAAGGTGAGCACGCCCGGCAACAACAGCATCGGTGTGTGATCGATCGGCTTGCCGAACCCCATGGTGTCGAACAACACCGTCGGTTGGTCGTAGGTGTCGTAGTTGAGCACCTCCATCACGCGGAGCGAGTCGACTCGTTCGCTGATGGCGGTGAGGGCCAGGGGGAAGAACTCGTTCCCGAAACCGGGGTCGATGCCCGAGGTGAAGAAGGACGCGTTGCCGGCCTTGCACGCCGCGGCGAGCGGCTCGACCAGCCCGGGATCGGCGGCCGGCGGGTAGACGAGCGGCACGACCGAGCTCGACACGACGTTGAAGCCCGACTCCAGGAGCTTGACCATGTCGTCCACGGCTTCCTGGGGTCGAAGGTCGGCGGTGGCGGTGTAGCTCACGCAATCGGCGTCGGTCTGGAGGATCGCGTCCAGATCGGTCGTGGCCGTGATGCCGGTGGGCGGCATTCCGCACAGTTCGCCCGCGTCGAGCCCCGCCTTCGACTCGGAGTGCACGAGCAGTCCGACGAGCTCGAGATCAGGATGGTTGATGATGCCCCGCAGCGCGAGCTGCCCGACGTTCCCCGTACTCCACTGGATCACCTTGTAGGTCATGCGCCGATACTGCCGCATCGCTGCCCCCGCGGCGAGCTGGCAGGATGCCTTCCCATGCGTGCCGTCGTGTGTCGTGAGCTCGGCCCACCCCAGATGTTGGCGATCGAGGAACAGGACCCACCCACACCGCGGGAGAACCAGATCCTGATCGACGTCCGGGCCGCCGGCGTCAACTTCGTCGACGGGCTGTTCGTGGCTGGTCAGTACCAGATCAAGCCGCCGGTGCCGTTCACGCCGGGCAGCGAGGTGGCCGGCGTCGTCGTCGACGTGGGCGCCGGCACGGACCGTTTCGCCCGCGGCGACTCGGTGGTGGCCATGCCGGGGTTGGGTGGGTTCGCCGAGTCGGTGGCGGTAGGAGAGAACCAAGCGGCGAAGCTGCCGTCGGCGTTGTCGTTCGCGCAAGGCGCAACGTTCATGCAGAGCTACTGCACCGCCCTCTTCGCACTGCGCGAACGAGGCCGGGTTGCTGATGGCGAGACCGTGCTGGTGCTGGGCGCCGGTGGGGGTGTGGGACTGGCGGTCGTCGATGTGGCTCGCGCCCTGGGGGCGCGTGTGTTCGCCGTCGCGTCCACGCCCGAGAAGCGCGCCGCAGCCATCGCGCTCGGTGCCGAGGCGGCCATCGATCCCGGTAGCGAGGATGTGAAGCAGCGCGCCCGCGAGTTGGGCGACGGTGGTGTGGACGTCGTCGTGGACCCGATCGGCGGGCCCTTGGCCGAGTCTTCGTTGCGCGCGTTGCGGTGGTTCGGCCGGTACCTCGTCGTCGGGTTCGCGTCCGGCGACATCCCGAAGCTGCCGGCGAACCAGATGCTGCTGAACAACCGGTCGGTGCTCGGGGTGGATTGGGGCGCGTGGACCATGCGCGACCCGGACGGTCATCGCCGGTTGCTCGACGACGCCTTGGGACTCGTCGCGGCCGGGCGTCTCCATCCGGTGGAACCGACGGAGTACTCCTTCGACCAAGTCGCCGAGGCGCTCGACGCCTTGCTCGGTCGCAAGGTGACCGGCAAAGTCGCCCTCGTCCGCTGACGAGTCGGCGCCCTCGTCCTGTTCTGGCAGGTGAAACTCACGCTATAGCGCGGCTTTCACCAGCCAGAACGGTGAGAGAGAATGCCGGCGTGCTGCCGACTGCCGCGGATCCGACCACGATCGTGGACCTCGATCGGTACCCGATCGACGATCTGGATCGCGCCGCGACCCTGATCACATCCGCGTCGGCCCGACTGGCGGACAAGGGAGTGGCGATCCTGCCGGGCTTCCTGCGCGACGCGGCTCTCAGCGAGATCGTGGCCGAGGCCGATCGGTTGGCACCGAACGGTCATCATCGAGGACGTGCCCGGCACGCCGTACCTGGGACTGCCCGACGAGTCCTTCCCGACGGATCATCCCCGACAGTACGTCTCGCGGTCGGCGTTGACGGCGGTGGCCTACGACCTGTTTCCCGCCGAATCCTTGCTGCGTGCCCTATACGAATGGGAACCCTTGATGGAGTTCGTCGCCGCGGTGCTCGGCCGGCGCCCGCTTTATCGCTACGCCGATCCGTTTGGCGCGCTGAACGTGGCGGCGATGTACGACACCGACGAGCTCGGTTGGCATTTCGATCAGACCGACTTCGTGGTGTCGATCGCTCTGCAGTCGAGTGATGGAGGTGGGGACTTCGAAGCCGCCGCACGCGTCCGCGGTCCGGACGACGAACGGTACGACGACGTGGCTCGGGTGCTCGCCGGTGATGCGACGGAGTTGATCGAAACCATCCCCATGACGCCGGGAACACTCATGTTGTTCGAAGGCCGCCACTCGTTGCACCGGGTGACACCGATCCAGGGGTCGACACCCCGCCATGTCGCGTTGCTCGCCTACGACACGAGGCCCGGCACCGACAGCACCGAGTTGCTGAAGCTGGTTCGGTACGGGCGGTTGCCCGAGTGACGGACATGGATCTGGCCCCGCAATACGGCGAGAGCTTCGTGGGTGACGGTGCCGACGCCGCCCACATCAACACGGTGCTGGGTCTCCGCGACGGGCCGGTCGGCACGGCGTGGGCCACCGCCCTCGCGACCCCGAGCGCGGGACACACGCCGTTCGTGGTCGTGCTGCGCCCCGGTCTGCCGGTGCAGCCCTACACATTGTTCGTGAACAAGTCGGCGATCGCGGGCGATGAGCACGGGCGGCTGACTTGGGGTGCGGCGCAGGCCGGTGTCGCCAAGGGTGTCGCCTACGCGGTGCGTGACGGCGTCGTGCCGCAGGACGGCATCGATCGATTGGCGTTGATCGTGGCCGTGTGGGTCAATCCCGACGCGTCCGACGAAGCAAAGGTGTTCGCCAACAACGCGGCCGCGACGTTGGGAGCGCTGCGCGCCGGTCGCGACGGCTCACCGACCGTGGCCGAGGTCTTGGCTGCCGCCAACGAGCCGACGAACCCTTACTTCTCCGGCTGACGTCTAAACCTGCCGTCGACCCGGGTCGGGTCCGACCTGCACCACGACCTTCCCCGTGTTCTCGCCGGTGAACAACATGTTCAGCGCGCGGGCGCATTGCTCGAGTCCCGGCACCACCTCTTCGCGCCACTGCAGACGACCCTCGTCGGCCCACTCGTGGAGTTGGGCCATGCATTCGGGGAACCGATCCCAGTGGTCGAGGGTGATGAAACCCTCCATGCGGCCGCGTCGGCCGATGAGGTTCAGGTAGTTGGACGGACCAGGTGGGCGGCCCTGGTCGTTGTACACCGAGATCGCGCCGCACAGCACCACCCGGCCGTGCATGTTCAGCCCACCGAGCACCGCGTCGAGGATCTTGCCGCCGACGTTGTCGAAGTACACGTCGACGCGATCGGGGCAGAGCTCGCGCAGGCGCGCCGCGAGATCGTCGGTGCGATGGTTGATGCAGCCGTCGAACCCGAGCTCGTCGACCACCCACGCACACTTCTCGTCGGTGCCGGCGATACCGACGACCCGGCATCCCTTGATCTTCGCGATCTGACCCACGATCGAACCGGTGGCGCCGGCGGCGGCTGACACGACGACGGTCTCACCTGGTTTCGGCTGACCGATGTCGAGCAGGCCGAAGTACGCCGCGGCACCGGTCGAGCCGAACACGCTCAACATCGGCAGCATGTCGGTGTCGCGGTCGAGGAGCGTGGTGTACAAGTCGTCGCGTACGACGGCGTACTCCTGCCAGCTGCCCGAGCGAGATGACGACGTCGCCGACTTCGTACGCGTCGCACTTCGACGCCACGATCTCGCCGACCGAGCTGGATCGGACGACCTCGTCGATCTCGACGGCGGGCAAGTAGCCCTCGCCCTTGTTGAGCCAGGTGCGGACCGTGGCGTCCATGCCCAGGTAGACGTTGCGCATCAACGCGTCACCGTCGGCCAAGTCGGGGACCGGCCGTTCGACCAGCTCGACGTCGTCGTCGCGGACCAATCCTTCGGGTCGTTGCTTGAGCACGACCTGGCGGTTGAGGGATGGGATCTCCATGGCAAAGGCTTAGCCGGAAATCACCGATCGGGGCGACGCCGCGACGGGCGGCGTGCGGCGGCGCGCCGTACCCTCGCGAGTCCATGGTCGCAGTGCGCCGTTCGGTGAGCATCGTCGTCGGCCTCTTGACGTTGACGATCGTGGCCAGCTGCTCGACGTCGACCGGGCGCGACGTGGTCGAAGCACCCGTCACGACCGCGACGCCCTTGCCGTCGACGACCCAGCCGCCCACCACCGTGCCCCCGACTACCGCGACGACCGAACCGCCGCCCCCGCCGACCTGGGGCGAGGGCTCGGAGGGCGATGTCGTGTTGCACGTGCAGCAGCGATTGACCGCACTCGGATACCGGCCGGGCGACGTCGACGGCCACTACGGGTCGGCGACGGCCTCCGCGGTGATGGCGTACCAGAAGCACGAAGGGCTGCAACGCGACGGCGTGACCGGGCCGGAGGTCTTGGCTGCCATCGACGGCCCCCAGACGGGCGCGGGCCCGCGGGGTGGAGCCGGGCTCGAGATCGACCTCGACCGCCAGATCATGTTCGTCGTCTCGCTCGACGGGACGTACCAGATCCTGAATGTGTCGACGGGGAACAACCAGACCTATCGCCATCCGGCGGGATACACCGCGGTGGCGGTGACACCGACGGGGACCTACGCCGTCGGGCGCAAGATCGATGCCGAGGAGCACGCCCCCCTGGGCACGCTGTACCGGCCCATGTACTTCCACGGCGGTTACGCAGTGCATGGTTCGCGCAGCGTTCCGGGATATCCCGCGAGCCACGGTTGCGTGCGCGTGAGCTACGAGGACGAGGACTGGTTGTTCCCGATCATCCGACCGGGGACGCCGGTGACGCTGTACGGCGGTGGCGACCAGCCCGCTCCCGTGGGCACCGACGCCGGCGCCTGACCGTCAGCCGCGCCGGATCACGTCTTTCCACGACCGACGCGGCTGGAGCTCGCGTTCGCGGGCGGCGCGGACGCGTTCTCGATGCAATGCGGTCTCCTCGGCGTCGTCGAGCGGCTCCAACGTGTCACCCGTGGCCCAGTGCAGCAGCAGGTCGGCCAACGCCGCGTTCCGGGCCAGCACGGGGCCGTGCAGATAGGTGCCGATGACACGGCCGTTCAGGGCTCCTTCGGTACCCCAGCCGTTGCCTTCGCCGATCTCGACCGTGCCGAGCGGGTCGTGCGTCGGCGCCGAGCCGGGTGCGTCCGCCGTGGTTCTCGAAACCGGTGAGCTCGGGCAGACCGAGTTGCGCGTCTGGTTGCACGAGGAGCTCGCCGACGGCGCGCGGGCGATCGACTCGGACGGTCTCGATGTCGAGCAGCCCCGCGCCCGAAGAAGTGCCGCCGGTCGGATCGGGGAACGCGTTGCCCACGATCTGCATCCCGCGCACACCGCGAGCAGCGGTGCGCCCCGTTCGACCGCCCGATGCAACGGACCACTTGTTCCGATCTCGCGAGCGGCTTGCGCCTGGGGTGCATCCTCACCACCGCCGAGCACGTAGACGTCGCCCGAGTCGGGCAGTGCGTCGCCGCCCAGGACCTCGGTCACCTCGGTCTCGGTACCCGCGCCAGGCGAGCCGTTGCGCGAGCACCGTGGCGTTACCACCATCGCCGTAGGTGCCGAGCAGGTCTGGGAAGAGCAACACGATGTGCACCGATTGCGAGCGGCTCACGACAGTGCCTCGAGGTATTCCTGGAAGGCGGTGTAGTTGGCGGCGACGTCGATATGCGGCGCGGCGCACGCCGCCACCGCCGTGGCCAACGATTCGGCCACGGTGTGGTCGACGCCGGCGTAGCGCAGGCGTACGGCGAGATCGAGACGGCGTTCGCCGGTCGCGACGACGTGGCGACCTTGTAGCCGTTCGAACGGCACGTCCCAGAGCCAGGACGGATCGTGACCGTCGGCAATGCGTGCATTGATCGCCACGATCACCGGTTGGGGCTGCGGCGCGAGCATGTCGAGCGCCTCGTGCCAGCCGGCGGGGTTCTTCGCGAGTAGCAGGCGAACCTCGGATCCGTTGACGGTCGCGGTCCGGTAGCGACCGGCGACGTCTCGCACGCGGGCGAGCTCGGCTCGCGGCGCGAACGGGTTCGGCTCCCATCGCCTGCGCGGCCGCGAGTGCGATGGCGGCGTTGGTGCGGTTGACGCGACCGGGCAGCGCCAACTCCAGACGCACGCGGACACCGTCACGCAACACGACCTCGTCGCCGTCGAGGTACACGTCCGGGTCGGGCCGGGTGAGCTCGCACGACAAGCAGTTCCACTGCTCGCCGGCAAAGGTCAACCGCCCACCGCACGCCGGGCAGCCGACCGCGTCGCCTCGCCACGACGATCCCGCGGCCACCCACACCGTTTTCGGCGCGGGCAGGGCGGCCCACGCCACCAAGGGGTCGTCGGCGTTGGCGACAACCAGAGGTGGAGGGGTCGCGACGATCGCGTCGCGCCACCGCGAAGCCAGGTCGCGGACCTCGTGGCTGCGATCGAGCTGATCGCGACTCAGGTTCAACAACACGACCGCTGCCGGCGCGGCGTCGGCCATGACACGGCCGAGCCAGCGCTCGTCGACCTCCAGCACAGCGGTGGCGTCGGCCGCCGCGCCTCCCAGCGCGGCCACGTGGCCCGGCGGCATGTTGGCGCCGAGATCGTTCGAGACCACGGATCGATCGGAGGCCAGAGCCGCGACGAGCAATCGAGTGGTGGTGGTCTTGCCGTTGGTCGCGCTCACGAGTGCGACCTGCCGGCCTGCACTGAGCTCGCGCAACAGGTCCGGGTCGAGCAGGAGCGACACTCGACCGCCGATGACGCTGCCCGAGCCGAGCCGGGTCGCCCTCGACGCGGCGGCAACCGCTCGGCCGCTCAGCACGGCGACCCTGGCCCGCATCCCCGGCGCACTCGGCCCGCGCCGCGGCGGGGAGGAATCGGTAGCTCGGGGGTCCACGACGGAGCGAGCCTACCGGCCGCTCTGGGGAGGTTCGACGTCCCGGGTGCCACCGATCGGCGGGGACCCACCGTTATGGTCGGCCCGGCCCCGCGACCGCGGCCCCACGCCGTGAGCCGAAGGGCTCATCGGCGTCATGAGGCTCAAGCGGCTCTCCCAAAGGCCGACAAACCCCATGTAAGCCAGCAATTCCCACGAGGAGCGAAGGACGACATGTCACCGACACTGCGAGCGGCCTCGAGGCCTGAACCCGCAGTGGACCCCGGCGAGACGCGTCGTTGCCGGGGCGATCGCGGCTACGTGACCGACGTTCGCCTGCCCGTGGTGCTGGCCGTGGGTGTCCTGATCGTGGTGGTGACGATCTTCGCCATCCGCCTGGCCTACGGCTCGGCCGACGACGGATCGAAGCCCCGTGCGCTGATCCTCGGTGACTCGATCACCGACCACGGCCAACGTGACCTCAACGACACGATCGGCCCGTTGTACGCGCTCTCGATCGACGGCCAGGACAACTTCAGGATCGATGACCAGCTCCCGGTCGCCGAACGGTGGGCCACCCGACCGTTCCAGCAGGTCGTGATCAACCTCGGCACCAACGATGCGGTGCAGGGCTGGCCCCAAGACCAGAGCTCGGCGAACCTCACCAAACTGGTCGCCATGTTCCCCAACGCCGAGTGCGTCCACCTCACGACCATCAACGAACACCTGAGGGGCCGGTCGGCCGAAGCGGGACCGTCCGCCGCAGCGCTCAACGACCAGATCCGCGCCATGGCGGCGGCCGACCATCGGATCCGAGTGGTTGATTGGAACGCGTTGGTCGAGGCCAATCTGGCGCAAGGGGTCGACCTGACATCGGACGGAGTCCACCCGACGCGCGACGGTGGGCAGCAGCTGATCAACGCCTACGAGCAGTCGATGGACTCCTGCCATCGGTCATAGCCGCTCGTGCGGTCAGCCGGCGGCGGCACCCACGGGGTTCGTCGGCGAGAAGGTCACGGGCATCGCCTCGTAGCCGCTGATGAAGTTGGCGGGACGCAATGGCGTGTCGCCGTCCAGTTCGAGGTCGGGTAGCCGGCTCAGCAGACGATCGATCATCACCTTCACCTCGAGCCGGGCCAGGCTGGCCCCGAGGCAGAAGTGGGTCCCGAAGCCGAACGCGACGTGGTCGTTCGGCGTGCGCTCGATGTCGAACGACTGCGGGTCGGTGAAGACGTCCTCGTCGCGGTTGGCGGAGTGATAGAGCAGCAGCAGCTTCTCGCCGGCGTGCATCTGTTGGCCTCGGAACTCGATGTCCTCGGTGACCGTGCGGGCCATGTTCTTGATGGGGGTGACCCATCGCAGCATCTCTTCCACGGCCGAGTCGAGCAGGTCACGGTTGGCCCGCAGCTTGTCGCGCTGATCGGGATGGGCCAGTAGTTGCGCCATACCGCCGCTGATGACGTGGCGTGTCGTCTCGTCGCCGCCCACGAGGATCAGCAGTGATTCCTGGACGAGCTCGTCGTCGTCCAAGGTGTCGCCGTCGACCTCGGCGTGGACCATCACGCTCATCAGGTCGTCTTGTGGATCGCTCGCTCGTCGGTCGGCGATGACGTTCGACGCGTAGGCGGTGTAGTTGGCGAAGGCGTTGCCGGCTCGTGTCATCGACTCTTCGGTGGCCGAGTTGCTCAGCGCCGACACCATGTCGTCGGACCATTGCAGGAGGTCGGATCGATCCTTCGGGTGCGACACCGAGCGCGTCGCCGATCATGACCATCGGCAGTGGCGCGGCGATGTCACGCACGAGATCGCACTCGCCCCGCTCGCACACCGAGTCGATGATCTCGTCGCAGACGTCGTTGATCTTGGTCTCGAGGTCGCGCACGCGCCGAGGCGTGAAACCCTTGTTCACCAGCTTGCGCCGGCGGAAGTGCTCGGGATCGTCCATGTCGATCATCATCGGCAGGGGACCGTTGTCGGGCCGGATGCCGCCGGCGTTCGAGAAGGCCGCGGGGTCCTTGGCGATCGCTCTCAGGTCGGCGTACTTGGCGATGCCCCACACACCGTTGGCGGCGTCGAAGTAGACGGGGGCGTTGGCCCGCATCCACGTGTACTGGTCCTGCGGATCGGAGCCGTAGAAGTCTCCGCTGACGAGGTCGATGTCGTCCCGGGTGGGGTGCGTCGGGCTGGCCATGCGCGACACCCTGCCACACGACCTGACGAGCCGTCAGCTCCGTCGTTGCCGGCCCGCGGGCCGGGTTGCCGGTCGACGTCGGCTTACGCTGCGCACGATGCGTCGATCGGTACTGCTCGTTCTCGTGATCGTGGCGTTGGCGTCGGCCTGCGGGGGAACAGACGCGTCGATCGACGCGGGGTGGGGACTCACGTGTCCGAGCTCGCGTGTCACCGGGACCGACCTGTCGGTGAGCGGGGAGAGCGGCGAGGCCACCCCCGAGGCCGCCATCGCGGTGTTCGTGACCAACCCCGTCGGCGGACAGTTGCCCGCGTCAGGGTGGGAGCGGGCCGACTTCATCGCCACCGAGTTCGGCACGGTGCCGGTCACGGTTCCGGTGCCGCAGGCGGCGTTCGTGCGCCGCGACGGTGATCGCATCGATCAGGTGCTCACGCTCGAGCAGTTGCCGTCGGGCTGGGTCGTGACGGGCGTTCACCGCTGCGCGGACTGACCCGTTCGAACCGCGGCCTAGAGGACGAGCTCGGCGATCGTGCGCAGGCCTTCGACGCCGGGCGAGTAGACGAGCAGCGTCGACACCGGGCTGTCTTCCCAGGCCTGCAGCCGGTCTCTGATGCGCTCCTTCGGGCCGCACAGCGAGATCGCGTCGGCGAAGTCGTCGGGCACCATGGCGATGGCCTCGTCGCGCCGACCCTCGAAGAACGCGTCTTGGATCTTCAGGGCCTCTTCCTCGTAGCCGAACCGCCCCATCAACTTGGTGTGGTAGTTCTGCCCCTTGGCGCCCATGCCACCGATGTAGAAGCCGAGCATCATCTTCACCGGGGCGAGGGCGGCCTCGACGTCGTCGTTGATGTTCACCTGGGCGCCCGGCGACGATGTCGAAGCCGGGCTTGGCGTCCTTCAGCGGTTCGGCGTACACGTCCTGGTGGAGCGGCGAGTAGTAGAGCGGCAGCCAACCGTCGGCGATCTCGGCGGCCATCGCCACGTTCTTCGGGCCTTCGGCACCCAAGTAGATGGGCAAGTCCTTGCGCAGGGGATGCGTGATCGCCTTCAGCGGCTTACCGAGGCCGGTGCTGTCGGGGCCGCGGTACGGATGCTGGAAGAACTCGCCCTGGTAGTCGAGCGGTTCCTCCCGCCGGAGAACCCGGCGGATGATCTCCACGTATTCACGGGTGCGGGCGAGGGGCTTGTTGGCCGGTCGGCCGTACCAGCCTTCGACGACCTGCGGACCCGAGACGCCCAGCCCGAGCATCATGCGCCCGTTGGAGATGTGATCGAGCGTCAGCGCACCCATCGCGGTCGCCGTCGGCGTGCGGGCCGCGATCTGCACCACGCTCGTCCCGAGCTTGATCGTGGAGGTGTGGCCGGCGATCCACGCGAGCGGCGTGAACGCGTCGGACCCCCAGGCTTCGGCGGTCCAAACCGAGTCGAAGCCGAGGCGCTCGGCTTCCTGAGTGGTCGCGATGACATCGGGCGGAGGCAGCTGCCCCCAGTACCCCCACATGAGGCCGAGCTTCATGGCCGGTCACGGTAGCGGTTCGTGACGCGTCGTCAGGAACTGAGCGTCTCGCGCTGCGCACCGCTAGAAAGTGCGGGTGGCGCCCGACGAGTACTGCTATCTCACGACCACCGGTCGCCGTTCGGGCCAGGAGCACGAGATCGAGATGTGGTTCGCCCGCGACGGCGACACCCTGTATCTGCTCGCGGGTGCGGGGCGGTCGTCGGACTGGGTGCGCAACATCGAGTCGGACCACCGCGTCGGTGTGCGGCTGGGTGACGAGCGCCGTGACGCGGTCGCCCGCGTACTGGATGCCTCGAAGGACGCCGACGAGGCCGAACGAGCGCGGGCCCTGGTGTTCGACAAGTACCAACCGCGGTACGACGGCGACCTCCTCGAGTGGCGCGAGCGCTCGCTGCCGGTAGCCCTCGAACTGCTGCCCTAGTCCAAATCAGTGGGGCAAGTGGTTCAAGACGGACGTCTTGGTCGTCGATACACCGCGGTCTGTGGAGACGATCGAAGAAGTCCGGGCGCCGGGACGGCGCGAGCTCAAACGTTTGGCCACTCACGACGCGTTGGTGACGGCGGCACGCCGATTGTTCGAGGAGCACGGCTACGACGCCGCGACCACCTGCGCGATCGCCGGCCGCGCGAGGGTGTCCGAGGCCACGTTGTTCCGTTACTTTCCGACGAAGGCCGACTTGGCGTTGGCAACGATCCGTGAACGGATCGAAGCTCTCGTCGAGGCGCTCACCGATCGTCCGAGATCCGAGTCGCCGTACGAGGCAGTGCTTGCGGTCGCGAGCGCGCCCGTGGGTACGAGATTCGTCGACGAACTGATGGTCCGTGACGGGCGCCGGGTGGGCGCTCATCCCGAGCTCGCGTCGCGGCTGTATTGGCTGTTGAACGAGACCAAGTGGCGGCTGGCTGAAGACTTCGGCCCTCGATTGGGGCGAGATCGGGGAGCCGTCGAGACGCGATTGGCCGCCGATGCCATCGTCAACGCCACCATCCTCGCCGTCGAGCAAGCCAACCGCGATGGTGACCCGGTCAACGCCATGAGCTGGTTCTTCGACGCGCTCGCCGTCGTCCGACCAGTCCTCGAACCGGCGGGCCTGCCCGCCGCCCGCTGAGGAAAATCTGAGAGCCGCTCGCAAATAATTCGTAAGACTCATCAGACAGCGTCCGATTCCTCCGATAGCTAGATGCGGTTTCTTCGCGTCCGTGCGTATAGGAGGTTCCCTCGGTGGTTGTTCGTAGGCGGGTGACGATCGATCCTGGATCGGTCGACGGCAAGATTGCGACACGACGTGTTCGGCGCGTCGGCGCGTTCGCCGTCGTGGTTCTCCTCGCCACACTGCTCGTGCAGGGACTCACTTCTTCGCCGGCGTCGGCGGGTCCGGCTCCCGTCATGGTCGGCTTCATTCCATTGCCGGCTGATCAGTTCCAAGACGTGATGGAGAACGTGAACACCGCCGCGGACTCGACGCTCGACTTCACCGTGGGGATCACCAACTCGGGCAACGGCTCGATCATCTACTACGACCACTGGGAAGACGGGTATGAAGCCGACATCGCGAACCCCGTGCAGGCGACGACGGAGATCTGGGGCGATGGCAACCCGGCGAACGGTGATGCGGGCGCAGCCAACCGCTGCGGGGCGCGGTGCGCGGGCGACCTGCTGACGCCCGGCGACGTGTTCGTGCTCCGCAACAACATCACCACGCCGCGCAACCCGGCGACTGTTCTGTTCGACGGCCGCGACAAGGTCGCGTCGACCCGCGGGTTCACGATCACCGCTGGAGGGTTCTCGACTCCGCTCGGTCCGGTGCTCGCCGGCGCGGTGTCGGCCTACGACACGTCGAAGTACGGCATCGACTACATCGCACCCGTCGGGCAGAACACCCCGACCCCCGCCAACACCACACCCGCGTTCGAGACGTCGAGTCTCATCGTGATGGCCGCGCAGGACGGCACCAACGTGAAGGTCGACGCCAACGCCGACGGCACCTTCGAGACCAACCAGACGATCAACCAGGGTCAGGTGGTCTACATCGACGGCGGCGTGATGCAGGGTGCGCACGTCGTCTCGGACAAACCGGTGCAGGTGCACGAAGGCACCGGCGACGTCGGCAGCAACTACGAGTCCCGCTGGTTCACGCTCTTTCCGACACCGCTGCTGTCGAGCGACTACCTGAGTCCGGTGGGCTCAGGCGCCGACAACCAGCGGACGATCGTCTACCTCTACAACCCGAGCGGCTCCGCCATCACCGTCACCCCGACGTGTACGGGATGTTCGGGGACCATCTCGGTCGCGTCGCACGCGACCCAGAGCTTCGCCACACCGCTCAACCAGGCAGTGCGGTTCCAGAGTGCGGGCAACGTGCCGTTCATCGCGGTCGGCGCCATGGGCGCGCAGAGCGGCGCGGCACCGGGCTCCGCCGGTGACAACTCCACGGCCTACGACTGGGGCTACACCCTCGTGCCGACCGGGCTGCTGACGACGCAGGCGATCCTCGGTTGGGCCCCGGGTAACTCCGGCAACCCCCCGATCAACCCCGCCGGCAACCGCGACGACGACCCCGTGTGGGTGACGTCGCTGACGGCGACGACGATCCACGTCGACCTCGACGGCGATCCGTCGACGGGGACGATCGGCACGGCCGACTGCAGCGGTGCCCGCCACGATCAGGACATCCCCGTCGCGGCGCTGGCCTCGACGCGCATCTTCGACTCGACCGACGGGGACATGACCGGAGCCCGCATCTACACCTGCGACGGCACGAAGATCTCCGGGGCGTGGGGCGAGGATCCGGTCAACGCTCCGACCGGCTCTCCCGGTCTCGACGCCGGCTACGTGCTGATCCCCACGACGACGATGATCGTCAACAAGACGGCGGCGGTCTTCACCGATGCCAACGGCGACGGCAAGCTGAGCCCGGGTGACGTGATCGAGTACGACATCGCGGTTGCCAACGCAGGCAACTTGGCCTTCACCTCGGTGAATGCACTCGATGTCCTGCCTCCAGGCGTCACCTATCAGGCCGGTTCGACCGTGCTCGACGTCAACGGCACGATCACGCCGATCGCAGACAGCGCGGTGCCGCCGGCCTCGACGGTGTTCCCGCTCGACGAGGCGGGTGCGTCGCTGCCTGGCATCCCGGCAGGCGCGACGGTGCACGTGCGATTCAAGACGACCGTGGTGACTCCCAGGCTCGCGGCGGGGACGATCGTCCAGAACGTCGGCTGCGTGTCCGCCGTCGAGGACAACGCCAACGCCAATCCCGTCAGTGACTGCGACACCCTCGAGTCGCCGATGACGGCCGCCGACCTCTCGCTGACCAAGACCCAGACCGCGGCGCCGCAGTTCGTGGGCGACAACGCGGTGTTCCATCTGGTGCTCAGCAATGCCGGCCCTGACACCGCGACGGGTGTCGCGGTCACGGACCTGCTTCCTGCCGGCACGACGTTCGTCGGTGCAAACCCGAGCCAGGGCACCTACAACAGCGGCACCGGGTTGTGGAACATTGGCTCGGTCGCGAACGGCGCGACGGCCACGATCGACATCACCGCGACGATCAACGCGACGTCGGTGACGAACTTCGCGCAGGTGACGGCCGCGACGGCAGCCGACCCCGATTCGCAGCCGGGCGAGAACGCGCTCGGTCCCGCCAACCCGCCGGATCAGGACGACGAAGCCAGCGCGACGGTCACGGTCGCCCCGCGTGCCGACCTGGAGCTGCAGAAGTCGCTCACGGCCGGACCGGATCTGAACGGCAACACGACGTTCCTCATCACGTTGACCAACAAGGGCCCGTCCACGGCTGCGAACACGGTCGTGCAGGACACGCCGCCCCCCGGGTCGAGCTTCGTGTCGGCCACACCGTCGGTCGGCGGGTTCGTGAGCGGCACCAACCAGTGGAGTGTGTTGAGCCTTGCGCCCAACACCAGCGCGACGCTGTCGGTCACCTACAAACTCACGACCTTCCCGAGCGCCAACTTCGCTCAGGTGATCAGCGCGGGTCAGGCCGACCCGGACTCGCAGCCGGCGGAGAACCCGCTCGGCCCGGCCAACCCACCCGATCAGGACGACGAGGCCCAAGCGGCGATCCCGGCGTCGGCTGACCTGTCGCTGACCAAGGTCGAGACGTCCCACCCCACCTTCACCGGTGGCACCGCGACGTTCGTCGTCACGGTGGCGAACGCGGGGTACGCGGCGGCGACGGGGGTGCAGGTCACGGATGTCGTACCTCCGGGACTGGCGGTCGTGACGACCACACCGTCGGCGGGCACGTACAACGCCGGCACCGGCATCTGGAACGTCGGCACCGTCAATGCCGGCGCAAACGCCACGCTGACGATCACCGCGGTGGTCACGCAGCCCGGCACGATCACGAACACCGCCGAGATCACCGCGGCGAGCCCGACCGACCCCGACTCCACGCCGAACAACCACAACCCCGCCGAGGACGACCAGGCTTCGGCGTCGGTGACCACCACCGGCGGCACCCTGGGCGATCGCGTCTGGTTCGACGTCGACGCCGACGGCGTACAGGACGCCGGCGAGCCCGGCCTGAATGGCGTGACCGTGAACATCGTGTGGGGTGGACCCGACGGTTCGATCGGGACGGCGGACGACCTCGCCTACGTCGCGACCACCGACGCCAGCGGCCTCTGGTCGAAGACCGACCTTCCCTCGGGCAACTACCGCGTGTCGGTAGCTCCGGCCACGTTGCCGTTAGGCGTCACCGTGCCGACCTACGACCTCGACGGCGTCGGCACACCGAACACCGCGTCGCTCGCGTTGGCGGGTGGCGCTACGCGCAGCGACGTCGATTTCGGCTACCGCGGTAGCGGCACGATCGGCGACACCGTTTTCGTCGACGTCAACGCCAACAACACGCCCGACCCCGGTGAGGGTGCGGCAGGTGTTGACATGACCGCCACGTGGTTCGGACCGAACGGCGTGCTCGGAGGTGGCGACGATCTCGTCTACACGACGACGACGAACGGCGCCGGCGGGTACTCGTTCACCGGCTTGCCGGCCGGCGGCTTCCGCGTATCCGTCGACGCCACGGATCTTCCCGCCGCGGCAGTGCCGATCGTCGACCCCGATGGTGGCAACGACAACACCAGCACGTTGACGCTGGCAGCGGGCGCCACGAACAACAACCAAGACTTCGGCTACGTCGTGCCGGCGATCGACCTGTCGGTCACGAAGACCGACGGCGGCGCGACCACCGTTCCGGGCGGAACGGTGGCCTACACGATCAACTACGGCAACAGCGCGACGGCGACGACGCCGTCCACCGGTGTGACCCTCACCGAGGCGATCCCCGCCAACTCGAGCTTCAACGCCGGTGCGTCGACCGCCGGATGGGTGTGCGGCGCCAGTACCTGCACGCTGAACGTCGGCACGCTGGCCCCGGGCGCGAGCGGCAGCGTGACCTTCGCGGTCACGGTTGCGAGCACGATCCCTGCGGGCGTCGGTCAGATCAACAACACGGTCACGATCGGCGATGACGGCGCTCATGGCACCGATACGAACCCCGGCAACAACACTGGCACCGACTTCACCCCGGTCACGGCGGCGCCGGATCTCACGGTGTCGAAGTCCGATGGTGGCGCGACGACGGTTCCGGGTGGGACGGTGGCGTACACGATCAACTACGGCAACGTCGGGAATCAGGGTGCGACGGGTGTGGTGTTGACGGAGACGATTCCGGCCAACTCGAGCTTCAACGCCGGCGGCTCGACGGCCGGTTGGTCGTGCGGTCCGAGCACGTGCACGTTCACGGTCGGCTCGCTGAATGCGGGCGCGTCCGGTTCGGTGACGTTCGCCGTGACAGTTGTGAACCCGGTCGCGGCCGGCGTGAGTCAGATCTCGAACACGGTGAGCATCGCGGACGACGCGCAGAACGGGCCTGATCCGACGCCGGGCAACAACACGGGCACGGATACGACGCCCGTCCTGGCCGCCCCGGACCTCACGGTCACCAAGACCGACGGCGGAGTCACCACGACCGCCGGGGGAACGGTGGCGTACACGATCAACTACGCGAACGTCGGGAACCAGGGTGCGACCGGTGTGGTGTTGACGGAGACGATTCCGGCCAACTCGACGTTCAATGCCGGGGGCTCGACGGCCGGTTGGTCGTGCGGTGCGAGCACGTGCACGTTCACCGTCGGCTCGCTGAACGCCGGTGCGTCGGGCTCGGTGATCTTCGCGGTCACGGTGGCCAATCCCGTTCCCGCGGGCGTCACGCAGATCGCGAACACGGTGACCGTGGGGGACGATGGTCAGAACGGTTCGGATCCGACGCCGGCGAACAACACGGGTACGGATACGACGCCGGTCACGGCGGCGCCTGATCTCACGGTGTCGAAGTCCGATGGTGGCGCGACCACGGTTCCGGGTGGGACGGTTCCGTACACGATCAACTACGCGAACGTCGGGAACCAGGGTGCGACGGGTGTGGTGTTGACGGAGACGATTCCGGCCAACTCGACGTTCAACGCCGGTGCCTCGACGGCCGGTTGGTCGTGCGGTGCGAGCACGTGCACGTTCACGGTGGGCTCGCTGAACGCCGGTGGGTCCGGTTCGGTGATCTTCGCGGTCACGGTGGCCAATCCCGTTCCCGCGGGCGTCAC
This sequence comes from uncultured Iamiaceae bacterium, assembly GCA_963778895.1. Lineage (GTDB taxonomy): Bacteria > Actinomycetota > Acidimicrobiia > Acidimicrobiales > Acidimicrobilacustridaceae > CAVZVZ01. The sequence goes on from CAVZVZ010000007.1 coordinate 126,254, forward strand.
GCAGATCGCGAACACGGTGACCGTGGGGGACGACGGTCAGAACGGACCGGATCCGACGCCGGCGAACAACACGGGAACCGATACGACGCCGGTCACGGCGGCGCCGGATCTCACGGTGTCGAAGTCCGATGGGGGCGCGACATCGGCCCCCGGGGGCACCGTCGCCTACACGATCAACTACAGCAACGTCGGGAACCAGGGTGCGACGGGTGTGGTGTTGACGGAGACGATCCCGGCCAACTCGACGTTCAACGCGGGCAGCTCGACGGTCGGTTGGTCGTGCGGTGCGAGCACGTGCACGTTCACGGTGGGCTCGCTGAACGCCGGTGCGGTCCGGTTCGGTGATCTTCGCGGTCACGGTGGTTAGCCCGGTTCCCGGCGGGTGTGACGCAGATCGCGAACACGGTGACCGTGGGGGACGATGGTCAGAACGGACCGGATCCGACGCCGGGGAACAACACGGGAACCGATACGACGCCGGTGACGGCGGCGCCGGATCTCACGGTGTCCAAGTCCGACGGCGGCGTCTCCACGACCGCGGGCGGCACGGTGGTGTACACGATCAGCTACAGCAACGTGGGTAACCAGGGTGCGACGGGTGTGGTGCTGACCGAGACCGTGCCGGCCAACTCGACCTTCAATGCCGGGGCGTCGGCCGCCGGCTGGTCGTGTGTGGCGTCGACCTGCACGCTGAACCTCGGCGGCGTCGGCGCGGGGGCGAGTGGTTCGGTGGCCTTCGCGGTCACCGTGAACACGCCCCTCCCCGCGGGGGTCCAACAGATCGCCAACACGGTGACGATCGCCGACAACGGCCAGAACGGTCCGGATCCGACGCCGGGTAACAATACGGGGACGGATACGACGCCGGTCACGGCGGCGCCTGATCTCACGGTGTCGAAGTCCGATGGTGGCGCGACGACGGTTCCGGGTGGCACGGTGGCGTACACGATCAACTACGGCAACGTCGGGAATCAGGGTGCGACGGGTGTGGTGTTGACGGAGACGATTCCGGCCAACTCGACGTTCAACGCCGGGGGCTCGACGGCGGGTTGGTCGTGCGGTGCGAGCACGTGCACGTTCACGGTGGGCTCGCTGAATGCGGGCGCGTCCGGTTCGGTGACCTTCGCCGTGACTGTCGTCAACCCGGTTCCGGCGGGTGTGACGCAACTCTCCAACACGGTCTCGATCGCCGACAACGGCCAGAACGGACCGGATCCGACGCCGGCGAACAACACGGGCACCGATACGACGCCGGTCACGGCGGCGCCCGATCTCACGGTGTCGAAGTCCGATGGCGGCGTCTCCACGACCGTTCCGGGCGGCACGGTGGCGTACACGATCAGCTACGGCAACGTCGGGAACCAGGGTGCGACGGGTGTGGTGTTGACGGAGACGATTCCGGCCAACTCGACGTTCAACGCCGGGGGATCGACGGCGGGTTGGTCGTGCGGTGCGAGCACCTGCACGTTCACCGTCGGCTCGCTGAACGCCGGTGCGTCCGGTTCGGTGACCTTCGCCGTGACGGTCGTGAACCCGGTCGCCGCCGGTGTGACCCAGCTCGCCAACACGGTCTCGATTGCCGACAATGGCCAGAACGGACCTGATCCGACGCCGGCGAACAACACGGGCACCGACACCACGCCAGTCCTTGCGACCCCCGACCTCACGGTCACCAAGAGCGACGGCGACGTCTCCACCACGCCCGGCGGCACCGTCGTCTACACGATCAGCTACAGCAACGTGGGTAACCAGGGTGCGACGGGTGTGGTGCTGACCGAGACCGTGCCGGCCAACTCGACCTTCAATGCCGGGGCGTCGGCCGCCGGCTGGTCGTGTGTGGCGTCGACCTGCACGCTGAACCTCGGCGGGGTGGCCGCGGGAGCGAATGGGTCGGTGGCCTTCGCCGTCACCGTCAACTCACCGCTACCCGCCGGCGTTCATCAAATCGCCAACACCGTGACGATCGCCGATGATGGCCAGAACGGTGCCGATCCGACGCCGGGTGACAACACGGGCAGCGACACCACGCCCATCGTCGCAGTACCCGATCTCTCGGTGACGAAGTCCGACGGCGGAGCGCAGGTCGCACCGGCGGGCACGGTCGCCTACACGATCAACTACGCGAACAACGGCTCGATCGGGGCCACCGGTGTGACGCTGACCGAGACGATCCCGGCGAACACCACCTTCGCGGCCGCATCGTCATCCGCCGGTTGGACCTGCGGCGCCAGCACGTGCTCGTACACCGTGGGCCCGCTCGCGGCGGGCGCGAGCGGCAGTGTCACCTTCGGGGTCCACGTCGGCTATCCGCTGGACCCCGGCACCGACCACGTGCACAACTCCGTGGCGATCACCGACGACGGCACGAATGGCACCGATCCCGATCTGAGCGACAACACCGGTACCGACGACACGCCGGTGCTCGGCGCGACCGTCGGCGACACCGTGTTCTTCGACAGCAACGCCAACGACGCCCCGGACGCTGGTGAAGGCATCGCCGGTGCCACGGTGACGGTGACGTGGTCCGGCCCGAACGGCACGCTCGGCGACGGCGACGACATCGTCACGTCGACCACGACGGATGCCAACGGTCAGTGGTCGGTCACCGGACTCCCGACCGGTCTCGTCGGCGTCGCGGTCGTGCCGCCCATCAGTGGTGTGACGAACTCCGTGGATCCCGACGGCGGGAACGACGCCGCCAGCACTTTGACGCTCGCGCTCGGTGAAAGCCGGTTGGATCAGGACTTCGGCTTCGTCGGCACCGGCAGCATCGGCGACACGGTGTTCCTCGACCTCGACGGTGACGGCGTGCAAGATGCGGGCGAGCCTGGTGTGGCCGGCGTGACGGTGACATTGCTGCGCGACAACAACGACGACGGCACCTACGAGACCACGGTGGACAGCACGACCACCGACGGGTCAGGTCACTACAGCTTCGGTGCTCTGTACGCCGCGCCCTACCGGGTCGTCGTCTCCGTTCCCGCGGGCTACGACAGCTCCTCGCCTACGCAGGTCGACCACGACCTCACCGCGGGCGAGTCCTTCGACGACGCAGACTTCGCGATCCTCGGCGCTTCGATAGGCGACCGCACCTGGAACGACCTCGACGGAAACGGCGTGCAGGATGCCGGCGAGCCGGGTCGGGCCGGCGTCACCGTCACGTTGCTCGACGGTGACGGAGCCACGGTGGCCACCACGACGACCGACGCCGGCGGCGCGTACAGCTTCGACGGCTTGGCCGCGGGCAACTACGAGGTCCAGTTCGGCACCGTTGCCGGATCGGTGATCACGATCCCCGACGCCACCAGCGACGGCGCCGACTCCGACGCCGCGGTGAGCGACGGTCGGACCGGCACCTTCGCGGTCGCGGCGGGAGCCACAGTGACCAATGTCGACGCCGGGTACTACGCGACGAGCTCGCTCCAAGGTCTCGTGTTCGATGACCTCGACGGTGACGGCGCCCACGGAGCGGGTGAGCCCGGCCTTGCGAACGTGTCGATGACCCTGACCGGTACCGACGATCTCGGCACTGCCGTCTCGCTGTCGACCACCACAGATGCCAACGGCAACTACTCCTTCCCCGGGCTGCGCGCCGGTACATACACGGTCACCGAGGCGCAGCCGGCGGGCTACCTCGACGGTGACGACCACGCGGGAACCGCGGGCGGAACGGTCACGAACGACGTCATCTCGGCCATCACGTTGGCGCCGGGGACTGACGCGTCGGGCTACACCTTCGCCGAGTTCCGCGCCGGCAGCATCGGCGACACCGTCTTCAGCGATACCGACGGTGATGGCGTGCAGGATGTCGGCGAACCTGGTCTGGGTGGTGTCCTCGTCGCGCTCCTGCTCGACGCCGATCACAACGGCAGCTACGAGACCACCGTCGATACGACGACCTCGGCGGGCACCGGCACATATGCCTTCGATGACCTTGCGCCCGGCGACTACCGCGTGGTCGTCGTCCCGCCGTCAGGTCAGACCGCGACCACACCGACGACGATCGACATCACGCTGGCCTCCGGCGACACACGCGACGACGCCGACTTCGGCTTCGAACCGCCGGCGCCCCCCTCACCGGGTTCGATCGGCGACCGCGTGTGGAACGACACCGACGGCGACGGCGCACAAGATCCTGGCGAGGCGGGTGTCGCGGGAGCAACTGTGACGCTGCGTCTCGACGCCGACCACGACGGTAGCTATGAGACGGTGGCGGCGACGCAGCTCACCGCGGCCGATGGCTCGTACACCTTCGGCAACCTTCCTCCCGGCTCCTACCAAGCCGTGGTCACGGAACCCGCGGGGATGAACGCCACCACGCCCACCTCTGTCGGGGTGGAGCTCAGCAGCGGTCAGATCGTGACCAGTGCGGACTTCGGTCTGCGCGCCACACCGCCGGCGCCGGGTTCGATCGGCGATCGCGTGTGGAGCGACACGGACGCCGACGGTGTGCAGGACGCGGGTGAGACCGGGCTGAGCGGTGTCACGGTCACCCTCCTCGAGGACACCGACGGCGACGGCACGTTCGAGTCCACGGTTGCGACGACCACCACGGCCGCGGACGGCAGCTACTCGTTCACCGACATGCCTCCCGGCGCGTATCGCGTGGTGGTCACACCCGCGGCAGGTACGAGCCCGTCCACGCCCACCATCGTCGAGGTGCCCCTCATCGCTGGTCAGAACGTCACCGACGCCGACTTCGGGCTCGCGCCCCAACCCCCGGCGCCGGGCTCGATCGGGGATCGTGTCTGGTCCGACAGCAATCACGACGGTGTGCAGGATGCGCGGCGAGGCGGGCATCAACGGCGTAACCGTGACCCTTCTCCGTGACGGGGACGGTGACGGGACCTACGAGACCACCGTCGGTACCACGATCACGTCCGGCGACGGCAACTACTCGTTCCCCGACCTCGACCCGGGTCACTACCTGGTGGTCGTGACCCCTCCGAACGGCATGGCACCGACGAGCCCGGGAGCGATCGCGGTCGTGATCGGTGCGGGTGACGACGTGACCGACGCCGATGTCGGGTTGGCGACACCCGCGGCGATTCCGTTCGACCTGGCCTTGCAGAAGGACCTGCTCGATCCGCTGGTCGACGGGGGCACCGCGACGTGGCGTCTCACCGTTACCAACAACGGCATCGCCGACTCGCCGAGCCCGCTGACCGTGACCGATGTCCTTCCCACCGGCGTGACCTTCCTCTCCGTCGATGACGACGCGTGGTCCTGTGATGACAACGGTCCGATCGTGACCTGCACGCTCGACGAGTCCCTCGCGCTCGGCGAATCGGTGACACTCGACGTGCTCACGGCGATCGATGCGGATCCGGGCACCGTGGTCGACAACGAAGCCTCGGTCGCGGCCGACGGTCCCGAGGTGACCCTCGAGAACAACAACGACGACGCCGCCGGCACTGTGGTGGCGCCGGAAGAACCGACGACGACCACGACGTCCACGACGTCCACCACCTCGACCACATCCACGACCTCGACGACGCCGCCCACCACCGACGGTGATCCGACCACGACGACGACCACCGGCAGCCTCCCCGTCACGGGCTCGCCCACTGGTCTGCTCGCGATGATCGGCCTGGCGCTGCTGGGTGCCGGCGTGTTGCTGGTCGGGCTGCGCCGGCGGCTGGAGCGGTAGGACGCGGCGGGCGTCAGTCGACGTAGTAGCGAGCGGCGTTCATGACCGCCGACACGTAGCCACCGCCGAACAACAGCACGTGCACCAACAGCGGATAGAGCTGATAGAGCGCGACTCGGTCACCGTGCCCTTCGGCCAGCGGGAACGCCTCGTCGTAGGCCGCGAACACCTTCGGCCCGAAGCCACCGAACAGGTGCATCATGGCCAAGTCCATCTCGCGGTGACCGCCGTACGCCGCCGGGTCGATGAGCCAGGGCTCGCCGCGCAGGCCGGCTAGCGCGTTGCCGTTCCAGAGATCGCCGTGGAGCCGGGCGGGCGGCTCGGCGGGGCCGACGAGCTCGGGGAGGCGATCGAAAAGCCGGTCGAACACGGACGCGGCATCGTCCGGCAACAGCTGCTTGGCGACGCGCGGCCTGAACCAGTGGTTCCAACCGCTCGACCCGGTAGAAACTCGCCCAGGTCGAGTGCGGCTTGTTCGACTGTGGGATGGTCGCGATGAAGTTGTCGCGGTCGAGCCCGAACATCGGCGCGCCCGATTTGTGCAATCGAGCCAGGTCCCGTCCGAGTTGCGCGTCGTGGTCCGGTGCGGGCAGGTGCTGGTCGACCCAAGTGAGCACCAAGAAGCGGTTCGTCACCACCCCTTCGTGGTCCTTCACGGCGAGCACCTCGGGTACGCGCACCGCCCTCGTTTCGGCCAGCCATCGCAAACCGTCGGCTTCGGCGGCGTACAGGCCGGCCATTCCGTCCGGGCGCGACTTCACGAACACGTTGCGGCCGCCATCGAGGGTGATGCGAAACGCCGCACTCACCCCACCTCCGCCGACCTCGATCACCGCGATGACGCGCTTGCGCAGCACCTCACCGACTTCTTCCGCCAGATCGTTCACCGAGGTCATGGAGACATGTCACGAAGTTGTTCGAGTAAGCCGCGGCACGAGGCATCGACGAGGTCGAACACGTCCGCGAATCCGTTGGGTCCTCCATAGTACGGATCGGGGACGTCGAGGTCTTCGCCGACGTCGGGGTCGAACTCCCGGAGCAGGCGCAACTTGGCCCGGTGCTCCGGCGTCTGCGCCAGATCATGGAGGTCGGCGAGGTTCGATTCGTCCATGGCGATGACGAGATCGAAGTACTCCAGATCGCCGACGTGCACCTTGCGAGCGGCACTCTGCATGGGGATCCCCCGCCGGGTCGCCTCGGCCTGGGCCCGCTCGTCAGGCGGGTCACCGGTATGCCATCCGCCCGTACCGGCACTGTCGATTTCGATCGATCCGTCGAGATCGTCGGCAGACAGGTGATGGCGCATGACCGCCTCGGCGGTGGGGGATCGACAGATGTTGCCGAGGCACACGAACAGGATGCGGACGGGCTGCTCGCTCACCGATCGAGTCTCGCACGTAGGATCCGGCGCGATGCCTGCCCGCAGCTACGTCGGGAACGCGAGTCGGTCATCGCCCGGGTGCCCGCATCGTCGCCGTTCTCGCGCTGCTGCTCGGTCTGCTCGGTCTGGTCCTCGTGGTGTGGAGCATCTTCGACACGCCGCTCCTCGCGGTGGCCCTCGTCGTTCTCGTGACCGTCTTCCTCGCGCTGGTGTTCGTGGCCGTGACGTCGGCGGGTGTGCGGCGCCACATCGCTGTGATCGCTGCGGTAGTCGTCGGCGTGGCGATCATCGGCGTCCAGATCGGCTGGAACATGGCGCAGGACGGCTGGCGCTTCCGAGGCCTGATCGGGCTCGCGTGCCTGGCCCTCGCCGCCGTCGCGGCGCGCTACGCACTGGTGATCCCGCCGCCGTCGCTCGAGCAGGTGCTGTCGACGGCCAACCCGCGACGAGTGGTGCACCATCCGGTGCTGATCATCAACCTGAAGTCGGGCGGCGGAAAGGCCGAGCAGTTCGACCTGCTCAGCGTTTGTCGCGAGCACGGGATCGACACTCGTGTGTTGGAACCGGGCGTCGAGCTCAGCGAGCTCGCCTCGGATGCGGTGCGCTCCGGAGCCGATGCGCTCGGGATGGCCGGCGGCGACGGCTCACTCGCGTACGTGGCCACGGTCGCCGCCGAGAACGATCTTCCCTTCGTGTGTGTGCCGGCGGGCACGCGAAATCACTTCGCCCTCGATCTCGGATTGGATCGCAACGATCCTCGCCAAGCGATCGCCGCGTTCATCAACGGCGACGAGCGGCGGATCGACTACGCGACGATCAACGACCGCATGTTCCTCAACAACGTGTCGCTCGGCGTGTACGCCGCGATCGTCGCGCAGGACTCGTATCGCGACGCCAAGCTCGACACGGCCCTGCAGTTGATCCCGAAGCTCGTGAGCGAGGGTGGCCCGTGGTTCGACCTCCATTTCGACGTACCCGACCACGGGCACCTGGATGAGGCGCCGCTGTTGCAGGTGTCGAACAACCCGTACGACGTCGGTAGCGACTTCGGTCGACGTGGCCGATTGGATGCCGGGCAGCTCGGCGTCATGACCGCCGATCCCAAACGGCTGGCCGATCTCGTCGGACTCACGATGCTCGCGGCCGCGGGTCGGGCCGAGAAGGCGTCGGCCCTCTGGGTGTGGTCGACGCCGACCTTCGTGGTCGAGTCAGGGCAGGCCGAGTTGGACGCCGGCCTCGACGGCGAGACCGTCGCGTTGCAGACACCGCTTGCGATTCGACATCGTGCGCGCCGGACTGCGGGTCCTCGTACCTCACGGCACACGCGTAGGTCTCGATGAGCAGAGCATGGGCACCAAAGGCACGCTGTCCGGATTGCTGACAGTTGCCCTCGGCCTCGGCGAGGACGACTGATCGGTCGATCTGATATCAGGCCGCGGGTGCATCCTCGACGGGGAGCGCGGCCATGAACCAGTCGAGCGTGCGGATCAGCGCGAACGCGGCCGGGCGCACCACGAGCGGCTCGAACGCCGGGAGCATCGGGATGCCGAGGTCGCGACGAACGAAGCCAGGGAGCAGACCGGCGGCCGCCGGTGCGATGACCGCGTAGGGCGCACGTGCTGGAAGCGGCACAGGAGCAAGAGCAAGCCACCGTCGTGGTGCGTCGCGCCGCGGTCGTGGCGTGGAGCTCGGGACGGATGTCCGTGAAGTAGTCGCGTAGCTCGTCGACGGAACGAGCGCCAGGCTCGGCGTGCCACAGCTCGCACATCACGGCCATCTCGTCGACGTAGCGGTCGGCGTCCGTGCGCGACAGCACGCGCCCGCCATAGCGGCGATACGAGCGGAGGAACGAGTCGACCAAGGTGTGATGCACCCACGTCAAGAGATGCGGATCGTTGGCCGCATAGGGCCGACCGTCGGGTGCCACACCGACGACGCGCTGGTGAACGCGGCGGACCTCGGCGATGGCTTGTTCGGCCTGCCTCCGGCTGCCGTACGTCGTGAGGCCGACGTACGCACTCGTTCGCGCCAAGTCGCCCCATGGCGTCCTCGCGATAGTTCGAGTGATCCGCGACGCCGGCCATGGCGAGCGGGTGCATGGTCTGGAGGAACAGGGCACGAAGACCACCCACGAGCATCGAGCTGTCCTGATGGATGCGCCACGTGACGCTGTCGGGCCCGAAGAGGCCCGGGTCGTCGTCATCGGGAGCCCACGGGTCGCGTGCGGGTGCCTCGTCGTTCGTCATCGTGTCGCGAATGGTGACGGCGACTCGCTCTCGGAGCCAGTGCACTGCACCGATCGGGTCCAGCACCCTCATGCCCCGAGGGTACGGGCTACCGGCGCGACTCTGCGATCGAACCTGTACGCCGATTGGGGCCCAGGACCCCCGATCTGCGTACAGGAAGCAGCAAACTCGCCACTACTTCGAGAAGAACGCCTCGATCGCCGCCAGGTTCTCGGGGCCGCCGGCCAGTTCCGCGAACGCAGCGTTCTCGCGTTCGATCGCCTCGTTCCAGGCGTCGGTGCGGCCGGCGCGCAGCAGGCGGGTCGTCGCTCGCAGCGCGTTCGGCGGTTGAGCGGCAATGCGAGCGGCGACGGCTTGCGCCTCGGCGAGCAGATCGTCGGGCTCGGTCAGTCTCCAGACCAGGCCCGAGGCCAGCGCATCCTCGGCGCTGAGCCATTCACCCGTGAGTACGAAATGGGCCGCGGCTTGTCGACCCATGACGGTCGACAGGGTGACGCTGCTACCGGCTTCGGTCGTGACCCCCAACCCGACGAACGGAGTGCGAAACCGTGCCGCGGTGCTCGCCAGGACGATGTCGCACCACGGCAACACCGTCACGCCGAACCCGACCGCCAGACCGTTGACCGCCGCGATCAACGGCACCTCGGTTTCGGCGATCGCGGTCATGAGGCCGCGAAAGCCTCGGTTCTCGTCGGCGTGGCGAGGATCGGCCATCTCGCTCAGGTCCTGACCCACATTGAAGGCGCGGCCGCTACCGGTGAGCACCACGCAGGCCACCTCATCCGTCACGGCTGATCGCAAGGCGTCGCGCGTACCGTCCCACAGCTCGAGCGACATCGCGTTCAACGCGTCGGGTCGGTTCCAAGTGACGAGGCGAACGCCGTCGCGGTCCTCGATGCGGAGGTTGTCGGTCATGGACGTGGTCATAGCACGGCCCCCGCTCGGAGCACCCAGCGTGGCCGCCCTTGCGTTGGCACGGCGAGCTGTGTTTCGCTGCTTGACGACAATTGACGTTCCGTGTGGGGGAAGCCGGTCGAAATCCGGCGCTGACCCGCAACCGTGGGCGTGCCTCGCTGAGGCGCGCGAGCCGGACTACCTGCCCGGGACGTGCTCCGAGTCGATCCGTCGAGGTCTACGGATGCTGGAGCCTGGCTGGCACCCCACCGGGTTCCTCCTGGGCACCGGCCCAGGAAGGACAGCACAGTTGCGACGCAGAGTCGGATCCCGTGTCGCTGTCGTCATCGGCGCGCTCGTGGTCGCGCTCGGTGCGCCGGTGAGCGTGACGGCGGGATCGCTCGTCGCCGGTGAGCAGTGCGCCGGTGCGGCGACGGGACCCACGGTCGCCGTCGTCGTCGATTTCGGCGACGTGAGCGGGCAGGGCACACCGCCCGGGGGAGTCGTGTCGCAATGCGTGCCGTGGTCGGACGGCGTGACGGGGCTCGACGCGCTCAAGAGTGCCGGCTTCACGTACCGGGCGCAGGGCGCCGGTCAGGTTTGTGCCATCAACGGCTATCCGGCCGATGGCTGCGGCACCAAGACCGGCGACCGGAAATACCAGTATTGGGCGTACTGGAAGGCGCCCGCGGGCGAGAACAGCTGGGACTACTCGGCGATCGGGGCGGCCCCGAAGATCCGCTCGGGTGGGACCGAAGGCTGGCGATTCGTCGAGGGCGCCGGCAGTCCGAACGATCCGCAGCCGCGTGGCGCAGCGGATCACGACGCGACATGTGGACCGATGACCGACCCGGATTCGCCGAACGGCCCGGCCGTGCCCGGGGCGGGCGTCCCGGAAGCGAACACCCCCGCGTCGCCGGCGTCGTCCGTGGCGACGGCTCCGGATTCGTCCACAGCCGATGCCGCCGTCGATGACCCCGCCGCTCCCGCGGACTTCGCGCCCGGTACATCGACGACCGCGACCAACGCCGCGACTCCCGACGTCGCGCTCGCGGTGGCCACGCCGGCTTCGACGAAATCGGACGCCGGCAACATTCTCGGCGTGGTCATCGTGGTGGCGGTCATCGTGGCGCTTGGAGCCGCTGCATTCTTCCGCTCGCGGCGACCAGGCACTGGATGAGCTCGTGACCGCGCCTCGGCGAACCACGACCCGACGCGGCCTGCACCCGCTCGCGTGGTGGATGTGGGCCGCGGGGCTCGCGGCGGGCGCCATGCGCATGACCAACCCACTTCTGCTGGGGTTGATCCTCGTCGTGGCGGCCTATGTGGTGGCGGCCCGGAAGGCCGACGCACCCTGGGCCGGCTCCTTCAGCCTCTTCCTGCGACTCGGCGTCCTCGTCATCGTGTTGCGGATGGTGCTCGAAATGCTCTTCGGCGTGCGGCTGCCGGGCACCGTGGTGTTCACGTTGCCCTCGGTGGACTTGCCCGATTGGGCCGCGGGAGTGAGTCTCGGCGGTCCCGTCACCGTCGAGATGCTGCTCGACGGCTTCACGCAAGGTCTGCGGCTCGCGGTGGTGCTGGCGTGCTTCGGTGCGGCCAACACGTTGGCCAGTCCCTACCGGCTCCTCCGCTCCCTACCCACCGTGCTGTACGAGGCCGGTGTCGTCGTGACGGTTGCGTTGTCGTTCGCGCCGCAGGTCGTCATGGCGGCCGGTCGTCGTCGCGAAGCCCGCCGGCTTCGGGGCCGCACCGCAAAGGGCGTGCGCGCCATGCGCGGCATTGCGTTGCCGGTGTTGGAGGGCTCGCTCGATCGATCGGTCGCGTTGGCCGCGTCGATGGACGCACGCGGTTACGGGCGACAGGCCGACCTCTCACCCTCCACGCGCCGCGTCGCGGCGGCATCGACCGTGTTGGGGCTCATCGCTATCTGCGGCGGTGTGTACGGGTTGCTCGACAGTGGCGCACCAGCCGCCCTCGGACTGCCGATGCTGGGCGCGGGGGCGTTGATCTGTGCGATCGGGTTGGTCGCGAAGGGCCGGCGTACGCCGCGCACGCGCTATCGCCCCGACGCGTGGGGCGCACCCGAATGGCTGACCGTGATCAGCGGTGGGGTCGCGCTGGCGGGCATCGTGCTCGCGGCCCGGATCGATCCGCAGTCGGTCGACATGCCGTTGTATCCCCTCGCGTGGCCCGCCGTTCCGATCGTGGCGGTCATCGGCACGTTGGTGGCCGTGTTGCCGGCGTTCGTCGCGCCGAAACCGATCGGCTCGTTCGCGCGCACCCCGCCCCCGCCGGTCGCGGTCGAGTCGGAACCGGTGATCGAGGTGCCGGCATGATCCGCTTCGAGGATGTCTCCTTCGAGTACCCGGATCGCGGCGAGCACACCTTGCGCAACGTCGATCTGGTCGTCCCCGAGGGTGAGATGTGTCTGGTGGTCGGCGCGACGGGCACGGGAAAGTCCACGCTCCTGCGCGCGACGAACGGCCACGTGCCGCGCTTCACGGGTGGGACGCTGTCGGGCCGCGTCAGCATCGACGGCCGATCGACGGCCGAGTGGCTGCCCCGTGACCTGGCCGATGTCGTCGGCGTCGTCGGGCAGGATCCCGCGGCGGGCTTCGTCACCGACACCGTCGAGGACGAGTTGGCTTACGCGATGGAGAACATCGGTGTCGCGCCCGATGCCATGCGCCGCCGCGTCGAGGACGTTCTCGACCTGCTCGATCTCCACACGTTGCGCGATCGGCCCTTGGCGACGCTGTCGGGTGGCCAACAGCAACGGGTGGCCATCGGATCGGTTCTCACCGCGAACCCTCGCGTGCTCGTGCTCGATGAACCCACATCGGCCCTCGACCCGGCCGCGGCCGAAGAAGTTCTCGCGGCCCTCACGCGTCTCGTGCACGACTTGGGCATCACCGTTCTCGTCGCGGAGCACCGACTCGAGCGGGTCGTCCAGTACGCCGACCGTATGGTGCTCGTTCCCGGCGCAGGCGAACGCATCCACATCGGCGAGCCCGGCGCGGTGCTCGCCACTTCGCCCGTCGCACCACCTGTCGTGCAGCTCGGTCGACTGGTCGGCTGGTCGCCGGTTCCGCTTTCCATCCGCGACGCCCGCCGCCACGCGCCCGGATTGCGAGATCGCCTGGAAGGAAGTGTCCCACCGCCTCGTAGCCGCGTGATCGGCGAGCGAGTGGCGTCAGTCAGTGGATTGTCCGCCAGCTATGGGCCCGTGCAGGCGTTGCGGGGAATCGACCTCACCTTGTCGCGCGGCGAAGTGGTCGGCGTGATGGGTCGCAACGGCGCCGGCAAGTCGACGTTGCTCGCACATCTGGTGGGTTTGCGCGCTCCGACCAAGGGCACGGTGGAGATCCAGGGCGTGGCCCCCCATCGGCTGTCGGCCCGCGAGGTGATGCGTCATGTCGCGTTGGTCCCACAGGACGCGGGTCTGCTGCTCGACGCGGCCACCGTCGACGCCGAATGCCGCGCCGCCGATCACGACGCGTCGCGACCCGCGGGAAGCACGCGCGCGTTCCTCGACGAGCTCGTGCCCGGTGTGGCGGGCGATGCTCATCCGCGTGATCTCTCGGAGGGTCAACGCCTCGGCCTTGCCTTGGCCGTGGTGCTGGTGGCTCGTCCTCCCGTGCTGTTGCTCGACGAGCCCACGCGCGGCCTCGACTATGCGGCCAAGCGACGGCTGATCGACATCCTCGATGGACTGGCGCACGAGGGCCACTCGGTGGTGATCGCCACGCACGACGTGGAGGTCGTGGCCGCCGTCGCCGACCGCGTCGTGGTGATCGCCGATGGCGACATCGTGGCCGACGGGCCGGCGCGCGACGTGGTCACGCACTCACCGGTGTTCGCGCCGCAAGTGTCGAAGGTCTTGGCTCCGCTGCCATGGCTCACCGTGGACGAGGTGGAACGAGCGTTGGAGGGAGCGGCATGACCGCTGTCGTGCGCTTGCGGCGATCGTCGGGCGCGATCCTCCTCGTGGCGTCGTTCCTCGGCTTGGTCGCCTTCACGTGGCCGCTCTTCGTCGATCCCGTCGGCAGCGAGAACCTCGCGCACAGCGGCGACGCGCCGTGGATCTTCCTCGCGCTGCTGCCGTTGCTGTTCGCGGTGATCGTGGCCGAGCTGGCGGATGGCGCGCTCGATGCGAAGGCGGTGGCATTGCTCGGTGTGCTCGCGGCGTGCGGTGCCGCGCTCCGATTGCCCGGAGGCGTGACCGGCTTCGAGCCCATGTTCTTCATCTTCATCCCGGCCGGGCGGGTCTTCGGTCGCGGCTTTGGCTTCGTGCTCGGCGCGCTCACGATGTTTGCGTCGGCCCTGATCACCGGCGGCGTCGGACCGTGGTTGCCGTTCCAGATGTTCGGGGCGGCGTGGGTCGGATTCTTCGCCGGCTGTCTCCCGCCGGCTCGCGGACGGGCGGAGGTGTTCCTCCTCGCCGGATACGGCTTCGTGGCCGGGCTGGTCTATGGCTTGTTGCTCAACATGTGGTTCTGGCCGTACGGCGCGAGCGCCGGTTCGGAGCTGTCGTACGTGCCGGGGGCCGGGCTGGCCGAGAACCTGCGCCGGTTCTGGGGCTTTCACTTGGCGACGTCGCTCGGGTGGGACCTACCCCGCGCCGCGTTGAACGCGATTCTGGTCCTCGTCGTGGGTGCTCCCGTTCTCGCCGCCTTGCGGCGCGTGGCGCGCCGCGCGGCATTCGGCGCGCCCGTCGAATTCGAGGACGCCCTCTGATTTGCACGTCGCGGTTACGCTCGCTCGCCGTTGAGCGACTTCCCCGCACCTCCTGACGCCGGCTCCCGCCTCGGCGGCCTGCATCGCCGCCCGTCGGCCGAACCGCCACCCTTGCCGCGCTCGTTCGACGGGCTCACGGCGGCGTGGCTGGTGTTCGCGGCAGCACTGTCCGCGTTGTGGTTGATCGTGGCTCTGGTCCCGTCCCTCAACCAGTGGATCACCACCCGCGAAGGACAGTTCGTGGTGACGGTGGCGAGCTGGCGCAGCAGTGGCCTGACGTCGTTCCTGTCATCGACCTACAGCGTTCTGTACACGTGGACCGTGCCCGTCGTGGGCTGGGGAACGATCATCGCCCTCGTCGTGTTCCGGCGGTTCCGCCACGTGCTCTGCTTCTTCGGCGCGCTGCTCGTGGTGTTGGCGATCACGTACACGATCGAGGGCGTCGCCCGTCGGCCGCGTCCCTACGAGGTCGTGATCGAGGGCCGCTGGGAGGGCTACGCGCACCCGTCGTGGCCGGTCGCGGGTGCTGCCGCGGTGTTCACGGGCGCAGTGTTGTCGTTGGTGCCGCCGGGTCGGTGGCGACGTGTCGGTGTGGTCGCGGTGGCGCTCGTGCTGTTCCTCTACGGCGCGATCGAGACCTATCTCGGCGTTTCGCATCCGGCCGATCAGTTCCTGGGCATCGTGATCGGCGTGACCGTGCCGGTCCTCGCGTTCCGGGTGTTCGCGCCGGAGGAGGTGTTCCCGGTCGGTTACGGCCCGAGCGGCAACTCGGCGCACCTCGACTTGAGCGGCGCGCGCGGTCGGGCCATTCGCGAAGCCGTCGACGATCAACTCGGTGTGGACGTGGCCGAGATCAAGCCGATCGGGTCCGAGGCATCGAAGGGCTCCACGCCGATGCGCTTGTTCACGGTCGACCGCGCCACCGGTGACGTCGGCCCGATCCTTTTCGCCAAGTTGCTCGCCCGGAGTCACCTGCGCTCGGATCGTTGGTACAAGCTCGGTCGCACATTGCTGTACGGACGGCTCGAGGACGAGGGCAAGTTCCAAACGGTGCGGCGTCTCGTGCAACAAGAGGACTACCTCGGGCTGCGGATCGCCGAGGCGGGCATCCATGTGCCCAAGACGTTCGGCGTCGTCGAGCTCACACCGGAGCGCGAGTACCTGCTCGTGACCGGCTTTCTCGATGGCTACCAGGAGATCGGTGAGGCCGAGCTCTCCACCGCCGCGATCGACAACGCACTCGGGATCGTGCGGAAGCTGTGGGACGCAGGCCTCGCGCACCGCGACATAAAGCCCGGGAACTTGATGGTGAAGGGGGACGACGTCGCACTCATCGATGTGTCGTTCGGCGAGATCCGTCCGTCGCCTTGGCGTCAAGCGGTCGACCTGGCCAACATCATGCTCGTCCTCGCGCTGCGTTCCGACCCCGACACCGTGTACGAGCGGGCGCTACTGCAGTTCACACCAACCGACATCGGCGAGGCGTTCGCCGCGACCCGTGGCGTGACGCTGCCGTCGCAGCTGCGCGACGACATGAAGGCCGACGGTCGGGATCTGATCGGCCGCTTCCGTGAACTGGCGCCGACTTACCCGCCCATCTCCATTCAGCTGTGGAGCTGGCGTCGCGTCGGGCTGATCGTGTGGGTCCTGTTCGTCGCGCTGATCGTCGTATCGGTGGGGCTGGACTACTTGCAGCGAGTCGGGATGCTGCCGTGAGGAAGGTGGCCATCGCCGCTGTTCTGCTGCTGGTCGTAGTGGGTGTGGTCGGCGCCTATTCGGCGATGCAGAACGACACCAGCGAGGCCAACGTCGTTCCGGGCACCGTCTGTCCCTCCGACACGGTCAACGACCTCGTTGCGCAGAGTGTGCCGTCGGCGTCGCTGGTTCCCTGCGTGTCGCTGTTCGGCGGCCGCTGGTCCGTCGACGGTGAGAACTACACATCGCATGGCACGACGGTGTCGATGACGGGTCACGATTCGGCCGACGTCACGTGGAAGGTCGCATTCGACGAGAGCTGCGACACGTCCGGGATGACGGCGACCGGCCAATCGAATGGCGCAGCGCTGTCGCAATCGGAGCAAACGACGGACACGAGCTCGACCCGAACACAAGCGCTCGTGTTCGATGGCGGTTGTGTGATCTCGACCGTGGTGATCCCGTCGCGGTTCGACCATGACCTGGTTGTCGCCGACGTGGACGCCGCGTTGGTGTTGGTGCCGCGGTCGGCGTTGAACGCTCAAGTGCGCGCCGAGTCCGACGGAAAGCTCGGACTCGATCCGTGACCGCGGTCTATGTGAGTCGCCCGCTCCCCGAACCCGGCGTGTCGTTGTTGCGCGCCGCTGGTATCGACGTCGAACAGCACGAGATCGACGAACCGCCCGCGCGGGACGAGCTGTTGGCGCGGGTGGACGACAAGGCCGGCATCCTGTCGATGCTGACGGAGCGCATCGACGCTGAGCTGATGGACGGCGCGCCCGATCTTCGCGTGGTGGCCAACCTCGCAGTGGGTTACGACAACATCGACGTGCCGGCGGCGACCGAGCGCGGCATCGTGGTCACCAACACCCCGGACGTGTTGACCGAGGCCACGGCCGACCTGGCGTGGGCGCTGCTCATGGCGGCCGCGCGCCGGCTCGGCGAAGGTGATCGACTCGTTCGAGCGGGAGAGTGGGAAGGTTGGAGCCCCACGCAATTGCTCGGTCGGGCGGTCTGGGGGCAAACGATCGGCATCGTCGGTATGGGCAAGATCGGGTCAGCCGTCGCTCGCCGCGCTCGCGGGTTCGGCATGACGGTGCTCTACCACAACCGTTCACCTCGGCCCGAGGCCGAAGGCGAGCTCGGCGCTCGATTGGTCGACCTGCCCACGCTGTGGCGCGAGGCCGACTTCGTGTCGTTGCACGCACCGCTGACCGAGCAGACCCGACACATCGTCGACGCCGATGCACTGGAGCGAATGCGTGACACTGCGGTGCTGGTGAACACCGCGCGTGGGCCGTTGATCGACGAAGCGGCTCTGGTGGCGGCATTGCGGGGCGGCGTGATCGCCGCGGCCGGCCTCGACGTGTTCGAACGCGAACCGTTGATCGATCCCGGGTTGGCACCGCTCGACAACGTGGTGCTCGCCCCACACGTCGGCTCGGCGACCATCGACGCGAGGTCGGCGATGGTGCGCTGCTGTTCGGAGAACATCATCGCCGTGCTCAACGGCAACCCACCCCTCACGCCCCTCAACCCCGAAGTGCTCGGCTGAGCAAGGCTCGCTCGGGCGATCGCGGCGGCTGATCCTCGAGGCCGATGGTCGAGCGTTCCACACGCGCAAGGCGGACTTCGCACGAGACCGACAGGGAGACCGCGAGGCGTCGGGCGAACGGCTATAGGTGGCGCGCTTCACGTTCGATGAACTCATCGATCGACCGCAGCAAGTCGTCGATGAACTGCTCCGCATCGGCGGGGCGATTCGTGGGCCGATCGGGCAGTAGAAGCCGGAATCCGGACACTGCTGCCCGTTAGGGTGGGGAAGAACAATGATCAGTTATCGAGCGCAGGTCGCTACCGCATTCGAGGTCCTCGCCGAGGGCCTGGCGCCGTTCATCGACTCGCGCATGAGCAAGACGTTCCCTGACGACGACTGGATCCTGATGGCGGCGTCGAAGCTGCAGAAGCGGCGCGACATCTTGGTGTCCCTGTCCGATCCCCACTTCCAGCTCGAAGTGCTGAACCGGTGGTGGGGCCCGGCCTTCAGCGCCGACCTGGAGGACGAGCTCCGCAGCACGATCACCGACCTGCGCACGGCGCGCAATCACTGGGCTCATCCGGACGAAGACCATCCCTTCGACTTCGACTACGCGCTCGAGGTCCACCACGACGCCGAAGAGCTGTTGCGGGCGATCCACTCTCCGCAGGCCGATCGCATCGTGGAGCTGGCCGAGCAACTCCGATGGGACAGCGTCCGCGAGCAGGCCCGCGCGCAGGGCATGAGTCAATCCGATGCGCTCATGGAACAACTCACCGCCATGCAGAAGCAGTACGACGAGTTGCAGTCACAGCTCGAAGAAGCGCGCGACGTCGCGCAGTCCGCAACCGGCCGCCAGCGCGCCGTGGCTCGTCAGCTCGCCGAGCTGCAGAGCCAGTACGCGGCGGTGTCGGGCCTGCGGGACGAGTACCTGGCCGTGCAACGCCAACTCGAAGACGAACGAACGCATCGCGAGTCAGAGCTCGACGACACCAGTGCGGTGAAGGAGCAGTTGTCGCGGGCGGAGCGAGTGTTGCTCGAGCTCCACAACGAGTCGGCCTCCCTGCAACAACAGTTGGCCGAGACGCGCCACCAGCTCGAGGACGTCGACCCGGCGGTCACCGAGACCGGTCGCCGTTGGCTGTGGCTGGTGACCGCGCTGCTGCTCTGCCTCGGTCTGCTCATCGCGGTGGCGGCGTACATTCCCCATTGAGCAAAGGCCGCGTCGAGCAGGCCGCGCTGAGCTGGTGAGCAGGCGAGAACACGTCCTACTCTGCCCCGATGGAGTTCGGACTGTTCTGCGGTGGGTTCACACCCAAGGGCTTGTGGGGTCTCGACGATGCCGAGGCCGAGCATCGGCGCCTGGTGAGCGAGGTCGACCTCGCGGTGCTGGCCGATCAGACCAACTGGAAGTACTGGTGGACCACCGAGCACCACTTCCTCGACGAGTACTCGCACATCTCGGCCAACGAGGTGCTCTTGCCGTGGGTGGGTGCCCGCACCGAGCGTCTGCATGTGGGCTCGGGCATCTTCAACGTCACCCCGCCGGTGAACCACCCTGCCCGTGTCGCGGAGCGTGTCGCGATGCTCGACCATCTCACGAACGGACGGTTCGAGTTCGGTACCGGGCGCGGGTCGTCGACCACCGAGCAACAAGGCTTCGGCATCCCCGAGCCCGATCTCACGAAGGCCATGTACGACGAGGTCATCGTCGAGTTCCGCAAGATGTGGTCCGAGACCGAGTACAGCCACGACGGCGAGTTCTTCTCGATGCCGACGCGCAACATCCTGCCCAAGCCGTACGTGAAACCACACCCGCCGATGTGGGTCGCCGCCGGCAACCCGGGCACCTTCGAGAAGGCCGCCAAGATGGGGCTCGGCGTGTTGTGCTTCACGGTCGGCAGTCCGACGCAGTTGGCCCCACTCGTCGAGATCTACAAGAACACCATCGCCGATGCCGAGCCCGTCGGTGACTACGTCAACGACAACGTCGCGGTCGTGAGTCAGTTCCTGTGCCTCGAGGATCGCAACGAGGCACGCGACTGGATGACGAAGTCGGGGGGCGGCTACCACAACAGTTTGTTGTTCCGGTACCTCGACACCTTCCCCCGTCCCCAGCACATCCCGCCGTGGCCCGAGGTGTTGCCGCCGCTCGATCTCGAGCAGATCTCGTACATGATCGAGCAGAACGGCAGCATGGTCGGCGACCCCGCCGACTGTGTGACCGCCATCGAACGGCTCGAGGCGATCGGTTGCGATCAGATCCTGATGGGTCCGAGCTCGACGCTCTGGCCCCACGAGGTGTGCGCACAGTCGATCGAGCTGTTCGGCAAGCAGGTGATCCCGGAGTTCGACACCGATCCCGAGCACAGCACCAGCCGGTATCGCCGCGAGGCCGCGGCGCGCGCCGGCTGACCGCGGTCAACCGGTTCGGAGCGTCTCGCCATTGGCGAGGCGACGAACCACGAGCAACTTCTGCTGGTACTCGTCGTGGGTGAGCACGCCGGCATTGTGTAGGTCGGCGAGCTTGCTCCGCAGGGCGACCGCATCGACCTTCGGTGTCGCCGGGGCAGGGCTGGTTGTCACCGGCTCCGGTGCCGCGACCGTGGACGCGTCGGTTTCGTTGTCGCCGTTGCGCCCGGCGAGGCGAGCCGGACGTGTCTTGTCGAGAATGAGCTGGCGCGCTTCGTCCGCTTGGTCCGGGCGCAGGCCCTTGGCCGCGATGCCGGCTCCGTGGACGCTCTCGATGGTCACGACCGCGCCCGTCAACCGCTTGTTCACGACGACGTCGACGATGTCGACGCCCTTGATCGAGTTGCGCACGCGGTCGAGCCGATCGCGGAGCTCGACGCGGTCGACGAAGATCGCGAGACGGTCGCCCAGATGCTCGAGGTCGGCACCGAGAGGCGAGGTCTTCACCTCGAGGAGCGGCGCCGCCTCGTCGACCGGCTCCGGTACCGGGACGGGTTCTGGCTTTGGTGTCGGCCGGGGCGCCGCCTTCGGTGCGGGCGCGGCGGGCGTCGAGGGCGCGGCGGCCGGTGGCGGCGTGAGCTCGGGCTCGACCTTCGTGGCGGCGATCTCGGCCCGATCGGCGTCGATCTGGGCTTGCAGGAAGCCGAGGGCGCGGCTGGCGGCCGCGGCGCGCTGGGCCGCCTGGACACTCGCGTCGGCGCGCGAGGCCTGATTGCGCCGTTCGATCTGTTCGAGGGGCGTGAGCCCTTCGGTGAGGTTGGGTCGGATGTAGTCGTTCGCCGGCCCGTCGGACCGAGTCACAATCCGCGTCGACGGCGAGCCGGCCGCGACCGCGGGCTCGGGTTTCGGCTTCGGCTTGGGCTCGGACACCGCCGGCGGCGCCGGGGGCGCCGGTGGGGTGCTCGTCACCTCGGGCGCCGGTGCCGGCGCGTCGGTCTTGCCTCGTCCACGGCGACCACCTCGGCTGCGTCGCGACGACTTCGACTTGGGCGGAGGTGGGCTCTGCGGGGCGGTTGCGGGCGCGGTTCCGGCGGCAGCTCGCTCGGGCGGTTCCGGGCGCGGGCGAGGTCGAACCGGGCGGTGTCGTGGTGCCGTTCGCGCGCGCCTCAGGGGCGTACCACTTGCCGTCGGAGGCGAGCCACCACCCCGGGCCCGGCGGTTCGTCGGATTCCTTCGGGGGGTACCACTTGCCGTCGGAGGCGAGCCACCAACCGGGGCCGGGTGCTTCGTCGGCTTCCTTCGGGGGGTACCACTTGCCGTCGGAGGCGAGCCACCAACCCGGACCGGGTGAGGAGTCGCTCATGCCGCTGCACCCCGGGCCATCTCGGACACGCGACAGATGGGCCGCAGTCGTGCGGCCCGATCCGACACCTCAGCAATCGTGGTCGCGAAGCTCGCGTCGACGATCACTCTTCCCTCTTTCGCAGACTCGCCGTGGGTACGCCCTACCGTCGTGCACACTGAGACGTCCGTACACACCACGCCTCCGCCCCCATCATCGGCGGGGTATAGGGGCAGGTTGAGCGCTTCGGCCGGGCCTGCGGGGGCCGAGATCAACGCCCGATCGCCTGACCGGCGATGATGCCGACCACAGCCAGTACCAACACGATCCCGATGGCGACGACGACCGTGAGCAGGGCCCCGCTGACCAGCGGTTCTCGCCGGCGACCAGGGTCGGTCGCGGGCCCTGCGACCGCGAACGGTGGTGGCGGGCCGGGCGGACTTCCGGGCGATCCATAGGGAAGCGGTGGCGAAGTATCGAAACCGGCCTGGGGCGGCCCGGCCATGGCGGGGGTGGAGGCACCCGGCGCGGCCATCACGAGGTGGGCGCCGCAGATCGGACAGGCCGGCTGGCGGAGTGGATCGACGGCCGTGCCGCATTGCCAGCAGGGCGTCGAGGCGCCACTCACGGGAGGGGCGGCAACCGGGGGTGCCTGCGGCGGCGGTTCGTAGGGGGGCGGGGCATAGCCCGGCGGAGCCGATGGCGCGGACGGTGCCGATGGCGCGTATCGGGTCGATGGGGGCAGATTGCCCGGCGAAGGGGGGAGCGGCGTCCCGCACAGGCCGCAGAACCGGTTGCCCGGGGGACTCGGGGTGCCGCACTGGGTGCAGGCGACGTTCATGACCCCAATGATCCCACCAGAGCGGCCCGAACGCGCCCGGAAAGCTCGGACACGGCCGTCACGACCTCGAAGCCGTCGCGGTCGATGAGCCATTCGCGGTTGCGGCGATGGAGGTCGTCGGCGCCGTCGAAGCGATTGAGGAACACGACAATCGACGCCACGTGCGCACCCTTGTCGAGCGCCTCCATCGAAAGCCGCACGCCGTTGATCGTGCCCAAACCGGCGTCGGCGACGAGCACCACCAGATGCGGCTGCAGCTCCTCGACGAGCGTGACGGTGTCGCCGTTGCTCGCAAGGGGCGAGCGCACTCCGCCCGCACTCTCGACCAGGCCGACCTGTGCGGCGGCGAACCCCCATTCGATCTCGACCGCGAGGTCGGCGATCGTGAACGCCGATCGGCCCAGCGCCTCGGCCGCCATCGGGGGTGCCATCGGCACCTCGTACCACCGGTGATGGGGACACACCGTCGGTCGCGGTCGCGCCCGTCGCCTCGGCGAGCAGATGGGCGTCGGTGACACGATCGCCGGCATCAAAGGACTGCGCCGGTTTGCGGGCCGACACGGTGACGGCATGGCGGCGGAGCTCCTCGGCGAGATGGGCCGTGAGCCACGTCTTGCCGATCTCGGTGCCGGTGCCGGCAACCACGGCGAGGTACCGAGGTTGCGCGCCGGTCATATCGGCGGATCGAGGGCCGCGGCGAGCCGGGCTACCTGCGCGTCGGTGTGCGCCGCTGACAACGCGACGCGTAGCCGGCTGGTACCGGCGGGCACGGTTGGTGGCCGGATCGCGGGCACCAGCAGTCCCTGCTCGAGCAGTCGGGACGACGCGGCGAGGGCGGCGTGCTCGTCGCCGATGAGCACGGGGATGATCGGTGTCGGATGGCCGGGGCGGACCCGGTCGATGTGGTGCCGGAGTCTCGTGAGGAGATCGCCACCCTCGGGTGACGACACGACATCGAGCGCGGCAGCGGCCGCGGCCATGTCGGCGGGAGAAGGCGCGGTCGTGAAGATGAACGGCCGGGCCCGGTTGATCAACAGGTCGATCAACGCGCGGCGTCCAGCGACGAAACCTCCGAGCGCACCCAGCGCCTTCGAAAGGGTGCCGACTCGCACCGTGACGTCGGCGAGCTCCCCGTCGTCGAGACCGGCGACCGGAAACACCTTGTGGGCGTCGTCGACGACGAGAAGGGCACCATGACGCCGGCAGACCTCCGCGAGCGCGTCGATCGGCGCGACGTCGCCGTCCATCGAGAACACCGTGTCGGTGACGACGACCGCTCGATCGGAGCCGCGCAGCGCGTCATCGACGGCGTCGACATCGGCATGGCCGTACACCCGGACATCGGCACCGCGCTCGTGTGCCATCCGGCATCCGTCGATCAACGACGCGTGGTTGAGCTCGTCGGAGCAGATGCGCACACCCGGACCGCCGAGCACCGCGAGCAGACCGGTGTTGGCGGCATAGCCGGTCGGGAACACGACCGCCGCCTCGGTGCGCCGCCAGCGTGCGAGTCGTTCCTCCAGCGCGTCGTGCACCGGCCGCGAGCCGACGACCAGTCGCGACGCGCCCGAGCCGGTGCCCCACCGCTCGATGGCATCGATCGCCGCGGCCTTCACCGCGGGGTGCGTCGCCAGCCCCAGGTAGTCGTTGGACGCGAACGACACGACCGATTGGCCGGTCGCGGTCAGCACTCCTTCGGGCAGGCCGTCGAGCGTGCGGACCTCGCGCCATTGGCCGGCCGCGCGCACGAGCGTGTTCTGCTCGTCGATCCATTCGGCCCAGGTGTCGACTCGGACCGGGCTCATAGGACTCGCCCCCGACTCCGGTCACTCGCGATCCGAGCGACGACCGCCACGACGATACCGACGACGGCGACGAGTATCGCCACCGAGGCCCACCCGAACTCGAAGGGGGAGTCGGCGAAGTCGATGGCGTCGGGTTCGGGCGCGCCCACCCCCTTGGCGAGGAACGGCATCGTGTCGTTCCACACCGACTCCGTGTACGTCTGGGCGTGGCGCGCTCCGGCGATGATCTGCAGTTCGGTGGTCGTACCCGCGGCGCGTACCGCGGAGTCGAGGCGGTGGGCTTGATCGACGGGGACGATCTCTTCGGTCGCGTTGCTGATGAACGACGGTGGGAGCGACTCGGCCTGGTTCACGAGCGACGCGTCCTGATAGTTGGCCGGGCAGACATCGGGTGTGCAGCCGAACATGTTCGTCACCCACGGGTTGCGCCAGAACTCGAGGCATTGCGTGTTGTTGCCGCAGGCCGGGGGCACGCCGGACTCGTCCGGGACCAACGTTGCGAGATCGGTCGGTGCGGACCAGAGCGCGACGCGCGAGGACGTGCAGCGCGCGGTCTGCTGCGGCGAGTCCGGCGAGCGTTCCGCCGGCCGAGCCACCGAGCATCGCCAGCTGGTCCGGGTTGCCGCCGAACTCGGTCGCGTGCGCTCTGACCCACCGCACCGCCGCCTTCACGTCGTCGAGCTCGGCCGGCCAGGCCTGGCCCTGCGTGCCGAGCTGGATCGTCGCCCGATAGTCGACGTTGAACGCAACCCATCCCTGCTCGGCTGCCAGCCGCGCCTGACGGCTCAGGTCGTCCGTGCTGCCCCCGGCGAACCCGCCCCCGTGCACCAGCACGAGCACGGGCCGACCAACGGCGTCTCCGTCCTGCCGGTAGATGTCGAGGGTCTGGTTGGGTGTGCCGCCGGTGACGTACGGGATGTGCTTGTCGACGGTGACGATCGTCGAAGGTGGACCGGCGAGCGCGGCACTGGCCATACCGATCACGACGACGAGCACGGCGACGGCCGCGAACGCGGCGCCGCAGCGGGCCGCCGCGGAGTTCCGGAAGGACGGTGGCGGGCTCACCCGCCGGTGACTTCTGCGATCGAGTCGGCGAGCGCGTGCACGATGCGCTCGATCTCGTCGCTCGTGCTCGTGAGGATCGGCATGAGCACGACCACATCACCGAGCGGTCGCAACAGCACGCCGCGACGCACCGAGGCGGCGCACACCAGCCGCCCCCATCGCATCCCGTCACGCGGGGGCTCGAGTTCGACACCGACCATCAGGCCACGCTGGCGGACGGCACGGACATGGGGATGTTTCGCCACGCTCGCGGCGAGCAAGGCGTCGAGTTGGGCGGCCCGCGCCGTCACGTTCGTCAGCACGTCGCGCGTGCGGAACGCGTCGAGGTGCGCATGGGCGACCGCGCAGCCCAAGGCGTTCCCGCTGTAGGAGTGCCCGTGGTAGAAGGTCCGCTCCCCGAGGTCGGGGCCGAGGAACCCGTCGTACACGCGGGCATTGGCCGCCGTCGCGGCAAGTGGCAGGTAGCCGCCCGTCATGCCCTTGCCGATGCAGAGCAGATCAGGTTCGAGGTCGCACTGCTCGCTGGCGAACAACGTGCCGGTGCGACCGAAGCCCGTAGCCACTTCGTCGGCGATCAACAGCACACCCGTCTCGCGACAGGCGACGGCGACGCGCGCCACGGCCTCGGGCTCGGTCACCAGGATGCCGGCGGCGCCCTGTACGAGTGGCTCGAGCACCACGGCTGCGAGCGAGTCGGCGTAGCGATGAATGGTTTCGACCGCCTGATCGGCCCATGCCGGGTCGTCGTATCCGGGCACGCGTTGGACGGCGAACCGCAGCGGATCGAACACATCCGTGCCGAAACCGCCGGCGCCGACGGAGATCGAGCCGATCGTGTCGCCGTGGTAGGCGTGGCCGAGCGCGAGGTACGAGCGGCGCGCCTGTTCTCCTTGGTTCGTCCAGTACTGAAAGGCGATCTTCAGGGCCTGTTCGACGGCAGCGGCCCCATCGGACGCGAACAGCAGGTGCGGATCGCGAACCGGGAGCAAGGGTGCGAGCGCCTCGGCGAACTCGATCGTCGTGCGGTTGCCGTTGCCGAGCAGCGTGCTGTGCGCGACGAGGTCGAGCTGGCGTCGCAACGCGGCGTCGAGCTCGGGGACGCGGTGGCCGAGGGTGTTCACCCAGAGCGACGAGATGGCGTCGAGGTAGCGGTTGCCGTCGGTGTCGATCAGCTCGCGCCCTTCAGCCCGCTCGACGATGATCGGTGTGTTGTCGGCGTACGTCGCCATTTGGGTGAAGCCGTGCCACACCACCGACGAGTCGCGCTCGACCCAGCTGTCGCTCACGCGATGGCCTCGGCGCGTGGCTCGGCTTGCCAAACGGCGATCGCCTCGCCCATTGGTGTCGAGGGTGGAGCGGCCACGAACGGCCACAGCTCTTCGGCGATGCGGCGCCAATTGGCGGTGGCGCGCATCTCCCCGAAGATGGCGTACAGGCCGAGGTTGATCCGCTGGATTATGACCATGCTCGCAGGAACGTTCGCCGCCTTCATGATGTCGCCGTACGGCCCACTGGTGTCGAAGAACCGGCGCACGTTCTCGGATGCGTACTCGGGTGTGATGGTACTGACCACATCGTTCGTCACGAACTCGTAGAAGTGGCCGAAGTAATCACCGATCTCGGCGTCGGTGAACGCAGTGTCCGGGCGCAGGAAACCGACCTCCTCGATGGTCCGACGGAAGGCTGGGAGATCGCGCTCGATCACCATCGTCTTGGTCATGGCCTCGAACGCGTCGAGGTCGGCGGCGGCGAAGCGTTTGATCAAGCCGAAGTCGAGGAATGTGACGCGACCGCCCCGGTGGAACAGGTAGTTGCCCGGATGCGGGTCGCCGTTGAAGGCGTGCAGTTGGTACAAGCTGCCGAACGCGAAGCGGTAGATCGTCTCGGCCGCCAGGTTGTGCTCGTCCTGGCCCCACTCGAGCATCTCGTCCCATCGCGCGCCGTCGACGAGCTCGGTGGTGAGCACTCGCTGCGTGGACAGCGCGTCGATCACCTCGGGCACGTGGATGAAGGGATGGTCGCGATAGAAGCTCGCGAACAGTCGTTGGTTCACGGCCTCGTTTCGGTAGTCGAGCTCCTCGCGCAGTCGTTCACGCAGCTCGGCCACCAACGGTCCGTGATCGAGTCCGGGGAAGAGCTGCCCCATGCCCGCGAACAACAGGCCCACGTTGCCGAGATCGGCTTCGACGGCGGTGTCGACGCCCGGGTATTGGACCTTCACCGCGACGGCGAGCCCGTCGTGGGTGATGGCGCGGTGCACCTGGCCGATCGACGCCGCCGCGATGGGGACCGGGTCCCATTCGAGAAATGCTTCGGCGGGCGGCCGCCCCAACTCCGCTTCGATCATGCCCGCGGCGAGCTCGGCGCTCATCGGCGGGGCGTTGTGTTGGAGATCGGCCAGGGCCGCCCGCACGTGCTCGGGCATGCCCTGGTCGAGGTAGCTCGCCATCTGGCCGAGCTTCATCAGCGCGCCCTTCATCTGGCCGAGCGCCTCCGTGACCTGTTCCGCGGTGCGGATTTCGAAGGCTCGGTCGAGCTCCTCGCGGCGGCCCGCGTCGGCGAACACCCGACGGGCGCGGTGCAGGGCGAAGTCGCCCGTCGTACGAGCGCCCACTCCGAGCAGCCGAGCGTTGCGACCAGCCCGCGATCGTTGCTGCACCGCGGTTCTCTCCGCCCTCCGCCACCACCACACGCCGGCCGTGGCGGTAGCCACGACGACAGCTGCTCCGGCGACGATCCTGCGGTCCACGGGCGCAGAGGGTAGGCGGGCGCTGCGGTGCGGCCCCACTCGCGGGCCGCCGGTCGGAGGGCCCAACCGCGATGGTCCCTGCTCCGGGCTGGGCGGCGGCCGTAGTCTCTGACCGATGAGTACCCCGGTATGGCGAGCGAACCTCACCAAGGTGGTCGCGGCCGCAAGCGTCGGATTGCTCGTGTGGGCTGCGATGGCGGTCGCGGGCGCGGCTCCCTTCGCCGGCGAACGGTTCGCTCCGGTGACTGACATGAGCGACGCGCCCGCGCTCGATGTGCAGGCCATCACGGTCAAACAGAGCGACGCCGCAACGATGACATTCGGCGTGACCTTCAGCGCCCCGTTCGCGTCCCCGACCGATGGCTATCGGGTGTCGGTGAGCGTGGGCGATCCCACCGCGAAGCGCACGCGGTGGTCCGCGAAGGTGGCCGATGGTCAACTCGTCGGAGTGGTGGAGTCCGGCGATGGCGTGCAATGGACATCAGTCGGCGCCACGGCGGCCGAGCTCGATCCCGCCGCCGGCACCGCGTCGATCACCGCCCAACCCGGCACCGTCGCTCCGGGCAGCGCGTTGTGGGTCGACGCCGAGCTGCCCACACCTCTCGGCACCCTGGGTGCGATCTCGACGTACTTCTCGTACGACGCCCTGGCCGCGCCACAGAACGACCCGTCGATCGCGGGCACGACATGGGGTTGGACCCGCGACCTCGCCGGCGCGCGGCTCGACGGGGCCGTCCATTTCCCCGGTGCGCCGCCGACCGCGGCCATCCTCAACCGCGCGCTCGTCATCTCGTCCCCGGACGCGCCACCGACTCTGCTGCTCGGTCAACCGGTCACGTCGGCCAACGACTACGTGAAGTTCGCCGACGCCACCGCCGCTGCACCCGGCGACGGCGGGTTCGTGATGGTCAATCGGGTCACCGGCGACGTGCAGCTCTTCTCGATCAAGAACGGTGTGCCGGCAGTCATCGCCGGTGCAGGCCAGCGGGTTGTCCCCGCCGGGGCCCCGCCCACCGACGCACCCGGTACGCGCACCGTGAGCCTCGACCTCGCGGCCGTCGAGACCGAGCTCGGTCTTCCCGACGATCCGTCGAACGTCGCCATGTCGGTCGATCGTGGGTTGGTCCTCGCCGATGGGTCGACCGTCAGCGCCACTGGCGTGGCAGCAACAGTCGCTTCGCTGGAAGCGGTGGGCACGACGCCGAGTGAGAGTGGCACGCCGACTGACGTCGTCGAGCCGGTCAAGAAGTCGTCGAGCGACAACGTCCCCGTTGCGTTGATCGCGGCTGCCGCGGTACTCGCGCTCGTCGTCATCGGGATCGTCGCGACCGTCCTGCTCGTGAAGCGGCGCAGTCGTCGCCACGAGAGCTTGTTGGCCGAAGGCTGGTTCGATCGTGAGCTCGCGGCCCGACCCTTGGCGCCGCGCAAGCCCTTGCCGCGGATCCAGGTCGGGCCACTCGAGTCACAAGCGCCATCCGTTGCCGAGCCGCAGCCCGCTGCCGAGCCACCCGCGGCCGAGCCGACCCGCGGCCGAGCCGGAGCGGGTCCTCGATCTCAATGCCGCCGAGATTGGGGCAACCGACCATGGGACCACCGAAGATGAGGCCGAACCGGCGACGGCGGGCATGAACGGCGACGGGGTCGACGAAGCAACGGCACGCGCCACCCAGGACCGCGCGCTCGAGGAGCTCGAGGCGCAGTTCGCCGATCTGGTGCAACGCGTCGATCAGCTCGGGAGCGGCCCGAATCGCCTCTGACGCGACCGGCTCGCGCCGTCGGGCGGGGCGATAGGGTGCGCGTTCAGGAGGTGGGCGCGTGCTGCAAGCCGGGAGCAACGCCAAGAAGGGCGAGCTCATCGGTTCCACGCGCATGGTCCATCTCTGCGGCGGCGAACCGCAGCAGTGTGCGTCCCCATCGGGTCCGGCGGCGCTGCTTCCTGTCGAAATCGTGCTGGTGTGCTCGCGGGGCGCACACCTGCTGCGGCTCGATCATTTGGCACACCATGACGCGATCGTTCGCCGGGGCTGAGGCCCCCGCGGCGCTCAGAGGCTCTCTAAAGGTCCTGCTCTCCCCGCCGATGGGGAGAACGACCCTGGTCGGAACGGCAATGGTGCAGGAGACCTTCGCGCATGGCTGGTGACTCGTCGACGCCGCCGGACGAAGGCGGCGAGCATCGGCTGTCGTGGCGCGATCGCGAGCTGTTGTCGGCCTTGCGCCGGCTCGCGAACTCCCGAGCGCAGGTGCAGAGCCTCGAAGCCGAGCTGAAGGTCCAACGCAGCGTCGTTCCACCCGACCCCGCCGACGTGCGCCAGGTCGAGACGCTCGAAGTCGAGCTCACGAAGTTGCGCGCCAAGGCGTCAGGTCGATTCGGTGGAGGGGCCGCCCGCGAGCGGATCCCCGACCTCGAGATGCAGCAACGACTCATCCTCGAGCGCCTCGGCTACGACTCCTACGCCGCGTTCGAGGCTGGTGGTCACCGCGCTGCGGTCAAGAGCGAGCCGGTCGACACTGCGTTCGTCGACTTCGCCCGGCGAGAGCTGGCGGCCGCCGAGGAGGCGTACGACCAACTGCTCGCGATGCCGGACGAGGTCGATGACGCCCTGCCGCCGTCCCGCAGGCCGCAGTCGACGGCGCCGGATGCTGGCGACCGTCCGTCGACGATCGACCTGACCCGGGGCGAGAACTCCGCGTAACGGCTCGCAGGCCGTGGGGATCAGCACGACATCACCATCTGCATGTTGTCCTCGGCCGCCGTCCGAGGTTCGAGATCAGGGTGGCCGGGTGGGAGGAGTCGTCTTCGGCCGGTGCCCGGTTCGAGTTGCCAGCCTTCGACGTCTTTGCGGCGGTGGTCGTCGACGCAGAGCAGGTCGAGTTCGTCGATCCGGGTGTGTTTGGTGATGCGCCATTGTTTGCGGTGGTCGGCTTGGAGACGGGCGGTGTTGTTGCAGCCTCGGCGGGTGCAGCGCACGCCGCGGGCTTGGAGGGCGGTCATTTGCAGGGCGTTGGGGCGGCGGCCGAAGTGGGTGACCGTGGTGATGTGACGGGGATGGGGCCGACGCCTTCGATCTCGCAGGATCTGCCGTCAATGGGGTGGCCGGCGAGATAGGTGTCGTAGGGGACGTGGACGATGATCTTGGCGTCGGCCACGTTGCGGAGATCCAGGTCCGCGGTCTTGGCCCCGGCGGCGAGGCGAAGCATCTCCAACAACGCGTCGGCCGCGTAGGCCTGGCGAGGTTCGGAGCGGCCTTCGGTGTGGGCTCGGCGCCAGAGGGCGTCGATGAACGGTTCCAGCAGCGCGTTGATCTCGGCGCCAACGACAGCAGTGTTGGTGAAGGAGAGTTGGTAGGTGCCGTCGGTGTCGCACCATTTCCGTAGCCGCCGGTTGCGGTGGATCCGTTCCGCCTTCTCTTGCTGGTTGCCGGTGGAGCCTTTGATGCGTCGGGTTTCGGCCACGATCTCACCGACCGATTCGGTGCCGGCGAGATCGACGAGTTCTCGTTCCTTTGTGGGATCGACGGTGGCGGCATCGGCGATGTGACGGGCTTGGGTTTCGGACAGGTCCCCAGCCCGGAACGCTTCTTTGGCGGCGGGGAGATCCTCGAGCCGCTCCGCGGTCTTCAGCTGGGCGATGGCTGCTCCCAGCGAACAACCTGTCATGCGCGCGAGCCAGTGGGCTTCGTCGCGGTCGCCGTCGCCTTTCCAGGCTCCGGTTTCGGCGACGCGGCGGGCGAAGAGGACTTTCGCCGCGGCGGCCAGTTTTTCGATGCGGGCCAGTTCTTCGAACACGAGGCGGGCGTCGGTGCCGGTGAAGGTGTCGGGGTCCAGGCCGATGGTGAACATCGCGAACCCTTCTCGCCATCCTTCCGCCGTGTCGAACATATGTTCGAGTCTAGGCGCGACCCCGCAGCCGCACAACCCGAAATCGGAGAAATTCGCGCTTGTCCGCAACGGCAGCGGCCGTTGACCCCGACCCGAGGGGCCGTTCGAATGGGCGCATGAGCACGCAGGGCGATCGGGGGCGCGAGCACGATCCCGTCCCCGCGTCCCGAGCCCGGCGGACCCGGGAACTTGGCCGACTGGGACGCGCTTCGGCTCCGGCTTCTCGGACTAGATCTCGCTCGAAGCCGGCGTCATCACGGAGGTCATGTTCGGCTGAAAGAAACCCGCGTCAGCGGCCGTCGTACTCGACGCCTGCGGTGCAGGTCTCTCGCACGGTGACACTGCAAAGGCCGGGCAGCGCGCCGGCCAGGCGGTCCCAGATCCAGCGGGCGATGACCTCACTCGTCGGGTTCTCGAGGCCTTCGATCTCGTTCAGGTAGTTGTGGTCGAGCTGGAGCCGCAAGGGCTCACACGCCGCCGTGATGTCGGCGAAGTCGACGACCCATCCCGTCTCGTCACCCACCGGGCCTTCGACGGTGATCCGAGCGGTGAAGCTGTGGCCGTGAAGGCGAGCGCATTTGTGGTCGGGCGCGACATTGGGCAGTCGGTGCGCGGCCTCGAAGGTGAAGTCCTTGAACACTCGTGCGGTGTCGGCTCATGGGATGCCCAGCATCTTGTGTGTCTGCAGGCTCAGCCGCCATTGCGGGTGGGCCAAGCAGTACGCGACGGCGCCGTTGTGTGTTCGTGGCGACCTCTGGCCCGTCCATCGGCTGTAGGAAGAACTGATCGAAGTCGAGTGCCGCGTACCTCTCGGGTTCGCCGCCCGACCTGCGGATAGATGAGCTTCAGCTCGTCGCCGGTTTCGACCACGGTGGCGGCGTCGGCCTTCGGGCTCATGCAAACCCAGTCGACCCCGTCGGGAATCGGCAGTGTCCCGTTCGTTTCTATGGCGATCTCGAACCCTGCGGCGTGCAAGGCGTCGATCAACGGTGCATCGAGTTGCAGCAGCGGCTCGCCGCCAGTGCACACCACGTACGGGACACCGCCCTGTGTCGCTGGCCATTGCGACGCAAGGTGGGTCGCCAACTCGGCGGCCTCGCGAAAGAGTCCACCGCCGGGGCCATCCGTACCGACGAAGTCGGTGTCGCAGAACCGACACACCGCGTCCGCCCGCTGCTCCTCGACACCGGACCACAGATTGCATCGCGCGAACCGACAGAACACGGCGGGCCGTCCTGTGCGCGCGCCCTCGCCTTGCAGCGTGTAGAAGGCCTCTTTGACCGCGTACCTGCTCATGGGGTTGCGGGCGTACTCAGGGACGCATACCGCGTCGGGTCGGGGAGATGCGCGTCCGCGAATCCCTTGGCGCGCAACAGACACGAATCGCAGTGGCCGCAAGCCGCGCCGGTCGCGTCGGGGTCGTAGCAGCTCACGGTGCGAGCGAAGTCGACACCGAGCTCGTCACCGCGTTGGATGATCTGTCCCTTGGTCCACTCGATCAACGGCGTGTGGATCTGCAGCGCCGCGCCCTCCACTCCGGCGCGTGTCGCCAGGTTGGCCAGAGATGTGTACGCCGCGATGTACTCGGGGCGACAATCGGGGTATCCGCTGTAGTCGAGCGCGTTGACCCCGATGTAGATGTCGTCGGCACCCCGCACCTCGGCCAGCGCGAGCGCGTAGCTCAGGAAGATCGTGTTGCGCGCCGGTACGTACGTGATCGGGATCGATTCGCTGTCGATCTGATCGGCGTGATCGTGCTTCGGTACGTCGATCGTCGCGTCGGTGAGCGCCGACCCGCCGAACGCGGTCAGGTCGATCTCGACCACCACGTGCTCGACGTCGGCGGTCTCGGCGATCGAGCGGGCCGCCTCGAGCTCGACCGCGTGACGCTGGCCGTAGCGAAACGACAGAGCGATCGGCTGGAAACCGTCGTCGCGGGCCAGAGCCAGGCACGTCGCAGAGTCGAGGCCCCCGGAGAGGAGAACGACGGCAGGGGGGCGCTCGGGCACCGCCGCGAGCGTAGCGGTCACGGATCGCGACGGAACCCGTTGCGCCCATCACCCGTTGCGCCCATCACGGAGCGCGGCAACAATGTCGCCCGGGTGATCGGGACGGGGCGTGTTTCCCGACTCGGGTTCTGTTCGAGGGAGTTCTGCGCAATGGCCGCGATCGATCTGTGGCGAGTCAACGGTGGCGATGAAGACACGCGCCCCGTCGGTCCGAGCGACCGTGAGGTGGTCGAGGCGCTTCAGCGCATCGCCAGCGCACAAGCGCACTTGAGCCTGGCCGAAGCGCGGTCTCGCGAGGTGAACGACCCCGTGCACACCGCCGAGATCGCGCGGCGCAACCGCGAGATCGAAGCCGCTCATTCCGAGCTGATCTGGGCCCAGGCCCGCCTGCTCAGCCCGGAGCGCAACGTCAGGGTCGAGCGCGAGGCCACCGACGCCGCGGCCCACGAGCGAGGCGTCCTGGCCGAGCACGGATTCTCCTCGTTCCGCGACTACCTGTTGCAGCGCAACGAGGTCCCGACCACCGACACGCATCTGGCGCTGGCCCGCCGCGAGTCCGCCGCCGCTCAAGCGGCATGGGAGCAGCTGCAGAGCGCCATGGCTCCCACGATGATCATCGACCTCACCGGCGACGAGCCCCGCATTCTCTAATCGGCCCCTGCGGCCGCCTCGACCCTGCGGAGCACGGTCATAGCCAGCAGGGGGGTGAGGCCTATCCGACGGTTCGCGGTGGCATGGTTCTACCTTGTTCTCCCGGATAGGGGTCTTCTCGGACAGAGGCTCCTTCGGGCGGGCCGGTCAGAGGTGAACCTGGTCGAAAGGTCTTGATGCTGTTTCCGGAACGACTGCGCCGGATCTCCCGTCGCAATCGGATGGTGTGTGCGCTGCTCATCGTGGTCGCCGTGGCGACGACCGTGGTGGCCTGCACCAGCGGTGGCGGCGATCAGGCCAACACCCCGGACGCGCCCCAGCTCTCCCTGCCGCCGCCGTCCTACGACGACATACCGGTGGTGACCCTGCCCGATGGCTTCGTGCAGCCCGACACCCGCGGTGTCCGGCTCTCGCCGGTCGTGGCCCAACCCAAGGGAGGGGTGCCGCCCTTGCCCGTGTACGGCGGGACCGCGACGCTCCGGGGCATCGTCAACGGTCCCGATGGTCCCGTCGGCGGGGCGACGGTGCGGATCGAGCGCTGGGTGGGTGGTCGGAGCGGCACCATCACGGTGAACGCGGGCGGGGACGGGCGCTTCAACGCGGTCAACCTGCTCGGCGGCCGCTATCGCGTGCGGGCCTGGCTCCAACCGAATCTCGCCGCTACCGAGTCCCAAGTCGCGTTCCTCGCCATCGACGGCTCGGTCGATGTGACCGTCGATGTCAACAAGTTCGAAGGCCTCCAACTCCAAGCCGGCCTCGACGTGTCGGTGATCAACGTGGACGACACGGCGCGTGTGCGCGGACTGTTCACTCGGGCCGGTGTCGACGACAACGGCATCGTCGTCGGCGAGCCCGTGCCGGCCGCCCTGATCCAACTCACCAGTCCGCAGGGTCTGTCCGTCACCGGGCCCAACCCGGCGACCACCAGCGACGCCGGCCTCGCGACCTGGACCGTGAAGTGTGACAAGGAAGGCTCCTACACCGTCACGCTCTCCACCGACGGCGCGTCGACCACCTACACCCTCCCCACGTGTGGACCGAAGCCCACCCCGACGACGACCACACCCGACATCCCTGTGTTCAACGTGGGTGACGAGTTCACCGTGCCTCGCGCGGCGCCGCTGCCGCCGGGCACCTACGTCACGTTCGTCAAGGGGTGTGCCACGACCTTCGAGGCGTTCACCAATGGTGCGTGGGAGACGCAACGACGCGAGATCAAAGGGGACATGACCTTCGTCGTACCGGTTCGCAATCTGCTGCCGTCCGACGGCACTGATGCCTGCAGCTACCTGAGGACGGCCTGACATGACGGTCCGCCGCCGCCCCAAGTGGAGACGAGCCACGCGTACTGGCCTGCGGGCCTCGGTCGTGCTCATCGTCGGTGTGCCGTTGCTCGTCGTCGGCACCGCCGCGGCCGGCTTCGGCCTGTTGTTGTTCGGCAACCTGCCCGGCACCGTCCCCCAGGAGAACCCGGTCCTCGAGTCGCAGCCCTCGTACGTCTACGACTCGCAGGGCAACCAGATCGGCGTGTTCCGCGAGTTCGACCTCACGGTTCCGATGAAGAAGGAAGACGTCCCCCAGGTTCTGAAGAATGCGGTGGTCGCCGCGGAAGACCGTCGCTTCTGGGTGCACGAGGGCATCGACCCCGAAGGTCTCGTACGAGCCGCGCTGACCAACTACCGCGAGGGCACCGTTGTTCAGGGCGGTTCGACCATCACCCAGCAGTACGTGAAGGCCCGCTACCTCACCACCGAGCGGACCCTCTCGCGCAAGCTCAACGAGGCCGTGCTCGCGACCCGCGTCGAACGTGAGCTGGCTGACGAACTCGGTTCGGTGCAAGCGGCCAAAGAGGAGATCCTTTTCCGCTATCTCGACGAGACCTACTTCGGCAGCGGTGCCTACGGCGCCGGAGCGGCCGCGCAGACGTACTTCCGCAAGGACGTGAAAGACCTCACGATCAGTGAGGCGGCCACGATCGCCGGTGTCATTCCCTCGCCGTCGAAGTTCGGGCCACGCGACAACATCTTGTTGGCCGAGGCGGGCCGTCAGCGGGTGCTGCGGTCGATGTTGGACGAGGGAATGATCAGCCAGCAGGAGTTCGACCAGGCCTGGGCGCAGCCGCTCTGGTACGTCGGCTTCGGTCTGCCGCAGGAAGGCCAACAGGTCACGCTGGTCTGGCCGCCGCAGGAATCGGGAGCGAGCCAGTACCCCTACTTCGTCGACTACGTGCAGAAGTACCTCATCGATCAGTACACCGCCGAGTTCGGCCCGGAAGAAGCGGCTCGGCTCGTGTACCGAGGCGGGCTACGCATCGACACCACCATCGATCCTCGCCTGCAGGGGCTGGCCGAGAACGCGATCAACAACGAGCTGAAGGGCAGCGACTTCCCGACCGACATGTCGTTGGTGTCGGTCGAACCCTCGACGGGCTACGTGAAGACCTTCGTGGGCGGCCGCGACTTCGCTCAGAGTCAAGTGAACTTGGCGCTCGGCGGTGACACCGGCATGCAGGGTGGCTCCGCGTTCAAGACGTACACGATGGCGGCTGCGATCGAGCAGGGCTTCGGGCCGGACACGACCTATCCCGGCGGCCCCTACCTCGAACCGGGCTGTACGAGCGCGGGCGGTAAACCTTGTGAAGCGCTCACCGGTACGGGCGGCGACATGAAGGTCGCGGCTGCGGCGTCGAGCAACGCCTACTTCGTACAGCTGGCCCGTGACGTCGGCGCCAAGAACATCGCAGAGATGGCGCGTCGTCTCGGCGTCAGCCGATTCTCGGCGAGTTGGGACGCTGATCCTGCGACCACGTGCGTGTCGCCCCGCATCACGCTCGGTCAGTGCAGTGTGTCGCCGCTCGACATGGCCTCGGCGTACGCCACGATCGCCAACCACGGCGTGAAACCGAACGTGACGCCCGTGGTGAAGGTCACCAAGCCCGACGGCACCGTCATCACCGACAACACCAAGCCGGTCGGCACGCCCGTGCTCAACGCGGCCATCGCCGACACCGTGACCGACATCCTTCGTGGCGTCGTCGACGGTGGTACCGGCAAGCGGGCCAACATCGATCGGCCGGTCGTGGGCAAGACAGGCACGACCGACAACAACACCGACATCTGGTTCGTCGGCTATACACCGCAGCTCGTGGCCGCCGTCTGGAAGGGCCACGCCGACGGGCAGCGGACCCTCGGCCCCAACGCCTTCGGTGGTGAGGCCGGCGCCCGCACCTGGGCCGCGTTCATGAAGCCGGCAATGGACGGCCAGCCGGTGCTCGACTTCCCGGTCCCCGGCCCATTGCCCGTGCCCCGTACCGAGGGGCTGGACGAGCCGGCCCGGAAACGCGCGAACCAGCAGTCGATCGCGCAGTTCCCGACCGACTGCGGAGGCCCCTGTGTGAAGGCTCCCTCCCTGCCCGCCCCCGCGCCACCACCGACCGCACCGCCCACCACCGCTCCAGCCGCGCCCGACACCTCGTCGACCACGACGACCGAGAAAAAGGGAGGCAACTGACCGATGAGTCACGTCGACGACGGCACCCCGTCCTCCGACCCCATCGATCTGACGCGACCCGTCATCGACGCGGAGCCCATCACGGGTCAACAGAGCGCCATCCCTGCGTCCGACGCCGCCGGCGGCAACGGCGCGGGCAGCGACAAGCCCAAGCGCGGCCAGAGCCGGTCGGAGTGGCGACGCGCCGAGAAGGCCCGTCGCTACGCGGCGCGCAACTCCGTGCGCTTCCCGATCTTCACCCGTTCCATCCTGTTGTGGCTCCTGATCTTTGCGCTCACCGGTCTCGCGTTCGGTGCGAGCGGCGCGTTCTGGTGGGCCAACTTCAACAGCCAGGTCAGCGATCTTCGCAACGACACACAGGACTTCGAGTCCCGGTCGTCCGACGCGCAGAGCCAGATCGAAGACCAACGCAAGCAGGCGCTCGACGACATCAATGGCGCCTTGGCCCCGCTGCGCGGGTTCCTGTCCGAGACGCAGATGCTTCAACTCGGCCAACAGTTCTCGCCGTCGGTCCAGTTCATTGCCACCCTCGACGAGAACGGCTTCCCGTCTGTCGGCACCGGCTTCGCGGTCATCACCGACGACAAGCAGACCTTCTACGTCACGTCCTACAACACCGTGAAGGCCGCGACCGTCGCTCCGGGTCCAGACATCACCCTCCGGAAAGGCACCGACGAGGTCAAGGGTGAGCTCTGGAACTGGGACCCTGAACACGACCTGGCGCTCGTGCGGGCCGACATTCCGAACCAGCAGGTACTCGACTGGGTCGACGACGCTACGGCGGCCAAAGCTGTCAGCACGCGGATCTTCCCCGTGAGCGGCGAAGGTGGTGCGGGATCCGCTTTGACGACCGGAGTCGTGATCGATCAATCCTCAGCCGGCTTCCAACATGACGCACCGCTGGGTTCCGCTTGGCAAGGCGGACCCATCGTCACCGTCGACGGCAAGGTCTTCGGTGTGGCGTCGCTCACTTATGCACCGCTTGGTTTCGCACCGGGCGAGCAGGTGCATTTCGCAGTGTCGGTGAACGAGTTGTGCCGCAAGCTCCTGTCGTGCGGCAACACACGACAGGCGGGCCCCAAGAACTGAGGTCAGCCGCCGCGGATCGTCGCGAGTGCCTCGCCGATGTGTTTCGTCGGCCGGAACTGTGACGAGAACACCTTGCGAACCACACCTTCCGGATCGATCACGTAGGTGACACGGCCCGGGAGCAAGCCCAGCGTCTTGGTGACCCCGTACTGCTTGCGCACGGTGTCGCCTTCGTCGGCCACCAAGGTGAACGGCAGCGAGTGCTTGTCGGCGAACTTCTTGTGCGAGTCGACGCCCTGCCCGCTGATGCCGACGACACGCGCGCCGGCATCGACGAAGTCCTCGTGACTGTCGCGGAAGCTGCACGACTCGGCGGTGCAGCCGGGTGTGTCGTCGGCGGGGTAGAAGTACAGAACCACCCAAGAACCGCGTAGCCCACTGAGGGTCACGGACTGGCCGTCCTGATCGGGCAAGGTGAAGTCGGGTGCGGGATCGCCTTCGCGAATTGATGGGGCCACAGGCGTCTTCATAACACCGGGGGACGACGATTCCCACGTTGCACTAGCTTTGGCGCCCATGCCAACGATCGCCGTGGTCAACCAGAAGGGCGGGGTGGGCAAGACCACCGTCTCGCTCGGCCTGGCGTCGGCAGCGGCCCGCGCCGGCCGGCGCGTGCTCGTCGTCGACCTCGACCCGCAGGCCAACGCCACGACCGGGCTCGGCCTCTGGGAGCCCGCCGTCACCGTCGATCGAGCGCTCGAGACCGACCGCCCCGGCGTCCTCCGCGATGTCATCATCCCGTCGGGCTGGCCGGCGGATCTGGGCGCCATCCCCGACGTCGTGGCGAGCTCACCGGCGCTCGCCGCCCGTGAGCCCCAACTCGTCGTCGATCCGATCGGCGCGCAGGACCGACTGCAGACGGCGATGAAGGGCATCGACCACGAGTTGGTCATCATCGACTGCCCGCCGTCGCTGGGTCTGCTCACCGTCAACGGGCTCTTTGCCGCCGAGCAGGCGCTCATCGTCACCGAACCGGCCGCCTGGGCTTCCGACGGCGTGCAGCAGGTGCTGCGCACGGTCGAGCGCATCGGGCAGCGCCGCAATGGCGAGCTGTCGGTCGCCGGCCTGGCCGTGAACCGCCTCGGTCGCACCCGTGACGCCAAGTACTGGTACGAACAGCTGGTCGAGCAATATCCCGGTCAGGTCCTTCCGCCGGTGCACCTGCGGGCCGCCATCGCCGAGGCCGCCGCCCAGTCGCTGCCGATCCACGGTCTCGGCACCCGCTCGGGCGCGCCCGAGGCGGCCGCCGAGTTCGACGCCCTGCTCGCCGCCATCCTTCTTCCCGCTCCTCTCGACCCTGCCCCCCGCGTCCCCGACGGAGGCCCAGATGCCGTACGACCCGCAACGTTCGCATCGCCGCCCGCAGCTCTCTGACGACGGGCCGGCGCCCATCGACGCCTTGCTCGATCACGCCGACACCGCCGACGCCGATCCCGAGCCCGTCGCTGTCGAACCGGTGGTCGCGACCGCGCCCGTAGCGACGCCGGTCCCCGACGCCATCTACGACGAGATCGAGGTGGCCGCGGCCACCGAACGCGGACGACCGCGCCTGGCGTTGCTCGCGGCCGCCCTGCTCGTGGTGGTGCTCGTGTTCGCCTGGGTACGTCGACGCCGCTGACGCAGTGATCTGTAGCTCGCTCAGGCGAGCTCGGGTGGTTGCCTCTGATCCGACTTGCGCCGCGGCTTCTGCCGGCGGTCGTCACCCGAGCGGCGCTCGGAGAACACCTTCGCCCAGTCCTGGTACTCGCGGCGTTCGAGCCCGCTCCTCCGGTCGCTGCCCTTGCGCCGTTCACCGCCGCTGAGCCACTCACCGAGCGCGCCCAGGGCCGCCTCGAGCATCTCGGTGTTCGCGCCGCAGGACCACCGCGAACGCACCGGCGGCCAGGCCGAGTGGTTCGAGGCTCACGTCCGTCGTGACCAGGATGACCTCGACCGGCGGCTCGAGCCGAGACAGATCCTCGGTCACTTCGAGGCCGCTCACGCCGTAGATCTCGTTGCGCACGATGGCGGCGTCGGGCTGGTGGATCTCCACGAGTTGGAGGAGCTCGACGGCGTGGCGGGCCGTGTCCACGACCTCGAATCCAGCCTCCGTGGCCGCCTGCTTCAACACGGACAGTTCGAGCTCGTCGTCGTCGCAGATCAGCATCCGCTTCGCACCCACGGCGGAAGCGTGTCACTCCAGCCGCCGCCCATCAATCGCTCTTCTGCTTTGGCCTGCTGTCGCAGGCCCGGCTTCGCCGATCCTCGTCAGTCGGATCTTGCTGCTCCGCTCCGCTTCGCAGCGTCGGCCCGGCACCCAACCCAACTTGCGTGTCACCGCACCCGGATGAGGGTCTGTGGAACGCAAGTTGGAGTGGGGGTGGGTTGGGACCAACATGAGCACATGCGTGCGCAGCGGCTCGATCATCCCGGCTCCGGCGGCGAGCGGGCCGTTGCGCTCGTTCGAGGCCGCCGATCTCGTGCCCGGCCCGGGCGAGGTGCTCGTCGACGTGACGGCGTGCGCCGTCTGTCGCACCGACCTCCAACTGTGCGAGGGCGACCTCCGAGCTCGACGGCTGCCGATCGTTCCCGGCCATCAGATCGTCGGTCGCATCGCGCGGGCGGGTGACGGTGTCGACGCCGCACGTGTCGGCGAGCGCGTCGGCATCGCCTGGATCGCGTCGACGTGCGGAGTCTGTCGCTTCTGCAGCACCGGCCGCGAGAACCTGTGCGTGGCGGCCGAGTTCACCGGCTGGGACCGCGACGGCGGTTACGCCACCCAGACCGTGGCGCGCGCCGACTTCGTCTTCCCACTGCCCCCGGGCTTCGACGATCTCGATGCCGCACCCCTGCTGTGTGGCGGCGTGATCGGCTATCGGTCGCTGAAGGTCGCCGGCGTTCAACCCGGTATGCGGGTCGGGTTTGTACGGGTTCGGTGCGTCGGCCACGTCCGTCATCCAGGTCGCCGTGCATTGGGGCTGCGAGGTGTACGTCATCACCCGGTCGGTATCCGAGCAGCACCGCGCCACCGAGCTGGGTGCGCGTTGGGTCGGTGGCCTCGAGGCCACCCCGCCCGTCCCGCTCGACGCCGCAATCACCTTCGCTCCGGTCGGCGATGTCGTGGTGCTCGCGCTCGGCCATCTCGACCGTGGTGGCATCGTCGCCGTCAATGCGATCCACCTCGATCACATCCCGGCCTTCGACTACGAGCGGCTGTGGTGGGAGCGCCAGATACGCAGCGTCGCCAACGTGACACGGGACGACGTGCGGGAGTTCCTGGCCCTCGCGGCCGATATCGGGATCTCGACCGTCTACGAGCTGACGGATCTCGACGCAGCCAACAGCGCCTTGGGGCGTTTGGCTCGTGGTGAGGTACAGGGCACGTCCGTACTGCGGGTGCGCGCCTAGTACCCTTGCCGAGCACGTTGCTGGGAGGCGCTCGGAGGTGATGAACACGTGACGTCGTGGAGCCGGCGGGTTTCGGCAGCGAGCCAGAAGCCACTCGGAACCCAGCGCCCCAACTACTCCAAGGCCGACGTCTTGAGGGACGCGGTTGCACTGGGTGTGCAAGCAGATGATCAGGCCGCGCTCCTGGCGTTGGCCAAGGTCGCCCATGAGCGCCCCGGTTTCCGCACCACGATCTCGGTCCTGACCGGTGACGGTCGCTCGCTCGACTTCGAGGTGGTGAACACCGAGGACGGCCCGATCGCGCGCGAGATCGACGCCGACGGCATCCCGGCTCCCGCACCGGCCCGACCCGTGGCGGCCGAGCGGAGCCCGTCCGGCAACGGAGCCAACGGCGCGGTCGAGCACGATGAGCCCGACGAGGTCGAGATCCTCCAGGTGCTCACGAACACGATGGTCGAGACCCCCGATCTCGTGGCCGTGTTCGCATCGGTCGGCCACGAGG
Organism: uncultured Iamiaceae bacterium; assembly: GCA_963778895.1. GTDB lineage: Bacteria > Actinomycetota > Acidimicrobiia > Acidimicrobiales > Acidimicrobilacustridaceae > CAVZVZ01. Next base: position 169,635 of record CAVZVZ010000007.1, read on the forward strand.
CGCTGTGGGCCAACGACGCCTTCGTCACGCTGGTGCCCATACGCCAGGCCGACAAGGTCTGGTTGGTCGAGCTGCTCGACGAGTGGTCGAAGGGCCACTACGAGGTCAAGGTGCTGCCCGCGCTCGTGAAGTACGGGCGCTGGCGGGGTCGCTTGACCCTGCTGAGCGCCGACGGCGACTCGCTACCGGTGTCGGCCGTGATCGTGGCTCACCGCGACCAACGCGGCGACATCGCCGCCGTGTCGATGGTGGCGCGGGATCTCACCGAGCTCCGCCTGGCCGAGGAGCGGGCTTCGGCCACCGAAACCCGTTTCGCCGCGCTGGTCGAGCACGTGAGCGACATCATCGCGGTGCTCGACAGCGCAGGGGTGATCCAGTACGCCAGCCCGGCGACGGCACGCGTGCTCGGCTATCGCGAGGGCGCGCTGAATGGAAAGAACCTGCTCGCGCTGGTGCATCCGGCGGACAAGCCGGCCAGCCTGCTCGACCTGGCGCAACCCGATGAGCAAGGCGTGGGCTCGCCGGTCGAACTTCGACTGAACGCGGCCGACGACTCGTGGCGCTATCTCGAGATCGTCGTCAGTGATCTCACCGACAACCCTGCGATCGGTGGGCTCGTACTCAACGGGCGCGACGTCACCGAGCGCGTCGAGACCGCGCACGCGTTGGCCGCCAAGGCCTACACGGATGCGTTCACGGGACTGCCGAACCGCATGCGCATGCAGGATCGACTGGGCCAGGCGCTGGCCGACCTGACCGACGACGCGACCGTGGCGGTGCTCCTGCTCGACCTCGATCACCTCAAGTCCGTCAACGACGGCTATGGGCGGCCGGTGGGCGACAAGGTGCTGAGCGAGATCGCGAATCGTCTACGCGACGCCGTGGATGATGACGCCACACCGGCCCGCCTTCGCAGCGACGAGTTCGCCGTCGTCGTGCGCGACACCGACACCGGCGAGGTCGTGCGATTGGCCAATCGACTCCGCGAAGCGCTCAGCGAGCCGGTCGAAGCCGACGGCCACAGCGTGACGATCACCGCCAGCATCGGGGTGGCGTTCGCCAAACCCGGCCAAGAGAGCGAGAGCCTGCTCGGCGAAGCCGACCACGCGCTCATCCACGCCAAGGAGAACGGCGGCAACCGGGCCGAGATCTATGGCGCGGAGTTGGCCGAGCAGGCCACCCGACGCAAGGCGGTCGAGCAGCAACTGCGCCATGCCATCGACAACGACTCGATCATCGTCCACTACCAACCGATCGTCGACGTCGACACCGACATGGCGGTCGGCGCGGAGGCGCTCCTCCGCGTGCACGACGACGAGGGCGCGCTGTTGTCGCCGGCCGAGTTCATCGACGCCGCCGAATCGAGCGGTCTCATCACTCGTCTCGGTTCGATCGTCCTGCAGAGCACGTGTTCGCAGTTGGCGGCATGGAGCGCGGACGGCGGGCCCGCCAGCGTCGAACAGCTCTACGTCAACATCTCGCCGCGACAACTTGGCCGACCCGGAGCTGCCTCAGCACGTGCGCACGGCCCTGAATGCCGCCGGCTTACCACCGGAGCGCCTCTGCCTCGAGATCACCGAGAGCATCCTCATCGGCCACCAGGCCACCGTCGACGCCGCCGTCAGCTACCTGCGGGCGTTGGGCGTCAAGATCGGCCTCGACGAGTTCGGCACCGGTCAGTCGTCGCTCGGCTACCTGAAGCGCTTCCCGCTCGACTTCGTGAAGATCGATCGCCAACTGATCAGCGGTCTCGGCATCGACGAGCAGGACACGGCCATCGTTCGGGCCACCATCGAGCTCGCGCACAATCTCGGCCTGATCGTCGTGGCGGTGGGTGTCGAGAGCGACGAGCAGCTCGAGATGCTCCAGCTGCTCGAGTGCGACCGGGTGCAGGGCTATCTGTTCGCTCCGCCGGTGGGGCCGGACGAGTTCGCGAGCCGGGTGCAGGGCGGTTTCGGCTGAGCCCAGCGGCGCTGCCCACTTGTCGCGACGGTCGCCCACGATGAGTCACAATGTCCGCCGTGTACCAGAACGTGATCGTCCCGTTCGACGGAACGCTCTCGGCGCGAGCGGCCCTCGCTCCTGCCGCTGATCTCGCCTGGCGCTGCGGCGGTCGGATCGTCATCGTCAACAACACCGAGGCGAGCGACACGGCGTCGCGCGATGCGCTCAAGTCACGAGCCATGTCGATGAGCGGGGCGGACGTCGACTTCTGGGTCGATCTCGATCATTCGATCGGCCGGGCCGTCGTCGAGGCGGCGCGCTATCGCGACGATCCCGTGGTCTGCGTTCCGGTGCGCACGAAGATGAGCGGGATCGCGCCGCAAGCCGACGTTGACCGCGATGGCCGCTGAGGTGTTGGTCGATGCGCCGGCACCGGTGCTCGTCATCGGGCCCGAGGCCGACGTGAGCAGTGGTCTGGGCATGAGCGAGATCCTCGTTGCGCTCGACGGCTCGGCGGAGAGCGAACAGATCCTGCCGATCGCCGTCGATTGGGCCAAGACGCTGAAGCTGCAGATCGTGCTGGCGGGCGTGGTGCGCGAGGGAGCGGGAGGACAGGAGACCCACACCTCCGAGACGAGCTACCTGCGCGGCCATCTCGCCAAGGTCGCCCGCGAGGTGCCGGACGCGTCGTTCGTGCTCATCGAGGCCATCGATCCGGCGACGGGACTGTGCTCGCACCTGGCCGAGCGACCGCAGGCCATCGGGGCCATGAGCACCCACGGTCGCTCGGGTGTGAACAGCAAGCCGCTCGGCCGGGTTTCTCAGGCAGTGATGTTGCGTTCGCCGCGACCCGATCCTCTTCTTGCGCCCTCGAGACTGACGTCGTCGATCGCGAGCATCGATGACGCGCCGGATCGCACTCCTCGTCATTGCGCTCGTGGTGATGCCCGCGGCCCTGGCCCTCGCCGCGACTCCGCCGCCGGTCACCGGGCCGCCGCTGCCCGATGGGTCGGTGTTCGACCCGACGCGCATCCCGACCGTGCCCGACGCCGAGGCGGCCTTGGATGCGGCGAACGCCGCGCACGATGACGCCGTTGCCCGCGTTGCGCAGGCCGAGGACGACCAGTCGAGCGTTCGCGCCCAGATAGAGGCGCTCGGTGGCTCGGACCGTGAGCTGACCGACAGAATCCAGTCGACGCGCGCGCACATGCGCAGTGTTGGCCGTGCAGACCTACATCGCCGGTGGTCCGATCTCGACGCTCGACTACTTGCTCGACGCCGACGACGCCGGTGACCTCACATGGCGGCGCTACATGCTCCACACGTCGTTCGCGAACACGATCGATGCCGCGCACGACTACGACGCTTCGAAGGCCGATGTGAGTGACGAACTCGTCGCGTTGGCCGCTGCCGCCGATCGGCTCGACGACGAGCTCGAGACGGCCCGGGGTGAGGTGTCGGCCGCCGACGCCGCCATCGCCGACTGCGGAGCTCGCGTTGTTCGCGGCGCGCCACGAAGCGGACCACCGGGCGGGACGCATCGTCGTGCGCTCGGGCGACGACGGTGCACCGGTGCCCGAGGTCTCACAGAATGCGGCCGGACCGGCCTGGGAGCAGCTGCGGTTCTGCGAGTCGGGCGGCAACTACGCCATCGCCGACTCGAGCGGGATGTTCCGCGGGGCGTACCAGTTCGCCATCTCGACCTGGTACGGCATGGGCGGTGTCGGTGATCCGGCCGACGCACCACCGTCGGAGCAGGACTACCGGGCCCAGATCCTCTACGACGCGCTCGGTGCCAAACCCTGGCCCGTGTGCGGCCGCTTCTTGATCGAAGACCCGCCTCCACGTGCGGACGCCTTGCCCGGCCTGGTCGACAACCTGCCGCCCGACCAACCCCTGACTGGTCCCGGCGTCACCACCCTTCGACGTCGACCACCTCGACCAGCACGACCACCTCGACCTCCACCACCACGACGACCGAGCCCGAGACCGGCTGATCGCCGTGAACGGCGCCCGTGCAGGCCTCAGGGTGTGAAGGGCATGGCTTCGAGCACGCGCCGTCCGAGCTCCTCGTCGCCGTCGATTTGAACATCGGCCATCGAATTCGGATCGTCAGCCGACTGACGACCGCCGCAGAGAGCGACGAACGTCTCGAAGGGCAGCGTCAGTCGTACGGTCGGCTCGCTCGGTACTTCGTCGATCACCTTGGCGCGACCGTCGACGGCGACGGTGATGCAGTCCCGAGGTCCGCCATCGAGCTCGAACACCACGGTTGATCCGTCGGGTGCACCGGCCTTCTTGCCGACGACGAAACCCAACGCGCCGTCGAAGCGTTCCAAGGACATGGTCACGACCGGACCGTCGAGGTGCCCGTGTCGATCGAGGGCGCGACGGATGTCCTGCTCGTGCATCCAGCTGTCGAACACGCGGACTTTGAGGAAGTCGCGGTAGGACATCTCGCCGAGCGGCCACATGCCGACCTCGTCGAGCACCTCGACGCTGGTCGCCCGCAACTCGGCGATCCGTCGGGCGATCTGTTCGTCGAACTCGGCTCGCACCTGCGGCCGGTGTCCACGACCGACGCTCCTCGACCCACACCTCGACGATCTCGCCGAACGGGTTCTTGATGTGGTCGAGGTGGTCGATCGCTACGACGGGAGCGGGATCACCCATCATCGATCGCTCGGTGCCGGTGATGTGGCTGATGCAGTCCTTGACCGTCCAGCCCGGCAGCTCGGTGGGTGTGTCCCATTCGGACTCGTCCAGCTCGTCGAGCAACGCGCCGAGGACGGACCACTCCTGCGCCAGTTGTTCGATGACGGCGTCGCTCATGTCAGCCGGCCGACACGGTGAACTGCTCGACGTCGGACGCCAGGCCGGCCTTCATGCGCGCCGCGGCGGCGGAGCGTCGGTTCGTGCGCGTGGTGACGAACGGTCCGGCGTGCAGCCCCGCGGCCAGCGCTTCGGCGCGGGCCTTGGCCTCACCGATGACCTCATCCGGGTCGATGGCCACATCGAGGAAGCCGGCGTCGACGGCGCCCGCCGGGTCGTAGATCGTGGCCAGGTTGATGGCGGCGTCGAGGTGGCGGCGGGACAACCGGTCGTCGGCCAGCTCGGTCGCGAAGCGGGGCACCGGCATGCCGATGCCGACCTCGTTCATCCCGATCTTGAAGTTGCCCTCCGCGCCGATCCGCAGATCGGTGGCCATCAGCAGGATGGCCCCCATGGCCAGCGCGTGGCCGGTGACGGCGAGCACGACCGGCGCGGGGAACAGGAAAAGGCGCAACGCGAGCTCGGCGCCGACGCGCAGCAGGTCGCGTGCCGAGTCGACGCTCGCCTGCATGGTCGGCAGATCGAAGCCGGCACAGAAACGACCGGGACGACCGGCGATCACGACGGCCCGAGCACCGTCTCGTTCGGCGCGGTCGAGGGCGGCGTTGATCTGGTTCGCCATCTCGTGGCTGATCGCATTGGCCTTGCCGTCGTCGAGTTGCAGTACGGCCACCGCCCCGTCGAGCTCGTACTGCACCAGTTCGGATTGCCCATCGGTCATGGGCGAAACGCTAGTGGTCGCGGGAACCAGGGCCGCCATCGGTGCGTCGAACCTGTCAACGGCCACGTGGGTGGCCGGGCCGAGGGGAGGCCCGCATGAGGTTCGTTCGTTGGTTGCTCGCGATCGGCTCGGTGGTGATCGTGCTGGGGCTGGCCGTGGCTTGCTCCTCGGGGAAGCAGAAGTCGGACTCGGCGTCTGCTCCGGCAATCGCCTCCGGGGTGGCATCACCCGTCCCGGCGCCGCCCGCCTCGACCGCAGCCGACAGCAGCGACCAGGCCGGGTCGCTCGCGGTCGACACCGCCGGGCTGTCGCCGGCCGCCGTCGGTCGCCAGGTGGTCTCCACCGCCACGGTGACGGTGCGGGCCGACGACATCGCGGCGGCGAAGCAACAGGCCGCCATGGCGGCCGAGGCCGCGGGCGGCTTCGTCTACGCCGAACAAGGTCAGTACGGCGACCATCCATCGGTCACCGTGACGCTCAAGGTTCCGCCGGACCATTTCGATGCCGTGCTCGCGAGCATCTCGAAGCTCGGTGACGTCGACTCGCAGCAGATCACGACGGACGACGTGACCGATCAGGCGATCGATCTCGACAGCCGCATCGCGACTGCTCAGGTGAGCGTCGACCGCTTGCGGGGCTTTCTCGACAAGGCGACCACCGTCACCGACGTCGCCAGCCTCGAGAGCGAGCTGCTTCGCCGTGAAACCGATCTCGAGAAGCTGCGCGCCCAGAAGCGAGCGCTCGACTCGCGGGTGGACCTCGCCACCATCGTGCTGACCGTCTCACCGCCTCAAGCCGCGCCGGTTCCGGTCGGAGACCTCCTCGCATCTTCCCGGCTTCCTCGATGGCCTGGCCGCCGGATGGCGCGCCTTCGTCAACACGTTGACCGTCGTGCTCGTGGTGCTCGGCGCGCTGCTGCCCTTCGTCCCGGTCGCGGCGGCCGTGCTCGCAGGTGCCTGGTGGTGGCGCCGACGCGCCCGACCGGCGCAGGGCACCGCGTGAGGTCAGATCAGGCGTGACTTCTTCTTCGGCGCGAACGCCCCGTCGAGCTGTTCCTGCGAGAAGTACTCAGACGTGGGCTCGCCCGCGGCGTACATGTAGAGCGCGGTGCGGAAGATTCCATTGAGCGCACTGAGCACGACCGACACAACCGCGACCCAGATTGCCGCGAGTCCGATGCCGGCAACCGGGATGGCCACACCCACGAGAAGAGCGATGACGACGGCCGGGATCATCAGCACGAGCCCGAGAATGCCGAAGCCCGCTTGCGCCACGAGGTTCTCGCCCCATGTGCGCTTGAACAGACCGGCCGATCGCTTGAGCGAGTCGACGGCGCCGGTTCCTTCGACCACGACGACGGGTACGGCCAACCACGTGACGATCTCCCACGCCATGCCGACGAGGTTGACGACGATCTGACCTAGGAACCCGGCGCGGCTGCGGATCGCTTGCAGGATCAGCCCGACGGTTCCGGTGAGCAACGACCACATGAGGATCGGCCCCAACCGCGACGAAGCTTGCGCGAACGCGGAACCCAGCGTGGGATTGCCACCGGTCAGGCGCTGGTGCGCACCCGACACGAGCACGGCGGCGAAGTACGTGACGACGAACGTGATGACGAGATAGCCGACGGCGCCGACGACGTAGGTCAACGGGGTGGCCTGAACGGTCGTGCTGTTACCGGGTTGGGTCACCTTCTCGGTGAGGCTGAAGTACGCCGCGCCACCGAAGAGCGCCATGACCGCAAGGGTCGCGAGAACCGACAGGACCGGGATGAGCGCGAGCTCCTTGTCGGTACGCAACACGGCCCACGACGACTTGGCCAACGCGATGCTGTTCGAGATCCGCCGCATGACCGAAAACACTACCGGGCCGAAGTGTGGCAGAACAGTTACGGAACGTGAGATTGGGTCGATCGCCCCAGGTCAGACACCCAGCCTGGCGAGCGCCCCATCCACTCGTTGCCAGGCGTCGTCGACGAATTCACGCTGGTCGCGCGGGGCGTCGGCCACCTCGTCGGCGTCGTCCCACAGCGCGGCCTCGATCGGTGCGAGCACGGCTCGGATCTCGACGAGCGCATCGCCGTCTCGCTCCACCCGTTCGCGCAGCACGGTGAACCGTTGCCAGGTGGACTCGCTCGCGAGCGCAGTCGGTACGGCCGCGGTCGGGAAGACCGGCACGAACACGCTGACGCACGGGCTGCCGGCCGCGACCCACGCCCGAAGGGGCCGTTCCGGATCCTCGGGGAGCTCGCAGATCATCGACGCCGCCGTCGCCTGGTACTCGCGCAAATGCATGCAGACGCTGAACCCCTCGGCTGACGAACCGATCTTCGGCGGCGGCAGTTCGCTCACGTCGGTGGGGTCGGCATCGGGCCGGCCCCACGGCCGGGTGCCGTGGTGGCGCATGAGGGCCGCCAGATCGGCGGGGTCGTCGATGCGCTGCTCACCCGTCACCGCCGGCCGCGTGCACGCCAGGCGGATGTCGGCCAGTGCCGCCCACCCTTCGGGGTCGCGCCACTCGTCGAAAGCGCGACCCGTGGCCACGTCGGCCGACGCGCGCGTCCAGCCGTCGTCCAGGCCGATGCGGTTGGAGATGGCGGCACCGTCGACGACGGGCTTGGCCGCCCAGCTCCGGCCGCTCGTCTCGAGCACCCATGCCGACCGAGGGTCGGCGACGAGGAACGACGAGAAGTAGGGCTCGCCATTGGTCGCGTCGGCGATACCGCCCTGTCCGTGCTCGGCGAGCAGGTCGGTCATCACATCGATCGCGGCGTCGGCGGTGCGGGCTCGTTCGAGGCCGAGCCGTACGAGGTCCATGCCGATCAGCGCGGGCGAGGCCGCAGCAGCATCGTCGACGGTGAAGACCCGTTCGTTGCCAATGGCGACGCGCTGCTCGTTCACCCCGTGTTCGAACCCCCACAGCCAGGTGGGACGCGAGCCGAGCGTGGCCAGCGAGTCGTGGCCGTCGATCGAGAGGTACTGCGTGCGCAGGGCCGCGGTACCGGTGCGGGCGGCGTGCGGCTCCAGGACCTGTACCTCACCGATGGGTCGATCCGAGTTCTTGGCGAACAGCGTCCGTCCGGCATGGCGGACGCAAACGGTGTCGCACATGTCGCGTCAGCCCGAGACGAGCGAGCGAATCTTCTCGGGAGTGGCGGGGCCGTCGTACACCAGCTCGCCGTCGCGGAGCCCGATGCACCGACTGGCCTTCGGAGTCAGGTCCATCTGGTGGGTCGAGCACACAACCGCGGCACCTTGCTCGGCTATGTCGGCGAGCACGTCGACCAACGTCTCCTGACCGGGCGAATCCAAGCCGACGAAGGGTTCGTCGATGAGGAGAAGGCTGAACGGACGGATCAAGCCGAGGATCACGCCGGTCTTCTGCTTCAGGCCGCGGCTGAAACGCGACGGCAGGTCGTCGGCTCGATCGGTGAGGTTGAACATCTCGAGCAGATCGTCGCCGTACTCCTCCCAGTCCTGGGTGCCGTGGAGGCGCGCGATGTACTCGATGTGCTCGTTCACGTCGAGGTCGTCGTAGAGCACGGGCGCGTCGGGCAGGTACGACGTCGCGGCCCGGGCCTCGATGGTGCCGACGGGGCTGCCGAGCACATAGGCGTGGCCTTCGTTGGCCTCGAGCAGACCGGCGCAGAGCCCGAGGAACGTCGACTTCCCCGCGCCGTTCGGACCGACGAGCATGATGAGCTCACCGGGCTTCACGACCAGGTCGAGGGGCCGCAGCCCCATGCCGTCGCCGTAGTCCTTCTCGATGCCGTTGGCTTCGAGAGCGGCGGTGGGGTGCTTCGCCGGCGGGGGCGGAGGGGTGGGCATGGCGAAGGTCACAGGTGCTTCGGCTTTCGGAAGCGGAGCCAGAGGAAGGCTCCGACCAGGGCGAGCAGGGGATAGGTCACGAGGTTCGCCACCCGAGAGCTCTGGAGCTGATTCGGGTCGCTACCGGCGGCGAGCATGGGCAGGAGACAGAGGACGACGAGCACCGGTGGCAAGACCAGACGCACGAGCAACAACACGCCCATGAGGTCGGGTCCGAGGGCGATCAAGCCCGCAGTGTCGGGTGCGCCTTGTGCGGTACCCACGGCGGCCGCGAACGCGGCGCCGGCGGCCGCGGGCAGCACCATCACGGGCAGCAGCGCCACGACGACGTGGGCCGGTACCAACAGCAGCGCGGCCGCGCCCGCAACGCCGCCCACGAGCACCATCACCACGAACGTGACGGGTATGTGCTGCAACAACAGGTGGCCCGGCTCCATCGGGTAGCTCTCCCACCGGGTCGGGTGGTCGACTTCTTGCGCGACCGCTTCGGCGGCGTCGAAGCCGGCGATGTAGAGCGCGAGGGCGGCGACGACGATCATCGGGGTGACGCCCCGCCACACGGTGCCCAACGCCAACCCGGCGCCCGCACCCAGCAAGACGATGCGCGCGATCCGAACGGCCGGGAAACGCAGGACGCTCTGCAGCCCACGTTTCCATGGTGCGGGCAGCAACCGACCCGAACGGCGCATCCGGATCCAAGGTCGCGAGCGCGGCGACTCCTGGGAGAGCTGTCGACGGAGCAGCACGACGGTGCGCACGTCCTGCAACGTCACGGCGAACCGCAATTGCGATACCAGCCCGGCGCGGCGCAACGCGGCCTCGACCGACATGCCACCGAGGATGAAGTAGCCCGCGACGACGAGCAGTAGGGCGAAAGACGATCCCGATGATGTCGATCGCTCGGAAGTGGATCGGCCAGAACGCGATCTGCGCGATCAACGTCGCGGGTGAAGTGGTGGTCTTGAAGAAGATGTCGATGCCGGACCAGATCAGGATCACGGCCGCCACGACGTTGGCCATCAACCAACCGACGCGTCGTCCCGAGATGATCATCGCGAGTCCCGCGCTGGCCACGGCCGCGAGGGCGAAGGCGGCCGCCCCGCAGATCAGCGCGGCCGGGATGTTCACCGGCAAGCGACGGGCTGCGACCTCGCCGACGATGCCGCCGGCGATGAGGCCCGCGAAGGCCAGGAAGCGGAGCTGCTTGATGGCCGGGCTGTGCAGGGTGGTGCCCCGGTCGATCGGCGCCTGGAGCTCGTGGGCGACGACTGGGGCTTCGAGCACCAGGGGGCCGCCGCGACCACCGGAGCGGCACCCGATGGCCAGACCCACGGCGAAGGCGAGGCCCAGCCAACCTGGCGCCCAGGTGGCGAAATCAACGGCCTCGGCGCTGGTCAAGCGGTTGTCCGGCAAACGACCGGAGGCCAGCACCAAGAAGATCCCGGAAAAGAGCGCGGCCAGGTACACCCGGTAGAGCGCGTCGACCCAATGCACGTCCGCCAGCCGATTGTGCCGGCGGGCCCGGCGCAGGTCGTGAAGCGCTTCGACGCCTTCGAGGGTCGCGGTCACGGCCGGGCAATCTACCGGCGGCTGCGCGGTACGAGGAATCGGGCGGTGACCCGCTGGCGGCCTGGTGATTGCTGCGGACGAAAGCCCACCAGTACGGTGTCGACGCCGGCTTCGGGGGAGGCCCGATCTTCGGAGGGCATGTGAGCAGCATTGTCGTCCGCGAGCGTGAGCGGGTAGCCGCGCCGCTCGCTCGACCTGAGGCGAAGCGGTGGTGGGTCCCCGTGCTCGCGTTCGTCGCCATCGCCGTGGTCCTGTGGGTCGCCGCGGGGCTGGCGGCAACCCATCTCGGCCGCACCGAGCAGTACTCGCCGGCACCCGCGCACTTCATCGGTGGCCCGCTCTTCGAGCCGTGGGCCCGGTGGGACGCGTCGTGGTACCGCACGATCGTCGAGCAGGGCTACGTCTACTACCCGGGTGTGCAGTCGTCGGTCGCGTTCTGGCCGTCCTATCCGATGGCGATCCGGCTCTTCGAAGGCATCTCGCCGAGTCCGTTCGTGACGGGCACTCTGCTCACGCTGACATCCGGACTGGCGTGTGCGGTGCTGTTCTACACGTGGTGCATGGCCCGCATGTCCCGACGGGCCGCGACCACGTCGCTGTTGTTGCTCCTGTTGTTCCCGTTCGCGTGGTACCTCTACGGCGCGGTGTATGCCGACGCCTTCTGTCTGGCGGCGATCCTGGCGGCGTTCCTCGCTCTGGAGCGGGACCGGTTGTGGCTTGCCGGGTTGTTCGGCTTCGTCGCGTCGGCGTCGCGACCCATCGGGCTCATCTTCGCCGTCGCCCTCGTGCTGTTGTTGATCGAGCGTCGCAACTCGGCGCGCATCGCGCAGCTCACACCCGTCGGCACGGATGGTCTCGCGATCGATGGGCTCGTGAGCCGCACCGGCCCCGACGGCGCCAGCCTCCCGCCGCCTCCGTTCGGTGTGCGCTTCGCCGGCCGCGTCGCCGACGGTGCTCGTCGGTTCGGGCGCGCTGCCGCGGCGCACCTCTCGCCGCGCAACCTCACCTGGGCCGACAGTCCGATCCTCCTCGCGTTCGGCGGTTTCGTCGCGTGGTGCGGCTACCTCTGGGTCAAGTTCGGCGATCCGTTCCTGTGGGAGCACATCCAGTCGGTGCCCGGATGGGACCAAGGGTCGGGCCCGACCACCTGGTTCAAGGTCTTCCTCCTCGACCAGCTCAGCCACGATGCCTCGTCGCCGTTCACCTGGTCGAAGCTCGCACAGGGGCTCTTCGCCATCGGCCTGTTGCTGACGGTGCCGCGCATCGCCCGGCGGTTCGGTTGGGCCTACGCCGCGTTCACCGCCGGCGTGCTGTTGCTCCCGATCGTGGGCACCAAGGACTTCATGGGCACGGGCCGCTATCTGCTCGTCGCATTCCCCGTCTTCGCCCTGGGGGGCGAATGGCTCGCCGACCGCCGTCGCCTGCGCGTGGCGCTCCTGGTGTCGTCGGGATTGCTGTTGCTCTTCCTCACCACGTTGTTCGCCCGGGGCCACTACTTGGCATGAGTGCACCACTCGACGGACGCGTCGCCCTTGTGACCGGCGGCGGCCGCGGGATCGGTCGCGCCATCGCGTTGGCGCTGGCGGCCGACGGCGCTGACGTGGCGGTCAACTATCGGCGCGACGCGGAGGCGGCCGCGCAGACGGTTGCCGAGATCGAAGCGATGGGCCGCCGAGCACGGCCGTACGTCGCGTCCATCGACTCGGCTGACGCCGATCGCGCCATGGTCGAAGCCGCGGTGAACGACTTCGGCTTCGTCGACATCCTCGTGAACAATGCCGGTATCGCGAGTCGCGGCAAGAGCGTGTTGCGCACCGAACCGGACGAGCTCGAGAACGTGATCCGTACCCACGCGTTCGGTCCGCATCATCTGAGTCAGGCCGTGTTGCCGTCGATGCGCGAGCGCGAGCGCGGCGACATCGTGATGATCTCGTCGACGGTCACGTTGAACATGCCATCGGGTGGAGCGCCTTACAACATGGGCAAGGCCGCGTTGGAGGCGTTGGCGCTCACGTTGGCGAAAGAAGAGCTCCGCCACAACGTGCGGGTGAACATCGTCGCTCCCGGGCTGGTCGACACGATCATGGGCGAGAAGCTGATGAAGGCAGCCGCGGGCATCGACGACCTGAGGACGCTCGACGAAGCCATGCCGTTTCGTCACGTCTGCAGCCCGGACGACGTCGCCAACGTGGTGCGTTGGCTCGTTGGTACCGGCAACACCTACGTCACCGGTCAGAAGATCAACGTCGACGGCATGGCCACTTTTCTGCGCTGAGGGCAGAACCGGCGCATCCCGACCGCTTGCGCGAGTGGCCCGAGTAGCCTTGAGAGGCCATGTCGACCGAAGGTGAGATCACCCTGGCCAGTGCCGAGGCCCCGAGCATCGTTCTCGAGGTCACCGAGGCCGCCCGTGGGGCGGTCATCGGCATCCGCGACCAGGAGGACGACGCCGACACCTTGGCTCTGCGGGTCGAGGTCACCGGCATCAACGGGGCCGAGTACGCCTACGACCTCGGTTTCGAGCCGATCGACGAGGCGCCCGAGGGCGACCACATCTCCGAGCAGGACGGGCTCACGGTCGTGATCCCCGCCGACAGCGTCACCAAACTGCGGGGCGCCGTGCTCGACATCCCGCTGAACGCGGGTCAGGCGGGTCTCGTCATCCGCAACCCGAATCGACCGAACCCGCTGGCCGGCGTCGAGCTCGAGCTCACCGGCGACATGGCGGAGAAGGTCCAGCAGTTGCTGGCCGAGGCCATCAACCCGTCGCTCGCCTCACACGGCGGCTACACGAGCCTCGTCGGGGTCGAGGGCACCAAGGTGTTCCTGACCATGGGCGGTGGGTGCCAAGGGTGCGCGATGAGCGCCGCAACCCTCCGTGAAGGAATCCAGGTCGCGATCAAAGAGGCGATTCCCGAGGTCACCGACGTCATCGACGTCACCGACCACGACGCCGGCGAGAACCCCTTCTACGAGTAGCCATCATGATGGCACCGGCTGTTATCATGCTGGCGTGATCCGCACCCAGATCTCGATGACAGAGGATCAAGCCGAAGCCTTACGGCGTCTCGCCACGGCGCGTCGGGTCTCACAAGCCGCCCTGCTCCGTGAGGCAATAGATGCCCTGGTGGCGGATGATGATCGGGTCCATCGCGCTCGGCGGGCTCGCGCCGTCGTGGGCCGCCATCGCTCCGGTCAGTCCGACACGAGCGAGCGCCACGACGAGGTGCTGGCCGAGATCTTTCTTCAGTGACCTCGGTCGGCGTTCAGGCCCGACGTTCACGCGAATCGGTTTTCGTCGACACATCGGCGCTGTTCGCCGTGTTCGACGCCGATGATCATCATCATGCGGAGGCCGCCGAGCTGTGGGGCCGATTGTGTGGAGCGATCGAAGCCGGCGAGGTCGACGCCGTTACTCACAGCTCCGTGGTGCTCGAGACCTCCGCGTTGGTGCAGAGCCGGATCGGGATGCGTGCGGTACGTGATCTGTACGACGTCGTACTTCCGGCGATGAGCGTTCGTTGGGTGGACGAGTGGTTGCACGCTCGAGCGGTTACGGCACTGCTCGCCGCGGATCGCCGGAAGGTCAGCTTGGTCGACTGGACGTCCTTCGAACTGATGCGCTCCGAGGGAATCGACCAGGCGTTCGCGTTCGACGACGATTTCGTCGCCCAGGGCTTCGCGTCCTACAGCTGAGCTATCGATCGGGTCAACGCGCGAGCGGACGCCGCGATCCCGGTCGCGTCGAGACCGAGTTCAGCCAAGATGGCGTCCGGCTTGCCGTGGGGGATGTAGGCGACGGGCGTGCCGAGCACGCGCACTCGCGGTGCCGTCGGTCGTCCGAGCGTCAGCTCCGCGATGCGGTCGCTGATGGCGGCACCGACACCGCCCTCGCGCAGCCCGTCCTCCGCGGTGATCACGAAACGGTGGTCGGCGGCGTCGGCGAGCATGTCCGGGTCGAGCGGTTTGACGACACGGGCATCCCACACGGTCACCGACACGCCCTCGTCTTCGAGCTGGGCCGCTGCAACCTCGGCTGCTTCGACGAGCTTGCCCACGGCGATGATGCACAGGTCGCGACCCGAGCGCGTCTTGCGGCCGCGGAGACCATGACCTACTTCGTCCGGACCGACCTGGCGCGCCATGGTCTTGGGCCAGCGGATGGCTACCGGTCCCGACGTCAGTTCGAGCGCGTCGTGGAACATGACCTGTAGGTCCTGATACGACGACGGGCGCCAACACCACCATGTCCGGCACCTTGGTGAACAGCACCATGTCGAGCACACCGTGGTGCGATGGCGCCGTCGTCACCGGTGACACCAGCTCGGTCGACGCAGAAGATCACCGGCAGACCGATGCAGGCCGACATCGAGGTTGATCTGGTCGAAGGCGCGGGAGAAGAACGTCGAGTACACCGCGACCACCGGACGCAGACCGCCCATGGCCATGCCCGCGGCCGAGGTGACGGCGTGCTGCTCGGCGATGCCGACGTCGAAGCAGCGATCGGGATAGCGGTCGCTGAAAGGCAGCAGCCCCGTGGAGTCGGGCATCGCCGCGGTGATGGCCACGATCTCCGGGTGCTCCTCGGCCTCCTTCAACAACACCTCGGTGAAGGCGGCGGTGTAGCTGCCGGGCTTGGCCAATGGGCCCATGTCGTGCAGCCGCTTGATCGGATCGTTCTCGGCCGGCGCGTAGCCCCGGCCCTTTTGCGTGAGCACGTGCACGACCTGTGGCCCACCGATCTCCGACGCGTTGCGGAAGGCTTCCTCGAGCCCGGCGATGTCGTGGCCGTCGAAGGGGCCGGCGTAGCGAACGCCGAGCGTCTCGAAGAACTCGTGCGGCTCCCACATCTCGCGGATGGCGGCTTTGGTGGCTTCGAGGGCGCGCTCGAGGCGATCGCCGACCACCGGCATCTCGCCGACCATGCGCTCGATGCGCGCTTGACGGCGCATGTACACCGGGTTGTTCCGGATCTTCACGAGGCTCTCGCCCAGGCGTGAGATGGTCGGTGCGTACGAGCGGCCGTTGTCGTTCAACACGATGATGCAGTCGCGGCCCGAGTGCCCGAGGTTGTTCAGTCCCTCGAACGCCATACCGCCGGTCATCGAGCCGTCGCCGATGACCGCGATCACTCGTCGGTGCTCGCCGAGGTCCGAGTGCTGCGCGGTCGACAACCCGTGCGCGTAGCTGAGGATCGTCGAGGCGTGGCTGTTCTCGATCCAGTCGTGGTCGGACTCGGCTCGACTCGGGTATCCGGACAGGCCGCCGGCCTCGCGCAACGTGTCGAAGTCTTCGCTGCGGCCGGTGACGATCTTGTGCACGTAAGCCTGGTGCCCGGTGTCCCACAACATGATGTCGCGGGGCGAGTCGAACACCCGGTGGAGGGCGAGGGTGAGCTCGACCACACCCAGATTGGAACCGAGGTGCCCGCTGGCGCGAATGGCCGACTCGACGATCAGGTCACGGATCTCGGCGGCGAGGACCTCGAGCTGTGCGTAGTCGAGGGCCTTGACGTCGGCAGGGGAGTGGATGGTCTCGATGAGCATTCGCCGCTCACGGTACCCCTCCGACCACCCCGGTTCGACGCAGGTCGTGCGGTTGTTCAGATGGTGGCTCGGTCTGCGCCGTCCGCCGACCGCGAACGCGGGTGCGCCGAGCAGGCTCGCCACCAGATTCAGCAGGTAGAGCAGCAGACCGAGGGCCACGGCCTGTTCGGCCGGAACGCCCAAGGGCGTGAGGAAGATCACGAAGGCGCCTTCTCGAACGCCGAGGCCCGAAATGCCGATCGGGAGCACCTGGGCGATGAGCACGGCGGGGAAGAACGCGAGCAGCGGGGTCAGCCCCAGATCGGTGAGCCCGACCACCTCGGCGGCCATCAGCGCCGCCACGCAGAGCACGAACTGGTAGAGCAGGCCGGCGCCGATCACGCTGGCCGCCGCACGCGGGCGGTGACGCAACTTCTCCACCCCGACGTGGACAGCGCCGATGAAGCGGGTCCAGCCTCCCTTCGCGCTGAAGCGACCGCCGAGGCTCGGGTGGTCGGCGGCGACGAGCACGAGCACCAGGCTCGCCAGCGTGACGACGGCGATGGCGACGGCCAGCGTCGTGGCTCGACCGAGCTCGCGTAGCTCCGGGTTGATCATGAGACCGAAGAAGGTGATGAGGGGGAGCACGAGCCAGCCGGTGAGGCGTTCGAGCACGACCGAAGCGAACGTGTCGGGAGTGTCGCCGTTCTCGGCCGAGAGACGGCTGACCCGCAGGACGTCACCGCCGATCGTGGTCGGAAGCACGTTCGACACGAACTGCCCGGCGAAGTAGAGCGGTACGAGCTTGCGCAGTCGACCGCGCAAGCCCATCGCGTGCAGAACCTGCTGCCAGCGAACGGCGGAGAGCACGATCGAGAACGCCGTGAGTAGAGCTGCGCCGGCCAACCAGAAGAGCGTTTCGCGCGTCCACACCGGCACGATGCCTTGCCAATCGAAGTCCGGCACTCGTGTGTAGACGATGGCCAGCATTACGAGACTGACGAGGATGCGCAGAGGGAGCACCCACCGGCGGGGTGGCCGCTTGGCGACCTCCTCGTCGAGATTGCCGTGCTCGGTTGCGTCGACCAGGTCGGACATGTGCAGAGCGGCAATGTCCTCTATTTCGATGTACTCGGGTGGCTCGGACACGGGCGGCCCGGATACGGGGCGCGGCCCGCCGACGCGGTGTTCGGTCGACGGTCGTCGTTGTCGGTCGCGCCTGAAGCTGCGTCCACGAGTCCTCCAAGGTCTGCACAAGTCTACGGGTACCCAGCTCCGACGGGCGGGCCCGCGGGCGGACCGATCGGTGCACTACAACGGGGCGATGGTGAAGGAGTCAGGCCACGGGGGCCAGCTGGCGATGTCGGCGCTGCGCCAGTTCGGGGTCGACGAGCTGTTCACCTTGTCCGGTGGCCACATCTTTCCCTTCTACGACGCCGCCCTCGATCAGGGTGTCCGCATCGTCGATGTCCGCCACGAGAGCACGGCCACATTCGCGGCCGAGGGTACGGCCAAGCTCACCCGCCGACCCGGCGTCGCGGTCCTGACCGCGGGGCCGGGTGTGACCAACGGTGTGAGCGCGGTGACCAGTGCGTGGTTCAACGGATCGCCGCTCGTGGTGCTGGGCGGTCGTGCGCCTCAGGCGCGTTGGGGTGCCGGATCCCTCCAGGAGTTCGATCACGTGCCCGTCCTGGCGCCCATCACCAAGCGGTCGAGGACGGTGACGGCCGTGAGCGACATCGGTCGCGATGTCGTCGACGCGGTCGCGTTGGCGACGACACCACATCGTGGTCCCGTCTTCCTCGACTTCCCGCTCGATGTGGTCTTCGCCGAGGGTGAAGGCGACGTACCCAGCCCGCCGTCCACTCGAGGCGATGCTCCCGACCCCGACGAGGTGGACCGAGCCGCGTCGTTGCTCGCGACCGCTGAGCGACCGGCGATCATCGCCGGCACCGACGTCTACTGGGACGGCGCATGGGACTCGTTGCGCAACCTGGTCGAGACCATGCGGGTGCCGACGTTCGCGAACGGCCTGGGTCGCGGCTGCCTGCCCGCCGATCACGAGTTGGCCTTCTCGCGGACGCGTGCGTTCCTGAAGACCGACGCCGACGTGGTGATGGTGATAGGAACGCCGCTCGACTTCCGGATCTCGTTCGGTCATTTCGGTGGCGCGCAGATCATCCACGTCGTCGACAGCCCTGACCAGCGGGCGGGCCACGTGCAGGCCGCGGTATCACCCGCGGGCGACATCGGGTCGATCCTGGATGGCATGGCGGAGTGGTCGGGCACGCGTCGCGACCACGAACCCTGGATCGACAAGTTGCGGGATTCGGAGAACAGCGCGACCGCGGGTGAGCTCATCGGCTTGCGGGCCGCCAGCACGCCGATCAAGCCGACTCGGGTCTACGGCGAGGTGCGACAGGTGCTCGACCGCGACGCGGTCGTGGTGTGCGACGGTGGCGACTTCGTTTCTTACGCCGGCAAGTACATCGACTCCTACGAGCCGGGTTGCTGGCTCGACCCCGGCCCGTACGGATGCTTGGGCACGGGGCTCGGCTACGCCATGGCGGCGCGGGTCGCCCGACCCGACAAACAGGTCGTGCTGATGTTGGGCGACGGTGCCGCAGGCTTCTCGTTGATGGACATCGACACCCTCGTTCGTCACCAACTGCCGGTCGTCATCGTTTGTGGCAACAACGGCATCTGGGGCCTCGAGAAGCATCCGATGAGGATGTTGTACGGCTACGACGTGGCGGCCGATCTGCAGCCGGGCTGTCGTTACGACGACGTCGTGAAGGCGCTCGGTGGCGCGGGTGAGATCGTCACCGAGCCCGGCGAGATCCGAGGCGCGCTCGATCGCGCGCTCGCGGCGAATGTGCCCTACCTCGTCAACGTCCTCACCGATCCCGAGGACATGTACCCCCGATCGAGCAATCTCGCCTGATGCGCCGATAAGCGGCGCTCGGCGGGAACGTCGCCGTCAGCTGCCGCGTCTTCTCGAGGAAGCGGTCGATGTCGACGATCACGCGGCTGACTCGACCGACCGCGACCAGGCCGCGTTCGTCGCTGACCGACACCGTGAAGGTGACGCGCCGGCCGTTGACCTTCTCGACGGTCGCCTCGGCGATGACCGTGTGCCCGACCGCGGTGGGAGCGAGATGGTCGAGTTGCACCCGCATGCCGACCGATGTTTCGCGGGGACCGATCTCGCCGAGCAGTGCCTTGCACGCCGCTTCCTCGCACAGCGCGATGACCCGCGGGGTGGCGAGGACGGGTACGTCTCCGGATCGGATCGCGATGGCCGTGTCGGCGTCGCCGACAGTCAGTTCAGCCTCGGCGCTCAGGCCAGGTTTCACGGGCACCGGGGTACGATAAGCGCCCTCGCGATCGTCCAGCCAACTCCCTTGGAAGGGTGCATGTCCCGTGATCGATGAAGACGTGATCAGCCGCGTGCTCGGCACGGCCCTGCAGACCGGCGGCGACTTCGCCGAGGTCTTCGCCGAGGACAAGCGGTCATCGTCCGCCGTCCTCGACGACGGAAAGGTCGAGGAGCTCACTTCCGGCCGTGATCGGGGCGCAGGCATTCGGGTGGTGGTGGGCGACACCACCGGTTTCGCCCACACCGCGGACCTGTCCGAGTCCGGCCTCGCCCAAGCGGCGCAGGCGGCCGCGGCGGCTGCCCGCAGTGGTGGGGGCGGCGTCAAGACGGTGTCACTCTCACGACAGGACGTGGTCCGGCCGTACCTCATCGAGACCTATCCGGAAGACGTGCCGAAGGCGAGCAAGGTCGCGTTGCTGACGCGCGCCGACGAGGTGGCGCGCTCCGAGGGCTCGTCCATCACCCAGGTGTCGGCCAGCTACGGCGACAGTCGGCGGCGGATCCTGGTGGCGAACAGCGACGGCCTGCTCGCGAGCGACGACGTGGTGCGCACCTTGTTCACCGTGTCCTGTGTGGCCACTGGCGACACCGGCATGCAGACCGGCCGCGAGGCGGTGGGTCACACCGTCGGGTGGGAGCTGTTCGATCTCTACGACGTCGAGGATCTGGCGCGCGCGAGCCGCCGGCCGGGCCATCACCAAGCTCAACGCCCGCCCGGCGCCGAGTGGCGAGATCCCCATCGTCATCGGCAGCGGCGGTGGCGGAGTGCTGTTCCACGAGGCGTGCGGTCACGGGCTCGAGGCCGATCTCGTGAACAAGGGCGCCTCGGTGTTCAAGGGTCGCGTCGGCGAGCAGGTCGCCGCACCCGGCGTCACGATCGTCGACGACGGCACGATGGCCAAGGAGTGGGGCAACTACGCCATCGACGACGAAGGCCACGAGGCGCAGCGCAACGTCCTGATCGATGACGGCGTGCTCACCGACTACATGTGGGATCTGCTGCGGTCACGCAAGGAGGGTCGGGCCAGCTCTGGCAACGGCCGTCGTCAGAGCTACCAGCATCTGCCGATGGTGCGGATGACCAACACGTATCTGTTGGCCGGCAAAGAGGATCCCGACGACATCGTTGCGTCGACCGACCACGGCGTGTACGTGAAGCACCTGGGTGGCGGTCAGGTCAACACGGCCACGGGTGACTTCGTGTTCGGGATGACCGAGGCCTATCTGATCGAGAACGGTGAGATCACCGATCCGATCCGCGAAGGCAATCTGATCGGCAACGGCCCCGAGGTGCTCACCAACATCGACGCACTCGGGAACGACTTCGCCATGGGCCCGCCCGGAACCTGCGGCAAAGACGGCCAAGGCGTGCCCGGTCGGTGATGGCGTACCGACGTTGCGGGTCAAGAAGCTCACGGTCGGCGGAACCGCGGCGTGACCGATCTGCTCGACATCGCCGATCGGGTGGTCGGGCTGGCCCAGCCCGGTGAGCAGATCGAGGCCGTCGTCGTGCGCGGGCTCGACACCGAGATCAAGGTGTACGAGGGCGACATCGAATCGTTGTCGTCGGCCCAGTCCCAGGGTGTCGGCATACGCGTGATCGCCGACGATCGGCAGGGTTTCGCCTACGCGGGAACCTTCGACGACGAGGTGTTGGCCGAGACCCTGGCCGAGGCACGCGACAACGCCGCGTTCGGCACGCCGGACGAGTTCCTCGGTTTGGCCGAGCCCGACGGCGTGCGCCGAGCCGAGCTCGACCTCTGGCGCGACGAGCTCGTCGACTTCCCGGCCGACAAGAAGGTCGCGCTGGCCATCGAGCTCGAACGAGCGGTGCGCGCCGCCGATCCTCGGGTCTCCGGTATCGAGTCGGCCGAATACGTCGACTCCGTGAGTGAGGCGGCGATCGCCACCACCACGGGCGTCCGCTCGTCGAGTCGAGACACCGGTTGCTACGTGGCCACCTATGCGATGGCCGAGGAGGATGGCGAGACGCAGACCGGCTTCGGCTTCTCGGTCGGCCGCGAGCCCGGAGCCCTCGACGTCGAGCGGGCGGCACGCGACGCGGCCGAACGAGCCACGCGGATGCTCGGTGCCACCAAGCCGACCAGTGAGCGGGTGACCGTGGTGCTCGACCCGTGGGTCACCGCGCAGTTCTTGGGCATCCTCGCCTTCACGCTGAACGGCGAGTCGGTGTTGAAGGGTCGTTCGCTGTTCGCCGACCGGCTCGGCGAGGACGTCGCGTCCCCGTTCATCACGTTGGTCGACGATCCGACCGACGTGCGGGCCTTCACCGCGACCGACACCGATGGCGAGGGCCTGGCCACGCGCCGCAACGAGCTCATCGCCGGCGGTGTGCTGCAGAAGTTCGTGCACAACGCCTACACCGCCCGCCGCATGGGCACTGTCTCCACCGGCTCGGCCGTGCGGGGATTCAAGTCGACGCCGGCCGTTGGCTGCATGGCCACGATGTTGCAGCCGGGCACGAAGACGCCGGCCGAACTGATCGCCGATGTCGGCGAGGGCGTGCTCGTCCAAGAGGTCGCCGGTCTGCACTCCGGTGTGAACCCGATCAGCGGCGACTTCTCGACCGGTGCCGAGGGATTGCGCATCCGAGGCGGCGCGGTGGGCGAGCCGCTGCGTGAGTTCACCATCGCCTCGACCTTGCAGAAGATGCTGAAGGACATCGAGGCCGTCGGCAACGATCTCGAGTTCCTGCCGATGAGTGCGGCTGGCGTCAGCGTCGTCATCCGCGACGTCACCCTCTCCGGCGCGTGACCGCCAGCAAGGGCGAGCTGCTCGACATCGCTCGGCGCATCGCCGAGCGCGCCCTTCCGGGCGAACAGTTGGAGGCCTACGTGGCACGCGGCGTCACCACTTCGGTGAAGGCGTACCAGGGCGAGGTCGAGTCGCTGACGTCAGCCCAGTCACAGGGCGTCGGCATCCGGGTGATCCGCGACCATCGGCAGGGGTTCGCTCACTGTGGAACGCTCGACGAGGACGTCGTGCTCGACACACTCGCCGACGCGCGTGACAACACCGCCTTCGGTGAGCCCGACGAGTGGTTCGGTCTGGCCGAACCCGACGGCGTGCTGCCTCCAGATCTTCTTGCTGGGCTCGCCGGCGCTCGAGGGATTCCCGACCGAGAAGAAGGTCGAGCTCGCGCTGGAGATCGAACGTCGGGTGAAGGGTCTCGACCCGCGCGTCACCGGCGTTCGCGTCGCTTCGTACGGCGACAGTACCGGCGAGTACGCGATCGCGACATCGACCGGGATGTCCTGCGCCGCCGCGGACGCCGGTTGTCATGTGTCGGTGTCGGCCCTCGCGGTCGACGGTGACGAGACGAAGATCGGCGGTGGTATCGACGCCGGCCGCGACCCCGAGGCCTTGGATCTCGATCAGGTTGCGCACGACGCCGTCGAGCGGGCCGTGCAGTTGTTCGGGGCGACCAAGCCGCCGTCGAGCAAGCTCGCCATCGTCCTCGAACCGCGCTTCGCGGCGACCGTGCTCGGCATCGTCGGCGGCATGCTCACCGGCGAGCGTGTGCTCAAGGGTCGGTCGCCCTTTGCAGATCGCGTGGGTGAGGCGATCGCCTCACCGCTGTTGAGCTTCGTCGACGACCCGACCGACCAACGGTCGCTCGCGGCCGATCCCTACGACGGTGAAGGGCTGGCCACCCGCCGCAACAGCCTGATCGAAGCGGGCCACCTGTGCGGCTTCCTGCACAACGGGTACACCGGACGCCGCTCGGGCACGCGCTCGACGGGCTCCGCGGTGCGCGGCTACCGGTCCACTCCCGGCGTCGGGTTGCATGCCATCGCGGTCGCACCCGGTGAGGGCACGCTCGACGAGTTGATCGCATCGATCGACGCCGGCTTCTTCGTGCAGGGCCTCACCGGGCTGCATTCCGGCGTGAACGCCGTCAGCGGGGACTTCAGCGTCGGCGCCGAAGGTCTGATGATTCGCGACGGCGCCTTGGCCGAACCGGTACGTGAGGTCACGATCGCGTCGACCCTGCAGCGCATGTTGCTCGACATCCAAGCGGTCGGCGTCGACGTCGAATGGCTTCCCAGTGGGTCGGCCGTGCCCTCGATCGTGATCGCCGACGTTTCCCTCGGCGGCGCGTAAGCGGTCAGCCGCAACTCCTGCGTTCCAGGTTGGTAGACGGCGGCTCGATCAGCCCGCGGGGTCCGCCGTGATCGCGGTGAAGATCGGCTCGCCCTGATAGGCGAGCGGTCCGAGCGATGTGATGGACGCCACCGTGCGGTCGTACGACGCCTTGTTGGACTGTGGCGTTGCCAACGTGACGAGGAAGTTCGACCGATCGACCCACGTCGGTGTGTAGTCCACCTTGGTGGCCTTGAACGAACCGTTGGGCTGCTCCTGCACCGCGACTTGCAGGATCATGCCGTCCTGCGACGGTGTCGGGGTGTTGGGTGAGCCCTGGTTCGACAGGAAGTTGCCCATGCCGTAGGCGACGTACTTGTCGCCGATCTTCTCGATCGGCTGCACGACGTGGACGTGTGCACCGATGATGAAGTCGATATCGGGTGAGGCGAGCAGTTGACGGGCCAGCGCCTGTTGTTCGGGTGTGGGAGCCGACTGGTACTCGGTGCCCCAGTGCAGGCTCACGGCGACGAAATCGGCCCCGGCCTGTTTGGTCGCGGCGGCGTCGGCGAGGATCTTGTTGGCATCGATGAGGTTGAGCGACCACGGTTTGTCCGCCGGCATCGGTATGCCATTCGTGCCGTACGCGTAAGCCAGATGCCCGACCTTGATGCCATGGACGTCGTAGATCGTCGGCGTCACCGCATCGAGGGCCGACCGGAACGAGCCGGTGTGCTTCAGTCCCGCGGCGTCGAGCACGTCGAGCGTCGAGGTGACACCCGCAGCCCCCTTGTCCAACGTGTGGTTCGACGCGGTGTCGCATCCGTCGTAGCCCGCGGCCTTGGCGTCGGCCGCGATCTCGCGGGGGACGTTGAACACCGGATAGCCGGACAACGAGGTGTCATCCTCTGATATCGGCGTTTCCATGTGACAGATCGCCAGGTCGACACCAGAGATGATCGGTGATGTCACCGTGAGCATCGGAGCGAAGGAGTACCCAGATCCACCCGCGTTCTCTGCGCCCTGCCGCTGTACCGGCGCGTGCAACAGGAAGTCCCCAGTGGCAGCGAAGGTGAACGATCGCAGGGGATGATCCGACTTGGGTATCGGCGCTGCTGCTCTCGGCGTCGCCGCCGATCGGTGCCGCCGTTTCGGTCGGGCCGCCGCTGGCCTCGCTCGTGGTGGTGCGTGCTGTGGTGGCGGGTCGAAGCCACCAGCCCGAGGACGAGGACGAGGACGACCACCGCGCCCAAGGCCAGGAGGACGCGGCGCCGCCGATTCACCGCCGCTGCCCCTCGGTGGCTCGCACGAGCAGGCAGCGTAGACAGCCGGCCACCGGGTCAGCCGTCGCCCGCCAACGCGAGCACGGCCGTGCTCTGGAGCGCGGCACGAGCGGTGCCGGTGAGCTCATCGGGATCCACGGCCACGGTGACGGCGTCGTCGGAGGTCGCGATCACGACCGCGCCGGTCGCGACTCGCTGGGTCCGAGTGGTCCCGTCGAGGGCCACGGCCACGATGTCGACGCGGTCACCCGGAGCCACCGGCGGACGCCCCGAGGGCGTGGGAACGGCGAGGGCCCGGGTGTCAGCGGGCGCGAGGGCCATTGGGCCGGTGACGCCGTCGGGGGCCAGTCGTTCGGCGACGATCGGCTCGCCGGCGAGCACGGAGGCCACGACCGTGCGACCCATCGGGTCGGTGACCGGTGTGCCGACGACGAACGCGACCGGCAGCTCCGAGGAGCGAAGGTCGTCGTCCTCGATCACGTCACCGACGGTGAGGTCATGGGCCGCGACGACGACCGTGCGGCGGACGCCGTACGCGTCGGCCATCTGGTTGGCTCGGGCCACGGTGGCCGCCGCGGCCGTGCCGGCGACCAGGGAGAACCCGACCGCGACCGCGGCCCGCGTCAGACCCCGCCTTCGTAGGAACCACGGTCGCATGGGCGCGCCTTTCCCCTCGGGTTGCGTACGGGGGAAGCGCTAGAGGGGGAAGTGCGGGTCGTCAGGTCGCGGCGGGGGTCTTGGCTTTCGGCCCCGAATCGCCCGGGCTCGCCGAGCTCTTGTCCCCGGCGCCCTTGTCGGAGGAGCCCTTGTCGGACGAGCCCTTGTCGGACGAAGTCTTGTCCGAGGACGTCGATGGCTTGTCCGTCGAGCTCGAATCGGACGATCCCGACTCGCTGGTGGTCGAGGTCTTGGAGCCCGAGCTCGGCCGGCTGTCGTTCTTGTAGAAGCCGCTGCCCTTGAAGCTGATGCCGACCGACCCGAACTTCTTGCGCAGCGGGCCGCCGCACGTCGGGCATTCGGTCAGGGGGTCGTCGTGGAAGCCCTGTACGGCTTCGAGCTCGTCCCCGCAGTCCTTGCAGCGGTACTCGTATGTGGGCATCGCGTGGCTCCGGCTGGCACTCGCAAACGGTGAGTGCCAAGGATAGCGGCGACCTCCTCCAGGCGGCCACCCTACGATGGAGCTCATGTCCCAGCGTGAGGTCACCAAGGCGGTCATCCCGGCGGCCGGGCTCGGCACCCGGTTCTTGCCCGCGACCAAGGCCCAGCCCAAAGAGATGCTGCCGGTGGTCGACAAGCCCGCCATCCAGTACGTCGTCGAGGAGGCGGTCCGCGCCGGCATCGACGACATCCTCATCATCACGGGCCGAGGCAAGCGATCCCTCGAGGACCATTTCGATCGGAACTTCGAGCTCGAGTACTACCTGGAGCAGAAGGGCAAGGTGCACGATCTCGACGAGATCAAGGCGCTCGCCGAGATGGCTGACATCCACTACGTGCGCCAGGGCGAGCCCTTGGGCCTCGGCCACGCGGTGTCGGTGGCCCGCAAGCACGTGGGTGACAACCCGTTCGCAGTCCTGCTCGGTGACGACATCATGGATCGCCGTTCGACCGTGCTGAACGAGATGATCGGCACCTACGAGCAGTACGGACGATCAGTCATCGCCCTGTCGGAGTTCCCGCTCGAGGAGATCTCCTCGTACGGCTGCGTCAGGCCCGAGACCGTCACCGATCGTCTGGTCCGCGTGCTCGACATCGTCGAGAAGCCCCAGCCGGCCGATGCGCCGTCGAACCTGGCCGTCATGGGTCGCTACGTCTTCACGCCCCAGATCTTCGAGGTACTCGAGCACGTGCCGCCGGGGGTGGGCGGCGAGATCCAGCTGACGGATGCGATCGCGACGCTGCTGGACGATCAGACGGTGTACGGCTTCGTGTTCAGTGAAGGCCGGTACGACATCGGCAAGAAGCTCGATTATCTGCGGGCCACGGTCGAGCTCGCGCTCGATCGGGATGACCTCGGCCCCGAATTCACCGCGTTCCTGGTCGAGACCTTGCAGAAGCGCGGCTTGGTCTGACGGCGAGACGGTGCCGCTAGTCCCGCTCGAGGAGGCGCAGCGGTTCGTTCGCGACCGCTGTCCGGCGCTCGATCCCGTCCCGATGGCGTCGGCCGAGGCGTGGGGTTGCGTGGTGGCCGAGGACTGCGTGGCCACCGCACCGATGCCGCCGTTCGCGAACACCGCGATGGATGGCTTCGCCGTGCGGGCCACCGACGTGGCCGACCGCGTCATCGGGCTCACCCGTGCGGCTCCGCGTGATCGAGACCGTGTTCGCCGGAGTCGCTCCGACCCATCCGGTGGGGGAGGGCGAGGCCACGCGGATCATGACCGGCGCACCGATGCCCGATGGCGCCGACGCCGTGGTGATGGTCGAGCGTACGAGTCCGGTCGGCGACGATGCCGTCGACATCGCCGATGCGGTCCCGGCGGGCACCAACGTGCGCGACGATCGGCAGCGACATCCAACCGGGTGACGTCGTCGTGCCGGCGCGGTCCGTGCTGACACCGGCCCGCATCGGCGTGCTGGCCGAGATCGGCGCCGAAGCGGTTCGGGTCTTTCGCAAGCCGCGAGTTGGCGTCCTGTCGACGGGTGATGAGTTGGTGGCCGACGGCGGGCCACTCGCGGCGGGCCAGATTCGCGACTCGAACCGCCCTGCTCTGCTCGCGCTCGTGCACGCGAGCGGCTTCGAACCGGTCGACCTCGGGCTGGTGCGCGACGACGAGGCTGCGATCGTGGGTGTCATCGAACGAGGCGCGGCCACGTGTGATGCGCTGCTCACGAGCGGCGGGGTGAGCATGGGCGACGTCGATCTCGTGAAGGTGATCCTCGGCAAGCTCGCCGACATGAGGTGGATGCAGATCGCGATCCGCCCGGCCAAGCCTTTCGCCTTCGGCGTCGTCGAACGAGCCGACCACGTGAAGGTTCCGGTCTTCGGCTTGCCCGGTAACCCGGTGTCCTCGCTCGTCTCGTTCGAGCTCCTGGCCCGCCCCGCGCTGAAACAGATGGCGGGACATGTCGATCTCGAACGACCCCGGGTTCGCGCCGTGGTCGATGCGGCGCTAACGCGGCGCCCGGACGGAAAGACGCACTTCGCACGCGTCATGTGCGAGTACGAGGACGACGGCCGCTACCACGCCCGTTCGGCCGGCGGGCAGGGCTCGCATCAGCTGGCGGCCATGGCCGCCTCGGATGGGCTCGCCGTGCTCCCGGATGGCGATGGTGTCGCCGTCGGTGACCTCGTCGACGTACTGCTGCTCGATCAGCAATAGCGCAGGGCTTCAGCGGCGGGCCTTCTCGGCCAGCGGGAAGATCACTTCGTCGTCGAGGGCGGCGACGAGCACACTCTCGTGCTCGTCGGGTGTGAGCGGGGCGAATTCATTGGCCGCCTGCAGGGCGAGCTCGAGGATGTGGGTGTCGCCCGGAGTGCAGAACGCGTGCACACCAGGCGTGGACAACGTGAACCGAACACCGCGTCGCACCGATGCTGCGTCGGCTAAAGGTTCGTACCAGGTGCCTGCGGTCGGCTCCCTGTCACCCCATGGGCGCCACGCCACCGCCTTGATCGCCATGACCCCGACGTCGCGAGCGGCGCATTCGGCCAGCAACGCCTCGGCGTCGGCTCGGTACTGTGGGTCGGCCCACACTCGCGGGTACACGGGGAACATCACGGTGTCGAGATCCCAGCGGCGCAGCGCTTCGAGGTGAGCAGCGGGCGCACCGAGGTCATGGCCGGTGATACCGACGAAGCGCGTCAGTCCCTCGTCGCGTGCGCGCAGCATCGTCTCGATGGCGTCGACGCGCTCGTCGAGCACGTCGAGTCCGGTGACGCCGTGCGCCTGATAGAGATCGAAGTAGTCGCAACCGAGCTTGCGCAACGACGTCTCGAGCTGATCGCGCACGCCGTCGGACGCCTTCCGCAAGGTCTTGCAGCCGACGAACAGCTGATCTCGGACGGCCGGGACGTGTGGTCCGATCGCATCTTCGGCGTTGCCGTACTGAGGAGCGATGTCGAGGTGGTTGACGCCCGCGTCGAGCGCGAGTCGGAACGTCGGCTCGGCCGACTCCGGCGTGGCATCCCAGAACGCCGCACCGCCCAGGATCGCCAGCGAGCTCTCGTGTCCCGTGCGACCCAATCGTCTGTGCTGCATCGGGCCATCATGCCGTAGCCTGGCGAGCGATGGAGCGCCGACCGTTGACCGACTCGTTCGGACGCGTGCATCGCGATCTGCGCATCTCGGTGACCGATCGCTGCAACTTCCGCTGCACGTATTGCATGCCGGAAGAAGGCATGGAATGGCTGCCTCGGGGCGACCTGCTGACCTACGAGGAGCTCGAGCGGTTGGCGACCGTCTTCGTCGAGGCTTTCGGTTTCGACAGCATCCGGCTCACGGGCGGCGAGCCGACGGTTCGGTCGCACCTCGCGGTGTTGATCGAGAAGCTGGCCCAGCTCCCCGTGGACTTGGCCCTCACCACGAATGGGGCCACGCTCGGCACCATCGCCGACGATCTTGCGACGTCGGGATTGCGACGCGTCAACGTGTCACTCGATTCGTTGCGACGCGACCGCTTCCACGCCATCACCAAGCGCGATGAGTTGTTTCGTGTACTCGAAGGCATCGCGGCCGCCCAGAACGCCGGGCTGCAGCCGGTGAAGGTCAATTGCGTCGTGATGCGAGGCGTGAACGACGACGAGATCGTCGACTTCGCTCGGTTCGGCCGCGACCAGGACGTGTCGGTCCGCTTCATCGAGTTCATGCCGCTCGATGCGCAGGGGGCCTGGTGCGATGACCAGGTGGTCTCGCAAGCCGAGATCCTCGCCGCCATCGATGCGGTGTTCCCGCTGGCGCCCATGCCGACACGCGGCGCGCAACCGGCCGAGCAGTTCGCGTACCGCGACGGGCTCGGCGAGGTCGGCGTCATCCCGTCGGTCACCAACGCGTTCTGCGACTCGTGCGACCGAGTGCGGCTCACCGCCGAGGGTCAGCTGCGCAACTGCTTGTTCGCGCTGCACGAGGTCGATCTACGCGCGCCGTTGCGAGCGGGGGCAAGCGATGCTGAGATCGCGGCGCTCATCGAAGCGAACATCGAGACGAAGTGGGCCGGCCACCGCATCAATCAGCCGGTCTTCGTGCGGCCCGGCCGCAGCATGAGCCAAATCGGGGGATGACCCAGATCGGGGATGACCCAGAACGGGGATGAGATGGCCGTCGAGATCAAGCGCCTGCACCATGTGAGCCTCGTCGTCGACGACATCGACGCCGCCATGCACTTCTACGGTGACGTGCTCGGTTGGCCGACCGATCCACGGCCCGACTTCGGCTTCCCGGGCGCGTGGTTCAACCTCGGACAGGGCCAACTGCACTTGGTCGCGATCGGCGAGTTGCCGTCGCCGAGCGGGGCGCACTTCTGTGTCGAGGTCGAGGATCTGGCGTCGGTCGTCACCAAGCTCGAAGCCGCCGGGATCGAGGTGTCGGCCGGGGGAGGCACGCCGGGCGCCGGCGGCCAGGCGTTCTGCCAGGACCCCGCCGGGAACCTGATCGAGTTCAATCAGCCCGACGCCTAGGCAGTCCGGCGACAGGAGCGTCGCCTACACTCGGCGTCCATGTCTGACCGGGGACTCACCCATCTCGACCCGCTCGGCCGAGCGCGCATGGTCGATGTCACGCCCAAAGACCCGAGCCACCGGCGTGCCATCGCCCGGGCCAAGGTCAAGATGGCGCCCGACACCACCTCGTTGGTGGCCCGGGGGGCGATCAACAAGGGTGATGTGCTCGCCGTGGCCCGGGTGGCCGGCATCCAGGCCGCCAAGCGCACCCCGGATCTGATCCCGCTCTGCCACCCCCTGCTGGTCGGCAGCGTGCTCATCAACTTCCGCATCGAGGACAACTACGTCGAGGTCGAGGCCCAGGTCGAGACGATCGATCGAACCGGCGTCGAGATGGAGGCCCTCACGGCCTGCTCGGTCGCCGCGCTCACGATCTACGACATGTGCAAGTCGGTCGACCGGACCATGGTCATCAGCGACTTGACCCTGTGGGAGAAGACCGGGGGCCGATCCGGGTCCTATC
This sequence comes from uncultured Iamiaceae bacterium, assembly GCA_963778895.1. Lineage (GTDB taxonomy): Bacteria > Actinomycetota > Acidimicrobiia > Acidimicrobiales > Acidimicrobilacustridaceae > CAVZVZ01. Next base: position 200,944 of record CAVZVZ010000007.1, read on the forward strand.
GGCGGGACCCCACCGACGAACTCGATCTCTGAGCCGACCTGGGCCTTCACGAACCTGCCGGTCAGAGCGCTGGCAGGCCGTCGTCGTTTCGTAGTAGAACCGTAACGATCTCGACCGCCCCGACCGTCACCCCTCAATTCCGGCGCAGGGTCCACCACCTGCGGATACGGGCTGATTACGGTCACGAACAGTAAAGGCAGGGCCTGGAGCGTGACATTCGTGGTGCTTTTCGTGCTTGCGGTGATTTGGGCGGTCTATCTCGCCTCGTGGGTCCGCAGTCGCAGCGAGCATCGCAGCGTCAACTCCATCTCCTCCTTCAACAAGCACCTGTCCGTGCTGGAGCGAACGTCCCCGTCTCGCCAGGGCCACTCCTCGGCCGCCCGGTCCTCGATCGCCTATCCGAGCTACGGCTCGATGGTGCGCCGGTCGGCGTCGATGACGAAGAGCGAGGCCCGTCGCCGGCGGCGCGACGTGTTGTTCGCCCTCGCCGGTGTCGCGTTGGTGACCCTGATGCTGGCGGTGCTCATGGGTGGCCCGCTCGTCTACCTCCAACTGCTCGCCGACGTGGCCCTGGTCGGCTACATCGGATTGTTGGCCCACACGCAACGGCTCGCGGCCGATCGACGGAACAAGGTCCGCTACATCGCACCGGGCGGTTCGATGCACGAGGTCGAGTCGCCGTACTTCGTGCCGCACTCGGCGTCGGCCAACTACTGAGCTCGAGATCACGGTGCCCGGCTCGGCCGATCCGCACCGTGACGGCTTCCACGACGAGCTCACCGATGTCGTCGCCGACATCACCGCCGAGCTGACAGCGACCCACGTTGCGCGCGAGAAGGCGCTCCCCGCTTGCCGTCGAGTCATTCGTTCGGCTGGCAGTTCGATCCGAGCGGTGCATCGGTTGGAGCCAGCCGAGGCAGCCAAGCTCGCCGACGAGGCCGAGCACGCGTTGCGCGAGGCCCAGGACGTGTTGGTGCCGTATCCCCGCCATCGCGTTTGCCGGCTTCCTGCACGATGCCGAAAAGGAGTACGCCGAGGCTCGTTTCACGTTGGCTTTCATCAGCGGCGCACCCTTGCCGACGCCGACCGAGCTCGGCGTGTCGGGTCCGTCGTGGCTCAAGGGTTTGGCCGAGGCCGCCAGCGAGTTGCGCCGTCACGCCCTCGATCGCTTGCGCGATGGCGACCTGGAACGAGCGGAGGCGCTGCTCGGGATGATGGACGACGTCTACAGCGCGCTGATGACCGTCGATTTCCCCGACGCGATCACGTCTGGGCTGCGGCGCACCGTGGACGCCTTGCGCGCGGTCACCGAACGCACGCGAGGCGACGTGACGACGACCGCAGTGCAGGATCGCTTGCAGCGAGCGCTGGAGAAAGGCTGACGCCAGTCCCAAAACGACAACGGGCCGCCCGTCCCCTGGCGGCCCGTTGACGTACTCGGTCCGGTCCGTCACATCTGCATGAACTCCTGAACGACCCAGTACCGGCCATACCAATCGCCGCTCACCCCGACGGCGGAGTAGTTGAACGCAGGATCGAGGATGTTGGCGCGATGCCCCGTCGATCCCATGAACGCGTCCTGGATCGCACCGAGGTCGTAGCCGACGGCGACGTTCTCACCGAGCTTGCGCCACGGCAGCTGGCCGACACCGTCGGTGAGGTTCGAGTGCGACAGTGTCTGGTACCCAGCCATGTGATCGGACCAGGCCTGTGCCTTGAACCAGAGGTCCATGTTGAACTCGACGGGCGCACGTCCGTTCTGCGCTCGCGACGTGTTGATCAGGTCGAGCGTGGCCCAGGACTCGGGCGTACAGGCCGACAGGCCAGCGCGAGACAGCCGAAGACAGCGGCGATGATCAGACCGCGTCGGCGGCTCGAGCCTCCGGCGCGTGGGGACGGTTGGGGCGGCGGTCATACCGTTTGATCGGCCGGTCACGCTGCGTCGCTTTAGCATCCGTTCAGTATTGCAGATCCGTTACGACCGTAATGGAACCGCAATCTTGTGCAAGGGTCGTGCTGGAGGCGGCGCTCGCGGACCGGCCGTAGCGGTGCCACCGTCCGTGCAGGCGCACCCCGCCGAGGCCGGTTAAGCTGACCCTTCCTTCGGAGACGAGGGCCCTTCGGGGGTGTAGCTCAGTTGGCTAGAGCGCGTCGTTCGCAACGACGAGGCCGGCGGTTCGAGTCCGCTCACCTCCACTCCGTCGTGGAATCGACAACGTTTCAACGTTCGGCCTGCAGATCCGCTGTCCGGTCGCTCGACAAAGAATTCGCTCGTTTCAAACCCCTCCGTGTTGGTGGCGTGTCTACAACGCGTCGCTGTTCCGGCGTCAGGTATTACGCGTAGCTGGTCTTGGTGTCGCCGGGACGGAAGCGTGCGACGGAGATCGCGAGGAAGCCGGCGGCCATGGCGAGTAGAACGGCGACCGGTAGCAGGACGCCGTCGAGTCCACGGCCGTCGAGGATGACGCTGTTGAAGCCGCGCATGGCCCAGTAGGTCGGGGTTGCGGGCGCGACGGCGCGGGCCCATTGCGGGCAGAACGCTGGTGGGGACGAGCGCGCCGCCGATGGCGCCGAAGAGCACGAGCCCCCCGAACGCCACCGCACTGGCTTGTTGGAGGGTGTGGCACAGCGCGGTGATCATGACCCCGAGCAGTACGAGGCAGGTTCCGAATGCGACCACGAGGGGGAGGAGCGCCCAGAGTGGACCCCGGACTCGCAGGTCGAGCAGTGGTATGCCGATAGCGAAGACGGCGACGAACTGGGCGACCGACATGGTGAGTCGCGGCGCGGCCTTGCCCACGATGATCTCGACGGTGGTCGCTTGGCTCGCGCGTAGCCGGTCCCAGGTGCACCAGCCGTATTCAGCGAAGAAGGCGAAGCTGGTCATGCCGACGATGTAGAAGCCGTTGGCGACGGCTTGGCCGGGCACGACCTGCTCGGCGCCGTTCGCCTGCGGGTATCCCGCCGCCACGAGGGCCAGGCCAAAGGCGGGTTTGAGGAACGCCATGAGGATCAACGGGAAGATCAGCAGGATCATGACGGGCAGCGGGTCGCGGATCACGAGCTGCATCTCGTGACGCATGATGGCGACGACCCGCCTAGGCGACATGGGCGAGGGCCTGGCGAGATGGTTCGTATCGGCGGCCGGTGAGTTCCAAGAACACGGTCTCGAGGCTTGGCTGCATGATCTCGAATGATCGGAGCGCGCCCAGGTTGTTGCCGAGTTGTGCGAGCAGCCGCGCCGAAGCCGAGCCGGCGTCGCGGGTTTGCACGCGAATTGTCGAGCCATCAGTCCGGATCGTGGAATCGGACGGCGCGTCGAGCTGCGGAGGTTTGCCGCTGAAGGTCAGCTCGATGACGCTGGTCGCGTGCGCGGCGATCAGATCGCGTGTGGTGCCCCTTGTGACCACCCGGCCCCGGTCGAGGATGACGACCGACGCGGCCAGGTGTTCGATCTCCGCGAGATAGTGGGTGGAGTACACGATCGCGGATCCTTGCGACGCGACCAGTTGCACGAGCTCGAGCAGCGCGGCGCGGGTCCGGACGTCGGCGCCGGTGGTCGGTTCGTCGAGAAGCACCAGTGGTGGGCGGTGGGTGAGGGCGATGGCACTGTGGAGACGTCGGCGTTCCCCGCCCGACAACTCGCCGGCACGGCGATCCAACAAGTCGGTCAGCGCAAGCGCGTGGGTGACATGGTCGATCGCGGCGCGAAGCCGAGCGCCGTGCATCCCGGCGAGCTCTGCGAAGAACCGCAGGTTCTGCCGGCACGTCAGCGTTGGGTACACCCCGGTCTCCTGCGGAGCGACGCCGAGGAGCTGGCGGGCTCGGCGGGGTTCGCGGATGGGTCTCTCGGCCACCGACCTTCACCGTCCCGTCGGTCCGGTCGCACGAGACCACAGACAATCGACACCAGCGTGGTCTTGCCGGCCCCGTTCGGGCCGAGCAACCCGACGATCTCACCCTCGGACACATCGAGGTCGACGTTGTCGAGTACGCGGTGGTCACCGTAGGCCTTCACCAGCCCGAACACCTCGAGTGTCTTCGCCACTCTCCCTCATTCCCGGTCTTCGGCCTTGGATACGAAGTCGTATCTAAAATACGAGTCTGTACACTTCTGTCAAGCCCGACGTGGGAGACAATGAACACGGTGACCCGCGACGACACGTGACGACGCTCCGGTGACCGGAGTCGAAAAATGGACGCCCGAACGCCGCCGAGCGCGCACCCGCGAGGCGCTGGTCGATGCGGCTCGAGCGGTGTTTGCCCGAAAAGGCTTCGAGGGCGCGTCGCTCGATGAAATCGCCGAGACGGCGGGCTACACGCGAGGCGCCATCTATAAACACTTCGAAAGCAAGGAGGACCTCCTCCTCGCGGTATTCGACAAGATGAACGAGCACGCCCTCGAGAGGTTCTCCCAGCGGTTCGAAACTGATCAATCCCGGCCCACGGATCCATCGATGATCGTCGCGACGTGGAAGGAGGAAATCGCGGCCGACGCCGATGTTCGGGCGCTCGATCTAGAGTTCCAGCTCTACGTGCTGCGGCACCCGGAGGTCAGGCAGCGCTCCGTGGAACACCGTCGGCGCCACCGCGATGTGGTAGCTGCATTCATGCGCGCCCACTCCGACGACGCCGATTTGGAGTTCGCCGTGTCCCCGGAAACGCTCAGCTCGATCCTACTGATCACGTCCGACGCCTTTAGCAACGCCGCCCAGGTCGATCCCGACGCCGCCGGGCTCTATCAGGAATTCCTCGAGCTGTTCCTGCCCACCGTGATCGCCGAACGCGCGCATCTCGAGCAGTAGCGACATCACCTACAGTCCGGCGATGGCCGCGCCCAACGTGCTGGTGATCATGACCGACGAGGAGCGTTACCCACCTCCGTATGAGTTGGCTGAGGTCGCGGAGTTCCGGCGCACGCAGATGCCAAATCGTGATCGGCTACGCGACGGGGTTTGGAGTTCCACCGGCACTACGTGGGCTCGACCGCATGCGTGCCCAGCCGGGCCACGTTGTTCACCGGGCAGTACCCATCGCTACACGGCGTGTCGCAGACCGAGCGGAGCACCACCCCGGTGACGCTGCCTACCGACGCGAAATGGAAGAGGCCGTCACTGATCGTCGATCCCGAGGCCTGCGTGACGAACTCATTGAGCCGTCCCGCGATGATGGCTGGATCTCGCGATCCATGGATCGCCTCATGGATCAGCGCCAAGCCGCTCTCGTTCTTCGCCTGATCGCAGATGACCTCAGCCACGGCCGCCACGACCCCGAGTATGTCCCCTCGTCACTCCGTCACGGCCCGGCGAGGATGCCATTGTCCCGATTCGAGCCGTCGCAACCGGGACCCATCGCTCTCTCGCCCTAGGTCGTATCGGTCGCGATCGTCACCCGCTACGTCAACTGGCTGTACTCATCCACGCTCAGTTCGAGAGCAGCACCGGCCACGTTGCTCTCGAGGTGGTCGACGGACCCGGTACCCGGGATGGGCAGCATGGCCGGCGACCGTTGGAGTAGCCACGCCAGGATCACTTGATGCGGCGTGGCATCGTGACGCGCCGCGATCTTGGCCAGCTTCCTGTTCTTCAGGTCCTGGATCGGCGCCCACGGGAGAAATGTCATCGACTCCTGCTCACACAGGTCGACCAGCGCCTCGCTGCCACGGTCCTTGAAGTTGTAGCGATTCTGGATCGAGACGACGGGCGTCAAACCTTGCGCCTCACGAAGCTGCGCTTCGGTGACGTTCGACAGTCCGATGTGTTCGATCTTCCCCTCGTTCTTCAATTCGACCAAGGCGCCGACCGACTCCGCGTAGGGAACCTGCGGGTCGGGTCGATGGAGTTGATACAACGGGATCCGTTCGAGGCGGAGCCGGCGAAGACTCCCTTCACAGGCCTCGCGCAGATGCTCGGGCTTGGCGTTGACGGGCCACTCGTTCGGTCCCGTTCGCTCGAGCCCGCCCTTCGTCGTGATCACCAGATCTTCGGGATACGGGTGGAGCGCCTCGGCGATGAGCGTCTCGCTGACGTGGGGGCCATAGGAATCGGCGGTGTCGATGAAGTTGACCCCGAGCTCGACCGCTCGGCGCAGTACGGCCTTGGCCTCTTCACGATCGGGTGGTTCACCCCAGATTCCGGAGCCGGTGATCCGCATCGCGCCGAAGCCGAGACGGTTGACCGTGATGTCGCCTCCAACCGCGATCGTTCCCGCCGCGGCGGCTGAAGGAAGTGACCGGTCTGTCATGGCGCGGTCCAGATGTTGTGATGCACGGGTCGAGGTTACCCAGGTGCTCAGGGATGAACGACCGGTGTCAACCGTCGATCACGCGGGGGCCGCGGTGGCGGCGGACTACGTCCCTGTCAACCTTCAGGGTCACGAAGTCGGCGATGCGCTCCATGGTGAGCATGCTCGCCACGCCACCGGGTAGGACCGTCAGCCAGTCGTGGTACATGTGCGGCTCGATCACGTAGTCGACCTCGACTCCGGCAGCTTGCGCCTTATCGACGAAGGCGGTGATCGAATCGAGCAGCACCTCGTTGCCGCCGGCGAACACCTGCAGCGGCGGAAGACCCTGCGAGATCGGCGTTGACGACCGACACACGCGGGTCGGCGGGGTCGGCGTCACCGACGACCATCGCCACCGCGTGGGGGATCTTGTTGGCGGGCAGATAGTCGGTGGCGGCGTTCGTGTCCATGGTTCCTCCCGACGCGGTCATGTCGGTCCACGGCGACAGGCACACGGCCGCAGCCGGCATGGGCAAGCCCTCGTCGCGGGCGGCCACCAGCATCGCGACGGTCAGGCCCCCACCGGCGGAGTCGCCCATCACCACGATGGTGCGGGGATCGACACCGTGGTCGAGCAGCCAGCGGTAGGAGATCAGCGAGTCCTCGAGGGCGGCCGGGAACGGGTGCCGGGGAGCGAGCCGGTAGTTGATGGCGAACGTGCGAGCACGCAGTGACCAGGTGAGCCAGGCGGTGATCTGGCGCACGAACTTCGGGGAGCCCACCACGTAGGCGCCGCCGTGGAGGAACAGCACGGTGGTCAGATCGGCCTCGGGTCGAGTGAGCACGTCGGCGTACACCCCGTCGAGATCGGCCTTCCCGAGCCGGACCACGCGGCCGAGGCTCATCGGCGTGCCCGAGACCACGAACTGGTTGAGGAGGGGTATGACCCACGGCGGGACGGCGATGACTTCGTCGGTGAGCGCGGCCAACACGTCCCGCATGGTCGACGTGCGCCAGGACCAGGCCGGGTCGACCGGTCCGTAGCGCACGCGCCGCCACAGCGATAGCACGAGCTCTCGGATGGCGATGACCGGAAGCTTCAACATGGCCTGCACTCCAACTTCATGCCCCCGACCGCCTCATGCCCCCGACCGCCTCATGCCCCCGACCGATGGTGGCGACACGGTAGTGCGGGTCGAAACCGGTTCCCAGCGTGCTGACCGGCGCGCGGCTCGGCAGGTTCGATCGTCGCGCCCTACGCTGGCCGACGCGCACGGGCGCGCTGCGCCGGCGCGGAATCGAGGCACGATGACGCAGGTAGAAGCCGGGTCCGGACCAACGGCAACACGCCGAACCCTGCCGCATCTGTCGCACTGGGGCGCGTTCGACGTCACCGTCGACGGTGACGAGATCGTTGGGGTCGACGCCCACGCCGACGATCCCACGCCGTCACCGCTCCTCGAGAACTTTCTTGATGGGATCCGAAACGAGGCCCGCGTGCAACGGCCCGCGGTGCGGCGAGGATGGCTCGAAAATGGTCCCGGTCCCGATGATCGACGCGGTGCGGACGAGTTCGTGGAGCTCGAGTGGGCCGAGGCCCTCGACCTGGTGGCGGCCGAACTTCAGCGGGTACGAACACAACATGGCAACGAATCGATCTTCGGCGGAT
>CAVZVZ010000008.1:0-100957 GCA_963778895.1 uncultured Iamiaceae bacterium
CGTACGGATGGGGGAGCGCCGGCCGGTTCCACCACGCCCAGAGTCAGCTGCATCGGTTCCTCAACTGCATAGGCGGCTACACGAAGTCGGTCAACACCTACTCGAGCGGCGCGTCCGAAGTGATCCTTCCCCACGTGGTCGGCGTCGACGGCATGCTCGAGGTGTACTACCGCGGCACCACTTGGAATGCGATCGTGGAACACACCGATCTCGTCGTCGCGTTCGGCGGCATGAACCTCAAGAATGCCGCGGTGAGCTCGGGTGGGATCGCCCGACACATGCTGCCGACCCGCCTCAGCGAAGCCGGTAGCCGAGGCCTTTCGTTCGAACTGTTCAGCCCGCTGCGAACGGACCTTCCTTCCGACGTGTCGGCGAGGTGGCACACGGTGGTCCCGGGTACGGACACGGCGATCATGCTCGCGTTGGCGCACGTGCTGGTCACCGACGGGCTACACGACACCGACTTTCTCGATCGCTACTGCGTCGGCACCGATCGGCTGATCGCCTATGTGTTGGGCGAGGTCGACGGTCAGCCCAAGGATCCGGAATGGGCCGCAGGATTGTCGGGCATCGCACCGGACACCATCCGCGACCTGGCGCGCCGCATGGCGGCGAGTCGGACGCTGATCACCGTCACCTTCGCCCTCCAACGCGCCCAGCACGGCGAGCAGCCGGTGTGGATGGGTATCGCCCTTGCTGCGTTACTCGGCCAGATCGGTTTGCCGGGTGGCGGCTTCGGCCATGGCTATGCGTCGATGGCCGAGGTCGGCGCGCCGCGGATCCCGCATCCGTTCCCCGTTCTCAGCCAGGGCTCGAACCCGGTCGACACGTTCATTCCCGTTGCTCAGATCAGCGAGCTGCTCGAGCATCCTGGTGGCGAGCTCGAATACAACGGCGAGACGCTTCGCCTCCCCGACACGCGACTCTTGTATTGGGCCGGTGGCAACCCGTTCCACCACCATCAGGACCTGAACCGCTTGCGGCGCGCGTTCGCGCGGCCCGACACGGTCGTGGTTCACGACCCATTCTGGACGGCAACCGCACGTCACGCGGACATCGTGTTGCCCAGCACCGTCACGCTCGAACGCGACGACGTTGGTGGCAGTCATAGCGACGGCTACTTGATCGCGATGCCGCGGGCGCTCGACCCCGTGGGCGAGGCGCGGGACGACTACGAGGCCTACTCCGAGTTGGCCAAACGCCTCGGCCATTGGGACGACTTCACCGAGGGCCGCACCGCCCGCGAATGGGTCGAGCACATCTACGACCGGTTTCGCGAGCAGGTCGCGGGCCGGGGCATCGACGCGCCGACCTTCGAAGACTTCTGGGAAGCCGGCGAAACCCGGCTTCCTCCCAACTCCGAAGACCACACCTTGCTCGATCGGTTCCGCGCCGATCCCGACGCACGCCCATTGGGCACGCCCAGCGGTCGTATCGAGCTGTTCTCCGAGACGATCGACTCGTTCGGCTACGACGACTGCCCGGGTCACGCCACCTGGCTCGAACCCGAGGAGTGGCTGGGTGGCGAGCGGGCCGAGTCCTTTCCGCTGCATCTGATCGCCAACCAGCCAGGGTCGCGGCTGCACAGCCAGCTCGACGTGGGAAAGAACAGTCAGGCGAGCAAGGTGGCCGGTCGCGAGCCCATCCGGATTCACCCCGACGATGCCGCCGCACGCGGTATCGCGGACGGCGACGTGGTGCGCGTGTTCAACGATCGAGGCGCGTGCTTCGCCGGCGCGATCGTGACCGCGGACGTGCGGCCGAGCGTCGTGAACCTGTCGACCGGTGCTTGGTACGACCCGGTCGATCCGACGCAGCCCGGCTCACCCTGTGCGCACGGCAACCCGAACGTGCTCACCGCGGATCGAGGGACGTCTCGTCTCGCTCAAGGTTCCACGGGCCAGCACGTGCTCGTCGAGGTCGAGCGCTTCGACGGGACGCCACCGCCGGTTCGCGCGCACCGCCCACCACCGTTCGTCGACCGCGGTTGAGCTAATCGGTCGTTCGTGGCCACGTTCAGGGGATGTCGACGACGTCGAACGGCGTGAGATCGTCGAACGAGGATCCACGTCGGACGGGGTCCTCGCCCCAACAGAGCACGCGCGACCGCCTGTGAGGATCGAGCACGCGTGAAGGTCACCCAGCGCGAGCCACACAACGTCGGCCGTGGTCGGCCGTCACGGGCCTGAGCCCACCCGGCGCGTAGGGGTTACCTTGCGGAAGTGGGGGACCGAGTCGATGCCGACGTTTGTGTCGTCGGCGCGGGGTACGCAGGGCTCACTGCGGCGAGACGGCTCAGCCAAGCGGGGAAGTCCGTTGTCGTTTTCGAGGCACGCGACCGCGTCGGCGGCCGGATCTGGACCGACCAGCTTGCGGATGGCACCGTGATCGACCGCGGCGGCGCATGGCTCGCGCCTCAGCACGATGCGATCCTCGGGCTCGCCCACGAGGTCGGCCTGTCGACCTACAAGACATGGGTGAAGGGCGCGCACCTCCTCATCGGTGAAGGACGTACCCGTCGTTACACCGGACTCATCCCGAAGATCAGTCCGGCCGCAGTGCTCACGATCGCTCTCGCGCAGCTCAAGCTCGATCGCATGTCGAAGCAAGTTCCACTCGATGCGCCGTGGACCGCGAAGCGCGTGGCAGAGTGGGACTCGCGATCGATCGCCTGGTACCTCGAGCGTTCTGGCATTCGGACGACCATCGCCCAGGATCTGTTCGAGATGGCCGTACGCGGCCTCTTCGCCGCCGACCTCGACGAGGTGTCCTTCCTCGACCTCCTGTTGTTGGTGCGCGGGCACAAGAGCATCAACAAGTTGTTCTCGATCGAGGGCGGCGCCCAGGAGAATCTGGTCGATGGGCGGTGCAGGATCCATCGCCACGCGCGTGGCGGACGAGCTCGGTGCAGCGGTGCGCTTGCAATCGCCCGTACGTTCGATCAGCCAGGGTTCGGGCTCGGTTGTCGTGAACGCTGACGGTGTGACGCTGACGGCGCGCCACGTCGTCATGACCATCCCACCTGCGCTCATCCCCGACATCGTCTTCAATCCGCCGCTGTCGAACGATCGTCTGGCGCTCTACCGAGCTGCGGTGGCGGGCTCCGAGACCAAGACCTTGCTCGTCTACGACGAACCGTTCTGGCGTGCGGACGGGTCGAGTGGTCAGACTGCTGGCCCTGGCACAGCCGCCGAGGTGACGATCGATTCGACACCGGCTGCCGGCCGCCCCGGCGTGATTGCGTCGTTCACGTTCGGGCCCGTCGCCGAACGTCTCGACACCTTCGATCCCCGTGCGCGTCGACAGGAGGTGCTCGACGCCATGGCCGCCCGACTCGGACCGCGAGCCGTGACACCTATCGACTACGTCGAGACGTCCTGGTGGAACGAGGAATGGACACGGGGCTGCTCGATGGCCCACTTCCCGATCGGCGTACTGACCAAGTTCGGCTCGCTGTTGCGCGAGCCAGACGGGCTCGTGCACTGGGCGGGCACCGAGACCGCGACCACCTCGCATGGGGCGATCGACGGCGCGGTGCGGTCGGGCGAGCGGGCCGCTCGAGAGATCCTCGCCTGACCGCGGCGTACAGTGCCGCCGCGGGGTCCGCCGTGGTTCGCAGGAGGTGCAGCCCCATGCCTGGCAACGATCGAACGGGTGCGAACTACGTCGTCGTCTCGGCCGACACCCACGCCGCGCCGGACGACATGGACCAGTTCCTCTCCTACGTCGATCCCGGCTGACCGTGAGACGGTGGCCGCCCTCGGGGAGCTGTCGTCGGCGGCCATCTCGATGTTCGGCGGCGTCGACAGCGGGCGAGATCGACGATGCCGATCCGGTGCGGCGATCGCGGCGCGCCGCCTGGCCGGCATGGGTGTCGACATCGAGGCGGCGAGCGGATGGCTCGACCGCTACAGCAGCGACTGGGTGATCCCGGGCGACGGCGACGGTCGGCGTCTCGAGCTGTGCTCGAGGAGCAGGGCGTCCACGCCGAGGTGACCTACCCGGGTCCGGTGCTCGTCGGGCGGGCTGGCCAACGCCATGTACCGGGGCGCCAACAAAGCCGAAGGCCTCGAGGCCGTGTGGCCGGCGCTGCACGCGTACAACCGATGGCTGGTCGACTTCTGTTCGTCGGCGCTCCGGCCGCCGGGCCGGCTGCATCCCGATCGACCTCCACGACATGGACCGGGCGGTGCACGAGATCGAGTGGGCCCGCGAGTCGGGACTGTTCGGTGGCGTCATGTTGCCGGCCATGTCGTCGACGTCCGGTCTGCGCGGTTACGCCGACTCCTACTTCGACCCGTTCTGGAGCGCGTGCGAAGACCACTCGATGGTGGTCAACCTGCACACCGGTGCGTCGGGTGCACCGACCGACGCCCGGTACCTCTACGACGCCGAGCACGGTGGCCTGCTCGGCCTCTACGAGGTGTTCGTGTTCACCCGTCGGCCGCTGTGGTTCATGATCCTCGGCGGCGTGTTCGATCGACATCCCGACCTCGAAGGTGGTGGTGGCCGAGAACGGCGTGCAGTGGCTGCCGTCGCTGATCCGCGACATGGAGCAGTTCTTCGACACGCACGGCAGCGCGCCGGTGCGAGCGGCTCTCGACGATGCGGCCGAAGCGACTACTTCGATCGCCACGTTCTCCTCGGCGGTTCGTTGATGAAGCGGTTCGAGGCCGAGATGCGCGATGAGATCGGCGTCGATCGGCTCATGTGGGGCGCCGACTACCCGCATCTCGAAGGTGCGGCGCCCGTGCACCGCGAGGTCATGCACCATGTGCTCGGCGGGTTGCCCGAGCCCGACATCCGGCGGATCCTCGGCCGGAACGCGGTCGATCTCTGGGGCTTCGACGCGGCCAGCTCCAGGCCGTGCCGCCGACCGGGTCGGCCCGACCGTCGAGGACCTGGGTCGACCGAGTTGCCCTCGACGACATCCCACCGACGTTCAGCTGGAGCCTCGGCCACCCGGTGCCGGTGGCGTCGGCCGCTCACTGATCGCGGCACGCGTTCAGTCGAGACCGGGTAGCTCGATCGAGCCCGGATCGGCCTCGGGCGCGAGCGATTGGGGCGAGCCGGGCAGGGCCACGTCGAACGCGAAACGGCGGCCGGTTGATTCTGTGACCACGCGGCCGAACACCGCGTCGGGAAAATGAGGTCCGACGACCGCCATGCCCGGTTCGTCGAGTTCGCGCAACAGTTGCTCACGCGCCCGGCGCGCGGCGTCGGGCGCGGTGTCGGCCATGAACGCCCACTCGGGATGACTGATCTGGAGCGGGCAGTGGATCGCATCGCCCAGTATCAGTGCCCGCTCGTCGCCGGACATGACTCGAAACGAGAGGTGACCAGGAGTGTGCCCGTGGGTCGGAACGGCGGTGATGCCCGGTACCACCGGTTCCTCACCGTCCAGCAACTCGACGCGCGCGCCGAGCACGTCGATGTCGGCCTGCGTCGGACCACCCATGTTCGGCTTGTCGCTCCAGTGCTCCCATTCGGCCCGGGCCATGACGTGTCGCGCGTGCCCGAACGTGGGCGTTCCGTCATCGTTCGCGGTCCAGCCGACGTGGTCGACGTGCAGATGGCTGTACACCACGACGTCGATGTCCTCGGGGCGTGAGCCGACCGCGGCAAGGCTCGAAACCAGCCGTCCACCCCAGAACTCCATGCCGAAGTCGGCCAGGATCAAGGTCCGTGGCCCGAAGCCGGCATCGATCAGTACACGTTCGCCCGACGGCAGTTCGGCGAGCAGCGCACCCATCGTCATCACCAACCGGCCGTGCTCGTCGAGGAGATGCGAGTGCTCGTCCCAGTCGGCGGCCGTGCTCCCGGCGAACGTCTCGAGCGGATCGCACCGGTGATATCCGTCGGGAATCAGGGTGAGGCGGATGTCGCCCACGGCGAACGAGGAGGAGCCGGCGGGCAAGGCGGTCACGGCCTCAGCGTCCCACGCTGCCGGGGTGACGTCGCCCACGACGACCAGGCTTTTGCGTTGACGGGGGTGACGCCCTCCCGCCGGGCGCCCTCCCCGTCAACGTCCACCCGCCACCTTTCGACCCACCCGTCGATTGGCCTTGGAACCCGCCTGAGGACCCTGACGATGACATCAGGGTGCAAATCGAAAGTAAACTGCGTGTCTTGTTTCAGGTTCTCGGCGGGGTACGCGCGACGGTGGACGGCCTCGACCTCGGCATCACCGGCCAGCCGCAGCGTCTTTCGGCGTGCTGATCGCCGAACGGGATCGGGTCGTCTCGACGGATCTGCTGGTGGAGCGGCTCTGGCCCGATCGGGCCCCGGCGACGGCGGCGAAGGTGGTGCACGTGCTGATCGGGCGGCTCCGCCGGGCTCTCGAGCCCGAGCTGGCGCGGGCGGCAGAGTCCCAGGTGATTCGCAAGGCCGGCGGCGGCTACGTGCTCTCGACCGGGCCGACCGATCTCGATCGCTACCTCGACCTCGCCGAGGCCGCCACCGCCAAGCGGGGGAACCGGCCCGACGAGGCCCTCGCCCTCGCGGCCGAAGCGCTCGACGTCTGGACGGGGCGGCCGTGGGGCGACCAGGCCGACGAAGCGTGGCTGGTCGATCGCGTCGCAGCCATGGAGGAAGGACATCGGCGCATCGAGGAGCTCTGGGCCGACCTCACGTTGTCGTGTGGCCGATCGGGAGATTCGATCGACCGCTTCCGGGTCGCGACGCCGCGCGGAGCCGTTGCGCGAGCGGCGCTGGGCTCAGCTCGCGACCGCGTTGTATCGAGCGGATCGTCAAGCGGAGGCATTCCGCGAGCTCGACCACGCCCGGGCGTGCTCCGCGACGAGCTCGGGCTGGGCCTGAGCGAGGAGTTGGCGCCGCCTCGAGCTGGCGATCCTGCAGCACGACCCGTCGCTGTCGCCCAGCACGTCGCCGGCCGAGGTCGTCACCCGAACGTCGTTCGTCGGTCGCGACGACGACCTGAACGCGTTGTCGAGAGCGCTCGAACGTGAGCGCCTCGTCACGGTCGTGGGGTTGGGCGGTGTCGGCAAGAGTCGCCTCGCCGACGAGTATGCGCACCGACGCCGCCTCGCGGGGGAGAGAACGTGGAAGGTCACGTTCGCCGAGACGGACTCGACGCAAGCGGTGGGCCAACAGGTGTGCGATCAGCTCGGTCTGCTCGTCGAGGATTCCGCTTCGGTCGATGGTGTGGCGGCGGCCGCGATCGGCGCCGGCACTCGGGGCTCATCGTGCTCGACGGCGCGGAGCACGTGTCCGACGATGTCGGTGTGTTCGCGTTGCGCCTGCTGGAGGCACTGTCCGCGTGTGCGGGTACTCGCCACGGCGCGTGTACCGCTCGGGCTCGGCGGCGAACGCATCGTCGCTCTGTCGCCGTTGCCAGTCCCGGCCGACGACGATGCCATCGACGGCACGGCGCTCGAATTGTTGATCGATCGAGCGGGGTCTCGATCGGGCTTCGATCGACGACGACACACTCGCTGCGCTACGTGCGCTCTGCGTCTCGACGGCGGGCGTACCGATGCTCATCGAGCTGACGTCGCGCATCCTCGAGGTCGCCGACCTGGGCGGCGGGATCGCATCGGACCTCCCGTCGGAATCGCACGCCGCGGCGATCAACGACGCGATCTCGACGTCGATGGAGATGGTCGACGATGCGACGAAGGAGTTGTTGTTCGACTCCGCGGTGCTCTCCGGCGGCGTGTCCGAGGAGACGGCGGCGCGCCTGCTGGCCATCGAGGCCCCCGTCGCTCGGCGCGCCCTTCGCCAGCTGGCCTGGCTGCATCTGGTCGACGCCGATGCCGGTACGACCTCTCTGCGCTACCGCAGCCTCGATCCGATCCGCGACGGCGCTGCTCGCGCGGCGCTCGGCCGCGCAGCGCGAGGCGTCGATGCGACGCGCCACGGCGGCGATGCAGGAAGCGGTTGATGCGCTGAGGCCGCACCGGGCCGAGCCACTGCTCACGTCACAGCTCGACGTGCTGGCCGACGAGCACGAGAACCTGCGGCAGGTCATCGTCAATCGACTGGAAGCCGATCCCGAGGCGGCGCTCGCGCTGTCGATCGGCGCGGCCGAG
This sequence comes from uncultured Iamiaceae bacterium, assembly GCA_963778895.1. GTDB lineage: Bacteria > Actinomycetota > Acidimicrobiia > Acidimicrobiales > Acidimicrobilacustridaceae > CAVZVZ01. The sequence continues at coordinate 8,052 of CAVZVZ010000008.1, forward strand.
TTCTGGGCGGTGAGGGGGCTGGGCGGTGAGGGTCGAGGCCATGTGCTGGCATCGATCGACGCGGCGGAGGCGACCGGCGAGAGGAGGTGGGATGCGCTCTCGGCGCTCGCTCGAATGACGAGAACGATGGCCGACACTGCTTCGCTGCGGCCCGAGCTCGAAGCCGCACTCGTGGAGATGCGCGGCCACGACGTCGACAGGTTGCTCCTGGCTTCGATCCTGATGTATCTCGCCATCGCTCGCGGGTGGCAAGGCGATCGCGCGGGGGCCGTCGTCGTGCTGGACGAGGTGGAGGTGATCAATCGGGACCTCGGGACGCCTGGTCGACGGCTCATCTGGAGCACCTTCGCGGGCTCGATGATGCGCTGAAGGGCGACTTCGTCGCGGCGCGGGACGGCCAGCGCAGGTTCGTTCGATCGATGATCGAGCTCGACGATCCCGCCAGCGCGGCTACCGGCGCGTATCTGGCCGCGGCGATGGGCGACATGGCCGGTCGTGCGGACGTCTTCGATGACATCGAGCAGGGGCGAGTCCTGGCCGGCATCGTGAAGGACCCGATCATCCTCGGGCCAGTTGCTGCTGCTCGAAGCGCGGGTGCTGCGGCGTACGAGTGATGCTCGGGCTCGCTCGACGCTCGAAGCGGCCATCGATGATCTCGAGGGCAAAGGTGTACTGCGCCCGGCGGCGCTCGCTCGCCGCGATCTCGGGCTGCTCGAACTGTCAGAAGGGAACCCGGGTCGCGCCGTAGAGCACCTGGAGCTCGCGCTCCCGGTTCTGCTCCAACTCGACCGGTCGGCCGCGGCATTGGCGTGCGGTGGGCTCGCAGTACTCGCGCGACCGCGGCGACCATGAACGCGGGCGCAACCTGGCGTCGGCGGCGCAGCAACTGCTCCAACCAGACGCACCGACGTCGGCGGAGGACACGCAGCGACTGGCCGATCTCCTACCTTCTGACGAAGGGCGGGCTGTTCTAGGCGACTTCGACGATGCCGCGATCCTCGAGCTCGGCCGATTCGAGACGCGGTGAGCGTGCCGGCCCGGTCGCGCCCTTCATCGGGCGGAGTCCCTGGACGCGCCCCTCCGCCCATCCTCGTTTCGAACCGCGTACTGCGATTGTCACTCGTTGTCACACAGGCACCGATTCGGTGCCGATTCGATGCGTGTGTGACAACTTGTGACAACTGCAGTACGCGGGGGAATGGAGTGGGTGAGTCAGACGGCGTCGGCGATGAGCGTCGAATTGAAGAGCGCGCCGGACGGCTGTAGGTGGATGTGGTCTTCGTAGAACATGTCCGGCTGCCCGGCGCTGAGCCGCCTCGGATGGGCTCGCCGTCGTCTCCATCGTGTGTCCATGGGACGATCGTCCGATGGACATCGACTGATCTTCCGGCGAGGGCGCGCCGTCGAACACCTCTACCTCGGACGATCCCGCCTAAGCGTTCGTCTCGTCCGCCGGTGGCGTGCTGGGAAGCGGGGGCGACCCGTCGTCGCGTCCGTTCGCGTCGACGGCGGCGCCGAGCGTGTACGACGTCATCGACAGCGAGCCCATGGCGTAGCCCTCGATCAGGGTGTCGGTCGTGCGGCCCTCGGCCGCCGCGAGGCCGGCCACGTAGAGCAACGGGATGAAGTGATCCGGCGTCGGCACCGCCAGATCGAACGTCGTCGTGCTCGCGTAGCTTCGCCACCTCGGACGGATTGCTCGTCATCACGGTGCGCGCCGCCTCGTCGAACCTCTGGGCCCAGTCGAACGCGGCTTCCGGTTGGTCCCAGGCGACGCGACGCAGGTTGTGCACGACGTTGCCGCTGCCGATGATGACGACGCCGCGTTCGCGCAACGGTGCGAGCGCCGCACCCAGCGCAACGTGGTACTCGAACGGCTCGAGCGCGTTGATCGCGAGCTGGACGACGGGGATGTCGGCGTCGGGAAAGGCGTGGACGAGCAGGGACCAGGTGCCGTGATCGAGGCCCCAGCTGTCGTGGTCCATGCCGATCCAGGTCGGCTTCACGATCTCGGCGATCTCCTCGGCCACCGTGGGCGAACCCGGAGCGGGGTACTGCACGGCGAAGAGCTCGTCGGGGAATCCGTAGAAGTCGTGGATCGTCTTCGGGCGCGCCATCGCCGTGACTGCGCTGGCGTTGATGTACCAGTGGGCCGAGATCACGAGGATCGCTCGGGGTCGCTCGACGGAGTGGCCGAACTCGCGCCATGCATCGGTGTAGCGATTGTGGTCCAGGGCGTTCATCGGGTTGCCGTGCCCGAGGAACGCGGCGGGCATCGATTGGTCGGCCATCGATCCAGCATCGTAGAAGTCTGCGAGGCTCCTCCCGCGGCCGATGAGTTCTCGGGCGCGATCGGGTCAGAATCGTGATGGACGCCTCGAGGAGGAATCGTGGCTGGATCAGGGTTGGACAGCGATCGACTGGCCCGCATGCGGGACGTGGTGGCGACGCACACCGAACGGGGAGAGGTGGCCGGTCTGGCGTGGGCGCTGGCCCGGCGGGGCGCGGTGCACACCGGTTTCGCCGGCCGATTCGAACCCGATGGGGGTGCCTCGGTAGCGCTGGACACGATCTTCCGGATCTCGTCGATGACCAAGCCGGTCACCGCGGTCGCGGCGCTGATCCTGATGGAGGAATGTGTGCTGCGCCTGGACGACCCGGTCGACGCGTGGCTTCCTGAGTTGGCGGACCGCCAGGTGCTCGCTCGCCCGGGCGCGGCGCTGGACGACACAGTGCCTGCGCACCGGCCGATCACCTTGCGCGATCTCCTCACGTTCCGGCTCGGGCTCGGCATGGACTTCTCGTTCACGGTCCCGCAGCCGTCGTTGCAGGCGATGGCCGAGCTCGGGCTCGGCGTCGGCCCTCCCGCGCCCGCGGGCCCACCCGAGCCCGACGAGTGGATCCGTCTGTTGGGCACGGTGCCCCTCGAGTATCAGCCGGGTGAGCGGTGGCTCTATCACACGAGCGCGGACGTACTCGGCGTCCTGATCGCGCGCGCATCGGGTCAACCGCTCGAGGCGTTCCTGCGCGAGCGGATCTTCGATCCACTCGGCATGCGCGATACGGGCTTCGCCGTGCCGACGGCCGAACTGGATCGGTTCGGCCCGTGCTACTGGGTCGATCCCGAGCACGGCGGGCGCGAGGCCTACGACCTCGCCGACGGCCAGTGGAGCAAGCCGCCGGCCTTCCCGTCCGGCGGTGCGGGCCTGGTGTCGACCGTGCCCGACTACCTCGCCTTCGGCCAGATGTTGCTGGCCGGCGGCGCGCATGACGGGCAACGCATCGTGTCCCGAACCTCGATCGATGCCATGACGACCGATCAGCTCACGGCCGAGCAGAAGGCGGCGTCCGGTCCGGACCCCACGGGCGCGCTGGGGTGGGGGTTCGGAGTCGGTGTGCAAACGCGGCGAACGGGACCGGCCTTCTCGGTCGGCACCTATACGTGGGACGGAGGGCTCGGCAGCATCTGGGCCAACGACCCGAGCGAACAACTCGTCGGTGTGTTGCTCACGAACCAGATGTGGACGTCACCCGTGGCACCGCCCGTGTGCGACGACTTCTGGTCGAGCGCGTACGCCGCCATAGACGACTGAGCTAGCGACGGCGGTAGGTGAGCGGCGCTCGATAGGAGCTGCCCATGAACGGTCGGCCGACTCGGCGAGCGTGTCGCCATTGGATCGAGATGCGGGGGCCGATCGTTCGATCGGGAAGATACGGGACGGAGTGCTCCCAGTCGGCTTGAGTCCGACCGCCCATCACCAGTAGGTCGCCCGACGCGGGCGCCAGGTCGTGGGTAGCGCCCTTGCCGGGTGAATCGTCGTGCCGTGATGCTCGGGCCCTGAGCCTCCACGGTCGTTGTGCGCCGAGGCTGAGGATCGCCACGATCGTGTCATCGAGCCAGCGCATGTCGGTGTCGCGGTGGAACGCCTGACCGTCGTGTCCGTCTCGGTACTGGATCATGGCGAACCCGTCGAACTGCACGCGGTAGCGGTGTTGGATCACCCGTGTGGCCTCGGCCAGAGCGGGATGGGGGAGCGGCGTGCCCCGGCTCCAGCCCGCGCCGACTCGGCGCTCCTCGACGACGTGGTCGTAGCGGAACAACTGGCTGGTCTGCCAGGCGACCGTGTCGCGTAGATGGGAGTACACGTCGTCGGGTGCGGTGATCCAGCCCCGGGTGATGTCGATCCAGGCTCCGTTACCCAGTTCCAGCCGTTCGCTCGTCGCCTCACGGTTGACGTAGGCCACCTCGTCCATCCCCACAGGATGCCCCGGAGCCATGCCCGGGCACACCGAGGCAGAATGACGGCGGGGTTCGGGTTGCGGCAGCATGCGGCCATGGGTGAAGGCACGACCGGCGTGGCGCGGGGCGAGGATGGCAAGCGCCGCTGCGCGTGGTCGGCGTCGGCGCCCGAGTACGTCGCCTATCACGATGACGAGTGGGGCCGTCCGGTCGTGGACGACGTCCGGCTGTACGAGAAGGTTTGCCTCGAGGGCTTCCAGTCCGGTCTGTCCTGGCTGACCATCCTCCGCAAGCGTGACGCGTTCCGGCGAGCGTTCAAGGGGTTCGACCCGATCAAGGTGGCACGGTTCGGCTCGCGGGACGTGCAGCGATTGCTTGGCGACGCCGCGATCGTCCGTCACCGAGGCAAGATCGAAGCCACGATCGCAAACGCTCGCGCGACGCTGGCCGTGCAGGACGAGTGCGGTTCTCTGGCGGGCTTCGTATGGCGGTTCGCGCCCACCGGACCGGCGCGCGGCTCCGACTGGACTCGGTGATGTACCGGCGAAGACGCCGGAGTCGATCGCCTTGTCGAAGGCGTTGCTCCGCCGCGGCTTTCGGTTCGTCGGTCCGACGACCGCGTACGCGGCCATGCAATCACTTGGTCTGGTGAACGACCACCTACGCGGCTGTCACGTACGGGCGGAATGCGAGCGTCAACGCAAGGCGCTCGTCGTTCCGGTCACAACCTGTACGCCGTGATCGTGCTGGCCAACGGCGCGTTGACGTTGTTTGCCCACGCCGATGCTGTGGCCGCAGTCTGACCCGGCGCGGCGAACCGGACGATCCGCGTCGAGTCCAGCGTCGCGGCGGGCCCGGCGGAAGGATCCGTGTTCGGGATGGCCGTCACGAAGTTGAGGCCGCTCGCTCCGAGGAAGTGGGCGTCGCCCCAGCACTGGTCCACGGGGCTGTTCAACTCGTCGCGGTAGAAGCCGTCGGCGACGTCGGTGAGCGTGCCACCCGGCGGGATGATCGACGTGTTGACCTGTCCCACCACCATGACCGAGCCCTGGGCGCCGGTCACCAGTTCCCACGTCGGTACCGCAGTGCTGACTGCGTCCGCCGCGCCGTCGATGGTCACCGCGGTCTGGTTGTCACTGTTCTGATAGGTCATGCCGATCGCGCTCGTGCTGTAGTCGATGTAATCCATGATCCCCGGGATCGCGTGAACGCGAAGGTTCGTTCGGGTCTCCTCGCGGTCGCGATACATCACATGGGTGCGTTCGGTCAGCGGCCCGCTGTTGGCTCCGACGTACGAGCGGATGCCCCGCACCGGGCCGTCGATGTTCGCGATGAACGCGCCTTCGCCATCGGAGAAGGTCACGTTGCTCCGGGCGCAGGTCGTGAGACCGAAGCGAGCCTTCGCACCGTCGAGGATGTCGACACCGGTGGCCCCACCGGTCGCGATCTGCCAGCGCGTCTCGATCCATCGGTCATCGAAGCCGGCCTGATAGTTGGGTGTGGTCACCTGCGACGTCTCGGCGTTCGGTCCGTCGGCGCGTTTGTACGTCGTCTTGTACGACCCGGATGTCAGATTGAACTGATAGTTGACGTAGTCCTGGCCGGCCGATGGATCGAGGCTCCCGTCCGATACGAACAGGTACACCGAGGCCGCTTGCGGCGCGGCGATGGGGTCACTGATGTGGACTTCGATTCCCGATCCGCGCACCACACCGGCGGGTTCGGTCTTCTCGTTGTTCAAGACGGTGCCGCCACCATCGGACGACATGAAGACGAGCTCGTCGTCGGCGTCGAAGTTCGGGTCGCTGTCCGCGCCGACGAAGGTGTTCGGATCGGCGTACTGCAACGCGGTGACGCCGATCGGCGTCGTGCCGTACACGGTCCCGATGACGCCGACGGTCGCGTTGCTGCCGGGGTATTGACCGAAGTCGACCACCTTGCGCTGGTCGACCTGCACCGGCACCTGCGTCCAGGTCGGGGTGCTGTTGGGTCGGGTGTGCTTGAACGCGACGATCCGATTGGGGGCCGTCCCGAGCAGGCTCGGCAGCTGCGAGCCCGTGAACACCACCGGTTCTTCGGATCGAGCGAGGGTGTTGTTGTTGACGTCGACGCACGCCGCGCTGACGAGAACAACGGCGACGACGACACCAAAGGTGAGATAGCGCCGGCGACGTGGTCGTGCGCGCGGAACGACAGTCTGATCTTCGGTCACGGAGCCCCCCGTTGTTTCCCGACGAAAGCGTGAGGGTAGCCCGGTTCGGATGCGGACAGCCGGGCGAGACGTGGTCGCCTCGGTTCAGGGTGTCGGCGCGTCGGCCGCGAGATCGGCGATGGTGTAGGTCGTGAGCAGTGACGTGACGCCGGCGGCGGTCGCGGCCCACATGGCGTGGGTCTCGGATGCAGGGTCGGGCAGGGCTCGCACGTCGATCACCTCGCCGTCGATCGCTTCGATCACGTCGGCGACGCAGATCTGGTCGCCGGGACGCGCCAGCCAGTAGCCGCCGTCGCCTCCGCGCCGGCTCTCGACGAGCCCCGCACGCCGCAACTGGGTCAGAACCGCGCCGAGGAATCGGGCCGGGATGTCCTGGCGGCCCGCGATCTCGTTGGCCTTCACCGGCCGGCCCGCACCCCGTGCGACCTCGACCATGGCCCGTACCGCGTAGTCGACCTTGGCCGAGATCCTGAGCACCTGGTTCCCCTTTCCCATGATTTGTATAGGAATTGTTGCTAGAAGTATGCCACTTGTCTACAAATCAGAGTGCTTTGGTATGAAATGAGTCGCGAGGGCTCTGACCTGGAGGTTCTTTGTGTCGTACGCCGAACGTTCGCCAAAACGTCGAGTAGCAGGGCGTCGAGCAGGCGTTTCGCTGCTCGTGCTGCTGGCGCTGCTCATCGGGGCCGCCGCGTGCAGCAACGACGACAAGACGAGCACGGGCGGGTCGCCCACGTCGGCCGCCGACGGGGGCAACGCCACGGCATCGACCGTCCGGCTCGGCTACTTCGGGAACGTGACGCACGCCCCGGCGATCGTCGGGGTCGAGCAGGGGTACTTCGCCGACAAACTTGGCGACACCAAGCTCGAGACGAGCACGTTCAACGCCGGTCCGGCTGAGGTCGAGGCGCTGTTCGCCGATGCGCTCGACATCGGCTTCATCGGTCCCAACCCGTCGATCAACGCCTACGCGCAGTCGAATGGTGAGGCGATCCGGATCGTCTCCGGAAGTACGTCGGGGGGCGCCTATCTGGTGACCAAGCCCGAGATCACGAGCGCGGAGGATCTTCGGGGCAAGACCGTGGCGACACCGCAGCTCGGCAACACCCAGGACGTCGCGCTGCGGTCGTGGCTGAAGGATCAGGGGCTGAACACCGACACCTCGGGCGGCGGTGACGTGTCGATCAAGCCACAGGAGAACGCGGACACGCTCACGGCGTTCAAGGACGGCACCATCGACGGCGCGTGGGTCCCCGAACCGTGGGCCACGCGTTTGATCCAGGAGGGCGGCGGCAAGGTCCTCGTCGACGAGAAGACGCTGTGGCCCGAAGGTCAGTACGTCACGACGCAGGTGATCGTGCGGACGAAGTTCCTCGAGCAGTACCCCGGCACCGTCAAGGCCATCATCGAGGGCGAGCTCGCGGCGCTGGACTTCATGCAGGCGAATCCTGATCAAGCCAAGACGATCACGAACACGGGTATCGAGAAGATCACCACCAAGCCGCTTCCGCAGCAGGTCATCGATGCGGCTTGGCCCAACCTGACCTTCACCTACGACCCCATCGCATCGTCGCTCCAGGCGTCGGCCCAGGCCGCGCAGGATGTGGGTCTGCTCGACCCGGTGGACCTCAACGGCATCTACGACTTGTCCTTGCTCAATTCGGTGCTCGCGGCGCAGAACCTGCCGCCGGTCCAGGGATTGTCATGAATCAATCCGAGACCGCAGAACAGCTCGGTGAGACGGTGGCGCCGCACGCACCCCCGTCTCCGCTGTCCGCCGTCGTGATTGACAACGTGTCGAAGATCTTCGGCGCGGGGCCCGAGGCGGTGAAGGCACTCGACCGCATCAATCTGCAGGTGGGCGCGGGCGAGTTCGTCTGCATCGTCGGCGCGTCAGGTTGTGGCAAGAGCACTCTGCTCAACTTGGTCGCCGATCTCGACAAACCGTCCGCGGGGCGCGTGAAGGAGAGTGGCCGCGTCACGTTGATGTTCCAGGAAGCGGCGCTGTTCCCGTGGCTGACAGTGTCAGGCAACATCAGCCTCGCGTTGAAGCTCCGCGGTGTTCCCAAACGCGATCGCAAGGATCGCATCGAACAGCTGCTCGAGACCGTGCACCTCGAGGACTTCGCCAAGAAGCAACCCCACGAGCTTTCGGGTGGCATGCGGCAGCGTGTGGCCATCGCGCGCGCGTTCGCGCAGGATGCCGACATCCTCCTGATGGACGAACCGTTCGGTGCCCTCGACGCCATGACGCGCGATCTTCTTCACGACGAGCTCGAGCGGCTCTGGACCGATCGCAGTTTCACCGTGCTCTTCGTCACGCACAACGTGCGGGAGGCCGCCCGTCTCGCGGATCGGATCGTCCTCCTGTCGAGCCGGCCCGGTCGCGTTGTCGAGGAGTTCAAGGTCGACGTCCCCCGTCCCCGCCGGATGGATTCACCCGAGGTGAGCGGGTTGGCCGGAGAGATCACCGTCCGCCTACGCGAGGAGGTGCGCCGTCATGCCGGCGACGACCGCTGAACCGACACCGTCATCGACGAGGCTCGACCAAGAGCTGGCGGGGCTCGACGCGCTCGAGATCCCGGACCGCCCGCGTGCCGAGCTGTTCCGACGCGTGTGGTCGGCGGTCTGGCCGAAGATCGCCGCCATCGGCCTGGCTCTGTTGATCTGGCAACTCGTCGTGTGGAGCGGGTGGAAGCCGACCTACGTGCTGCCGCCCCCGGGCAAAGTGCTGAGTGAGTTCTGGACGCAATTGACCGACGGCACGTACACGAAGGCAACTCGCATCACGTTGCAGCGGGCGTTCCTCGGGTACTCGATCGCGTTGGTGATCGGGGTGCTCGTCGGCGCAGTGGTCTCGCGCAACAAGATCCTGCGCTCTGCGTTCGGTTCGCTCATCACCGGCCTGCAGACGATGCCGTCGATTGCGTGGTTTCCGCTCGCGATCCTGCTGTTCAAGCTGACGGAATCGGCCATCCTGTTCGTGGTGGTACTCGGCGCCGCGCCCGCCATTGCCAATGGCCTCATCTCGGGCGCCGACAACATCCAGCCCATCTTGTTGCGGGCCGGTCGCGTGCTCGGTGCGAAGCGGTGGACGCTGTATCGGCACGTGGTGCTTCCTGCTTCGCTCCCGTCCTTCGTCGGTGGCATGAAACAGGGCTGGGCTTTCGCCTGGCGCAGCTTGATGGCGGGCGAGTTGTTGGTGATCATCGCCAACCAACCGTCGATCGGTTTCCTGTTGGATCAGAATCGCGAGCTCAACGACTCGGTGGGATTGCTCGCGGTGATGATCCTGATCTTGATCATCGGGATCCTCGTCGACTCGGTCTTCTTCGGCACGCTCGAGCGCAAGATCCGCAAGCGCTACGGCCTGGTCGACGCCGCCGCGACCTGATCCCACACCTCGTTCGGTCAGAGCGCGCCGGTGGCCAGCAAGATGAGGGCGGCGGCCGCGACCACGAGGCGATACCAGCCGAAGATCGCCAGGCTGTGGTGCTGCAGGTAGCCGACCATCCATTTGATGGCGACGGCTGCGGCGATGAAAGCGACGACGAACCCGATCAACGGATTCACCCAGCCGTAGGCGTCGATCATGGTCGAGCCGTTCTTGGCGACTTCGAACACGGTGGCCGCGCCGAGCGTCACGAGCCCGAGTAGGAAGCTGAACTCGACCGCCGCGCTCAGGCTCAAGCCGACGGCCAGCGCGGCGAGGATCGTCACCAGACTTCGACTGGTGCCGGGCCACAACGCGAGGCACTGAACCAAGCCGATGATGAGCGCTTGGCGAATCGTGATCTGTTCGAGGGCCACGCCGTGGCGAGATCCCATCAAGCGGGGAGCGAGCAGGAGAATGACGAGTCCGCCGACGATCCACGCGGCGATGACGGGGCCGACTTCGAGGAGGTGATCCTTGATCGGACCTTCGAGTGCGAGCCCGATCACCGCGGCGGGGATCACGGCCACGACGAGACCGATGAGCGTTCGCCGTCCGTCCGGGTCGCGCCCGACCAGACCTTCGGCCATGGACCGGAGCCGTCGCCAGTAGAGCAGCACCACCGCGAGGATCGCGCCCGACTGGATCGCGATGGCGTAGGCGTCGGCCGCGTCCTTGGTGTCGGGCGTCTTACCGATGTCCATCAACCGCTGGGCGACCAGGAGGTGGCCGGTGGAACTGATCGGAAGGAACTCCGTGACACCCTCGACGAGGCCGAGCACGGCGGCCTTGCCCGCAGTCAGCTCGTTGCCGGCGGCGGTGGTGTCGGTTGTGGCGTTGTTCACCATCGTGGACGCGAAGGCGCGGACAGGGAAGAAAACGGCCACCGCGAGCCCGAGGGCCACAAGCAACACGGCGCGGCGCTTGGACCCGGACCTGGTTGGCACGTCGGGGGACGCTAGTGCCCGGCTACTGATCCGAGCGCCGATGGCGGGGTCGGGACGGAGATTCTCACCGTTTTCTAAACATGGGCGTCCGGCCCGTTGTGCGCGATCGTTGGCCCGTGGATCTCCCGTCGGCCGACGCAGTGCGGAACGCGGCCGAGGTGTTGCGTCGCGGCGGACTGGTCGCCTTTCCGACCGAGACCGTCTATGGCCTCGGGGCCGACGCGCGCGAATGTCGGAGCCGTAGAGCGCATCTTCGAGGTCAAGGGCCGGCCCACCGGGCACCCGCTGATCGTGCATATCGCTCGTGCCGACACCATCGAAGACTGGGCTGCGGAGGTCTCCGATGACGCGTGGACTCTGTCGCGCGCGTTCTGGCCCGGACCACTCACCCTGTTGCGTGGCGCGTCGCGCCGATCAGGTACCCGACGCAGTCACCGGTGGAAGTGATCGAGTCGGGATCCGTGTGCCTGCACATCCGGTCGCACTCGCGTTGCTCGACGCGTTCGGTGGGGGCGTTGCCGCCCCCTCGGCGAACCGGTTCGGTCGGGTGAGTCCGACCACGGCGGCGCATGTGCGCGCCGACCTCGGTCACGATGTCGATGCGGTGCTCGACGGCGGCGCGACCGACGTCGGCGTCGAGTCGACGATCGTGGACTGCACCACCGACGTGCCCGAAGTCGTGCGACCCGGCGGGGTGAGCTTCGAAGCGTTGGAGGAGGCGCTCGGCCGTCCGGCCGGAGTGTGGCTCGGTGATCGAGAGGTCGCCGCGCCCGGCACGCTCGCCGCGCACTATGCACCTCGGGCCGCCGTGCGGGTCGTCGAGCGCATCACCGACGTGGTCGAAGCGGCGCGGGCGGCACGGGATGAGGGGGGAGTGGTCGGCGTCCTCGCACCCACCGCGATCGACGGGCTCCCGCCGGGCGTGCGCCAACTCGAGCCGGCCGGCGGACCCGACGATTACGCCCGGGTGCTGTACGCGCGATTGCGGGCCGCCGACCACGAGGAGATCGATGTGTTGATCGCCGTTCCCCCGGATGATCGCGGCATCGGACGGGCGGTTCGCGACCGGCTGCAGCGGGCTGCGGCCGGCGGTGGCGCCCCGCCCTGAACGGAGATCCACGTTCGCGCTCCGCGTGGCGCGTACCCTCGCGCCGGTCATGGGAGGTGTTGTTGCGGCCCTGTTCGTCGGCTTCGCGTTCGCGCTCGGCGTGGTCGTGGCGCTGCTTGCCACTTCTCGCATTCCGGCGAAGCCGGCCCCCGACGGTGGTTCGGTGGGTGCGGCGGAGCGGCGTCTCGACCTGCTGACCTCGACGGCGCCGCTCGGCATCTTCGAGCTCGACGCGCAGGGTGGCGTCCAGTACGCCAACCAGCGCTGGCTGGACATGACGACCCAAGTCGGAGCACGAGTCGGCGGGCGCGACGTCTGGTCGGGTGTGCATGGCGACGACCGGGCCACGATGGCCGGACGCTGGCACAAGGCCATCTCCGACGGTGAGGCGTTCCGGGCGCGGTTCCGCCTCGACCTGCCCGATGGCGAGGTGCTGTGGGTGGTCGGTCAGACCGCTCCGTTGCACGACGAGAGCGGCGCGCTCGTGGGCCACGTCGGTCTGGTGCTCGAGGTCACCGATCTGGTCGAAGCGCGCCAGAGCCTCCTGCGCTTCCAAGCCGTCATCGACAGCACGACCGACTTCGTCGGGCTGACCGACGGCGACGGTCACACCATCTACCTCAATCCCGCGGCCCGAGAGGCGCTCGGGATCGCGGGCGATGCCGACCTGGCCTCGCTGCAGCCGTCCGCGTTCTACACCGAAGGCTCGTGGCGCGTCGTCGCGGCCAAAGCGATTCCCGCAGTGATGCGCGGTGAGGTCTGGCGGGGTGAACTGTCGTTGCGTTCGCCCGATAGCAATAAAGCCATCCCCATCTCGAACGTGTTGCTCGCCCAGCGCACGCCGAGCGGCGAAGTGGACTTCGTGGCGTCGATCGCCCGCGACACGAGTGCGCAAAAAGCGTTGGAAGCCCGGCTGCAGCATCAAGCCGACCATGACGAGCTGACCGCACTCCCGAACCGCACCCCCCTCATCGCGTGGCTCGACGAAGCGATCCGCCACGTCGACCGCTTCGGCTCGTCGGTGGCGGTCCTCTTCTCGGACATCGACCGCTTCAAGGTGATGAATGACAGCCTCGGCCATCAGTCGGGTGACCAGTTGCTCGTGGCCATGTCACGCCGGTTGCTCGGTGCGACTCGACCGCACGATCGCATCGCCCGGTTCGGTGGCGACGAGTTCGTGATCCTCTGTACGGGGGTCGACGGACCGGCTGAGGCCGCCGAGCTCGCCGACCGCATCCGCCGTGAGGTCGGAGGTCGCTTCTCGATCGGCGACCAAGAGGTGTTCGTCACCGTCAGTATCGGCGTGGCGCTCGCTACCGGACACGAGTCCGCCGAGGAACTGCTGCGCGACGCCGACGCGGCCATGTACGAGGCCAAGGCCCGCGGCCGCGATCGCGTCCAGGTGTTCGACGCCGGCGTCCGCGCCCAAGTCGTCGAGCGGCTCGACATCGAACAGGCGCTCCGATACGCGATCGAGCGCGAGGAGTTGGTGCTCGAGTTCCAGCCCGTCGTCGACCTGCCTTCGGGGCGCATTCGCGGAGTCGAAGCACTCGTGCGTTGGGATCACCCGGCCCGCGGTCTTCTGCTGCCGGCGCAGTTCCTGAGTGTGGCCGAGGAGACCGGGCTGATCATCGACGTCGGTCGTTGGGTGCTCACCGAATCCTGTCGTGTCGCCATCGAGATGCTTCGCGATCCGGACAGTGGCGAGTCGCTTCCTCTCTTCGTCAACCTGTCGCCGCGGCAGCTCGCCGACGTCGACTTGGTGCCGATGGTGAAGGAGGTGATCGACCTCACCGGTGTCGATCCTCAAGTCGTGCACTTCGAGATCACCGAGGACGCGCTCATGGCCGACGCCGCCACCACCACCTCGACCCTCGATCAGCTCCACGGATTGGGTGTGCGGCTCGCGCTCGACGACTTCGGCACCGGCCACTCGTCGCTCGCCTACCTGAAGCAGTTCCCGGTCGAGGTGCTCAAGATCGACCGCACCTTCATCGAGGGGCTCGGCCAGGACTCAGGCGACCGAGCGATCACCGCCGCAATCGTGAACGTGGCGCGGATGCTCGGCCTGTCGACCGTCGCCGAAGGTGTGGAGCGGCCGGATCAAGCGGCGGAGCTCACCGCGCTCGGTTGTGACCTGGCGCAGGGCTTCCATTTCGCCCGGCCGATGTACGCATCGGAGCTCGCGGTGTTGTTGCCGCACCGGATCGAGAAGCCGGCGGGCAAGGGCGTCACCAACCTTTGAACTCGGCGTCCCTGCGTTCGACGAAGCTCTTCACGCCCTCTTGGGCGTCGTGCGTGCCCATGTTCATCTCCTGCGCGAACGCCTCGTCGTAGAACGCGCCGGCGCGGTCGGATTCGAGCGATCGGTTCACGAGCCACTTCGTCAGCGCGATCGCTCGCGTGGGCGCGTCGGCGAGGCGCTCGCCCCACTCCAGCAGCGTGGTGTCGAGATCGCGATCGGCCACGACGCGGTTGACCAGCCCCAACGCCTTGGCGTCGTCGGCCGACACGATGTCGCCGAAGAACATCAGCTCCTTCGTCTTCTGCGGGCCGATCATGCGAGTGAGCAGGTAGGCCCCGGCCCCGTCGGGCACCAAGCCGCGTCGTACGAACACCTCGATGAAGCGTGCGCTCTTCACGGCCACCACCAAGTCGCACGCGAAGGCCATATGCGCGCCGATGCCGGCCGCGGTTCCGTTCACCCCGGCGATGACCGGCTTCTCGCAATCGAGGATGGCGGAGATCAGGCGTTGCGCGCCGTCGCGCAGCATGCGGCTGATGTCACCCGCGACGCGCTCCGGCGCGCCCTCGGGTCGGGTGGGACCGGGCCGAGAGGCCCGCAGGTCGGCTCCGGTGCAAAAGCCCTTGCCGGTCGCGGTGAGCACCACCACGCGTGTGGCGACGTCGGCGCTGGCGTTGGCGAGGAGCTCGATGAGGCGATCGCGCTGGTCGGGTGTGAGGGCATTCTGGGCGTCGGGCCGGTTCAGCGTGATCCACGCGATCCCGTCCTCGAGGCGCCACAGGATCTGCTCTTCGAGCGGCTGTACGTCGCCGTTGGCGTTCTTGGCCATCGGGGGAGCATAGGTGCCCGAGTTGGGGGCTAACCTCGCCGCCCATGGCCGCACCCAGGTTCGACCTTCCGACGATCGAAGACGACACCCGTGAGTTCTGGGACGCAACCAGCGAGGGTCGCCTGCTGTTGCGTCACTGCCGCTCGTGCGACGAGGTGCACTACTACCCGCGTAACTTCTGTCCCTCGTGTTGGAGCGATGACGTCGATTGGGTCGAGGCCGCAGGCACCGGCACGCTCTATACGTGGTCGACGGTCATGCAGAACGATCTGCCGCCCTTCCACGAGCAGGTTCCATATGTCGCGGCGATCGTCGAGCTCGACGAAGGGCCCCGCATGATGACCCGGCTCGTCGACTGCGAGGCCGACGGGATCGAGATGGGCATGCGGCTCTCGGCACGATTCGAGCCGCTCGACGACGACGTGACGATCGTCGTCTTCCAACCCGCCTGACGCCAACGGCTTCGTGCGCGCGGTAGTCACCGGAGCGACGGGGTTCCTCGGTAGTCGCCTGGCGCGGCAGTTGGTCGAACGGGGTGACGACGTCTGTGTTCTCGTCCGCGCGACGAGCGACCTCCGGCGTCTCGACGGGTTGGATCTGCAGACCGCACCGGGTGACGTGACCGACCGCTCATCGGTCATGCGAGCCGTGGCCGGTGCCGACGCGGTGTTCCACTGCGCCGCGCTGGTCGAGCTGGGCCCACCTGATCGAACGCGACTCGAACAGGTGAACGTCGGCGGTACGCGTCATGTGCTCGAGGCCGCCGCCGAGCACCATGCGCTCGCGGTGCACGTGAGCTCGGTGGCCGCGCTGGGGCCGACCGGTCCATCGCCGGTGGACGAGGACTGGTGGTCGCCGGAAGCGCCGCGTGTGCCCTACGAACAGACGAAGCGAGAAGCTCATCTGCTGGCGCGATCGTTCGCAGAGCAAGGCGCGGCGGTCCGCATCGGGATTCCGGGCGGGATCTACGGACACGGTGACGAGAGCTCCATGGCTGCGCTCATCGAGGCGTTCGCG
The DNA here is from genome assembly GCA_963778895.1 of uncultured Iamiaceae bacterium. Classification (GTDB taxonomy): domain Bacteria; phylum Actinomycetota; class Acidimicrobiia; order Acidimicrobiales; family Acidimicrobilacustridaceae; genus CAVZVZ01. Next base: position 24,083 of record CAVZVZ010000008.1, read on the forward strand.
ACCTATCCGACCCCGATCGGCTACATGCCCGAGCTCGTGCAGTCGCTCGTCAACGTGGACGACTGCGCGACCGGTCTGCGCCTGATCGCCGACCGCGGTCGCGATGGCGACGAGTTCATCCTGTGTGCCGATGCGGTGCCGTTTCGGCGATGGTTCGAGCTGATCGCAGCCGGCGCGGGCCGGCGACCGCCTCTGGCCTACCTGCCCACGAAAGTCGTGCGGTGGTCGAGCCGGCCGGCGTCCACCGTCGCCCGGTGGGCACGGGCCCAGCCCGAGATGATCACCGACACGGTCGAGATCGCCACGCGACATCAGGCGTTCTCGGGCGACAAAGCCCGCCGGGAGCTCGGTTGGGCGCCACGCAACTTGCGGCAGGGCATGACCGAGATGTGTGGAGTGATCCGAATGACCAACGATCGCAAGCGAGCACGACGCGCGCAGGGGCGAATTGTCGGTCAGCTGTCGTTGACCGTGACGCGTCGGGTGTGCCAGCCCGTCGCGCCGTCCGGGTCGGGGCGGGCCACGTCGGAGGTCTGCGTCTCGCCCGTGCCGTCGGTGGCTCGGACCCGCAAGGTGTGGGCACCGGCGGTCGCATCCCACGGGACCATCCATTGGACCCACGTGTTGTCCGACACGGTGTCGCCGAGTTGGGCGGCCCGCCAATCGCCGTCGTCCACCTGCACCTCGACTTTGGAGATGCCCCGCGTCGGGGCCCAGGCCACGCCGGCGATCGGGGTGGTCCCGGGGGAGAGTCGGGTCGCGGCGCGCGGGCACATCGATGCGCGATTCGGTCTTGACCGGCCCCAGCTTCGACCAGCCTCGAGGCACCCAGTAGCCGTCGAAGCTCTCCCAGGTGGTGAGGTGGATCTCGCGCAACCACTTCGTCGCCGAGACGTACCCGTACAGGCCGGCAACGACGAGACGCGCCGGGAAACCGTGGCGTACGGGGAGCGGCTCGCCGTTCATGCCCACGGCGACGAGGGCGACGCGACCGTCGTAGGCCGCCTCGGTGGGGAAGCCGGCGGTGAACCCGTCGACCGACTTGCCGACGATCTGCGTGGCGCCACCCTGCACACCCGCGCGATCGAGCAACGTCGTCAGGGCAACGCCCTGCCATTGCGCGTTGCCGACCAGTGAGCCGCCCACCTCGTTCGAAACGCACGACAGGGTCACCACGTCTTCAGTCGTGGCGTCGGCGAGCAGTTCGTCGAACGACATGGTGAACGGGTGATCGACCATGCCGGTCAGCGACAACGTCCATGACGTCGTGTCGATCTGTGGCACGACCAACGCGGTGTCGATCCGGTAGAAGTCGTCGTTCGGCACGAGGTAAGGCGTGAGGCCGTCGATGGCGAACGCGTCGCCGACCGACGCTGCCGGTTCGCCGGGCGGGACCGTGGCCGGCGGCAGTTGCACCGCGAGGCGGACGTTCTCGACCGACGAGCGTCCCGCCAAGGACCGAGCCGCCACGGTCGCCGTGGCCGCGAAGGCGCCGGCCGCGCCGGCCCAGCCGAAGAACGCCCGGCGCGTGGCCTTGTCGTCGCCCGGCCGTTCGGTCGGTGGTGTGGCCGTCGCCGGCGGAACGGTGGGAAGGGCGTGTCCGGTTCGGGCGACGCGGAACAGCACGCGCAAGGTGACGATGCCCGACACGACCGCCATCACAGCGGCGACGATGACGACCCCCTCGGAGCTCAACGGATCGCGTACGCCCGCCACCAGCCCGAGCAGACCGAACAGCCCGAATCCGACGGGTGCGGCCCAGGCCCGAGTCAGCGAGAGCCGGCCGAGCCATGCCCCGAGCAGGAGCGAGATCACCACGATGGTGACGACCAGCACGGTCTTGTCGGCCGTGCCGAAGGTCTGGATGGCGAAGCGAACGGTGCCGCCCGCGGCCCGATCGACGATCTCGTTGCCCACCCCACCGACGAGGGATTGGCCGTGCTGGCCGAACGTGCTCACCAGTTCGCCCACCGCGAGGGCCATGGCCGCGGCGACCGCGCCGGCGATGCCGGCTCGGGTCTGCAGGGTGGCCGGGGAGGGGCTCACGGTCGACGTAACGTCCGGCGTGGGCGCGAGGTTCCGTATGTGGCAGTCACAGCGCGTCCAGTCTGGACTCATCCGACCGAAAATGGCTCGCTGTGCTCTGGGGCGAACGCCTCTGCCTGGGCGTGGCTGGGCGCGCAACTGCTCGATCAGGCGAAGATCGTGGCTAACGGCTCTGGCACTGGGGCCATTTGGTCTCCAAGAATGTGGCCGTGCCCGACCCCGCGGAGGCGACGCTTCTCGACCAGCGCCCCTGGCGGCGCGTCGAGTCTGTGCTTCTCGCTGGAGCGCTCCTCGGGCTCGTGCTCGGAGGCGTGCTCCACCTCGTTGCCCTCGGCTCAGCCGGCGATGTCGTGTGGGCCGCAACCACGCTCACGGGTGCCGTAGCCGCGCTGTGGTGGGTGATCGACGCAGCTCGCCAGCATCGCCTGGGTGTGGATGTGATCGCCGTGCTGGCGCTCGTTGGCGCGTTGCTCACCCAGGAGTACGTCGCCGGCGCCCTGATTACGGTGATGCTGGCCACCGGGCGCACGCTTGAAGCCCAGGCGGGCGATCGGGCGCGTCGGGAGCTTCGCGGTCTGCTCGAACGAGCCCCTCGTGTGGCTCACCGATACGCGGGCGATCAGCTCACCACACCTGCACTCGACGACGTGCAGCCGGGCGATCTGCTGATGGTGCTACCGGGCGAGGTCGTGCCAGTCGACGGCGCGCGTCGAGAGCTCGACCGCAGTGCTCGACGAGTCGGCGCTCACCGGCGAGCCGTTGCCCGTGGAACGAGCGACGGGCGATCCGGTACGAAGTGGAGCGGTCAACGCGGCAGGACCGTTCGATCTTCGTTCGACCACGACCTCGGCCGACAGCACATACGCCGGGATCGTTCGACTGGTCGCCGACGCCCGGGCCTCGAGTGCGCCCTTCGTGCGCTTGGCCGACCGGTACGCGGGGATCTTCGTCCTGCTGACCTTCGCGGTGGCGGCCCTCGCGTGGGCGCTCTCGGGCGACGCCGTGCGGGCTGTGGCAGTGCTAGTGGTTGCAACCCCGTGCCCATTGATCTTGGCCGCACCCGTCGCGATCGTGTCCGGGTTGTCGCGTGCGGCCAGCCGCGGCGTCATCATCAAAGGCGGTGCGGCCTTGGAGCAACTCGCTGACGCCCAGGTCCTGCTCCTCGACAAAACGGGCACGCTCACCGAAGGCAGGCCCACCCTCGACGCCGTGGTGTCGTCAGGAACATTGTCCGACGACGAGACACTCCGGCTCGCGGCGTCGCTCGATCAGGTTTCGCCCCATGTGCTCGCCGCGGCGGTGGTCCGCGCGGCTCGTGAGCGTGATCTCGAGCTGGTCCTGCCGACCGACGTCGACGAGGTGCCTGGTCGAGGCGTGACCGGCAAGGTCGACGGACACGATGTGGCCGTGGGCAAGGCGAGCTGGCTACTACCGGGCACCGTTCCGGTGTGGGCGCGTTCCGTGCGTCGCCGTGCCGATCTGGACGGAGCGCTCACGGTCTTCGTCCGCGTGGACGGTGACACGGTCGGCGCACTCATTCTCGACGACCCGATCCGACCCGACGCAGGGCGCACCATCCGGGAGCTTCATCGTGACGGCATCGCACGCGTCGTGATGGTCACGGGTGACCGGGCTGACGTCGCCGAGACGGTGGGCGCCGTGATCGGCGTCGACGAGGTGCTCGCCGAGCGCACTCCTGCGGAGAAGGTCGACGCGGTGCGCGAAGCTCGTCGGTTCGGGACCACCATCATGGTCGGGGACGGAATAAACGATGCGCCCGCTTTGGCCGTGGCCGATGTCGGGGTTGCCGTCGGAGCGCGTGGGAGCACGGCGTCCTCCGAGGCCGCCGACGTCGTCCTGACGGTTGATCGTCTCGATCGACTCGGAACGGCGATTGGGATCGCACGACGAGCGCGGCGCATCGCTTGGCAGAGTGTCGTCGCCGGCATGGGCCTTTCGTTGGTCGCTATGGGGTTCGCGGCCCTCGGGTTTCTCGAGCCGGCGCTCGGTGCGTTGGTGCAAGAAGTCATCGACCTGGCGGTCATAGTCAACGCACTGCGCGTTCTGCGTCCGCAGGAGAACGCCAGACGAGTCAGCGCCGCCGACGAGGCACTGGTGCAAAAGTTCAGTGGCGAACACCGGACTTTGCGGCCGGACCTCGAGCAGCTGCGACGAGCGGCCGATCTGATCGGGTCGGTACCCGTTGACCGAGCGATCGGAGCTGCGCGCGAGGTTCAGGCCTTCCTCGTCGACGAACTCCTTCCTCATGAGGAGGCAGAGGACGCGATCTTGTATCCAGTGTTCGCGCGGCATGCTCGGCGGGAGGGATCCGACCGGCACGATGAGCCGAGCTCACGTCGAGATCGCGCACCTCGTGCGGCGCCTCGGGCGATTGCTCGACGAGATCGATCCGAACGAGCCCGACGACGATGACCTGATGGAGGTACGGCGAGTGCTCTATGGGCTGCACGCGATCCTCGAGCTCCATTTCGCGCAAGAGGACGAGGGCTACCTCTCCTTGGTCGAGGCCAACGAACCACCCCCAGAACCCGATCACCACCCAGCCGGCTGACCGGTTGACCGGTTGGGGGTGCTGGCCGGAACTCGCGCTCACGCCACGTCGACGCAGAGCCGATGGAATGGGGTTCCTCATCGCACACGAACAGGTGCTCCGGGCTGGTCCGGCGCTCAGGCCGGCTTCGGCCCGGAGGGCCTGTGGTGGACGACACAGGGGCCCGCGTACCTTCGCCTACCTACTGGTCGGTAGGGTACGCTCGATCGATCGCCGCACGTTGACAAGGACCTGCATGGATCACGCGTCGTCGTCTCTCCTCGACCCCCCGAACTCCGTCGATGAGGACACCTTTACCACTCCCGAGCGCCACCGCGCCCGAGGCCGCCACGCCTACGAGCGGGCACCCGATGAACGCATCAACAAGTTGGCGTCCATACCGTTCTGGTTGATCCACGCCTTGGCCCTGTTGGGCCTGGTGCTGTTCGGTCTGTCGACCAAGACCGTCATCCTGTGCGTCGTGCTGTTCTTCGGCCGCATGTGGTTCATCACGGCCGGCTACCACCGCTACTTCGCGCACCGCTCCTACAAGACCAGCCGTTGGTTCCAGTTCGTGCTGGCCTTCGGTGGCGCGACCGCCGCCCAGAAGGGACCGCTGTGGTGGGCCGGTCATCACCGCAACCATCATCGTGACTCCGACACCGAGCGCGACGTCCACTCACCGCTGCGCGGCTTCTGGTGGAGCCACGTGGGATGGATCCTGTGTGACAAGTACGACGAGATTCCCGTCGACCGCATCAAGGACTTTGCTCGCTATCCCGAGCTGCGATTCGTCGACAAGTACAACGGCTTCGCACCTTGGATCGTCGGCATCGCGTCCTACCTCGTCGCCGGTTGGGCCGGTCTCACCGTCGGTTTCTTCCTCTCGACGGTGCTGCTCTGGCACAACACCTTCTTCGTGAACTCGGTGGCGCACGTCTTCGGGCGCCGTCGCTACGCCACCGAGGACACCAGCCGCAACAACCCGCTGATCGCCATCACGACGATGGGCGAGGGTTGGCACAACAACCACCACTACTACCAAGCGTCGGCGCGGCAGGGTTTCTTCTGGTGGGAGATCGATCTCACCTTCTACGGCCTCAAGATCCTCAGCTGGATCCGCGTCGTGCGCGACTTGAAGGTGCCGAGCCAGGACGTCAAGTACAGCAACTGGATCAAAGAGGGCGCGTTCGACATCGGCATGTTCAAAGCCAACTGGGCCCGCGCCGCAGCCGCGGTGGCCAACACCGAGCCCTCGTTGGGCGAGCGGGTGCGCGAACGTCGAGCGCAAGCCGGTGAAGTGCTCACCCATCGCCGCGAAGAAGTCGCCGTTGCCGTGCAGACGAAGAAGCAGGCGCTCGAGACCTTTGTGTACGACTCGCTCGAGTCGGCCGAAGAACTGGCCAAGCTCAATCGGCCTCGCGGTCGCGACGTAGGTCTCGTCGACCCCTGATCGGGTAGGCAATCGGCGTGGCCACATCTACGTCCGCGACCGGCCTCTCGAACGTGGCGCGTTCCGCTCAAGGCGGCTACGACCGCGCCATCGATGTGCTCGAGCGGCTCGTGCCATTGGCTCGGCGGCTGGAGCGTGCGGTTCGTTTCTACGGGTTCGCGGTCGGCGTGGCGGCCCTGGTGATCGTGGCGACCGTGGTGGCGGTCGACCTTCCGGGCACCTATTGGACTTGGGGCCTGGTCATCGTGCTGCTCGGCTTCTTGCTGGTTGCACCCGTGATCATCCTGATCTTCTCGTCGATGCTGCGGGAGGCCCTCGATCTGCCGTCGCAGTTCCGGGCTTTGCCCATCGTGGCGCCGGCCCGAGCTCGCGAGCTGGCGAACCTGGTCCGAGAAGCGCACGCCAACGGCGCGCACGAACGAGCGGGCTCCATAGTCCGTGACAGTTGGCGCGCCGGTCGGTTGCTGAACGCGCTCCGGCGCGAGGTTCCCGGCCTGTCGGTGGTTCTGTCGATGGCTCGGATCCCGTTCATCATCATGGTGCTCGTCGCCATGATGGTCGGCGTCTTCGAGCTCTTCTTGGCTCCGTTCCTCGTCGTATTGGCTGTGGTAGCAACGCTCGTGTGACGTGGGGTGGGCGGCCGCCGCCCGCCTGCAGGCGCCCCGCCACGCTGAACCGCGGGCTTGGCCCGCGCTGCGCCACATGCTCGACGAGATCGCGTCCGCGCACGAACAGGTGGCGCGGGAGGCCGGTCTACAGGTGTGACGGGCTCACGCGTCGCCAGGCTCGAGGGCGCCGACAGCACGGAGCTTGTCGATGTGGTGGAGCGCGTTGATCAAGCGCACCGTGCCGGAGCTCGAACGCATCACGAGCGACTGCGTCGACACGCTCGCCGAGGCGTAGTGCACACCTTTCAGCAGCTCGCCGTCGGTGATGCCGGTTGCGGCGAAGAAGCAGTTGTCACCGGCGACGAGGATGTCGGTGGTGAGCACCTTGTCGAGGTCGTAGCCGAGCGCGAGCGCCGCGTTGCGTTCCGCCTCGTCGCGCGGCCACAAACGGCCCTGCATCTCGCCCCCCATGCACTTGAGCGCCGCGGCGGCGATGACGCCCTCGGGCGTGCCACCGATACCGAAGAGAATGTCGGCGCCGGAGTCAGGCCAGGCCGTCGAGATCGCCCCGGCGACGTCCCCGTCGGGGATCAGGCGGATGCGCGCACCGGCTTCGCGGACTTCAGCCACGAGATCGTCATGTCGTTCCCGTTCGAGGATCACGACCGTGACCTCGTGGACCGACTGACCAGTCGCCTTGGCCACGGCCCGGAGATTCTCGGTCACCGATTGGGTGATGTCGATCGAACCCTTGGCCTTCGGGCCGACCGCGATCTTCTCCATGTACACACAGGGACCGGGGTTGAACATCGTGCCGGTCTCCGACAGCGCGATGACGGCGAGCGCGTTGCCTCGGCCCTGCGCCGTGAGCGTCGTGCCGTCGATGGGATCCACCGCGATGTCGACTTGCGGGGGCGAGCCATCACCGATGCGCTCGCCATTGAAGAGCATGGGGGCTTCGTCCTTCTCGCCCTCGCCGATGACGACCACACCGTCCATGGGCACGCTGCCGAGCACGTGCCGCATGGCGTCGACCGCTGCCCCGTCCGCCAGTTCCTTGTCGCCTCGACCCATCCACCGAGACGCCGCCAACGCGGCTGCTTCGGTGACGCGAACCAATTCAAGAGCGATGTTCCGATCCGGGGCGACGTGCTCAACCATGGCAGGGGACCCTAGCGGCAGGCGGCAGAACGCTCAGATTCCAGCGTTTCGCGGTCACTCAGCTGTAGAAGCCGGGACACAGCGACGAGGTATCACAGATGGTCAGGAACCAGGCGCGAACGAAGTTGACGAGCACCGCCGGCGGCATCTCCGCCGGCGTCGGCAGCCGCGAGTTGAGACCGAGTGAGAGATCCGGTTGACCTTGGGTGTGCCACGTCCAGGGCCACGGGCTGTTCGAGGACGAGTCCTGGCTGATGTAGGCGAGGTCAGCGACCTTGTCGCCGGTGTAGTCGGCAGCGACGGGGTATTGCGGTCCGTTCGTTGGGTCGACCACGCCATAGGTGGCAATGTCACCGAGGCCCTCGACCGTCCACACGCCTGTCAGGAGATCGAACGTCGCCGGGTCTTGCGTGCCATCGCCGTCGAAGTCGGCGACGACGGGAACATCGCCATGGCCGCCGAGTTGCAGCGTCGAGCCGTCCGCGAGGAACTGCCATACGCCGCTGGCCAGGTTGTACACAGCAAGGTCGGCGCGCTTGTCGCCGTCGTAGTCGGCGGGTAGAGGTAGGTCGCCGTGCAGAAAGGCATTGCACCCCGCCTGCGCAGGCAATGGCGTGCAGTAGGAAGAAGGCCCGGGAGTGCCGAAGACCACTGGATCGCGGCCACGTATGTACCAGGTGCCGGTGGTTCGACTCCACCACGCGGGATCGGTCTTGCCGTCACCGTCGTAGTCCGCCGGCACCGGTAGGCCCTGGCCCGCCGCACCCTCCGGAAACGGGAAGTCGATCGTGCCGGCCGATCCGGCCGTGAACCAACTCGTGCCGTCGGTGCTCGCCGGTTCCCAGTTGGCGCTGCCGTCGTAGTTGCCCGGCACGACCGCCTGGTTCGCGTTCGGTGACGTCCAAATGGGGTTGGGCTTGCCTTCCTGGTGCCAGACCCCGTCGGCGGTGACCCAGATCCGGTCGGCCTTGTCATCGCCGTTGAAGTCGAAGGCCGAGTAGCAACCCGAGGCCAGCACGGCCACGACCGCAACCACGCCCATCATCACCCGCTTGGTCATCCCGCTCGTTTCTCCCGCTGCTCCACGATCGCTCCGGGGACGATCGGCACCGATCGTCGAGACCTTGAGATACTACGAGTCATGGCCCGACCCGAATGGCAGGACGCGTACCGCGAGTCGCCTACCCGTGACGTCGATTTCGAGACGATGTCGGGAGTCCCTCTCCATCCGGTCTACGGCCCCGATGCCGAGCCCGACGACGCCATCGGGTGGCCGGGCCAGTTCCCGTACACGCGGGGGCCATATGCGTCGATGTACCGCTCGAAGCTGTGGACGATGCGGATGTTTGCCGGCTTCGGGACCGCAGAGGACACCAACCGCCGGTTCCTCGACCTGCTCGCCGCCGGCAGCACGGGACTGTCCACCGCGTTCGACCTGCCGACGCTCATGGGGCGCGACTCCGACGATCCCTTGAGCGAGGGCGAGGTCGGCAAGTGTGGCGTCGCCGTCGACACCTTGGCCGACATGGAGGACCTGTTCGCCGGCGTCGACCTCGGTGAGGTCACCACGTCGATGACGATCAACTCGCCCGCGGCCGTGATCTTCGCCATGTACATCGCCACGGCCGAGAAGAGCGGCGTCGAGCGCGCCCGGCTGGGCGGCACGCTACAGAACGACATCCTGAAGGAGTACCAAGCTCAGAAGGAGTTCGTGTTCCCACCCCGGCCCTCGATGCGGCTGGTACGCGACACCGTGGCGTTCTGCGCGGCCGAGATGCCGCGCTGGCATCCGATCTCGATCTCCGGATACCACATTCGCGAGGCAGGCTCGACCGCGGCACAGGAACTGGCGTTCACGTTGGCCAACGGCTTCGCGTACGTCGAGTTGGCGCAAGACGCTGGACTCGAGGTCGATGCGTTCGCGCCTCGGCTCAGCTTCTTCTTCAACGCCCACATCGACTTCTTCGAGGAGATCGCCAAGTACCGGGCGGCTCGACGCATCTGGGCCACGTGGATGCGCGATCGCTACGGCGCGGTCGATTCGCGCTCGACGACCCTTCGCTTCCATACCCAAACGGCCGGAGTTTCGCTGACCGCGCAACAACCCGACGTCAACATCGCGCGAACCGCGATCGAGGCGCTGGCCGGTGTGCTCGGCGGAACGCAGAGCTTGCACACCAACTCGATGGACGAAGCGCTGGCGTTGCCGAGTGACAAGGCGGCTCGCATCGCGTTGCGCACGCAACAGATGCTCGCCCACGAGACCGGCGTCACGAACGTTGCGGATCCGCTCGGTGGATCCTGGTTCGTCGAATCACTGACGGATGACATCGAGCGACGCGCCGTGGAGATCTTCGATCACTTGCTCGAGATGGGTGACGGCTCGATCCTGCAAGGGGTGTACGCCGGGATCGACGAAGGCTGGTTCCAGGGTGAGATCGCCGACGCGGCCTACGACTTCGAGAAGAAGGTCAATGCGCACCGCCGGTTGATCGTCGGGGTGAACGCGTTCACGGAAGGCAACGATGACGACGAGCTCGACATCTTGCGTATCACGGCCGAGCACGAGCAGGCGCAGATCAAGCGCATGCAGGCGGTCAAGGCCGACCGCAGCGACGAAGCCGTCGCGGCCGCGCTCACTCGGCTGGGCGACGAGGCCGTCGACCCCGGGACGAACCTGATGCCGACGTTGATCGACGCCGTGCGCGCCTACGCGACCGAGGGAGAGATCATGGGCACCCTGGCTGGCGTCTTCGGTCGGTACGTGGAGACGCCGCGGTTGTAACCCTGTTGAATCCCCGCGGCCACTAAGTTGCTCGGGTGTCCATAACCAGCGGACAGGATGACGAACCCGAAGGCGCGGACAACGACGCCTCCGGCTACGTGGTGTACGAGCTCAACGAGTGGTCGCGCGAGTCGCGGGAGATGGTGCAGCAGCTGCTCGAGGCCGAGGACGTGGCCTACGTGTGGGAGAGCACCAACCTCGTCGTCCCCGCGCCCTTCGAGGAACGGGCCGACGAGGTCATCGAACAGGTCGAGGTCACCGCGGCACCCCCACTCGACGCCGATGCCGAGAAGGTGCTGTACGACCTCGGTGAGTGGACCGACGAGGAGGTGGCCCGGCTCGTCGACGCGTTGGTCGACGCCGAGATCGGCTACGAGTTCGACGTCGAAGCCAATCTGGTGGTCGTGGCGGACGACGAACCGCGCGTCGACGGCCTGTTCGACACGCTCGAGGCCGCCGGCGATGCCGACGATGAAGACGATGATGACGAGGCGATCGAGAGACGTCCCGCGTCGGACGTTTTGTCCGATCTCTTCGTGGCCGCCGACCGGCTCAGTCACCACGCTCGCGATCACGAAGGGGTGCTCGGCTTCGTCAAGGCCGCTGCCGATCTCGACATCCTTCGGCTGCCGTTCGGCTTCGAGCCGGAGGTCTGGAAGCGGATCGTGGAGGACACCGATCGCTTGCGGGCTGCGCTCGAGGGCGACGAGGTCGGCGACGACGAGATCGAAGAGCAAGCAGCCGAGTACCGCACGCTGCTCCGTCAGTACGTCTGACGGGTTATAGGGCCGCCCGCACCCGCCGCACGTTCCGGCGATGGCCGGTTAGCGTGCAGGGATGGCCGTGTTCGCGGAATTGGAGATCTTCCATTCGCGCGCCATCGCGCCGACTCGTCGGGTGGCGTTGGGAGACTCACGGCTCCCTACCGAGCCGCCACCGGGATTCGGCGGCATCCTGCTCGGAGGCGTCGTCGCCGCGCACATCGCCGACATCGACCCCGATCTCCATCCGGATCTGATGCGGCTCACGGTGCAGCTCGAAGAAGGCCTCCGCATCGCCCAACCCCGCCTTCGCAACCGCCTGCAGAAGGATCGGGTGGGGTTGCTCCGCAGCCGCTTCCGGCTCGTCGGTGAGGGTGAGGATCTGCGGTTCGATTTCGACGAGCGCTGTACTGCCGCGCAGGCCGTGCTCGGCGCGGCCTACGCCGCGGGACAATTCGAACCGCCCGTACGCCACGTGGTCATGTCGACCCTGCGACGGGCCATGCGTTGGGTGGGGCCCGTCGGCCCGGACCTCATCGCCAGTTTGGTCGGCCTCGGTCACACGCCATCGGCCATCGCGGCGTTCGAGAACCCAGTGTCGTGGGCGTTGACCACGCTCGGCTTCGAGGCCGTGAACGGCAACGGTCACAAAAAGGTCGCCGTCGCAATGTCGCCGAGCCGCGAGGACGTGCAGCGCCGGTTTCGGGGGCTCCTCCGCGACGCGCATCCGGACCACGGTGGCGAGGTCGACGAAGCCGCGCAGCGCATCGCCGACCTCAGCGAGGCGCGCCGCATCCTGCTCGCACGATGAGCGCGCGTCGGCGGCCGACGAAACCCGGAGCACTGCTCCTCACGCCGGGCGCCGGCGCGGACGCGACGCACCACACGTTGGTGACGATCGAAGAAGCGGTCGCGCCGCTTCCGGTCGCGAGGGTCGACTTCCCCTATCGGCGGGCGGGCAAGAAAGCGCCGGACCGAGCGCCCAAGGCCGTGGCTTGCGTACGCGAAGAGGCCGATGCCCTGGCGGCCCGCGCCGGGGTGAAGGCCAACCGTCTCGTGCTCGGCGGGCGTTCCTACGGTGGACGCATGTGCTCGTTGGCGGTGGCCGAAGGCCAGCCGGCGGCAGGGCTCGTGCTCTTGAGCTATCCGCTCCATCCACCCGGTAAGCCGGAGAACCTACGGACCGAGCACTTCCCCGAGCTGAAGTTGCCCTGCCTGTTCGTATCGGGCGAGCGCGATCCCTTCGGCAGCCCGGACGAATTCGACGCGGCGGTGAAAGCCATTCCCGGACCGGTCACGCAGGTGTGGCTCCCCGGCGGTCATGACCCGCGGAACCAGGACGAGGTCATAGCCGCCGCCGTGGAGGACTGGCTCGGTATCGGCTGACGCCCGCTCGCGGCGCTCGGTCAGCTCGCGGTGGTGGATGGGGTCGGCACGGGTGCGGGGTTGAGGCCCGCCTTCGTGCGCGCCGCCGCGTCGGCCGCCACGTACGACGGGGTCTGGCGGATGTCGCGGTTCACCACGATCGTCAGGTCGGGGTTGTTGCGAGACACCATGAGCAGATCGACGAGGTCACCGTCGTTCCAGTCGATGGTCGCCGCCGCGGCGCGCGTGATGTTTATCTGGGTCACGGGGAAGGGCTCGGGCCGGTCGTCCACGGCCGGGAGCGGCTCCTGGCAGATGTCGTAGGACTCGAGCTCGGGCCACCGAGCGAAGACGTCGGGCGTGATGAGCGCGGAGACATTCCAGAACCCGTCGACATATTGGTCATTGCTGTAGTCGGCTATGGGCTCGACGTACATCGCGAGGTGGCGACCGTCGTTGGACGGCTCGTAGCGGCTGTCGGTGATGTCGATCAGTTCGGCACGCGTCACCCGCACGCCGAGCTTGGCCAGCGCCGGGTCGTACAACTCTCGAATCGCCCCGACGTCGTTCGGCGGCAGCTGTTGTTGCGCGTCGAATGCGGGAAGACCCTCGGCCGCTGCCGGACGAGTGCTCGGCGATGTCGCGTTCGACGAACCGGTGTCCGATCCGCATGCGGCCGTGAACAGCGCGGTGGCCGCGGCCAGAGCCAGTACGGCTCGGCGCGACCCGTATCTCACGCGAAGACCTGGACCGGGATGCCCTGCTCGGCGTTCTGACCCTGCACTTGGGCCACCAGCGCCTCGATGTCCTGGTTCTTCAGCCGGATGCAGCCGTGGCTGACCTTGGTGCCGATCTTCTCGGGTTGATTCGTGCCGTGGAGGCCGAGCTGGGCTTGGCCGCCGTTGAACGACGCGAGCGTGTCCGAGAAGCCGGAGAGACCGAACGCCCACGGGCCATAGGCCGGATCGGCCGACTTCAACAGCTCGGTCGTGTAGTACAGCCCGCCAGGTGTGGGCGCGTTGTCCGAGGCGACACCGATCGGCACGTCGAGGATCATCTCGTTGCCCTTGTACGCCTTGAGGTTGAACTCGCTCAGGTAGACATCGATGTGGAAGTCCTGTTGCTCGATGCGAACGTCGTCGCGCTTGACCCAACCGGTCGAACCGTTGGGACGGATCGGCAACATCACGTTGATCCACTTGCAGTTGTCCGTGGTCGGTTCGTCTTTGACCAAGAACACGAGCGGAACGTCGAGCGGCGGGTCCGAATCGGTCTTGCGCGGGTCGGCGAATGATTGCATCGGCGCCGGATCGCCCGGGTTGGCGTACACCGCGACCTGGCCGGGTTGCTTGGCGTACACGACGTGGTGCACGTCGGGTGTGGTGGGTGCGCCGCAGTTCGCGGGCACCTGAGTGGTGGTGGTCGCCGCCGTGGTGACGGGCGCGGCTTCGGGCTTGGCTTTGTCGGTCCCGCACGCGCCCAGCACGAGGAGCGGAAGCAGCACGAGGGCGGCCAGGCGGGCGCGATGGCCCAGAACGGGATGGCCCGGAACGAGATGACGAGTTGGGGGGGTCAGTTTCGGCACAGCTTGCGATGTTAACCGCCAGTTGCGTCCGGTCGGCGGCGCGCCCTGTCCTCGGGGTGGGTGTCGTCAGGGTGGTACCCGTCCGGGATGATGTCGGGATCGAGGCCATCGAGACCCAGGAGGTCCCGAGCGAGCGGGGCGTCCTCCGGGTTGAGGTCTTCGAGCTCTCGGGCTGCGGTTTCCGGATAGAGGCAGAGCACCAGTCCGACCACGATCACCGGGCCGATCGCGAGCAAGGTGATGGCCTGGGGGAGCCCACCGGCCAGTCGGTCGGCGAGCACACCGGCGAGGAAGGCCCCCGCGGCGGCACCGGCGGCACGGGCCACGTTGATCACACCGTTGGCCCGGCCCCGGGCGTCGGTGGGGAACAGTTCGGGGCCGTACACGGCCAGCGCGGGCACGGCCATGGCACCGATCACCGAGCCGAGGATCGACCACAACCAGATCGTCCAGTTGGTCGCGACGTACATCAGCACGGTGAAGGCGACCCCGGCGCCGAGGCCGATCGCTCCGATCAGCCGTCGTCCTCGCGCGTCGGCCAGTCGGCCGCCCACCACGATGCCGATCCCGCCGGGGGTGTTCGTGAGGATGGTGAACACGCTGATCTGCCACGGTGCGAAGCCGCGGTCGGTTCGTAGGAAGTCGTTCAGGAACGCGGACGCCGGCGTGACGAACAGGTCGAAGCACAACGCCGAGGCCGCGAGCAACACCAACCGGCCGATGTTGGCGCGCGATCGCGTCGGCCGACCGGTGCGCTGGTGTCTCGCGGCGCGTTGGTCGCTCGCCTCGAACCTACGGGTCTCCGGCAGTGCACGTCCGATGCGGATCACCGGCCAGATCGCGACCACGGGCACGGCGAAGAGCACTCGCCAACCCCACGGCGCGACGCCACCGACCCACAACAGCATGACGGCGACGCCCGCCCCGAGCGCGGCCGTCATCGTGAGCACCGATACGGCGTAGGCGCGTGATCCTGCGGGCATCTCCTCGGCCGCCACCACCGCGACGAGCAAGGCCATCGCGGCGGTGAACGCCCGGGCGATGGTCTGGGAGACGGTCAGGGTCGTGAGGTCGGGTGCGAACGCGCCGAGGACCGTCACGATGCAACCGAGTAGCGACGCGGCGATGAGTACGGAGCGGCGCCCGCGACGGTCGGCGAAGGCGACGACGACCATCGCGAGCAGCGCGCCGATCCGTACGACGGCGATCATCGTGCCGATAGCTCCGTCCGAGACACCAAAGTCCTGTTTGAAGAACGTGTTCGTCTGGGTCAGCAAGGTGCCCATGTAGCCGGCGAACAACGCCAGCACGCAGAGCAGACTCAGGCCCCGTGCCGCGCGTGCGTCGAGATGATCCGGTGTGGACCACCAGGGGCGCCGGCCGGAGCTGGGTCGCGTTCCGCGTGTGATCGAGCGACGGACAACCGGGTTGAACAGGACCCGCCAAACCGGGATCGCGAGGTGGTAGTCGACGTGTTCGACGATCGTGTGCAGGCCGGAGTCGCCGTCGGTGTCGATCTCCTCGACGGTGCGGTGCCACCGGTCGAAGGGGCCGCTCTCGAGCTCGAATTGCCCCGAGCTGACCTCCGTTTCGATCACCAGGTCGTCGCGAGGCTGAAGCACGATCTCGAGTTCGGCGTCGGAGACGCGTCGAGTGGCGGTGACCTCGGGCACACGGCGGGAGCATAGGGCGGCCTGCGGACGATCTACGCTCGGAGCCATGCAACGGCTGCGGGTCGCGCCGTCGGGCCCCCTCGAAGGCACCATCAAGGTGAGCGGAGCGAAGAACTCCGTGCTCAAGCTGCTGGCCGCGACGACGCTCGCGCCGGGCGAGTACCTCCTGCACAACGTGCCCGACATCCTGGACGTCGCATGGATGGGTGAGGTGCTGGCCCGCATGGGCATGACCGTCGAACGGACGGGCACCCACGATCTTCGCGTTGTCCATCTGCCCGATCTCGTTCCCGAAGCCCCGTACGAGCTCGTCGAGCGCATGCGGGCGTCGATCGTGGTGCTCGGGCCACTGCTGGCTCGCTACGGTCGAGCGCGCGTCGCGCTGCCGGGCGGTGACGACTTCGGGCCTCGCCCCATCGACATGCATCTGCGAGCGC
This sequence comes from uncultured Iamiaceae bacterium, assembly GCA_963778895.1. Taxonomy (GTDB): domain Bacteria; phylum Actinomycetota; class Acidimicrobiia; order Acidimicrobiales; family Acidimicrobilacustridaceae; genus CAVZVZ01. The sequence goes on from CAVZVZ010000008.1 coordinate 40,508, forward strand.
TCGAGCAACTCGGTGCGACCTTCGAATTCTCTCACGGCTACATCGAAGGCCGAGCGGACCTTCTGTCTGGGGCGCGCATCCTGCTCGAGTTCCCAAGTGTCGGTGCCACCGAGAACGCCCTCATGGCCGCCGTACTCGCCAAGGGCGCCACCGTCATCGACAACGCCGCACGGGAGCCCGAGATCGCCGATTTGGGCGCCTTCTTGAACCGCATGGGCGCCCAGGTGTTGGGCGCCGGCAGCTCCACGATCCAGATCGAAGGCGTCGAGGAACTGCACGCCACCGAGCACACGGTCATACCGGATCGGATCGAGGCGGCCACCTTCCTCGCCGCCCTCGGCATCGCCGGTGGCGAGCTGACGCTCGAAGGGGCGCGTGCGGATCACATGGACATGCTCATCGCCAAGCTCGGTGACATGGGCATGCGAATCTCACCCGACAGTGCGGGGCTGTGGGCCATGGCGCCCCAGCGGTTGCGCGCCGTCGATGTCTCGACGCTCCCGTATCCCGGGTTGGCCACCGACTACAAGCCGTTGCTCGTGGCCATGTTGGCCACGGCCGACGGCGTGGGCATCGTGACCGAGAACCTGTTCGCTGGTCGGTTCCGTTACGTCGACGAACTGGTGCGCATGGGTGCCGACATTCGCACCGAGAGCCATCACGCCGTGGTCCGCGGCAAGGCCATGCTCTCGGGAGCACCGGTTCGAGCGCCCGACATCCGTGCCGGCGCGGCCCTTGCGGTCGCCGGATTGAAGGCGACCGGCGAGACGATCGTCTACGACGCCGAACATCTCGACCGTGGCTACGAGCGATTCATCGACAAGTTGCGCGGCGTCGGGGCCGATGTCAGCGAAGCATGACCGACGACACCCTGGTCAGGAGGCCGCGGTGGCGGCGGAATGCGCGGGTGGGGCCGTGGCGTTGGCATCCTCGGTAGTTGGCAAGTCCGGTTCGTCTACGGCAGTCTGAGTCCCGCATGCGTGAACAGGTCGAAAAGGTCATCGAGGCGATTCGCCCGGCCATCCAGGCCGACAACGGCGACATCATCCTGCACTCCGTCAACGACGAGACCGGCGTCATCGAGGTCGAGCTGATCGGTGCCTGCGTCTCGTGCCCGGCGTCGACCGTCACCTTGAAGGCCGGAATCGAGCGGATCCTGAAGGATCGGGTGGAAGGTGTCACCGAGGTCGTCGACATCGGGCTGGCCGCCACCGAGATCGGCGAGACCTCCGTTTCCCTCTGAGTCACCACCAGAGACGAAATCGGCGTCTCGTGGGACACATGGTGTCGTCATCTGTCCCGATTTCGCCCGCGGATACGCTGCGGCGTGCCTCGCGAGCGCAATGCCGACCCCGACTCGTTGCTCGCCGCGGCGCGCGACGGCGACCGCGGCGCGCTGGCTCGGTTGCTCTCTCTCGTCGAACGGGGCGGTGAGCCCGCACGAGCCGTGGGACGAGCGACCCACCCGCTCGGCGGCCACGCCACGACGGTCGGCATCACCGGCTCGCCCGGGGCCGGCAAGTCGACCCTGACCAACGCCCTCATCCGCCTTTTGCGCGCCGACGACGAGACCGTGGCCGTGCTCGCTATCGACCCCTCGTCGCCGTTCACGGGCGGGGCGATCCTGGGTGACCGGGTGCGAATGAGCGACCACGCCCTCGACGAAGGCGTGTTCATCCGTTCCATGGCGACCCGAGGCCATCTCGGGGGTCTGGCCCTCGCCACGCCCGAGGCCGCACGTGTGCTCGACGCGGTCGGTGTGCCTTGGATCGTGATCGAGACCGTCGGCGTCGGGCAAGTCGAAGTCGAGATCGCCGGCGAGGCCGACACGACCGTCGTCGTGTTGAACCCGGGCTGGGGTGATGCGGTGCAGGCGAACAAGGCCGGTCTCATGGAAGTGGCCGACGTCTTCGTGATCAACAAGGCCGATCGGCCGGGTGTCGACGATGCGCGACGCGACATCGAGCAGATGCTCGAACTCTCCGCGCCGCGGGAATGGGCGCCACCGATCATCCCCACCATCGCGACGAGCGGTGACGGTGTCGACCAGTTGTGGTCCGCGTTGAAGGAGCACCGGCGGTGGCTCGTCGACAGCGGCAACTTGGAGCGTCGTCGTCACGCGCGGATCACGAATGAGTTGGAACGCATCGTCGCGGCGCGGCTGCTCGAGCGGGCGCGAGCGCTCGGCGCCGGAGTCGCTTTCGACGAACAGCGCGACGAAGTACTGGCGCGCCGGGTTGATCCGTGGACGGCGGCCGATGCGCTCCTCAGGCCCGACGTCTGATTCAGTTCTGTTGGCGAACGAGCGCGTCGCGGATTTGCGCTAGCAGTTCGACCTCGGTCTCCTCGAGCTCCTCCTCTTCCTGCTTCGTGCGGAGATGCTGGAGTTTGTTGATGCCCTTGACGACGAGGAACACCACGAAGGCGACGATGAGGAAGTTGATGAGCACGGTGATGAAGGCGCCGTAGCGAATGATCGCGTCGCCTAGTTCGAACGTGAGGTCGTTGAAGTCCGGCTTTCCGAAGACTGCGGCAACTATCTGCATCAAGATGTCGTTGGCGAACGAGTTCACGACCGCGGTGAACGCCGCCCCCACGATGACCGCCACCGCGAGGTCGACGACGTTGCCTCGCATGATGAAGTCCTTGAATTCCTTGAGCATCAACGCCTCCTGATAGGTCCTGAGTCGCGGGTCGAGCGAGTCTCGCGTGGTTATGTAGTCTTCGCTCATGGCCGAAAGTGACGTGATCCAACTCGAACGACGCGACGACGGAGTCGCGGTCATCACGTTGAACAACCCCAAGGTCAACTCCTTGTCGACCTACCTCCTGCGCCGCTTGCGCACGACGATGTCGGAGCTGGAGAGCGACCTACCGGGCGCGGTGGTGATCACGGGCGGCGACCGGATCTTCGCCGCCGGCGCCGATATCTCGGAGTTCAACGGACCCGACGAGGCGTACGAGATCGGTCTCGCGTTTCGCGACGCGTTCGACGCGGTCGCCGCACTGCCACGCGTGACCATCGCCGCCATCACGGGCTACGCGCTCGGCGGCGGATGCGAGCTCGCGCTGGCCTGTGATCTTCGGATCGCGGCCGAGAACGTGAAGCTCGGTCAGCCGGAGGTGCTCCTCGGTATCGTGCCCGGGGGCGGGGGCACGCAGCGGCTCGCGCGGCTGATCGGTGCGAGCCGGGCCAAGGACCTGATCCTGAGCGGCCGCCAGGTGAAATCCGCCGAAGCGCTCCGGATCGGGCTGGTGGACGAGGTCGTGCCGGCCGATCAGCTCCTGGGTCGTGCCCTCGAACGGGCGGCCGAGTTCGCGGCCGGCGCAGTGGCCGCCCAGGGCCTGGCGAAGCGAGCGATCGACGAGGGGCTGGATCTCTCTCTCGAGGACGGTCTCGGGCTGGAGCAGCGGGTGTTCGTCGACGTGTTCCACACGCAGGACAGTCGGATCGGGGTCGAGAGCTTCCGCGAGCACGGCCCTGGTAAGGCGAATTTCACCGGTACCTGACGAGCTCGAAATGGCCTCTGCCTTCACCAGATTTTCGCGGCCGGCCGGTACGGTCAGCGGGCGATGACCACCGAGCTCGTCACCTGCTATCGCCACCACGACCGCCGCGCCGGCGTCACCTGCCAACGGTGCGGCCGGCCGATCTGCCCTTCGTGCATGGTGCAAGCATCGGTCGGGTTCCACTGTCCCGAGTGCACCCATCAAGCGCGCGGGCAGACGCGGACGGCGAGCCAGCTGCTCCACCGGGTTCCCGTGGTCACGTACTCGCTGATCGCCCTCAACGTCGCCTTCTTCGTTGCCGCGCTCGCCACGGCCACCGACTTGAGTGGTGGTCGCGCGCTGTGGGAGCTGCCGACCGGTGGCGTGTCGGACTGGGGTCTGCTGCTCGGTCACTCGGTGCTGCCGTTCGACACGATCAACGGCGTAGCCAACGGCCAGTGGTGGCGGATCGTCACGGGCGGGTTCCTACATGCCGGCATCCTGCACATCGGCATGAACATGCTCGTGCTGTGGCTGCTCGGATCGCAGCTCGAAAAGGCGATCGGCCCGGTGCGGTTCGGGTGCCTCTACTTCGCCAGCCTCATCGCCGGCGCGTTCGGCGTGTTGTTGGTCGACCCGACGGCTCCGACGGTCGGGGCATCGGGCGCCGTGTTCGGGATCATGGGTGCGGCAGTGATCTATCAGCGGTCGCGCGGTATCGACATCTGGCGTTCGGGTCTCGGCACGCTCATCGTGTTGAACCTCGGCATCACGTTCATCGTGCCGGGCATCTCGAAGGGCGGTCACGTCGGCGGACTGGTCGGTGGCGCGCTGGTCGGCGTGCTGATGTTCCAACTCGAGCGTGTGACGAAGTCGGTGGTGCCCGTCGTGTTCGCCACGTTGGGGTTGGCCGCGCTGTTCTTCGCCGGGTCCGTGTGGGCCGCGGATCAATGGCGTGATCCGGTTCTCGGCTTCTTGTCGTTCTGACCGCGGTCAGCCCTCGACGATCTGCTTCAGGTTGCGGAGGTTGCGCTTCCAGATCACACGGAGCACCTCGGCGCCGAACACTCCGCCGAGAGAACCGCCGAGCCACCACGGGAACGTGAGCTGCTCGCGCCACGTGAACCGGGTGCGACCAGGACCGAGGGCGCGCAGGGTGAAGCGACCTTCACCCGACACCGCGCCGACGTGGCGCACGCCCATCGCACGACGCGGCTGCCATTCGATGACCTCCATGCGGTCGAGCATCGTGATCGGCCCGGCGCGCGTGTCGCACTCGAACGTTGTTCCCACTCCGCGACTGGTGTGCGAGGTGATGCGGATCGCGACGGCGTCCTCCATCCAACGAACGTGCGACTCGATGTCCTCGAGGGCACGCCAAACGCGCCGAGGTGATGCTTTGATCACCGTGCTCACCCGAATCCTCGGCACCACGACATGCTAAACCCGCACGAAACCGGTGCTTGTAGACACAGGATGTGATGTCGTCGGCACCAATTGGCGAGGCCCGGCGCTAACATCTTTGCGACCGGGTGGCGTTCACCTCGAGCGAGGACGGGGAGGGCGACAACGAGATGTCCAAGGTCGATCTGACGGCGTTGGCGTCACCGCTGCTCGCCGATGGCGAAGAAGTCGTCGCCGGCGTGCGCGTGAACTGGAACGGGATGGTGCCTCCGTCGAGCGTGCCCAACAGCTCGCTGTCGCTCGGTCTCGGGCCGGACCAGGCCGTGCCGGAGCCGGACCCCGATGTGCTCGTGATGTTCCCCTCCGCGAAACAGATGGCGCTCGTGCTCACCGGCGGACGGTTGCTCGCGTGGTCACTCGGCATCTCCGGCCGACCAAAGCAGTACCTCGGTGAGGTCGCCCTGTCGGCGATCGATCAGGTCGAAGCGGGGCAAGTGCAGTTCGGTTCGTTGATCCGCATCTCACTCAAGTCCGGAGCGACGGTCGATCTCGAAGCGATGCGGGGCGAGCGAGGCGAGGACTTCAGCGAGCAGCTCCACCACCTGACAACGACCGGGTGATGGGGCCTCACGTTCGGCGGTAGACGGAAACGTGTGTGTCGCTGGTGTCGTCGAACGGTTCGTGGTGCCAGCCCGCGAAGCGCTGTTCGAACTCGAGGCCCACAGCCGCGGCGAGCTCGTCGATCTGGGCGGGGTGCAGATAGTGGAGGAACCAGGGGCGTAGGCGAATGCCCGACTCGCGTATCTCGATGTGCTGCCCCGTGATCGTCTGGTCGACGTGGTCGAGCCGCGACGCGGTCATCACCACACGATCGATCGTGATATCGCGAACGGCGACCCCCTGCACGGATTCGTCCTCGGGCCGCGGAACGAAGGCTTCGACCACCAACGCACCGCCGAGACTGAGGCTGCGGGCAACCGAGGCAAGGCACCGGTGTTGGCTTTCGAGGTCGGGCAGATTGAACAACGTGTTGTAGGCGACGAACGCGAGTGCGAACGCGCCGGGGGCGAACGGGAGCTGCCCCATGTCGGCCCGAGCAGCGAGAACCCGGCGATTGGAGCGGTCGTGGTCTACGAGCCGGCTCAGCATCGCGGCAGATGTGTCCACGCCGAACACGGCGCGGCCTCGCGCCGCGAGCGGCCGCGCCAACCGACCGGTACCGACGCCCAGCTCGAGCACGCGAGCGCCGTCCCGTAGTTCGTCGAGTAGATCAGCGACCGCCTCCGGGTCGTTCAAGCCGGGATACCACTCGTCGTAGACATCGGCGAAGGCGTCGCCGTAGGTCGCCGGTCGGTAGCCGTCCATCGGAGCAGTCTCTCGCATGCCACGACGGCCCCGGCGATGACCGCGTCGGCCATCGGCGAGCATCGCGACTCGGCGCGCCAGAATGGGCGCATGGAGCACCACGACCGGGCATGGGTCGCGCCCGAGAGTGGGATCGATCCCCCGCCGACCGGCTCGACGGTCGTGCCGGCGCCGGCCGGTCCGGGCCCGCAGGCTGCCGGGGTACAGCCGCCTGCGCCGGTGGGACCGATGACGTTGTCGGATGTGCTCGACGGCTCGTACACGATCATCAAGCGGCGCCCCCGTGCCGTCATCGGTGCCGTCGCTGTCGTCATCGTGCCCGTGCAGGTGTTCTCGGTCTGGTTGCGCAGCGCGACCACTGTGCCGGGTGGACAGTCCTCCCCGTACGACACGCTGTTGACCCTGGGCTCGGGCGCCTCGTTGGGCGCAACGCTTCTCGTCGGAGCGGTGGCGTCGCTTTCGTTGTTCTTCGTGGGCGGCGTCATCTCGAGCTTCGTCGCCGCTTGGTATGCCGGACAGGACATCACGGGTGGCGAGGCCCTTCGGCGCAGCATCGGACGCATCGGACCGTTCCTCGTGGCGTGGGCCGTGCTGCTGCCGTTGAAGATCGTCAGCTATGCCCTGTGCATCGTTCCCCTGGCGGTGACGGTCACCTTCTTCGCCCTCACCGCTCCTGTCATCACGCTGGAACGCGTAGGACCGTTCGCCGGCATGAAACGTTCGGCACAACTGATCGCCCGGCGGTTCTGGCCCTCGCTCGGCATCATCTTGCTCGCGAGCCTCATCGAGACAGTCACGCAGTTCTCGCTGGCCGCCCTCCCGATGATCGCTTCCGCGCTCCTGCCGTCGCCCGCGGATTGGATGGTGTTGGCCGTCGGCGAGGCGGGCGCGGCGCTGGTGGCCACGACTGCACTCGTGGGCGTCAGTGTGTTGCTGTACATCGATCTGCGCTCTCGCACCGAAGGCCTCGATCTCGAGCTTCGGGCTGTCGACGCCTTCGGGACCTCGGGCTGAGCGCGTTGGGAACGTCGTACCCCCCGGCCGACGCGGCGCGGCAGCGCGCCAGCGAGATCCTGGCCCGGCCGGAGTACCAACCACCGGAGAAGAGCTGGCTGCAGCAAGCTCTCGGCTGGGTCAACGAAACGGCGCGCTCGTTCTTGAACAGCCTCTTGGCCGGGGGCGCGGCTTCGGTCATCTCATGGGTCGTGTTGGGCGGGCTCGTCGTAGTCGTCGGCGTACTCGTGGCCCGGGTGACGCGCACGGTGCAACGCGTGCCGGTCCACACGGTGGAATCGGCGGTGGCTCAACGGCGATCTCCCGTCGACTGGGAGCGCGACGCGGTGCAGTTCGAGGCCGCAGGAGAGTGGAAGGACGGCCTGCGGTGCCGGTATCGAGCGTTGGTGGCGACGCTCATCGACCGCGACATGCTGCGCGATGTCCCGGGCCGCACCGCAGGCGAGTTCCGGGTCGAGCTGGCCGCACATGCACCGGAGTCGGCGGCGGAGGCGTTCTCGGGTGCCTCGGAACTGTTCGAGCGAGCATGGTACGGCGACGTGCCCACGGGACCCGCCGAGAGCGAGCTGTTCCGGGCGCGAGCGGCCGAGGTACTCGGCCGGGTGCACGCATGACCACCGCAGTGGGAGCCGGGCCCGGAGGGGCGACGCTTCGCCGGGCGCTTCCCTGGCTGCTCGTGATCGCGGGCCTGGCGGTCGTCGCGGTGGTGGCCGGCGCACCGAGCAACCCCGCCGGTGGAACGCTCGACCCCACCTCCACGAGCGAAACGGGCACCAAGGCGTTGGTAGAGCTGCTCGACAGCTTCGGCGCCTCGGTGGACACCTCGGCGTCGGAGCCGAGCGACGACACCGACGTGGCCGTCCTCTTCGTCGACACCCTCGACGAGACCCATACGGATTCGCTCGATGCTTGGGTGCGGGCTGGGGGCACGCTCGTGGTGGCCGACCCCTTCAGCAGTTTGTCCCCTTCGGTCGACGGACCCATCGGAGCCTTCGGTGTCGCGCCGGCGTTGGACGCGCAGACATGCGATATCGCGGCGTTGCAGGATGCGGCGCGCATCGACCCTGGCGCGTCGGTTCGCTACGACGTGGCCGAAGACCAGTCGTGTTTCGGTGACGGGTTGGTCGCCTACGTCGTTTCGCGAGCCGAAGGTGAGGGCCGGATCATCGCCGTCGGTGGAACCGACCTGTTCACGAACGCCCGCCTCGATCAGGCCGACAACGCCGTGGTGGCCACCCGGTTGCTCGTACCCGACGCCGGCACGCACGTCGCCCTCTTGGCGCCCGGCTCCGGTGATGGATCGAGCGATCGGTCACTCACCGACGTGTTGAACCTGGGTGTGCGGTTGGCGCTGGCGCAGCTCTTCGTGAGCTTCCTGGTGTACGCGTGGTTCCGGGCGCGCCGATTGGGTCGACCGGTGATCGAGAGCCAACCCGTCGAGATCGCCGGATCGGAACTGGTGCTTGCGGTCGGTCAGCTCCTCCAGCAGACGAAGCGTCCTCAACACGCGGCCTACCTGTTGCGTGTCGATGTGCGTCGCCGGCTCGCCGAGCGGCTCGGGCTGGCTCCCGATGTACCGATCGACGTGCTGGTCGACGCGGTCGTGGGGCGAACCGACGTCGAGCCGGAAAAGGTCTGGCAGGCGCTCGGCGACGGTCCGGTGGCCGACGACCACGCACTGCTCGAACTGGCCCAGAACTTGGAAGCCGTCCGCCAGGAGGTCCTGCATGGATACTGATCCCGAACCCGCACCGCCGACCAGCTCCGACCCGAGGCAGCCGATCTTCGCGTTGCGCGAAGAGGTGGCCAAGGTCGTCGTCGGCCAGGAAGGCACGCTCAGCGGGGTGGTGGCGGCGTTGCTCGTTCGCGGCCACGTCCTGCTCGAGGGCGTGCCGGGTACGGCCAAGACGTTGCTCGTCAAAGCGGTGGCCGCTGCGCTCGACTTGGAATTCAAGCGCGTGCAGTTCACCCCTGACCTGATGCCGTCCGACGTCATCGGCCAGGTGATCTTCGAACCACGTGAGGGTTCGTTCCGCTTTCGCGAAGGACCGGTCTTCACGAATCTGTTGCTCGCCGACGAGATCAACCGAACTCCACCGAAGACGCAGGCCGCGTTGCTGGAGGCCATGGAGGAACGCCAGGTCTCGATCGAGGGTGTCACCCATCGTCTGCCGGAGCCGTTCGTCGTGGTCGCGACGCAGAACCCCGTTGAATACGAAGGCACGTACCCGTTGCCCGAAGCGCAGCTCGATCGGTTCCTCTTCAAGTTATTGGTCGGCTATCCGACTCAGGCACAGGAAGAGGAGGTGCTGGCCCGTCACGACCAAGGGCTGGATCCCCACGACGTGACCGGTGCCGGAGTGCGCCCGGTTGCCACCGCCGCTGACCTCGCGGTGGCGCGTGACGCGATTCAAGGCATTCGGGTCGAGGAACCGGTGCGTGGTTACATCGTCTCGCTGGTCCGGGCCACCCGGGAGAGCCCGTCACTCGCGCTGGGCGTTTCGCCCCGCGGCGCCACTGGCCTGTTGCACGCGGCCAAGGCGTGGGCGTGGCTGGCCGGTCGCGATTTCGTCACTCCGGACGAAGTGAAGGCCGTGGTGAAACCGACGCTGCGCCACCGCGTCATGTTGCGCCCAGAAGTCGAGCTCGAGGGCGCCACTCCCGACGGCGTGCTCGACGGCATCCTCGCCTCCGTACCCGTGCCTCGCTGATTCGCGACCTCGTGCCGATCCCCACCCGTCGCTTGGCCGCCGTCGTGGCGCTGGCCTCGATCCTCATGGTGATCCTGGGCAGCGTGACCGGGTTCTGGCTCGTGAACCTGACGCTCGTGGTCGTCGCGGTGGTCGATGCCACCCTGGCGCGGCCCCGACTCGTGCGCGTCGAGCGCGATCTACCTGAAGTGCTCTCGCTCGACACCAGAGGCGTGGTCACGTGGCGCATCCACAATCTCGCGGGCCGTCGCCAACATGTGGGTGTGGCCGACGAGTTGGCGCCCTCGTTGCACGCGGGCACCCGAAGGATTCGCACCTGGGTCGGGGCATCGGCCGCGATCGAAGCATCCACCACGATCGGGCCGACGCGGCGCGGCAAGTTCACGTTCGGAACCGTGGTGGTGCGCGCCGATGGTCCACTCGGCCTGGCCGCACGGCAGGTCGCAGGCGACGTGCCCGGTGTGTTGCGCGTGTACCCGCCGTTCCGCTCCCGGGACGAGGCCGAGCTCCGGATCAATCGGGCCCGCATCCTCGAGGTGGGCCTCCGATCGGCCCAAGGTCGCGGCGGTGGCACCGAGTTCGATCAGCTTCGCGAGTACAGCGTCGACGACGAGTTCCGCCGCATCGACTGGGCCGCGACGGCGCGCACTGACCGGGCGATCGTGCGTACGTATCGGGCCGAGCGGAACCAAACAGTGATCAGCCTGCTCGACAACGGTCGCGTGATGGCTGGGCTGGTCGACGGCGTGCCCCGCGTCGAGCATGCGATGGACGCGGTGATGATGCTGACGGCCGTGGCGACGAGGCTCGGCGATCGAGCGGGATTGGTGGCCTTCGATCGATCCGTGCGCGCCATCGTCCCGCCCGGTCAGACGCGTACCCATCTCGGGCTGGTGACCGAAGCCATGTACGAGCTCGAGCCGGAGCTGTCCGAGAGCGACTACCGCGGCGCGTTCACCCAGACGTTGGCGCGCTTTCGCCGCCGCACGATGCTCGTGATCTTCACCGACTTGGTCGAGCAGGCGGTGGGCGAGAGCCTGTTGCCCGCGTTGCCACTGATCGTCCGCAACCACGTCGTGGTCATCGCGACCGTGCAGGATCCCGAAGTCGTCCGGTGGGCCACTGCACCGGTGGAGACCGCCACTGAGGCCTACCGCCAAGCGGCCGCGGTGAGCGCGCTCGACGAACGACGCCGCACCGCGTCGCGCCTGCGCGGCATGGGCGCGACCGTGGTCGACGATGCGCCTGGTCGCATGGCGACGCGCTTGGCCGACGCATATCTGCGTGTGAAGGCCACTGGCACGCTCTGACCTCGAACGGCGACGACTCTTCGAGCGTTTCGACACAAAGGCGCCACACAATCGTCACAGCGCACGCGTAACCCTGTCCACCGGGTCGACGTCCAATGCGTTGCTGGTCCGGGCAATGGTGCTCGCGACTGCACGGCACGTGGCCTAAAGGAGGCGTCCATGTACCAGTTCGCTGTCATTGCTCTGCTCGCGCTCGCAACCGTGAAGCTCGTCGACTTCATCGTCGACTTCGTACCATCGGACGATCGAGGTGTGATGCGTTCGCTGCTCACCTTTGTCGTCGCCATCGGCGGTGTGTGGGCGCTCGACTTCTCGATGTTCTCCGGTTGGGGCATCGAGTTGCGCAACGAGAACCTCGCGCTCGCCGCGACGGGTCTCGTCGTCGCGGGTCTCACGTCCGCATGGCGTGCGATCTTCCGTTACCTGACGCACGATTCGGCAACGGCCGACGAGACGCTGGGTGAGCACCGTCGGTCCCTACGCAACGTGGCGTAGGTCCTGGCGTTACTGGGGGAGCGCCGCTCGATCGAGCGGCGCTCCTTCGCGTTCAACCACCGGCCGGCGCTCGATCTCGCCGAGAGCACCGGTGTAGCCCTGTGTCGCAGCCGCCCGGCCGAACACCCAGATGTAGCTCAGGAACCCGGTCCACACGACGAGTCCGAGCGCGACGCGAAGCAGTGGGTGCAGCCCGCTGCCCGTGACGAAGCCCTCGATGAGCCCGGCCACCGTGAACGTCGCCATCAACCCGAGCACGATGACGACGGCTCGCCGTCCCTCCTCGGTGAGCGCCTGAGTGCGCGTTCGATCGCCGGGCGCGATCAGCGCCCAGCCGATGGCGAGGCCCGCCCCCGCGGCCACAACGATCGAGGTGATCTCGAGCGCACCGTGCGGAAGGATGAGCCCGAAGAAGCGCAGCGTGTCACCCTCGCTGATCATCCACGCCGCCGCTTCTCCGAGCCCCACCGCGTTGACCACCAAGATCAGCGCGCCGGGTACACACCACAACGAGCCCAGCGCGAACGCGATGAACGCGACCTGAATGTTGTTCGTCGTGACCTTGGTGAAGAACTGGGCCGAGGGTTGCTCGGAGTAGTACTGCTCGAACTGGTCGTCGACGTAGTGCTGGCGCTGCGCGGGACTTGCCGAGGCGTCGAGGGCGACGTGGTCGTTGAGCAACCACACGCACACGACCACCGTGGGTACGACGAACAGCACGGCCGCGATGCCGATCGCTCGGCGCTGGAACCAGACGGCTGCGGGGAACGAGATCGTGAAGAACGTCCGGAGCACGTGTAGCGAACGGGCCCGCTTGCCGTAGATCACACCGGAGGCCGAGGCCACCAGTCGGGTCAGTCGGGCCGTGAGGGTGGGGTCGCGGAAGTTGGTGCGGACGTACGACAGCTGGGCTGACACTTGCTGGTACCGCTGGATCAGCTCGTCGAGCTCGTTCGGCTGCAACGCGGCGATCGAGCGGCGGGCCCGGCGAGTGAGCTCGTCGAGGCGGCGCCAGTCCGCTTCGTTGCGGGCGATGTATCCGTCGATGTCCACGCCGAAGTTACGGTAGTGGTCGCACGCGGCTCCGATCGGGCAACGACGGAAGGCAGCACTCGATGACCACCGCGCAACCCTCAGGCGTCGTCACCCCCGAGGCGGTTCTACTGGAGTTCGACACCGCAGGTGTCGGCTCGCGCGTCGTCGCCGAGATCCTCGACTTGTTGGTACAGGTCGCCGCGCTGATCGCACTGTCGCTCGTGGCGTCGCTGGCGTCCACCGGCGGCATCAACCTCGGGCAAACCACCGCGTTGGTCCTCACGCTCGTGATGACGTTCTTGATACTCGTCGGCTATCCGATCGCGATGGAGACGCTCTGGAACGGTCGCACCCTCGGTAAGGCGGCCATGGGCGTACGCGTCGTGACGAGCGAAGGAGGCCCGATCCGGTTCCGTCACGCCGCGATCCGCGGCATCTTCGGGCTGGTGGAGATCTGGATCTTCCTCGGTTCGATCGCGATCGTGTCGATGGTCTGCACGACCCGTAACCAACGCGTGGGCGATCTCGTAGCGGGCACGATCGTGCTCCGCGAGCGGTCGGCAGCGGGGCCGGGTGTCGCGGTGAGCTTCCCGACGCCGCCGGGGTACGAGGCCTATGTCGCGTCGCTCGACGTCACACCGCTCTCCGCCGAGCAGTACTCGATCATCCGCAGCTTCTTGATGCGGGTTCTGCAACTCTCCTGGCCGGCACGGGCCGCATTGGCGGTGCGGCTCGCCAACCCGACGGCGGTACTGATGCGTCACACGCCGCCACCTCAGGTTTCGCCCGAGCTGTTCCTGGTGTGCGTCGCGTCGGCCTATCAGCACCGCTATGGGGGGCCGGTGCCGATGGCTCGCGCTCCCGGCACCTACGGCTCTCCCATCGGGCCGCCTCAGCCTCCGCCGGGCTGGCGCGGGGTGACCTGACACGAGGTGAGTGACACTGCGAGACGTGGGGGAGCCGCCCCGATAGGCGACCCGCGTCCACGGCCGTAGCCTGGTCTGGTGCTCGGCTACCTCGACTCTGCGGCGACGACGCCGATGCGACCCGAAGCCATCGAGGCCATGCTTCCGTTCCTGTCCGAGCGGTTCGCGAACCCCTCGGGGGCTCACCTGCTCGCGCGCGACGCGCGTCGAGCGATCGACGAGGCCCGTGACGTCGTGGCCGAGGTGCTCGGTGCCGATCCCGGCGAGGTCGTGTTCACGAGCGGGGGTACCGAGGCCGACAACCTCGCGGTGCTGGGCCGGCACGACCTGCGGGCCGGTGTGATCGTGTGCTCGGCGATCGAGCACCATGCGGTTCTCGACCCGGTCGAATCGCGTCGCGGTCGGGTGATAGCGGTCGATCCCGGTGGGGTGATCGATCTCGCTGCGCTCGAGGCCGCGCTCGACCGCGAAACCACTCTCGTGTCGGTGATGCTCGCGAACAACGAGATCGGCACGATCCAACCGCTCGCCGAGGTAGCTCGCGTCGTGCGGGAGCACGCCCCCAACGCGGTGCTGCACACCGATGCGGTGCAAGGGTTCAGTTGGCTCGACGTGGCCGGGCTGTGTGGGCCGGCCGATCTCATCTCGATCAGCGCGCACAAGTTCGGCGGACCCAAGGGTGCGGGCGCCCTGGTCGTGCGCAACGGTGTCGAGCTCGCGGCGCGCCAGCTCGGTGGGGGTCAGGAGCGCGATCGGCGTAGTGGCACGCACAACGTTCCCGCGATCGTGGCCATGGCGGCCGCGGCCCGCGTCACAGTCGAAACACGCGATCGCACGGTCGCCGTGGTGCGCGAGCAACGCGATCGGTTGGCGCTCGGCCTGGTCGACGCCGTTCCTGGCGCGACGGTCACGGCGGCGGACTCGCCGAAAACGGCAGGTATCTGCCACCTCTGCATCGACGGAGTCGAGAGCGAAGCGCTGCTGTACTTGCTCGAAAAGCGCGGGGTTTTCGCGTCCGCGGCCTCGTCGTGTTCGAGCGGTGCGATGGAGGTCTCGCACGTCCTCACGGCCATGGGAGTGTCCGATGACCTCGCCAAGGGTTCGTTGCGGTTGTCACTCGGCTATGACAGCACCGCGGCCGACGTCGATCTCGCGCTCGAAGTGGTACCGGCTGCCGTCGAGCGACTGCGCGCCTTCGCGGCGCCGATCGGCACCGCACCGTGAAGGTGCTGGCGGCCATGTCGGGCGGCGTGGACTCATCGGTGGCTGCGGCCCGACTGGTGGCCGCGGGCCACGAGGTGGTGGGTGTGACCATGAAGCTGTGGGGTGGCGACAGCGACACCGGGTGCTGCTCGGTGTCCGACGTCGACGACGCGCGTCGTGCCGCGCAACAACTCGGCGTCGACCATCTGGTGTTCAACTTCGGCGACGACTTCGCACGCGATGTGGTCGGGCCGTACGTCGCGGCGCACGCGCAAGGACGTACGCCGAACCCGTGCATCGAGTGCAATCGCCATCTCAAGTTCGATCGGCTGCTGGCGCGAGCCGAGGCCTTGGGCTTCGACGCCGTCGCGACCGGTCACCACGCACGCGTCGTCGGTGCACCAGGCGAGCGCCGCATCGCCCGGGGTGCCGATCCGCAGAAGGACCAGAGCTACGTGCTCTACATGTTGTCCACCGGTCAGCTCGACCGAGTGCTGCTCCCGATCGGTGGCTCGACGAAGGACGAGGTTCGTACCGAGGCCGCGGCGCTTGGATTGCGGACCGCCACCAAGCCCGACAGCCAGGACGTCTGCTTCATCACGGTGCGCGACGGCCGTGAGCGGTTCCTGCGAGAGCGGCTCGAACTACGGCCGGGTCGCGTCGTCGACACGCGAGGTGCCGACGTCGGTTCCGTCGACGCTGTCGAGCTCGTGACGATCGGCCAGCGCAAGGGTCTCGGAGTCGCCGGCTCGGCCGCGCCGCGGTACGCCGTCGCCGTCGACGTGGCGAGCGCCACGGTCACGGTGGGCGATGCTGACGACCTGCGCTCGGATGAGCTGCGCATCGAACAGGTGACGTGGGTGGGGGAACCGCGTGTCGGCGCCGCGTTGGTTCAGTGCCGCGCGCACGGCACTCCGCGCGCTGCTCGCGTCGAACCGGTTGCCGGCGACGGAACGGTCACCATTCATTGGGACCGGCCCGAGCGTCGGGTGGCCCCCGGTCAGAGCGTGGTGGTGTACGACGGCGACGTCGTGCTCGGCGGCGGCCTCGTCGTGCTAGATATCTGAGGCGACCCGTAGGTTGCGTTGGCGCGCTTCGCGCAGCACGTGGCCCGGACGGGTGGCGGTGAACAACAGCGCATCGACGAGCTGGTCGGCCGGCTTTTCGTTTCGCGTCGGGAGCGGAACGATCGTGTGCGGTGCGGTGAAGGTGATTTCGATCGCCAGTCCGAGCGATCCTGCGGTGAGGTCTTCCGCGGCGGTGTCGGCGGGCGCGGGACCGATCGACGCGATCGCTCCGCGGGTCATCGACACCGAGTCGGTCAGCGTCACGGGATCGACGAGCGCGAGCCCCGCCGGCACGAACACCAGCCAACGTCGGGCCAGCCGGTGCAGGGCCCGTGCGCCGAAGGCCGCCAAGGGCCAGCCGATCACGAGCGCGACCGCGGCCGCGAACCACTGCTCGGTCGCGAGCAGCAGCGGGCCGGCCAGTGCACCGGCCACCACGACCGCCCACACGGCCTCGACCAGACCGAGCACCACGACGCCCGGAGCTCGCAACGGGAATCGCTTCTCCGGTCCGTAGGCCGAGCCGTTCACGTAACGCTCACCGGTCGAGGGCGCGAAGGCGACGACGACGGCGAGAGCGGTGCTGGCCAGGGCGAGACCGTCGAGCCAGTCCGGGTCTGGAGTGGCCAGCGCCGCCCAGCCCGCGGCCACAATCGCGGCGGGAGCCACGATCCGGATCAGCGTCAGCGTCGCGGTGCGGGGGATGAGCGCGCCCACGAGCACGACCGCCCAGATCATCCAGAGACCGAGGCCGACGCTGGTGCGAAACAGGGGCGATCGGGAGGCCAGGGAGTCACCGAAAGCCGGTCCGGCCACGACCGGCTGGACCGCCCAGACGACGGCGAAGCCCCAGTTGGTGATCCACGTGCGTGCGGTGCCCACCTGCTGAGATTTGCTCACGCAACGTGCTTGTCGCTATTCAAGAGATGAGCAGGCGGGTGGCTGACGATCTTCAGGGGGGTTTCACATGGCAGATGAGCGGGTAGTTCCGCTGCCTGTGGGCCTCTCGACGGGCATCGGCAGCTTGCCGCACTGCGATCCGGGCGAAGCCGTCGAGTTCGCGCTACGCCATGCGCCTCGCCTGCCCTTCGCTCCTTCGCTCCCCGCCCGATCCCGCCGAGAGGGCATGGTCGCCCAGGCGGCGTCGGGCATCGCCGGCATCGACGTCAACCCCGACGGCTCCTTGGTGTTCGAGGAGCGCAACATCGATCCCGACGCGCCGTTGCTCGATCCGTTCTTCAGTTCGGACGCGTACGTCGGCCTGCGTGCCTTCCTCACGGCCGTCGCCGACAACACCGGACCGATCAAGGTCTCGCTCACCGGTCCGGTGACGCTCGGCGTCGCCCTTCATGCTGCCGGCCTCGACACCGACCTTGCGTTCCGGGTAGCCGGCGCGACGACCCGCGCCCGGGCCCGCGCCCTGCTCGACTTGGTCGAGCAGCGAGTGCCGCAGTCGCATCTGGTGGTGTTCGTCGACGAGCCGTCGCTCGTCGCGCTCACCGAGCGCACGTTCCCGATCGGTCCGCTCGAAGCGGTCGACCTCGTGTCGGGCACGCTCGCCGACATCGAGACGCGTGCGACCGCCGGACTGCACTGCTGTGGTGCGGCCGACTGGAAGTTGCTGCTGCAGTCGGGCCCGCAGATCCTCTCGCTTCCCGTCGACGGTGGCCGCGCCGAGCTGGCCGGCGGCACGCTCGCCGACTACCTCGAACGCGGTGGCTGGATCGCTTGGGGTGCCGTGCCGACCGATCGCCCGGTCGGGTCGACCGTCGATCGACTGTGGCGGCAGCTGTCGCTGCTGTGGTGCGACCTCGTCGGTGCCGGTTGCGACCCGGCTCGCCTGCGTACTCAGGCGCTCATCACGCCGGCATGTGGTCTCGCCACCCACGGCGTGACCCAGGCCGAGCAGGTTATGGAGTTCGCGTCGCGCATCGCCGAGCGGCTGCACGATCAAGCGATCGGTGCCCGCCTCTCCGTCGGCGCCTGACCCACCCCCCCCACCCGAACCTGCCGCGCGAAAGCGCGTCGTTGCGCGCTTTTGCGCGGCAGGTTCGGGTGTCTCAGGGCGCCGATACGATGCCGCCGTGCCGTCGAAGGATCCTGCCGAGCGCGTCGAAGAGCTACGCGAGGCGATCCGTCATCACAACGCGCTCTACTTCGAGAACGACGCGCCCGAGATCCCTGACGCCGACTACGACCTGTTGGTCCGAGAGCTCCGAGCTCTCGAGGACGAGTTCCCCGATCTGATCACCGTCGACTCGCCGACCCGGCGCGTCGGCGGGTCGGCCACCTTCGCTCCGGTGCGGCACAGCGTGCCGATGATGTCGCTCGACAACGCGTTCGACTTGGACGAGTTGACGGCGTGGGGCGGCCGGCTCGAGCGCCGGCTCGCAGCTGTCGACGCCGACACGAAGGTCGATCTCGTTGCCGAGCTGAAGATCGACGGTCTGGCGATCTCATTGCGCTACGAACGCGGTCGGTTGGTGCACGCCGCCACCCGAGGCGACGGCCGAGTCGGCGAGGACGTCACACCCAACGTCGAGGCCATCGCGGTGGTGCCCAAGCGCTTGCCGAAGGGCGCGCCACCGGTCGTCGAGGTGCGTGGCGAGATCTACATGCCCATCGAAGTGTTCAAGCGCATCAACGACGCCCAGATCGAGGCGGGTCTGCGCACCTATGCCAACCCACGCAACACCGCGGCGGGCTCGCTCCGCCAGAAGGATGCCTCCATCACCGCCAGCCGGGAGCTCGCGTTCTGGAGCTACCAGCTCGGTGAGGTCGGGGGTGGTCCGCCGCTCACGAGCCACCACGAGACGTTGCAATGGCTGCAGGAGCTCGGTTTCCCGGTGAACCCCGAGATCACGCTCGTGCACGACCTCCCCGAGGCCTACACGTTCTGCCAGCGGTGGCAGGAACGCCGCCACGATCTTGCGTACGAGGTCGACGGCGTGGTGCTGAAGGTCGACGACTTGGCATTGCGCCCGGCGTTGGGCGAGACCAGCAAGGCGCCCAGGTGGGCGATCGCGTACAAGTTCCCGCCCGAGGAACGCACCACGTTGCTCAAGGACATCATGGTGTCGATCGGTCGTACTGGCCGCGCCACACCGTTCGCCATGCTCGAGCCCGTGTTCGTCGGTGGCTCGACCGTCGGTGTCGCCACCCTGCACAACGAAGAGCAGGTGAAGGTCAAAGACGTCCGCCCCGGCGACATCGTGATCGTGCGCAAGGCGGGCGATGTGATCCCCGAGGTCGTCGGGCCCGTGCTGTCCGAGCGACCGAAGAAGGGTTTGAAGGTCTGGAAGTTCCCGAAGAAGTGCCCGGTCTGCGGTACGCCGTTCGAGCGCGAGGAGGGCGAAGCCGACTGGCGGTGTCCGAACCTGGTCTGCCCGGCGCGCGTCGCCGGCGCGATCGAGCACTTCGCCTCCCGCGGCGCCATGGACATCGAAGGTCTCGGTGAGCGCACTGTCAGGCTGTTCCGCGAGCTCGACATGGTGCACGACGTCGCCGACGTGTACTTCCTCGACTACGACAAGCTGCGTGAGCTCGAAGGGTTCGGCGAAATCTCCATCACGAACCTGCGCGACGCGATCGAGGCCTCGAAGACCCGGCCGTTGAACAACCTGCTGGTTGGTTTGAACATCCGGCATCTCGGCCCGGCAGGGGCCGAGACGATCGCCCGGCACTTCGGGCATGTCGACGCGCTACTCGATGCGTCGGCCGACGACGTCGGTGCGGTCGAGGGCATCGGACCGATCATCGCTACGAGCGTCCATGCCTGGTTTGCCGACGAAGAGAATCGCGAGGTCATCGAGAAGCTCCGTGAGGCGGGGGTGAACTTCGAGGGTCCCGAGGTCGAGGACGTGCCTCAGACATTGGCGGGCCTGTCCGTAGTCGTCACTGGCACCCTCGAGAACTTCAGTCGTGAGCGCGTCGAGGAAGTCATCAAGGCGCACGGGGGCAAGTCGCCGGGCAGCGTGTCGAAGAAGACCACTGCTGTGGTTGTGGGCGAAGGGCCGGGCGCGTCCAAGCTCACGAAGGCCGAGCAACTTGGTGTGCCGATCCTCGACGAGGCAGGCTTCGAGGCCTTGCTACAGACCGGAGAGGTGCCCTCGTGAGTTCCGACGCGATCGACCCCCGCCCTATCGATGCTGTACTGCTCGACTTCGGCGGCGTCTTCACGGACTCGCCGTTCGAGGCAGTTCGGGCGATGGGCGCCGACATGGGCGCGCCGATCGACGACGTTCTCGGGATCGTGTTCGGGTCCTACGACGAGGACAACGATCATGTGTGGCATCGGTGCGAGCGCGGTGAGCTCGATCTCGACACGGCGCGTCGTTCGATCACCGAGGCCGGGCGCGCGGCCGGTCTCGAGGTCGATCTGTTCGACATGTTGAAGTACATGGCGAGCGACGGCGGCCCGCGCACCTCGGTGATCGAACGTACTCGCCGGTTGCGCGCCGACGGCTATCGCACTGCGCTCGTCACGAACAACATTCTCGAGTTCCGTGAGTTCTGGCGCCCGATGGTGCCGCTCGACGAGCTGTTCGATGCCGTGATCGACTCGAGCGAGGTGGGGGTGCGCAAGCCCGATCCTCGTATCTTCGAGCTCGCGCTGGCCGAGCTGGGCGGGATCGATCCCACGCGCAGTGTGTTCCTCGACGACTACCTCGGCAATGTCGAGGCGGCGCGCCGCGTGGGCATGTTCGGCATCCTGGTCGAGACCGACCCGGCCGGTGCGCTGGCCGAGCTGGATCAGCTGCTCGGCGGCGACACGAGCGTCACAGCACGCTGAAGCACCAGCTGCGGCTCGTAGCGATGCCCGGGCCGTCCTTGATCTGCCAGAACGTCACGAGCGCACAGTTCTGACCCTCGGAGTACGCCTGGACGGCCTTGCCCGGGCCGGGAGTGAACAGCACCAGGTTCAGCGCGGGGGTCTTTTCGAGCTCGTCGTCGGGGATCGCGACGCCGTTGAGGGCGAGGGTGCCGTCGTAGCCGGGGGCGAGGTCGACTCCCACGTGGTCCTGCTGGAAGATCTTGTTGCCATCGACCGGGATGAACTGCTCGATCGCCGCATCGTGTACGTCGTTGTTGCTGTCCTCGCTCACGAACACCAGGGCGGTGATCGCCCCGCCGACGACGATGATCACGACCAGGCCGAACACCCAGATCCAACGGGGGTATTGCGGCTTGCCGGCCGTCGGCGGGGTGGACGGGGTGTCGGACATGCTCACGCCGGCCATTCTGGCCGTTGGCGCGGCGGATGCGTCAGTCGACGGGTTCGGTCCACCGCCCAGCGCGGCCGCTTCACCACGGCATTCGCGAATCCCACCGGTGTAACTACTACCTTGTCAGCGTGGCCATTTCCCGCTTGGTCGACCGTGTCGGTCAGGTGCTCGGCGGGCGCTATCGACTGATCGCGCCCATCGGCACCGGAGCGTCCGCGTCGGTGTATCTCGCAGACGACGTGACGTTGCGTCGTCGCGTCGCGGTGAAGATCCTGCACGACGCCTTGGCCGACGATGCCGCGTTCCTCAAGCGCTTCCACGCCGAGGCCCGGGCCGCGGCGGCGCTCAATCACCCCCACATCATGTCGGTCTACGACTGGGGCCAGGGTGATGTGCCCTACCTGGTCACCGAATACCTCGGCGGCGGCAGCTTGCGGAGCATGCTCGATCTCGGTCGCCAGCTCACCACGGCCCAGACCCTGTTGGTCGGTGTCGAGGCTGCCCGCGGGCTCGAGTACGCCCATCGGCGCGGCTTCGTCCATCGCGACATCAAGCCGGCAAACCTCTTGTTCGACGAGGACGGCCGACTGCGCATCGCCGACTTCGGACTGGCCCGAGCGCTGGCCGAAGCGGCGTGGACCGAGCCCATGGGCGCGGTGCTGGGCACCGCACGCTACGCATCGCCGGAACAGGCACGCGGCGCGACGCTCGACGGTAAGAGCGACGTGTACTCCCTCGGGTTGACGCTGATCGAGGCCGTAACCGGCGACGTGCCCTTCTCGGCCGACACCACACTCGGCACGCTGATGGCCCGCGTCGAGCGGTCTGTTCCGGTCCCCGAATCACTTGGTCCGTTGCGCGAGCCGCTCGAGGCTGCCGGTCGGGCCGACCCGACGTCGCGTCCCGACGCGGCCGAATTCGCGGCGCTGCTCATGAAAGCGGCCAACGCCCTCGATCGACCGGATCCGCTGCCGTTGGCCGGTGCGATGCCGACCGAGATCCTCGATCTCGAAGATCGTGATCCCACCACGCAGTTCATCTCCGAACGTGCGCTCGTCGGCGATTCCGAGCCCGACATCATGCGGGCCCCTCCGGGAACCACCACCGACGGCATCACCATCATCGAAGAGGGCGAAGCCCAACCCGAGATCCGCTACATCGACCGCAAGGGCAACGAGGTTCCGGCGCCCGCCACCGGTACGCGATCCGAGCGTCGGGCCGCCAAGAAGGCGCGCCGTAGGGACAAAAGAGCGGTCGACAAGATGGCTCGCGGCGGCAAGCGCCGCCGCTGGCCGTGGATCCTCGTCGCCGTGCTCCTGGTCGGTGGCGCCGCGACCGGCGGTTGGGCCTACTGGTACGACAACGTGCGCGAGGTCACCCATGTGGTGCCCGATCTCGTCAATCAGACCGAGGCCGACGCCGCGCCGCTCATCGCCGACGGCCAGTGGACGGTCGAGCGCACCGAGACCCGAGCCGATGGCACGGTGCCCGGTCAGATCCTCAGCCAGGATCCCGCGTCGGGTACCCACCTCAAGGAAGGTGGCGTTCTCGCGCTCACCGTTTCGCTCGGGCCGCCGCTCGTGCCGTTGCCGCCGGACATGGTGGGCAAGCCGTTGACCGATGCCACGGCCGAGCTCGCCGCCGCAGGGTTTTCCCTTGGTGAGGTGACCAAGCAGTTCGATGAGGAGGCAGGCGCTGATGTCGTGCTCGCACTCGGTCCCGATCTACTCCCGCAGATGCCGAAAGGCAGTGCGGTTCCCCTCGTCGTGTCGGCCGGTCCCGCACCGCGCACCATCCCCGATCTCAGCGGGCTCACCGTCGATCAAGCGCGTCAGAAACTCGAGGCGCTGCAACTGAACGTCACGACGCCGTCCGCAGCCGACCGAGGACGCACCCGAAGGATCGTTGATGGATTCCGATCCCCGTGAGGGCACGCAGGTCGCCAAGGGATCGACGGTCACGCTCGTCGTGGCCGTACCGATCACCGTGAAGGTTCCCGACGTCAGGGGCCGCACGGCGGCCGATGCCGCCCAGGTTCTGCAGTCCGCGGGGCTTCAGGTGAGCGGTACGCAGGGCTCGCCCGCCAATCCCGTCACGGGTACCAACCCGGCTTCCGGCACCGTCGTGAAGCGCGGCACCGTCGTGGCGATCATCACCAGCTGATCGAGCGCGACCTCAGCCCTGGAAGACCACCAGGCGCTCTTCGGTCATCTCGCGGACGGTGTAGGGCGGGCCTTCGCGGGTGTTGCCGCTGTCGCGCACTCCGCCGTAGGGCATCTGGTCGGCCCGCCATGTCGGGACTTCGTTGACGATCACGCCACCGAAGTCGAGCACGCGACCGGCCTGTAGAGCCTTGCTCAGGTCCGACGTGAACACACCGGCCTGCAAGCCGTAGCGGGTGTCGTTGGCCAGCTCTAATGCTTCCTCGTAACGGTCGTAGGCCTGGATGCCGACCACGGGGCCGAACACCTCGTTACGGCACACCTCCATGTCGGGTCGCACGTTGGCCAACACCGTCGGTCGCAACACACCTGCGGGCGTCAGGTCGCCGCCGGTACGGAGTTCGGCGCCTTGCGCCACGGCCTCGTCGACCCAGCCCTTCACCCGTTCGGTCTCGCCGCTGTCGATCAGGGCGCTCACATCGGTACTGTCGTCGCTCGGATCGCCGACGACCAACGCCTCGACCTCGGCCACCAATGCCTCGGTGAACTGATCGACGATCGACGACTGCACGAACACGCGCTGCACCGAGATGCACGATTGGCCGGCGAATGAATAGCCTCCGACCGCGATCTTGGGTGCCGCGCTCTTCCAGTCGGCATCGGGCTCGATGATGACGGGGGAGTTGTTGCCCAGCTCCAGGCTCACCTTCTTGCGGGCGGCTCGCTCACGGATGCCCCAGCCGACCGGCGGCGAGCCGGTGAAGGTGATCATGGCGACATCGGGATGCTCGACCAGTCGATTGGCGACGCGCCCCGGTGCGGTGACGACGTTGAGCCATCCCGGTGGCAGTCCGCAGTCGTCGATCAGCAGCCCGGCGAGCTTCAGCGCGGTCAAGGGTGTGGCCGACGCCGGCTTGAGGACGACGGGGCAGCCGGCCGCGATCGCCGGCGCGACCTTGTGCGACACCAGGTTGAGCGGGAAGTTGAAGGGGCTGATCGCCCCGACGACGCCGATCGGCACCCGCAGCACGAACCCGAACTTGCCCATGCCGGCGGAGCTGGCTTCGAGCGGGATCGTCTCACCCGTGATCGTGCGAGCTACCGCAGCCGAGAAGCGGAAGGTGTCGACGGCGCGTGCGGCCTCGACGCGGGCGGTCTTGATCGGTTTGGCCGACTCGGCGGTGATCGAGCGGGCGAACTCCTCCTGGCGCTCGAGGAGCGCGGCGGCCGCCCGGTCGAGGATCGCGGCGCGCTCGTGGATTGGTAGATCGCCGGCCTTGTGGCGCTCCAGAGCGATGGCGACGGCGTCGTCGATGTGCGCCTCGGTCGCGGTCGGCACCGCGCCGACCACCGATCCGTCGTAGGGCGAGTGCACGTCGTTGGCGGCGTCGGTGACGACACGTTGATCGCCGATGCGCATCGGAGTCACGTTGCTGGCCATGTTTTCCTCGGTCTGGGTGTGGGCTCAGGTGTGGGTGGGGAAGCCGAGATCGGGGCCGCGGGTTTCGGGGTCGGCCCATCGGCTCGTAACCACTTTGCCCCGTGTGTAGAAGTGAATGCCCTCGGTTCCGTGCATGTGTGTGTCGCCGAACAGCGAGTCGTTCCACCCACCGAACGAGTAATAGGCCATGGGCACCGGGATCGGCACGTTGATGCCCACCATGCCGGCCTCGATCTCGAACTGGAAGCGCCGGGCCGCACCACCGTCCCGGGTGAACAGAGCGACACCATTGCCGAAGGCGTTCTCGTTGACGAGGCTGACGGCTTCGTCGTACGAGCCCGCCCGCACCACCGTGAGCACCGGGCCGAAGATCTCGTCGCGATAGACGGTCATGTCGGTCTGCACATGATCGATGAGCGTTGGTCCGAGCCAGAAGCCGTCCGGGCGGTCGTCGACCGTGAGGCCCCGACCGTCGACCACCAGCGTGGCGCCCTCTTCGGCGCCCTGGGCGACGTAGGACGCCACACGATCGCGATGGGCTTCGGTCACCAGTGGACCCATGTCGACCCCGGGTTCCGAACCGTCGCCGATCTTGAGATCGGGGATGCGGCCGGCGATCTTGTCGACCAGTTCGTCGCCGATCGGATCGACGGCCACGACGACCGAGATCGCCATGCATCGTTCGCCGGCAGATCCGTACCCCACGCTCACCGCGGCGTCGGCGGCCTGCTCGAGGTCGGCATCGGGCAACACGATCATGTGGTTCTTGGCGCCGCCCAACGCCTGCACTCGCTTGCCGGCGTTGGCCGCCGTCTCGTACACATGGCGTGCGATCGGCGTCGACCCCACGAAGCTCACGGCGTCGACATCAGGGTGGGTCAGCAGCGCGTTGACGGCTTCCTGGTCACCGTGAACGACCGAGAAGACGCCCGAGGGCAGCCCGGCTTCGGTCCACAGCTCGGCGAGCATGATCGACGCGCTCGGATCGCGCTCCGATGGCTTGAGGATGAACGCGTTGCCACACGCAATGGCCACGGGAAACATCCACATGGGGACCATGGCGGGGAAGTTGAACGGGGTGATGCCCGCGCACACGCCGACGGGCTGGCGGATCGAGAACACGTCGACGTCGGTCGACACTTGCTCGCTGTAGCCGCCCTTGAGCAGATGCGGCAGGCCGCACGCGAAGTCGACGACCTCGAGACCCCGACCGACCTCGCCGAGTGCGTCGGCGTGCACTTTGCCGTGCTGCGCGGTGATGAGTCGCGCCAGATCGTCCCGGTGTTGACTCACGAGCTCGCGGAACGCGAAGAGCACCGATGCGCGCTTGGTGAGGGAAGCCCTACGCCATTCCGGGAAGGCCGCACGAGCGGTCGCAACTGCGGCGTCGACGTCGGCTTCGGAAGCGAGCCGGACATGCGTGGCGACGTTGCCCGTCGCGGGGTTGAACACGGGGCTGGTGCGCTCAGACGTACCGTCCCACGGTTTGCCGTCGACCCAGTGCGTGATCATTGCTTGGCTCACTGCGCACCGCCGCCGTCAACCGAGCGAAGGGCGTCGGTCAGGATCGCGGCACCCGTGTCGATCTCGTCGGCAGTGATCGAGAGGGGAGGTGCGATGCGGATGCAGTTCCCGAACAGACCACCCTTGCCGACGAGCAAGCCCGCGGTCTTGCAACTTTCGAGCACCGCGCTCGCGGCACCGGGATCGGGTGTGCGACCGTCGGATCCCACCAGCTCGACACCGAGCATCAGCCCGCGCCCGCGTACCTCGCCGATCAGGTCGAGCTCGTCGGTCAACGGTGTGATCAGGTCGAGCAACTGGCGACCCCGTGCCCGGGCATTGGCCTGCAGGTCGTGATCGAGCAGGTACTGGAGGTTGGCCAGCGAACCCGCGCACACCAGCGGATTGCCGCCGAACGTCGAGATCGAATTGGCCTGCAGGCAATCCATGATCTCGCCCCGCGCGATCACACCAGCCATCGACAATCCGTTGCCCAAGCCCTTGGCGAAGGTGAGCAGGTCGGGAACGACGCCGTGCGCCTGGTAACCCCAGAAATGATCGCCGGTGCGGCCCCAGCCGGTCTGTACTTCGTCGCTGATGAAGAGGATGCCCGTTTCGTCGAGCACCTTCTTCATGGCGCCGAACATGCCGTCGGGTGGAATGGTGAAACCGCCCACCCCTTGAATGGGCTCGGCGATCAGGCAGGCGACATCACCCGATGTCGTCGTGTCGATCACGTCGCGCAGGTCGTCGGCGATTGCGGCCGTGAACGCATCGTCGTCGAGGTCGCGGAACGGGCTGCGGAAGCGATAGCCGTTCTGCACGTACTGCACGTTGAAGGGTGTGAGACTCGATGCCGACCAGCCTCGGTTACCGGTGATGCCGATCGTTGCAAACGAACGACCGTGATAGCTGTTGCGCAACGCCAACACCTGATTGCTCTTGCGGTAGTTCGATGCGAGTAGCAGCGCGGCTTCGTTCGCTTCCGACCCCGATGTCGTGAAGAAGACCTTGGCGTCGGGAATGTTCGACAACTCTGCGAGTCGCTCGGCCAGTTCGATCTGCGGCTCGATCAGATACAGCGTCGAGGTGTGCAGCATGCGCCCGGCTTGCTCGCGGATCGCCTCGACGACCTCGGGCACGTTGTACCCGGTCATCGTCGTGAGGATTCCGGCGAAGAAGTCGAGGTACGTGTTGCCCTCGGCGTCGGTGACGTAACGGCCCTCGCCCGAGGAGAGGGCGATGGGTTCGTCGTAGTAGAGGGCGAGCCAGGACGGCAGGACTCGGCGGTGGCGGGCGAGCAGGTCAGCGTGCTCGGGCACGAGCTATCGGTCTCCGTGTAAGGATTCGACAAGCGAATCGCTCGCCGAACCGGGTTCGTGCCACTGATTCCACGGCACAGGCCGCTCGTAGTCAAGCGGATCGTTGCTAGCTTCCCAACGTGGCCGGGCTGCGGTTGTCGAAGCACTACGCCGAGCGCGTGCTCTGGCAGGTGCAGGCCCCGCCGCTCGAGTTGCCCGAGGCGCCTCTACCCAGCTCCGCCGATGTGGTCGTGATCGGTGGGGGCTACGCCGGCATGGCGGCGGCGCACGAGCTGGCCACGCAAGGCCAACACGTCGTGGTGGTCGAGAAGGAGGCGGTCGGCTGGCTGGCCTCGACCCGCAACGGCGGCATGGTGATCCCCGAGCTCAAGGCGGGACCGCGCGCCCTCGAGCGCGAGTACGGACCGGTGGGCCGCCGGATGTATGCCGAGGTGAACGAGGCCTTCGATCACGTCGAAGCGTTGGTCGGCGACGACGGAATCGATTGCGCGTACCAGCGGACGGGTCAGCTCTACCTCGCCCATTCGCCCCGCCACGTCCCTGCGCTCCAGGCGATGGCCCGCGAGCACGGGACCGAGCTCGGCGAGGGCGCGTGGTACGTCCCCCGCGATCAGCTGTCCGAGGAGATCGGCTCGACCGAGTTCTACGGCGGTGTCGTCCTCGAACGCACCGGTGGGTTGCAGCCGGCGGCGTTTCACCGAGGCTTGGTGCGTCGAGCTCTCGAAGCTGGCGCGGACGTACACGACCACACCGCAGCGTTGGCCATCGAGCACCGGCCCGGTTGGCCGGGCCGCCGGGTCGTGACGAGCCGCGGATCGATCGATGCCCGCGTGGTGATGGTGTTGACCAACGCCTACGCCGACGGGCTGTTGCCGTCCTTGCAGCGCAGCGTGCTACCCGTCGGCAGCTTCATCATCGCGACCGAGGTGCTCGACCCTCAGGTGGCCGACGTGGTGAGCCCCCGTCGCCGCATGCTGGTCGACACCAAGAACTTCCTCTTCTACTGGCGGCTCACGCCCGACGGTCGAATGGCGTTCGGCGGGCGTCGATCGTTCGCCCGCACATCACTGACGCAGGCGCGTGAGTTCCTGGGCGACCAACTTGTTCGCGTTCATCCGCAACTCGCCGAAACAAAGGTCGAGTACGTGTGGGGCGGCAACGTAGCCATCACCTACGACCGTCTGCCCCACGTCGGCTCGATCGACGGGGCGTGGTACGCCACCGGATGTAACGGGTCGGGTGTGGCGACCAACACCTGGATGGGGGCTCGCTTGGCCCAAGCGCTGTGCGGCGACGCCGCTCTGCCCGCGTTCAGCGAACTGCGCCATCCGCGTATCCCGGCGTGGCGCCTGCGGAATCTCTACCTGCCGGCGGTCGGCCGCTGGTATCGCTACCAGGACCGCCGCTGATCAGCTGACGCGCGCACTCTTGCAGTACGCGGGTAGGTGGGGTGTGGTGCGGCTCTCGGAAAGGCCTGGTCAGGCGGCGAGGGCGGTGCAGAACTCGGAGAACTGCTCGACGTAGCGGTCGATGTCGGCTTCGGTGTGTTGCACCGACAGCGTCCACTGCTCCTCGTCGCCGGGAGTCATGAAGATGCCCCGGTTGAGCGCCCACGGGAACGCGGCGCCGAACAGCTCGGGTTTGGTGGCCAGGAAGTCGCGATAGTTGGTCAGCCGTGCCGCGCGGAACGACACGCAGCCCTTGGCGCCGAGGTCGACCGTGTGGGCGGGGATGCCGTTGGCGTCGATGGCCTTCTGGCATCCGCTGGCCATGCGAGCGCCGAGCCCGGCGAGGTACTGATACGCGTCGGGCGTCATGACTTCGGTGAGGCACGCCAGGCCGGCCGCCGCCACCAATGGATTGCCGTTGAAGGTGCCCATCTGGGCCGCACCTTTGTTGATCACGTCCATGACCGCGGCGTCACCACCGAACGCCGCGCCTGGCGTGCCGCCGAACACGGCCTTGGCGTAGCAGGACAGGTGTGGTCGAGCGCCGTACCGGTCGGCGGCACCGCCTGCGGCCACGGTCGCGCCCGACTTCACCTCGTCGAAGATGAGCACGACGCCGTGGCGATCGCAGATCTCGCGCAACGCCTGCAAATAGCCGGGCTGCGGTTCGACGATGCCGATGTTCATCATCACCGGTTCGAGGATCAGGCAGGCGATGTCGTCGCCGTCCTCCTGCAGCATGCGTTCGAACGCCGGCGCGTCGTTGAACGGCACGACCCGGGTGTGCTTCGCGGTGTCGGCGGGTATGCCGGCCGACATCGGTGTCGATGTTGGTACGTCCCGTCCGCCGATGGCGTCGGAGTTGGGTACCACGGAGAACATCACCGTGTCGTGGTGGCCGTGATACGAGCCTTCGATTTTCACGACGGTGTCGCGACCCGTCGCGGCGCGAGCAACCCGGATCGCGTCCATCGTCGCTTCCGTTCCGGAGTTGGCGAAGCGGACCGTGTCGAGTTGGAACCGGCGGCACAGCTCTTCGGCCAAGTCGACCGTGACAGGCGTCGGAGCCGCGAAATGCGTACCGGTCTGGGCGGCATGGGTGATCGCTTCGACGATCCTCGGATGGGCGTGGCCCACGACGTTGACGCCGAAGCCTCCGTGGAAGTCGAGGTACTCGTTGCCGTCGACGTCCCAGACATGGCTGCCCTGGCCCCGCTCGACGTACACGGGGTAGGGGTCGCCGGCTTGGAACGACGAGGGGACACCCATGGGCAGGTGCTCCAGCGCCCGGTCGTAGAGCGCCTTGCTGGCCTTGGTGCGATCGAGCCACACCGCGGTCTCGGCGTCGGCTATCTCGGCCGCGCGGGAGCTGAGACTGCTGGAGGTATCGAGGTCGGTCATCAGAATTTCACCATCACGTGTTTGAGTTCGGTGTAGTGCTCGATCGCGTAGATCGACATGTCTTTGCCGTAGCCGCTCTGCTTGAACCCGCCGTGGGGGAGCTCGGAGACGATTGGGATGTGATCGTTGACCCACACCGTGCCGAACATCAGCGAGCGGGACATGCGCATGGCGCGTCCGACATCGCTCGTCCACACACTCGCGGCCAAGCCGTAGTCGACGCCGTTGGCCCACGCGAGTGCTTGATCCTCGTCGCTGAACCGTTGCACGCTGATCACCGGGCCGAACACCTCGCGCTGCACGAGCTCGCTGTCCTGCGCGGGGTTGGCCAGCACCGTCGGTGCGTAGAAGAAGCCGGCACGATCGACCGTGCTGCCACCCACGACCACCTCGGCACCACCGTCGACCGCCCTCGTCACCATGCCCTCGACACGGTCGCGCTGGGCCTGCGAGATGACCGGGCCGACTGCAGTGGCTTCGTCGCTCGGATCGCCGACGACGATGTCGGCGACCGCGCTACCGAGCCCACCGACCACTGCGTCGAACGAGCCCGGTCCGGCGATCACACGTGTCGGTGCGGTGCAGTCCTGACCGGAGTTGTAATAGGCCGCTTCCGCAAGAGTCGCGACCAGCGCGTCGATGTCAGCGTCGTCGAAGACGACCACGGGAGCCTTGCCACCCAGCTCGAGGTGCACGCGTTTCAACGTGTCGGCGGCGTTCTTGGCGATGAGCTTGCCGGTGGCGACGTCGCCCGTGAGCGACACCATGGCCACACCGGGGTGCTTCACCAACGCGTCGCCGACACTCTCACCGTCACCACAGATCACGTTGAATACGCCCGCCGGGAAGATGTCTGCGGCGAGCTCGGCCAGCTTCAGCGCCGTCAACGGTGTGAGCTCGGAGGGCTTCAGGATGAACGTGTTACCGGCAGCCAGCGCGGGCCCGAGCTTCCACGTGGCCATGTTGAGCGGATAGTTCCACGGAGCGATGCCGACGCAGACGCCCAACGGATCACGACGCAGCATCGACGTGTGGTCTTCCATGTACTCGCCCGCAGCTTGTGTATCCATGCAACGTGCCGCGCCGGCAAAGAATCGAAGGTTGTCGACGGTCAGGTCGAACTCGAAGTCGATGATCGACACTGGCTTACCGACGTTGCGCATCTCGAGTTGCTTGAGCTCGTCGATGTTCTTCTCGACGGCGTCGGCCAAGGCCAGCAGCTTCTCGCTGCGTTCGCGCGGGGTGGTCTTCCCCCAGGACGTGAAAGCCTCCGTGGCTGACGCCACCGCCGCCTCGGCATCGTTGGCATCGCTCGCCGGCACCTCGGCGATCGACTCGCCCGTTGCCGGATCGATGACCTGGTCAGTGGCGCCGCTGCCCGCGGCCTTCCACGAACCGCCGATGAAGTTCTCGTAGGCCACGGCTTGCTCCTGGGTGGATAGACGTACTCCTGAAGCATGGATCGCCCGTCCCGAGGCGCGCAAGGGATTCCATTGCGGGAGTGTGAACTGACGATCGGATCGCTTGCGTAAGGGTCAGATATCCGCGAATCTGCGTCCTCAGTGGACAGAAGCTGGCTTCGGAGCGAACCGAAGATGTCCGAGGGGGGCGATACCTGAGCGAGACCGGAACCCCGGCCGCAGGCGTTGACGCCCCGGCACAACAGACCGCGAACAGCGGTGCCGCCGCCGCAACGGCTGTCATAGAGATCGACCACGTCACGAAGAGGTTCACCGACTTCGTCGCGGTCGACGACGCGCACTTCACGATCGGCCAAGGCGAGTTCTTCTCGATGCTCGGTCCCTCGGGGTGCGGCAAGACCACGACCTTGCGGATGATCGCCGGTTTCGAGACGCCGAGCGAGGGCGCGATCCGGCTCGAAGGCAAGGACGTCTCGCGGGTTGCCCCTTACAAGCGCAACGTGAACACCGTCTTCCAGCACTATGCGCTGTTCCCGCACATGAACGTCTGGGACAACGTGGCCTTCGGGCCTCGCAGCCAGAAGATCGACAAGCGCGAGGTCTCGCGTCGCGTCGACGAGCTGCTCGAGGTCGTCCGTCTCACCGAGTTCGCTCAGCGCAAGCCCGCGCAGCTCTCCGGTGGTCAGCAACAGCGCGTCGCCCTGGCGAGGGCGCTCGTGAACTATCCAAGTGCCCTTCTACTGGACGAGCCCCTCGGCGCGCTCGACCTCAAGCTGCGTCACGCCATGCAGTTCGAGCTGAAGCGCATCCAACGCGAGGTCGGCATCACCTTCGTGTATGTCACCCATGACCAAGAAGAGGCGCTCACCATGAGCGACCGGATCGCGGTGATGAGCGTGGGCAACGTCGAGCAGATCGGCACCCCCGAGGAGATCTATGGCCGGCCATCCACTGTCTTCGTAGCCGGCTTCATCGGCCAGGCCAACCTGTGGCCGTGCCACGTGGAGCGATCGGATGCCGAGCGAGCCACGGCGACGGCGCTCGGCGCGACGTTCGACGCGTCCATCGGTGCCACTCGCATCGAGGCCGGCGGCGACGCCACGCTCATGGTGCGGCCCGAGCGGGTTCGCGTCAGCACGGACGCGCCAACGGGGCCCGCCGTGGCCGCGACCGTCACCGATCTCACCTTTCAGGGGGCGATGGTCCGCCTCGCCCTCGAAACCGCGGACAACGCACCGATCGTGGCCCACATCGGCCACGATCAGGACCTCCCACTGCTCCGTCCCGGCGACCAGATCTACGCGTGCTGGCCCTCCGATGCCGCGTTGGTCCTACCGGCCGCCGACATCCCGACCTCGGACGCGCTCGAGGAACTGCTCGAGGATGGCTGAATCCCGACCCACCGCCCAGCTACCAACCCGCCCCTAGCCACCAACCACGATTCATGTTCAACGAGACAGAGGAGTAGCGGCCATGGCCCGTCCGAACGAGATCGACCCGAGGCTTCTTGCGCAGTTGGCTGACGCCCGTACGAGCCGGCGGCGTTTCTTGGGGCGTGGGGCTTTTGCCGCCGCTGCGCTCGCCGCGGGCGGCCCCGCGTTCCTCGCGGCATGCAGCAGCAAGAGCAGCGACACCAACACGTCCACCGGCACGAGCGAGGTAACGGGCGGAACCGCGGAACAGGCCAGCGGCAACCTTCGCATCTCGAACTGGCCGCTCTACATGGCCGACGGTTTCGTCGCTCAGTTCCAGACGGCGAGCGGCATCTCGGTCGACTACAAGGAAGACTTCAACGACAACGAGGAGTGGTTCGCCAAGGTCAAAGACCCGCTGTCCCAGCACCAGGACATCGGTGCGGACCTGGTCGTGCCGACGGAGTTCATGGCCGGCCGACTCATCGGGTTGGAGTGGCTGAACCAGATCAACGACGCGGGTGTGCCGAACAAGAGCAACATGCGGCCCGATCTCGCCAACTCCGATGTCGATCCCGGCCGGAAGTACACGATGCCGTACATGTCCGGCATGGTCGGGTTGGCCTACAACAAGTCGGCCACGGGCCGCGACATCAACAGCGTCGACGACCTGTGGGACCCGGCGTTCAAGGGCCAGATCTCGATGCTGGCTGATCTTCGTGACGGCCTGGGAATGGTGATGCTCTCCCAGGGCAACGATCCGTCCCACCCCACGACCGACACGGTGCAGCAAGCCGCCGACAAGGTCGCCCAGGAGAAGAGCAGCGGTCAGATCCGTCGTTTCACCGGCAACGACTACGCCGACGATCTCGCCGCCGGCAACGTGGTCATCGCCCAAGCGTATTCGGGCGACGTCGTGCAGTTACAGGCCGACAATCCTGACCTGCAGTTCGTCGTGCCCGAAGCAGGCGGCACCACCTTCGTCGACACGATGGTCATTCCGTACACGACGAAGAACCAGCCCGCCGCCGAAGCATGGATGAACTACATCTACGACCGCGACAACTACGCGCAGCTCATCGTGTTCGTCCAATACGTGCCCGTGCTGTCGGACATGACGGCTCCGCTCGAAGCGATCGACCCGACCGTGGCGTCGAACCCGCTCATCAACCCGCCGCAGTCGACGCTCGACAACCTGCACTCGTGGCCGTCGCTCAACGACGAACAGGAGCAGGAGTACGCCACGATCTACGCCAACGTCACCGGCGAGTGAGGTGAGCTGATGGCCGGTACGGCCGCGAGCGGACGGCGTCGGAGCAAGATCGCGCCCTATCTCATGATCCTGCCCGGGATCGTGTACCTGGTGATCTTCTTCGTCATTCCCATCTGGACGTTGTTCCGCACCTCGCTGTCGACCAACACCGGGTCGGTCTTCCTCCCGAAGCTCGAGTTCAGCTGGGACTGGTCGAACTACAGCGCGGCGTTCACCGACTTCCGGGATCAGATCATCCGCTCGTTCGGCTATGCGTTGACCACCACCCTCATCTGCCTGGTGATGGCGTACCCGCTCGCCTACGTCATCGCGTTCAAAGCGGGGCGCTTCAAGAACCTGTTGCTTGGTCTGGTCATCCTGCCGTTCTTCGTCACGTTCCTCGTGCGCACCCTCGCGTGGAAGACGATCCTCGCTGACGACGGCTTCGTGGTGAACACCCTCTCGCACGCGGGCCTGCTCCCGAGTGAGGGCCGGCTCCTCAGTACGAGCTGGGCCGTGATCGGCGGCCTGACCTACAACTTCATCCCGTTCATGATCCTGCCCCTCTACGTGAGCCTGGAGAAGATCGATCCGCGCCTCATGGAAGCGGCGCGCGATCTGTACTCGAACGGATGGCGGGCGTTCCGCAAGGTTGTCCTGCGTCTCTCGCTTCCCGGCGTGCTCGCGGGCAGCCTCTTGGTGTTCATCCCGGCGAGCGGAGACTTCATCAACGCCGACTATCTCGGCAGCACGCAGACCACGATGATCGGCAACGTCATCCAAAAGCAGTTCCTCGTGGTCAAGGACTACCCGGCCGCGGCCGCGCTGAGCTTCGTGTTGATGGCGATCATCCTCGTGGGGGTGCTCATCTACACGAGGCTGCTCGGCACCGAGGACCTGATGTGAACGAGCGCGCGTCATGACCGTGCAGGAGGCGCTCGTCGAGGGCGAGTTCTTCGGCGAGGACGAACTCGACAAGCCGCGCCGGCCCTCGAGGCGACGACCGGGCCGCCTCGGCGACATCGTTCTGAAGGTCATCGCCGGGCTCGTGCTCGTGTACCTGTTCATCCCGATCTTCGTGATCATCCTCTTTTCGTTCAACAACCCGTCGGGCAAGTTCAACTATCAATGGCAAGGCTTCACCCTCGACAACTGGGCCGATCCCTTCAAGTATCCCCAGCTGATCGAGGCCCTCAAGACGAGTTTGTCGATCGCCGCGGTCTCGACGGTCATCGCGAGCGTGCTCGGAACCCTGCTCGCGATCGCGCTCGTCCGGCAGCGGTTCCGCGGGCGCGACCGCGGTCGACAGCTTCCTCGTGCTGCCACTTACGGCGCCTGAGGTCGTGATGGGCGCGTCGTTGCTGACCCTGTTCCTCGATCTGCACTGGACCACTGGCTACACGACCATCGTGATCGCACATGTGATGTTCGAGATCAGCTTCGTCGCCTTGACGGTGAAGGCCCGGGTCCGCGGGTTCGACTGGACGCTCGAGGACGCGGCGATGGATCTCGGCGCGCCTCCGAACCGCACGTTCTTCCGGGTGACGCTGCCCCTGATCGTGCCGGGCATCGTGGCGGCCGCGATGCTGTCGTTCGCCTTGTCACTCGACGATTTCATCATCACGTACTTCAACAGTGGGTCGACGGTGACCTACCCGCTCTACGTGAACGCCGCGACGAAGGCGGCCGTGCCGCCCCAGATCGACGTGCTCGCGACGGCGATCCTGGTGGTCAGCCTCGTGTTGCTCGTAGTCGGGACTCTCTTCCAGAGGAAGCGAACGGGTATCGGAGCCTCATGACTGCGGCGACTGCCCTTGTCGTGGGCGTCCCGCGGGAGGTGAAGCCCGACGAACACCGCGTCGCCATCACGCCGGACGGTGTTCGTGAGGTGGAGCAACACGGCGTGCCGGTGTTGCTCGAGGCCGGGGCCGGGCGAGACTCGGGTTTCCCCGACGATGCGTATCGTCGTGCCGGCGCGGAGATCGTCCCGTCGGCGGCCGAGGTGTGGGAACGCGCCGACATCGTCTGCAAGGTGAAGGAGCCGCTCGAGAGCGAGTTCGGACTCATGCGTCCCGGTTTGTGTCTGTTCACCTATCTGCACCTCGCGGCCTATCCGGCTGTCGCCGACGCGCTGCTGGAGCATCAAGTGATCGGGATCGCCTACGAGACAGTTCAGTTGCCCGATGGCGCGCTGCCTCTGCTAGCGCCGATGAGTGAGGTGGCCGGTCGCATGAGCGCGCAGATCGGTGCGCACTTCCTCGAACGGCACAACGGTGGTCGTGGTGTGTTGCTCGGTGGCGCGCCGGGTGTGCGCCCGGCGCGTGTCGTGGTGCTGGGTGCGGGCAACGTCGGCTGGAACGCGGCGTGGATGGCTGCGGGACTCGAAGCCGAGGTCGATCTACTCGATCGCAGCGTCGATCGGCTGCGCTACGTGGATCAGATTCAAATGGGTCGCGTCACCACGCTGACGTCGAACCGCGGTCTCATCGAGCGCACCGTGGTCGAGGCCGACCTATTGATCGGGGCCGTGCTCGTGCCCGGTGGTCGCGCTCCCGTCCTCGTCGACGAGCCGTTGGTGAAGTCGATGAAGCCGGGCTCGGTGATCGTCGACATCGCCATCGACCAAGGCGGCTGCATAGCGACGTCACACGAGACGACGCACAAGGATCCGGTGTACGAGCTCCACGGCGTGCTGCACTACTGCGTCGGCAACATGCCCGGTGCCGTGCCGAACACCTCGACCTACGCGCTCACCAACGTGACGCTGCCGTACCTGGCCGAGCTCAGCCGCCTCGGATTGCGCGAGGCGATCGCCCGGGATCCCTCGTTGGCCCTCGGGGTCAACACGGCCGCCGGTTCGGTGGTGAACGCTGCGGTTGCGGAGGCGTTGGAGCGACCCCTGGCCCACCTCGACGACGCAATGGTGGTGGCGGTCCCGTGATGACTCGGAACATCCCGTTCCCGCTCGATGACATCGACAAGGCCATCATCCGCGAGCTGCAAATCGATGGTCGGGTGGCTTACGCCCAGCTCGGGCCGAAGGTCGGGCTGTCCCAAGCCGCGGCGCGTCAGCGTGTGCAACGACTGATCGAGAACGGTGTGACGCAAGTGGTCGCGGTCACGAACCCGTTGGTGCTGGGTTTCAACCTGCAGGCGATGATCGGCATCAACGCCGACGGGGATCTGCGCGCCATCGCCGAGAAGCTCGCCGAGGTACCTGAGCTCGACTACGTCGTCATCACCTCAGGGCGATTCGATCTGCTGGTCGAGGTGGTGTGCGCCGACAACGAAGAGCTGTTGTCGCTCGTCACCGATGTGATCCGCACCGTCCCCGGCGTCCGCGCCACCGAGGTGTTCACCTACCTCCATCTACAGAAGCAGACCTACAGCTGGGGGACAGCGTGAGAGCTCACAGCTCCTTGATGCCCCAGGGACTGCCGTAGGCGGTCAACAGCTCGAGGAACGGTTGGGCGTCGAACGCCTCGGGCCCGAGCACGCCGGCGCCGGACCACGTGCCGCTCGCGAGCAGCTCCATCGCAACCACGGGGTTGATCGCCGTCTGCCACACGACGGCCTGATGGCCGTAGTCGGCCATGACCTCATCGTTGTCGACCACGTGGTAGAGGTACGTCGATCGAGGCTCGCCGTCTTTACCGATGCCTCGCACCCACGTTCCCGCGCATGTCTTTCCGTGCATGCGGTCACCCAACTCGGCGGGATTCGGTAGCGACGCGGCGACCACGTCGCGGGGGGCCACCTCGACATCGCGCACGCGCACGGGTGTCGTGCGGTCGAGGCCCGTCTTGTGCAGAACCTCCAACACTTCGATGAACTCGTCGCCCAGTCCGTACTTGAAGGTCACTCGGTCGCAGTCGACCCACCTGGGCACGAGCAGGACTTCCTCGTGCTCGACGTTCACGCATTCCACGGGCCCGACGCCTTCGGGGAAGTCGAACACCTCCGGTTCCGAGAACGGTGCCGTGCAGTACCAGCCCCGATCGCGTTCCCAGATCACGGGCGGGTTCAAGCACTCTTCGATCGTGGTCCAGATGGAGAACGTCGGGGCGAAGGCGTAGCCCTCGATCTCGAGGTTGGCACCGTCGCGCACGCCGACCTCGTCGATCGACGAGAAGAGGTGATCGGCGGCGTAGCGCGCGAACACGTCTGACAATCCAGGCTCGACGCCGATGCCGACCAACGCGAGTTGACCCTTGGCTTCCCATTGGTCCGCCACGACGAACTGCTCGTCACCGAGCTTCACCCCAGGTTCCTCATAGGGCCGCTCCGGATGAGGCTTCGAGAGGTGCATCGCCATGTCGAGATACGTGGAGCCGGCGCTGAACGCACCATCGAAGATCGGGGGGTTGAGGCGCGGGTCGCATGCGTTCAGAACCACGTCGGCGCCGACCTTGCTCGCAAGGGCCGTGACCTCCGACGCGGATGACGCGTCGACCCGCGCCGACTCGAAGCGGCCGTCGTCGATGCTCGTCACCGCATCCGCGGCTCGTTGCGCGTCGTAGTCGGCCATCACGAATCGATCGAAGAACGTTCGCCGTGATGCGATGGATCCGACTGCTGCACCGACGCCACCGGCCCCCACCACAAGGATGTTCATTGGGCGAGCTTAGATAGCCTGACCGCCGTGCCGCCCGAGGATCCTGAATTCGAGGCAACGCCAGAGCGGGCCAGCCGGCTGGTGGTCGACGCACCGGGCGCCGACGAGGTTGCGGTCATTCCTTGGTCGCTGTTGTGGCGCGACCGCGTGCAGAACAAGGCGAGCGGGAGCGGCCGCTATCCGTGGGTGGTGTTGGCCGCCACGCTGTTCGGATTGTTCGCCGTCGGCTTCGAGATCACGGTGCTCTCGATCTCGATCCCGGACATCTCGCATGATCTCGGCACAACTTCGGACATTCTCACCTGGGCCATAACCGGACCGATCCTGGCCTACGCGGTGGTCGGCCCGATGGCCGGCAAGATCGCCGATGTTCGTGGCGCGCGCCGTGTGTATCTCTTCAGTCTCTTCGCGGTGACGGTGCTGTCCGCGCTCACCGCGATCGCGTGGGACGCCGCGTCGCTCATCGGCTTCCGTGTAGTCGGCGCGGCGGTCGGCGCTGCGGTCGGTCCGTCGTCGCTGGCCATGATCAACAAGCTCTTTCCACCGGAGCGACGAGCGCAGGCTCTCGGCTACTGGTCACTGGTAGCGGCGGGTGGACCGGTGCTCGGCGTGGTGGCCGGCGGTCCGATCGTCGAGTTGATCGGTTGGCGTGCCATTTTCGCCGCTCAGGTGCCGCTGACGTTGATCGCCTTGGTCGTCGGCTTCTTCATCCTGCCCGAAACTGCTCGTCGCCGCGACGTGAAGGTCGACGTACTCGGGTCGTTGATGTTGGCGCTCGGTGTCGGCTCGCTACTCGTCGCGCTCAACCGCGGCCCGGCGCTGGGTTGGAGCAATCCGGCGGTGCTCATCGCGTTCGCGATGTTCCCCGCGTTCCTCGTTTGCTTCGTCTTCGTCGAGCGGCGAGCAAGTCACCCGCTCATTCCCCTTCGCTACTTCCGACGTCCGAACTTCGCGTTTCCGCTCACCAACCAGTTCTTCACGAACTTCGCGTACATGGGTGGCTTCATCCTCACGCCCCTGCTGTTGCAGGAACAGCTCGGCTACGGCGAAGCGAAGACGGGGTTTCTCTCGATCGCTCGACCGCTGACGTTCGCGATCACCGGACCCATCGCCGGCTACATCACGACCCGAATCGGCGAACGCAAGAACGCGGTGATCGGCTCGTTGCTTCATCGTCGCGTCAATGATCCTGCTCGCGCAGGTCGGCGTCGGGTCCACCGATCTGCTCATTCTCGGCGCGCTGGCATTGTCGGGCATGGGCATGGGTACGACCGCGCCGGCGATGGCCGCGGCGGTCGCGAACAGCGTCGACGAGCGCGATCTGGGCGTCGTGGCCGCGGCGCAGCAGATGATGTCGCAGGTGGGTGTGGTCGCCGGCATCCAGATCCTGCAGACGGTGCAAGCCGCACGGGAGCCCGTGGTGGGTGGCATCGCCTCGTATCACACCGCGTACCTCGTCGGCGCGGGTGCGGCGGGCCTCGGAGTGGTTGCCGCGTTCTTCGTACGCAGCACGCGTCGCAGCGGCCATCGGACGGAACGCGAACGGGGCGCCCGATTGGACGCCCCGCACGATGTTCTCGAACCGGCGTAGTCGACTACGCGGTCATCTCTTTGATCTTGTCGGCCATCGCCTGGGCGTTCGGGTCCGGCGCCGACTGCTGCATGGCCAT
Organism: uncultured Iamiaceae bacterium; assembly: GCA_963778895.1. Taxonomy (GTDB): domain Bacteria; phylum Actinomycetota; class Acidimicrobiia; order Acidimicrobiales; family Acidimicrobilacustridaceae; genus CAVZVZ01. The sequence goes on from CAVZVZ010000008.1 coordinate 81,399, forward strand.
GAGCTTGGTCATGTCGCCCTGCACCTTGACCTTGCCGGCCATGAAGGCCTGCATGCCGGCCTGCGGGTTCTGATCGACGAAGATCGCCTTCGCCGTGGCCCAGTCGACCGTGACGGTGAGGTCAGGGCTGTCGAGCTCGCCCAGATCCAGGTTCAACTCGCCGTCCGACGTGTCCATGAACACCTTGATCTCGTCGTCCGTGAAGGGCGCGTCGGTGATCACCTGGTTCATGCGGATGGTGTGCGCCGGCGGCGTGGCGGCGATTCGGACTCATCCCGAATCTTCTTCGCCGCCTCGATCCATTCCGGTGTCAAGAACTCGTACTTCTCGGCCACGGACGCTCCTTTGTGTCCATTCCCCCGGACCCGTTCGGGTCGGGTTCACCCTGCACCCTTGCGAGCGCGCACCCTAGCGCACCCCTGTTCGGAGTGCTTGACCGAGCGGTCAAGTCGCGAGTGGGCGACCGCTACGCTGCGGGCGATGTCCGCGTCGACCCGACCCGACCGGCTGACCAGCCGGGAGCGAAATCCGAAGTGGAAGCTCGCCCCGATGCGGATCGAGATGTCGGAGTGCATCAACTGCGACGCCTGCCTTCGCCACTGTCCACCGCAGTTCGGCGCCATCTTCAATCACGGCATCGACGTGATCATCATCCCGGAGCTGTGCTCCGGATGCGACAAGTGCCTCGACCCGTGTCCGGTCGACTGCATCTATCCCGACCCGGACTGGTCACGCGCCGCCGACGACTGGTGGCAGGAACCGCTCACCGCTGACCCATACTGACGATCCCCGTCGCCTCGCCTTCGCAAGCTGGTGTGGATTCCGTCGCCACGGCGACGGAATCCGCACCAGGTTCGCTGGGGAGTGGGGTACGGCCATACGATGAGCGGCCATGGCCGACCGCATCACTCGTGACGACGTCGCGCATGTCGCGCGCCTGGCGCGCCTCACGTTGACCGACGACGAGCTCGACGTCTTCACCGACCAGCTCGCCGCGGTGCTCGACCACGCGGCCGACGTCGAAGCACTCGACGCCGAAGGTGTTCCCCCGACGGCCCACCCGTATCCCTTGGTGAACGTGCTGCGGGCCGACGAGATCGAGCCGAGCGTCGATCGCGACGAGGTGCTGCGTGCCGCGCCTTCGGTCGAGGAGCACCAGTTCCGCGTGCCGCCCATCCTCGGAGAAGAACCGTGAGCGCCCTCGACATCGCTCGTGCGGTTCGTGCCGGCGAACGATCGGCGGCCGACACGGTCGACGAGCACCTCGCCACGATCGCCGGGCGCGAAACCGAGCTGCACGCCTTCAACCTCGTGCTCGCCGATGAAGCCCGGGCCGCGGCGGTCGAAATCGATCGGCGCGTCGCGGCCGGCGACGATCCGGGTCCGCTGGCGGGCGTGCCGGTGGCCTTGAAGGACAATCTCTGCACTCGCGGGATCCCGACGACGTGCTCGTCGCGGATCCTCGAGGGCTGGACGCCCCCCTACGACGCGACGGTCGTGACCAAGCTGGCGGCCGCCGGTGCGGTGACCATCGGCAAGACCAACCTCGACGAGTTCGCCATGGGCAGCTCGACCGAGAACTCCGCGTTCGGCGCGACTCGCAACCCGCATGACCCGTCGCGCGTGCCCGGTGGCTCGAGCGGGGGGAGCGCCGCCGCCGTTGCCGCCGGCTTCGCACCGCTCGCGCTCGGCTCCGATACGGGTGGCTCGATTCGTCAGCCGGCGGCGCTGTGTGGCGTGGTCGGCATGAAGCCGACCTATGGGCGAGTGTCGAGATACGGCCTCGTTGCCTTTGCTTCGTCGCTCGACCAGATCGGTCCGTTCGCGGCGACCGTCGCCGATGCCGCCCTGCTCTACGACGTGATCGCGGGCCACGACCCGCGTGACACGACCTCGATCCCCGAGGCCTTCACACCGGTGTCGGCGTCGCTCGACGAGGGTGTGGACGGACTGCGCATCGGGTTGATCACCGAGCTGAGCGGCGAGGGCATCGCGGCCGACGTCAGCGCCCGGGTGCACGAGGCAGCCGAAGCGTTCGAGGCCGCGGGCGCCAAGGTCGGTGAGGTGGCGGTGCCGTCGACCACCTACGGCGTGTCGGCTTACTACCTGATCGCTCCGGCCGAGGCGTCGAGCAACCTGTCTCGGTACGACGGCGTTCGCTACGGCCTGCGGATCGACGCGCCGACGACGGGGGAGATGATGGAGGCCAGCCGCACCGCCGGGTTCGGAGCCGAGGTCAAGCGGCGCATCATGTTGGGCACCTATGCGCTGTCGGCCGGCTACTGGGACGCGTACTACGGCAAGGCGTTGAAGGTGCGCACGCTTGATGGTGCGTGACTTCGCGGCGGCGTACGAGCAATACGACCTGCTGATGGCGCCGACCGCACCGACGACAGCCTTCGAGATCGGCGCCAAGACCGCCGATCCGCTCTCGATGTACCTGTCCGACGTGTGCACGATCCCGAGCAATCTGGTCGGCCAACCGGCGATCTCGGTGCCGTTCGGAACCGGTGACGACGGCTTGCCGGTCGGCGTGCAGCTGTTGGCTCCGTCGTTGGGTGAGGCGACGATGTTCCGCGCTGCCTCGGTGCTGGAGGGTTCGGCATGACGATCATCACGAGCGAGACCACGGGCGCCGAGTGGGAGATCGTGGTGGGTTGCGAGGTCCATTGCGAGCTGGCGACCGCCACCAAGTTGTTCTGTGGGTGTCGCAACCAGTTCGGTGCGGAGCCGAACACCCACGTGTGTCCGGTCTGCCTCGGTCTGCCCGGCTCGCTCCCCGTGTTGAACGAGCGGGCCGTGGAGTACGCCATGCGGCTCGGCCGGGCGCTTCATTGCGAGGTGCGGCCGTCGGTGTTCGCCCGCAAGAACTACTTCTACCCCGACATGCCGAAGGACTATCAGGTCAGCCAGTACGACCAGCCGATCAATGTCGATGGATTCGCCGAACTGAGTGACGGCAGCCGCGTCGGCATCGAACGGGCCCACATCGAAGAGGACACCGGCAAGAACACCCACGTCGGTGGCGGCGGGCGCATCCACGAAGCCGGGTACTCCTTGATCGACTACAACCGCGCCGGGGTGCCGCTCGTCGAGATCGTCAGCCGACCCGACATCTACTCCGCGGAGCAAGCGCGCACGTACGTGAGCGAGTTGCGCTCGATCCTGCTGGCGACCGGAGTGAGCGACGCCAAGATGGAAGAAGGCTCGATGCGCGTCGACGCCAACGTCTCGGTGCGGCCCGCGCGGCGACACGGTGCTCGGCACTCGCTGCGAGATCAAGAACCTCAACTCGCTGCGATCGCTCGGTCGGGCCATCGAGTACGAGGCGCGCCGTCAGGTGGAGCTGATCGAAGGCGGCGAGCGGGTTCGGCAGGAGACCCGGCACTGGGACGAGGACGGCGGGCGCACCCGACCGGGTCGGTCCAAGGAGGAAGCCGAGGACTATCGCTACTTCCAAGAACCCGATCTGGTACCGCTCACACCCGACGCCGCTCAGATCGAGGCGATCGATCGCTGGTTGCCCGCGCTTCCGTCCGATCGACGTGCGCACCTGGCGGTCATCGCCGGTGTCGCTCCCACTGCCGTCGCGACCGCAGTCGATCGCGACTTGGATGACCTCGCGATACGTGCCATCGAAGCCGGTGGTGACGCCGGTCGGGTGTTGACGCATGTCGACAACAACCTCGCGGTCGAGGGCGCACAGGACGTCGATCCCGATCATCTCGCCGAGTTGACGCGGATGGAGGTCGCGGGCGAGGTCACGGCGACTCAGGCCAAACAGGTGTTGGCCGACATGGTCGAGACGGGGCGCGATCCGCGGGCGCTCGCGGCTGAGCACGGATTCGAAGCGATGGATGCGAGCGTCGTCGACGACTTGGTCGACGCGGTGATCGCTGAACACCCGGACGAGTGGGCGTCCTTCGTCGCCGGCGACGAAAAGCGTCGAGGCAAGCTCACCGGCTTCTTCGTCGGCAAGGTGATGCAGGCATCGAAGGGCAAAGCCGATGGGAAAGCCGTGACGGCGGCACTCCGCGACCGCGCCGCGAGCCAGTCGTAGCGTCGGCCTATCGGCATCTGTCGTCGGGAACTGAACCACCTCTTTGCCGCAAAGATCCTTTCCGGTCGCGCGTTGGCGTTCTACCGTTGGAAGACCATTCCTGAACCGAGGAGCAAGCATGCGCAAGCTGGGTGTGCTGCTGGTGGCGGGGGTTCTCTTGTTCTCCGCGGCGAGCTGTACGACGAAGAAGGCCGAGGATGTTTCGGCCGGGTCACCGTCCACCGAAACAACCAACAACGACAACGGCGCCGGGACGAGCACGACGAGGAGATCCACGACGACGACCGAGCGCACGACCGATTCGAGCACGTCGGACGGGAGCGACATCCCGGCCCTCGGCGATCTCGGCGACTGCCTCGAGGTCTCCTTGACGTACGCGACCTTGTTCATCGGCGCGACGTTCGCGACCGACGATCAGAAGGCCGAGCTCGAACAGCAGCTCGACCAGATCAAGGGCAAGGTGCCGCCCGACATCCAAGACGACATGGACACCATCTCGCAGGGCCTGGCCGACGCCAACAGCTTCGCCGAGTACGGCCAGTTCCTCGACAGCCAGGAGTTCAAGGACGCCAACGCCAACATCGAGCAGTACTTCGAGGAAACCTGCGGTACCGGCAGCGGTAGCTCCGGCAACTGAACCGACGGATTCGAAGGCATCTGAGCCGAGTGGTGCCCGTGGGCCCGCCCGAGGGGCGGGCCCACTCGCGTCCGATCCGCCTCTAGCCTGGCGAGGCCCCCGTCCCGAAAGGTCCGCTATGCCCCGCCGCGTCCTTGTCGCGTCGCTGTCCGTCTTGCTGGTCGCGGCCCTGTCCGCGTGCTCGACCAAGCAGGCGTCGAGCGAGAATGCCTCGACCGACACCACGGCCGAAGCGTCCGCCGCCACGACCCAGCCGCCGACGAGCGACACGGCGACGAGCGACACGGCGACGAGCGACACCGGTTCTGGTGACACGACCGGGTCCGTCGTCGACATCGCCGGCTCGGCCGGTTCACGCGCGGGCGCGTGCCCGACACAGGACCAGGTCGATTCGATGCAGAACGAGCTCGAGGCGGCATCCGGCGGTGCGTCCAGCACCGACCAGCTGGCCTCCGAGTACGACGCGGCCTTCGGGTTCCTCGGCGCCTACCTACCCGAGGAGCGCCAGGCCGACCTCGAACTGGTTCGGAATGCGTTCAGCGGGTACGTCCAGGCGCTGTCCGGCGTGGATCTGAGCAACCCCGATCAGCTGACCAACGACCAGTACGCGGCGTTGGACGCCGCGGGTCAGGCCTTCGACACGCCGGATGTCGAGGCGGCCAACTCGCGCATCCAGGACTACTTCTCGCAGACCTGCCCCGGGGTGAACTTCGACGAGGGCAGTGGAACGACGGGCACCACCAGCCCGAACTGATTGGGTCGAGGCAACGATGACCCAGGTGCGTCACTGACAGATCGATACCGGTTTGCTGGGATCCGGCGACCGAACGATCAGATCGACGTGGGGCACGACGACCTCGAGCGTCGGGCCCACGAGGGAGGAGAAGGTGACGTTGTTGTAGCGCCTACCGCCTGCCTCGGCGTTGAACGTCTGCACGGCCTCACCGATGAAACCGAAGGACTCACCTTGGTCGAGGCTGAGCTGTTTGGCCCCGGTGAGCGGCTCACAGTCCGCGGGGGTTGGCCCCTCAGCTCGCGCATCGGGCGCCTCACCCGCGAGTGGCCCGTCGGAACTCTCGTCCCTGCACGATTCCAAATCAGCTCTCCGTTCGCGGCGAGGACCGTCTAGAACGTCCGCCATGGGTATCGACTCGATTGCTGCGCGCTCGGTGGTCGCCGACGAGATGGACGAATGGTTCCGGATCGAGTCGGCCGCGTTCGGCAGCTTCCCGATGGCCGAGCTGATGGACCTCGAGCGCCGGTTGATGCCGCTCGACCGGTTCGTCGGTGCGTTCGACGACTCGAAACTCGTGGGCGCGGCGGCTTCGTACGGGTTCGACATGACCGTGCCTGGCGGTGCGACGGTTCCCGTGGCCGGTGTGACTGCAGTTGGTGTGCTCGGTACCCATCGTCGACGCGGTGCACTGCGAGCGATGATGGAGTTCCAGCTCGATGACACCGCCGGTCGGGGTGAAGTCGCCGCCGTACTCAACGCGTCGGAGTCGAACATCTACGGGCGGTTCGGTTACGGATTGGCTCAGCAATACCAGCGACTGCAAATTCGTACCGAACGGGCACGGTTCGATCCCGCACCTCCCGAGCGTGTGCTCGAATTGGTACCGAAGGCCGTCGCGGCCGATCGCCTGCGTCCCATCTTCGATGCGTACCGCACCACACGGGCCGGTGAGGTGAGCCGACCGGCCGCGTGGTGGGAGGGCGTGCTCGGTGAGATCGAGACGTGGAAGGGCGGCGGCAAGCTCTTCGTCGTCGTCGCCGCACCCGGTGACGACGATCCCGGTGGTTACGTCATCTACCAGCTGGAACCCATCGCGGAGAGTCCGTTCAAGCGGATGATCGTTCGCGAGCTCATCGCGGCATCGTCGGACACCGAGGCGGCGCTCTGGCGCTACTGCACCGAGCTCGATCTCGTCGAGGTGGTCGAAGTCATCGCGCGGCCACTCGATGACCCGATTCGTTACCGGCTGACCGAAGCACGCCAACTCGAGGTCATCTGGCAGTCGGACTTCGTGTGGGTCCGCCTCCTCGATGTGGTCGCTGCGCTCGAGGCACGCGGCTACCAGGGTGCCGGCGAGCTCGTCTTCGACGTGAGTGACCAGGTTCGCGACGATGTGGCGGGCACCTATCGACTCGTGGCTTCGCCCAAGGGCGGCGAATGCGAGAGGACACGAGCGGAGCCCGACCTCGCGCTGACGGTTGCCGATCTCGGCGCGCTGTACCTCGGCGGTGTGCGGGCGACGACGCTGGCCCGGGCGGGGCGCATCCGTGAGCTCCGACCGGGAGCGCTCGAGCTCGCCGACGACGTGTTCGGTTGGCCGATCCAGCCGATGTGCACCACTCGTTTCTGAATCGCGCTCTGCGCGTCAGGGGTTGGTCGGTTCTCCGGCCAGCGCGGCAGAAGGCGCAGTGCGCGAGAGATCAGCGCCGGGGATCGCCCAGGCACCGGATGACCACCGGAAGCCGAGCGTCACCAGGCGAACGATCATGAGCAGCAGCAGGCTCGCCCACAGCCAACCGATGCCACCGTCGTAGACGAGTACGAGCCATGCGCACGGGGCGAACACCGCCGCGGCGAACACCATGGCCCAGGCCAGGAAGCGGACATCGCCCGCGCCGATGAGCAGCCCGTCGAGCACGAACACCACGCCGTTGATCGGCTGCATGATGCCGACGAAGACCAACAAGAACGCGGTGAGGTCTCGAACGAGAAGGTCGTTGGTGAATATCCCCGGCAGCGCGTTGCGGGTCAGCAGGATGACGACGCCCATGGCGATGCCCCACACGACACCCCACTGCAGCATCCGCCGGCCCGCGTCGTGCGCGTCGTCGACCTCGGACGCGCCGAGCAGACGACCGATGAGCGCTTGGCCGGCGATGGCGATGGCGTCGAGCGTCAGCGCGGTGAAGTTCCAGATCTCGAAGGCGATCTGATGGGCAGCCACGTCGACGGTGCCGATACGGGTCGCGACCGCGGTGGCGATGAGAAATGCGCCGCGGAGCGCGGCCGTACGGATGAAGAGGTCGCGCCCGACCACGCTGATCTCTCGCAGCGTCCCGGGGTGGGGCCCGAGCGCGACCTCGTGGGCTCGTACCGCCCGGCCGACCCACACGGCGTAGACCGCGGCCGCGCCCCACTGAGCGATCACCGTGGACAGCGCGGACGCCCCGATGCTGAAGCCGAGCCCGAAGATGAGCCAGCACTCGAGCGCGAGGTTGAACGCGGCCGACCCGACCGCGACGAACAATGGTGTGCGAGTGTCCTGCAACCCGCGTAGGTAGCCGGTGCCGGCCAGCACGAGCAGCATGGCCGGCACACCGAACAGACTGATCCGGAGGTAGGTGAGCGCCTGGACGCGCACTTCGCCCGTCGCTCCCAGCATCCCGACGAGCGGTCCCGCGAGGACGAAGACGATCGCCGCGACCACCACCCCGACCAACACGGCGAGCCACATGCCTTGCACCGCTTGGTGAGCCGCCTGCCGTTCGTCGCCCGCTCCGATGAGTCGAGCGACGGAGGCGGTGGTGCCGTAGGCGAGGAAGATGAAGAGCGAAAAGATGATCAGCAAGATGCTGCTGGCCACGGCCAGGCCGGCCAGCGGGTCCGCCCCGAGGTGTCCGACCACGGCGGTGTCGGCGAGGATGTAGAGCGGTTCGGCGATGAGCGCGCCCAGGGCCGGAATCGCCAGGCGCACGATCTCGCGGTCGTGGCGGTGCGGACGGAACGGGGCGCGCCACGCGGTCACATGATGTCCTGGCGTGTCAGCCGCACCGTCGCGTAGATCGCGGCGAGGACGGCAACCACCAGCGGCACGATCCAGGCGGCAACCACGGCGACATCGGCCAACCGAAGGTAAACGTCGGCGGTGTGCGCGAGTAGGGACCGCGTGTACGAGCGGATCGCGAGCCGGGCCGCTGAAGCGTTCGCGTGCGCGACGAAGCCCTCCCAGATCAAGATGTAGAGCAACCCCCACATGAGCGCCCGCTTCACACGCAGACCGAGGGCTACGAAGACTGCGCTGTAGGCGATCACCGCCACCGTGCAGGCGACCGCCGTTCCCTTGACCAGCTCGGGGCCCGAACCGATCACGGCTGCGGCTACGAGCAGAGGTGCCACGACGATCGGCCAGGTGACGGTGATCGATGACGCAATCGCCGCGATCACCAAACGCGATCTCGGCACGGGTCGCAGCCACAGATACACCAGCGTTCCGTCTTCGTTCGGGTCGCCGAGGGCCGCCGAGGCGAACACCAGGGTCGCAACCGGCGCGAGCAGGGCCAGACCGAAGTTGTCGATGAATCGGCCGCCCGCGAGTTGATGGTCGACGAGGTGCGACGCGCCGATGGCCATCGCGGTGACGATGCCGACCGCCCCGAGCGCCAGCAGCCCGAGGACCCGCGCTCGCGTGAGCTGGGTGCGGACCATCAGCCGGTAGAGGGTGAAGGTCATGGCCCCACCAGGTAGCGAAACACGCTCTCGAGATCGTCGTCGAGCGGTGTCACCTCGTAGAGGTGAGCGCCGGCGTCGGCCGCCGTTCGGGCGATGGCGCGCCGGAATCGCGCTGCGTCCACCGTGTCGACGACCACAGAGTCGTCGCCGGAGAGGCGAACCGCGACCACGCCCTCGCTCACCAACAAACCGCTGGCGACCTCGCGCGGCCGGTCGGCGCGCACCCGAATGCGATGCGGGCGATCGTCCATCAGTTCGCGGATCGCCCGGAAGTCGCCTTCGGCCGCGAGACGACCTTGCGCGAGCACGAGCACGCGGGAGCCGAATCGCTCCACCTCGTCGAGCACGTGGCTCGACACGATGACGGCCCGGTCGGCCGCGCCGAGCCGCTGGAACAGGTCGATCAGGTGAACCCGCTGCCGGGGGTCGAGGCCGGTGAGCGGTTCGTCGAGAATGAGGACGTCTGGATCGTGCACGATCGCCTGGGCGATCTTGACCCGCTGCCGCATTCCCTTGGAGTAGGTCGACAGACGTCGATCGTCGGCCCGGTCGATGTCGACTTCGTCGAGGGCGCGGTCGGCGGCGGCCGCTGGCTCCGGCAGGCGCTGCAGCTTGGCCGCGAGCTGCACGAACTCGAAAGCGGTGAGGGTCTCGAACAGCGCGTCCTGCTGCGGTACCAAGCCGATGCGGCGGGCCAAGGACAGATCACGATGGGGGTCTTGCCCGAGCACGCGGACCGATCCCTGCGAGGGCGCAGTGAGACCGGCGAGCATTCGCAGCATCGTCGACTTACCCGCGCCGTTCGGTCCCAGCAACGCGGTGACGCCGGGGCCGAGGTGAAACGAAACCTCTGACACGGCGACGACGTCGTCGAACCACTTCGAAACATGCTCGACCGCGACCATCACGTCGTGCGGTGGTGGGGGAGCGGCAGTGGGTGTCGTCATCGGGTGACCTCGATCCGGCGGTATCGCAGCCAGGCCACGGCGCTGAAGGCCAACGTCCAGGCCAGGTACGCCGCCACCAACACACCGGTCGACAGGCTCGCCGCCCTGTCGACACCTGGCGCATCCCCGTAGATCCGATGGACGAGCTCGAACGGAAGGGCGAAGAGATTCACGAGGAACACGGCATCGCTCGTGTCGCCGCTGTCGAGCAGCGCCTCGCTGACCGCGGCCGATCCGATCAGGATCAGGATGATGGCAGCCGACGCGGCGGCACGGCGGGTCGTGAAGCTCGCGGCGGCGAGCGACAGCGCGGCCTGCAAGGTGGCGATCACGATCCCGGCGAGCACCATCTTCCACAGCAACTCGAACACGGCGGCAGGACCGTCGGGCCCCGTGCCGGCGATCGTGCGCGCCAACAGGAGGAACAGCAGCGGTCCCAAGGTGACGAGGCTGAGCACTGCCATCACCGCAGCAGCCTTCGACAGCAGGTAGCTGTTGCGGGTCAGCGGCGAGGCGAGGTAAAGACCGAGCATCCGGTCGCGTCGGTCGCCGCACAAGAGCTCCGGCGCGACGAATGCGGTGAACACGACGATCGCGGCGGTGACGTAGCCGTAGTAGTCGGAGTACGAGGGCAGCACATCGGGTTCGGTGACCAGCACCTCTTGGAAGAGGACCGTGATCCCGACGAAGACGATCGCCGGCACATAGGCGATGAACACCGAGAGGACCGGAAGAGCCTTGGCCGATGCCGGGCGTCGTAGACCGAGCGCACGCTGCACGCTGTGCGCGATCAGGCTCCGCACGGCGCCGGCGAGTCCTGTTCGCGGGCCGTCGTAGCGCCGGTAGCCGCGATCGAGTATCCGCGCGCTGGTGTCGGTCACTGGTCGACCTCGAGAAAGACGTCCTCGAGTCGCACGGTGCGGTTGGTGAGGCGGCGCAGCGGCGCGCCGGTGACCACCAGAGCGTCGCGGACGACGTCGTAGATCCGATCGGTGTCGGCGGTCGGCGGCGGCGCGTCGAGGTCGACGATCAATCGGTCGCCTTCGAGCTCCACGACCGCCCCGCGCTCGCGCAGCGTGTGGGCGAGCTCCGAAGCGTGCTCGTCCACCTCGACCAGGACACCGTGACCTACTCCTGTGAGCTCCGCAATGGACCCGTAGGCCGCGACCCGGCCGGCCGACAGGATGATGGCGGAGTCGCACACGCGCTCGACCTCTTCGAGCAAGTGCGACGACAACACCACGTCGATCCCGAACTCGGTCCCGACTCGACGGATGAGCGTGAGCATGTCGTCGCGTTGCACGGGATCGAGCCCGTCGGTCGGCTCGTCGAGCAGGACCAACGACGGATCGTGGGCGATGGCCTGCGCGAGCTTGACCCGTTGGCGCTGACCGGTCGACATCGTGCCCAGCGGGCGGTAGCGCTCCTCGCCGAGACCCACTTGCCACAACGCGTCGCTGGCGCGAGACGTCGCGGCGCGGTGCGGTAGTCCGTGGATCTCGGCCAGGTGGCGCACGAAGTCGTGAGCGCGGGTGTCGCGGGGCAGCTCGTGGTGTTCGGGCGAGTAGCCGACCCTGGCGCGAACCGCGGGGCCGGCGCGAACGGGGTCTCGCCCCAGCACCCGGATCTCGCCTTCGTCGGGCCGGTGGAGCCCGAGGAGCAGGCCGAGCAAGGTGGTCTTGCCGGCGCCGTTCGAACCGAGCAGGCCGGTGATGCCGCGGCCGAGGGCGAACGTGGCGCCGTCGAGGGCGGTGGTGCGACCCCAGCGCTTCACCACCGCATGTCCGGCGACAACCGATCCGTCATCGAGGGTGGTCGCAGCGCCCGTGAGCTCGTCGGAGTGCTGCGCCATCGGGGCGGACTCTAAAGGCATTTGAGGCGTGCGCTCTAGGCACCAGGCCGTAACCTCGGCCCATGAGCAACCCGATGAAGCCGCGTTCGTACGAGGTCACCGACGGCTACGAGCGGGCGCCGGCCCGCGCCATGCTCCGAGCTGTCGGCATGACCGATGACGACTGGGACAAGCCGCAGGTAGCGGTCTGCTCGTCGTGGAACGAGGTGACGCCCTGCAACATGCCCCTCGGCCGGCTGGCCAAGCGGGCCAAGATCGGTGTGCGGGAGGCGGGCGGGTTCCCGATCGAGTTCACGACCATCGCGGTGAGCGACGGCATCTCGATGGGTCACGAAGGCATGCACGCATCGCTCGTGAGTCGTGAGGTCATCGCCGACTCCGTCGAGACGGTGATGCACGCCGAACGGCTCGACGGTTTGGTCACCTTCGCGGGATGCGACAAATCGTTGCCCGGCATGTTGATGGCCTCGGCGCGAATCAACGTTCCGTCGGTGTTCGTCTACGGCGGCACGATCTTGCCGGGCAATTGCAACGGCAAGGCTCTCGACATCGTGTCGGTGTTCGAAGCGGTGGGTGCGCGCGGCACGGGTGCGATCTCCGACGACGAGCTCGATGCCATCGAGCGCAACGCCTGTCCGACCGAGGGGAGTTGTGCGGGGATGTTCACCGCCAACACGATGGCATCGGTCGCCGAGGCCATCGGCATGTCCTTGCCCGGCTCAGCATCGGCGCCCGCGGTCGATCGTCGTCGAGATGACTTTGCCTACGCGAGCGGCCAAGCCACCGTCGAGCTACTACGACTCGGCATCCGTCCGCGCGACATCATGACCAAGCCCGCGTTCGAGAACGCGATCGCGGTGGTGATGGCGTTGGGCGGCTCGACCAACGCGGTGCTGCACCTGCTCGCCATCGCGTTCGAGGCTCGAGTCGAGCTCGAGCTCGACGACTTCAACAAGGTCGCCAAGCGCGTCCCGCACATCGCCGACACGAAGCCGCATGGCGAGTACCACATGAGCGATCTCGATCGCATCGGTGGCGTTCCGGTCGTCATGAAGGAGTTGCTCGACGCCGGCCTGATCCACGGCGATTGCATCACGGTGACAGGCAAGACCGTGGCCGAGAACTTGGCCGAGACGGCACCACCGGCACCGGACGGCAAGGTGCTCCATCGCCTCACCGACCCCATCCACGAGGTCGGTGGGATCGCGGTGCTGACCGGATCACTCGCGCCGAAAGGTGCGGTGGTGAAGGTCGCCGGTATCGACTTCGACCGCTTCGAAGGTCGCGCGCGCGTCTTCGACGGCGAGGAGGCGGCGATGGAAGCGATCCTCGCCAATCACATCGAGCCCGGCGACATCGTCGTCATTCGCTACGAGGGACCCAAGGGTGGACCGGGCATGCGAGAGATGTTGGCGGTCACGGGTGCGATGAAGGGCGTTGGGCGCGGATCGGACGCCGCGCTCGTCACCGATGGTCGGTTCTCCGGTGGAACCCACGGGTTCTGCATCGGTCACGTCGCTCCCGAGGCTGTCGATGGCGGTCCGATCGCGTTCGTCGAAGAAGGCGATCGCATCGTGATCGATGTGAACGAGCACAGCATCGATTTGTTGGTCGACGCCGCCGAGCTCGACGCGCGGCGCAAGTACTGGAAGCTTCCCGAGCCGCGTTACACCTCGGGCGTGCTCGCCAAGTACGCACGGTTGGCACAGGGAGCCGAGAAGGGCGCGATCACCGAAGCCTGAGTTCCCGCGGAGCGCAAGAGGTCACGGTGCAGACACGCTGGTACCCGCGCGAATTCGGCAGGAGACGATCTGCGGTTTTCCTGGCATGATCGACGAATGAAGTACGTCGTCTGCGTCCCGGATGGTTGCGCGGATGAGCCCCTCGATGCGCTCGGCGGCCGCACACCGCTGGAGGTCGCCTCCGTTCCCACCCTCGACGGGTTGGCGGCGCGTGGCCGGGTCGGCCGGGCTGCGGTGATCCCGGAGGGTCTGCCGCCGGGCAGCGATGTCGGCAACATGGCGATCCTCGGTTACGACCCCCACCAGTTCCACACGGGTCGGGCGCCGATCGAGGCCGCGGCACTCGGGTTGCAACTCGCTCCCGACCAGGTGGCCTACCGATGCAACCTCGTCACGGTCACCAACGACACGATGGTTGATTTCGCGGGCGGCCATCCGACCTCCGAGGATGCCCGCAAGGTCATCGAGGCGCTCGACGACGAGTTGGGCGGGAACGGGGTGAACTTCCACCCGGGGGTGGAGTATCGCCACATCCTGGTGGCTCCTTCCACCTGGTCGGACGCGGACTGCACCCCGCCGCACGATCTGAGCGACAAACCGGTCGTGTGGCCGACGGGCGCGGCTGCCGCCGAGCTCCGGGAGCTCATGGACGCATCGCGCGACATCGTGGGTCGGTTCGGGCTGGACGCCAACCAGGTCTGGCTCTGGGGCCAGGGCTTTCAGCCCTCGATGCCGAGTTTCTCCTCGCGTTTCGGCCTCGACGCCGCGCTCAACAGCGCCGTCGACCTCGTCCGGGGGCTCGGCGTGCTGACCGGCATCGAGGTGGTCGATGTCGAGGGAATGACGGCGGGCTACGACACGGATTACGCCGCCCAACGCGAGTGCGCTCTCGACTCGTTGGCCGATGGCGCCGACCTGTTCGTCATCCACGTAGAGGCCACGGACGAGGCCGGCCACGCCGGCGACGTCGACGAGAAGGTCACCGCCCTCGAGCGGTGGGACCGGCTGATCCTCACCGACCTGGTGGCCGGGCTCGAAAAGCTCGGACCCTGGCGGATGCTCTTGGTGCCCGACCACGCCACACCGCTCGCGCTGCGCACCCACACCGCGGATCCAGTGCCGTACATGCTGGTGGGCGCAGGCATCGACGGATCCGGTGGTGTGTACACCGAACGCGGTGTGGCCGATGCCGCCGTTGTCGCGGGTCACGAGCTGATGACTCGCCTCGTCACGACCTGAAGCCACGCCAACCTGACCCCCACCTCACCTCACCCCACGAACTGGCTGGCAAAACCCGTCATCGACGACACCGTCATCGACGACGGGTTTCACCAGCCAGAACGGGTGGGGGATTCGTTGGGGCGGGAGCGCCGTGATCAGCCCGTGAAGTGAGGCGAGGTGACCGCGGCTACGGCCGGAGCGGTGGTGGACGGCGTCGCCGCTGCGGTCGACGGGGTGGTGACTTGGAGGTCGACCGAGTTGGTCACGACCTGGAAGGGGTTTTGCCCGCTCTCGTCGGGGAACGCGCCGACGGCGAAGACCTGCAGCAGCTGGCCGGCAGCGACGGGGACGTCCGCCAACGTCGCGACCGTGACCGAGCCGTCGGCCGAGGTCACGGTGAACGTGTAGGGGCCAGCGGGCAGATCGGCGCTCGCCACCTGACCCGGCGCCAGGTCGTCGATGCCGGTGCCACCGTTCACCAATACGTCGACGGTCGGGGCGTCGGCGGCGTGGTACACCGCGACCCGTCCGCTACCCGCTGCGATGTCGCTGACGTCGTTCGCGTAGATCGCGAGGTTGGGGGAGCCGCCCGCGAGGTTGGCGACCGCAGAGACGTTCGCACCGGCAGGAATCGCCGTGCCCGGCGCGCTGATCAGCACGGCACCGGTGCAGGTCCCGGGATCGGCTGCGTTCACGGTGAGGTCGTAGGTGCCGGCATCGACGGTGATCGTGGCCACGCCCCCGAACGACACGTTCGAGAGCAACTCGATCGAGCCGTTGGCGCAAACGTCGACGGGGCCGACACTCGGAATGCCGTGCACGACCACCACGGTTGCTTGACCGCCGGCCTGTACCGGGGTCGGGACCAGTGCCAGGCCCAGCGCGGCGAAGGCGGCCAGGCCCACGAGAGCGGGCGTCTTGGACCGGAGCCCGTGCGGGAACTTGGGGATCATCTCGATGCTCCTTCATTAGTGCTAAATACGGACAACTGGTGATACGGAGCGGACGGGAATCGGGATGAGACGAGGGGGTTCGGGCGCCGTCATTTCGGCGGTGGTTGCCTCCTGGCCTGCGGGACCACTACGATGAGCAGGTCGCCGCACGGGGGCTGCCTCGTTCGGAAAGCGCAGTCGTGGCGACACCGCCGACCTCACCGAGCAACTGCCGCGACGAGGTTCTCACCGCTCCTCTTCACCTTCGTGGCGCCGGTCGGCTGGCCTTGGCGGTCAAAGCCCCCCTTCGTGTCTCGACGGTTTTTCCCTCTCACGCGGTCCGGCTCCGCCGGATGCACACACCTGCAAATGCGCTGGTGTTCGGACGGATTGACCAGGACAGATCCAACAGATCCCGACAATGGGACGACCAAGATCCCGGTGACGGGACGAAACTGTGAAAGAGGTGCTGATGAGCGTGGACTCCCAGCAACTCGAGCGCTCAGCGCTCGAGCGCAAGGACCGCGACGAGCTCCACACGATCGCCGTGGCCCTGGGCGGCAAGCCCGGTTCTCGAACGAAGAAGGCCGACATCGTCGACCTCATCCTCGAACTGGCCGGCGTGACCCCGACGAACGGGGACGCGGACAGCGGTAACGGCAATGGAGCTTCGACCGCATCCGCTCGCACCCGGCGTACCAAGAAGGAGCCGACCACGGCCGACGACGGCGCGCCCGAGGGCGACGCCGGCCGGGACGAGGTCAAGGCCGACGAGGCGAAGGCTGACGACACCCCAGCCGAAGCCAAGACGGACAACGCGGGTGACGAGCCCGAGAGCGACTCGGACGACGGTGCCGGCCGCGGGAACGAGTCCGGTCGCGACGACGGCCGTAAGCAAGGCGACCGCAACCAACAGAACGACCGGAAGCAAGGCGATCGCAACCAAGGCGATCGCGGCCCGAACGATCGCGGCCCGAACGATCGCAACCAGGGTGATCGCAATCAGAACGACCGGCAGCAGGGCCAGGGTGGCCAGGGTGATTCGGAACCGGGCAACCGGCGCCGCCGCCGTCGGGGTCGCGATCGCGACCGCGAGCGCCAGCCCGAAGAGCCGTTCCAAGGGGAGCCGGTCGACGTCGAGGGTCTCCTCGATCTTCGCGACGAGGGCTACGGCTTCTTGCGCGTGAAGGGTTATCTGCCGAGCAAGGAAGACACCTATGTCTCGGTGAAGCAGGTGCGCCAGTTCGGGTTGCGCAAGGGCGACCACGTGAAGGGCGCGAGCCGTCCGGCCGGTCGCAACGAGAAGAACCCCGCGCTCTTGCGCGTCGATCTGGTCAATGACGTCGATCCCGAACAAGCACGCAACCGCGCACGGTTCGAGGACCTCACGCCGTTGTTCCCGGACGACAAGCTGCAGCTCGAGGTGCCGGCAGATCCGACCAACATGACGGCTCGGATCGTCGACCTCGTCTCACCGATCGGCAAGGGCCAGCGCGGCCTGATCGTGTCGCCGCCGAAGGCGGGCAAGACCACGGTCATGAAGCAGATCGCCCGGTCGATCGAGACGAACGATCCCGCGGTCCATCTCATGGTGCTGCTCATCGACGAACGGCCCGAAGAGGTCACCGACATGCGTCGATGGGTCAAAGGCGAGGTCGTTGCCTCGACCTTCGATCGCCCGTCGGACGAACACACGATGGTGGCCGAGCTCGCGATCGAGCGCGCCAAGCGCCTCGTTGAAGAGGGCAAGGACGTCGTCATCATTCTCGACGGCATCACGCGTCTCGCACGCGCCTACAACCTCGCCGCCCCCGCGACGGGGCGCATCATGTCCGGCGGTATCGACACCGGCGCGCTGTACCCACCGAAGAAGTTCTTCGGTGCGGCTCGCAACATCGAAGAAGGTGGTTCACTCACCATCCTCGCCACCGCGCTCATCGATACCGGCTCGAAGATGGACGAGGTGATCTTCGAGGAGTTCAAGGGCACCGGCAACATGGAGTTGCGCCTCGATCGCAAGCTCGCCGAGCGGCGCATCTATCCCGCCATCGACGTCGATGCCTCGTCGACCCGTCACGAAGAGCTGTTGTTCGAGCGCAAGCAGCTCCAGATGATCTGGAAGTTGCGACGCGTGTTGTCCGGTCTCGCCGAAGGTGGCGGAGGCGGCGCCGGCCTCGAGATGCTCATCGACCGGCTGGCCACCTTCAAGAGCAACGACGAGTTCCTGGCCGAGGTGGCCAAGGCCCCCAGCGCGGGAGCCTGACCAGCGCCTTGGGGCGAATTGCGGGGATCCCGCTAGCCTGACGAGACCCATCAGCGGGTCGCTAGGCTGCGTCACCGAAGGCGACGCAACGAGAATCGAGCAACAAGGATCGGCGAAGCCGGTCCCAGCGGGTCATCGCTGGGACGAGGAGGCACAGTGAAGGCTGACATTCACCCCCAGTACGAGACCGCCACGGTCGTCTGCTCGTGTGGCAACACCTTCACTACGCGGTCGACCAAGTCCGACCTGCACGTCGAGCTGTGCAACGAGTGCCACCCCTTCTTCACGGGTACGCAGAAGCTCGTCGATACGGGCGGCCGCATCGAGAAGTTCGAGAAGCGGTACGGCAAGCGCCGCAAGCAAGCCGCTTCCTGACCTGACTCGAGCGGGGCCCCTGGCTCCCGATCCAGCTGTGTCACTCGACGCCGAGCAGCGGTCCCGGCTGCTCCACGCCAAGATCCGCGGGCTCGTCCTTGCATCCGAGGCGTTCGGCCTCGAACCCGATTCGGCGCGCCCTGTGCCCTTCGCAGGCGGTGCCGCGTTGATGACCCCGGACTCGGCCTGGGTCCTGCTCGACGAGCGCGCCCCTCGGATGCTCGGTGGGGTGTTGGCGTGGGCCGACCAGCGAGACGTCGGCCAGGTCCACGTGCTGACCGAGGACGCGGCGGGTGAGCTCGCGCGCCGAGCGCGCTGCTTCGGCCGCACGATCGCGGTCTGGCAGGTGGCCGGGGCGACGCTGACCCGAGCCGAGCCGGCGCCGATCCCCGAAGTCGTTCCGCCGCCGGAGCAAGCGCTCGATCTCGTCGGCACGTTGCGCGATGCCGCCCTCGACATCGTGATCGAACACGGCGAGGTTCGCGGCGAGATCGCCGGGCTCGAAGTGGCACGTGTCGTGGTGCGCGACGGTGACGCTCGCATCGAAGTCGGCGTCGGCCGGAACGACCGCGAGGCTTTCGCCATGGTGCACGGCGACGTGCCGACGGCGGACGCGCTGGCGAGCGTCGTCTCGCAGGTGCGCCAGCATCGACGCGCCGGTGATCTGACTCACCCGCTCGCTCGTCTGGCCCCCGAGCGATGGCTGCGCAGCACGCTGGTTCGTGAGCCGGATCTGGTCGGCGCCCGCCGCCTCGAGGCGATCGAGCCGACGTTGCCACGCGAGAACCTGAAGGATCCCTCGCCGGCCATCGCCCTCGGTGCGATGACGGACGGTGATGAGGTCGTGGTGGCCTGCTCCGTCGGTGTCGATCTCGACCTCGTCCCTGCGGCTGCCGACGCCCGACTGGCCGCTGCTCCGCGAGCTCGGTTGGTGCTGGCCGTGCCCGAACGCGACGCACATCCGGTCACCCGACGTCTGGCCGCGGCCCTCGCTGAACCGGCCGAGATCGTGACCGTTCCCGACGACTTCCGTCGTTGACCGCGGTTCGGGGCGTGCCCTGATGC
>CAVZVZ010000009.1:0-99484 GCA_963778895.1 uncultured Iamiaceae bacterium
CATGCCCACCGGCGCCCAACGGCTGGTCCGCATCCTGCTCGGGGCGGGGCCACGTTCGCTGTGAGCGCGGCAGTCGGTCGTGTCGGGGGGGGGGGACTTGAAGTCCCGCCGCTACGAGTGCCAGGCGACGGCGAAGTTCATGGTCGGATCGGGCATGCCCTTGAGCGGGATCGGTGCACGTTCCTGGAACTGGAACGCCTTACCCATGCACAGCTCGCGGACAGCCAGCGAGACGACGATGTCCCCCGCTCCGGCGGCATCACACAGCCGAGCTGCGAGTTGCACTGCCGCGCCGAACAGGTCCTGTCGCTCATCGGTGATCGGTTCGCCGGCCGTGATGCCGATGCTCACGTGCAGCGGGGTGTCGTCGTTCGCGTTCCGATCGGCCAGGGCGCGCTGCATGGCAATTCCGGACGCCACCGCGGCCGCGACGGAGTTGAACGAGGCCATGATGCCGTCACCGGTGTGCTTCACCTCACGGCCATCGTGGGCTTCGAGCTCGGAGCGAACGATCGCGTCGTGCTGACGCAAGAGCACCATGTGACCGTCATCGCCGAGGTCGTTCGTCTGCGACACGGACCCACATACGTCAGTGAACATGATCGCCCGCAGAGCCGACGCCGCGTAGGCGGTACCGACCGGATGCGAGGGCCGTGCGCCGAGCAATGCGTTCAAGGGGATGTTCGGGTCGATCTCGACGATCACGCTCGCGATCTCGCCGTGAGCCTCTTTGTGCACTGCCTCCAGCGAATCGCGGTCGGGTCCTTCGGCCAGACAGAACACGGATCCGGTGTCTGGATCGAACCAGTAGGTGTGGTAGCAAACCCCGTACTTGTCCTGTACGCCCACATCGGCGCTGTGTGCATTCGCCAGGTCTTCCGGGGTGAGCCCGGGCAGATCATGACGATCCAGGAAGAGCGGCACGAGCGGCGATGGTAGTCGCGGATGGCTGTATCGGTTGCGCCGGTGCTGGGTCGGCTACTGAAGTCGCCGACCTCGTGCAATGCGACGTGCAGCGAGCGGTGCGTGGCGGAGTCTGAGCTGGCTTCAGCGCTCGTCGTCGCCCGAGTCGACCCACTCCACCAGCTCGAGGGTAATTCCCTCGGGACCTTCGAAGAACCGGAGCCGCCGACTGATGTAGTCCATCTCCTCGCTGAGCATCACCACTCCGTTGGACTCCAGAAAGGCAGCGGTGGCCGCGACATCGTCGACACGGAACGCCAAGTGGTTGTAGCCACGTCGCCGGCGATTCGTCGGGTGCTCACCGGGATCTTCGCCGGGCGCCGGATCGAATTCCAGTAACTGGATCTCGAAGCGAGGAGTGGAACCCTCCAGTTCGAGTGTGATGTGCTCGGCCTTCATGTCTGGCATGCCCATGTATCTTGCCGGCTCACCACCATCGATCATCGCCACGTGTTGCTTCCGGAACCCGAGCAGCTCGAAGAACTTGATCGCGTTCGCAGCATCGGCGACCGCGATGGTGACGTGATCGGGGTTGCGAAGCATCGTCCTCCTGTTGGCCCGGTGCTCAGGTTCGGCTCTCGCAACGGTAACTCAGCGGCGAGCGACCGGTCCTCGCCACCAGGTGGATGAGCGGTCACGGACGACATACATGATCGGGTGACAGATCGTTACCCGAGCGCGCGCGAATTGGCGTCATTACCCACTACCTTGGGTAGGTCGCCCGCTCCCCGGATTGTTGGTCTTCAGCGACGGTGAAAGCGATCGACGCAATCGCCTCGATCGCCAGATGGGAGGTAGGAGATGCGCACGCAGTTCGCATCCACCCGTGTGATGGTCATCATGGCCGTCACTGGACTTATGGCCGTGGCAGCCGGCGCGATCCTGGTTGCCCACACAGATGCCGCCCCGTCCAGTGCATCTCCGCCGGGCACGACCGACGTCCAGGGTGCCGAAGCGCAGTCAGTCGTGGTGGGACCGGACGGCGCTGCCTCTCCCACTCAGGCCGCGCCCGCTGTTCCGACGAAGCCGTATGACGCGACCCTTCCGGTAAGCCTCGGCGGAGTGCCCGGAGTGACGGCCGAGGAACAGGCACGAGCCGAGAATCTGGTCACCATCACCCTGCAGCGGCTGCCGCAGTGGGCTGATCCGGCCAAGGCCGAGGCAGCCGGCTTTCGTTCCATCGGCGACGGCCTTACCGGCTTCGAGCACTACATCAACTGGTCCTATCTGAACGACGGCACGACATTGGACCCGGACCACCCCGAGTCACTGGTGTACCGCGTTCACGACGGCACGAAGACCCTCGAGGCCGTGATGTACATGCTTTCCCCGGGATCGACGCTCGACACGGTGCCCGACGTCGGTGGGCCGCTCACCCAGTGGCACATCCACGACAACCTCTGCTTCTCCAACGATCCCGTCGCTCCACGCGTTGTTGGACTCACCGCCAACGGGACGTGCTTCGCGCCTGCGGTCAAGCTCGCCTCCGTTCCCATGATTCACGTCTGGATCGTCCCGGAGGCGTGCGGACCCTTCTCGGCGCTCGAAGGTGTCGGAGCAGGTCAGATCAAACCCGGTGAGCAGCGAGCGTGCGACCACGTTCACGGCACCGGTGGCGACTTCTGACCGCCTCGCGAATACGCCATTCACCGTCCTGGCGGAGCCGAGACACGGGTGCAATTGCGTCGCGGCTGTGCCAGCGTGTCCGCAAGGAACCAGAGGGAGGGAAGCCGGTCATGAGTGACACCAAGATTGCGAGCGGTGACACCGCGGTCCGCCCGTTCCGAATCGACGTTCCTGAGCAGGAGATCGAAGAGCTGCGCCGCCGCATCGGTCTGACTCGCTGGCCCACCAAGGAACTCGTCGCCGATCGGTCGCAGGGCGTGCAGTTGGCGGCGATTCAGGAGCTCGCCAGCTACTGGACGAACGAGTACGACTGGCGCCGGTGTGAGGCACGACTGAACGCGCTGCCGCAGTTCAAAACCGAGATCGACGGGCTGAACATCCACTTCATCCACGTGAAGTCGCGCGCACGAGAACGCGTTGCCGTTGATCATGACGCACGGCTGGCCGGGCTCGGTCATCGAGCTGCTCGAGACCATCGGCCCGCTCACCGACCCGACCGCGCACGGCGGACGCGCCGAGGACGCGTTCCACCTCGTGTTGCCGTCCATCCCCGGCTACGGCTTCTCCGACGAGCCGACCGAGCTCGGCTGGGGCCCCATCCGCATCGGCCAGGCCTGGCACGAGCTCATGCGGCGCCTCGGTTACACCCGGTACGTCGCGCAGGGCGGCGACGTCGGCTCCCAGGTCACCGACGCGATGGGCCGCCTGTCACTCGACGGTTTGCTCGGCATCCACACGAACCTGCTCACGCCGGCGCTGGGCGACGCCGACGCCCTGAGCGCGTCGCCACCCACCAAAGAAGAACGTGCTGCCCTCGACCAGCTCGACGCATTCCACGCGACCGGCACTGGCTACTTCGTGGAGCAGGCAACGCGCCCGGAGACGATCGGCTATGCCCTTCTGGATTCACCCATCGCCCTGGCGGCCTGGATCATCGATCACGACACCGACGCCTACGAGAAGATCGCCCGCGCCTTCGTCGACAAGAAACCCTCGGGCAATCTCACCCGAGAACACATCGTCGACAACATCACGCTGTATTGGCTGACCGGCACCGGGGCCTCGGCGGCGCGCTCGTACTGGGAAGAAGGACAAGAGAACGCTCGTGCGGCCGGCCAGGCTCCCCCGCCGGTCTCGATTCCGGTCGGCTTCACGTCGTTCCCCGGGGAGATCTGGCGGACCCCACGCAGCTGGGTCGAGCGGGCCTACCCCAACGTCCCCATCTACTTCAACGAGGTGGACAAGGGCGGTCACTTCGCCGCCTGGGAGGAACCCGAGCTCTTCTCGGAAGAGTTGCGCGCCGCGTTCCGGCCACTGCGCTAGACGCCATACGACGGACCGCATGCGCGCGTTCCATCTTCGAACGGACGCGGGGAGTCTCACGGTCGAGCGCGCTTGCTTCGTCTTGACTTCTCCCTGCAATCGACTCGCGGCAGCGCAAATCATTTGGGTAGCCAACTATTGAGAGTAGGTAACAAGGGAGAGTCGTCATGAGCAGCACTGTGAGCCACACCGAGGAAACAGAGGCGGGCAGAACTCCTGGGCGGCGACGTCCGTGAGGGGGACGCCGACATCAGCGACGTGCGACTGCCCATCCGTTCTCGTGAAGCGTCATTTCAATTGGGCGGAGGACTGTCTCGTCTCCGGCGGTGAAACGCGGTGGCTGCATCACGGCTCGATCATCCCATCGCGGGAGCTCTCGACCGTCACAGAACGCCGGGTCCGTGTCACTCTCGCCGCCGAGCAGAGCGGCGCTTCTGGGATGCTCAGTCAGACGCGCTCGAGTGGTTCGCTCGGCGCGAGACTGCACCTGTGAGCGCACATCGGCCGAACCGGGGCGTGTGATGGGATCGGTTCCGGACGTGGCACCCGAGCTCGACGAGCTCCTCATCACGATCGTGGTCGACAACGCGACCGACACCCTGTCGAGTATCGGCCCCGGGCTCCCTCAGCTTCCCGAGCTGGCCGCCATCTTCGAGAGCGTCGCACCGAGCCGGCAGCACGACGGCCACGACTGTGTCGCCACCTTCGATCACCTCTGCGTCGCCTGCCACGGCTTTTCCGCCGTCGCCACCGCGCGGCGGGGATCGCAGACCTCGACCGCGCTATTCGACGTCGGCCCCTGCGGCGGCGTGTGGCTCGCCAACGCAGAACGACTCGGCGTCGATCTCGCGGCGATCGACGTGCTCTTCCTGTCGCACTGGCACTGGGATCACTCCGGTGGCATCCCCGCAGTCGTGGCCGCCGTGGCGGCCGCCCGGGCGGCTGCGGGTCGAGCGCCGCTCCTCGTCGACGTCCATCCCGACCGTCCCGACCAGCGCGGCATCCTCACGCCCCTTGGTGTCTTCGCGATGTTCGGGCCCGAACCCACCCTCGAAGCGATCGAAACCGCCGGCGGTCGGATCGCCGCCCGTGGAGAGGCGCACCCGGTCGCCGACCTGTTCCTCTCGAGCGGCGCCATTCCGCGTCAGACCAGCTACGAGACCGGCCTGCCGGGGCATCACACGTGGCGGGGGGAGGACGTGGTGCTCGACCCAGAGATCCGCGACGAGCGGTTCCTCACCGCCTGCGTGCGCGGACGGGGGACGACCGTGCTGTCGGCCTGCTCACATGCCGGCATCGTCAACGTCGGACTGGAGGCGCGCCGGCTCCTACCCGACCAGCCGATCGACACCCTCCTCGGCGGCTACCACCTCGCCGGAGCAGCCGTCGAGGATCGGATCGTTCCAACCGTCCGAGACCTCACTGAGCTCGTTGAACCGCGTGTGGTCGCCCCCGGACACTGCACCGGCTGGCGAGCTGCAGGTGCGTTGGCGGCGGCGTTCGCCCCGACCCGGTACGCCCCCAGCGTCGTCGGCTCGCGCTATGTGCTCGAAGCCGCAGCCGCCGCTCACGATGTAGGAGGGAGGTAGGCAGGTGAGGAGGACGACGCCGGGGGGTCGAACGACCAAGATGTCAATCACGAGATTCTCCCGCTGGTGATCCGTAACCGAAAGCACATCGCCGAATGCGGGGCGGGATCAAGGGACCGCTCGACGGAGGTTCCGAATCGCCTTCCCGGCTCGTGCCGCCCGATTCCTTGCCGGTTCCTAAGAACGGCCACTTGTTCCCAAGGCGGCGCGGGGCTGGCCATGCTGGTACCGCTAATGACGTTGTAGCCGTAGGGTCCGAACGGCGAAAGCGACGACACACAGACCCCTGGGGCGGTGATGTCAACATCGGCTCCGTAGTCACTGAAGAACGCACGCGTGTCATCTTGTTCCCCAAGGCACAACTCTGGATTGTTCGCGGCCTTGCCATCGCGAGCTCATGTTCACCACATCGACGGTGCCGGAGTGTGCTGCTACCCAATCGAGGCCGAACGGCAGATTCGAGACGTTGAAATCTTCGGTGCCGAGCTTGACGGCCCAGATCCGAGCGCCGGGCGCGACACCGACGTAGAAGTTGCCGTCGTCCTTGGAGGCCGCGATCCCAGCAACGTGGGTTCCATGACCGTTTTGGTCCGACAGGTCGTTCCTGGCTCCTTCATCGGCGCAGTTGATACCTCGAGCGATATTCAAAATCAGGGTGCGGCCCAACCCCGGAGTCCAAGATCGCGATGTCCGCGTTTACCTTGCCGTGTCCGTCGCCGGACTTCGTGCTGCTGACCGTGGCACCGACGCGTTCAAGGCCATAGGGAATGATCTGAGAGAACGGAGGGAACGGCTAACTCGACACCCACGCGCTCGATCGGTGGTAGACGTGGGGCCGTGTCGCGCGAGCCGGTGCGACCTCGAATCGGGTTGGGAGTCGACGATGGAGCTCGTAGTCGTGGGTGCGGGGGTCGGCCGCACTGGCACCCAATCACTCAAGGTCGCTCTGGAGCAGCTGCTGGATGCGCCGTGCCACCACATGGCCGAGATCCTTGGGGATCCCGCCCAGATCCCCGCCTGGATCGACGCGATCGAGGGCCGCCCCGTCGACTGGTCCGCAATGCTGGCGCGCTACCGAGCGATCGTGGACTGGCCCGGCGGCGCGTTCTGGCGGGAGCTCTCCACCGCGAACCCCGAAGCACTCGTGTTGTTGTCGGTACGAGACCCCGAAGCGTGGTACCGGAGCGCCTCGAACACGATCTTCTTGGCGTTCGACAACATGCCGGCCGAACTCCAACCGTGGATGAGCGAGGTCCGCAAACTGCTCCACGACCGGTTCAGTGACCGCTTCGACGACCCGACCGCGATGATGGACGCCTTCGTGCGCCACAACGAAAGCGTGCGCGCCGAAGTGCCGGCCGGTCGCCTCCTCGAATGGACTCCCGGCGACGGGTGGGAACCCATCTGCGAACGTCTCGGGCTACCGGTGCCCACCGAGCCGTTCCCCGTCACGAACACGACCAACGAATTCCGCGAGATGATCGGCATGGCACCGCTCACCTGAGTTCAGGATTCGTCGAGAAGGATGCGAGCCAGTGGGCGCCACCACGCTCTCGCCCTATCGGATGCCCGTATCGCACACGATGTCACTGGTGACCGTGCCCTCGTCGGGCACCGTGACGGCCGTGTCGGGACAAACCGGAAACGAGCGCGCGATGCTGACGTGCAGCGTGTAGTGGCCCGGCGCCACCAGGACGCTGAACCGACCGTCGGCGTCGCTGGCAGCTTGTGCGGACCGCCTCCCATCAGGGGCGATCACGTTGACTTGAGCCTGCACCGGCAGCGGCGGACACGGCTGGCCCTCGCGCTCGACCGGGCAGGTCGGTCCCGCCGAGACCGTGCCCTCGACGCCGGTGGTGATGTCGTGGCTCGGCCCACCCGAACAAGCGGTCCCGATGAAGAGCGATCCGACGAGCAGCGGCACGGCCACTCGAACGCATCGGCCCGGCGTGCGGACCTCCATGGCGGCTCATCGCCTCAATCTGACGTGCACGGGGCCGGTCTGGTTCCCCGTTCGCAGTTCGGGAACCACTCTCCGCTGCACAGACGCGCACACGTCGTTTGGGAGTTGATTGCGGTCCTGGCGGTGTAGAGCGCGAGGCCGATCAAGATGACTGCGGTGACGCCGCGCACGATGGCCATCGGGAGGCGGCGAAGTAGGCACTGGCCGCTGATCACAGCGCTGGCGGGGACTGCCTACAAGGCGAGGCATCATCGGCCCAGGTCGGAAACAGCTTGAAGATGACCACGCCCACCGAGACGGCGATGAGAACTTGGACCGCGAACGCCCCAGCGGCACCCAGCCACACAGACCTCGGTCGGCCCCGTGACGCCATAACCAGCGACGCGAACATGGTCTTGTCCGGTAACTCCCCGATGAGAATGATCGGGAAGACCGCCACGCCGACCGACGGGTCCATTCCGGTGTGCTCCGTGATTCCACGGAACGGAGCACGACGGCCTAGCTCGTCTGTTTTCGGCTCACCGATAGATGAGCCGACGAATTACCGGTCTGATCGGGTCATCGACTCGCTCTGGTTGCAACAATGAAAGCAGCTTCAGGCTCCGACACTTGCCCTGCGTCGAGGTTGCGCGCCATCTCGCCGAGGCGGGCGAGAATCCTCTTGCGGGCCTCCTCCTGCTCGGCATCGTCCGTTCCACCACAACCCGGACTGTGCCGAGACACGCCCGATCGTCCGAGGCTGGTCGGCAGGGAAGTCCGGGTTGACGCCCGTCGGCGTAGAGTCGGCGGTGATGACGCAAAGGACCGAAGAAGGCGAGGAGGTGGCCGACCGGCAGACGCGGCGCACGGCCGCCTCACCTCCGGCCGGTGGGGCGGTCTACGGGCTAGGTCTCATCGGGGCCTTGGTCTGGTTTTGGCGACAAGCCGACGGCGTCGGCGGCCATCTGACCGCCGTACTCAAGGCGATGGTCTGGCCAGCGTTCCTCGTCTACGCCGCCTTCAAAGCGCTCGGACAGCTCGACGCCTAGGAGGCGTACCGAACGTCAGCCTGGGACCCGCTTGCAACTTTCAGTTCCGGCGTCGGAGTTGCCAAGTTGAGGCTCATCTGGCCGAGTTCGGTGCGGATCTTGTCCATGGTGGTGGCGGCCTCAGCGGGCGGCACACCGATTGCCGCTGTGACCATTCTGTGACCAACACCGAACAATGAGAGCGCCGCAGACCTTGTGGCCAACCGCTTCATGGTGTCGGAGGAGGGACTTGAACCCTCCGCACACCGCCGTCCTCTGCGGTGGACTCGCCCTTACACCTTCCCCGGGGGCGAAATCCCAGGGCTTCGTGAGTGGAGCCTCGCCAGCTGCCAAACCTGGCCGACCAGCGGTTATGTGATCCGTGCATTCGGACCCGCTCCGGGCGAGTCCGCGAAATCAGGGCGGTACACGGAGGTTCGCGAGCCGCGCCACGGATGTCTCGGGGTGCCACGACGGCGGAGCATCGGGGGCAGGCCGGTGAGGAGCTGGCACCGAACCCGGAGGAATGGACATGTCGATCTTCAAGGACCGCGGAGGATCCACCGTCGAAGCAGTGCCCGGTGTCAAACGACGCCGCATGCCGCTGCGTCGCAGTTTCCTGGCCGCCGTGCTCGTGGCCACCAGCGTCGTCGCCAGCTCCGGCGGCTTGATCGCGTCGCAGTCGCCCGCGGGTGCGACCCCACCACCGCCCAGCCGCGACGGGGTTCTCTTCGCCTGGGGCTCCAATGCCAACAATGCGCTCGGGCTGCCCCTCTCGCTCACCCCGCCCACGCTCAGCTCGGTCCCCGTCGAGACGCAGGTCGCCCAGGACGGCTTCACCGTGCGGGCCGCCTCGGCCGGGTATCACGACGCGTTCGTCGCGACCGACGCCGGTGGCACCTACAGCTGGGGTTTGAACTCCGATGGTCAGCTCGGCGACGGCGGGACCGCCGTCACGCTGGGCGACACCCAGGTCGCACTACCTCGACCCGTGCAGCTCCGGACGGTCAGTTCCGGCATGAGCCACTCATTGGGGATCGACACCGACGGTCAGGTGTGGGCGTGGGGCACGGGCTCGGCTGGCGTGCTCGGCCAGGGCAACGAGAACAGCAGCGCCACCCCGGTACCCGTCACCCTTCCGAGCGCTTCCTTCTTCGATCCGCCCGTGACGGCGGTCGCGGTCGCGGCGAGCAACACGACGAGCTGGGCGGTCGGGTCCGATGGCCGGCTCTACGTATGGGGCCAAGACGACGCGGGCGCCGATGTCTGCTACCCGCAACAGCTTCATTGCAGCTTCGTACCCACCGTGGTGGGGAGCCTGGGCGGCTTCGTGAACGTCGAGGCGGCGCTCGGTGACTTCGCATTTGCGCTCCGCGACGACGGGATGGTGTTTCGGCTCTACGGCAGCATGGAGCCGACACCAGTTGCGAATGGGAACCTGTTCGCCACCCAAATAGCCTCAGGCTTCGGAGCCTCCTATGCGATAGGCCTGAACGGCCGGGTGTACGCATGGAACGGAGGCTATGGGTACGGGGGGGAGTACGGTGACGGCACCCGGGGCGTGTATCACTACGACGACCCCGTCGAGGTGCACCTACCTGCGGACGTGCGTGCCGTCGCGATCTCCGCCACGTACTACAACGGGTATGCCATCGGCGACGACGGCAAGCTCTATGCCTGGGGCAGGAACTCCTACGGTGAGCTCGGAATCGGCAACGCAACCGGTCCGCAGACGGTGTGCAACGGTCCGTGCTCGACGACTCCGGTACAGGTTTCGCTCCCGGCGAACTTCGTGCCGGTGGGTCTGCCGTCGGAGGGCCAGTCGAACCACACGGCCTACGCGATCTTGCAGTACGCACCGCCCGCGGCATCGGCGACGATCTCGGGAACACCGCAGTCGCCGGCGGCCGTCGGCGCGCCGTACAACTTCAGCTTCACGCTCGGAGGCGCAGCCAGCACGCAGGTCTCGGCCGGCTCCCTTCCTCCCGGTGTCACGCTGTCGAACAGCGGGATGCTGTCGGGCACCCCGACCGTGCCGGGTCGCTATGACTTCACCGTTACCGCCTCCAACGGCGTCGGACCCAACGCGTCGACCGCAGTCACGATCGTGGTGCAACCGTCGATTTCGGTCGGCTGGGGCAGCATCCTCGAAGGTGACAACGGCACTCGCGTGCTACATGTCCCGGTCACGTTGTCGTCGCCGTCCAACACGCCCGTGACCGTGCAGTACACGCTGCAAGGCGCACCGAACGGCGGCACGGCAACCGGCGCCAAGAAGGCCGCTTCCGGGGTCGACTTCCTCGACAACGGCGGAGCTGCGAAGACGCTCACCTTCGCCCCCACCGGCTCGGGGCTCACACCCGTCGAGAAGGACATCTCGGTGACAATCCTCGGCGACACCATCCCGGAGGGCGTCGAGACGTTCACCGTTCAACTCGCCAACCCGTCGAGCGGCTACCTGCTGCGACAGAGCAGCATGACCGAGACGATCCTCCTCGACGACGTGGGATTCGGAGCGCCGACGCTCGGCATCGGCGACGCCGGAGTCGTCAGCTCGAACGGCGGGACGACGAACCTGACCTTCCCCGTCACGCTCTCGGTGCCCGCATCGGGAGCCTTCACCGTGCACTACACCGTGACGCCCGACAGCGCGCTCTACAGCTCGACGGCGGCCGGAGGCGGCGATTTCGGGGGCAAGAAGTCGGGCACCCTGAAGTTCACTGCCGGCGCACGGATGAAGGCGATCAGCCTGCCGGTGTGGCCACACCTCCCCGGCAGCGGGACGAAGTCCTTCCATGTGACGCTCTCCGCAGTGAGCGACACGGGCATCGTGCTCTTCCACGAAACCGCGAGCGGCACCATCGTCAGCTGAACCCACCGGATCCGTTCCCACACACGCTTCCCAGCGTGTGTGGGAACGGCCGCGTTCGCCCCCAGTCCACGCCGCCCCGCTTGCGATGACCAAGCACTCCCCGGGCAGTCCGTCGCGGTCCGTCCTACGATTCCGGATCGTGGTCGACGGGGACGTGCCTCTGGTGGGGCGAAGCGACGCGCTTCAGGCAGCAGTTGCAGCAGTGTTGTCGTTGTCCTCGGGCCATGGGTCAGTCGTCCTTGTCGAGGGATCCGCGGGCAAAGGCAAGACCCGGTTGCTCGACGAAGTGACCGAAGGCGTCGCCGCCGAGATCACCGTCATTCGGGGACGAGCGGACGAACTCGAGAAGCACCGACCGTTCGGCCCGCTCGCGGTGTGCCTGGGACTCGCCAAGCAGGCGACCGACCTGCGCCGGCGTGAGGTTGCCGCGCTCCTGTCAGGAGCAGAGCCCGCCGGCCCGGGACCGGTTCAGCTCGGTCACGTCGGCGATGCCCGCTTCCGCGCGGTGGAAGCGGTGGTCGATCTGGTGCAGGAGCTTGCGTCGACGCCGACTCTGCTCGTTCTCGACGACCTCCAATGGGCCGACGAGTCGACACTCCTCGCGCTCCGACAGCTCGCGCGGCGCACACGCTTCCTGCCCCTCGTGGTGTTGCTGTCGTTTCGTGAGCCCGTCGCAGGCACTCCGCTCGCCCAACTTCGCGACAGCCTGCTGTCGGATGGTGCGACCCACATCCAGCTGACCGACCTCTCGCCTGCGAACGTCGCCGAGCTCGTGGAAGCCACGCTGGGTGGACCGGCCGGACGAACGCTGCAACCGGCGCTCGACGAGGCGGGAGGATCACCGCTCTTCGTCACGGAGTTGTTGCGCTCGGTCGTCGCCGAAGGTCGGTTCACGCTCGCAACTGGTCGTGTCGAGCTGACCGGTGACGACTTGCCTGTGTCCTTCGTTGCCACCGTCAGGAGACAAGTCGACGCGCTGCCCCCACAGACCGCAACCGTCCTGCGGGCAGCGGCCGTGGCCGGCACCGACTTCGCCGTCCGCGAGGTGGTCGCCATCACCACGTTGTCGGAACCCGATGTGGTGGACGCGCTGACGTCTGCGGTGGACAACGGCGTGCTCGTCGACGCCAGCGAACGACTGGCGTTTCGGCACGGCTTGGTGCAGCGGGCGGTCTACCAGTCCATCCCGGCCGAGCTCCGCCGAAGCCAACATCGGGCGCTCGCCGACGCGCTCCAGCGAGCGGAGGCGTCGGTCGAGCGAATCGCGTGGCATCTCGCCGCGGGCACCGACACGCCGAATCGTGAGGTGACCGCGTGGCTGCGCTCGGCCGCGGCCGATGAGGCGGTGTCCGCGCCCGCCGTGGCGGCCGACTTGTTGATGCGCGCTCTCGACTTCCTGCCCGAGGATGACCCTGATCGGCGGGCCGTCACCGCGGACCTGGCCCGTGAGCTCGTGTGGGCCGGTCACACCGAGGACGGCGCGGCGCTGGCCGAGGGCGTGCTCGCAGACGACGACGACCCGCATCTCCGTGCCGTCCTCGCGCTGGCGCGGCTACTACAGGGACGCTATATCGACGCTGTCATCTCCATCGAACGAGCTGCCAGCGATTCGACACTCGATCCGATCAGGAGGGCACAGTTGCGGGCTGAGGCGGGACTGGCGCGATTCCTGTCAGGGGACATGGCCGGTGCCGAGCGCGACGGCGCGGAGGCCGTCGAGGAAGGGCTGGCGCTGGGCGACGACCTCGCGACGTGTGTGGGGCTGTGCACGCAGTCTTGGACGGCGAACGCCCGGGGTGAGCAGCGCGAGGCGCTGGCGTTCGCGGAGGATGCGGTGCGCCGAGCCCGGGCGTCGACGGGTGCGGCGCTAGCGCGCTACTCGCCTCACCTCTTCCTCGGAATCGTGCTGCTCGGCCAGGGCCGGTCGGACGATGCCGCCGCGGTCTTTCGGGAAGGTCGCGCCGTCGCCGAGTCGGCCGGCACGCTGTTGAACATTCCCGCTTACCACGCCTGCCTGGCACTGGTGCAGCTGTACGCCGGGGAGTGGGACGATACCTTCGCCGAGTGCGAGGCCGGCCTCGTGGCGGCCGACGAGCTCGACGCAACGGTGGGCGTGGTTTGGCTCCACGCGTTACGAGGATTGGTCCTGGTGCACCGCGACGAGCTGAGGGCTGCGGATCAGACAGTCCAAGCGGGCGAAGCGGCGATGATGGCGTCGGGACCGCAGATCGGTGCCGACTGGTTGATGCTGGCGCGAGCGCTGATCACCCAGACGGAGGACCCTGCCACTGCACTCGCCATTCTCGGGAACGCATGGGATCTCTACGAATCGCTCGGCATTCGCTCCCACCATGGAGCCATCGGTCCAGAACTCGCCCGCTTGGCGCTCGACCGGGGGGACACCACACGAGCCATCGCAGTGCGCGACGCGCTCGTGGCGGGGAACGATGAACCACATGTCACCGAGCACGTAACAGGGTTGATCGCGCGCGACCCCGAACAGCTGCTGCTCGTGGCCGAGGGCTGGCGGGCAGCCGGCAGACCGTTCGAGCACGGACGCTGCATGGAGGATGCGGCCATGGCCCTTGCGGCCGCGGGAAAGACTGCCGACGCGGCGCAGGCGTTCGACGCGGCCTCCGACATCCTCGAAGAACTGGGCGCGATCCGCGACATCGCTCGGGTAGGTGCGGAGCAGCGCGCGGCCGGCATTACCAGAGGCAAGCGCGGCAGGCGTGCACGGCCGGCTCGCGGATGGGCGAGCCTCACCGATTCCGAGGTCAACGTCGTCCGCCTGGTCGCCGACGGTCTGACCAACCGCCAGATCGGTGAGCGCCTTTTCATCAGCCGGCGAACCGTCGAGACGCACGTTTCGCACGTGTTCACCAAGCTAGACGTCAGCTCACGCGCCAACATCGCCAGCGCGTTCGCTGCTCGATGAGAAATCACGCGCGACGACCGACACGGTCTCGGTGACCGGACCCGCTGTGTCGGAGGGGGTCTTGACTGCACTGCTCGGCACATCGTGATTTTCTGGCC
The DNA here is from genome assembly GCA_963778895.1 of uncultured Iamiaceae bacterium. Classification (GTDB taxonomy): domain Bacteria; phylum Actinomycetota; class Acidimicrobiia; order Acidimicrobiales; family Acidimicrobilacustridaceae; genus CAVZVZ01. The sequence goes on from CAVZVZ010000009.1 coordinate 14,380, forward strand.
TGCTTGGGTGCGGTGTCAGTTCATTGTCAGCAGCCACCAAGCTGTCCGCCGAACGCGAGCTCTTGGCCGCGCGGTCGCACGGCCCGATGGACGAGTCGGCGGTCCGCTCGCTGATCGAAGGAGTTGGGCCCATCGACGGCGTGTTGGCCGGCGCCGAGCCCGAGGACAAGGCGCGGCTCTATGCCGAGCTCGGGTTGGAGTTGACCTTCTACGCAGGCGAGCAGCTAGTCCGAGTGGAAGCGCAGCCGGTGTGCGATGTGTGGTGTCGGAGGGGGGACTTGAACCATGAGCACACGGCGGTTCTGCGCGGTGAGCTGGTGCTCGGCTAGGTCGTCCTTGGGCGGTCCTTTCCGGGCAGCGCTTCGATCGTCCTAGCGAGCATCTCGTTCGGCGCTGGGTGCGGCGTCGTCGTCGGTCTCACCTCGGCGCTCGCTGAGTCGCCATCGCGACCACGGCCACACGCCGTCAGAGGCCGACGCGGATCACCGCCGGTTACGCTCCCGAGGCTTGGCCGATTCCGTCATAATGCGTTGATGCATGTCCTGTCGTCGATCGCGTACGCGGCAACTGGCGACGGGGCGCGTCTCGCGCATCGAGTGCTGGGCACGGAAGGGCCGGAGCTCGCGTTTGTCCCGCCGTGGATGGGCACGGTGGAGATGGACCTCGATGATCCCTATGTTGTTCCGACGCTACGCCGTCTCGTGAGTGCATCGAAGATCAGGCGAAGTTCCATTGGCATCTCGCGTCCGTAGCCATCGCCGGGGTTTCGCCACGACGACGCTCATGGCGGGATCTGCAACGCTTGCCTCGCTATGCGCGGGCGTAGCCATTTGCATCTTCTTGTCCCGGATAGCTGGTGACCATCACTTGGCCGCCTGGACGGTCGGCCTGGGTCTGGGGCTATCGCTGGCCTTGCTGGCGGTGGTGGTGACATACGCCGCGCTTGTCACCGTCGGTGGCATCATCGTTCTGCATCGGGACTCGTGCGAGGAACGTGGGGTGCCGTACGCTCCTACCCGACCCCGGCAACGGAGCATCGGGCCCGTAACAGCGGCCATTCGAAGGCGAATCCGCCCACAGGCCCGTCTCTTGCCGGGCGAACTGGTCGAGGTGCGGGGTCTTTCCGAAATTCTTGAAACGCTGGATGAGGAGGGGCGTCTCGACGGGTTGCCCTTCATGCCCGAAATGGTGATGTACTGCGGTCACCGCTTTCCAGTCCACCGACGTGTTGACAAGGTGTGGGAATACGCTCATGGCACTGGACTGCGTCGAGTCGACAATGCGGTTCTCCTTGCCGACCTGAGGTGTGGTGGTCAGAGTCATGGCGGGTGCCAGACCGCGTGCCAGTTGATCTGGAAGGAGGCCTGGCTGAGGCGTCCGGGTGAGGCTTCGTCTACGACCTCGGCGACACGCGACAAGCCGGACCTGGATGCCCACACACAGGTGGTGGTCGACGGCACGCCTCGCTACGTCTGCCAAATGACTGAGATCATTCGTGCCTCGACGCAACTACGTCCGCATTCATTGAAGCACTACTGGCTAGATCTGGTTCGCGGCAATGTTCGGCTCAAGCCGTTCGTAGAGGTTCTTAGCGTGCGGATGTTCAATGGGGTGCAGTGGCGGTTGGACCGCCCGATCGCGCCCTTTGTGAAGCTTTCGGACAGAACCACGTCACCGCACGAAGACCTCGGCCTGCAGCCAGGCGAGTTGGTTCGCGTGAAGTCCAAGCGCGCCATCGAGGCGACCGTGACCCACGATCTCCGCAACCGCGGCTTGACATGGGGAGGCGATATGATCCGCTACTCGGGTGGCAGCTATCGAGTACGTGATCGCGTCAGCCGCATGGTGCACGAGGAGACAGGCGAACTGCTTGTCCTCAAGACTCCCAGCATCCTCCTGGATCAGGTCCATTCCATTGGGGGGACTCTGCTGATTCCTCAGGAGGAGTTCCTCTTCTGGCGTGAGATCTGGCTGGAACGGCTATCTATGCGCTCGTCTGAGAACGGTGAACAGCACGAGTGACCCCGTTTGCCGCCCGCCGGGCTAGTACGAGAACCGTCGTGTCGGAGGGGGGACTTGAACCCCCACGCCCTTGCGGGCACTAGCCCCTCAAGCTAGCGCGTCTGCCTATTCCGCCACTCCGACGTGGTGGACCTGAGCAGCCGAAACGGCCATCCAGGCGGACCGTTACTTTAGCGCGCCGCTCCCCTGATCCCGAATACGCGATCGAGATCGATCGAAGTCGTGATCGTGTACCGAATCGGTAGACAATCACTGTTTGGACGGGCGGGGCGACGGGATCGCGCCGTGCCGGCCAGCGCGTGGGTCAGCTCAGATGAGCGGCGAGCCAGCTGAGGGTGCGGTCCCAGGCGTCAGCCGCGGCGGCCGGGTTGAAGGCGGGCCGCACGTCGCAGTGGAAACCATGTTCAGCATCGGCGTACCGCACGATCTCGCCGTCCACCGGCGCGTCGGTGAGCGCGGCGCGCAACAGCTCGACATCCTCGATCGGGATCCCCGTGTCCTGATCGCCGAACAGCCCGAGCCACGGCGTCTTCAGAGCCGGCGCGCGGTCGACCAACGCCGGGAACTGCGGGAATCGTGCGTTCACGATCCCTCCCCCGTAGAACCCGACCGCTGCACCCAACGCACGCTCGGCCGCGGCCAGGAACGTCACTCGCCCACCGAAGCAGAACCCGACGATTCCGATCTGCTCGTTACCGAACCCCTGCGCGTGCAGGTGATCGAGCGCGGCGTCGATATCCATCAGGATCCCGTCGTCGGTCAGCCCCTCGTACAGCGGCAGCACCGTCGCGAAGTCGTCGTACGACGCAGTACCGCCGCCGGCGCGATGAAAGATCGCCGGCGCCACCGCGTGATAGCCGGCCGCGGCGAACCGTCGAGTCACATCCTTGATGTGATCGTTCACCCCGAACGCCTCTTGCACCACCACGACCGCCCCAAGCACCTCACCATCAGGTGTGGCTTCGTACAACTCCATCGCCCCGTCGGGCGTCTCGATCTGCAGACTTCCAGCTGTCATTGATTCACCCACACGTTCGGCACCACATACGTGCCGTCGAGACGGGTCGACCAGCCGTGCACTCGGTCGGCGACCACCTGGTTGGTTCGAAGCTGAGCGATCGGCACCAGCGTCGAGGCCGAGAGCACCTGGCGCTCGATCCATGCGTACGCCCGCTGACGATCACCGTCGTTGGGGTTCGCTCGGGCCGCCGCGATCTGCGCGTCGATATCGGGCGAGTTGAAGCCGGTGACGTTGTCGGGCGACGTCGAACGGAACAATGGCGCCAAGTACGAATCCTGCGTCGGCGCGATGCCGACCCACCCGAAGCTGAACACGCCTTGCTGACCGCTCGTGGCAAAGGCCCGGTAGTCGGCAAACGGCCGCAACCGAACCTCGGCCGGGATACCGACCGCACCCAACTGTGCCTTCACCGACTCGAGCATCGCCCGCTGCGTCGGATCGTCATAGCCATCCAAGGTCACTGTCGGTATGCCGCCATTCGGAAACGCCTCGGTCAACCACGCCCGCGCCACGTCCTGCGAGTAGTCACACAGGTTGGTGCACGCGTTGTCGACGTAGCCGGGCACATCGCGCGGCACGATCGACCGCAAGGGCCACCGGCCCGGCAACGCGTCGGCCACGACCTTGTCGCTGTCGATCGCTTGCACGATCGCCTGACGGAACCGGGCATCGGCGTAGGTCGGGTCGGCCAGGTTGAACCCGAGCCACAGGTCGCTGCCGAAGAAGGCGAAGTTGTCGGTGCCGTACGCGCTCATGGCGGCGTCCAACTGATTCGACGGAACCAAGGACCAGTCGATGTCGCCGTTCACGAACGCCTGATAGGCGTCGTCCCATGACGAGTAACCCACCAGATCGATGGCATCGGGGCCGACGTCGCTCCCGGCCGACGATGACGAACGCTCCAACCGGGTACGTACGTCGTCGTGGTCGGCGAACGCGTACGGGCCACTGCCCACCGGCCGTACGAACGCGGCATCGCCCTGGTCGGCCGACGCCTTCGGCACGATGCCGTACAGCGGCGACGCCAACAACTCGGGCAGCTGCACATACGGCTCGCGCAACGTGATCTGCAGCCGGTGATCGTCGAGCACCTGCAGCCCGCTCATGTCCGTCGCGGCACCCGAGGCCACGTCCTGATAGCCGTTGATGATCTCGAGCCGTACGCCGGCCAGCGATGTGCTGCCCTTCTTCGCCAGCCGTTCGTAGGTCGCCTTCACATCGGCGGCGCGAATCGGCGTGCCGTCCGAGAAGGTGCGATTCGCCGAGCGTCACCGTCCACACCGTCGAGTCGACATTCGGCGTGATCGACGCGGCCACGTCCGGATTCGCCGTCACGTCGTCGGCGTGCTCACCCTCGTTCGCGACGCTCGGGCCCTCGTCCTCGAGCCCCGTGGGGAACACCGTGAGGCTGTCGTACAGCAGGTCGATGGTGATCATCTCGGCCTGGTTGGTCGGGATCGCCGCCGCGGGATCGAGGCTCGCGACATCGACGGCCGCCAACCGCAGCTCACCGCCTTGCTGGAAAGTGGCTTCGGTCGTGTCCGACGACGAGTTCCCGTCGCTCGTGCAGGCCACACCAACGAGAAGACACACCAACACCGCGAGGACAGGAAGTCGACCTCGCATCCGACCGGCGCCGGCGCGCAGGGGCGCCACCTACGGCTGATTGAGCAGCAGGGCCAGGGCCACGGAGCTCATCACATACACGAGCGCCACCACGACAGTGATGCGGTCGAGGTTCTTCTCGACCACCGTCGACCCAGCTGCCGACGCGCCCAGCCCGCCACCGAACATGTCCGACAGACCTCCGCCGCGGCCGCTGTGGAGCAGGACGAGGAAGATCAGCAGCAGGCAGGAGATCACCTGGAACACGAGAACGATTGCGGTGAGCACGGTGGGTCAGGCTACCAGCCACTCTGCGCCGCGAGCACGACGGGCTCGGTGACCGCCGATTTCGGCATCAGAGCTGGTGGAGGCGGTATTGCACGATCTTGGCGAACTCGTCGGGGTCGAGGCTGGCCCCACCGACCAAGGCACCGTCGATGTCCGGAGCCCCCATGAGCTCGGCGATGTTCGTGCCCTTCACCGACCCGCCGTACTGCACCCTCACCGACGCCGCCGCCTCCGAGCCCGAGAGGTCACCGATGGCGGTGCGGATACGAGCGCACATGGTCTGGGCGTCATCGGTCGTCGCCGTCTTGCCGGTGCCGATCGCCCAGATGGGCTCGTAGGCGATCACCATGCTCCCGACTTGCTCGACCGTCACACCCGCAAGCCCGGCCTTCAGCTGCCCGAGGACCTTCTCGTCGGCCATCCCCTCTTCGCGCTCCTCGAGGGTCTCACCCACGCACATGATCGGGGTCATGCCGTATTTGAAGACGGCCTTGACCTTCTTGTTCACCCACTCGTCGGTCTCACCGAAGAGCTCTCGCCGCTCCGAGTGCCCGACGATGACCAACGCCACGTTCAGCTTGGCCAGGAACGCCGGCGACACCTCACCGGTGAACGCGCCCTTCTCTTCCCAGTAGCAGTTCTGCGCGCCCACCAGGATCGGGATGCGGTCGCTCTCGAGCGTCGTCTGCACCGAACGGATGTCGGTGAACGGCGCGTGCACCGACACGTCGACGAACTCGTAATCGTCCTTCTCGAGTCGATACGCCAGCTTCTGCAACGTCTGTATCGCCTCGAAATGGTTGTGGTGCATCTTCCAGTTGCCACTGATCAGCGGCTTGCGGGCTTCAGCGGGCATTGGGTGCCTTTCGCAGGGCGTCCAGACCCGGCAGGTCACCGAGCTCCAACAACTCGAGCGACGCTCCGCCGCCCGTGGACACGTGATCGATCTCGTTGGCCAGACCGAACTGGTCGAGCGCCGCCGCCGAGTCTCCCCCGCCGACAACAGTGAACGCTCGTGTCTCGGCCATCACCTGGGCCACGGCCCGCGTGCCGGCCTCGAAGCGCGGATCCTCGAACACCCCCATCGGACCGTTCCAGAACACGGTGCGGGCGTCGAGCACGAGGTCGCCGAACTCGGCGGCCGAGCCGGGTCCGATGTCGAGACCCATCCAGCCGTCGGGCAGGTCCGCGCCCATCTGGCGCACCTCGCCGCCGGCTTCGGGCTGGCCGATCTCGCCGCCGGGCCCGAGCGCGGTGATGTCGTGGGGCAGGTGCAGCCGCGGGCCGTCCCCGCCGTCGAGCAGCGCCCGGCACGTGGCCACCATGTCCTCCTCGACGAGTGAGGCGCCGATGCTGTGGCCCTGCGCCTTCAAGAAGGTGAAGCACATGCCGCCGCCGATGATCAGCGTGTCGGCTACGCGCAACAGCGCGTCGATCACGCCCAACTTGTCGGAGACCTTGGCGCCCCCGAGGATCACCACGAACGGTCGTGCTGGGTCGGTGCGCAACGGCGACAACACTTCGATCTCACGCTGCAGCAGTCGACCGGCCGCCGACGGCACGAACTGCGGCGGGCCGACCACCGACGCGTGCGCACGATGCGACGCACCGAACGCGTCGTTGACGTACAGGTCCTGACCGGCGATCAACTTCTGTACGAACGCCGGATCGTTGCCCTCTTCACCCGGGTCGAACCGCAGGTTCTCGAGCAGCTCCACCCCGGGCGCCAGCTCGGCCAACACCTTGCGCACGGGATCCATCGAGTACTTCGGATCGGGCTTGCCCTTCGGTCGGCCGAGGTGTGAGCACGTGGTCACCTTGGCGCCGCGCTCGGTCAACCACTCGATGGTGGGCAGTGTGGCGCGAATGCGGAAGTCGTCGACGACTTGGCCGTCACGAATCGGCACGTTGAAGTCAGCGCGTAACAGGACTCGGCGACCAGAGACGTCGCCGAGGTCCTCCAGAAAGGGTACGTCCACTATTTGTTGGCCGCGCCGATGATCTGGGCGAGATCGACGAGACGGTTCGAGTAGCCGAACTCGTTGTCGTACCAGCCGAACACCTTCACCAGGTTGCCCGACACCATCGTGAGCTTGCTGTCGAACGTGCACGACGCCGGTGACCCGACGATGTCGCTCGAGACCAGCGGCGCCTCCGAGTACACGAGCACGTCGGACAACGGGCCCGACTCGGACGCGGCGCGGAACGCGTCGTTCACCTGATCGACCGAGGCGTCCTTCTGCAAGATGCCCACGAAGTCGGTGATCGAGCCGTCCGGAACCGGTACCCGCAACCCTGTGCCGTCGAGCTTGCCCTGCATCGACTGCAGCACCAGGCCGGTGGCCCGCGCCGCACCGGTGGACGCCGGGATGATGTTCACCGCCGCGGCCCGCGCCCGGCGGGCGTCGCTGTGCGGACCGTCGACCAGGTTCTGATCACCGGTGTAGGCGTGGACCGTGGTCATGAGACCCCGCTCGACGCCGAAGTTGTCGTCGAGCACCTTGATCATCGGCACGAAGCAGTTGGTGGTGCACGAGGCGTTCGAGACCACCTTGTGCTTGGCGGGATCGAAGGTGTCGTCGTTGACACCCATCACGAACGTGGCGTCGGCGCCCGAGCTGGGCGCCGAGACGATCACGAACGGCGCGCCGGCTTCGAGGTGCATGGCCGCCTTGTCGCGGTCGGTGAAGAAGCCCGTGGACTCGACGACCACGTCGACCCCGAGCTCACCCCAGGGCAGCGCCTTCGGATCGCGCTCGGCCAGGATCTTGATCGTGTCGCCGTTGACCTTGATGCCATCGCCGACGGCCTCGATGTCGGCGTCCCACTTGCCGCTGACCGAGTCGTACTTCAGGAGATGTGCCATCTCCTCGAGTGATCCGAGGTCGTTCGCCGCCACGAACTCGATGTCGGCGCCGACCTGCTTGGCCGCACGAAAGAAGTTCCGCCCGATGCGGCCGAAACCGTTGATTCCGACGCGAATCGCCATGTCAGATGCCCTCCTAGAGGATGTAACTCCGTTCTATCCGACCAGATCCGCCGCCGCACTGCCAGTTCGCTGGCTGCCACGGGCAGTGGGCGATGACCGCCGAGCCAGCCCCATGCCCACCGCGAGCGCGATTCCGGGGATGGCGAGGGGCGTCAGGCGAGCGAGGTTCAGGGTGTCCTCGGCCACGCCGGTGGCCGCGGTCACGAGCAGCACCGCGTCGAGTCCCAGCCAGATGGCGATCTCCGGGAGCACACGGCGAAGGTGCCACGCCGCGGCCAGCGAGCCGAGGAAGAGCACGAACCCGAGGTACACCGCCGGTGTGGGACCGAGCTGGCGGAAGGCGTCGAAGGGCAACGCGAGCTGGCGGGTCGCGTCGCCGAAGGGCGACGCCGAACCGGCATCGGTGGGATGCAGCCACGCGCCGACGGCCAGCGTCCAGGTGCCATAGGCCGCGAACGGGACCAGCATCGCCAGCCGCTCGCGAGCACGCGGCCCGACCAACAGGCACGCTGCGGGCACGACCAACGACGTTTCGCGTGCGAACGCGGCGAGCGTGAACAACGCCACGGCCCACCACAGGTGCTTGCGCCACAGCACCGCACCCCACACCGCGAGCGCGAAGGCCAATGCATCGGCGAGGCTCGCCCGCGCGCTGATGATCAACGCCGGGCTCAACCCCACGCTGATCCCGACCCACCACGGCGCGGCGATCTTGCCGGCGAGCCGCGACACCGCGACCCCGGCGGCACCGATCGCGAGCAGGTTGACCCCCAACATGGCCCACACCGTCGCGTCGCCCGCAGGGAAGACCGACACCAAGGCCGGGAACAGCACGCGCCGGGCGCGGTACTTCAGTCGATCGACATGACCGTCGGCGTTCTGCATGTTCGGGAAGGTGCGGGCGACCACATAGAACTGTTGGCCGTCATGGCCGTAACCGGCGACGAGCACGGGATCGGAGAAGTCCTGCTCGACGAAGCTGCGCGACGCGCTGTGATCCCCGATCCGCAACAACGCGGTGGGATTGCCGTCGTGCGACGACAACAAGGCCACGGTGGGGATGGCGGCGATGAGCACGCTCACGACGAACACGATCACGTCGCGTCGATACGACGTGGTCTTCACCGTGGTTGTCGGCTCTGCGACGGTGGCGGTCACCGTTCGATGTCGCGGTGGACGACCTTGGGCTCGTAACCGTCGTCCTGCAGCCGCCGCGCGATCTCCTCGGCGATGACGACCGACCGATGGTGTCCACCGGTGCACCCGAACGCGACCGTCAGGTAGCTCTTGCCCTCGGCGATGTACGCAGGTAGCAGCAGACGCAGCATCCCCGACAGGTCCTCGAGGAACTCGCCGGTGACCGGCTGAGTCATGACGTAGTCGCGCACGGCCGGGTCGGTGCCGCGCAGCGGGCGCAGCTCGTCGACCCAGTGCGGGTTGGGCAAGAAGCGGCAGTCGATCACCAAGTCGGTATCCAGCGGTAGGCCGTGCTTGTACCCGAACGACATGATCGTCGTCTGCATACCTGCGTCGGCGGTGTCGTCACCGAACAGCGCGAGCAAGCGATCGCGCAGCTGGTGAACGTTGAGCTCGCTGGTATCAACGACCACATCCGCGCGGTCCTTTACTGCTGCGAGTCGCTCTCGCTCGGCCTCGATCGTGTCGGACAGCCCCAGGTCGCCGTCGTCGAGGGGGTGGCGGCGCCGGCTCGACTCATAGCGTCGAACCAGTACGTCGGTCGACGCCTCGAGGAACAGGATTCGCAACCGCATGACGTGACGACGCAACGCTTCGAGGGCCGGAAGGACTTCCTCGTGGTACGGCCCCGAGCCGACGACGAGAGCGACCTTCGAGATGCTCGAACCGGGCGCCTGCGCGAGCTCGGACACCTTGGGGATGAGCGAGGGCGGCAGGTTGTCGATCACGAACCAGCCCAGGTCTTCGAGGATGTCAGCAGCCTGCGAACGTCCTCCACCCGACAGGCCAGTGATCACGATGAACTCGCTCACTGCGCCCGATGTTACCGGGGTCCCCGGTCGCTGAACGCGACCCCGTACTATTCGGCCGATGCCGGCGCGTTGGAAAGCCAAGGCCAGCGCTCAGAAGATCTTCAGCGCGTTGCCGGCCGGCCATCGCGTGAACATGCTCTTTCAGCGAGCGACCGGCGGGCTGCCGCTCTCCGATGCCGGATTGGAGTCGTCGAGCGAGCTCGCTGAACATCATCTGGACGCCATCGCGCGCCACGCGGCCCTCGACATCGAGTCGGCAACGTTCTTCGAGTTCGGCGCGGGCTTCGATCTCCACATGCCGCTGCTGATGCGATCGCGCGGCGTGGGCCACCAGATCGTGGTCGACATCCGTCCGCTCGCCCGACCGTCGCTGGTCGAGAACATGGTCGTGCGCCTGCGCGAGCGAGCAGCATCCGGTGGGCTCCCCGTCGAGCTACCCCCGTGGACCACGCCGATGGCCGACTATCTCGACACACTCGGCATCAGCTATCGGGCCCCCGCCGACGCTCGGGCAACCGGTCTGCCGGCGGGTTCGATCAACGCCATCACGTCGACGAACACGCTGGAGCACATCCCGCCGGACGACATCGCCGCGATCTATCGCGAGTGCCGCCGGATCATCGATCCCTCCGGAGTACTGAGCTTCCAGATCGACTACTCCGACCACTACTCCCACTTCGACTCCTCGCTCTCGCCCTACAACTTCCTGCGCTACGACGAGCACGAGTGGCGCCGCTACAACAACGATCTCCACTTCCAGAACCGGCTTCGCCATCGCGACCACGTCGCCCTCGTCGAGGCGGCCGGCTTCGAGATCATCGAATGCCGCACGACCACCGGGACCGACGCCGAGCGAGAGCAGCTGCGGTCGATGCCGCTAGCCGCACCGTTCGACGGCTATTCGCTGGACGAACTCGCCATCCTCACCTCTCGAATGGTGATGCGACCGAGCTAGCCGGACCCGACCCCGGAGCGTCTCGTCACCAGGACGAGCAGACGAGGGATGGTGGCCGCTTCCGAGTACTCGATGGCCCGAGCCAGGAAGCCCGCAGGCGGGGGTGGTTCGAGCATGCGCTCGAGCACCAGGCCGTTGTCGGCCATGGCGTTCACGTACCGCGACAGTGGACGATGCACGAAGCGAATGAACACGCCCCGCTGCACCTCCTCCATCGACGAGTCCTCGGTCAGGTAGGGCCCGATGCGCCAGTACTGCTCGGGCGGGTCGAGCACGTGATCGTCGATCCAGCCGCTGTTCGGCGTCTGCAGGAGCGGATGGTTCAGGAACAGCACGAACCGCCCACCAGGTCGCAGCACGCGTGCCACCTCGGCCATGGCCGCGTCGACCGCGTCGATGTGCTCGAACACCAGACAGGCGACGACCGCGTCGAACGCATCGGCCCGCAGGGCGAGGTGCGCAGCATCGCCGAGTGCGTAAACCGGTCCGCCGGCGCGCCGCGCTGCCTCCTCGACCTGGTTGTGGGTGGGATCCACTCCCACCACGAACTCGGCCCCCAGCTCCGATACCACCCGCGCGACTTGCCCCTCACCGGTTCCCACCTCGAGAACGCGTGGATAGCCGGCCAACCATTCGGCGGCCAGCGGCAGGATCTGCTCGCGGTACTCCGGGTCGGCACCCTCGGTGAACTCACGCTGCCACCACCCCGCGTTCTCCTCCCACAGATCGCTCATCGCGGGCCGACGCCATGGAGCTTGGCGTAGATCGCCTCGGCGACCGAGTTCGGCAACCACGACAGCTGCTGCAGGTCCTCGAGCGGCGCCCGCTTCACGGCGTTCACGCCCCCGAGCTCCTTGGTGAGGCGCTTCTTGCGGGCCGGGCCCAGGCCCGGGATGTCGTCCAGCGCGGACTTGGTCATGCGTTTGCCGCGCAGCTCGCGGTGATACGAGATCGCGAACCGGTGGGCCTCGTCCCGGATGCGTTGAAGTAGGTAGAGCGCCTCGCTCTGGCGCGGGATGCGGATCGGGTCGGCCTCACCCGGGACGTAGACCTCCTCGAACCGCTTGGCGAGCGAGGCGAGCGGGATCTCGTCCTCGAGCCCCAACTCCTCCACCACTCGCTCCGCCACACCGAGCTGACCCTTGCCACCGTCGACGAGGAGCAGTTGGGGTGGATAGGCGAACTTGCCGCCGCTTCGGTCGGTCACCGGTTGGTTGCGTTCGGCCAGATAGGCCGTCAGGCGACGAGTGAGCACCTCTTCCATGGCGGCGAAGTCGTCGTTGCCCGGCACTCCTTTGATCTTGAAGCGGCGGTACTCGCTCTTGCGCGGCAGACCGTCCTCGAGAACGACCATCGACCCGACGTAGTCGCTGCCCTGGATGTGGCTCATGTCGTAGCACTCGATGCGCAGGGGCGCCTCGGGTAGCCCGAGCACCTCCTGAAGGTCGCGCAACGCACGCGCCCGACTGTTGTGATCCGACGCGCGCTTGAGCCGGTGACGGGTGAACTCCTCGCGCGCGTTCTGTGTCACCGTCTCGAGCAGTGCCCGTTTGTCGCCCCGCTGGGGCACTCGCACGGTCACGTGGGAACCGCGGAAGTCCGAGAGCCACTCCTCGTACAACTCCGGATCGGCCGACGGCTCGGGCACCAGAACCTGCTTGGGTACGCCGAGCGGGGGCTCCTCGGCGTACAGGCCTTCGAGCACCCGATCGATCAACTCGGCCGACGACAGATCCTCGGCCTTGTCGAGCACGAGGCCCTTGCGGCCCACCACCCGACCCTTGCGTACGTAGAAGACCTGCACGGCGGCCTCGAGGTCGTCGCCCGCGAGGCCGATGACATCGAGATCCTCACCTTTGTCGCCGACCATCTGCTGCTTCTCGATCGCCCGCTGCACGCTGGCAAGCCGGTCGCGCAGTCGCGCCGCCCGCTCGAACTCGAGCGCGTCGGCCGATTCGGCCATCTGCCGTTCGAGCTTCTGCACGATGGCGTCGGTGTCACCGTCGAGGAACTCGAGCAACTCGTTGACGAGACGGTCGTACTCCTCAGGAGTGACCTCTCCGACGCAGGGACCGGAGCACTTCTCGATGTGGAACAGCAAGCAGGGGCGGCCCAGCCGCTGATGGCGACCGAGCTTGTTGTCCGAACACGTGCGGATCGGGAACGTGCGCAACAACAGATCGAGCGTCTCGCGGATCGCGTAGGCGTGGCCGTACGGGCCGAAGTAGCGGACACCCTTGCGCTTGCGACCGCGCATCACCATCGCCCGCGGCCATTCGTCACCGACCGTCACGGCGAGGAACGGGTAGCTCTTGTCGTCACGCAGCCGCACATTGAACCGGGGTTGATGTTGCTTGATGAGCGTGTTCTCGAGCATCAGGGCTTCGACGTCGTTGCGGACCTGGATCCACTCGACCGACTCCGCGGTCTGCACCATCTGCGAGGTGCGCGGCGGCAGGTTCGCCGGGTTCTGGAAGTAGTTCGACAGGCGCGACCGCAGGCTCTTGGCCTTGCCGACGTAGATCACCCGGCCACGGGCGTCCTTGAATTGATACGAACCGGGCGCATCGGGGATCGAGCCGGCCGGAGGACGTTGCACCATCGCCTCCCAGCCTGCCCGATTCCGGCAGCATTTCGGTCCATGAGGCACGGCGGACGGTGAGCAACGACAGCACCCGCCGCCGTGACGCCCTCGGCGTGGCCGTCGCCGTCGGCGTGGCCTTGGTTCTGGTGATCCTGGCCTGGCCCCGGATCGCCGCACCCTTCGGTGACTCCGACGAAGGCATCAACGGCGCGGTGTGGGCCGCCAACAGCCGGGCCCTGCGCGACGACGGCCCCATCGAGTCCCGCCTGGGCGGGCGCCGGTCGGACGGGACGGCTTATGCGACGCATCCGCCCTACATCGTCGTCTCGACGGCACTGGCCGAGACCGTGGCCGGCGAGCACGAATGGGCCACCCGCGTGCCGGCCTGGCTGGGCACGCTCGCCGCGGTCGCTCTCCTCTACTTCCTCGCCCGCAAGACCGGGGTGAGCCCGATAGTGGCCGCGGCCGCCGCCGGCGCCACCGCGCTCACCCCCATGGTGTTCACCTACGGGTTCATGCTCGACACACCCGTGGTCTCTCTCCCATTCGGGATCGCGGTGCTCACGGTCTGGTATCTGCAGTGGCGCGCGCCCGCGGGCAAGTTCGCGTGGCACCCCCTCGCGATAGGGGGCTTGTGCCTGTTCGCAGCGCTCGCCGGTTGGCAGGCCGCGATCCTCACCGGCCTCGCTGGTGTGACTCTGCTCGTGCGGCGTTTCCGCGGGCGGGAGCACGCCGTCGCCGAAGCCATGCCGTTCCTGATCGGAGGGGTGCTCGGCATCACGCTGTCGCTGTCGTGGACGTGGTGGGTCTACGGCGACTTCGCGACCCTCGGCGACAAGTTCTTCCGTCGATCCGGCGAATCCAACTCCGTCGGCGTGGGCGACATGGTGTCGTTCCAGATCCCTTGGCTCCTGCAGCTACTGGGACTGGGCATCGTCGGGCTGGGCTCGTGCGTCGCCGCGCTGTGGGACCGCCGCTTCCGACCCCTGGCCGCCATGAGTCTCGGCATCGTGATCCTCTACGCCGTGATCTTTCGGCAAGCGGCCGCCGGCCACCAGTACTGGAACTACTGGGCGGTGATCCCGACAGCGGTCGGGTTCGCATGGGCCTTCGACCGCTTGTCACGTGACTTGCCCGCTCGCGCCGCCGTACCGGTCTTTGCCATCGCGTGCCTCGCTATGGGCGTCGTCAACCTCGTGGTGCTCGACGACGAGGCGCTGCGCTACATCAACGACGGTCGCGAGGTCGCCGAGCTCGTCGTCGCGCACCCGCTCCCCGCCAACCAGACCCATGCCTATTACGTGGGCCAGGCCTACCGGCCCGACGCCTGGCTCTCCTATTACACCGGTCGCCCGCCCCTGCAGCTCGCCTCGTCCGACGAGCTCGACGCCCTCGCGGCGCAGAGCCCCGACACCGTGGTGGTCGTCCTCGGATGGTGCGAACCATCGGATCCCGCCGCGGAGTTCTGCCGGGAAGTCGTAGGCCCGGGCCCCCCGGACGGTGGGTACGAGAAGCCCCATCCCCGGGTCGAAACGGCCGAACAATTGGCCGCCACGGAATGATCGCGGCCGGAATACGGGGGAATGAGGCCGTGGTTGGACCGTCTGCCGATCTACACTGAGCGGCACGCCGGCCAGGTATCCGGCGACATATCGAACTCCGAGACCGACATCCCCGTGGCGCGGCGACCTGGCTGTCCCCACCGGTCACATCGGGGTTCCCGCCCAACGGGGGTCCATGACAACATGCTTCGGCTCCAACCACCGCTACCCGAGCGGTACACCACAGCCACGCCCGAACAGCTCGACGAGTGGATAGCGACCGCCAAGGAGATCCTGGGCGACCGGCTCTTCATCCTCGGTCACCACTACCAGCGCGACGAGGTCATGAAGTGGGCCGACGCCCGTGGTGACTCGTTCCGACTGTCCGTGCTCGCCCAGCAGCATCCCGAAGCCGAGTACATCGTCTTCTGCGGTGTCCATTTCATGGCCGAGTCGGCCGACATCCTCACCGGCGACCACCAGAAGGTCGTGCTGCCCGATCTCAATGCCGGCTGCTCGATGGCGGACATGGCCGATCTGGACGAGGTCGAAGAAGCGTGGGAGGTGCTCGAGCGCACCACCGACGTCGAACGGCTGATCCCGATCACGTACATGAACTCGTCGGCCGCGCTGAAGTCGTTCGTCGGTGAGCACGGCGGCGCCGTGTGCACGTCGACCAACGCTCGCGCGGTGCTCCAGTGGGCCCTCGAGCTCGGTGACTGGAAGGGCAAGGGCGCGGGCGGACGGCAAGTCCTGTTCTTCCCCGATCAGCACCTCGGTCGCAACACCGCGTTCGACCTCGGCTACAACGCACAGGACATGCGGGTGTGGAATCCGCGCCGCGAGGCCGGCGACCTCACCGAGGCCGACATCAAAGAGGCCACGTTCCTGCTGTGGAAGGGTCACTGCTCGGTCCACCAACGCTTCAAGCCCGAACACATCGAGGCCTTCCGAGCCGAGCATCCCGACGGCATCGTGGTCGTGCATCCCGAGTGCGCCCACGAGACGGTCCAGCTCGCTGATCAGGTGGGCTCCACCGACTACATCATCAAGGCCATCGATGCCGCGCCGGCGGGTTCGGTCATCGCCGTCGGCACCGAGATCCATCTGGTGAACCGGCTCGACGACGAGACACCGGACAAGACCGTCGTGTCACTCGATCCGCTCATCTGCCCGTGCTCGACCATGTTCCGCATCGACGGACCGCATCTCGCGTGGGTGCTCGAGCGGCTCGTCGAAGGCCGAGTGATCAACCAGATCACCGTCGACCAGCAAACGAGCGAATGGGCCAAGGTCGCCCTCGAGCGGATGTTGGCGATCACCTAACGCACCACCCCGGCCAGCCGATGGGCAAAGCTATGGCAATGGATCTCTCTGGCCAGACCATCCTGCTCACCGGTGGCACCGGCTCCTTCGGGGTTGCCTTCATCGAGCGGGTCACCCGGGAATGGCCGGACGCGACCATCCGGGTCTACTCCCGTGACGAGCTGAAGCAGTCGGAGGTGCAAGCGCGCTTCGGCGACGGCCAGCTGCGGTACTTCATCGGCGACGTCCGCAACCGCGGCCGCCTGACCCGGGCCGCGCAAGGCGTCGACATCATCATCCACGCCGCGGCGATGAAGCAGGTTCCCGCATGTGAGTACAACCCGTTCGAGGCGGTGCTCACCAACGTGCTCGGCGCACAACACATCGTCGATGCCGCGATCGATGCCGGGGTTCCGAAGGTGCTCGCGCTCTCCACCGACAAAGCGGTCAACCCCGTCAACCTCTACGGCGCGACCAAGCTGTGCGAGGAGAAGATCATCGTCCAGGGCAATGCCTACGCCGCGCAGACGAACACCACGCTGTCGTGCGTTCGCTACGGCAACGTCGTGGGTTCCCGAGGCTCGGTGGTGCCGCTGTTCGAGCGGCAGTTGGCCGAAGGACGCCTCACGATCACCGACGAGCGCATGACGCGCTTCTGGATCACGCTGCCCGAGGCCGTCGACCTGGTGCTGTTCGGGCTCGAGCACATGGTCGGCGGTGAGATCTTCATCCCCAAGATCCCGTCGATCCGCGTCACCGAGCTCGCAGAGGCGATGGCCCCCGGCGTGCCGCACGAGGTCATCGGCATCCGACCGGGAGAAAAGCTGCACGAGGTGTTGCTGACCGACGACGAAGCTCGCCACAGCATCGACGCCGGCGACGTCTTCGTCGTGCTGCCCGAGCATCCGTGGTGGACCGAGCATCCGCGTTGGCTCGAAGGCAAGCCCCTCGACGACGGTTTCGTCTACTCGAGCGACCGGAACGACTGGTGGCTCAGCGGGGACGAGCTCCGGCAGCCGGCGAAATGATCCCGTACGGTCGACAGGACGTCGACGAGGCCGACATCGCCGCCGTCGTTCGCGTGCTGAAGGGTGACTGGCTCACCCAAGGGCCCCACGTCGCCGAGTTCGAAGCCAAGATCTGTGAGCTCACCGACGCGCAGTTCGCGGTCGCGTTCTCCAGCGGCACCGCCGCACTGCACGGCGCCGCGTTCGCGGCCGAGCTCGGACCGGGCGACATCGTCGCCACCTCACCACTGTCGTTCGCGGCCAGCGCGAACGCCGCGGTCTACGTCGGAGCGAAACCGGCATTCGTCGACATCGAACTCGAGACCCTGAACCTCGACCCGGCGCAGGTCCCGGCCGACGCCGACGCGCTCGTTGCCGTTCACTACGCCGGGCTCCCATTCGATCTCACCCGCCTGTCACGGCGGCCCCGCGTGGTGATCGAGGATGCAGCCCACGCCATTGGCGCGACGACGCCCGACGGCCCGGTCGGCAACTGCGCGCACAGCGACCTGTGCTGCTTCTCGTTTCATCCGGTCAAGACGGTCACCACCGGCGAGGGTGGCGCGGTCACGACCAACGACCCCGATCTGGCCGAGCGACTCCGCCGTTTCCGGCACCACGGCATCGAGCCCACCCCCGACGAAGGCCCGTGGGCGTACGACATTCCCGAGATCGGCTACAACTACCGGCTCACCGATATGCAAGCTGCGCTCGGCACCAGCCAACTCGGCCGCCTCGACGCCTACGTCGAGCGACGAAATGAGCTGGCTGACCACTACCGCGCCCAGCTCGCCGACCTGCCGCTGTTGGTCCCGCCGGCGGCGCCGCCCGGCTTCCGCCACGCGTACCACCTGTTCGCAGTGCAGGTTGGTGACCGCAAGCACATCGTCACCCAACTGCGCGAGGGCGGCATCGGCGTGCAGGTCCACTACGTACCGACGTATCGGTTCAGCGCGTATCGCTCGCTCGGGTTGGAGCCGTCGGACTTCCCGAACACCGAAGCCGTCTATGCCGGGTTGCTGTCGCTCCCCCTCTACCCCGCCATGACCGATGCCGATCAGAAGACCGTGATCACCGCGCTCGAGGAGGTGTTGTGACCGACACCGTCGACATCGGCGGCCGGACCGTCGGCGGCGACGCGCCCTGCTACGTGATCGCCGAGGCCGGCGCCAACCACAACCGCGATCTCGATACGGCGCGGCGGCTCATCGACGTGGCCGTCACCGCCGGGGCCGACGCCGTGAAGTTCCAGACCTACACCGGGCGTGACCTCTACTCCACGAAGACGCCGCGGTTCGAGTATCTCGGCGACCTGGCCGACAAGCCGATCCACGAGCTGCTCGACGATCTGGCCTTGCCGCGCGAGTGGCAACCGATCCTCGCCGAGCATTGCCGAGCGCAAGGCATCGAGTTCCTCTCGTCGCCGTTCGACCGTGATGCGGTCGACACCCTCGACGAGCTCGAGGTCGCGGCGTTCAAGGTCGCGTCGTTCGAGATCGTCGACCTACCACTGCTCGAGTACATCGGTTCGAAGGGGCGGCCGGTGATCATGTCGACCGGTATGGCCAGGATCGGCGAGATCGACGAGGCGATCAATGCCCTGCGTGCCGGAGGATCGGGCCCGGTGTGCCTGCTGCAGTGCGCGTCGGTCTATCCATCGCCGCCGCACATCATGAACCTGCGCTCGATGGCCACCATGCGGGCGGCGTTCGCCGTGCCCGTGGGCCTGAGCGATCACACCCTCGGAACGCACATCGTCCCCGCCGCGGTGGCCATGGGCGCCGAGCTCGTCGAGAAGCACTTCACGCTCGACCGGTCTTCGCCAGGGCCCGATCATCCGTTTGCGATCGAGCCCGAGGAGCTCCAACAAATGGTGACGTACCTGCGCGACGTCGAGGCCGCGCTCGGCGACGGCACCAAACAAGGACCGTCCGATGACGAGGCCGCCGAGATGTACGCCAAGGCGCGCCGATCACTGGTCGCGGCGTGCGCCATCCCTGCGGGGACGAAGATCACACGCGAGATGCTCACCGTGAAGCGTCCGGGGTACGGCATCAAACCCAAGTTCCTCGACGCGCTCGTCGGGCGCGAAGCGGCGATCGACATCGAGGACGACGAGGTCATCACGTGGGAGATGGTTTGACCGGTGTGACGTTGGCCTACGACGTCGGACCCGGTCATGGCCTCGGACACAGGCGTCGAATGGAAGCGTTGAGCGCCGCCGTCACCGAGCTTGGCGCCGACGCTCATCTGACCGCACTCACCGACCTCGGGCCCGCGGACGTGCTCGTCATCGATGCCTACAGCATTCGGGCCGAACGACCGACGTTCGAGGCCAGAGTCCTGGCCGCGGTCGACGACCTCGAGCGCGACCTCGCCGCTGACCTCGTCGTGGACCCGAACCCCGGTGGCGCTTCGACGACGACGGCGGCGGGACAGCTCCTCCATGGGATCGACTACGCACTGATCGGTCCGATTCCCCTCGACCTCGAGGTGCGCTCTCTCGGCGAGAGGACCGAGCAGGTGCTCGTGACGACCGGTGGAAGCGACGAGGGTGGCATCGGCGCGGGCATCGCGGCCCGACTGCACCAGGAGTTGCCCGACGCCGAGGTGCGGCTCGTGGTCGGACCCTGGTCGAACCGACAGGTCCCGAGCGGGATCACATCGGTGGAGCAGCCCGACGGTCTCTGGCACGAGTTGGCGGCGGCCGACCTGATCGTGACAGCCGGCGGGGTCACCATGCTCGAAGCGTGCGCGAGCGGTCGGCCAACCGTCGCGATCACCCTCGCCGACAACCAACGACGAGCGGTCGAGGGCGCGGCACGCGCCGGCGCGGTCGTCGGCATCGAGCCCGGCGCGGCCCTCGATGAGATCGCCCAGACCGTGGGCGCGCTCGCCCGCGACGTCGGGCGTCGCCAGAACCTGGCCGCGGCGTCCGTCGTGTGGGTCGACGCTCGCGGGCCGCAACGAGTGGCGGAGGCTCTTCTTGCGCTGGCCTGAGCCCGTTCTCTGCATCGTGCAGGCCCGGATGGGATCGACGCGCCTGCCGGGCAAGGTCCTGGCCGACCTGAACGGTCGGCCGCTGCTCGCGTTCCTGCTCGAACGGCTCGAGCCGCTGCCGACGATCGCGACCGTGGTTGCGACATCGGACCTCGATCGTGACGACGCTGTAGCCGACGCGGCGCGGGCGGCGAATGTCCCGGCGATCCGCGGATCCGAACAAGATGTGTTGGCCCGGTTCCAGCTCGCGATGCGTGAATACCCGGAAGCACGCCACGTCGTGCGGATCACGGCCGATTGCCCCCTCACCGATCCAGAGATCGTCGACGCGGTCGTTCGCCTCCACCTGGAGCGCAGCGCCGACTACACGACGAACGTGTTGCCGCGCACCTTCCCCAAAGGGCTCGACGTCGAGGTCGCGACCGCGGCCGCCATGCACCTCGCCGCGAGCGATGCGAGTGGACCGGCCGAGCGCGAGCACGTGATGCCGTTCTTCTATCGACACCCCGAGCGGTTCACCTTGGCGAACCTGCGCTCCGGCGAGGATCTGGGCGACGAACGATGGACCGTCGACACACCGGATGATCTCGCCGTCGTGCGGCGCATCGTCGAGCACTTCGGTGACGACCGCACGTTCGGATGGCGGGCGGTGCTGCAGGCGGTAGGTCGCCAGGTCGCCTGCCCTCCCGGGCAACTTCGCCTCCGCCCCGGCCGTGAGGACGACCGCGATCGTTTGCTCGAGTGGCGCAACGATCCCGACAGCGTGCGCTTCAGCCTCACCGGCCGGCCGGTCACGCCCGAGGAGCACGGGCCGTGGTTGGCGCGGCGCCTGGCCGATCCGGCGACACGACTTCTCATCGGCGAGGTGGACGGGACGCCCGTGGGCATGGTGCGGATCGACGTCGAAGATGCGCGAGGCGTCGTGAGCATCGCCGTGGCCCCCGACCAGCGGGGGCTGGGTTACGGCACTCGTCTGCTCGCAGAGCTGCTCGACGAGCTCCGCGGCGATCCGCAGGTCGACGGCCTGCTGGCCGAGGTCGTCGAGGAAAACACCGCATCTCGGCGCGCCTTTCTGAACGCCGGATTCACCGACGACGGCCCCACGGACGGTGTCCACCATTTCCAGTGGGAGAATGGGGACACTTGATCGGCGCCGCTCCCGGTCGATGGGAGACAGTCGAAACGCCGAGGAGCCCCTGATGATCCGGTATTGCCGCCGTTGCGTGATGCCCGAGACGAAGCCCGACATCTTCTTCGACGAAAACGGTGTGTGCAGCGCATGCATCCACTTCGAGAACCGGGACGAGGTGGACTGGGACCAGCGCCGTGTCGAGCTCGACACGATCCTCGAGCGCTACCGCTCCGAGGACGGCTCACGGTACGACTGCATCATCCCGGTGAGCGGCGGCAAGGACAGCACCTATCAGACGATCCGCATGCTCGAGCTCGGCATGAACCCGCTCTGCGTGACGGCGACGACCGACAAGCTCTCCGATCTCGGCCGGCGCAACATCGAGAACCTGAAGCAGCTCGGCGTCGACTACATCGAGATGAGCACCAACCCGGTGGTACGCCGGCGGATCAACAAGCTGGCCCTCACCCAGGTGGGCGACATCTCGTGGCCCGAGCACGTCACGATCTTCACCGTTCCGGTCCGGCTCGCGGTGCAGCTCGACGTGCCGCTCATCGTCTGGGGTGAGAACGCACAGAACGAGTACGGCGGGCCGGCGGCCGCGGCCGACAACCACGTCCTCACCCGGCGCTGGCTCGAGGAGTTCGGTGGCTTGCTCGGGCTGCGCGTGAGCGACCTCGTCGGTCATGCCGGCATCGAGCAGAAGCACCTGATCCAGTACACCTACCCGAGCGACGAGGGCTTGGCACGCGTCGGTGTCACCGGCATCTTCCTCGGCTACTACATCCCCTGGGACGGATGGGGCAACGCGCTGCTCAGCCAAGCGCACGGGTTCGAGACCTACCCGAAGATCGTCGAGGGCTCGATCGTCAACTACGAGAACCTCGACAACGTGCAGACCGGGATCCACGACTACTTCAAGTTCCTCAAGTACGGGTTCGGCCGAGCCACCGACCTGGCATGCATGCAGGTTCGCCGCGGCCGGCTCTCGCGAGCAGATGCCGTCGAGTTGATTCGCATGCACGATGGCAAGTTCCCCGAGGTCTACCTCGGGTACTCACTCGAGGAAGTGCTCACCGAGATCGACATGACGCCCGAGGACTTCCTCTCGGTGTGCGACCGCTTCACGAATCGCAAGCTCTTCGTGACCGACCGCCACGGCAATCTCGAGCGCGACGCCGCGGGCAACCTCACCAAGGTGAACTACGACAACCTTCCGGGTTGACCGCAGCCGATGAATCGCGTAGCTGTCATCGACTCCGGTCTCTGCAACCTCGACTCGATCCGCCGTGCCCTCGAGGAAGTGGGCACGAATCCGTACGTGGTGACGCAGGGAAACGAGCTCGGCCAGCCGGACCACATCGTCCTGCCCGGCGTCGGGGCGTTCCCCGAAGCCATGGCCAACCTGGCCGAGCGCGACCTCGACCGCGCGCTGACCGACGAGGTGATGGGGACGGGTATCCCGGTCCTCGGCATCTGCCTCGGTATGCAACTGCTCGCCGGCCACGGCGACGAGAGCGGCGGCGCGAAGGGACTGGGCTGGATCGACGGCGAGGTCGTCCGGCTCGAACCCACGGCCGACGAGCAGCGCATTCCTCACATGGGATGGAACGAGGTCGACCCGATCGCGACGGCAACGCTGTTCACCGGCATTGCTGCTGCCACCGACTTCTACTTCGTGCACAGCTACCACCTCGTGACACGCTCCCCCGCCGACGTACAGGCCACGACGCCGTATTGCGGCGGGTTCACCTCGGCGGTGAGCCACGGCGCGATCTTCGGCGTCCAGTTCCACCCGGAGAAGAGCCAGAAGGCCGGTTTCCAGGTCCTACGCAACTTCGTGGCGGTCTGAGCGTGCTCAAGACCCGCGTGATCCCCACGTTGCTCTACAAGGACTTCGGGCTCGTCAAGGGAACGGCGTTCGACTCGCGACGCGCCGTCGGCAGCCCGATGCAGGCGATCAAGGTGTACGAGATGCGGGGTGTGGACGAGCTCGTGCTGTTCGACGTGACCGCCACGCTCCAGGATCGCTCGCCGGACTTCGAGCTCATCGACGATCTGGCCGACGATTGCTTCATGCCGCTCACGGTGGGCGGGGGCGTGCGCAGCATCGAGGACGTGCGCGGCCTGCTCCAGGTCGGCGCGGACAAGGTCTGCCTCGGTTCCGCCGCCGTCGAACAGCCCGATCTCGTCGCCGAAGCGGCGCGCCTGTTCGGCTCGCAGTGCGTCGTCGTGTCGATCGACGTCAGGCGAGACGGCGACGATCCGCCCACGGTCTGGATCCGGTCAGGGACCGACTCCACCGGTCAGGCGCCGACCGACGTCGCATCCGAGCTCGAGGCCCGAGGTGCGGGTGAGATCGTGCTGCAGTCGATCGACCGCGACGGCACGATGACGGGCTACGACCTCGACACCTTGCGCGCGGTGTGCGACGCGGTCTCGGTTCCCGTTGTGGCGAGCGGTGGCGCGGGGACCTACGACCACATGCTGCAAGCGGTCGAGATCGGCGGGGCATCGGCCGTAGCCGCGGCGAGCATGTTCCATTTCACCGAACAGACCCCGCAGGGCGCGAAGGACCATCTCCGTGCGCACGGGGTCGCTGTGCGAAGCTCGTTACCGTGAGTGACGACCCGTCCACCGACGAGGCGCGCCGCCTCGAGGACCTGTGGGCCGGTGACTTCGGCGACTCCTACGTCGACCGCAACCTCGACGCGTACGCCGCCCGCGAGGGCTTCTGGCGCGATCGCTACGAGCAGCTCGGCTTGACGAGCGTGCTCGAGATCGGCTGCAACGTCGGCGGGAACCTGCAATGGCTCGCGGGGCTCATCGAGCCCGGTCGCGTGTTCGGCGTCGACGTCAACCGCAAGGCGATCAGCGCGTTGCATCAGCGGGTACCGGACGCCAACGCCATCTGGAGTCCCGGTCGAGATCTGCCGTTCCGCGAGCGCTGGTTCGATCTGGTGTTCACCATGGGTGTGCTGATCCATCAGCCGGAGGCATCGCTGCCGCTCGTGATGAGCGAGATGGTGCGGTGCTCGGGCCGATACGTGCTGTGCGGTGAGTACTTCGCCGAGCAGACCGAAGAGGTCGCCTACCACGGCCAGTCGGGTGCGTTGTTCCGACGTGACTACGGCCGACTCTTCCGCGAGCAGTTCCCGGAGCTGACCGAGATCGACCGCGGCTTCCTCGGCCGTGACGAAGGTTGGGACGACATCACCTGGTGGGTCTTCGAACGGCGTTGAGGCCTACTCATGAGCGACGCCACTAGCCAGCCGCCGGGCGATGGCGCCGAACGGCACGAAGCAGGCCAACACGCCACCCGGCACCTCCTCGGTCGCGGCTCGCTCTACGCCGTCGCGCAAGCGATCCAGCTCGGCTCCGCGCTGTTGGTCGTGCCGATCGTCACGCGGCTGCTCGACACCGACCAGTACGGGCAGGTCGCGACCGGTCTGGTGGCGACCCGAGTGCTGGCGATGGTCGTCGGGCTCGGCCTTCCGGGAGCGGTGACGCTCGAGCACTTCCGGGGCACCCGTGGCGGCGACCGGGCGCGCTGGCTCGTGGTGGCGACGGTGGTGGCGTCGATCCTGCTGACCGGACTGGCGTCGATCGGCATCGCCGCGTGGCAAGCGACGACGTCCGGTGAGGCCCACCTCGCGCTCCAGCTCGCGGTGTGGGCGACCGCACCGCTCGCGACTGTGATCGCGTGCCAAGCCCTGTTGCAGGCCCAGGACCGCGTTCGCCTCTTCGTCCTCCTGACCGCGCTGTCGACGCTCGGTGGTCAGGCGCTCGGCCTCATCTTCACTGTGGTGTTCACGGCGAGCGCGGTCTCGTACCTCACGGGCCTGTTGATCGGCTACACGGTCGCCGCCATCGTCGGGCTGGTCGTGACGATCCGCGGCGGAAGCGAACGGCGCGGGTTCGACCGCCCGACCCTGCGGCGGGGCCTGTCGCTCGGCCTGCCGACCGTCCCCCACTCGGTCTCGCTGTACGTGCTCGCTCTCGGTGACCGGCTGGTCATCGAACACATCTCGGGCTTCTCTCAGGTGGGTCGGTACGACGTCGCGTACCAGATCGGTTCGCTGTCGATCGTGGCCCTCGTGGCGTACAACCAGGCGTGGGCGCCGATCATCTACGGGACCGACGACCAACATCGCTGGTCGGTTCTCGCGGCGACGACGGAATGGGTCCTGCGGCTCTCGGCGCTGCTGGCCGTGATCATCGCGGTGGTGGCGCCGGTCGCGCTGTTGATCGCCGCGCCGTCGTCCTACGACCCGACCGCGCTGACGACCGTCACGGCGCTCACCGCGATCTCGGTATTGCCGTATGCGTTGTACCTGTCTCGTGTGCACGTCATCTTCCAACAACGAGCCACGCGTGTGCTGGCGTGGGCCACGCCGCTCGCCGCGGTGATCGGTATCGGTACGTGCGCCCTCCTCGTTCCTCCGCTCGGCCTCTCGGGCGCAGCCGTCTCGACCATCATCGGCTACGGCGCGCAAGCGGTGCTGATCGGCCTCGCGGCCCGTCGTCTCGCCCGGGTGGCCTGGCCCAGTCGCGCCACCGTGCTCACCGCGACGGCCTGTCTGCTCGCGGTAGCGATCGCGATCCTGTTGCCACACGACGGTGTCTGGCTCGCGGTTCGGCTCGGACTGGGTTTGCTGTTGACCGCCAGTCTGCTGGCGATGGCGCGGAGGGCCGTCACCCCGACCCTGGCCTCGACGCCCTAGCCGGCAGACCGACGGTTGCGAGCGGTCATCAGTGCGCCTCGAGCCCGATGCTCGACGTGGACGGTGGCACGCAGCGCGGCGCCTTGCCAGGCGGGCCGGTCCCATCCGAGCAGCGAGACCAACCGATCGGGCCCCATGACGAGCCCGGCACCGAGTTCGAGCGCCCCCAACTCCTGCGCTTCGCTCCCCGCCACCCCGCCGGCGTACACCGAAGGCCATCGCCGGCGCGCATCCCTGTCGAAGGCGACCGCCTCGTCCTCCGTCTCCTGCGCCACGAACACCGGTCCGTAGACCTCGATCTCGCGTCCGAGCGCCGCGGCGTACCACAAGGCGCTACCCACTCGGTTGCTGACCACCCGACGGTGTGCCGTCATGGCGGCGACGATCCGGCGTAGGAACAGCGGGTCTTCGCGGCGCCCATGACACACGACAGGGAACCCGGCGCGCTCGTACCGACGGCGGACCCGCTCGTCCTCGTACTCCCGCCAGTACAGACACACCGTCGTGGTCCCGTGCTCGCGCTCGGCGATCTCGGCGACGTACCGCTCGTGCTCGGCGTCCATGTCGTCGCCTTCCCAGCTGTGGTGCGGGTAGACGAGCGTCCCGGATGGCTCACTCTGACCGGAGTTGATTCCGTCGCCCATGGCCGCGAGCAAGTAGAGGAACGGTGCGCCGATGGGCCGAACGTGACGATGCCCTTCGGCGCGCGCCGCGGCCGCGTTCGCCTCCGTCCACACGAACTTCTGCAGCCACGGCACCTCGCGACCCCGGGCCAGGACCCCCGAGCCGATCATCCAGCCATGCTGGAGATGCCCATGGATCACGGGAACACGCCCAGTAGCGCCGACGTAGTCGGCGAGCGCCGCGTTGTGTCCGTAGAACCGGTTGTCCGGGTGGGCCACCGCCAGCTCAGCTCAGGATGCGCTCGGTTGATAGCGGCGGTGACGCCACAGGAATCGGGCGACGGCCCAGCCGTGCTCGATGCCCTTGCGGTTGATGGCCCGGCGGTACCGACGGCGCGGCGGATGCTCGACGGGAGCGCCGCTCACCTGCACCACTCTCCAGCCCGATTCGCACAACCGCATGCAGAAGTCGGCATCCTCGGGACCATAGAAGAATGACTCGTCGATGCCACCCACGGCGTCGTAAGCCGTGCGGCGGATGAGCTGACACGCGCCGATGACGAAGTCGACATCCCACCATCGCGCATCGGTCGACCGCTCCACCGTGTCGTAGGTGTTCGTCCGCCCGAAGCTGCGCTGCAACTTACGACGTAGCGTCGGTGCTCGACCACCACTGGCCTCGGCCGGTTGGTCGACGAACACCGGACCGGCGACGGCCACCGATGCCTCGCGCTGCAACGGCGCGACCAGCGCGGACAGTGCTCCAGGAGTGAGGGCGGCATCGGAGTCGAGGAGGCAGATGAACTCGGCCGCCCCTTGGGCGATGCCCTGATTGCGGCCACCGGCGACACCCCGGTTGGTCTCGTTGCGGAGGAGCTGCACCCGAGGATCGTCGACCACCACTGCAGGCGCGGTCGACGCGTTGTCGACCACGATCACGTTCACGGTCACGTCGCATGACTCGAGTGCGGACGCCACGGCTTTGTCGAGCAAGGGGCCGTCGTTCCACGTCAGGATGACCACATCGATGACAGGTGCGGTCACCGACCCTCCCCGCCGAGAACGCTGCGGATCGTGCGACCGACGATCCGCACGTCGAGACCGAGGCCCTGGCGCCGCAGATAGTAGAACTCGTACTGCAGCTTCTCGAGGGCGTCTCGCTCGTCGCCCGCGTAGCCGTACTTCACCTGCGCCCAGCCGGTGAGCCCGGGCCGGACGAGGTGCCGCATGTCGTAGAACGGCAGCTTGCCCTTGAGCTCCTCGACATACTGCGGCTGCTCGGGACGCGGACCGACGACCGCCAGGTCGCCGCGCAGGATGTTGATCACCTGCGGCAGCTCGTCCACGTGCGTGACCGCAGCAACCGTCCGAACGGCGTGATGCGCGGGTCGTCCTCGGCCGTCCATTCGTTGGCGAGGGTGCCGTCGCTCGGGCGCATCGTGCGGAACTTCAGGATCCGGAACACCTTGCCGTTCTTGCCGACACGCGGCTGGCGGTAGAGCAGCGGGCCGCGGTTCGCGATGAGATCGCCGACGACCACGAATGGCACCGCCAGGATCAGCACCACGATGCCCAGAGCCCGAGCAACAGGTCGATCACCCGCTTGAGGCGGCCGTACTGAGCCCGATGGACCTCGCCGATGTCGAACAGCAGCGACACGCGCTCGAGCTCGCTCAGCGGCAACATCCCGAGCCACTCCTCGTAGAAGAGCGACAGCGTGCGCACGCGGAAGCCCCGCTGATGAAGCTCGGCGGCCTGGACGACCACGCTCGGCGACGCCTGGGCCTCGCGATCGAGCACCAAGACGTTGGCGCGGTCGCGGTCGAAGCGCTCGATCAGCGGCTTGCGCCGAGCCGTCGGTCTCGCCACGGCGACCGGAACGACCTCGATCACGATGACCGGACGTTCGGGCCCGCGCGCCACGTCTTCGCGCAGCTGCCCGGGCTCGACCGTGTCGCTCACGACCAGGACGCGATCGCGCCCGGCCACCGCGCCGGCCGCCCCGGCCAGCGCGACACAGAACACGTACCACGGCACGAGCACGAGCGGCGCGCCGAAGACCACGAACCGTGGGAGCAGTGCATCGCCGACGAACAGCTGCACGATCGAGATGGCCAACGCGCCCGGACGGCGGCACCGATCGAGGTGACCAACGCCTGCCGAGGCGAACGCAGGATCTCGGGAAGACCGAATCCGTAGGCCGTGACGATCAGCAACACGATGTAGAGGAGCGACCACCCGAACCGGAACGTGCCGGTGTACGAGTACGGCGGATTGGCGATGATCCGCGCGTGGTAGACGGACAGCCCGACCACGGCGCCGATGATGCCGAGGTACAGGAGCGGACGGGCGACCCGTCTCATGGGTCAGTCCCCCGTGAGCAACGGCGCGAGGAAGCGGCCGGTGTAGCTCTCCGGCGTGTCTGCCACGGTCTCGGGTGATCCCGTGACCACCACGGTGCCTCCTCCATCGCCGCCCTCGGGGCCGAGGTCGATGATCCAGTCGGCGGTCTTGACGACGTCGAGGTTGTGCTCGATCACCAAAACCGTATTCCCTTGATCGACCAGTCGAGAGAGCACCGTGAGGAGTTTTCGGATGTCCTCGAAATGGAGGCCCGTGGTGGGCTCGTCGAGGATGTAGATCGTGTGGCCGGTCGAGCGTTTGGCCAGCTCACTGGCCAGCTTCACGCGTTGCGCCTCGCCACCACTGAGCGTGGGCGCCGGTTGGCCCAAGCGCACGTAACCGAGCCCGACGTCGACGATCGTCTGCATGTGGCGGGCGATCACCGGCTGATTCGCGAAGAACTCGAGTGCCTCTTCACACGACAGGTCGAGCACCTCGGCGATGTTCTTGTCCTTGAACGTGATGTCGAGCGTGTCGCGGTTGTACCGCGCACCCTTGCAGACCTCGCACGGTACGTACACGTCGGGGAGGAAGTGCATCTCGATCTTGATCGTGCCGTCGCCCGCGCACGCCTCACACCGACCACCGCTCACGTTGAACGAGAACCGACCCGGCAGGTAGCCCCGCACCTTCGCCTCGTGCGTCTGCGCGAACAGCTTGCGAACGTGATCGAACACACCGGTGTAGGTCGCCGGGTTCGATCGCGGCGTGCGACCGATCGGTGATTGATCGATGTTGATCACTTTGTCGATCGCGTCGGCGCCGTCGATCGACTTGTGCAGACCCGGCGGCGTCTTCGACTTGTAGATCCGCTGCATCAGCGAGCGATACAGGATGTCGTTGACGAGGGTTGACTTGCCCGAACCGGAAACGCCAGTGACGCACACGAGACAGCCGAGCGGGATCTCGACGTCGATGTTCTGCAGGTTGTGCTCGCGGGCGCCACGAATGCGAAGCCGGTCGAGGCCCGGGCCGCGGCGAACCTGAGGAACCGGTATGGATCGTTTGCCGGACAAGTACTGCCCGGTGAGCGAACCCTTGGCGCGCAACAACCCCTTGAAGGGACCGGAATACACGATGTCGCCACCGTGCTCCCCCGCGCCGGGGCCGATGTCGACCACGTGGTCGGCCACCCGGATCGTGTCCTCGTCGTGCTCGACCACCAACACGGTGTTACCGAGTTCACGCAAGCGCATCAGGGTGTCGATCAACCGACGGTTGTCGCGTTGGTGTAGCCCGATCGACGGTTCGTCGAGCACGTAGAGCACCCCGACGAGTCCGCTGCCGATCTGTGACGCCAACCGGATGCGTTGGGCCTCACCGCCCGCCAACGTGGCCGCCGATCGTCCGAGCGTCAGGTAGTCGAGCCCGACATCGAGCAGGAACCCCATACGAGCGTTGATCTCCTTGATCACGCGCTCGGCGATCATGCGATCGCGCTCGGACAGCTCGAGGCTGTCGAGGACCTTGGCCGCCTCACCGATCGACATGCCCGACACGTCGCTGATCGCGTAGCCGTCGATCGTGACACCGAGCGACAAGGGCTTGAGACGCGCGCCGCCACAATCCGTGCACGGCACCTCGCGCATGTAGCCCTCGATCTGCTCGCGTTGGGTGTCGCTCTCGGAGTCGACGTGCCGACGCTGCAGGTACGGAACGATGCCCTCGTACTGCGCGTTGTACGACCGCTGGCGCCCGTAGCGGTTCTTGTACTTCACGTGCACTCGGCCGGCACCGGTGCCGTACAACAACAGCTTCTGCTGCTTCTTCGTGAGCTTGCGCCACGGCCGGTCGGGGTCGATGCCGTACTCCTCGCACGTCGCCTCGAGCAGACGCGAGAAGTACTGCGTATGACCTTTCGACCACGGCAGGATCGCGCCTTGGGCCACCGACAGATCCGGATTCGGTACCACCAACTCGGGGTCGACCTCGAACCTTGTGCCGAGGCCGTCGCATTGCTCGCACGCGCCGTACGGCGAGTTGAACGAGAAGTTGCGCGGTGCGAGCTCCTCGAACGACAACCCACAGACGGGACAGGCCAAGTGCTGCGAGAAGGTGAGGGTCTCTTCCTCGAGCTCGTCGCCGGCTCGTTCGCCGGTCTTGCCCGGCACCAGGTGCACCTCGGCGACGCCGTCGGCCAGGCGCAGCGCCGTCTCGAGCGAGTCCGTGAGCCGGCGCTCGATCCCGTCACGCTTCACGAGACGATCGACGATCACCTCGATCGTGTGCATCTCGTAGCGGGCCAGATCGGTCTTGTCCGACAGCTCCTGGACCTCGCCGTCGACCCGGGCTCGGGCGAAACCCTGCGTGGCCAGATCGGCCAGCAAGGTGTCATAGGTGCCCTTACGGCCCCGAACGACGGGTGCCAGCACTTCGAACCGGGTGCCGTCGGGGAGCTCGAGGATGCGATCGACGATCTGCTGTGGCGTCTGGCGAGTGATGACGGCGCCGTCGTTCGGACAATGCGGCACCCCGATGCGGGCATAGAGCAACCGCAAGTAGTCGTAGACCTCGGTGATGGTGCCGACCGTCGACCGAGGGTTGCGCGACGCGCTCTTCTGATCGATCGAGATGGCGGGCGAGAGGCCCTCGATGAACTCGACGTCAGGCTTGTCCATCTGGCCGAGGAACTGGCGGGCGTAGGCCGAGAGGGACTCGACATAGCGACGTTGGCCCTCGGCGTAGATCGTGTCGAAGGCCAGCGACGACTTGCCCGAACCGGACAGGCCGGTGAAGACAATCAGCTTCTCGCGCGGCAGCTCGAGGGAGATGTTGCGCAGGTTGTGCTCACGCGCCCCGCGTATGACGATCGAATCACCACTCACCCTCGGGAGCCTATCCGCTCGACACAACTCGACCGAACATCTGTTTGGTCCGGACGGCCCGGTTCTGGGCTGCTGGTCAGGCGCGCTCGTAGGAGGTGACCCGGAAGTCCACGCCGCCGAGGAACGGCACGATCTCCGAGCCGGTTTGGCTCCATCCAGGGAAGCTCGGTGGATCGGCGGAGGTGTCCAGATCCACGAGCGCGAAGGTCGGCTCCCCCGACTCCCCCACCACGTCGACGGCAAACCGCAGATCGTCCGGATTGCCCGACGACAGCCACTTCTTGTCGCCATACGTGGCGCCGAACTCGCGGGGCACGAAGCCGTTGGGACTGATGAGCACCGCCTCCGAGCGGGCCTGCAACCGATCGGCGGCGTCCGCGATCTCGTGGCTCCGTTGGACCATCCACAGCAGCCCGAACGCGGTGACCGCGACGGAGGCGACGATGAAACCAGTGCGCGCCCAACGCGCCATGCGGGCCCGCTGGCTGATCCCCACGACCGCGAGCAGGAAGCCCGTCACGAGGAGGTAGCGACCGGCCCATTGCGGCGCGGCGCCGCCGGTGAACTGGTAGGCGAGCACCAGCGGCACGGGCAGCAACGCGGCCAGCGTCACGAAGCGATTGCGCTCATCGGAGAACCCCCACGCCAGACCAGCCGCGGCGAACGGGGTGGCCGCGATCAACCCCGGCACGAAGCCGAAGTCGGTGAGGTCCTCGGCCATCTTCTTGGTCAGCGTGGTGACGAGCACCCGCGCGTCGACTGCCATCCGTTCGTTGATCATCTCGATCAGGTCGTCGATCTGACCCTTGGTCGGCTTCACGACGATCTCGGGATCGACGAGACCCGTCGGACGCACGATCTGCTCGACGACGGTCTGCGAATGCTGCAGCTCGTAGGGGCTCGGGGTCGCCGACAGGAACACCACCTGGTTGACCCGCTCCACGAACTCGTCGAACCGCAAGCGGACGGTTGTCGGCCGCCGAGGGCAGCCGGAACCCGTGGTCGATCAGCGTCTCCTTGCGGCTGCGGTCGCCCTCGTACTGGCCGTGCAGCTGGGGCACGGTGACGTGACTCTCGTCGATGACCACCAAGAAGTCGTCCGGGAAGTAGTCGAGCAAGCGTGTAGGGCGGTTCACCGGCCGAGCGACCGTCGATCGGCGCCGAGTAGTTCTCGATGCCGTTGCAGTATCCGACCTCTTGCATCATCTCGAGGTCGTACTGCGTGCGCATGCGCAGACGCTGCGCCTCGAGCAGCTTGCCGTGCTCCTCGAAGTACGCCAGCCGCTTCTGCAGCTCGGCCTCGATGCGGGTGATCGCCTCGCGCAAGCGCTCCTCGCCCGTCACGTAGTGGGTGGCCGGGAAGACGATCAGCTCTTCGAGGTCGTCGACCTTCTCGCCCGTGAGCGGGTCGACCACGAGGATGCGCTCGATCTCGTCGCCGAACAGCTCGATGCGAACCGCCGTCTCGTCGTACGCCGGGTGGACCTCGATGGTGTCACCGCGCACGCGGAAGTTGCCGCGGACGAGGTTCATGTCGTTGCGCTCGTACTGCATGTCGACCAGCTGGCGCAGGATCGAACGCTGGTCGCGCTCCTCGCCCCTGCGCACCACGAGCAGTTGATCCTTGTACTCGGCGGGGCCGCCGAGGCCGTAGATGCACGACACCGACGCGACGACGATCACGTCACGCCGGGTGAGCAACGCCGAAGTGGCCGAGTGGCGCAGTCGGTCGATCTCGTCGTTGATCGACGAGTCCTTCTCGATGTAGGTGTCGCTCGAGGGCATGTACGCCTCGGGCTGGTAGTAGTCGTAGTAGGAGACGAAGTACTCGACCCGGTTGTCGGGGAAGAACTCGCGGAACTCGTTGGCCAACTGGGCGGCGAGCGACTTGTTCGGGGCGATCACCAGCGTGGGTCGCTGCACTTGCTCGATCGTCCACGCGATGGTGGCGCTCTTGCCCGAACCCGTGATGCCGAGGAGCGTCTGGAAACGGTTGCCCGCGTCGATGCTCTGGCTCAGGCCGGCGATGGCGTCCGGCTGATCACCGGCCGGGGCGAAGTCCGAGACGACCTTGAACGGCGGCATGCTCTACTCCTCGACGAGAACCCTGAGGCGCGAGCCTACCGACGGGGTGTGACTTCGATTCCGGGCCCGGGCGAGCCGGCCCGCGATCAGCCCTGGTCGGGCTGCTCGTAACACGACACCGAGTACTCACCAACCGCGGTGGCGGGCATCATCGGAGCACGGGACGAACGGCGCCGGCGGCATATAGGCATACGTGTCCGGCACCAACACCCACGCACGACCGGTCGGCTCGGCGCCCGGCACGACACCGGACCACGCGCCGTCGTCACCGAAACCCGGCGCCGGGTCGTCGGTCCGGATCCCGTGGTCCCAGCGCACCATCGGGCTGAGCCAGTCCGGGTACACGACCACCGTGTCACCGGGCTGCGCGGCGTCGATCATCACATGACGGGCCGCGCCCGACTCTTCCTCGTACGAGAACGCCTGGCCGACCGACGGCACGGCGAGCACGGCGACGAGCGACCACCCCTACCGCGCGAATACCGGCGCTCGCCGAGATCGACTTCGGCCACGGATCGCCGTCCGCACAGGCCGCGGCCACCGCGGCCAGGGCGATGACCGGGGCCCAGGCCGCGAAGGCCAGAGAGCGGGCGAGCAGGAGGTGGGTCCGAAAACCGAGAACGATCTCGACGACGGTCGGCGCCACGAAGAGGCAGAGCCACACGCGGCCCAGATCGGGTCGCGTCCTCACCAACAGGACCCCGCCGAGGACCACGACGGCGACCACGAGCACCGCCAGACCGTCGTACAGCGACACCTGTCCGGCCACGGCGTCGATCGCACCGCTGACGGAAGTGAACGGAATCCACGACGCGTGCTCCGACTGTGCGTTGCTCGAGGAAGCTCGGTCCCCACACCAGCAACCACGCCGCGATCGCGCCGGCAACCCACGCTCGCCACACCCACGCGGCACGGTCGGTACGCCGCCACGGGAGCAAGAGGGCGCCGGCCGCGAGCAGCACGACCGACACGTGCGCGAGCGAACCCGAGGAGGATCGCGGCGGCGACGACCATCGGCCACCGAGGTCGGCGGTCACGCAACCAGCGCTCGCTGACGGCCGCGACGACCGTGCCGGCCAGGATCACGATGGCGTACATCCGCGCCTGACGGGAGTACAGGACCTCGATCGCCGCGAACGAACTGAACGCGACGACGAACACTCCGAACCATCCTCGGTTCCACATCCACCACACCACGACGGCAAGGGTCAGCACGCCGAGGAGCGCGGAGGGCAGCGGAGCCAGACCGCGCTGTTCGTGTCCACCACCAGATGGCGCAGCAGGTAGTCGAGCGGCGGATGCGAGTCGGTCGCCCGCAACACCGACGGAATGTCGCCCGGCGCCCGGCGCGCCACGTTGGCCGTGAAGCTCTCGTCGAAGCTCAGCAGGCTGCGGTCGAGCGCGGCCGCACGATCACGACACCGACTGCCAGACAAACCCCACGATCGATTGCTGCAGCCGGTCCAGCGCGCGCTGGTCGGCTCGGCTTTCGTTGCGACATCCCCACCGGGAAACGTTAGACACAACGCCCGATGCGGGTGAACCCAGTAAACAAGCGGTTGTTCTTCTACGCTCGACCGGCAGAAGCAGTGCCCGACACAGGAGTGACGACATGCGAGACGCACTTGGGCACGTGCAGTCGATTCTCGTCCTGGGCGGCACATCGGAGATCGCCGTCGCCACCACGCTGGCTCTCGCGCCCTGGTCGCGTCGAACGCATCGTGCTGACCGAACGAGAGCCCTCACGCGCCGAGGCGACCGTCGAACGACTGCACCACGCGGGCATCGAGGACGTTCGCGTGGTGGCCTTCGACGCACGGGACACCTCGTCCCACGCCAAGGTGATCGAAAGTGCCTTCGCCGAATCGGGCGACTTCGACCTGGTACTGCTGGCATTCGGTGTGTTGGGTGACCAGTACGAGTTCGACCACGATCCCGAGGCGGCCGCCGACGCCGCTCTCGTCAACTACGTGGGTGCGGTGTCGAGCGGCCTCGCGGTCGCCGAGCAGTTCCGGCGCCAAGGCCACGGCACCCTCGTCGTGCTGTCGTCGGTCGCGGCCGAGCGCGCTCGCAAGAGCAACTTCGTGTACGGATCCTCGAAGGCCGGCCTCGACGCGTTCGCGCAGGGCCTCGGCGACGCGCTGATCGGCACCGGCGCGCGGGTGATGATCGTGCGTCCGGGGTTCGTGCACACCCGCATGACGGCCCACCTGCCCGCACAGCCCTTCTCGACGACACCCGAAGCGGTCGCCGCCGTCATCGTGCGCGGGCTCGAACGCGGTGACGAGCTGGTGTGGGCGCCGCCGATCCTGCGCTACGTGTTCTCGGTCATGCGCCACCTGCCACGCGGTCTCTGGCGCATCGTTTCTGCCCGTTGAGCGACACGGGGGCCGTCAGGTCGACGGCAGGGTCTGGAGCCATTCCCAGCACTCCCCTACGCGAGCCTCGAGCTCGTCGCGGCCGGCGTCGTTGTTGATCACGAAGTCGGCGCGATCCACGCGCTCCTCACGCGACGCCTGACGAGCGATCCGCGCTCGAGCGTCCTGCTCCCGAAAGCCCCGTTGTTCGACGAGCCGGCCGACGGCGATGTCGGGATCGGTGTCGACGACGATCAGGCCGACCAGGTCGTCGCGACCCGACTCGACCAGCAGCGGCACGTCGAGGATCACGATGTGGTCCGTGGCCACCTCGTCCTCGAGCCGGCGGGCGATCTCGAGCCCGACGGCGGGATGCACGATGGCGTTGAGATCGGCCAGGGCCTCGGGATCGCTGAAGACCACGTCGGCCACGGCCGGGCGGTCGAGGGTGCCGTCGGCGGCGACGATCTCGGGGCCGAAACGGTCGACCATCGCCTGGAACACCTCGGTGCCTGGCTCCTGCAGGTCACGGGTGATGGCGTCGGCGTCGATGACCACCGCCCCTCGGTCGGCGAGGCGCGAGGACACGCTGGATTTGCCCGAACCGATCCCACCCGTGAGTCCCACAAGGAGCACGGCGCCGGAAGCTAGCACCGGGTTCCTCGAAGCCTCCGCGTTGAGGGTCAAGAGTTCCTCGTCACGGCCGATTTGTATTACGTGGACGACGACGCGCGGACGAGCACCTCCACAACCACAAGACCGCCCCACGAGACGAGCACCAGCTCGTCCGCGCCGCGCGTGACCGACTTCACCTCTCTGCGTGGCCCGATCCTGCTCTCGGACGAGGACGACGGCAAAACCTGGCGGGACCGAGTCGTCGAATTGATCGAGACCACGGACGGTTCGACCCACGACGACGGCATCGGCGTCTTCGATCGGATCGACCGGGTCGCCGCCTTCGCCCCCGCCATCCTGGCGATCCGCTGGGGCACCACGATCGCCTCGATCGCCCTGGCGACCCAGCAGGCTGACCAGCCCAAATGGCTGATCGGCGGCTGGTGCATCGCTCTGGTGCTCTACACGGTGCTCCGCACGGCCCGGCCGATTCGCTACCGCGGAGACGTCAAGAGCCTCCTCTCGGTCATCACCGAAGTCGTGCTCCTCGTGGCCGCCCTGTGCACCACGGGCTATTGGGAGTCCCCCTTCATCCTGAGCATGCTCACGGCGATCACCGTGGCCGGATTCGCCCGCGGGTTCGGTTTCGCCCTGCGCATCGGCATCGCCTCCTCGCTGGCGGTCACGATCCCGTTCCTGGCCTTCGACACCACCGACGCCCGGATCATCCTGTCGCTGCAGTGGACCCTGGTCATGCTGCTCGTCGGCGTGATCGCCGGCTACGCGCCGGCGCATCTCCGGTGAGGCGGACCGCCAGCACTCGCTCGCCCTCGATCGGCTCGGGCGCCTGGCCGACGCCAACGCCCTGCTCTTCTCGCTCCACCGGGTCACCCAGACCCTTCCGGCCTCACTCGATCTCGACGAGGTGCTCGACACCACGGTGGGACGACTCCGGGGCCTGTTCGACTTCGATTTCGCGGTCGTGCTGGCCGTCGACGACACGGACGGGAACTGGCAGGTCCTGCGGCGCGAGGGCGGCGGGCGCCTGGCCTCCAAGCTCACCACCATCGAGCTGCCCGAGCCGGTCCGCCGAGCGATCGAGGAAGGCAGCGTCGTGAACGTGCCTTCGTTCCCGGTCGCGGGCAGCGCCGGACTCACCGACAAGGCGAACTGCGGGATGTACGCCGTGCTCCCCGCCCGCGGTTCGATCATCGGCCTGATCGCCATCGAGGACACCGACGAGCGGCACTTCAACGACCGCGACGCCGAACTGCTGAAGGGCTTCGTCGAGTCGGTCGCACTGGCGATCGACAACGCCCGATGGTTCGCCCGGCTCCGCACCGTCGGCGCCGACGAGGAACGGACCCGCATCGCCCGTGACCTGCACGATCGCATCGGCCAGTCCCTGGCCTACCTGGCCTTCGAGCTCGACCGGATCGTGGCCAACCAGACCCGAGGCGAACACGTCACCGGGTCACTCGAGCAGCTCCGCGAAGACGTCCGAGGGGTGATCCGCGAGGTACGCGACACCCTCTACGACCTGCGCACGGACGTCTCCGAGCAGCAGGACATGGCCGCCACCCTGGAGGCCTACGTCGGCCGGGTACGCGACCGCAGCGGCATGGCGATCGACGTGTACTGCGACCGCAACAGCCGGCTGCCGATCCTGCAAGAACGCGAGATGTGGCGCATCGCGCAGGAGGCGCTCACCAACGTCGAACGCCACTCGGCGGCGACACAGGTGCGCGTGTTGTGGCGCTGCAACGGCGAGTCCGCGGCGCTCGAAGTAACCGACAACGGCCATGGCTTCCCGATCGGCCGGGCCGGCCGACTCGACTCCTACGGCCTGCTCGGGATGCGCGAACGCGCCTCCTCGATCGGGGCCACCCTCGACATCACGAGCCACATCGACAAGGGCACCCGGGTGCGGTGCAGCCTGATCCGATCGTCATCCCGCGCCCAACAAGCAGTCGCGAGCTAGGACCCCAGGAATGGATAGGGCACATGGAAAATAACGTTGTTGGCGCCATGACAATCCGGTTGATGCTGGCGGACGATCACCGGATGCTGCGTGAGGGCTTGCGCCGCTCGATGGCCGACCAGGGCTTCGACGTGGTGGGCGAGGCCCGCGACGGCGAGGAGGCGGTCCGCCTGGCCGAGGACCTCCAGCCCGATGTCATCCTGATGGACGTCACCATGCCGGAGATGGACGGCGTGGAGGCCACCCGTCAGATCAAACAGGACATGCCCGACGTCCGCATCGTCATGCTCACCATGCATGCCGACCAGGAGGTCCTCGCGTCGGCGATCCGCGCCGGCGCCAGCGGCTATCTGGTCAAGGACTGCTCGACCGAGGAGATCGCCTCCGCGGTGCGGATGGCGGCGAGCGGGGAGACCGCGCTGTCACCGCAGCTGGCGGCGTCCATGCTCGACGAGGTCCGCAAGCTCGACCAGCCGGGAGCCGAGGAAGACCGGATCATCACCAAGCGGGAAGAGGAGGTCCTGCAGCTCATCGCCGATGGCTGCTCGACCCCCGAGGTGGCCGAACGGCTGTACATCAGCCAGAAAACGGTCAAGAACCACCTGGCGTCGATCTACCAGAAGCTCGACGCCCGGGACCGCACCCAGGCCGTCCTGCAGGCCGTGCGGATGGGCATCGTCCACCTCGATTGATGCCGCCCACGCTGGGTCATCCTGTTTCACACGGTGCGTCGATCTCAGCGCTCCAAGTGAGTGGATTCGCGCCCCGATGACCACTCTCCGGGACCAGAAATGGACCCCGTTTTCAGGGTCGCAAGCCCGTGACCAGGAAAATAGTCCAAAAGGCCTATAACTCTGGGGACGCTGGGTGACGATACTTCCAAAGACAGGAAGCACGCCTCGACCCCTGTGTCGGGGCATCCGTCAGCACCAGACCAAAGGGAGACCATCCAATGCTTACCTCGTACGAGTTCGCGAGCGCCTGGCTTCAGGCCCGCTGCAAGACTGACCGAGGCGCCTCGCTCGTCGAGTACGCGCTCCTCGTCGCCCTGATCGCCGTTGTTTGCATCGTGGCGATCACGTTCCTCGGCCAGAAAGCCTCGAGCAAGTTCAGCTCGGTCGGCTCGGCGGTGGCGGGCTAACAAGCCGCCCCGTCTGAACGACGGAAACGTCAGTGGTCGGGGCGGGCAGCATGCCCGCCCCGACTCGTTTCCGAGGCGGGCCACCGAGAAAGGGGGCTCTGATGTCCTCTTGGGCACCGGGCAGGGGCGCCCGACGGTTCGGTGGGGATCAAGGAGCGTCGCTCGTCGAGTACGCGCTTCTTGTGTCGCTGATTGCCGTCGTTTGCATCTCGGCCTTGACGTACTTCCAACAGGAGACCAGTGCGAGTCTCTCCAAATCGGCATCGTCGATCGGAGGGTCACCCTGAACGCCTGCGGGAGGGCATGAAGGTGTAGAGCGGAGTCGGTTTCGACCGGCTCCGCTTTCGCGTCCGGCCCGCGCTTCAGCAGGCCGGGGTTCAGCAGGCCAGGGCGCCGTCGCGCGAGGCGTCGGCCAGGGCCGTCGAGTCCCGCCGGCAGGCCACCACGAAGCGCCCGTCGTTGTACGGGATCCGCCAGCCGGGCTCGGCGGCCAGCAGCGACGTCAGCGGCTCGTGGGCGTCCCAGACGACCACGTCGATGCCGTCCCGGTCGAGCACCTGCTGCCAGCCCGGACGGCCTCGCAGGACGAGTAGGAAGTCGTCGACGACGCTCGCGGGGTACATGTCGACCCGGTCGTCGATGAACGCCCGCGCATCTCGGCCGCGGAGGAGCTCGAGCAAGTTGCCGACGGTCTCCTGGGTCGCCACGTTGACCGTGGGAGTCATCCAACCGGCCTGGTCGGTCCAGGCCAGGGCGTCGAC
The DNA here is from genome assembly GCA_963778895.1 of uncultured Iamiaceae bacterium. Taxonomy (GTDB): domain Bacteria; phylum Actinomycetota; class Acidimicrobiia; order Acidimicrobiales; family Acidimicrobilacustridaceae; genus CAVZVZ01. The sequence continues at coordinate 55,353 of CAVZVZ010000009.1, forward strand.
GGGATACGTGCGTAGGTCGTACACCGGCTCCCGCGCCGCGTTCACGACGAGCAGCCCACCCAACAGGGCGATGACCACCACGCCGATCACTGCTGCTCTCCCCCGCCGCTCGTGGCCGGTGATCGTGCCGAGCCCGGCCAGGCCGTAGGCCATCCCCGGGACGATCACGAGGCTGGCCACCGCGACGTTGCGCACCCCCAGCAACGCGGCCGCGGTGAAGATCACCAGGGGCACCGCGACTCTGTACGACGGGCGGCGCACGAGCAGCACGATCGCCACGAGGATCTGGAGCAGGAAGAGGCGGGCCCAGCCACTCGAGAACGACGGGGACTGCCATTCGATGATCTGCTGCAGGACCTGCTGGCGCTGCAAGAGGCGCACCGGGAAGATGACGAGCACGGGCCCGAGGGGATTGATCATCCCGAGCACCACCCCGCCTGCCGCCCACGCGAGGGCTCGGAGCTCGACCCTGGGGTGCTCGCCGTCGAGACGCCGCCCGATCGCCAGCGCGGCCAAGGCCACGAGCGCCAAGGGGAACGAGCCGTGCACGTTCACCCAGATGTAGAGCGCGGGTAGCAGCACGGGTGCCGGCACCCGACCCTCGGCCACGAGCAAGGTGAGCCCCAGGAGCAGGAGGCCGATCAGCAGGGGCCGGGGCGCCCACACCGACGTCCCGACGGCCAGCACCAGCCCGGTGATCACGATGCGACCGACGAGGCTCTTGGCCGGGCGGGTGAGGGCCCAGGTCATGGCGGCCAGTCCGGCCGTCGTGAGTCCCATGAGCACCCGCAGGCCGGCGGGACCCCACCAACTGTCGACGAAGCCGTACAGCCACGAGGCGAGCCAGCTCTGCACGACCCACGGCTGACCGGCGGCGGTGAACGAGTAGGGGTCGTGGCGGGGAATCCCGTCCTGCAGGATCAATCGTCCGGTCGCCAGATGGGTGAAGAAGCTGTTGTCGCTGATCTGGCCGAGCCCGATGAACAGGCCCCACAACACGAAGCCGGCACCGATGACGAACGCCAGGTCGAGGCCCACACCGGTCGGGGGCGCGCGACGGCGACGAGCCGCGGGACGACGCCTTGGTCGTCGCCGACTTGGGAGTGCTGGGGGCTTCGGGGGCGGTTCCCGCCGTGGTCACTCGGCCGAGCCTATGACGGGGTCCCTGCCGGTCAGCGGACGCCGGTCAGAACGCCTCGCTGATGTTGATGATCGCGGGCCCGAGCACCACCACGAACAGCGCGGGGAACACGCAGAACACCATCGGGATCAGCATCTTCACGGGCGCCTTCTGGGCCCGCTCCTGCGCGAGCTGACGACGCTTGATCCGCATCTCCTCGGACTGGGCCCGAAGGACCCGACCGATCGACACACCGAAGGTGTCGGCCTGCAGGATGGCGAGCACGAAGGAGCGGACCTCCGGCACGTTGGTTCGCTGCTCGAGCGCACGCATCGCATCGGCGCGGCTTGCACCGGCGCGAACCTCACCCAACATCCGCGCGAACTCGTCGGACAGCGCGCCCGGGACCGAGGCCACGGTGCGGTCGAGGGCCTGCTCGAAACCGAGACCCGCCTCGACGCTGATCGTCAGCAGATCGAGCACGTCGGGCAACTGCACCTGCATGGCGTGCTGGCGCTCCTCGACGCGTCGGGACAACACGGCGTCGGGCCCGACGAGCAAGGCGAACGAGAGCAGCACGAAGGCGAGGAACTGGACGAGCCCTTCGAGATTGAAGGGGTTCCAGATGTACATCACGATGAAGATCACCGGGACGAGTGCCACCGTGATCACACGGATGGCCAGGAAGCGATCGACCGCGTCGGCGGTGCCGTTGCCCGAGAAGATGAACTTCTTGCGGACGTTGTCGACGTAGCCCACCGGCGTGAACCGTCGGCCGAGGCCCGTGAGCCCGCCGAGAACCGGTGCAACGGCGCGTTGCGAGAACGGTACGAGCAGTTCTTGGTCGCGCACGTTCTCGACTTCGTAGCCGTCGAGCTGGCGGAGCGAGCTGCGCACGACCGCCTTTTCGTTGAGCTGCGAGAGGATCGTGTACACGATCAACGCGATCGCTGCACCTAGCAGCAGACCGCCGAGAAGTAGAAGTCCGTCCATAGTCAGATCTCGATATCGATGATCTTCTTCATCCAGAAGAAGCCGACGGCCATTGCCACGAGTGCTACCCCGATCATGATGTTGCCTGCGGTGGTATCGAACAGCCGACCGACGTAGGCCGGGTTGATCACCCACATGGCGAAGCCCAGACCGATCGGTAGGAACCCGAGCACGATGGCGCTGACGCGCCCTTCAGCAGTGAGCGACCGGATGTCGCGACGCAGTCGCTCGCGGGCGACCATCGTCTCGGCCACTGTGAGAAGGAGCTCGGACAAGTTGCCGCCGACCTCACGCTGGATGCGGATCGCCATGACCGCCCAACCGAAGTCCGGGCTGCCCATGCGCTCGGCCGTGCCGTCGAGTGCGTCCTCGAGCGGACGGCCGAGGCGAGCCTCGGTGACCACACGACGCAGCTCGGTGCCCATCGGGTCGGAGACCTCTTGGGACACGGCCTCGACGCCTTGCATGAGCGAGTAACCGGCGCGCAGCGTGCCCGAGAGCAGCTGCAGAGTGTCGGGCAGCTGGCCCATGAACACCGACCGCCGGCGACGGGCCATGAAGTTCACGACACCGATCGGCAGCAGCGCGGCCAGGATGCCGATGACGAGGCCACCGACGATGCTGCCGGTGATGACCAGCGCCAGAATCGTGAGGACCACCACGGCGGCGGCGTAGAAGAACAGCGCCTCACCGGCTCGCAGCGGCAGATTGGCCCGCTCGAGAGCAGTCTCGGCCCGGCTCAGCAGCCCGCGATCGGCGGCGACCTGTTCGGTCATCTCGACGGCGCGCTGGATCAGTGCCGTCTTGGCCAGACCCGTATCGGGGTCGTCGTCCTCGACGGCGCCTTCTTGGCCGTAGGGGTCGGCATAGGGCTGCAGCACGTTCGACAGCCGGTCGTCCTTCACGAAGACGAGCGTGAGCCCGTAGGCCAGCCCGGCGGCTGCTATCAGCACGAGGAGCACGGCGATGAGCAGACCGAGTCCGCTCTGGAGGAAGCCGATGCCACCCGACGAGGTGCTGACCGCGGTGTGCAGGGCCTCGCCGCCGGTGACGACGCTGCCGATCGCGATCTGGACGGTGTCGCTGGCGTCGCCGACCGTGAGCTTGAGCTCGGCCGCTTGGCCCGACTGCAACCCGGAGTCGTACGTGGTCAGGAACTGACCGTTGTCGACCGTGCCGGTGAGCGTGCGGACGGTCTCACCCATACCCGGGCCGTCGGCCGAGGTGACGAGCTGACCACCGTTGTCGTTCACGAGCGACGAGATGCCGGCGTCCTTGCTGCCGGCCCCGGTGTAGATGCCGGCGAAGACGGCAGCCGACGCGGTGGCGACGGCGCCCCGTCCAGCCGCGGCATCGCCGCCGCTGGCGTTGTCGGACTGACCGGCGAAGACGAACAAGTTCGCTTGGCCGCTCTCGTCCGAGAGACCGTTGCCGGCCTGTCGGATGGCCGACCACAGTGCGGTCGACTTCTTGGCGTCCTCGGTGTTCGCCGGTGCGACCTTGTCGATGCCGGCGATGGCGCGATTGATGTCGCTCGTGAAGTCCTGGAGCTGCTCGCCGGACTGGCCGGCGGAGTAGACCGCGAACTTGCGCGCGGTGCGCTCGGAGGCGTTCAAGCCCCGCAACCACTGCTTGGCCTCGTCCTTGGCGGCGGCGAGCGCACCCGACGAGTCCATCGGCTCCGACACGTCGAACACGAAGGCCACGGCCATCGGCGTGCTGTCGGGCAGAGGCAGGGGCGCCGAGGCCTGAACCTGCTTGCCGTTCTGCGTCAGTGTCATGTTCGAGACATCGCCGGCGGTGGACACGAAGCCCACGGCGGTCGACGCCGGGTTGGTGGCGTCTACGGCGCGCACGAACACGTCCGGCTCGTTGGACGAACCGGCCCGCGCCGTGCCGCCGAGCAGCACCGTGATGCAGAGCGCGACGATCGAGATCGCCCACACCGCTCGCGAGGTGGCATGCAGCCGTGTTCGACGCACTAGCGGTTGACCGCCTTTCGGGCGAAGCCCTCTGGCGTGAACACTTCTTGACCAAGGCGGATACCGAGATCGGCGAGCTTCTCGGCGAACTTCGGGCGCACACCGGTGGCCTTCAGATGACCCTTGAAGCGGCCGTGCTCGTCGACACCCATGCCGAAGTCGAAGAGGAAGATGTCCTGCAGGGTGATGACGTCACCCTCCATGCCCTGCACCTCGGTGATGTGGGTGATGCGGCGGGTGCCGTCCCGCAAGCGAGTGAGGTGGACGATGACGTCGAGCGCGGAGGCCATCTGCTCCCGGATGGCCCGCACGGGCAGGTCGAAGCCCGCCATGAGGACCAGGGTCTCGAGCCGGGCCAGCGTGTCACGCGGGCTGTTCGAGTGGACGGTCGTGATGGAGCCGTCGTGGCCGGTGTTCATGGCCTGGAGCATGTCGAGGGCCTCGCCACCGCGGCACTCGCCGACGACCACACGGTCGGGGCGCATGCGCAGGCAGTTCTTGACGAGGTCGCGAATGGTGACCTCGCCCCGGCCTTCGATGTTCGGCGGGCGGGCCTCCATGCTCAGGACGTGGTCCTGGTGCATCTGGAGCTCTTTGGCGTCCTCCACCGTGACGATGCGCTCGTCGGAAGGGATGAACGACGACAGCACGTTCAGCGTCGTCGTCTTACCGGTGCCGGTACCACCGGAGACCACGGCGTTCAGCCGGCCGACGACACAGGCCTGGAGGAAGCGAGCCGCATGGGCGTTCAGCGTGCCGTAGCGGATCAGGTCATCGACCTGGAGCTTCTCTTTGGCGAACTTCCGGATGGTGAGGAACGGGCCACCGATCGCGAGCGGGTGGATGACCGCGTTCACGCGTGATCCGTCGGGCAGGCGGGCGTCGCAGAGGGGGTTGGCCTCGTCGATGCGGCGTCCGACCTCGCCGACGATCTTGTCGATGATGCGGCGCAGGTGCGTCTCGTCGACGAAGCTGGCGCTCGTCTTCTCGAGCTTGCCGGCGCGCTCGATGTACACATCGGCGGGGCCGTTGCACATCACTTCGCTGATCTCGTCTTCCTTCAGCAACCGGTCGATCGGCCCGTAACCGAGGATGTCATCGGAGACGTCCTGGATGAGTTGGGCCTTGTCGGCCGCCGACAGCGGCGCGCGCTCCTGCGCGAGGGCCGCGTGGAGCTGATCGTTGACCCGTCGGCGGAGATCGTCCTCCGACAGTCGCTTGTCGTAGAGGATCGGCCCGAGCTCATCGATGAGCTGGTGATGGATCTTCTGCCGTAGTTCGTCGAGCACAGGGTCGCGACGCTTCGCGCCGGTCGCCGGAGCCGCCTGTACATCGTGGAGACGCTTGTAGAGCGACACTGCTACTCCTCACCCCTGGGGAAATCCTCGCCCCCGCACATTGGTAGACCTACCTGCGCTTCTTCTTGGCTGCCTCTGGTTCGAACAGGTCGGCCAGCTGTTCGAGTGACCTCGACACCGGGGCCTTCCTGTCCGAGAGCACCACCGGCTCTCCCTTGTTCACGGCTTGCGGCACGACGACGTCGCTCGGAATGAGCGCCTCGGCCTGGATGCCGAGCGTGCGCTCGACCTCGCCGACGTCGAGCTTCACCTTCGAGTTCGCCCGGTTGAGAACGAGCTTGAGCTTCTCCATCGGCGTGTTCAGCAGACGCAAGGTCTGCAGCCCGATCTTGACGTTCTTGATGTTCGGGATGTCCATCCCTGCGACCAACAGGACGTCGTCGCTGATCTCGATGAGACCGAGCACGACGTCGTTGAAGTACGCCGGCGTATCGACGATGACGTACGAGCAGAACCGCCGCAGCATCTCGACGATCTGGGTCATCTCCGCCGCGCCGATCTGATCGGCGAACGCGGGCTCGAGCGGTGCCGGCAGCACGAGCAGACCCGACGGGGTGTGCTCCGCGAGCAGGCTCCGCAAGAACGGCGTGTCCAGACGATCGAGCGCGCTCACCGCGTCGACGACGGTGTGAGCAGGCGAGAGCTTGAGCATGACGGCGATGTCGCCGAACTGCAGGTCGGCGTCGACCAGCACGACCGGCTTCTCCGACCGCTGGGCCAGCACGACCGCCAAGTTGGTGGCGATCACCGACTTGCCGGCGCCACCTTTGGTCGAGAACACGGTGATGACGCGAGCGAGCTCACCGTCGACACCTTCTTCAATGCTGCCCGGTGACGTTGGTGCCGGCGCCGACACCACCAGGCTCGTCGCGGCCCGCTGGACCGCTTCGGCCAGCTCGCGGGACTCGACGGGCGCTTCGAGCACGTCCTTCACGCCGGCGCGCAGCGCCTCACGCATCAGATCGGTGGTCAACCCGTTGGCGACCATGATGGCGCCCACCTCGCGGCGGGCCCCGAGCAGCTGCTCCGCCGCCGTCAGCTCCGGGCTCGACGCGAACGACGGGCCCAGAACAACGACCACGGGTTGCCCCGTGAGCCGAGACGACAGCTCATGGATCGACGGGAACGGCGTGGCGCCTTGGCCGAGTTGCATCGCCAGGCGCGAACGCGCGGCCTGATCTGCATCGACGACCGCAACCGCGACCTGGGGGGCTCCCCCGCCGCTCGCTGCGCCCGCGCCCGGGCGGGGCATGGCCTCGCCCGGGTTGCCGCTGAAAGGGCTGGTCACTTCTGTGCACCGCCGGGGCCATAAGGCGTCAGCTGGGCCGGATCCTCGCCGGGCAGCAGCGTCGTGTTGGCATCGAGGGGCGGAAGCTCGCGGGGCGAGTAGTCCTCGGCGACCAGCGAGAGGTACATCCCACCGCTGTTCTGGGCCGTGGCCAGCCACTGCACCGCGGACGGCGGCACGTTGAACGTAAGGACACCGCTGTTCCCGGTGTTCGTGGTCGACCCGTCCGACGAGGTGGTGCTCACCTGCTCACCGGCGGACAACTCGGGTTGGTCGCCGATCGCCAGGATGTGAACCTCCTGGAAGAGGTAACGCGCCATCGTCGGGAGGTAGCAGGACACCGGGATCGAACGTTGGTCCGCACCCGAGCACACGCTGTCGCTCGTGGGCTTCACGGTGTTGAACACCATGATGTTGACCTCGTCACCCGGGACCAGGAACCCGCCGACCGCACGGACGCTGTCGACCGAGACGCTGACCGCCTGCTGCTCCGGATCCTTCAAACGAGCCCGGAAGCTGATCTGCGTCGACGCCGGGTCGACGAACATGTCCTTCACGATCACGGTGTTCTGGGGGATGTCGAACAGCGCCACCTTCTTCTGGATCTCGTCCGTGGTGGTGATCGCCGTCGTGGGCTTGAACTCCTGCGGGATCTTCGAGGAGGCGATGGACCCATCGGCCACCGCCGTCTCGCCGGGGGTACCCCGGACGATGTCCGCCTTGGCGGCGAACACGTCGACCCGTTTGGCGTTGTCGTTGGCTCGGTCCTCGATGCCCCTCACATAATTGAAGAGCAGCAGGGCAGCGATCACGCCTACTGCGATCGCCCCGAGCAGGATCAGCGTTCTGCGTGAACTCACTCCGACCTCTATTCCTCGCTCATCGGGCCCACCGAGCCCCCGACCTGCTTGCCGGCAACTTTGGCAAACCGGATTCCCCAGATTGGGAATCCACTCGTGCAAAGCACTTTCGGCCGATTACCCCGCTCGGATTAGGGAGAAATACCCACTTTTCGTTTCCCGGCCGCTCATCTGCCCTAGATCGGCTATTTCGGGGGGCGACGATACCTGTGGGCGCGCTTCAGAGCGCGGACCGGGCGCGAGAGAACGTTGAAATTGGAACGTTTGTCGGCTGGGAGGTCAGGCCGGAGGGGTGGCGTCGCCCTCGGCGGCCGGGGGTTCCGGGCTCACCTCAGGCGTCTCACCAGCAACATCAGCCTCATTGGCCGCTTCTGGCACACCAGCAACATCAGCCTCAGCAGCACCAGGTTCGGCGGGCTCGGCGGGCTCGGCCGGGGTCTCGGGCGCCGCAGTTTCGGTGCCTTCGAGGTACTCGGGCCAGGCCTGCTCGGGCTCGCCGTCGGTGGTCGGGCCGATGTAGTTGCCTTCTTCGTCGTAGGCGTGCTCGCCGAAATGTTCTTGGTACTCGGCCGCCACCACGCCGCCTTCGGCGGCCTGCTTGATCGAGAGGCTGATCCGGCGGCGCTGGAGGTCGAGGTCGATGATCTTGACCCACAGCTCCTCGCCCGGGGTGACGACCTGCTCGGGCAGATCGACGTGGTGCGCCGACATCTCCGAGATGTGCACCAGACCCTCGATACCGTCTCCGACCTGCACGAACGCACCGAACGGGACGAGCTTGGTGACCCGGCCGTACACGAGCTCGCCCACCCGGTGATTGGTGGCGAACTCCTGCCACGGATCCTGCTGGGTGGCCTTCAGCGAGAGGCTGATGCGCTCCCGATCCAGATCGACGTCGAGCACCTGCACCTCGACCTCGTCGCCCACCTGGACGACCGAGCCGGGGTGGTCGACGTGCTTCCACGACAGCTCCGACACGTGGATGAGCCCGTCCATGCCGCCGAGATCCACGAAGGCGCCGAAGTTCACGACCGACGACACCACGCCCTTGCGGACCTCGCCGGGCTTCAGGTTGTGGAGGAAGTCCTCGCGCTGTTCCTTCTGGGTCTCCTCGAGCCAAGCCCGGCGCGACAGCACGACGTTGTTGCGGTTCTTGTCGAGCTCGATGATCTTGGCTTCGAGGCTGCGGCCGACGTAAGGCTGCAGGTCACGGACCCGGCGCAGCTCGACGAGCGATGCCGGCAGGAAGCCCCGCAGGCCGATGTCGATGATCAGGCCGCCCTTGACGACCTCGATGACCGGGCCGCTGACGACGCCGTCCTCTTCCTTGATCTTCTCGATGTTCCCCCACGCCCGCTCGTACTGCGCTCGCTTCTTGGAGAGCACCAGCCGGCCCTCTTTGTCCTCTTTCTGCAGGACGAGGGCCTCGATCTTGTCCCCGAGCGCCACGATCTCGTTCGGGTCGACGTCGTTGCGGATCGACAGCTCGCGGGCCGGGATCACGCCCTCGGACTTGTACCCGATGTCGAGGAGCACCTCGTCCCGGTCGACCTTGACGACCGTGCCTTCGACGATCTGGCCGTCTTCGACGTCGACCATCGTCTGGGTGTAGGCGTCGTCGAGCGACATCCCGCCCAAGTCGTTCTCGACCACGGTCCGGGGTACGTAACGGCCCTGCTCGTCGAAGGTGCCCATCCCGGACTCGGACGGCCCAGAAGCGGACGGCCCGCGGCCAGGCGCCTCCGCTGCGGTGGGGGTGGGCTCGGCGCTCTCGGGGGCGCTGATCTCAGAGGGGCTCGGTTGGTCGGACACGGTCGGGTTCTCGCTTCGGACGGGGGGTTGGTCGGATAGGGGTCGTCGAATGAATCAAGGTGCCGCGCAAGCAATCGACGATCGCTGTCGCTCGAGGGCTGCGCAGCCGCGGCGCGCGAAACCGCGCATACCGGCGGGGAACACTAGCACCGGGAACGGTTTCGTCCTCTAGCCGCGTGCGGTTGCCGGGGGGATCAGGGGCCGTCGGGCGACGAGCAAGAACTCCGGGTGGTCGAGATCGGGGGCGTCGGTGGCATAGCTGCCGGGCGTGACCGCCCAGAGCTGCTCGACCTCGAGCCCGCATTGGACGGCGAGCAGCCGGAGCTCGCGGGGCGTGAAGCAGCTCGTCCACAACTCGACGTCGAGCTCGTCACCTGCTTCGGACCGCACCGTGGTCTGCTCGCGGTTCACGCCTCGGGCGGCATCGAAGGAGTCGTGTTCCTCGAGGAATCGCACCATGAAGTAGGCGGAGAACGCCGAGACCGCGACGGCGCCGCCGGGCCGGACCGCCTGCGCCATCGCCGCGAGTACCTCGCCGTCAGGATCGACGATCGACGAGCCGGCGTCGGTGCCCGGTCCTGCGCCCACGAGGCCGAACGCGCCCTGACACAGCGAGATGGCGGCATCGAACTCGGCGTCGAAGGTGAGCCGGCGCGCGTCCATGCGTTCGAACGTGACCCCCGGGGGCGCGTCGGCCGTCGCCAGGTCGATGAATCGCTGCGAGATGTCGACGCCGTGCACGGTGATGCCGAGCCGGCCCATCTCGTAGGCGTGGCGACCGGGCCCGCACCCCACATCGAGCACGCGGTCGCCGGGCCGCAGCCCGAGCGCGCCCGCGAGGAACTCGACTTCGTTCGTGGTGCCCTTGGTGAACGAGTACCGCAGGTAGGCCGAGCCGAGATGATCGGCCACCGGCTCGAACCAATGATCAGCCTCGGTCATGGGACGACCGACGCGACCGGTGCCTTCTTCACACGTGCTGCGGGCACTCCCACTTCGGTGGGAACCACTGCCACGACCGAGGTGCGTCCTCGCTGCACTGATCGGTCTTGACCGCGGTCACGCCGTACCAGACCAAAACCAGAAGCAGGATCAGCAACACGAAGAACCACCACGTGCCCCGTTGCGTCTTCGCGACCACGAGTCTCCTCCCGCACCCTCCGCGGCATCGCATGAAGGTCCCTACATGGTACGTCCGCGGTCGCGGCGCGGGGGTGGACTACCACCGAGGTCGCCTCAGCCACCCTTGGCATCGGCCCACGTGGGCCCGTACGAAAGGTTCACCTCGAGCGGCACGCGCAGGTCGAACGCACCCGACATCGCGTCGAGAACGACCGAGGTGACGGCGTCGCGTTCGTGCGGCTCGACCTCGACGAGGACCTCGTCGTGAACCTGCAGGATCAGCCGGCTGGTGAACTCGCTGGCCTCGATGGCTTCGTCGAGGCGGACCAGCGCGACCTTGAAGATGTCGGCTGCGAGCCCCTGGATACCGGCGTTCATGGCTTGGCGCTCGCCCGCCTGGCGGATGCGATAGTTGCTCGCGCTCAGCTCGGGGATGAGCCGGCGCCGACCGAAGAGGGTCTCGGTGTAGCCCCGCTCACGCGCCTCCGCCACGGTCTGATCCATGTAGGCGCGCACCGCCGGGAACGCTTCGAAGTACGCGTCGAGGATGACCTGCGCTTCCTCGGTGGGAATCGAGAGCCGCTGACCGAGCCCGTAAGCCTCCATGCCGTAGGCCAACCCGTACGACACCATCTTCGCCTTCGAGCGTTGATCGATCGCGACCTTGTCGGGATCGACATCGAAGATGCGGGCCGCGGTCGCGGTGTGGATGTCCTGGCCGGACTCGAACGCGGCGATGAGCCCGGGGTCAACGGCTAGGTGCGCGATGCAGCGCAGCTCGATCTGGTTGTAGTCGGCCACGAGCAGCTCGTAGCCGTCGGCGGCCACGAACGCCTTGCGGAAAGCGCGCCCCACCTCGCTGCGCACCGGGATGTTGTGCAGGTTCGGTGCATCCGAGCTCAACCGCCCGGTGCGCGCCACGGTCTGGTTGAACGTGGCATGGATGCGCCCGTCGGGCTGGACCTCGGCCAGTAGCCCGGTGCCGTACGTCGAACGCAGCTTCTCGACCTCGCGGTACTGCAGCAGGTGCTCGATGATCGGATGCTCGCCCAGCAGTTTCTCGAGCGATGCCGCGTCGGTCGAGAAACCGGTCTTGGTCTTCTTCTGCGGCGTCAGACCCAAGCGGTCGAAGAGGACCTCGCGCAGCTGGGGCGTGGAGTTGACGTTGAACTCCTCGCCCGCGTCCTTCCAGATCTCGCCGCGCAGGCGATCGCAGTCGGCGCCGAGCTGGTCGTTGAGTCGTTGCAGCTCGGCCACGTCGACGCCGACTCCGATGACCTCCATCCGCGCCAACACGCGGACGAGCGGAACCTCGATGTCGTCGTTGAGCGGCGTGAGGCCCCGCCCCTCGAGCGCAGCCGACAGCGGTTGCACCAAACGAGCCACCGCGAGAGCGCGTCGACCGGCCTCCTGCCACGGCGGCACCGTGGAGTCGTCGAAGTCGAGCTGGCCTTCGGCCGCGCCGGCATCGTCGGGCAGACGAGCCTGGGCGTAGCGATCGAGCAGCTCCTCGAGCACGTAACGCGACTCGGCCGGGTCGACCAGGTACGCCGCGATCATGGTGTCGAGCACCAAGGTGTGCACGTCGACGCCGTAGTCGAACAGCGCGCGCATCAAGGACTTGGCGTCGTGGGCCGCGAGCTTGCGACCACCGACGGCGACCAGCGCGCGCAGCGCGTCGGCGACTTCGGGCTCGGCGATGATCTCCGCGGGTATCCACGCGACCTCGCCCGAGGCCATCTCGGTGACCAGCGCGAGCCCTTCGATCGGCGAACGCCCCTCAGTGCCGGTCCACGCCGTCGAGACCGACAGCGGATCGGCACCGGCGCGCAACGACTCGAGCAGTTCGGCCGCCTCGGGCGCGGTGTCGACGACGGTCACTTCGGCCTCGATCACGCTCGACCCCGTCGTGGCCGGGTCTTCCGAGCTCGGCTCCTCGCCGAGCGCCTCGATGAGCCGGTCGTACAACGTGCGGAACTCGAGGAAGTCGAACAGCTTGCGCACGGCATCCATGTCGAGATCACTGGCCCGGAGCGGCGCGGGACCGCCTTCGAGCTCGACGTCACGGAGCAGCACCATGACTTCGGCGTTCTGGCGCACCTGGGCCTCGGCTTCGCCGAGGTTCTGGCGCAGCTTCGGGGTCTGCTCGTCGAGATGCTCGAAGATGCCCTCGATGCCGCCGTACTTGTTGATCAGCTTGGCCGCGGTCTTCTCGCCCACGCCCGGCACGCCCGGCAGGTTGTCGGAAGGATCACCACGCAGCGCCGCGTACTGCACATAGAGGTCGGGGTGCACCCCGGTGCGTTCTTCGATGCCGGCCTCGTCGTACAAGGCGTAGTCGGACACGCCGCGCCGGTTGTAGAGCACCCGAACGTGCGGATCCTCGACGAGTTGGTAGGCGTCGCGGTCGCCGGTGACGATCAACACCTCGTCGCCGTTGTCGCGGGCCTGCGTCGCGAGCGTGGCGATGATGTCGTCGGCCTCGAAGCCGGGCGCCTCGATGATCGGGAGCCGCAACGTCTCGATGACCTCGCGCACCAGACCCATCTGCTGGCGCAGGATGTCGGGGGCTGCTTCGCGGTTGGCCTTGTAGGTCGCGACCTGTTCGTGGCGAAAGGTCGGCTCCGGCCGGTCGAAGGCCACGGCGATTTCATCGGGCTCGTGATCGCGGATGAGGTTGATGAGCATCGAGGTGAACCCGAAAACGGCGTTGGTCACTTGACCCGCGGCCGTCGCCATATCGGTCGGCAGCGCGAAAAACGCCCGATAGGTGAGCGAGTTCCCATCGATCAGCATGATTTTCGGCATCAAGTGGTGAGCCTAGGCACACCGAATGACACCCACGACGGGTGCTAGGCGGTGGGGGGCGCGAGCGTGCCGGCGATGATCTGCTCGCTGATGGCTTTCATCGTCATCCGCTCGGCCATGGCCTTCTTCTGGATGAACGAGAACGCATCGCCCTCGGACAGCTTGTGCTTGTCCATGAGCTGGCCCTTGGCCCGATCGACCACCTTGCGGGTCTCGAGTTGGTCCTCGAGGTTCTGGGTCTGCTCGTGGAGCACCTTCATCTCGTGGAAGCGACCGATCGCCACCTCGATGGCCGGGATCAGCTCACTGCGCTGGAACGGCTTGACCAGGTAGGCCAACGCTCCGGCGTCGCGTGCCTGCTCGATCAGGTCGCGCTGACTGAACGCCGTCAGGATCAGCACCGCCGCTCGCCGCTCACCGGCGATCTCGCGTGCCGCGGACAGCCCGTCGAGGCCCGGCATCTTGATGTCGAGGATCGCGACGTCGGGTTCGTGCTCCTTCACCAAGTCGACCGCCTCGTCGCCTCGACCCGTCTCACCCACGACGTCGTAGCCCTCTTCCTCGAGGGTCTCCTTCAGATCGAGTCGGATGATCGCCTCGTCCTCGGCGATGACCACGCGGGTCGGCACGGCGGTGTCTTCTTTCTGTCGGTGACCCGAAAAGGTCGCGGCATCGTATCGGCCCGGGCTGGGCCGGTCGTCACGACGAGGGGCCGGAGTCGGCGATGAGCCGATCGAGCAGGTCGTCCTGGGCCTGCTCGAGCTCGGCGATCTCGGCCAGCAGGGTGGCCCGATGGCGGTTCATCACATCGGCGTGGCGTTGGGCCTCGCGGTGCTCGCGATCAGCGAGCGGGGTCTCGGACACCAGAGCCCGCAATCGGGCTTCGTCGGCCTCGTCGGCGAAGTGCGCGAGCTGCTCATCGGCGACCGAAAGCTCGCGACGAAGCTGCACCAGCCGTTCGGACACATCAGTCAGCCGCTGTTCGAGCAGCGTGCGGGCCATCCCGGCAGTCTAGGGCCCGACCGGGGGTCCGGTTTCGCGTCCAGCACCGCCCGCCGGCACGGCTAGATTCACGACCATTGCGGCGGTGCTGGAACCGGCATACAGGGCAGGCTCAAACCCTGCTGCCCTACGGGGCTTGTGGGTTCGAATCCCACCCGCCGCACTGTGACATCCCCACGGACCCGCCCTCGATGACATCGAAACGTCGACGTCGGCTCGTGGTCGTGGTCGTGGTCATCGTGGCCGCCGGTGTCGCCGTCGTCGCCACGTACCGCGATCGCACCTTGCGCCGCCACGCGTCCGAGTTCGTCGAGCGGTACGGAGACTGAAACTCGGCTGAAACCCTCTGGCGGTACTCAGGGTCAGAGTGGAGAAGCGCCTAAGTTCGTGCCCCAGTCCCCCAGCCCGTGGCGGAGTGCCCTCCATGATCGCGTTCACGTTCCCCGGCCAGGGGTCACAGAAGCCGGGTGTCGGAACTCCTTGGGTCGAGCACCCCTCGTGGGAGCTGGTGGCAGAGGCAAGCGACGCGGCGGAGCGCGACGTCGCCCACCTGTTGCTGCACGCCGATGCCGAGGAGCTGCGCCGGACGCGCAACGCCCAGCTGTCGACGTTCGTCGCCAGCCTCGTCGTCCTCGATGCGGTCGAACGCCTCGGTGTCACTCCGATCGCCATCGCCGGCCACAGCCTCGGCGAGTACACCGCGTTGGTCGCGGCCGGTGTGGTCTCGTTCGACGAGGGTGTGCGCCTCGTTGCCTCGCGCGGTGACGCGATGCAAGCCGCGGCCGATGAGCGCGCCGGCACGATGGCTGCCGTGCTCGGGCTCGACGACGACGCGGTCGAGGTGGCCTGCGCGAAGGTCGACGGCGATGTGTGGGTCGCGAACTACAACGCGCCCGGTCAGGTGGTGATCGCCGGATGTCCCGAGTCCATCGAACGGGCCACGGCCGCGGCGAAAGACCTCGGCGCCAAGAAAGTCATGCCCGTCGCGGTGAGCGGCGCGTTCCACACCCCGTTCATGGCGCCGGCACGCGACCGAGTCCGCAAGGCGATCGCCGAGGCCGACCTACGCGATGGCGACACACCGGTTTTCGCCAACGTCGATGCCGCCGCACACACCTCGGCCGATGATTGGGCCGGTCTGCTGGCGGCCCAGCTGTGCAGCCCGGTGCGGTGGCGCCAGACGCTGCACGCCATGGCCGAGGCCGGTTGCGCGACCTTCATCGAGCTCGGACCGGGGCGCGTGCTGTCCGGCATGGTCAAGCGCACGATCCCCGACACCAACCCTTTGGCGGTGAACACGCCCGACGACCTCGACCGGCTGCTCGAGGACATCGCCGCGACACCGCAGACCAGCGCGGTCGGCACCCACGAGGGCGAGCACCTCTTCGCGACCGAGCGGCTCGTCGTGAGCCCGGGCGCCGGGATCTTCGAGCCGGCTCCCGAGGTCGGCGAAGGCACGGCGGTCGAGCCCGGACAGGTGGTCGGCACCGTCGGCGGCCAGGAAGTGCGCACCCCGTTCAAGGGCGTCCTGATGGGCGTGCTGGCGATCGCTGGTGAACGCGTGTCGACGAGCCAGCCGGTCGCGTGGCTCCGAGTCGCGTGATGCCGGGCGTCAGGATCACCGGCTGGGGAACGGCCCTGCCCACCCAGGTCGTCACCAACGCCGACCTCGAGGCCCGCCTCGACACCAACGACGCCTGGATCACCGAACGCACCGGCATCAAGGAGCGCCGGATCGGCGGCACGACCACCGGCCTGGCCATCGAGGCCGGGCGCGCCGCGATGGAGGTCGCCGGCGTGGTCGGCGCCGACATCGACGAGGTGCTGCTCGCCACCACCACCCCCGATCAGCAGATGCCGGCCACCGCGTCGGACGTGCAGCACGCGCTGGATGTGCACGGCGGCGCGTGCGACGTCAACGCCGCGTGCTCGGGCTTCGTGTACGGACTCGTGCATGCCTGCGGCCTGCTGGCGGTCGGCGCGCGCCGCGTGCTGCTGATCGGTGCCGAGACCATGAGCCGCATCACCGACCAGGACGACCGCAACACGGCGATCCTGTTCGCCGACGGCGCCGGTGCCGTCGTGCTCGAAGCCGTCGACGACGGCGACCCGCTGCTCGGCTGGGACCTGGGTTCCGATGGTTCCGCCCACGACCTGCTGTACGCCGACATCGGCGGATTCATGAAGATGGAGGGCCGCGAGGTCTTCCGGCGGGCGGTGCGCGCCACGGTGGACTCGTCGCAGCGCTCGCTCGAGCGGGCCGGCATTACCGCCGCCGATGTCGACCTCGTGGTTCCGCACCAGGCCAACATGCGCATCATCGACGCCGCGTGCCAGCGGCTGGGCATCCCCATCGAGCGCACCGCTACGGTGCTGCAGAGCACCGGGAACACCTCCGCGGCGTCGATCCCCTTGGCCCTCGTCGACGCCATCGAGGCCGGTCGCGTGCACGAGGGGGACCTGCTGTTGCTCGTCGGATTCGGAGCGGGGATGAGTTGGGCCAGTGCGGTGCTGCGGTGGACGGAATGAGTCGTGTCGCGCTGGTCACCGGCGGTGCCCGCGGCATCGGGCTGGCCACGGCGCGACGCTTGGCCGCCGACGGTCACCGCGTCGCCGTCACCTATCGCACCTCTCCCCCGCCGCCCGACGCCGATGTGCTCGCGGTCGCCTGCGACGTCACCGACGCCGAGCAGGTCGATGCCGCGTTCGAGAAGATCGAACAAGAGCTGGGCAACGTCGAGATCATCGTGTCGAACGCGGGGATCACGGCCGACAAGCTCGTGCTGCGCATGACCGACGACGACTTCGCCAGCGTGATCGACACCAACCTCACCGGCGCGTTGCGCGTGGCCCGTCGGGGCGTGCAGCGCATGATGCGCGCTCGGTGGGGTCGCCTGGTGTTCATCGGTTCCGTCGTAGCGACGACCGGCCAAGCCGGCCAAGCCAACTACGCGGCCTCCAAGGCCGGCCTCGTCGGATTGGCTCGTTCGCTGGCACGCGAGTTCGCGAGCCGCAACATCACCGCCAACGTGGTGGCGCCGGGACCGATCTCGACCGAGATGCTGGCCGCGGTGGGCGACGACCGACAGGATCTGATCAGCCAAGCCGTGCCCCTCGGCCGGCTGGGTGAGGCGGAGGAAGTGGCCGCCGCCGTAGCGTTCCTCACCAGCGATTCCGCCGGCTACATCACCGGAGCCGTGCTGCCGGTCGACGGCGGCTTGGGCATGGGCCCGTGGTGACCGCTAAGCAGTGGTTCAACGACAGCATCTGATCTACGACAGGGAGACAAGCTCATGGCCGATGAAGTCTTCGACCGGTTCAAGAAGTGCGCGGTCGAGGTGCTCGCCGTCGACGAGGGTCAGGTGGTCGTCACGGCCAAGTTCGGTGACGATCTCGACGCCGACAGCCTCGACCTGGTCGAGCTCGTCATGGCGCTCGAAGAGGAGTTCGACATCAACGTCGACGAGTCCGAGCTCGAGGGCATCGAGACGGTGCAGCAGGCTCTCGACCTCGTGCAGTCCAAGCTCCCGTGAGCAACAGCCCACGCCGTCGCGTCGCCGTCACCGGTGTGGGCGTCGTCGCGTCGTGTGGAACGGGAGCGGACGCGTTCTGGGACGGCCTGCTCGGCCCGGCGCCGGACGGTCCGCGCCGCGTCGAGGACTTCGACCCCGCCGTCCTGGTTCGACAATCCCAAAGAAGCGCGGCGCACGGATCGCTTCGCGCAGTTCGCCTTCGCCGCCGCCACTCAGGCTCTCGAGCAATCCGGCGATCCCGCCGGTGACCCGACGCGCCGAGGAGTGTGGGTGGGAACGGGTGTCGGCGGCCTGACGACGATCGAGGACCAGATCGTGGTGCGCCACGAGAAGGGCGACCGGCGTGTGTCGCCGTTTCTGGTCCCGATGATGATGCCGAACGCAGCGGCGGCCGGGATCTCGATGAAGTACGGCTGGCAGGGTCCTTGCGAGACGACCACGACGGCGTGCGCGGCCGGAACCCATTCGATCGGCAACGGCGCCCGGCTCATCCAGTCGGGCCGCTGTGAGGCGGTGATCGCCGGAAGCAGCGAGGCCGCCATGACACCGACCGGCATCGCGGGCTTCACCAACATGACGGCGATCTCGTCGTCGGGCGTGTCCCGCCCGTTCGACGTTCGCCGCGACGGCTTCGTGATGGCCGAAGGCGGCGCGGTGCTGGTCCTCGAGGAGTGGGAGGCCGCCGAGCAACGGGGCGCCACCATTCTCGCCGAGGTGCTCGGGTCCGCTTCGACCGCCGATGCCCATCACATCACCGCGCCCGCTCCCGGCGGAAGCGGCGCCATCTCGTGCATCGAGCTCGCGCTGGCCGATGCCGGCATCGAAGCCACCGACGTGCGCCACATCAACGCGCACGGCACGTCGACGCCACTCAACGATGCGGCCGAGGCGGAGGCGATCGCCAAGGTGTTCGGCTCGTCCGGACCGCCGGTCACCTCCATCAAGGGGATCACCGGGCACGCGCTCGGCGCGGCGGGGGCGCTCGAAGCGGTCGCCGTGGTGATGTCGATCCAGAACGAGCTCATCCCACCCACGGTCGGCTACGCCGAGCCCGATCCCGAGCTCGCGGGCATCGACCTCGTGTACGGCGAGCCGCGTTCGTGGACACCAGGCCCGACACTCTCGAACAGCTTCGGCTTCGGTGGTCACAACGGCTGCGTGGTGTTCGGACCCCGCGGTCTGACCCTCAGGCGCATACCGGCCCGGCTCCGTGACGCAGGACGACGCGAGCTGGATGACCGATCAGCCGTCGGCGTCGACCAGGACGAACAACAGGTCGGCCTCGCACGCGGTTTGGCCGTCGACGGATGCCCGGCCGTGGCCCTTGCCCGCTCGGGCCGACATGCGGCCCAACTCGACCTCGAGCGTGAGCGTCTCGCCGGGCACGACCTGACGACGGAACCGCACCCCGTCGACGCCACCGAACAGCGGAAGTTTGCCGGCATGCATTCCCCCGGCCAACACCGCATAGGCCCCCAACTGAGCGATGGCCTCGACCATCAGGACACCCGGGAGCGTCGGCCGACCAGGAAAGTGCCCGGAGAAGAAGGCTTCGTCGCCGGTGAGGAACCATGCGCCCGCCGCGCTCGCTCCCGGCTCGAGGCTCGTTACTTCGTCGAGGAACAGGAACGGCGGTCGGTGAGGTAGGACGTCGGCCGGCGCGGGCAGCGACGGCGTCATTCGCCTTCGAGGGCCTTCTGCAGTTTGACCGGTGTGTCCTTGGGGCTGATCTTGTACCAGGCCTGCTCGATCTTGCCGTTCTCGTCGACGAGGAAGGCCGAGCGGATGATGCCCATGTACTTGCGTCCGTAGTTGACCTTCTCGCCCCACACGCCGTACTTCTCGGCGATCGCATGGTCGGTGTCGGCCAGCAGCGGGAAGCCGAGCGAGTACTTGTCGTCGAACTTCTTCTGCTTGGGCGAGTCATCGGGACTGATCCCGATGATGTAGGTGTCGCCGATGTCGCCGGCGATGTCACGCAAAGCGCACGATTGTGTCGTGCAACCCGGCGTGTCGGCCTTCGGATAGAAGTACACGAGCGTCTTGCTGCCCTTGTAGTCCGAGAGCTTGACCTTGGTGCCGTCTTGATCGGCCAGGTTGAACGCGGGAGCGCGATCGCCCGGTGCCAATTGAGGTGGTTTCTTCTGCGCCATCCCGCAGAAGCTAGTGCGCGCCAGGGAGTTGCTCAGCCGGAGCCGTTGGCGCCATTGCCGCGCGCGATGCGTTTGAGGGTGGCGCCGGCACTGACCCGTACCGACGGCCCTGGGGGCACCTCGATCAACTCACCCGTGCGGGGATTGCGGCCGAGCCGACCAGCGCGCTGGACGCGCTCGAACGACACGAATCCGGGGATCGTCACCTTGTCCCCACCGGATGCCACGGCTTCCTGCACGATCTCCTCGAAGCTTCGCAGCGTGCGCTCTACGTCGATCTTGGCGACACCCGAACGCTCGGCGATCTTCGCGACGAGATCCGACTTCGTCATTCTCCCCTCCCAGGGCCCAAGCCCCTCGCCGAGGAGGAAGGTACACGGTGGGCCCGCCCAGCTGCCCCTTGACGGGAGCCTCGCCGATTCGTACCTTTACGACTGGTTAGGTAGAGAAGGGCGCCCGCTAGGCGCTCTCGTCCGGGGGTACGCATGCACATCGACTGGCTCATGGCGCTGGCTGGGTTGGGCGTGGGATTCGTCGTGGGCCTCACCGGTATGGGAGGGGGCGCCCTGATGACGCCCATCCTCGTGCTGCTCTTCAAGGTCCCGCCGATCCAGGCCGTCTCGAGCGATCTGGTGGCCTCGATGGTGATGAAGCCCATCGGCGGTGGCGTTCACCTTCGCAAGGGCACCGTCAACCTGCGCCTCGTGGGCTGGCTCGTCATCGGATCGGTTCCCGCCGCGTTCTTCTCGGTATGGGCACTGCAACAGTTCGCCGACCCCGCGAAGGTCAACGACATCGTCCAGTGGACGGTGGGCGTGGCGTTGCTGCTCGCTTCGGTCGGGCTCGCCGTCAAAGGCGCGTTCTCCGGACGACGCGGCGTGGCCGACACTGCGATGGCAACCGTCAGCCTGCACCCCGTCCGCACCGTTGCCATCGGTGTGTTCGGCGGCGTGATGGTGGGACTCACGTCGGTCGGCTCCGGCTCGCTGATGATGGTGCTGTTGCTCGTCCTCTACCCCGCGCTGAGCGCGAAGCAACTGGTCGGCACCGATCTCGTACAGGCGATCCCGCTCGTCGGAGCAGCCGCCCTGGCCCACGTCCTCTTCGGCGAGGTGCAGTTCGACATCACCGGAGCACTCCTCATCGGCGCCATCCCGGGCGTGTACATCGGTGCGCACGTGTCGTCGCGGGCCGCCGACCATGTGATCCGGCCGATCCTCGCCATGGTGCTGGTGGTGTCGGGCTTGAAGATGCTGCACGTTTCCACCGAGGTCGTCGGAGCCGTGGCGCTCGTCCTGGCGTTCGTGGCGGTGATCATGATCCGACGCAGCCCGTCCGCGGAGGTCGACGCGGAACGGACCGCGGTCGACGGTGACTCTGCAGAACCGGCGCCACTGGCCGATTGACTCGCGAGTGATCCAGCTAGATAGACGGCTTCGAATCCTCCGCGACCCAGGGCCGCCCGGCCCCGGCTGGCAAGGGAGAATCAATGAGCGCGCACACCGAGCTCATCCGCGGCGGCTACAAGTCATTCGCCGCCTTGGACATCGACGACGTACTGGCTCGCTTCTCGGACAAGATGACCTGGACCGTCCCACCGGTTGACGGTTGGGGCGGCACGTTCACCGGCAAGGACGAGATCCTCGGCTTCTTCGGCTCGTTGCCCGAGCGGTACGGACCTTTCGCGGTCGAGCCACAACAGTTCCACGAGGCCGGCGACACGCTCGTCGTTCTCGGTGAGCACGTCGTCAACGGCGACCGCATCCCGTTCGCACACGTGTGGACGTTCGACGGTGATCTCGCGGCCAGCTTCACCGAGTACGTCGACAACGCGGCGTTCGCCCCCCACGTCATCGCAACCGCGTAGAAGCGGTCAACCTGGCGCGTTCACCAGATGGGTCGCCGCCATATCGAAGTACGCGAGCATCTCGGCTTCGTCCTCGGCATTCAGGCCCCCGTCGCGCACGGCGGCGGCCATGTGCCCGAACCAGGCGTCTCGCTCCGCGGCACCGATGGTGAACGGCGCGTGCCTCATGCGTAGACGCGGGTGACCCCGCTGTTCGCTGTAGGTCGTGGGTCCGCCCCAGTACTGGACCAGGAAACCGGCGAGATGCGCCCGGGCCGGGCCCAGATCGTCGGGATACAAGGGGCGGAGAAGCACGTCGTCGGCGACGCCGGTGTAGAAGCGATCGACGAGCGTGGCGAACCACGGATCGCCGCCGACTCGTTCGTACATGGTGGCCCCAGCCGGATCGGCACTCTCGGACCCCGAAACGTCTGTCACCGAGCGCCGACGGTAGCGTGCGGGCGTGACGGGGGCGCCAGCGACCAGCATCGATCCACGTTCGGACGAGTTCGTCGCGAACCGCGAGGCGATGTTGGCCCTGCTCGACGAGATACAGCTCGCGCAGCGCGAGGTCTTGCGCGGCGGGGGCGAGAAGTACGTGCAGCGCCACCGCGACCGCGGCCGTTTCCTGGCCCGCGAGCGGATCGAGCTACTCCTCGACCGTGACACAGCGTTCCTCGAGCTGTCGCCCCTCGCGGGTTGGGGCACCGACGATCCGTTGGGTGCCGGGCTCGTCAGCGGCATCGGCCAGGTTGCCGGGGTCGAGTGCGTGATCAGCGCCAACGACCCCACCGTGAAGGGCGGCACCTCGTCGCCCACCACCATCGCCAAGTCGTTACGCGCTCAAGAGATCGCCCTCCGCAATCGGCTGCCACTGATCAACCTGACCGAGTCCGGTGGCGCCGAGCTCCCGAAGCAGGCCGACATCTTCGTGCCCGGAGGAGCTGCGTTCCGCAATCTCACGCGCTTGTCGGCCGCCGGCATCCCGACGATCACGCTCGTCTTCGGCTCGTCGACCGCGGGCGGCGCGTACGT
Organism: uncultured Iamiaceae bacterium; assembly: GCA_963778895.1. Lineage (GTDB taxonomy): Bacteria > Actinomycetota > Acidimicrobiia > Acidimicrobiales > Acidimicrobilacustridaceae > CAVZVZ01. The sequence goes on from CAVZVZ010000009.1 coordinate 78,265, forward strand.
GCCGGGCATGAGCGACTACACGGTCTTCGTGGCGGGTCAGGCCCAGGTCTTCCTGGGCGGTCCCCCGCTCGTGAAGATGGCGATCGACGAAGACGCCGACGAAGAGACATTGGGTGGCGCCGACATGCACTCGCGGGTATCGGGCCTGAGCGATCACCTCGCCATCGACGAGCTCGACGCCATCCGGATCGGGCGCCAGATCGTGAGTCGGCTCAACTGGCGCAAGCTCGGGCCCTCCCCCGCCGGTCCCGTGCGCGCACCGGTGCTCGATCCGGCTGAGCTGTTGGGGATCGCATCGACCGACGTTCGCGTTCCCTTCGATGTGCGCGAGATCCTGTGGCGCGTCGTCGATGCCAGCGAGCTCGATGAGTTCAAGCCCTTGTACGGCACGCAGCTCGTGACCGGTTGGGCCTCGCTGTGGGGCTATCCGATCGGCGTCATCGCCAACAACGGCATCCTCTTCTCGGAGGAGTCGCAAAAGGGAGCGCAGTTCATCCAACTGTGCAACCAACGCGACATCCCATTGCTGTTCGTGCAGAACATCACCGGCTTCATGGTGGGCACGGCCTACGAGCAAGGCGGCATCATCAAGCACGGATCGATGCTGATCAACGCAGTGTCGAACTCCACGGTGCCGCACCTGACGCTGATGGTGGGCGCCTCGTATGGCGCGGGGAACTACGGCATGTCGGGTCGGGCCTACGACCCCCGGTTCGTGTTCAGCTGGCCGAACCATCGCATCGCGGTGATGGGCCCCAAGCAGTTGGCCGGCGTCATGTCGATCGTGCAGCGTGCCGCGGCCGAACGCGCCGGGCGCGACTACGACGAGGCGACCGACACCGCCATGCGCGAGGCCATCGAGGGGCAGATCGAAAGCGAGTCAACGGCTCTGTTCGCCACCGGCCGTCTGTGGGACGACGGCATCATCGACCCGCGCGACACGCGCACCGCTCTCGGCATCGCGTTGTCGGCCACCCACTCGGCTCCGGTCGAAGGTGCCGCCGGCTTCGGCGTCTTCCGGATGTGATCGTGACCCGCATCAAGACCCTGCTCGTCGCCAACCGAGGCGAGATCGCCATCCGCGTCATCGACGGCGCCCACGACATGGGTATGCGTGCGGTCGCCGTCTACAGCGAGGCCGACCGCGATGCTCCGCATGTCGCCCACGCCGATGTCGCGGCTGCGCTGGCCGGACGGACCGCAGCCGAGTCATACCTCGACGTAGGCCAACTGCTCGACGCGGCCCAACGCACCGGCGCCGACGCGGTACACCCGGGCTACGGCTTCCTCTCCGAGAACGCCGACTTCGCGCGCGCGGTCATCGACGCCGGACTCACCTGGGTCGGCCCACACCCGGACGCCATCGCGCGCATGGGCGACAAGCTCGCCGCCAAGCGGCTCGCGGCCGAGGTCGGTGTCCCGCTGCTCGCCGAGCGCCGAGTTGGAGGGTGACGCTCCGTTCGAATGGCGCGCCCAGGCCGCCGGCGTCGGTTATCCGTTGCTCGTGAAGGCCGCGGCCGGTGGCGGCGGCCGCGGCATGCGGCTCGTGCTCGCCGAGGACGACCTCGACGCTGCAGTCACCGCCGCTCGTCGCGAGGCGCTCGACTCGTTCGGCGACAGCACCGTGTTCGCCGAACGCTGGCTCGCCGCACCGAGGCACATCGAGATCCAAGTGGTGGCCGACCGTCATGGTCACGTCCTGCACCTCGGCGAACGTGAGTGCTCGATCCAGCGGCGGCATCAGAAGCTGATCGAGGAATCACCGTCACCTGCCGTCGATCCGTTCCTGCGTGACCAGCTGGGCGCGGCCGCCGTCACGCTCGCCGAGGCCATCCAGTACGACAACGTGGGCACGGTCGAGTTCCTTCTCGATGCGGAGCACGGCTCGTACTTCTTCCTCGAGATGAACACGCGACTGCAGGTGGAGCACCGGGTCACCGAAGAGGTGACGGGCTTCGACCTCGTCGAACTGCAGCTGCGCGCGGCGATGGGCCAAGCGTTCGACTTCGAGCAGGACGAGATCGACATCGAGGGCCACGCCATCGAAGCCCGTTTGGTCGCCGAGGATCCGGCGCGACGAATGGTTACCGTCGACGGGCACCGTCCACCGGTTCTGGACGGGCCGCGACCCGCAGGTGCGATGGGATGCGGGCGTCGCCGACGGCAGCGTCGTATCGCCGCACTACGACTCGCTACTCGCCAAGGTCATCGCCACCGGCGACACCCGTGACGAGGCCACCGGACGGCTCACCCGCGCGCTGGTCGACAGCGCCATTCACGGCGTGCGCACCAACCGTGACTATCTGGTGGCCGTCCTCGAGAGCGAGGACTTCGTCGAAGGCAACACATCGACCGCGTTCGTCGATCTGCATCTCACCCTGCTCGACGCGGGCCCGGGAAGCGCGACCATCGACGCGCACCTGTTGGCCGCCACCCTGGAGGCCCAGCAGCGCCGTCGGGCCGCCGATCGACATTGGGCCGAGGCGCCGACTGGTTGGCGCAACGTACGCGCCCAACGACAGCGAGCCAAGCTATCGGGTCGGCGAAGACGAGTACACCGTCGACTACGAGATCGAGGGCCCGGCGTTCACGGCGACCATCGGCGACGTCGACTTCTCCGGGCAGTTGCTCACGACCGCCGAGACGGATCCCGACAGCCTTCGCCTCGAAATCGAAGGCATCGCCATGACGTTCTTCGTCCACGACGTGGACGACAGCGTGTACGTGAACTCGGCCGCCGGTCAGACCGAGTTCGTGCGGTTGTCGCGTTTCCCCTCGGTGTCGTCAGCCGCCGTCGCCGGCGGTCTGGTCGCGCCGGTGCCGGGTCGGGTCATCTCCGTCGAGGTGGCGGCCGGTGACGTGGTCACGGCGGGGCAGACGCTGGTGGTGATGGAGGCCATGAAGGTGGAGCACCGGGTGAGCGCTCCCAGCGACGGCAAGGTGATCGAGGTTCTGGTCGCGCCGGGCGACAATGTCGACGCGCACCAAGTGCTGATACAGATGGACCCCGTATGAGCCCACCGATCCGGATCGCCAACTGCAGCGGCTTCTACGGCGACCGCATCTCGGCCGCACGCGAGATGGTCGAGGGTGGACCGATCGACGTGCTCACCGGTGACTGGCTGGCCGAGCTGACCATGCTGATCCTGGCCAAGGACAAGCTGAAGGATCCCGACGGCGGGTTCGCCAAGACGTTCCTCGCCCAGCTCGAGCAGGTGCTCGGCACCTGTCTCGACAAGGGCATCAAGATCGTGTCGAACGCCGGCGGACTCAACCCCGAGGGCTGCGCGGCCGCCATCGAGGAGCTGGCATCCCGCTTGGGTCTGTCGCACCAAGGTGGCGTACGTCGACGGCGACGACGTCCTGCCTCGGCTCACCGAGCTGCAACGAGCAGGCGTCGACTTCGCCAACATGGACACCGGCGAGAAGCTCGACGAGCTCGGCATCGTGCCGCTCACGGCCAACGCCTATCTCGGCGGGTGGGGCATCGTCGAAGGCTTGACGCGCGGCGCCGACATCGTCGTGACCGGGCGGGTCACCGACGCCGCGGTGGTGGTCGGCGCGGCGGCGTGGCACCACCGATGGTCACGCATGGATTGGGACGAGCTCGCCGGCGCGGTCGTCGCGGGCCACATCATCGAGTGCGGCGCGCAGTGCACCGGCGGCAACTACGCGTTCTTCGAGGAGATCCCCGCGCTCGAACACCCGGGCTTCCCGATCGCCGAGATCGAGGCCGACGGTTCGTCGGTCATCACCAAGCATCCCGGGAACCGGCGGCGCCGTCACGGTGGGCACGATCACGGCGCAGCTGCTCTACGAGATCCAGGGCCTGGAGTACGCCAACCCCGACGCGACCGTGCGACTGAACTCGATCCGGCTCGACCAAGACGGTCCCGACCGGGTGCGCGTGCACGACGTCCGCGGCCTTCCCGGTCCCGAGAACGCCAAGGTCGCCATCAACTACCTCGGTGGCGCGCGCAACACGATGACGTTCGTGCTCACGGGCCTCGACATCGAAGCGAAAGCCGAGCTGGCCGAACGCACGCTGTGGAGCCTCGTGCCCGGCGGCAAGGACAGCTTCGACCGCGCGGAGGTGCGGCTACGACGGACCGATCGCGACGATCCCGCCACCAACGACGACGCCGTCGCCGAGCTGCGGATCACCGTCACCGACCGGGACGAGGACAAGGTCGGCCGAGCCTTCTCGAACAAGGTGATCGAGATGGTGCTGGCCAACTACCCCGGCTTCTTCACGACGAGCCCGCCCACCAACGGCTCCACCTTCGGCGTGTACTGGCCCGCGCTCATGCCGGCCGACCTGCTCGACCAAGCCGTTGTGGTCGACGGCGAGCGCATTCCGGTTCCGGCTCCCCCGACGTCGCCGCCCCCGCTCGAGCGTCGCCGACCGACGCCGACAGCCCCCAAACCCAAGACGGCACCGAACGTGACGGGCCACCCCGAGACGCTGTCGGTGCTGCTCGAGGACATCAGCCGGCGTCGGATCGGGGTGTCGGCCAGCGGCGAGGGCGCCCTGAACTGGGACGAGCTGCCGGTCGTCCGCGGCCCCATCGGTCGGGTGATCGGTGCGCGATCGGGCGACAAGGGCGGCAACGCCAACCTCGGCGTGTGGACGCGCGACGACGAGGCCTACGACTGGATGAGTTGGTACCTCACCGAGGCTCGGTTGCGCGAGCTGCATGCCCGCCGAGACCGACGGGCCTCGAGGTGTACCGGTACGAGCTACCGAACCTACGCGCCCTGAACTTCGTCATCGTCGGCCTGCTCGGCCGGGGCGTGGCGGCGTCGACCCGCACCGATCCTCAGGCCAAGGGCCTCGGCGAGTACCTGCGCGCCAAGCACGCCGACATCCCGACCCACCTCCTCCACCGCCTCACCGAAATTGGCGCCTCGGAGGACAAATAGTGTCGGTTTCAGCGCCCGGTTCGGGACGGTTCAGCGACGAGCACGAGATGTTCCGCCAGACGGTGCGGGACTTCGTCGAGAAGGAGATCAACCCGCACGCCGAAGCATGGGAGGAAGCGGGGATGTTCCCGGCCCACGAGCTGTTCCCCAAGCTCGGCGCGCTCGGGGTGTTCGGCATCGAGTACGACCCGCGCTTCGGCGGTCAGGGCGCCGACCACCTGTACACCGCGATCTACGGCGAGGAGTTCGGCCGGTGCGCGACCGGCGGGGTGGCCATGGCCGTGAGCGTGCAGACCGACATGGCCACACCGGCGCTGCACCGCTTCGGGTCGGACGAACTGAAGGAGCGCTACCTCGCACCGGCGCTGCGCGGCGAGATGGTGGCCGCGATCGCGGTGACCGAGCCCGACGCCGGCAGTGACGTTGCGGGATTGCGCACTCGCGCCGTTCGGGATGGTGACGAGTGGGTCATCAACGGCACCAAGCTCTACATCACCAACGGCGTGCAGGCCGATTGGCTGTGCCTGCTGGCGCGGACCTCCGATGAGGGTGGCCATCGTGGCATGAGCCAGATCGTGCTGCCCACCGATGTCGAAGGCTTCTCGGTCAGCCGCAAGCTCGACAAGCTGGGCCAGCGTTCGAGCGACACCGCCGAGCTGAGCTTCATCGACGTGCGGGTTCCGGTCGAGCAACACGATCGGCGAAATCGGTCGGGGCTTCCAGCAACAGATGGCGCAGTTCCAGAACGAGCGGCTGATTGCGGCGTACATGGCGTGCGGCAACATGCGCCTCGCGCTGGATCGCACCATCGACTACGTGAACCAGCGCCAGGCCTTCGGCAAGCCGCTCGCCGACAATCAATGGATCCAGTTCCGCCTGGCCGAGCTCGTCGCCGAAGTCGATCTGCTACGTGAGTACAACTACGCCTGCGCCGACGCCATCGTGCGCGAGGCCGATCCCCTCGCGATCACGAAGATGGCATCGATCGCCAAGCTCAAGAGCGGCCGCTTGCAACGTGAAGTCGCGGACTGGTGCATCCAGTTCCACGGCGGCATCGGCTACATGGAAGAGACGTGGACAGCCCGCTACTTCCGCGACAGTCGCCTGCTCTCGATCGGCGGTGGAGCCGACGAGGTCATGCTGCGGATCATCGCCCAGATGGAAGGTATCGGCTGACCCTCAAGCAGTGACGAGGTTCGCGACCTCGGCGGACCGCTCCTGCGGAGGACCGGCAAATCCACCCGACACCTTCGGGAGCGCAGGCATCAACGTGTCGGCGAGGAAACGGTCGAAGGTGTCCTTCGAGTCCCACACGGCAACGATCAGCCATCCGCCATCGGTCGGCCCGGCCGCGTGGTACTGCTGGCCCGCCGGGAGGCCGTCGGGCGGATGCACCGCTTTGAGTACGGCCTCGTACTGATCAGCGGTCCCGCCTTCGTAGAAGTGGGAAATGAGAAAAGCCATTTTGGTCCTCCAGATCGCCTTGAAGCTGCTGACAGGGACCGCACCTGGCGAGGACCCTACATCGCGGCGCGCACTCCGGCCGTCTGAGTACCGGATCAGCGACCTGGATTCCGTTAGCCGGTCGCATCGAGCGCAGCCGCCGATCGGACGCGCACGACACTGAGAATCTCGGGAGCGGTGCAGGAGCGGCCGTGAGACGACAGGACGGCCGCTCCTGTCCGCTCAGGGACCCGCCGCCCCTGGACCTTGATCGTTGGTTCGCCGCCCGGCGCCTTCGCATCGCACCATCATCACGACGTACTTGCCGCCAACCCGACGACGGTTCCCGATACCGAACAGGTCGGCTCAGGTTTCGTCGTCGAGCGCGCGCAGGATCAACCACCACGACGCCAACCCGTGCTCACACCAACCGTCGTGAGCCACAACGCAGTCGTCGGGAGCCTTGGCCAATCCGTCGGCGACCCATTCGGCGAGGTCGTCCTCGTCCGGCGGTGCCCACCCACTGTTCGACTCGAACCAGACGTGCGCGTTCCGTACCGCCTGCGTCGGCGTCGATCGCCCTCACTTCGGTTGCAGCAGCACCAACGGGATCTCGCGGTCGGTCTTGGTCTGGTACCCGGCGTAGTTCTTGTGATCGGCCGTGACCAACGGCCAGAGCCGAGCCCGCTCGGTGGCGTCGGCGATCGTTCGCGCGCATCGCCTGCTTCTCCCCCTTCATCGTCACCTCGACATCGGGGTTGTCGCGCAGGTTGAGGAACCAGGCCGGATGCTGATCGTCGCCACCACGGGACGCCACGACCACGATCGTGGACCCTTCCTGAAACGGCGAGGTCAACATCACCGACCGCGGCTGACCGCTCTTGCGCCCGATGGTCGTCAGCTCCAGCACCGGCATGTTCGATGCGTTCCACCCGACGTGGCCGAAGCTGAGCTTCAACACCACCCGGTGCAACGTGTTCATCGTCTTCAGGGTCAGGTCGCTGGGCATGGGCGGAACGCTATCGCCCGGCTCTCGCCCGCAGCGCGCCGAGCACGCCCACCGCGACCCCGACCACGGCCCCACCAAGCCCGACCGTGCGCGACCTGTCCGGCAGCCGATCATGGTTGGCCAGCCCACCCACGAGATCGGCGAGATCGGCTCCCGCGCTGGCGAGGAACCAACCAGCCGTCGTCGGATCGTTGCGCAGGCCGGCCCGCAGCAGCATTCCGCCGATCAAGGCGTCGCGATATCCCATCGATCGCAGCAGCAAGGCCGCCGTCGGGTTGTTGTCCGGATCGGAGCCCCACACCACGCTGGCGGCTTCCGGCGCGACTATGAACGACACCCCCGATGTGCAGCGGAGGGCCCCGACCAGAATGGCGAGCGCATCACGTCGATGGTCTGTCATCGGGTGAGTCTGCCCGAAGGCGGCATCGCCTGCGGCCCCTCATTCCTGGTACGTATCCCGTTGCCATGGCAACGGGATACGTACCAGGTTCGCCGCGACGCGTCGGCGCCGTAACCGTCAGGGTGCTTGTTCGACCGCAAAGGTGCGGTGGGGCTCGGTGAGCTCCAGGTCGACGCAACGACAGCGGGCGTCGCGCTCGGTGAGGTTGCGGGCAACCCATGTGCGTGGGCCCTCACCCTGCTCGGCCGCGATCGACCAAAGACCCCCGATGGGACGGGGATTCAGCCGGTCGAAGCGATCACGCTTGAGGTCGAACGACGGCTCCATGCCGCGTAGCTCCACCCCGAGATGACGCAAGGCGTGCTCGATGTCCGGCGAGTCGAGGTGCATCACGAGCTCCTCGCTGAGCTGGTGGTACTCGATGCCCATCACCAGTCCGCACGGCCACTCCAGGTCCCAGAACTGTCGTGGATCTTCGAAGGAATCGGACGGCGACTCGGTGGTGGGCGGGCCGAGATGCTCGTGAAGCTCGAGCTCGCTGACGCGGCCCGTGACCGACGGCTCCTCGAGCAGGTCGTTGCGCGGAAACGCCGAAAGGCGGCGGACCTCCTCAGCCATCGGCTCAACTGTAGAGGTCTCACGGCGCGGGACGCCTTGCCGGAAACGAATTACGCGCCGATCCTTCAGCCCGCGTCGAGAGCGCCTCGCACCGTTCCAACGAAGCGGCCGACCCCTTCGGGTCCCTCACCATCGAGTAGCCGGCGCACGATCGCGGACCCGATGATCACACCATCGGCCGCCTCGGACGCCTGCACGGCCTGTTCGCCGTTCGAGATGCCGACACCGATGAGCACCGGCTTGTCCGTCACCGCTTTCAACCGCTTGGCGATCACGGTGGCGCTGGATGCCAGCTCGTCGCGCTCCCCTGTGACTCCCAACAAGCCGACGGCATACACGAACCCGCGGGCTCGCTCACACACGCGCGGCAAGCGCTCATCGGGCGCGGTCGGCGCGGCGAGCATGACCGTCTCGACGCCGACCGCGTCGGCGACTTCGGCCCACGGCGCGACTTCCTCGAGCGGCAAGTCGGGCAGGATCGCCGCCGCCACACCGCTGCTCACCAACGTCTGCGCAAAGCGTTCGTGGCCCATGTGGAAGCAGATGTTGTAGTACGTCATCACGGCGATGGGGATGCCGGCGTCGATCCCGCGCAAGGTGTCGAGGATCGACGCTGGGGTCGCCCCGGCGGCCAACGCTTGCTCGCTCGCCTCCTGGATCACCGGGCCATCCATCACCGGATCGCTGAAGGGAATGCCGATCTCGATGGCGTCGGCCCCGGCGTCGGCCACGGACCGCACGGCTTCGGCCCAGTCGGTACCCAGACCACCTGTGATGTAGGGCACGAGCAGCTTGTGACCCGCGTCGCGTCGCTGGCGCAGCACGGTCTCGAGGGTGCCCGGCACGAGGTCGCTCATCCCAAGATGTCCATCATCTGGGCCACGTCCTTGTCGCCGCGGCCCGAAAGGTTCAACAACACACATTTGCCGGCCAACGCGGCGCGGTCGCGTGACACCCATGCCAGCGCATGTGCCGGTTCGAGGGCCGGGATGATGCCTTCGGTGCGCGACAGCAACTGGAAGGCGTCGATCACTTCGGCGTCGGTCACCGCCTGGTACCGCGCCCGACCCATGGCGGCGAGGTACGAGTGCTCGGGCCCGACACCCGGATAGTCGAGGCCCGCCGAGATCGATTCGGCCTCTTGCACCTGCCCCCACTCGTCCTGCAAGAGATAGGACTTCGAGCCGTGTACAACGCCCGGGACTCCCCGAGTGACCGCCGCGCCGCCGGCGGGCTCGACACCCACGAGCTCGGCGCGTGAATCAGCGAATCCGGAGAAGATGCCGATGGCGTTGGAACCGCCGCCCACGCACGCCGTGACCACATCGGGCACGTCGCCGTCGAGCAACTTCGCGCACTGCTCGCGCGCTTCGGTGCCGATCACGGTGTGGAACTCGCGCACCATCCACGGGTACGGATGCGGCCCCATCACCGATCCCAGGCAGTAGTGCGTGGTCTCGACCGTCGCGACCCAGTCGCGCATGGCCTCGTTGATGGCGTCCTTCAGCGTGCGGCTCCCCGACGACGCGGGTACGACCTCGGCACCGAGCAAGCGCATGCGGAACACGTTGAGCGCTTGGCGATCCATGTCGACCTCGCCCATGTACACGACGCACTCGAGCCCGAGCAGCGCGGCGGCGGTGGCGGTGGCCACGCCGTGTTGCCCGGCCCCGGTCTCGGCCACCAGGCGGGTCTTGCCCATGCGCTGCGCGAGCAGGGCCTGGCCGAGCACGTTGTTGATCTTGTGCGAACCGGTGTGGTTGAGGTCCTCCCGCTTGAGCAGCATCCGCACGCCGAGCTCCTCGGAGAGCCGAGCACACTCGGTCAGCGGGCGACGGCCGCCCGGCGTAGTCACGCAGTAGATCGTCGAGCTGGCGTCGGTAGCTCTCGTCGACCCACGCAGTACGGAACGCCTTCTCGAGCTCCAGGACGGCGGGCACGAGGGTCTCGGGCACGAAGCGGCCGCCGAACTCGCCGAATCGGCCGTCGTCAGTGGGTTCGGACAGGGCCATCCCGGCGAGACTAGGTGGTGGGGTGCGCGGCCAAGAACTCGGTTCCGTCCGTCACCGACTCACCCGACCGACGTGTCTTCTTCCCAGTCGAAGTCGTAGGGCTCGACGATGGGTCGGCCGTTGTCGTCGAGGTCGATCTCGAAAGGGGCGTCGTCGTCCACGTTCTTGGCCGCGTTGACGAAGCGCATCACCTTGGTGGCGTCCTTGTGACCGGGCGAGCGCTCGACACCCGTCGACACGTCGACACCCCACGGCTTGACCCGACGGATGGCTTCCTGCACGTTCTCGGGGGTGAGCCCCCCGGCCAGGATGATCTTCCTGTCGAGCGGCATGTTGTCGGCGAGGGTCCAGTCGAACACGTGACCCGAGCCCGGCACCGCGGAGTCGATCATGATGGCGTCGGCCTCGTAGTCGGCCACCTTTTCGAAGAGCGGGTCGCCGGCGGCGAAGGCCTTGATCACGTACCCGACGCGCTCGCGCACCGAGGCAACCTCGCTCGGGCGTTCCCGGCCGTGCAGTTGCGCACCGCCGAGCCCGATCATGTTGACGATCTCGGCCACACGCTGGGGCGTCTCGTCACGGAACACGCCCACGGTGAGGGTCTCGTGCGGAAGCCGGCGAATGATGTCGCGGGCCTGGGTCGGCTGGATCTGACGAGACGAGGGCGCGAACACGAACCCGACCGCGTCAGCTCCCATGGCCACCGCGAACAGGGCGTCCTCTTCGTTCGTGATGCCACAGATCTTCACGAACATGGACTCGAAGGTACCGGAGGCAGCCCTCGTCTCCGTGGATTTATCGCCGAGCCCAGAGACTCACGCGTCGATGAGGCGGTCGTGCAGGAAGTCGTCGTAGGCGGCGAGGTCGAGATGACCGTGGCCTGAGTAGTTGAAGAGGATGACCTTCTCCTCGCCGGTCTCCTTGGCGGCGAGGGCCTCGTCGATGGCCGCGCGCACGGCATGGGCGGTTTCGGGGGCCGGGATCTTGCCCTCGGTCCGCGGCGAACTGGATCGCGGCCTCGAACACCTTGCCCTGCGGGTAGGCCACCGCCTCCATCCGCCCGGACTTCACCAGGTTCGAGATGATCGGTGAGTCGCCGTGGTAGCGGAGCCCACCGGCGTGGATGGCGGGAGGGATGAACTCGTGACCGAGCGTGTACATCGGCAGCAGCGGCGTCATGCCGGCCACATCGCCGAAGTCGTACTCGAACGTGCCCTCGGTGAGGGTGGGGCACGACGACGGCTCGACGGCCAGGAGCTTCACGTGCTCGTCGGGCACGAACGGGAACGCGATCCCGCCCAGGTTCGACCCGCCGCCACACGAGCCGATCACGATGTCGGGGTACCGCTCCCCCGCCATGCGCGAGCTGTTCCTTGGCCTCGAGACCGATGACGGTCTGGTGCAGCAGCACGTGGTTGAGCACCGAACCCAACGAATAGTGCGAGTCGTCGCGTGTGGCCGCGTCGCGCACCGCGTCGGAGATCGCCGCACCGAGCGAACCGGGGCTGTCGGGATCGTCGACCGGCGACGGCACGACGTTGCCGCCCCAGATCTCCATCATCGTCTTGCGGTACGGCTTCTGTTCGAACGAAGCGCGCACCATGTACACCATGCACTCGATCCCGAACTGCGCACACGCGAACGAAAGGGCCGAGCCCCACTGACCGGCGCCGGTCTCGGTCGTCAAGCGCGGGATGCCTTCTTGCTTGTTGTAGAAGGCCTGCGGCACCGCCGTGTTCGGCTTGTGCGACCCCGCCGGCGACACCGACTCGTCCTTGAAGTAGATGCGGGCCGTCGTGCCGAGCGCGGCCTCGAGCCGCTCGGCGCGGACCAGCGGAGTGGGGCGCCACAGCTTGAGGATGTCGAGCACCTCACCCGGGATGTCGATCCAGGGGTCCGCGCTCATCTCCTGGCCGATCAGCGCCATCGGGAACAACGGCGTCAGGTCGTCGGGCCCGACGGGCTCCTTGGTAGCCGGATGCAGCGGCGGTTCGAGCGGAACCGGCATTCGCGGCAGCAGATTGAACCACGCCGTCGGCAGATCCTTCTCACCCAGAATGAAACTCGTCATCGCTCGGCTCCTCTCGCGAGGAGCCGATCATAAGTCCGGCCGACGGAGGCTGCGCACGGCCGCCGCGGGGTCGCCTGAGGTCACGAGCGCCTCGCCCACGAGCACGGCGTCGTAGCCCGCCTCGGCGAGCGTGGCTGCGTCCTCGGCCCCGACGATGCCCGACTCGGCAACCTTGACGACACCCGCTGGGAACGACCGCGCGACGCGCACGGCCCGATCAGTGTCGACCTCGAACGTGACCAAGTCGCGCTGGTTCACGCCGATCAGCGTGGCCCCCGCAGCCTCGGCCCGTTCGAGCTCACCTTCGTCGTGCACCTCGACCAGCGCGTCGAGCCCGAGCTCGATCGCGAGGGCATGGAAGTCGCGCGAGCTCGCTGTCACTCAATGCCGCGACGATCAACAGAACGGCGTCCGCACCCATCAGTCGCGTGTCGACCACATCCAAGACGGAGACCGTGAAGTCCTTGCGGAGCGCGGGCAGCGGCACGGCCGCGCGCGCTGCTTGCAGATCAGACGGCTGAGCCGCCGAAGAACTCGGTGTCGGTGAGCACCGACAAGCATGCCGCGCCGCCTAGCTCGTACTGGCGAGCTATAGCGCCGGGGTCGAGGTCGGGGAAAAGGTCGCCCTTCGACGGCGACCGACGTTTGACCTCGGCGATGACGGCAACGAGATCTGGGCCCGGAGGCGACTCTTGCCTTCGGATGGCATCGGCGAAGCCACGGGTGGGCGGCAACCCGTCGACGTCTTCACGCAGGCGATCGACGGAACGAGAGTCGTCACGCGCGCGTCGGCGGTGCGCGTCGAGGATCCGGTCGAGATACGTCGCCATGGAGGCACGAATCTACTGGCGGTCGTGCTGGTAGCTCCGCATGACTGCCACCGCGGGAGCGGCGAGGAACGACACCACCGCCAGAACCAGCAGGAAGGCACCGAACGCGAGGAGCTCGCCGAGCATGGCGACGAATCCGGCGATGATCGCCAACACGCCCACGGCCAGCAGTCCCGCGGGCAAGACCTGGAGCCACCGCGGCACGTGGGTGCCGTGCATCGGCGTGTCGTCGAGCAGCTCGGCGTAGTCGATGTCCTCGTCGTCGATCGGGACGAAGTCCGGATGGGGCGCGTTCTTGGGCCGGGCCGCCCTCGTCTCGGCGCGGCGCTCGGCGTCGTACATCCGGCGCCGCTCAGGGTTGCCCAGCACCGCCCACGCCTGGTTGATGTCGCGCATCCGCACCTCGGCCGCGACGCGCTTGGCGCTGTCTGGTTGCCGGTCGGGATGGTGACGCCTCGCTTGCGAGAGGTACGCCTGCCGCAGCTCGTCGCTGCCGGCGCTCTCCGCGACGCCGAGGACCTCATAGTGGGTCACCGGGCTGAGGCTAGTGGCGCGCGAGCATGACCTTGCTATGGCTGACCAGGAAACCGTTGTGGTGCTGGTGGAGGACGACCCCAACATCGCCGATCTGGTCGACCTGTACCTGCGCCAGGCGGGCTACCGCGTCTATCAGGCGGCCGACGGGGCGCGGGGGCTCGAGCTGATCGAGCAGCGCCAGCCCAGCATCGTGATCCTCGACATCGGGCTGCCCGGCGAGCTCGACGGCCTCGATGTCTGCCGCCGGGTGCGGGAGTCGAACCAGGCCGCCGTGCTGATGCTGACCGCCCGTGACGACGAGGTCGATCGGGTGCTCGGCTTGGAGATGGGCGCCGACGACTACCTCACCAAACCGTTCTCGCCCCGCGAGTTGGTGGCGCGCGTGAAGGCGATCCTGCGCCGGGTCGACGGGCCGCCACGCGAGGGGCCGAGCGTCATCCGGCTCGGCCCGATCGAAGTCGACATCGGACGCCGCGAGGCCCGGGTCGACGGCAACGTCGTCCCGCTCGCCGCCCGAGAGTTCGAGTTGCTGCAGTACTTCGCCGAGAACCCCGGCCTGGCCCTCAGCCGGCGCCAACTGCTCGACGGCGTGTGGGGCCACGACTGGGTCGGTGACGAGCGCACGGTCGACGTCCACGTCCGCCAACTGCGCAAGAAGCTCGGCGACGGCCTCGAGCTCGCCACCGTGTGGGGTGTCGGCTATCGGTTGGACTAGTTCACAGGTCGCTCACAACTGCGTGCCACCCTGGGTGCGCTCATGAGACGGCGCTTCACCATTGCGATCATCGGCACCGTGCTGGCCACGCTGGTCGTGGCCGGCGTCGGCACCCTTGCGCTGGCCGGCGTGAGCGCGCGCAAGCAGACCGAGAACGGGCTACGCGATCAGGCCGAGGCCACCGCGAGCATCCTCGACATCAGCCCGAGAGGCACCGGCGAGGCGACCACACAAGCGGCCCGACGCGAACGCTTCAACCGCGTGCGCAATGCCCTGAGCCTCGAGGACTTGAGCTTGGTGGTGCTGCGGCAGGACAATCAGATCGGACTCGAGGTGAGCGATCCGCTCCCCGACCGGCTCACGGCGGAGCGGCTGCAGCCCGAGCGGCTGCGCAACGGCGAGACCACCAGCGGTTCGGTCGGCAACAAGGTGTGGGCCGCGTCCCCGTTGAACGACTCACAAGGCGCGCTCGGCGTCGTCGTGCTGACCCGTTCGGTCGATCGGGCGCTCGGTCCGGCCGTGGGTTGGTTCCTGTTGGCTTCGCTCGTGGCCATCCTCATCGCCGCCTTCGTCGCGTCCCGGCTGGCGAAGCAGTTGACCAAGCCGCGTGCGGAGCGCGACCGACGCCACGGCGCGGATCGCCGCGGGCGACCTGACCGTGCGGCTGCCGGCCGACGAGCGGCGCCACGACGAGATCACCGACCTGTCGATCGCGATCAATCAGATGGCGGGCACCCTCGAACGGTCGCGAGGCCTCGAGCAACAGTTCTTGCTGTCGGTGTCGCACGACCTGCGCACGCCGCTCACGTCGATCCGTGGCTACGCCGAGGCGGTCGCCGACGGGACCGCGCCCGACAGTCGAGCCGCCGCCGGCATCATCCTGGCCGAGGCGCAACGACTCGAGCGGTTGGTGAAGGATTTGTTGGATCTGGCCAAGCTCGAAGCGCGGCAGTTCACCTTGGACATGCTCTCGGTCGATGTGGCGGAACTGGCGCGGCGCGGCGCGGCCGGGATTCGCCCGTGAGGCCGCGACCGTGAGTGTCGAGGTCGTGGTGAACACACCTCCGAACCCAGTCACGGTCAACGCGGATCCGGACCGGTTGGGTCAGGTCTTGGCCAACCTGATCGAGAATGCCCTCAAGTACCGCGACCTCGCGCATCGAAGTCACGGTGATCCAGGACAGCAACGGTGTGCGGCTCGAGGTGAGCGACGACGGACCGGGCGTGGCGCCCGAAGACCTGCCACACGTGTTCGAGCGGCTGTACGTCGCACGGTCACAGCCGGTGCGCAAGGAGTCGGGTTCGGGCCTCGGCCTGGCCATCGTGCGCGAACTGGTCGACGCCATGGGCGGACAAGTCACGGCGGCCGCCCATCCCGGCGGCGGCACCCGCATGGTCGTGTCGTTCCCCGCACATCCTGGTGTGGTGACGCCGCCGTCGATGCGACCGTTCTAACTCGGCGTCGTCACCAGCTTCTCGATGCGTTCGAGGGTCGCGGCCATGTTCTTACGCGTCGACCTCCGCACCCTTGCGCACGAGCGGCTTGGTGAGCGCGGACTCGCTCCGGATGTCCCAGCTCTCGCGCACCCGAGTACCGCCGTCGACCGGTTCGAGCTCGTAGCGCCAGATCCGCCCGGCCACGTACTGACCGATCGGGGTCGGCCCACGGGTCTGCCACGCGATGAGTCGGTTCGGCGTGTACTCGACGACCGTGCTCACCATCGAATACGGCAGGCCCATCTTCATCGACATGCCGAACTTGCTACCGAGCTCGAGACGTCCTGGCTCGCCCTTTGCGTCGCGCACCGTGCCCGACCCATCGATGTCCTGATGGCGACGCGGGTCGACGAGCAGCTCGAAGATGGCCTCGGGCGGCGCGGGGATGATCCGTTCGACGGTCTCGACATCGGCCTCGTTGCTCATGCCGCGCACCCTACTGGGGCTCGACCCGCAGGATCTCCGAGCGGGCGATGGCGCGATCGCGATCGTCGGCACGTGCGATGCGACGGGGATCGGCCAGATAGGCGTCGAGGGCTTCGTCGTTCGGGAACTCCAGAACGTGCACTTCGTACGGCTCGTCGAGCGGCTCCCCTTGCGTACGAACCCGCTGGATGACTCGAGCATCGTGATCTGGCATGAGCGCGAGGACGGCGTCTTCGTAGGCGACGAGATCCTCGTGGCCACCCTCGTTGGCCCACAGCAGCACGCACAGTGTGATGGTCATACGGCAGCATTGTTGGCATCCGTTCAAGCGGCCGCAAGACTCCTGCCGATGTTGCTCGTCGATGCCGCCAACGTGATCGGCTCGCGACCGAACGGCTGGTGGCGCGACCGGCCCGGCGCGGCGCGGCGGTTCGTCGCGGAGCTACGCGCCGCCCGGCTGGCGGAACCCGTGGTGGTCGTGCTCGAGGGCCAGTCGAAGAAGGGTGTCATTGAGGGTTCGGCGAACGGCGTACGGGTGGTCCACGCACGTGGGGAAGGCGACGACACGCTCGCGCAGCTCGCGGCCGAAGCGACGGACTCCGTCACGTTGGTATCGGCCGATCGCGGGTTGCGGGATCGCGTGCTGGCAAGCGGCGCCGAAGTGGTGGGACCGCGTTGGCTGCTCGAACAACTCGAGGGCGATGAGGTCTCGATCCGTCATCAGGCGGCTGTCGATGCCGGCGAGCCCGGCTATGCCGACCCCGACACCGGCCTGTTCGTGTTCACCTCTGCGTACCACCTCGAGCGCGGCACCTGCTGCGACTCGGGTTGCCGGCACTGCCCCTACGAACGATGATGTGCATCTCGATTCGACGTTGGATGTGTCACCAGTGCACCGAAACGGTGCACCTGAGACACATCTAACGGAAACTCGCCTGGTCGAGCGCTAGACGGGGCCGGCGCTGTCGGTCGGCAGGCTCACCAGGGTGGTGAGCCGGCGCGCCAGATCCATCACGGCGTCGAAGTGGCCGGTGTCGCCGTACAGCCCGCCGGTCACGTCGACGTCACCACGACATCGGCGTCGGGTACATAGGCGAGCAGCGTGCTGCCGCCCGTGTAGCCCAGCCCGTACCAGTGCACGCCGCCGTCGAAGTCCCGCTCGCACGGACAGAAGCCGTTCAAACCCGGGCCCATCCCCGAATCGACATCGATGTCGCGCATCTGCGCGTACGACTCGTCACTCACGCCCACGTGATCCCGGAGCAACGCCAGGCCGGCTCGACCCAGGTCCTGCACATCGGCGACCAGTCCTGCGGTCGCGAAACGTGGCTCGCCCGGATACGAGGGCAAGTGCGCCGCCGACGCCATGCCCAACGGCTCGAGCAACTCACTGGTGAGCAGGGAGTCGTAGTCCACACCGGTGACCTGTTCGAGCAGCCGCCCCAGCAACAAGTAGTTCGTGCTCGAGTACAGGGGCACGCCGCCCGGCTGGGACGCCAACGGGTCAGCCACACTCGATGCGATCGCATCCGACGCGCTCACCACCGAACTCGGATCGGCGGCATACCTACTGCTGTCGCGGTAGTTGACGATCCCGCTGCGATGGGCCAGCAGCTGGCGAACCGTCATCTCACCGGCGTACGGAAACTCCGGTTCGGCCGTGATCTCGGGAAGGGGCGCATCCAGTTCGAGCAGGCCCGAGTCAATCGCCCGATACACGAGGTTCGCGGTGAACAACTTCGTCACCGACATCACATCCAGCTGATCGTCGATCGCACGCGGTGTGCCGTCGTCGTGCGCACCGATCGCGGTGGCGAACTCGTCACCGTCGGGCGCCTCGAGCGATACCGACACACCCCCGAGCCCGTACTCGAGCTCCCAGGCGTCCACGACCTTCTGAAGGCCGTCGCGATCGAACACGGACACCGGTTCCGCAGCGGGCCCCGCGTCCACGACCGGGATCGGCGCCAAGTCGGCGACCTGGGGACGCGGCGGCGCCTGCGAAGGCACCCGTGGTGTGAACGCGGTCTCGACCGTGTCCGGCGTCGTCGTGGGTAGGGCCAGGGCCACGACCACGATCACGGCGACGGGCACCGCAATCCGTAGCCAGACCCGACGCTCGCCGTCGTGCGGGCCCGTGACGGGCCACACCCTCGCCGTACGGCGCGCCGCCAAGTCCTCGACCCACCCGAACGCCGCGGCCAAGAGGGCCACGCCGGCGACGATCAGCACGAGGTACGACGCGGTCCACGCCCCAGTCGGCAGGTGAGAGCTCCGGTTCACGAACCACAGCGCCGCCACGATCGCGGTGGTGTGCCACAAGTACACGGTGAGCGAGCGCTGCGACAGGAAACGCACGATCGGACGGCTGACTCGATGCTGAGCCACCACCCGCAACACACCTTGCGCGGCCATCGCCATCGCGAGCCACGCCAGGCCCACGAACAGATGCATGGGGTGTGAGTTGTTCACGATGCCGTCGGGCACCGGTTGGGTGAACCACCACATCGCGGCCAGGACGGCACCGCCACCCGCCAACACCAACCAGTGGCGGGACGTGACCGCCTGGAACCGTCCGTCGCTCGCGAGGACCCCCAACGCGAAGAACAACCCGTAGAGCACGACGTCGCCGACCTGCCACACCAGATGCGGAGCGATCGCGGGCCGCACGACCGCGCTGCGATCCACGAGCTCCAAGCCGATGACCACGAACGCAGACAGGGTCAGTGACGCGACCGGCCACCGACGTACCGCCCGGATGATGAACGGTGACAGGAGGAAGATCCAGAGCAGCACCCGGAGGTACCACAGCGGCGTGGCCAGCCACCCGCCCTCCCACGTCGATCCACCGGGATCACTGACGGGCAGGAACCACAGTGCGGCACGCGCCAATGGCAGGTCCGTGCCGCTGCGCCACGCGCCGAT
This sequence comes from uncultured Iamiaceae bacterium, assembly GCA_963778895.1. Classification (GTDB taxonomy): domain Bacteria; phylum Actinomycetota; class Acidimicrobiia; order Acidimicrobiales; family Acidimicrobilacustridaceae; genus CAVZVZ01. The sequence continues at coordinate 97,671 of CAVZVZ010000009.1, forward strand.
CGCCATGGCGACCCACGCCAGTACGGCGAACAACCACAACGACGGTCCGATCCGACGCAGACGATCGAACAACGTGGTGCGCGAACCATGCCGATCGACCGACCCGCTGTACAGCGAGCCGGTCACGAAGAACATGGCCGGCATGGCGGCCACGAACGTCAGGGCGGCGGCCCCGAAGGCATGCCAGAGGATGACTCGGATGGTCGCGAGGGCGCGCACCACATCGAGGAACCCATCGCGTTTGTCCGACATCGAAGACCTGGCCCACTGCTGAACGGAATCGGCCTGAGGGAAGCAGTGGAGCGTACCGAGGGTGTGGTCCCGCGCGGTTTCACCCCTGTTTCCGGAGCGTGTCGAGTTTCAGGTCAGGGGAAGGTCCTGGATGCGACAGGAGGCCTCGCCACCGTCCCACCTGACGACCGCGTCAGTTGGTGGTTCGACCTTTCGAGCGAGGTAGGCGAGCCCAATCGATCCCCGGCCGTCGCCGGATCGCGCTCACGCTCGTGAGCGTGCCCACCTCGGTACCGTCGTCGACGACGACGGCGCCGCCGACGGGCGGCGCCTCGCCTTGGATCACGACGCCCCGCAGATGCCGGGGAACGTTCCCGCCCCGCGAGTCGATCCGGGCCACCAGCTCTTGGCCGGTGTAACAACCCTTGGTGAAGCTCACGGATTGATCGATCACCCACTGACCAGCCTCGGCGGGGATGGTGTTCTCGGTCAGTTCGGCGCCCATGGCCGGCACACCACACTCGATCCGTACCGCCTCGTAGGCATCGAGCCCGACGATCGGGAGCTCGTTGCCGTCGGCGAAGGCCAGACCCTCGACCGCGGGTCGCACGATGTCGACCCCCGGCCCGGTTTGGCGCTGGGCGCGCACCGCTCGGTGGCTCCAGGTGTCGCTCATCAACTCGATGTCGACCTTGGTGCGCAGCTTGAAACGCTCGAGGCGCGCTTTCACGACCTCGCCGAACCCGCCGGCCACGTCGAGGACGAAGCCGTCACTCACCGGACCGACCCGAAACCAGGCGTCGACCTTGCCGGTGGGCTGCAGCAGGAACGAACACTGGGAGGTACCCGACAGGATTGCGGTGACGTCCTGGCTCAGCTGCCCCTGCAAGAAGTCCGTGGCCTGTGGCCCCTTCACCGAAACCACATCACGGGGCACCGGGGCGAGACCGCCCTCGCCGCGCAACGCCCGACAGCCGGCTTCGAAATCGCCGCTGAGGTCGTTGGTCATACGTCGCGCTTCTGCGCGGTCATGCGCCGGGCGCCGGGTACGGCCGACAACAGCGCCTTGGCCTTGTTGTGACACTCGAGGTCCTCATGTTCGGGCACGCTATCGACCACGATGCCCGCTCCCGCCTGCACCGACGCGTGGCCTGCGTCGTCGACCACCAGCGTGCGGATCGCGATCGCGGTGTCGATGTTGCCGGAGAAGTCGATGTACCCGACCACCCCCGCATAGGGACCGCGCTTCGTGGGCTCCAAGTCGTCGATGATCTCCATGGCTCGCACCTTCGGTGCGCCCGACACGGTGCCGGCCGGCAGTGTGGCCCGCAACACGTCGATCGGCGTGTTGCCGTCGGCCAAGGTGCCCGACACCTGCGACGTGAGGTGCATCACGTGGCTGTAGTGCTCGAGCGTCATCATCTCGTCGACCTGCTCGGTGCCGAACTCGACGACGCGTCCCACATCGTTGCGGGCCAGGTCGACGAGCATGATGTGCTCGGCGATCTCCTTCGGGTGCTCGCGCAGCTCGGCACCCAGACGACGGTCTTCCTCGTCGGTGCGGCCGCGACGCCGCGTGCCCG